>CBDDGG010000005.1:2425000-4175000 GCA_965227755.1 Dyadobacter sp.
TCTGATAGCAGGACATTGGGCGCCGTCCTCAGTGCCGACTGAAATGCGTAGCTTTCCATCCAGATCTGTTTTAAGATTTCCCCAATGCTTGATGATGTATTGCGTCAAATCATACTTTTTCCAATGTTCTAATACCTGGCGGTCAATTTTGCCTGTTTGAGGAGCATAAAGGGGAATGGGGAGGCGATCTTTTCCTCTAGGCCCAAACACAGCGTCGAAAGAAACATTTTGTTCGCCGCGATAGATCACCTGCTCAATACTGTGCGCAATATTTGGTCGGTCGTAAACCGAAGGCAGATCGTTTCTTTTGTTAAATTTTGCCCAGTCAACAAATTCTACACGTTTCTGATCCATGTACAGGTTGGTCTCATTAAACCGACGAAAGTCCACCGGATCAGGCGCGCTGGCGTTGCCGCCTGCAAAAAGCCTGGGATAATGTGTCATCAGGTAAACCACGGTCCATCCACCACTGCTGTGGCCGCGTATTACCCGGCCGCCATTTGTCCGGAAACGACGGTCAAGTTCTGGTATAAACTCCTTCGCGAACGCGTCACCTACGGGTCCGTTATTATTGCTGTTGGCGTAGGTACTATGGCCGAGCCGACAATCGCCATCCAAGTATATCTTAATGCAGGCAACCGTGTCCAGAGGAATTGACGCTGCGGTGTCCGTACTTTCAGTTTTAGAATAATGGTAATAAGAGCCACCATAGCCGCCGACCATAAAGTAGACCGGAAAGCGTCTTTTCGGTTCGGTGTAGTACTGCGCCGGCAGAATTACAGCTCCTGCAAGGTACTCAGGACGGCGGAGAAACCGGCTTAGCAACTTTGATCGGACTTTGATCTCTTTCACATACTTGCTATCAGCAAATACCGGAGCCGGAACCTTGCTTTCGCAAACTAATGTGAAATGCTCGGCGGTATCGCCAATCGTTATCTTTCGGGATGGGTTATACATGTTCCCCACGCTCTGTCCTATAACCCGACCGCCCAGATCTCTGTCCCAAACTGCCTGAACAAAATAGTCGCCCCGCGGTATGCGTGACAATAAATTGGGATAGGATATTGCCGCGTCTGTAAAAACGACCTGTTGATCAGGCATCACATTACGTACATACATTCTATAGCAAGGCGATCGGCTCTGGTCTTTGGGAGTTTCATTTTTCTGTGAGAAGTAAAGGATAACATTCCCCGTGAATGGTCCTTGGAAAGCCGAAGGTTTATAGATAACAGAGAACTGCTGCGCTAAGGTGGAACCCTGTGAGGCGACGAAGAGACAAAGAACAAAGGTGAAATATTTCATACCGTACAGCGCAATTTTGAGATTTAAATGTGGTATTACAATCTAAAATATCCGTTTGAACTAGCGACGAATTCCAACATCCTGCATTGAAGTTTTGTGGGATGGCGTAATTTGATGTACCAAGTGCCATCGCCAGGTACTGGTATTGAGCTTTCCAGTCATCAGGCTGTTTTTCGCTTTTTTATGGTGATCAGCGGTTCGTTATGGTAGGTGACCATTGCGATGAGGCTCACTTACCTCGGTCTGTTTACTTTTTCCAAGCAGTAGCCGTGTTCACAATCGAGGTCAGCGCTATACAAAAGGCATTTTTTATTTAATCGCCACTCCCCGTACTGATCTGATTTTGAAATATAATGAGTGAAGTGTCTGCTCGACGACTCCTCTAAGCGGGTTCTTGCAGCAGAGACGATTGACCCAAAGAAATGTTACAGACTCCGACAATGGCAATTCCACTTCGGCCGTTGGTTCGGCATGCCAGGGAAGAACTTGTTGCTGAGCTCGGAGGTTGTTTCATCGATGCCGTTCTTGGTTATGAACCAATGTAGGAGGAAGAACGTACTTTCGGCAACATCTGAGAATGAAGCGCGACGAACCTGTTGTGTGATAGGCTGCATGAAGCGGCTCTATGCTGATTTTATTGATCAAATCATTAACCTCGCGGCAAGCATGATCTTTAGGGATTAGCCAATCACAGAAAATCAGCCAAAGATTTAAATACAAAAGAGGGTGCCTTTTTGAGACACCCTCTGATTATCTTGTGGAGAATATCGGATTCGAACCGACGACCTCTTGCATGCCATGCAAGCGCTCTAGCCAACTGAGCTAATCCCCCATTTCATTGCTTTACCGACACTCCCGCTGGAACATACGGCCCTCGTTTGAGGAGTGCAAAGATGAAACGGAGAACTTTCAGATGCAAGCACCTGCATGATTTTTATATTTCAATTTGGATCTTTTCAAAAACCCCTATCGCGAGCCACCTCCAAACGCCTTGGCGATCAGCCAGATTACGACAGCAATAATACCCACAACGAGAATTACACCTGTCCAGACCCCGGTTTTGAAAATGTCGCCAATCAGTTCACAACTTGTGAGCGTAAATGACAAAAGGAGGATTATCAGAAGATTGATGTATGCTTTCATGAGAAGGAATTATTTTGGTTAGTGATGTTAGCACAACTTCAAAAACCATTCCATGAAAGATATGAGGCGATTTTTCTATTGATAAAGGTTCACCGGAATGAGGTTCTGGCGATCGTTCAAGAGCAGCATTTCAAAAAGGCGCACGGTTGCCTCTGCGTCGCCATGCGCACGGTGACGGTTTTCGATCATAATTTCCAGACTCTCGCAAAGATTGCCCAGGCTGTACGATTTCAAGCCCGGGAAAATTTTCCGGCTCAGCTGAACGGTACAAAGCAAGTCGCGTTGGAAGTACTCGTCTAGTGCACCGAATTCCCTTTTGATAAACCCGTAATCGAATTTCGCATTGTGTGCTACAAACCACGCGTCACGCGTCATTGCCCGCACGGCGTCCTGCACTTCGTAAAATGTGGGCGCGTCCTTAACCATCTCATTATCTATACCCGTAAGCCGTGTTATGAATGGCGGAATGTACATTTCCGGATTGATCAACGAGTGATAGAAATCGACGATCTGAACACCATTGTGCCTGAAAACAGCAATCTCCGTAATGCGCGCAGCCCCTCCCCCGCCCGTGGTCTCAATATCAACTATTGCATACATTAATTACTCACACTGAAATGGTTACTCACAAATAAACTCATCATCCGGCCTGCCAGGTAGAAAATTTTGAACGGTACAAAAAAACGAAAAAATCCCCGCCGAAGCGAGGATTTTCTTCAATAACAGGGAGGCATCTACGCAAGTGAGCGATGATCAGTCCAGTTGAAATGCGATCGGCAGTGTAAATCTCACCCTCACCGGAACGCCGGCTTGCTTGCCAGGCATCCAGTCTTTCATCATTTTCACCACTCTCACCGCTTCCTCATCGCAACCAAAGCCGATGCCCTTCAATGCGGTCGCATTCTCTATTTTTCCATCAGACCCTACTGTAAATTGCACAAATACTTTCCCTTGTACCCCCGCTTGCGATGCAGGTCTCGGATATTTAAGGTTTTTGCGCAGGAAAGCCGCCATCGCCTCATTCCCACCTGCATATTGTGGCGACTGTTCTACATGCGTAAAAGTCTCTTCCTTTCTCGATTCGACGCCCACCGCGCTGGCTTTCGGAGCCGGAGCATTTTCGACCGGCGGAACGATCACATCCAGATCCTCCACGCCATCTACCGTTTCCGTCGACGGCTGTGCGTTATCAAGCTCATCCACCACTGGCGGCAACTCTTCGACAATTACTTTGTTATCCGGAAGTACTTCCGGCGTCACCGATTTCACCGATTTCTGTACAGGGGCAGGTTCTTCCCTGGCGGGCGGAATAGGCGGCTCTTCCATTTTTATATCGACAGGATTGGCCTCAACAATATACGCGATGTCCTCCGGCTTAGGATCGGGAGTCAACCTCGCGTACAGTTTGGGGAACATCACCAGCAGCAGAAAAAACGCCACCCCCATCACCACCGACCGCTGGACGGTCCGCCCGTAACCATTTCTCAGATCGTACGCGCCGTATGACTTGTTACGGTTCTCGAAGACGATGTCATTCAAAGATTTTTCCATGGCTAATAGATTTTGATGATCAACACTCAGATTCAGGAGAGTTTGCGCATCGGCTGACTTTACCATATCCCGGTAAATCTGCTCGAATGGCTGCCCATCCCAAAGACTTTCCTCCGCTTCACAAGCCAGGTGGTCGAGAATCTCCGGGAGCAATTCCGGATCCAGCTTGCTTGCCTGCAAATACTTGCTTATTTGGTCAATGCGATTTTCCTGAAGGCGTTTCATAGATCGATCTGTTTAGAGATTAGCCATGTACCTATTCTTTTATTCTGTTGCCAGGTTTCTAGGGGCCAGCAGCAATCTTACTGCGTCTATAAAACGTTCTAAGTCATTGGTTTTAGTACGGGCGGTTTCATTTCCGCGGTGCGTCAGCGAATAATATTTCCGAAGACGCCCGTCCACCTCCACCGACTCGGTCAACAGCAGCCCTTCCTGTTCCAGTTTGTGAAGCACGGGATAAAGCGCACCGAATGTCAGGGCAATAGCTCCGCCTGTTCTCTCTTTAACCTCCTGGGTAATTTCATAACCATACATCCGGTCGTGCTCGGCGAGCAAATTCAACACGATGGTCTTTAATGTACCCCGTACATATT
Source organism: Dyadobacter sp. (assembly GCA_965227755.1). GTDB lineage: Bacteria > Bacteroidota > Bacteroidia > Cytophagales > Spirosomataceae > Dyadobacter. The sequence goes on from CBDDGG010000005.1 coordinate 2,429,590, forward strand.
CGTTACTCGTTGTGTTATTCTCCATGAGTGAATTTTTTATACAGCAAATATATATAAGTTTTTTATATATACAATACAAATCTACAAATTTCTTTTAAAGAGGTCAAGATAAATCTTCAACTAGGTCTCTGCCAGTGGAATAGAGCGATTGATTCGCTCCTCCAGCGATATAAACGTTTCTGTTCGCTGGATACCGTTTACTTTCTGGATCTTGTCGTGGAGGATTTCGCGAAGGTGCCCGGTGTCCCTGCAAACGATTTTAAGGAAGATACTATAGATTCCCGTAGTATAGTGGATATTCACAACTTCGGGTATACCTTCCAGCTCCGTGGCGACCTGCTCGTAGAGCGAACTTTTATCGAGATAAATCCCCAGGAAAGCACTGATATCCCAGCCCAGTTTCGTCGGGTCGATCACGAGCTGGGAGCCCTTCACGATACCCATTTGTTCCAGCTTTTTCATGCGCACATGCACGGTCCCACCCGAAACAAAGACGCGCTTCCCGATTTCCGTGTACGGTAACGCAGCGTTCTCGATCAAAAGGGAAAGGATGCGCAGATCGGTATTATCAATATCTGAATATTTATGCATTTTGTGTTTAAAGTTTGAATTCTTCGCAACAATCAGTCTCAAATTATGAAAGAATCGTAAATTTTAACAATTTTAAATGAAAATATTTTAGAATTTAGATCAGAAGTTTTAGTTTTGCAAAACCAAAGTCAGTAAAGCAGTTGGCAGCAACGCTTTGCTAAGTTTGATATCACATTGTAGGGTGATGAAATTGGCAGCCATGCCCTCCTGTCTCGGGGGTGGTGAATAAGGGATAAACGCGGCATAATGCCGACGCAAGTCGACTGGGGTGGACCACCAACAGTATTTGTACCGTAGCTAACCGCACCGTGGGTGGTTCGAATCCCCCTCCTACAGCAAAAAAAACTTGACAAGCGATTTTTTTCGTATTAGTTTTATTTGGTTTTTAGTTTGTTGATGAAGTGTAATTTGACACGCGGGTTCATTTTGAAACCTGCGTGTTTTTTTATGGCCGCTTCAAGCCATACAGGCGCATTTTAGCGCCACTTACCTCCCACCAGAATCGTTCCGACAATAATACCAACCAAGGCCAGCGCCAGCATGATCACCGGAAGCAGCGCAACGAATGTGGCCGACCTATCCGATCGGAAGTAATATTTGATAAGAAGACTTGCGATAAGCAATACCGATAGCACCAGGATTGGATAGAAGACCTGACGGTAATATTCAGGATAGACATACCGTTGATCAGTACGGAAAAGCAGCCAAGCCTTACGGAGGAAATACATAAGCCCTGCCGATTCCAGGGTTACAGCAAGCCAGAATATTATTTTCATCGCTATCAGGTTACAACACCTGAATTTAACATTCCGGGAGCACAGGAAGAATTCTAATTACCGATCGGCTTCAAAACCCTTTCCAAATAGCATCTGCACAAAACAACAAAAGCCCGGATCCCTCCGAGCTTCTTGCAGTATGATTGGGCCGCATTAGGCCGGGCCGCGCCAGGCTGTGTCTGCCGCGACTTAAAACGAAAAAAGCCCAGATCTCTCTGAGCTTCTTGCGGTCTGGACGGGACTCGAACCCGCGACCCCATGCGTGACAGGCATGTATTCTAACCAACTGAACTACCAAACCATTAAATAAAGAACTTCAACGAAGCTAAGCTTCCAAAAATCGGCGGTCCGGCTGGGCCGGCATTCCGGCGGGACTCGAACCGCGAGTTTCACTTAACTTATTTCAAAAATCGGCGGTCTGGACGGGACTCGAACCCGCGACCCCATGCGTGACAGGCATGTATTCTAACCAACTGAACTACCAAACCGATTCGTTTCACAATCGTTTTTGTAAAACGTGGTGCAAAACTACTATTAATATTTACGATTGCAACACCTTACACAACAATTTAGTTATTTTATTTGTAAAACAATAACCCTTCAACCAAGAATATTCTGAAAATGAAATAGTTGAATCACCAGAAAAATTTATGACTTTCATCAAAGAAATTTTAGCCGAACTCGAAAAGCTCGCACCGCTGCCTTACCAGGAAGACTATGACAACGCGGGACTGCTCGTAGGCTCGCCCGATACCGAAGTGACTGGCATCCTCTTTACGCTCGATATTACCGAGGATATTGTCGACGAGGCTATCCATAAGCATTGCAACCTCATCGTAGCACATCATCCTGTTATTTTCAAAGGCCTTAAGAAGCTCAACGGGAAGAATTATGTCGAACGTACGGTGATCAAGGCCATCAAGAACGATATTGCACTTTACGCCACCCACACTAACCTCGACCACGTGGTAGGAGGTGTAAACTGGCAGATCGCCAAGCGTCTCGGACTTCAAAACATTAAAGTACTGGCACCCAAAAAGCAGGTATTGACCAAACTGGCGTTTTTCTGCCCCATCGAAAGTACGATCAACATCCTGGAAGCCCTTTTCGAGGCGGGAGCCGGCGAAATCGGCGAATACCGCAATTGCAGCTTCCGGAGCGAGGGATCAGGCACGTTCCTCCCTGGCGAAAACGCGAATCCCGTCATTGGTGCACGCGGCGACCTCGAAACAGTGAGGGAGCATCGCGTGGAAGTAATGTTGCCTTCGCATCTGCAAGCGCGGGTATTGAGCGCACTCAGGCGCACGCACCCGTACGAGGAAGTAGCCTATTATATGTCCGCGCTCGAAAACGAAAACCAGGAAGTGGGCGCTGGGGCGGTCGGCGAGCTTCCGGAAGCGATGGACACAGCCGATTTTCTAGCCTATTTAAAGGGCAATATGGAGGCGTCGGTGATCAAACACACAGAACCCACCGGCCGGAAGATCCGACGCGTGGCGGTCTGCGGCGGGGCTGGTAGTTTTTTGTTACGCAATGCCATTTCAGCAGCTGCGGACGTGTACGTGACGGCAGATTACAAGTATCACGAATTTTTCGATGCGGAAGGACGCATTATGATCTGTGACATAGGACATTACGAAAGCGAAGTATTTACGAAAAATTTATTGCATGACTATATATCAGGAAAATTTAGTAATTTCGCACTCTGTTTGTCAGAAATCAGTACTAATCCGGTGCGGTATTTTTCCTGAAAACCGGTTTTGACGACGAATTCTGCTGATAATCTGTTTACATTAGGGCTGACTACCTCACATTCCAAGCATTGAAACAAGTCCATAAAAGACATACATGGAAAACACAATCGCACAAAAACTAGATGCTCTCCTGAAACTTCAGGAAATCGATTCAAGCCTTGACGAAATACTAAAAACCCGCGGGGACCTTCCCGAAGAAGTAAGGGACCTGGAAGACGAGATTGTAGGATTCGAAACGCGTTTAGGAAAGTTTAAATCCGAAATTGCCAATCTGAACACAGAAATTGACAATTTCAAAAATGCACAGAAAGAAGGGGAAAAACTGATCAAGAAATACAAAGATCAGCAGATGAATGTCCGCAACAACCGCGAATACGACGCCATCACCAAAGAAATAGAATTGCAGGAACTCGATATGCAACTGGCCGACAAGAAGATCAACGAAGCCAGAGCCCGTATCCGACTCATCGAAGAAGACGCCAATCGTGCGGAATCTATCCTGAATGAAAGAAACGAAGACCTGAAAGTAAAGAAAAACGAACTTTCAGTGATTACCTCAGAAAGCCAGGCCGAAGAACAGGCGCTCATCGCTGAAAGAGAAAAACACATTAAGAAAATCGAAGAACGCTTACTGAAATCCTACCAGAAAATCCGTGATAACTCGCTCAACGGTCTCGCCGTGGTGCATGTACAACGTGGAGCTTGCGGCGGATGTTTCAGCATCGTTCCTCCTCAGCGTCAGGCTGATATCCGTGAGCGCAAAAAACTGATCGTTTGCGAGCACTGCGGACGTATCCTGGCCGACGTGGAGAGCGTTCAGCCGGTTCACCAGCGCCGCTAGGATTTTAATACTAAATTGAAAGGTTGTCTTATCCGGACAACCTTTTTTTATGCGCATTAACATGAGCAGGAAATATTCCGAAGGCAAAAGCACAGCACACAAGCTGTTGTTAAGCCTGCTTCTTTTCACTTTTTTCTGCCGTCCTGCATTCGCCGGCGAAGAACAGAGCGACGTCGTTTTTTCTCCCAAACTGCAAAAGGCCTATTTTGAAATACAAAAACTGAGGCTACCGGTCGCACGGGAATTGATCGAAGATGAAAGGGCTGCCAATGCGGAAAATCCGTTCATCACGTACCTCGATAGTTACGCGGATTTGCATTACCTGCTCATTACAGAGGACCGGTCCCGCTATAAAGTTTTCACCCAACAACAGGACAAACGGCTCGACCAGGTGGGAAAACTATCGGAGAAATCTCCGTACAAACGATTATTCCAGGCCGATATCCGCCTGCATTCCGCATTTGCCAAGCTCAAATTCGGCAATGAGGTGAGCGGATCCTGGGAGATCATCAAGGCTTACCGGCTTTTGGAGGACAATCACAGGAAGTTTCCGGCATTTACGCCTACCCTCAAATCGCTGGGGCTGCTGCACGTGCTCATTGGCTCGATTCCTGAAAACTATACCTGGATCGCTAAAATCCTGGGCTTGAAAGGCAGCATCGCGCAAGGCATCGGCGAGCTCCGGAAGGTCGTAAAAGAAGAGCCGTTTTTTAAACAGGAGGCCGAACTGATCGACTTGCTGCTGCATGCCTACACGCTGCAACTGACCCCGGAACAACTAGTACGGATCCGGCAATGGCCGAAAGAACAGCCCGATAACCTGCTATTGCATTTTTTCGCTACGACGGTTCTGATGAAAGAAAATCGGGGCGGGGAAGCCTCGTATTTCCTGACCGAGGCACCGGTCGGTAAGGAATATGTACCTTTTCCATTCCTGAACTACCTGCGCGGGGAGATTGCGCTCCAGAGCGGTGATTATGAAGAAGCCCTTGCCTTTTACGCCCGGTTTTTGAAACAATATGCCGGCTTCAACTATATCAAGGATAGCTACTTCAAAATGTTCCTGTGCCGCTGGCTTGCCGGTCGCGATCAGGAAGCTACCGGTTATATTCAAAGGGTAAGTCAAACAGGCAGTACCATCGTAGAGGCCGATCAGTTTGCGGAAAGGATTGCGAAAGAATTTAATGAAGGCAAAATCAGCCCGAGGCAAAAAGTACTGTACAAGGCCCGATATGCGACCGATGGCGGCTATTTCCAAAAGGGCTCGGAGTTGATGAAGACCGTTTCTGAAAAAAATTTTGTGACAAACTACGAAAAGGCCGAGTTCAATTATCGTACGGCTCGAATCCTTCAAAAATCCGGCCGTACTAATGAATCTGTGCCATTTTACGAACGCTCGATCACGCTTGGACTGGCAGACGCCGGTGCGGGCGGTTTCGCGGCATCTTCGGCATTGCAAATGGGCTACATTTATCAGAAAAAGACTGATAATCAGAAGGCTGTAATGTACTTCAGGAAAGCCATGAGCTTCAAAAAACATGAATATAAAAACAGCATAGACAACAAAGCCCGCGCGGCGCTCACCGAACTGGGACAATAGCGTTTGTTACCAAAACACACTTTCTGCGTATAAAGGATGCAAGCATTAATGCGTCCTGAATATGCCCAGAAAGAAAACCGACAATCCGAAAGTGATCATCAACTGGCACGATGATGACAAACCCCGTGAAAAATTCATGAACAAAGGTCGCGCTGCCTGCTCCGACTCGGAGCTGATGGCCATCCTGATCCGCTCGGGTACCACGGAAATGACCGCCGTCGACCTCGCCAAAGCGCTGATGGCGTCAGTCGGGAACAATATCAACGAACTCGCCAAACTGAACGTCAAAGACCTGACCAAAATCAAAGGGATGGGGGAAGCGAAGGCACTCACCATTCTGGCCGCATTGGAGCTCGGCCGACGGCGCAGCGACATTATTTCTCATAAAAAACATAAAATCAACGGCTCCCAGCCGGTCTACGAAGCCATGCGTCCCTACCTGATGGATAAGACGCATGAAGAATTCTGGATTTTGCTGCTCAACCGCGGGAATTACGTTATGCGGGCGATACAGGTGAGCGTGGGCGGCATTTCCGGTACGGCCACCGACATTAAGATGGTCTTCAAAATTGCGCTGGATCATATGGCCAGTTCCGTTATTCTCGTACATAACCACCCGTCGGGCCAGCTGATACCGAGCCTGGCCGACAAGGTGCTCACCGAGCAAATAAAAGAGGCAGGCCGACTGCTCGACCTGCCTGTTCAGGATCACCTGATCTTTACCGATGACGGCTATTATAGTTTTAAGGATTCCGGCGAGATGTGATCAGAATACTGCCTCTTTCCTGATAATGCCTTTCAATTCCTCGTAAGGGATCGTAAATTCGATTGGGCCGCGAGCGTAGGCTGCTATTTCGTAGGGATTGTAGAAGAACAGGACGCCCTCCGATGTAAACACATAATTGGCCGGAATAAAAAACTTGTGGTTCACGAGAAAGTATCCGGCGTCTTCCAGATCGACCCCGGGGGCCAGCTTTTCCTGCTGGCGGAACTTCGTTTCCACCAGATTCAGCAACGCCACAGAATCGGCCACAAAATTCTTCATTTCGACCTCCTCACCGGTCTTACCGTCGAATGCATGATACGACGTGAAGCTGTTGGGGTGTGCACCGCCGGTAAACGCATAATGGTCCAGTTGATAGAAAAGCACCTTCGGGGTCGTCATCACCGTATCGCCGTGCAATTCTACCTCCCAGCAGCCGGGCGCCTCCGGAAAATCCTTTTTGAAATCATTATAATTCTTTTCAAAAATCTCGAATGCATCTCTGGGGCTTTTGTTCGCCTCCAGACGCGCGGCGGCACTTGCCGGATCGCCATAGGAATTCAATCGCAGAATAGTTTTCTTAGTCAGAATTCCCCGGATCTTCGCAGCAACTGCCCCGGAATCGGTCGGCTCCCAGAGATTGATTATTACAGAAACCCCTTTGTTCTTAATGGTATCACAGCCACCGAATTGCTCTTTTTTTACCGCTCCTGCCTGGTAGCTGACGTCGACGATTGCATCCTCTCTTTTCGACGACCGGTTACATGCACAGAATAACAAGGCTCCGAGTGCCAGGCCCGCCATTTGATTCAAACCCATATACTTTGGTTTTATAGTTCAGGAAGACATTAAAGACTCATCAGTTCCTTGAAACGGATGGCCTGACGGCGCGAGATCTCGATTTTATCCCCTCCCTGCAAAGTCACCAGAAGGCCTCCGCTGAACCAGGGCTCGATCTTCTCGATCCAATGCAGATTGATAATATGCTTGCGATTGGCCCGGAAATAGGTATTCGGGTCAAGACGCTCTTCCAGATTGTTCAAAGATTTCAATACCAAAGGCTTCTGATCGTCGAAATGCAGACGGACATAGTTCCCCATCGACTCGAAAAGCCGGATTTTACCCAGTTTCACAAACCAGCACTTCTCCCCGTCCTTGACGAACACCTGATCGTTTTCGCCGAGCACCTTTTCGGCGCGCTCGTTGGGGTGCACGCCTGTTTCCGGCTGGGCCTGATTTTCTTCAATGCGATGAATGGTCTCTTTAAGGCGCTCCGTATCGATCGGCTTCAACAGGTAATCCAACGCATTGAATTCGAAGGCCTTGATCGCATATTCATCGAACGCTGTCGTAAAAATCACCTCCGGGCTCTTACCCTCGATCGATGAAAGTAATTCGAAACCGTTTTTGCCCGGCATTTGAATATCCAGGAAAAGCAATTCAGGCTGCTGTTCTTCGATCAACTTCAGCGCCTCTTCCGCATTTGCGGCTTCTCCCACTATTTCAATTTTAGTGTATGGTTCAAGCAATCTCTTCAACTCATTGCGCGCTAGTCGCTCATCATCTACAATTAAGGTCCTCATGGCGGATGGATCAGTTAGGAAATAAACAGATAGTATATTGATTTGGTCATTAGTTCTCTTTTCCGGACTCCTCTCCTACCATCATCACCCCCTCGGAAAGCATCGGGATTTTTATTTCCGAACAAACCACATTCTCTTTCTCCTGGAAAATCCGGAATGTTGCCGCCTTGCCATATAAAATCGACAGTCGCTCGGCCGTATTTTTCAAACCAACCCCACCGGATTCGGTGTTCCCCAGGTTGCCCGCATTCACTTCCGTGCTGCCCAGGTTCCCCGAGTTATGGATCGTGATCACGAGCAGCTCATTTGCAATTTCCGATTTTAAGCCGATAAATCCGCCTCCCATTTGCTTTGCTACGCCGTGTTTAATACCATTTTCGACAAGCGTCTGCAACATCATCGGCGGCACCTGCCAGTAAATGGCCTGCGGATTGGTGGTAATACTGTAACTAAGGCGGTCCTCGTAACGGACTTTTTCCAGTTCGAGATAGTCTTCCACCGTCCGAAGCTCTTCCTGCAAATCAACTGTTTTGCGGCGGTCGGCAAGTAACGAGTTCCTTAATATATTGGATAGCTGCGTAATGCTGAGCTGTGCACGTTTGGGGTCTTCATAAACCAACGCACGGATGCTGTTCAGTGCATTGAAGGTAAAATGGGGGTTGAGTTGCGAACGAAGCACTTTCGCCTCCGCCTCACGCATCGACATTTTCAGCATGATCTTCTCGTAGCTGGCCAGGCGCGTCTGCTCCACATAATGGTAAACTGTGTAGGACAAAATCCACGCCAGCAGGTTTTTGCACCAATTGGCATAATAGCCCCAGAAAACGAGCGGCTGATTGAGCAGATTATGTTCCAGCACTTCACGGTCCATCGGCTGATTGATCATCGCCATGATCAGCCCCAGCCACAGTACCGAGCCGATCACCCGCAATGCAAGCCTTGGCAGCGGCAGCGACGACCAGTTCCATCGCCTGATAACCAGGCGATAGACGTGCGTAAGACAAATACCTAAAAGGATATTGGCAAGTGCGGTATAGAATTCCCTCAGTTCGAACCCGTATTCAAGCACGTACGGAATGTACTCGAACATAATTAACAATGTCCAGCCAAGAATTTGCAGAGTCCAATAGATGCGTTTTTTGGACATGAACATAGGAACGCTGATGATGGTATTGAAAAGCCACAAATGTATTAACGACCCCTCAGGAGAGGTACATTAATACACCAATGGAAACGAATCTACACAAACGGCTGCTATATCGTTTGCGGAATTTCGATGGAAAGAAGGTGTGTAATGTCGTTAGACACTTCCAGTTCGAACTGCTGGGTATCGTAGGAGTAATTGATCTTGTAGAGGCAAAGGTTGCTGTGTTCATAGTCGTCCATCCGTACCAGCGGCTGGTTGAACAGCGTCGTCAGCAGCACGCGCATGGCACGGCCGTGCATAGCGATGAGGATATTCCTTTCATGCGGGCGTGAGAGGATCGATTCGATGACCGGGATCTGGCGCTCGCGCACGTCGACGGGGCTTTCGCCACCCTCGGCTGCAAGGTTCACCTCACCTGCCTTCCAGGCATTTACCAGCCCACGGTAATAGTTATTATCGCCCGTGTTGGGTTCGCGGCCTTCACGGTCTCCCCATGATATTTCATTCAGCCCCGAGTAGCTTTCATGTGGTATGCCGAGCCTGATGAACCCACGGACGGTTTGATGTGTTCGCTTTAAATCAGAAGTATAAATTTTGTCAAACGGAACATGTTGGTAAGCACTAAAAAAAGCTGCGGCCTGAGCCTCTCCCCATTCATTCAGCAAGGAGTCAACACCACTTCCCTGAACAACTCCCCTGCGGTTAAAATCAGTTTCACCGTGGCGAATGAGGTAAATCGATTTTCTTTTCAAAATAATAGGATAATTTAAATATAAAATTTACAAAAACCTTGTTTTTAATCCGCAAAGCCAATACAAATTTATACATTTTTTAGATATGTTTGCTAAAACCGTTACCGTCGATTCACTACAATCTTTTGGAAAGAACAGCATTGCCCATCACATCGGAATAGAGTTTACGGAAATCGGAAAAGATTATGTGTCAGCCAAAATGCCGGTCGACCAGCGGACTCACCAGCCGTTCGGGATTTTACACGGCGGGGCGTCGGTAGTGCTGGCTGAAACACTGGGGAGTATAGCATCGTTTTTATGCATCCCAGAAAACGAAAACAAGCACGCCGTGGGGCTCGAAATTAATGCTAATCACCTCAGGCCGGTAAGGGAAGGCTACGTTTACGGAACCGTGCGCCCTATCCACATCGGCCGGACCACACACATCTGGGACATTCGTATTACTAATGAAGAAAACAAGCTGGTTTGCATAAGCAGACTCACGGTCGCTATTGTGAATGCAGACCGCTAACATTATTTTGCAGGAAATTGACCTAACGGGGTATTGCCCATTCGTTATAAATGCTATCAGTACAGACCGACACCGGGATTTCAATATTTGAAGGATTACAGATTCAGGAGCTTTGGCACGCATCCAAAATAATGGGGTTCCCGTCCGCATTATGGCGTTTGCCGCACACCAACGAAATCAAGCTGCTGATCTCCATACAGGACGGCATTCGTAAATGCCGTCCCGAACTCGAAAAAATGAGTCCGGGCTTTGTGATGAGCACATTTTATTGGGAAGACGACCAGGAAGTGCTCTTTCTCGAAGGTGATATTATCCTGACATTCTCCGAAGATAACCGGATCACGCAAATCAAGAACCAGCTGGGAGAAGAACACCCCGAAGTAAAAAGGCTGGTACAACTTGCCTCGACGGCAAGTGCGGAAGAAACCCTGAACCATACAACTGCAATCCAGCTTCTCCCATTGAGCGGCCAGCCCGATGCCAAATCCCGTTTTGAACGGACCGTTGAACTTGCCGTGGCCGCGATCCGTCAGAACCAGTTCAAAAAAGTAGTACTCTCCCGGGCGAAAGACCTCCGCTACACCGACGCATTCCAGCCGGCACAGGCGTTTCAAAGGCTCGTAAGAGCCTACCCACACGCATTTGTTTCCCTGGTGAACCTCCCGGAAGAAAATGAAATATGGCTTGGCGCAAGCCCCGAGTTGCTGGTGGAGCAAGTATCCGGCGGCGCCTTCAAAACGATGTCCCTCGCGGGCACGCAGGGCGCGCGAGACGCGTCGGGCGCACTCATCCCCAGGTATGACATCCGCTGGGGCGAAAAAGAGATTGAGGAACAAGCGCTGGTGAGCAGGTATATTATAGAATGCTTCAAAAAAATACGTTTACGCGAATACCTGGAAACGGGGCCAAAAACCGTGCTGGCGGGTAACTTGTACCACCTCAGGACTGTTTTCGAGGTCGATACCGTGGCACTGAATTTTCCTGAGCTGGCGTCGGTAATGCTCAAACTTTTGCATCCTACATCAGCCATTTGCGGCGTCCCCAAGGCTCCCAGCCTCCAATTCATCAACGACGTGGAAGGCTATAACCGCTCCTATTACAGCGGCTTTCTGGGCCCGGCACAGGTGGGAGGCGATACCAATCTGTTCGTAAACCTCCGCACTGTGCGGTTCAAGGACGGCATTGCCACATTTTTTGCCGGTGCGGGAATCACGGAAGACTCTGTGCCTGAGCAGGAATGGTTCGAAACCGAGCTAAAATGCGATACTTTGCTGAAAGTGATCGGGAGTTCCTTATAAAAAAATTAGCTGGCATTAAACTTTTATAGCGGCAAAAAGTCTAATCGGTTCGAGATTAATATCTAATTTTGAACAAACCTCTGACTAGGACGTATTTAGTCCTCAGGACTCCTAAACCATTTAAGCCAGGTTAACCAAACCCTATGAATGTTATCGCCAGATCTGCCCGCGCAGAAGGACTGCCAAACTTAACCAAACCTCTGTCTTCACTTTTCATTGCCGGTTCGCTCTTTATTACGCTTTCTTGCGGAGAAAAAAAGGATACTTTCCAGCAAAAGGGCGGCGGTGGCCCCACTGTCGTAGATGTGATCGTTGCGAAGTCCGAAAAGGTGAGTGACAAGGTTGAAGTGAATGGCACCATCGTGGCCAACGAATTCGCAGAATTGCGGCCGGAAGTAAGCGGATTGCTTACATTCCTGGATGTTCCGGAAGGCAAAACAGTACAAAAAGGCACCGTGATCGCCCGGATCAACAACGCCGACCTCCTTGCACAGCTCAACCGGTCGAAAATACAGCTCGACCTGGCCGAAACGACCGAGAAAAGGCTTAAACAGTTAATCGCGGTCAATGGCATCAATCAGGCGGACTACGATCTGGCCGCCAACAATGTCAATACGCTCAAAGCCGACATGGCCTACACCCAGGCACTGATCGACAAAACGATCATCAAAGCGCCGTTTACGGGCGTTATTGGCTTGCGCAAGGTGAGTGCGGGCTCATACGTGACGCCCCAGAGTATCATCGCCACAATGCAGCAGCTTTCCAATCTGCGCATAGATTTCACAGTTCCCGAGAGCTACCAGCAATATGTTAACAAAGGCGGTACGGTTGAGGTACTGCTCGACCAGGCTTCCGGCAAATACGAAACCGCCCGCATTCTGGCTATTGAACCCCAGGTAAATCAGACCACCCGCAACCTCACCGTGCGCGCGGTACTTAGTTCGGGGAACACCAGCCCCGGCTCATTTGCAAAAGTGTATATCACTGCAAGCAATAATAAAAATAGCATACTCATCCCGTCCAACAGCATTATCCCGGAAGCACGCAGCAAGAAAGTTGTGGTCGTGAAAGGCGGCAAGGCCGTTTTTACACAAGTAGAAACCGGCGACCGCAGGGAGGATGTAGTGGAAGTGACCAAAGGCCTGAATGTCGGCGATACGGTGGTTGTTTCGGGCGTACTTTTTGCCCGTCCCGATGCTCCTGTGAAAGTGAGAAGTGTTAGAAACCTGAATGTAGCGAGTAAGTAACAACCGCCTTCCCGACGCTTGTTGCAGTGACCATTCCTTTGAAACCCATGCTATGAATATTTCAGAACTATCCCTGAAACGGCCCGTTCTGGCGGTCGTGATGAACCTGCTCATCATCCTTTTTGGTGTGGTAGGATATAACTTTCTGTCACTGAGGGACTATCCGGCCATCGATCCGCCGATCGTGAACGTGCGAACGAGCTACACCGGTGCCAACGCCGACATTATCGAAAGCCAGATCACCGAACCGCTCGAAAAAAGCATTAACGGGATCCCCGGTATTAAGAGTATCAGCTCTTCCAGCCAGATCGGTTCCAGCAACATTACGGTTGAGTTTAACCTGAAATCCGACCTGGAAGGCGCTGCTAACGACGTGCGCGATAAGGTGAGCCAGGCTGTCCGTAACCTGCCGCAGGATATTGACGCCCCGCCGGTGGTAAGCAAGGCCGACGCCAACTCCGATTTCATTCTCCTCCTCGCCGTTCAAAGCCCGTCGAAAGGTTTGCTGGAATTGAGTGAATACGCCGAAAACGTGCTCCAACAAAGCTTGCAGACGATCGACGGCGTGAGTGCGATCAATATTTTCGGGCAAAAACGCTATGCGATGCGCATCTGGCTGAATCCCGACCAGATGAGTTCCTACAATATCTCATTCAACGACATTACCACTACCCTCGCTGCTGAAAACGTGGAATTGCCCGCCGGTAAAATCTACGGCGATAATACGGAACTGACGATCCGGACAATGGGCCGGTTGAAAAGCGAGAAGGAGTTCAACGACCTCGTGATCCGTAACGACAGCTCGGGGATCGTAAGGCTCGGCAATGTGGCCAAGGTCGAATTAGGCCCTGAGAACGAAGAACAAAGCTGGAAATACAATGGCATGTATGCGGTAGGTTTGGCAGTAATCCCGCAACCCGGCGCCAACTATGTGCAGATTTCCGACGAGTTCAACAAACGTCTGGCTGAAATTCAGAAGTCCAATAAATCGGATATTACCTTCAATGTATTGATCGACAACACGCGCCTCGTACGGCAGTCGATCAAGGAAGTGGAAGAAACGCTGCTCATCGCATTCTCCCTCGTGGTGATCGTAATCCTGTTCTTCTTCCGTAACCTGTTGGTAGCAGTGCGGCCATTGATTGACATTCCGATATCGCTGGTGGCGACGTTCTTCGTCATGTACATGTGCGGGTTTTCTATCAATATCCTCACGCTGCTCGGCATCGTGCTCGCGACAGGGCTGGTGGTCGATGACGGTATTGTAGTGACCGAAAACATCTTCCGAAAGCTCGAAAGCGGTTTGCCGATCCGACAGGCCGCATTGGAGGGCAGCAGGGAAATCTTCTTCGCGGTCATTTCGACCTCGCTAACGCTGGCGGTGGTGTTCCTCCCTGTGATATTCCTCGAGGGTTTTGTAGGAAGCCTTTTCCGGGAATTCGGGATCGTGGTCGCATCCGCGGTATTGATCTCCGCATTCGTCTCCCTTACGATCACCCCGGTACTGAACGTGGTACTGAACCGTAAAGACGCTGGTCACGGTTGGTTTTATAACAAAACAGAGCCATTCTTTACCGGAATGGAAGACGGCTATAACCGGATGCTACGCGGGTTTATGAAAGCCCGCTGGGTCGCTTGGGTGATCGTATTGGCCTGCGGTGTGATGATCTGGTTCACCTATTCCCGTTTACAAAGCGAACTTGCTCCGATGGAAGACCGGAACAGTATCCGATTCAACCTTTCCGCACCGGAGGGTACCAGTTTTGATCAGATGCAGCGGGTTTCCGACCAGCTGAGCGATTTCCTGAATGATTCTATTCCTGAAAGAGCATTTACCTTCTCAGCCACTCCCGGCTTTGGTGGCGGCGGTGTGAACAGCGGTACAGGCCGTATCGGGCTCGTCCCGTCGGACCAGCGCAAAAGGAGTCAGAACGAGATCGCCCAGGATATCAATAAGAAACTGTCGAGATTTAACGATGCCCGGATATTCGCGACGCAAGAGCAGACCATTTCCGTGGGTATCGGTTCAAGGGGATCGCTTCCGGTTCAATTTGTATTACAAAACCTTGATTTCGATAAACTGAGCGAGGTTCTCCCGAAATTTCTCGACGAAGCCCGCCAGGACCCGACTTTCCAGAATGTCGATGTCAACCTTAAATTCAATAAGCCCGAAGTACGGCTCACTATCGACCGCCTCAAAGCGCGCGACCTGGGTTTGTCGACCACCGATGTCGCTGCGACCATCCAGGCTGCATTCAGCGGTCGCCGTCTGGCCTACTTTATCATGAATGGCCAGCAGTACCAGGTAATCGGCCAGGTAGAACGTTCGGAACGCAACAAACCGGCTGATATCGACAAATTGTATGTGCGGAACAATCGCGGTGAGAGCATTCCGCTGACCGCCGTCGTGCATATGGAAGAGGAAAGTGGGCCTCCTACCATTTATCATTATAACCGCTACAAAAGTGCCACTATCTCGGCATCGCTGGTAGAAGGAAAAACCATCGGTGACGGTGTGGAAGCCATGCGCCGGATTGGGGCTAAACTGCTTGACGAGTCTTTCCAGACATCGCTCACCGGTCCTTCCCGCGACTTCGAAGAAAGTTCTTCCAACACCAGCTTTGCATTCGGACTGGCGCTTTTGCTCGTGTACCTGGTACTCGCAGGCCAGTTTGAGAGCTTTACCGATCCGTTCATCATCATGATTACCGTGCCACTGGCATTGGCAGGCGCATTACTGAGCCTTTATTTGTTTGGGTTGACCATCAATATCTTCTCTCAAATCGGGATGATCATGCTAATAGGGCTTGTGACCAAGAATGGTATCCTCATTGTGGAATTTGCCAACCAGAAAAGGGAACAGGGAATGGGCAGAATGGCAGCGGCGGTCGAGTCAGCTACGCAGCGTCTGCGGCCTATCCTTATGACCAGCCTTGCAACGGCATTCGGCGCATTGCCGATCGCGTTGAGCCTCGGCGCGGCGGCGACCAGCCGGGTACCGCTTGGGGTCGTGATCGTGGGCGGTCTGATGTTTTCACTGATCCTGACTTTGTTTGTGATCCCGGCGATCTACACATTCATTTCACCCAAAAAACACAAGGTTACGGAAGAGCAGAAGATGGCAGAAGAGCTTGTGGCTTAAAAGATATTTTTATACAAAATCAACTATTGTTTTTTACATGGGCTCGCTCACCTTATTTAGGAAATACAAAAACACATTCATACTTCTCCTGCTTTGCCCTGCCACTGCCTGGGCCGGGCAACCCGCAGACACGCTCGCGCTGACCCTCGATCAGGCCATCGCGACTGCTTTGAAAAACAGTTATGAAATCGAGATCGCCAAGAATAATGTGGACGCGAATACCATCCTGAACAACTATGGGGTAGCCGGCGGCTTACCGACGGTGGGTATTAACGCTTCCAACACCGAGCAGATCACGCAGGTGAACCAGAAGCTGAACACCGGTGTCGAGATCAATCGTAACGCCGCCGCCGGTAACAACACCCAGGCAAACCTTGCCGTGGGAATGCTTCTGTACAATGGCAAACGGGTGGTAGCGACCAAAAAGCGTCTCGCTGAACTGCAATTTCAAAGCTCCGAAGTACTCAATTCGCAAATCCAGAATACAATCGCGCTCGTAATGACGAGCTATTATGACGTCGTCCGCCAGTTGAGTTACATCAATACGATCCGCACGTCCATTATTGCATCCGAAAAGCGCCTCGAAATCCTGCGTGTACGGAAAGAAGCCGGTATGGCCAATAACGCCGACATTTTCCAGGCGGAAATCGATTTGAATACACTCAACCAGACGCTGTTGAACCAGCAAATGGTGGCGCAGGTGGCCAAAACAGAATTGCTTCGCACACTCACACTCGACCCAAAATCGGCAATAACCATTAAGGACACCATTACGGTGGACAACAATATGCAACTGGCCGCCGTAATGGACCGTCTGGCTTCCAATGCCGACATCAAGGCGGCGGATCACCAGATCAAAATCAACGAACTGATTGTAAGGGAAACGGCTGCGCTCCGTTACCCTACGGTCCGTTTCAATGCGGCTTATAATTTTAGCCGTAACCAAACGGCAGCGGGTCTTACATTGCTCAACCGTGTGGCAGGTCCTCAGGCGGGCATCTCTCTGGCTATCCCGATTTACAACGGCTCGTCATTCAAACGCCAGAAACAGGCCGCTGAAATCGACACGGAAACGGCTGAATTGCAGAAAAGTGTATTGCTCCGTGATTACAGCGCCGGCGCCGTCAAAACTTACCAGACCTACCAGAGCTCCATCGAACAACTCGAAAACCAGAAGAAAAACTACGCACTGAGCAAACAGCTGCTCGATCTTACCCTCCAACGTTTCGAATTGATACAGGCCACGATCATCGACGTTCGCGAAGCCCAGCGTAGTTTTGAAGAAGCTGGTTACCGGCTGATCAACCTCAACTACGCAGCCAAATCGGCTGAAATTGAACTGAAAAGACTTAGCAATACGCTTCAATAATGCCACTTACATGTCCCCGGAATAAAAAATTTTCCAGGGGCATGCATTGATTTCCGTAGCAGTCCTGTCCAAAGTGTAAGAGCCCTAAAAAGCCCGGCTTTGCGTGACTGAAATTAGAAATCAATGAAGGTACTGGCTATCCATAATATCCTGTGGTCGCATTACAAGGCCAAAATTTTCACCGAACTTCACCAGCGGCTGAACAAGGAAGGAAACGACTTCTTTGTATTGCAACTGGCTTTCAGCGAGTTGAGCAGGCTCGGTCTTAAAACCGATCTGAGCATTCATACCTACCCCTACGAAGTCCTTTTTCCCGACAAGGCCATCGAGCATATCGGGCATGTCGAAAAAACGCAGAAACTACTCGCCGCACTTCGCGATCATCAGCCCGGCATTGTTTATCTCAATGGCTATTACGACCCTTCGTACTGGTTTGTACTGGCATACTGTAAAATCAAAAAAATAAAAGTTGTACTGGACTTCGAAAGTAGCGAAATCAGCAGGCGGCGCGTGTGGTGGAAAGAGGAGTTGAAGAAAGCATTTCTGAGCCAATGCAACGCCCTGGTGTGCCTCGGGCAGAAAGCCGCGGAATATGCGCTGAAACTGGACGTGAAGCGTGAGCGTATTCTAAGCACCAAGAATGTCGGTGTCGACAACGATGCACTGCTCGAAATCTTTACGCGCGAGTTCCGGTTACGCGAGCACAGGAAGGCTGAAACGGGCCTCCCGCGTTACAATTTCCTATATGCAGGCCGGTTCGTGGAACGGAAAAACCTCGATATGTTCATCAGGGCATTTCATGAGGCGAAAAGCTTCTCGGCACACGGAACCGAATGGGGGCTGATCCTGAGCGGCGAAGGGAACCAGAAACCCCGGCTCCAAGAACTGATCAGTTCGCTGGGCTGTGAATCGATACATTGGATGGAGCCCTGCGAATGGTATGAAGTTCCGATCCGCTATACCCTCGCCGACATTGCCGTGCTGCCGAGCACCTTCGAACCCTTCGGCTTTCTGACCAACGAGGCGATGGTTTACTCGATGCCCGTACTGGTGTCGGAACGGTGTGGCAGCGCCTCCGACCTTGTGATCGACGGACTGAACGGATTCCGGTTCGACCCTTCCAATCAGCCGGATTTTACAAGCAAGCTGCTATGGTTCATGGATCATCCCGAAAAGTTCAGGCAAATGGGCAGCAACGGGAAAGGGATCATCGACCAATGGTCACCCGACATTATCACAGAAGAACTCATTCAATCATTTCACAAAGTTGCTGCACATGGTTAACAAAGAAAATAAAACGGTCCTGGTAACAGGCGGAGCGGGTTATATCGGCTCCGAGCTGGTTCGCATCCTCTTGCAGGAAGAGTTTCGCGTAGTCGTACTGGACAATCTGTCTTTCGGTGGCGAATCGCTGTTGAGTTTTTGGGGCAACCCGGCGTTCAGCTTCATCAAAGGCGACCTGCGGAATGACGACGACATCAAAGCAGCTTTAAAAGGCGTGGATTACGTATGCCACCTGGCGGCTATCGTCGGTGAACCTCCTTGCAAAAAATATCCCGAACTGGCCCTGCAAGTGAACTGGCATGCATCCGTGCGCCTTTATGAGCTTTGCGAAGAGGCCGGAATCGAGCGGTTCGTGTTTGCTTCCACTTGCAGCAACTATGGAAAAATGGCGGTATCCGATTCGCTCCTGGACGAAACCGCGGAGTTGAACCCGATTTCGTTGTATTCCGAAACCAAAGTGAATTTTGAAAAATATCTGCTTAGCCAGGAAAACAGCACTATCACACGCACTATTCTCCGCTTTTCCACAGTTTACGGAATATCGCCCAGGCCGCGTTTCGACCTCACCGTTAACGAATTCACGCGCGATGCGGCATTGGGGAAACCGTTGCTGATTTACGGCGAAAACTTCTGGCGCCCCTACTGCCATGTGAGCGACCTCGCCCGCTCCGTAAAAATCGCGCTCACAGCCGACAAAAAGAAGGTCGACGGGGAAGCATTTAATGTAGGCGATACCTCGCAGAATTATACCAAGAAAATGCTTGCAGCGGAAATCGGCAAGGCAATCCCCTCGCTGGAAGTGAATTACCATCCGGTAGTAACCGATCCGCGCGATTACAAGGTGAATTGTGATAAAATCAAAAATGTGCTCGGCTTTGCCATTTCCAAAACCGTCCCGAATGGTATCCGTGAAATTGCTTCCCTGTTCCGCGAACAGGTGATCAGCGAACCGATGAATGCAAGATATGGAAACGTATAAACCCTCCTCTATCCCACTCTGCGAGCCAAATCTCAATGGGCGCGAAAAGCAATACATGGCCGAAGCCATCGATTCCAACTGGCTGTCCGGCGGAAGCTTCCTGCGCCGCTTCGAACAGCAACTGGCCGATTACGCGGGCGCGGCACATGTAATAGGCGTGAGCAACGGCACGAGCGCGTTGCAGGTAGCGCTCACGCTCGCGGGTGTGGAAAAAGGGGATCTGATACTCGTCCCCGACCTGACGTTCGTGGCAACAGCAAATGCAGTCAGGTATCTAGGCGCCAATCCTGTTATGGTCGATATCGACGCCCGTACGTGGCTGATGGACCTGGATCTGTTACTGGATTTTCTGGAAAACCAAACCTACCAGAACAGTGGCGGGTGCTTTCACCGGGAAAGCCACCGGCGAATCAAAGCGGTTGTTCCGGTGCATTTGCTGGGGAATGTCTGCGAAATGGAACAGCTCAATGCAATCGCGGAGCGGCATTCCCTGGCTGTGATCGAAGATGCCGCATGTTCACTGGGCTCATTCAGGAATGGTCGGCATTCGGGGACTTCGGGGCTACTGGGAACAATGAGTTTCAACAGTAATAAAATCATCACCACTGCCGGCGGCGGCGCGATCCTGACGAACGACGATTCCCTGGCAAAACGTGCCCGTCACCTCATTACCCAGGCTAAAAGTCATCCTACCGAGTACATCCACGACGAACTTGGCTATAACTTCCGGCTTGTGAATCCGCTCGCCGCAATGGGATGCGCACAAATGGAGCAACTGCCCGGTTTCGTGCAAAAGAAAAAAGAGATAGCCGCACATTATCGTCGGGAATTCGGGGACTACGATGTGGTATTCCAGCAGCTGACTCCCGGAACCGACTCCAATCACTGGCATTCTGCCATGCTTGTCACCGAAAGCCGCAGCCTGATCGCCGCTCTGGCGGCAGAAAATATCGAGACAAGGCCGCTTTGGACGCCCATTCACGAACTGCCGGTATTCCGGCAGGACTTGTACATCAGCCGCGAAAACGTAGCTGCGGATGTGTCCCGGCGCGGGATCATGCTCCCGTGCTCAACGTCTGTATCCGACGGACAGTTACAAA
This sequence comes from Dyadobacter sp., assembly GCA_965227755.1. Lineage (GTDB taxonomy): Bacteria > Bacteroidota > Bacteroidia > Cytophagales > Spirosomataceae > Dyadobacter. Next base: position 2,450,327 of record CBDDGG010000005.1, read on the forward strand.
GGGTTTGTCAAACCATCGGAAGATTTCTGAATGTGGGTATTAAGATCTGAACACTATGCACTGGAACGCGGAAGTGGGCCACTGGCCCGTGAATGTAGTCATCATGGCCGGGGGCATGGGCACCCGCCTGAAACCGCTTACTGATAATACCCACAAATCGCTCATTCCGGTCGGTGGAAAACCTATTATCCGTCACCTGATTGACCATCTGGCAGCATTCGGTTTCAGGGAAATACACATTTCAGTTGGGCATTTGGCAGAGCAGATGACCGGATATCTGGGCGACGGACGAGAGCTGGGTGTTTCCATCCGGTACATTCGCGAGCGCATTAAAATGGGCAGCATTGGCGCGCTGACTCTGAAACAACGCTGGCCCCACGAGCATTTTCTGGTGATCAACGGCGACGTTTATTCTAACTTCGATATCGCCAATCTTTGCGCGGAGTACTTTTCACAAAAGGTCGACATGGCCGTTCTGACCGTGCGTAATACGATCAAAGTGCCTTACGGAGTCCTTGAAATGACTTCCAATGGCCATATCCGCGGGCTGGCAGAAAAACCGGAATATGATTTTACGATCAATGCTGGGGTGTATATCTTTAACCGTCGCATACTGAACCTCCTGCCAAAAGGCATTGCATACGAAGGCTGGCAACTGATCCAGTCGGCATTGCATGCGGGATTTCTTGTCGCCGGAGTGCCTCAAACGACGGGGTACTGGATCGACATTGGCAGCATGGAAACGCTGCAAAAGGCCCAGGAAATGAGCCAGATAGACATTAGGCAGGAATAGTGCGAGCTGGCACGCAATTTTCTTCATGCGAGATTAAAAAGTCATTAAACCTTTGACCGGCTTTTCAATCTAACAGGCTCACCTTCAACATAACACATGCCTGGCCCTGCCGGGAGTTATGGCAAATGTCGTCATGAAGAAAATACTACTGCTCGTTTCACTCCTGAATTTCCTCTGCATCCAACTCTACGCGCAGGACGACTCCCCGGCAACCTATCCTATCACCGGCAAACTCGAAGATTCCGAGAAAAAGCCGGTCCCATTTGCGAATGTGGCGCTTCTTGCCGCCAAAGACTCCGCGTTGCTCGGGGGCGGCACCGCGGATGAAAACGGGATTTTCAATATCCCCGCCGAGCCGGGCAGCTATCTCATAAAAATCACTTTCCTGGCAATGGACGAGAAAATCATCCCCAACGTCCGTGTCGCAGCCCAGCCCGTAGCATTAGGCACGATTACCCTCACATCGAATGCGCGGGTACTCGAAGAACTGGTTGTTCAGGGTGAAAAAAGCCAGATGGACCTGCAATTGGACAAACGGGTTTTCAATGTGGGAAAAGACCTGGCCAACATTGGCGGCAATGCTTCGGATATTCTCAACAATATGCCTTCGGTCACAGTAGACGTGGAAGGAAACGTGGCGCTTCGCGGCAGCGGGAATGTCCGTATTCTCATCGACGGCAAGCAATCGGGTATGGTAGGATTAAACCCCGCCGAGGCACTGCGCCAGATCCCGGCCGATCTGATCGAAAGTGTGGAGATCATTACGAACCCGTCGTCGCGGTATGACGCCGAGGGTGAGGTAGGGATTTTGAATATTGTGATGAAGAAAAACATCCGCTATGGGCTGAATGGGACATTTACGGGCACTGCTGGGTATCCTTCCAATTTCGGGGCTTCTTTTAATGTCAACTACCGTAAGAAAAAGGTGAACCTGATCGCGAATTACGGCTGGATGTACCGCGACGGCCCCGGCCGCGGGCATTCGAGGCAAGAGTACAACAGCGCCGATACCAGTTTTGTATACGAACAAACCAACCGGCGTAACCGCGCCGGATATTCGAACAATTTCCGCGTGGGACTGGACTATTTTTTGAACAATTACAATACCATCACCGCAACCCTTTCCTACCGCAAATCACAAAACAACAACAAGTCGCGGCTCGAATACCGGGATTTCGACATGAATAATACCCTTACGCGCACGGTCACGCGTAGCGAGGACGAGACCGAGCCGAGAACCAATATCGAAGCCGCATTGAATTATCGGAAGACCTTTGAAAGAAAAGGACAAAGCCTGTCGTTCGACGCGAAATACATTCTCAGCGATGAAACGGAAGCATCGAAATACCACGAGGTAGCCGATAATAATTCGGTCGATATCCGCCAGCGGTCTTACAATACCGAGGATGAAAGGAATTTTCTTGCCCAGCTGGATTACATTCACCCGCTCGGTAAGGATGGAAAGCTGGAAGCAGGCCTGAAAACATCCGTCAGGCGCCTGGACAATGACTTTTCCGTACATCAGCAACTGGAACCCGACTACTGGGTCGTCTTGCCCGATTATGATAACAGGTTGGCCTACGACGAGAAAATCCACGCGGCATACCTGATGGCCAGCAACCAGTTCGGGAAGTTTTTTGTACAGGCAGGCTTGCGCGGCGAGTACACCGACATCCTGACCGAGCTAAAAAAAACGGCCAAAACCAATCACCGGCAATATTTCAACCTCTTTCCCAGCATTCATTTATCTTACAAGCTCCAAGACGCCCAGACTCTTCAGCTTAGTTACAGCTACCGGCTCAGCCGTCCCAATTTCCGGGATTTGCTTCCCTTCTCCAATTTCAGCGATTCACGTGTTTTCCGCGCGGGCAACCCGCTGCTAAATCCTGAATTCACACATTCATTCGAAGCCGGGCATTTGCTGAATATGAATCAGGCGACGCTACTTTCGAGCATTTACTATCGTCGCAGGCTGGGCGTGGTCGAGAATATTACGTCGGTCGATTCAACCGGTTTTACCACCATTACCCCCATTAACCTCTCCATAGGCGACTCATACGGTTTCGAATTCAACCTTACCTACGATCCGGCACCGTGGTGGAAGCTGACTGCCAACGCCAACATTTTCAGAGCGATGAATGAGGGATATTACAATGATAAACTATACCAAAGCGACACCTATTCATGGACCAGCCGGTTTTCGTCGCGCGTGACGCTGTTCGGTGCGGTGGACTTCCAAGCGTCGTTCAACTACCGCGCTCCGAGGCGCACTACCCAAGGTAAAGACCTGTCGATCTACTTTATCGACCTGGGTTTGTCCAAAGACATCCTGAAAGGCCGCGGCACGGTCACTGCTAGTGTCCGGGATTTGCTCAACTCCCAGAGACGACGTAGCATTACCGAGAATGCGGGCTATTATTCCTATTCGGTATTCCAATGGCGGCCGCGGCAGTTTCTGGTCACTTTTTCCTATCGTCTGAACCGCTCGAAAGAGAAACAGAATATGGATAAGCAGGGCGAAATGAACGACGAAGAGTAAATCGGCTTGAAAGCATTACCTTTGTAGCTGAACCTCGTTATTTGAATAATGCTTTTTATAGGAAAATACAATTACCTGACCATCGAGCGGGTCACCAGCGTAGGAATGTTCCTGAGCGATGTGGAAGGTGAAGAAGTGCTGCTTCCCAACCAATATATTACGGACGACATGCAAGTCGGCGACCAGATCAAGGTATTCGTGTACCTCGATTCGGAAGACCGGCCCGTAGCGACCACGCAGACTCCCAAAATCATCCGGAACGAGTTTGCATTCCTGGAAGTGAAAGACGTATCCGAACACGGGGCATTTCTCGACTGGGGCCTTATTAAGGACCTGTTTGTTCCTTTCCGCGAGCAGCCCAAGCCCATGGAGATCGGCGAAGGGTATGTTGTTTTCCTCTATCTCGATCAGAAAACGCAGCGTCTGCTGGCCTCTGCAAAAATCGACAAGTTCCTGGAAAGCGAACGGCTTACCGTTGCGGAAGGCGACGAAGTGGATCTGCTTATCTGGCAAAAAACCGACCTGGGCTACAATGTCGTTGTGAACCAATATCACAAAGGCCTCATTTACGCCAACGAAGTATTCCAGCCATTACAGATCGGCGATGCGCTGAAAGGTTACGTCAAGAAGATCCGAGAAGAAAACAAGCTGGATATCAGCCTCCAAAAGACCGGTTATGAGGTAGTAGAGCCGGTAGCGAAGCAAATTCTGGAAGAAGTAGAGAAAGGCAAAGGGTTTCTGGCGCTTTCCGACAATTCTTCACCCGAGGATATTTATAATAAGCTAAAAATCAGCAAAAAAGTATTCAAAAAGGCAATTGGCGGACTATATAGGCAAGGTGTAATCAGGATTGCTGATGACGGCATTTACCTGATCGGAGAAAGTTGATTGATTGTATTTTTTTGTAAGATTCAGAAAGGTCGATATTCTGAAATATATCAATCCAAATCACTAAAAATAAAAGCCATCCGCTACATAAAACGGATGGCTTTGCCTTATCTGACCTGTTGACTTTCCGGCTAGTTACTTCTTTCCATACTTCTCCTTGTACTTCTCATAAAGCCGCTTCTGCTTGTCGTCCAGATTGACTTTTCCACCGCGGATGTACGCCATTTGAACCACGTTGCCGCGCATATCGAGGATATCGCCATCAGAAACGAGCAACGATGCTTGCTTGCCCTTTTCAAGCGTACCGATCTGCTGGCCCGCTCCGATAATGTCGGCTGCATTGCGGGTTACAAACTGCAATGCTTCCTCGGACGTTACCCCGCTGAAACCGGAAGCTGTACCAGCCAGAAACCCAAGATTACGGGTACGCCACCACTCATCGGCGTAAGTAATTGCGACTTTCACACCTGCCTTGTGAAGCAATCCGGGCAGTTCGTACGGCAGGTAAACGTTTTCGTCCACGCCGTCGGGGAGCCTGTGCGTGGTGTTGATGATCACCGGCACCTGGTTTTCTTTCAAAAATGAGGTCACTTTGTAGGATTCGTTACCGCCCGCGATAACAACCTTTTTCACACCTGCTTCCTGTGCAAAACGAACGGACTCTATAATATCCTTGGCATAATCGGCACGGATGTAAAGATTGGCAGTGCCGGCAAAGAGTGGCTTCATTGCTTCGAGGCGAAGATTAACCGGGCTTGGGTTAGTAATTTCCGCATAAGCCCTGGCCTCAGCGAATGTCTTCTTGAAGACGTCGATCGTTTCCTGGCGCTTGTCATTTCGCTTGATACTGTAGGTAAAGGTCTCGTTATCGAAATTTCCTGCCAGAAAAGGCGGCCAGCTTAACCATATGCCATCGTCCTTTTTCAACACCGCGTCCTCCCAGTTCCAGCCATCGCTGTAAAAAACAGATGACGAGCCCGAGATCGCACCACCTTGCGGAACGGCCTGCGACACGAGTATACCATTGCCCCGCAGCGTCGGGATTACTTCCGAATCAGTATTGTAGGCTACGAGCGCGCGTACGTGAGGGTTGATCTCTCCAACTTCCCGATAGTCAAGCGTAGCCCTTACCGACGCGATTTCCTGTAACCCGACGGTCGTATTCAGTGAAATCAGGCCGGGAAAAATATGTTTCCCCCTCACGTCCACTGTTTCGGCGCCCGCAGGACTTGTTAACGACGCAGCCGGGCCAACCTGCGTGATAATGCCCTTGTCAAACGCGATAGCGCCATTTTGGATCACCTCGCCGTTTCCGATGTGGATCGTAGCACCTGTGAGCACGACCGGCTTGGTTTGCGGTTTCGCCGGTGCCGGATTTTGCGCCTGCGATCCGGCTGTCAGTCCCAGCAGAAGGCCGATAATCAGTTTATATTTTTTCATAAATCAATTCGATTGTTTTGAAACAGTATTACTTATCCGCTTGGGTATGCCCAACTTCTACGTGCTCTGCGTGGATACCTACCACATCTTCGCAATGCCACATATGCGGCTTCGTTGCTTCCGGCTTTTGCGTGGGCTTGCCTTCTGCTTTTTCGCCCAGCATTTTCTGGATCAGCCTTTCGCGTTCTACCGCGATGGATTTCTGCTTCTCCTCATCCTTTTTACGGTCAAAATAAATGGCTCCTTCGACCATCGTGAAGTCGGGCCGTGCATATACTGAAAGCGGACTCGCGTTCCAGAGCACCAGATCGGCATCCTTGCCAGGTTTCACGCTACCCATGCGATCGTCTACGTGTAGCAGTTTGGCGGGGTTCAACGTCACCATTTTCCAGGCTTCTTCTTCCGGTACACCGCCATATTCGACGGTTTTGGCAGCTTCCTGATTCAGGCGGCGGGCCATTTCGGCATCGTCGGAATTGATTGCAACCGTCACACCTTCATGGTACATCAGCGCTGCATTGTACGGGATCGCTTCTTTCACCTCCATTTTGTATGCCCACCAGTCGGCAAACGTCGAGCCACCGATACCGCGCTTCTGCATACCATCGGCCAGTTTGTAACCTTCCAGGATGTGGGTAAATGTGTTGATTTTGAATTTTAATGAATCCGCCACGTGCATCAGCATATTGATCTCCGATTGCACATAGGAATGGCAGGTGATAAAGCGCTCATTACCGAGTATTTCCGCTAATGCATCAAGCTCGATATCCCGGCGTGGCGGTGCGACAGTCTGCTTTTTGGCATTCGCATTGTAGCTTTTCCAGCTCGCTGCATATTCTTTCGCGCGGAGGAAATGGTCAAAATAGATCTGTTCCACACCCATGCGCGTCTGCGGGAAGCGCACACGCTGCACATCGCCCCAGTTCGACTGCTTCACGTTTTCGCCCAATGCAAATTTGATGGTCTTCACTTCCGGGATCAGCATCTCCGATTGGCTTGTCCCCCATTTCAGTTTGATCATCGCACTTTGCCCACCGATCGAGTTCGCCGAGCCGTGCAACAAATGTGAGGCCGTAACTCCACCTGCCAGCTGGCGATAAATGTTGATATCATCCGGATTGATCGCATCGCTCATACGTACCTCTGCCGAGCTCGACTGCCCGCCCTCGTTTATACTGAAAAGCGCAATATGTGAATGCTCGTCGATAATGCCGCTGGTAAGGTGCTTGCCGGTTCCGTCGATGGTCCTGGCACCAGACGGTGCGGCGAGGCCCTTTCCTACTTTGGTAATTTTGCCATTCTGGACAATCACGTCGGCATTTTGCAGGATACCTTCTTTCTCGTTGGTCCAGATCGTCGCGTTTTTGATCAGCACAGTTTCTTTCGCAGGCAATGTTTCATTTCCATAGCCTACAAATGGATACACAATCGGTCCGGTCTCTTTGGTTCCGGGCTTCGTTGTATCTGCCGCAGCAACGGCGGTATTCTTTTCCGTTAGGGTTGCGTTCCAAGGGATAACAGTCCCGTTTGGCAATACACCTTCCCCAGTGAACCCGTTTCCACTGAGCCAACCTGTGAGTCGGGTTATACCGCCCACTTTTTTGTCCTGCTGGTAGGTTAAGGTGAGCAATGCATTTGCGAGGATCGCTTTGGGAGTGATCTTGATCGAATCCTGTACAACGATCTTGTATTCAGGCTTTTCAGGCGAACCGGTAATTTGCAGCTTTCCGGCAGGCTGATTGTTCAGGAAGAGCGAATAAGTGCCTCTGATATCCGGTGCATCCAACGCCGTAAGCACAAACTTCTTGCCCTGGACCCAGTTTTCATAAATCACATTGTCTTTCGAAAACAGGTCGCCCGAAGTGATAATAAAATTGGCAAGCATCCCCGGTTTCAGGCTGCCGATCTTATTCTCGGCCTTGATCAGCGCAGCGGGAACGGTTGTCAGCGCTGCCAATGCTCTTTCCTTGGATAAGCCGTATTCGATGGCTGTCCGCAGGTTTTTCCAGAAATCGGCTTTGTTGCGCAATCCTACGGTGGTCAACGCAAAAGGAATGTCCGCTTTCGCTACCTCCGAGGCATTGCGTGGCGCCAGTTCCCAATGTTTCAGCTGGCTCATGGTTACCACTTCCGCATCCCACGGGTCGGTCACATCGTAGGCATCCGGAAATACGAGTGGGAGCAGCAACGTCGCCTTGCTTTCCTTGATTTCACGAATGCGCTGGTATTCGTCTCCTCCTCCACGGATAATGTATTGTATTCCAAACTCATCCCCGATCTTGTCGGCCCGCAGGATACTATATTTATCGCCAGTCTCAAAAAACGAAGGCAGCGCTTTGATCTGGTTGAATGCTTCGAGCGACAGGTTCGTTTCCTTTCTGTTCCCACCTTTCGCATACCAGTCGGCATCGTAATAATTTTGCCTTAAAAGTGCCACCACACCCATTCCCGACGACGGATAAGTTTGCGATGAGCTTCCTTTCCCAAAAGAGAAATGCGCCGATGCCCTGCTGTTGAGCATTGCTTTATTAGCGGGTTCGTCGGTAAGGGTCACGAGCGCGCCGCTTCCACGCACGATCCCGTCATGCGAATGCACCAGCACGGTACCGAAACCGATCTTGCGCAGGTCACCTGCTTTTTTGGAATCGGGCGTAAAGAGAATGCTCGCATCCGTTTCGGGCTGAATGGCCTGGTTCCAGCCGAATGCCCCCTTCTTGTTCGATTCCAGTTGGGGAGTTTGCCGGCCGCCTCCACCCTGCGCCCTTCTGACCTCCGGCATGCCATAGTCTGAGTCCAGCTCGATGAGTGATGCGTAAATGAACTTACCTTTCAGATCGACCGTAACCGTACCCGCAGGGATTTTCACTTGTTTTCCGGTTTCCCGGATCACACCGTCTTCGATCAGCATCGTCGCATTTTCGATCGTGTTTTTCGGATCTGCGACGATCGTGGCATTGATGAAAGCATAACGGCCTGCCCTCTCGTCATAAGCGCCATTCCTTGGAAAAGTTTCCTGCGCGTGGCAATAAACCGCCAGCGTCATACAGCCTAATATCGTTGATAATTGTTTAAACATATATTGTTGTCTTAATTACAATTGTGCCTTACAATATACAAGTAAAATCGGTAAATCAGGGTTCTGAGGCGTATCTTGCAACTGGTTTTACCGTTGTTCACCATCTTTCCACTCATCATGACATTCGAACAATTCCAGGAATCGATTTCGCTACCCGCTCCTCCGAAAGACCTTCCTGTCCTGCTGGAAGCACTTTGGCACGACGCTAACGGCGATTGGGAGGCAGCCCACAATATCGCCCAAAACAGGGAAGGGACGCAAGCTTACGACCGTTTGCATGCCTACCTCCATCGGGTCGAAGGCGATACTTTCAATGCGGGATACTGGTACAGACGTGCTGGTTCAGAAGTATTTAAGGGAAGTCTGAAAGAAGAATGGGCGTATCTGGCAAATCTGTTTCTGCAAAAATCATAAGGCTTTTACCTTATATAATATCAATATAAGGTTTTTAGCTTATATATTTAAAATATAAGGCTTTTAACTTATATTTGATAATTATAAGCAAAAAACCTTATACTCATGAAAGCGTTCCGGGCGGTTATAACCGCTGATATGGTTAATTATACGCAGTTTTCACGCGAAGAAACAGCTGTATGGCTGGAAGAAATGCTTACTGTTTTGCACCAAAATCAAAACTTCAACTGGGCGTTAAGGCCGGAAATTTACCGCGGCGACAGTTTCCAGGCAGTACTGAAAAACACCGACGAGGTCATGCGCGTAGCTATCCTCACACGTGCGTGCATACGCAAGCACGCGCCCAACGCAGATATGCGCATAGCGATCGGTATTGGCCAGACGGAACAGCTTACCGACCGCCCGGGCACGTCCGACGGCGAGGCGTTCAGGTTATCGGGCCATCTGGCTGATAAAATCCGTCAGCAAAAAGCAAGGATAGGCATTGCATTGCCCAAACCTTCAGAACCTTTAACGGCAACATTGGATTTACTGGAAACGGTGATCGAAAGCTGGACGGCAGCTCAAAGCCAGGTGGTCGAAGCCTTGCTGCTGGGCAAAAATGTAACGCAGATCGCCGAGATGTTATCCATCAGCCAACCTGCTGCAAGCCAGCGGGTCGCCTCGTCGAAGTGGTGGGCAATTGAAAGTTTTATTGCTACCTTTCCAAAGCAGCTATTACTATACACCAAACGCTAAACTACGATGACAGAATTTTTGCTCCTCCTGCTGGCACACGTTCTTGTAGATTTTTACTGGCAGCCCACCCGCTGGGTAACCGACAAAAAAGAGAGAAAATACAAATCCCGATACCTGTATTTCCACACTTTGCTGGTGATAATCGTTTCATATATTGCCCTGCATCAATGGAATAACCCATTACCTGCCATCGCACTGGGCATCGCGCACGGCGTGATAGATCTTGTTAAAATATCATTCGATAAAAAAGGCTCCCTCACCTGGTTCATCGCTGACCAGGCAGCACATCTGGCCACCATTGCGCTTGCGGCGCTCATTATCACGAGCAATATCACTCCTGGTTTTGAAGCATTTACCACCTGGCTGAACACTCCCAAAACCCTGGCGACCTTATCCGGCGCACTCCTTTCGCTATCCCCCGTCTCGTTCCTCGTAGGCATTCTCACCAGACCCTGGCGGGAAGAGCTCAGCAAACTCGCGCCGGATGCCGATGACAACCTCGCAAATGCCGGCCGCTGGATAGGTATGTCCGAGCGCCTGCTCATTTTTGTTTTTGTTATAGTAAATCAATATTCGGCTATCGGCTTCCTGATCGCGGCTAAATCGCTGCTGAGGTATAATGACAAAGCAATCGACTCGGGTATTCCACCGGCTTATATCAGCAAGAAATCCGAGTATGTGCTCGTGGGGACCTTAATGAGTTACACCTGTGCCATCGTGGTAGCGCTGGCCGTGCGGATGCTCAGTTAAAAAATTACAGAACAGGTTAAACTTGTAGCTCCTTTTTCCATCTAACCCCGGTATCTAAACTTTTTTTGACCATGAGGAAATCACTGTTGGCCATTTTACTGGCCTTTGTAAGCTTCACAACTTTCGCGCAACGCGGCGGTAATGCAACGCCCGAGCAACGCGCCGAGAACCAGACCAAAACGCTGACCGAAAACCTTAAACTTTCGGACGACCAGCAGAAAAAAGTATACGACCTGAGCCTGGTACGCGCCAAGAAAATACAGGAATTAAGGGATGCCCAGAACATGGACCGCGAACAAATGCGCGCATCGATGGAGACATTCAACACCGAACTAACCAAGCTCCTGACCGTCGAGCAGCAGGAAAAGTATAAAACCATGCTGGAAGACCGCCGTAATAACCGCGGTGGTGGCGGAGGAGGCGGTGGACCGCAGAACTAACACCCGATTTAAAAGCAAAACAGGCTGCTCATTGAATGAAGCAGCCTGTTTTTTTATTTTCTCAAAAGCCCGAAATCAGCCTCAAATCGCCATTTCCGTTTTAAATTCCGACGTGAAATGGAAATGAATAGCCGGGTTGTTTTCGCGGTTCATGCGGATCATCCATTCGGATTCGGCGAGAAAAACAGGGTTGCGATCTTTGTCGTAGGCAATCTGGTTGCCTTTCAGGCGAATGAACTGATCCATAGCGGGCTTCTCGTCTGCGGTGAGCCAGCAAGCCCGGGAGATATTCATCGGTACCCAGCGGCATTTCGCGCCATATTCATGTTCGAGGCGGTACTGGATTACGTCAAATTGAAGTTCTCCAACGGTTCCTACGACTTTTCTATTACCGAGATCGAGCGTGAATAGCTGGGCTACACCTTCGTCGGTCAGCTGCTGGATACCCTTTTCCAATTGCTTGGATTTCATAGGATCCATGTTAATAAGCTCCTTAAAAATTTCCGGCGAAAAACTTGGAATACCCGAGAATTGCAGGTTTTCGCCTTCCGTAAGCGTATCACCAATTTTGAAGTTACCGGTATCGTAAAGACCTACCACATCTCCCGGAAACCCTTCCTCCATCACACTCTTATCCGAAGCCATGAATGTGAACGGACTCGAAAAGCGGACATCCTTGCCCAGCCGCACGTGTTTGTAAAACTTACCTCTTTCAAATTTACCCGAGCAAATGCGCAGGAACGCAATGCGGTCGCGGTGGCGGGGGTCAAGGTTGGCGTGGATTTTAAATACAAAACCGGTGAATTTCGGCTCGGTTGGCTCCACTTCGCGTACGTCCGTCGGGCGCGGTTGCGGGATCGGCGAAATATCGCAGAATGTATCCAGCAACTCTTTGATACCGAAGTTGTTGATTGCGCTCCCGAAGAATACCGGCGCGAGCTGGCCTTTCTGGTAAGCTTCTTCCGAAAATGCATCGTAAACGCCCTCTACAAGTTCCACGTCCTCCGTTAGCTGTTCAGCATCTTTTTCTCCCAGCAAGTCGGTCAATTTCTCATCTTCGAGGCTCACTTTCGCGACATCGCTTTCAATTTTGGTTTTATTGATTTTAAAGAAATACAGCATTTGCTCGTACAAGCTGTAAACACCTTTAAAATTGGCACCCATATTGATCGGCCACGTAAGCGGACGAACGCGGATATTCAGTTTGCTTTCCAGCTCATCGAGCAGCTCGAAAGGATTCTGGCCTTCGCGGTCGAGCTTGTTGATGAATACGATCACAGGCGTATTACGCATGCGGCAAACTTCCATTAGCCGCTCGGTTTGCTCCTCTACGCCTTTTACACAGTCAACCACCAGGATTACACTATCCACGGCGGTCAAAGTGCGGTAAGTATCTTCTGCAAAGTCCTTGTGGCCGGGTGTGTCGAGGATGTTGATCAGCAGATCCTTGTATTCGAAGGTCATGACCGACGTCGCCACGGAAATACCACGCTGCTTCTCGATTTCCATAAAGTCGGAAGTTGCAGTCTTCTTAATTTTATTGGACTTTACCGCGCCCGCCGTCTGGATCGCACCACCGAAAAGGAGCAACTTTTCGGTCAATGTGGTCTTACCGGCATCGGGGTGGCTGATGATCGCAAACGTGCGCCGTTTCTTTATTTCTTGTAAATTACTCATATATATCGCTGCCCGGAACGGACAGTCATTTTTCAGGAGCATTACCTAATACACTTTATTTCAAAGCATTGGCAATGCATTACCTATTGTGACAGAATAGCAAAATTTGCACAAAGATAAGAATAAAGAAAAGCCGCCCCTAATGAGGGCGGCTCTAAATTACACGGCGTTTTGTGCCGGCTGGATATTCTCTGAATCTCAGTAATAAGAATGCTTGTAATCTTCCACCGAAGTAAGGATCACCTCGTGCGCTTCTTCCCTGCCGTAAACATTAGTGATTTCAATATGCGCCTTCTCCCCAGGTAAGTTCTTGTAAGTCAAGAAGTAGTGCTTCAAACGCTCCACGATACCATCCGGCAGCTCGCTCAGATCGCTGTACTGGCCGTAAACTTCGTCACCTTTCAAGACCGCGATGATCTTGTCATCAGCCTCGCCGCCATCAATCAGGCGGATGCCGCCGATAGGCTTCGCCTCGCACATGATGTTACCATGTGAAATGATTTTTTCACACAATACGATGATATCCAGCGGGTCACCATCGCCTTCGGTCACATCACGGCCCGAACGTTCCCTTGCCAGTGCCGCGATTTTATCCGCGCAATAGGTCTTGGGAATAAAGCCGTACAATGCAGGAACGATGTTCGAATATTTCTGAGGACGGTCGATTTTGAGGTAACCGGTGGCCTTGTCAATTTCGTATTTTACGGTATCGGTAGGAACAATCTCAATAAATGCAGTAACTAATTCGGGTGCCTTGTCACCCATTGGAATTCCGTGCCACGGATGTGCTTTGTGTACGTTAGCGATCATTAGTCGTGTAATAGGTAATAACTTAAAACTTAAATTTCGTTGGATACTAATCTTAATTTCTTACAATCCCGCCTTTTCGGCAATGGTGTAATCCCCTGTCTTTGAAACAGATTGCTTTACAAACAATTCACCCAAAAATCCAGCGAGAAATAATTGAGAGCCTACCATAATGGCTACCAGCGCCAAAAAGAACATCGGATTCTCTGTAACATTCCGGTAGGGTAATAAATTGTAAATGTTATATATCTTTTTTCCAATAAGCCACACAGCTATAAGGCTTCCAAGAAAAAACATAAGGGTTCCCAGACTTCCAAACAAATGCATGGGTCTCCGTCCAAACTTATTCACAAAGGCGATCGAAAGCAAATCCAGGAAGCCAAAAATGAACCGTTCAAGGCCGAATTTTGTGTAACCGTATTTGCGCGCCCGGTGCTGTACTACCTTCTCTCCTATTTTGGCAAACCCATTCCATTTCGCGATCACCGGGATATACCGGTGCATCTCTCCATAGATAGTGATATTCTTGACCACCTCCCCGCGGTAAGCTTTCAGACCGCAGTTAAAATCGTGCAAGTAAACACCTGAAATACTGCGGGTAGCAGCATTAAACAGCTTGGTCGGCAGGGTCTTGGTGATCGGGTCGTAACGTTTTTTCTTCCAGCCGGAAATCAGGTCGTAGCGGTCGTTGACGATCATGTTGTACAATTCCGGTATTTCGTCCGGACTGTCCTGCAAATCGGCGTCCATCGTGATCACAACATTGCCCTTAGCGGCTTGAAAACCGGTTTGCAGGGCGGCAGTCTTGCCATAGTTACGCACAAAACGCATTCCCCGCACATTTGGGTTTTCCTGTGAAAGCCGCTGGATCACCTCCCACGAGCGGTCCCGGCTGCCGTCATCCATAAAGAGCACCTCGTAGGAGAAATGATTCTCGTCCATAACCCGCGCAATCCACTCGCAGAGCTCTGGAAGCGACTCTTCTTCATTGTAAAGCGGGATAACGACGGAAATCTGGATAGCTTGGTCGGTCATGTACGGTTTCAGTGACAATGCTTTGCCGGTAATTTGCCGCAAAGTTCGTGTTTTTCCTGATCAAAATTTCAAATAAAAAGCTTTTAACAACTCCCTGAAACGCGGGTCATGGGTGACGCCGTCCGGTCCATAAATATACATATCGGGATCAATGTGCACATTATGAGCGAATTCTGGGCGCTGAAAAAGCATTAGCAAGCGAAATGCTTTTTTGTCCTCCTGGTGAAACAAAGTCAATTTTCGGGTAAGTTTCCAACCGGCACTTCCCGCTTTCTCAGCAAAGCGCAAGCCTTCATCTACCGGAAAAAGGATATTGAATTTACCCTCCGGTTTCAAAAGCCGCTCAATAGCAGCCAACAGTTCCTCAAAATCAAGTGATTTGGCGTGATGGGCAATATTCTTTTTATCGATCGGTGAAAGTAGGTCCGACTGAAAAAACGGGGGATTCGTAATAATCACATCATACAAATGATCGGAAACAAACTCTTGCACCGCCGAATGAAATAACGTAATGCGGTCGTGAAACGGGCTTTGCTCCACGTTTTCGCCAGCCTGGTAAAATGCCTCGGCATCGATTTCCACCGCGTCGATCATCGCATACGAGTTGCGCTGCGCGACCATCAGCGATAGCAGGCCCGTTCCGGCACCGATGTCGAGAATGCGGTCGGCATCCTCCACATCCGCCCATGCGCCCAGTACACAGGCGTCGGTACACACTTTCATGGCGCACTGGTCCTGCCGGACAGTGAACTGCTTGAACCGGAAATGGGCGTTACGGGGCATATTATGAGTTATTTTCGTCCAAAATCAGCCGGATTCTCTCCCCAATACTCCGTCTCCCATTTCAATATCCTGTTGGGGTAAGTGTTCGTCGCAAGCCAGCGTTCGGCACGTTGCAACATTTCAAAAAGCGGCTTATTCCGTGGGGTCAAAGCCAGCTTGGTATTTGCATGCTTTTTCTTGATCCACGCCATTGCCGTTTTGGAATCGGTATAAATGGGCAGGTCGCTTTCTTTTTTTTGCAAATAAGCCAGGGCGTGGACGATTGCCAAAAACTCGCCGATATTATTGGTGCCGTCTTTAAATGGTCCTTGCAGGAAAATGCGGTCGCCTGTAGCGTAATAAACGCCCTGATACTCCATATCGCCGGTAGCGGTATTCCACGCCGCGTCTACGGCAATACTGTTTTTAATGGGCCTGCCGACATTCGCAGGCGGCTCCTGGACCGCGGGTTTGGAATCCTTTTTGGCCACAAACTCCCAGTAATTGCGCTGAATGGCCGCTTCTGCTTCCTGCAAAGAGTCAAAAGACTTGTAGCGCGCATCCTCGAAGCCCTTGATTTGCGCCTCGCATTCCTTCCAATCGGTAAAAACGCCCGTCTTCCGGCCTTGCCATACTACGTAGTACTTGGTCTTTTTCAATGTTGAATGACTGAATATATCAATGATTGAATGACCGAATGATTGAATGACTGAATATGCCTTATTCGGTCATTCAGTCATTCAATCATTCAAAACTATTTTCCTCCCAAACCTGCGCCAACTCCACGATCACCTCCACCGCCTTGTCCATATCCTGCACCGATACCCATTCCAGTTTGGAGTGAAACGCATGCTCGCCGGCAAAGATGTTCGGGCATGGCAGACCCATAAATGAAAGCCGCGAGCCGTCGGTACCACCGCGAATGCTGCGTTGGATCGGGTTCAAGCCGACTCTTTCCATCGCTGTCAAGGCGTTTTGGATTACTTCCGGGTGGCGGTCCAGCACTTCCTTCATATTCCGGTACTGTTCCTGAACCTTGAATTCAGCCGAAGAATTGGGATACCCTTTCAAAACCTCCTCCATAATACCTTTCAGGAATGCCTCTTTTTCATGCAAACCAGCGACCGTAAAGTCACGGATGATGAAGCTCAAAACGGCCTTTTCCTGAATACCTTCCATCTGAACAGGGTGGATAAAACCTTCCTTGTCCTGCGTGGTTTCGGGCGAAAGTTTGTCTTTCGGGAGCCTGGCCAGTATTTCGGCAGCAATTTTTAATGCATTTTCCAGCTTGCCGATCGCATACCCCGGATGCGTGCTCACGCCGTGAATGGTAATTTTAACGCCATCGGCAGAAAACGTTTCATCTTCCAAAGTACCAATCGCCTCACCATCGACCGTGAAGCCAAAATCCGCGCCGAGTTTTTGCAAATCAACTTTTTCGGTTCCCCTTCCTACTTCCTCGTCCGGCGTAAAAAGGATTTTGATAGCACCATGCCTGATCTGCGGATTGGCCAGAAGGTATTCGGCAGCGGCCATGATTTCAGCAACGCCGGCTTTATTATCAGCCCCCAGCAATGTAGTACCGCTGGCAGTAACAATGTCATTTCCAATTTGCTGATCGAGGTCGTGCAGCTCCCCTATTCTCAAAACCTGTGAATGATCGTCCGGCAGAATAATATCCGAACCGTCCCAGTTCCGATGAACAATCGGCTTTACATGCTCGCCCGTCACGTCCGGGGAAGTATCCACGTGCGAGCAAAAGCATATTACGGGAACGTCCTTTCTGTCGGAATTTGACGGGATCGTCGCGTACACGTACCCATGCTCATCTACATGGGCATCCGCGACGCCCAGTGCACGAAGCTCCTCCGCGAGCAGGTTGCTCAGGTTACGCTGTTTAGCGGTGCTGGGAAATGTCTCCGAATTAGGATCCGACTGCGTGTCGATTTGCACGTAACGCAGGAATCGTTCAAGAACAGAGCTCATAATGAATCGATTGGATGTAGCGAACTTGTTTAACCGATGATCGACGACAGATCCGCCGGAGAGTAATTGATATTCTTTAAAGTCTTGTCGTCGGCGGTGCGGTACACCAGGTATTTACCATTATCCTCTTTATAATAGCATTCCGTGCCTTTGGCCTGGTAATGCGCCACGGTCGCTTCGGCTTCTTCCACCGAGTTGCACGCTTTCGACATATTCGAACGCTGCACTTCGTCGAACAATGTCCGGAACTTCTCGCCCAGACCAAATTCCAGCACCGCGCCCGACAATACATACTGCAGGTCGCAAAGCGCATCGGCCACTTCCACAATGTCCTTTTCGAGGATCGCAACTTCCAGCTCCTTCAACTCCTCGGCCAGTAATGCCACACGCAGGCGGCTTCTTTCTTCGGAGGGGATCGTCGGCGTTTCCAGGATCGGGTGTTTAAAAGTTCTGTGAAAATCCGCGACTTGATTAAGGCTATCCAGTTGTTGCATTGTTATATTGATTTAAAAATTTGTCTTGACACAAAAAGCGACGACCTGGGCGCCACTTACATCGAAAGGTTGGTTTTGAACAATTTAATGGCAATAGCGAGCAGGATAATGCCGAAAACCTTCCGAAGAATATCCGTACCGCCCTGTCCCAGCTTTCTTTCCAGCCAATTCGATGATTTTAATACGAGGTAAATAAAAAAGAGGTTCAGCATAATGCCGACCAGGATATTGGGAATCTGGTAGGCCGAGCGAAGCGAGAGCAATGTGGTCATCGTGGCAGCGCCGGCGATCATCGGAAATGCGATCGGCACAATGGACGCTACGCTCACATCCATATTACCATGCTTGAATATTTCACGGCCCAGAATCATTTCGAGCCCCAGGAGGAACAGAATAATGGCCCCGGCAATGGCGAATGAGGCGATATCAACTCCAAAAAGGCTCAGTAACCGCTCTCCCAGGAACAGGAAGATGACCATGATCAGCCCGGCCACGATAGTCGTTTTTTCGGACTCGATCTTACCCAGCTTCCGCCGGAAATCCACGATAACCGGCAATGAGCCAAGCACATCGATCACCGAAAAGAGGATCAGCGTGACGGAGACGATTTCCTTAAAATTAAACATGGGCTTACACTTTGGGGCGTTTTGATCCCGCAAAGTTGCTCAAAACCGACTGCTTACACAACCTTAAAAACCATTGATCGTGAAAATAGCGGCGGCTATGAAGCGCTTCCCGGCAGGAAGTTCAGGAATGTATTGAACTGCTTCTTATACTTCTCCTCGTCGATTTTATAAAAGAATGCACCTTTTTTGGAATAACCTTTCTGCTTTTCGTCGAGCTTGATCAACAAATTGGTAGATAACAACTTACGGCTAAAATTACGTTTATCAAGCTCCGTCCCGAAAATCGCTTCGTAAAGCTTCTGCAGCTGCGGAATCGTAAATTTCTCCGGCAACAATTCAAAGCCGATCGGGTGCTGCGAGGCCTTGTAGCGCAAATGCTGAATAGCCATATCGACCATCATACCATGGTCAAACAGCAGCTTGGGCAGTTCCTGCATCGGGAACCACTGAGCCTCGTAATTTTTGGATATCTTGTGGTCATAGTCCTCCACATTGATCAATGCGAAATAGGCCACAGATACCGTACGCTCTACCGGGTCACGGTGAGGGCTTCCGAAAGTGTAAAGTTGTTCCAGGTAAATGTCTTTCAGGTTCGTAAGCTCAAAAAGAATGCGGGACGATGCGCCTTCGAGGCTCTCGTCGGGCTGCACCCAACCGCCCATAAGCGACCAGGTGTGATGCTCGTCTTCAATGCCCCTTTTTACCAGCAAAAGTTTCAGCTCTTCGCCATCAAAACCAAAAATAATCGAATCCAGCGCGACCAGACATTTGGTCTGGGCCTGGTATTGCTTTAAAATATCTAATCGCACAATCTAGAAATCCGCGGGTGAGTAGATTTGTTTTTTAGTTAAAAATACAAGGAAGGCCATTTACTACTCATTCCGTCAATTAGGGGCCATTTTTACCAAAAAGGCCTTCAATATGGCTATTTCCTCATCGCTGATCGCCGGGAAATTGGCAATGCGGAAACTGGTATCCTTCTCTTTGCCATAGCCGTTGCCCAGCGTGATCCCCTCTTGCCGGGCTGCTTTTTTCAGTTCGTTGATACGTTCCTTTTCCGCACGTACGGCGATAACGGTATCCGAACGGACTGCGGTATTTTCAACCACCAGTTCGTAACCGTATTCCAAAAGGAATGCATACCAGTCGTGCGCACGCTGACGCGTTTGCGCATCCACCTCCTCGATAGCCGGAACTTGTTGCATAACCTTTCCGAGCAGATAAATGCCGAGAATATTCGGTGTAAAAGGTGTTTGAAATTTCAAAAAATTGTCGCGGATGAATAGCAGGCTATTATAATGCTTCCGCTCACCTACCTGTATCGCACGCTCGATAGCTTTGGGGGAAACAATCATCACCGCCAGCCCCGCGGGCAAGCCAAAGCATTTCTGCACCGAGGCGTACCAGATATCGGCATTCTCCCACGGCAAAATCACACCCGCCATCGCTGATGTTGCATCGACGGCAATCAGGTTATCGACCTTTTTGCGGATATCGAGCAGGAAACCTTCCGGAATCTTGGTACCGTTGGAGGTCTCATTGTACGTCACACAGATCAGCTCGTTGCGTGAGAACACGGCGGATCGGTCCATCAGCAAAGTTTCATTCAGTCCGAAGGCCGCATCGCTGGCCCGGTGCGAAATGCGGTGGGTATACTCCATCCATTTTTCGCCGAATGCCCCATTGTAAATATGCAGGCTCGAATCGATCAGCAGCGACTGGGCGATAATTTCCCAGCATTCCGTCGCCGACGACACAAAATAGACTTCATAACCAGCCGGAACGTCCAGCTTTGCTTTCAGATCGGCGATCGTCTGTTCCAGCAGTTGCATAAAACCTGTGCTGCGGTGATTGGAGCTGATCAGCCCGCTGGCGAAAGCCTCGGAAATATATTGTTCGACCTGCGGATAAACCTTACTGGGCCCTGGGTAAAACGTGATCATAGCATTTCGTTTTTGATTTAAACAAAAAACATCACAGGCCGGAATTAAATCCCCAAACCTGTGATGCCTGAAATATAAATGAGGAAGCCCGGATACGCAATGACAATACCTGACTGTACTGAATTAACCTGACTACCCCTGACCTTTATTGTCACATAAAACCCTCGCGGATCATGGCCTTTTCGAGCTTCTCGCCGAGCTCCTTGGAAGCTTTAAGCAATGGCAACCGTACGTCAGCGCTGCAAATACCTTTGATTTCCAGGCATTTCTTGATCCCTACCGGGTTTGATTCGATGTAAAGTAATGTATCGAATTCCAGGAATGCGAGTTGCAGTTTGGCGGCATCTTTGAAACAGCCTTCCAGCGCAGCCCACGTGAGGTCGTGGAATTCTTTCGGGAATGCATTGGCAATCACCGAAATAACGCCATGCCAGCCAACGCTTACCATGGTCGTTACGAGGTTATCGTCGCCCGAAAGCAGTAAAAAATCACCGGGCACACGCGCGGCGAGTTCCATGCTTTGTTCGATGCTCCCGCCCGCGTCTTTGATCCCGATGATATTCGGGTGCGCCGCCAGTTTCACGATCGTATCCGCCTTCATATTGATTACGGTACGTCCGGGAACATTATAGAGCAGCACAGGTACCGGCGAAGCGTCGGCGATAGCCGTAAAATGCGCGATAATACCTTCCTGGGTCGGTTTGTTGTAATAAGGGCACACCGACAGGATCGCATCCACGCCTGTGAAGTCCGTTTCCTTAATGGTATTCAGTACTTCCTGGGTATTATTACTCCCGATGCCGTAAACGATCGGCAGCTTTTTGTAGTTATTTTGGATTGTAAATGCCAGGATATCACGCTTTTCCTTCGGGGAAACGGTAGGCGATTCGCCGGTTGTTCCTTGTACCACGAGGTAGTCCGTACCACCTTCCGTCACCAGGTCTATCAGTCTTTTCAGACCTGGATAATCAATCTCATTTTGTTCATCAAAAGGTGTGATCAGCGCGGCCCCTACCCCTTTGAAACGTTGGTCCAATGGCATTATTTACTTATATAATTGTTAGATTTTAAAACACAAAGTTAGCCTTCCGGGGCTATTTTCTTAACTTAATTTCCAATCATTGCTAAAAATTCTTCCTCGGAGATGATGGTAACGCCCAGTTTCCGTGCTTTTTCGAGCTTCGAAGGCCCCATATTCGCTCCCGCGAGCAGGTAATTGAGCTTTCCCGAGACCCCGCTGAGCACCTTTCCGCCATTCGCTTCGATCTTCTCTTTCAACTCGTCGCGCTCGAAGTTCTCAAAAACACCGGAAATCACGAAAGTCTTGCCATCCAGCAGGTCGCTTTCAATCTCGACCGGCTTTTCGTCGCTTTCCATTTGCAAACCCGCCTGTTCCAAACGCTCCACGAGCAACTGGTTTTCCGGTACGCTGAAAAACGATTCAATGCTCAATGCAATACGCCCGCCGATCTCCGGAACGGCAGTCAGTTGCTCGTAAGTAGCAGCCCGCAACGCCCGCATCGATTTAAAATAGGCAGCCAGTTTCTCTGCCACGGTCTGCCCCACGAAGCGGATACCCAATGCGAAAAGGACATTTTTGAAGGGCACCGTTCTTGACAGATCAACGCCTTTCAGGATATTGTCTACCGTTTTCTCACGGAAGCTGATCTTCTTAACCTTTCCGGTTTCCTCGTTGAGCAGGTTCTTTTCGAGGCCCAGCAGTTTGTCGTAATTAAGGTCGTACAGGTCCGCAGGCGTACGTACGAGATCGAGGTCGAAAAGCAACTCGATCTTACCTTCTCCCAGACTTTCGATATTCATCGCCTTGCGGTGAATGAAGTGCTCGATGCGACCTTTCAGTTGTGGCGGGCAATGGCTGTCGTTCGGGCAAAAGAATGCTACTTCACCTTCATTGCGCTGCAATTCGGAATTACATTCGGGACAATGCGTCGGGAAAACGATCGGTTCGGTTTCATACTTTTCACGCTGGGAAACGTCCACGCCGGTGATTTTCGGAATAATCTCCCCGCTCTTCTCTACGAAAACCGTATCGCCAACCCGGATACCCAGTCTTTCCAGCTCGTTCGCATTATGCAAAGTCGCACGCTTCACACGCGTGCCCGATAAGTGCACGCCCTTCACCTGGTTATATGGCAATGCGCGCTCCGACAGGTCGCAAAGGTTGGCCACCGGCGTCACTGCACCTGTTCGGCCCACCTGGTAGGTTACCATTCTCAGCACCGCGGGTTTGTTCTCAGCTTTGTATTTATAGGAAATGGCCCAGCGCGGGCTTTTGGCGGTGAAGCCCAGCTCTCTTTGCTGCGCGAACGAGTTTACTTTAATCACAATCCCGTCGGTCGCCAATGGCAGGTGCGTACGTTTTTCCTCCCATTCGCGGATGTACTCGATTGCTTCGTCGATATTCGCCACCTTTTTCCAGCCCGGCGATACGTTGAAGCCCCAGGCTTTCATCCCCAACAAGCTTTCTTCCTGACTTTGGAAGGCGTCGACGTCCGCAAAGAAGTAATACAGGTAACAATCCAGTCCACGACGTGCCGTTTCTGCGGAATCCTGCAATTTAAATGAGCCGGAAGCGGCATTGCGCGGATTTGCATACTGGTTTTCACCTAGTGTATCCATCTCCTCATTCAGTTTCTGAAACGAGGAGATTGGCATAAAACCCTCCCCACGGATCTCGAACAATGGCGGCAGATTGTCGGCTTTCACCCGCAAAGGCAGCGAACGGATCGTTTTGACATTATTGGTGATCTCGTCCCCGCGTGTACCGTCGCCGCGCGTCACGCCGCGCACGAGGACGCCGTTTTCGTAGGTAAAACTGAGGGAAATCCCGTCGAATTTCAGTTCGCAGATATATTCAAACTCCTCGCCATCGAGTCCCCGGCGCACGCGATCGTCGAAGTTCCGCAATTCCTGCTCATTATAGGTATTGTCGAGAGAGAGCATCGGATACCGGTGGTATACCGCATTGAACGTCTTGGTAACCGCCCCGCCAACCCGCTGGGTAGGCGAATCGTCCTGTTTGAATTCCGGATACTGGCTTTCCAGGGCTTGGAGCTCTTTGAGCAACTGGTCAAATTCAAAATCCGATATTTCCGACTCGCTGTCCTGGTAGTAGCGGTCATTATAATAATGCAGCTTGTCTGAAAGCTCCTGGATTCGTTGTTCGGGATTCATAGTAGTCACGGCGGCTTGATGATTCGGCCCAAATTTAAGATTTATTCCAAATTCTGAGCATTGGATAATTCTCGTGTTACCAATTGCCGATCGTAGCGTGTCAATGGGACATTCACCTATCCCCCACACGCTCAGTATGTCACACATTTTTTGTATTTTCGTTCAAAACGGCCAAGCCTATGAAAACCCTGGAACCGACTATTTACTACAATCCGGATCTGACGCAGATTATCAACGGGGAGGAAGTCATGTCGCCTAGCCCGAAAATGCCGCATCAGTCGGCCTCGGGTGAACTCGTGTTTCTCCTGACAAGCCATGTAAAAACACATAACCTGGGCCGTGTTTTTACCGCGCCTTTCGATGTGATCCTTGAACAGGATTTCAATCATCTGCAACCGGATATTTTTTTCGTGTCCAATGCAAACAGGGACATTATGCAGGAGTGGATTCGCGGTGTGCCCGATCTGGTGATCGAAATTGTCTCACCTGGTTCCAAAAAGCTGGATACTGTCGTTAAAAAAGAAGTTTACGAACGCTACGGAGTTCCCGAATGCTGGATCGTGTTTCCGGAAAAGGTTTGCATTGAAATCTACACGTTAGTGAACGGTCGTTACACCTTATTCGGCTCGTTTTCCGGCGACGATGCCGTCAGGTCCCAGGTGCTCGAAACACTCTCATTTCCGGTGAATGTGATCGTAGAATAACCCGCATTGCCCATAAATTCACTAATTTCGGCCTCATTAATCATTACTAGCTTCTGATTTCATGGCTGAAATTGCCCCTTCTATACTGGCCGCGGATTTTGCGAACCTGCAACGCGACGTCGAAATGATCAACAGCAGTTCCGCAGGTTATATTCATGTCGACATTATGGACGGCATGTTCGTCCCCAATATTTCTTTCGGACTTCCCGTTTGCGAGGCTATTCACCGGCATGCCCAAAAACCACTGGACGTGCATTTGATGATCGAGCAGCCCGACCGGTACCTCGAAGCATTCCGGAACGCGGGAGCTTCCATGCTTACGGTACATTACGAGGCTTGTCCGCACCTGCACAGCACGATCCAGCACATTAAAGAACTGGGTGCAGAACCGGGTGTGGCGCTTAATCCGCACACACCGGTGGAAGTTTTGAGTGAAATTATGGGCGATGTCTCGCTGATCCTGATCATGTCGGTGAACCCCGGTTTTGGCGGCCAGAAGTTCATTGAAAACACCTACCGGAAAATCGCTGCACTCGATGGTTACCGCAAAAAATTCGGCTACAATTTTAAAATAGAAGTCGACGGCGGCGTTAACCTTAACAATGCACCGCGGCTGGTGCGCGAGGGCGTGAACATCCTCGTGGCAGGCAATTTTGTTTTTACTTCGCCCGACCCGGTACAAACGATCGCCGAACTGGGAAATAGCTAGCATTCATTTAGCTGACATCAATGAAAATTTTTAAACCGCTGGTCGCTGTTATACTGGCCTGCCTGATTTCGCTGGGATTTGCATTCCAGAAAGAAGACCAGGCGCCGCCGAAGTTCCCGTTGAAGATCAGTCCGAACGGCAGGCATATTACCGATAACCATGGAACGCCATTCCTGATGGTGGCCGACGTGGCCTGGCAAATGCTCCGGAGGTTAAGCTACGCCGAAGCGGTTCAATATATGGACATACGCAAGTCGCAGTCGTTCAACACTTTCCTGGTACATTTGCTTCCCGCGCTGCCCAATCAGCGGAATTTTAATAAGGTTGCGCCGTTCCTCGACAACAATGACCTCACAAAACCTAACAAACCCTATTTCGATTATCTCGAGAAGATCGTCATAGCGGCTAGGGAACGCAACCTGGTGGTGGGGATTGTGGTGTCCCGGCAAAGCTGGAACACGGTTTTTGACGCGCAAAAGGAAGATACCTGGAAAAGTTACGGGACATACGTTGGAAAGCATTTCGCGAAATATTCCAATATCATCTGGATCATCAGCGAAGAAGAATTCCAGAGCGCGTCGCAGTTCAAAGCCATTTCCGAAGGCATCCGGGCTGAATCCGACGGACAGATTGTAGCGTCTCTCAATACCTGCTCGCCCACGAGCGTGAACGACAATTCACCCAACCATTCGGAGCTTAAATTCATTATTCCCGATTCCACGGTAACCCCTGCCGAGTACGCCGCATTGGCCAACTGGCAGAAAAACTCGGCGGAGGCGGCATTAAGGCCATTCCTGATCGCAAATTCGGAATTCCCCAAAGAAATAACCGATCAATCGACGCTCATCCGCAACCAGGCATATCAATCCATTCTCAGCTCTGCGGCCGGTTTCTGTCACATGAGCACAATCAAGAATTTTAACCCCACCTGGAAAGTCAATATCACCAAAGACGGCGCCGAATACATTCATCAGCTCGTAAAAATCCTCAAAGGCATTCCCTGGGAATACATGCAGCCGGATACGCCCGATTTGCTCGTCGATTCGCTCGACAAGGCCGAAATAGGCATTGTTTCCCTTTCCAATAAAAGGATGGCGATGCTTTATCTGCCGTCGTCCCGGCCTATCCGACTGGACCTTAAACACCTGGCTGGCAACGAGTTTAGCGCGGTATGGTACAGCCCCCGTACAGGAAAACGATGGAGCGGCGGATCGCTGAAATCCGGCGAAGGGGCGTCGGTACAGCCGCCGGATTCACAACCGGAATGGGACTGGATCCTGTTGATCGGCACGAAACAGTAGATTGACATTTTTTTGTATTATTAATATATTACCAGATATTGAATAGCCCGGCCGGTATCTGATCACCCCATGCGTTTGAGATTTAAAAACACCCTTTTTGGTATATTAATGGCAGCAATGCCACTTTCCGCGTACTGCCAGGAGGTGTTATGGGCAAACAAAGTGCTAGGCTATTCCTCTGAATACCGCCCGTCGCAAATAGGCCACGCCTACCGGTCCAAACAGATACTGGGCGTTCCCAGCAAGCTGCCCGATTTTGGCGACAGCCCCTGTGCCTGGTCGCCCGCCGACGCCGACGGACGTGCCGAAGAGTGGATCAAAGTAGGTTTCGACAAAACCATTTCATTAAAACAGATCGCCATTGCCGAGAATTTTAACCCGGGCGCCATCGTGCGGGTATATGCTTATGACGCCGGCGGCAAAGAATACCTCGTTTCGGAGACGCCCTCGGCCCAGCAGCCTGTGAGAGGGCGGATGCTCCATATTTTCCCAAAACAGACCATCCAGGCTAATGCGGTGAAAGTAGTATTGCAACCAGGCAAGGTTTCAGGTTTCAACCAGATCGACGCCATCGGTATTTCTTCGGATGCGGCGCCAGTTGAAGCGAAAATCAATTTTGTAGCTTCTCAACTGAAAGCGCAAAAGGAAAATATGGGGAAGGCGATCAACTCCAAAGGCCAGGAAGTTGCGCCCATTATCGCTCCCGATGGCAAAACACTCTATTTTACGAGGAATAATTTTGAAGGAAATATGGGCTCACCCGCCCGCCAGGATGTCTGGTTTTCGACGCTCAACGACCAGGGGCAATGGACGGATGCGCTCAATATCGGCCCGCCGATCAACAACGCAGGCGAAAATGCGATGACCAGCATTTCCGCAGACGGCAAAACGGTTTATCTCATCAATGAGTACGGAGCCGACGGCAATATGTATTTCGGTTTTTCACGCTCTTTCAAGACCAAATCCGGGTGGTCGGTACCGCGTTCTTGGAAGATCATGAACTTCATCAAAACGGCAAAATACTTCGAAATTTCGGTTTCCCCTTTTGAAAACGTGCTCATTTTGGCAGTTCAAGGAAATGACTCCGAAGGCGGCAAAGATCTTTATATTTCGTTTTTGCAGAAAGACAATACCTGGTCGGAACCTCGAAACCTCGGTAATGTGATCAACAGCGCCGATAATGAGGGAACCCCTTTCCTGGCATTGGATAACAAAACATTGTACTTTTCTTCTTCCGGTCACGCCGGTTATGGCCAGGGCGACCTGTTCCTCACCCGCCGTCTCGACGATACCTGGCTCAACTGGTCGACACCGGAAAACCTCGGCCCGGCGGTCAACTCGCCGCTTTGGGACGCATTTATCAACATCCCGGCGACCGGAGATTATGCCTATTTCAGCGCCAGCGACAAGGTTTTAGGCCAGGAAGACATTTTCCGCATCCGCATGACGCCCGAGATCAAGCCCGATCCGGTGGCGGTGGTGAGCGGGAGCATTCTGGAAGCGGAGACGAACAAGCCGGTAAAGTCGGACATTGCCGCCGACATTAAAAGTACCAACACTTCGTTTGCGACAGCCAGTTTTGATCCGGAAACCGGTGAATACCGGCTGATTCTCCCATTGAAAGAGATATACCGCATCACGGCTTCCGGTGAGGGCTATTTCCCGGTTGCGGAAGACATGGACCTGAGCGCCGAAACCAGCTTTCGGACCATCCGGAAGAATATTTACCTGCAACCCATCAAGGCCGGGCAGCAGATCAGGCTGAGCAATACGATGTTCTCTCAAAGCAGCGCGGAAGTGATCCCGTCGTCGTTTGCAGAGCTGGACAAGATCGCGGAAACGATGAAGACCTATCCCACCATGGAAATATTGCTGGAAGGCCATACCGACAACCAGGGGGAAGTGCAAAAGAACGTCAAACTCTCGGCCGACCGGGTGGAGCAGGTAAAAAAATACCTTTTATCCAAAGGCATCGAAGGCAAACGCATCCAGACCAAGGCCTGGGGCCCGGCACGCCCGATTGCCAGCAACCTCACCGAACAGACGCGCCAGAAAAACCGCAGAGTAGAGTTTACGATTCTTAAAATCTAAAAAATATCCTATAACGGGAAATTTCCTTATTTTCGCGGCGTCCATCAGCGAACGCACTAATGTCTTCCAACCAAACCAAAGAAACCCTGCGGTCAAGGCTCATACTCACCCTTATTCTCGTTGCAGGTCTTGCGTTGCGGCTTCACAACCTCGATCGTTACAGTATTTTCTTCGACGAAGTAAGTACATTACTTGTAAGCCAGGGCATTGTGCTGGAAGGAGCCAATCAGAAAGAGGCATTTGCCACACGCGAACTCGTCGATTCATATTTCTGGAAAACACCCGAGCATCCGCCAAAGCAGGTGCTTCGCTCGTTTGTTGTGAACGAAGTCTATCATCCCAAAACATTCACACCGGCAGAGTTCTGGGCGCCGAAATCCATTCCCGATTATTACGAGGCGATGACCCGCAGCGACATTGGAAACAGTCCGTTCTACTACGCGCTCCTGCATCCGTGGATCGACATTTTTGGCTTTTCCGACTTCTCGGTACGCTTCTTTTCGGTCATTTTCAGCGTGTTGATCATTGCATTGACCTATGCTTTCGCAAGAAGGTTTTTCGGGACCAACACCGCATTGATAGCAGCCGGTATCACGGCCATCGAACCGTTTTTTATCGCTTACAGCCATCAGGCCCGCAATTACTCGCTCACCTTCTTTCTGACGCTGGCTGCGACCTATTTCTTTTTACAAATCATTGAAAACAAAGCCAGTAAGCGAAATGCGATCTGGCTGTATATCGGCTATGTATGCACCGCCGGGCTTGGACTTCTCAGCCACTTTCTGGTCATTTCGGTGTTGCTGGCACATGCAGTTTATGCGTTGTTCTTCCTGAGAACCTTCAAAGGCTGGGTGCGAATGGCCATTGCGGCGGTTTTTACGCTTTCGGGTGTGACGTGGTGGCTGATGTTCGGAGGGGGCGTTTATACGTTGTCATCGTTACAACACCAGGCCGACCTGTACCGTCGTATGGCGGAAACGGGCGAACAGACGTTCGGCAACATCCCTCCGGCTACCCCCATTAACGTCTTCAACAAGTCGCTGCCCGTTTTTACCGATCTTGTCATTTTCACCAATGGCCTCACCGACGCGCTGGGAGGCAAAAAGAATGTGGCGGTAGCATTGCTTGCCGCGTTGATACTAATCCTGTGGTACCGGTTCAAGGATAAAATCAATACACCGGCCTGGCTTACGCCCCGGTTCCCCTATTTGCTGATCCTCGTCTTCGGTTTTTTTTACAGCAACCATAAGCTACAATTCAGTATCCTGAGCGTCAGCCTGTTTGCACTCTCATTTATCCCCGATTTGCACAAAAGTGTAAGTCCCGAACAGCGGAAACGGCTTTGGTTGCTCTACTTCATGGCGCTCATCCCGACGTTGTTCCTGGCCCTGATGTCCTTCAAGAACGGGCATACCTATGGCATTACGCAGCGCTATTCCGGGTTTTCATTTCCTTACATGATTATCCTGTTGAGCCTTTTGCTGCAATATTACACCTCATTACAAGCGGAATTCAGGGTACTGATTTTCGTATTCCTGGCCGCCCAGCTCTATTTTGTGGGGTTGAGGTTGAAAGAGTTCTATGAAGACCGCTCGCCAAAGTACGGCTATTTCGCCGTACCGCGCGTGCCGAACCCCTACATGGAGGCGGCAAAGAAGATCGAAGCGACTTACCAGCCCGGCGACACTGTCTACTACCCTTCACCGCGCTACGAGATCACTTCCGAAATGGACAGGACCTTCCTGCCTTACTCGATCCACGATGCCCAGATTACCAATCTTTATTTCCCGAAAGACGCGCAGTACGTGCAGGCGATGGATACCACTCAGAACGAGCGGATTTGGATCAGGAAAAAAGGCCGGCCAGAGCCTGTTGAAATCATGAAACTGACCGGCAAGCGTTACGGATTTGAGTAACCGGCATGGGTGTTTTGACTGAGCCGTCCAATAAGATTTCGTATATTGCGGACTTAAAACCGGAGATCTGGCCGTTATTTTGCAGGCAATTCCTTACATCGACATACAACATCAGGCATGACAGCAGAAGAGATATTGAAAGACCCGAAACAGTTAAGCGGCGAGCTTCGCCTGAAAATACTGGGCCTTTACCACCAGGCCAACGCGGGCCATATTGGTTGCTCGCTCAGCTGCATTGACCTGATGATCGCGGTCCTTTTTCTTCAAAAATCGGCCGATGATACCTTCATTCTTTCCAAAGGCCACGCTGCCGCAGCGCTTTACGCGTGCCTGAATACCCTCGGTGAAATTACCGACGAAGAGCTCGATACATTCTACCTCGACGGTACCACATTGCCGGCCCACCCGGCACCTCGCCAGTACAAAGGTATCCCTTTTGCCACTGGCTCGCTTGGGCACGGATTGCCTATTGCGACGGGAATCGCCCACGCAGCCAAGGTCGCCGACGATGCAACGTATTCGTTCACGCTGCTGTCTGACGGAGAAACCAACGAAGGAACAACCTGGGAAGCTGCCCACTACGCTATCCAGAACCAGCTCGACAATCTGATCATGCTCATCGACAAGAATGGCTTGCAAGGTTTCGGGTTCACCGACAAAGTTCTGGGAGAAACCGCTTCGGTTGAAAAATGGAAAGCGATCGGCTTCGAAACAGTGGAAGTGGATGGTCACGACATTGCGGCCATCAGCGCGGCCATCAGCGAGTTGAAGGAGCACAAGAACGGACTGCCCAAAGCGATCATCGCCAATACTGTAAAAGGGAAAGGGGTTTCCTATATGGAGAACAAATTGGAATGGCATTACCTGCCCATGAACAAAGACCAGTATGAGCAAGCTACACTGGAAGTAAAGGAACGATATCTTAATGAATTGACGAATGCTTGACCATTTACCGGTTTACCGCGATAAAATAGAGAAATTAAAAGGGCCAGTTTTTGTTTTCGGTGCCAGCGGCTTCATCGGCGCCAATCTCTTCAATGATATATTCAAAATCCGGAAGGATTGCTACGCGGTAACGCACGACGCTACCAAAGCATGGCGCCTGAAACTCCTGAATGTCCCGTTTGAAAACATCATTCACTGCGACATTCTTTCCGACAATTCTATTAAGGAGGTATTTGAAAAATACAAACCGCAAACGATTTTCAATCTTGCGGCTTACGGTGCGTATAGCAAACAGAACAATGTAAACCTGACCTACGAAACGAATGTGCTCGGAACGGTCAATATCCTGCAAAACTGCACCAAGGATATGGTTTACATCCATGCCGGAAGCAGTTCCGAATATGGTTTCAACTGTACTTCCCCCAAAGAAACGGACCGTGTGGAACCGAACAGCCACTATGCGGTTTCGAAGGTTTCTGCGGCCTATTTGCTTGAATATTATGCCAAAGTCGCAGGGCTGAAAACGCTTAACCTGCGCCTGTACTCGATTTACGGATATTGGGAAGAACCCGACCGGCTGATCCCGAGGCTGATTGAGAATGCCCGTAAAAAAGGTCTTCCTTCCCTGGTATCACCCGATATCAGCCGCGATTTTGTATTTGTGGAAGATTGCGTCGAGGCATTTCTCGATGCGGCATTGAAAATCGATGACGAAAAATCGGGACGCTCCTATAATATCGCCACCGGTCGCAAAACGACGATGGGCGACCTCGTGGAAGTAACCCGCAAGGCGTTTTCAATTGCGAAAGAGCCCGAATGGGGCAGCATGTCGAACCGGAAATGGGACCTCGCCGAATGGTTCGGTGATCCGACTGCAT
The DNA here is from genome assembly GCA_965227755.1 of Dyadobacter sp. GTDB lineage: Bacteria > Bacteroidota > Bacteroidia > Cytophagales > Spirosomataceae > Dyadobacter. The sequence goes on from CBDDGG010000005.1 coordinate 2,482,474, forward strand.
TTGAAAACGATTTCGGCTGGAAAGCCCGGACTTCCCTGGAAGACGGCCTGGTTCGGTATAGCCAATGGCAGGACGCTATTCAATATGAAGCGCGTTTGATCCCGGCTTTTGAAAATCCGAAGCTCAACCCGGTCATAACGGCCATTATAGCCTGTTATAAGGATGCGCAGGCGATCCCGTTCATGTACGAAAGGCTCGTGAAGACATTCAACGAACTGAAAGTACGCTACGAGATCATATTTGTTAATGACAGCTCCCCTGATAATCAGGAAGAAGTCATTAATGCGATTTGCGACAAAGACCCGAATGTGGTCGGGATCAGTCATTCTCGAAACTTCGGTTCACAATCGGCATTCCTCAGCGGGATGGAAATCTCGACCGGTGATTGCGTGGTGTTGATGGACGGTGATTTACAGGACCCGCCAGAGATTATTCCCGCATTTTACGAAAAATGGATGGATGGAAATGATGTCGTGTACGGCGTGCGTGTACAGCGCGAGATGAAGCCGCATATCCATTTCTTTTACAAAACGTTCTATAAGGTTTTCCAGGGGCTCAGCTATATTCCTATCCCCCGCGACGCCGGCGATTTTTCGATGATCGACCGCAAGGTTGTGAAAGAGCTGGTGGATTTGCCCGAAACAGAACAGTTCCTGCGCGGCTTGCGTGCGTGGGTAGGTTTTAAACAAACCGGAGTTCCTTATGTACGCCCGGAAAGGATGTTCGGTGTTTCAACCAACAACTGGACGAAAAACATCTGGTGGGCCAAAAAGGCGATATTCTCATTCAGTTTTGCCCCGCTGGAACTGATGAGTTATGCCGGGTTCGGGCTGACCGCACTGTCCATTCTGGGGATCGTCTGGCAGATACTTGCCAAACTCTTTTTCTTCCCGGATACGCCGAGAGGCCTTAGCACCGTAATTATCCTGATCGTCTTCTTCGGTGGGCTCACAATCCTGGGCATTTCGTTTTTGGGAGAATACATTACCAAGATATTCGAAGAGACTAAAAAGCGGCCTAAGTACATCCGTACCAGAATACGTCGCGGCCCAAAGGCCTATAAAACCGCCGACGAGATCCGGGCTTTGGTGAAACAATTGAGAAAGTAGCTAAATTGCGTGATATCAACCGATTAGGACAACTAATCCATTTAAGTTAAGAAACCAATCGGCGTAGCGCCCACTTAACGATGAGAAAAGAATTTTCAACAGCCATAGAAGACCTCGCGGTGGAAGACGACTCCGTCATTTTCATCACCGGAGATCTTGGATATAATGCATTGGAAAACTTGCAGGCCAAAATGGGCAAGCGGTTTATCAATGCCGGTGTTGCGGAGCAGAATATGGTGGGCGTAGCCGCCGGCTTTGCACATAAAGGATATAAAGTGTTCTGTTACAGCATCGCGCCATTTATCGTATACCGCTGTCTCGAACAGTTCCGTAACGATGTATGTTTCAATAATTTACCGGTATTTCTGGTTGGCAATGGCGGCGGATACGGATACGGTATCATGGGCAGCAGCCACCATACCATCGAAGATCTCGCGTGCCTGAGTGGCCAGCAGAATGCCCAGGTATGGGTACCTGCCTTTGCCGACGAGGTTATACCCGTTGTGCAGCAGATCGCGGCCGACGCACGCCCTGCATACCTGCGCCTGGGCGCCGGGAAAACTACCCCTGCCAACAGCTACCTGACAGGTTCATTTAAAGTAATACACCAGCCTGCCCATGCGGAAATCACCGTTTTTGCATTGGGACCAATTGCCAATAATGTACTCTCGGCACTTGGGCTCTCCCCCGAGTTGGCCGAAAAGGTGAATGTGGTTACTGCGCTGCATTTCCCCCTGGAACTGACTGACGAACTGCTTGCTCTGGTCAAAAAAGCACCGGCGATCCTTGTTGCCGAAGAGCATATCAGCACCGGTGGTTTGGCGCAGCAGCTTTCCGTTCAGTTGCTGGAAAAAGGCATTTTTCCTTCGGTATTCAAAAGTCTCAAAGCGGAAGGCTATCCCAATAGCCGCTACGGCAGCCAAAGCTATCACCAGAAACTTTCCGGACTTGACGCGGATTCGATATTGTCGAGCATCAGCCAACTAATGATCACGGCATGACGAAAAAGGCTTTCACCATTATCCTGAGCCTGATCCTGCTGTTACCCGTCGCCATTTATTTCACGGTCTGGGATTACTATGCCATTAATATCCCCAAGTGGGACGACCATGCGCTGAAGAATTTCATCGCCGAATACGCACAGGCCGGTGACTGGAAGGGAAAAATCCAGGCACTTTTCAAACAGCATAACGAGCACCGCATCGCGCTTACCCGGCTCTTCGCCTGGATCGACTATGCGGTATTCGGGCATCTCAATTATCGGCATCTGATGACCGCGGGCAATATCATGCTCCTGGCCGCGATCCCGCTGTGGTATGATCTGCTCAAAAAGAACAAAAAGCCGCTTTTTGCATTGGTACCCATCCCATTCCTGTGGATGACGCTGGCATTCTGGGAGAATATGTACTGGGGAATGGCCGCCGTGCAGAATCTCGGCGTTGTGACGCTCGTGCTCTGGACATTGTACCTGGTTATCAATCCCAAAGTATTACCCTTTTCAATCGCCATACTCCTGAGCGTGGTTACCGTGCTTACGAGCGGTAACGGGCTGATGGTCCTGCCGCTGGGCGCCGTTTTGCTTTTTCTCGCGCAGAACCGTAAGCGGTTTGCGCTGTGGATCATCGTCAGCATTGCTGAAATCTTCTGTTACTTTTATTGGTATACCAAACCTGAATCTAATCCGGAATCGAAAGCGGGTATTCTGCAACTCGCTAAGGGTTATATGGCATTCCTGGGCTCATTTGCCGAGTCTATCCCGGTGCTCGACCACTTCAAGGTATGCCTTTTCATAGGAATAGTGCTGTTTTTGGTGGCGATCTCGATTGCCTCCACTACCCTTTTCCGCATTGTCCGCAATAAGTACTCCGTAAAGTTCGAGCGGACGACCGACTTGTTCTGCCTCGGCGCGATCCTGTTTATCCTGGGAACGGCCTTGATCGTGGTTTATACCCGCGCAGGCTTTGGTTTGGAAGGCTTGATTACCAGCCGCTATAAAATCTATTCGGTGCTGTTGCTGATCATCGCCTACATCTACGTGGTGGTTCCGATCCGCGGCAGCTTCCTTTCGCCCTACATTACGGCGATCATCGCGCTCGCAGTGACGTTCAATGTGTTCAGCTACCATTATCATCTGGTGGATGCCTATAATCTGAGAAAGCAGCTGGTAACGTGGCAATTCAACTGGACATTTACAGATAAATCGTTGAAATACCCGGCAGATACGTCGTTTACGGCTGGTATCGTAGAAAAAACACCGGTCATTTACGACAAATGGCTGCCGCTAATCGCGATCGCCGACCGTCAGAATTATGCGGGGAGCTCGCGCGGAATGGTGGATCTGTACGATAAAACGACGTTCACAACCGATACCGCGTCCATTAAAATAAATAACACCACATTCACCAGCCAGCGGTTGCAGGATAGCGGTGTGTACGTGCTGCTGAGTTCCGAGGACTGCTACTACATTTTCCCGGCCCTGCGCACGCGCAACACGAGCCGCAAGCAACTGTTCCTGAAACAATACTATTTTGCCCCCGGCTTCTACGCCGACATTCCTTTCTCTGAAATGGATAAGGGCACTTACAGAGTCGCGCTGATCCATCAGCAAGGCAACGAAACCGGCATTCTGTTCAAAGAACAGCGTGTGACGGTGAAAGAATCGCGTAAAAAAGAAGTGAAAGTTAACTGGTAACCATGCGCACCAATTCGGAAGGACACATTATTCAACTTGACGGCGTGCGCTTTATTGCAGTGGGACTGGTACTGCTCGACCACCTGATCGTGGAAATCAATATCATCCCGTTCGGTGCCCTCGGCGTGACCATTTTCTTCGTACTCAGCGGCTTCCTGATCTCGCGCATTCTGCTCAAAAGCAAGGAAAAGACCTACGGGACTCCCGGCGGCTTCAAAAAATACCTGCGCAAGTTCCTGATCCGCAGAACGATCCGGATCTTCCCGGTCTATTACCTGATCATTGCAATACTGTTCATACTCAATGTGCCGCCGGTCCGTGATAAGCTGGCGTGGCTCGCATTGTACGGGACCAATATTTACATTGCCCTGCACAAAACCTGGATGGGCTCGGTAGACCATTTGTGGTCGCTGGCCGTGGAAGAGCAGGTGTACTTGTTTTTCCCTTTCCTGATATTCTTTATTCCAAAGAACAGATTGGTCCCCGTGTTGGGGTTGATGGGCATTTTCAGCATCCTGCTGCGCTTTTACATCTTCTACGCAGGCAGGATACCGGGTACTAACTTCGTCACCATGGGCGAGTGGACGGTCGCGTACGTATCTACACCCGCATGTTTCGATTCTTTCGCATTGGGCGGGCTCATGGCCTGGATGCAGCTCTACAAAAACGACTTGTTTATCAAATTCTTCAATAAATCATGGCCCGTTCTGCTTGGATTGCTGGGATGGGTGCTGGTACAATGGTGGGCCAAATCGCTGGCTCAGCCTTTCAACTTCCCGTACGTGGTACTCGACAGAACCTTGTCCTCCATTTTCGGGTTTATGCTCATAGGTCGTGCTGTGATGGGTTTCAAGGGTTGGATGGCTGCGTTCCTCGAAAATCCGGTGTGTATTTATCTTGGCAAAATCAGCTATGGCCTGTACCTGTACCACAATTTTGTATACAACCATTTTCACAGCGGTCCCATGCACCCGACGGTCAGGCTTTTCCGGAAAATCTATCAATATATCCCCAGCCTCGAAGGCAATATAGCATTCGAAGCAACGGTTGTAGTGGCGCTCACTGTCTTAGTGGCGTCGGTTTCCTGGCACTTTTTCGAGAAACCGATTAATGCCCTGAAAGACAAGTACGCTTACTAAATAATGAAACCCCATAGCCCGGTTACAGGCTTTATTTATTAATTTCGCGCAACATACCAAATACGCTTTTGCATGTCATATCTTCTGAGTATAGTAATGCCCGCATACAATGAGCAGGATTGTATCGAAAAAGTAGTTTATAATTGGACCACCTTCCTCAAAACTAAATTCCCCAACGATAACACTACCCTGATCGTCATCAACGACGGATCGAAAGACAATACAAAGGTATTACTGGATGAACTGGACAAAAAGATCGACAATCTTACGGTGGTTCACCAGAAAAACGGCGGGCATGGTAATGCGGTTGTAAACGGCTACCGCAAGGCGCTCGAAGTAGGTTCCGAATATGTGTTCCAGACCGACAGCGACGACCAGTTCGTTTCCGAAGATTTTGACAAACTCTGGGCCAAACGCTCCCAATCGCAATTCATACTGGGTTATCGCCAGGTACGGCACGATGCGGGCGTACGCCTCTTTATCACGAAATTCCTCCGCGGGACGATCTCCGCTGTTTATGGTACATTCATCATGGACAGTAACATCCCGTTCCGTCTGATTAAAGGAACATTCCTTCAAAAACTGATGGACCAGCTGCCCAATCCGGAACCGTTCGCTCCGAACATCTTCCTGGCCGTGATGGCCAAAAAATCGGGACAGGAACTGTTCGATATCCCTATCACCCATAAAGACCGGGAAACCGGCACCGTTTCGATCGTGAAATGGAACCTGTGGAAAGTTTGTATCCGAAGCTTTAAAGAACTCTTGCGGTTTCGCCTCGAACTGAATGGTAAAGTGAAAGCGATCCGCGCTTAAAAAACAGGCCTGTGTCGAAAAAAAAACTGATTGCTATCCTGCTGATCGTGCTTATCGGATCAGCAGGATATTTCCTGTTCAAATGGTCGAGGGGCTCGTCGGCAGCTTGGCAATTCATCCCGTCCAATGCCGTTGTGGTAATCACCAGCGAGCATTTGCAAGATTCGGCCTACACGGCCACAGAAGCGGCACTTGACCTCAAACGGCTTCCCCTCCTCGACATCGCCAGCGATAACCTGACATTGCTCAACCTGCTGACGAAGGACCCTAAAAAGCTCAAAACATTCCTGAAAGGCAAAGCCCTTTCCTACTCCTACCACCCGCGTACGAGCACGGAATGGGGGGTAATCATGTACATTCCCGTCACGGAGGAGGAAACCCAATGGCTCGCCAGTCCGCAGCACGCCAACATCCGGCTACTGCACCACAACTTCCAGGATCACCGCATTACCGATGCCATCGACGCCAACTCACGGCCGTTGTTTTCATACCTGGTCAAAGACCACTTTCTGATCGTGAGCTATTACGGCGATCTGATTGAAGACGCCGTACGCGCGTCGTCGCTCAATATCGGCTCATTCAGGCTGCGCTCGCGCTTTTCTAATATCAATGATTCCGATTACGGAACGAGCATTTACCTGCGCACGGATGCCTGGAAATCCGTGATGTCGATGGAGAATGTAGCTACGCTGGCCGAGTTTGGCAAGAGTTTCCCGTCCTACCAGGATTTTCACATCGAAAAGGCTGAAAGTAAGGGCAATCTCGTCGTCAAATCGGACGGGGCGGATGCACCGGATTATTACCTGGCCGAAATCCTGAAAGACAACCCCGGCAGGCCATTCATCGGGCATAAGCATGTTTCCCAGCAAACTTCCTTTTTGTATCGCGCAGCCGCATCCGACAAGGCGGCATTCAAGGCAGCTTTTGCGAAATGGCATAGTAAATACAAATCCCCGGCCTGGGACAAGCTCAACTATTATATCGCCGGCGAAAGCAATGTGCTGGTAGATAATATCGGTTCGGAGTTTGTGCTATGCCAATTGGAAGAAAACAACAGCATTACCGACGGTAAAATACTGCTCGCGGAATTCTCCAACTACGACAAAGTGAGGCCGGTGCTGCAAAAGCTGGCACGCCTGGCCAACCAGGAAAGCAACGTTTCGGCCGACCAGTACCAAGGCTACGACATTTATTCCGTACCTGTTCCCGAACTGCCGGCTGGCTTGTACGGGCCCATGTTTACCGGCTTTCCGCGCAGCTACATTACCTATATCGCACCTTACCTCGTGATCAGCAACAACTCGCAGGTCTTGCAGAACTATATCGTCGATTACGAAAACCAGATCACCTGGAAACAATCGCCGGAATATGATAGCGTGCTCACGAATGTGAACAATGAGGCACAGCTTTCGATGATCGTGAACCTGCGGAAAGCGCAATCGGGCGAGGAAACGCAGGTAAGCATAAAGTACAGCGACCTGACGGCCAAAATAGAGTCTATTACCCTGCAATGCCGGTTCGAAGGCAGCGAGGCTTTCCCGGAACTGACATTCCATCCCAAAAAACGGCAAACCGCCAGTAAGGTGCTGAACCGCACGTTCCTGAATATCGACATCGAATGGCCGGATATTTACGACTCGGAGCTGGCTGCATTACAAAACCCGATCGACGGAAGCTCGGAAATATTGCTGACCGACAAAGAACATAACCTGCTTAGGACGAACAACCTGCGCGAAGGGAAAACCGAAACCATCGCCAAATTGAATGGCCCCATCAGCACAGCTGCCTACAAGGTCGATTTCCTGAACATCGGCCGCCAGCAACGTATTTTCGCTACCGCCCGCACGGTGTACGCATTGGATGAAGACGACTCTACCAATGTTTCGACATTCCGGGCACATTTGCCAACCTCCGATCCTATTGCGGCCTTGTACCTCATCGACGGTGGCGAAGACGGCAGTAACCGGTTTATTGTCAAGAGTTCGGCGGAAGAGCTGTTTGTTTGGGAAAGCGTGACCCGCTCTCTCAAAAAGCTGAACCATTTGATAGATTTCGAGAAGATCGTGGGACCGGTAGTAGCGCTGAACCAGATCGGCAACAGGGGCTTCATCGTGACGCAGCAGAATGGAAAGATCTATTTACTCAAAGAAAACGGGACGGTAAGACCCGGCTTCCCGGTCGATATCCTGACGCGGGCGGAGAGTCCGTTTACCTGGGCGCAAAATCCGCAGACAGGCCAGCCGGAAGTGGCAGGTGTGAGCGTTTCGGGCGAGTTGATACGCATTAGCCTGGATGGTAAAATTACCTCTCGCAGGCAACTCCTGCGCCCGGAACCGGGCTCGCGTTTCCGGATCCTTTTCGACCGCAATTCTCTCGATTGGATATTAGTGCGGTCGGTTAACTCCAAAACCGCCATTATTACCAAAGACGGCCGCGAGCTGTTCGAAATCAAGGATATTTTGCCGAATGCAACGATCCAGTACCATTTCTTCGGGGTCGATAACCGGTTTATCACGATCAAATCGGGCAGCTATACCACGGTTTTTGACATGAACGGGAAACGCCTTGGCGACAAAGCGATCCCGTCGGAAATGCCGGTGCAGCTTACCTATCAGCCGGGCTATTACAAATTATTGGTATTCAGCCGATCCGAAAAGAAAATACAGGTCTGGTCGATCAAGTTGAGATAATGCTATGAAAATTTTAAGATATATCGTTCTGGCCATTGGCTGCCTCATCTTGACTGTGGGCCTCAGCCCGACCATTTTACCCTGGCTTTGGAAAGAACAGGTTGTGGAAGACGGTTATCAGTATGGCGATTTATACAAACTTTCCAATCTGCCGGAATTTCGCGACCCGCGCAAGCAATGCACGGGCTATACGCCCCCGGTGCGGTCGAAATCGACGAAAAAGGTGCATTTGTACATTATCGGCGATAGTTTTACGGAAAAAGGAAGGGTTGAAAAGAAGGACTTTCCGGTCGATGAATATACCTGGGTAAAATGGTCGGACTTACTGCATATCAAACTCGATACGACCGAACACAATATCCTGCTGATCGAAAGCGTCGAACGGCATTTTCGTCAGAAATTCGCGTCATCGACCCTCACAGTACTCGTCCCCGACACTGCGACATTTGTGCAGAACGGAGCTCCCGCTAAATTCATGCACCGGCTCGACGAGGCGTTCAAAGGCTCGCATACCGCCGACAGGCTCGACGGTTTTCTTTTCCAGAACGACTTCGTGTTGCGTATGAAAGAATGGAAATCCGATTTCAACCACCGCTTTTTTAACCGGGTCGGTACGGGCGTAACGCTGGTGAACGATGATCGCGACATCGTGTATTACATGGACACCGACACGCCGAATATCACCTCGGCATTCACACCCGTCCGCGCCACGGAGGTTGATTCGATGATCACTAACCTCAATGCAAGCCGCGACTTCGCCGATTCGCTGGGCTTTAACAATGTGATATTGTCCATTATTCCCAATAAAGTTTCGGTGCTCAGCCCCGATTACGGTGAATACAATCATTTGATCGAGCAAGTGTACAACCATCCCAGGCTAGGCATGCCTTATGTCGATGTCCTTGCCGACTTCCGGCGCATGGGCCGTTCGGCGTATTTGAAAGGCGATTCGCACTGGACGTGCGAAGGCCAAACGCTCTGGCTGAACAAGATCAATGCGCTGATCAACCGGCTTGTTGCCGAGCCGGCCTCCTAGGCGACCGCTTCTTCCTCGTCCGGAAAACGGGCGGTTAGCTTACTCACCGTGAGTCCCTGGACAATGATCGAGAACAGCACCACAAAATAAGTGATCGCGAGCAGCAGGTCTTTGTTGAGATCCTGATCAATGGATAATGCCAAAGCGATGGATACGCCTCCACGCAAGCCACCCCAGACCAATATGGTAATCGATTTCTTCCCGAAGCGCGTCTTGAAGGGAATCAGTCTAACCGGAATGTAGATCGAGACAAAACGTGCCGACAGCACCACGATGATCGCGGCCAGTCCTGCCCAGCCGAATTGCTTCATGTCCGGGATCAGCAGCAATTCGAACCCGATGATCAGGAACAGGATCGCATTCAGGATTTCATCGATAAGCTCCCAGAACTTGTCGATGTAGTCACGCTCGGTATCCGAAACCGCACCGGGATTTTTACCATAATTACCTACTACCAGGCCAGCAGCCACCATCGCCAGCGGGCCCGACATGTGCAATGCCTGCGCAGCCAGATGCCCGCCCATCACGATCGCGAGCGTAATGAGCACGTGCACATTGTAGCCATCTACCCGGTACATCATTTTGGAACCCAAAAAACCGAGCGCCAGGCCCAGCAAAATCCCGCCAATCGCCTCTTTCACAAACAGCCCGGCAATACCGGTAAACGAAGTATTCACTTCCTCCCCCCGCGCCAGCGCAAGCATGAGAATGAACACCACTACCGCCATACCGTCATTGAAAAGCGATTCGCCGGCGATCTTGGTTTCAAGGGATTTGGGGACGCCGGCCTGTTTGAGAATCCCAAGCACGGCAATGGGATCGGTGGGTGAAATCAATGCACCGAATACAAGGCACTGGATAAGCGGAATGGTAATGCCGAGCAGAGGGAGAATGTAATACATCAGAAAGCCGATCACGAACGTCGATATCACCACACTGACGGTCGAGAAAATGATAACCGGCAGGCGCTGTTCCCGGAGATCTTCCAAATGCAAATGGATAGCTCCCGCGAAAAGCAAGAAATTGAGCATCGCGCCCATGAGTATCTCGGTAAGGTCGACGCTCGCGATGAGCGTGGAAATGCGGATGAATGTGCGCGGAAATATGCTGTCGGTAGCGATAAGCCCCAACGAAACCATCAATGCGATCACCATGATGCCGATGGACGGAGGCAATTTCAAAAACCGGGAATTGAGGTAGGAAAATATCGCAGAGAGAACAATTAGTGCAGAAAAAGAGTAATACAGCTCCATGAAAATATTTTTTAGACTAACCAAAAATACAAAATACGGGTCAGGCATTCAAGGCAGGACGAGTCGTTCGGGCAAACTCTAAGGGTATTCTAATTTGAAAGGACCGTTGGAAAACAGGCCGCCAATTCGATTTAAAACCTCAAAAAACGGCTTGCATTGATTGTTTTCCTACATTAGTAATTTAAAGTCCGCCTAGTTTTCAACGTTTCGCCAACAGCTATGCAAATGATCCTGACAATTGACAAGCTTTTCTGTCACATGCGCCCCCGTTTGTTTATTCCACTGCTGGCGGCCCTGCTTTCTGTCCAAACCGTCTCGGCTCAGCCCGGCGGGCTGAAACCGGGTTTCGACAAGGCCGAGTACCGGGAACTTGTTTACGCGCATGCGTTGCTGTACGACACGGCCATGATGAAACAGCAGAAGTTTAAAATACCCAGGCCAACAAAATTCGATTCGATTTATACCTCGCCCGTCATGGGGCTCGACAACCGCTGGGGGCTTTGGAAGAGCAAGTCTTCGGTAGCCATGATCAACCTCCGTGGCACGACGCTGAATGCCGTAGGCTGGCTTGAAAACTTCTATGCCGCTATGGTACCGGCCCGTGGTGAGCTTCAAGTTACCAAGGATTACACTTTTAAATACGATCTGGCCGGCAATCCGAAGGCGGCAGTGCACATCGGCTGGCTTCTCGGAACGGCCTACCTGGCCAGGGACATCCTGCCGAAAGTCGATTCGTTGTACAAAACCGGCGTCAGGGAATTCCTGATCATGGGGCACAGCCAGGGCGGAGCGCTCGGCTATTTGTTGACAGCCCATTTCTACTCCCTTCAAAAACAAGGCATTCTGCCGAAGGATATTCGTTTCAAAACCTATGCCAGTGCGGCGCCGAAGGTGGGCAACACCTATTTCGCCTATGAATACGAGCATATGGTCGACGGCGGCTGGGGTTATAATGTCATCAATTCGGCCGATTGGGTCCCGGAGGTCCCGTTTTCGGTACAGACACTGAGTGATTTCAACAATACCAACCCTTTCAAGAACATTGAAGGTATTATCAAAAAGCAAAAGCTCATCGCGCGCATCGGGCTGCGCCACGCCTATAAGGGCCTGAAAAAGCCCAGCGAGAAGGCGCAGCGAAACTATGAGAAATACCTGGGCAGATATGCCGGAAAAATCGTATCCAAAAACCTGCCCGAATACCAATCCCCCGCTTTTTATAAAAGCAGTAATTATGTACGCACCGGGCCCACAATCGTACTTTTGGCCGATGAAGCGTATTACAGGGAATTTCCTGATTCGGATCAGCAGGTGTTTATCCACCATGGGCTGCATCCGTACCTCCACCTCGTAGAGCAATATAAATACTGATACCTCACTCCATCCATGCGCTTCATACCGACCATTTTCCTGCTGGCCCTGGCATTTAAAGTAACGGCCCAGTACCAGACCCGTTTTGAAAAAAGCGGGGGTAAACAGACTCCCACTTACGAGGAAGGCATTGGCTACTATCAACATTTAGCCAAAAACTTCCCACAAATACAAATGCAACAAAAAGGGCTTACCGACAGCGGCAGGCCATTGCATTTGGTATTGTATTCACGAAATAAGGTTTTCGATATCCGAAAACTGAAAGCGCAGGGGAAAGCTGTTTTGTTCATCAATAATGCCATTCATCCGGGCGAACCCGACGGCGTGGATGCGTCGATGATGCTTCTGCGCGACATGCTTGTCCATCCTGCCAGGTTTCCCGAGCTGGATAGCATTGTGGTAGCCATTATCCCATTCTACAACATCGGCGGCGCATTGAACCGCAACAGTACCACACGTACCAATCAGGATGGGCCGGAGGAATATGGTTTTCGGGGAAATGCCCGTAATTATGATTTAAACAGGGATTTCATCAAAGCCGACACCCGCAATTCAAGAAGCTTCGCTGCTATTTTCCACGAGCTCGACCCCGATCTCTTTGCGGATACCCACGTAAGCAACGGCGCCGACTACCAATATGTGATGACGCTTGATTACGCCCAGAAAGACAAGCTCGGCGGCCCACTCGGGGATTTCAACGACAAGGTTTTCCTGCCCTATATGTACAAGCATTTGAAAGAGGCAGGCTTCGAGGCAACACCTTATGTGAACGCATACGGGCAGACGCCCGACAAAGGTTTTGTCCAGTTTCCCGACTGGCCACGCTATTCCACCGGCTATGCGGCTTTGTTTCATACCATCGGTGTGATGACGGAAACACATATGCTTAAACCCTACGATCAGCGCGTGAAATCGACCTATGCCTATTTGCACGGTAACATCAAGTTCCTGGCAGCACATCGAAAAAGGCTGCTGAAACTGCGGAATGATACCAAAGAGGCTGTTAAAAAGCAGGAGAAATTTGCGATTACCTGGCAGGTCGACAAGTCAAAACAATCGACCATTGCATTCAAAGGCTACGAACCGGAATACATTCCGAGCGAAGTAAGCGGGTTGCCCAGGCTGCACTACGACCGGTCGAAACCGTTTACGAAGGACATTCCCTTTTACGATACGTACGTTCCGCTTGACGAAGTGACGCGTCCCGAGGCATATATTATTCCGCAAGGCTGGCATAATATCGTCGCGCTGCTACGGCTGAACGGCGTGCAAATGAAACCACTTGAAAAGGACACGGGGATGGATGTGGAAACCTATTATATCGAAGAACTTGAAACACCGAAACAGCCATTTGAAGGACATTACTGGCATACTTCCGTGAAGATAAGGACTGAAAATCAGAAGCTGGCTTTCAAAAAAGGCGACTGGATGATCCCTGTCAATCAATCCACAAACCGTTACATTATCGAAACCCTGGAACCCAAGGCCGTCGATTCATTTTTCAAATGGAATTTCTTTGATACTATTTTGCAGGCCAAGGAGCATTACTCAGGATATGTTTTCGAAGATCTCGCTTCTGATTTGCTTAAAAAATCACCCGAACTGAAAGCAAAGCTCGACGAGAAGCGCAAAGCCGACCCCGAGTTTGCCAAAAACGGTAACGCCCAGCTCGATTTTATCTACAAAAATTCGGATTACGCGGAACAGGAATATATGCGGTATCCCGTTTTCCGCGTCGTGAAATGATCAGAAACGGAAGCCCAGGTTGAAATTGAACTCACCGGTAATTTCCATACCCCTGGTCCTGTAAACCTTCGATCCGAACTTCTCGCGATCGATGTACCGCGGGCCGGCTCCTGCATTCAAACCGATCTGGAAATGTTTCGTGATCTGAAAATTAACGTAGTTGTTGACGATCATGCCCATCCGGAAACGGTCCCTGTCTTCGTCGTGGGTGATATACACCTGCGTTGTGGGAATAAACTCCGTGTAGTTATACCATCGCTTGCCGACACCGGCGTAAAGTGTGGGGCCCACCGCATATGTAACGCGCTTTTGACCGAACGGATAAATTTTCAAGCTCGGTGAGAAGTAATACATCTGATCGTTGTCGCTCGTTTCTGATCCGGTCGGGAAGTAATAGCTGTCTGGAATTGTGAGCGTAAATGGCAGAAGCAATCCGAAATAGCCGTTTTTATCCAGAATCCTTTCATAGCTAATTCCAAACCCCGGCCCGCTGTCGAGAGCCTTAAAGGCCGAAAAGTCAACTTTGTTCCTGCCCATCGGTTCGTCCTGGACCATCGGCGAATTCCGTTCGTTAGCTTGCTCGCTGATGCGCTCACTGCTGCGCCCGCGACGTTTGTCGAACCAGATCGTCTGGCCGTTCCCGAACTCGATCCGCAGCAATTCGTTCTTCCTGACGACGAAATTGGCCGCATTCGCCTCCTGGCTGATCTTGTACAATACCTTGTCGATACCGACTTCCACCACCTTTCCTTCGATGACAGAGCCGTTCTTCCGAACCAGTACATCCTGCCCGTGAACTGCTGTGAAAATGACCGACAATAAGAATGCGAGGGTAATAATCCTGCCCATAGTGTTACTGTGTTGATGAATGATGATCAAATTTACACGATAAGTGAGTACTTTTGCCAAGTATACTCACTGAACGTTTAAAAACATACTTCTGTTATACTCCTGGCCGGATCGGCCGATTCATATTATGCAGGCTGCGTTTAAAATGGATGATCATCACGCAGCCATTAAAAAGACCAAATGACATTTCAGGATTTAAAACTCATAGAGCCGATCAAAAAGGCTCTCCAAGAAGAAGGATACACCACCCCCACCCCCATCCAGGCCAAAGCTATTCCGGTTATTTTAGAAAATAAAGACTTGCTCGGCTGTGCGCAGACAGGTACCGGTAAAACCGCCGCTTTCGCGATTCCGATGCTGCAATTGCTGCACGAAAACCCGGTTGGGAAGTTTGAAAAAAGCCGTATCCGTGCACTGATTTTGACCCCTACCCGCGAGCTCGCGATCCAGATCGGCGAAAGTTTCGCAGCCTACGGGCGCCATACGCATGTGAAACATACCGTTGTTTTCGGAGGTGTAGGTCAAAAACCGCAGACCGATGCATTGCAAAAGGGTGTAGATGTGCTCATCGCAACGCCGGGCCGCTTGCTGGATCTGATCAACCAGGGGTTCATTAAACTGAACCAACTGGAATTTTTCGTCCTTGACGAAGCCGACCGCATGCTCGACATGGGCTTTGTGCATGACGTGAAGAAAATTATTAAGCTACTACCGGCCAAGCGTCAGTCGCTGTTTTTCTCGGCCACAATGCCTCCGGTGATCGTGACTTTGGCAAATACCATTTTGAGAAACCCCACGAAAGTGGAAGTTACCCCGGTTTCCTCGACTGCCGATACCATTCGCCAATCGGTGTTTTTTGTAGATAAATCAGACAAAAATTCACTGCTGCTGCATATTCTGAAAGATGAATCCATTGCAACGGCGCTGGTTTTCACCCGCACCAAACACGGGGCCGATAAGGTCGTGAAAGTACTGCGTAAGGCAGGTGTTACTTCGGAGGCCATTCACGGCAACAAGTCGCAGACAGCCCGCCAGAATGCCTTGAAGAATTTCAAAAGCCAGACTACACGCGTCCTCGTAGCCACCGACATCGCAGCGCGCGGTATCGATGTGGACGACCTGACGCACGTGATCAACTACGAAATTCCGAATATTCCTGAGACCTACGTTCACCGTATCGGTCGTACCGGCCGTGCAGGCGCGAAGGGCATTGCGCTGTCGTTCTGCGACCGGGAAGAAAAGACTTATCTCAAAGACATTCATAAGCTGATCGCTAAAAATATCCCGGTGGTGAACGACCATCCGTACGCGCTGGGCAGGTAGTTGGTAGTATGTCAAAAAAAAACTACTCGGATATTGACCTTCCGCAGGCCCTCGCATTGACCAAACGCCCGGATTCCGTGCTGGTAGATGTGCGTGAAAGCTGGGAGTTTGAGGAATTCAATGAGGGGGGAATTAATATCCCGCTGGCAGAGATCCGGGAAAAACGACCGCTCGTGGCTCCTTATCAAACCATCGTGGTGATCTGCACCAATGGCGTCCGCAGCAAGGTTGCCGCCATGGATTACTGCCGCGTCCCGGAATGGGCCGACAAGGCGATTTATCACGTAAAGGGCGGCATTATAGAGTCCGAATAATTAAAAAAGCCTCGCAAACCATGAAGATTTGCGAGGCTTTTTTGGTTGCTTATACTTTATTCTAAACTTTCAGATTGCCTTCAAAAACGCGCACTGCCGGGCCTATCAGATAGACGTCCTTAAATTGACCTTCACCGGCATCCTGGTATTCTACCGCCAGCGTTCCGCCGATTGTCTCTACCTGCACAGGACCTTCCCAGCCTTCGCGGATATGCGCGGATAATGCGCAGGCAGTCACGCCCGTACCGCAGGAAAAGGTCTCATCCTCCACACCACGCTCATACGTGCGCACGCTCAGGTGATTGTCTTCGATCACTTCCACAAAGTTCACATTCGTACCGCCTTTCGGGCCGTATACCGAGCCATATCGGATCTCGCTTCCCACAGCCACCACGTCGGCTTTCTGAATATCGTCCACGTAAGTCACATAATGTGGCGAACCGGTGTTCATGAAATCATATTCCTCGTATTGCTCCACGTCCTTTACATTCGACATTTTGAGGCGGATCGTATCGCCCGAAACAGTTGCTTCATGTTCGCCGTCGACGGCGATAAATTTGGTATAGTCTCTGAAAAGTCCGAGATCGTTTGCAAAACGCACTACACAGCGGCCGCCGTTGCCACACATGCTGCCTTCGCCACCGTCGGCATTGAAATACACCATGCGAAAATCATAATCCTCTGCATTTTGAAGCAGAATGAGGCCATCGGAACCTACCCCGAAACGCCGGTGGCAGATCGAGGCGATCAGTTCTTTTGAAACCGGGAATTGCAAGTCGCGGTCGTCGACCATTACGAAGTCATTCCCGGTGCCCTGATATTTATAAAATGGAATAGTCATTTTTAAAAAGCTTTAAGCTGTAAGCCATAGGCTGTAAGCTATATAAAAATCACAGGTGCCAAAACAGCTAATAGCCTACGGCTATTGCTTATGCCCCGAATAAAAAACAAAACCCTGCAAGAAAAATTCGCTTGCAGGGTTTTAAAATTTCGTACCGAAGATCTTTTGGATTACTTCGTTGTTTTAAGCTCTTTAATACGAGCGGCTTTACCCTGACGGCCACGCAAGAAGAACAGACGTGAACGACGTACCTTACCACGACGAATCAATTCGATTTTCGCGATGCTTGGTGAAAGGATTGGGAAAACACGTTCAACACCGATACCGTTCGAAATTTTACGTACTGTAAAAGTTTCGCCAGCTCCGTTTACGTTACGACGCTGCATAACGGTACCCTGGAACTGCTGGATACGCTCTTTGTTACCTTCACGGATTTTCACGTGAACGTTGATCGTGTCGCCTGATTTGAAATCAGGATACTCGGATTTACGATTTTCAATCGTAGCTTCTACGAGTTTAATAAGTTCGCTCATGACGAGTGATTTTATGGATTTAAAATGATAGCTTGCTCCCAGCGGACGGGGTGACGCCCCTTCATTCAAAACAGCTTTTGAGAAAACGAGTGCAAATCTAGCACTATTTTTTTTCAAGTAAAAGCTTTTCCCGTGACTATCATGAAGATTTTCAACGTAGAACAGATCCGGGCGATGGACGCCCACACGATCGCACACGAGCCCATCACTTCCATCAACCTCATGGAGCGCGCCTCACAGGCATTTGTACGCTGGTTTTGTAATCAATATGTAAATACCCGCCCCATCGCTGTTTTTTGTGGCAAAGGAAATAACGGAGGCGACGGCCTCGCTATCGCCCGCATTCTAAGCGGTTGCGGCTACGACGTGCAGGTATTCATCGTCGAATATACTTTGAACGCCACCGACGACTTCCGCCAGAACCTGTCAAGGCTGGGGAACCACCTGACAGCGCGCTACATTCATTCCGAAAACGATCTTCCACAATTGCCCAAACAGGTCGTCTGCATCGATGCATTACTCGGCACTGGTCTGTCGCGACCGGTGGATGGTCTACTGAGTCGGGTCATAACACACTTAAATACGCTGTCGTGCAAGCTCGTCTCGGTCGACATTGCAAGCGGCCTTTATACGGACAAGCCGAATAATCCTTCTGACATTATCATCAAACCCAGATTCACCGTCACTTTCCAGCTACCGAAACTAGCTTTCCTGCTTCCTCAAAATGCGGAATATGTGGGAGAATGGCATGTGGTGGACATTGGTTTGAGTGAACGATATATTTCCGAAACAGCCACGTCATTCTATTTTACTGACAAGCTATCCGCTGAAAAACGCATTAAACCCCGGCAAAAATTCTCGCACAAAGGCACCTACGGGCACGCGGTGATCATCGCCGGAAGCTACGGGAAGATGGGCGCTGCGGTTCTATCGGGAAAAGCCTGCCTTCGCTCGGGTGTGGGCCTGCTCACGATGCACGTGCCCGCATGCGGGTATGAGATCGCGCAAATATCGGTTCCCGAAGCGATGGCGACCGTCGATGAATCGGAGAAATACATTAGCAAGGCCCCGGATCTCACGTCGGCGACGGCTATCGGCATGGGGCCGGGCATCGGACAGGATGCGGCAACAGCGGAAGTATTGGAAAAAGTACTGGAATCGGTCAAAATACCTCTTATAATCGATGCGGATGCTTTGAATATCCTTTCGGCCAACCCTCATTTACTTTACAAGCTACCGGCAAATACTATCCTTACGCCGCATCCAAAAGAATTTCAGCGGCTAGCGGGAGAGAGCAGCAATGAATACGAGCGACTGGAAAAGGCGCGCGCATTTGCTGCCAAATACAAAGCTATTATCTGTTTAAAAGGCGCTAACACCGCCGTTGTTTTGCCCAATGGAGAAGTTCATTTCAACTCGACAGGCAACCCGGGCATGGCAACCGGCGGCACCGGCGATGTGCTTACCGGCATTATCACCAGCCTACTGGCCCAGAAATACGACCCGACCGACGCTGCAATATTAGGCGTTTATCAACACGGCCTCGCCGGAGACCGCGCCGCAGAGGCACGCGGACAAACGGCACTGATCGCCTCAGATGTCGTTGAGCACCTGGGTTGGTAACTCGCTCGCTTGATTAACTCAAAACCTGATAAACCACAAACGCCGAAACATAAGCCAGCGCGGTGAGGTAGGCGAGCTGGATCATGGGCCATTTCCAGCCGTGTGTTTCGCGGTAGACCACGGCGATGGTACTCATACACATCATCGCGAATACATAGAATATCAATAATGAATAGCAAACGGCCGGCGTGAACATTTGTCCGCCGGTTTCAGGGTTCTTTTCCTGAATGAGCCTCTGTTTTACGGTGAGAACATCCTCCGTATCCCCGCTGATGCTGTAAATAGTCGCCATTGTCCCAACGAATACTTCCCGCGCGGCAAATGAAGCGAGCAATGCGATGCCGATCTTCCAGTCGTAGCCAATCGGTTTGATCACCGGCTCGATAAAGCGGCCAAACTGACCTGCATAGGAGCTTTCCAATCTTGCGGACGCTACTGCTGCGTCAATTTCCTCTTGCGGCGCCGCGTTCATGGAAGTAACAACCTGCTGTTCGGCCACATCCATGCTATTGCCCGGGCCATAAGATGCCAATACCCAAAGGATAATGGAAATAGCCATAATCACTTTACCAGCTTCGAGTACAAAGGATTTGACACTTTCGTACATCGTAAACCCGACATGTCCCCAGCGCGGCAACTTATATGAAGGCATTTCAAGCATAAAATAGCTCGGCTCCTTTCTTGGAATAAACAAAGACAACAGCCAGGCTGAGCCTAATGCGCCGAGCAGTCCGAGCAGGTAAAGACCGAAAAGTACCAATCCCTGCACGTTGAATATGCCCAATACTTTCGTTTCCGGTACTACTACGGCAATGAGTATGGCGTAAATCGGCAAACGTGCGGAGCAACTCATTAACGGCGTTACCAGAATGGTAAGCAAACGCTCGTAGCGGCTACTGATGCTACGGGTGGTCATAATAGCCGGTACTGCGCAGGCTACACCGGAAATGAGCGGTACCACGCTGCGGCCATTCAGCCCGAAACGGCGCATGAGCTTGTCCATGATCACCATTACCCGGGCCATGTAACCCGATTCTTCCAGAATGGCGACTAACCCAAAAAGGATCGCGATTTGCGGGATAAAAATGATAATACCACCAATACCGGCCATGATACCGTCGGTGAGCAGGTCGTTTAAGACACCTTGCGGCATGGAGCCTTTCACCCATTCGATCGCGGCGGCAGTGCCCGCGTCTATCATATCCATAGGGTACGAAGCCCAGGCAAATATAGCCTGGAAGACGATTAACAGCACGATCGCAAAGGTAACGTAGCCCCAAACGCGGTGCAGCAGGACGCTGTCCAGCTTGCGGGTCCAGTAGGGCTGCTCGATGGCACCTTCCGACTTGACGGCCCTGAAAACGATCGGCTTGATCTTCTCGTACCGGGCAACGGTTTCGTTGGCGAGGAAGTTGTTTTCGTCAAAACCATATTTCTCGATCAGCGCGTCGAGCTTGGCTCTTACCGGCTGTTCGAGAAAGGAGAAATTATCATGCTGACAAACATATTGTAATGCTACATAGTCATTATCAAGATGGTGAATTTCCTTCACCTCGTTGATCAGTCCTATCTCATTTTCCTTAGGCTCGTAGAAATATTGCAATGCAGGTTTTTCGGTACGCTCAGCGATTTGCTTCACCGCCTCTTTCAAGCTCTTTATACCCTCCCCCGTACGCGCATTAATGCGCACGACCGGCACATTGAGTTGCATAGCCAGTTGCACCGCATTGACGGTCAGGCTCATGCTTTCGGCGACGTCGAGCATGTTTAAAGCCAGCACCGAGGGAATACCCAGGTCGCTGATCTCGGTAAAAAGCAGCAGGTTTCGTTGCAAATTGGACGCGTCGGCCACAATCACGACCACGTCCGGGAAATCGGGGTGTTTGGGATTGGCAAGAATGTCCATAACCACGACCTCATCCCGTGATTTGGGATAAATACTATATGTACCCGGCAAATCCACCAATGTCACTTGCGAATCGTCGCGCCCGTCGGCACCGGCAATGCGGAATGTCCCTGATTTTTTCTCGACCGTCACACCCGGAAAGTTCCCCGTTTTCTGGCGCATTCCGGTGAGTGCATTAAATAGCGTAGACTTGCCGGCATTCGGGTTACCTACCAGCGCAGCTTTAATATTTCCCTGTTTCAATGGAGAGGCTGTATGCGGAACGCAATCTTTACTCTAATTCAATCACTGCGGCTTCGTTCAAACGCAACGACAGGCTGTAATGGCCGCCAACGTTGATGCAGATCGGGTCACCGAAGGGCGCAATCGCATCCAGCCGTACCTCGCAGCCTGGCAAACAGCCCATTTCGAGCAGTTTCAGCGACATTGCGCGGTCTGTAAATGATTTGATTATGCCCTTTTCACCCTTTTTGAGGTGGGAAACGGTACGAGCCGACATACGTTCCTTATTTAGATTCATTTTATTTAAAGTACAAATAAAGCACTCTCAGACGGTAAATCAAACTTTACTTTGCCTAATGTGCCTACCGGTCGTCAAATCATTCAAAATCCTGACCGTTTTATTATTTCCCTCCGGCTTTGTGTCGTACTTTTGCAGCGTGAAACGAAGTACCGAAGCCGGGAAAAAGTGACACTGGTTACAATCAACAAGTAAATCGAAAGCTGAAAGGCGCCTGCCCGCCAGCCGACACCATATCACCTTGAACGAGATTAAAACCCTGATCTGGAAAGAAGTAACACTCGAATGGCGTCAGAAATACGCCCTGAGCGGGATGTTGCTTTACGTGGTCAGTACGGTGTTTGTCTGCTACCTGAGTTTTAATCTTCGCCGCAACCAACTCACCCCGATCGTCTGGAACACATTGTTCTGGATTATTCTGCTCTTCACAGCGGTGAACGCCATTGCCAAAAGTTTTTCGCAGGAACGTCACGGGCGGTTGCTCTATTATTACAACCTGTGCAGCCCTCAGGCCATTATTATTTCCAAGATCATCTATAACTCACTGGTAATGTCGGTGTTATCAGGCCTTGGATTTATATTCTATGCATTTGTAATGGGCAATCCGATACAGGATAACGGCCTTTTTTCGATCTGTATCTTACTGGCTTCCATAGGTTTTGCTTCCGTTCTCACACTCATCGCGGGCATTGCGTCCAAGGCCGACAACAGCGCCACGCTCATGGCCGTGCTCAGTTTCCCGATTATTCTGCCGATGCTCCTGATGACCATTCGTTTGGCCAAAAATGCGCTGGATGGTCTCGACTGGTCGGTCAGCACCGATGAAATCACCACACTATTATCGATCGATCTGATAGTAATTACGCTCTCTTACCTGCTTTTTCCATATTTATGGAGAAGCTGAAAAACAGCAGGTTACAGGGCACAACTTTTAAAGTATTAGCTTAAAATGAGAAAGATCTGGTGGAAAATCCTCTGTATCGTGATCATCTTCTACGTGATCATCATGGGGTTTATCGGTCCCGTTCCACGCCTGGCCATTATCAATGAAAGTATCCGCAATACTTACTTCCACGTGGCGCTCTGGCTTGCCATGACCACATTGCTGTTATTATCAATGGTATTTTCAGTTCGCTATCTGATGAAGGGAAATATCAAAGACGACGACATTGCCAGTGAAGTGGCGAAAGCCGCTATTTTCTTTGGTATACTCGGCTGCCTGACAGGCTCAGTATGGGCCAATTACACCTGGGGAGATCCCTGGCCGAACGACCCGAAACTGAATGGTGCGGCCGTCGGCATCCTTATTTACCTGGCCTATTTGCTGCTCAGAAGCTCCTTCGAGGACGAGCAGCGCCGTGCACGGATTTCTTCGGTTTACAACATTTTCGCATTCGCTGTTTTCATCCCGATCATCTATATCCTGCCCCGCCTCACCGACTCGTTACACCCGGGCAGCGGCGGCAATAGTACATTCGGGTCTTATGATTTTGACAACAACATCAGAAAGGTCTTTTACCCGGCTGTGATCGGTTATATCCTGCTGGGACTCTGGATCGCCGAGCTTCGTATCCGCATCAAGCAAATCAACCGCGTACGCGAGGAAGCATTGATCGAATAGGGCGAATTGTGAGCATTCTGGCCTGATTTGGGCCATTTACAAACGTTTCAAAGTAAAATTTCGTTAAGGTTTAGTCCATTCATATATACAATGAAAAGAATTTCCCTCATCCTCCTGACCTTGCTGGCCTTTTGCGGCAGCGCGTTCGCGCAGGAAGGCGACACGTCCGTTGCGATGGCCGACAAGCTCCGCGCCGACGGTAAAATCTGGGTCGTGGTAGCGGTAGTAGCCGTTGTTTTCGCAGGATTGGCAGTCAACCTTTTCCGCATCGACTCCAAGTTGAAAAAGATTGAAAAAGACCTCAATATCAAGTAAGCCCTATGAAAAAGATACAGATATTCGGATTGGTGATCATCGCGGTTGCAATTGGTATTATCGTTTCAACTGCCGGTGATGCAAGTACTTACGTCGATTTTACCAAAGCCAAGGAAATGGCGGCGGATGGCGACAATGAGAGCATTCACGTGGTGGGTAAACTGAAAAAAGACGCCGCGGGCCAGATTCTGGAAATGGAATACCGGCCCGAAATCGACCCCAACCTGTTCGTTTTCACATTGGTTGACAACAACAATGTGGAACAAAAGGTGGTCTATAAAAACACCAAACCGCAGGATTTTGACAAATCCGAGCAAGTCGTAGTGGTGGGTAAAATGCGGGATGGCTCATTTTCAGCCGAAAAGATCCTCATGAAATGCCCGTCGAAATACGAGAACGGTAAAATGGAAACTACGGAACATACTGCCAAACAATCATGATTCACAGTACGATCGGAAGTGCAGGGCACCTGCTGGTTATAGTCGCATTTGTATCGGCCATTCTGGCGACATTCGCTTATTTTAAAGCGGGTATCGCGGGAGGTACGGTGGAAGAGACGCAGAGTTGGAAAAAGTTTGCGCGCGGCGTTTTCTGGGTGCATCTCGCAGCCGTGATCGGCGTCGTGTTCTCGCTCTACTGGATCATCGGTAATCATTATTTCGAATACCATTATGCCTGGAAAAACTCGTCGCTTTCACTGCCGACCGGCTACACCATTTCCAGCTTCTGGCAAGATCAGGAGGGCAGCTTTCTGCTCTGGATCTTCTGGAACGTCGTGCTTGGTGCGACATTGATCTTCACCAACCGCTCGTGGGAAGCACCGGTAATGACCGTTTTCGCATTGGTACAGGCATTCCTTACGTCGATGATCCTCGGTGTGGTAATTCCCGGCCTCGATCTCAAAATCGGTTCAACGCCTTTCCTTTTGCTGAAAGAGGTAATGCCCGACCTGCCGGTCTACAAAATGGACCCGAATTTTATTCCTAAAGACGGTAACGGTCTCAACCCATTGCTGCAGAACTACTGGATGGTAATCCACCCTCCTACCCTGTTCCTCGGCTTCGCGAGCACGCTCATTCCGTTCTCGTTTGCGATTGCGGGTCTCTGGACCAAGCGGATTCACGAATGGATCCGTCCCGCATTGCCTTGGTCGTTGTTCTCGGCATTGGTATTGGGTGTAGGTATTCTGATGGGCGCTTACTGGGCCTATGAAACGCTCAACTTCGGGAGCTACTGGAACTGGGACCCTGTTGAAAACTCATCCATTGTGCCCTGGATCGTGCTCGTGGCGGCAGTACACGTGATGATCATCGCGAGAAGGAATGCAACCGCATTGAAAACATCGTTCATTCTCACGATCGCGACCTTCATTCTGGTCCTTTACTCGACATTCATGACCCGCAGCGGTGTGCTGGGCAATGCTTCGGTTCACTCGTTCACCGACCTTGGCCTTTCCGGTCAGTTGCTGATTTACCTGTTCACATTCATGATCGTGTCGATCGGCTTGCTGGTTTACCGCTGGAAATCGCTACCGAGCGACGAAGAAGAAGTATCGACCTATTCGCAGGAATTCTGGATTTTCATCGGCGCAACGCTGCTTTGCCTTTCGGGCTTCCAGATCATCGCTACCACTTCCATTCCGGTTTATAACAAAATCGCCGAAGCATTCGGTACCGTGCTGAACATGGCACTGCCTGCCGATCAGGTTGCGCATTACAATAAGTTCCAGCTCTGGTTCTTTGCATTGATCATCGTTCTCACCGGCGTAGGCCAGTATTTCTGGTGGAAAAAAACCGGAAAAGGCAAGTTGCAGGCGCTGTACAATCCACTGTTGGTTGCATTGCTGATCAGCGCTGCCGTGATCACGTTCAAGCAGATTCGCGACATTCAATACATCGCATTGCTCACGACTTCAATTTTTGCCGTGGTAGCCAATGGAAATATCCTGCTGAACATTATCCGGGGTAACTATAACCTCTCAGGCGGCGCGATCACGCACATCGGTGTGGCGCTCATGCTGATCGGTATCCTGTTCTCGTCTGCCTATACCAAAGTGGTGTCGATTAACAACTCCGGCCTGATGATCTCTCGCAGCGAGGAATTCACGGCCAACGACAACAAGGAGAATAAAGAAAACATTACCCTGTGGCTCAACAAGCCGGAAAAGATGGGCGATTACATGCTCACGTGGCGCGACGTGCGCGTAGAGCCTCGCCACATTCCGGGTTACATACCGAAGAGCTGGGTCGATATCGTAGAAGGCGATTTCCATGCCGTTGCATTGCGCGACATTGAGCTCGACGGGAAGAAGTACAATAAAAAGGGCGATACCCTCGAAATTTTCCCCGAAAACTTCTATTACGAAATCGAATACCGCGAGCCGTCGGGTAAAATATTCACCCTGTTCCCGCGCGTGCAAATCAACCCGCGTATGGGTGGTATCGTTTCTTCGCCGGATATCCAGCGCAAGGTCGATAAGGATTTGTACACCTACGTTTCGATGGTGACCAACCCGACAGCCGAGCCCGTCTGGAGCCAGACTGAAAGCTTTACCGTTAACCTGCGCGATACATTCTTCGTAAACGACTACGTGGCCATTCTTGATAATGTAGTGCGTACCGAAGAAGTGGAAGGCATTAAACTAAGCCAGGGAGATGCGGCTGTAAAAGCGATCATCCGCGTGCTGGACAAAGACAAGGAATTTGTAGTAACCCCGTCCTTTGTGATCCGCGACCGAATGGTAGCACGCAAGCCGGAGGTGAGCAATGAGCTAGGTATGCGCATTCAATTCAACGAAATCAACCCGCAGACAGGCCAGTTTACATTTGGCGTGAATACAACGCAGCGCGACTTCATCGTCATGAAAGCGACCGAAAAGCCGTTGATCAATATCCTCTGGCTGGGGACCTTCGTGCTCGTGATCGGTTTTGTGATGGCTACCATCCGACGTTTCAGGGATTTTGTAAAAATGCGTAACAAAGAAAGCGCACAGACCGAGCCCAAGGTCAAACCGGCGCCGAAAGTTCAGACAGCGTAAACAATTCATTTAAAATACATTACAAACCGGCCCGGCTCATTCATAGCCGGGCCGGTTTTCTTTTTATACCAGAAAATAAGTAAAACCGCCTCTCACTAAAGGTTTATTTGAGTTGCGTATATAGGCAGGTAGTTTTGAGGAACTCAATCGACCTCATTACATTATGGACAAGCCGCAACAAACCTCCCGGCGCGATTTCCTCCGCCAATCGGCCCTGCTCGCAGGCGCCGCAGCCATTTCAACCCGCTCTTTTGGAAATATTTATGTAGGCAAGCAAACCCGCGTGATCGTGATCGGTGCCGGTTTTGCCGGGCTGGCCGCTGCCCATGCCCTCAAACAGAAGAACGTGGCAGTAACCGTCCTCGAATCTCGCAACCGCATAGGCGGGCGTGTATTTTCCCATACCATCGATCCGAAGGAAAACCTGGTCGTAGAACTCGGTGCCGAATGGGTGGGCAACTCCCACGAGCGGGTACGCGCGTTGTGCGATCAGTTCAAAATCCCTTTGCTGAATAATCAGTTTGATACACACCTTATTTACCGGAACCAATATACCAAAGCCAATGCCTGGGATTTCTCGGATAACTGGAAACCCAAAATGAAAGCGCTGCTGGAAGGCTATAAAAAACTCGACGAGAAGCAGAAAGTGGAACTCGACAGCATCGACTGGTGGCGATACCTGGTCAACAACGGCTGCGAAGGCAAAGACCTCGTCTTGCGGGAGCTCCTCGACAGCACCGATTTCGGCGAAAGCATCCGGCACACCTCCGCGTTCATCGCACTGGCAACATTCGCAGAGAGCAGCGAAAAGAATGAAATGGACCTGAAAATGCAGGGTGGTAATGCAATGCTGGCGAAGAAATTTGCGGAAAGTATCGGAAACGACAACATCCTGACCGGCCACGCCGTCAAACGCATCGAGCAGAAGGGTTCTGTGAAAGTTACCTGCGAAAATGGCAAGACTTTCGAAGCCGACAAGCTGATCTGCGCCATTCCGACGTTCGCGATGAAGAATATACAATGGGAGCCGGGGCTACCGGCGGAAAAATTACAGGCCATTAACGAGCTGCAATATGCCCGCATCAACAAGAATGCGATCCTGTTCAAAAAACGGTTTTGGAAAGATGAGAGCTTCGACCTCATCACCGACCAGACCCCGCACTACTTTTACCACGCAACCAAAAACCAGCCGTCGCAAAAAGGCGTTCTGATTTCCTACACCATTGGCGAGAAAGCCGAACTCATCGCCGCCCAGAACGACGAATGGCGGAAAGTAATGCTCGGCCAGACACTCAATCCCTATTTTCCAAAAGCTAAAAAGCTGATCGAATCGCAGGCAAATTACTATTGGGGTACCGATAAAATCTCGCAGGGCGCCTACGCGATGTATGGCCTCAACCAATGGTTTACCACGCGCCCCGCATTGCAAAAGTCCTTTTTGCAGACCTCTTTCGCCGGTGAGCACCTCGCCGACTGGCAGGGTTTCATGGAAGGCGCGGTCGTCACCGGCGAAATGGCTGCTGCTGAAACTATTTCCGTTTAAAACCGCAAACCAAGCCGTGTAAAGAAGAAGGCGCCGTTGCTACCCATCTGCACCGGGTCCCAGGCACCGCCCGACTCCGTCAATGCAGGCAGCGACATGTCCGGATAAACATTCAGGATATTGCTCCCGCCGATAGATAAGGAGATATTCTTCGTGAATTTGTAGTTCAAAGTAAGGTCCGTCTGGATTTTGGGGCTGTATGTATCAATCATATAGTCCCAATTCGCCAGCTTGACTTCCCCGAAACGGATAAACCGCAACATAGCGCTGAATTTGCTCACCGAGTAATCGAAAGTAAGGTTGATCTTGGAAGGCGGAGCCGACGCGAGAACAAACCGGCGCTCGCGCTCGTCGAAGTAAATATCCTCCTTCCCGGCCAGTTTGGGAACGGTATTCACCGGGCCGAGTTCCATCCAGTTGAAATTCGCAGCCACTGTCGTGCTCAACCTCCCGACGCCCAGCGGGGCGGAATGTGCCACGATAATATCCAGCCCTTTGGTAGTAGTATATTCAAGTGCATTCGTAAAGAACTGCGCCTTCCCTACCCGCAGGGCTTTCAGTAAATCACCTATATCCTCGTCGTCATCGCTGAACTGTCCGGTCAGTACCACGCGGTCCTTCACTTTTACATAATAGCCATCCACCGTAACAGAAAGTCCCGAGAGCGGCGTGAAGGTAATGCCCAGGCTCGCATTCTGTGAAGTTTCCTGTTTCAGTTGCGGAATGCCTAATGCTTTCGTGACCGCACTGTTGTTGTTGGCAAGCAGCACTTCCACCGGCTGACCGTTCACGAAGTTGGTGAATGTCGAGTTGAAGTACTTCTGAGCGAGCGAAGGGGCCCGGAAACCGGTGCTTACCGAACCGCGCAAAGCCAATGCATCGGTTATTTTGTACCGCAATCCGATTTTACCGTTCAATGTACTTCCAAAATCGCTGTACCGCTCAAAACGACCGGCGACGTCGATCAGGAATTTTTTGGTAACATCCGCTTCGAGATCGACGTACGCACCTACATTCGAGCGGGTACGGTTTGTCGCGTCGGCCGGGCTATAACCCGGAAAACCTTGCGAACCACCTGCGAACGCAGGGTCATAGTTACGGTAGGAAGCTTCTTCACCGGCGAATATCTTGTAACGCTCCGTCCTGAACTCCCCGCCGAACGCCACGTTAAGCCCTTGCATTATCCTTTTGTAAAAACGGCTGATGTTCAAATTAATAACATTTTGCCCTAGCTGAAAGCCCCCCGCGTCAAACGAGGTCTGCGAACGCTCACCCAGCGACCTGTTAAGTGAGTTTTTAACGCCGAAATGAAATTTGTTGAAACCATAGGTGTTGCTCAAATCAATGTCCCACGATTTCCAAACCCCGCGGATACCCGCAGCGACGGAACGGTCCTTGATTTTACTCGTAATGATCGGGTCGAACCCATTGGGATAAACGGAGGGAATGTTACGATCATCGTCCGCGAAGCGCGTCCAGGCGTAAGCGTCGCCGCTACGCTCGTTGAGACCTCCGAAGCTGTAAAACTGAAAATTGCTGCCTACCGGTATTTTCGCGTTGTAATAAATGGCTGCGTTGCGTATTTCCGGATCGCCGTACTGGCGGCGCGCGAGGTCCGACTCGCTGGCCACCGTGTTCGCACGATTGGTATGGTCTCGGGAATTGTAATCGGCGGTCACGTTAAGGAATCCCTTTTTCGCGATTTTCAAGCCGTAATTGGCATTGATATTGTAATTCAGACCATCGAATTTTTTGTCGTCAAAGCGGTATTTGGCCTTGAACATCCCCGCATTCGCATTCACCGTCAGTTGGTCGGTACTTTCCTTCAGAACGATGTTGATCACGCCCGCTATGGCATCCGAGCCATATTGCGCTGCGGCACCGTCGCGCAGGATTTCGATACGCTCTATTGCTGCGGCGGGGATCGCATTCAGGTCGGTACCTGTATTGCCCCTCCCTCTCGAGCCGAACAAGTTAACCAATGCTGATTGATGTCGCCGCTTGCCGTTGATCAGCACCAGCGTCTGGTCGGGCCCCAGCCCGCGCAGCGAAGCCGGGTCCACGTGATCGGCGCCGTCTGAACCGGTCTGGCGGTTGGAATTAAAAGAAGGTGCAGCGAACTGCAAAAGCTGGTTCACATCGAGCTGGCCCTGCTTGGTGGTTACTTCGCGGATATCGATCACATCCACCGGCGCGGGAGTGTCCGTCGACGAGCGGTTAAGGTTCCGCGAGCCTACCACGGTAACCTGGTTCAGCACAGTGGCATCCGAAAGCGCAAAATCCAGGCTTGCGGCACCATTCAACGCTCTTTCCAGCTTGTTATAGCCCACATAAGTCACCACGAGCGTGGCATTGTTATAGCCTACGGTAAAGCTGTAAGCTCCGTTCTCGTCGGTGATCGTACCGTTGCCGGTACCTTTTTCCATAACGGAAGCGCCCATCAGCGCGTCCCCTTTTTCATCGGTAACCTTCCCGGTTACTTTTAGGCCCTGCGCATAACAATAACAGGAGAGTAACACGAAAAGCCAGGTTTGACAGATCAGTTTCATAAGATTGTAATGAGGTGTAACATTTGCCAAATATGCAATATTCATTCTTTAAACATATATTATTCCAAATAAAATTTCTACAATATTCATTTTCGCAGAATTAATTTAAACCTTCGGTTACATATAACTAAAATGTAATATTTCCGGGCAAAAGCTTTTTCGAACTTCCTGCATTTCAAGGAGCTTGATGTGTATCTTTGCCGGTAAAATGTGTTTTTCCTATTCTGATTCTCTATGGTATCCGAACTGATCAAATCGGCATTGGGCCGCCTGCGTATCATTGCATTTCTCGAAGGCATTTCCTTTCTCGTATTGCTGGGCATCGCAATGCCCCTGAAATATTTTGCCGGACTTCCGCAGGCCGTGCGCATTGTGGGCATGGCGCACGGTGTATTGTTTGTCCTTTTTGTGCTCCTGCTCATCCAGGTCGCAATAGAAAAAAGCTGGTCGTTCAAAAAGTCAGCTTTATCGTTCGCTTCTTCGCTGGTACCATTCGGGACATTCTATGCAGATGCCCGCTGGTTCAGAAACTGATTATCCCTGAACCTTTTATATTCCTAAACACCCCTTGAACCAAGTGCTACGTACCTTTATCCTAACCCCTTTCATTTTCTGTTTCACCATTTTCCAAAGCATTGCCCAGAAACCGAACGAAAACTACCAGTATCACATCCATTCAGCCGCTTCACCGGTTAAAATCGATGGCGTAGCCGACGATCCCGCGTGGTCGGCTGCGGAAACGGCGAACGATTTTTTTATGATCACGCCGATGGATACAAGCTTTTCCAGGGCGCTCACGGACGTGAAACTTTGCTATGACAAGCACAACCTTTACATCCTGGTTGTCAACCACAAGCCCGTCAAAGGCTCGCTGATCGTCGAATCACTGAAAAGGGATTTTGCATTCGGAAAGAATGACAACTTCCTGCTTTTCATGGACACTTTCGATGACAAAACCAACGGTTTTTCTTTCGGTGCCAATGCGGCAGGGGCACCGTGGGACGGGCAGCAGGGCGACGGCGGTACCGTCGATCTCAGTTGGGACAACAAATGGGTCAGTTCCGTTAAAAACGAGGACGACAAATGGGTTTGGGAAGCAGCCATTCCTTTTAAAAGTATCCGCTACAAACCGGGAATTACACGCTGGGGTATCAATTTCAGCCGTCAGGACCTGACCATTTCTGAAAAATCATCGTGGGCGCCCGTACCGCGCCAGTTTCCGTCCGCTTCGCTCGCCTACACGGGCGTGCTCGTGTGGGATGTTCCGCCACCCAATCCGGGACCGAACATTTCCGTAATCCCTTATGCGGCCATGCGCATGACGAAGGACCACCAGAAAGACCTTCCCACCAAATACAAACCCACCATTGGAGGCGATGTAAAAATAGGGCTAACCCCTTCACTGAACCTCGATTTGACCGTCAATCCGGATTTCTCGCAGGTGGATGTGGACGTGCAGCAGACCAATCTCGACCGCTTCGAGCTCTTCTTCCCGGAACGCCGGCAGTTCTTTCTCGAAAACGCCGATCTTTTCGCCAACTTCGGGTACGCTACCATCCGGCCCTTTTTCTCCCGGCGCATTGGTTTGGGCGTACCGATCCAGTTTGGCGCGCGAATGAGCGGGAAGATCAACAAAAACTGGCGTATCGGTGTGCTGGATGTACAAACCGGCGCCAACGACACCCTCACGCCGCACAACAACTACGCCGTGTTCGCATTGCAGCGGCAACTGTTGGCACGCTCCAATGTACGGTTCATATTTGTCAATAAAGATGCTACCAATTACACGCTGGAAAGGCATGCGGCCACGAACCGCTACAACCGGAACATTGGGGCCGAATTCAACCTGGCGAGTGCCAAAAACCTGTGGACGGGGAAAGTAATGTTCCTGAAATCCTTCACCCCCGGTAAATCCTCCGACGATTTCACACACGCCGCCGACCTGAAATTCACCAAAGCGAACTTCTCGTGGCAATGGCAGCATGAATATGTAGGGAAGAATTACAATGCAGAAGTAGGTTATGTTCCCAATGCCGTGCGGATGGGTTACTATAAGATCAGCCCGAACCTCGCCTATCTGTTTTTTATAAAACACGCCAAAATCATCAGCCACGGGCCGAAACTCGTGAGTAATATTTACTGGGACAAAAAATTCGATCCGAGCGACCGGGAGTTCATTTTGTCGTATAACCTCAACTTTATCAACCGCGCTACGGTGGCAGTGTGGGGGTCGAGCAACTATGTGCGCCTGCTGCGCCCCTTCGATCCTACCAACCTGGGCGGCGTCACCCTGGCGACCGGCACGGAGCACAACTGGAAAGCCGTTGGTTTCGATATCGTATCCGGCCCTCAAAACCGCCTGACTTACCTTGCGTCCGGTATTTTGGGAGGTTATTACCAAAACGGCAAGCGCAACAACCTGAAAGCTGAGATCGGCTACCGCGTGCAGCCTTACGTTGCCATTACAATGGCCGGTAACTACAACGATATCCGTCTGCCCGAGCCCTGGAAACGTACGCAGCTCTGGCTCGTAGGCCCGCGCGTCGACGTGACGTTTACCAACAGCCTGTTTTTCACGACTTTCATGCAGTACAACAACCAGGCCGACAATATCAACCTGAATGCCCGTCTGCAATGGCGCTACAAGCCCGCTTCCGACCTTTTTATTGTTTACACAGACAACTATCTGCCTGAAAACTTCAAGGTTAAAAACCGCGCGATTGTCCTGAAATTCACCTACTGGTGGAATCTTTAATAAAACACCTCGATATTCCTGCTTTTGAGCTGGCTCAACTGCTCGCTGTATTTACGTTCGGCATCCTGTCCCAAAAACGGATTGCCGCGTAAATGCAGCTTATCGAGCTTGCGGATCTGCAGAAGCTGCATTGGAAACTCGGGGAAGTTATTGCCTGACAAATCCAGCTCTTGCAGGTTGGTAAATGCGACGAGTTGAGATGGGAAGGTGGTCAACCAGTTATAGCCAAGGTCTACAATTCGAAGTTCCTTCATACGCGTGATGCGTTCGGGCAACTTGCTCAAATGGTTATGATGCGCGAAAAGCGTGTGAACACGTTTGAGTTTGTCGATGCGCTTGGGCAATGCATTGAGCTGGTTGTGGGAAACGGCCAAATGCGTCAGGCGTTTCAGCCTCGTGATCGATTTCGGCAGGGCTTCGAGTTTATTATAATACAAGTCCAGGACTTCCAACCGGCGCATTTTACCGATTCCCCGAGGTAGTGCTGCCACTTCACCTTTGTAAAAATTAAGGTCCTTCACACTTTTCAATTTACTGAAACTGGCATTTCTCAGGCCTGTCAGCCGGTTGTTCCCCAGCCACAATGTTTCTAGTCCTTTGCAATTCCTGACGGCCCGGGGAATGTCCCGGATCAGGTTCTTTTGCAGGTTGAGCAGTTGGAGTGATTTGTTTTTACTAATGGCGATTCCGTTTTCACGCAGCACATTCTTGCTCAGATCAAGATGGCGGAGCTTCGGCAACCGCGACATATCCAGGTCGATGGCTTCAATATCGTTATCCACCAAAAACAACTGTTCGAGATTGGGAAAGCGATACACCACCTCGGGTACCGCCGTGAGCAGGCTCTGGTTCAATCCCAACGACTTGACTTTCAAAGTATCCTTAGTCGCGAGTGCGTCCTCCATTCCATTCACCACGCTATCCTTTTTTGCCCGCGGCTCTTTGGGTATTTTCGGATGAAAGCTTACAAATTCCGTAATAATGGCTTTGCTTCCGGCGGTCCTGCGCATAACGATGCGGGTAAGGTGAGGTGCAATTCGGGATTTAATGATCGCAGAAACCGAATCCGCGAGGGCAGGATTAACCTGTTCACGATCCAGGATCCGGAAATTCATATTGCTCACCTCGAACACGAGATAGTCGATCTTCCCATCAGTGTTAAGGTAAAGGGTATTCCAAAAAGTAAGGTCCTTTAATTTCTCCTCGTCGAGAAT
This sequence comes from Dyadobacter sp., assembly GCA_965227755.1. GTDB lineage: Bacteria > Bacteroidota > Bacteroidia > Cytophagales > Spirosomataceae > Dyadobacter. The sequence goes on from CBDDGG010000005.1 coordinate 2,517,266, forward strand.
CTCCTCGTAAATATCCTGAAAGGCCTTTTGAAGACTGTACGGTGTTTCGAACAGCGTACCATCGGGGCGTTTGTAATCCTCGTCGAGTTTATGCCAGAGCTGCTTTGCATTGGCGTCTTTGCGGCTGAATACCACAGGCTGCGCCGAGAGCCCTAGGCCAACGGCAAGAAGGAAAATAGTGAGGAATATTTTCATGACAGAAACCATTAAGTGAGTACGCAAACATAACTAAAAGGCTAGTTATATTATTATACTTACTTATATATTTTCTATCGGAAGTGTTTTTGAACAATCGGAAATGCCGTCAGGCATACAACATTGGTAGCCAACCATAACGACACCGCTTGTCGGAATGCCTTTGGGCATGTAACAACAATGCTTCCGCCACGTCATTACCGTTGTTACATCCCTCACGGGATTTTAAAAACATCTTGCCTGCTCTTTTCTACCAATATTACATCGCTACGCGATTCACCCATTCACCCATTCAATCATTCAATCATTCAATCATTCAATCATTCAATCATTCAATCATTCAGTCATTCAAAATTCACTACTTACTCCGCTCGATCGTATATTGTACCAATTGTTCCAGCGACCGCCTGTGCGGGGAATCGGCGAATTCGTTCAGTAATGCGAGTGCTTCCTTTACATACCTTTCCATTACCTCCTGCGCGTAACGCAGCCCGCCCGATTCTTTCACGAATGCGATCACTTCGCTTACTTTGTTGGGTTTGTGGCTTTCGTTGCGGATGATATTGATAATGCGGCGTTTTTCGAGCCAGGGCGCGTGATTGAGCGCGTATATGAGCGGGAGCGTCATCTTCTTTTCCTTGATATCGATACCGAGCGGCTTGCCGATCTCGTCCTCGCCGTAGTCAAAAAGGTCGTCCTTGATCTGGAATGCCATTCCTACCTTCTCGCCGAATGCATGCATCCTGTCCACGACTTCCTGCACCGCTCCTACCGAACTGGCACCTGCCGCACAGCACGAGGCGATGAGAGAGGCGGTTTTCTGACGGATGATTTCGTAGTAAACTTCTTCATTAATATCCAGCCTGCGGGCTTTTTCAATTTGCAAAAGCTCACCTTCACTTAGCTCACGGACTGCCGTAGAAACAATTTTCAGTATTTTGAATTCCTCGTGATCGACCGAAAGCAGCAACCCGCGTGAAAGCAGGTAGTCGCCGACAAGTACCGCGATCTTGTTCTTCCACAATGCATTCACAGAGAAAAAGCCGCGGCGGTAATTGGAATCGTCCACCACATCGTCGTGCACGAGGGTGGCGGTATGCAGTAGCTCGATCATCGCGCCACCGCGATAGGTCGATTCGGAGATATCGCCACAAACCCCTGCGGACAGAAATACGAACATCGGACGCAGCTGTTTGCCTTTCCGCCTCACGATGTAGTTCATGATCTGGTCCAAAAGCATTACTTCGCTTTTCATAAACTGGCGAAACTTCTGCTCGAAAGCTTTCATCTCATCCGCAATAGGAGCCTGGATATCCTTTATTGAAAGGGTCATATTGATGTGCGAGGGCTTAAAGGTCCCTCCTGATAATAAAAGGACGCGAACAGGGGCATGAGTTTGTGAATATGTTCGTTTAACCCTCTGAACTCTGATCTTCAAATTTGGAATAAAATCTTCTGTTTATATCAATTTTAAATCGAAAATGTTTAGAATTGAACAAAGGCAAAGGCCCCGAAAACACGTAAAAGCCGGTGGCCGGAGGCCGAAGTACAAACTAAACCACGTAAACCGATCGATATGAAAGCACTCGTTCTCGGTGGAGGATCCATGAAGGGAGCATTTCAGGTAGGTGTCATCCAGGCAATCCTGGAAAACGGCTTTGAACCCGAAATGGTGTACGGGATTTCGGTAGGCTCACTGAACGCCACGTTCCTGGCCAACGAAACCGGCAAGCAAATGGCCGAAAACAACAAGATAGACTGGCCGCTGGCAGGTCGTAAGCTTCTGGAGTTCTGGATCAAGAATATCACCCAGCCGCAGGATATTTCTACGCTCCGCTCACGGGTAATGCTGGGAATGAATACATTAATGAGCCGCTTTGACGGTATCGTAGACCCGTCGCCGCTCCACCAGCTCATCCGCAAGCATCTCAACGACGACTACCTCCGTGAAACGCCCATTAAAGTCAAAGCGGGCGCTGTGAACATTGAAACCGGGGAAATGAAATATGTCTCCACACGGGAACCGCATTATGTGGATTTCGTATATGCCAGCTCGTCGATCCCGATGCTGATGCCTGCTATCGAAATCAATGACCAGCTCTACCTCGACGGCGGCTTGCGCGAGGTAGCGCCCATACGCGAGGCGATCGAGGACGGGGCGACGGAAATAGTCCTGATCGGCTGCCATTCTCCCCTGCTCTACCAGCCGGAAGGCATCAACCCGCGCAATCTGATCACATTGATCGAGCGCGTGCGCGATATTACCGTGAACCAGATCGTGAACAACAATATCCAATGGGCCGAGTCGTATGTAGACCGCTCGAACCTGCGGGGCAAGCCAATGAAACTGACCGTGGTAAGGCCTTCGACGCCGCTCTTTCTCGATTTGCAGCATTTCAACTCGGAAGATATTTCCCGGCTGATCATCGAAGGCTATCGCGCAGGTGTGGAATCAATTTTGAATGCCGAAAAAGGCGGCGACTCGTCGATTACCGACCCGGCTATCAATGGAACGGTCATTCGTGACTCGTCCAGGCATGGGCCACTTCACACTGAATCAAACAATGTAACATCATAATGAAAAACCAGACAAGGCAGCTATTTGCAGCACTGCTGCTCGCTGCCCTCTCACACACTGCCCAGGCCCAAACCGGCGACTGCCGGTTCAAAGACGCCGAAGCGCTGAAAAGTTACCTGAAACCAGGCAAGCGCACCACGCCGTTGATCATGGCACATCAGGGCGGTACCGAAGACGGCTTCCCCGGAAACAGCATGGCTACATTCGAGCGGACCTACTCAAAAGTTCCCTGCGTACTGCTGGAAATCGACGTCCGCGCCACCGCCGACAGCCTGCTCGTGATCTCTCACGACGACGACCTTGCGTTAAAAACCAATGGCAAGGGGTTGTTGAGCAGAAAAAAGTGGAAAGAAATCAGCAAACTGAGGTTAAAAGATCCCTATGGTTCCATGACGGAACACCCCATACCCACATTCCAGGAAGTACTGAACTGGTCGGCTGGCAAAAATCTCGTGCTAATCGTCGACAAAAAGCCTGAAACAGGCATAGTACAAACCATTAAAATGCTGCAAGGGACGGGTAATCTTTACAAATCGGTATTGATCTGCTATTCGATAAAAGAAGCTCAGCTGGCGCACAAGCTCGCACCGCAGCTCATGCTGGCAGTCGGTTTCAACAGCCAGGAACACATCGATACGATCGAGCAATCGGGTTTGCCTTTCGAGCAGCTTGTCGCGCTGACGCCACGCGAATTGCAGGACGGGTCATTTTACCAGCGCATCCGCGATCTGAACGTCGCATCTTCGCTCGGCACCAACGGCAACATCGACACGCTTCAAGCCACGGAGTCGCGGCCATTGTACCAAAAAATCCGGGACTCCGGCGGTCCGGATATTATTTGCACCGATAATCCGATTTTCGTGCAGAGTATTTTTTATAAAAAGGATTAGAAGGAGAAAAGGGAGGAAAGGGAGGAGGGAAGAAAGAAAAATGTCAGTCTGAGTGCACGGGGCAGCCCGGCGGTCTAAGACAGGCCGTACAGCAAGATGTACTAACCGTCTTCCAAAGCGCTTCGACTGACGTTCCCTGATAACAAAACGAGCCCGCATTGCTGCGGGCTCGTTTTGTTATCAGGGGCTTGCTATCTCTTAGTTAAAGATATAACGGATACCGATTTGTGCTTGCCATACGTCGTTGATCGTTCTTGACTTCACGAATGCGTCGCGTACCAGTACCGTCTCTCCGTTCACAACCTGCGTCCCCATGCGGTAGGTAGGAACACCCTGCGCGTTTACGCTTGCGAAGTTGAGCGGGTTGGATTGTGTGCTGTTCGAAGAAGCAGTTACCTGGTTGGCTACACCCCATTTATCGTTGATCATGTTACCTACGTTGAAGATATCGGCACGAAGACGAATGATATTCTTTTTGTCTTTCTTGCCCACTTTCACGTAGAAATCCTGCTCGACGGTTACATCGAAACGAGTCAGCCAGGGATAAGCACCTCCGTTACGCTCCGCGTATTTACCTTTTCTTTCTGACAAATAAGGGTGGTTGTCGATGTACTTCTGGAATGCCTCAGCTTGTTGCTCTGGCGAGAAAGTGTAGGTTTTGCCGTTTGCAGTGGTTGTGAGCGTCTGGAAAGTAATGTCGCTTGCCTGCTTTGGAACAAAAATCAGGTCGTTGTTCTGACCGTCGCCGTTCATATCTGTCGAACTGATGTAAGAGATTTTGGTACCGCTGGAAGATACGCCACCCAATGTTACCATTGTAGCTCCACCGAATTTGCCACCATACTCTTTACGATAAGAAACATAACCTACGAAACGGTGACGAACGTCGTTACCTGAATAAGCCAGGTCAAGGTAGTTCAGACCATTCACGCCCGGAACGTTGCCTTCCACAGTAGAAGAAACCGAAGCGATATCCTTAGCCATACCGTAAGTATAACCTACCATTCCTCCGAAACCATTTGTTGCTGCTTTTTCCAGCTTACCGGTGAGTGAATAAGAGTAGCCTTTGTTGGTGTTGGTCAAAACGTAAACGTTCGAAACCTGGCCGGAAATCATACGTGCCGCTGTTGCAGCCGAACCCGAGAGACCCGAAGCCGGGAAACGATCACGGGTGTCAGCACCGCTAAACTGCGTTGTAGGGGCTTTCAGGTTCACATCGATATAGCGAAGTGAATTGTAGTTTTTGTTAAAAATACCTTCCACAGTCGCAACTACGCCCCAGCCAAGTTGCTGGTCAATACCGATATTGCTTTTCCAGATCTGCGGGAATTTAAGATCTTCATCCGAGGCATTCACCTGGTAGCCACGCAGCGGCGTTGTGGATGTCGGGTTGTAACGCGATGGGTCGAGCGTGAAAGGATACGACGTCGTATTATTTCCAGCGATAGTAGCCGAGTTCACACCGTTGTTACCCAATTGATTGGAGATCAACACATAAGGAATACGGGAAAGGAACAGACCCGTTCCACCACGAACCTGTGTGGTGCGGTCCCCTTTCACATCCCAGTTGAAACCTACACGTGGCGACAGATACACACGTGATTTTGGAACATTACCTGTATTCACATTGTAGCGCGCCCCATCCGGTGATCTGAAAGCAATCGTATCTACAACAGGGTTGTAATATTGCTTGGAAGTATTCGGCATGTTGATAAGGTCTGCACGAAGGCCCACAGTCAGCTTGAAATTAGGCGTTGCCTGGAATTCGTCCTGCGCGTACAAGCTGAAAGTCTGCGTTTTGAATGTCTGCCATGGAGCAGCACCGCCCGGAAGCAATGAGTAGCGGTAGTTGAAACGTACCACGGTATCAGGAGCGGTTGTCAGGTCTTTGTTAGCCAGGTATGCATTAGCGGCATTCTTGAAATCCTGGATCGATTTGAATACCCAAACACCATTGGAAGTCGGGAAGAACAGGTTGTTCGACTTGAAGTGCTCGTATGCCGCACCGACAGTTACCGTATGCTTTCCTGCAAAGTAAGTCAGGTTATCGGTAATGTTGAAAGTCGCGTAATCCAGGCGGTTGTTAGGTGTAAATGGATCGGAGCCGATGGTGGTGTAAGTCGATCCGTCTTTCTGGATTTCGATCGTAGGGAAGATCGGCGCTTTGTATTTACGGTCTTCGATCTGTTTGTTGAAAGTACCGATCAGGTTGTTAGCGAATTTACCGCCGAAGTTCGAGTTCAATTCCGCTACGAATGAACGGGTGTTGTCCTGGATGATGTAGCCGGTATTTTGCGGAGAAATTGCTGAAAGCGAGTTGGTACGGTTACCAAAACCTGCTGTATTGGAGCTGTTGCTCTGGCTGATCAGTACGTCCGAATCCGAATCGTGGTGCGAGTAACGCAAGGTCAGCTTGTGCTTGTCGCTGATGTTGTAGTCGATACGGCCGAGGAATTTCTTGCTGGTGTTCTCGTTGTTGAAACCATCCAGAGCGCCGACGTCATAACCGAACTTTTCCTTCATGAACGAGGAAAGATCCTGCATATCCGCGAGCGTCGTGCGTGACACGTTGCCGCCTGATCCCGACTCGCCGCGGTTAAGCACGAAGTCCAAAGCAGGGCTTGAACGTTTAACAAACTCACCATTTACAAAGAAGAACAATTTGTTCTTGATGATCGGACCGCCCAGGCGAAAACCGGTTGTTTTTTCATTGAATTCAGCCACCTTGAAATCGCTTCCGTCGATTTTCTTTCCTGCCAGGCTTTTGTTTTTAAAGAAGTGAAAAACAGAACCTGAGAATTCGTTGGTACCTGAGCGCGTTACCGCATTGATGCCGGCACCTGCAAAGCCCGATTGACGCACATCATAAGGAGCGATGTTGATCTGTACCTCTTCGATCGCATCCAGGGAGATCGCCGTAGAACCGGTACGACCACCGGCCTGTGCTTCGTTACCCAGACCGAAACCGTTGTTGAACACGGAACCGTCGATCGTGAAGTTGTTGTAACGGCTATCCTGCCCGCCGAAAGAGCGGCCGTTGCTGTACGCATTGTATTTGGTAATGTCGTTCAGTGTACGGCCAAGCGTAGGAAGGCTGGTAATGAGGCCTTTGTTGAAAGTGGTGGCCGCACCGGTGCGGTCGGAGCTGAAAATATCGCTTCCTGCGCCGGTAACGATCACCTCCGCAAGGTCGGTCGAACCGTCTTTCAGTTCGAAGTTGACGTTTGCAGCGGTACCGAGGTTAGCGAAAATATTCTCCTGTGACTGCTCATTGAAGCCTACGAAAGATACCGTCACTTTGTACGGACCACCTACGCGCACGGCCGGGATGGTGTAAAGCCCTTGCTCGTTGGTAACCGAGCCGTATTTTGTTCCCGAGGGCACGTGGATCGCTACGACTGTGGCGCCCGGAAGCACCTCGCCTTTGCCGTCGGCAACACGTCCCGTAATGGCTGATGAAGTAACCTGGGCTTGCGCCGCCGGTCCGAATAGAGAGAATAGAAATGCGGTAACCGCGAGGCACACCGCCCGGAAGAGTAAACTTTTCCCGTTCATAAATTTGGTGATTTGGTTTGTAAGAATACTAGCGGATTCATTCAAGGAGGATGAATAATTGTTGCAAAATAATAGCTTTTTACAATCACAAACAAAAGACTAAATCCTACTAAAATACAATACTAGTGCTCATAACTAGCTGATCTATTGAAATAATGCAGATTCGTACACCAATACTTCAATATTTTCTGTTTTATCAAATCGTTAACAAATTGCGAGAAGGGCCAACGGCTTTTGAAGGGCGGATTTGAGGGAGAAAAAAAGATTTTTTATCTATCAGGCAGCAATGATTATACCACGAGGTAACCGGTGTTTAACAAATTGTTAAATTTCAGCAAGGCAGTTTTTTTTCCTTACCAGAAATCCTTACAACCTTTGCGCTGTTATCAGCGTCGACGGCTGACCGCCGACGACCGACCATGGACCGCTGACCATAGACAATGAACCATGTCGGCGGTCATCAGCAAGGGCACATTTCAATAACATTATGCAACTCAATTTCAAACAAATAGGTGAAACAGGCAAGCCCCTGATCATCCTCCACGGTGTTTTCGGTTTTCTGGACAATTGGCTCACGATCGGGAAAACTATTTCGGAACACGGCTATCGCGTTTACCTGGTCGACCAACGCAACCACGGACGCTCCCCGCACGAAGCCCCGCTCAACTTTTCGACATTAGCCGCCGACTTGAAAGAATTTCTCGAACAGCAGCATATCGAATCACCTATCCTGATCGGACATTCGATGGGCGGAAAAACGGTCATGGAATATGCGGTAACCTACCCCGGCACCTTTGACGCGCTCATAGTGGTCGATATCGGTCCCAAAGCCTACCCGATCCATCATACCAAAATCCTGAAAGGGCTGAATGCAATCCCACTGGATCAGATCGAAAGCCGTAACCAGGCCGACGAGGTCCTCAGCGAATATGAGCCATTGCTCAGTGTGCGGCAGTTTTTATTGAAAAACCTGTACAGAAACGAAGAAGGTGGCTTTGCATGGCGCTTCAACCTGCCATTGCTCACAACCGATATGGCCAATGTTGGGGCACAGATCAAATCCGACGAACCGGTAGAGACCCCGGCGCTGTTCATGCGGGGAGCCAATTCAAATTATGTATTGGATGAAGATCTGGAAGGGATTCTCGACTTATTTCCTAATGCACAGCTGAAAACGATCGAGGGAGCAGGACACTGGGTGCAGGCCGAGCAGCCGAAAGCATTTGTCAGCACCCTGCTCGAATTTTTGAATAAAGCTACCTGACGTATTTCATCCTCGGTGAGTTGCAGGTACCTATAATAAGCTGGTCGTCGCTCAGCGATATTTCCCAGGTCGGACATGTAATGCAGTTCAGTAATTCGCATTGTGGGTTGTTGGGCAACGCAATTTGCGGTTTAACATCGAGCAGCGTGCCATTGATGATCATTGTGGCAGGTGCGCAGCAGCGGGGTGTCCCATTCGCATTCAGCACCACGCCGTCGCCACGAAAAATTAATGAGTCGGACTTGGCGGCTTCAATCGGCTCCCAGGTATTCTTATTATCCAGTGAAGATCTCTCAACCTCAACAGAGTGCCAGATACCCGACACGGATGTGAAAGCGAAAGCGGGTGAAAGGTCTCCGTCACGCTCTTTTTTGCAAGACAATAACCACACCAGGACCAGTGGTATGTATAGTAGTCTTTTCATACTTATTAAATAATTTTATTTACTCAGTAGATTCACATTCCGGCCTTTTGGTTGGAAAGAAATGAAAAAATGCAGCCCCTATGAATGATTCCGGGATTTCCCTGTACTTAATCCCTACCATATTGGCGGAAGGGACTCAAAACGACGTGCTTTCCCCGCAGATCAAAGATGCCGTACAGCACCTGGATGTTTTCTTTGTGGAGAACGTCCGCACCGCCAGGCGCTTCATCAGCAGCCTTAAACTCGGCAGGGTCATCGACGAGCTGACATTTATAGAACTGAATAAGGATACGCCCGAGGCGGAGACAATTGCTTCGCTTCGAAACCTTTCGAAAAGTGCCGGTGTCCTGTCCGAAGCGGGTTGCCCCGGTGTCGCCGACCCGGGCGCGGTAGCCGTACGCATTGCGCATGAGCTGAAAATCCGCGTGGTGCCGCTGGTGGGCCCATCGTCGATTCTGCTGGCACTGATGGCTTCGGGAATGAGCGGGCAGTCGTTCGCATTTCACGGCTATTTGCCGATCGATAAAGCACAACGCAAAAAAGCATTGCAAAACCTCGAAAGAAATGCACGGCAATACCAGCAAACGCAGATATTCATGGAAACGCCGTTCCGTAATAACCAGTTGCTGGAAGCAGTTATAGAAGCTTGCTCGCCCGATCTGGCATTGTGCATCGCAGCCAATGTAACCGCTCCCGACGAGCTGATCAGGACGATGCCGGTCAGAAAATGGAAAACGCAAAAGCCCGATCTGCACAAAATCCCTGCAATTTTCCTGATCGGATAGGATTTATAGGTAAAGATATTCGCCTATCTTTCGTTCTTGTTGTAAACCGACATTTACTTTGAAAAAATACATTCTGATAGCGGTTCTGGCAACAGCAGGCCTGTGGAGCTGTAATGAAGACAGTCTCGATGCAAGTATTACAGTCGATTCCAACTTCCAGACGGGAGGGAAAGGAAAGAACGGCTGGATGGCCGAATTTGCCGGGTACGCGGCAACCGCCGATTCCAGCCAGTTGGATACGGGCTCGGCTACGGCACTGTTACCCCGTGGCCTCGATACGACCCAATACGGTTTCCGGATTTTGTCGAGATATTCAAAAGGCAATATGTTCAGTTACCTCAAAAAGCGGGTAAGCGGCTTTACGCCAAACAAGTCCTATGCAATGGAACTTCAAGTCGATCTGGCGACGAGATACAGTGCAACTGCTGTTGTCGACAAAGTGGTATTCAAAGCGGGGGTATCCACAATAGAGCCGTTAACGAAGCTGGTTTCGGGTACATACACATTTAACCTGGACAAGGGCACCGTGCAGCAACCGGGCAAGGACGTACTGCTGAATGGGAGCATTGCCAGTACCAATCCCGATTCCCGTTATCATACGCTGGTAAGGTATTCCAATAACGGACAGCCGGTTACCGTGACCGCCAACAACAGTGGAGAGCTATGGTTTTATGCCGGAACCGATTCTGATTACAAGGATACGACGGTGTTTTACTTTGACCGCATTATCGCCCGGTTCAAAGAACTGTAAAGTGTTTTGTAAATTCGCGCCCATTCATTAACCCACATATCCCTACCGGAATGGTTCAGGTACAAACATTTGTTTTCAATCCGTTTTCTGAAAATACTTATCTTCTTCACGACGAAACAGGCGAGGCTATCATCATCGATCCCGGCTGCTACGACCGGTCGGAAGTGAACGAGCTCGCCGCCTATATTGAGGAACACGGCCTGAAACCCGTGCAGATCGTGAACACACATGCGCATATCGACCATGTTCTCGGTGTGGCCGCACTCAAACGGAAATATGGCATTCCCTTCGCCTTGCACAAGCTGGACGAGCCACTTTTGAAGGCGGTTAAAACTTACGCTTCCAATTATGGCTTTTCGGCATTTGAAGAACCGGAGATAGATAACTTCATCAAAGAAGGCGAAACGGTCGAATTTGGCAATGCCTCGCTGAAAATTATATTCGTACCCGGCCACGCGCCCGGGCATGTGGCATTTGTAAGTGACGCGGATAAATTCGTGATTGGCGGCGATGTGCTGTTCCGGATGAGCATAGGCCGTACCGACCTCCCCGGCGGCGACCACGGCACATTGCTGAAAAGCATCCGGGAACAAATGTTCACCCTGCCGGACGATTACACGGTTTATGCCGGCCATATGGAACCTACCACCATTGGTTTTGAGAAAAGAAATAACCCGTTCTTCAAATAGTGCATTATGATCCGTCGCAACATCCCCAATGCCCTTACCTGCGGAAACCTGCTTTGTGGCTGCATTGGCGTGGTAGAAGCATTCCACAATAACCTGATCCTTTCCTGCCTGCTCATTGGCGTCGCATTGATATTCGATTTTTTGGACGGCTTCATCGCCCGTTTACTCAAAGTCACCTCCCCCATCGGTCGCGACCTCGATTCCCTGGCAGACATGGTTACTTTCGGCTTGCTGCCTTCGATCATCATGTATCAATTGCTGATGCAAAGCATTCCCGATTTGTTCGGGATCTGGAAAGCCTATGCGGCATTTGTCATCGCGATTTTCTCGGCTATCCGGCTGGCGAAGTTCAACAACGACCCGCGGCAGTCCGATTCGTTCATAGGCGTGCCTACTCCCGCGAATGCCATGCTCATCGCTTCCCTCCCGCTTATCGTTCATACGGAGAGCGCATTCTGGAAGGAGATCATCATTAACACGACCAATCTGTTGATTTTAAGCGCCCTAATGTCCTATGCACTGATCATGGAGCTTCCCCTGATCGCGCTCAAATTCAAGAATTTCGGTTGGAAGGGGAATGAATCCCGCTTCTTTCTGATCGGTATCACGGTCCTTTTGCTTACTACCCTCAAATTCCTCGCCGTTCCTGCAATACTGATCGTGTACGTACTTCTTTCCATCGCCGACAACGTCAGGAAAAAGCGTATTTGAATTGGTAACCAGGACTTTTTGTTGCATTTTTGTAATCTTTCCGGCGACGTATGTTGCTTATAATTATCATTTTAGAATTAAAAACCGTTCTTTCCTGCTTTTATAACCCTCAGCAGTTTTGAACCGTCCACAATAGCATGGCATTCTCCCGCATTACAGGCTTAGGCTTCTACGTCCCAGAAAATATTATCACCAACGACGACCTCACCCAATGGATGGAAACTTCCGATGAATGGATCCGCGAGCGTACCGGGATTCAGGAACGCCGCTATTTCGAATATGGGAAGGATACCAATTACAGCATGGCTGCCGCAGCATCGCGGCAGGCGTTGGAAAGGGCCGGACTTACGCCTGATGACATCGATGTAATCGTGTACGCAACGATTACCCCCGACTATTTTTTCCCGGGTTCGGCATTTCTGATGCAGCGCGAACTGGGAATGGACGGCAAGCCGGTGATTGACATCCGCGAGCAATGCTCGGGTTTTGTGTATGCGCTTTCGATTGCCGATCAGTTCATCAAATCGGGGATGTATAAAACGGCGTTGGTGGTTGGTTCGGAAATACAATCATCGTGGATCGACAAGAGCACAGCCGGACGCAACACCGCCGTTATTTTTGGCGATGGCGCCGGTGCTGCGGTAGTTTCCGCAACGGACGATCCACAACATTGTATATTATCTACACACCTGCACGCCGACGGCCGCTTTGCGGAGGAGCTCTATGTAAAAGATCCCGGTAGCAGCCGCCAAGGGCGTCCGGTGAGCCAGGAGGTGATCGAAGCGGGTGGCCACAACGTGTATATGAATGGCAATGCGGTTTTCAAGCATGCGATCGTCCGGTTTGGCGAGGTAATCCAGGAAGCTTTGGAGGCCAATGGGTTTTCCGCCAGCGACATTGACCTGCTCGTTCCGCACCAGGCAAATCTGCGGATCAGTGACTATGTACGCCAGCAACTTGGCCTGGATGAATCACAGGTTATCAATAACTTACAACGTTTCGGAAACACAACAGCCGCCTCCATTCCGATCGCATTAGCGGAGGCCTGGGAGGCTGGAAAAATACAGGAAGGGAACCTGATCTGCCTCGCTGCATTCGGAAGCGGATTTACGTGGGCGTCGGCACTGATCAGGTGGTAAGGTGCCGGACTAGAATTGTCCGGTCGACAGCATTACCAATGTGCACCCCTCTATTGGTATGATATTTTTATCGATTAAAATATCCTTAAATTCAGAATTCTCTGTACCAGGGTTGAAGATAACGCGTTTAGGATTTAGAGAAACGATATAATCGTAGTATTCAGGTTGGTGGCTCGGATTGATATACAAAGTGACGGTATCTACGTCTTTCCAGTCAGTTTTGTCTGTGTTGATTTCTTCTCCTAATGCAAAACCTTTCCTGCGTCCGATGAGTAAGATCGGATGACCATAGTGCCTGAGTTTTTGTGCCGCCAGGTAAGCGTATCTGGACGGATTGGGAGTCGCTCCAATAATGAGTGTACGTTTCATGTAAAAATCAATTTAATAAAATTAGGGAGCCAAATGCGGCGTTAGCCGTAGTGACATTGATTACCGCGGTACCGACCGGCGCCCTCACACACTTTGAAACACCAAAAGATCGTTCCCGCGTTCTCGAACGGGGCGGTACCGTGAATACCAACTGTACGACCATAGAACCTAATAATATCTTTTATCAAAATGAATGAATCAAATGTAAGCCGGAGCTTCTGGAATGAAAAGTGGGCAAAAATTATATTCGACGAGATCGAGAATGCTCCTCATTATGAGGTATCCAACTATGGCAGACTGAAGAGTTTCCAGAACAACCCGAAAGAAGGCGCCGTGATCAAAGGGTCCGTCATCCAGGGTTACAGGTCGCTCAATATCCGCGTTGCAGGTGGAAAAACCATTAACCGCTATGTGCACAAGCTTGTAGCCGAGCATTTTGCCGACAGGCCGGATGCCGACCATAACTTCGTGATTCACCTGGATTTTGATAAACAGAATAATCACTACGAAAACTTGAAATGGGTTACAAAGGCGGAAATGATCGATCATAACCGTGAAAACCCTGCATTCATCAACCGGGTAATCCCCCGCCGTACGAAGAATTACAAGCTCACGGAAAGTAAGGTACGGATTATCAAAAAACTCCTGAAGAACGACAACAACCGCCTGAAAATGATTGCGAAGCAGTTCGGGATTACGCATACCCAGCTCAACCGCATACGCTCGGGAGAGAACTGGAAACATGTAACCATTGAGGATTGATCGAAATACTTATTTGATTTTTTCTGCGGCAGAAACCGTATAACCGCTGCCGTTCGCACCCTCTTCAAAGTCAACCGACACGCCGATTACGTACATTAAATGGCGCTTGTCTATCAGTACCTTAATTCCTTCGATGAGGTATGTCTGGTCATGCTCTGTGGCGGTGTCGAACCCAAGCAGAAAGGATCCGCTGCACGCACCCCCTCTCAACCCCACCCTGAGCCCGTAGGTATCCGGAATTTTGTTGGCTTCCAATGTCGATCTGATTTCAAGCTGTGCCTTTTCGGTCAATTGAATCGGGTTATTCATTCCTGCTCTTTATTCTTAATTGCGATAAACCACTTAACGCAAACTACCGCCGTTCCATTCGCGTTTTGAAATAAATATCTGCCAAGTGCGGCTAATCCTTTAATTTTGTGCCTCATTTTGGCATAAAATTACAACTTCACACATGGAATATTACCTGATACTGACAGTTTTGATACTGGGCGCCGTCGTTACTTTCGGCATGTACCTCACCATCACGACCGTCGCCAACAAGATTTTCGAAAAACAGCGCTGGGATATACGCAGCAAAAATATCGGGATCACATTACCCCTTCGCTTACAGGCTTACGAGCGCATGTGCCTGTTTCTGGAACGTATTTCTCCCAATAACCTGTTGTTAAGACTGGCTCCTTCGGCAACGAGCGCGCTGGAACTGCAACAGATCATACTGCATGAGATCAGGGAGGAATATAACCACAATGTGGCGCAACAGCTCTACATCAGCACCCACGCCTGGGAACAGATCGTGAATGCTATGAATGAGACTGTGGCGGTTGTGAACCAGGCCGCAGCCGAGGTCAGTGCGGAAGCCCCGGCGTCCGACCTCGCTAAAAAAATCTTCTCCCACGTAATCGAGCAGGAAATTCAACCATCGACGCACGCTTTGAAGGTTTTGAAAGAGGAGATCCGAAATGTGTTTTAGAACAGCAGTCGGCTGTCGGCAACGGGAGTTCAAAATTTACATTAAATACAATATTTACCTCAAATACTAAGCTGACGGCCGATTGCTGACAGCCCATAGCCATTAAAAAATGCTTTACCCCAATACATTAGAACAAAAACTGGGATTCGACAAGCTTAGGGAACGTTTAAAGGAGCTATGCATCAGCTCTTTGGGACAGGGGTTTGTCGAAAAGATCCGGTTTTCTGAAAACTTCGGCATGGTCGAAAAGCTCGTGAGCCAGACCGCCGAAATGCTGCGCATACTAGAACTGGGCGAGAACTTCCCTTCCCAGAATTATATCGACGCCACGCCTTACTTAAAAAAGGCTTCCATCGAAGGCATGCTCCTGACGCAGCCCGAGTTTTCTGATTTGAAAGTTTCGTTGCTGACGATCCGTCTCTGCCTTCGCTTTTTCGAAAGCCAGGAGCCCGACGCATTCCCGATTTTGGGAGAATATGCCAAAACGATCAGGGTCGAAAAGGCCGTTACCGACGCTATCGACCGCATTATCGATGACCGCGGACAAATCCGTGATTCCGCATCGACCGAGCTCTCGCGCATTCGCAAGCGGTTGATTTCGGAGCAATCGGGCATTCGTAAAAAGCTGGATACGATCCTGAAATCGGCCAAAAGCAATGGCTGGATAGGCGACGACGTGTCGCTGACCGTCCGGAACGGCCGCATGGTAATTCCTGTCGCCGCCGAGCACAAGCGAAAACTGCGCGGATTTATCCACGACGAATCCGCGACGGGCCAGACCGTTTTCATCGAACCGACGGACATTTTTGAATCCAATAATGAGATCCGCGAACTCGAATACGAAGAGCGTCGAGAGATCAATCGCATCCTGCTTGAACTGACAGCCTATATCCGGCCATTTGTACCCGACCTTCAAAAGGCTTACGGCTTCCTGGGGCTCATGGATTTCCTCCGTGCGAAAGCTCGCCTGGCAGGTGAAATGGGCGCCATTAACCCGCCGTTTGAAAACCGGCAATTTATCGACTGGCGGGAGGCGCGGCATCCGTTGCTGCATTTGTCTTTTCGGAAACAAGGCAAGAAAGTCGTCCCCCTGAATATCGAATTACGTGAAAAGCAACGTATCCTGATCGTCTCGGGGCCAAATGCCGGTGGTAAATCCGTAGCATTGAAAACCGTTGGCGTGATTCAGTATATGTTCCAGTGCGGCTTGCTCGTGCCGATGCAGGAAGGCTCTTCCATGGGCTTTTTCCAGAATATCTTCATCGATATTGGTGATGAGCAGTCACTGGAAAATGACCTGAGTACTTACAGCTCGCACTTAACCAACATGCGCCATTTCCTTTCGATGGCCAACAAAAGGACCTTGTTTCTGATCGACGAATTCGGTACGGGAACAGAGCCGGGCCTCGGCGGCGCGATTGCGGAGGCCATTCTCGAAAACCTGACCCAGTCGGGTGCATTCGGGATGATCAATACCCATTATACCAATTTGAAAGTACTGGCTGACAAGACCGACGGGCTGGTCAATGGTGCGATGCGCTTTGATGGCGAGCATCTGGAACCGCTGTATCAGCTGGAAATCGGTCGCCCCGGCAGTTCATTTGCATTTGAAATCGCATCCAAAATCGGGTTACCGAAAGCGGTGGTCGCCCGTGCGAAGGAGAAGCTGGGAACGCAGCAGGTGAATTTTGAAAAACTGTTGAAAGAGCTCGATATCGAACGGCGCGTTTTCGCGGAAAAGAATATCGAGATCGGCATCAAAGAGCGCAAGCTGGCGAAGCAATTGGCCGATTACACTACTCTGAAAGAAAAGCTCGACAACAACGAGAAGAAGATTGTCAATGAAGCCAAGCAAAAAGCCAAGAACCTGCTTTCGGATGCTAATCAACTGATTGAGAATACCATTCGAGAAATTAAGGAAAACAAGGCCGAGAAAGAAAAGACCAAAACGGTCAGGACTAACCTCGAGAACTTTGGCAAGAAAAACCTCACTCTGGCCGAAGTAACCGAAACGCAGCCTGCCGAAGAGGAGTACGAGCCGGAAGGTGGCGACATTACGCCGGGCAGCTACGTGCGCATCAGCGGGCAGACTGCCATTGGTGAAGTGATATCGCTGAAAGGCAAAGATGCAGAAATCCGCATTGGCGACCTGAAATCGAATGTAAAGCTTAATCGCCTTGAAAAAGTCTCGCGAAAGACATACCGTGCGGCGACTGGTGAAAAAGGTTTGAAAACAACATCCAAAGGCGTGGATATGAACGAGCGGCTGCTCAATTTCAGTTTCAACCTCGATATGCGCGGCAAGCGTGGCGAGGAAGCGCTGGGAATGGTGGACCAGTTTATGGACAATGCGATTATGCTGGGCTACGACGAACTGCGCATTGTGCACGGCAAGGGCGACGGTATCCTCCGTACACTCGTGCGCAACCATCTGCGCGGGTATAAGCAGGTAGCGGGCATGCACGACGAGCATGCGGACCGCGGAGGCGCCGGGGTGACGATCGTGAAGCTAAAATGATCCGTTCGAAATACTTCATAATGAAAAAGGGCGCCTCATCAGCGCCCTTTTTGCATTATGATATCGGATTATCAGTGAACTGCCGCAGAAGAAGCAGTCACTGTTTTACGTCCTTTCATCCAGAAATACAGGATACCGAATGCAACGATAAGCAACGCAGGGAACATCACCATCGTGCTCAGCGTCGCCTGCCCGGCGGCCAATTCCATTTCATCACCTGTAAGGCCGGCTGCCAGTTTCTCGGCTTTGGCATCATCCAGCCATTTACCGATTACAGGCTGCCAGATAGCCGTTGAGAACATTCCGATACCACCGACGATCGACATCCCCAATGCACCGCTCAAAGGCACGTTTTGTGCCACGAAACCGATCATCGTAGGCCAGAACAACGCAACACCCATCGCAAAGATCACCGCCGCTGCATAGGCAGCAGGACCAGTCACTGTGCTGAACAGGTAAATACCGGCTGCTGCCAGGATCGACGAGCCCCAGAGAATACCGGTCTGGCCAATTGCGGCCACAATCGGGTGAGCGAAGAAACGAGCGATAGCCATCAGACCGGTTACCAATGCAAGGATCAGCATCGGGCTTGCGCCACTCTTGCTCATGATCAAGCCTGTCCACTGCTGCGGACCGAACTCGCTGATAGCAGTAAATGCCATACAAACGAAGATAAAGATGAACAACGGTGTGAACATGGCTTTCACGTTCTCACCGATCGACGTTACACCTGCAACGTGTGGTTTCGGAAATGCTTGTCCCCAGAAAAGAAATGCGTAAATGAATGTCGGGATCAGGATAATCCAGATTTGCGCCTGCCAGCCCAGGTTGGCATCCGTCATGAATTTCGAAATCAGAGAACCCACTACGATACCGCCTGGGAACCACATGTGGAAGCGGTTGAGCATTTTGCTCATTTGCAGTCCTTCGTAGGAGTCGGCGATCATTGGGTTACAAGCAGCCTCTGTACAGCCGTTACCAACCCCGATAAGGAATGTGGAAATCAGAAGGCCGGTGTAGCCGCCAGAATAAATTGTCATGATAATACCAATCGCATGGCATACGAATGCCACCTGCATAATAGTTTTCGGGCCGATGGTGTGGTACACGAGACCGCCGATGATCATTGCGAGGGGAAACCCGAAGAACCACATCGAGTTGATAAAGCCCAGTTGCTCGGCCGAGAGATTGAACTCGGTACCCAGCTGGGGCAGAATCCCTGCACGGATACTGAATGAGAATGCAGTGGTTATGAGCGCAAAACAACTTGCATTGAAGAGCCTTCCGCTGTTAACTGATTGGGACATGTGACGTAATGGGTTTGATTATTTGAATTAGATGATTGACTTCGGGATACTGCTTTTTATTCAAAGATTTTCACAAAAAAAACAAACTCCGGGGAATTCTACTGCTTTTCATTATTCCTTAGCAATGTTTTTTATGTCTTAAATTTATATTTGTAGGAAGTAAGAGTCTTTTACACGGCTCTTTCTTATCTGTATAATCTATTTCAAAATCTTAAACCAACTGGAATGTCAAGAAAGATCAGAATGGGCATGGTAGGCGGCTCCCTGGATGCATTTATTGGTGGGGTCCATCGCCGTGCAGCGATCATGGATGGAGAAATTGAGCTGGTTTGCGGGGTTTTCAGCTCCGATCCTGCGAAATCTAAGGAAACCGGAAAAGCGCTACATCTCCCTGAAAACAGGGTTTACAACGACTTTGAGGAGATGATCCTGAAAGAAAAGCAACTGCCAGAAGGAGAACGCATGGATTTTGTTGCCATCGTTACACCCAATCACATGCACAAAGCACCCACGAAGCTTGCGCTTGAAAATGGCTTCCATGTCGTATGCGATAAACCTATCACGCTCAATACCGAAGAAGCAGAAGAAATCGTGGCTCTGGTTGAAAAAACGGGCCTGGTATTCTGCCTCACACACAACTATACCGGATACCCGATGGTAAAGGAGGCCCGCCAGATGATCGCCTCAGGTGCCATTGGAGAAGTAAGAAAGGTCATTGTAGAATATCCGCAGGGTTGGCTCGCTACGTTGGTTGAAGTGACCGGTAACAAACAGGCGGCCTGGCGCACCGATCCAAAGCGTTCGGGAGCCGCGGGTGGTCTGGGCGACATTGGTACACATGCCGAAAACCTGGCCGAATACATCACCGGCCTCAAAATCACCCAGATTTGCGCTGACCTTACAATATTTGTGGAAGGCCGTTTGCTGGATGATGACGCCAATATCCTATTGCGCTTCAACAATGGCGCAAAGGGTATCCTGCAAAACAGCCAGATCGCCAACGGAGAGGAAAACGACCTCAATATCCGCGTTTACGGTGAAACAGGCGGTTTGCAATGGAAGCAAATGGAGCCTAACACGCTGATCCATAAAACCAACCAGGGAACCCGCATAATCCGTACGGGTGTGGGGAACCTCTCCAAAGCCGCGCAGGTGCACACCCGCATCCCGGCCGGCCACCCCGAAGGCTATTTCGAAGCCTTTGCCAATCTCTACCGCAACTTTACGATCCACCTGAGGGCTTACTGGGAAGGCAAAAAAGCCGATCCTGTTTATGATTTCCCTACTGCACAGGATGGTCTGAGGGGCATGAAGTTCATCGACGCCGTCATTGCCTCGAACAAGACGGAGACGAAATGGACCGATTTCTGATCCGGAATACTCAACTTAATTAATCTACATCTCAATCTAACCCGCGAGAGCGGACTGTTTTTCACCAATCATTCCATACCCATTTATGAACAAAATCAAAGTTGGCGTTGTCGGTACAGGCTTCATTGGCCCCGCACATATTGAAGCACTGAGACGTCTTCCTAATGTAGAAGTTGCCGCACTTTGCGAAGTGACCGCAGAACTGGCCAAGGAAAAAGCAGACGCACTTGGCATTGCCCGTTCCTACACGTTCGACGAACTGTTGAAGCAGGATGACATTCAGGCTGTCCACATTTGTACACCTAACTTTTTGCACTACTCACAGTCGAAAGCTGCATTGCTCGCCGGCAAACACGTGATTTGTGAAAAACCATTGGCGAAAGACCTTGCAGAAGCCGAAGAGCTCGTTGAACTGGCCGCCAAAACCGGCCTCGTGAATGCGGTCCACTTCAACCTGCGCTACTACCCGCTGGCGCGGCAGATGAAATCGATGCGCGAAAAAGGCGAACTGGGCGAGATCTATTCCTTCATCGGTTCGTACCTGCAAGACTGGCTGTTCTATAATACCGATTACAACTGGCGCCTTGAACCGGACAAATCCGGAGACTCACGTGCGATCGCGGATATCGGCTCCCACTTAATGGACATCCTGGAATACATTACCGGCCTGAAAACCGTAGCGGTCCTGGCAGATTTCAACACCGTACACAAAACGCGCAAGAAGCCTTTGAAAGCCGTTGAGACTTACTCGGGCAAAATGCTGCAACCGGAAGACTACGCCGATGTGCCTATCAGTACCGAAGATCACGCGAACGTATTGCTCCGTTTCGACAATGGAAACAAAGGGGTAATCACCGTTTCGCAGGTTTCGGCCGGTCGTAAAAACCGCATGTCGCTGGAAATCTCCGGTTCTAAAAAGACATTCAGCTGGTGCTCCGAATCGCCGAACGAAATGTGGATCGGTAACCGCGACAAGGCCAACGAAGTGCTACTCCGCGATCCATCGCTCGTAAACGAAGACGTTCGCTCCACCATCACCTTCCCAGGCGGCCACAACGAAGGCTTCCCGGATACTTCAAAACAAATGTTCAAGGAAGTGTACGCCGCTATCGCCGCCGGGAAACAACCTGAAAACCCGACTTTCCCAACGTTTGCGGACGGATATCGTGAACTGTTGATTTGTGAGAGGATTTTGGAAAGTAATAAGAAGGAGGCTTGGGTAACGATTTAATTTTGAATGATTGAATGATTGAATAGGGCGTCTGCGCTGTCTTTGTAACACACTATAATTATGGCTGATGATAAAAACGACTTCGTTTCTCAGTTGCAAATTCGCACTAAGCAATTTGTATTGAGGAGTATTAAAGTTTTTAAAGCATTACCACCAACGGAGGAAGCCCGGGTTATTGGAAAGCAGTTTCTACGATCATCCTCATCTGTTGGAGCCAATTATAGAGCAGTGTGTCGGGCGAGGAGTCAGAATGAATTCTTTTCTAAAATCAGCATTACGGTTGAGGAGGCGGATGAATCGCTGTTCTGGATGGAGGTTATGTCAGAAGCTGGTATTCTTCCGTCTGAAAAACTAAACGCATTGATGACCGAAGCAGAAGAACTCATCAAGATTTTATCCAAGGCCCGAAAGAACGCACGCTGACACGATCAACTCTTCATTCATCATTTTTATTCAGTCATTCAATCATTCAGTCATTCAGTCATTCAACATTAAAAATATGAAAACAATAAAAGGACCCGGAATTTTCCTTGCTCAGTTTTTGGGCGACGAAGCTCCGTTCAACTCACTGGATAGCATCGCCGATTACATGGCCGGCCTGGGTTATAAAGGATTGCAACTCCCTACATGGGATCCTCGAGTGATTGACGTGAAGCAAGCAGCTGAATCTCAGACTTATGCTGACGAGCTTAAAGGCAAGCTGGCCGACAAGGGCCTCGAAATCACTGAGCTTGCTTCACATATCATCGGCCAGCTGGTGGCTTCGCACCCGGTTTACGACGAAATGTATGATGGCTTCGCTGTGCCGGAGGTTCGTAAGAATCCAAAAGCACGTGCGGAATGGGCTACGCAGCATTTGAAATATGTAGCTCAGGCAAGCCGCAGACTAGGCCTGAAAGCCAGTGCCTCCTTCACAGGCGCATTGGCATGGCCATTCCTTTACCCGTGGCCTCAGCGCCCCGCCGGACTGGTAGAAACGGCATTCAAAGAACTGGCCGCTCGCTGGAAACCTATTCTGGATGTGTATGACGAAAACGGTGTTGACGTCGCGTACGAATTGCACCCGGGCGAGGATGTGTTCGATGGTAGTACTTTCGAAATGTTCGTTGATTACCTCGGCGGCCACACCCGTGCGAACATCAACTACGATCCAAGCCATTTCGTGTTGCAGCAATTGGATTATCTCCAGTTCATCGACCTTTACCACGATCGCATCAAGGCTTTCCACGTAAAAGACGCAGAATTCAATCCGAGCGGCAAGCAGGGTGTTTACAGCGGCTTTGCAGGCTGGGCTGATCGCGCGGGACGGTTCCGTTCATTGGGTGATGGCCAGGTTGATTTCGGAAGTATTTTCTCGAAACTGTCGCAATACAATTACGACAGCTGGGCTGTTCTCGAATGGGAATGCTGCATCAAATCGCCGGTGCAAGGCGCTGCGGAAGGTGCACCGTTCATCGAAAGCCATATCATCGAAGTAACGACAAAAGCATTCGACGATTTCGCTGGTACCGGTGCTGATGAGGCATTCAACCGGAAGGTCCTAGGTTTATAATTGTCGATCATACAAGTATATTAAAAACCTATTTTCCTTATGGAAAGTAGGTTTTTTCTACGTTAACCAATTCCCAATCAATCTAATGAATGAATCCCCTTTTCGAAAAGTTTTGAAACGTTTCAGGATTGCCGGCGTGACGGCCCTGGCGTGCTGCAGTCTGATGGCTACGGCCCAGACGGTGACGCCGGAAAAGCGCGTGCTGGTATTCTCGAAAACAGCCGGCTTCCGGCACTCCTCTATCCCGGCGGGGAAAACCGCCATCATGAAGTTGGGAAAAGAGACTGGCTTTGCTGTTGATACAACCGAAAACGCAGCTGTTTTCACCAACAAAAACCTGCAAAAATACAGCACGGTCATATTCCTGAACACCACCGGCAATGTACTGAATGACAAGCAGCAGGACGCGTTCGAACGTTACATCCAGGCAGGTGGCGGCTATGTGGGCATCCACGCGGCAACCGATACCGAATACGACTGGCCATGGTACAACAAACTGGCAGGCGCACAATTCCTGAGCCATCCCGGCAACCCGAATGTGCAGGAAGGCGAAGCATATGTGGTGAATGACCAGCATCCTTCGATGGACGGTTTTCCGAAAAAATGGAAGATCAAGGACGAGTTTTATGATTTCAAAAACTTCAATCCGAAGGTGAACGTACTCGTCAAGATCGACGAGAAGACTTACAAGGATGGCAAGATGGGTAACGATCACCCGATGTCATGGTACCACGAGTTCGACGGAGGGCGTGCATTCTATACCAACTTCGGGCATGAAGACGCGACTTTTACCAACGCCGTTTTTGTAAAACACCTTACCGGCGGCCTTAACTGGGCCATGGCATCGAAACTGGATTATTCGAAATCCCGCCCCGAAGAAAACCGCTTTACGAAAAAAGTACTTGCCTCCAAACTCGACGAGCCTACTGAGCTGGTCGTGCTCGATGATCAGCGCGTGCTATTTACGGAAAGAAAAGGCAAGGTGAAGCTCTACAATCCTAAAACCGGCAAGATTAAAATCGTTGGCGAAGTGCCAGTCTATACCAAACAGGAATATGGCCTGATGGGTCTGAACATCGACCCGAACTTCAAGACCAACAAGCTGATTTATATGTACTATTCGCCGCCATCATCGGAGGCGGATACCGCCCAGCATTTGTCGAGATTCAAATACGACGATGTGAAAGACACCGTGCTCCTCAGCACCGAAGAGGTACTTTTAACCGTACCTGTAAAACGTACCGACTGCTGCCACACCGGCGGCTCCATTGCGTGGGACAACAAAGGCAATCTTTATCTTTCGACCGGCGATGACGTAAACCCGTTCCAATCCAATGGTTACGGCCCTATCGACGAACGCCCGGGACGCGAGGGCTGGGACGGCCAGCATACCTCTTCAAATACCAACTCATTGAGAGGAAAAGTGCTCCGTATTAAGCCTCGCTACGGCGACCGCCGGGCCAATATGCCGGGTGGTACCAACCTGTACGACATTCCGGAAGGAAATTTGTTCCCTCCCGGGACTGAGAAAACCCGCGCGGAGATTTATGTAATGGGTA
This sequence comes from Dyadobacter sp., assembly GCA_965227755.1. GTDB lineage: Bacteria > Bacteroidota > Bacteroidia > Cytophagales > Spirosomataceae > Dyadobacter. The sequence goes on from CBDDGG010000005.1 coordinate 2,541,886, forward strand.
CACGTAACCCTTACCGCATTTCGGTTGACCAGCATACCGGCTATTTGTATTGGGGTGACGTAGGCCCGGATGCGTCTAACGATGATCCCAAGCGTGGCCCGAGAGGTTACGACGAAGTGAATCAGGCCAGAAAGGCAGGCTATTTCGGTTATCCGCTATTCATTGGCAATAACAGGCCTTATATCGATTTCAATTTTGCCGACAGCACGTCAGGTAAGCCTTTCGATCCGGCAAGACCGATCAACAATTCGCCGCATAACACCGGTTTGCAGGAACTACCTGCCGCCCAGCCTGCATTTATTTATTACCCTTATGCCGATTCGCCCGAATTCGGAGCGATCGTTGGCAAGGGCGGACGCAATGCAATGGCCGGGCCGGTCTACTATGCCGCTGATTATCAGGACAGCAAAAGTAAATTTCCGTCGTATTACAATGGTAAATTCTTCGCTTACGACTGGATCCGCGACTATATCAACGTCGTGACCATGAATGAGAAAGGCGACTTGCAAAGCATTGAGCGCTTTTTACCGGATACGAAATTCAGTCACCCGATCGACATGCAATTTGCCAACGACGGCTCCCTGTACACCTTGGAATACGGGCCTAACTGGTTTGCACAAAACGACGAGGCTAGTCTCTCGCACATCACGTTCAATGCCGGCAACCGCATTCCGGTGGCTGTCGCCAGCGCAACGAATACTACTGGTGCGGTACCTTTGAAAGTAACTTTCTCTTCCAAAGGCTCGATGGACCACGACGGTGACCCGATCAAATATGAATGGTCGTTTGGCAAAGGACTGCCCAAAAGCACCCTCGCTAATCCAAGCTTTACCTATGCGAAGCCTGGCGAATACACCGCTACCTTGAAAGTGACCGACAATGCAGGCAATTCCAATACCTCGGAGGTAATCGTGCGTGTGGGTAATGCTATTCCAAAGGTGGATGTGGCCATTAAAGGCAACAAGACGTTCTACTGGAACGATAAGCCGGTCAACTACGAAGTATCGGTTTCCGACAAAGAGGACGGCAGCCTGGCTACGAAGAAAATCCCGGAAGACGAAGTTACTTTGACCATCAACTACCTCGAAGGCTTCGACAAAACGCAACTGGCGCAAGGGCACCAGGCCAACACAGGTTTTGAAACAGGCAAGCGTATGATCGAACTGAGCGATTGCAAGGCCTGCCATTCGATCGATAAAAAATCGATTGGGCCCGCATACCGCGAAGTAGCGAAGAAGTACGCCCGCGAGCGAAATTCGTTGAAGACGCTCACCGACAAAGTCCTCAAAGGCGGAAGCGGCGTTTGGGGCGAGCAGGCAATGCCCGGCCATCCGCAGCACAAACCTGAGGAAGTGGAAGAAATGGTGAAATACATTCTCGGTCTCGCCAATCAAAAGGCTGTCGATAAAAAGCCTTTGAAGAGCTCTTACGTAACACAAGCCAAGAAAAAAGACGGCTCGTACATTTTCACTGCCAGCTACACCGACAAAGGCAATGGCAACATAGGACCACTCACTGGCTCAAAAACAGTAGCATTGCGTCCGTCGACACTGATGGCAAACATGGCCGACACGACGAAAAATACCTTCAAATACAAAGGTGACAATGGTAGTGAAATGGTAATTGGTATGAAAGACGGCGGCTTTATCGCATTCGATGATATCGACCTGACTGAAATCTCCAAACTGGCTGTTTCAGTGGGCAGCAAAGCGGGTCAGTCTGCCGGAGGAACACTGGAGATCCGTCTGGACGGTATTGCCGGGGCCAAGATCGGTGAAGGCAAAGTCGATAAGACCGAGACCGTCAGCATTCCCGTTAAAGCGCCTGCGGATGGTAAGCAACATAAAGTGTATTTTATATTTAAAAATGCCGAAGCAGGTAACAAGCCACTTTTCTCGATCGAATCCATAAGATTTGAGAATGCTGTTTTGTAAAAGCAGTTGATATTAAAATAATGAAAGCGGGCTTCCTGACGGAAGTCCGCTTTTGTATTTAATTGGACCGTTAGATCTTATTTCTGAACTACCATTTTCTTCACGCCGTTGCTTTTGCCGTCCGTGACCAAGTCATAGAGAAAAATGCCATTCTGAAAATCCCCAGCAGAGATCATCAGCTGGCCCTCTCCCCGCTCCTTCACCTGATAAGAACTTACTTTGACACCATTTACCGAGTATATATCAATGGTCGCCTCTTTTACAGATTGGGGTACGAAGTATTTAATCGCTGAACTTCCAGAGAACCCATTCGGCACATTTTGTTCGAGAACCACTCCATTCCCATTCGATTCAGCGCGCGCCGCGCTGCTGTTCAAAGGTTTTGCGGTATTAGCAGCCACGATCCGCTCCAACTGTTCGAGCCGCTTCGACAATGCCACTACTTGTGTATTCATTTCTTTCAATTCCGCATCCTTCTGTTCGATTACCTGCTGCTGTTCTTTTACAGAATTGATCAGAATATAAGTCACTGCATTGGCATCGTAATCCAGGTATTCCGTTTTATTGCCCAATGAATCCTGATGGGTGAATGTACCGATGGTGTAAGGCGCGATCTTCTGCATTTCCTGGGCAATGATGCCTACAAACTTCTTATCGCCGGTTTCAATGCCAGCCTGGCCGTTGTATTGAAACCAGACGGGTTTGATTTGTTGGAGCAAGTCGAGGCCGTCGGTAAAGCTGGTGATGTTCTTTTTGAGACGGCTGTCTGAGGCGACGATCCAATCGGGAGAGCCTGCTTTGGCAGCTGCATCGGTACTGAGGTGGAGCTGGAAGGCTGGCGCGGATATGCCAATGCCGACATTGGCCTTGTAGCCCAGGACGAGGCTATTACTTGAAGTTACTTTTGCATTCGCTCCAATTGCTGTGGCATTTAGGATATCCTCCGCTCCGTCAGTCTTGTATCCCACATAAGTGTTATTGCTACCGTAATGGTTGGTTTTCCCGCTTTGCGATCCTAGAAAGACATTATAATTACCAAGCGAGTTTTTAATACCGGTGCTATATCCGACAAACACATTTTCATGTCCGGAGTTACCCCCGGTAGCTGACTGAGTACCCAGAAACGTATTGTAGCTTCCTCCCGTATTGGAAAACCCTGTCTTGTAACCTGCAAATAAATTTCCAGTGCTGGTGGTCGCTTCATTTCCGCATTCTGCCCCCAGGAATGTATTATATCCGCCCTGAAAGCAGTTTTCGCCGCACTTACTACCAACGAAAACATTTCCATTGGTGTTGGTGCCCTGCCCTGCGCGTGCACCCACAAAAACGTTGTCGACCCCGGTAATGTTGGAAGATCCGGAAAGATACCCGAAAAAGCTGTTGTCATAAGCATTGACGGAATTCTTCTCCCCCGCCTGAGTTCCAAAAAAGGCGTGGCCAGTCCCCTGCGTCCCAACTCCTACGCCATAGTGCGTCTGTGCATTCACCCGTGTCATCGCGCATACTCCCAACAGCAGCGCGCCTGTAATCTTGTACCATTTGTTCATAAAAAATAATGTGTTTTAATGAGAGGGATTTACCCCGATAGATTTTGTAACAGGTACAAATCTGTCAGTAGTAATTTGAAACACGCGGAATTATTGAAGCAAAGAACCTTCCTGGTTATTTGTCGGTGGCTCACTATACGTTTTGCAAGACAAAACTATTCAACCATCATCTTTGCCGAGGAACTCACAAAATATTTGATGGAAGCTCCTTCACCGAATTGATCAGAATATAATATAATATAGGCGACAACTAGTTGAAATACCTACTTCGCAAACCCTTCAATCCCCAACCCAAACAATGCAAAGTCATACTTCACAGGATCGTTCGGGTCGAGCAGGCGGAGCGAAGCCGTAAGCTCAGTCGCAGTTTGCCAGTTGGTAACGGGTCGTTTGATAAGCCCCAGCACCCGCGCTACGCGGTCGACGTGCACATCGCAAGGGCATACGAGCTGCGCGGGGTGGATCGTGTTCCAGATACCGAAGTCGACGCCGTTGTTGTCTTTGCGGATCATCCAGCGCAGGAACATGTTGAGACGCTTGCATGAGGACTTCCGTGCGGGCGTCGCTATGTGCTTGCGCGTACGTATGGGGAAGTTTTCAGAGTCGGAAAAAAGATCATGGAAACCGATTAGGCCCTTTTCAATGGTTATCTCATCGGTTTTCATATGACTGCTGAATGCAAATTCCAGCGAGTCATGTACTTTGTAGTATTCCTGAAAGAAATGCAGGAAATAGAGTGTATCGGTCGCGTTGAATGTCCGGTGCTTGAAATACAGGAACGGTTTGAGGTCGCTTTCGTGGTGGTTTCGCACGAAATCGTAGGGCGCATTGTCCATTAATGCGGCCAGTTCGAGGCATTTGCTGATAATGGTTTTCCGCTGCCCCCATGCTAGTACCGCGGCCCAGAAGCCCATGATTTCGATGTCCTGCTTGATGGAAAACCGGTGTGGTATACTGATTGGGTCGAAAGGAATGAAATCCGGTCGGTTGTATTGCGTTACCTTATCGTCCAGCAGCGCGGCAACGTATTCCGGCGGGTAGGCGGTTTGATTAACGTCTGGCATGGCTACCTCCGAACAGGTAAGCCAGCACGCGTGAGATACCTGAGAAAATCATCACAATCCCGGAAAAAAGGAATGTAAAAATCGCAATGAACGGATACAACAGGGTAAACATAACGCTCCAAATCTTGTATCCGGCCGTATTTTTAAGCGCTTCGCGTTCCTCTTCTCTTTTGGAACGAAACTGTGGTGCGTGTTTCATAATATCTTTTACCGTGGTTATTCAAGATAACTGACTACGGCTCTGAATCGTTTACTGTTGGGGGAAACTTTTTCAAATGCGCGGGACGACAGCTTGATCACAATGTCGTCGTTTACGCTCGTGTCGGGGATGCGGCCGATAATGCGGACGATGATTTTTTCCTGATTATACTCATTCAAAACCTCCACCAGTGAACCGATCGGCGCCGTCCGGTGAAGACCCAGGAATTTGCTGGTACTTTCGTCTGTTTCGATCACTTCCGCCAGGCCTGACTCCGATTTGCGCTTGCTTTTCACCACTTTCGGCGGAGCAACTTCTTCCACAGGTTTCACAACTTTTTCTGGAACCGCCGTCTTGGCTTTCACCGAATCTTTTACAACCGTCGTTGCTACCTTCGCCGCAGGAGGCGCTACAACCGGCGCGGCTGCCTTTTCAGCGCCTTTTTCGCTCACGATAAGCTCCTGGCCGTCTTTGAGGTTATCATCTGTGAGATTGTTCCATTTACGGAGATCCGCCATCAGCACACCATATTTGACCGCTACACGGTACAAAGTCTGTCCGGGCTCTACTTTATGGATTCCATTTGCAGGAAGGGCTGTGGCAGAGGCTGCCGACGGTGCGGATGTGCTTGTGGCCACAGAGGGCGTATCGGCGACGGGCTTGGTTTCCTTCACCTCCGCCCTGAGAAGTTCCTTCTTCTCTTCTTTCTTGTCTTCCTTTTTAGAATCCCTTTTTCCAGCCTTAGGAGTGTAAGGCACCCGGATCGTCTGTCCCGACTGGATCTGGTCGCTCATACCGGGGTTGGCTTCCCGCAAGGCATGGATGGTCGTTCCGTACTGGCGCACAACGGCAAACATCGTCTGCCCCTGGTTGACCCTGTGTATAACGAAAATCTTCCCCCCTACCTTTTCGACCCCAACGGAGTCAACAGCATTCAATCCCTTAGCCCGGGCACTCGTCAAACCTGTCATCAATCCTGCCAAAAGGGCCAGGCAAAAAATGTATTTCATTTATTATGAAAGCGTTAAACTCGAAAACTCGTTGCTATTTTTCAGATAAACCAGTGTGGACGCTTTCAGCATCATCGTTGAGCGGCCTGTTCCTTCCCGCTCTTCCGATAGTTTCTCGTGTAAAACCTGTTGCTTCTGATCGGTTACTATGAGGAGGTATTGCACTGTTTTATCTTGCTCGTAAATATAATAAGAAAAGATTATATAGGGTCTTTTCTCCAAATAATCGATGGCTACCGGAATGTGGCCGTCCGTTGCTTCGCTAACAAATTGCGCGAGCCTTCCGAAGTACATATTCCCTTCGATGTAACGAACGGGCTCCGTTAAAATTACTTTGTCATCCGGTTCAGCTATTACTGCGTTCAATAGCACCAGTTCACCATTCGATGCATTGCAATGCATATGTTTGAATGAATCACCCTGCTTGGTCGCCACTTCCAGCAAACCGTTTCCCGCATTTTTCACCAGCAGATGGTTGGGTAAAATCCACGACAGCAAACCCGTTTCTACGTTCACGGCGAGCAAATCCGTCGGCTCAGGCACTTCGGGATATCTGTAATTGTGCAAATAAATGCGGTTATCCGAAAAAGCGGTCAGGGAAGTCCACCAATCCGTGCCTTCCACTTGCCTCTGCCATTTTACCGCAAGACTGTCCGTATCGATCAGTGCGAACGACACTTCACGGCGCTCGGCATCCCGTAACTCGATGGCCCACAGCGCACTACCCGGACGGGCATCCGGCATTACACGCCATATGTTTTCGGAAAAGCGGAACGAAAAAAGATTTTGCAATTTTTTACCTTTATTTTGAATTCAAATTAACTGACAACGACCTCGTGCGCATTCTAGGAATAATACCGGCCCGCTATGCTTCTACCCGCTTCCCCGCCAAGGCTTTGGTGGATATCGGGGGAAAAAGTATGATCCAGCGGGTTTACGAACAAGCGTCCAAAGCTACTCAACTCGATCAGGTAATCGTAGCGACCGACGATGAAAGAATACTGAACCACGTCCGCGAATTCGGCGGGAATGCCGTGATGACGTCGCCAGATCACCAAAGCGGCACCGATCGCTGCTTCGAAGCACTTGCTCAAACGGAAGAACATTACGACTACGTCATCAATATCCAGGGCGATGAGCCATTCATCAGCCCCGAGCCGATCGACCACCTTGCTTCCGTGCTCGATGGTCAAACGGAGCTCGCTACATTGGTGAAAGTGATCGACAATGATGACATTCTTTTCAATGTAAATGTGCCGAAGGCGGTTTTGAACAAACGGAATGAAGTCATGTATTTCAGCCGGCAAACGATCCCTTATCTGCGCAATGCCCAGAGCCAGGAAGAGTTTCTGAAATCGCATGTTTTTTACAAACACATTGGCATTTACGCTTACAGAACCGACGTCTTAGCCGAAATCACCAAACTTCCCGTTTCATCGCTGGAAAAAGCCGAAGCATTGGAACAGCTGCGCTGGCTCGAAAACGGCTACGCGATCAAGGCGGTGGTTACCTCCGACGATTCACACGGCGTAGATACGCCCGACGACCTTGACCGGGTCACGAGAAAATTTTTGCCCTGAGAGGCCTTTCTGGAATACATTTTTTACAGGGGAGGTTAACGTATAAGGATTAGCCGTATATTTCTTAAAAAACGTTAAAACCGTTTTACGTATACGACCAGCTTCTTCCGATGCGTTAGCCTTTTATTGTTTTAAACTAATTACCACTTGAAAAAACGAGTCTTATGCAATATAACATCCTGTGGGCCGATGATGAAATAGATCTTCTCAAACCGCATATCATGTTCCTCACCAATAAAGGTTACAACGTTACGCCCGTCAACAGCGGTGCGGATGCGCTGGACCGTATTGAAAATGACCGGTTTGATATTGTTTTCCTCGACGAAATGATGCCGGGGATGACCGGCCTCGAAACGCTCGCACAGATCAAGCAGCAGCAACCCAACCTGCCGGTGGTCATGATCACCAAAAGTGAAGAGGAACATATTATGGAAGATGCTATCGGTTCAAAAATCGATGATTACCTCATCAAACCACTGAATCCCAACCAGATACTACTTTCGGTTAAAAAAATATTGGACAACAAACGTCTGGTAACCGAAAAAACCACCCTCAGCTACCAGCAGGAATTCCGCAGCCTGGCGATGCAATACCAGGACCGCATTGGTCACGAGGAATGGGCGGATATTTACAAAAAACTCATCTACTGGGAGCTGGAACTCGAAAGCTCCGACGACCAGGGAATGGCCGAGGTTTTCAGCATGCAAAAGAGTGAGGCCAATGCCAATTTCTGCAAATTCATTGAGGACGAATACGAAGAATGGCTGAACGACCCACGTTCCGACAAACCCATCCTTTCGCATCAGTTGATGAAACAGAAAGTTTTTCCGCACCTGAAAGGTTCGAGCGAGCCATTGTTCTTCCTGCTGATCGACAATTTCCGCTACGATCAATGGAAAATGATCCAGCCGATTTTGCAGGAATTTTTCAATATCGAGGAAGAGTCATCTTACTACTCCATCCTGCCAACCACAACCGGCTACGCGCGTAATGCGATCTTCTCCGGTCTGATGCCCAGCGAAATGGAACGCAAGCACCCGCAATGGTGGGTAAGCGACGAAAATACACCGGAAGGCGAAGAAGGGCTGAACAATCACGAGCAGGATTTCCTTCAAAAGCAACTGGAAATGAACCATTTGAATATCAAGTTCTCCTATAACAAGATATTGAACACCAACCAGGGTAAGGCATTGGTGGACACGTTCAACAACCTGCTGACCAACCAGCTGAATGTGGTTGTCTACAATTTTGTGGATATGCTTTCCCACGCGCGCACGGATGTGCAGATGATCAAGGAGCTCGCGCCCGACGAAGCAGCTTATCGTTCGATCACACGCTCGTGGTTCCAGCATTCACCGCTGCTCGATTTCATTCGAAAAGTAGCTGAGAAAAAAGGCCGCCTGATCCTCACTACCGACCACGGCATGATCCGTGTTCAAAAACCAGTAAAAATCATCGGCTACCGCGAAACGAATACCAACCTTCGTTACAAACACGGTAAAAACCTCGGTTTCGACGACAACCATTTAATGGTTTGCCGCAAGCCAGAGCGTATTTTCCTCCCGAAACCACACGTTTCGACGTCCTATGTGTTCACGAAGGAGGATTATTTCTTTGCATACCCAAACAACTACAACCAGTACGTGAACCTCTACCGCGACACTTTCCAGCACGGCGGGGTGTCGCTCGAAGAGATGATCATTCCGGTAATCGATATGAAAGCGAAATAAGAAGTTTTAATATGCAAAAAGGGCATCCGACTTGGTCAGATGCCCTTTTTTGTTGTCCTAATATCGTTACTCGCTTACCGTGATACCACCGTTCTCGCATTTGATCACGCGGGCGGGGAAGCGTTTGAGGAAGTCGTGATTGTGCGTCGCCATCAGTATTGCCGTACCAGCATTGTTAATGGTCCGGAAGACCTGCATGATCTGGTCTCCCACCTCGGGGTCGAGGTTACCGGTCGGTTCATCGGCGATCAGGATTTGCGGCTCATTGAGCATGGCGCGGGCGATCACCACACGTTGCTGCTCGCCGCCTGAAAGCTGATGCGGCATTCTCTTCTGGGCAGTGCCAAGGCCTACCTGCATTAAAACTTCGGCAATGCGCTTGGATATTTTACCCTGGTTTTCCCAGCCCGTCGCGCGTAGGACGAACGCGAGATTGTCTTCCACAGAGCGGTCCGACAACAACTGAAAATCCTGGAAAACAATGCCTATTCTGCGGCGAAGGAAGGGAATATCGGCCCTTTTTATGTTGTGAAGCTCATAACCGGCCACTTTGGCAGAACCGGTATGCAGCCATAAATCGGCGTATAGTGTTTTCAAAAGCGAGCTCTTACCACTACCGGTCCGGCCAATGAGGTACACGAATTCGCCCTTACTGATTTCAAAATGGACATCGTTCAAAACAGGCCTCTCACCCTGATAAATATCTGCCCTTTCCAGTCTGATTATTGGCTCCGTCGAATCGGTGGTCATGATTGTGCTAATGAGAATGTTGAGCCAATGATGCTCTAATAGAATAGTGTGAGGAGATTAATGTCATCCTGAGCGAAGTCGAAGGATAGTTGCGTGATGCCCTTGACATCGTGCATTTGCACTTCGACTTCGCTCAGTGTGACAAACTAATTAAGCATTTCCTTTCTTGTAATCAGACAAGAATTTCTCAAGACCAATATCAGTCAATGGGTGTTTCAGCAACGCTTCGATCGCGCTCAATGGGCCTGTCATAACATCAGCACCCACTTCCGCGCACTGGATAATGTGCATTGGGTGACGAACCGATGCCGCAAGTACCTGCGTATCGAAACCGTAGTTTCTGTAAATAGTCAGGATTTGCTCGATCAGCGCGATACCGTCGGTTGAGATATCGTCAAGGCGACCTACGAATGGAGAAACGTAAGTAGCACCCGCTTTCGCAGCAACCAGCGCTTGTCCTGGAGAGAAGATCAGCGTACAGTTGGTGCGGACACCTTTGCTCGAGAAATATTTAAGGGCTTTGATACCTTCTTTGATCATCGGGATTTTCACCACGATTTTCTCGTCGATCTCAACCAGCTCTTCGCCTTCGCGAATCATTCCTTCCAAATCAACCGAGATTACTTCCGCACTTACATCACCGTCCACGATGTCGCAGATAGCTTTGTAGTGACGCATTATATTATCCTTACCTGTAATTCCTTCTTTCGCCATCAAAGATGGGTTGGTAGTAACACCGTCTAATACACCAAGCGCCTGCGCTTCCCGAATTTCATTCAGGTTCGCAGTATCAATGAAAAATTTCATATTGAAAATTTATTGGTTAGAATATTCCACAAAAGTAGGAAACCCTGAACAAAAGCAAAAAGAAAGAAAGGGGGAATCGACCGGGGAAGAAAAATAAAAAAAAGGCAAACCGAGAATCTCACCGCATCGACCATCTACCCTTGCTTCCGTCAGGACCTGGGGGATTCGAAAGGAGCTGGTAGTTCCGATTTGCCACTGCAAAGATAAAGACATTTTATTAACAAAAAGAAAACATTCCTTTGAGCTTTCCCCTTACTTTTGCGTGAATCAACTAGAAATGAACCAGTATGCCTCGATTATTTTTTTTATTTTTTCTGATTTTCCTTTACTCCTGCTCCCAATCCTCCGACGCATTCCTCCAAAAAGGCAAAGAGCTCATGCAACAGGGCAAGACCCGCGAAGCCATCGAATTCATCAACAAAGCCATTGAAAAAAACACTGCCAATGCCGATGCCTTCAACCTCCGCGGCGTAGCCTATTATGAATTAAAAGAATACCCGAATGCATTGCTTGATTTCGGCCAGGCGATTAAACTGCAACCCGGCTCCTACCGGCCCTATTTCAACCGCGCACTACTCTATACGGATGAAAACAAACTGGATTCCGCGTTTTCAGATTATAACAAATCGGCCGAGCTTGCTCCCGATACCGCCGATGTTTTCCTGAACCGCGGCCAGTTGCTCGTACTGATGGACAAGACGCCCGACGCGATCAAAGACTTCGAAAAAGCGACCCGGCTCGATGCCAACAACAAGCAAGCCTGGTACAATCTGGGAAACACTTATTACCGGACACAGGATTACAAAAAAGCTATCCTGGCATTCCGTCAAACGGTGAAACTGGACGGGCAATATGGAAAAGCTTTTTATGGCCTTGGTCTCGCACAGTATAACGATGGTGAAAAAGATCTGGGGTGCACCAGCCTGAAACAGGCTCTGAACCTGGGATATAGCGACGCAGCGAACGCATTGACGCAATTTTGTCAATAAAAGTTGTGTTAAATCAGTACCACCGGAGGTTAATAACTGAGGGATAACAGCTTTTTAACATAATTCTTTAACAATCGTATTCTTAACCCACTTTGTCATGAGACTTCTAAAGATATTTTTCGGGGTCCTTTTTGTGATCTTCGCCTATTTGCAGTTGAACGACCCCGATTCGGGCCTCTGGATTGCCATTTACAGCTTCGCTGCGCTGGGTTGCTTCATGAGCATCCGCGAACTCTGGCCGTCGTGGGTGTTCTACGTTTTGGCTGCCGGCTACCTGGTTGGGGCAATCTTGCAATGGCCACCTGAATTCGAAGGTATTTTCTTTGGGGAAGCTGCCATGAGAAGCCTCAATATCGAACTGGCCCGGGAGTCGCTGGGGCTGGGTATATGTGCGATAGTAATGGCGGTACTGGGCAAATGGGGATGATCAATCCCTGACCCACTCGATTTCCTTCAAACCGAATTCCAGTTCTTCCGGCTCGGTAGCCAACCTGACAAGTAATTTCCCAAGCTTTGTCACATTGGTCACCGAGCCGTTTGTTATCTTCCCTTTGTGAAGAAATTTCACTTCCTTCTGGTAACCATGTAAATGACTGAGGTACTCATGACGGATCGCGTCGTACTGGGAACCTGAGCGCAGTCTGACATAATAGGCATCCAGGAATTTCAACAGCTTATGAAATTCTTCCGTTAGTAAAAACGTGCGTCCTGTTTCTCGCGCAAGCGAGGTTGCGTGGTTGTTCTCAAACACCACCTGGTTGATATTCACACCAATACCAACTACCGAAGACGAGAAACGTGTACCCTGCAACGAATTTTCGATCAATATCCCGCACGATTTGCGGCTGTTCATGTAAATATCGTTCGGCCATTTCACTTTCGTATCGGGCACGTAGTTGGCCAGGTAGCCGCGTACGGCAAGCGCGGTAATCTGACTGATCAGGAATTGCTCCTGAATGGGCAGAAAACCGGGTGTCAGCACGACTGAAAATGTAAGATTTTCACCAACATTGGCATTCCAGACCGTCCCGCGCTGGCCCCTTCCTTTCATCTGATTGTCGGTAATGACAACCGTTCCTTCCTCAAACAGCCCCGCATGTACTATTTCAGCCGCTATGTCGTTGGTGGAATGACAAGTTGGCAGATATATTACTTTTTTACCAATTATTAGCGTGTCCTGTGTAGAGTTGTACAATTTTTTTGTTTTACTTTAGGGTTTTAGAAAAGGAAACAATCACGCATGAAAGAACGCAAAAATAAAGAACTATCCTCAAAAGATCTCACCGAACTGGTGGTGAAGGGCATGACAGAAAAGAAGGGTTTGGACATTGCCATATTAGACCTCAGAAAAGTAAAAAATTCAATAACCGACTTTTTCGTGATTTGCTCGGGAAATTCCGACACTCAGATAGACGCATTGGCCAACTCTATCGAAGAAGAAGTTTATAAAATATCCAAAACAGAGCCCTGGCAAAAAGAAGGAAAGGCGAATGGGGAATGGATTTTGATTGACTATGTCGACGTGGTCGCACATATTTTCAACAAAGAACGCCGCAAACACTACGATCTGGAAGAACTTTGGGGAGATGCAGAGGTAACATACCTGGAAGACTCCATGGTATAAAGGCCCGCCGGGTGAACATTAGCCCCGCCGGGATTGTTGTTTATTATATTTCCTCTTAATTAAAACGAACGAATGTCTGAAAACGATAACAAAAGGGGGCCACTCAACCCTAAAAGTCCTCAGAAGGGATATCAAGGTTGGATTATAGCCGCTCTGATTGCTACTATACTCGGAATCACGTACCTCAACAGAACATCGACAATCCGCGAAACCACTCAGAAACGTTTCGAGAAAATGATGGCGGATAAGGAAGTGGAGCGTGTTACGATTGTGAATGACAAGTCAGTAGAGGTTACACTTAAACCCGAGGCCCTTAAGCTCGATAAATACAGGGTTGTTGCAAAGGAAAATAACTATTTCGGCGGGGAGACTGCTTCCCACTACCAGTTCCAGGTTACATCGGCAGAGACCTTCAAGAAGGATTTCGATAAAATGCAGGAAGGTATCCCTGACGATGACAAAGTACCTTTCGTGGTAGATACCCGTAACGACTGGACCAGCTTCCTCGGAACCTGGGGCTTTTTCATTGTCATGATCCTGGTAATGTACTTCATCCTCGGCAGAATGTCGGGCGGTGTAGGCCCAGGCGGCCAGATCTTCAATATCGGCCGCTCCCGTGCGACGCTTTTCGATGCGGAAAACAAGGTTAAGATCACATTTAATGATGTAGCCGGCCTCGACGAAGCGAAAGAAGAGATCAAGGAAATTGTAGAATACCTGCAAAGCCCCGACAAATTCAAGAAACTCGGTGCCAAGATCCCGAAAGGTGCATTGCTCGTAGGCCCTCCGGGAACCGGTAAAACCTTGCTTGCGAAAGCGGTTGCCGGTGAAGCAGGCGTACCATTCTTCTCACTTTCAGGTTCCGACTTCGTGGAAATGTTCGTGGGTGTGGGTGCAGCGCGTGTGCGTGACCTTTTTAAGCAAGCCAAAGAAAAGGCGCCTTGTATCATCTTTATCGATGAAATCGATGCAGTTGGTCGCTCACGTGGCCGCGGCGCAATGCCGGGTTCCAACGACGAACGTGAAAATACATTGAACTCCCTGCTCGTCGAAATGGACGGTTTCGCAACTGACTCCGGTATCATCATCGTGGCAGCAACCAACCGACCTGACGTTCTCGACCCTGCGTTGCTTCGTCCGGGACGTTTTGACCGCCAGATTTCGGTTGACAAGCCGGATGTAATCGGTCGTGAGGCGATTTTCAAAGTGCATTTGAAGCCGTTGAAACTGGCTACCGACGTCAATATTCAGAAACTTTCTTCCCAAACACCCGGATTTGCCGGTGCTGAGATCGCGAACGTTTGTAACGAAGCTGCGTTGATCGCCGCCCGTCGTAACCGCGACGAAGTAACAATGCAAGACTTCCAGGATGCGATGGACCGCGTAATCGGTGGTCTGGAAAAGAAAAACAAACTGATTTCGCCGGAAGAGAAACAAATCGTGGCTTACCACGAAGCAGGTCACGCGGTGGCAGGCTGGTTCCTCGAACACGCCGATCCATTGGTGAAAGTGTCGATCGTACCGCGTGGTGTGGCGGCATTGGGTTACGCGCAGTATCTTCCCCGTGAACAGTATCTGTACCGTACCGAGCAGCTGTTCGATGAAATGTGTATGACATTGGGTGGCCGTGCTGCGGAAGACGTGGTATTCGGAAAAATCTCTACCGGTGCATTGAGCGACCTCGAAAGGGTAACCAAAGTAGCATACAGCATGGTAACCATGTACGGTATGAATGAGCGCATCGGTAACATTTCGTTCTACGATTCAAAACAGAGCGACTACGCATTCACCAAACCTTATTCAGAATCGACTTCGCAAGCGATCGACGAGGAAGTAAGAAAGCTGGTTGATCAGGCATATCAGTTCGTGAAAGGCTTGCTTAAGGAAAAACGTGATGCATTGGAAGTACTGGCGAAAGAGCTTCTTGAAAAAGAAATCCTGTTCCAGGCCGACCTCGAAAAGCTGATCGGTAAACGTCCTTACGAGAAAGAAACGAGCTACCAGGCTTACATCAACCGTCGTTCGAACGAAGAAGCCGCGATCCACGAAGAAGTGGTGAAACAAACGCTCGAAAAAGAACGGAAAGAAGAAGAAATGGCAGAAGCCGAAAAAAGCGCCGATAACGAATAGGCACTTCTGAATGAATAAAAATCTGATAGCCGGACAATTCAACCTGTCCGGCTATTATTTTTACACTATATAGTAAATCGTTTGACCCTAAACCTTCAAAGCATATGCCCTTTGAAATCTTCAAACAGCAGTTCGGCGACCTTACCGAATATGCGATACACGAAACAACTACTGAAAACCGCTGTGTAGTCATTCCGGAATTGGGCGGTATTGTCCGTCAGCTTTCCCTGCGCAAGGGCCTGACGCTATTTTCGGTCCTGAAAACGCCTCCTACTCCGTCGGCGCTTGTTGCCGACACAAAGAGTGCCAGCGAGCTGCTGTTCCCATTCGCAAGCCGTATTCCCGAAGGGAAATACAAATTTTTAGGCAAGGAATATCAGTTACATAAAAACGAGGACGGTGGTCAGAACGCCATTCACGGACTGGTGCGTAAAAACCATTTCCATCTCGACGAGCAGGTTATTCACGAGGATAATGCCTCCATTCAACTGTCCTACACGATTGATCATGCCGAAGGTTACCCGTTTCAGGTACATTTCTCGATTCGGTACACCCTGCATTCAGACGGGCGTTTCGAACTGAAATATGAGGCTAAAAACAATGGACAATCGCCTTGCCCTGTCATGTTTGGCTGGCATCCTTACTGGATGCTCGGTAACGAGGATGTAGAGGCCTGGAAGATCAATATCCCGTCAAAACGCCTGGTTACCTTCAATGAAAACCTGATCCCGATCGGTACTGAGCCGTTCGACATGGCGATGCCCGCATTGTTGCATCGGAAGGAATTCGATAATTGTTTCATTGTAGACGCCTCCGGCAAGCACGCTGTTACCGAGTTGATCTCGAAGAACCAGGATGTTACCCTTCGCATTCAGCAGGAAACCGGGGAAGGGAAGTTCAACTACCTCGTCGTTTATACGCCACCGGCGCGCGATTGTGTCGCGATAGAGGCGCTTACAGCTAATGTGGATGCATTTAATACAGGCGATGGCCTAAATATCCTGGCGCCCGGACACAGCATTGACGGTACGATCACTGTCAGCCTCACCTGACGGCCTGTTTCTGTACCAGCTGATCTTATGCCACAGAAGCTTCCAATGGGTTAGATATCCCAAATGTGCCGCGACAATGGAAATTTTATCCGACCATTTGTCGCGGTACTTTATATTATAGAGAAAAATACGCCAGGTTTTTGTCTTTAACGAAGGCCGCTCATTTTCCCAATGATTTAGCATATCCTTCAAAAAACGCTCGGAGGGATAACTTTCGGACACTCCCGCATACCGGAGATAATCCCGGCCACTCAGGTACCCAGCCGCGCCAAGCGATTCGAGGAGCAGTTTGTTGAAACCCTTTGCCCTGGCAACCCCATTAATATATCCCCAATCCATCGAGTCGGCCGACTTGTCGAGCAGCCGTACCAGATCCGCCATATATTTCAGCTTATCCCACTGCTCTACACCGCCGTGATGAATCACCATCATGAGCAACTGAATCTCCATTCCCGGGACAAGTACAGGTTTCCCCATCATCTCAAACCGGACTAGATTGCCTGCCAGCTCATCCCACGTAAAATTGTAGCAATAGCGCGGGTAAGTACAGTTCCATTGTATTTCCAGCGACTGCAATGCATGCTCCCGCAGGGGCGTGAGCGGGAGCTGGTAGTCGGTATCCAGGTAGTCGTCGGCGATCGCTTTCTGTTTCAGCAAATAGAGGCGATAACTGTCGGCAGCGAACCCTTCTCCCAGAAGAATATTAAGGCTTTTGGAAACATCGTCCTTACGAATAAAATAATCGATATCCCCAAACTCGCGCAAAACGGGTTTATCGTAAAGCATCCAGGCCCACAATGCGCCTTTCATCGGAAAAACACGCACCTGATGATCAATCAAACGATGATATAACCGAACACTGATACCCAGAAAAGCCATGTTCGTCACTGCCTGCCCCAGCGTGAAATCCCGGAGCATTTTGAGGACATTTTCGGGCAGTGCAAGCCCGTGTTCCTGCACATATTCAAACGCGAGCGGCCTGATTTGGTGCCATTTAGCGAGCGCCGCAAATTTCCCCGGATCGAATGAGGTATGCCCAATTTCTAATGGCCGATGGCCCAAAGGCATCACAGCCGCCTCGATCAGGTATGCCAGTTCAGGGGAGATTTTAGTACGCTGCATTCTATCCCGCGATTAGTTGTTCACGGACGCTTTCCGCTACCCATTTTTCCAGGTTGTCGAAGCCTTCCGGTCGCCTCTTGCGAAGCAACTCCGCCGATTTGGCACATTGGAGGCTTTGGAAAAAGTGCTTTTTGAGATTATCCCCGTTCAGAAGTTTTGTCGGCAGTGGAAAGTTGCGCAGCATTTCGCCCGGTATTTCAGCCATATTCATCCTTTGAACCGCCGGTTTATTTCTTGCCTTATGCAGAAAAAACACCTTTTTCAAAGGAACAGCCTTGTCAGAAAACTGGCCGCGCGGTTGATAGGAAAATTTGTTGACGCCCTCACTGACCGGTTCTAGGCCCGAAGTATCGTAATGCAGGCCGGTGACCGTTTTCTCCCAAATTTTGAGCTGCGGATAGGCTGGAATGATGACCGGCTTTCCCGATTGATCAAATTTAATCGCGGTAAGATCATCACTTAACAACCTGCAACCCGCTTTGATAAATGCCGCCGCCGTACTCGATTTCCCGGCTCCGGGCATGCCCATAAAGCACCATGCCTCGTCTCCGAGCGCGACAGAGCTCGCGTGAAGCAGAAAATATCCTTTTTGAAACAGGACAAGACCCAATGCTTCGCTGACCGTAAAAAGGCTGATCATATGGCCATCGGTTACCACCGGAGAGATCACAAGCTCATTACCTCCGGATGCCCTGAAGGAAGCCACACTGGCCCAATCCAGATACAACCCCTGATCGTCTTGCCCGAAAAATGCCTTGATCCCACGTCGGTAAATTGTTGTCGGGTGCATTGACGGGAGCTTCACAACGCCCTCCCGAATGCAAACATCGGCTGCCGAATGCGGGTCGCCTTCGGCCAGTTCAGGCAGGGAAATCTCTGAATGGATATGAAGCCCGAAGGCTGTGTAATGGTGCATGTGTGTAAATTCAGATTAAATCATTCCCAGACCCAGAGCCGCTTGTACGAAACGGTGTCGGGCCACCGCCCTATGACGATGTTACCGTTTTGCTCCACCCAGGCATGCGCCTCGAATTGCTTGGCAGGGTTGATCTCTATTCCTATTTCCAGGGTTAATGCAGGTGAATTGCGGAGCAGGTATTTGGCAGCAAGGGCCCGTGGCAGGCACAAAAGCTCAAATGGCAGCAAATTCGCCGCCGTATCCACCGCCCATACAGTCCGCTCCATTATTTCCGGACCGGCCTGCTGAATTCGGTTCGGACGGCTGACCCGGTGATACCATTTTCTGAACAGCGGAAACGGAAGCAAAATAAGCCCGGCCTTGATGCACAACAAACACCATGCGGCCCGCAGGAAAATCCATTTCTCCGGTCCGGACAAGCTCCGCCATTTCCCTATCAGCTTACCGATTTTGCCCAAAATCTATTTGATTATTTCAACCAGTCTTTCGGAAATCAAATCCTTCAACAACCCGTCGATATCGCTTTTGCAGGTATCGGGATCGACGTCGTATTCACCAGTTACCACTTCACATAACGATTCCATTGTCTGCGGCCCCTTTTCCAAAGTATCCCAGATCAGAACTCCAACTTCATCCAGACCGTAATATGCCCCTTTGCTATGGTTAAGAATCACTGTTTCCCCTGCAACTTTGGATGAGATCTGTTCCGATGTAAGCTGATATTTCATTCTGAAAAGTTAAATCTGAAAATATAATGCGCAACCGACTTGTACAAAGTTAGAAATTTTAATTACTCAATCTCAAACTTTATTCCCTGCGCCAACGGCAGCTCGGTACCGTAATTGATGGTATTCGTTTGCCGGCGCATGTAGGCTTTCCACGCATCCGAGCCCGATTCCCGTCCCCCGCCGGTTTCCTTTTCCCCACCGAAAGCGCCGCCGATTTCCGCGCCCGAGGTGCCTATATTCACGTTGGCAATGCCGCAATCAGAGCCTGCGTAGGACAAGAAGCGCTCGGCATCCCGCAAGTCGGTTGTAAAGATAGCCGACGAAAGTCCCTGCGGTACGTCGTTTTGCAATGCGATCGCCTCATCGGCATCGCTGTAACGGATCAGGTACAGGATAGGCGCAAACGTTTCGTGCTGAACGATCGCCCAATGGTTCTCTACCTCCGCAATGCAAGGCGAAACGTAGCAGCCGGACGCATACTGGATACCCTCCGGTACACCAGGAGCCACAACAAATGTACCTCCTGCCTGCCCGATCTGCACCACGGCATTTTGGTATTGCACCACCGCCTGCCGGTCGATCAGCGGACCCACGTGGTTAGCCGGGTCGAGCGGATTCCCTATTTTTAACTGGCCGTATGCTTTCGTCAAACGGCTTTTTACCTCTTCGAATATGGATTCATGCACGATCAGGCGGCGGGTAGATGTGCACCGCTGGCCCGCCGTGCCTACCGCCCCGAAAACAATCGCCGGTATTGCAATTTTCAAATCGGCTGTCGGCGTTACAATGATTGCATTGTTCCCGCCCAGTTCCAGCAGGCTTTTTCCTAATCGTCGGGCCACGGCTTCTCCTACCGAGCGGCCCATCGGAATGCTACCGGTAGCCGATACCAATGCAATCCGTGGATCCTGTGCGAGCCATTCGCCCACATCTCGTCCGCCGGAAACAATACACGAGACACCTTCCGGCACATTATTCTCCTTCAACACGTCGCGGATGATATTCTGGCATGCAATGGCCGTCAAAGGCGTCTTCTCGGAAGGCTTCCACACGCACACGTTCCCGCACACCCACGCGATCGCCGCATTCCACGACCATACTGCCACCGGGAAGTTAAAAGCCGAAATGATGCCCACCACGCCCAGCGGATGCCACTGCTCGTACATGCGGTGCTGCGGGCGCTCGCTGTGCATGGTAAGGCCATATAGCTGGCGCGAGAGGCCTGTCGCGAAGTCGCAGATATCGATCATTTCCTGGACTTCACCTAACCCCTCTTGTAAACTCTTGCCCATTTCATAGCTGACGAGCGTACCAAGCTCCTCTTTGTATTCGCGCAGCTTTACCCCTATTTGCCGCACGACTTCGCCGCGTTTGGGCGCGGGAACACTTCTCCAAGTTTTGTGCGCCAGCGAAGCAGTTTCGACCGCACGGTCGTAATCGGCACGCCCGCATTGCGCTACCGCCCCGATTTTCTGACCGTCTACCGGCGAAAAGGATTCCAGCGATACACCGCCGCCTTTCCAGCTCGACAACCCGGTAGTTACTCCGTGATTGACATCGGCAATACCTAGTTTTTCAAGAATTACATCAATCCCTTTCATATATGTTCAGCCTATATTCTTAAAAAACTGTCCGTTCATCGTCTTGAAAAAATCTTCCAAAACAATGTCTTCCTGCCGGATAAACCCCTTTCCAGGCAGCACGCCATCGGCAACCATTTCCACTACCGACGCAATGGAGGCGGCCGTCGTCCATGATATGGCCCGCCAATGCTGGCCGTCGATCTGAATAGGGTGATAGGCTTGATAAAACTCTTCCCTTTCCAGATGGTTGCCTTTCCAGCCTTCCACCACCGCATACACATACACCACGTCCTGCTGCACGGGCGGTTTGGCTTCCGTCAGGATTTCCTCCACCAATGCACGCTTGTCTTTCAGGCAAAGCTCATAAAGCACGAAACGCATCAGGCTGCAATGCCCGGGGTAGCGTATGGTTTTGTAATTCAATGTATCCACCTTTCCTTCCAGCGTCTCGCACATCGTAGCAAGGCCGCCGGAAGTGCTGAACGCTTCGAATTCCTGCCCCTCGATATTGATCATTTCGATCCCTTCGAGCGATGGTACCATCTTGCGAACGCCATTGTGTATCACCTCCGCGTCGTTCAGGTACTCGTTCACCACACCTGCCGGCGACCAGGTGAAAGAATAACCCATCTGGCCGTTCGGGTAGCGCGGCAATGCGCCTACACGAAGCTCTATATCCCTGATTTTCGTGAAGCGTTTGGCAAGGTCCATGCCTACAATACCGATAAACCCCGGCGCAAGCCCGCATTGAGGGGCAAGAACACTTCGGCTGTCTTTCGCCATCGCGCGTATGGCGGAAGTGGTAGGTACGTCTTCGGTAAGGTCAAAATAATGAATGCCAGCCTTGTGCGCACGTTGCGCGATGGGCAGGTTGAGGTTGTACGGCATGCAGGACACTACCCCATCGAAACCTGCCATTACCTTGTCCAGAAATGCGCCGTCATTGACATCACCGGCTACTACATCGAACGGCAATTCAACAGCCGGCTGGGCCTTGTCGACCCCAGTTACACGGAAACGTTTGCTCAGCAAAGTCGCGACGAGCGAGCCTACTTTTCCCAATCCAATCACTAGTACCTTTTGCATGTATAGTTTTAAATGGTTTTAGTTGAAATTTTTGAAGCTATTTTGAAAGATAGAAAAAGAAATTGCAGTTTTTAAAAGATGCATGTCATTTTTGTAGGACAAATCAGACATTATGACAATTACCATTGTGGGCGGCGGCGCCTCGGGTTTTATGGCGGCGATCACCGCCGCGGAGACGTTTCCGGACGCGCAGATCACCATCCTCGAAAAGAGCAGGACGGTTCTCAACAAGGTCCGGATTTCCGGCGGAGGAAGGTGCAATGTCACGCACAGGCCCCATGAACTGCGGCATTTTGTCAAAAATTACCCCCGGGGCGAAAAGCTGCTCCGCAAACTCCTGGCGCATTTCGATGCCGATTCGACTGTCGAATGGTTTGAAAAGAGAGGCGTTAAATTGAAAACCGAAGCGGACGGACGCATGTTTCCCGTCTCGGATTCATCTCATACCATTATTGAATGCCTTATCAAAGCTGCCAGAAACCTGGGAATCGAGATCAGGACGGGCGTCAATGTCAGTTCTTTTGCAAAAACCGGGGACATATTCAATTTGGAGATCACCAATGGAGAAGCTATTTCAACCGACAAGCTGCTGATTGCTACCGGCGGTTATCCCAGAGCTGAAAGTTTTGACTGGTTGGAGGAACATCGGCACGGGATAGTACCACCGCTGCCTTCATTATTTACTTTCAACACGCCGGATAACTATTTGCTACCGTTGGCGGGTGTTTCGGTGAAAGATGCATTGGTGAAAATAATGGGGACCAAACATGAATGGCGGGGTCCCCTGCTGATCACGCACTGGGGTTTCAGCGGGCCGGCTGTACTTAAACTCTCGGCATGGGGCGCCCGCGACCTTGCGGAAAATGATTACCATTTTACCTGCCGGATCAACTGGCTGCCGGAAATGAAGGAACAGGAAGTGCGTGATTTCATGCTCGCGGAGAAAAACAATACACCGAAGCAACAAATCGCCTCCCACGCCCGCTTCGGGTTACCTACACGGCTTTGGAAGGCATTTACTGAAAAAACAGAGATTCCCGACACGCTGCGCTGGGGCGATGCAAGCCACAAGGTACTTAACCGTATGACGGAGTTGCTAACGAACAGTCAGTATGAAGTAAAGGGCAAGACCACTTTCAAAGAGGAATTCGTGACCTGCGGCGGCATTGCATTATCCGATATTGACCCCGAAACCCTGCAAAGCCGTTCGGTTCCCGGGCTTTTCTTCTCGGGAGAGGTCATTGACGTCGATGGCATTACAGGCGGTTTCAACTTCCAGAATGCCTGGACGACCGGCTACATTGTAGGGAAAAACATCGGTCTTTAATTCTCAGCCATCGCATCGAAATAGGCCCGCACTTTTTTGGCGCGATCAAGGCCTATGAGGTCGGTCAAAGTTTCGAGCGAACTTTCACGAATGGAGCGTACCGAACCGAAATGTTTGAGCAGCTTGGTAGCGGTCACTTTTCCAACACCCACGACCCCTTCCAGCTCGCTTACCAGGCTTGCCTTACTGCGCTTGTCGCGGTGGAACGTGATGGCAAACCGGTGCGCTTCGTCGCGGATCTGTTGAATCAGTTTCAGCGATTCTGACTTTTTGTCGATATACAATGGCAGCGGATCTTCCGGGAAATAGATCTCTTCCAGTCTTTTGGCAATGCCGATAATGGGGACCTGCCCATAAATACCGAGACTTTTCAATGCATCGCAAGCCGCTCCGAGCTGTCCCTTGCCCCCATCCACTACGATCAGATCCGGCAACGGCTGCTCTTCGGCAATCAATCGTAAATAGCGGCGGCCCACAATCTCGTTCATCGACGCAAAGTCGTTCGGGCCCACCACCGTTTTGATATTGAAATGCCTGTAATCCTTCTTCGACGGTTTTCCGTCTTTGAAACAGACCATCGAAGCCACCGGATTGGTACCCTGAATGTTGGAGTTATCAAAACATTCGATATAGCGGGGCAAGGTCTTGATCTGCAAATCGGATTTGAGGCGGATCAGGACGCGGTCTTTTTTCGAAGATGTAGCAGATGCTTCCACCTCGCGGCGCTCGGCCTTTTCCCTTCTGAAATACATCACATTTTTCATGGACATATCCAGCAGCTTCTTCTTGTCGCCGATTTGCGGAACGGTCACTTCGAGCCGCATATCCAGGTCCGGTTTCAGGTTTGAAATAAGCTCCTTCGCCTCCGAACCGTAGGTAGTGCGCATTTCCACGATCATCATCGCGAGGATTTCCATGTCGCTTTCATCGAGCTTCTTCTTGACCTCCAGCGTTTGCGTTGCCACCATGTAGCCCTCTTTTATCTTCATAAAATTCAGGTAGGCGGCTTCCTCGTCGGAAACGATCGTCAACACATCGATATTACCAATGCGCGGGTTGATGACCGTGGCCTTGCTCTGGAAGTTCGACAAATGCTCGATCTTCGTTTTCCAGGAATGGGCTTTCTCGAATGCCATTTGCTCGGCCGCTTCCAGCATCTTTTCTTTGAAATACTGTTGCGGTGACGACAAATTGCCTTTCAATATATTATGTACCTGCTCAATCTCAGCATTGTATTCGCCCTCTCCTTGTAAGCCTTCGCACGGCCCTTTGCAGTTACCGATGTGGTATTCCAGGCAAACTTTGAATTTTTTGGCTTCGATATTCGGCTTTGTCAGCGGCAGTTGGCACGAGCGGATCTGGTACAATGCCTTGAACATATCCAGCAGCGTGTGCATGGATCGCAGATTGGCGAACGGGCCGTAAAAAGTACCCTTGGTACGGTCCATATTCCGCGTCGGGAATACGCGCGGGAATGGCTCGTCGGTAATACAGATGAACGGGTAGGTCTTATCGTCTTTAAGCAGGATATTGAACTTGGGCTGCAATTGCTTGATCAGCTGGTTTTCCAGCAGCAATGCGTCCCATTCGCTCAAAACGATGGTAAACTCGATCCGACGGATCTGGCTCACGAGCCGTCTGGTTTTACGGTCGTGCTGATTGTTTTTCAAAAAATAGCTCGAAACCCGGTTGCGCAGGCTTTTCGCTTTTCCTACATATATCACCTCACCGGTTTCATCGAAATACCGGTACACACCGGGATCCAGAGGAATTTTGGCGAGTTCTTCTTTATAATTGAATTCAGACATTGATTGTGATTTAGGACTAAACGATGCCCCTGTTGAAAAAAAACAACCGCATCAATTGAAAAGTTGCGTCGCTCACCAGGCTATAAGCCTCGTTCTGGGCGGCATTCAGATCCATAGGCCGGTTCAAAACGGAAACGGCGTAAGTCATCCCCGCTGCCTGGGCCTGCTCAGGCGTGATCTGTAATGTGCCGCAAACAACCGCCAGCGGTACATGATGACTTCTGCAAAGTCCCGCAAGTCCTTTCACTACCTTACCGGCCAGCGTTTGCTCATCGACTTTTCCTTCACCGGTGATGACCAAATCCGCTTTTTCAACCAGCGCGACGATATTGCATTGCTCCATCACAATACTGATACCGTCTTTCAGCTCCGCATCCAGGAACCACATGCAACCCGCGCCCAACCCACCCGCAGCGCCCGCGCCTGGCACCAGGCTTACATCCCGGCCGAATGCCCGTGTGGCCACCTGCGCAAGGTTTTCAAGCCCCGCATCGAGGCGGACAACCATTTCAGTATCTGCGCCTTTCTGCGGACCGTAAACAAATGCGGCACCTTCTTTACCAAACAATGGATTCGTCACATCACAAGCCACCACCACCGATACCAATGCAAGCCGGGGATCTGCATTATGCTTATCGATCGACGCAATTTTTTCGAGCGATTGCCCATTGGGAAGAAGCGTGTGCCCTTCCGAATCTTTGAAAGAATAGCCTAATGCCTCCGCCATTCCAATGCCGCCGTCAGTAGTGGCGCTCCCGCCGATTCCGAGTATAACCTTTTTCACCCCCCGGTCCAATGCATCGACGATGAGCTGGCCAGTGCCAAAAGTGCTGGTGCGGAGCGGATTACGCTCATCTATTTTCAAAAGTCCCAGACCCGAAGCCGCCGCCATTTCAATGAATGCGACATGATGGTCCTCTGAAAGGCCATAGGTAGCTTTGACCGGCCGGTTCAGCGGGTCCATGACAGTGATCGTCACCTCGGAGCCGTTGGCCTGCCGGGTTAATATCTTCGAAGTCCCTTCCCCGCCGTCGGCCAGCGGGATCGTCGTCACTTTTGCATTGGGATATGCCTTCTTGACGCCGTTCTCAATGGCGTTACATACTTCCGCAGCTTCCAGCGAACCGCGAAACTTGTCGGGGGCAACGAGAATATTCACGGGCAAGAATTTAATAGGGTCAGAATAAAACACCCTCGTCGTCGGACCGTGACGGCGGGATGTAGGTATCGGTACTATCGGTTGCTACGCCACCGCATTCCCGGACGTAGTTTTCTGGTTTATTAAATGGCATTTTACGATACTGTACCAATGTCGGGTCGGCGTATACTTTCTGCATAAACAAGCCCCAGGCTGGCATCGCGATACGGCCACCTTGTCCGTATGCAATGGTCCGGAAGTGAATGGACCGGTCTTCGCCACCTACCCAGATACCCGACACGAGGTTTTGCGTCATGCCCATGAACCACCCATCGGAGTAGTTCGAGGTAGTACCGGTTTTGGCAGCGATCTCATTACCTTCCGTCACGCCGTACTGTCGCAAGCGGCCAGCCGTTCCTCCCGGATCTTCGACTGCTCCGCGCATCAGGTACAACATATTATAGGCCATGTTCTCGCTGATCTCCTGATTCTGTTTCTGGAAGAACTCCTGCAATACATTACCGTAGCGGTCTTCAATGCGCAGGATCGTCATCGGCTCAGTACGGTGGCCTCCATTCGCAAATGCGCAATAGGCGCCCACCATTTCATACACCGACACGTCGCTGATACCCAGACAGAGCGAAGGTACCTCCTGCAATTTGGAGGTAATACCCAGCTTATGCGCATATTCCACAACTGCTTTCGGGCGTACCATTTTCATCAGGTAAGCACTTACCGTGTTCACCGATTTACCCAATGCCTGCCGTAACGACAGCGACTGGTAGGAATATTTGTTATTGGAGTTATGCGGCGACCACCCTCCTGGAACCCCGTCGGAAAGGCCGAAGTAAACAGGCTGATCCGTCACATGGTCGCAGGGTGTCAGGAAGTTTTTGTCCAATGCCGAAACATACACGAACGGCTTGAAAGTAGAACCGGGCTGCCGCGATCCCTGTTTTACATGGTCGTATTTGAAATATTTAAAATTGATACCTCCTACCCATGCTTTCACGTGCCCGTTACGCGGGTCCATGGACATCATACCCGCGCGCAGGAAGCGTTTGTAGTAGGCAATGGAGTCCAGCGGGCTCATCGTCACTTCCTTCTCGCCGTTCCAGGTGAACACCTTCATTTTGTAAGGTTTCTTCATGATTTTCCAGGCTGCTTCCTCGCCCAGGTCCCTTTTCAAAGAGATGAAATGCGGGGAACGCTTTGCGGCGGTCCTGATAAAGCCCGGTATTTCTTTCCCATTGTCGAACGTCCAGGGATTGCGGCCTTTCCAGTGCTCGTCGAACAGCTTTTGCTGCGTTTTCATGTGCTCGGTCAATGCCGTTTCCTGGTAGCGCTGCATCCGCGAGTCAATGGTCGTGTAAATGCGCAGGCCGCTAGTATAAAGATCCAGATCGGTATCGTGTTCCTCGTTGTAGAGCTTAACCCAGCTTTTGAGATACCCCCGCATCGACTCGCGGAAATAGGGCGCGAGCCCGGTATTGTGGCTATCGACCGTGAAATTCAGTCCCAGCGATTTGTCCTTGTATCTGTTAAAATCCTCCTCGGGAATGTAGTCGTATTTATACATCTGCGCCAGAACGGTGTTCCTGCGGTTCAGTGCATTGGTAGGAAAGCGCAACGGGTTAAATAACGTTGGGTTTTGGAGCATACCCACCAACAATGCGGCTTCGGTTACGTTCAGGTCCCACGGCTCTTTGTCGAAATAAGTTTTGGAAGCGACTTTGATACCATAAGTGTTATTTCCAAAAGAAACCGTATTCAGGTACATCTGCATGATCTCCTGCTTTGTATACTTCCGCTCCAAAACCACAGCCAGCACCCATTCCTTGGTTTTGGCTATCACAATGCGCACCATCGGGATCTTACCCAACAGTCCTTCATATTCTTCCGAACGCGTATTGAAAAGGTTTTTGGCAACCTGCTGTGTCAGCGTACTACCACCGCCGGAGCTCGAACTTCCGGAAACAACACCTTTAAAAACCCGTGCAAGACTTCTCGGGTCGATACCGGAGTGATTTACAAAACGGGCATCCTCGGTAGCCACGAGCGCATCGATCAGGTTAGGGGAAATCTGCGCGATGTCAATGGGCGTCCTGTTCTCGAAAAAGTATTTGCCCAACGACTTGCCATCTTCGCTGATAAGCTCCGATGACAGTTCGCTCTTCGGGTTTTCGAGTGTTTTCAAGTCCGGCATACCGCCGAACAACCACAAAAAGTTAAAGCTAACGGCAACAATGTAGAATATGATCAGACCCAGTCCCAAGCCAACAAACCGCCAGAGACGGACAATGGTACGCCGATACTTTCCGGGTTGCAATTCAATCATAGATGTGGGGGATAGGTTACTGGAAAAGGCAAATATACAA
The DNA here is from genome assembly GCA_965227755.1 of Dyadobacter sp. Taxonomy (GTDB): domain Bacteria; phylum Bacteroidota; class Bacteroidia; order Cytophagales; family Spirosomataceae; genus Dyadobacter. Next base: position 2,570,391 of record CBDDGG010000005.1, read on the forward strand.
TTTCAGCCTATTATCTTTTACCCATTGACAGGGAATTGAATTCCTGCATTTCTTTCAGACGGGGAAGGTAAATACTGGTAGGATAGAGCCGCATGAACTCGGTAATGGCCTGGCCGTAGGCTTCTTTACCCCTCACCTTGCCTATCAGAAAAACGCGTAACAATGCAAACTTGTCCTCCATGGAGCTGCCTTTGTAGGATGGGAGGTTTTTCTCAATGTCTTCCAGCGCCGTGGTGTAATTGCCATCCGCATAGAGCTTATATGCAGCCTCATATTCCTTCGTAGCATTACCGGAGGTACCACCGGTATCGGTGGATTTATTGACCAGACGGGCGTATGTGGACGTCGGGTATTCGCTCAGCAACTTCGATTTCCAGGATTCCTTCCGGGCCGTATTTTCTTCGTTGCTCAGGAAAAGCAGGTAATAAATCTCGTCTTTATATTGCGTTTTGGGATACTCCGAAAGCACGCGTTCAAATGCCGCGATCGCGCGGTTGGATTCTTTAAGGTCGAAGCGATAAACCTTGCCCAGATTGTACAGCGCGTCTTCCTTCTTCTTTTCGGACGCTGCGAATGCGGTGTCGGTCAGCGGTACATCCTTTTTGAGCAACGCATGTACCTGATCCCATTCTCCCGTACCCTTTTTCAGGCCGGTATTCTCCTGCTGGGCCTGCGCAACACCTGTACTATCAGTGCCGCCGGCTCCGTTATTGCCGGCGAGCGACCGTAAAGGCCGGCTGCTCCGGCGCCAGTCGTCTTCCAACGGGCGATTACCCCAGGCTCTTTTAAAATCGATTTTACCCTTGCTCACCAATGCTGGATCATACAATTCCCAGCGGCGCTCCCCTCCAGTGACCAGCGGATTTCCCCCGCCTTGCTGCATACTGGCATTTTGCGCAGCGATTTGCGCTTTTCTTGCCTTTTCTTCCTCTTCAAGGCGCTTTTTCTCTCTGGCTTCGATAATCGCATCGATCTTGTTGTCCAATGCGGCCGGGTTCATTTTGGCCAGTCGTTGCAGACTATCCTCTGTCGACACGATTGTGTATTGTGTCACAAAATTGTCCAGCGCGCGTTTTCTGTCGGCCACCAGGCGGTATTCGGGTGCTTCCTGGGGAAGAATGGCCAATGCACTGTCGTAATAGGCCTTGGACATTTCGAAATTTTCGAGCGATTCGTATTCGATACGCGCCAGTTGCAGGTAAGTATAAGCTTTCTGCTGCATATTGCCTTTGGACGCCGCGGCTGCTTGCCGCAAATAGCTTACCGCCTCGGGAATCTGCTTTTTATGCTCGGCGAGCAAACCCATCGTGAAATATACGTGATCTTTCAGGTCGTCGTTTTTGCGGTCGCGGAGCATTTTATCGAAACCCACGTTGGTCAGGTCGCGCTCCGGGTTCAGTACCACTTCATTTTGCAATGAATTCATGTTTGAATAAAAGCCAAGATCGTAGTTGGGCCTATTCTTGTTTACACTTTTATAATGTCTGTTGGCCAACGCATATTGTCCGAGCCGATCGTACATCTGCGCCGCCGCAAAATGGATACGGGCAGTTTCGGTGGATTTTTTCAAAAGCGGGAATGTCTCTTCCAGAATGGCCACCGAGGTCAGGTACTCGCCGGTTTGCTGGTGGAGGTATGCTTTGGTAAGGTAAAAATCGCGCTGCGAGGTTTTGTCAAGTGGTTGCTGGCTAAGGTATTCCGCCACCCCCAGTGCATTAGAATAGTCCTTGTGCTCAATATAAGCGCGCATAAGCAGGATCAGCGCGTTGTTCTTATCGTCGTCGTCGCGCCCGTTGGCATATACGTAACGCAATGCTTCCAGTCCGTCGGCCCATTGCCCGAGGTATAACCGGGATTTGCCCAAAAGAATATAGCTATTGTCAATCCACTTGCTGTTCTGGTGCTTTTCCGCCACGATCGACGCCTTTTTGATCGCATCCTGCAACTTCGGCTTCACCGCCTGCGCCAGGATAGAATCCATAGGAAGCAATATCGGAAGCAGCTGGTTATAGTTCTCTTTATAAGCCTTTCTCATCTCGAACTCCGCATCCGCCATATCCTGTTCGGCCATAAAATAGGCGTTGTAACGCGCCGCGACATTGTGAAAAGTAACTGCCCCGGGCCGTGAGCTGTACTGCGAACAGGCAGCCACCACAATGATCATGACAAGTAGCGGTAATGTGCGTCGGATATAGAAGGTAAAACGGTCGATCACGAAATTGACTTTATGGGGTGTTCCTCTTACTGTCGGATATGCAAACCTAAAACGGTAATTTCAATAAATACGTATCGAAGATAATGCCATTTGCAAAATTTGAAGCAATTTTACCCCGATATTCTACCATTGTTTACAATCCAAACGGGGAGCAGCCAAATTATGGGAGATCCGAAAATGCCCGTGGACAAAGGCCAGTCAACGCGTTTCCTCAAATACTCGGGAATGGCTATGCAGATGCTGGGTACCATACTGGTGTTCACTTATGGCGGCTACAAGCTCGATGAGTGGCAGCAGAACAAGGTTCCCGTATGGACGCTCGTGTTATCTCTTGTGTCGATCGCCGCGTCCCTGTATCTTTTGATAAGAAGTTTTACCAAGCAATAATCCCGCCCCAGACACCCCGGCATGCTACGTACCCTGATCGCAACCATTTTGCTAGGAATTGTATTTTTCCTTGCTCAAAGATTTCACGCGGATTCTTTCCTGCATCCCTATATATGGTACATTCTCGTATTCTTTTTCGGGCTCGCTTTTATGGTCCACCGGCTGATGGAGTTCGGAATGCGGAACAAGCGCGAGAAATTTGTCACATTTTACATTTCCAGCATCGTTGCACGGATCATTCTGAGCATCATTTTCATTGGGCTGTTTTTGTATAAGGGGCTAACTGATTCATTCCTATTCGTTATCAACTTTTTTGCACTCTATTTATTTTATACATGCTTTGAAATATATGGTTTGTATCGTAACTTGCGCCGCGATTGACAAAGCATAGTATTTCAAGCATTTATGTATACCCATCTGAGACGGTTTTTTACTATCGCCCTTATAGCGGCAACATGCGTTTTTAACCTCCCGGCCCGGGCCGACGAACCTACCCAGCACGAGGCAGGAAAGGTCGCCCAGGCGGTGAACGAGGAAGAGCATAAAATTGAACATAAGCTTGAAGAGCACGAAGCGAAGTTCAATATCGGTGATATGATCATGCATCACATTGCCGATTCCCACGAATGGGAATTCTCGCACGGTGTAGCCATTCCGCTTCCCGTTATTCTTTATTCGGAAGACCGAGGCATTGAAGTTTTCATGTCTTCCAATTTCCACAACGAGCACCACGAATACAACGGATACCACCTGGTACACGGCGATTCGGAGCAGATCGTACCGGTTGACGAGTCACGTAAAGTATACGATTTCTCGATCACCAAGAACGTAGCTTCGATGCTCCTGAGCGCGCTGATACTAATCCTCGTTTTCACAAGCATTGCAAGCTGGTACAAAAACAGCAAAGGCAAAGCGCCGAAAGGATTCAACTCGGCGATGGAGGTGATCATCCTTTTCATCCGCGACGAGGTTGTGAAACCAAACGTAGGACCGAAATACGAAAAATACCTCCCTTACCTGCTGACGTTGTTCTTCTTCATCCTGATCAACAACATCATGGGTCTGCTTCCGGGATCGGCCAACCTTACCGGTAATATCGCGGTAACCATGACACTGGCTGTATTGACGTTCATCGTCGTTCACCTGAATGCAAACGGCAACTACTACAAACACCTTGTGAAGCCAACCGGCGTTCCGGTGCCATTGTTGCTGATCATGATCCCTGTTGAGATCGTAGGTGTATTCATGAAGCCATTCTCCCTGATGGTCCGGCTATTCGCCAACATTACCGCAGGTCACATTATTCTGTTAAGCCTCTTCGGTCTGATCTTTATTTTCCAAAGCATCGTGATCGCCCCGGTAATCTCCCTGTTTGCATTGTTCCTGAACTTTATCGAGATCATGGTAGCGTTCATCCAGGCTTTCATCTTCACACTATTGTCGTCCATGTACATAGGAAGCGCTATCGAAGAGCATAGCCACGCCGATCACGGACACTGATTCTGAATCTCTTTTTTATTAATTATATTTTAAAACAAACACAATTATGTTGCTTCAAATTTTGCTTCAAGCTGCTGAACAAGGTGGTGCAGGTCTTGCAGTTTTCGGTGCTGCTATCGGCGCAGGTCTTGCTGCTATCGGTGCAGGTCTTGGTATTGGTAAAATCGGTGGTAGCGCTGTTGAAGGTATCGCCCGTCAACCAGAAGCTGCTGGTGCAATCCAAACTGCTATGTTGATCATCGCGGCCCTTATTGAAGCGGTAGCGCTTTTCGCAGCGGTTATCTGTCTGCTTATCTCTTTCAAGCTTTAACAGCTTCCGAAAGGGGACCGTTGCCCCGGCGCGCTAGGCCCGGATGCGGCGCAAAAACATTCTCGTGGGAGCATTAGGCTTCCACGAAATTTTAATAAGAAGAGAGCCGATTAAGATCATTCTTACACTCAAAAACTCATTTAACTATGTCATTGCTTACTCCAAACCCAGGCCTTATTTTCTGGATGCTTGTAGTATTTTTGCTGGTAGTTTTCATCCTGGCCAAGTTTGCCTGGAAACCTATCCTGAAAGGCCTTAAAGATCGTGAAAACGAAATCCAGGGCGCTTTGGACCTCGCAGAAAAAACCCGTGCTGAAATGGCACAATTGAAGTCGGATAACGAAAAACTGATCGCAGAAGCAAATGCAATCCGCGACCAGATACTTCGTGACGCAAAAGACGCTGCTGACAGAACGATCGCAGAATCAAAAGACAAAGCGGCCATCGAAGGTCAGAAAATCATCGAAAGTGCTCGCGAAACCATCCGTAACGAACAAGCGGTGGCTGTGAGCAAAATCAGAAAGGAAGTCGCTACACTTTCATTGGAAATCGCTGAGAAGGTATTGCACCGTGAATTGCAAGACAAAGGAGCGCAGGAAAAACTGATCGCAGACCTTGCTTCATCTGCGCGCCTTAACTAATCCAGCATTCTAAATTCAAATTCCGATGTCAGTAAGTATTGTAGCTTCCAGATATGCAAAATCGCTGATCGAGCTGGCGAAAGAACAGAACGTTCTGGAAGCGGTTTATCAGGATATGTTGCTGTTCAAAGATACAGCAGACAAAAATCGCGGCCTGATGCTCGCATTGAAAAGCCCGGTGGTTCGTCACGAAAAAAAATCAGGCATTCTGAAAGGCCTTTTCAAAGAGCGTGTAAGCCCCGTTTCATTCGCGATATTCGATATTATCACCAAGAAGAACCGGGAAGCTATCCTCGATGAAATCGCGATAGAATTCATTAACGCCTATAACGTTCACATGGGGATCGAAAAAGCGACGGTGGTAACTCCTACCCCGCTTACCGACGAACTTCGTAAACAGTTTACCGATATTGTTGCTAACGCAACCGGAAAAACGGTGCAGCTTGCCGAGAAAGTGGACAACGCGCTGATTGGCGGATATGTGTTGACAGTAGGCGATCGCCAAATCGACGCTTCACTGCGCAGCCGTTTGAACGAGCTTAAATTACAGTTAGCAAACTGAAATTTTTATCTGCATAATTTGGAAGACCCGGCTGCTATGCGGCCGGGTCTTTTTTTTGCTAGACTTTCATCTTCACCACATTCTTGTAGCTGGTCTCGATAGCTTGCACCGGCGGCACTTTCGCCACGTCCTGCTCGACGAAGAAATGCGTCATGCCAGCGAGTTTACGGTTATCGAAAATCTTCTTGAAGTCGATAGAACCCGTTCCAACTTCGGCGAATGAACCGTCTTTTTTGTCCATATCCTTCACGTGCCACAATGGGAAACGGCCCGGGTATTTCTTGAACAATGCAACCGGATCGAGGCCCGCTTTGGCTACCCAGTACAAATCCAGTTCAAGCTTCACAAGTTTCGGATCGGTCTTGCCGGCGATGAGATCGTAAGGAATTTCTCCGTCAACTTTCTTGAATTCGAAATCGTGGTTGTGGTAGCCGAATTGCAGACCTGCCTTCTTCGCTACTTCCCCCGATTTGTTGAACAGATCGACATACTTCTTGTACTGGTCGATCGTCTTGCGCTCCGATTCGGTCAGGTATGCGCAGTTGACATATTTCTGCCCAAGTTCCGCCGCATCGTCAACTGCTTTCTGCCAGCCGTTGCTCAATGTACCCTTGGCGGTTTTATTCTCCACACCGGCGCCATAGTGGCCGCTTACCGGGTTCAAGCCAAGGTCGCCCAGTATCTTTTTGAACTCCTTGGGCGTTTTTCCGAAGAACTTGCCGTCTGAATAGCCATAAAGCTCCACTTCCTTATAACCGATAGCCGCCACCTTTTTCAGCGTGCCCAACAGGTCTTTGGTTATTTCATTGCGAAGCGTGTACAGTTGCAAACCGATTGGCGAGGGAGCTTTAACATCCAGGTTCAGTTTCGAGAACATGGGCACCGCCAAAGCAAATGCGCTGGCTTTGAGGAACGATTTCCGGGAAATCTTTTCGTTGTAATCCATGGGTTTGTATGCAAAAAAGTAAAAAATAAACTACGGGGTAATATCAACGGCGCCGGACGCCGAAAGCTTGCGTTTGGTATCTTCCTCCAACTTCCAGTTTTCCGTGAAATGGTTATCGATCAGTAGATTGTCCGATGAATCTTTGAAGAAAATAATGTCTTTGAATTCCGACAGCTTACGGTGCATGACCGGCACGAACGGGAAACCTTCGTCTTTCATCCCCGCCCACCATGGCAAGCCCGAACTGACAGCCACATAATGCCCGTCGACCGGAACAACGTAGAACAACCCATGTGTAGAATCGCCTTTCTTCAAATGCACCGGAAGCTGAGCCGCATGTTTCGCGATCAGGGCATTGGTTTCCTTTGTACCAAATAATATAAGATTGGAGCTTTCAATATCGCTCGGACGCACTTCTTTATCAGAAAGCACGCGGGGAAAGAACATCACCCTCCCTAAAAACTCGCCGCGGTACTGCGACCAGCTTGCTGCCTGAGTAGCAATGTCGACCCGTTTTTTAAGCTCTTCCGGTGACGGATTGTCCGCCGTTCCGTACACATACACATGACGCGATGAAAATGCTGCGTAAATCGGGCCCTCCGCCCCCTTTTGCTTGCCGGTATAGATCGACATGATTGTAGCCGCCTCGATGTTCCATTTCCCGGTCGGTTCCCTGAACAATGTCAGCAGACTATCGGTCTTCGCATTCACGGTAGAACCATCGATTTTGAGCGCCAAAGGAACACCAGGCTTGAATTTTGGGTGGTCTTTCAGATTGAGGGTAAACTTTTCGAGGTTCTTCGTCGTGATCTCCAATGCATTCGGTTTGGTAAACTTCGCATCAATTTCCGCGAGCTTTCCATAAGCAAATCTGTTGAACTGTACCCAGAATGCCCTATCGTATTTATACTGCTTGGTTACAAAGCGTACACGGTCCGGATGCGGGTTCCGCTTGTAATCATCGAACCATTGGAAAATGTATTCGTTATCATAAGCATTCACCCAGCTGTCGTGCTTCACGTCCACAAACTCCTTGTAACTAACTTCCGCCCCCATGTCCTGCAAATGACTCACCCATTTTTGTGTCCCCGCCACTGGTACCACCGGGTCGGCGTCGCCGTGAAAAAAGTGTACAGGAAAGTTCGTCGCATTAGGCGCGAGGTCGAACGTGCCAGCGGGTGGCGCGGGGCACACGGGCGCAATGGCTGCCCATATATCCGGACGCGTGAGGCCTATCCAGAGCGTACCACCCCCACCCATCGACAGCCCGGTCAGAAAGGTCCGGTCTTCATCGATTTTGAAGCGCTTTTTGACATCGGCCAACACATCATACACATCCTGCTCGGGAATCCCCTGGTAACCGGCTGTTCCGCGCGCGTAGGGCGCCGCCACAATGTAATCGACGTTATCCCATTTCGGGAAGTAGCGGGAAGCCTCCACGTCGGTTTCTCCTTCCGCATTGCTTTTGCCAAATACCCTGCGGAGATCCAGCCGGTGGTTGGACCCAGCTCCGTGGAGCATAATCACGAGCGGGTACTTCTTGTTTTCGTCGAAATTCTCGGGAAGATAGAGGCCGTAAGGTTGCTCGGTATCGTCGGCATCGGAGAAAAAAGTGAGGACCTGAGGGCCTGAGGGTAGTTTTTGTGCAAACACGATGGTATTACTCGCTGCGAGACTGAGCGTTACACCCAGCAATGCGCTTTTCCAGTTAGGTCCCATTAGCTATACGAATTTTCTGTGGCTAAATATAAACAAAAAAAGGCAGGTCTTCCGACCTGCCTTTCAAGCTACTTAGTGCTTTCAGAACGATGCAAATCTAGTTTGCGAGCTCTTCTTCTTTTTTGCGAACACTGATAACGAGTTGTTCACTCTTTTCTTCATGATCAGCAACCAATACATCGCCTTCGCGCAGGTCACCTTTCAATATTTCTTCTGCTACGGGATCTTCCAGGTATTTCTGGATCGCCCGGTTCAAAGGACGCGCTCCATATTGCGGATCGTAACCTTTCTCGGACAAGAAATCCTTAGCAGCTACTGTCAATTCGATTTCGTAACCCAGACCTTTCACGCGGCTGAACAATTTGCCCAACGAAATGTCGATAATGCGGTGCAAATCTTCGCGTTGCAGCGAGTTGAACACGATCACATCGTCCAGACGGTTCAGGAACTCCGGAGAGAATGCTTTACGAAGTGCACTTTGGATCGTGCCTTTCATAATATCGTCCTGGTTGTCAGATCTTGCCTTCGTAGAGAAACCGATTCCTGTTCCGAAATCCTTCAAATCACGCGCTCCGATGTTCGAGGTCATGATAATTATCGTATTTCTGAAATCGACTCTTCTACCCAAACCATCCGTCAAAATACCATCATCGAGCACTTGCAACAGGATATTGAACACATCTGGGTGCGCTTTTTCGATCTCGTCAAGTAACACAACGCTGTACGGTTTGCGGCGGATTTTCTCGGTCAGCTGGCCACCTTCTTCGTAGCCCACATATCCCGGAGGAGCTCCCACCAAACGCGATACGCTGAATTTCTCCATGTACTCGCTCATATCGATACGCACCAACGAGTCGTCTTTATCGAACAGGTAAGTCGACAATACCTTCGCAAGCTCCGTTTTACCTACACCAGTTGGTCCAAGGAAAATGAACGAACCAATTGGTTTCTTAGGATCTTTCAAACCTACGCGGGTTCTCTGGATCGCTTTCACCAGCTTCTCGATCGGCGGATCCTGGCCAATTACCTTCGCTTTCAGCTCGTCGGCCATGTTCAGCAATTTCTTGCCTTCGTCCATCGACACGTTGGTTACCGGAATGCCAGTCATCATCGCTACTACCTCGGCCACATTGTGCTCGGTAACCGTGTAGCGCTTCTGTTTGGTTTCTTCTTCCCATGCCAGCTTAGCTCTCTCAAGTTGGTCGATCAGCTTTTTCTCACGATCTCTCAATTGGGCAGCTTCCTCGTATTTCTGGCTTTTCACTACCCGGTTTTTCTCCTGTTTGATGTTCTCGATCTGTTCTTCGAGCACCAGGATATCCTCAGGAACGGTAATATTGCTGATATGGACCCGTGCCCCTACTTCATCGAGTACGTCGATAGCCTTATCAGGCAGGAAGCGGTCGGTGATATATCTTTCCGAAAGTTTAACCGCCGTGCTAATCGCCTCAGGCGTGTAGTTCACGTGGTGGTGATCTTCGTATTTGTCCTTGATGTTGGTCAGGATCTGGATCGTTTCTTCGATTGAAGTGGCATCCACCATCACCATCTGGAAACGACGGGCTAATGCGCCGTCCTTCTCGATGTACTGGCGGTATTCGTCCAGCGTGGTAGCTCCGATACATTGGATTTCCCCGCGTGACAATGCCGGCTTGAACATGTTCGAAGCATCCAGCGAGCCCGAAGCACCACCCGCGCCCACGATCGTGTGCAACTCGTCGATGAACAGGATCACATCTGGTGATTTTTCCAGCTCGTTCATCACCGCTTTCATCCTCTCTTCAAACTGGCCACGGTATTTGGTACCGGCCACGAGCGAAGCAAGATCGAGCGTAACGACGCGCTTACCGAAAAGCACACGGGATACTTTCTTCTGAACGATCCGCAATGCGAGACCTTCGGCGATGGCTGTTTTACCAACACCAGGCTCACCGATCAGGATCGGGTTATTCTTTTTACGGCGACTGAGGATCTGCGCAACACGTTCGATCTCTTTCTCACGTCCGACGATCGGATCGAGCTTACCTACTTCCGCCATTTTGGTCAAATCCCTTCCAAAGTTATCCAGGACAGGTGTACGGGACTTTTCAGCACCTTTGGATTCTTTACCGGAAGAAGAGCCACTACCGCCTCCAAACATTCCACCTCTGGCTTCATCATCCCCGTCTTCGGTCTCCGGCCCCATATGAGGTCTGGATCCGGATGATTGATATTCTAACATTTCCTTGATGACTTCGTAGTTAACATTGAACTTGTGCAATATCTGAGTACCTACATTGTCCTCATCACGCAATATCGAAAGAAGCAAATGCTCGGTGCCGATGAGCGTGCTTTTGAAAATCTTGGCTTCCAGATATGTAATCTTCAATACCTTCTCCGACTGCCTGGTCAGAGGGATATTTTGTAAATTTTTTACGTTGTTTGTGGCTGCACCTTTGGTCGCCTGCTCGATTGTCTGGCGGACATCGTCCAGCGACACACCGAGTTTTTTCAGCAACCCAATGGCTACACCATCACCCTCACGGATCATTCCTAATAACAAGTGTTCTGCACCAATGTAATCGTGACCCAGGCGGAGGGCTTCTTCCCGGCTCATTGAGATTACCTCTTTCACTCTATTCGAAAATTTTGCTTCCATTGTGTAGCAATAAAAAGTGTTTATGTATTCTAAACGCTACTTGATCCCCGTTTGTTCAAAAATAGCTTATTGAGACTTACAGGATCTTAACAAAACACTTTTTGCTTCCGGCCCCATATTAAACAGTAAATCAACAATACTTAGATTCCCCACAAAATCATTCCCGAAGGTCTGGTAATAAGGCGCAGGGCTGTAATATTTATGCAAATTCGGCTGTTTTCTGTTGTTTATGAGTGAAATATCGTTTACTACGTCATTCTCAGCGATTATTTCACCTGACAAATTGTACTGAATGTCCTTTTTTATACCAGTCAATCTAAGACAAATTGTCAACAATTCATAGTTCAAATCGACCAGGTATGCCAGCTTCTTTTCGTAAACGCGCACAAATTCATGGACGTAGTACTCGTAAAAAGGGGACTTTCCGTAGGCTGACTGCAGGCAACCCAGATGGCGTCTCGTCCAATCCTGGTTATAGTCGATCAAAATATCTTTCGTGGAGCTCGCTGGCTCGTATCCTTTTACCGGGATCGTCAGCGTATCTATTTTATTGGTAGTGAGTACATTGCAGCGATTTCTATAAGTCTGCTTCACATACCTCTCCTCAATATCGATGTAGACCCGGTCGTACTTTAATATACAAGTAAAATACTCTAAACAAGGCAGATACTGCAACTCAATCCGTACTTCCGTGGACTGATCCTCTTTAATCAAAAATTCCGACACTATCAAATATGGTAAAGGCTTATGATATTATCAAAAAATTTATAATAATTATTTTGCACAGTCAACAATGTTCAACAGCAACTTAAATCATTACAATTTTTGACCTCAAAGGAAGATACTTACATCGCCCAGCCCCTCCCGGATGATCTCAAAATCATCGCCGTCGGCCTTCACAATGGTGGATGCAACGTTGCCTCCATACCCCCCGTCAACCACCATATCGACCTGGTGCTGAAACTTCTCGAAAATCAGTTCCGGATCGGTTGAATACTCGATGATCTCATCGTCGTCGCGAATGGACGTCGTCACGATCGGGTTCCCAAGATCTTTTACGATCAAACGAGGAATAAGGTTGTCTGGCACCCTGATTCCGACCGTTTTTTTATTCGTATTCAACAGCTTAGGCACATTGCTCGTCGCTTCCAGAATGAACGTATACGGTCCGGGAAGCACCCGTTTCATGGTTTTGAATGCGGTGTTACCCACTTTCGCGAAGTCGGAAATGTGGCTTAGGTCGTAACAAATAAATGAAAAGTCGTTTTTCTGGGGTTTGACGCCTTTGATACGCGCTATTTTCTCGACTGCGCGTGTATTGTAAATATCGCAGCCAAGACCGTACACCGTATCGGTCGGGTAAATCACCAAACCTCCGTTTCGAAGGCAGTCTACCACCTGACGGATTCGTCGCTCGTCAGGGTTTTGAGGGTAAATTTTTACAAACTCAGCAGGCATAAGGGAAATTTTACTTTTTGAATTAACAAAATCAAAATGCAAATCCTTCCTGCGGTGTCATTTTTTTTAAGTTTTCGATGTAGAACCTGTAAGCGAAATTCACCGGCAAATGCAGCCTGCACATCAGTACGATCAGTTCTGTCTGCAACCCGGGATTCTCGATATAGTTCAATAACCGGCGAAACCTCACGGCCAGTTCGAATTCCTGTGCGTACAGACATTTTCGAATAAATGTACGTATGCGCGCCGCTAAAAGATCGAACTCTTTCTGATCGCGGTTGAGGTCATAGGCCTTGTTGCAAACCGCGTAATAGGATTGCAACATTCCGCTCCCCTTTTTGTAAACGCCCGTTGAAAGAGAAGTTTTCAGCACGCGCTTTTTGGTGAGGATTTCGTCGAGATAGAAGTATTTGAAACGGACCGAGGACCGGACCCAGAAATCGAAATCCTCGAAGGCCAGGGTTTCGTCGTAGCCGCCCAATTGCTGTAATACGTTTGTTCGCATCATCATCGTAGGCGTGCAAATAAAATACCGTTCGAGGATATTCTTGTAAACATCTCCTGACGGAACCGGGCAGGTTGCTTTTCCCCTGCTATCGGTATCGTAGTGGTTATGTAGCAGCTGGCCGACTTTTCCGATGTAACGTGCATTTGTAAATACAACTGCGTACGTCTCTGAAAGCGCTTCAAATGCATCCACCTGCTTTTCGATCCGGTCGGCGATCATCACGTCGTCGCCCGAAAGGTCGATCACGTACTTGCCTTGTGCGATCGAAAGCCCCTGGTTAAATGCGCGGCAGAGACCCAGGTTATGGCGGTTGCGGATTACCTGAAAAGCAGGCGCCTTCCCTCTAAAACTCTCGATAACACCCAGTGTGTTGTCCTTACTCGCATTATCGACAACGATCAGCTGGATATACGGATAAGTCTGATAAAAAACGGAAGTCAGTGCTTCCTCAATGTACTTTTCCTGATTATATGCCGTCAGGATAACTGTAACGAGTGGTTTTTCTAAGTTTGTCATGTCGTGCTCTCCGTGCGGTCCCTTCAGTTACGGTGGTGGATTCGGAGGGGAATAAGGGCACCGCAGCACAAAATTACCAACAACAAACCGGAGATGCCGATAATGTTATTATCCGGCAAATCACCGCTTTACAACTCGCCTGGAAGTTGAACGGCTCCGCGCCCGGCGGATACTCGCATTGATTTCAAAACCCAGAATAATCACAAATGCAAGCAGGTAAATCCAGATCATCAGCGCGATCATCGTGCCAATCGATCCGTAGAGTTTGTTGTAGGAGCTGAATCGCGACAGGTAGAATGAGAACCCGTAAGTAGCCGCGAGGATAAGAATGGATGCGATCACCGAGCCCGCATTCACGAACGAGAATTGTCGCCCGTGCGAGGGAGCGAACCGGTAGATAATGGATATCGTGAGCATTAATGAGCCAAAGCTGATCAGGTAGCGGGTAATGTTCAGCAGAACGATGAGCCAGTTCTCGCGGATAATGTGCCAGTCGCCGACAATATTCATCACAGCATCGCCGACGATCAGCAAAACTACCGAAAGGAAAAGCACCGCGATCAGTAGCAGCGTCAGCATCATGGCAATGCCGCGAATCGCCAGAAAACCGCGGGTCTCAGTATCGTCATATACCATATCGAATGCCCGCATGAGCGACATCATGCCATTCGTGGAAGCGATCATCGCGAAAATAAAACCAAGCGAAAGCACCCCTGAGCGCGGGCGGCTCACAATGTCCAGGATCGTCTGGTCAACCGCCTCAAAAGTCCCGCGCGGCATATTGTCACGCAGCATTCCGAGGATCAGCTGGTCCAGGTTTTCAATGGGGATGTAGGGAATGAGGGTAAAAAGGAAGATTATCCCCGGAAAAGCAGCCAATGTCAGGCTGTAAGCTACCGCCGAAGCGCGCTGGTCGATCTCGTGTTTCTCGTTGCTGTGGACCAGGTTCAGGATGATATCATAAAGCGACACCGTCCCCCGGAACAGCATTGTTTGCTGCAACCAGATGATAATGCGCTTGATATGGCGGTTTCTCAACAGTTTTTCAAGCATAGCCGGCTGCTTGTTATCCCTTTGGTTCAAAATAGGGTTTCAGTTTTTCCAGCAGCTTATCCGGTGCGGGGCACAATTTGCCGGTGTCCATCCGCTGGAAAACCAATGTCGTGTCCCCTGTATTCAGCAAAACACGTTCCTGGTTGCGGATTTCATATGCAAACCGGATACGCACACCGGGCAACTCCTCGATTCTGACCAGAATATTCAGCTCGTCGTCATACCGGGCTGGTTTCAGGTATTTGTAATGGCATTCATAAACCGGCATCATCACACCCGAATCTTCCATCGCCTTGTAATGAAAATCCAGGCTACGCAATGCCTCCACCCTGCCGATCTCGTAATACCGCGCATAGTTTCCATAATATACGTAACCCATCTGGTCGGTATCGGCATACCGAACCCTGATTCCCTTAACTTCGTGAACAAACATCCTTACTTCATGATTTTCAACCGGTTCAACTCTGCCTGGTAAAGGCGCGCATTGTTGAGGTGGTCGGTATAGTTGGTGGCAAAAGCGTGGTAGTTGGAAAGGTCCGCTTTGGCGCACATATAAATATAATCGTGCTTTTCGTAGTTCAACACCGCATCCAGCGAGTTAAAATCCGCCACACGGATCGGGCCGGGAGGCAAACCTGTATTAACATAAGTATTATAAGGCGATTTGATCAGCAACATCTGGTTCAGGATACGTTTGATGCCGAAATCACCCAATGCGAATTTAATGGTCGGGTCAGCTTGCAAGGGCATATTCGCGTGGAGGCGGTTGATGTACAAACCAGCCACGCGAGGGCGTTCATCTACCTTTTGGGCTTGCTCCTCTTCTACAATGGAAGCCAGAATCGAAACCTGAACAGGTGTCAAACCGATTTCCTTTGCCTTGGCGACTTTCTCATCGGACCAATATTTCTTGTACTCGCTGTGCATGCGGTCGAGGAACTTCTCGGTGCCTGTGGTCCAGTAAATTTCGTAGGTATTAGGCAGGAACATCGATACGATCGTTGCCGTATCCAGGCCATATTTATTGCAAACGGCAGGGTCGTTCAATGCTTTTCGGAAACTGTCCTCCCCAAACTCGAAACGGGCGCCGATTCGTTTGATCAGGTCTTCTTTCAAACGGATATTATTGAATGTCAGCTTCACAGCATCCTGGCTCCCCGAAGACAGCTTTTTGATCACCTCGTAGTTGTTGCTCTCAGGCTTGATCACGTACCGGCCCGGCTTCACTTTTTCAGTGTATTTCAAAAATTTGGCAAGAAACTGGAATGAAATATGGTCGTTGATAACCTCATATCTGTTCAACGAATCCAACACCGTTTTGTAGGTGGCGTTTTCAGGCACGAGCAATACGAAGCTCGATTTTTTGTCTACCTGCAGATTCGGCGTCCGGAAGATCTGCCAGAAGTAGAAGGAGAATGTGGTGGCAAGGATCGCGATTGTAACGAACAATCCTACTTTAAAGTTACGAGACATATTATTGGGCTGTCGGCTTTCGGCGATCGGCCGTCGGCTGTTTCTATTTTTTTGTTACAAATTGATTTCAAATGGTATGCCGAAACGTTTCGCCAGTTCATCGAGTGACAAAACTACCGGTTCGAGCAGCTTGATACCGTTCACGCTGCGTTCCGCTTCCATTTCCCTTTCAGGATCGCCTGGGATCAGCACCTTTTCGCCATCCACAGCCCGTGCGTTCCGGAATGCACCGATCCATTTATCCATATCTGCCTTGAATTCATTGGCAGGACGGAAACCATCCACACGCATGGCCCCCAGGAAATGCCCGGTACCGAGCCCCACACTCTGCTGCACGCCCATAAAACCGGCGGTAGCGAACGGCGGCACCCACGGACCAAAGTTAGCGCCGGAAAGCACTCCTGAAAAAATATCGACAATAGCCCCAAGACCATATCCTTTATGACTTCCATGCTCGCGATCGGAGCCTAATGGCAGCAAACCGCCCCCACTTTTCACGGCATTGGAATCCGTCGTAGGGTTACCATCCGCATCCTGTGCCCACCCCAACGGTGCGGAAAGGCCTTTTCTTTGCAATATTTCGAATTTGCCGTAAGCCACGGCCGTCGATGCAAAATCTGCCACAAAGGCAGGCTCTGTCAATGCGGGCACTGCAACGGCAATGGGGTTTGTGCCTAATAATTTATCCAGCGAAAACGTCGGCGTAACCAGCGGGGCCGCATTGGTCATCGTCCACCCGATCATGTCCTTTTGCAATGCGAGCATCGCATGGTAGCCGGCAATACCGAAATGGTTTGAATTTCTGACAGACACCCAGCCCGAACCTACCTTCTCCGCCTTTTCCATTGCGATCTCCATCGCTTTCGGCGCCACTACCAATCCTAGTCCACGGTCGCCATCGACAACGGCGGTACTGGGCGTTTCATAGGCAATGGTAACATTCGGTTTCGGGTTCAAACGGCCATGATCGTAAAGCCTTACATAACCTGCCAGACGGGCAATACCGTGGGAATCCACGCCGCGCAAATCCGCACTGACCAACACTTCGGAAGCCAGCCGGGCCTCTTCCTGAGAACATCCAATCGCCAAAAAAACCGCCTCAGTGAAATGTTTTAAATAACTGGCCTGATACATATACGTCAAATGAGTCAACTTCTTCTTAATTTTGCCGGTACCGCCAACCAGCGCGCCCTGCGTGCCGCAACTAGCCGTCCGCGCCCGGCGTGCAAATATGGAAATTAAAAACTCATTCCTCAAACGCATCATCAGCTACTTCATCCGGGGACTTGTGCTGGTGGCGCCGCTATATGCGACCCTGCTGATCATCTGGACCGGCGTCGAATACCTCGACAATATCCTGCCGATTGAAGTAAACATCTCCAACCAGCAAACGCTTTACCTCCCCGGCCTGGGCGTACTGATCATCATTTTCGGCATTGTCCTGCTCGGTTTCTTTTTCTCGACGATCGTTCCCCAGTCGTTTTTCAAGTTCACCGAAAGCATTATGCGCCGGCTTCCGCTGGTGAGTTTGATATACTATTCTATCAAAGACCTCATTCTGGCATTTGTCGGGGATAAGAAGAAGTTCAACCAGCCGGTATTGGTCACGATGTACAAGGAAACCAATATCAAAAAGATCGGCTTCATTACTCAAACCGACCTTAGCCACCTCAAAATCGCCGACCATGTAGCGGTGTATATGCCGCTCTCCTACTCGCTCTCCGGTGAGCTTTTCATTGTTCCGGCCGAGCATGTGACGCCGGTCGACGCGAAGGCCACCGATGTGATGAAGATGCTTGTATCCGGTGGTGTCTCCGTGAAGGTTTCGAAGGAAGAAACGGCTGACGACGACTAGTTTAACCCGTTTTTAATGCGCAACAATGCAACAGTAGTGCCCGTTTAAGAGAATGATTCCCTATATTTGATCCATTCTTTTAGTACTATGAGACTACTCCTTCCCATTGTCGTTTTGCTGTTCCTGGGGAATATCAAAGCATGGTCGCAAGATCATTATGACCCCAAAAAAACCCTTTCCAGTGAAGAACTCTTTCTGAAACAGGGCAGCAGCAGCCGGGTAATCGCCACGCCTGGGCAAAAATACTTGGTGCTCGACGCTTCCCCTTTCATCGGCGGCTTTCACAGATACCGGTTCTTTCCGGGAGATAATATCAGGTTCCGGATGAAGAATGAAACCATCCGTTTCAATGAGACGATCGCTTCGGTGGACGATTCTGCATTCACGATCGGCGTAGTGAACGAGGCTGTTGGCCGGATGGATTACCAGAGGATATTGCTGGAAGATATTCGCCTGATGAAGGTTTCGAGAAGGATTCCATTCATTTCGCAGGCAGCTCCCTTACTCCCATTGGCCGGCCTGATCTTCATCGGGGCCGATTTCTTTAACAAGGGCGTCGACAACAAACGCTATACGACAGATACTTCCACGCTCGTCATAGGCGGTTCGCTCATGGCTGCGGGGTATATTTGTTATAAATTCACGTTCGCTTCCCTGAAAATCAATTCAAGGAATAAATTGAAAGTGCTCGAAACCTATTAATTGCAGAAACACCATACTTAAAAGTGAAATCCATTCTCGTTCATCCCCCCCAACACCTCATAGTTGCAGAAATACAGCTTGCCGCATCCAAAAGTGAATGTAACCGCGCGCTGATCATCAATGCGCTCACCGGCTTCCAGTCCGAGCTGACCAACATTTCCGAAGCCCGCGACTCGCAAACCATGCTCCGCCTGCTCAATTCCAATGATCCGATTGCGGACGTGATCGATGCCGGTACGACTATGCGTTTCCTGACAGCCTATTTCGCGGTGACCAACCAGAAAAAGACCATGACCGGCACGCCCCGCATGTGCGAGCGCCCGATCGGGATCCTGGTGGACGCGCTGCGCAAGCTCGGGGCCGATATTACCTACGAAAAAGTGGAAGGCTACCCGCCGCTCCAACTGAATGGTTTCAATTATTCGGGAAACAACGAGCTCACTATGCGCGGCGACGTGAGCAGCCAGTATATTTCTGCATTGCTGATGATCGCGCCGCAGCTTCCGAGCGGATTGAAGATCAGGCTCGAAGGTGAAGTGGGTTCAAGACCTTACATTGAAATGACTTTGAACCAGATGGCGCATTTCGGTATCGAATACATCGCCGACTGGGAGCACAATACACTGACCATCCCGCCATTTAAATACCAACCTAAACCTTACGCGATCGAATCCGACTGGTCGGGTGCAAGCTACTGGTACAGCATTGTGGCATTGGCCGGCGAAGCCGAAGTGGAATTATTGGGATTGAAGAAAAACTCGCTGCAAGGCGACAGCGCGATTGTCGACATTATGCGTCACCTCGGCGTGGAAAGCGTATTCACCGATCGCGGCGTGCTTTTGACTAAAATACCGGCGAAGGCATCGTTAGGCTGGGATTTCACCAACTGCCCCGATCTGGCCCAAACCGTGGCAGTTATCTGCGCTATCAAGAAGATCCGCCTTTCGCTGACCGGTGTGGAAAGTCTTAAAATCAAAGAAACCGACCGCATTTTCGCATTGCAGCAAGAGCTTAAAAAGCTTGGCGCAGAGCTGAAAGAAGTCGAAAAAGACCATTTATACGAAGTAACGACCCTCACCGACATCCCTACCGATCCGGTACCGTCCATTCACACCTACGACGATCACCGTATGGCGATGGCGTTCGCGCCGGTAGGCATGGTAAGCCCGGTCCTGATCGAAGAGCCGGGTGTGGTCGTGAAATCCTACCCCGGTTATTGGAACGACCTCGCGAAGGTTACCACCTGGGAAGAAGTTTAGAATATTCACCATTTCGGAATTGTTTATGGAAACTGTCTGGTCGTTCCTGGCATCGGTGCCTGTTTGGCTTTACATTATTCTGGCCATCGCCATCATAATCGCCCTCAGGGACGTTTTGCAGCGAAAGCACACCATTCAGCATAACTTTCCATTGGTAGGGCATTTCCGGTACATGATCGAAACGATCGGGCCGGAGCTGCGCCAGTACATCGTAGCCAACAACCGGGAGGAACTGCCGTTCAACCGCCGCCAGCGCTCCTGGATCTACGCTTCTTCCAAAAAGGAGAACAACTACCAGGGCTTCGGTACCGACCAGAACATACAGGAAGCGGGCTACGTCTTTATCAAACCTGCTATGCTGCCTTACCGGGTGGATTCGACGCACAGCCATCACGTCAAAAACGGCAACGACCCGCATCACTATACCATTCCGAGTGCCAAAATAATCGGCGGGTACCATGGTCGCAGGCGCCCGTACCGTCCCCGCTCTGTCGTGAACGTGAGCGCGATGAGCTACGGGTCATTATCCGCCCGCGCGATCGAGTCGTTGAACAAGGGATCTTTCAAATTCGGCAACTACCATAATACCGGCGAAGGCGGTCTCTCACCTTACCACAAATATGGTGCGGACGTGGTTTTTAATATGGGGACTTCCTATTTCGGCGTGCGCGATGATGACGGGAACTTCGTAATGGAAAAGCTGGTGAAGCTGATGCAGAACAACCCGACCGTGCGCATGATCGAGCTGAAACTGTCGCAGGGCGCAAAACCAGGCAAGGGCGGCGTGCTACCGGCCAGCAAGATCACCGCGGAAATCGCAGAAATTCGCGGAGTACCTATTGGAAAGGATGTTGTTTCCCCACCCTATCACAGCGCATTTTCGGATGTCCGCGGGATGGTCGGTTTTATTGAAGAAATGGCTGCCGCTACCGGTTTGCCGGTGGGGATTAAATCCGCGGTAGGTAAAACAGAAATGTGGGAAGAGCTGGCCGACCTGATGGTCGAAACCGGTAAGGGGCCTGACTTTATTACGATCGATGGCGGGGAAGGCGGTACCGGTGCCGCGCCTCCCTCGTTTGCGGACCACGTTTCGCTGCCGCTGGTTTTCGCATTCAGTACGGTTTATAAAATATTCCAAAAGCATAACCTGAACGACAAGATTACATTCATCGCTTCCGGTAAACTCGGACTGCCCGCACAGGCTGTCATGGCATTTGCGATGGGTGCGGACGTCATCAATGTAGCCCGGGAAGCCATGCTTTCTATCGGCTGCATCCAGGCACAATCATGCCACACCAACCGGTGCCCTACCGGCATTGCTACCAACAACAAATGGCTGGAATCAGGCATCGATCCCGCATTGAAAAGCGAGCGGTTCAACAATTACATGAAGACGCTCGCGAAGGAAATCATCGAAATCACCCATGCATCCGGTTATGAGCATCCGTGCCAGTTCGGAATGGCGGATATCGATATTTCAATGGGAGATAACAACAGAACCATTACATTGGCGGACAATTACGGTTATCTTAAAACCGTGGTACCTTTCCCCGGCATCAACGCGTTGCTCGATTGCGATCACCTGGGCGGCCGCGATATACCGGGCGAAAAAGTAGCCTAGCCGCGGGATAACCTCCACACTTTTGCCTTTGGGAAAGTATATGGAAAAAGAAGCAATGAGCGTTGCTTCAAAAAAACGCGTCCATGAAAAAAACTATACTGCTTACTGCATTTTCATTCCTTCTTACCCAGGCAACTGCCTTCGCGCAAAGCAATCCGAGGTATCTGGTTCTGTTTAAAGATAAAACGAACAGCACCTATTCGGTCGGCAAACCAACCGAATTTCTCTCCCAAAGAGCCGTCGACCGACGTAAAAAGCAGAATATCGCTGTTACAGAAAACGACCTCCCCGTCAACGCCGGCTACCTGTCCGCCATTCGCCAGATCGGAGCGAAAGTTATTTATCCTACCCGCTGGTTCAATGGTGCCTTAATTGAGGCATCGAATACCCAACTCGCCGAGATCAAGAAAATGCCGTTTTACAAAGGCATCGAACTGAACCTGCCGGTTGCCAATATCACTTCCAAGTCCCCCGGCATTGCCCGCACTGCCGCCACGCACCAGAAACTGGGCACAACGGCAGACATCGATTATGGCCAAATGAATAACCAACTGGCATTAATGGAAGTGGCCGACCTGCATAAAAAGGGCTTTCAGGGCGAAAACATGCTTATTGCGATTCTCGACAATGGTTTTGCCAGAGCCGATCAAGTAGCCTATTTCAAACAACTGCGCGACGAAAAACGCATTATCGACACCCACGATTTCGTTGCCCGCGACGGCAATATCTACAACGACGGCTTCCACGGCCTGAACGTAATGTCCACGATCGCCGCTTACCTGCCAGGAACTGTGGTCGGCGCCGCATTCAAGGCCTCATTTGCATTATATATCACTGAAAACAACTCGGGGGAATCGCCTTACGAGGAAATCACCTGGCTCATGGCCGCCGAACGCGCCGACAGCCTCGGTGCCGACGTGATTAACTCCTCGCTGGGCTACACCACTTTCGATGATGAATTTGATTCGCCCGCGTACAACCACACGTACAAGGACATGGATGGCAAGACGACCATCGTGAGCCGCGCCGCCCGCTACGCTACGCGCAAGGGTATATTGGTTGTGAACTCGGCAGGTAATGACGGAAGTAACAGCTGGCGTTACATTGGCGCACCGGCCGACGTAGACTCGGTATTGACCGTTGGCGCGACCAACTACGACCGCAGCTACGCGTCGTTGAGCTCCATAGGGCCGAACTCCGCAGGCATCCCCAAGCCTGATATCTCTGCTGTGGGTGCAGGAACCATTATCGGCGATTTTGATGGTAGCGTATCGAGTGGTTACGGTACTTCATTTTCGGCACCGCAAATCGCCGGTGTTGCCGCCATTCTCTGGCAGGCGTTTCCGAACCTGACGGCACAGCAGGTCATTTATGTGTTGAAAAAATCGGGTCACATGGCTGCGACGCCTGACAATTTCCTGGGCTATGGCGTTCCGAACCTGATTAAAGCCCAGGAAATCGCCCAAAACGAGTTTTCTCCGCTGGGGACCGAAAGCGAACTCCTGAGTTCCGTCATTCTCTCACCCAATCCGGCACAGGATCAGGTGACGATTTCAATTCCGCAAACGCTGACCGGCAAAATGGCGAATGTAAGCCTGTACGCGGCAAGCGGCGCAAGTTTACAGTCAGCAACCGCTCGTCTCGACTCCAAATACACCATCGCGACCGGCCACCTCGCATCGGGCCTTTACCTGGTCCGCCTTAAAGTTGATAACCAGGAAAGGACATTGAAGTTTATAAAGCGGTAGTTTTCCTAACCATTCGCATAATGGATTCGGAGTCATTGGAATCCTGGACTTTCGAAACAGGAACCCATTGCACGTCGTTGGACTCACTGTTCAGTACAATTTCCTGTCCCTCGCCAGCTTGGAATGCGAAGCGGATATCGTAATGGTAATGCTCGGGAATGTCTTTGTTGGTGGGGATCAGATGTACGTCTACGTCGAAAATACCGTCTTTCAATGCTTGCAGATCGGTGATGCCGGTTTCTTCCATTACTTCTTTCATTGCCACTTCCCGCACATCCGGATCACCGTCGCAATGGCCGCCCGGCTGGAACCAGCGGTCGAGTTTGCGGTGGTGCATCAACAGTACCGAATCTTTTCCCGGCGAAAGCACCCAGCCCGATGCCGTTACGTGGCCTTTAAGCAGGCTTCTTTCGAAACAATCGGGATGCTGTTTTACAAAATCGACTGTATCATTGTGCATTTCAGCTTCTAAGCCCCACTCCGGCTCATATGATGCGAGCAATGCGAGCAAACTGTCCCTGTTCATTTAGACTATCTGGTTTTTTCGTTCTAATTTCACCACAAGTTTAACAACTGAAAGCAATAAACCACCTTATTCGAAAATGAAAAAGTATCTATTATCCATGTCCCTCGCTGCCCTGATAGCGACCACTTCCATCGCCCAGCGGGTACCCGCCCCCAGCCCGGCAGCCAGTGTAATGCAAACCGTTGGTGTAACTGATTTCACCGTCAAATATTCCCGGCCATTTATCAAAGGCCGCAAAGTATTCGCCGATGGCTCTGCTCTTGCGCCTTACGATCAAATCTGGCGCACCGGTGCCAACATGGCGACTGTCTTCGAATCCAGCACCGAGTTCACATTCGGCGGCAAAAAGGTGCCAGCAGGCAAGTATGCATTGTTTTCAATCCCCAACGGTGCCGCTTGGACGGTTATTTTGAATAAAGACTACAACCAGGGCGGGTCTGACAATTACAAAGAATCCGAGGACGTTGCTCGTACGATGGTCGTCCCTACTTCGAATGAATACAATGAGGCATTCAAAATCGAAATCGAGCCGGTAACGGACAGTACGGCATTCCTGAACCTCTCGTGGTCGTCGGTAAACATCCCTGTTCCCCTCGCCGTAAGCACTGAGTCGCTTACATTGACCGCATTGAACAAAGCCGTAGCCGAGAAACCCGAGGATGTGGCCACATTGCAAAGCACGGCGGGTTACCTCTTATCGAAAGGCAAGGACTTGCAGGTAGCGCTGTCGTTGGCCGACAAGGCGATCGGTTTGAAAGAATCATTCGGTGCATTGTGGACCAAAGCGCAAATTTTGAACAAACTCGGCAAAACTGCCGAAGCGATTCCAGTGGCACAAAAGGCATTGACAGTAGGCGCAGCCGCACCGGACGGCGCTTACAACTTCTACAAGCCACAGGTTGAAAAAGCCATCGCCGAAATGCAGGCCAAAGCCGCTCCGGTGAAAGAAGCCGTTTCGACCGTTAAAAAGAAGAAGAAATAATAGGTTGTCAGCCTGAGCGGAGTCGAAGGCCAGTATTGCAACGGCCTTCGACTTCGCTCAGGCTGACATTTTACCCGCATCTGATACCACTTTCACCTTTCTACCTGAAAAAACGGGGAACGCTCCACTGGTAGCGCACGGCCAGAATGCGGATCACGATAATAACAATGGCGGAAGAGATAAATGTGGTATTTCTTTCAACGCCCAATTCGCTTAGCAGCAGGTAAAAACAGGCGCCCGTGAAGCAGGCCGTCGCATATACTTCCTTCCGGTAGATAATCGGGATCTCGTTCGTCATCACATCGCGGATTACCCCGCCCATCGTGGCCGTAAAAACGCCCATAATCACGGCAATTTCCGGCCTCACGCCCAAATGCAATGCTTTTTCAGTCCCTACCAGAGTAAAAAGCGCTATCCCGAAAGTATCGAAGAGAAACAGCGTTTTTCGCAGCCTCAGCAGGAATTTGTAAAAAATGAATGTGACAAGAATGCCCAGGATAATGGCGTGGATGATGGTAATATCGTTGATCCACACCAACGGGTAACTTCCCAACAGCACGTCGCGTAGCGTACCGCCTCCTATGGACGAAATAAAGGCTGTGAAGCTCGCACCAAACCAATCCTGGTGCTTTTGATCCTTCACAGCCAATGCGCCGGAAATCGCGAATGCGAACGTCCCGACGATTTCTAATATGTATTGAATACTCATCCCATGACGACGGTTAGACCGCTACCGGGGCCTTGATGCCCGGCCATGGGTTATAGTTTCGGAGCTCGAAATCCTCAAATTTGAAGTCCAGTACATCCTTTACTTCCGGGTTCAGAATCATTTGCGGCAATTCGCGTGGTTCACGGCTGAGTTGCGTTTCCACCTGTTCCAAATGGTTCAGGTAGATGTGCGTATCACCGCCGGTCCAGACGAAATCGCCCAGATCTAGGTCGCACTCCTGTGCGATCATCATCGTCAGCAACGCATAGCTGGCAATATTGAACGGCACGCCAAGAAATACATCCGCGCTGCGCTGATAGAGCTGGCAGGAAAGTTTCCCCTTCGTTTCACCTGCTTCAATATCGGGCGGGGCCACGTAAAACTGAAACAGGGCATGGCACGGATGCAGTTTCATCTGCGGCAGCTCGGCCGGGTTCCATGCCGAAACGATAATGCGGCGCGAGTCCGGAGAATTTTTGAGTTGTTTCAAAACCTCCTTCAACTGGTCGACCGACTTGCCGTCCGCACCTTCCCAGCTTCGCCATTGCTTGCCGTAGACAGGTCCTAGATTGCCGTTTTCATCGGCCCATTCATCCCAGATCGACACGCCGTGTTCTTTCAGATATCGGATATTGGTATCGCCCTGCAAAAACCACAACAGCTCGTAAATGATCGATTTGGTGTGCACTTTTTTGGTCGTTACCAGCGGAAAACCCTTTTTCAGGTCAAATCGCATCTGATAGCCAAAAACGCTGATCGTGCCGGTGCCGGTGCGGTCGGTCTTCCTGACGCCTTCTTTGAGAATGTGGCGCAGCAGGTCGTGGTATTGTTGCATGCTGATTTATTTAAACTGAGGCGATTTCAACGTCGTAAGTAATAGCGGCCAGCGCTTCCAGCTGAGCGGTCGCGGAGCAGTATTTTTCCATCGAAAGACCTATCGCGCGGTTGATCTTGCCCTCATCGAGGTTATTACCTGCGAATTTGAATGTAAGATGGATCTTCCGGAACGGCTTGCGCTGCGTATCGGGCTCCTGCTCGCGGTCGCCGTCGGCCACGATGCGGAAATCGGTGATTTCCTGGCGCTGCTTTTTCAGGATCAGCACCACATCGATGGCGCTGCAACTTGCGAGGCCCATCAGCAACAGTTCCATCGGCCTCACGCCGAGGTTCTGGCCGCCAATTTCGGGCGAGCCGTCGGTATGTACTTTAACTTCGGAGGAACCGGTGCCTTCGAAATGGAAGGCGTCATCTACGCGGACTAGTTCTACTTTCATAATGGTTGCCTTCTGTTCTGAAAGGCTGTATTAATGTAAATCAATATTTGCAATGCAATGGCTCAATGGCGCGAAGCTCCTGGTTCGTGCCGACTATGCGAAGGCCTCTGGCCGACCCGCACACTCTCTAAAGCTTTTGCAACCGCCCAAAGTTCAAATATACTCGATCGGTATGGAATCGGCTAGATTAACACTATATTCGTTTCCGGAAATCCGCCCTCAGAACTGGAATGCAGCATGCAATGGCATAAGTATTTTGGGAGAAATCAGCACAACAAAAACAACCCAAAACCATGTGGCAGGAACAAGACAACAAACTCAAAAAAAGCTTTTCGTTCAAGGATTTCCGTGCAGCTTTTGCCTTTATGAACAAAGTGGCCGATGTTGTGAACGAAATGGACCATCATCCCTACTGGACAAATATGTACAATAAGGTTAGTTTTGAATTGAATACCCACGATGCCGGCGACGTCGTAACCGAAAAGGACCATAAGCTGGCCTCGGCGATCGACCGGATTTATAACGCATGAAACTCTATATAGTACCCACGCCGATCGGCAACCTCGAAGACATTACATTAAGGGCAATCAATGTGCTGAAAAGCGTTGATGTCGTCCTGGCAGAAGACACCCGTACATCCGGAAACCTGCTCAAACATCTCGGCATTTCGAAGCCTTTACACAGCTATCATATTCACAACGAGCACCAGACGGTCGCCCGCGTGGTGGAGCGCATCCGCAAGGGCGAGACGATGGCTCTGGTATCCGATGCCGGCACCCCGGCTGTTTCCGACCCGGGCTTCCTGCTCGTGCGCGCCTGCATACGCGAGGGCGTACCCGTGGAATGCCTGCCCGGGCCCACCGCATTCGTGCCCGCATTGGTCAACTCCGGTCTGCCCAACGACCGTTTTACTTTCGAAGGCTTCCTGCCCCATAAAAAAGGACGACAAACACGCCTGCAAAACCTGGCTAACGAAGAGCGGACGATGGTTTTCTACGAATCGCCGCACCGGTTGGTGAAGGCATTGCAGCAATTTGCGGAGCATTTCGGCGCCGACAGACAG
Source organism: Dyadobacter sp. (assembly GCA_965227755.1). GTDB lineage: Bacteria > Bacteroidota > Bacteroidia > Cytophagales > Spirosomataceae > Dyadobacter. The sequence continues at coordinate 2,598,056 of CBDDGG010000005.1, forward strand.
GTTTGCGTTTCAAGGGAATTAAGTAAAATGTTTGAGGAAAATGTGCGCGGGACAGTCACAGAAGTCATCGCACATTTTGGAGACAAACCGGTAAAAGGCGAAATTGTGATCGTAGTGGCTGGCAAGGCCGATGACAAGAAAAAATCCGATGAAGATGAGGATTAACCGTTTCATTAAAAATATGCATTCCCCCTCCTGTTCAGTGCAAAGCCGATCGGTATTCCAATGGCATTTGCTTCGGTTATTCATACTGGTGTGCGCTTTCTGGCTGGTAACGCCGGTCGTTTCCAGGGCCCAGTTCGGCACTTTGAGCCCTTCCGCAAAAATCAGCCTCGTGACCATCGCGCCGGGCCAGGAGCTTTACTCCGGCTTCGGGCATAGCGTACTCTGGGTTTACGACCCTGCGACAGGCGTCGACCGTGCATTCAATTACGGCACATTCAGTTTTCAGGAAGGTAATTTTTATGTCAAATTTCTGAGAGGGACATTGCCTTACAGCGTTTCCGTTTCGCCGCTTTCCTATCAGGTCGCGCATTATCAGGAAGAAAACCGCTCTATTTCCGAGCAAGTCTTAAATCTTTCCATTCCCCAGAAACAAAGGCTTTACAACTTTCTCGAAAACAATTACCTGCCCGAGAACCGGAAGTATCAATACAAGTTCTTCTACGACAACTGCGCCACCCGTATGACCGTCGCCTTGAAAGCGGCAATGGGCGACAGCTTGATTTACAATGGGTATACCAAAGAAAAACTGAGCTTCCGCCAGTGGATCGACCGGTATGCATTCAAACAGAACCCCTGGGCTGACTTTGGAATGGACCTGGCCATAGGCTCGCCTTCCGACGAAATTGCAACGCCTGAGCAGGCGACTTTCCTGCCCGACAACCTTGCCACCGCATTTGCCGATGCCAGGGTAAAAACAGCCACCGGCACTGCGCCATTGGTATCTTCGACACGACCGATATTTACCGCTGCGCCATTTCCGCCACCAAGTCCGCTTACGCCGACGGTCGTTTTCTGGTCGCTCGCTATCCTTACGCTGGCATTTACTTACTGGCAGATCAAGGCCAATAATGTCAATTTTGTGTTCGACAAAGTACTTTTCGGCATTGCCGGTATTGCCGGATGGATCATATTACTGTTGTGGTTTGGCACCAACCACGGTGTTACCGCTTATAACTACGATATCCTTTGGGCATTTCCGCTCTGGATGCCTCTTATTTTTTCGCTTTCGAAGAGCAAAAAACCCGGTTGGTTTCAGTATTTGTTAATTTTTTATGCATTTCTTTTGCTTTGCGCGACGGGCAATCTCGCAAAGCACAATCTGGTGCTGATACCCATCCTGGCGACGCTCATCATCAGGGTTTACTATATTAACAATTCACTTTCAAAAATAAAGGTAATTGCGTATGGATCTGGAGTTGCTGACACAAAAAACCATTGAAGTAGTTAGGCAGGCGTCCTCATTTATCCAGCAGGAAGCGGCCCTTTTTTCCCGTGACAAAATCGAGTACAAAGACCTCAATAACCTGGTTTCCTACGTCGATAAGGAAGCCGAAAAGTTGCTTGTTGCCGGTTTAGAAGAGCTGCTTCCCGAAGCCAGCTTCATTACCGAGGAAGGCACCACCGGCCAGGAACCTGATCCTGCCGCATTGAACTGGATCATCGATCCGCTCGACGGCACCACCAATTTCATCCACGGAATTCCCGTGTATTGCGTAAGCGTAGGCCTCGCACGCGGGAAAGAGCTGCTTCTGGGCGTAATCCACGAACCGAGCCTGAACGAAATGTTTTACGGCTGGCAGGGCGGCGGCGCTTGGTGTAATGGAAAGAATATCAGGATATCGACCGTACCCAAATTGGAGGATGCGCTCATCGCTACCGGTTTCCCCTATTACAGGTTCGAAAAACAGAAGCGCTACATGTACATCCTCGAACTGCTCATGCAAAAAACCCACGGCATCCGCCGGATGGGGGCCGCTGCGGTAGATTTGGCATACGTGGCAGCAGGCCGTTTCGACGGTTTTTATGAATACAACCTGAACTCCTGGGATATGGCCGCAGGGACGTTGCTCATTAAAGAAGCGGGCGGCATTGTAACGGACTTCACCGGCGGCGACAACTACCTTTTCGGAGGCGACATCATCGCGGCAGCACCCGGCGCACATCCCGAACTTGTTCAGGTTATCAGCGAAAACTTTTGAACGATTAAAGGTCATTAGGTCAGTGGGTCAGGTTTTGACTTATTCATTCACACATTCCCCGTTCCACGGCGGCTCATTCAGTCATTCATAATTACTAACACCATGGACTTGTACAACCTCCAATACCCGATCGGCCAATTCCAGTCACAGGAAAGCTATTCAGCTGCCGATATTAAATCTAATATACAGATTATCAGTGCATTACCTTCGAAGTTTATCAACCTGCTGGGCAACTGGGACGATCACCGGCTGGATACCACCTACCGGCCTGATGGCTGGACCGTACGGCAGCTGATCCACCACGTGGCCGACAGCCATATCAATGCATACACCCGTTGCAGGCTGGCCATGACGGAGGATAACCCGGTAATAAAGCCGTACGAGGAGCATTTGTGGGCCGAGTTGCCCGACGCCAAAACGGCGCAGGTGGAACTGTCGTTGCAATTGCTGCGGTATGTGCATTTACGATGGGTATTACTGCTCAACTCATTGGATGATAATGATCTGGCCAGAACCTATTTTCATCCGGGTTCTCAAAAATCGTTCCGCCTCGACGAAGTAATCGCCAACTATGCATGGCATAGCGAACACCATTACCAGCACGCATTCAGGCTGGCGCAGCGGAACAATTGGCAGTAAAATGCGGTTAACAAGTCATGGAACAGCAAATCATCATTTGGGTCTTATTTCTGGTCGCAGCCGGCTACATGGGCTGGCGGATCTGGAAAGCATTCGACCGGCGCAGTACTGGCGGATGTGCCAAAGGGTGTGGTTGTGCCGCGGATAAAGTGAGTTCGGTTAAAATCAAATAGATTTCTCGCTCAGAGAAAATGCAAAAAGGCCCCGTTTGGGGCCTTTTGACTTATATTCCTTACATTCTGTATTACAATTTCCCTGCTTTAATCTCGTCCACAACCGCGGGATCGAGCAATGTCGAAGTATCGCCCAGGTTGTTTACGTCCCCTTCCGAAATCTTTCTCAGAATACGGCGCATGATCTTGCCGGAACGTGTCTTGGGCAAACCGGAAACGAACTGCACCTTGTCCGGCTTCGCGATCGGGCCGATAATGCGTGAAACGGTGGCTGAAATGTCCTTTCTGAACATTTCAGGATCGTGAGGGACGTGCTCGGTGATCACGTATGCGTAAATGCCCTGCCCTTTGATATCGTGCGGATAACCGACCACGGCCGATTCCACCACCCCAAGGTGCATATTGATCGCATTCTCTACCTCGGCAGTACCGATGCGGTGGCCGGATACATTCAATACATCGTCAACACGACCAGTGATGCGGTAGTAACCATCCTCGTCGCGCAAACAGCCGTCGCCCGTGAAATACATGCCCGGATAAGTCGAGAAGTAGGTTTGACGGCAGCGCTCGTGATCGCCGTAGGTAGTGCGGATAATGCCCGGCCACGGGAATTTGATACAAAGGTTACCGCTCACGCCGTTTCCTTCAATCTCCTTACCGCTTTCATCCACCAGCACCGGCTGAATACCTGGCAATGGCAATGTAGCAAATGTGGGCTTTTCCGGCGTAATGCCTGCGAGCGGTGAAATCATGATACCTCCGTTCTCGGTCTGCCACCAGGTATCCACTAGCGGGCACTGATCGCCGCCGATGTTGGTTTTGTACCAATGCCATGCTTCCTCGTTGATCGGCTCGCCTACGGAGCCCAGTTTCTTCAGCGAAGAGAAATCATGCCCTTTTACATAATCCAGACCAAAGCCCATCAACGAGCGGATAGCCGTTGGCGCGGTGTAAAGGATATTAACCTTATGTCTTTCAACGATCTTCCAGAAACGGCTTGCATCCGGGTACGTAGGAACTCCTTCGAATACCAGGGAAGTGGCTCCGTAGCAAAGCGGACCGTATACGATGTAGCTGTGACCGGTGATCCAACCGATATCGGCCGTACAGAAATGCACCTCCCCGGGTTCGTACTGGAATACGTTCGCAAAAGTGTAGGTGGCGTAGATCATATAGCCTCCACAGGTATGGACGACTCCTTTTGGCTTACCTGTTGAGCCGGATGTGTAAAGGATGAAAAGCATGTCCTCAGCGTCCATCGGCTCGGCAGGGCACACAGAGTTTACTTGTTTCACCTCGTCTTCCCACCACAGGTCGCGGCCTTTGAGCATGTGCACCGGTGTGCGGGTACGCGTGAGCACGATCACCTTTTTCACGGTCGAGCATTGCACCAATGCCTCGTCCACGGTATCCTTCATAGGGATTACTTTCGAGCCGCGGAATGCGCCGTCGGAAGTGATTACCATCGAACATTCGGCGTCATTGATACGGTCTGCAATGGATTTGGCTGAAAAACCACCGAAAACCACCGAATGCACTGCGCCTATACGTGCACATGCGAGCACGGCAATGGCCAGCTCCGGCACCATCGGCAGGTATATGCAAACCCTGTCGCCCTTCTGCACGCCATGCTTTTTGAGCACGTTGGCGAAACGGCAGACTTGGTCAAACAAAACATGGTAAGTAAGGGTCACCGACTGATCTTCGGGATTATTGGGTTCCCAGATAATCGCAGGCTGATCGCCACGTTCGGCAAGGTGACGGTCGAGGGCGTTCTCGGTGATATTCATGACACCGCCTTCGAACCATTTGGTACGCGCTTCCTGAAAGTCCCAGCTAAGTACTTTCTTCCACGGTTTACGCCATTGAAATTGTTGGGCCACTTCCGCCCAGAAACCTTCGGGATCGCCTACACTTTGTTGGTAAGCAACCTTGTACTCTTCAAAGGTCTTAATTCTCATGATAAATAAAGGTTTTAACAGGAAATTTAGGATTTGGCTGCCAAGTTATAATTTTCATTTGGTTAGTCCTACTTGTACAGAAACTGTATTACGGACACTTGAAGGCCATTTTACTGATAATCAGCCGATAGCAAAAGACCAGCAATTATTATCATTCTAATAATATTTCAAATTCCGTCCTCAGAGCCCCGGTATTGTATGCGCTCGGCAAAAAGATGTACTTTCGGGCTTCGAACTAGTTGAACAAATGAGCAAAGGGCAAGAAATGGCTGCGGAAGGTGGCGCACACCAGGGATTAACGGAGGCCGAGATCGCATTCGTCCGCGAGCATTTGCATGATAATCCCGGTGAGCTGATCCTGAAAGCCGGCAAGTTCAGAGGATTGGATGTGAAGAAGCTGGCGGCGCAGATCCAGTCGCGGCAGAAGGCTTTGAAAAAACTCCCCGAATGGTCGGCCAACGAAAAGCTGATTTTCCCGCCTGCCTTGTCCGTGGAACAATGCTCCTCCGAGGCGACGGCGCATTACAAGGCCGGTATCGTTTCCGGCGATACGCTGATCGACATTACTGGCGGCATGGGCATCGATTGCTATTACATGAGCCGTAAATTCACAGACACCCATTATTTCGAACAACAACCCGAAGTGGCGTCCACCGCGGCCTACAACTTCGCACAGCTGGACGCGTCACGCATACACGTACACGCAGGCGAGTCGCTCCAAGCATTGCAGGACGGTTTGACGGCAAATTGGCTCTACGCCGACCCGGCCCGCCGCGATGCCAACAAGGAAAAAGTGGTGCGCCTTGCCGATTGCACGCCGGATGTGGCCGGAAACAGCGGATTGCTTTTAAATGCAGCCCCCCATATTTTAATCAAAACGTCTCCCCTGCTCGACATTGATCTGGCTTCTAAAGAGCTTCAAAAACTCAAAGAAGTACACGTGATAGGCTATGAGCAGGAATGCAAGGAATTGCTGTTTGTGCTCGACCGCGAAATGCCGGAGCAGGATTTTAAGATTAAAGTACGCATTGTCGATTCGGCCGGGCAACCTATTCACCAACTCGATTTCGACCGCGAAGAAGAGCGGTCGGCAGTAGTCGGTTATTGCAAGCCACTGGGCTATTTATATGAACCTCACGCCGCAGTGCTGAAAGCGGGCGCTTTCAAAACGCTTTGTGCCAGATTTGATTTGCAGAAACTGGCCATGCACAGCCAGCTATATACTTCGGAGAAATATGTAAATGACTTCCCGGGCCGCAGTTTCAAAATCGTGGCGGTGTGCAAACCCGATATCCGCGAAATATCACGACATATCCCCGGCGACAAGGCTAACATTACTACCCGTAATTTTCCCGCAAAGCCCGAAGAACTCAGGAAGAAGTGGAAACTAAAAGATGGTGGCGATCATTACCTGTTCGCCACCACCCTTGCCGATCAATCCAAAGTCGTGATCGTTTGCGTGAAACCTATTTGAGGTAGGTTTCCTCGTAGATTTTTTCGGAATAACCGAGCGTCAGCGCTTTGCCGTTTTCGTCTTCGATCACCGGGCGTTTAATGGCCGTAGGATTTGATGAAAGCAGTTTTGCGGCAGATTTCGCATCGGTAACCTTTGCTTTTTCTTCCTCGCTAAGCTCCTTCCAGGTGGTTGAAGCTTTGTTTAAAACTTTTTCCCACGGAAACTCGCTGAACCAGCTGTTTACTTTCTCCGGACTAATGCCGTCCTTCCTGTAATCGTAGAACTGGTAAGGCACCTTGTTTTTGTCGAGCCAGGTGCGTGCTTTTTTAATGGTATCGCAATTCGGGATTCCGTAAAGAGTCAACATAAAATTTACTCTGAAAATGACGTGATATTAAACTTCGGTAGCTGCGGGTTCTTCCACAACCTTGTCCGAATCGTGCATTTTCTGATCATCGAGCTCGCCTTCCCAACGTGCGATAACGGCTGTTGCCAGGCAGTTACCGGTCACATTCACCGATGTACGCGCCATATCCATCAGCTCGTCGATCCCCATGATCAGCAACACAGGCCATTCGGGCATGCCAAAGTTAGCGATCGCGCCCAACAATATCACCAACGTTGCGCGTGGGATACCGGCTACGCCTTTGCTGGTGAGCATCAGTAACAATACCATCGTTAACTGCTGCCCGATCGACATTTCCGTACCGGTTGCCTGCGCAACGAACACCGTCGCCAGGGCCAGATACAATGTTGAACCGTCGAGGTTGAAGCTATAACCTGTTGGCATTACAAACGATACGATCTGCCGCGGCACGCCGAACTTCTCCATTTTCTCCATCGCCTTGGGCAATGCGGATTCGGAGCTCGTAGTGGCAAATGCAATGGAAACCGGTTCGAAAATAGCCTTGGCGAATTTGATGACCGGGATCCTGGCGATCAGCGCTATCGGCACGAACACGATCAGGATGAAGACGATCAGCGCACAATATAATGTAGCCAGGAGCAATGCCAGGTTTTTCAAAACGTCGATCCCCATATGGCCTACCGTTTCCGCAATGGCCGCACCCACACCAATCGGTGCGAAGTACATGATGATTTTGGTGAATTTGAACATTACCTCAGCCAGCAGCTCGACGCCGTGTACGAATTTCTCCTTCTTCACCGCAGGCAGCAATGCAAGGCTGATACCGAAAAGCACACTGAAAACGACGATTTGCAATACTTCACCGTGGTAAATCGATTTCGCTACGTTCTCCGGGAACGAATGCAGTACAATTTCCTGCCAGGTTTGCTGGTTCACCTTGGGTAAGGTCGCATTCAGGCTTTCGGGGGGTATGATGCCGACGCCCGGCTTGAACCAGTTGGCAAACACCAGCCCGATGACCAGCGCAAATGTCGTGACGACTTCAAAATACAAAAGCGATTTCCAGCCCATGCGTCCTACCTGTTTCAGGTCGGAATGCCCGGCGATACCCGTTACCAGCGTAGCGAAAAGCAACGGCGCGATCACCGTTTTGATCATCTGAAGGAATATCTGCCGCAGGAAGTGCAACTCGGTACCCATTTTCGGAAAGTCGTACCCGATTTCCGTTCCGACGAGCATGGATATCAGGATCGAAGTGGTGAGGTTCTTTTTCAGGATCGCGTAGACGATCAGGCTCGCCAGCGCCAGCCAGCGCAGGCCAATAAGCACACTATCAGACAACGGCAGGATATCATAAGCACTTAAAACGGAGGCTATCGCGGCAATGGTAACCAGCACGATATTGATAATGGTAATCTTGCTCTTCATATAGGGAATTTGGTATTCTAAAATAGTTTGTAACGGTAAACTTATAAAAAATCAAATTAAGCTCGACCACACTCTTCAATGCATTTTTCCTAAAATTCAGAATTAATAGGATGTATTGAACTATAAAAATGAAAGATTGTATTAAACAGAAGAAGGTTTATAAAATAAACAACTGTTTGCGGTAAGCTCGGAAAAGTATTGGACAAATACAAAATACCGGCACTGCGACTATGCGCCGGCAGACTCTGAAAGGCGAATTTTCACCCAATTTGGCACAAAAATTGAAACCTTCAAGATTACCCCGGTATTAAATCTTTTCCAAAGTACCGCCAGGAACTCCGTAATAACTCCCTGAGGGGCAAAAGATGACCAAAGTACTTGACTCCGGTTCGTAAAATCGATATGTTCGGAAAATCCATACCCAAACCATAACTCTGCCAGACATGAGAAGTATCCTGATTGCCATCGATTTTTCAGAAAATGCCGAGCGCGCGTTGGCGGCCGCAAAACTGATCGCCGAAAAAGACGCGACGGAGCTGCTGATCCTCCACGCCTATCAACCATATATTGCCGACGTGAATGTTACCCCGGGTAATGTGATGCCCGGCATCGGTGGCGCCGATTTCCTGACCATGACCACCGAACTGGAAGATGAATTTCACAAAAGGCTGGACGAATATGCCGCAAACCTGATTGCAGAAGGATATAACGCGAAGGCGATATGGACACTAGGCAGCGTGCAGTCGGCCATTGAAGAAGCTATCGACGACCATGTGCCGGATATGATTGTGATAGGACGGACCGGTACCGGCGGCTTCCTTGACAAACTGATTGGCAGTTCGGCAACACATATCGCCCTGAATTCGCCTTGCCCTGTACTCGTGGTACCGCCGCAGGCCGAGCCCACTAAATTCAAGAAAGTAGTGTATGCGACACAATTCGAATACGAGGAAAACAACATCCTGCGGGAGGTTTTTGTACTGATGAACCACCTCGGCGCCGACCTTACTTTGCTGAAAATCAACTCCGATTCGCAGCCTGATATTCAGCCTGACAACCAGTATATTGCCGATATCCGGTCGCATTTCACGATCCGCGACGGCCAGATTGTGATCCGGGAAGCGAAACACGTACTCGACGGCATCGAGGCCTATTGCGACGACGTGAAGGCGGATCTGCTGATTATGTCAACCCGCGAACGTTCGTTTATTGAAGAATATCTGATCAATCCGAGTATTACGCGTAAACTCGTTATCGATACTCACGTACCTTTGCTGGTGTTTCACCTCAAATAACAGATGATTTGAACGGGACAGGAAACGGCAAACACGCCTCCGGCGGCCTCGCCGGAAGCGGCTCAACCAGGAATGGCGGCAGAAAATCCAGGAAGTACCGTAAGCGTGGCCTGCTCACATCGCCGGGCACGCTTACTTATATTGGTCCGGACGTTGGCCTGAAAACCAAGATCCGCCGGATACGCTATAACGAGCATTCTTATAAGGACGAGGATGTGAAGTCGCTCGACGAATGCCGCCCGGAGAACGACGGGCAGAACTACATTACCTGGCTCAATGTGGATGGCATCCATGAAATGCCGCTGATCGAAAAGCTGGGGAAATTTTACCATCTGCACCCGCTGCTGCTGGAAGACGTCGTCAATACCGAACACAAACCGAAACTGGAATTATACGACTCGGGGCATTTGTTTCTGACCCTGAAAATGCTCCACGTCGATTCAGAATCGCCCATCAGTGTTTCCTCCGAGCATGTGAGTTTTGTATTGGGCAAAAATTATGTGCTGTCGTTCCAGGAGGAGCTTACTTCCGACATTTTCACCACCGTCGAAAACCGCCTGGAAGCGTCCGTAGGCAAGACCCGCCGCAACGGGCCCGATTACCTCCTTTTTGCATTGATAGATGTGGTGGTGGATAACTATTTCATTGTGCTGGAAAAACTCGGCGACGCCCTGGATGCCACCGAAGACCAGGTGATCCGCGGCGTACAGGAGCTTTCGCTCAAAGACATGTATGCGCTGAAGCGCGAGCTGACACTGGCGCGGAGGCAGATCTGGCCATTGCGTGACATGATCAACCAGTTGATACGCGAAGACAATATGCAGATCAGCCGGGACGTAATCCCTTACTACCGGGACTTGTATGACCACATTATGCAGGTACTCGACACCATCGACTCCTACCGCGAATTGGTGGCGAGCCTGGTGGACGTTCATTTGTCGACGATCAGCAACCGGATGAACCAGGTCATGAAAACACTGACGATCTTCTCGGCCGTTTTTATGCCTCTGACGTTCATAGTGGGTATTTACGGCATGAATTTCGAGTTTATGCCGGAGTTAAAAGAACCCTACGGCTACTATTACGTATGGGGACTGATGGTGGCGGTTACGATAGGGATGATATTTTATTTCAGAACTAAAAAATGGATGTAGATTGATACCTTTGTGCTCTGATTAACGAGCATTGGAATGAGTCTTACCGTCAATACATCCCCCATTGTAACCACACAAGCCCAATATATCCTGACCGACAGCCGCCAGGTTTCTTTCCCAGGCCAGAGTATCTTTTTTGCCATCAGAGGCGAACGCCACGACGGCCACCGCTTCCTGCCCGAGCTTTACGCGGCGGGAGTCCGGGAGTTTGTGGTGGAAGAAGCCGCATTCACCGGAGAGCTGCGCGAAACCGCCGCCACGTGGGATGACGCTCAAATCTGGGTCGTAGCTTCGAGCATCCGCGCATTGCAGCAGCTTGTGGCTTCCAAAAGAAAGCTGTTCGACATCCCGGTTGTAGGCATTGCGGGCAGCAATGGCAAAACCATCGTAAAAGAGTGGCTGGTGCAGCTTTTATCGCCCGGCCGGAGCATTGTGGCAAGTCCTAAAAGCTATAATTCGCAAATCGGCGTTCCGCTATCTGTTTGGAACCTGAGCCAGGAGCATTCTCTCGCTATTTTTGAGGCCGGCATTTCCAAAGCGCATGAAATGGAGTATCTCCAACCGGTGATGCAGCCTACTATCGGCATTTTCACCAATATCGGGCCCGCGCATGATGATGGTTTCAGAAGCCGCAAGCAGAAGATCACGGAAAAGCTGCGCCTGTTTACGAAGGTCAAAAAACTCATTTACCGAAAAGACTACCACGAAATAGACGAAGAGATCAGCCTGATCCTGAAACCGGTGAACGCGTTCCTCGAAACACTGAGCTGGGGGAGCAACTATTCCGGCTCGCACGTGCAGGTGACATTTACCCCGCAAAAAGACAAGACCGTGATTTCCCTCACCGGAAAGCTCGGCAACCATACTTTCGAAACCGGTTTCCGCGACGATGCTTCGCTCGAAAACCTGACGCATTGCATCGTTTTCTTGCTCGATTTCGGGCTGGAACCGGCCGTGATCCAGGAAAGGGTATTGCTACTCAAACCCGTTTCCATGCGTTTGGAGCTCAAAGAGGGCATCAACCACTCCTATATCATCGACGACGCCTACAATAATGACTTGCAAGGGCTTTCGATGGCGCTTAATTTCCTGGCCCAGCAAGAACAGCGCACCCGCAAAACCGTCATTCTTTCGGATGTGCTGCAAACCGGCCAGACACCCCTTGAACTGTATAAAATGGTTTCCCGCCTGCTGAGTGAAAAAGGCATCGACAGGCTAATAGGCATCGGCAGGCAGATCAGCAGCCAAGCGCCGTTATTCGATATTCCAGAGCAGGAGTTTTACGACGATACCGACAGTTTTCTCAAAACATTTGCCTTCCATACGCTCGCGGACACGCTCGTACTCGTGAAGGGCGCGCGCCCGTTTTCGTTTGAAAAAATCGTACACCGCATTCAGCAGAAGGCACATGGAACCGTGCTCGAAATTAACCTCGACGCACTGGTCCACAACCTGAACTACTACCGCGCGAAGGCCGGGCAAGGCACAAAGATCATGGCGATGGTGAAGGCATTCGCTTACGGCAGCGGAAGTTCGGAGGTGGCTGCATTGCTGCAATACCACCGCGTCGATTACCTCGGCGTCGCCTATACCGACGAAGGCGTAATGCTCCGCCAAAGCGGCATTACCTTGCCTATCATGGTGATGAATGCGACGTTACCGACCTTCGACCTCCTGTGGCAGTACAAACTCGAACCCGAAATTTACAGCCGCCGCATCCTCACCGACTGGATCGAATACATTTCCAGAAAAAGTGAACCGGCCAATACGCCATCCGTGCATTTGAAACTCGATACCGGCATGCACCGCCTCGGTTTCGTCAAAGACGATTACGAATGGTTACTCGCACAGCTCCGCCAGAACCCCGCATTGAAAGTGGCGAGCATATTCTCGCATTTGGTCGGAGCGGACGAGGGTGTTCACAATGAGTTTTCAAGACAGCAATATGCGCAGTTCATCGAAGGCGCCGGGCTCATCGAACAGACTTTGGGTTATCAAACGCTTAAACATATCCTCAACTCGGCGGGAATCGTCCGCTTCCCCGAATACCGCCTGGATATGGTGCGGCTGGGCATCGGCCTGTACGGTGTAGAGGCGACGGGCCAGGACCAGCGGGCATTACAATCGGTGGGCACATTAAAAACCATTGTTTCGCAGGTCAAATACCTTGCCTCGGGCGAAACGGTAGGATACAGCCGCAAAGGCGTCGTCGCCCACGATTCGGCTATTGCCACACTCGCGATCGGCTATGCGGACGGTTATGACCGCGGGCTGGGCAATGGTGTTGGAAAAGTGTGGGTGAATGGTACGCTATGCCCTACGATCGGCAATGTGTGTATGGACATGACGATGATCGACGTCACCCACGCCCAGGTAGAAGAAGGGGATGAAGTGATCGTTTTCGGCAGGGAAGTTCCTATTACGGAACTCGCGAAAACCATCAACACCATCCCCTATGAGATCCTGACGGGTATCGGCGACCGCGTCAAGCGTGTTTTTTTCAAAGAATAGTTACTTTTCAGCATTAACCTGCTGCACTTCCGGGTCGGTGTGAGTGGCCGTCTCCACGGCGACCGATTCGGAAGTTTGCTCCTTCGAATCCAGCGAAGCTAATTCCTCAGATTTATCCTCCTCTTCAAAAAGCTGCACAGCCATCACCTGGTCGAGCGTAACGTCGTAGAAAGCCTGGTGGATATTCAGCGGTTCGCTACCCTCTTCGATCTCGCATTTGATATAATTACCATCTTCCTGCAATTCATAGGCATTCACATTGTCTTTCAGGCTGTAATACAAAATATGTATCGCTTCCTGGCGCACGCGCGGGTCCACGAGTTTGAAAAGTGATTCAATCCTTTTATCAAAGCTGCGCACCATCGCATCGGCACTACCTCCGTAAACCAGCGGGTTGCCGTTTTGATGGAAATAGAAAATACGTGAGTGTTCCAAAAAGTCGCCTACGAGCGATCGGACGGTGATATTTTCACTCAGCCCTTTGCGTTGCGGCCGCAGGCAGCACATACCGCGGACGATCAGCTTAATGGGCACGCCCGCCTCGGAAGCCTTGTACAACTCGTAAATAGTGTCGCGGTCTTCCAGCGAGTTTATTTTAATACAAATACCACTTTTCAAACCGGCCTTCGCATTCTCCGCTTCCTGCTGGATCAGCTCGATCAACTTCGCACGCATATACCGAGGGGCCGTGATCAGGTTCTGATATTCGGAAGGAATCGAATGGCCGGTAATTACATTGAAGAACTCTGAAATATCGTGGGTATACTCTTCATTCGAAGTCAAAAGACCGGTGTCGGTATAAAGCCTGGAAGTGTCTTCATTATAGTTACCGCTCGACAAATGCGCGTAACGCAATACCCGGTTGCCTTCATTGCGAACGATCAGCAATAGTTTGGTATGTGTTTTGAGCAAACCAATACCGTAAATCACAAAACAGCCCGCTTTTTGCAGCCTTTGCGCTTCTTTAATATTGTTTTCCTCATCAAAACGCGCCTTTACCTCGAACAACACCGCTACGTGCTTGCCGTTCTCGGCCGCGTGCAGGAGCGCCTCCGTTACGCGCGAATTTTTCGCGAGCCGGTAGATCGTCAGTTTAATGGACAATACCTTCGGGTCTTCTGCCGCTTGTTCAAGCAGCTGCAATACGGGTTCGAAGTTGTTGTAAGGGTGGTGCAACAGAATATCCCGTTCACGCATTACCTCGAAAATATCGGGAATGCGCTCGCGTTCCAGGCCGAGTGGCGGTACCGGCGGATGGATCGGCGGGATCTGGTCTTTGAACTCGGGATGTTTGATAATGCCCCAAAGTGCCGTAAAGTCGATCAGCGCGTCGGTCTTGAACACGTTGTGGTCATCTATCTCCCAGCGCTTCTTGATCAGATTGAACAAATCGGGGTGAACGTCCGGCTCAATCGAAACCTGCACTACCCTCCCCAAACGTCTGCTTTTGATCTTTTGCTTGATTTCGTCGATAAAATCTGCTTCGATATCGTCGCTTTCTTCCAGCGTAAAATCTCCGTTACGGATAATGCGGAACAGGTTGGTGGAAACGATATCGACATTTCTGTATAACTTATTGATAAATGCTTTCGCAATCTGTTCAATAGGAAGGAATAGCAGCTCATCTTCCCGCTCAATCGCATAGAAACGCGGCAGATTCGGCGGCAGCTGTACAAAAGAAAGCTTTCTGTCTTCTTCCGAAGTAGTGCCTTTCACCTGTGTGATTACCCCCAAAACAAGTACTTTCGCCAACAATACCGGGAATGCGTGTGTATAATCGAACAACATCGGCGTCAGCATGGGGTATACCGTACGCTCGAAATATTCCTCAACGGCAATGCTTTCCTCATTTGTGACCTCATCCATCCCGATGATCCGGAACCCGTGACTCGCAAACAGCGGCACCAGCTGATTCGTATAGCATTCGTTCTGGCGGCGTACAAAATCGTGCAGCTCCTTCATCAATACCTTGCGGAAAGGAATTTCTCGCAGGCCGGAATAGTCAAGGCGTTCTTTGCCAAAATCGAGGTAGTTATAAAGGCTACCGATCCGTATCGATAAGAATTCGTCAAGGTTGGACGATGTAATCGCCAGGAATTTAAGACGGTCGAACAGGTTGCGTTCCTCATTCGTCACCTGATCGAGTACGCGCTCGTTGAATTTCAGCCAGCTCAGGTCCCTGCTGATCAGGTCGCTTTGCTGCATTTGTGTGTTGGCCTTTTCCGACGAACTGACCGCCTTGGCATCCTCTGCCGCAGCCGGTTCCTTCGGGCTTTTGAACAATGCGAACAAATTGGTCAGCTTACTTCGTTTTTCATTGCTATATATATTGTCGGATGAGCCGGACATAACGTTATGCTATTAAAAAGGTGTATCAGGATGGCAATAAAAATTCAACGAATCTAAACAATCTATTGTTTTCGGGCCGATGAAGTTTGTGTTAAATTTTCGTTCCAAAAAGAAACGGATGACCGTGAATCACAGCCATCCGTTTCAATATTGCGGTTTTGAGCTAGTGGCTACACGTCGACGCGGGCATACTTGGCATTTTTCTCAATGAAATCCCGGCGAGGGGCTACTTCGTCGCCCATCAGCATCGAGAACAGGTGGTCGGCCTCGGCAGCCGATTCCACAGAAACCTGTTTCAAACTTCTGTGCTCGGGGTTCATCGTTGTTTGCCAGAGCTGCTCGGCATTCATTTCACCAAGACCTTTGTAACGCTGCACGTTCACCGAGTCTTCTTTACCGCCCGATATTTCACGAACTGCTTCTTCGCGCTGTTGTTCGGTCCAGCAATAACGTTCTTCCTTGCCCTTTTTCACGAGGTACAATGGCGGCTGGGCGATGTAGATATAGCCATTGTCGATCAGGATCTTCATATAGCGGAAGAAGAACGTCAGGATCAATGTACGAATGTGACTACCGTCGATATCCGCATCGGTCATGATTACGATCTTGTGGTAACGCAGCTTGTCGATATTCAATGCACGCTCGTCGCCGTCCTTACCGATCTGCACACCCATTGCGGTGAACATGTTCTTGATCTCTTCATTTTCGTAGATCTTGTATTCCTGCGCTTTTTCCACGTTCAGGATCTTACCGCGTAATGGCAGGATCGCCTGGTAGGCACGGTTACGGCCTTGCTTGGCGGTACCACCCGCGGAGTCCCCTTCCACGAGGTATAGCTCGCACACGTTCGGATCGGTTTCCGAGCAGTCGGAAAGCTTACCGGGCAAACCAGTACCGGTGAGGATATTTTTGCGCTGCACCATTTCGCGTGCTTTTTTCGCAGCGATACGGGCTTTGGCAGCAAGGATTACCTTGTCGATAATCACGCGGGCTTCTTTCGGGTGCTCGTCCAGATAAGTATCGAGCATTTCGGCCACAACCTGGCTCACAGCGCCGGTTACTTCACTGTTTCCGAGCTTCGTTTTGGTCTGACCTTCAAACTGAGGTTCCTGAACTTTGATCGAGATCACCGCGGTGAGCCCCTCACGGAAGTCGTCCCCACTGATCTCCACTTTTTCTTTGGCCAGAATACCCGACTTTTCAGCGTAGTTTTTCAACGTACGCGTCAATGCGGCACGGAAACCGGAAACGTGGGTACCGCCTTCGATGGTATTGATATTATTTACATACGAAAACACGTTCTCGCTGTAAGAGGTGTTGTACATCATCGCCACTTCCACCGGGATAGCCCCCTTGTCGCTCTCCATATGGATCGGCTCGGGTATCAATGGCTGACGGGTAGCGTCCAGGTAAGTCACGAATTCGTTCAGACCTACTTCGGAGTAGAAATCTTCGCCGCGGAATTTGCCATCCTCGTCTTCCTCACGCTTGTCTTCCAGTGTAATGCGGATTCCCTTGTTCAGGTAGGACAATTCGCGCAAGCGGGTGGCTACCGTTTCGTATTTAAACTCGGTTACCGTGAAGATCGTCGCATCGGGCAGGAAGTGGATGATCGTACCGGTTTTATCCGAATCCCCGATGACGCGGGTCGAATAAAGCGGCTTGCCTTCACTGAACTCCTGCTCGAATATTTTGCCTTCGCGGTGTACTTCCGCCCGCAGGTGGATAGACAGCGCGTTCACGCAGGATACCCCTACCCCGTGCAAACCACCGGAAACCTTATAAGTATCTTTGTCAAATTTACCACCGGCGTGAAGAACCGTAAGTACAACCTCCAAAGCGGATTTATTCTCTTTGGGGTGCATCCCGGTGGGGATACCCCGACCATTGTCTTTAACAGTGATCGAATTATTTTTCTCTATCGTCACATTGATGGTGTCGCAGTAGCCTGCCATCGCCTCATCAATGGAGTTGTCAACGACCTCCCAAATCAAGTGGTGCACCCCTTTGAAGCCAGTGTCACCGATATACATCGCCGGACGTTTACGAACGGCCTCTAAACCTTCAAGAACCTGGATATTTTCAGCTGAGTAGCTGTTTACTTCTAGCACTGCTTCGTTTGACATATAGTTTGTTTTACACTTGGATAAAAAGAACCATTATCTGGCTTTTTAAGCACGTAAAGATACGAATTTTTTATGGTTTTACCTAGTAAAACCTATCGCAAACCTGCCATTCCGCACGCCTTTCGCGGCGAATCCGGGTCAGGAAGCGCCGGAGATCGAAATATGACATTTCTGTGTTGGTGAATAGGGCCGCTGCGGCCACAATGTCTGTTATCCTGCGCCCGAGCCGGGTTAATATCCGGTTCCCGGAGCTATTTCAGCGCGTAGCCGTGGGCGGTACAGATGAGCGTCTTGCCGAGCCGGTAGAATGTCTTTTTCCCGGCGCCCGAAACATCCAGTATACCCAGATCATAGGTACCGGGATCCAGATCATTTTCCCGGAGCAAAGTATTGAAACCTTCCTTGTAGTAATTGCCGGTTGTGATAATATTTTTACGGGTTTCCAATTTCGGATTGGCATTGATGAGGGAAATTATACCGGTGGATGTGTTCCTCATGACCAGGAAACGATCGTCCCAAAAGTGCTTCCGGCCAGGGGAGATATTACTGGAAACGAAGTAGAAAACAATATCGTCGTTCCCTTCACGCAAAACGCGATGGATATCCCAGGTTTCGACATACAAACCCTTGTCCACCGCCGGACCTTTCGCCGCGAACATCGAATCCAGTTCCTTTGTCTCTACGATAGCCTGGGGAAGCCAGAAATAACCCTTTTCGTAGCCCGGAAACAGGTAAAACCTCCCGTAATTGACAATAGACCTTTCCACAGAATACATACTGCGGTTATTGCGCCAATTGTAAATATCGGCCAGATAAGTCGTTTTCTTCGCCGCGACCGTCCCCGTAAACCGGTAATACGAATAGGCCCAGTAAAAAAAACTCAGCGCAAGAGCGGTCGTATAAACCCATTTCCTGCGGAAAAAGTCGGTGTAAAATAATAGAAATATGTAAAAGATAGCCGTCGAAAGTGAAGCATAAAGCTGAAAGCGGCTCGCCACGGTAGTTCCGGCCCAGGACCTGAACACAGCAATTACCGTACTGGAAATAAAAATGAATGCAAAAAGTGTCAGCAGTTCGATCGTTCCCGGCATGATTCGCGCCGGCTTTTTGAAGTAAACACTCGCAACGCGGCTTGTTACCAGGACCATACACCCCACGATCATCAACCCCCAAATGGCCGACAAGAGCTCCGGCATAGCCCAGAGCGACATGGCAGAGCCCACAAAACCAAAAAGCGATGAAAAGAACAACACCGCATTTTTAGGCAAATTCACCGCCTGCCCGGATTCGTAACCCGCGAGATAAACACCGAGGCAAAGGAACATGAAAACGGCGGTCATAATGGCCTTTCTGAAATCCTTATGGCAAAGGAAAAAGAATATAATGGCAGGAAAGGAAAGAATTCCGTTACCGTGGGTGAAAGTGGCCAGAAAGCAGCACAGCATCGCGCCGTAAAACGCGGGCTTAGTCCCTCGGGAAACGAGGATAATGGCCGTAACCGTAAAAGCCGTCAGATAGGAATGCTGCATTCCGGTAAGCGCCCAGCCCGACACCTCGTGATACAGCGGATGAAAAAACAGAAAGGGAACAGGTACGAAATAGTATAGCGGCAGCTTTGCCTTTCGAAAGTTGAGATAAAGGAAGTAAAAGATATAGGTTAAATTGATCGACACAAGCACAATATAGAAGCGAAGGTGCAGACGCCCCGTTAACACGTAATCGATCAGGGAGATAAATCGGGGTACGGCGGCCTTGTGGTCATTGAAAGTCAGGAACATTTCCCTGATCAATCCTGCAAAACCTACTTTGCCGTCGGAAACAGCGTGAATGAATTGAATGAATAAAAAATCGTCCTGAAATGGAAAATCGACCGAAAAATGGAAATTATAAAGAAAGAATAATAGTATAACGATACAAATGGCAACAATTGGCAAGAATCGAAGCATGGTTTAGGTTGTAACGTATATTAATATGACAGATTCAGGATTCCATGTAAGCAAATCTAAATTATTATCGCCGGCATTTTTACATATGATTTACTTTTCTTAGTAACCGAAAACCGTCGAATTAATTGTTGTAAAATACGAAGAGCGGAAGACAAATCTTCCGCTCTTCGTATAAATAATATTAAGTCTGTCCTGTCAAACCTACATTTTTTCCAATGGATGATCTTTCAGGAGCTGTTCGGGTGAATAAAAATCCTTCTTACTTTCGGTAGCCGCGCGAACCTGCTTCACTTTCTCAGGCGAGATCGCCGGCCCTTTGTTTCCGAAAGAATTTCGCACATAGGTTAACACCGCCGCTACTTCATCGTCTTTCAGCAAGCCTGCGAATGGCGTCATAGGTACCTGGCCCGGGTATTTCTTGCCATTTACTTCAATGGGCCCAAGGAGTCCTTTCAGAGCGATCTTGATCAGCCGCTCATCGCTACCCGTAATCCAGGGTCCCGAAAGCGGTGGGAAACCGGACGCTTCCAAACCTTTGCCGTCGGGCTGGTGGCAGGTAGTGCAATACCCCTCCTTGGAATAAATCTGCCGCCCCTGGTTGAACAGGATCAGGTCGTTTCCTTTCAGGTTCGTGACGGCGACAGTCTGTTTTTCCTTTTTCACATTCTCGCCTTTCAAATGCGCAACCGCTGCTTCGTACGCGTGGATTGTCCAGTCGTCGAGTTCCATTTTTTTGGCTTCCGCCAAAATCGGCAATCCTTTTTCCTTACCGATCCAGGATGCCGCTACAATGGCCATCAACCGCACGCGGCTGTTCTCGTCGCGCGCCGCCTGCATCAGCAGATCAGCCTGGTCGGGTACCTGGTGGCCGGTGTAGCGCACCACTTGCACCGCCGCGGCACGTGCGTGGTAGTCTTTGGCTTTCAATACCTGTTTCAAAAGCTTCTGGTCGACTTTGTCCATACCCCAGCTTACCCACAATCCTTCCAGCAAATGGTGTTCGTAACGTGGGTCCTTTTTGTCCAGGTTTGCCACCCAGGTATTCAATTTAGCCAAAACCTGCGAGGCATCGCGCCCACGCAATTCACGGCGTGTGCGGTAACGTGTGCGGTATTCCGGCAGTTTGAGGTTATTGAGGAGTTCTTCGATACTTGCACCATCGACCTTCGCAGGCGTCACGAGCGGGCGCGAAGGATAGGTAATGCGGTAGATGCGTCCGTGCGAGTGGTCACGCAACGGGTCACGCGCATTATGCTGCATATGGCCGATAAGGATATTATGCCAGTCGATCACGTACAACGACCCGTCCGGCGCGAATTCCATATCCACGGGACGGAAATTCCGGTCTTCGCTCACCACGAGGTCCTGACGGTGATGGCTTTTGTATCCGGTACCTTCGTCGGTAAGGGTATGCTCTTTTGTACCGAGGAAACCGATCGTGTTGTTGATCAGAAAATCCCCCTGAATATCATCCGGAAAATGCCGGCTCGACACAAATTCCAGACCCGAGGTCGGGCGAACGCGGTGCTTGTCCTCTACGAGCTGTACCGATTTGTGCGTTGCTTCGCCATAGCGCGGCAAAACGCTGCCCGGCAACATCCAGCGGACGTCCGGGCTCGATGTTTCGGCAAAAAACGGCTGTCCCCAATCATCGAAAGCAATACCCCACGGATTCGGGATCGAAAGCTGCGCAGTGCGTTCGAGCTTTTTCAATTGCGGTGCATAGCGGTAGAAACCACCATTGGTCGCACGCACGGGGCCGTATGACGTTTCAACATTGGTGTGCAGAAAAACACCTTCGCCGGAGTAAATAGCGCCCGACGGGTCCACTGTAAATGCGTGGCTGTTGTGGTGCGTATCGTGATCGTCGAAACCGCTCAGCAGGATTTCTTCCTTGTCCGCCTTGCCGTCGCCGTTGGTGTCGGTAAGCAATTTCAGGTTGGTACCCTGTGAAACGTAAACGCCCTCTTTGGCAATTTCGAAGCCCAATGGCAAATGCAGGCCATCGGCGAAAACACTTTGCTTGTCGGCCTTACCGTCGTTGTTGGTATCTTCAAAAATGATAATCTTATCGTTCGGCTTCGAATCGCCGGGCTTGTAATGCGGGTAACTCGGCATGGTGGCAACCCAAAGGCGTCCTTTATTATCGAACGACATCTGCATGGGCTTCGCCAGGTCAGGAAATTCCTGTTCCGAAGCAAAAAGTTCAATTTTATAGCCTTCCGGCACTTTCAATTTCGCCAGCGCATCGTTCCCGTACAAATAGGTAAGGCTACCATTCTTTTCAGGATTGAAATT
This sequence comes from Dyadobacter sp., assembly GCA_965227755.1. GTDB lineage: Bacteria > Bacteroidota > Bacteroidia > Cytophagales > Spirosomataceae > Dyadobacter. The sequence continues at coordinate 2,619,963 of CBDDGG010000005.1, forward strand.
GGTCTTCACCTGAGGTAATGTCCTCGTGGCCTTATCAGCCACGGCCAGGTCCGTTTTCTCGCCCTTCGAAGCGGCCAGCCAGATCGCCTGGTCACGAATGTCGGTCAACTGGCGTATCTTTTCGATTTCGGCCGGGTAGTTGTCCGGCCCGAAAGGATTATAGCGGCGGCCATACACGTGTACCCCGTTCGGGATTTTGAAGTCGTTATGCCACATCCAGTTCTTTTCATCCACAGCCGCATGCACCAATTCGCGGTTTTGGGCCTTCGCAGCGGTTTTTCCGAAGATCTTATCGACCAGCAGGACACCCAGCTTCTTATACCCTTCCGCATTCAGCTGCGATCCGTCGATCGTGAGATCCTCTTTAGTTTCGGCATACCACTTTTGGGAAGGAGCGAATGCATCCACAAAAAGCACCTTATTCTGGTCCGCAACTTCCTTCATCGCTTTGGTATACAAAAGAAGGTTTTCGTTCTCCTTCTTGCCATTTGGCAAGTCATACCTGGCCGAAAGATCTTCAAAAGCGATCGGCGAAACGATCACCAACTGAGGCGCCGAAGTACCGTTGTATTTCTGCTGTAATGTCCATTTAATGAAAGCATCTAGCTCCGCCTTGTAATTGGCAAGGCCCGCTTTTCCTTCAAATGACTCGTTATACCCGAAAAACGAAACAATCACGTCTGTTTTCAAGCGGGTGAGCCATTGGTCGGGCGTTTCCAGATGGCCTTCGCTTTGGGAAGGATTGGCCAGTTCGGTCTGGAATTTTTCTGCTCCGGGGAATGCCCACGGCGTATTACGACTTGCATGCGGGCGGAAGCCGGGCGTATCGCCGCCGTCGCACATATTGCGGATGACGAGGTTATCGTCCGGGTAACGCATGTACAATTCCGTTTCGAAATTGTCGTAGTTCATCATCCGGGAACCGAGGTTATTGCCAATCAGGGAAATGTGCGTTCCCTTGCCGATCTTGACCGGCACAGGTTGGTTCAACTGAAACGCGCTGAATGCAACGACTGCCAGTCCAAATGCAACAAGCGATAAATAAACGCTGATTTTTTTGGGTTTAGACATTTGAAAAGATTTTAGGTTGGGTTTTAGGTAGCGTTATATGAAAATTATTTGGCTTCGCGGTAAGGTACCTGGATATCCATTTTGCCTTTCCATTCTTTCGGGATTTTTAGCCCCAGTTCATAATGGATCGCATTGACAACGAGCCGCTGGAATGGTTCGAGCCGGAAATCCTCCGGGTGGCCGAGCGTTGTCATGAACACTTTGCCGCCAAACGAGTTGGTACCGGTCCAGGCAACTGGGTTTTCGATCGCTTCTTTATCCGGGTTCACCGATTTGCCCATCAGCAGCCATGTTGAGCCCTTGGTAGGATAGTCGGGCAACACGCGGTACAGCCACGAGCGGGCGTGGAACGGGCCCTTTACGCCTGTAAGAATCGGGTTTTTCGCTTGTTCGGGAATCACCGTCACATCGGTGCTGCTGTTATGGCCATAATGCGTATGTTTCGCCGCTCCGCCCCATCCCGGAGGCGCATTCAACGCAAACTCCCCGAAAGCGTTCCATTTTTCGCTCTCATGGCCTTTCGGAAAATTGAATGCATGGGTAGTCGTGCGGAAGCCCATTACCGGCTTGCCGGTTTTCAGATAAGCCTCGATCAGCGCCAGCTGATCCGGCGGTAATTGGCGCCAGCGGAGGTAAAAAACCGCAAGATCGGCGTCTTTCAATACTTCGAGACCAGGGATGTTCTTTTCGCTATTGTGGTCGGGATATGCTTTAAGAACTACCGTACGCATGCCGTAATTCTTTTCGAGTTCGGCGGCAATGATTGGCAACGTTTCCTCGCCGCTGTACTCATGGTCGCCGGTAACAAACACAACGAGCGGGGTGCTGCCCAGAGGCTTCTTGTCTTTTTTAGAGGATTGCGCGGCCGCCGAATGGGTACCTGCCACCACTGCAAATGCTGCAAAAAGGAAGCAAATGCAGAACTGTTTCAATTTCATAGTGAAAGGATTAATGTTCAAGCTTAGTGAGTAAAGGGATATATCAGGAAGACTGTTTAATACAATTTTTCCCCTAGTTAATTACAAATGAAATATAATGCATCCTGTGTTGTCCTGTTCCGGGAACACGGGCGGCACATTCGTTATAGCCGGAGATAATGAATTAGCTGACCGATCACAAAAACCGAAATCCAAGCGTGACCGAAAACCGCGACAAATCCACGCTGTCATCCTTCGACAAGTGGAGCGTTTCCGTGCTGAATTCAGTTTTCCGTTGAAGGCGGTAAATGGCACCCATCATAGCGGTGCCGGTAAGATTGAGGGCAAATTTGGGGCTGAGGGGCTGCTCTATTCCTACGCTGACGCCCCAGTTCATGGTTTTGCCTGAAAATGTAAATGGCTGTGCGCCTACGGTACTTTTGTTTTCGTAGGGCTGGTAACCGAGCAGCAGGGAGGTGAGAATGGCGGTTTTGCCATTTTTCAAAAACGACCGGTGGATCAATGCACCGCTTAGGTGCTGGATCGTCACTTTTTCACTTTGCAGGCTGTCCATTTTGGCACTAGCCTTATACATTTCGTAACGCAGGCCGAAACCGACGTGCTTCCACGGAAAATAAGCGACGTCTCCGCCGAATGCAATGCCGGATTTCAGGTCTTTGAGATACTTCTGCTCGTCGTGACTAAATACCATTCCTGCCCTGAACAGCCGGTAAGCGTAGCCGCCGTTCAGGCCGACGCTCCAACGCGGAAGACTGGTGTCCTTTTTATGTTCCGCAGGTTTTGAAGGTTTATCAATCACCTCTTCGCGGTCCTTCCTCCATTCGGTGACGGAAGCTTCCTGGGCGCTGGCGCTGTGGGCGAGCATACCCGAAATCAGTAACAAAGCGGCAAACGATCTGACCATTATCTGCGGAACGCGGCGATTTTTGAGAACCCAAAACTACTATTTTCGAACCATATTAAGCTTTCGGGCTTTCAGAATTTGTCATATCGCGGGTTTCACGCCTGCTTTTTTCAGTTTTTCAATGATAAAAACACCTAATGCCCTACCCTGCTCCTGGCCGTTTCCGATGGCATCGCGGTAATGGATCCCGCCGTAAAGCCGCGAAATAGCGGCTTCTTCCGATGCCTGCCGGAATGATTTGAAGTCTCTCGTCGGTAGTTCGAATATCACCTCGGTATCGTCGCGGAAGGCAAAATTATCGCCCAGCAAAAAGGTGAGCGTTTCTGCGACGGCTGTCGAAATCACGCTGTGGCCACTGGTGTACTCGGGGAATGGCGGGGTTTGCAGCAGCGGCTGCCATTGGGGATCGAAGAGCCGGTTGATAACCGTCTCGGGCCTCACCCGGCTGCTGCGATACTTCTCGTCCCAGCAACTGATGAACGCGTCCATGAGCGTTGCGGCCGCGAGCGAATGTACCATAATGCCTTTGTCGAGATCAAGATTGGCTTTGGAAGTGGCAATGCCGGTAATGTTCATCCAGTGACCGCCCGGACTAATTTTCTTGAAACCGATATTCATATGCCCCGAGGTATTGATCGCAAACGGGTTGCAATCCCAGTAGGAAGCAATGAAGCGCTGTTGTTCAGTCAGATTTTTACCTACATCATAAACCTCGTTCGCCAGCTTGTAAAATGCACTGGCACTGTCCTTGCTGAACTCCACCGGCGGCTTTGGCACGAACTGATCGCAGGAATCGATCAGCACCGGGCGAATCGTTTTCCAATGCGGTTCCACCCCCTCGATGTAGCCCGGCGGGGTCGGGTACCAGTATGCGTCGCCTTTCTTCGGACGGTACCGAAGGCGTGTGCTGAGTTTGAGATAACCATCCGTGGATGCGTCGGCGGCCACTTTCCTGGCAACATCCTGCGCCACGGCAATCGACTTATCGATCGTCGCCTGCGAATGCCCTTCCCGCAGTAACGCGATGATCAGCTTTTTCTGGTCCTCTTCGAGCATGTAGCCGGATGGAATGATAAGCCGCCCTGTTTCAAGGATGCAATACAATGCCGCGATCTGGTAATCATAATCATTCGTACCGATCGCAATGGGGTTAATGCTCTTGGTGAAATTCGTTGGCGCTATAACCTGCTTGTTGTTCCGCGCTACGATCTCGTGCGCGCCCAGGAGGCAATAGGTGTAAAAACGGCTCGCGGCGGGCGGGTTCACCACGTCGTGGATCATCACCATCGTTACCGAAAACACAGCCGGCTGCAAATGCTTGCGCAACTCCTCTCTGGCGGGTTTGGCAAAAACAGATTGGGTAAATATTAAAAGGAAGAGAACGATCCGACGCATTACTTTCTGGAATTTTTATAAAACTGCAATGGCTCATTGAATGCGCCAATAACTATAAAAGGCTGATTACCTATATTGACCTGCACAGCCGATTTCACATCGCCCGTTACGGACAATCCCGCATCGGGCTGTTCAACGAACCGAAATCCGCCCTTGCCGTCGCCAGCGAACAGGCTGCCATAATTGGCATCCATACTGCCTAATTTGAGGCGGTTATCGGTTTTGTTACCCAAAAGGAGCAGATCTTTGTGCCCGTCGCGGTTGTAGTCGCCGGCCAGGATCGCACATACGGGCCCGAACTGCGCACGAGCGGGCATGGGCAGTTTTTCAAAATGGCCATTGCGGTTCATGAAGCACACGCTGCGAAGTTCGCGCGCTTCGAGTTTGCCCGCCCTGGCTAGTTCGGCGGCAGGGATCACGTCGGGCATCGTCGCATTGGCGTAGTCGCGGTAGAAGGAAAACTTCTTGCGCATGGGATAAATCTGGTCGTTCAGCTCATCCCGGCTGACAAACGGATAGGACTTACCTTGCACATAAAAGTTAAAAAACGGATCGATGGAGCCATTTTTGTCAAAATCGGCGAAATACAATTCGGCGGGTTCTTTTTCAGACGCTTTGATCTGCGAATTCAATCCGAGGTTACCGGCTACCATATCGGGTTTTCCGTCGCCGTCCAGGTCTTCTATTTTAATGGTATTCCAAAAACCGCTCTCCTCGCTTTTGAAGTAGTCGGCCGTTTTGTCTTCAAAATCCTTTCCATTGTAGGTAAAAACCTTTACGGGCATCATTTCGCCCACAATCACAAGTTCTGCTTTGCCATCGCCGTTCAAATCGCCCCATTGCGCGTCGGTCACCATGCCTATTTTGAAAAACGGGGATTCGCGTGTTTCGAAACGGCCTTTTCCGTCATTAACCAACAAAAACGACGCAGGCGCCTCCGGGTAGCGCCCGGGGATAATGCGGCCGCCGACGAACAGATCGAGGTCGCCGTCTTTGTCGAAATCGAACGGGCGCACACATGATTTGCTGCTGGCCTTCATATTCGGTACCGAAAGTACCGACAAGCTCAGGCCGCCCCTTCCGTCGCCCAGGTAAATTTCGTCTTGCAGCGACACTGTATTGGGTTCAAAAAGCGAGTAGCCGCCTTTCGCTACGTACAAATCATCAAACCCGTCGCCGTTGGCATCAAAAAACACGGCGGCTGCAATCGCGGATGTATTCTCATCCCCGATTGCGAAGCCGGGCATCTCGCGGAATGCGCCGTCTTTCTGTTGCAGCCATATTTTCGCCTGCTTGTTCTGATCGCCACTTACGAAAATATCATCAAGGCCGTCCTTGTTCACATCTCCTTTCGCCACCACCGGGCCCGTTTGCGAGTACATCGAGAGCATCAGCGGTTGTCGTTTGAAATCATTTTCGCTGAACCCTTCGTGCTGGTAGGTAATCGCAGGAGCCTGTTTTTGGAACAGTGCATTTGAAATGCTTTCCTTATCGGCCTTCTTTCCGCTTTTTTCTACCAACAGCAATTGGTTACCTTTCACATTCTCCAGAATCTGGGCCGTACCGTCCGGCCAGAGTATTTTCACGGTATCGACGACTATTGCTTCGCCGAGCCCGAAATGCAGGCGCAATGGCGTACATGAGAGGTAACCGCGGTTCGGACTCACCTCCTGATATTGAAGTGCTCCTTTGGTTCTGAGATAAACCCTCGCCCCTATCCCACTGGCATTCGCTCCGTTCTGTTTCAGTTTCAGTTGAAGCCAGTTGACATTCTTTGCCTCACTGGCCGTGTTTTGGTATACAAATGCAGGTTCATTGATATTGTTCACAACCAGGTCGAGGTCTCCATCGTTGTCCAGATCCGCGTATACGGCGCCACTGGATACCGAGGCATGTTCAAGGCCCCAGGGCTGCTGCATTTTCGAGAAAGTGAGGTCGCCGTTGTTTTTAAAAATGTAGTTGGCCAGCGCCGTGGACGGCATGGCCTTCACGAGGTCCATCAATTGGAAAGGCTCCTTGTCGACTGCCCTTTTGATCTTGTAATCGCCCCAGTATTTGAGAAAATCCTTATTGGTATAGTCCCTCAAATAGCCGTTTGAAACGAACAGGTCCTTGAAACCGTCATTATCAAAATCGGCAAAAAGCGGGGTCCAGCTCCAATCGGTGTTCGAAACGCCCGCATATTGGGCGATCTCACTGAATGTACCGTCGCCGTTATTGATTTGCAACATATTGCGCATGTACTGCTTTTGCAGGTCCTGGCGTACCATCAGCTCGAAGGATTCGTAATTTTCCTGCAATTGAAGGAGCTTCTGCCGCTGGTTGTCCTCCGGCAGCATGTCGAGCGACATAATGTCGGGCAGGCCGTCGTTATTGAAATCGGCGATATCGATGCCCATCGAGAACTGCGCCAGATGCCGGAAATATTGCCGGGTCAGGTCCCTGAACGTGCCGTCGTGGTTGTTGATATAGAGGTAATCGGGTTCGTTATAGTCGTTGGTGACGTAAATGTCCTGCCAGCCGTCCTGGTTCACGTCCGCAACCGCGATGCCCAGGCCGAACGTAAGGGGGTATTGATGAATGCCCGCCTTTTGGGTAACCTCCACAAAATGGTTTTTCTGATTTTCAAAAAGCTTGTTACCTGCGAGTTCGTCCGTTTGCGTGCGGAACTTGGCAAGCTCCATATTGTCGATTTTCTTGGTGGTATGGTTGAGCAACATCATATCCAGATCGCCATCGTTGTCGTAATCAAAGAAAGCGGCCTGGGTGCTGTATGAGATATTGTCCAACCCATATTCCTTCGCCTGCTCGACGAACCTGAGGTTGCCCTGATTGATAAAAAGCTGGTTTTTACGGTCTTCGTCCTTCACCTTGCCCGAATAGCAGATATGGATATCAAGCAGGCCGTCGCCATTCACATCGGCCATGGTAACGCCTGTTTTCCAGCCGCCCCTCCGGCCTTCGAGCCCCTTACCTGCCGATGAAGTAATGTCTTTAAACTTCATCTTCTCCCCTTTCGCGCCCAGGTTCAGATAAAGCTTGTTGGGGCCCATATTTGACGTAAAAAAAAGGTCGTCGAACCCGTCGTTATTGATATCGCCCACCGCTACGCCGCCGCCGTTGTAATAGTATTCGTAAGACATCACATTCTGATTCTCGGTTTCGCTGATAGGGTTGACGAAATCGATCCCCGTCTGTTTGCCTTCGAGCAGCCGGAACAAGTGGTTCTGCGCCCTGACGTCGGTGAAATGTAAAGTCAGCAGTAAAATGGCAGGCAGGTAAAAAAGGCGACCCTTGTGATTCATTGAAAGTGCAGTACCGATTTAGAAAGGAAGATTTACTACTAAAATAAAAAACTTCAACCAAAAGTTGAAGTTAAAACTTAGTGCAGTCATTAGAGAAGAAAGCGCTAAGAAAAATAACATTTCTTAGCGCTTTCGTATTATTTATTTATCCCACCAAACTCTGGACACCCAGTTGTCGCCACTTGCCAGACGCCCGATAGCGTCTTTGTAGTTTGCGCTGTTCTGAGTTGCCTCGGTAGTCGGGTAAGGCTGACGACGCGGGATGGTCCCGTTCGAGAAGTTACCCACATAGTTGATCGGAGTCAGAACCGGGAAACCAGAACGTTTCCAGTTGCTCCATGCTTCCACGAAGTTGAATTGGATACCGGTGGTAGCCCAGTATTGCTCGTTGATCTGCTTCAATGCATTGGCTGCGTCCAATGGGTGCGCAGCTGCGTAGGCATCGGCAGCTGCAGCGTCGATCACAGCCGCTGCGCCATACTTGCCCACAGACTGGATACCCGCAGAAAGACCGTTTTTATAATGCGCAGCCGCTGTTCCGCCTACCGCAAATCCACGGGTTACCGCTTCTGCCAGCAACAATTCGGTTTGAGCGTAGCTGAGCACAAAGATCGGTCCGCTTCTTGAACGGTAAATGCCCGCTGGTCGTGAGTACTTGCCGATAGGCGTTACGTCACCACCCGTACCGGTTCCACCGGGGTAGCCCGCCGTTTTAGTGATGTCCGTAGCACCGCCGTTCATATCATAGCCATTCGGCAGCCCCAGCTGATTGGCAGGAGTAGCGTCCCCGGCAATGGTAATGCTTTGGTTGGCAGCAAGGCCAGCCGCAGGCACTTCAGCGATTTTACCCAAACGTGGGTCGTTGCCCGCTTTCAGGTAGTCGATCATGGTTTTGCTCCATCTTACCTGATAAATATCCGCAGGTGTCGACAATGCAGCGCCATTACCATTGGTATAGCCGTTAGCATCGTCCATTACAATGTAGGCATCGTCTGCCACACTGGTGAACACACCGCCGGCAGCCGCTTTCTCCGCATAGGTTTTAGCAGTAGCCAGATCCGCTTTCGTGAGGCGCATCGCCAGTTTCAGCATCAGCGAGTATCCGTACTTCTTCCATTTGGTAATGTCGCCCTTGTAGTTGGCAAATGCGTCGTTCGCAGGAAGTGTAGCTGCGGGATTCAACGCCGCAACGGCAGCGTCCAGGCGGGTCAGCAGCGATTTGTAGATGCTTTCCTGCGTATCGTAAACCGGCAGCGTAATACCCGCTTTGGCCTGCAATGCCTGGGTGTAAGGAATATCACCGTAAATGTCGGTGATCGTCGCGAGGGCCTGTACCTGCATGATAATGGCAACGTTGGTCAGGTTAACCAGGGCCGGCTTATCCTTCGTCAACTGCTCCATTTCGTATGCAAGGCTGGCTGCACGGTAACCTGTATTCCATGAGCTTGCCAAGTAGGAGTTCGTGTTGCTCGAAATCACATATTTGTCGGCATTGGAATAATAGTTGGCCGCACCAGAAGTTGTGGAAGACAAAATCTGTACCCACATGCTCTGGAAAAGGATTGTACCGTTATAACCTGCCGTGGCGTTCGCGTGGTTGAACTGAACCGTCGGTAATAGCAGGTTCGGGTCGAACGTCTGACCGGACGCCTTGGTAGGGTCGGTGTTCAGTTCATCGAATTTGTCCGTACAAGCCAAGGGAAGCAGGCCTGCTAGGACGATCATATTGATTAGTTTCTTTTTCATATTGATGCTCATTTGAACTTGAAGGCTACGTTAACACCGTAATTGCGTGTTGCAGGCAAGCTGGTGCCTTCGATACCCGAGTATCTCAGGTTGGCACCAAAAGTAGCTTCCGGATCGATGTTGTTGGTTTTCTTCATGAAGTAGAAGAGGTTCCGTGAAACCAGCGAGATGTTCACCGCGCGGATCAAAGGCCATTTCGCCAGCATTTTAGCAGGCAGGCTATAACCCAATGTTACCTGGCGCAGTTTGATGAAGTCGCCGTCCAGCACGCTGATAGCGGTCACATTGTTGGCTAGCGCCGTGTAGTAATTCTGGGCAGTTGCAGTGACTGTGTTAGCTGCACCGCTCTCGGTTACACCAGTAGTAATGCCGCCTTCGCGACCCACAAGGGTTTCTTTCGCCAAACCACGACGGTATGCGTAGTTTTCGGTCGCAGAAAGGATCTTGTTACCGAAGTTGTAGTCAACCAAAAACGACAGGCTCAAGTCACCGAAGCGGAGGTCGTTGTTCAAACCACCATAGAGTGTCGGCAGTACGGTACCGTAGTTTTTCAGGTCACCACGAACCGGCAAACCTGACGCATCTACGACGATCTGGCCATTCGAAGCATATTTGTAGTCATATGCACGGATCTGCGGACCTGCTTCACCCACTACGAACGCCGTAACGGCATTACCCAGGGTAGCACGGTTGGAACCGAGTGTGATCGGGTTGTTGTCGGCGTCTGTTTCGAGGATTTTGTTTTTAACCGATGTCAGGTTGAAAGACGCATTCCACTCGAATTTCGAGGTTTTGACAGGCGAACCGGTCAGCATCAATTCCAGACCACGGTTTTGAACAGAACCGGTACCTACCACACCGCTCACGTAACCCGTCGCGCTGCTGTAAGTGGCAGGCATGATTTCGTTTTTGGTTTTCTGAGTGTAATAAGACGCATCCAAACCAAGACGGTTTCCGAAGAATTTCAATTCAAGACCCACTTCGACTTCATCCTTTGTAAAAGGCTTCAGGAAAAGGTTAGGCAACGCATCCGGGAAATTTCCGGTTGGTACTGTATTGAACGCATTTCCAACACCATAATAAATAGCAGTGCCATAAGCGGTTGTAGGCTCGCCACTTGTTTTTGCGTATGAAGCACGAACTTTACCAAAGCTCAGGCTCGAAACATCCAGCAAGTCGGTAAAAATGAATGCACCCGTTACAGAAGGCGTGAAAATGCTCCTGTTCGCGCTTGGAAGCGTCGAGTACACGTCATAACGACCGGTGGTGCTCAGGTTAAGGATTCCTTTGTAACCCAAATCCACACTATAATATGCAGATTGCACCTCGGTGTTCGCCACTTCGTAGTTACGGTTGAAGTTCACCACGTTGTTCCAGCTGTACAGATAAGGCAACACAAACGGGCCTCCGCCAATGCTCACTTTCTCATACTGATTCTTGCGAATGTTTCCTCCCACGATCGCATCCACAGAAAGATCGCTGAACGTTTTGTTGAAACCGATCAAACCATCGAGGTTCAACTCCGTGCGTTGTGCATTCGATAACTCATCCAGGCCGCCTTTTGCTCCATTTGAATAAGCGGTTCCCCAAGGCGTAACCTTGAAAATCCGGTCATTGGAATTGTCGTAACCGATGCGCGCCTGTGCGTAAATCCAGTCAGCAAACTGATACTTGGTGGCAAGGGCTGAGATCAACCGCTTGCGGTCTACGTCGTTCACAAACTGGTTGGTTACGAAATACGGGTTAGTCACATATTCATCATCCGAGAACACGATTTCCTTGCCGGTCGTAGGGTCGTAACCTGGTGACAGAATGCGCTGATCGATGTTCGTCGCGAGGAACATACCGTTATTGGCGTTCATCGGACCATCACTAAGGATTGGCTTGCCCTTGATTTTTTCATCAATGTAGTTAGCCATCACGTTCACGCTCAACCTTTTGGTAATATTCTGATCGGCGGTCAGGTTGAAAGTTCTTCTTGTCAATCCGCTGTTCTCGATGATCGCTTTGTTGTCAAGGTTGGCAAATGACAAGCGGAATGAGCCGTTGTCGCCACCTTTCGTTACTGAAACGCTGTTGGTGAAGTTGCTACCATTGCGATAGAAATGCTTTACATTGTCTTTCTGAGCCGAATACTTGTAAGTCTTGCCATCAAATTGAGTGATGTCAGAACCATCCAGTTTTGCACCCCAGCTCATACGTGCAGTTTGCTGTGCCAATGCGGTGGTAGTAGGTTTCTGGCCACCGATACCCTGTCCATATTCGTACTGGAAATCAGTCATGTCCCGTGGTGCGTCCAGCGAGTAGTTCAGGTTATAGTCCACTGAAAAATCGCCTTTCTTACCCGCTTTGGTTTTCACCAGGATAACCCCGTTGGAAGCACGCGCACCATACAAACCGGAAGCCGCCTGACCTTTCAAAACCGTCATAGACTCGATATCGTCCGGGTTAAGGTTACCCAAACCATCGCCACCGTCTGCACCACCCCATTCACCGGCGCTACCGCGCTGGGTGTTGTCCATAGGCACACCATTGATAACGATCAACGGAGAACCTGCCGAGTTCATACTGGGCATACCACGCATGAGGATCTTAGCGGTACCACCCGGGCCACCACTCGTTCCTTTTACGTTCAAACCGGCCACACGTCCGGCCAGCGAGTTACCTACGTTTGTTTCGCGGGCTTTGGTCATCAGGTCACCACCGATTGTGCTCACTGCATAACCCAGCTTGCGAGCCTCTTTCGAAATACCAAGGGCAGTTACAACCACTTCCTCAAGATTCGCCACGTCGGGCACCATCTTGATATCCACTGTGCTTCGGTTACCAACGGTCAATTCCTGCTTCAGATAGCCGATCGAGCTAAACACCAGCACGTCGGCATCCTTTACTCCCGCCAGCGAAAAGTTGCCCTCCGCATCCGCGTTGGTACCCCGCGTTGTTCCCTTCACCGTTACTGAGACACCAGGGAGCCCCTGGTCTTTTTCATCGATGACCTTACCAGTAACAGTCCGTTCCTGAGCAAAGGAGGTCAACGATGCAAAAAGCAGAAATAGCCCCAGGGGGATAATACCCTTCCCCAGGACCATGCGTAGCTTTTCTTTCATAGGTCGATAAATTAGTAAATTTTAAATAGGTTAAATTTGGTAAAGACCGAATAATTGCCAAGCAAAAACCCGTTCGTGGCAAATATCATCAAATAATTTATAATTAAATAATTTTAAAAATGATTTACACTTAGCTGTTTTTTTTAACATTTCTTGAATAAGTTATCATTGGCATTTTATAAAGTATTGGCACGTATGGCATTAGGCATTCGTGTACGTAAACATCCGGGACTGGCGCAGCCAGTGACTCCATCCCCCGCAAAAACTCATAAAAAATGCCCGGAAAGCGCTCATAGGCCTTCCGGGCAACAATTGAATTTTAATCAAAAATTAATTTTTGCCGGCTCTAAAACGGTAAGTGGTCAAGGGGGCATTGTTCATTGCGGCTACCAGGTACTGGGTTCCGTTCGCTGTTAAAACAGCCAGTGCCCGCACATCGCCTTTCACGTAAAATCCGCTTTTATATTGGGGTAAATAACTGAATTTCAACGCACCTTTATTCGAAAACACCTGCAATAAACCAGCATCGTTCTTCCCCATTCTCACCCTGGTCTGCGTGGTATTTCCACCCAATGCTATATCCGGTTTCCCATCTCCGTCCATGTCATGCACCACTATGGCATGCACCGGCGCGAACTGGGCTTCGACGGGCAATGCGTGAAACACCAGTTTTCCATGAGCATTCTCAAGAATACCGCTCCGATACTCGTTGACCGCAAGCCTCTTAGCTCCTTTCAATTTTTCATCCGGGAGCATTTCTGCCAGCGTTGCTTTGGAATAGCTCACGTAATCGGGATACTTCTTTTTTAATGAGGGAATCTGATCGAGCAGTTCGTCTCGGCTTGCGTAGGGATATTGTTTGCCTTGCTCCGTGATCGCCACGACGGGTACAACTCTGTTAAGATTATCAAAATCAGCAGCATACAATTCCAATCCGCCGGGAGAAGTGAGGTTCCATTGCCAGTTTGTACCCATATTTCCAACTACAAAGTCGGTATCACCGTCGCCATCGAGATCCGCATGGCGCAGCACATTCCAGCAGCCCTGAAGATTGGCAGTGCCCCACTTCCGGCTCACATTGGTCAATTTGCCTTTATTATTCCCAAAAATCTGCACAGGCATCCAATCTGCGGTCAAAACAAGGTCCGGAAAACCATCTTTTTCCACATCTTCGAACACCGCATCCGTGATCATGCCCGCATTTCGGAGCTCCGGGGCCAGGGTGCCGGTTTCGTCCGTAAATCCCGCTTTACCATTATTAACCATCAGTACACCTCCGGGACTTTCCGGAAAACGGCCGGGCGTCACCCGCGAACCCAGGAAAATATCGAGATCGCCGTCCTTATCGACGTCTGCCACGGCAACCGAGGAGGCATTCGGCCCGACCACCGGAAATGAAGCCTTTTTAAAAGTCCCCTTTTCATTCAGATACAGCCTCGGCAGCAACAGCGGATCGCCCGCATTGAGCTCATAACCGGCACTCGTCACAAGCAGGTCGTGATCCCCGTCGCCATCAGCGTCGAAAAACTCCGCATCGGCATCTTCATAGGCGGCGTCAGCCTCAAAGGCAGCTTGCGGCGACTTGCGGAATGTCTCGTTACTGCTCAAAAACAACGCACCGGACTGTCCCCTGGCACCTGCAATGTAAAAATCATCGGTACCATCGCCGTTAATATCTTTTTGTGCTAAATGAGGCCCCTGGTAAGTCAACATAGCAGGCAGGAGCGTCTGAATGCGGAAATCATTGCGCGCATCCTCCGCGTGCGTGAAGTCGATGAGCGCAGCCGGCTCCCATAATGGTTCCGGGCTCACTGGGACATCGGCAGTCTTGCGGGCATCAGCATAGCGGAGGGTTACCTCGCTACCCTTCACGCCCTTCACTACCTGCCGGCTCCCATCCGACCACGTTACCGCCAGCGAATCGACCCGCGCATTGCCGCCCAGGCCGAAATGCAGCGCATCCCACTGCGCCGACTGAAACCCTCGGACGGGAATAAAATTCCGGGTTTGTGTAAGCGAATCGCGGTACAAAGTAACCTTCGCCCCGGCCAGATAAGCATATTTGGGCGACGACAGCCTGACGCGCAAAGAGGCATTACCACCCGGCATCTTATCCGCATTGTTGCGGTAAATGAACGCTTTCTGGCTGACATTGTTCGTCACCAGGTCCAGGTCGCCGTCATTGTCGAGGTCGGCGTAGATTGCGCCGTTCGACTGGTTATTCTTTTCAAAACCCCATTCCTTGGTCTTTTTTGCGAACGTCAGGTTTTTCTGGTTCTGGTAAATATAATCCGGCTCGTTGATCGGCGGCATTTGGGCGATAATCTCCATTTGCTTCGGCGCATCGCCCCCCTGATTGCTCTCCACTTGTTTATCGGCCGAGTATTTCAGAAACTCCATATTCGTATAATCGCGGGCATAGCCATTTGAAATAAATATGTCATTCCAGCCGTCGTTGTCAAAGTCGGCCATTAATGCCGCCCAACTCCAGTCGGTATTCGAAATACCTGCCAGCTGGCCTATTTCGCTGAAAACAGGAACGCCGTTGGGTTTCGTACCATTGTTGAGCTGTAACATATTGCGCATACTCTGGTCGTGAAAACCCGCGCGGAGCAGTTGCTGGTATTTGTCGTAGTTATCGTCGCCGGAGGTCAGCTTGATACGCTCGTTGCTACCCGGGAGCATGTCCAGCGTCAAAATATCCATCAGGCCGTCGTTGTTGATGTCGGCGGCATCGGTACCCATCGAAAAAAGCGACACGTGCCCCATAGATTCACGGATCACCTCCCTGAACCTGCCATTTTTCTCATTCAGATAAAGGTAGTCGTTCTCATTGTAGTCGTTCGCGATGTATAGGTCCTGCCAGCCGTCGTTGTTGAAGTCATTGACATTCACACCCAGGCCAAAGCTGAGCACATTGGAAACGATCCCGGCCGAATCGGTCACGTTAGTAAACCTTCCTCCATCGTTCCTGAGCAACTTGTTGCCGTAGGCTTCGTTGCGTTGCTGACGGTAGTTTGCGAGCAAATTGCTGAACCCCGCATATTCCTGCAGCGAATGGTTAAGCAGGAAACAATCCGTATCCCCGTCGCGATCGTAGTCGAAGAAAACGGTCTGTGTGGTATATGAAGCGTCGTTCAGGCCGTATTCGGCAGCTTTCTCCGTAAAAGTGGGGATACCGTCGGCTGTTTTCCCATTGTTGATGTAAAGCACCTTCGTGCGCAGCCGCGGGTCCTGCGCGCCTGCACGACTCACGAAAATATCCACCCATCCGTCGTCATTGATATCGACCACCGACACGCCCGTTTTCCACCCCTCGTTCAGCCCCGTGCCTGACTTCTCCGAGACGTCCTCGAATTCCATGTCGCCGCGGTTGAGGTACAGTTTGTTGGCAACCATATTACCTGTGAAATACAAATCGATCAGCCCGTCATTGTTAAAATCCGCCGCCGCAACGCCCCCGCCGTTATAGAAATAGCCATACCGCAGCACGTTGTTCCCCTCATCCTCATCGATATAGTTATTAAAATCGACGCCGGTCTTGCCCGCATCGAGGAGGGTAAACAGGGTCTCGTCTTGCTTGCAGCCGGAGACGAGAACGAGCAGTAGTAGAATTTTTCGCATGGGTCGATGTGGTATTGCAAAAAGGCAGACGCCAGGTCTGCCTTTTTGCTTTTAAAAGATGTAGTTCAAAAACTTTCGCGGATCAGGGCTTATCCCACCAGAGGCGGGTACTGGATTTATCCTCGCCGCCGAGCTTTCCGATCGCCGCATTAGCCGCCGCCGCATTAGCCTGGAATTCACCAATCACGAACGGCGTCCTTCTTACAACCGCATCTTTGGGTGAATCCGGGTTGTCGGAATTGACACGACTGTAAAGCTTCGGATAACCTGTACGGCGGTACTCCGCCCAAGCTTCATGGCCGTTTGGATAATTCGCCAGCCATTTTTGCGTAATTATCTGTTCCAATTGCTTGGCAGGATCAGCAGAGAATTTAACCGGGATATCCGACAATGCGGGGGTTTTTACCATGTCATTCAACGCGATCGGCGTAGTTGTACCGTTGGTATAGCCCGTAATCACAGCAGCATCGGCAATTCCCCACTGTTTGAATGCAGTTTCAATTCCCTTTTCATAGAAATCCTTCGCAGTACCGCCCATGTTCCATCCTTTCAATGCACCTTCCGCTCTCAGAAAATAGGCTTCCGAAGCATACATGATCGCAAACGGGTTGGTCGCCTGGACAGCAGGCAGAAAGCCGTCAGCCACGTTGGAGGTAGCACCGGCATTATTTTCAGGTGCACCAAGCTCTCCCTGGGTGTAGCCATTTCTCAAACCCTTGAAAGTACTCACCGTGCCTGGTACCGGTGCATAATATTTACTGATACGCGGATCCACATATCCTTTCAGGACACTCTCCATTGCAGCGCTCATGCGGAATTCATTCCATGCAGTAGCCTGGTTCATCGGGTTGAACGAGTTGGCTGTCACTTTCAGGAATGCATCATCGGCATTGGTCGACAGCACACCGCCTGCCACAGCTGCTTCCGCCTCCGTTTTGGCCAATGCAGGCTCTACTTTCGACATACGCATTGCTACGCGCAAGCGAAGTGTATTTCCAAACAGGATCCATTTATCGACACTCCCGGCGTAGATCTGGTCGTTTGTTCCAAACACATTCGTTCCCTTGAAAGCTTGCAATGCCGCAGTAGAGGTTGCGAGTGTCTTCACAAAATCTTTGTAAATAGCCTCCTGCGTATCGTACTCAACACTAGACTCTCCATTTCCTACCTGACTGTAAGGGATAGGGCCCCAATAGTCGGTGCGGGGAAGGTACATGTACACTTTCCAGATACTGGCGATGGCATACATGGCGGGATTTTCATTAGGTGCTCCTGGCTTGGTGTTATCTAGCACCCCCAGCAATGGCGGAATAGCCGTGCCGTAGAAGCCATTCCAGGCACCATTGAGCCAGTTACCCACCATTACGTTCCTGTCGGACGAGAAGTTCTGCGCGACATTTGCGAAGTATTGGCCTTGCAAATCGGCGAACAAACTCTGGAATGTCTGCCAGCTTGCCTGGATCGACCGGTATTGTGCGGCGGCGAAGGCATTACCGATCGCAGAACCATCCAGGGCCGTCAGCTTTGTTTTGTTGGTATTGATCTCATCGAAATTGTCCGTACACGAGTAGGTACTTCCTGCCAGTGCGGTGATCAGAGCCAGCGATAGTATTTTATATCTCCGTTTCATTTGTTTCAGAATTTTAGCAATTAGAATGACAAGTTAAGATTCAAACCAAGGGAGCGTGTAGTCGGCATTGAGAAGGATTCCAGACCGACAGTCGTGTTCCCTGATCCGGCAACCAATTCAGGATCAAAACCTTTTGCCTTATTCATGATAAAAAACAAGTTACGTCCAACAAGTGACAGCGACACATTCTGGAACGGCGATTTGCCGATCAGCTTTTGTGGCAGGCTGTAACCCAGGGTCAGCTCACGCAGCCTGATATTGGAAGCGCTGTAAGTAAACACCTCCCCGATCGGCGTGTTCCGGCCACCAACAAATTTCCAGTAGGCTTCGGCAGTCGTCGAAACGGTGTTTTTACTGCCATCCTCCTGCACACCATCCACCACCATTCCATCACGACCAGCCAGTGTTTCTTCGGTTACCCCATCGGCATAGATTACCGCATTGGTGAAAGAAGTTACCACACCACCGATACGTCCACTGATCAGGAAGCTCAAATTGACACCCTTGTAAGAAAAACGGTTGGTGACACCGCCCGTCCACGTCGGACGCGATGTACCCAAAGGCACTGTCGTGCCGGATGTCACGAGCGGAATACCGTTTTTACCCACTTTAATACGCCCTTGATCGTCCCGTTGGAAACCCCGGCTATAAATCTGGCCAAGCGCCCGGCCTTCCTCCGCACGCATAAAGTTCATAAAGTCGTTGGAAAGTGGCAGCGTTTTAAGGTTAGGCGCAAGTGTGATTACCTTGTTGACATTTCTGGCGTAGTTGAAATCCAGGTTCCAGGTAAAGTTCGCTGCCTTTACAGGCACGAGGTTCATGGTCAACTCGATACCTTTATTATTGACATCACCGGCGTTAATATACTGGAAGCTCCATCCTGATGCCGGCGGGATCGATACGCGGAACAGCTGGTTTTTGGAGTTACTATTATACAAAGTCAGATCGAATCCAATCCGGTTTTGAAGGAACTTGGCTTCTAATCCGATTTCCTGCGCATTGGTCAACTCGGGTTTCAGGTCCGGGAACGGCTTGGTGTCGTCGCGGATGATGTAACCGTTCGCACCGCCGGCAATGTAAGAATAAGTTTGTGCCAACAGATATGGCGACGCATCATTACCGGTCTGTGCAATGCTACCACGGATTTTCATAAACGAAATAGCTTGTGGCATGTTGAACAGGCTCGAAAGCACTGCGGCAGCACCTACCGACGGGAAGAAATACGATTGGTTCGCCTTCGGCAATGTGGATGACCAGTCGTTACGTGCCGATGCGGACAATGTCAATGCGTCTTTCCAGATAAAGTCTGCCTGGGCAAATACACCTTGCTTACGCGTCTGAGTGACGGTTCTGTTGGTTACAGAGTTCCTCGCATTGGTTGTTACAAAAAGGTTATCACGGTTCAAACCGTTGTTCAAGGTCTGATGGTTCACAAAATCGCGCTTCAACACATTACCTCCCACAGTCGCATCGATTTTAAAATCTTCACCGATCGGCTTGCTGATCAAAGCGAACAAGTCGAGGTTTAGCTCGCTATTGTCGCGCCAGTTGGTTTGGTAATCACCAAAGTCAGCGATAGTGTAGGTATTGGTATACCATTTACCTTCAAACTTATCAATGTACTTATCATATCCCGCACGTGCCATTACGGTTAGCCAGGGCAGGAATTTGTAGTTAAGCTGGGTAAATCCATAAATGCGGTCACGGGTATCGTCTGCCAATACACGGTTCTTGATCCAATATGGGTTCTGGCCCCCGTTTGAGCCTGGGTTCCAGTAATTTTGCAACAGCCTTCCTGACGACGGGTCTATATATTCATAATCCTGCGCCTGTTCGAGCGAAATACTTCTTGGCAAACGCAGAATATGGCGTTGCAGGTTGGCAAACGCTTCACCGGTTTGTTGTCTGTTTTCGATATTCTCATTCAGGTAAGTGATCTTACCATCGAAGCTCAGTTTGCTGGTAACCTGGCTCGAAAGGCGTAAGTTGAAGTTGTGACGATCCAGCTTGTTATTGGACACTACACCTTTTGCGTGGGTATTCGTATAAGAGAAATAAGTCTGTACCCGCTCGTTCCCCGCATTGAGCGACACTGAATTGGCCAGTGAGGTCCCTGTCGAATAAAAATCCTTGTAAGAATCAGGGTTAGGCGAGTAAGCGTAGGTTTTACCTTTATTTGCCGGATCCGGCCCCCAGGCAGCCACCTGCTGCCCGTCCATTTTTGGCCCCCAGCTAAATTCGCTGTTTGGGAAGAATTTACCTTCAACGCCCTGGCCGTAAACATTCTGGAAGTTTTGCATTTCCATTGCCTTCTCAACCTGGAAAGTACTGTTAATGCTAACCCCGATCCCTTTCCGCGAAACTCCTTTCTTGGTCGTGATTAGCAATGCGCCATTCGCCGCACGGCTACCATACAACGCCGTCGCAGACGCTCCTCTCAATACGTTGATCGATTCGATATCATCCGGGTTGATACTAGACAGACCGTCACTCGCGTCACGACCGCCGTTCGCGTTACCGGGACTAAAGTTAGAGTTATCAATAGGCACGCCATCGACCACGATCAATGCCTGGTTGTTACCGGTAATAGACCGGTCTCCCCTCAAAACAACCCGGCTCGAACCACCAACCCCTGACGACGACCGCACGATATCCAGACCTGCCACACGGCCCGAAAGCGAGTTGGCCACGTTCAGTTCGCGCGCTTTGGAGAAGTTATCGGTGTTGATCATCTGGGTCGCATAGCTGAGCGTCTTCTGCTCTTTGCTGATACCCAGCGCAGTTACAACCACCTCGCCCAGGTTACGCACATCGGCATCCATGGACACCGTAACGTTCGTCATATTCTCCGATACAGCCACCTCCTTGGACGTGTAGCCCACCGAAGAAATAATGAGCGTTGCAGCTCCGTTGATATTCAAACTGAAATTTCCTTCCGCATCCGTATTCGTTCCCCTCGTAGTCCCTTTGACCAGGACGTTGGCGCCGGGAAGCCCGGCCCCGTTCTCATCGTTCACCTTACCGGTAACCTGCCGGTCCTGGGCGTGTGATGTGTTAATAAATAGTACTGCAGACAGAAATGTCAGCAGCACAAACTGTAAAGCTTTGCTCATAGGTAAGTTGGGTTTATTTGGAATTCTTAGAAATTTAAATCTATTAAGACAAATAAGCAACTTATTCTCCTCTTTTTAATTGCACTAAACTAATATTTCGGATAAACGGCATTTAAAAGCATTTAAAATGCCATATTTAAACGATTTTAAAATATTATTTGTCTTAAATACATTTATTAGGCAACGCAGGATTTGGTTGCGTGCTCGAAACACAAATGCGTATTCGGGGTTTTTGTTTTTTTACCGACGAGGTTAAAGGGGCGTAGAATTGTCGACAAAAAATACAATTCCGACGACAAAAAAGTACTACACACCGAGGGCGGCATCGGATGCTAACTAGTATAAAAGTAAGATCGGGGAAAGTGAGCTACTCGTATTTGCGCCACGCGCCCAGGATAGCACCCGAGAGCGCATACACGATAACGCTTACGCCGCCATTGATGAGCGAGAGGGCCAGCGCCTTCATCGAAAACATATCCTTGACGATCGTTTCGAACAATACGAAGACAATACCGAACAACAGTCCGATGAGAAAACCCATAACAAGAGATTTGACGGGCACTTTGGTGAATACCCAGGCCAGGGTGTAGGCCATGAAGGAAGTGGAGACAATGCTGGCAAGGTAAGGGACCGGACTTGTGGCTGCCTTAATCTGCTCCATCGTGAAGCCATTCAAAGCCATCCATTGTTCTGAAAAAATGCCATACCACAAAGCCGGCACTATCTGACCTATCACTACGCATACTAGCACGGCCCAAAGATTGACAGATTGTTTTCTCATTGTATTGAGTGTTTTATTCAGTCATCGAAAGGTACTCCCCGGCCCAAATATAAGAGGTTTCAGATATAATTGTGCTTTTTATTCATCGGATATAACAAATTCGATATTACGCTTTAAACCGGCATATTTGGCCCTTTTGACAGGTGATCTGCGGAATATTTCGCGGAATACTTCTTCTGTAATTTCCCGCCAGTCGCCGTTTGAAAAACCGGAAAGTTCCTGAGGTAAATTGAACTGCGGGGTCGTGTGCGGACGCGCGAAGCGGTTCCATGGACAGACGTCCTGACAAACGTCACAACCAAAGATCCAGTTGTTAAACTTCCCCCTGACTTCCTCGGGGATCGCATCTTTTAATTCGATCGTATAATAGCTGATACATTTGCTCCCATCGACTACAAAAGGGCCTGTAATAGCCTCGGTCGGGCAGGCATCGATACATTTGGTGCATGTGCCGCAATAATCGCCGGTCGCACTGTCGGGGGCAAGGTCCAGGTCGCAGATGATTTCACCAATAAAAAAAAAGCTGCCCATTTCGCGGTTAAGCAAATTGGAATGCTTGCCAATCCACCCCAAACCGCTTTTTGCGGCCCATACCTTGTCCATCACCGGTGCCGAATCCACGAAAATGCGGCCATTTACTTCGCCTACTTCGTCCTGAATGGCCGCAAGCAATATGCCGAGCTTTTCCTTTAATATATAATGGTAATCGGTGCCGTAAGCGTACTTGGAAAGTTTGAGGTCGTTGTCTCCTTCCGGGAGGCGTTCCTCGGGGTAATAGTTGAGCAGGACGGAAATCACACTTTTTGCGCCTTCCACAAGTTTGGTGGGATCTAAACGCTTATCGAAATGGTTGGCCATGTAGGCCATAGCACCGTGATGGTTGAGCGACAGCCATTTGTCGAGTCGCGGGGCTTCGCTTTCGAGGAACTCCGCTTTTGAGATACCGCAGAAATCAAAGCCACTTTCAAGCGCCTTTGCCTTGATAAACCGACTCCTCTCCTGCCTTACGATATCTGCTGCCGTCATATTGCAAAGTTACAAATTGATTGTAAAATGCCATCTTGTCAGTAATTTAGCGGTGGCAAAGTAATTTAGGAGAAAAATGGCTGTTGCAAAAGTCACGTAATTGTGAATAACCATGCCCGAAAATACAGAATTCAACATAGATCAAGACAAAAATTACGAAATGAACGAGGATAAAGCTTCATTGGAAACTGACAATCTGGTAAACGAAGAAAATTCCGAAACATCCAATTCCGTGCCCTTGGATAATGCAGGGCAGGAAATTACCGGGGAGGCGCCTAAGGTCGACCCACTGGATGCAGCAAAGGCTGAAATTGCCGAGTTGAAAGACAAATACCTGCGCCTTTATGCGGATTTTGAGAACTTCCGCCGTCGCACAGCCAAGGAAAAACTGGAAATGATCTCGGGAGCGAGTGCCGATACGGTAAAGCTTATCCTGCCGATCGTCGACGATTTCGAACGTGCCAAGGTTTCTTTTGATTCTTCTACCGAGATCGAAGCGCTGAAAGAAGGCGTAGACCTGATTTACACCAAACTTTACAAAGCACTCGAATCCAAAGGTCTGAAAGCCATGGAATCCAAAGGCGCTGATTTCGACGCTGAAATCCATGAATCCATCGCACAGTTCCCCGCTCCGTCGGAAGACCTGAAAGGGAAGGTGATCGATGAAATTGAAAAAGGTTATTACCTGAATGACAAGGTAATTCGTTACGCCAAAGTAATCGTAGGTGCCTAACGCTCTCAACCTTCCTTACGGGATACATCAGTAATTAAAAATGGCAAAGAAAAGAGACTATTACGAAGTGCTTGGCGTGGATCGCGGCGCCTCCGCGGATGAAATCAAAAAGGCTTACCGCAAGCTGGCGATCAAGTTCCACCCGGATAAAAATCCCGACGATCCTACGGCAGAGGATAAGTTCAAAGAAGCGGCAGAAGCATACAGCATCCTGAGCGATGACAACAAGCGTCAGCGTTACGACCAGTTCGGGCACGCCGGCGTAGGTGGGGCTTCGGGAGGCGGAGCAGGCGGCTTCGGCGGCGGCTTCACAATGGACGATATATTCTCGCAATTCGGAGATATTTTCGGGGATAGCAGCCCCTTCGGTGATATTTTCGGTCGACAGGGCGGAAATGGCCGTCGCGTACGCAGAGGTTCCGACCTTCGGATCAAGCTGAAACTGAACCTTGAAGAGGTTGCGAATGGGGTCGAAAAGAAGATAAAAGTAAAAAGACATGTTACTTGTAACACTTGCGGCGGCAATGGCGCTAAAAACGGCACATCACTGACCAACTGTAACGGCTGTAACGGAACCGGGCAGGTGCGCAAGGTAGTGAGCACAATGCTCGGCCAGATGGTTTCGACTACCACTTGCCCCACTTGCAATGGCGATGGCAAGATCATCAGCGAACGTTGTGACTCCTGCGCAGGAGAAGGACGCTTGCTGCAAGATGACCTGATCACGCTGAACATCCCTGGCGGTGTCGCGGAAGGTATGCAGCTCTCGATGTCGGGCAAAGGAAACGTTCCTGCGCGCGGAGGCGTCGCGGGCGACCTGCTGATCGTCATCGAAGAAGAAGAGGACGCATTGCTGAAAAGAGACGGTAATAACGTGATATTCGATATGCATTTGAGCTTTATCGATGCTGCACTCGGCACATCGGTCGAAATACCTACTATTGACGGCAAGGCACGCATTAATATAGAGTCGGGAACACAGGCGGGTAAGATCCTGCGCCTCAAAGGCAAGGGTATTAAAGACCTGAATGGCTACGGAAAAGGCGACCAACTGGTACACATTAATGTATGGACGCCGCAGCAACTGACCTCCGACGAGCGTTCGACGCTTGAATCGCTCCGTCACTCGCCAAACTTCCAGCCGAAACCAGGCAAGAATGAGAAAGGCTTTTTCGATAAAATGAAAGATTTCTTCCATTGATCATGCCTGTTCAATAAATATTCCAAAAGAGCTGCTTCGTTAACCGGAGCGGCTCTTTTTGCTTGACACCAATAGCGGCGATCCGCATTCATCATCAATCGTTCACAACCAAAACAAAACGCAATGAAATCTCTGTTGCTTTCCGGCGCATTGCTTTGCCCCGTAGTGCTTGCGGCACAAACTGCACCGACCACCATCACATTCGCCACCTACAATGTGAGTATGGAGGCCGAAAACTACTTCCCGCGCGGTACGCCGGGCAATTCTGAAAAAGTACTGATCAAAGAACTTGCTTCCGGCTCCAACCAGCAGATCAAAAACATCGCGCAGATCATCAAGACCGTCCGTCCCGATGTGATTCTCCTGAATGAATTCGATTATATCAAAAATCCCCAGGAGGGTGTAGCGCAGTTTGTGAAGGCCTATTTAAAAGAAGATTCGAACGGTGCGAAAGGTATCGACTATCCTTATTACTATTACTCGACAGTCAATACCGGCCAACCAACTCCCTATGATCTCGACCGAAACGGCAAAACAGAACAATACGGCTCCGATGCCTGGGGATTTGGCAACTATCCGGGCCAGTACGGCATGGTGCTTTTATCGCGCTTCCCTATCGATACCAAGGCAGTCCGTACATTCCAGCATTTCAAATGGAAGGACATGCCCAATGCATTAAAAACTACCGCAGAGGACGGATCCGACTGGTATGCTCCGGAAGCCTGGGCACAATTCCCGCTTTCGTCCAAGTCGCATTGGGATATCCCTGTGAAAGTCGGCAGCAAAACCGTCCACGTCCTGGCAAGCCACCCTACCCCACCATCCTTCGACGGCAAGGAAGACCGCAACGGCAAGCGCAACCACGACGAGATCCGCTTCTGGAACGACTACATTACCCAAGGCAAGGGAAACTACATTTATGACGACAACGGCAAAAAAGGCGGCCTTGCCCCAAATGCATCATTCGTATTACTGGGTGACCAAAATGCCTCCCCCGACGAGGGTAACGCAATAGCTGACGGTATTCGTCAGCTTATCGCCAACCCGGCCGTAAATGGCGCCACCGCTCCCGCCAGCAAAGGCGGCGCCGAGCATTCTCCGACCAATGCATTTGCCAAAAACCACACCGCATTCTGGCGCATGCGCGCGGATTATGTGCTACCCTCGCGCAAGGGCTTCCAGGTCATCGATAGCGGCGTTTTCTGGCCTGCCAAGGGAGAACCGATGGCGGAGCTTGTGGAGAAGCGGGAGTCGAGCTCGGATCATAGGTTGGTTTGGGTGAGGGTGAAGGCAGAGTAATTTGCCCTGTTAAAAACGAAAGCGGTCCCGGAGATTCCGGGACCGCTTTCGTTTTTATCCTCATTAATATTACTGCCCGCCGCCATACATATTAAACGCAGCCAGATGCTTCTGGAAGATCGCTTCGTATTTCTTAGCGGCGGCTTCCTGCTTCGCGTCACGGCATTCCTGGACGATCACTTGCATGATGTACAGATAAACGTTGCTGTCGCGGCGGCGTGTGGTCGAATTGTTCTTCGCCCAGCTTAATACTTCGTCCGCTCGGTTGGCCATGGTTTCGGCTATTTCAAGCGCTCTTTTGTTTTCGCCTAGGTCAAACAACGGGCCGATGAAATTGGCCGAGAACTGGTCGTATGGGATGCTTTTGTCCGGCATGGTGGTCAATGAGCGCTCAATGGCCTTTTTCGCTTCTTCCTTGCGGCCGTCTGCGATGAGCTGGCCGGTAAGGCGCAGGAATGCGATGCGCGCTGTCGCTACCGGCGAGCCGAGGTACGTATTGTCATAATAAGTGTTCGGATTGTCGAGCTCGCGCCAGAACATCTTCGTCATCAGATTATTGTACATCACATCCGCATTCACATAACCGTCACTTGCACCAGGAACCTTCACTGGCAGCAGGCGGTAGGCATAGCCTTCGAGCTGCATGTATTCTTTCAGGTTCAGGTAGCTCGATCCGCCCAGGGTCGACGAGAAGTAAATAGGACGTTTCCAGTCGTTGGACGCGATGATATCGAGCATGATCAGGTCTGATTTGTACAAATCACCTTTACCAATCGTCCAGCTGATCGAATCGCTCACGAATGGAACTAGGTCGCTTTTAATGATATTCATCTTCTTCACAGCCTCCGCATCCACGGGAAGGAACAACACCGACGACGGCAGAATAGACGTCATATCACCGCTGGTCAATGGCACCTGAATGGCCTTATTTTCCTGCTTCACCAGTCCGAGGTATTCTTTCAGGTTGATACCCGCTTTCACGCTCGGGATTTCATAGAAAGGTACGATATCGTTCTTTCCGAATGCGTAATTGTTCTTGTCGAGCGAGATCGGCAGCGCTTCCGACTTGTACGTCTTGCGCTTCATCTGATCGATGTACCAGTCGGTACCCAAAAGGCTCAGGTTACATACGCGCACGTCCGTACGGAAGCCTTCCACTTCCTGCACGTACCACAACGGGAAAGTATCGTTATCGCCACCTGTGAAAAGGATCGCATTCGGCGCGCAGGAATTCAGGAGGTTTTTGGCAAAATCAACTGAATGGTAACGATGATCGCGGTTGTGATTATCCCAACCCTTGGTACCCATAATTACCGGTGCAGCCAAGCCCAGGGCAGTCGCAACACCCGCACGGGCCGTACCGCTTTTTACAAACTTGCCAATCGCGTCCGCAATGGCAATAACGCCGTAACCGATCCAGATACAGAAGATATAGAATGAACCTACATAAATGTAATCACGTTCGCGCGGCTCGGTTGGCGGCGAATTGAGGTAAACAACCAACGCTACGCCGGTAAGGATAAACAAGAGACCCAAAACCAGCAGGTCGCGTTTCTGGCGGAAGTAGCAAATGACAATACCGAACAATCCGATAAGGAACGGCAGCATAAAGTAGTTGTCGTGCGCCTTGTTCTTGGCAATCGGTTCAGGGTATTTGGTTGAAACATCCCACGGGGTCATATTACCCGCACCTTCCTCGTCACTTTCACGCCCTACGAAGTTCCAGAGGAAATAGCGCCAGTACATGTGGCCTATCTGGTAGGAGAACATGAACGAAAGGTTATGCGACATGGTCGGTTTCTGTCCTTCCGCCAAGCCTGTCATTTGCATATACAATTGCGGGTGGCCCGGCTGCGTGCTGTACATACGCGGGAGCAGCATATTTGCCCCTGGCTCGTATTCGTACTCCGGACGGTAGTCGTAGATCACATATTTACCATCCTGCTTGCGGTACATCGGTGCACCGCGTTTCTGGCTTACCGGACGCGATACGAACGATGGCCCGTACAACAACGGGCGGCTGCCATATTGCTCACGTTTCAGGTAAGAAACGAAGCTCAGTACGTCGTTCGGGTTGTTCTCGTTGATCGGCGGATTGTACTCCGCACGCACCAGTACCATCAAATAGCTGGCATATCCGATCAATACAAAAGCCAATGAAAGCAAACTGGTATTCAGCAACACATTGCCTTTCTTTTGGGAAAAACGGATTCCCCAGATCAGCGTGCCGATGAACAATATAATGAAGAAGATCACACCCGATTTGTAGGGCAATCCCAAAGTATTTACAAAGAATATCTCAAATTTACCCGCAACGCTCGGCAGACCGGGGATGATACCCGAGTTGATGATCCCCAAAACCACCAGACCGCCAACGAATGCCATGATACCTCCTAAAACACTGGTTTTCTGGTATTTCTTGAAATAATAAACCAAAGCAAGCGCCGGAATTGTAACAAGGTTCAGCAAGTGAACACCGATAGAAAGTCCCACGAGATAGGCGATCAGGATCAGCCAGCGGTTCTCAGTCGCAGGATCCTGGATACGCTCCCATTTGAACACGGCCCAGATTACAATAGCTGTAAAGAAGGACGACAACCCATAAACCTCAGCCTCGACAGCCGAAAACCAGAACGAATCGGACCAGGTATAAGCCAGGGCACCAACGATACCGGCACCCATTACAAGAAGTGTATCCGCCTGAGTAAGCTCTTCCTCCGTTTTAGCGACCAGCTTGCGAACCAGCAAGGTAATGGTCCAGAAGAGGAACAGGATCGTAAATGCGCTGCTCAATACAGACACCATGTTGATCCAGTATGCCACTTTCAGCAGATCGCCTAATGCGAAAAGAGAGAAAATACGGCCGATCAGCAGGAAGAAAGGAGCGCCGGGAGGGTGAGGAACCTGCAATTTGAATGCACAGGCTATAAATTCCCCGCAATCCCAGAAGCTGGCAGTACGTTCGACTGTAAGGGCGTATGTGATGAATGCAATAGCAAAGACAATCCAACCCGTAAGGTTGTTGGTACGGTTGAAACGGGTCATCTGAAAGACGGTAAATTTGAAAAAGTTATATGCACAATGCGTAAAGATGGCGACTCTTTTTGAGCAGTTCTATCATTGATCGGCCAAAATTAGCAAAATAACCACAACAGCAAGGGTTTGGGAATCTTAAAAAACGTTAAGGAAGCCTGCGGTCATTTATAAAATATCCACTTAACAAGCTCCTTGTAACTAACCTTCTTCCCATACATCAAAATCCCCACACGATAAATGCGGGCGGCGACCCAGGTGGTACCCATGAACCCCAGTACCAGCAGCACCATCGATAGCACCAGCTCCCAGGCCGGTACACCGAAGGGGATCCGGACCATCATGATGATCGGCGATGTGAACGGGATAATGGATGTCCAGAACGCTAACGTGCCGTCGGGGTCCCGGAGGACGAATTGGGCAAAAACAAAGGAGAAAATAATGGGTAATGTAATAGGGAGCATGAATTGCTGGGTATCGGCATCGTTGTCGACAGCCGCTCCCACCGCGCCGAACAATGCACTGTAAAGCAAATAGCCGCCCAGGTAATAGAAAAGGAAGCAACCGATGATCAGGGGGATATTCAGGCTTCCTACCGCGCCCAGCACTTCCGTTACCGGGTTGTCAACATTGCCGCCAGGCATTGCCTGCCCGGGGCCTTGCGCTTTGTTCATTTCCTTTGCCATCTGCACCGATTGTTTGGACAGCTGGCTGCCGATAATGGCCGATGTAGCGCTCGTCAACGCCGTGGTAAGCAGTATCCATAGTACGAATTGGGTCAGCCCGACCAATGCCACGCCGATGATCTTGCCAAGCATCAGGTGAAAGGGTTTCACCGACGAAATAATCACTTCCACGATCCGGCTCGTCTTTTCCTCGGTGATCCCGCGCATCACCTGTGTGCCGTAGATGAATACCGACATGTAGATCAGAAAGGCACAAACCCCGCCGATCACCGTCGCCGCACCCGAACTACTGGTTTTCTCCCCTTCTTCGCTCAGGCTGATGGTCTCGGAATTGATATTTACACGAGAATCTTCCAGAATTTTATGCGTAATGCCCGCTTCCGCCAATTTGATATCTTCAATTTCCTTCTCGATCACTTTTTCGATCTCCGATTTCAAATCCATGCTCACGTTCTTGGCTGCGTAAATGCGGACACTCTTCGGCGCATTGATCACATTGGCCGGAATATATACCAGCGCATTGGCTTCACTGGTCGGAAACGCGGCTTTGGCAGAATCAATGCTTTTGTCGGTGAACACGAATTTAAGGGTCTCCGAGTCGTTGAATTTATTCCGGAACAATCCGCTTTCATCCAGCACCTGTACAGTTTTGGTATCCACCGAACCCAGCGCAACCCAGAAGACCGTCGCATAGAAAGCCACAAAAAGCAACGGCCCCAGCAGCGTCATCACCAGGAATGACTTCTTTTTAACCCTTACCAGGTATTCTCTTCTAATGACCAGATATATATTTCGCATGGGTTTCGGATTAATAACTGTAAATAGAATGCGCGCCGGTTACGCCTCGGGAACTTCGTTGACGGCCTTCATAAAAATATCGCTCATGGTCGGGATGTTCTCACCGAAAGCGCGGATCTCCACTTTCGACAGCAGATTAAGCAGCAATGCATTGGCATTCGTGTCCCCGTCCAGATGAATGTTGGAACGGAAGTAACCGTCTTCAGTTATTTTTTGGTCGAGTATCTGGTAAATCGGGTCCAGTTCGTCGAGATACCCTTTGTATTCGACAAAATACGTATGCGTCTTGAATTGTTCCTTAATCGCCTTTTTCGGTCCGTCGAGTACTTTCTTCGACTTATGGATCAATGCAATGTGATCGCAGAGCTCCTCCACGGTTTCCATCCGGTGGGTGGAGAAAATGATGGTGCTCCCCTTTTGTTTCAGTTCCAGAATTTCATCACGGATCAGATTTGCGTTGATCGGGTCGAATCCGGAGAATGGTTCGTCGAGAATGATCAGATCGGGTTCGTGCAGGACGGTCGAAACGAACTGTACCTTTTGCTGCATTCCCTTCGAGAGATCGCCGATTGTTTTATCCCACCAGGTTTTAATGTCAAATTTAATAAACCAGGTTTTCAGCTTTTCCATCGCCTCCTTTTGCGAAAGGCCTTTGAGCTGCGCCAGGTAAAGCAACTGCTCTCCTACTTTCATTTTTTTATAAAGTCCACGCTCCTCGGGCAAGTACCCGATCCTCGAAATATGATCGGGGTTAAGCGGAACGCCGTCGAACAACACTTCTCCGCTATCGGGGCCGGTGATCTGGTTGATAATACGGATCAGCGACGTTTTCCCCGCTCCGTTCGGCCCCAGTAACCCGAAAATGCAGCCTTTGGGAATGGATACGCTGACGTTGTCCAGGGCCATATGGCTGGAATATTCCTTCGTTACATTCCTTACCTCTATGATGTTCATAAATCTCTAAACGGTGTAAACGCAAATATGCGAAGTAATTTCCCGGCTCGCGGTAACCACAAGTACAAAAGCCTCATTTGGCTGATCAATGGCAAAAATAAAAAGCGGGCGGAATAATCCGCCCGCCTTCCCCGGAACATGTCCTTTGATATTTAAGCGTATTTTTCGCGAATCTGGAATAGCACCCAGAAGCCGATAATACCACCTATGATAAAGCCAAAAAGGTATAATTGAATGAGATTGCTTATCAGGCCTAGCAGCAACGCATAATAAAGCAAGTTCCAACCAGCCCTTTTGCGTGCTTTAAGCGGTGAAAAGGCCATCAGATACATAACCAGCGTTACAATGCCGATTGCGATACCTACGTAAGCGTTGAATGCAATACCCGCAGTAACACCCCCCATCCCTAATACCGCGCCACCTAAGCCCAACGCCGTGAGCAAGCCCAGTACACCGATAACGGAAAGCACCAGGATAATGTAAGGACCATACTGCACAAGAAATTCCTTAACACTCTCTGAAAATGGCGGAAATTTTTGAAGAAAAATTGGTTCGAGTTCCTTCTCGAGAAGTAGTTTAGATTCCATAGACGGGGGATTTTTTTAGCTGAGTTTCAAATTATTAATTTATAAAACTAAAACAAAATCCGGGAACCCGGCTCCCACTACCTAGTAAGCGTTCCAACTGTTTATTTAGCGGCCTTGCGCCAATTTCCAACCGTCATCCGGGCGCTAATCTTCGGGATAAGGCACGTATACAAAACCCGAGAACTCACCGATCAATGCAAACAGGCAGCAGAACTCCTCCGGGTTTTTGTAATTCTCCGTAAAAAGCAGCACCGACTCTTCTCCTATGAGCTTGCGATCGACAAACTCCTGCAGGTACGACGCTTTATAAACGTAGTTGTTCGCCAACTCGCTTGAATCGAAAAGCAATACCCCCAGGTCGAGCTCGTTGTTGGTAACGGCAAAAATCGGATATTCCGAAAACCCGCGTTTGCGTATCTGGTATGAGGCCTCTTTAAGCTGGTCGGCGACCTTGATGAAATCCTGCGATATATATCCCATCAGTTTCTGATTCAAATCCGGAGAATTTGCATCGTCCATCAGGGCATTTTCATTACTGTTGTTGATCATTGTTGTAATAGGCTGTATGCAATAGGCTGCAAGCTGTAAGCAATAGGCTATGAGTTAATTACGCAACCAGCACAGATAAGTTTAATTGTTAAAAAATACATAAAGCTTAAAGTCCAAGGCTTACAGCCTAAAGCCCCCCTTTCACATCCTCGCCGCCAGCAGCAATGTCAGATCCTTATAACGCATATTAAAACTGCGGGCGATGTGGGAGTTGGTGAGGGTGCCTTTATGGCAGTACACTCCCTTCATAAACCAACGATTGGCATAAATCATTTCCTCGATGCCCCCTATTGTGCCGGTTTGAAGCAAAAATGGCAAAAATACATTACTGAGCGCCGTGCTCGCCGTATGCGCCACGCGCGACGGGATATTGGGTACGCAGTAATGAATGACCTCGTTGTATTTGAAAATCGGGTTCTTGTGCGTCGTCATACGCGAAGTTTCGAACGACCCGCCCTGATCGATGCTCACGTCGATGATCACCGAGCCCGGTTTCAGTTTCGACACCATTTCACGTGTTACTACCATCGGGCTCAGGCCGTTTTCGGCGCGCATCGTTCCAATCACCACATCCGCGCGACCAATCGCTTCGGCCAGCGTTTCAGAATCGATAATGGAAGTATACAGGTTTTGCCCGATCGAGTATTTCAACCTTTGCAGGCGGTAAATGTGTTTGTCAAAAACCTTCACGTCGGCGCCCAGGCTCAGGGCTGCACGTGTGGCATATTCCGCTACCGTACCTGCGCCCAGGATCACAATCTTCGTGGGAGGTACGCCGGTAATACCACCCAGAATAATACCCCGGCCGCCATTGGGTGTAGAAAGATACTCCGCGGCAATCAGCAGCACCGTGCTGCCGGCGATCTCGCCCATGGCCCGGATAATCGGTTTCCCCCCCACCTTGTCCTCGATCAGTTCGTAGCCGATGCCGGTTATTTTAAGCTCATTGAGTTTTTCAAAATACTGCTTTTCCAAAGCAGGAAGGTTGAGCGCAGAGATCAGCGTCGTTCCGGCTTTCACATAACCGAACTCCTCCTCTACCAGCGGCTCCACTTTCAGGATCACATTGGCCTGGTACACTTCCTTGGGGCTACTGACAATCTTCGCACCCGCCTCGCTGTATTCATGGTCCGAGAGGTTGGCTCCTTTGCCGGCGTCCTTCTCTACCCACACTTCATGCCCGTTCCTGACCAGGATCGCGACCGCGTCGGGTGTGAGCGCGATGCGGTTTTCCTGTAACGAGACCTCCCTCGGCAAGCCGATATGCAGTGAGTTCTGATCCTTCCGGACGGCCACTAATGATTCCTGGGGATACAGCACCGACTGCTTGGCGAGCTCTTCAAAACCGGTAATCTGAGGTTGTGCCATTGACTAGCAAAATGAAAGTGAAACTGTAACTAACTAAATTTGACCTCTTATACCCTGGTGACTTCCAATATTCTCATGCCACTCTCATCTGCTTCCAGATGCAGCTGCATATAATTCACCGGCCAAAGGCCCTCCACCTTACCCGGCCATTCGACAAAGCAGAAATCCCCCGAATCGAAATATTCCTCCACGCCCATGTCCAGGGCTTCTGTTTCGTCCTTAATCCTGTAAAAATCAAAATGGTAGATTGTTTTGCCCCCCGCGTCATATTCATTCACCAGCGAGAAAGTGGGGCTCTGCACGTGCGTTGTTACCCCAAGATGGCTGCACAATGCCTTGATGAGCGTCGTTTTACCGGCTCCCATCTGGCCTTCGAAGAGCCAAACCGGCGTTTCCGCACCAAGCTTCAAAAGTGCTTCAGATACATTTGCAAGCTCGTCGAGTTCTTTAAAACGAATAACCGTGGGTTGTCCAATCATGTTACAAAAATACACAATTTGGAAAAACCCGTGACAATTTTATGCCTCCGACGGTGTCATACTTTCCATTCTTTACGCATTGGGCGCCCCAGAAGACGGCTGGCTTTTTTATCGCCTTCAAAATCTTCCTTTACCGGGTCCCATTTCAGCGAACGCCCCAACCCGTACGCGATATTCCCGATGTTGCAAACCGTAGCGGTGCGGTGGCCTGTCTCGACATCACAAATAGGCGGTTTCCTTGTCCGGATCGCATTCAGGAAGTCTTTATAATGATTGGTGCTCACGTAAACACCGGCATCCCTCGTATTGAAAACCTTGTCTTTCAACGGTTCCGGGGTCGTTCTCAGCTCGCCGCGGGCTACAAAAACCTCGCCGTCACTGCCTACGAAATGACAGTGCTGCTTGCCTTCCATCGGACGGTGCACGACCTCCACGCCATTGGCATATTTGTAAACCAGCCCTTTGCCCGGTTCGGAATAAATCAGTTCGACTGGGCCGCTGGCATCCATATTCAGCCCCCATTGCGCGATATCGAACATGTGTGCGCCCCAGTCGGTCATACCGCCGCCGCCAAATTCGATATAGTCGCGCCATTTAGGCCAGAAGGTGGCATCCATAGCTGGTGCCAGTTCGTTGTTGTAGGGTCTTTCAATGGTATTGGGTCCCATCCACAAGTCCCAGTCAAGCCCTTCCGGCTTTATTTCGCCTTTCAAATCCCAGACTTTCGGCGGCCCGCCTACGTTTACATATACTTTTTTAACGGTTCCGATGGCCCCGCTTCGTACCAGTTGTACCGCTTTTGTGAATTCAGGCGCCGAACGCTGCATACTTCCGGTCTGGAACACGCGGTTATTGTTTCGGGCTGCATTCACCATCGCCCTGCCCTCCTTAACCGTTAGTGAAAGTGGCTTTTCACAGTAAATATCCTTTCCTGCCTCGGCTGCGCGTACCGACATCGCCGCGTGCCAATGATCCGGCGCCGCAATGACCACCGCATCAATATCTTTTCTCGAAAGCAGTTCCCGGAAGTCCTTAATACCAGTAGCGGCTTTATAAGTCCCCTCTCCGAGCTTTTCGGAATACCATTTGTTGGTCGCATTTAAAAATGCGTCCAGCTTGCCCCCGTACACGTCCGAAGCTGCGATAATGCGAGTTTCCCGGGTATCAAGAAAGCGGTTACGCAAGCCGCCGCTCTGGCGCCCGCAACCGATGAAGCCCAGTGTGACCATGTCGCTCGGCGCTTTGTAACCACGCCCGAGAACGTGCCGCGGCACGATCATGAAGGAAGAAACAACGGCACCTGCTTTCAGGAAATCGCGGCGGTTCAGACGTTCGGTATTTATATTTTTTCAGGAATTTGTACTAAATGAATTTAAATTAAAGGCCGAAGTAAGTGATTCTACTGAATAATGGAGTCTTATATTCGATTACATTCAACTTCCTAAACCACAGCCGTTATGATCAGACTACTACTGGCATTTGCCCTGGCGATCGCGTTGTCCGGGGGCGCCCAGCCTGCTGGCGCCCAGGTCACTCAGCGTAACATATTAGCCCGGAAGTACACACAAAATGCATTCAGCGAGGCACTCATTCCCCTCGACAAATGGGCACCTTACCCCAAAACACCCGAAGAATGGCGCGGCAAAACCGACCCCGCCGAACGCGCAAGAGTCATTAAAGCAGGTGAAGAAGCGCTGGAAAAGCCCATTCCTATGGTTTCGGCAAGCCTCCTGCTCGATTTCACCCGTAGCGGCGACCGGGAACGGCACGCGGCAGCGTCGTTCGGGCGAAGAAATCAATTAATGAACCTCGTACTAGCCGAAGCCATGGAAGGCAAAGACCGGTTCATGGAAGCCATTCTGAACTCCGTATGGGCCATTTGCGAAGAAACCTACTGGGGTGTGCCGGCGCATTTGCACACACAAAAGGCCAAAAACGGCCTGCCCGACGTACAGGATCCGACCGTCGACCTATTTGGAGCTGAAACTGCCGGCGTACTCGCTCTTACCGATTATTTTCTGGGTGCGAAACTGGATAAAATGTCCCCGCTCGTCAGGCCGCGCATTTATTTTGAAACCAATAGAAAGATATTTGAACCATTGAAGGACGCCAGCCGCTACGGCTGGCTGAGCACGACTAATCCTGTCAATAACTGGAATCCGTGGATCGTTTCGAACTTGCTCATCGCCGATTTGTTACTGGAAAAAGACGCCCAAAAGCGCAGTGATAATGCCTATCAGTATATGGTCTTCCTCGACCGGTATTTCAACAGCCTGGGCGACGACGGCGGCTGCGACGAAGGGCCCAGCTATTGGTTTGCCGCCGGTGCGAGCGCATACGACGCACTCGCGATCCTCGAAAGCGCTACCGAACGAAAAATCAATATTTATGACAATGATTTGATCCGCAAAATGGCGGCCTATGTTTACAAAGTGCACATTGCGAACGACTACTTCGTCAACTTCGCCGACGCCGACCCTAAATTGAAGCCGGACGGGCTAATGCTCTACCGCTTCGGCCTGGCGGTTCAGGACCCGGAACTGGCGGCATTCGGCGAATGGGCCTACGGCCAATTCGGGGCGGTTATCGGCGGAAACGGTTACCAGCGCCCCAGGAAGGTCTGGAACCTGTTAACGACCAGTGAATTGAAGCAGGATCAGACTAAAACTTACAAACCGGTTACACAATCGTGGCTTTCCGACATTGAAGTGCTTACGGCGCGTTCCGGGAACGGCCTGTACCTCGCCACGCACGCCGGCCACAATGCTGAAAGTCACAACCATAATGATGTCGGAGATTTTATTGTGTATGCCGATGGCGAACCTGTAATTATAGATGCCGGGCGCGGAAACTATACGGCACGAACGTTTTCTTCCAAAAGGTACGAGCTATGGTTTACACAATCGAAATACCATAATCTGCCGGTCATTAACGGATTCGGGCAGCCGGCCGGAAAGCAGTTCAATGCGAGAAATGTCAAAAGCAATATTTCCGAAAAGGAAGTTTCGCTGACTATGGACATCGCGCCCGCGTATCCGCAAGAGGCGGGCATACAAAACTGGAACCGGCTGGTAAAACTCAATCGTAGTAAAAATGCTGTCGAAATCTCCGATGATTACATTCTGAAACAGCAACCGGACTCATTGCAGCAAATATTCATGACCGTCTGCAAGGTCGACACAGGCGCACCTGGCAAAATCATCCTCACGACCTCCGGTAAAAAATCGGTTTCGCTCACTTATGACCCGAAGATCTGGACCGTTTCCACCGAAGTCCCATCTACCGAAGGCATGGAATACAACAGTTTCAAAACCAAGTGGGACGGCAACCCGGTCACCCGCATTGTACTCACTTTCAAGGCATTGAAAACCAAAGGCAAACACAGTTTCATCATTACCAAATCCTGAACAAACCCATGAGCCTATCCCGCAGAGAATTCCTTATCAACAGCGCCCTCGCCGGCAGCATTATTCCTTCGCTGCCGCATGAATCGTTTGCAAGCCCGGCCAACAGCGCGGCGGACGATTTAAAAGTGAATATTTTTTCCAAACACCTGCAATTCCTGAACTACCAGGATATGGCGGAAGTGGCCAAAGAACTTGGTTTCGACGGTATTGATCTCACGGTGCGGCCCAAAGGCCATGTGTTGCCCGAAAAAGTGGATACGGACCTGCCGCTTGCCGTGGAAGCAATGAAGAAAGTGGGGCTTGCGCCACAAATGTTTTGTACGGCCGTCGAGGATGCCGCCAACCCGGTCGACAAAAAACTGCTTGAAACGGCAGCCAAGCTGGGTTTCAAATATTACCGCATGAACTGGTACCGCTATAATGAGCAAAAGGCGATTCCCGAACAGCTCGGCGAATTTAGTACCAAAATGGCCGGTTTGAGCCAGCTGAATGATAAGCTGGGCATTCACGGCTGCTACCAGAACCATTCGGGCAGGATGGTTGGTGCCTCAATGTTCGAGATCTGGCAAATCCTTCAAAAAGCCAATCCAAAAACAATGGGGGCACAATACGACATCCGCCACGCCACTGTCGAAGGCGGACTTTCCTGGCAGACGGGCTTCAACCTGATCCGTCCGCACATCAAGACGATCGTAATCAAGGATTTTTATTGGGAGAAAAATAGCAGTGGCAAATGGGCGGTAAAGAGCGTGCCGCTGGGCGAAGGTATGGTGGATTTCAAAACCTATTTCAAACTGCTGAAAGACCTGAAAGTGGATGTGCCGATCTGCCTTCACCTCGAATACCCGCTGGGCGGAGCCGATCAGGGTGCGTTTCAGATTACTGTGGATAAAAAAGTGGTTTTCGATGCGATGAAACGAGATTTGCAAAAGCTGAAAGAACTATGGGCAGCCGCTTAACACCCAGCTACATTCCATGAAACTGACGCCCACCCTCCTCTCTGCCTCGTTTGCCGTACTGTGCGGTTTTGTGATCGGTACGCAGCCCGCCGATCAGAACTGGCCGGAATACCATGGTAATGGTGCGCGTAGCCATTATTCTGCTCTGAACCAGATCACAAAGGACAATGTAAGACAGCTCAAAGTCGCCTGGACATACGCATCCGGGGGCGCTGACACAGTGCGCAACCGCACGCAAATGCAATGCAATCCGATCGTGATCGACGGCATTCTATACGGCGTCTCGGCAGGAACTCAGGCATTTGCGCTAAATGCCGCCACAGGGCGACAAATCTGGAAAACAAACATTACCGAAAACGGCGGCACGACGAGCCGCGGCGTCACTTATTGGTCGGACGGCAAGGAAACACGTATTTTTTTCGGGGCGGGGAAATGGATTTATGCATTGAATGCGGCCGACGGCTCATTGATCCCTGCCTTTGGCGAAAACGGCAGGATCAATCTTAAAAACGGTCTCGAACGCCCAGGCGCGGACGACTATATTACGCCAAATACACCCAATACGATCTACAAGAACCTGCTGATCACCGGAGCGAGGGTTAATGAGTCGGAAACCGCGCTGCTCGGGGATGTGCGTGCGTATGATGTACGTACGGGAAAGCTGGTTTGGACATTCCGTACGATTCCGGCCAAAGGTGAATTCGGCGCTAAAACCTGGCCGGCGAACGCGCGTCAGAATTTCGGTGGCGCCAATGCCTGGGCGGGTATGGCCATCGACCGCGCCCGTGGGATCGTTTACATTCCGACGGGTTCCGCCGCCTATGATTTTTACGGCGGCAACCGGCCTGGTAACAACCTGTTTGCCAACTGCCTCATTGCCCTCGACGCGACGACCGGCAAACGCTTGTGGCATTACCAGCTCGTGCATCACGACATCTGGGACCGCGACCCGCCCTGCCCGCCTAACCTGGTGACCATCACGCACAAGGGTAAGCGCCTGGATGCCGTCGTGCAGGTCACAAAGCAAGGTTACGTATTCGTCCTCGACCGCGTCACCGGAAAACCGTTGTTCCCGATCAAAGAGACCGCGTTCAATTTCCCGGCGATCGAAGGCGAAAGAGTAAGCGCTACGCAGCCTATTCCCACATTACCGGTCCCATTTACACGCCAGACATTCAATGCAGGTGATTTCAATGCGTTCGTAGCCGACAGGGACTCGCTCGCGGAGTTGCTTTCCAAGGCCAAAACGGGCAGCGCCTACATTCCGATCACGTCCAGCATGACCATCTTCTACCCGGGAACCGACGGCGGCGCACAATGGGGAGGCGCGGCGACCGATCCAGGTGGTGTCATGTATGTTCCGGCCAAGGAAATACCAGTTTACACCTCACTCATTAAAAAAGAGATCCCCAAAAACGCTGCCAGCGTAACCGGCGCACAATTATATCAAATGAACTGCGCAGC
Organism: Dyadobacter sp.; assembly: GCA_965227755.1. GTDB lineage: Bacteria > Bacteroidota > Bacteroidia > Cytophagales > Spirosomataceae > Dyadobacter. Next base: position 2,660,120 of record CBDDGG010000005.1, read on the forward strand.
CTGCCACGGGGCCGACAAAATGGGGAACCACGACGGCTCCTACCCCTCGCTCGCCAATCTTGAAAAGCGGCTCAAACCAACGCAAATCGAAGCTGTTTTACAAAATGGGCGCGGCATGATGCCTTCGTTCACCCATATTTCGGAAGCAGAGCGAAAGTCGATCATCGCTTATCTCTCCAATCAGGAAAGCAAGGAAAGCATCACGATCGATTCAAAAACGCAGGTTCCTTACCAACACACCGGTTACAACCGCTGGTACGACCGGAATGGCTACCCGGTAAGTCAGCCGCCCTGGGGCACATTGACCGCTATTGACCTGAATACCGGGCAAAGAAAATGGCAGGTGCCGCTGGGTGAATACAAAGAACTAACCGCCAAAGGAATCCCGCCGACCGGCACCGACAATTACGGTGGCCCCCTGGTTACGGGCAGCGGCTTGATTTTCATCGCGGGAAGCCGGGATGAGCAGTTCCGTGCATTTGATAAGGAAACAGGTAAAATACTCTGGCAAGCTGCATTGCCCGCAGCTGGCTACGCGTCGGCAAGTACCTATTCAGTGAATGGGAGGCAATATGTCGTCATTGCCTGTGGCGGCGGGAAGCTGAATACTAAGTCCGGGGACCGGTATGTGGCGTTTGCGTTACCTTAGTGATTCCGGAAATGCCGTTAGGCATGCAACGACAAAGGATTGCGTGTGTGTTGTTGTTACATCCCTTACCGGATTCATGCCTTGCGTACCGTTTGATATTGCCAACAATATTACATCGCTACGCGATTTGATTTTAGTCATAACAAGTAGGTCATCGGAGACAACAACCTCTTCTTGCAACAAATCATCTACCTTGTCGATCAGTTGTTCATTTTCCAAGCCAACAATTTTCCCGATAATCCCGATTTTCTTTTCTACCGTTGTCATGGCAAAACGTATTGATGCTAGTCAAATACCATGTTAATGAGCCAAATCTCAAACATCAATCCTTAACAACCTGCTCGGGTTCCTTGCTCAGTTTTCGTGGAAGGTTACCTTTGTGCCAAAGCAAAATTTAAAACTATGCCTTCAAAAATTCTCAATGTCGGTTTAATCGGTTTCGGTTTGTCGGGGCGGTATTTTCATTCGCCGTTCCTGAGTACTAACCCGAATTTCAAGATCAAAACGGTGGTCGAAAGGTCCAAAAACGAGGCGCAGGAATTTGACCCGACAATCGGTAATGCGCGGTCGGTGGAAGAACTGCTCAGCGACGACGCCATTGACCTTGTCTTTATATGCACGCCCAATGATACGCATTTCCAGTACGCGATGGACGCGCTTGAAAACGGCAAGCATGTCGTGATCGAAAAACCTTTCTCGGCGACCGAAGAGGAAGCCCTCCAACTCGTGAAACTGGCGAAAGAAAAAGGCCTGGTGCTGACAGCCTACCAAAACCGCCGCTGGGATTCCGACTTCCTGACCATTCAAAAATTACTTGGAGAGGGAAAATTGGGCGATATTATCGAATACGAATGCCGCTACGACCGCTACCGCGAAGCTGTTGCCGGTTCATGGAAAGAACGCGCTGTGCCTGTGGGCGGCAATGTTTACAACTTGGGCCCACATTTGATCGACCAGGCATTGGTGTTGTTTGGCGAACCGGAAACCGTCACGGCCGACATCCGTATTGTGCGTCCTAACAGCGAAATCGACGATTATTTCGATATCCGCCTGGGCTATGCCGACAAATCGGTGATCGTAAAATCGAGTCTGATGGTTTATGAAAATCACTTGCGCTACGTTCTGCATGGCACCAAAGGTTCTTTTATCAAAGGTGGTCTGGATCCCCAGGAAGAGACTTTGCGCAAGAACGTGCTGCCTACCGAAAAACCGTGGGGCCTGGAACCGGAAGATCGTTGGGGGAAATTGTACAGCGCGTCATTCACAGGCATTGTAGAAAGCGAAGCCGGCGACTATATGCCGTTCTACCAGAATGTTTACGACGCCATTGTGCATGGTACCGAGCTGGCGGTGAAGCCGGAGGAAGTATTACGCACCTGCCGCGTGATCGACCTGGCATTCCAGAGCAGCAACGAAAAGAAGATAATGGCCTACTAACAGCCACACTGCAAAAACAAAAAGCAGTCCGGAATATCCGGACTGCTTTTTTAATGCCTTTCGGCCGCCTGTAAGGCTTGAATTATTTGATAACCGCTGTTACCTGACGTTTTGTTTCAGTTGAGATCGCGAATGGCTTGGTAGAGATTTCGCTGCCATTGTTGATAATGAAGCTGTAATTTCCGTCTGCCAGGTTCGACAGGTCGAAGATCTTAGTGTAGTTTTCAGACTTAGGGATCGATGTGCTGTAAACGATTGTTCCTGTGTAGTCTTTGATAACCAGTGAAGATCTTTCTTTCACGTTTTCAAGAGACAGTTTGAATTTCAATTCCGCGCCGGAAACAAGCTCGATAGATGCGTTGTTTTCTTTTACTTTGTCAGCAGCGATTGAAAGATTTGCAGTTGATACTCCCACCAAAACTGCGATTGCCAAGATAGTTTTTTTCATTTTATTCTTAATGTTTAATGTCTGATTCAATGTTACCAATTTGTACTTTTCAGGCATTTACCTGTTTAAGCTTTCGAAGCAGTGTGCTGTTGTCGCTATCTGCTCTTTGGACATTACAAAGGTACCCAACATTGTGATTAAAAGTCAATAAGACCGATTTCGGCAAGCCAAAGTTCTTTTTTCAATGATCTATAAATATTGAAATAATTATACGTTTCTAGAAAAAGTACAGCAAGTCGTTTGAAATTTGCCAGTATCATTAGAAAAGTACAATTCAATACATTTGCACTTTTTGAATATTTTTAAATAGTATACTCAGTTAGTGGGTTTTGCCGTGAACGCACCAATTGACACGAACCCCTTTGACTCCGTGCCAATTCGCACTCTCCGAGGCAAAAAATATTGTTATCCTTTAAAGTATTTCCGCAAGCCAGCCGTCTGCCAATCTGTAATAGTTTAAAAGTCCGTTTGTCGCAGAAAAAGCCAAATATCATCCAAACCGTCGCATCCTATGGCAAGCAGTTGCTGGGGTTCATCCGGCAGCGCGTCAATACCGATGAGGATGCGGAGGACATTTTGCAGGATGTATGGTACCAGCTGAGCACAGTTCCGGAGATAGAGGCGATCGAGCAGATGAGCAGCTGGCTGTACCGCGTAGCACGCAACCGGATTATCGATAAATACCGTAAACAGAAGCCGGAATCGCTCGAAGATTTCGGCTACGAAGACGAGGATGGCGAATTCCATTTCAAGGACATCCTCCTTGCCGATGACAATACGCCTGAATCCGCCTATTTGAAAGAACTTTTCTGGGAGCAACTGAACATTGCACTGGACGAACTTCCGGAAAACCAGCGGCAGGTGTTTATCTGGAACGAACTCGAAGACCAGACCTTTCAGGAAATCGCCGATCGTACCGGAGAAAATATCAAAACCTTAATTTCCCGCAAGCGCTATGCCGTCCGTCATCTTCGCGAACGGCTCGAAAGCGTGTACCGGGAGTTTGTAAATTATTAAATTTGTCGACCATGATGAACCCGCAAAACAGAGGTAGGAGATTTCGGCTTGCGCTGCCGGTTTTTATCCTGATCGCAGCGCTAGCCTTCGGAGCCGTTGTTCAATGGCTCTGGAATGCCATTCTGCCCGCTGCCGCCAACTTCAACCCTATCAGCTACTGGCAGGCTGTCGGCCTGTTCGTTTTATGCAAGGTACTCTTCGGAGGTTTCAGAGGACACGGCCACCGCCCGCACCACAACAAATGGGAGCGGTTCAACCGCCGTTTTGGCGGTCGCCGCGAGGAAATGCTGGCCTGGAAAAACAAATGGATGCAAATGACAGACGAAGAACGCATCAAGTTCCGCCAGGAAATGTGGAACCGGCGCAGAAAGCCACCTGAAAACATATGAGAGTCAATAACCCGGCCCCGAGCAGCCGGGTTTTATTTTTCCAGACACTTTAAAGTAATTTCTTCCGTCGGACGTCTGCAATTATGTAGCCGCAATTGGCACACATTATTCATCGAACCAGACAACAAATATCATGTTCATCGTCATTCTAAAAACAATAGGAGCTGCGGTCCTGGCGGGACTATTTCTCTTTGCCATTCCTTTCCTGTTATTCAAGGCGTTCTTTTTCTTTCTGATTTTCGGACTGATTTTCAGGTTCGTGGCCAGAAGACGCTACCGCAGATGGCGCCGCTATCACGCCGGTTTCTACGACTACCCCTATGGAGATTTCGGCGGACGCCCAAGGGAATACCTGGCCGACCCGTTCGGCTATTCGCCTCAAAAAGTGTAAACAATGCATATTCATTCATCAAACAATTCATCAACTATTATGTGTGATAACAGATTCGGACGTCGTGGCTTTGGCATGCGCCACGACCATTACGGCAGGCATTTCGGGCCGCAGCGCGAATTCCGTGTGCCTGTCAACATTGTCAAAAACGACGGGAGCTACGAAATGCTCATTTTCGCGCCCGACCGGAGTAAGGAAGATTTCAAAATCAATGTGCAGGGATTGGAGCTCTCGATTTCCTATGAGCTGAAAGACAACCTCAGCGAGAAGCGCAACTGGATACGGCAGGAATTCAGCAAAAGCTCGTTCCAGCGGACGTTCATGATCGACAACACCGTCGATACCGAAAACATCAGCGCCCAATACAACAATGGTATCCTGCAACTTACCCTACCAATCGTACCCGGCTCGGAGAAGCCTGCGCAGGAAATTAACGTCAATTAAGGTTATTTCAAAAACTTCATCAACTAAGAAAGCCCCTGCATCTTCGCAGGGGCTTTTCTGATTACAAACGCTTAACAAATACTGGTTTTAACTAACCAAAATCATTTATACGCAGGGTCCTGTGTTAGCGTAGCTGCCCCCGCCTTGTACGACCGGTCGATCGCCTCCTGCGGAATCGGGAAAAACTCGTTCTTGCCTTTTGTGAACACTGCTCCCTTTTTGTAAACTCTTTTATTGGCTTCGACCGCTACATAGGCATTCAATACCTCCGCGGCAACTCCCCAGCGCTGCAAGTCGAAGAAACGGTGGCCTTCCATCGCAAATTCGAGGCGGCTTTCGAAACGGACCGCTTTGCGCGCGGTAGCTGCATCCGTCCAGGCCTGATCATAAGTTTTAATCACATAGTTTGCCGCAGGCTCATTCACAACGGTGTAGTCGTCCCTGGATTTGGAACCCTGAACCGCCTTCTTCACAAAACCCGCAGGATTAGCGGCACGTGTACGGATTTGGTTTACGAGTTTCCGTGCATTTTCCAGGTTACCCAGCTCCACGTCGCATTCTGCAAGCCAGAGCAGGATCATGCCGTAACGCATAATGCGGTAGTTATTGCTGGAAAGGTTACCCCAGCCGTTGATACCAAAACCGGCTTTCTCAGAAATGTGTTTCTTAGGAGAATAAGGTCCCGCGTAGGTCTGGTCGCGGATAAAGTCGCTGCCATGAATTTTGAAATCCTTGAAAAGAATACCGCGGCGACCAACAGTCTGATCCAGACGGGGGTCGAGAGGGCCTGTGTAAGGGTCAAACGGATCTGAATATTTCAAGCCCTGATCGTTTTTCACATCACTGTCATTGAAGGTATCCAGCAAGGGCAGGCCATTGGTGCCCGTTTTAAATGCATTCACCAGGTTTTGGGAAGGCTGGTAAAATCCGCAGCAACCCCACGGGTCGATGTACGGGTGGGCCAAACCTACACCAGCGTCGGCAGCATCGCCGGACGCGCTTGAAACCGCGTACTGAATTTCAAAGATCGATTCGACATTGTTGCGCGTTGCGATCAGGAAGTTATCCTCAAACTTGGGCGCCAGTGAAAACTTGCCCGAAGCGATGATCTGTTCCAGAATAGGTTTCGCCTTTTGCAAGACAGCCACGTTGGCGGCACCGGTAGAAACATTCCATCCCTGATACATGTAAGCCTTCGCCAGGAAAGCCAGCGCAGCCCATTTGGTAGGGCGTCCCACCTGCGACTGTGCTTCCGGAAGGCCTTCCGACGCAGCTTTGAAATCCGCCTCTATCATCGGCCAAACATCCTTGTCATTCGGGATCTTAGTACTTTCGAGATCATCTAGTTTGTAAATCGTCTCGTCGATGTAAGGGATTGTCTTCCACATTTTTTTAGCTTCCATATGGAATAATCCGCGGAGAAAACGTGCTTCGGCGATAATCTGCTTTCTGCGAGCGTCACTTACCTCCGGCACTTCCGCCAGCGTGTTGATCACGTCGTTGGTCCGGGCAATCCCTTTGTACAATCCGCGCCATTTGTTTTTAATGTGGTTGTTCGTAGGCTGAAAGTCCCATTTCTCGATAAACGACTCCTCGGGCTGATCACCCGCGTCGGTACCTTTGTACGAATCGTCGGAAGCTATTCCGCCAAAGACCCAGCTCTGGATGTCGTTGTTCCACGGATCCTGTCCGTCCAGGCCCTGCCCGTCTATCATCGCGTAAGCGCCCACAAGCAAACCTTCCACACCGGAAGGCGTTTTCAGCGCTGTGGGACTATATTGGCCTTGCGGGTCCCGGCTCAGGAATGAGTCTTTACAAGCCGAGACAATCCCGATTGCCAGACCCACTGATAGCATGTATTTTACAAGTCTTGAATTCATATATATCGAATTTTTAAGATCAGAAGAAAAACCGGTTATCAGAATGACACGTTAAGGCCGAGCAGGAACGTCCGCGACACCGGCATGTAGCCACCGTCGAACCCAAGCGTACGGTCCTCGCCGGTCTGGATTTCGGGGTTCAAACCGGTGTACTTGCTGACTGTGAACATATTCTGTCCCTGTACATAGATCTGCGCATTGCTGAAACCGATCTTTGCAGCAACCGGCTTAGGCAAAGAGTAAGTGAGCTGCACGTTTTTCAGGCGGAAATAGGTACCCTTTTCGACAAAATAGCTGGACGGGCGGCTACTGATCTGATCGTCCGCATCCATGATGGGCACCGTACCTTCTTTGTGATCGGGCTGCCATGCGTCATACAATGCGCGTTTCGCGCGGTTACCCTGGAAAGTATTGAAATCGGTGAAATAACGTAGGTAGCTGAATATCTCGTTACCAACCACTCCATTACCGAAAACGGTCAGATCAAACGCCTTATATCCGATATTCAAATTCACACCATAAACAAAATCGGGGTGCGGGTTGCCGATAACGGTCCGGTCGTCGTCCGTGATTTTACCGTCGTTATTAACATCCGCAATTTTGAATTTACCTGCCTTGTTGTAAGAACCGTAAGGTGCCCACGCCTTGGCTTCTTCATCGGACTGGAAGATACCCAGCACTTTGTATCCGTAGTAAGACGAAATCGGCAGCCCCGCCTGGGTGAGCGTCACCGCAGGCACACGCGAACCGGCACCGAAATATTTAGTATTCTCACTCTCGTCGAGCTTGTCAACCGTGTTGCGGTACATCGAATAGTTCACAGAAGCACCGTAGCGCAGTTCGCCTTTCATGGCTGTGTTGCGATATGAAAGACCAAGGTCGATACCCTTGTTCGTCATCTGACCTACGTTGAAAGAAGGTGCATTCGCATCACCCGCCGTGAATGTGATAGGTGTCGAAAAAAGCATATCGGTGGTTTTCCTGTTCCAGAAATCCAATTCGAGGGTCAATGCATCGTTCAGAAATGTCGCATCGAGACCTATGTTATTGGACGTGGTGGTTTCCCATTTCGCATTTGGGTTACCAAAAGAAGAGGCGTCATAGCCGATGGTAGGCTGACTTCCCGAACCGTCGATAGGATACCCCGCGTGGAAAATATCCGCCCGGTAAGTGGTATAAGCATTGTAGTCCCCGATTTTCTGGTTACCGGTTTTACCCCAGCCATAGCGAAGCTTCATGTCGTTGATAAAACTCACCGATTTCATGAAGTTTTCATCCGACAACCTCCAACCTAAGCTGAATGCAGGAAAAACCGCATTTCTGGAAGCCTGTTGAAAACGGGAAGAAGCATCGTTACGCAAGATGAACTGGAACAGATACTTGTCCGCGAAAGCATAGTTGACCTTTCCGAATTGTGAATAAAGGCTGTAATCCCGGTTCACACCACCGTAGTTGGTCGCTTTGGTCGCATCACCCAGGTTCAGGTAGTTAATAATCGAAGGTATTTCAAATGCATAACCTGAACGGGAAGCACCGAATTCCTCGGCAAATTCACGAATAGCTTCCACCCCGATGTACGCGTCCACCTTATGATTTGTACCAAAATTGCGGGAGTAACTCAAAGTGTTCGTCCAAACCCATTGGTATGAATAATAATCGGTAGCCGTCGAACCATTGTTGAAGCTACCTTCTACATATTCGGGGTTGGCCCGACCTATGTAGCGACCGCGCTGGCTTACACCGTCGATCCCCAGACTCGTTTTAACGGTCAGGTTTGGAATAATATCGAACTCGCCGTATACGTTACCGAATGCGCGCAGGCGGTAAGTGCGGTTATCCTTTTCGCGAAACAGCGTCGCATAAGGGTTCGAGTTATTACCAAGGTTCAAACCGCGGGAACCTGCGAAATTGCCTTTGATATCGTAAATAGGAAGCAAGGGGTGATGCTTGTAGCTGCCCGATACGGCATTTTGTTCCTGGTTATTCCCAAAGCCCCCTTTTCTGTTGTCAAACGACACCGCAAGGTTCTCCCCTACCCGGAACCGCTTGTTGGGGGTAGAGAATTCGGTATTTGCCCGAACGGTGTAACGATCGTAACCGATGAATTTCACAACACCGTCCTGACTAAAATATCCAACAGACAATGCATAACGACTGTTTTCAGTACCGCCACTTGCCGATAGCTGGTAATTTTGAATGGGTGCTGTGGAAGTAAGTTCTCTCCACCAATTGGTATCGGCTGCTTTGGTGATCGCATAGATGTTGCCCGGCACGAGCGAATACTTCGCCGGATCCACATCCGGTGTCCCCTCTTTACCTTTGCTTGGGAATACGTAATCCGGTATCGTCACCTCGCCATTCGGGCCGTAGGTGTACTGGCCATGCGAAGGCGTTTTGCCCGCATATTTGTCTGCCAGGTAAAGGTACTCACCCAACTCCTTGGCGTTCAGCGCCTCTACTTCTTTATAAGCCTTTTGTGTTCCATAATAAGCATTGAAGGATATCACCGGCTTACCGATTTTACCTCTTTTTGTAGTGATGATCACAACGCCGTTTGCCGCGCGCGAACCATAAATAGAGGCCGAGGAGGCATCTTTCAGGATCTGTATCGTCTCGATGTCGTTGGGGTTGAGGTTACCCTGATTCTCGGTAGGTACGCCGTCGATAATAAACAGCGGGTCGTTGTTACCAATCGTACCGAACCCCCGTATACGAACTGTGGCATTTCCACCCGGTGTCGCATCGTTTACGATGTTCAGACCCGACGCACGGCCTTGTAATTGCTGCGCGAAAGTAGTCGCCGGAACAGATTGAAGATCCTTCGCATTTACGGTCGTCACCGAGCCGGTAATATCGCGCCGCGACTGCGAACCGTAACCGGTCACAATCACTTCTTCAAGCGCGCTCACGTCGCTTGTCATTGACACGTCTATAATCGTCCGATTGCCAATCGCCACATCCTTGGCTGTGTAACCGATAAATGAAAAGACCAGGACCTGGGCGCTGGAAGGCACTTTAATGGAATATTTGCCGTCCGCGTCCGTAGTGACGCCAATGGTCGTCGAACCTTTTAGTGTGACAGAAGCTCCCGGCAGGCTGGAACCGGACTGCTCATCCATAACCTTTCCGGTAATGGTGATATCCTGTGAAAAAGCCGTCAGGGAGATGAGGAAGAGAAGCACGCAAAAAACCGGCCTGCTTCCCAGGTGAAGGTAGTTTTGTTTCATCGTATTTAGTCAGGTTAATATAGATTCTACCCAAAAATATTCATTTGAGATCATTAAATAATCTAATATCTACAAAATATATTCAATCAAATATACAATTGTATTTTTTCACTATACAAGCTCAGAAAGAATTGACCTTTTCTAAGAAACAGAGCCAATTAAGAAGAGATTTTAATCCAATTTTAATCTTCTCCAAATTAAGTGTCAACCATACAAATAACACAAAATCAGCATATTATAGTAAATAACCAGTTACAAAATATCAGATTATCCAATTTCTGAAACAGATAAAATATCTATTATGGCGCGATAGAGATATTTAGCAGAAGCCTTTAAATTATTTTATAAAATTAACTTAAATATTCACATTATTAGGATCACCAAATGCGGTATAAATTGGAAAATTTATATTTAAATGAAAATGCCGCTGTGATTTCGGACAAGGCAAAATGCCCGTCGATCACAGCGGCCTGTTTGTGTTTGTAGGTTATTTCAACTCCCTCTTACTTCCTTTTGAATCGGTGATCGTTACTGCCGAAACATAATCGGGTAAAAACAATGCGTGGCTCGATTGGGACAGGAACGAGGAACCGTAACCAGGCTCCTCCCGCCTTGATTTCCCATTCTTCAAGTGCAGTACCGCCGATGTTTCACCGGAGGCTAACCCCACCTTCCGTATCGGCTTCCCAGCCTTGTGAAAGCGGAGCAGTTCGCGGTTCTGTGAGGTAACTGAAAGCCACTTGCCGTCGGATGAAGCCAGACGGACCAGACCCTTCATATTGCCATTAGCCATGTAGCCGCTTTCCGAAATACTGAGCGGGCGGAAACCTCCTTTGCCGTCGCCCTTCAAAACAAGCCCATACATGGCATCATATCGTCCTACCGACACTTCCGAACCGTAATCATTTCCCGACAGCATCAAATCGAGATTGCCATCCTGATCAAAATCATCCGCGATCATTCCAAAAAGGGGTGCAAACTGCGCCTGAACAGGCAATTCGCGCATAGCAAACTTGCCACCGCCCTGGTTCTCGATGTAGCTGCTTTTCATCCATGTCGCCGACAAATGCAAGGCATCTTTCAATTCTTCCGGTTTCAGGATATCCCCCAACGCCGATTCAGCAAACTTCCCGTACTCCTGGAAACGCTGGCGTACCTGAATCACCTGCTTACCCATGTCGTCACGTGTGTTGTAAGGGAATTCCTTATAAGTGTCGTCCTGCGCCTTGTAAAAGACAGTCGGTATGGCATCGAAATACCCGTCATTATTGAAATCCTTCGCATATACGCTCACAGGACGGCTTTCCGAGGCTCTGCTGAGGGTATTCATGCCAAGATTCCCGCCGATATAGTCCATATCACCATCGTTGTCGAAATCCCCCGCGACGAGGCTTCCCCACCAGCCTTTCTTCGTTTCCAGCCCGGTGGTAACTTTTTTGAACTTACCTTTTTCGTTTTTCAGGAATGTCAGAGGCATCCATTCTCCGGCAAGCAGAAGGTCTGCCCAGCCATCGTTGTCGTAATCGGTCCAAAGCGCATCGCACACCAGTCCGATCCCTGCCAGTTCGGGCGCGGTGGTTGCCGTTACATTTGAGAAACGCACAGTGCCGCTGTTTGTATCGTTGCGCAAGAGGTAGCTTGAAACCGGTTTCGGATACTTCCCTGATTCCACCCTGCCTCCGACAAACAAATCCAGATCGCCATCGCGATCGAAATCAACGGCTTTTACACAAGAACCGTTGACGAGGAACGCGGGTAATGCGGCAGTGTCGCGCACAAAATGTCCCTTTCCGTCATTGAGATACAATGCATTCTTCAATGCATCCGAGCCCTCCTTGATTTCATAGCTTCCGCTGACAATATATAGGTCCAGGTCCTGGTCGCGATCTGCATCGAAAAGCAGCACGCCCATATCTTCGGATGTCTTTTCAAAACCCTCAGGCCCCGGCAGCAGGTCTGCCACCGTGAATTTACCATCGGGCCTTTGAAGCAAAAAACGGCCCTTATGCAGATATGCGCCGCCTACAAACACATCCTCCAAGCCATCGCCATTCACATCTCCAGCCGCAAGCGCAGGCCCAAATTGCGACATTTTGTGCGGTAACAGTTTTTGGACGTTAAAATCGATAATGTCCATTTCCTCATGGCGATAGGATACATTCAAATCGGCCGTGATATCGGCAAAAAGCGGCGGCGCCGATGCCCTGGCAGGCGCTGGGACCATCGAGGCATCCTTCTCGCTTACAACCAGCAACTGGTTAGCACTGACGTTTTTCAGCACCTGGCTTTTTCCTCCCGGCCAGGTAACCTTTACCTCCACGGCTTTTTCCTTACCCAACCCGAAATGCAGAACCGGCTCCACCGTCGACAAATAGCCGCGATAAGGAGAGTTTTCCGCAACCTGCTTTCTCCCGTCCGGATAGGTAAGTTCCGCAATGGCACCGATCCCCGCTCCATTGTAACGATCCCCTTTAAACGCAATACGCAGATAATTACTTTCTCCCGGCCTCAGCTGGATCGTGTTGTTGCGATAAACCATCGCCGAGTCGTTGATATTGTTGACAACGTAATCCAGATCACCATCATTATCGAGATCGGCATAGGCAGCCCCGTTTGAAAATCCAGGCGTTTCGATACCCCAGTCGCTGGTCACGTCGTCGAAACCGAGGTTGCCCTTATTTTTGAATGCGAAATTCCTGACCCTGACACTCGGAATATAATCGAGCATCATCATGGGTGCCATAATGCTCGACACTTCATTGCGATAAGCGATGAAATCGAGATCGGTAATGTCCCGTGGGAAGCCATTGGTAATAATAATATCGCGAAGACCGTCATTATCGAAGTCGGTCACCATCGGTGTCCAGCTCCAATCCGTCTCCGCAATGCCACTGAGTAGCCCTATTTCACTAAAAACAGGCGATTTCCCCCCGCCGGCAGGGCTTCCCATATTGAGTTGAAATGTATTTCTGGCCACCTGGTACTGGTAGCCGAACAGGTCGTTGTTCTGGTAAGTGACATAGCTGTTTGCGGGCGTCATCATTTTCTTGCGGCGGTTGGTTGCCGGCATCATATCAACGGCCACCACGTCCACAAGGCCGTCGTTGTTGAGATCGGCCACGTCGTTCCCCATCGCCGAGTGCGAGGTATGCTTGAAATAGGCCCCAGCCTGGTCGGTAAAAGTGCCGTTGCCAGTGTTAATATAGAGGATGTCGTTCGTGAGGTAATCGTTTGTTATGTACACGTCTTTCCATCCATCCTGGTTCACATCGGTCACATTGATCCCCAGGCTGTAACCTTCAATCAGAATGCCCGCTTCTTTGGATACATTGGTAAAAACCGGGTGATTCGACTTTGCGTCCCAATCGTTCCGATAGAGCCGGTCGGTTCGGCGCGACGAGCCGTCAACGATCTTTTTATGATATTTGTTCGGAAAGTTATTGTCATCCATTTCATTGACGATCAGGAACAGGTCCAGGTCGCCATCATTGTCATAGTCGAAAAACGCCGCGTTTGTCGTGTGCGTCGTATCGGCGATCCCGTATTCCTTAGCCATTTCCTTGAAAACCGGCACCTTGTCCTTGCCCAACCCCTGGTTTACATAAAGCAGGTTCTCACGTTGCTGCGCCACCTCGCGCACGGATGCGCACACGTAGATGTCCAATAATTTGTCATTGTTAATATCCACCAAGGCCACGCCCGTTGACCATTTATTCTCCGGCGCAACACCAGCCTTTTCGGTCACATCCTCGAACTTAAAATCTCCCTTATTCAAATACAGCTTGTTCGGGACGGTATTTCCGGTGAAATACACATCGGGCAGGCTGTCGTTGTTGAAGTCGCCCAGTGCCACGCCTCCTCCATTGTAGACATATTCAAATGCCAGGATATTCATCGTATCATTTTCAGCAATGCGATTTGAGAAGCGGATACCTGTTTCACCTGCTGGTAGTTCGGTGAAAGTTTTGAGTTCTTTTTTGCAGGATACGAGCAGGGCAGTTCCTACTAATAAAGGAAGTAAGTGCTTCACGAACATTTGCCAGGTGCAATAAGTTGACAGAATCAGGATATTTCGAAATTAAGAAAAGGAGATGGTAAATACATACCATCTCCCGGGGAAATTAGTCAGGTTTGAAACGCCTAGAAACCAGGGTTCTGTTTCAGGACATCCGCGCCCTGAAGGTCAATCTGGCCCTGTGGTATCGGCAATAATTCGTATTTGGCTGCAAACTTGGCACTACCTAATGCACCGGTCAGTTTTTTCGACTCGTAAGTGAGGTATGCATTGAGTTCCTTCTCGGCAACGCCCCAGCGCACGAGGTCATAGAAGCGGTGGCCTTCCAGGTTAAGTTCGAGTTTTCTTTCGAACCGTACCGCCATGCGTGCAGCATCCTTATCCGTCCAGGCGGTTTTATAAGTACCAATCACATATTTCGCCGCAGGTGCACCAGCTTTCTTCACAAAGCCATCTGGGTTTGCGGCGCGGGTACGCACCATATTTACGTACTCCCGGGCTTTTTCCAATGTTCCGGCCTCGACTTCCGCCTCCGCCGCCATCAGGAGCACATCCGCAAAGCGGATCACCGTGTAGTTGATCGCCGTGTAGCCAGGTGTCCAGGAGCTGTTATCCTGCAAAGAACCTACGTCTGTTTTGTAATAAGCATACTTTTTAGGGCTGTACGGACCGCCATTGGCCTGGTTACGGATCCAGTCCGCGCCGGGGTGATCGATCCAGTCGAGGAATGGAATACCGCGACGGCCCACCGAGTGATCAAGCCGCGGGTCCAGATTACCCGCATCAGGGGTGAATTTATCTTTCGACAACAACCCCATGTCCGACACCACCGCATTCTTGTCCGAGTTGTATGAACCATCGAGCAACGGCAGCCCATTGGCATCCGTACGGTGTGAGTTCACCATTTCGAAGCTGGGCTGGAAGAAACCGCAGCAGTTACCGGGTCCGTTAGCGCCTGTATTGTAAGGCCAGTTAAGGTCAAACTCGGGGTTCGCATTGTTTACACTACCGGTATTGGCGGCTGCCTGCACGGCAAAAACGGACTCCGTGTTGTTGTCGTTCGACGCACGAAACACATCGGCATACTTCGGCACAAGCGCGTATTTTTTACCGTTGGTAGTCTGTCCGCTGGCGATAATCTGGTCGAAAAGCGTTTTTGCCTCGGGATATTTTTTCTGATAAAGATATGCCTTGGCGAGGTAGGACGCTGCTGCCCATTTGTTGGCGCGGCCCACCGCGTCCTGAGTTACCGGTAAGTTATCAAACGCGAATTTGAAATCCGCTTCGATCTTCGGCCAAAGGTCCGCATCGTTTTTCACCTTTTCGATACCCGTGCCGTAATCCACCGATTCGTCCACATAAGGAGTATTTCCAAATGTCTTTTTCAGCTCGAAATAATAATGTCCGCGCAGGAAACGTGCCTCGGCTGTGATTCGCGTCTTGGTCGCTTCCGTAACCTCCGCATCAGCTTTCGCTATAAGGCGCAGCACTGCATTCGCACGTGAGACACCTTCGTAATTGCCTGCCCATTTTTCGGAAATCACCCCTTGTGTGCTCAGGTATTCGTAGCGCTGGATCGGGTTGATATCGCTGTAATCACCAGGGTCGGTGCCTTTGTTGGCATCGCCGCCGCGGATACTTCCCCAAACCCAGTTACTGGGACTTGCCATCCTGCCCCCGGCACCCTTGCCGTTGATCTGGCCGTAAACCGCGATAAGCGCACCTTCAAGCCCTTTTGTAGAGGTAAGAAGTACTTCGCTTACTGCACCCGTCGCCGGTTTTTCCAAAAAACTCTCTTTGCAGGAGAAGAACACCGTCATCAGGACGGTGATAATCGCCATACTATTTGTGAATATCTTTTTCATCGATTCAGAATATTAATGATTCATTCAGTGTAGAAACAGCCTGCTTAAAGATCAGAAACCGAGGTTTACTCCAAAAACCCAGCTTCTTGTTACAGGATAGTTACCTACATCGATCCCGAATTGCGTATCTGCATTACCACCTACACCGGGGTCAAGTCCCTGATATTTGGAAATCGTGAAAATATTGTTGGCTGAGGCGTAAAGTCTCAGTTTCTGCATTTTCAGTTTGGAGAGCAATGCTTTTGGCAGGTTATAGCCTAGTGAGATGTTCTGCATTCTCACATAATTGCCGTTTTCCACGTAGAATGAGTTGGCTTGCGTGTTGGTACTGAAATTAGAGGCGCTCTCAAAAATGGGGATGGTAGCGCCCGTGTTCGATGGAGACCATGAGTCTTTCACCCTTTCGCTGATGGCTGCGCCCGCAAAAGAAGGATAGAAGTCAGTAAACCACCTCGAAGCATTGAAGATCTTGTTACCCACCGAGGTATACATATAGGTTTCGATCTCGAAGTTCAGATAAGTCAGTTTCAGGTTCAAACCACCTGTGAATTTCGGAACCGGGCTGCCCAGGTACGTACGGTCGTCGGCATTGATAAGATTGTCGCCATTGATATCCTCGTAACGGAAGCGGCCGATCCCTTTTCCATCCTGTGCCGGAGCGCGGTCCACTTCTTCCTGAGTCTGGAAGAGGCCGGATACCTTATAGCCATAGAATGCTGAAAGCGAATAACCTAGCTGGTTGCGGATCGGTTGCAGGCCACGGTAACCCGGGTTGATACCCGCCAGGTATTTGTCACCACCAAGATCGCCGATCTCGTTTTTGAGGACACTACCCGTTACATTCAATTCGTAGCCCAGCTTGCCGCCAGCCTTGCCTTTTGTAATGATCTGGAAGTCGATACCCTTGTTGGTAATGGTTCCCGCGTTCACGTAGGGAGGCGTTGCACCCGAGCCTACAACTGCCGCCACACCTTTCTGGAAAAGCAGGTCCTTGGAATCTTTCTGCCACAAGTCGAGGATCACATCCAGTCTGCCATTGAAAAATGTCGCGTCAAAACCGATGTTTTTGGTAACGCTGGTTTCCCATTTCGCATCGGCATTGCCGAGTTTGCTACGGTAGTAACCTTCCGCGGCACTGGTGTTGGAGCCGGTAATATCGTATGCCGACGTTCCGATACCCGCCGAATAGAGGCTGTACTGGTTGTCGGGACGCACCGCATTGGAGTTACCCATTGTGCCGTAACCTCCGCGGATTTTCAGGTCGCTCAGGAAAGTTACTCCCTTCATGAAATTTTCGGAAGTAACGCGCCATGCCACCGACACCGCCGGGAATACCCCATACCGGTTAGCCGCACCGAAGCGGGAAGAACCATCGCGGCGTAACACCCCGGAAACAATGTACCGGTCATTGAATATGTAGTTCAAACGGCCGAAAAGCGAATAGAACGTCACCCCATTGTTGAGCTGGCTGTTAGTAACTTTCGACGATACGTTCGACATGTTCACATAATTGATGTCGTTCGAGAATGGATTGAGGCCGGATGCCTGCAAATCGCGGCTCACGCCGGTATTCAATGCTTCCTGACCTACCAACACGTCCAGATTGTGTAAACCGAACGTCTTCCGGTATTGTGCGGTATTGGTAAATGTCCAAGCAAAGCGATATCCCGAACCTTCGCCATAGCCCACTGCCGAGTTGTTTTCCGAGTTTTCATACTGGCGGCGTGAATAGTTCCAGTAAGTATAGTTATTATACTGGCCTCCCAGGCTTGACCGCAACGTCAGGTTTTCGATCGGATCAAATTCCAGGTACATATTACCAAAGCCATTCGCATTGAAGGCGTTATTGTTTTTCATCCCGTCCCTGGTAGCCACCGGGTTTCTCGGGTTGTTGAACCCTTTTGCCGCGGTTCCGGCATAGCCGCCAAATTCGTCGTAAACAGGGATAATCGAAGGCATACGGAATGCACTCAGGATATCGTTTTCGTCGTTCGCCACACCTTGCCCGTTATTCGCTCCGCCGATACCCAGCACCTGGCGGTATGTACCCTGAATGTTCTCTCCGAATCTCAGGTTTTTAAGGATATTGAATTCGGTATTAACCCGGAAGGAATAACGTTTGAAGCTGTTGTTCAAAAGAATACCCTGCTGATCCTGCAAGCCTAACCCCACAAAGTAACGACCATTTTCACCGCCCCCTGAAAAGCCGAGCGAGTGCCGTGTCACGGGCGCCGTTCTGGTAATTGCATCGTACCAGTCGGTGCCGGCACGATTTGCCTTTACCACCTGATAAACCGATCCTGCCGTGGGGTCAACGTTGTATTTCTTGCGCTCTGCTGCCAGATCGACATTACCGGTAACACCATACGTGCCACCCACCATCAGGTAGTCGGGGATCACAGGCGTTGCGCCGGTTCCAAATTGCGGGTGTGTCCAGTTCTGATCGCCCGGTTTCCAGCCCGAGTTGCGGAATGCATTCCATGTCCAATCGGCAAAATCCGTCGGGTTCATCATTTTCTGGCCACTGCCGGGAGTTGTAAAACCCACCAGACCATCATATGTAACGCTCAGCTTCCTGTTACGGGTACCTTTCTTGGTTGTATAAACAACCACGCCCGCTGCGGCCCGCGCTCCATAGATAGATGCTGCGGCTGCATCCTTCAAGACAGTGGTTTGGTCGATGTCGTCCGGATTGAGAAAGTCGGTCGACCCTACCGGTACCCCGTCCACAATGTACAATGGCTCATTGGCTTCGAACGAGCCAAAACCGCGTACACGGATCTGGCTGTTGGTACCGGGCTGACCGTTCGTGATCACCGTCACACCCGCTACGCGCCCCTGCAACTGCTGCTCCACGTTTCCGGATGGAACTGCGGTCAGGTCTTTGGCTTTTACGAGCGCTACCGAACCGGAAGTTTCACGGCGTTTGTCGGTCGTATAACCGGTCACAACCACTTCTTCCAGCGCCGCTACGTCGTCTTCCATTTTCACATCGATCACCGATTGGTTACCCACAATGATCTCCTTCGTTTTGTAGCCGACAAAGCTAATAACAAGCACATCTTTGTCTGATCTGACATTTACTGCAAAACGACCTTCTGCATCCGTGTTCGACCCGATCTGCGTACCCTTAATCAGAATGGTAGCTCCGGGGATTCCTGTGCCAGCGGGATCCGACACAACGCCAGTCACTCTTCGATCCTGCGCAATAGCTGAAAAAACAGTCAGAAATAGAAGGAGGAAAGTGAGGCAATCCCGCCTGGGATTTTTGTAGATTATTTTCATGTTACCTGGTTAGGTTAATAATTAATAGGCATAGTAAATTTATCACTATTTAATCAAATAATTATACAGATAAAAGCCCTGATTTTAATTTTTGACAGAATAGTGCTAAAAATGGATAAAATAATATCACAACTTGTGCCTATCAGTTACTTGGTATTTTCCTACTAAAAACGCCACTTAATCGTTTAAGAAGCGGATATTGTACGATATTATCCCAATTTCAGTCGCGAAGAAGTTACAAAATCACATGAAGCAGCCATGCTGATTAAATCTTGCTGCGCACAAACAGCAGGTGGAGATAGCGGGGAAAACTGTTACGCGAACCACTATACGCAGCCCCGGCGGGCCGTCACTCGTCGCGTTTCCAGTCGGCGGGAAGAAGGTTGGAAAAACGGTCATTCCCCAGATCGCCGGCAATCTCAAAACCCATTGGCATGACCACCCATCCTTGCGGCGTGGTGACCATGTACCCTTGGGGAAGGGTGATCTGGGTATAAGCGTAGGGCATATCGGCATAGGGCGACCTGCCATGCCTGTTCATGTTAAATATTTCCAGTTGGGTGAGCGATACCACGAGGCGCTCGGTAGGCAATTCACCCGGGCGCACCAGCCGCATACCGCGAACAGCCTCGATCCGGTTGTGAATGTGATTGGCGATCGTATTATACCCGTTAACACTCCTGACCGATTTGAAAATCCGAAGCGAATCGGGTATGACCTGGAATACCTTGAAACCCTGCTCTTGCAAGCTATCGGCCACCATGCTCGTCAGCAGATGCTTAAGGGAGCCCTTGTAGGCTTCTTTCTGGTTGGCCCGCCATTGCCTGCGCTGCGCATCGTCCTTAGGTACTAGAAGCTCAAAACGTGTGGCCCCGCCGTAATAGACTTTTCCATTGAAATAATCAAAGTCATCCAGGTCCTGGTGAATGCGGTAACCCAATGCGTAATTCTCGATGATCAGCGGCTTGGTCGTCTGAGCGCCAAGATGCCCGTCGTCGTCTTCCGAAATCCGCAATGCTTCGGGGTTAAGCACTTTGCACAACTTGCTGAATTTGCCTCTCCCCAACAGTTCACGTATAATGATCTTCAAATGCTTCTCGCGCTTTTTGTTCTTTTTCGCAACAATGGTTACCCCTTTCAGCTCCTGCCCTTCCCGTAGTTTAAAAATTACGGTTCTGGTACCCGGCTGTTCGAAACGGAGCGTTTGTTTGACTGTTTCATAGCCGAGAAACGACACTACGAGTTCCAGGTTTCCGACCGCCAGATTCGGCAGGCGGTAGTTCCCATTTTCATCGGAATTAGTCCCTATTGTGGAATTATTGATAAAAACATTGGCAAATGGCAGCGGTTTACCGGTTTTTTCGTCGGTAACCTTGCCAGTAAGTGTAACAGTTCCCGCCTGCTGCGCGCGCACTCTAGTATGCGCGAGCACAGCCAGGGCCAGTATCAATAAGCAACGGGTAAGGGATATGCAGTTCAAAACCGGGCGCATCAATTATTCAAAGCTTTAAACCTCAAAGATAAATGAGGAGTTTGTAAACTTTGAAACGATACTCAAAATACAATGCGAACGTTGCATATCCCTTTCGCTTACGGCTTCGTTTTCAGCGTCGCGCTCTTCCTGGACGAGGCCAACGAATTTTCCGAGATAACCTCCGCAAAAATGACCGAAGTAACATTTTTTCCCTTCGGCGCCGTGATCGGCACTTTGATGACGTAATTCCGAAGCTCCGCATCATATTTCTGAGCACCCGCGGGTACGGTCGCAAGAAGCGTCTGCGAGCCGGAGGCAGTCGGTGCCGAGTAGACCTTGAACTCTTTTACGGCTACTTCCGAGGTATATTCGATATTCACATTCACGGCGCTGAGCGAATCTACGGTTGTGGTCGTCTGCAACACGCCAGCCGCATTGTAAACCTTCGCGTCGCCCAGCCATACCACGGCTATTTGCGCCACTTTTCCGTTGCTGACCAGCAGATCTTCGAACAAATCCGGCTCCTTATAGCAGCCTGTAAGCAGGAGCATCGCCGTCAGGCAGGCAAAGGTATATTTCAAAATCAGTTTCATAATATTTCAGTTTGAGATAAAGCTATTTGTTGATGAGCCACATTGTCACTTCCGGATCTTTCTGGTTGGCCAGCACGGTTTTGGAGTTACGGGTGATCTCCGAATCGGGATATTTCATGCGCTGGATACGCTTGCCCTGCAAATCGGGATTTGGATTGGTTGGCATCGGGAAATCGAGGTAGTCGTACTTGCGGATGTCCGTCCAGATGTCGCCTATGAGCAGCATGGATTTGAACTTCTCCGTAATAATTTGCTCAGCAGCCAGTTTCGAAGCACCTACATTGATCCGTGCATCTTTCAGGAATTGGTCGATTTCCGCATCTGCTACGCCCACTTTCTTCATATTGGCAGAAATCATTTCCTGATAAGCCGCATACCCGGCGACCGACGTGCCGGTACCACCATGCTGGATCAGCCGCGCCTCGGCCTCGATACCTTTCAACTCCGAGTAGGTCATCATGATCAGCGGCGAGTTGATATTCGAATGCCACGCTTTGCTGTTCAGATCGACCGTCGAGCCGCTGCCGGAGCCTGGTATTACGCCGGAATAGACAGTCTGGTTGTTCTTTAACCCTATTACTTTCGACAAACGAGGGTCGGTAACGGCCTGCGTAGTGCCATTGAAAAGATCTACGATCGTGTTCGTAAACGTCACCGAGAGGTTTCCGGTTGTATTCGGGATCGCTACTTTGCTGTACCAGGGGCTCAGGTTTTTGGAATTGTACTGCAATTGAAAATCATCCTCGTTGCCTTTCATACCCTTTTCCAGCGCGGCAAGCGCACCTTCCGCGGCTTGCTGGGGGTTTCGCAACGAGCCATGCCACAGGTAGCGGGCACGGAGCGAATAAGCCAGCCGGGTCCATTTGCCCAGGTCGCCCTGATAAATGAGGTCGTCTTGGCCGGGTTTCGTGCCTGTATTACCACCGAGTTCCATCACCGCCTCATCCAGCAATTTGAAAATAGTCGCGTATACCTGCTCCTGCGTGTCATAGGCGGGAGAAAAATTCTTCTGATCGGCCTGACTATAAGGCACATTCTCCCAATTCACGGTTGCCAGGCCAAGGTTGTAGGCCGTCAGCACCTTCGCAATGCCAACATAAGCCGGAGAGGCTTCCTCCTGCCCTTTTTTGATAATCGCATTGAGTTGCGGCAAAGCATAGAGGTAAAGGTTCGACCAGCCCAAGGTATTGTCCGTTTCGGCATAAGTATCGATCCCGTTCGCACCCAACGCACTGCCAAGCTGCTGCGCATACTGGCAAGCGACGTAAGCCTGCTGAAAACTTGCCTCGGCTGTGTAAAACTGCGCGGTCGGAAGTAATTCCTGCATTGTAGCATCTCCTTTGAGCGTTTCGTCCGTGTTGACGTCCAGGAACTTGTCGCAGGCGGTTAGCAGCAGAGCCAGCAAAGGCAGTATTTTGAATATGTATCTGATATTTTTCATGGTTCCTAAAAATTGACATTGATACCCAACTGAAAACTGCGTGTGGCCGGATTGTTTCGTCCCACAAAACCGATGATATTGGTGCCGGAGCCAAATGTGAGTGCCTCCGGATCATATCCCCGGAATGGCGTGTTCAGGAACAGGTTGGTACCCGTAAAATTGAACCGAACGCCGCCTTTGAATATCGATTTGGCCAATGCCGCTTTCGGAATCGCGTAGGAAAGGCCCACCGTCCGCAACCGGAACCAGGAGCCATCCTGTATGTTGAACTGCGCCGAATTGCCCATGTACCGCGCGGTAGACGGGTTATAAAACGCGTCATCGAGAACAACCGTCTTGGTATTGGGCACGTAGGTCACCGAGTTGTCCGCTCCCTTTTGCTCTACAACCCCCTTAAAGACAACCTGCTCATAACGCCGTCCGGTAATCTCGATGGACCCCGCGCGGAATGCATTGCGCTCGCCCAGATCCACCACATCGCCACCTTGCCGCCATTCGAGCAGGAAGGAAAGACCTATCCCCCTGTAATTGAAGGTGTTGGTCAAACCGGCGGTCCAATCGGGCAGCGCATTGCCCCAGGGCACGGTGACCTGGCTTGTAAGCGGCAAGCCGTTCGACTGGATGAGCAACTGGCCATCCGGCGCGCGCAAATAATCCAGTCCCCAGAGTTCGCCGAGCTTGCTGCCTTCCCTCACTTTCAAAACGCCCCGGCTGCCATTATCGAAATAGGAGATTTCTTCGAGCTCATCCGGCATTTCGATCACCTTTCCCGACATTTTTGTAAAATTCAATGACATATCCCAAGTAAACCTCGCCGTTGTCACCGGTTTGAAAGTGGCCAGTAATTCGACGCCCTTGTTGCGGATCAAACCGATATTGGTATAATAAAATGAATAACCCGATACATTCGAAACCGGAGCACGGACGATCTGGTCTTTGCTATCCATCGTAAAATAGGTCGCATCGAGCATCAGCCGGTTCCCGAAAAACCGCAGCTCGGTACCGAATTCGATGGAAGTGGTCCGTTCCGGTTTGAGGTTGTCCGCGGCAGTGGTGGAGCGCCGGACGTAACCGGGTACCGTATTCCCGAACGGAAAATTATCGGCCAGCTCGTAGTACACGCCGATCACGTACGGGTCGGTACCCTTGCCCACCTGCGCCCACGATGCGCGCAACTTTCCGTAGCTGAGAATATTATTCTTGGGGAGATTTTCCGTAAAAATATAGCCGGCACTGAATGAGGGATAAAAAAACGAGTTGTTGGCTTTGGGAAGCGTCGAAACAATGTCGTTCCGGCCCGTTGCATTCAGATAGAGCATATCCTTGTAACTCAGCTTGGCATCCGCGAAGAAACTCACGATCCGGTATTGCAGCGGCGAGTAGTATCGCTTCTGCACATTTCGGTAACTGCTGATCTCGTCGGTAAATGGTGCTTTCCAGCCTTCGCCCCGCTCATAATAGCTGTCGGGCCGCTTACTGCCTACCACCGAGTTGCCGACCATCAGTGAGCCATTCCAGTTTTCGTCAAACTGCTTCGTCGCCGTCACATATAAATTGGAGTTGATTTCACGGTAATTGATATTTTCTTTGATCAGAAAGCCTTTCACCGCCGTCCCCACATCAAAAGTACTATCCACCTGCCGCTTGCGCCGCTCGTTGAAAGCATCCATTGTAATCTGGTATTTGGCGGTCAGCCAGTCGGTAATATTGTAGTTCAATGTCAGATCGGCGATATAGCGGTTTACGGCATCGATCCGCGGGCTCTTCTTGACGAGGTACACCGGGTTATCCGTAAAACCGGGCAGGAGGTTCTTGTAAGATCCGTCTGGATTCAGGTAGTCGTTTACATCGTAGGTATTTGGCCAGTACGACAATGCGCTGAATACCGATTTGTCGCCGGCAGGCGGGCGCTTGCCACCGGAGCGTATATAATTGAAAGAGCCTGACGCCGAAAAGCGCTTCGTAAAATTGTAGGTACCTGCAATTTTGGCAGAAGTCCTTTCGAAATAGGTGGCGGGCACGATCCCTTGCTGATAGTTATGCCCTGCCGAAACGTAGATGTTGCCCTTTTCACTTCCTTTGGTCAGGGTGATATTGTTGTTGGTGCGGAAACCGGTCTGGTAAAACCCTCGGAAGTTGTCATAAATGCGGTCGGTAGTGTTGCCGATAACCGATGGCCCGAACGACTGATAGGGCGTCCGCTGGCGCACTTCGGTAGGCGAAATGAATTCCCCGAAACGGCCTTGCAGGAAGCGCGTCTGGATATCCGGGGATTTGCCCAGTACATCCACGCCTCCCGAAAGCGAAACCGAAACATTCAGCTTACCCGATTTACCACGTTTGGTAGTGATGATAATGGCCCCGTTGGAAGCCCGCAAACCGTAAAGTGCCGTCGCGGCGGGACCTTTCAGGACTGAAATACTCTCGACGTCGTCGGGATTAATGTCGGCTGCCCGGTTGGTGTTTGCAAACTGTTCTGAGGCTCCGGGAGAAGCAGACCCGGCGCTGGGCAGCGGGTTACCGGCAGTGGTTGCATTGCTGATGATAATGCCGTCGATCACGAACAGCGGCTGGTTATCGGCGCTGCCGCTGAGCGAGGTAATGCCCCTCAGGATGATATTCACCCCGGCACCCGGAGCGCCGCCCGAACCGGTGATCACCGCCCCGGCGATCTTGCCCTGCAATGCACCCACCATATTGGGATTCCCCGACTCTCTGATCTCATCGGACCGGATGGACTGCACCGAATAGCCGATCGCACGCTTCTCCTGCGTCTGCCCGAGTGCGGTGACGACCACCTCATCGAGCATCGACACATCGGCTTCCATCTGTACATTCAACACGTGCTGACTTCCACGCGCAATCTCCTGCTTTTTAAAACCGATGAAGCTGAAAACAAGTATTGTACCCGGCCCGACCTGAATCGAATACTTCCCATTCTCATCGGTTAAAGTCCCCTGTGACGTACCCTTGACGCTCACACTTACGCCGGGGATTTCAATTCCATCCTTGTCAGTGACTTTTCCGGTTACCGACCCATCTTGTGCCCATGCGATGTTCCAACAGAATGCCAGCATCAGGCACAGCAACATCGAGTTGTTGTGAAGTAGTTTTTTCATCATTATTAGCTAGGTGTCGTTATACGATACATGTAATTTACAATTCGTTCTTCAAAAAATATCACTTTAAGTCTCAATAAGACAACAAAAGGTAACATATTACTACCCAGCGGCGCGCTATTACTTATCCCCCGTCCTGTACCCTATTCCATTTTTACCTAAAAAAAATATTATTACTAGAAAAATAGTTTGTTAACTATAAAAATAGTTTTAATATTTACGCCATGGAACTTGAAAAGCTCACCAACAAAGAAGAAGAAGTCATGCAGGTGCTATGGAAGCTGGGCGCTGCATTTGTGAAGGACATGCTTCCGCTTTTCACCGAACCCAAGCTGCATTACAATACCGTTTCGACCATTATCCGGAACCTGGAAGAAAAGGGTTATGTATCGCACCGGCAATTCGGGAATACGTATGAATATTTCCCGGTCGTGAAACAGGAGGATTACCAGAACCATTTTGTGCTGGGCAAGGTCGTTGGAGGCTATTTCAACGATTCTTACAAAGATCTGGTGGCGTATTTTGCCAAGCAGGAAAAAGTGACGCCGGACGATCTGCGCGCGATTATCCGGATGATCGAAGAAGGTGAGTAAAGTATTTGATGTACCACATTAATCCTACGACTTTATGCTGATCCCTTACCTCATGAAAGTCAGCCTGGTACTGGCTGTGCTTACGTTAGCCTATCGCTGGCTGATCCAGTTTGAAACATTCTCCAAACTCAACCGCGTGCTGCTATGGCTTAATGCTGCCGCAGCGTGGACTTTACCGCTGATGAGCCTGCCCAGTTGGGGGCCCGTGGAAGTGCAAACCGAGTTTCACCACAGCATACCGAAAGTAGTAGGTAAGCTTCCGGCCCTGGGTGAGCCGATCGCGACTATTCAGGCAGAACCATTTATTGCATCGGCAGAAGCGGTGGCCTCGAAAATGACTGCCGCTGATTGGATCAGTGCCATTTACCTTTCGGGCCTAATTGTGATGGCGGCATATTTCCTTTTCCAGATCAGTCGCTTGCTTCTTGTGGTTGCGAGAGGTCGCAATGAAGAATGTCCCGACGGCACTTTCATTGTACATGTAACGGGGGCTTCGCCATTCTCCTTTTTCAAATGGATCATTTTGGATTCATCCAAACATTCCGATCACGAGCTGCAAAATATCCTTGCTCACGAAGCGGAACATGCACGCCAATGGCATAGCGCCGACCTACTGCTGGCGGAAATCCAGAAAATATGCCTTTGGTTTAACCCCTTTTCCTGGGTTCATCAAAGACTTGTTCAGGAAAATCTCGAATACCTCGCAGATCGCGCCGTGCTGGATAATGGTTTTGAGAAAAAGCAATATCAATACAATTTGCTGAATGCAGTCCTGGATACACGGGAGTTGCCGCTGACCAACTCCTTTGCCCAGTCGCTTCTTAAAAAGCGTATTCAAATGATGAACCGGAAACCTTCGCACTACATGGCTTGGGGTAAATATGTGGCTGTTCTTGCATTGGTTTACCTTTCGTCTGCATTTGTAGCACCTTACCGTGAGCACATCGTTGAGCTCACGCCCGAGGTGATTAGGCCACTTGTGAAGCCGTTAGTGGGCGAAGTAATTGTAGCAAAGCCTGTTAAGAGGGGTTCTATCGAAAATCCAGACGAAAGGGTGGAAACTCACCAGGTAACGACTGATGAACCAGATGCATTGCAAACTATCGATACAGCTCAGGGTCCAGAGAACTTGGGTCCAAAAGTTAAAGGTATCTTGATCAGAAATGACACCTTGTACTGGGCCGTTACGCCTTTAACCACCTGGGACGAAATCAATGCAATGAAAAGCGAACTAAAAAAATTCGGGTGCGATATGATCATCAACAAACTGCAATACGATCCATTGCAAAGCTTTATCACTTCCCTTGCTGTTCATGTTAAAGACGACGGCGGCGGCGGTACAGGCAACACTGGTGACGACGACTACACCCCTATGGAGGGCTACTCTGGCTACGTAACGAAAGGAGGGCAGGGAATGGGCCAACTTCCACCGGCTCCATTAAAGACCGAAATGGAAACAGATTATAAGAATGCATTAGGCATTAAGAAGTCAAAAGAGGTCGAATTCTTTCAACACAAACTTGTCAACCGCATCGGGCCTAATTCGGGCGGCGCAGTAGGACCGGCGGTTCTCAATAGCGATAGAAATAAACGGTTTCTGGAAAGAGAAGGCTTCGGAAAATCGGAGCAAAACACATTGCTCTTTACTGATAGGCACCTAAATGCTGAATTTTACATCAACACCAACCATTCGACCCGAGACGAAGCCAGCAAGCTAACCATTGATAAAATCAAGGGAATCTCTTTCAGGGAAGACAACCAGCATAAAACTTACTTTATCATTTACACGAAGTAACAGAAGGCGGCTC
The DNA here is from genome assembly GCA_965227755.1 of Dyadobacter sp. Lineage (GTDB taxonomy): Bacteria > Bacteroidota > Bacteroidia > Cytophagales > Spirosomataceae > Dyadobacter. The sequence goes on from CBDDGG010000005.1 coordinate 2,688,195, forward strand.
ATTCGGGCCGCCTTCGCGTTTTTATCAACCTATTATAAGGTACTATTTCAAATTCAGCTCCTCGCCGATTGCTTTTACTTTCTCTTTCAAGGAAGCATATACTGTGTCGAAGTCTTCATTCTTTTCCAGCGCAGCACGTACGCCTACGTAGAACTTGATCTTTGGCTCGGTACCGGATGGGCGGCAGGTGAATTTCGTCCCGTCTTCGGTGAAGAACTGCAACACGTTAGAAGGTTCAATACCCATTTCGCCTGATGGAATGGAAGCAGTATTGCCGGATTTAAAATCGGTCGTGGTCAATGCCTTGTAATCATCCATTCTCACGACCGGCGACCCTGCAATGCTTTTGGGCGGGTTGGCACGGAAATCGGCCATCATTTGCTGAATTTCGTCAGCGCCGGATTTGCCTTTTTTGGTCAGTGAGATCAGTCCTTCGTAATAGAAACCAAACTGTTTGTAGATTTCCATCAGCATATCGAAGAGGCTCAGGCCCTTATCCTTCGCATAGGCCGTAAGCTCGGCGATCATCGCGCAGGATGCAATCGCGTCTTTGTCGCGCACCGCGTCGCCGATCAGGTAACCGTAGCTTTCCTCGCCACCGCCGATAAATTGCTCCTGGCCTTCCTTTTCGCGGATTACCTGCGCAATATATTTAAAGCCGGTGAGCGTGTTATAGCATTTCACGTCGTAAGCCGCCGCCATTTTGTCGATCAGGTCGGTGGTCACGATGGTTTTACACACGAACTGCGTTCCGGTGAGCTTGCCTGCGTCTTTCCATGCATTCAGGAGATAGTAAATGAGTACGCTGGCCGTCTGGTTTCCGTTCAGCAGCTGGATTTCACCATGGTGATTCTTCACCGCGATACCCACGCGGTCGGAATCGGGATCGGTACCCATTACCAGGTCCGCATCGATCTCCTTCGCCTTTTCAACGGCCTTGGACATCGCTTCGCTTTCCTCGGGGTTAGGATAAACCACGGTCGGGAACTGGCCGTTACCTTTCGGCTCAGCCTGCTCTTCGATGATAGTTACCGCTTCGAAACCCATTTTGGCCAGCAACTGCGGCACCAGCGTCACACCTGTTCCGTGCAAGGGCGTGTAAACGATTTTGAGGCCTTTCTGACGCTCCAATGCCCCTTTCGAGATCGAAAGTGACAGGATGTGGTTGATATATTTCTCATCCACCTCGGTACCGATCTTGGTGATTTTCGAGCTGTCGCCGTCAAATTTCACCTGATCGATCGACTGGATGGCATTTACTTCGTTGATAATGTTGGTATCGTGCGGCGCAACTACTTGCGAACCGTCGTTCCAGTAGGCTTTGTAGCCGTTATATTCTTTCGGGTTGTGCGAAGCCGTTACTACGACGCCGCTTTTACAACCCAGCAGACGGATCGCGAATGAAAGCTCCGGCGTAGGGCGCAGGCCTTCGAAAAGATAAACTGAAATGCCATTGGCAGAGAAAATATCCGCGATGATCTTCGCGAACTCATCCGATTTGATACGGCTGTCGTAAGCTACTGCAACGCTCTTCTCTTCGTTCGGAAATGCTTTGTTAAGGTAATTCGCCAATCCCTGCGTAGCCGTACCTACCGTGTACCGGTTCATACGGTTGGAACCGATGCCTATCAGCCCTCTCAATCCGCCTGTTCCGAATTCGAGGTCTTTGTAAAATGCATCCGTCAGTTCAGTATCGTTGCCTTCGTCGATCAGTTGTTGAATGGATTGTTTCGTATCGATATCATAATCACCGTTGAGCCAGCTGCTCACTTTGGTCATCACATTCGGTTCCAATTTTGCAGTCATAATTAGTTAAATAGAATTTATTAAGAGAATTAAAAATGTATGTGCCATCCTTACTTGCCGATTTCCAGCGGTTCCTTTTCGATCGCTGAAAACGATTCTTTGGCGGTTTTATGGATCAATTCGGCTACCAGGCCTGTCCAGCCCGTCTGATGGCTCGCGCCGCAGCCGCGACCGTTATCCCCGTGGAAATACTCGTAAAAAAGGACGTGGTCGTTAAAATTAGGGTCTTTCTGCATTTTCTCGTCGTGTCCGTACACCGCCCGCCTGCCTTCGGAATCCTTCTTGAAAATATCGATCAACCGGCAGGCAATCGCCATTGCCGCGTCCTTAATCGTCGTGAGGTTACCGGAATTGGTAGGGTATTCGATCATGAAATCCTCGCCGTAATAGCTGTGAAATTTCATGAGCGAGTCAAAAATGAGGTAGTTAAGCGGGAACCAGATCGGCCCGCGCCAGTTGGAGTTACCACCCATGATGTCGGTAAGCGCTTCTGCCGGGGTGTAGTCCACCTGTAAAACCTCGCCGTTAATATAAAACTTGTAAGGATTCTCTTCATGGTATTTGGACAATGCCCGCACACCGTAGTCCGACAGGAACTCGCTTTCATCGAGCATCCTTTTCATGATCATCTTCATCCGGTGCCCCCTCAGGATCGAAAGCAGCCTGTTTTCCCCTTTGCCTGATTCAAACCAACGGGAAATCAGCCTCGCAAGATCGGGGCGGTTTGCCAGTACCCATTCGACGCGGCGTTTGAAAACAGGCAATTTGTCCAGATTCTGCGGATCGAGAATTTCTACTGCAAACAGCGGTATTAACCCCACAATCGAGCGAACCTTCAGGAGAATGCTCTGGCCGTTGGGAATATGGATCACATCATAATAAAACTGATCTTCTTCATCCCAAAGACTGATCGACGAGTTCTTGCCCCCGATCGACTCCATTGCGCCCGCAATGTGCAGGAAGTGCTCGAAGAATTTGGAAGCCATATCCTGGTAAACACCGTGTACAAGAGCGATTTCCACCGAAATACGCAACATATTGAGCGTGTACATCGCCATCCAGCCCGTCGCATCCGCCTGTTGCAGCTTACCACCAAAAGGCATAGGCGTCGAGCGGTCGAATACCCCGATATTATCAAGGCCCAGGAAACCGCCGCTGAAAATGTTGTTGCCGGTATCGTCCTTCTGATTAACCCACCAGGTGAAGTTCAGGAGCAGTTTATGGAATATCTTTTCCAAAAATTCAATATCCCCTACTCCATTGTTCTGCTCCCGGTCGATTTCGTATACTTTCCAGGTTGCCCAGCCGTGTACCGGCGGGTTTACGTCCGAGAAGTTCCACTCGTATGCGGGTATCTGCCCGTTCGGGTGCATGTAATACTCGCGCAGGAGGATTTCGAGTTGCCTTTTGGCAAAATCGGCGTCCACCCTGGCCAACGGCACACAGTGAAATGCCAGGTCCCAGGCCGCGAACCAGGGGTACTCCCATTTATCGGGCATTGAAATGATATTCGCGGCATAAAGATGCTTCCAGCCCGAATTCCGTCCCCATTTCCTGCCCTGGTTAGGCCCGGGCTGGGCAGGGTCGCCTTTCAGCCATTCGTATACATTATAATAATAGAACTGCTTGCTCCAGAGCATTCCGGCGTACGATTGCCGCTGGATCGACCGCAGGTCGCTGTCGGTCACCTCGCCCTGCAAATCGTTGTAAAACTCGTCGGCCTCGCGGATCCTTTTATCGAAAAAGTCTTCAAAACCGCCGAAGGGCTCCGAAATGGAATGGTTTACAAAACGCAGACGAAAGGTAGCGCTCTCGCCGCCCTTGATCGTTTTGGTAAAACGCGCGGCGGCTTTTGTACCAATGTTATTCGGGTTGACGGTATTCGCTTTCTGGCCACTTACAATGTAGTCGTTGATCCCGTCTTTCGGATAGGCTGTATTATTGGCTGTGCCGTAGAGCTTTTTGAAGTTCGTCTCATTTTCGCAGAACAGCAGTTCATCCGCGCCGTCGAGATAAAGGTTATACTTTCCGTGTTTTCGGTGCGTTACCTCGATCAGCCGGTTGGAGATACCGTTCATGATCGGCTTGTAGTTGAATGCCTCGTAACCCCACGACCAGGTGTTGCGGAACATGATTTGTGGCAGCACGGTGATCGGCGCCTCGTTGGCACCGCGGTTAAAGACCGTCACTTTCATCAGGATATCCTGTTCGTCGGCCTTCGCGTGCTCGATGAAGATATCGAAATACTCATCGTTATCGAACACACCCGTGTCCATGATCTCGTATTCCGGGTCCTGCTTGCCACGACGCCCGTTTTCCTGGCGCAGTTTGTCGTAAGGAAATGGCTGCTGCGGATATTTATAGAGCATTTTGGTATACGAATGCGTAGGCGTACTATCGAGGTAATAATACATTTCCTTCACATCTTCTCCGTGATTCGACTCCCGGTTAGTGAGGCCGAATATCCGCTCTTTCAATATTTTGTCCTTATGGTTCCAGAACCCGAACGAAAGGCATATATGCTGCTTGTTATCAGAAAAACCGCCGATTCCGTCTTCGCCCCAGCGATATGCCTTGGAAAGGGCCATTTCATGGGTAATATAGTTCCAGGCGTCGCCATTCCCACTATAATCCTCCCTTACCGTACCCCATTGGCGCTCCGACAGGTAAGGTCCCCACTTCTTCCATCCCTTATTATCTTTCTGAAGACTTAACCTAACTTTTTCAGCTCCTTGTGCCATTAATCCGTCAATTTTTCGAAAGGAATGAATTTCAATAATTACCCAATTTAGAAAACCGGTTTTCAAAAACACCAGAAACCGGAAGAAAATTGAAAAAATTTAGATGCTCATAAACTACTCATAATGAGACATCACAAGTAACCTACGCCCACTTGCGATCAGGATGCGGGATTATCGATTGGGGTAATATCATAGGAAACTTCGCCTACAAAAAAGGCTGTCAGCGCCGCCGCCCGCTGCGAGGTTTCTACCAGCAACGGATGCCGCTCGGCATGCAGCAGCTCCTCGACGTCGGCAACATACTCCTTGAACATCAATGGATTGGGAAGCTTGTAGAACCGACCATCGGCGGCTTTGAGCACCGGTACCGGAGTTACCTTTCCACCTGCCCCAAGGAGGCCGTAACGACGCCTCGCTTCTGCATACGCCTCGTCGGTAGGATCAAAAACAATGTGCTCAACCGGTTTCACGGTCGCGATGCCCGCAGCGATCTGCCGATCGAGTGTTTCCAGCAATGCGCGGAGTACCCACGTCTGCTTACCCGAGCGTATGCGCTCGCGGAGCGACTGGCGGACGAGGTATGTTAATGCCTGCGTCACATTCAGTCCGATTTCGGCCATTTGTTTAAAAATAAACGAAGTAGGTGACATTCCGGGAATCGTATTCGGATCGTGGAGCAGGATTGTTCCGTTTTCCGTGAGAAAGCCATCGATCCGAACACACGCATTGATGCCCAATTGCTGGAACACGCTGGCGATCATCTGCTGGATTTCCCGGTTCTTTTCCAGCGTTGTCTCCACCGGAGTGCGTTTCCGACTGGCTCCGGGCTTATATTTTGCATTAAAATCAAAAACCTTCACCATTTTGATCACTTCGCTTGGCGGCAAAGCCAGCGGCGAACCGTCGTCAAACTGAATGCAGCCGCAGGAAAATTCCTGGCCATTCACAAATTCTTCGACCAGTACCTGATCTTCCGCATTCGAACTACTCAGCAATGCGTGGCTATTTCCTTCTGAAAAGTAGATTTCCAGCTCACTTAGCAATGTGGTAGGATGATAAATCGTCTTTCCGTCCAACACGATCGGAAAACCGATACCTTCGTCCAGGTTAGCGATTTTCTGTCCCCAGGCCAGTTTTTCAGCCTCGTCCAACTCTTTCCAGGTATCTGCATCGAGCTCGATCTGGAAAAAGCATTGATTAACAGCCGATACAAACTCTTCCAGCGAATCGTCTTTCACAATGGCGACGCCGATGGAGGAGCCCTGATGCGGCGCCTTGATCACCAATGGCAGGCCCAGGTGTTTTTTCAAAACCTGAAAAAGCAGCGGATAATCTCTGGGTACCCACTGGTTATAGCGAAGTGTCCAGCTCTTCTTTTCCTGCCCGTTTACGAGGGCGATCATTTCATTTTGCAATATCTTATCAATACCCACAGCTGAGCCCATCAAACCCGGGCCGCTATAAGGGATTTTGTACCATTCGAGCAAGCCCTGAATGGCCCCGTCCTCGCAATCAGGACCGTGCATGGCCAGGAACACAAAGTCGAAATAGTCCTTGAATTCCGAGGGAGCTATCAGCTTGCCTGTTTCGGCGGGCACTTCGGCAACCGCCAGTTCGGGAAAGGATTCGATGTAAGTTTTGAAGCCATCTTTTTGAATGCCGGGCGCGGGGTAAAAATCGCGGATCTCGGTCGAATACATCAGCTCTTTTTGCAGCAGGATAAACCTTCCAAAGCTGTCTACAAAAACCGGTACCGGCTCAAAAAGTGACTTATCGAGGTATTCAAATGCTGTTTTACCGCCTGCAAATGATATTTCCCGTTCGCGGGAAGGACCTCCAAAAAAAATTCCGATACGCATGTTAACAATCCTGATTAATGCATTCCAATGATGCCCGCAATATAAGCGACTAATCGGGAGGAATCAATTTATGGTTAGTTAGCGCGCCGATTAAAACGCAAAAAGCAGCTTCCCGTTGAGGAAACTGCTTTTGACCAATATCGGATATAAATTTTCCGCTGTTATGCCAGCTCCGGCACATTCGAGGAAACAACCTTATTAATATAAGGTACCGCTTTGCGGATCGATTCTTCCAGACCGGCGCGGAAAGTCATTGCGCTCATCGGGCAGCTCTGGCAGGAGCCTTGCAGTTCCAGCTTCACAGTCAGGTCGTCCGTCAGCTCCACCAATTTCACATCACCTCCGTCTGCATGCAAGTAAGGACGCACCGTTTCGAGCGCCTGCTCGATCAATTCTATGGTTTTTTCTTTTGAATCCATTTTAAAAAAGTCTGTCTGCTAAGATGCAAGATTATATCCAAAAAATCAAATCATTCAGTTACTAACTGCTAAACCTGGATTTCGACAGGCTGCGTCCTGGCCTTCGACGCGTTCCGGATCGCTACCTGCTGTGCCAATGCTTCTGCCGCAGCCATAAATGCTTCATTTACGATCGGATTGGTATCCATTACCGCCGGACGGCCGTCATCGCCCGCCTCGCGGATGCTCTGTACCAATGGGATCTGACCCAGCAGAGGCACCTCGAATTTATCCGCCAGCGATTGGCCGCCCCCTTTTCCAAAAATATGGTATTGGTGGTCGGGGAGCTCTTCCGGTGTAAACCACGCCATGTTTTCGATTACGCCCAGAATCGGGACATTGATCTGCGGCTGTTTGAACATCGACAAGCCTTTCACAGCATCGGCCAATGCCACTTTCTGAGGCGTCGTCACCACTACCGCACCCGTTACCGGGACAGTTTGCACGAGCGTCAGGTGAATATCGCTGGTACCGGGAGGCAAATCGATCAGCAGGTAATCCAGATCGCCCCAGTCGGTATCACCAAAAAACTGGCGCAACGCCTGGCTGGCCATCGGGCCTCTCCACACCACCGCACTGTCGGGGGGAGTCAGGAAGCCTATCGACATCATTTTGATACCGTATTGCCTGATCGGATTGATAAAGTTTTTACCGTCTTTCGGCGTGATTGTCGGCTGCATATCCTCTGCACCGAACATCACCGGGATCGATGGCCCGAAGATATCCGCATCGATAATACCTACTTTCGCCCCCGAGCGGTGCAATGCCATCGCGAGGTTTGCCGTAACCGTCGACTTCCCTACCCCACCCTTTCCGGAAGAAATCGCGATCACGTTTTTCACGCCGGGGATCAGCGGACCTGTGTGACGGGTCGTAGTTACGTTCGCCGTAAGCTTGATGATCACTTCCACATCCGGGCTCAGATGCTCGTGGATTGCATTTTCGCAATTCTTTTTGATCAGTTCTTTAAGAGGGCAAGCTGGGGTTGTAAGTACTACCGTAAACCGCACCTGGTTTACGCCTATTTCTATATCCTGGATCATACCGAGCGTCACCAGATCTTTCTTGAGATCAGGCTCTTCCACAGTACTCAATGCCTGCAATACTTTTTCTTTATTGATTGTAAATTCTCCCATTATTATGGTTGGTACTTTGACTTAATACTATGCAACACGAAATGTGCCCAATGAGTTTGTCACATTCCGGGAAATTCTCCGATCCTCCGCTCCACCTCTTCCATTTCCGCAGTCACATCCACGTTTCTTGAAATTGCATTGAGCTTACTCCACAACGATTTCAGCATTTTAAGGTGGCCGGGCGTAAAACCGTGCAGCGGGCGGTGTGCCAGACTATCCCGTACCGATGCCCATTCCTTCATGAATTTCAATGCATCCGGTTCCATGTATGTTTGGACAAATGCATTGAAAATATAATCTTCCGCAACAACGCTGGGGTGAATCAGATCTTCCTTATAGAACCGGTAATCCCTCAGTTCGTCGATCATGATCTCGTATGCCGGGAAGTAATCCACGTGCTTATATTTCTCCGAAAGCCGGTGAGCTACGAGTCGTAATGTGGCCTTACTCACCTGATTGAGCGGGAGCGTGTCGCGCGTGTGGCGCACGGGACTTACCGTGAGCAGTATGCGCAACTTGCGGTTATAGGGTATCAATTTCTGGATCAATTGCTCAAATGCGATCGTAATCTGATCGAAATGCAGGAGCTCCTTGATAAAACGGTCGCCTGGCACCTTATGGCAATTGCCGATAACAAGGTTCGTCTTGCGATGCCGATATGCGTAAGCGGTACCCAACGTGATCACGAGCAAATCGGCCTCCGTCAAAAATTCACGGATCTCATCCAGCTGATCCGACAGCTGAGCATCGAGCGCGGCCTGACCGGTTGCCCATTGCGACGAATGGAAATCGTGGTGCAGCCAGATTTGATCGGGGTTTTGCAGGAACAATGCCGGATTAGGCCTCTTTCCTTCGATCGCGCTATCCAGTATTTTACAGATCGTCAGCGGATTGAACACCGTTCCCAGTGGATTATTAAGCACATCGAACTTATGATCGCCCAGCTGGCCACCCAGCACCTCGGCAAAGCAAGAGCCGATGGTCAGTATTTTAGTGTGGTGATCAATCTTCCAATCAGGGGCATCCAGGGCAACTTCCGTACTCAACTTTATTTCCTTCATTACATAAAAACGACAAGCGGGCCACAAAATTAAGCATGAAAACCACAGGATTTCACTAAATACTGGGGTTTAGCAATTTATAATTTGGGTTATAGGGATTTTTTATATGTTTGAGGGAGAATATCGGACACACTATAACTTAGTCAAAGTATGCAGGAAAAGCCATATCCGTACACCTCGACAAATAAAGATTTTCGCTATGAGTTTGAAAGTATCAGTGACCGCAAAACCGTCAGAAAAGTTGTTAGAATTACTCAGACAGAGGTATTAAACGTCTATAATCTGGCTCTTTTCGATATTCTCGAAGATGGGACGCTGTCTGACATTTCAGAATCCAGAAACAATGATTTGAAAACTATACTGGCAACAGTATTTCATATAGTAAAAGATTTTTATAAGCAAAAACCCGGTGCATATTTGCTATTCAGGGGCAGTGATTCCCGAAGACATCGACTATACAGGATTGTCATTGCGAGAGAATTTAACCAACTCTCCCGGCGTTTTGTAATACACGGGCTTAAAAACGATGTACTATGCCCATTTGCTCCTAACAGTCATTTTGACTTTTACGTAATCGAACAAAAACTATGAAGGGGACAAGAAAAGTACTTGACAGAGCAAGCGCAAACGAAGAAAAGCTTGTGCAGAAGAAATTGGATGAAGCTAACGTCGTCCTGAAAAGGATGGATGTTTCTGTTTTTAAAAACAAAGTTATCCCAAAGCAAAAGAATGAAAGATAAGGGCCCCTCACTCATCCTAAGCCTTTGCACTGGCAGCCTGATTGTGTTTAGTTCAGTAGCCAGCTGCGCTCAATCACCCGAGAAACTTCGTTCGACTTCTCCGACCTACGAATTCGCCCCTACCCCATCCTGGCAGGACGACTTCAACTACACCGGCAAGCCCGATGCGACCAAATGGAGCTACGACCTCGGCGACCATGGATGGGGAAATAATGAACTGGAAAACTATACTGACAAAATCGGGAACGCCAAAGTGGAAAATGGCAACTTAGTGATCATGGCCATTAAGGAACCGTCGGGTAAGCAGCAGTACAGCTCGGCCCGGTTAGTTTCGAAGGGTAAGGGCGATTTTCTATACGGAAAATTCGAGATACGGGCGAAGCTGCCGAAGGGGCGCGGCACATGGCCGGCGATTTGGATGCTGGCAAGCGGGAGCGAATATGGTAACAAAGGCTGGCCCGACAATGGCGAAATCGATATCATGGAGCATGTAGGGTTCGATCAGGACCGTCTGCATGGGAATATCCATACAAAAGCATTCAATCACGCTATCAAGACTAACAAAGGAAACAATGTGGTTGTGAAGGGGCTGTCTGAGGACTTCCACGTGTATACGTGCGAGTGGACGCCCGAAACGGTTGCAATCCTGGTGGATGGGAACGCCTATTTCACATTCAAAAGGGAGGCGGCGTACCAATGGGCCGAATGGCCGTTCGACAAGCCTTTTCATTTAATTTTAAACATCGCCGTCGGTGGCAACTGGGGCGGGCAGAAGGGCGTGGATGACAGCATTTTCCCGCAAAAAATGGAGATCGACTACGTGCGCGTTTACCCGCTCGTGACGAAGTAGCGGCTTTGAAAATCCAGTGCACGGAAGTATCTTGCACCATGGATCATTTCGTTGTTTCGGCCAGGAAGTATCGTCCCGTCACCTTTGATTCGGTGGTGGGCCAGTCACACATCACTACCACTTTAAAGAATGCCATTCGCACCAATCACCTCGCACAAGCTTTCCTTTTCTGCGGTCCCCGCGGTGTGGGTAAAACGACTTGCGCGCGTATTTTGGCCAAAACGATCAACTGCCAAAACCTGGGCGACGATGTGGAGGCTTGCGGCGAATGCGAATCCTGCGTAAGCTTCCAGAACAACGCCTCTTTCAACATCCACGAGCTCGATGCGGCTTCCAACAACTCGGTGGAAGACATCCGTAACCTGATCGACCAGGTGCGCTACCCGCCCCAGACCGGGAAGTACAAGATCTATATCATCGACGAGGTGCACATGCTGTCGCAGGCCGCATTCAATGCGTTTTTGAAAACACTGGAAGAGCCCCCGTCCTACGCGATTTTCATCCTTGCAACGACGGAAAAGCACAAAATCCTCCCGACGATCCTTTCGCGTTGTCAGATTTTCGACTTCAACCGCATCCAATCGAAGGATATTGCCCACCACCTGGCGGATATTGCCCAGAAGGAAGGCATTAATGCGGAACATGAAGCCCTCGAACTCATTGGCCAGAAAGCCGACGGCGGTTTGCGTGATGCACTTTCGATGTTCGACTTGAATGTGACGTTTTCCACCAACAACCACCTCACCTACGCGGCGGTGCTGGAAAACCTGCATATCCTCGATTACGACTATTATTTCAAAATCACCGACGCGCTTACCGCGGGCAGCATTGCACGCTCGCTGGTACTTTTTGATGAGATTTTGAGGAAGGGTTTCGACGGGCACCTGTTTGTGATCGGTCTCCTGGAACACTTTCGAAATCTGCTCGTCTGCAAAGACCCGGCGACGGTTACCCTATTGCAGGTTACTGAATCTGCCGAGCGAAAATACCTGGAACAATCGCTCATGGCGGACCTCAGTTTCCTTCTCTCGGCACTGAGCATTACCGGGCAATGCGATATCAATTATAAATCGGCGAAAAACCAGCGGCTGCATGTGGAGCTCTGTCTTATGAAACTCGCCAATTTACCCCAGGTTCTTCAACTTCATTCTCTTGCTGCCGTTGATGAAACGGCAAAAAAAAAAGTTGAGCCTCAACAATCCCTGAATCCCGCCGGTGCTCCACAGTCGGCTACGCCGGTAAATGGCCACCCTTCCAACGGAAGCGCCCACGGACAAGCCCCGGCTCTGCCCGCGGCAATACCTCAACAAGCAGCACCCCAGCCGGCAGTAGCGCAGCAATCAGCCCCCCAGCAGGCTTCATCGTCACGGCTTAAAAGTACTGTCTCGCTTACCCAAACGCTGACGCCCCCTACACAGCAACCCGCAAAGCAAAGCAGTGCCCAGCCTTCGGCAGACTATACTGCCGTTTCAAATGGTGCGAAAAAGGAAGATTTGACGCTGCCGAACCTGCAACGTTTCTGGTACGAATTTTCACAAATGCGTTTAAAAGCAGGAAACTCTACGACCGAGCAAATTACGCTGAACAGAGAATTCAAGCTAAATGGGACGACGATCGAAATTGCATTGGATAATGACCACCAGCTGGATGCGGTCGCGAATGCGCGTTATGAGCTACTCGGCTTCCTGAAAGCCCGCCTCGACGCGCCGAAACTGGACATTAATCCCCGCGTTGCACCACAGGAGGTAAACAGGCTGCCTTACACGCCCGCCGAGAAATTCAATTACATGGCAGAAAAAAACCCCTATTTGCTCGAATTGAAGCAAGCGCTGGGGCTGGATGTAGATTTTTAAAGATTGGAAGCCTTCCCTTTGCCGAAAATCCCGTGTAAATGCAGTACTTGCGGTATCAGCTCGGAAGTGTCATCGTTCTGCACGATATAATCGGCAATTTCGCGTCGTGATTCGTCGGATACCTGCCGCTGGATAATGGCCCTGATCTCCTGCTCCGTACGCTTGTCCCGCTCCAATATTCTTTGAATGCGTAATTCAACGGGCGCTTCTACCACAACTACATAATCAACTGCATTGGATTGGCCGGCCCTCGCCATAATGGCCGCCTCTTTCACCACATAGGGTAATCCCACGTGCTGCGCCACCCATTGCTTTGTATCCCGAAGGACAACAGGATGAACAATAGCATTCAAGGCTTTGAGCAGTGGCTCATTATTGAAAACACAGGAAGCGACAAATCTGGTATCGTAAAGTCCGTTGCTGCCGTAAGCTTCCGGCCCGAGCAGGGCAATCACTTTTTCACGAATTTCCGGATTATGATTGGTAAGCCATTTGGCCCGACTATCCGCGTAATAAACAGGAACATCCAGACATTCAAAAAGCCTGCAAACCATGCTCTTGCCGGAACCTATGCCTCCGGTAATACCTATCAGAAGTGGAAGTTCCATGGCGTTCTAGGTTAAAAGCTACTGCTGCGGTGGCGCACTGAGAAACTGTGCGACTTCGAAGCTCACGTACACGTCGCGGTGGCTCACTTCCACGAGTGGGGAAACCGGCAATGGTATAGGGAGGCTTTCGTCGTAATTGTTCTGAATTTTCGGCGTTGGCACCCGGACTCTTATCGTATCCGGGTAAGCTTTGATCTGCGACACCGGACCGTCTACCGAAATAAGCGAGGGCGATACATTGATAAAACTCGAAATCACGTACCCCTCACGAATATCGATTCCCGTGCTATCGACACGGATAGGGATGATCTTCCTGATTTTAGGCTCGAAGCTAAGTTCAAAAGTGTCTGCTACGACATAATTGACGTGCAGGTTCGGGAACATTTCCGTGATTTGCTCCGTAAGCGTGGTGGAATTGATGAAGCTGGCCACATTCGGGTTTTGAACGCGGTATACCACCGGATTGGCATTGAAATTCAACCAAGATTTTTGGAGCAATGTCCAGCCATCCCCCGTTACATTCACCGAAATCCTTTTGGGAAGCGGCTGCATCGGCACATAAGCTGAATTATCGTATTCAATCGACAGCGGATAATTCAGTTTGAGAGAATAATTGTCCTTATTGAGGACATTCATTAACCAAAAAAAGGATGCTGCAAGCAAGCATCCTATAAATGTCTTGATCCTGTTCTGGTTGGGTGGGACTTGACTCACAACAATTTTGAAAATGCATGCATTGCGGGAATGCATGCCGTTCATGATTAGGTTTACCCGGCAATAGTGCGCGAAATGGCAGATTTCTCTACCGTCAGCTTGACACCTTTGTCCAACTCAAGCGTAACCGTAGATTCTTCGACCGTATAAATCCGGGCATGAATTCCGCCGATCGTCACTACTTGATCGCCCTTTTTCAGGTTAGTGAGCAATTCTTTTTGTTCCTTTTGTTTTTTCTGCTGCGGACGGATCATGAAAAAGTAGAATACCCCGATGATACCGACCCACATTACGACCTGGTAAATCATGCCTTGTGAGCCGCCGGCTGCCTGTGCTAAAATAGAAAAATTCATTGTAGTAGATGGGTTGAATAAATATTTAAGAAGTACTGCTCTGCAACGGCTACTTCTTTGCCGTTACCGAATCTGCTGCCACCGGTTGAGGGGCCGCATTCACAATACCTTTCAGCCTTAATTCTGTATTTGCCGGTTCCGTGTTCGCATAAACTGTAATGGTCTTTACCTGCGGCCCGGCCTTATGCTTGCTGTCGAAACGGACCTTAATGCTCGAAGTTTGCTTCGGCTCAATCGGGTCCTTGGGCCATTCGGGCGTCGTACAACCACATGAAGAACTGATATTGTTCAGGATCAGCGGGTATTCGCCATCGTTACGGAATTTGAATTCGTGTTCCACAATGGCGCCTTCCTGGATCGTCCCGAAGTTATATTCCGTGCTGTCGATCAAAGTAAAAACAGGCAGTTTTGAATTTGCCTGTTTTTCCTCGCCATTCTTTTCATTTTTGGAGCAACCGGAAAAAGCCACGGCTAATCCCAGAAGCGCGAAAAGAGCTATTTTTTTCATAAAGGTCATTCGCTGGCCTGGCCCTTGATCTGTGCCATAAGGCGGTCTACGTCTTCCAGAAGCTTTTCGGCCTTTTCACGCGCATCATTCACAACGCGCTCGCCTTCCGTTCTGGAAAAATTGTCAGGCTGGTCCTTCTTATCCACCAGGTCCTGAATGACTTCTTGCAGTTTTTCCCGGTATTTAGACAGTCTGTATGTGAGTTGTGTCCTCAGAACTTCCCCTTTGTCGGGAGCATAAAGGATACCCAAAGCGGCGCCTGTGGCACAGCCGGTCAGGAATGCGATTAAACTATTACTGGTTTTACTCATGATTTCTGCTGGTTTTTTGCTGCAAACGGGTGTCAGCTCATTTATTTATAATGGCCTCCAAAAATTGTTCCACTATACCCGGCCACAATTTCGTCAGCTTTTATTTATTATCAATCAATCCGCGCCCGCTTTTTCTGATCACGCCTTCCTTCGCAAGTTTGACCGAAAGCACGTCCAGGACGCCGTTCACAAACTTACCACTTTTTGGGGTACTGTACCTTTTTGCGATCTCAATAAACTCGTTGATGGTGACTTTCACGGGGATACCAGGAAAATGGATGAGCTCCGCGAGGGCTGTTTTGAGGATAATAAGGTCCACCATCGCGATCCTTTCCAGCTCCCAGTTTTTCAGCTGATCTTCCAGATAAATATCGTACTGATCGCTTTCCTCCACTACAATCTTGCAAAGTTCTTCCACAAATGCCCTGTCCTCTTCCCAATCCTTGGTAAGCGGCGCGAGCTGGAACGTGTGGGCAAAATCGGCGGTACGCAAAGTTTTGATCGCAAGGCTGCGGATCAGTTCGCTGTGGTCCGCCCAGTAAAGATCGCGTTGTTCGAGGTAGTCGAGCGACACCTCGTGTTTGAGAATAACCTGGCGAAGAATATGCTGAATAATCTCCTGGTCTTCCTCCGGCGTATGGGTCGCCGATCTGCAATAAGCTTCGTAAGTTTCGTCCTTCCGCAATGCCTCCCGGTAAATCTTCCGGATCAGGTTCATTTCGTTGGTCCAGTTGATACCGCTGCGGATAATCTCCTCTTCAAGCGGTTTATCTTCCTGCAAAACCTTGATCACCCGGTTGCTATCCAGTCCCGAATCTTTGGGGAATGGTGCTTCCGGATCTTCGTACCTGCGCTCGCGGTCGATTTTTGACTGGTGTGAAAGTTCAATCAGCATCGACAGGATCCTGATGAAGTCGACGTAAATCGTTTCCGTCTCATTCAAAACCCTTCTAACGAGTTTTTCTCCATCCGAATTAGTCTGCCGGTTGTATGCCTCATAGGCTGTCCGGGCCACTCGTAATACCCGGTCGGGAATTTCTTCGTCTTCGTTCGGCTTGCCGTTCTTGATAAACTCGTCGAGTGTCATATTCGCTAGCCGCTTCATTCCCGAGAGTTTCTTCTTGTCCTGAAACTCCATGGAGTTGAGGTCTGGTGCAAATGCCTCTTCGATATGGTCGAGTGCCAGTAAACGGTTCGCATCGGCTGTGAGCTGCCGCGCATAAAGTGCCTGAACCGCCTTGGTTCTTAGTAATCTTCTATTCAGCATAAGCCGGAATACTATTTGGATAAAAGGTACAGTAAATCAAAGAACGTGTCTGCATGTATTGCAGGGCCATTCTGAGGAAACCCTGCATTGGATATTTTTAAAATCGACCGCAAAATTAGACTATTTTGTTCACAATCGGAAAATTGGGACGCGTCGTTTTAATTTTGCAACGTTTTGGCAAAATAGGATGTTGCTCAGAAAGCGTCCTGCGCCGTCGACAAAAATCTGAACAGGTGAAAGCACTAAAATCCCTAAACAAGTATTTGTGGAAATATAAATGGTACCTCATTCTGGGTATCATTTTTACGATCATATCCAATCTTTTCGGCATTATCCCCGCCCAGCTGGTGCGTTACGCGCTCGACCTGGTAATCGAAACGCTGGATATTTACTATCTGTTCAAGGGCGTTTCGCTGCAAAGCGAGATGTATGACATTTTCGCGTTCAGTATCCTGCTTTACGGCTTTCTGATCCTGCTGATGGCGCTGCTCAAAGGGATATTCCTTTTTCTGGTACGGCAAACGATCATCGTCATGTCACGCCACATCGAATTCGAGCTAAAAAACGATATTTACCAACATTACCAAACGCTCCCGGCCGCCTTTTTCCGCCGCCACAGCACAGGCGACCTCATGGCGCGCATATCCGAAGATGTGAGCAACGTCCGTATTTACGTGGGCCCGGCGCTCATGTACGGGATCAACCTGATCGTACTGTTTTTTCTGGTCATCTCCTATATGATCTCGGTCAGCCCGAAACTGACCCTCTACGTTTTGCTGCCACTGCCTGTCCTTTCGATAAGCGTTTACGTGGTCAACAGCATGATTATGAAACGTTCGCAGGAAATTCAGAAGCAGCTCTCGGCGCTGTCCACTTACGTTCAGGAAGCATTTTCGGGCATACGCGTTATCAAATCCTTCGTTCAGGAGAGCCGTTCTTTTACTAATTTTCAAAAGGAGGCCGAAGTATTCAAAACCAAGTCGCTCGGCCTTACGAAGGTCGATGCGTTCTTCTATCCCATCATTCTCCTTCTGATCGGTCTGAGCAATATTCTGGTCATTTTTATCGGCGGCCAGGAAATTATCAATGGCCGCCTCACGCCCGGTAATATCACCGAGTTTATATTGTATGTCAATATCCTTACCTGGCCTGTAATGGCATTGGGGTGGACAACAAGCCAGATCCAGCGTGCGGCATCATCTCAACTCAGGATCAACGAGTTTTTGAACGAAAAAACGACACTCGTCTCCGAGAAAAACGTTAGCAGGCCGTTGAACGGCAAGGTTACTTTCCGCCACGTCGGCTTTGTCTATCCCGATTCAGGCATCAAAGCATTACACGATTTTGATTTGACGATAGACGCCGGCGAAAGCGTGGCGATCCTCGGCACGACCGGTTCCGGAAAAAGCACGCTGGCACATTTGCTATGCCGGCTTTACGATCCGACCGAAGGCCAGATTCTGATCGACGACATTCCAATGAAGGATTACGACGTTCGCGGCTACCGCCGCCAGATCGGCTACGTCCCGCAAGATGTATTCCTCTTCTCGGACAGCATTCAGAACAATGTGCGGTTCGGTACCGAGGATATGCCTTTTGAAAGGATCGAGCAGGCGGTCAAAGACGCGGATCTTTACAACAACATCAAAGATTTTCCGCAAGGCTATGAAACCATGCTCGGTGAAAGGGGCATTACGCTTTCCGGCGGTCAAAAACAACGGCTCTCGATCGCCCGCGCCATCGCCCGCGACCCGAGAATCCTCGTCCTCGACGACTGTCTTTCGGCAGTGGACACCAACACCGAAAATATCATTCTCAACAACATGAAGCGGATCATGGACCAACGTACCTCCGTGATCATTTCCCACCGCGTCTCCTCCGCCAAACTGGCCGACAAAATCGTAGTCCTCGACGACGGTCACATTGTTGAGCAAGGAACCCACACAGAGCTCATGGCGTTAAATGGGGCTTATAAGGAGCTATATGAGAAGCAGTTGATTTCGGAAGAGGTGTAGAAGCGACGCGCGTTTGGATTGCAATATTGATTGGTTAACTTTGAATAATCATAAAAAGCTAATCTATCACGCTATGCAACACACCATCAAAATCGATATCCTCAACGAAAAGGCGCTCGATCTTTTAAAGAACCTTGAAAATCTAAACCTGATTCGTCTGCACGAGAGCACCCTGCAAATTAAGGACACAAGCGCCATACGTTTCCTGAAAGGCAAAATGACCAAACAACCGATCGAAGAAGTCGAACGTCAATTAAAGGAATTGCGCGGCAAATGAATCAGGCCTATCTCTGGGACACAAGTATTGCTATTTACTATGTTCAACAACATCTTCCGCCTTACGCGGAAAAGGTGGTAGATGAGCTTGCCCAAAACGCTCGAATATGCTTTTCAGTAATCACCGAAATAGAGCTGTTTAGTTGGAAAACAGCCACCCAATTTGACCTCGATCTGGTCAATTTATTTGTAGACTTATCACTCTCATTTGAACTTCAAAAGGATATTAGGAAAAAAGCAGCCGAACTGCGGAGACGACACAATTTGGAACTGCCCGATGCCATTATTGCCGCCACAGCAATCGTACATGAGATCACGTTAGTTACAAGCAACACATCGGATTTCGCCGGAATCGAAAACCTGCTCTTGCTCAACCCGTTCGACCCGCAATAATTCAGCAGCCCTATTTCACCAGCTTCTTCATCTCTTGCCGGAGCTCCCGCATCTCCTGGTGCAGGCTTTGCAGGCTCACTCCTGTTTTGTCCTCTTCCAGATCGAAAGACAATTTGCTGTTGACCTGCCATATTTCGCGGATCTCGTTGCGGTCCACCCGGATTGGCGCATAGTCGGGATTGAGTGAAATAAGGTTTACAAAAGGCGAATCCTTTTCTTTCCGGATCTTCTTGACCAGCACACTATCAACAGTCACGACCACATACATATGCTTATCACTCAACCCATCCCAATCATCCACTGCACGGGCCCAAATCCATTCACCGGACTGTATCGCCGGCGTCATACTGTCACCATCCACCTGAAAACCCCGGAATGTCGCATTCCGGTATTCGGGTAGCGGGATCGTGAAGGCTGGCAACGCTTCAAACCATTGCGCATCGCCGATATTATTGGGATAACCCGCCGCCGCTTTCGCACTGACGAGCACAATGTTATCCTTGCCGGCATTATCGACCGTCACTACTTTCGGATTGACGAATACTTTATCCGCATAAAGATATTTCTGAGAACTGTCCCCAAACAGCCAGAGCGGATTGATGTGGTATTTTTTGAGCAGCTCCTTCACCACCTGCCCGGGTATGCGCGTACGCCCCCGCTCTATGTCGGCTGTGGTTGCACTGATCCCCAGTTCCTCGGCAAATGCCGATTGAGTCAGGTTGAGCTCTTCCCTGATCTGTTTGAAACGCCTGAATTCTTCATCAATCGCCATAGCTATGTGTGATGATTTGCAGTTAACAATGTCTTGACTCCTCAAACCTACAAAAATTTTGGAATAATTCCTTTCAATAAATGGATATGATCCATATATTTGGAATAAATCCATAAATAAGTAAAAAATCCAAACATCAGTGGATCGTGCGATATTACATTTTGACCTGGATACCTTTTTCGTATCCGTAGAGCGCAAGCAGGACAGCCGGCTTGAAAACAAACCCATACTTGTTGGCGGTACCGGTGACCGTGGCGTGGTAGCGGCTTGCAGCTATGAGACGAGGCAGTTTGGTGTGCATTCCGGTATGCCTATGAAAATGGCACGCATGCTCTGCCCGGAGGCGACGGTCATTCGAGGCAACGGGGAAGCGTATTCCAAACAGTCGAAGGAAGTAAGCGAGATCATCAGCCAGAATGTACCGGTATTTGAAAAAGCGAGTATCGACGAGTTTTATGCGGATCTGTCGGGGATGGACAAATATTTCAATTGCTATGGAATGGCCAGCGACTTACGCCAGCGCATCATCAAGGAGACCGGCCTCCCGATTTCGTTTGGACTGTCGACCAACAAGCTCGTTTCCAAAGTGGCGACCGGGGAAGCAAAACCTAA
Source organism: Dyadobacter sp. (assembly GCA_965227755.1). Lineage (GTDB taxonomy): Bacteria > Bacteroidota > Bacteroidia > Cytophagales > Spirosomataceae > Dyadobacter. The sequence continues at coordinate 2,708,528 of CBDDGG010000005.1, forward strand.
CAACCAACTACGGGTGGAAGCCGGTACGGAAAAAGTCTTTCTAGCACCAATGGAGGTGCAGAAAATCCCGATGGTAGGCGAAAAAATGAACCAGACACTCAATAACCTGGGAATCCGGTATGTGAAAACCATCCAGGAAATGCCTATGGAAATAATGGGGCAGGTTTTGGGTAAAAACGGCGTTGCGCTCTGGAACCGGGCCAATGGGCTCGACAACTCTCCGATCATTCCTTTTCACGAACGCAAATCGATCTCCAGTGAGCGAACATTCGGGAAGGATACGGGCGATGTCCGGAAAATGCGTGAGATGGTGAGAGCAATGGCCGAAACACTGGCCTTTCAGTTGCGAACAGGCGAAAAACTGACTTCCTGTGTGTCGGTCAAAATCCGCTATTCCGATTTCAATACGTTTTCCAGACAGCTGAAAATCGCCTACACTTCGGCGGATCATGTGCTGATCCCGCATATCGAACGCCTGTTCGACCAGCTTTACAACCGGCGGATGATGGTGAGATTGGTAGGGGTCAGTTTCAGCGACCTGGTAACCGGCAACTATCAGATCAACCTTTTCGACGACACCGAAGAGCGCCTGAACTTGTACCAGGCGATGGATTACATTAAAACCAAATACGCTTACAATAGAGACGGCGACCAGATCCTTACCTGGGCCAGTACCATGGGAATCTCCGACATTGGCGCCATGGGAAACCCGTTCAACGGTGAGCCGCCTGTTATTCCGGCGCACAGAAATGCCTAGCGGGTCAGGCGGCGTTGGGCTGCAAAGTCTTAATATTATTTAATTCACCAGAAATCAGATGCTGCTCTTCTTCCAAATCGTAGTCGTCCTGCGGCCCGAGCCAAAACTTGGGGGTGGTTCCGAAATATTTACTGAAACGAAGCGCTGTGTCAGCAGTGACACGTCTCCGCCCCTTGATGATCTCGCTGATACGCGTCTGCGGAATGCCCGTATCCTTTGCCAGACGGTAAGCCGAGATACCCATCGGTTCGAGGAATTCCTCAAAATCGAGAATCATATCGGGTTGCGTTAGTAGCGCCAAAGGTAAGCATTCAGTTCAGTTTTAAAATACTCATGTTACTCAACTGTCACTCTTTTTTCAGCCTTCGCTTCGGGACGATCCCTGAGGATGAACTTCTTGCGCTTTGTAGGGAGAATGGATACGACTGTGCCGCGCTGACGGATATCAACAATACGTCGGGGTGCCTGAACTTCGTCCGCATGGCACCCAGGTACGATGTCAAGCCCATTATCGGGATCGATTTCCGCAATGGCGTGACGCAGCAATTTGTGGCATTAGCGAAGACCAATGGCGGTTTTCAGACATTGAATGCCTATCTGTCGGCCCAGAAGCTGGCGGACGCTCCATTCCCCGACCGTGCCCCGGAAATGGAGCATGTGGCAATTATCTATCCTTTTGAAAAACTCAACAGAGAACGCCGTGAACAATTCCAGCCGAACGAGTACATCGGTATTTCCATGCAGGGCCTCGACAAACTGCATTACTCGCCGCTGCACCGGTTCAGGGACAGGTTGGTCATTCTGCAGCCGGTTACCTTCCGGAACAAGAAGGATTTCAATGCGCACCGGTTGTTACGGGCCATCGATGGCAATACCCTGCTGAGCAAGCTCGCTCCGTCCGAAACGGGTAAGGAAAATGAGCAAATCGTTCAGGCAAAAGTGCTGGCATATCAATTCAAACAAAAAGACTTCCGGGTTATCCTCGAAAACACCCGCAAGCTAATGGACGAATGCGATGTCCATTTCAGCTTCGGCGAAGAACGCGAGCACCAGAATCTGAAAGTATTTGGCAAAAGCGAGGAAGAAGACTTCAAACGGCTGAGGTCAATGAGCTATCAGGCACTTGGCTACCGGTATGGCGACAATATCACCGATGAAATTTTCGACCGGATAGCCAAAGAACTGGAAATGATCCGGCAGCAGAACTTTGTACCTTTTTTTCTGGTCAACCAGGACATTGTAAACTATGCCCGCCGGAAGGGCTATTACTATGTAGGCCGTGGCAGCGGGGCGAATAGTATCATCGCCTATCTGCTCAACATCACGAATGTCGACCCGATCGAGCTCGATCTGTATTTCGAGCGGTTTATAAACCTTCACCGCAAAAATCCGCCTGATTTCGATATCGATTTCTCCTGGCGCGACCGCGAGGACGTGACCCGGTATATATTCGACACCTACGGCAAAAATGGGCAGGCGGCGCTGCTGGCGACGTACAGTACATTCCAGCACAGTTCGGCGGTACGCGAACTTGGCAAAGTATTCGGTTTACCAACTTATGAAATCGACGCACTAAGTAACGGCAAATACGACCCGAAAAAGCTCGATCAGCTCTCAGGGTTGGTAATCAGATATGCCGATTATTTGCAAACCAACAACCAACCCAACCATTTGAGCATCCATGCGGGTGGCATCCTCATTTCGGAAAGACCGATGCATTACTTTACGGCTACCGACGTGCCGCCAAAGGGATTTCCAACCACGCAATTCGACATGGTGATTGCGGAGGATGTCGGTTTGAATAAATATGATATCCTGGGCCAGCGAGGGCTTGCGAAGATCAAGGAAACCCTTGAAATCATTCGTTATAACCGCCCGGAGGCAAGCGATTTTGACATTAACGATGTACGGAAGTTCAAAACCGATCCGAAAATCAACGACTTGATCAGGCAGGCGCAATGCATCGGCTGTTTCTATGTAGAATCGCCAGCCATGCGAATGCTCCTGAAAAAACTGGAAGTGGACAACTACCTCGGGCTCGTGGCAGCCAGCTCCATTATCCGGCCCGGTGTAGCCAAAAGCGGCATGATGCGCGAGTATATCCTGCGCCACCGCCATCCGGAAAAGCGGAACGAAGCGCACCCACGCCTTTTGGAATTGATGGAAGAGACGTACGGCATTATGGTTTACCAGGAAGATGTGATCAAGGTCGCGCATTATTTTGCCGGGCTCACGTTAGGCGAAGCCGATGTGATCCGCCGCGGAATGAGCGGCAAGTTCCGTGGGCGCGACGAGTTTGAGCGGGTTAAAAAGAAGTATTTCAAAAACTGCCGGAGCAAGGGTTACGATGAGGTTATGACGATGGAAATCTGGAACCAGATCGCCAGTTTCGCAGGTTTTGCCTTCGCTAAGGGGCATTCGGCCTCCTATGCCGTGGAAAGCTATCAGACATTGTTCCTAAAAGCCTATTTCCCGCTGGAATTTATGGTGGCTGTTCTTAACAACGGCGGCGGGTTTTACGCGCCCGAGCTGTACATACACGAGGCGCGCATGCTCGGCGCGCTAGTACATGCGCCCTGCGTGAACCATAGCGAAGCACAGGCGACCATCGAAGGAAGCCAGATTTACCTCGGCATGCAGTTCCTGAATGCACTGGAAGAGAAAACTATCGAGAAGGTTCTCAGCGCGCGCAAGCAAGACGGCCCGTTCACATCCCTGAACGACTTTCTCGACCGCGTACCTATCTCCATTGAACAACTTACGATCCTGATCCGGATCGACGCGTTCCGTTTTACAGGCATCGGCAAGAAAACGCTGCTTTGGAAAGCGCATTTCAGGCTCAGCACCACTCCGGTCAAAGTACCTCAAAAGCAATTGTTTCATACCGAAATCAAGGATTTCGAACTCCCTGAATTCCATTCGTCCATTCTGGATGATGCCTATGACCAGATCGAGTTACTTGGCTTTCCGCTTTGCAGCCCATTCAATCTGCTAAAAAACCCGTTACCCAAAAGCGTGATGTCGCGCGATCTGCACAATTATGTAAATCAGGAAGTGGTACAATATGGCTACCTCGTCGCGCTCAAAAATACCCGGACGGCGCGGGGCGAATCCATGCAGTTCGGTACGTTCCTGGATTATGAAGGCAAATTTATCGATACCGTCCATTTCCCCACTGCCGCCGCCAAAGTGAATGCATCGGTTAAAGGTGTTTACAAAATACGCGGCGTGGTGACGGAAGAATTCGGGTTTCTGACAGTGGAAGTGGCGGAAATTACGCGTATGGAATCGGCTGAGCGTTGATGCTGACATACTGTTGTCAAAAAGCGGCTATTAATTGCGATCATTGTCAACCTGCAACCAAAAGAACTATGGAAAAACTGGATCTTGTCAAACATTTTAAAAGTTACTACACTGCAAAAGCCAAGCCCGAATTGCTGAACATCGAAAAGGCACAGTACCTGTCCATTACGGGGAAAGGAGATCCTTCGGGTGAGGATTTTGCACAAAAAATCCAGGCGATTTACCCGGTAGCGTACGCACTGAAATTTGCATTCAAAGCAAAAGGCAAAGACTTCGTCGTGGCCAAACTGGAAGGCTTGTGGTGGTATGATGAGGAGCGTTTTGCTGGCGTCTCGATTGCCGACTCACCCAAGGCAATCCCCCGCAGCGAATGGGAATACCGGCTCCTGATCCGCATTCCCGATTTTGTGGAAGAAAAAGATGTGCAAACTGCGGTGGAGGCCTGTTTTGCTTCAAAAGGCCAGGCGGCATTCAGGAAGGTTTCTTATTTTGAAATGAATGAAGGGAAAGTGGTGCAAATGCTGCATACCGGACCGTTCGATGATGAGCCTGAATCGCTGGCAAAGCTGAATGAGTTCATCACAGACAATGCGCTTGGACGCAACGGACTACATCACGAAATTTATTTATCCGACTTCCGTAAGACACGGCCGGAAAAGTTAAAAACCATTCTCCGCGAGCCTGTTAAATGACGCATTAGTTACACCATTTTAGAAAAATAGACCGCCGGTGTTGCGTTTACGATACCGGCGGCATTTTTATAAAACATTTCCAGCACACCCTTTGCAATCGCAATCTTTAACAATATATTTCGCCCCTCCTGAATTTCATCAAAATTAAAATTAGAAAAATGAAAAAGGCGTTCATAGCATTATGCTTGGCCGGATGGGGTGTGGTTTCTGTCGCGACGGTGTCCGCACAGAACCTGAACACTCAAAAAATCCCTCTCGATCCCAGTGTAAAGACCGGAAAACTAAAAAACGGAATTACCTACTACATTAAAAAGAACACCGAACCCAAGAACCGGGCGGAACTCCGGCTGGCTGTGAAGGCGGGTTCGGTGCTGGAAACGGATGGGCAGCAAGGGCTGGCGCACTTCATGGAGCACATGAATTTTAATGGGACCAAGCATTTTCCCAAAAATGAGCTGGTCAATTTTCTGCAAAAAACCGGCGTGCGTTTCGGCGCCGATTTGAATGCATATACCGGTTTTGACGAAACCGTTTACATGCTCCCCATCCCAACAGATTCCGCCGGATTGCTCGAAAAGGGCATTCAGGTACTGGAAGACTGGGCAAATGGCGCACTACTCGACCCTGCCGAAATCGAAAAAGAGCGGGGCGTGGTACTGGAAGAATCCCGTATGGGCCGCGGCGCACAGCAGCGTATGCGCGACAAGTTCCTGAAAGTGATCCTAAACAATTCGCGCTATGCGGAGCGGTTGCCTATCGGGAAAGACAGCATTCTGAAAAGTTTCAAACCTGAAACGATCAAGGCATTTTACCAGGACTGGTACCGTCCCGACCTCATGGCCGTCATCGCGGTGGGCGACTTCGACGTTTCGAAAGTCGAAGCCCTGATTGCACAGAAATTCGGCTCTATTAAACCGCCTGTCAATCCAAAAAAACGAACCCGCTACGATATTCCGCTCGACGGCTCCACCAAAGTGGCAATCGTAACCGACCCTGAATACCCCCAGAACCTCATTCAGTTGATTTATAAACAACCGAATACCAAAGAGAAATCGTTGCAGGACGTGCGCAACAGCTTTGCACAGGAATTGTACAATGCTATGATGGGCCAGCGGATGCAGGAGCTTACCCAAAAAGCCAACCCACCATTCCTTTACGGGGCGAGCCAGTATGGTGACTTTCTCGGAAACCTGGATTCCTACACTTCCATCGCACTCGCCAAAGACGCAGCTTCGATGAAAACCGCACTAACGACACTACTCGAAGAGAATGCGAGAGTCCAGAAATTCGGCTTTACCCAACCCGAACTCGATCGCGCGAAGAAGGACTTTTACAACGCCATCGAAGAGGATTACAAGGAGCGGGACAAAACCAAGTCGGCCAACCACGTGCAGGAATACCTGAACCATTTCCTCCACGAAAAGGCATTCATGGGCGCGGAAGCGTATTTTGAGTTTGCCAAAAAGCACCTCGATGGCGTGACGCTCGCCGAGATCAACGGTCTTGCCAAAAAATACATTACCGACAAAAACAGGGCCGTGGTGATCATGGGACCTGAAAAAAGCAAGGATACACTCCCTACCGAAGCAGATATCCGTTCGTTGCTGAACGAAGCCGGCAAGGATGTGACGGCCTATGTAGATGATGTTGTGGACGCGCCATTGCTGAAAGCCGAACCCATGCCGGGTAAGGTTACGGCTGAAAAGACGTTGGACAAACTTGGCGTTACCGAGCTCACATTGTCGAATGGCGTGAAGGTATTGTTAAAACCAACCGATTTCAAAAACGACGAAATCCTGATCAAGGCTACTGCCAAAGGCGGCTACTCGCTGTTTCCCGGAGAACGGGAGACCGGGATTTTCACGAGCTACCTCGTTCAATCGGGCGGTGTAGGACCTTATAATCAGACGCAGCTACAAAAATTCCTCGCCGGCAAGACCGCGAGCGCGGGCCCGTATGTGAGCGAGCTGACGGAAGGCATAGGCGGCAATACCAACCCCAAAGACCTGGAAACCACATTGCAGCTCATCTACGCCTATTTCACGGAGCCGCGTAAAGATGTCGATGTAGTAACGGGTATATTGGCCAACCAAAAGGCATATCTGGAAAATATGCAAAAAACACTGACCCCGGAGAAAGTCTATTCCGACTCATTGAATGCGGTATTGACCAGCCATAATCCGAAACGGCAGCCTCTGAAACCCGAGAGTATCGACAAAGTGAACCTCGACCGCGCGTTTGAAATTTATAAAACCCGCTTCGCCGACGCATCGGATTTTGTGTTTACGATTGTAGGCGCTTTCAAACCGGAGGCCATCAAGCCGCTGATCGAAAAGTACCTGGCTAGCCTACCGTCGAGTGATCGCGACGATACATTCAAACATCCCGACATTTTTCCGCCGAAAGGTCGTATCGAAAAGGTGATTTACAAAGGTTTGGAGCCTAAAAGTAGGGTAACGTTGGTTTCAAGCGGCGAATATGACTACAACCCGGAGAACAATATCCAAATCGAAGCATTGCAGGAGATTTTGCAAATCAAGCTGATCGAATCGCTACGGGAGGAAGAAAGCGGCGTGTACGGCGTGAGCGTTTCAGAAGGTACCGATAAATTTCCAACCGGCCATTATCGTTTTTCAATCGGATTCGGTTGCGCGCCCGAAAATGTAGATAAACTGGTAAAAAGAGCGCAGGAAGAGATCGGCAAGATCAAAACGAACGGCGCAGACCAGAAGGATATCGAGAAATTCGTTGCCGAAACACAGCGAAAAACAGAAACCGCCGTCAAAACCAACGGATTCTGGCTCGACTACCTCGACGATAATACATTCCTCGGCGACGACCTGAACGAGATCTTCGAGCAGGACAGGTTGCTCAAATCGGTAACCGTCGCAAGTACCAAAGCTGCTGCGCAAAAGTACTTCAACGATGATAATTTCATAAAAGTGGTACTGATGCCGGAGAAAAAGTGACCTTGCGTTGGACTTTGGCTAAAGCCAATCGTCTGTCATACTATCGAACCCAGGGCTGAAGCCCTGGGTTCACTGAGCTGTCCGAGACACGCTCGGGCATCTCTACCCACCTCATAGGGCTGCTTTGCCGGGGCTGAAGCCACGATACGCTACTGACCGACGTCGCCCGGCTGTGCCAAGCATAGCATATCCCAGCCCCCGACCTGCATACAATCCCCTGACATCCATAGCAAGCACCACACTAGACCCAAGAGGCACCAAGCCATCTCCACAACCCAAGGCTTTAGCCTTGGGATACAGCACCCTCGCGCAGGATATAGCATACAATCCCTGACACCCATATCAAGCACCACGCAACGCCCAGGCGCCCCAGACCATGTTCACAACCAAGGCTTCAGCCTTGGGATACAGCACCCTCGTGTAGGATATGGCATACAATCCCTGACATCCATACCAAGCACCACACTAGGCCCAAGAGACACCAAGCCATCTCCACAACCCTAGGCTTGGGACACTCCCCCATCGCGCAGGATAGAGCATACCATCCCTGACATCCATCCCAAGCACCATACTAGGCCCGGGAGCCTCAGAGCCATCACCACAACCCAAGGCCTCAGCCTTGGGATACAGCGCCTCCCTCACGCCGGACATAGTATACCACCCCCTGACATCCATAGCAAGCACCACACTAGGCCCAAGAGACACCGAGCCGTCATCACAACCCAAGGCTTCAGCCTTGGGACACACCCCCATCGCGGAGGATATACCAACCCTGACATCCATACCAAGCACCACGCAGCGCCCAGGCGCCCCAGACCATGCTCACAACCCAAGGCTTTAGCCTTGGGACGCAGCACCCACGCGCAAGACATAGTATACCAATCCCTGACATCCACACCAAGCACCACACTAGGCCCAAGAGACACCAAGCCAATTCCACAACCCAAGCCTTGGGACACTCCCCCATCGCGCAGGATAGAGCATACCATCCCTGACATCCATACCAAGCACCGCGCAAGGCCCGGGACACAACGAGCTGCCACCACAACCCAAGGCTTCAGCCTTGGGATACAGCACCCCATCGCGACCGGCTTTAGCCAAAGTCCCCACCATCATATCCGATACCCCGAGCAAAGGCTCCAAACTCCTCCAAAAAGCTTCGCTTTTCATGATGGGCCTGCTGATTATCGATATACCTTCTCACAAACGGAAGCCTGCTTTCGCTGACGGATGCGGCAAAATATTTATCGGCCCATTCGAAATTGCCGCCCACCAATTTCATTTTGTTAGCCCAAAAGGCACTTTCACCTTTTAGAAGCTGCATTTGCTTGGATATGCCATACTCACTTTTCAGCAGCATCAGCACATGGATATGATCGTGATGACCATTGATCCGGTCGACATGTATTTCTTTGCTTTTGGCATTTTCGCGGATATGCCGACAAAGTTGCGCCAGGATTGGCGGTTGTAAAACGGGCCGTCTGCGTTTGGTCCCCCAGACAGCGTGTATCCAAATCTTTACGTAAGACATTGACGTACGGGATGAATAGTGAATCAATACTTATTATCCCTTTATACGTGAGAATCTGAAAAGGTCACACCTTGTAGAATACCCGCGGAGTTCATTTTCGTCAAGCGGGATAACCCGTATACGCGCGCACCCGGAGCATAGCCCCGGGTGCGCGTCGTACCTGTACCAAAAACGATGTTATGCCACCTTCCGCAAACCCTGGATCAGGAACTCTAATCCGTTCATCTTGATTTCCAGCATGGTACCCAATAACATACCCAGCTTGCCCGACGGGAAACCTTCGCGATGGAACCATTCGAGGTAGGACACCGGAAGGTCGGCGATCACTTGGTCCTTGTATTTACCAAATGGCATTTTGTAACTGATCAGATCTTTCAGGATCTCACTGTTCGGATGTGTTAACTCTTGCATACTAAGTTATTTCACGCCTCGTTGCCGGCGCGAAGTTTAAAAATCAGATTGGTTTTTAATTCAAATAAATCCTTTTCAAGCCCTACCGGATAGGTATGCGGGTTTACAAATCGTTTAATTCCCTTATAAAAATGTGCCAGCTGCTCCTGCAACCGCTTTCGAGTGTCATGAACGGACGGTAGTTTGTAGATCAGCCTACCTTGCGCGAAAACCGGGACGAGCAAATCCTCATAATGCACCGACTCCCCGAACGACCTGTTTTTAGTAAAGTCATAAGGGTCCACCATCGTGGCCTTCCCGATCAATGGCGTTTCGATATTAAATATCATATCCGAAACAAACCCGCTCCCATCCCTGAACCGCCTAACCTGCTGAATACCTGGGGTAGACACCTTAATCGCCTGCTCCGACAGTTTCAGTTTGTAATCCCATTCGCCCGAATCGCCACGGATAGCTGCGAGCTTGAAAACACCGCCTAATGCGGGCTGGTCATAAGCCGTGACGAGTTTTGTGCCGATCCCCCACACATTTATTTTCGCACCCTGGATCTTCAAACTGTCCATAATGTACTCGTCGAGGTCGTTGCTGGCTACAATGCTGGTTTTTTCGAAGCCTGCTTCGTCCAGGATCTTTCTTGCTTCGATACTCAGGTAGGCAAGGTCGCCCGAGTCGAGGCGGATACCGGCCAGGTCGTGACCATGGGCGCGCAGTTGCTTCCCTACCTCCACGGCGTGCCGTACACCATTCAGTGAATCGTAAGTATCCACGAGCAGCGTTACGTTATTCGGCATGTGTTTCGCATAGGTTTCGAAAGCCTCCAATTCGTTATCGAAAGACATTACCCAGCTGTGCGCGTGCGTACCTTTCACGGGGATATCGTACAATTTTCCAGCGAGCACATTGGAGGTAGCATCGAACCCGCCAATGTAAGCGGCCCGGCTAGCCGTTACGCCCCCATCGGGCCCCTGTGCGCGCCGCAGGCCGAATTCGAGTAGTGCGTCCTCCCTCGCGATCAGCCGCATCCGGGCCGCTTTGGTAGCAATCAGCGACTGGAAATTGATCAGGTTCAACAGTGGCGTTTCCAGTAGCTGGCATTGCAATATCGGCCCCTGAATGCGGAGCAACGGCTCATTTGGAAAAACCACTGTACCTTCAGGAATGGCGTCGATGCTGCATTGAAACTCCATTTTGCGGAGGTAATCAAGAAAACCTTCATCGAACAGCTTACTGCCGTCGCCACCCCTGAGCGAACCGATGTAGGTCAGGTCGTCGTCATTGAAACGATATTCCTGCAAGTATTCGATTACGCTGCTAAGCCCGCAAGCGACCGTAAATCCGCCTTGAAAAGGGTGTTTTCTGAAATAAAGGTTAAAGACCGCCTCCTGCTCTGCTTTGCCGGATTTCCAATAGCCGTAGGCCATCGTGAGCTGGTACAGATCAGTAAGGAGGCTCATCGAAGTATCGTATAGCTGGTTGATCATCTCCCCTCTGGTTGGTGTCTTAAAGCCGCCTAATTACTAAAAAATCGGCATTATAGCTACCAATATTGATTTACCAGCCCGATGATTGACCGAAAGGCAAATGGGTTGGACACTGCAATAAAAAAGCGGGACTGCCACAAAAACAGTCCCGCTCACAGTATCGTTAAAACTGTTTAAATAGCTTCGAGAATGCGCTCGATCGCTACCTGGTAGCCGATCTTTTCTTTCAGTTCGCTGATATGAACACGCTCCTGCTCCATCGAATCGCGGTGGCGGATGGTTACGGTATCGTCTTCCATCGTCTGGTAATCCACGACGATACAGAACGGCGTCCCGATCAGGTCCTGGCGGGTGTAACGCTTACCGATGGCCGCATTGTCGTCGTAAACTGTGCGGAATGACGATTTCAGCGAGTTAGCCAATGCCTGCGCTTTTTCTGCCAATCCATCTTTTTTAACCAATGGTAACACAGCCGCCTTGAATGGTGCCAGTGCCGGGTGCAGTTTCAGGAAAGTCCGCTCTTTCGCGCTCTCGCCTTCGCCCACCGATTCTACCGTATAAGCATTGCAGAATGTAGCCAGGAAAAGACGGTCGGCTCCAACCGATGTCTCAACCACGTAAGGAATGTAGTTACCGTAAGGTTTGCCATTCTCGTCGAGGTCGGCGTCGAAGTATTGTTGTTTTTTCTTCGAAAGCTCCTGATGGTTGCGCAAATCGAAATCGGAACGGGAGTGGATACCCTCGATCTCACGGAAACCGAACGGGAATTCAAACTCGATATCAACGGCCGCTTTCGCGTAATGCGCCAGCTTTTCGTGGTCGTGGTATTTCAGCTTCTCCGCAGGCAGACCGATCGCCTTGTGGAACTTCATCCGTGCCTCTTTCCATTTGTCATACCACTCCTCCTCGGTACCAGGGCGTACGAAGAATTGCATTTCCATTTGTTCGAACTCGCGCATGCGGAATATGAACTGGCGCGCCACGATTTCGTTACGGAAAGCTTTACCGATCTGTGCGATACCGAAAGGAACCTTCATCCGGCCGCTTTTCTGCACATTCAGGAAGTTCACGAAAATTCCCTGCGCGGTTTCCGGGCGGAGGTAAATCATACTGGCCTCCTCGGCTACCGATCCTACCTGCGTGCTGAACATCAGGTTGAACTGGCGCACCTCCGTCCAGTTGGTCGTGCCGGATACCGCACATTTTATACCCTCCGCAATGATCAGCTCACGAACGCCGGTAAGGTCTTCGGCGCTGAGCAAACGGCCCATTTCAGCGAGCAATGCTTTCGCTTTTTCAGGCTGGCCGTCCTTTTCATATTGTTCTGCCTTGCCTTCCAGTAGCTGGTCGGCGCGGTAGCGTTTTTTGGAATCCTTGTTGTCGATCATCGGATCGTTGAAGCCATCGACGTGCCCCGATGCCTTCCAAGTGAGCGGGTGCATGAAAATCGCGGCATCGATACCAACGATGTTGTCGTTCAGCTGCGTCATAGCCTTCCACCAGGCGGCTTTGAGATTATTTTTCAATTCGACGCCGTTCTGACCATAATCGTAAACGGCTTGTAATCCATCATATATTTCGGAAGAAGGGAATACAAAACCGTATTCCTTCGCGTGCCCAACAATGTCTTGCAAAGAGGTAGCAGGTGCCTGGCTCATTCTATTTGTTTAAAAATCAATAAGAAAAAAGACTATTAAATCCATCAAAATCATGAATTTGGCAAAATTAGGGATTTTGACGGCATTGCACATTCATCCCCGGACGGAATTCCGGTGTTAATTTTCCGTCACCGTGCGTGCGCCGTTGAACAGGAATGTCCGTTAGCGAACATCAAAACATCCATTTTTCAGCATAAATCATTAATAATCAACCAAAAACAGCATTGGCATATAATTTATTTGTTTAGTAGTACTGACTAACAAACCTGCTTCCCCATGCTATTCAACTACCTTAAAATATCGATCAGGAATTTCCGCAATCAGCGGTTGTTCAGCGGGCTGAATACCCTGGGACTCGGTATCGGCATCGCCGCCGTGTGGCTCATGGTTCTGTATGTGGCCGACGAACTGAGCTATGACCGTTTCCACGCTAAAGCCGATCGCGTTTTCCGCGTTACACAGGAAGCCGAATGGGCTACCGGCAGTTTCAAACTCGCCTCTACCTCTGCGCCATTCGCACAAGCATTGCAAAATGAATATCCCGAAATCGAAAAGACTGTACGCATCAGCGCCGAGGGCGGCGGCAAGATCCGGTTCGGCGAGAAGCAGGTCGATGCACACGATATCTTTTTCACCGACGCCTCTGTTTTTGATGTATTCTCCTACCCATTTCTCTATGGCAACCCCGCAACAGCACTGCGCGAGCCACAGAAAATCGTCCTGACCAAAACACTTGCAACCAATATATTCGGTGATGCTTCGAAAGCGGTGGGACAAACCGTCTTTTTCTCCAATAATTATCCCAATATGGTCACCGGCGTCATCGACGACGTACCTGCCAACTCTCACCTGAATTTCAGCGCATTGCGCTCGCTTCCACCAGATTATACCGGCGGATGGCAAGATGGGGACATTTACACCTATCTGCTTTTAAAGGAAGGCACCGACGCGAAGAAGCTCGAAGCCAAGTTCCCCACTTTTTATACCAAATACCTGCAAAAACAAATGGGCAATGCAGATTACCACATGAATCTGCAACCGCTGACGGCCATCCACCTGCATTCACATCTGGATTACGAGATTGGTACCAACGGAAATATCAAGACGGTTTATATTTTCTCGGCCATCGCATTGCTGATCCTGATCATCGCCTGCATTAACTATATGAACCTCTACACGGCCCGCTCGCTCAAACGCGTGCGCGAGGTGGGCGTGCGCAAGGCCATCGGATCGCAGCGTTTTCAATTGATTGGTCAGTTTCTGACGGAGTCTTTTATGATGACGATCCTCGCCGGGCTGGTAGGCTTCCTACTGGCAAAAGCCGCCTTGCCGTTTTTCAACCAGTTGGCCGAGAAAACATTAAGTATTGATTTTCAAGACAATAACCTTCTAACCGTTGGAATTGCGACCGCTTTCCTGCTTTTGATAGGTCTGCTAAGCGGATTGTATCCTGCCTTGATGCTCTCCGGATACCGGCCTGTGATCGCGTTGAAAGGTCAGCTTGGCAGCCAGTCGGGCGGGGCGGGCTTCCGCCAATCGCTGGTAGTGTTCCAGTTTGCGGCCACGGTGGTCATGATTGCCTGCTCAGGTATTGTCTACCGGCAAATCCGTTACGTCAATCATAAGGATCTGGGCTTTAATAAAGACCAGGTTCTTACTTTCCATATCGATAAAAACGAAGTGCGTACCCAGGTAGGCGCATTGAAGGAGAGACTGGCACAAAACCCGGTCATCGAAAGCTCCGCGGCTGCCAGCAATCCGATCGGCAACAACAGCATCGGGTCTACCGCATTGTTTATCGAGACAAGCAGTGGCGAAATGCCTTCGACCACCCAAATGACGCAGCGCTTCATGGCCGACGCCGATTACCTGCGCACGATGGAGATAAAATTACTGCAAGGCCGCGACTTCGTCAACAACTCCCCCGCCGACCTGGCCGGTTCGGTACTTGTGAATGAGGCGCTTGCTAAAAAGCAGGGCTGGGCAAACCCGGTTGGAAAGAAAATGCGCTATCCTGCGGACAAAGATGGTAATGTCAAAGAATTGACCGTCGTGGGCGTAACCAACGATTTTCACATCTATTCTCTGCAGCATAAAATTGAACCATTGATGATCCAGCTCGCCCCGCCTTCGGAACAGGACAATATGTACGTCCGCATCAACGCCGCCAAAACACCTGAAGCGCTGGCCTACATCAACCAGGTTTACAAGACATTCGACGCCGATGCCCGCCCCGAGTTTCAGTTCCTGGACGAGAATTTTGCGAAACAATACCAGGCGGAACAACGCCAGGGCAATGTACTGCTGACATTTGCTATACTGGCTGTCCTAATCGCCTGCCTGGGACTGTTCGGTCTGGCGGCATTCGCCGCGGAGGCGCGGACCAAGGAAATAGGCGTGCGGAAAGTACTCGGCGCCAGCGTACAGGACGTGGTACTCATGCTCTCGCGCGACTTTGTAAAACTAGTACTCGTCGCGATCGTGATAGGCACGCCCATAGCCGTCTACGCCATGAGTAAATGGCTGCAAAACTTCGAATATCGTGAAACGCTATCTTGGTGGGTCTTTGCCCTGGCAGGCATCGCCGCGATCGTCATCGCGCTGGTAACAGTGAGTTCGCAAGCATTGAAGTCGGCATTGACGAACCCGGTGAAGGCTTTGAGAGCGGAATAAGAGGAAGGATGGAGGAAAGGGAGTATTCTTCCTCCCCTTCCTTCCAAAAACAAAAACATTATGCTAAAAAACTATCTGAAAATCGCCATCCGTAATCTCTGGAAACACAAGCTGTTCTCCTTCATTAACATTACCGGCCTGGGCCTGGCGATGGCTTTCTGTTTTATGCAGCTGATCCAGGTGCAGAGCAGTTTTGAAAAGGATTCCTTCCATCCCTACCCCGAACGCACATTCCGCATCCTCACCGATGCCACTGATAATGTCGGCGAAAAGCATTCCCTCGCTTCCACGCCGTTTCCGCTGGGACAAAAGCTGGGCGATGGGCAAAGTGTAATCGAAAAGACGGTGCGCATCAACCGTTCCTTCGGCGGAAATCTGAGCAATGGCATTAAAACACTCCGCACCAACGGACTTTATGCAGAACCCGCATATTTTGAAATCTTCGGATTCCCGCTCGAAAAAGGGAAACCGGCAACCGAACCGTGGACGGTCGTACTTTCGCACGACATGGCGGAACGGTATTTCGGCGACGCCAACCCCGTAGGCAAAACCCTCACAAGCAAGGAAATAGGAACATTCACCATTACCGGTGTTTTTAAACCAATCAGAAAATTCCGGACGCACTTGAATGCCGATATCGTGGTGTCGATGGCTACTCTGCCGCTGGTGCAAACCGATATGAAGGCCGACGACTGGCTGAGTTACAATACCTACACCTTCGCGCTGCTTACCAAAGGTTCTTCCCGCGCCGACCTCGACCAGGCGCTGGCGCGCGTGTCCGCCGAGAATCAGAAGGCTGTCCGTTTCAAGGATATCAAAACGCATTCATTCCGCAGCCAGGCATTGTCGGAGATTTCACCGGATTGGGAAGGGCTGCTGGACAATCCATCCGTGGAGCCGATCTGGAAAATGGGCGTCAGCCTACTCATCCCGCTTATAGTTATCGTGCTGGCGGGTTTTAACTACATTAACCTCACACTCACGCGGTCGCTCAGCCGCGCACGTGAGGTGGGCGTACGTAAGGTCGCGGGTGCGAAAAAGTCTCAGCTGATCAGCCAGTTTCTTGTCGAAACCATCGTGATAGCATTGCTGGCTTTCGTGCTTGGGTACCTCGGGCTGGTACTTTTGCAAGAATATATCCATGTACGCTGGCTGACCTGGGAGGTGAACGATACGCGTATGCTTTGGGCTGTTTTTGTCGGTTTCACACTATTTACCGGCTTTCTGGCAGGTATTTTACCTGCACGGATACTGTCGTCCTATCAGCCTGTCCAAATCCTGAAAGGTGAAATGGCTCCTACCGGCCTCGGCAAATTTGGCTTCCGGAAAACGCTCACCGTTATCCAGTTTGTGGTCGCACTGGTTTTCATGACCGGCACAGGCATTATGAACAGCCAGTTTGAATATATGGCGAACGACAACGAGAATTTCAACCGGAAGAACATCCTGAACATTCCGCTTGTGCCCGACAGCGACTTCAAACTCCTGGCCAATGAAATGAGCCGCGAGGCGGGCGTAGAACGCGTGGGCCTCACCTCTGCCACTTTAAATGAAGGCGCAGGAAAGGCTAAACTCGCACCGCTATCAGAACAAAACTCTCCGAATCGGGTGGAAACCTACATCTACGCCTCCGACCGCAATTTCATTGAAAATATGCGGCTGCAATTCATTGCAGGTGAAAATGTGCCTGCTTCTACCGATACAACGGTCCATTTTGTAGTCCTGAACCAGAAGGCGGCGCAGTCGCTCGGGTGGAAAAACCCGAGGGAGGCCGTGGGGCAAACCATCGTTCTGAATGAGACGCGGGTGATCGTATCGGGGATTGTGAAGAACTTCTGCTTCATGCGTTACGAACTGCCGGTGGTGCCGCTGGTACTCGCATACGATCCGCGGGAAATCAAGGTACTTTCTCTAGAAATAGCCCCGGGAGCCGATCGCGACCGTCTTGCTGCCACATTAGGCAAAACCTGGAAAAAATATCACCCGCATGAATCCTTTGTGTATTCCTGGTATGAAGAACAACTCTATGAGGATTATCTGGAAAATGAAGACCAGAAAATCACGGATTTGCTGGTCTTCGTCGTGTTCACGATCGCGGCGATGGGCTTGCTGGGAATGGTCACCTACTCCACTGCCAGACGCGTGAAAGAAGTGGGCGTGCGAAAAGTAATGGGTGCCAGCACGGCGCAGATCATGCGGCTGTTGTCCGGCTCATTTGTGAGACTGATCCTGATCGCGGCGATTATCGCGATGCCGATCGGCTATGCACTTGGGTCGCTGTTTCTGAACATTTTTACCTACCACCCCAACCTCGGCCCCGGCGTATTCCTGACTTGCATCGGCAGCCTCGGGCTAATCGGCCTGTTCACAATCGGCATTCAGACTTATAAAGCGGCGACTACCAATCCGGCAGAGACTTTGAGGAATGATTAAGGGAGGAAAGGTAAAAGGGAAGAAAGGGAGAATGTGGGGAGCTTGCCCAGTGTTAAAAATAGTTAAACACCGCGACACTGATTTTCAGCAGCTTAAAAAACGGTTAGTTTTGAAACATGCTGAAAAACTACTTCAAAATCGCTTGGCGGAACCTTTTGAAACGCCGGTTTTATTCGCTGGTTACCATTCTCGGGCTCACCGTCGGGATGACGTTTGCCTTTTTAATGATAAGCTACATCCGGGGCGAATGGCAGGTCAACCGCAATTTGGCTAACGCACATAACCAGTACATCGTCCGAAGCCAGTGGACCGACCCTGATATGGGAATGGACCTTACCTCCCTCGGGCCGCTGGGAAAAACATTGAAAACAGATTACCCCAATCTGGTCGCCAACTACTATCGCTACGACGCCATTACGGTAGCCGTATCGCGGGGCGACAAGCATTTCAGGGAAGATGTGCAGACGGGCGATTCTACCCTCCTCGCCATGTATGGCTTCCCGCTGCTGCGCGGCCACGCGAAAACTGCATTGAATGCGCCCAATTCGATCGTCATTACCGAAAATAAGGCCATGAAGTATTTCGGACGGACGGACGTCGTGGGTGAATCGCTCACTCTGCATAATTTCCTGGGCGGCAAGCAGGAGTACCAGATCACAGCGGTGATGAAGAACCCTCCTTTCAATTCGGTCACCCATTTGCTTACCAGCCAGGCGGAGATTTTCTTTCCTTTCAGCAGCCTGGAAGGCCGAAAAGGCTCGGAAGACAATTGGAACTTTGCGACAATGGTTACCTACATTGAACTGAGAGACGGCGTTACCCCAGCCGATCTCGCGAAGCCGATTGCGCACGAGCTCGCAACGCACGCGCCGGAAGCCATCAAAGCCAACCTCAAAGTGTACCTTACCCCGCTCACCGAATATTACCGCGAAGCGAACAATGGCATCGTCAACAGGATGATCCTGATCCTTTCAGGCATCACCTTCTTTATCTTACTGATGGCGATCGTCAATTTTGTGAATATCTCAATTGGCAGTTCATCCTCCCGTTTGAAGGAAATCGGCGTCCGGAAAGTGCTGGGCAGCCTGAAACGGCAGCTTATCGGGCAGTTTCTGGCGGAATCCATCCTGCTGGCATTGTTGGCGATGGTACTTTCCCTGGGAATGTACGAGCTGTTACGACCTGTTTTCAGTGATATTCTGGGCAAAGAAGTGGCTTCCCTCGGGTCGCTGATGCCCTATGCGCTGATTGTACCGGTATTGATTGCCACGCTCGTCGGATTATTGGCTGGCTTATACCCTGCGCTGGTACTTTCGCGGATTCCCTCCGTGGAGTCAATGAAGGGCAAGCTAAAATCGGTTAGGGACAGTGTTTTGTTCCGACGCTCGCTCATCGCCGCACAATTTGTCATCGCATTGTTTGTGTTTGCCGGGGCGGGCATTGTGGCGCGACAGGTCGATTATTTTTTCAATAAAAATCTGGGGTATAACAAAGAATCACTCGTCACCCTCGGCGTTCCCCGCGACTGGACGCCCGGCGGGTTAGCCAAAATGGAACAGGTCCGCGACGGCCTGGCGAGTCTCAAAGAGATTAAACACATCAGCCTTTCCTACGAAATTCCGAATGGGAACGGGGGCAATAGTAGCTTCTACAGGCCCGGCCAGGATTCTACAGAGGCCGTTTCGGCCACCTTACTGCGAACGGATGTCGCATATGCCAAAACGTATGATGTCAAACTCATCACGGGCGAATTTCTCCAACCTCCGAACACCGCCTACCAGCCCGACCGTATCGTCATGAACGAAACGGCAGTCAAATCGCTCGGGTACGCAAGCGCGCAGGAGGCCCTGGGGCAGCAAGTACGCGTACATTCCTATCCAAATCCATTGACTATCGTGGGTGTAGCGCAGGATTTCCATTTCGGATCCATGCACCAGGCCATCAAGCCGCTGGTATTTGCTGATGTTCGCGGCACCAATTTCTACCGTTACCTGAGCATCCGTCTCAACCCGGGCAACATTGGCAGCTCTATGGCCGCCATCCAGAAAAAATGGCGGGTGCTGATGCCCGATGCCCCGTTTGAATACGTATTCATGGATGACACCCTGCAAAAACTATATCAGTCTGAAATTCAGCTAAAAAAAGCGTCCAGCGCCGCCACGATCCTTTCCGTGATCATCGTGCTGTTGGGCATTCTGGGTATGGTTTCGCTTAATGTAGCCCGCCGGACACGCGAAGTGGGAATTCGTAAAGTGCTGGGAGCAACCAGCCTGCACGTCGTAATGTTATTTCTGAAAGAGTTTCTGGCAATCCTGGGCGCGGCCATCCTGATCGCATTTCCATTGGCTATCCTGCTTGGCAATCAATGGCTGAAAAACTATGCTTACCGTATCGAAATAAGCTGGGAGGTATTTGCAGGCATTGCCGTGATATTTGGAACAACGATCACAGCATTGGTAGGCGCGCAAACGTATAAGGCCGCGGTCACGGACCCCGTCAAGAGTTTGAAGAGTGATTAGTCAGGGTTTGAAGACTTCGTAAATATCAAAGTCTGCGCTTTGAATGAACTCCCTGATCACATCTATTTTGCGCCGTAACAAATCTGAAAGCACCTGTGTCGAACAATTTCCGGTTCTAATCCGGATAATCTTTGGAGGTTGTGAGAATTGGCTGATCAGTTTGATAAAGTCTTCATCCAAAGTGATGATGGCTTGATAACCATTGGCGCGGGCAAACATGAATATGTCATAGTCATTGGCATCGGTAAGCCCGAGCTGTCTTACATGATCTAAAACTTCAAATTGAAATGCCATCAAAGGCAAAATACGCTGGGAAATATTCTGATCGATCAGAACTTTCATGCAGCTACATCGAAAAATGTCCGTTTTTGCTGATCGGCTGAAAACTCCAGCGCGACTGAAATGTCCTCCCGGGTCAGTTCGGGAAAGTCAAACAAGATATCTTCAAACGACATTCCGGATGCCAGCCAACGCAAAACATCCTCGACTGTAATGCGCATCCCCCTGATACAAGGCTTACCGCCTCTTTTCCCAGGTTCCAGCGTGATTATATTTTTGTAGATATACATATTCAATGCGTTGACATACAAAAATAACCATTTACTGCGGATTCGCCAGCGTGTAGGTGCTAACTCAACTTCACCGAAAACAAATCCTTTGAGCGCAAATACACCCAGGTGACGACGATGAGCGTCAATACACCTCCCATCATGACGGACGGAACAGTACCAAACGCCTTGGCCATTACGCCGGATTCGAAGGCGCCGAGTTCGTTGGACGAGCTCACAAATATGCCGTTGACCGCAGCCACGCGACCGCGCATTTCGTCGGGCGGATAGATTTGAAGGATCGTCTGGCGTATGATAACGCTTACACTATCAAAAACACCGGTTGCAAACAGGGCCGCACAGGAAAGCAAAAAGCTGGTAGAGGCGGCAAAGACCAGCGTGAAGACACCGAACCCTGCCACAGCAACCAGCATGTTTCGCCAGGCGTTGTGTGTTGGGGGGAAATAGGCCATGGCAAACATGGTTAGCATGGAACCTATGGAAGGCGCCGCGCGCAGTAACCCCAGTCCTTCCGGGCCAACTTTCAGGATGTCCTCAGCAAAAATGGGCAGCAATGCGATCACGCCTCCGAAAAGCACTGAAAACAAGTCTAAGGTCATGGCATACAACACAATGCGCGTTCTGAAAACGAATTTAAAACCCTCTTTGAGGCTCTCCATAATCGGCGTCACAATTTTCGGAAACTCGGGACGGGTTTTAACCATACCCAGCAAAACCCAGCAGATCAGAAAGTTGACTATAACGATCAGCAATGTATTGGTGAGTCCCAGATAGGCGTAAAGGAAACCTGCGGCAGCCGGGCCGATAATAGCGCCCGCCTGCGAAAAAGAACTGCTCCACGTAGATGAGTTATGGTAAATCATCCGTGGTACGAGGAAAGGCTTCAGCGAGCTTGCCGCCGGTGAGTAAAAGCCTTTTGCAAAGCCAATCAACCCAAAAACACCATAAATCACCGCCAGGTGCTGCCATTCCGCAAGCCTATTGTACACGCCGGGCTGGAAAGCCGTGTATAATACCCCCGAGCCTAGCAAAATCACCACGAGGCTAATGTGCATGATCGTGATTTTGTTCTTCTGGTCGGCCACATACCCTCCAAACAGCGACGTGATAATGAACGGGATCGCCTCCGCCAACCCAACCAGCCCTAATGCGAGCGGATCGTGCGTGGTTTTGTAGAGTTCATAGCCCACGATCACTTCCTGAACACGGATTGTGGCAGAAAAAAGAAAAGAATTGGATACAAAGAACCGGAAATCAGAATAGCGGAGCGCTGCGTACGGATCGTTGGATGCTACTGTTTTCAAGCGAGTGCCTTGGTGTTACATGTTTTACATTTTGTTTACAATGTTTTACAGGCATTAGTTCGTGGATCTGGATCGCGTCGGTACTTTTGGCAAAGTCGCTGTTTCACTCTAAAAACAAAGCCTGTATGAATATTAAAGCCATTAAAATGATCCCTGCCATGATCCTGCTATGCTCATTGCAAGCGTCGGTTGCATTACCTAAACCGGCAGGCCTACCTGATAACAATCCAATGCTGGTAAACGGCAAGGTGGTTACCTCCGAACAGTTCGCCCATGTTACCCGTGGTGTGCTGATGCTCGTAAAGAGCGGCCCGGCATCGAAGCAACAAACACCCGTTCCATTTCTGATTTACCTGAGACGCGGCGGCAAGATCGTGGACGCTGAAGCCTATGCGCATAACCACGCGGTCATGTATTACGAGGTCGCCGAAATACTGAAATTCGCACAGGCCGGCGATCAGCTGGTGATCGATCCTGTGGGTTCCCCTGATAAAGCGGCCCAAAAAGTGATTACCATTAAAAGCTCGCAGATCGTACCACAATTCCAATGGTTTTATGTTTTGAACCAGAAAAAGGACAGATGCTGAAATTCATTAAATTTGATCATTGGTTCCCGGCTGTATAATGGATTGCATGAAAGTTGTCTTCAGAGGATTTGTGTTGCTGGCCGGCTTATGCACCGGGCTGTCGGGCATTGCTGTGGCCAATAGCGACGCAGTTCGCTTCTCTGAAAATGTCAACCTGTCCCTCAGGCGCACTGTTCACCTCCTGCTTCGGGCCAATGGCGATTCGCTGTCGGTGATTCCGCCGGTAAAGCAATCGGACGCCAACACTTTTTCGGTACAAATGGAGCGGATGTTCGATTATGACAAGCTACCTGAAACTTTACAGCGGTCATTCGACGCCTACCATATCGATCGCCCGTACAGCGTCGCTGTATTGGACTGTAAAACCAGTGAAGTAAAGCTCGGTTACCAGTTCTTCGACCTGAAACAGCCCGGGGGAGTTCCGTGCAGGGGCCGTTCGCGGGATGAAGGATGCTATACGCTGCAAATCCGCTTCACACCCGAGGCACCGAAACCCAAAGCTGCCGGCAATACCTGGCTACTGATTTCGGCCGGCGGCACATTGGCCGGGCTCGGCTTTATTGCCTGGAATAGGTCGCGGCATAAAAAACAGTCGGGAAACGGGCCGCAAGAAACCTCCGTCCCGCTTTCCCGGGTGACTTTCGGCAATTCGTGGCTGGATACCGCCAACCAAACGCTCCATAACAGCGCAACCACTCAAACGCTGACTTTCCGCGAGGCCAAGCTGCTAGCCTTGTTCGCCAGAAACGTCAACCATGTGCTCGAACGGGATGCCATCCTGAAATCAGTTTGGGAAGATGAAGGCGTCACTGTCGGCCGGAGCGTCGATGTATTTGTTTCACGCCTCCGCAAAATGTTGGCTGCCGATCCACAAGTCAAAATCACCGCCATTCACGGTGTAGGCTACAAAATGGAGGTCCATTCCTGACAAAATCCATGTTCAAAACCTTTCTTAAAATCGCAGCGCGTCAGCTCTGGCAGGGACGGCTGTATGCGGTGATCAATATGATCGGACTGGCTGTTGGTACTGCCGGTATGCTTTTCGCAGCCCTATATATCAGCGACGAAGGTAGTTTCGATCGCTTTCACCGGAATAACCCGAATCTTTACCGCATTACCAGCACCTACCAGGAGCGCGGCGAGGTTATCAGTACCGGTGGCACCGGGCAGGTACAGGGACCGGCTTTTCAGGCGCGCATGCCCGAGATCGCGCATTACGCGCGCGTCATGGGCGGGGACATCTACGGCGATGTGCGCCACGGGCATAATGCGTTCAAATTGCAACTGCTCTTTGTGGATGCTTCGTTTTTTGACGTCTTTACGTTCCCT
The DNA here is from genome assembly GCA_965227755.1 of Dyadobacter sp. Classification (GTDB taxonomy): domain Bacteria; phylum Bacteroidota; class Bacteroidia; order Cytophagales; family Spirosomataceae; genus Dyadobacter. The sequence continues at coordinate 2,732,744 of CBDDGG010000005.1, forward strand.
TTGCTGCATGGCGATGCCCATACCGCGTTGCAGAACGTCAATTCGGTGGTTATCACACGGCGCACGGCCCTGAAACTCTTCAACCGCACGGACGTGACCGGTGAGCTGCTGCAAATGGACGCCGATCCTTCCGCCATGCGGCTCGGGAAACCCCTGGTTATTACAGGCGTAGCCGAAGATCCGCCTGCCAACTCTTCGGTTCAGTTCGATATCCTATTTCCTTTCGCGTTCATGAAGGTATCTTTCGACGATACGAGCTGGCTGAACGCCTACCTGGGAACATTCGTCGTCCTGCGCCCCGACGCCCGGCCCGGCGAGGTAGTCCGGAAGTTCAACCGCATTGCAGGCACATTATCTCAAACCCAGCGCAAAGACCATCCCGAAGCTTCCGCCATCACCTACGGCTTGCAAAAAATGACCGACATTCACCTGAATGGGCAGGAATTACCCAACCAGAACGGCGAGTCCGGCATCGTCAATAGCAGCAAGTCACTTTACTCCTACATTTTTGCGGGTATGGCCGGGTTCATACTACTCATGGCCAGCATTAATTTCATCAACATCCACATCGCTTCATCGATGAGGCGCGCGAAAGAAGTGGGCATCCGAAAAGCGACCGGCAGCGGCAGGCGGGCGATTATCGTACAATTTCTGGGAGAATCAGCGCTGTTAATCGCCGTGTCAATGATTATGGCATTGTTGCTGGTATTCCTGCTGATGCCTGCATTCAACCATTTGTCGCAAAAGACAATACGCCTTAGCTCACTTTGGAATGCCGGTTTACTGGCTTCGGTTGCCGGGATATTCCTGATCAACATCGCCTGTGCCGCGCTGTACCCTGCCTGGCTGGTTTCAAGATTGAGCCCGGTGGAAACACTCTATTCGAAAATCAGGCTTGCAGGCAAAAATCGCACGGGTAACGTCCTGATGGTCTTCCAGTTTGCGATGGCGATCCTGCTGGGCATTGCGAGTTTGGTATTTTACAGGCAAATGCATTTTATACGGTCCAAAAACCTCGGTTACAACCCCGATCAGATCGTTAAAGTAGCCATTCAGGGTGCGAGGGATGTACACCAGATCCACAACCGCTTTCAAAACGAGCTGGCGGGTGACCCTGCCTTCCGGGCAGTTTCCCTTGCCGGCGAATTTGGGACACGTGATGTAGTGGTGAAGGGGCAAAAGTTTCTCACAAATGTGCGTACGGTAGATTCAGATTATCTTCCGATGCTGGAAATGAAACTTATTCAGGGTCGCAACTTCTCCTCTTCGTTTGCGTCCGACGAAACCTTCGGTGTGCTGGTGAATGAAGCCTTTGTCAAAAAAGCGGGCATTACCGAGCCGATCGGTAAGACATTGATACCCGACGACTATTTCGGCAAGCACGGCCTGACCATCCTCGGCGTAGTCGGCGACTTCCATTTCAATTCCCTCAAAGAACGTATCGGGCCGATGATCATGCCGATGAGCACGCGTTACGGCGGCGGAGAGTTATGGATTAAGATCAACCAGGACAGCGAACATTATGCGATTGGAAAGCTTGAAAAGACATTCAAAAAGGTACTTCCCGATGCCGTTTTCGAATACACACTCCTGCACGACGCCAACGCCAGCGCGTACGCGTCGGAGCTGCGCTGGCAACAGATTATCACGATAGCGGCAATCGTTGCGGCACTTATTTGCTGCCTCGGGTTGTTCGGCCTCGCACACCTCGCCATCGCGCAGCGCAGGCGCGAGACAGGCATTAGGGTCGTTCTGGGTGCTACGGGCTACGACATTGCCTTGGGTTTTTCCAAAAACTTCATCCGGATCATTTTCATCGCCATCCTCATCGCATCCATTGCCGGGCATTACCTGATGTATTCCTGGCTCGATCACTTTGCCTACCACGCCGGCTTGCCCTGGTGGGTGTATGCATGCTCAGGAGCCGTGGCGCTGGTGCTGGCATTGGTTACGGTATCCGCCCAGGCATTCCGGGCTGCCGCAACCGATCCCGTAAAGGTTTTACGATCAGAATAGGCACCTTTTCGGCCGGTCATCCGGCCGTACTGCACGCGTCCGATTGCGTACACATTTTGTACGGTATCGGACGCACGCATGCCCCCATCAATTCAAAACAATATGAAAATCAATGGATTACTCTTCTGGCAAGGCTTTTTAAAATAGGACTGGCATAAGAGAGGCGGATGTAAGCATTTGTTTTTAAAACAGGTTGTCCGTAATTACATACCAAATCTCAAACATCCAATTTTTATGATCCAGTTAGAAAAGATATCCAAATATTACCCGGCAGGCTTCGGCAAAACCTACGTGTTGCGCCACATTGATTTGAATATTAAAGAAGGTGAATTTATATCGATCATGGGTCCGTCGGGCTCCGGTAAATCCACCCTGTTACATATACTTGGTTTGCTTGAAGAACCCTCCGAAGGCGAGTATCTTTTCCTCGACGAACCGGTTCAGAAATTGTCCGAAAAGAAACGCACCGAATTGCACCGTCACCACATTGGTTTTGTGTTCCAGGCCTATCACCTGATCGACGAACTGACGGTTTATGAAAACATCGAGACACCGCTTTTGTACAAGGGTACCCCGTCGTCGGAGCGTAAAAGCCGCGTCGCGGAACTGCTCGACCGATTCAATATGGTTGCGAAAAAAGACCTGTTCCCGCACCAGCTTTCGGGCGGCCAGCAGCAGCTTGTAGGCGTAGCCCGTGCGATCGTGCACAATCCGAAAGTGATTTTCGCCGACGAACCGACCGGCAACCTGCATTCGGAGCAGGCGATCGAGATCATGGAATTATTTCAGAAACTTAACCAGGAAGATAAAGTCACCATCGTTCAGGTAACCCACTCGGAGACAAATGCGGGTTACGGCAACCGGATCGTACGGTTGAAGGACGGATGGCTGGCCTGACCTAACTCAATCTATTAGCCATGAAACGTTTTACTTTACTTTTCTGCCTCCTGCCTTTACTTGGGCAGGCACAAACCAAACTGGGCCTGGCCGAGTGCGTCGACCTGCTGGCAAAAAACAACCTCATTTACCAGCAGGGCACGTTGCAGGCAGAAGCTGCTCAGGCGCAGCTGCGGCAGACAAAGTCACAGATTTTCCCGCAGATCTATATCACCGCGGACCAAAGCCTTAATCTCGGCCGGAGTATCGACCAATACACCAATGCGTATATAGATCAGCTTTATAGCTACAATTCGATCAGTACCGGTTTTCAAATGCCCGTTTTTCAGGGCGGAAAACTGCAAAACCAGACGCGCCAGGGAACGTTACTCAAAGAGTCGGCCATGGAAAACCGGACCGCCGTACTGAATGCACAGACGATTCTGCTCATGCAGGGCTATGTAAATGTCCTTGCGACGAAAGCATTGCTCGAAGCAGCCGATCAGCAGGTAGCCTCCTCGCAGCAGCAAGTGGATAAGGTGCAGAAACAGGTAGAGGCCGGAACTGCCGGAAACAACCTGCTGGCGGAGATCAAAGCCCAGCTTGCGAACGATAAATTCTTGCAGGTAACTGCGCTCAGCAATTATCGCACGGCGCGCCTCGCATTGTTTCAGCGGATGAACATCACACCCGACGACAATATTGAATTCGAGCCGCTCCTACCGAAGGAAACCGTCGCCCCGGCGGCAGCCAGCGCGGCGGAATTATATGAGAATGCCGCCAAGTCGTTCCCCGAAATCCGTAGCGCCGAACTCAGCCGCCAGAGCTACAAATACCTCGTTAAGTCGATCAAGGCATTAAATTTCCCGTCGCTGAACCTTAGTACCAACGTGCGGGCATTCTACGCTTCGACAAACAATAACCTCGACTATTTCAAGCAATTGAATGCGACGCGGAATGGTTACTTGAACCTCGGCCTGAACATCCCGATCATGGGCCGCTGGGTAACCCGGCCGCGCGTGGAACTGGCCAAAGTACAGGAGCGCCAGGCACAAAACACACTCGACATTACCAACCAGCAACTTCGCCAGGCCATTGAAACGGCTGTATTGAACCTGAACGCAATGTCTGATAAACATGCAGCGGCAGAAGGACAGGTAGAATCGCTGGGAGCCGCATTCGCGGTGGTCGAAAGTAAATTCAACGCGGGTGTAGCCAGCATTTTTGAATACACCCTTTCCAAAGCGAAACTCGCCCAGGCACAAGGCATCGCGATTCAGGCAAAATATGACTACCTGATGCAACAGAGATTGTTACAATACTACCGTCAGGGCAACTGGCAGGGGGTGTTTTAGGCGGTAGGCTTTAAGCTATAAGCTATAAGCTATAAGCTGTAAGCCGTAAGCTATAAGCTGTAAGGTAGGTGATGAGGATATTAGTTATGACATTATAAAGGGTTTCCGGCTTGTAGCCTAAGGCTTAGAGCTTACAGCCCCAAAGACTGTTAGGTTAAATTTGGTATCGGTAATTCTTAGAGGCAGCCAGGCGCATTGGCTGCTTCTTTTGTTAAATAAATTTAAATAATTAGGTGGTTACATTATGGTTTGTAAATTGGTGGTACAACTAATTTAATGGACCATGAAAAAACTTTTTCTATTGTTACTGCCGGGGATGTTGTCGCTAGCCGGGCACGCCAAGGCACAGTTGCAAAAAGGCACGAAATACTGGGGTGGTACGATTAGTTTCAACGGCACATTGCATCGTAACCAGGACAAATTCGACAAGGACAATGTGAGTAAAATCCGCAAGCCGATTATCTCCCCCGAGGCCCAGCTTGGCTGGTTTGTTTCCGATAAAGTCATGCTTGGCGTCGGATTGAGGTATAGCATACAGCAGGAGAAAACCATCTACGAGCCATCCGGTTATAAAAACAGTACGCTTAGCCAATCGCTGCAATTGCTACCATTTATCCGACGGTATTACAGCCTGGGAGACAGGTGGGCATTATTTATCCACGGAGAGCTTGCGCCCAATTATTCCTGGTGGAAATCAAAAAGCGAGGATATTACCACCGTAACCGACAAGAGTGACATCTGGCAATATGGGCTGGCGGTCAAGCCAGGTGTGGTTTACACATTCCCGAACAAAAAATGGTCGGTGGAGGCTTATACAAATTTCCTTTCGCTCAATTTCAACTACATGCCCTTTCCCGAAGATCACGGACGGCAATTCAATGTTGACTCCGGGTTTGATACGGGGTTTCCTTCCTATTTTTCGTTCCGCATAGCACGGCACCTTCAAACTAAAAACTGACCAGCCATGAAAAATCTAACCGCCATCCTGCTAACCGCCGCTTTTGCGATGGCGCAATCGCTTGCCCTCGCACAGTTCAAGGAAGGAGAGAAATTCATATCGGGCTCATTCTACCTGAATCTGTATGACAGCAAAGCAAAAGATATTGATAGCCATTACAAGCGATACAACCACACGATCAACGTATCGACGGGTAAGTTCAAGAGCAACACGATGGCCACCGGCTGGGGGCTTAACCATAGCCTGAGCTTCCAGAAGCTGGAAAATTTCAATATCGATCCGAAACCGCTTCAAACCCTGAGCTTCGGGGTCGAACGGTTTTGGGAGTTTTACAAGCCGCTGAACGACAAGTTTGCATTGTATGTCCGTCCTGACGTAGGTTTAGGCTACACGTTCAGAAATACTTTCGAAATCACCAATGACAGGATCACCAGGGAAACGCAAGACAACTCCTTTTTGCTGGGTTTCGATATAAGCGCGGGTATTGCATGGCGTCTTGCGCCCAAATGGGCCATTTACGGCAGTTTCGCATTTTCAAACCCGCTCTATCTCTCCTACGGGTTCGGCAAGACAGCCACCCCACTCCCTGACGGACAGTATCCGCAGACAAATACGCGCGGGTTTGCTTACAGCTTTTCGCCGCAGCTCTCGTCAGGCTCCATCGGGCTCGGTTTCCGCTATTTCTATGGTATGAAATAATCGAATATAATTCCCTTGTACACATTAAAAACCCGGTGGATATGGCTTTAAAAACCATATCCACTTTTTATTTGTAATGAAAAAACACTTTCTCATTGTCCTGATCGCCGCATTCAGCGCCTGCCATAAACCACAAAATACAAACCTCGCCGGCCCCTGGGAACCCGACTACGAGGTAACCCGTTCGGAAAACGCCATTAAGGAATTCGAGAAAAAGGATGCTGAAAATATGCCCGCACCTGGTGGAATAGTTTTCACAGGCAGCTCTTCATTTACCAAATGGCAGAATGCCGACAAAGACCTCGCGCCGCTCCCTATCATCAACCGGGGTTTCGGGGGCTCTACATTACCCGAAGTCATCTATTATTCTGACCGTACGATTTCCAAATACAAGCCAAAGACTGTCGTGATCTATTGCGAGAATGATATGTTTGGCAAAAAACCGAAGTCGCCCGAGCAGGTGCGCGATGCATACGTGACGCTCGTGCAAAAGATCCGTGAGAAGCAGCCCGAAGTACAGATTTACGGCGTCTCGTTGAAACCTTCGCCGTCGCGCTGGGCGAAGCGGGAGGACGTGATCAAGGCCAACAAGCTCATTCAGGATTATACTAAAAAAGACAAGAACCACCACTACATCGATGTGTGGCCGGTAATGCTCAAAAACGGCCGGCCCGACGGCGCTATCTTCGTGAGCGACAGCCTGCATATGAACGAAGAAGGTTACAAAAGATGGACAAAAGTGTTCCGCCCGATACTGGAAAAATCAATCTGAAAGTATCCTGCACTTTGTGGTTTTTTGCAAAGATTTTAAAAGAATAAATAAGGGTATTGGTTTTAACGTAAAGTCACTATATTGACCGAAAAAATACATTTCCGGGTAAAAAAGTGATATTCCAGTAATGAAAGTAACAGCGGTTTTTGATATTGGCAGGACCAATAAGAAGTATGTACTTTTCAACGAAAAGTATGATATCGTTCATGAGTTTTCAGAATCCCTCCCAGAAACAGTTGACGAAGACGGCTTCCCTACCGAAGATTGTGAATTGTTGACCAAATGGGTGCAGGACCGCTGGGCCGAACTTCTGGCCAACCCGGAATTCGACATCAAGGCTGTGAATGTGGCTGGCTATGGTGCGAGCCTGGTGCACCTGGATGCCGCAAACCGGCCGCTTACCCCGCTGTATTCGTACCTTAAACCGTTCCCGGAAGATCTTTTAAGGCAATTTTACAGCACCTACGGCGATCCTACCCGCATTTCGCTGCAAACCGGCTCACCGGCCATGGGGATGCTCAACTCGGGTATGCAGCTTTATTGGCTCAAACATACCAAGCCGGAGATTTACAGCCAGATCGCAACGACTTTACATTTACCGCAATACATTCTTTACCTGCTAACCGGCCGCAAAGTGAGCGACTACACTTCGCTGGGCTGCCATACCGCATTATGGAGCTTCGAAATGTGGGATTACCACGAGTGGGTAAAACAGGAAGGTATTCATAAAAAGCTGGCGCCGGTACTGGCGTCGTCGTCGTTCATTTACCGCCACGGCGACAAGGGTATTCAGTCGGGCTTCGGGTTGCACGACAGTTCGTCGGCATTGATCCCTTACCGCATGGCCGTTAAAAAGCCATTCGTGCTGCTTTCGACAGGCACCTGGTGTATTAATTTCAACTCATTCGCATCGAAACCGCTGACATCCTACCAGCTCGAACGCGACTGCATGAATTACCTCACGCCCGAAGGCAGCGGCGTTACCGCTTCTCGCCTGTTCATGGGCCGCGAGCACGATTACCAGGTGGCACGCATTGCCGAATACTTCCAGGTAGCGCCTGATTTTTACAAAAAAGTAGTGTTTGACGATGAAATCCTGAAACAGGATACGCCTAAATTCTACACCGCCTGCATGACTGGCAATGGCCCGTTCCCCGAACCGAATACGCAGGAATGGCAGATCAGCGCATTTGCATCGGCAGAGGCAGCCTATCATCATTTAATAAAAGGGCTGACAGAGCTGCTGTTTGTCTCTCTGAACCTGGTGAATATCAACGACGTGCATGCTATTTATGTGGATGGCGGATTCGCCCGCAACGAAATATTCACCCGGCTCCTGGCACGGAATTATCCAAACCATAAAGTTTACGTGTCGGATTTGCCGTACGCGACGTCGCTGGGTGCAGCATTGCACGTGACACGCCCACAGACGTACGAATTCGCAAACGAGATCCGTGAAATAAAACCTTGATCAGCTGATCCGGCTCCAGTTGGTTTCTTCCTTACGCAGGTTTGCAAGATGGCTGCGGATAGGTTGGTGAACCGGCTGGAGCAGATCGGGATCGGACGTCAGGATTTCCTCCGCCGACAAGCGCGCAGCCTTCAATATCTCCCCGTCCTGAGCCAAATTGGCCACCAGCAGATCTACCAATCCGCTTTGCTGCGTTCCAGAAATATCGCCCGGGCCCCGAAGCTGCAAATCCACTTCCGCTATTTCAAAACCGTCGTTGGTATTACACATCGTCTCAATGCGCAGCTTGGTGTCTTTGCTGAGCTTGTAATCGGTCATTAAAATACAATACGACTGCTCTGCGCCGCGCCCTACCCTGCCGCGCAGCTGGTGCAATTGCGACAACCCGAAGCGCTCCGCATTCTCGATCACCATCACCGATGCGTTCGGCACATTCACGCCCACTTCGATTACCGTCGTCGCAACCATGATTTTCGTTTCGCCGCGCACAAAACGGCCCATCTCGAAATCCTTGTCCTGCGACCGCATTTTACCGTGCACAATGCTCAAAGGTACGCCTGGAAACGCCCTTGCAACACTTTCGTAGCCGTCCATCAGATCTTTCAAGTCCATCTTCTCGGATTCTTCGATCAGCGGGTACACCATGTAAACCTGCCGCCCCTTTGCGATTTCCTCTTTCAGGAACCCAAATACCGACAACCGGTGCTTATCGAACCTGTGAACCGTTTTAATGGGCTTCCGGCCGGCGGGAAGCTCGTTGATAGCCGAAATATCGAGATCGCCGTACAATGTCATCGCGAGCGTGCGCGGAATGGGCGTGGCCGTCATCACGAGCATATGGGGGTTAATATGCTTGTTTTTAGCCCAAAGTTTCGCACGTTGAGCTACGCCGAAGCGATGTTGTTCATCAATAATACAAAGCCCGAGGTTCTTGAACTGCACGGCATCTTCGATCAACGCGTGCGTACCCACAATGATGTGCAAAGTACCATTCAGCAATTCGCGGTGAATGATTTCCCGCTCCTTCTTTTTGGTCGAGCCGGTGAGTTTCGCGATGTTAACGCCGAGCAGGTCCGCAAACTTTTTAAGGCCCTGGTAATGCTGGTCGGTCAGAATTTCAGTGGGGGCCATCAGGCAGGCCTGCGCGTCGTTATCCAATGCAAAAAGCATGGTAATGAACGCCACGATCGTCTTTCCCGAACCCACGTCGCCTTGCAGCAGGCGGTTCATTTGCTTACCGGTTTTAAGGTCTTCGTGGATCTCGTGTAGCACGCGTATCTGTGCGCCTGTGAGCTTGAAAGGCAAATGCTGTTCGTAAAACTCCTTTACCAGTAACGTTTTATCAAATACCAGCCCCGGATACTCTGTTTTGTGCAGCAGCTTGTTCTTGATCAGCCGGAACTGGTTGTAAAACAGCTCCTCGAATTTCAAGCGCCGTTGCGCCTGATGCAGTGTCCTGGCATCCTGTGGTATATGGAAATGCCATAGAGCCTGTGCTTTGGAAATCAGGCGGTATTTCTGGGTAAGCGGCTCAGGCAATGTCTCACGTATGTGCGTATGCGAGATTTCGAGCAGGCTCCGCACCATTTTGCTGATCGCTTTACTGTCGAGAAACTTCTTGCGCAGCTTTTCAGTAAGGGGATAAATGGGTTGCCAATAGCCTGCCGTCGCGTTTTCCTGGGTCAGTACCTCTATCTCCGGATGGGTAATGCTCCACTTTCCGCCGAAGAGCACGGGGTTTCCGTAAACAATATATTCCCCGCCGCGTTTCAACCACTTTTCATACCAGGAAATACTCTGGAACCATACGAGTTCCAAATAGCCCGTTCCATCCTGGAACTGGCCTACGAGCCTTTTCTTGTTCCCCTCCCCGATTACTACAAACTCGCGCAAACGCCCTTTCACCTGTGCCGCAGACATTTGTTCGTTCAGCTCACTGAGTTTGTGGAAAACACTGCGGTCCTCGTGCCGGAAAGGATAATGCTGGATAAGGTCGCCGAAGGTAAAGATATTCAGCTCCTGATTGAGTAATGCGGCTTTTTGCGGCCCTACGCCTTTCAGGAATTCGATCTTGGTATCGAAAAAACGGGTTCTAACGGATGGGTTTGTTTCAGAAGTCATTATTCAAATATAATCTGAAATCACAAAAAACACCTTTCAGACACTGCAAATGTTAATCTCTGTTAACGGAGTAGCTAATCCGCCGGTTTTGGCTACAAGCCGCTTGATTCGCAACTTTCGAATGCCTTAATTGCCGCTTTGTATTTCTTAAACCACCAATCCATTACCAAAATTGACAAGCCTTATGAAAACCACTTTGTTATCGCTTTTCCTCACCCTGATCGCATTCACCTGGGCATCCGCACAAAGCCCCCATGTTACCACCGACGGTAAAAATATGAGCATCACCTACGGCCAGCCTTCCAAAAAAGGTCGCGTTCTGTTTGGAAAAGCCGGAAGCGGCAGCCTCGAACCCTATGGCAAACCATGGCGCATCGGAGCTGACCAGGCTACTGAAATCACTTTCAAGAAAGACGCCACATTCGGCGGCAAGGCTGTAAAAGCGGGAACTTACACGCTTGTTGCCGTTCCTAACGAAAAAGAATGGACCCTTATCCTAAACAGCCAGCTCGGCCAATGGGGCGCTTACAAATATGAAGAACACAAAGCAAAAAACGTCCTCGAAGTGAAGGTTCCCAACAAGAACTATCCCGCTTCCGAGGAAAAACTGACATTCAACGTGAAAGACACAGCCCTGGATTTCCAATGGGATAAGGTTGGTTTCTCGGTTCCTGTTAAGTTCTAAAAGTTGGTTTAATAAAAAGAAACGGGGTGTTACCAAAAGTAGCACCCCGTTTCTTTTCCTTTCGTCCTTCCTCCCTTTCTTCCCTACTACAAATTCTGCCTGATCATATTCTCCAGAACCTGTAAATGCTCCGTGAAAGCCTTATGCCCGTCGTCGGTGGCTTTGTAGGTGGTAAGCGGCTTGCGGCCATTGAATTGTTTCTGGAATTCGATGTATTTGATTTCCTCGAGAGCCTTTAAATGCGAGGCGAGGTTGCCGTCGGTGAGCTGTAAAAGCTCTTTCAATTCATTAAAACTAAGGGAATCGTTTACCACGAGCACGGACATGAGCCCAAGCCTGATCTTACTTTCGAATACTTTATTAAACTTTTCTAACCACTCCATTACAGGTTCTTGTTACGAGGACGTCGAGCGCCGGGCGCCCCCGTTATTGATTGGCTTCCAGAAACAGCATGGCATCACGGTTACGGATCCACACCGCCTGGTCGCGTTGATTATTGGCGGCCATCGTGAATCCCGAACCCACCAGGCCCGTTCCCACCGACACCCAGAAAAAGGTTTTCAGATTATCACGATTGCCGGTAAGCAACGATATCACCGAACCAGCCGAGCCGGCCAGCGAAATGACCAGGCCAATGCTGCGCGTCCTTCTCGATTTCAGATAGAGGCCGAGACCTGCCGGCGAAACCATAAATTCATTTCTTAAAGCCTTCTGTCCGATGTAAACGACATTGTTTTTGACAAAACTATTCCCATTTCTCAAATAAATGGTTTCCTTGTCGTACCATTTTCTTGCTTTTAAAGCAGTGCTGTCCGACGACACCCGCACTTGCGCCGAACAAACCGAGCCTGTAACAAGCAATAACAGTACCACGGCAACGCCCGACTTCCCCCCGGGGAGCTGCCCGCCCGGGAGCTGGCCGCCTGGCAGCTGGCCGCCGGGCAGCTTCTCTCTTTCGTAGCGGTTGTACATCGTAAGGCCATAAACGATGTGCAACAAACCGAAACCGATCGCCCAGAATATCAGCGAGTAACCCGTGAGGAACAATGCGATGCAGCCTATCCCGATTTCGGAAATACCCATATAAAACACTTCCGGATAAGTGAACCTGCTTGCATTCACCAGCGCCAGGCCGTAAAACGCCAGTGTTACCGGAAAAACCAGCCAGATGAAACCATAGTGCAGCATCGCCAGGCAGAATATGCCTCCTGTTGCCAGCGGGATGAACATACTCAGCAAGAGCCGTTTCGAGCTTCCGTTCCAGAGTATCAGGCCCCTTTTGCGCCCTTTACGGACTGTGAGGACAATGCAGACGGTCAGCGAGGTTACCAGCACGCAAATACCATCCACGAACAGGAACTCGATCACGTCGGCACGTGAATACCCGTTGTAAGTGCCGAGCGGGATCAGAATGTCCGCCAGCCAGTCGGTCTTGAACCGGATATAGGCGGCTGCCGCGCCAATGAGCGCGAAAATACCTGCAAAAACCCCGCTCAACCCGCTGAGTGAAAGAAATTTGGACGAACGCTCCATCAAATCGCGGATCTCGTTCAAAGTATGCAAAGAATCCTGATTCGGGTTCATAAGCGTGATAAATGTAATATCAGTCAGTGATTGTCAGAAATAGTCAAGTGTGGTCAGATGTGGCGCTAAAAAAGCAGCAGGATTTTGGGGATGAAAACGATCGCCCCCACGATTACCGCGGATATGGCGAGCAGCAACACGCCGGCGGCGGCCGTATCCTTCACTACCTTAATGACCGGGTGATAATCGGCCGAAACAAGGTCGGCCAACTTTTCGATAGCGGTATTAAACGCCTCCGCTGCCCACACCAGCGCAATCTGGATCACTATAATGCACCATTCGGTAGCCGATATGTTAAAAAAAACGCCTGCAATAGCTACCACAACACAGGCTATCAGGTGGATACGCGCATTGTTTTCGTATCGGAAAAGACTATAAATCCCCGCACCTGCGTAACGGAAGCTTCGGACGGCTTTAAGAATATCGATGGGTCCGTTCATTTTGTTTCAATTCGGCAAAAATGTGGAACGCAAAGTACAACAACATGAGCACGAACGAAAACGTAATGGTGTGTTTGATAGCCAGCGGGTCTCTCATGCTGTGGTAAATGCCCCTTGCGAGCGCGCCCGGCTGTGTGACGATGTCCCAGCTGTTCCAACGGCCATAGCGGCCTAGGAAGATACCGAACCCACTCAGAATCATTGAATTCAAGATGGCAAACCAAGCCAGTCGCTCGTTCCAGCGCCGGGCAATAATGCGGTGGACAATGCGGATGCTGTAAAGGCCGGTCATAAAACCCGCCAGCGAAAATGTGAAGATCATCAACGCGTCGTACCAGATCATATTTTCAGGCACAAAACGAAGGTGTTTCAAATCCGTGATGATGTACGGTGCATTAGGGAAAAATAGCAGCCAAACCGCTAAATAGATCATTAAAATACCGAACGGCGCCGGCTGGCGCTTCTCCATTTCCCAAACCCATTTGATGAAAACCAGCGGTACCCAAGCGAGAAACAGGTTCCAGGCCAAAAAAATGAAATTCCAGTTTTCCAGGACAATCCTGACAGATAATAATGCCATTGCAGCGGCAGAAACAAATGCGAGGAGTGCCACTTTCAAATTGCCCTCCAGATAGTTGACCAGGTTTCTCAGCATCGATTAAGTTTGTTTTTAAAGTACTTTGAAATACAAAGTTAATATAAAACAAATCAGAACTCCAAGAACACTGACTGGATTTAAATAAAAGAAAGGTTACTTTAAATGGAAGATCACTTTTTGTTCTGGGCGGCGAATGCTTTCATCATCGCCCATTCCCTGCCAACGGTTTTGGCCTTAAAAGTTTCCAGGCAGCCACGGTCCTGCAAAGTGATATAACAGGTTTTGCCATTCTTGCCCCCGAAACAGATATTGGAAACCTTCTTTCCGATTGTCTGAATGGTGTGGATCACTTTTCCTTCGGGTGAAAGCACGGCTACTTCGCCCTTACCGTGACGTGCGATGTAAATATTACCATCCACATCGCAGCGCATACCGTCCATGCCGCCGTCTTCGAAATGATGAAGCAATTTTTTGTTGGATAATGTCCCATCAGCCGCCAGATCAAACGCCCACACGTTCCGCTGCACGCTTTCGTTGACGTACAACTTCTTCTCGTCGGGGCTTACGTCGATACCGTTGGTTGTGCCCATATTGCCAAAGGCCAGGTTCACTTTTCCTTCGGGAGTGATATGCCAGATTTGCCCGGTACCCTCTTTCCAGTTGGGGTCGGAAGCGAAAATATGCCCGGAGGCCGTTACCGCGAGGTCATTAGGCTGGTTCATTTTAGGTTCGTTGGCGAAAACGGAAACGTCCCTGGTGATCATATCCACTTTCAGGATGTTGTGCCCTGTAAAATCGGCTACATAGAAAGTATTTTTATCCACAAACCGGATGCCGTTGCCCGTGCTGCCTTTCGGCAAGGTCACGAAAAAACTCGCATTACCTTTTTTGCTGATTTGTGCAATCGTACCGTCCCGGGCGAAATTGACGGCGTAGACATTTCCGTCTTCGTCCACCGCCGGGCCTTCGCAGTTGCTGGTAAACTCCCCTTCATTGGAGAATTTTTTGCTTTTAGACTGCGCCTGGGCGGCTACCGGGAATAACAATGCGACGGCGAGGAGGAGTATTAAAATTCTGGTCATAGGGTAATTCTTCAAAAATCACTGGTTTTTCCACTTGATGGCGCAGCCAACCGGTTTCGTAATGGTGGTAACGACGGGCTTGCCGCCCACAAGATTGGTAACCGCCTCGTCGACGTACAATTTAGTAACACCGGAGGCGTCCTGCGGGTTATCGTCGATCATACCCATGTACCTAACCGCAAACTGTGTGCCGTTTTTTTGCAATACAAATGCCTGCGGCGTACGACCGGCCCCGAATTTCCGCGCTACCTGCTGCGTATCGTCGACAAGATAAGGATAACCGTAATGCTTGGCGGCAGAACGTTCCTTCATTTTTTCGAAAGTATCGTCCTGGTGCGTCCCGGGGTCGCTCGGGTTGATCGCAATTACCGGGTATCCCAGCCCTGCGAACTTGCTGTTCAGCGCGATGATCCGGTCTTCGTAAGCCTTTGCAAACGGGCAGTGATTGCTGGTAAAAACCACGATCACACCCTTTGAACCGGCGAAATCTGAAAGCGAAACCATATTCCCGTCGGTATTTTTCAAACGGAAGTTCGATACGGCATCGCCAACCTGGTATCCCCCCTGCCCCTGCATGCCTCCCTCGACGGCCCGCGCACCAGTCGACCGACCGATCAATGCAAGAAACAGGACCATCAAACCCCAACGACTGACTTTTATTTTCATGTTTTCTAAATCTACTGTCTCTTCGACCCGAATATCAGGTAAAAGTAAAAGCGCTAGCATGTTAAACTTTGTTAATGCATTTCCAAACGCTCAGTGTCTAAACGCGGGAGTCCCTCCGAAACATATAAAGGTAACTTTTTGTGCATTTTTAACCACATCGGGTGCATATAGTTCAAATGCCCGGGGAGCCCTGGTTCATGACAACCAAGTACCGCATTACCCTGAACACGGCCATGCCATGTTGCGAGATATTAAAAAAACAGGAATATTCCACCTAATGCGTTGTGATTCTGCCGCTCTCTTTTTATCTTTGCACCTCAAATTTTGAATCCAGGTTTAATATAATTATTAACATGTACGCAATCGTAGAAATCGCAGGTCAGCAATTTAAAGTTGAAAAGGGTCGCGAAATCTTCACGCATAGGCTTGAAGGTGACGTGAACGCTGCACTTGTATTTGACAAAGTCCTTCTCGTTGATAACGGAGGCACAGTACAGGTAGGTCTTCCGACAGTAGCAGGCGCTTCTGTAAAAGCAACTGTTCTCGAACACCTTAAAGGTGAGAAAGTGATCGTTTTCAAAAAGAAACGCCGCAAAGGATACCGTGTGAAAAACGGTCACCGTCAGTATCTGACCAAAATCAGCATCGACGAAATCGTTGCCTAATTCACCTGGCGGAAGCCGGAATCAGTTCAAATCAGGAAATTACAATTTAAGTATAAGATATCATGGCACATAAGAAAGGTGTAGGTAGCTCGAAAAACGGACGTGAATCGGAAAGTAAACGTCTAGGTGTAAAATTATTCGGTGGCCAGTTGGCAAAAGCAGGTAACATCCTGGTTCGTCAGCGCGGAACCAAGCATAACCCAGGCAAAAACGTAGGCATCGGCCGCGACCACACATTGTTCGCATTGGTTGATGGTAACGTAGTGTTCCGTAAGACCCGTGAAAACAGATCTTACGTTCACATCGAACCGATCGCGGTTGAAGCAACTGCGGAAGCGTAATCCAACACGCAACGCACGTTTTCGCGAAAGATTTAGAGACCCGTCAGGCACCAGTTTGACGGGTTTTTTATTGGTTAATGCATCCGCTGCCAAACCAAAAGCGCACATTCGGTGTTCTCTAAGCCGGAAAGTTTTTTTACCGTATCATTATCGACCATCCCAATGTTGTCACGACCCATTTTTGTATATACCGAATTGAGCCCCAACCCCAACTCGATGAAATTTGTCCTGAATTTCGAGTTGGTACCAGACGGGCTTTCCTTTGATTACCCTTCGCTGGAGGCGGCGATGGAAGAAGGTAATGTATCTCCGCTTGCCGCCGACCTGTTCCAGTTCCCGCACGTGAAGCGCGTATTCATCGCGAGCAACTTTATTACCATTACCAAGGGCGACGATATTGCCTGGGAAGAGGTACTGCGTGATACAAAGCAGTTCATCAAGATCTATTTCGAAGAAAACCACCCGGTGTTCGAGCAAAAGACGATCGATAAGAACACATTAATCGTCGATTCGAGAGATTCCGATACGGTTCAGAAAATTAAAGCGGCTTTGGATCAATACGTACGCCCGGCTGTAGAATCGGATGGCGGCGCGATCAATTTCCATTCGTTCGATGAAGGTTCCGGCGTGGTGAAGGTGCTTTTGCAAGGTTCTTGCAGCGGCTGCCCGTCGTCGACATTGACATTGAAGGCCGGTATCGAAAACCTGCTGACCCGCATGGTACCCGACGTAAAAGAAGTAGTTGCAGAAGGCGTTTAATGCCTGAACATATTCATGGAAACCCTGTCCCGAACCGGCAGGGTTTCTTTTTTTAACCGGTTTTGTTAGTTTCGGCGCATGAAGCCACCGTTGGAAAAGTTTATAGACCGCATTGAGGCATTACAATCGACCGGTAATGCACTTTTCCCCAAAGGTCTGTTTCCGGCTGAAAGGTCCAATTCCATGATCGGCTACCGGCGACCGGACACGACGATGTTCTTTTCGGCGATCACCGCATTCACCCTCCAGTCCATCCGGAAATATTGCAGTGCGGCAAGCCAGGAACAGATCGACTCGATCCATCAGCAGGTAACCAGCAACTACTCCGATTTTCAAAACAAGGATGGGTTAAAAACCTATAATTTCTGGAAAACCAAGCCTTCGCGCCATTTCCCGAACGGTCGATGGTTTCGCCGTTTCGAGCATTTCCGTATTCCCGACGACATCGACGACACCGCATTTGCCTATCTCACTACCGATCCTTCGCAAGAGGAATTGTTTTGGTTAAAAGAAAAACTGGCGCTGCACGCCAATGGTACCAGGCTGCGGATCAGGAACACCTATCCCGAATACAAGCTGCTGCCTGCGTATTCTACCTGGTTTGGTAAGGATATGTATGTGGAGTTCGATGTGAGCGTGCTGAGCAATATGCTGTATTGCATCCTGCATTATAAACTGCCGCTCAACGGGCATGACGAAGCCAGTTTTGAATATATCCGTTCGGTCATCGAAACGGGTCGGTACATCAGAGCGCCGTTCCGCTGCGCACACCAGTACCCCCGCACTCCACTGATCATTTACCATGTTGCAAGGCTCATTGCAGCCTTTGATCCACCCGCATTGCGTCCTATCCGGCAGCAGCTGCTCAATGACACTGAAACGCTCCTCAAAAGCACCCGTAGCCGCATCGATCAGGTTTTGCTGTCGACATCACTCATGCGACTGGGCAGGCAAACGGAACGCATTCCAGTCGAAGGTTTTTCTGAAAAGGATTTCAAGGGCTTCCATTTTTTTATAGCAGGGTTACTTACGGCATACGAGCACCCGCTCCTTTACCGGCTCTCGGTGAGCCCGCTCGTGCATATGCACTGGACGTGCGAGGCACATTGCTGGGCGCTCCTGGCCGAATACGAGGCGCTGTGGAATCAGCAACGGCCCAACGGCACTTTACTATTATCCAATCCCCCGAGTTAGGCAAATGGCAGACCATACCATATCATTAAAGCTCCGCGAGGTCATCCGCGAAACCGACGACGCCAAAACCTTCGTTTTTGAAACCATCGACGGCAGCAAATTCAACTACCAGGCAGGCCAGTTCCTCACCTTCCTGATCGATATGCATGGGCACGAGGTACGTCGCTCCTACTCGATGAGCTCGGCACCGGGCGTGGATGCATTTCCTGCGATAACCGTCAAAAGAGTACCAAACGGAGAAATCTCCCGCCTGTGGATCGATCATGTCCAAACAGGCGATATTTTTAAGGTTCTCCCGCCATCGGGCAGGTTTGTGCTGGAAAAGGAAGAAAACGGCCCACGCGATATCGTGCTGATCGGCGCAGGCAGCGGCATTACACCACTTTTTTCCCTGCTAAAACAAACTCTTTCACAGGAAACGGAAAGTCACGTTACGCTGATTTACGCCAGCCGGAACGTCCGCAACACCCTTTTCTGGCACCACATTACCGAATGGCAAGCGCGGTTTCCCCAACGGCTCAATGTCATTCATATTCACAGCCAGCCTACCGACGACTGGAACGGCATTCAGGGACGCATTAACAATACGCGTTTGGAACAGCTCGTAGGGAAATCCATCCGTTTCAGGCGACAGGATGCGCGCTTCTTTATTTGCGGGCCGTTCGAGCTGATGCGGTCAACAGAAATCACGCTGCATTTCATGGGCTTTTCCGGCACGCAGATCCGCAAGGAGAATTTCGTGATCACTTCTCCGCCCCCGCCTCCCCCCGTTTCGAACCCGCATCGCATTATGCTTCATTTCCAGGGTACTTCATATGGCCTGCTGGTGCCGGCGCATTCGACGGTGCTGGACGCGGCACTCGCGGAGGGGATACAGCTGCCATACAGCTGCAAGGGCGGACGATGCTCCTCGTGCGCGGCCGTGTGTACGAGCGGGAAAGTGCATATGAGCGTAAACGAGGTACTTACCGACCGCGACCTGGCCGAAGGCTGGATATTAACCTGCTCGTCCTACGTCGACAGCGACGATGTCACGATCGAATTCCGGCAGGCCTAAAAAGCAAAGAAGCGTACAGACCAGGCCGTACGCTTCATTTAGGTTTAGGATTAGAGGAATTTCAATGATTGAATTCCTGAAACGGTTAAAGGTTAGGAATATTAAAGAATAAAATTTTCTTTCTTATCTTATTTACAAAATTAGTTGTCAAAACGGTTTTTCCTAACAATATTGAAAAAAAGTGTTCGAGCACGCATTTAAAAAGAAACACCGGGTTCGTACACGATAGTTACCAAAAATAGTAGTTTTTAGTCAGGTAAAGCTAATGGGCGGCATTTAAAATCTCAAATTTCTTATAAAAAAAATTTGAAAAATTTTGTTCGCCATAGTGGCCTTTCACTAGAAACACACTATTTCGTCCATCTTCATAATTACTTGCTAGATTTGTTGAATGGAAATAAAAAATCCCTGAATAATAGTCGAGAGTGAAAAAGAAAATTGTCAGAATCAAAGATATAGCGGAAAGGGCACAGACCTCCAAAGGTACAGTGGATCGTGTTTTACACAACCGCGGCAGAGTTGCCGACGATGTACGTGAGCGAATCCTGGCCATTATTAAGGAGTTGAACTATGAACCCAATCTGATTGCCCAATCCCTGAAATCACAGCGGGCTTTCAACCTCGCAGCCCTTATCCCCGACCCCAACCTTGACTCCTATTGGGAAGCACCGCACAACGGCCTTGAAAAAGCTGAGAAAGAGCTCCGGCAATACGGCGTTCGCATTACCAAATTCATATTCAATTCGCATTCCGACACTTCTTTTATAGCCAAAGCAAAGGAAGTAGGCCGCGAGCATCCCGACGGCCTGCTGATCGCCCCGATATTCTACAAGGAGGCGCTACCGTTTTTCAAGGAGTGGGCCGACATGGGCATTCCCTACGTGCTTTTCAACACGCAGATCGAGCATGTGAACCCATTGTGCTACATTGGTCAGGATTCATACCGGAGCGGGTCGCTGGCGGCTAAAATCCTGCGTTTTGGCTTGCATTCGCCGGCTACGGTGCTGGTAGCGCATGTCAATGAGGATATTTCCAACTCGGCGCATTTGATTACCAAGGAGGAAGGTTTCCGCGACTACTTCAAAGGCGAGAAGCTCGACAGCACATTCAAGGTGATCAGCAAGGAAATCAACTTTTCCGAAGAAGAGGGCCTGGATAAGCAACTCGACGAGATTCGTAAGCAATATCCCGACCTCGGGGCGGTATACGTTACCAATTCAAAAGCATTCGAAGTAGCCGCTTACCTCGAAAAAAATGCATTGAAGCACATCAAACTGGTGGGCTATGACCTGATCGGCCCTAACCAGCAATACCTCAACAAGGGCATTATCGACTTTCTGATCAACCAGAACCCGCTCGGGCAAGGTTACTGGGGCATTCACCAGTTAGCCAACCATTTGATTTTCAAAAAGGAAATCCCGGCAATCAAGTTCCTGCCGCTCGACATTATCACAAAGGAAAACCTTGATTATTACCTTGATCCGCAGTAATGCGACGACGAAACTGAAATTGTCATTTGTGGTGAGGTTTAGTCATTTGTGGTCAGGTATTGTCAGGGGTGGTCATAAAAAAGTCAGGTATTGTCAGGAGTAGTCATTGGAATACAATAACTGACCTTTTGACAACACCTGACTACACCTGACAACAAATGACAACTCTTGACTATTAATGACAACCCCTGACCTCCCTCCTCAAGTTGCGGTGTGCGGTATTGTTACAAATCGCCAAACTGGCTGTACATTTCTTTCAGCTTCGGCTCGGTTTCCTTGGCGCGGATGTCTTTCCGGAGCGCTGTCACACCCTGGATGTCGGTAAGAAGGCCTAAGGCTTGAAATGCCCCGAAGCGCACGAAGTACGATGAGTTGTCACGCGCGAGGCCTTCGAGGATGGGAATGCTTTTACGCTGAATGTCCTGCTTCGATTTGATCAGGTATTTACCGAAAACTTGCAGGAAGTTGTATTTCTCGGTCGGCTTCATTGCGTTCATTTTGGTTAGGAACCAATCGAACCGCTCTGGCTGGGCGAGGCCTGCATAGTAATTCCCAACCGAAGTAATGATCGCGTCGTTAGGGGAGTTCTCGAACTGCGCCGCTACTTCCGCCGCATCGTTTGGCTGACTCATCAGATATTTCTCGATGGCTACCGATGCCACGAGATAAGAACTGTCGGCCAATGCCGCTTTGAAAATCGGGTCGCTGTTGTTGTCGCCGAAAGATGCAAGGGTAATGATCGCCTCGGAGCGAACCTGCGGATGCGGGTCGGTCTGAGCCCGATTTTGAATTACTTTTTCGATATCTGCAAAACCTTCGCCTGCATATTCCGCAAAATTACTGATCGCCATCTGGCGCAGTTTCCAGAATGGATCGTCCATTGCTTTCACAAGGATCTTTCTGGCGGTAGTATCGGCCAGAGCGCCTTCCAGCGAAGATAATGCATCGTATTTATGCAGGAAACGGTCGGAATTAACATATTGAAATTCCATTTCCGGCCTGTTCTTATCATGTTCGACAACAGCCAGCAAGTTCGCATCCGCGTCGAACACCACCAGATCAGGCTTTTTCGCTGCAGGGAATTCAAGCGTCTGGTTTACTTTGTCCACTACCACGTCGTAGCGGCTCTTCTTCCCCGACACCCACACATCGACTTTTACTGGCAACCGGTAAACCGTTGTGGCCACTGTGTCCTGTGCCTGTTTCACTTTTAAAAATACCTTTCCCTGCGCAGCCACATATTGCTGGTCGATCTTCAATACCGGATGCCCGGGCCTGTGGAACCACTGATCGAAGAACCAGTTCAGGTCCTGGCCGGTCACCTTTTCGAAAGACATACGGAGGTCGTCGATCTCGGCGGTACCGAATGCGTGGGATTTAAGATACTGCTGCAAAGCCGCAAAAAATGCATCATCCCCCACCAGCGACCGTAGCATGTGCAATATGCGGCCTCCTTTTGCATAAGAATGCGCATCGAACATATTCTCGCGGTCCTTATAGAAATAGCGGATCATCGGCACCTGTTTGGTTTCAGATTCTGCCAGATATTCCTTGGTCTCCTGCAAATTACCCCAGTCGGCCTCAAAGCGACCGTCGTTGTATTCGCTCCACAGGTATTCCGCGTAGTTAGCAAACGACTCATTCAAAGGTAGCTGCCCCCATTCCTCGGCAGTAACATAATCACCAAACCAATGGTGGGCCAATTCATGCGCTATAACGGCGTCGGAGTTGCCATCCACCAGCGAGCGGGCGTCGTTTTGTACGCCTTCTTCATGAACAGTCGCGGTTGTATTTTCCATAGCACCGGCTACAAAATCCCTCACCGCAATCTGCGCGTATTTTTCCCAAGGATATTCAACACCGAAGATATTGGAAAAAAAACCCATCATTTCCGGTGTCCGGCCGAAGATCGCATGTGCGTCCGCACCGTATTTCGGCTCCACGTAATAGCTCAGTTCCACGCCATTCGGCATCATATCCCTGGCCACCGCAAAATCCCCCACCGCTATCATGGCGAGGTAAGGCGCATGCGGCCTTGTTTGCTTCCAATGGTCGGTGCGCGTGCCCTTTTTGCCTTCCAGTTGCTCTACCAGCAAGCCGTTCGAAAGCGTTTTGTAGGTGCTGTCGACCGTAAGATAAATGTCCTGTGTAAACTTCTGGTTCGGTGCATCGATCGTCGGGAACCAGCAGGAACTGCCCTCGGTTTCTCCCTGCGTCCACACCTGCCGGGGTTTGCCTTCATCGAGGCCGTCGGCATTGATAAAATAAAGTCCCTTGTCGGAAGCGCTGTCACCTTCCTTTCCTCTCGGTACATCGTTGGGCTTTGCGATGTAGTCAATTTTCACAAACAGCGTGTCTTTTCGGGTGTATTCCTGCCCCAGCTTGATGATCAGCTTGCGCTTGTCATAGGTGAATTCCAGCTTCTTTTTGACCTTTCCCGCAATTTCCTCGGTCGTAAGATCGCCATACTCTGTATTGGTATCCAGCAACGAAATCCCTTTTACATCAAACCCTTTTGCATCCAGTTCGAGCACATTCTGCGGATAAAAATGGGGTTTGAATTTTAATATAGCCGAAGCGGGCACTTGTTGCTTCACCCAATCGAGCTGCACGTCGAGCCGGGTATATAATATGTCGCTCTTGCGGGCCCTTTCGGGGCGGTAAGGCCCCTGCTTGGTTACCGTACCGGGGTTTCTTCTGTAAAGGGTATCAGCATCCACACCGGCCACGGCGTTGAATGAAAGAGAAAGTATGCCAAAAACTGTAAAGATCAATCGGTTCAAAGAAGGCCTTTTAATATCACCGGTCATATCCGCTTTCTGATTGATTGCTAGGAAGTAAGTCAATGTAAATAAGTTAATAAACGATTCTCTGGCGTTGTCGAATCACGTTACACCCGCAGCAGCGCACCCGCTTCTGCTGCCCTTCTGGCGGGGATGTACGAAACAACCATAGTTACCATAACGACAATTACGCCCGTGTAGAGTATGTCTTCCCAAATTAATTTAACAGGGTAAGCATCCACCAGCGAGGTGGTCATACCCATCGAAACAAATCCGTACCGTATTTGCAGCCAGCAAATCACGATTCCGCCCAAAAGCCCTGCAATAGCCCCCGAAAACGCCACAATGGCACCTTCCGCCATAAATATCTTCCGGATCAGCGACTTTGTCGCACCCATTGCATACAGCATCGAAACATCTTTCTTTTTTTCGATAGCTAACATACTGAGCGAGAAAAAGATATTGATTGCCGCTACTAAAATAATCAGCGAAAGGGTTACTGCTACAAAAAGCTTTTCCATTTTTATTGCCCGGAGAAGATCGGCGTTCAGCGAGTCCCGGTCTTTCACTACAAAAGTCTTGCCCAGCTTCATTCCGATTTCCTCGCTCACGTCCTTCTCGGTGTATCCCGGCGCAATGAAAACTTCCAGCGCCGAAAGCTCTCCCTCGTATCCCATCAGGCTCTCCACTTGCTTTAATGGAGCGATAATGTAGTCGTCGTAGCGTGATTCTATGGAAAAAACACCCCCTGGCCGCAAATCAAGCTGATTGAATGCTTCGGGAGATGTCAGATTGAGTGTTTTGGAACCCGTACGCGGGTAGAGCAGTTCGAGCGGGGTGAATATATCTTCGAGCGAAATGGACAATGCATTCCGCACGCCTTCCGCAATGATGGCATAAGGAGTCCCGTTGTTCCCAATGAGTCTCAGCGACCCCTCGATCATGGCGGTATCCAGCTGCCCCTGTCGCTCGAATGTGCTGTCGACGCCTTTGAGGCGGATAATAGTTTGCTGGCTGCCGTACCGGGCCAGCGCATTGTCCTCTATCACCTTCGTCACGAGCTTCACACCGTTCACGGCTTTCAATTCGTTCATCAATGCCGGCGTCATTTTGAACCGCTTGCCTTCCGCGGGTACAATGCGAACGTCCGAATCGAAGGTTTTGAAAATTTTGCGGTTAAGGTCCTCCATCCCGTTGAACACCGACAATACCACCACCATGGCCATAGTCCCAACCGCCACACCGGCCATAGCAATGCGGGCGATCAGACTGATGAAACTCCTTTTGTTACGCGAAAAAAAGTAGCGAACGGCAATCCGGTAGGAAATGTCCATGATAGCTCGAACTTGATCAGTAGGTATCTTCCTCCTCGTCGGGCTGCGCAGGCGGGATTACCAGGTCCGCGAACAACTGATCCATTTTAGCCGCATATTCGGCCGTATCGTCGATATAAAATTGGAGGTGCGGAACGATCCTCAACTGGTGACGGACGCGTTCGGCGAGTTTCTGCCGGACGAAACGGGTATTGTCCCGGATCGTTTCCAACAGCATGGTTTTGTTTTTATCAGGCAGGAAGCTGAGGTAAGCCCTGGCGATGCTCAGATCGGGCGTAACCCGCACGGCAGTGATCGTCACGAAGGCGCCGCTGGTAAGGTGCTGCGCATCCTTTTGAAAAATCTCTCCCAGGTCCTTCTGAATTTGCCTGCCTACTTTTTGTTGTCTTTTCGATTCCATATCATGAACGTTAATCGGAGGGATTTGGCCGGTCCTGACCGCACATCCTGGTTCACCAGTTAGGATAATGTAAACTAACATCTCCTAAATCATTCCCTCTCTCCTTTCAATAAGTACAAATATCCATACTTATTTTGTTTTTGTAGAACCCGGCATTGTAATTTCGTGAAACTTATTTCCCGTCAGATACCTAATCCACCAGCCGCTTGCTTAGTTTTTTTCGCGTAAATGCACGGTACCAGACCATCAGCTTAGTAGTATTCTTCCTGCTGCTTCGCCTCCCTTTTTTCCTGGGTGGCGCGCCGTTGCTGATACCCGAGTTGAGCTGGATGCTCGTAGGCGAGCAAATGGGCCGCGGGTTTATGCTCTACCGCGATGTGTGGGACAATGTGAGCCCGTTCTCAGGCCTCACCTACTGGCTGATCGACAGCCTGTTCGGTCGGGCGCAATGGGTTTATCAACTGGCGGCAATGGGCGTTTCGCTGGTCCAGATATTGTATTTCAATTACGTTATCCACTCCCGCGACGTCTTCCCCGAGCGCACATTCCTGCCCGGTGCATTGTATGCGCTGTTTCTGAACATTTCCTTCGACATGGGTACGTTATCGCCCATGTTGCTTGCCAATACGTTTTTGTTGTTCGCGTTCGGTTCTATTGTTAAAATGCTCGTCAGACGGGAGGTAACCACCCAGGTTTTCGAGCTGGGGCTTTACATCGGGATCGCCACTTTGTTTTACCTGCCGGCGTCGCTCTTTATGATCTGGGCGTTTCTGGCATTGCTGTTTTATACGGGTTCCACTTTCCGGCACCACCTGCTGGGGCTATTCGGATCGATATTCCCGCTGCTGATGGTCGTGCTGTTTTTCTATCTAAACAATGGAATGGAAAGCCTCAACCGGAACCTGCTAACCTCGGTATTCCAGGTAAAACAATATAACCTCAACGACTTTTCTTCCTTGCTCGCGTCGCTTTTACTGCCGCTGGGCTTCGGGGTCATGGGGTTTATGCGGATCTTCACAACGCTCCGGTTTGTCAACTACCAGACGCGTATTCAGCAGGTGATGGCGTTGTGGTTTATCGCGGCGGTATTTACGATTCCGCTGATGCAGTTCCTCGCCCCAATGCAGTTTGTGATTTTTATCCCTCCTGCTGCGTTCTTTGCCACGCATTACTTCCAGAGCTTCAAAAAGAACAGCTGGGCCGATGAACTGCAGTTTACGCTCATGGGCGCGATGATTGTTTTAATACAATATCAGGGATTGAGGGGGGTACTGCCCGGAGTTTCGATGGGCAAGCTGGAAAACCTGCGGGCCAAAGCGGCCGATTTACCAGAACAGATCCGCGGCAAGCGCATTCTCGTTCTGGGGCAGAATTCAGGGGAGTATATCAACAACGATACGGCGACGCCTTACCTTAACTGGGAGCTGGCGAGCTACGATTTGCAGAACCTCGACAATTTCGATAGCGTGATCCACGTCTATGACAATTTCCGCAAAGATCCGCCCGACTATGTGATCGACAAGGTGAATATTATGCCGAAACTCCTGAACCGGGTTCCGGCATTGAAAAAGCAATATATCCAGAGCCCCTGGAAAGGTATTTACCAAAGGGCTTACTAGCAGGAAATCTTGTCTACGCGCGTCTGGTGACGGCCTCCTTCGAACTCTGTGCTCAAAAACGCTTCCAGACTTGCCAGGGCAGTTTCGAGTTCGATGAACCGCACGGGAAAACAAATCACGTTCGCATCGTTATGCTGGCGGGCCAAAGGTGCGAGCGGTGTATCCCACACGAGCGCAGCGCGCACGCCCTGGTGCTTATTCGCAGTAATGCATACTCCCTGCCCGCTCCCGCAAAGCAGCACACCCTTTTCGAACTCCTTGCTTTCCACACCGCTTGCCACCGGATGTGCGAAATCCGCATAATCCGCCGAGTCAGCGCTATATGTTCCGAAATCCGTCACTTCGAAACCGTTGGTGGTAAGCCAGTCGATAACCGGTTGCTTGTAGGGGAAACCTGCGTGATCGGAGCCGATAGCAATTTTTCTCATTACTTTTTTGTTAATTACAGCCCACCGTTCGTTAACAACAGCGGACAGAGTGAAAAGTTTTTTATTATTGGTGTTAATGGCACAAAGTTACCATTATACTTATCAACAACTCAATGGATTTCTAAATATGAGTGAAGAAGTGAAACCTACCAATGGAGAATTAATTGATGTTTCCCTCCTCAACCCTGCGGTTCCCGAGGATGAGAAAAGGATCAAGGAGGCGTTTGAAGACCGCAATTGGAACGAGATCAAGAGTTCCGACTCATGGGTTGTATTCAAAGTTATGGCCGAATTTGTGGAAGGGTTTGACAAACTGGCTAAAATCGGTCCTTGCGTTTCGGTGTTCGGTTCTGCGCGTACGCTACCTGGCAATCCCTATTATAAAACAGCGGAAGAGATCGCGGCCAAGCTTGTGCGCCACGGTTACGGCGTGATCACGGGCGGTGGCCCCGGTATTATGGAGGCCGGTAACAAAGGGGCTTTCGAGCAGGGCGGTAAATCGGTCGGATTGAACATCAAATTGCCGTTCGAGCAACATAGCAACCTATACATCGACCACGACAAGAGTATCAATTTCGACTTCTTTTTCGTGCGCAAAGTGATGTTTGTCAAATACTCGCAGGGCTTCATCGTCATGCCCGGAGGCTTCGGTACGCTCGATGAGCTTTTTGAAGCGATGACATTGATCCAAACGAAAAAAATCGGCCGCTTCCCGATCGTGCTTGTCGGCACCGCCTATTGGTCAGGCCTTTTGGAATGGATCAAAGGGACCATGCTTACCGAACATAATATCAATCCCGAAGACCTCAAACTGATCAGCCTGGTAGATACGCCCGACGAGGCCGTGAAGGTGATCGATACCTTCTACTCGAAATACCTCCTGAAACCCAACTTCTAGCAAAAACCGCCTGCCCGAGCAAGGTTTTCCAAACCAGGTTCTCCAAACCGGGTTCTCCAAACAGGACCATACCATCAGAACGACAGGTATGGTCCTGTTTTTTGTATCGTCGCGTCGTCCAGCACTTTCACATTCCTTAATTCTTCCGGCGAATGGAACGGACCGTGCTGCGTGCGATAATTGATCAGCACCTGAACCTGTTTCCGGTTCCTTAAATATGGATGTCGCCCAAATTCGTCGGCGGTGGCTGTGTTGATATTGATCTTCTTAACCGGACTACCTACCCTCGCATAGCGTTTCAACTCCGACAATGCAAGCGAATCCAGCCCGTACACTTCATTAAACTGGTCTGTTGAATAAAACCCTCCGAGCCCGTCGCGGAACTTTATGATACGCTGTGCCAGTTTGCCGCCGATCCCTTTCAATCTTATGAGCGCAGTGGTGTCGCATTGGTTAATATCGAATGCCTGATAACTGTGACGGGCTTCCTGAACAGCATGGTACTGAGGGTTAGGGAAACTATTCCGGGCGGTCTGCATACTCGTATATTCAGCGGGGATCTTAATGTACCTTTCTAAACGCGCATACAGATTCTGAGGAAAATCGTAGATCTTCAACAGATCCTCCTTCCGCCTGAACCGCCCTCCCTTACTTCTGAATTTTTCAATGCGTTTAGCCATAAATGCGGGAATGCCGAGCCCTTCGAGCTCCTTTTCGGAAGCTGCGTTAGGATCAAAATCAGTCAGCTTTACTGCTTTCGGCAGTGTCCCACGCGCAGGTGACCGATTCTTTTCCCGATAGTGCAGAGTCTGCTGTTTTTCCAGCAACAGCGCAATGCTATCCAGCATCTTCCGTTCAGGCGACGGACTGCCCGTTGGCAACAGAGGTAAAATCCGGCGCCTGAAAAAGAATGGACTCCCAATGACCATCGCGCAGAAAAGCATCATCACAAGCGCACCGCGCGCTTCTTTTCGGGATATTCCGAAGAAATCTTGCAAACTGTTTAGAATTCTCTGATACATACGTCGGGATTGTTTTATCCTTTTTACGCTGTATCGGCGATTTGGTAACAGGTTTTAAAACAGCAATGAGCAGACGGTAACCGCCTGCTCATTGCTGTACATTATTTATATATGTATCTTATTGATTTACATAAACGCCGCCAGCGCTTGCCGACAACGTTACTGGAATACCACCGCCATTCATTTTACCCTGAACACGGTCTTTTTCTGCCGATCCATCGAAGTTTTTCAGTGGGATAGATACCCGGTTGCCTCTCAGGTTCAGGTCAACGCCTTTATCCAACGGCATGGTTACCCGGACACTGCCGGCGGACGTCGACAAGTCTACATATTTACCCAGTGATTTCAGTTCCAATTCGATGCTGCCTGCACTCGTATTTGCCCGTACGCTGCCGGAAACATCGGCCAACCGTACAGAACCGCCCGAAGTACCTGCGTCGAGCGAACCGTCTACACCCTCGCCACGGATGCTTCCGCCGCTGGTATGCGCCAGAATATCGCCATTGAGTTGATTCAGCTCAATGCTGCCGCCGGATGTTTTCAGCTCGATCTTGCCTTTCAGTTCGTTGGCCTTAATACTTCCTCCGCTGGTGTGGAGGTTAATATCCTTGCTGCAACGCGCCACATCGATGCTTCCGCCCGAAGTGCGGCCGCGGATTACCCCGTCGAGGTCGTCGATTTTCAGGCTACCGCCACTGGTCGAGAAATTTTGCGCGCCTGTCAACGAAGCGATTTTAATGCTTCCGCCGCTGGTTTTGAGATTAGTGGCAACATTCCGCGGCGCTGTTACTTTGAATGCGATGGAAATACCTCTTTTCTCATTCCACTGCAGGTTGCTTTTGCGCTTCGCGGTAGCAAGCACCTTACCGCCTTCGGTACCGATCAGAATGTCGTAATCTTCCAGCCTGTCGTCGATTTCTTCTTTGGTCAGGTTTTTATTGCCGTTCCAGCCGTTACCACGCACATACATTTCCACTTTGAAACCATCCGACTGTCCGCCGATAACTGAAATCGAACCACCGGAAGTTTCTACTTGCAATTCTTTAAGGGCCGAGCCGTTGAAATTTTTAGTCACGTAAGGTTTGTCATCATCGCCTTGTGCATACACGCTTACGAAAGACAGCGCAGATAGGATGAAAGTAAGTAGTTGTTTAATTTTCATGGGATTCTTGATTTGTTTGATCAAATGATGCAAATATCCGCAGCCAGGTTGCACGGAGTAACTTAAATGTTTAAAACCGGCACAATTTTTGCAATTTAAGCTTTAAATAAGAAAAAGATCATGAAAACATACCGCGTAAAAGCCGTCCGCGAAACAGAGGAGAATTTGGTACTGGACATTCTGCAGAACCTGCAAAGGAAGGGCACAATTGTATTTGAAGAAGAGCATCCTGATGGAAAAAGCTACCGCTCTAAAGAAGCTACACCTGCCACAGAAGAGCAGGTGCAGGAGATTATTGATGAAGCGGAATTAGGTCCTTATTATTCCGAACAGGAGGCTAAAAACATCCTCCATTTGTAGGAATTACTTTTTGTGAATTTCAATGACTTTGATCTCGTCATACGTCGCAGTGCGGCCCCAGCCGCATTGCACGGTACTTTTTGCTCCTGTCAGGCTGTATTTCAGGTGGACAGGCGTGAAGCTGTAATAATCTTCGATCTTGCCCAGCTCCTTCTCTATTTTAGTGCGGGATGCTTCGCTGGGCAGAAGCGACTGGGTGGAATCCGGCGAGGTGACGGCGAAATGCCAGGAGCAACCGTCGGCAGCAAGCATATTCGTCCAGGTCGCGTCCACTTCATAAACCTGTTCGTTGATATCGGCGCTTTCGTCATGGCAGCCTATCCAGGCCAGCAGACCAAATAAAACAATCAGGACTTTCATGGTTAAAGGGGTTTAATATGAGCGGTAGACACGCCCTTTTTCCAATTAGTTGGAAGCAGGGTTACATTTCTGGTTTTTTAAGAAATCCGGCAAACCATCTCCCCGATTCTTTCACCGTGCGCTCCTGGGTCTTAAAGTCTACATACACCAGGCCAAAGCGGGCCGAATACCCATGCGCCCATTCAAAATTATCCAGTAACGTCCACGCGAAATAACCGGAAATATTGACCCCGTCGTTTTTTGCTTTCAGAACAGCGTCAAGGTAATCATGGTAGTAGGCCCGCCTGTCGTGATCTTCCACTTTCCCTTCTTTCATTTTATCTTTGAATGCCGCACCGTTTTCGGTAATAACCAACTCACGGACACCCTTGTACCGTTGAAATTGCTTCAATATCTCATACATGCCCGAAGGACTGATCTCCCACCCCAAACCGGTCGTAGGGACATTCCTGAGCGTGGCGGGAACCTCTTTCAGCCACATTACTGGCGCGAGGTACGAATGCTGCACCACCACGCTGAAATAGTTTTGCAAACCCCAGAAATCAAAATCGAATTTTAATCTTTCCCGGTCACCTTCGCGCATGAACCTTTTGATATTCGACAAAAAAGGGAATGCATCTTGGGGATAGCCCAACCCTAATGCCGGTTCGATGAAAAGCCGGTTCATCAGCGCGTCCGCCCGTCGCGCCGCCCGGATATCCGCCGCGCTCTGGCTGTTGGGGATCACATGGGAGCAGGAAATCGCATTACCAATGCGCGCATTGGGCAACAACTGCCGCAATACCCTGCCGCCTTCCGCCTGGCTCAGTGCCAGATGGTGAACTACGGGCAGAAAATTATGAATACCTTTATTCCCGGGTGCGTGCTCCCCCGTGGTGTAGCCGAGCCCGGCCACGGCCATGGGCTCATTCAGTACGATCCAGTGCCGTACCCGGTCGCCGAATGCATTCGCACACACCGCTGCATATTCAGCAAACCATTCCACAGTGCGCCTGTTCTTCCAGCCACCGGACTTTTCCAATGCCTGTGGTAAATCCCAGTGGTATAAGGTAATCCAGGGCTCGATTCCCAGGGCAATACACTTATCGATCAACCGGTTATAATAATCTACACCAGCCTGGTTCACTCGCCCGTGGCCATCGGGTAATATCCGTGACCATGACAATGAAAACCGGAATTGTTCGAAACCGAGCTCTTTTACCAGTTCCAGATCCTGCTCATACCGGTTGTAGAAATCACATGCATGCCTCGCATGGTCGCCATTTCGTATCCTGCCCTTTTTTCTCGCAAAAACATCCCAGACACAATCGGTCCGACCATCTTCATCCACTGCCCCCTCGATCTGGTATGCCGCAGTCGCCACACCCCATTTGAAATCACTTCCAAAATCCTCCCGCGACAAAGGATTTGCCGTTCCCGGCCTGTACTCCGATTCCTTGCTATGATGATTAATAATTGTTGCCAAGCCTGTGCCGGTTACCTTTTAAACACGAAAGTTAAAACTAATATGTAAACAAAAACCCTCCGTCCCGAAACTGTGGACGAAGGGTTTTCAAGGTTACTGATCCGGCTCCCGGTGCTCCGGGAGCCGGTGCTCCGGGAGCCGCCGCTCCGGGGAGCTTACCGAACGATCAGGATTTTGCACATCAGCGGACCGTTGTTGATTTTCACGTAGTAGGTTCCCTGCGACAGTTTCGTCAGGTCTACTTCGTTTGCCGAATCCGGCATTGTGTTCATCACCAGCGCACCTGTCTGAGCATAGACCTTCACATTCGTAATCTGCTGGTTGCTGGTCACTTTGATACGGTCGACAGTCGGGTTGGGATAAACATTCATCTGCTCCTGGCCATCGAAATTCAGGCTCTTGATCGCGCTGTAAGCGAATGTTTCATCCAGATCCACCATTTTCAGTCGGTAAAGGTTCACTGCAAGTGGATTAGTGTGCGTATAGGTGTATGTTTCGAGTCCCCGGCTTTCACCTTTCGCTTCCACCTGTGTCAGCGCCGTCCAGCTTTTGCCGTCCTGGCTGTGCTGTACTTCGAAGT
Organism: Dyadobacter sp.; assembly: GCA_965227755.1. GTDB lineage: Bacteria > Bacteroidota > Bacteroidia > Cytophagales > Spirosomataceae > Dyadobacter. Next base: position 2,765,984 of record CBDDGG010000005.1, read on the forward strand.
AGGCCGAGTTGGTTTCAGCGGTTGTAGCCCAGGCCAATTGTGCTACCGCACCTTCTTTCTTCGCAGAGAATGCCGACAATGTTACCGGCAATGGCGGGCCGGAGAAGGTAAGACATGCGTTGTCGACCAGGAGGTCGTTTCCGTTAGACGACAGCAATACACGTACATATTTGGTACCTGCCGGAACGGTTCCGTTTAAGGTATATTTTTCGAGGCCCCAGGTTCCGTCGCTAAGCGCCTTTGTTACGTCTTTGGTAACCTGGCCGAGTTCTGCCTGTCCTTCACTGAGGAACACCAGTTGAATTTTCTGGCTGTTAGAAGTGCTGAACGCCGCGTAGATATTCAGGGTAACCTGGTTTCCGGTTGTGGTCTGCAATTCTACGTCCTGCCAGAATTTACCAGCTCCGCTCAATTTAGCGCCATTGACACCGCATACCGCGTAAGTCGACTCAACGGTCAACGTACCTGTCACATTCCAGTTATTGGTACCATTTTCGAAGCTTGGGTTCTGAAGGGTATTACCATTACATTCCTGGCAGGTGACCGGTTGGGTAATGGTGGTGCAAATCGCATCCACTTTGAAATAATCACCCGACGAGTTAACCGAGAAGCGAACTTTTACGGCTCCTGCCGGAGCAGTAGCGGAAATCGAAAACTGCTTGAGTTTGCTGTCGACCACTTGATAATTCATATCTGTGATCGCCTCGCCCGTATTGATTTTATTTCCGGCACCATCGTAAAAGGTAAGCTTGAACGTGTGGGTTGCACCCGTGTTGTGTGTACCTCCATATGCGGTCACATCCACTTTCGCACCTGCAACGAGGTTGATGTCCTGCCAGATAGATCCGGAACCGGTGATCAAACCATTTTTGCTGCCACACATTTCGTATGATTCGTCGGTACCGAAATTTGTGCCGCTGGATTTAGACCAGTCATTTGTTCCGTTTTCGAAACTTGCATTTTTAATATATTGGTTCGAGTTTACGCAATCGCAATCAACCGGAGTGGCAGGAGGCGTAACCTTCATACATGCCGCGTCCACTTTGAAATAGTTTCCGCTGGAATAAAGCAGGAAACGAACCTTCGCCGTGTTTGCCGGCGCAGTTGCCGACATGGTGTAGAGTTGCAACTGATTTCCGCTGCCCACTTCGAAGTTCATCGACTTCACTACCGCATCACCGATCTGGTTGCCGCCAGAAGTATAAAAGATCAGCTTGAACTGATGAGTCTCGTCATTATTGTGCGTTCCACCATATACGCTCAGGTTGATCTGGCTTCCTGCTGCGAGGGTAACATCCTGCCATATCTGGCCTGCACCACTGATCAAACCATTCTTGCTGCCGCACATATTATATGCGTCGTCTGTACCGAAGTTCGTACCGTTGAATTTAGACCAGCCGGTAGTCCCGTCCTCGAAGCTGGCATTCGTCAGGACGTTGTTGTCACAACCGCAACTGGTTGTGGCATTGGCCTGGAAGGCGAAGCCCAGGCTCAGTAGTAAAAGGGTAAAGAGAAACGTAAAATTTTTCATAACGTATTTGATTTGTAATTGATTAGCTGAAAGGCTTGTCAACAAAATGTACGTTACAAAGGTAAAAATTAGATCATCTAAAAATAGTACTTTTTTTATATGACAACTGTGTAATAATTATGTTTATAATAGATTTTAAATTGTTATTACATTAATTTTAACAAGTTTTTCTACAACTAATAATCCAATTAATTGCCGAAAAATACCGTTTTTTACGTAAAAAACTTCTTATATTGTTACAAACTGGTTACATACTGATTCGAAACTAGTAATATCATTTTTTCAATATTCAACCAAGAACACCAAGCCCCCCGGGATACGTGTCGGTTACATCAAAACAGAAGAAAATTTTGCAGATACGGGCATCCTAATGCGATTTTGTGCACGTCACCGCCTCCCAGCCTCCCTCCCCAAAATCATCGTTTAGTCGCAATGACCACGGACCGGCAAGTAAAACTTCTACACTCAAATATTACACAAGGGCCGTTTTTAAGGACTAAATGCACATTTTGACAAACCAACGGCATTCGCCGGAAATGCTCGGTTCTGTGGATAACTGTGAGTTTTCACTGAAGAATTTCGACAAAACTTTTTTTTGTAAAAAACCCGGCTTCTACAAGCTTTATATTGACTGCGAATAAAATGCAGCCATTTTATTACTGTATTACAGCTGTTTAGCTACATTCTGTTTGGAATTGCAGACAGTCTTCCCCAAATAAATTTAGATTTAATAAGAATAAGGCGATAGAAAATACGGCAAAAATACCCCTTCCGCAGAACGATAGAGAAAAGAAACAGGCGAGAAACCAAATAACTCACGAGTTACTTTTACATGAAGATCAAATCCGAAATAGGATTTTAGGCAATTTCCAGTTGTATTTCCGGCACGGAAAATACCGACCGGAGCTCTTGCAGCCCTTTGCGGATACGCGATTTTACCGTTCCCAGCGGAATTGAGAGCCTTTCCGCGGCCTCTTCGTGGGTGTAGCCCTCGAAATATACCAACTCGATCGGAGCGCGACGCTCTGGCAACAATCGTGTGACCCAGGCTTTTACATCCATCTCGTAAACAAAGTGATTCCACCCGTCGGCCCCCGCCGGTTCCATCTCTGTGACGACATCCAAACGTATGACCTTCTTATCGGTTTTAGTTTCGGCGCGGACCACGTCGATAGCCGTGTTTCTGGCGATGTTCAGCATCCAGGTAAACAGCGTTCCCTTTTCGGAGGAGTAGGACCTGATATTGCGCCAGATTTTAAGAAAACTGTCCTGTAATGCATCGGCTGCCCGATCTTCATCTTTTACAATTTTCAGTATAACACCATACAGAGCGGCCGAATAATGGTCGTACAAGTACTCGAAAGCGCTCCTGCTATTGTTTTGAAGCCTTGCCACGAGTTCTTCTTCCCTGTATCGGATGTCTTTCCTGTTCATCGTTTTCTCTTTTGCAGATTCGCACGGCCAAATGTTTGGCATTAGCGGCTTCTTTAATATTTCCGTTCCAGTGCGCGTTTCCGGATAAGCTGTGTATTTTAAGCACGAATTGGGGAGCAAGGCCTGAGCTCCGCACCCTCAGGACGCCGAAATCTACAATTTGTGAACCGGGTCACTCATCTGAACATCTTGATGTTATGCTCAAAACATACTTTACAGCGCTGACAATCGCACTACTAACAACTTCCTGCGGCACGCATGAAAAGACAGCCGCTCCTGGCGACAGGCTCGACTCGATTGCCAGGGAATATGTTAAACTGGGGCTTTCCATAGGCCGGTACGACGGCGATTTCGTAGACGCTTATTACGGCCCCGATTCGCTGCGACCTGCCAAAACTGATACTTCCCAGTTTCCGAAAGAGGCATTTCTGCAAAAAACCGCCGCCTTGAAACAGGCGCTGGCGACATTTGCAACGAACGCCAGGCCCGACACCCTCTCCCGCCGTGCCGAATGGATAACGGCCCAGCTTACTGCGTTCGAAAGACGGATACACGTTTTTTCAGGCGAAGCCGTGCCATTCGACTCCGAATCCCGGGAGCTCTTCGATGCTGTGGCACCCGTCTATGAAGAGAAGCATTTCCAGGACCTCATTGCCCAGCTCGACCGGCTTCTGCCCGGGCAGGGACCCATTCCCGCACGGTACCAGAAGCTTGCGAACCATTTCCTCATTCCCCAGGACAAGATCGATACCGTTTTCCGGACGGCCATCGCAGAGGCACGCAAACGAACGCTCGCGCATTACACCTTACCCGCGGGCGAGGATTTCAAACTCGAATATGTACGCGACAAACCCTGGTCGGGATACAATTGGTACAAAGGCAATTACAAAAGCGTGATCCAGATCAATGTGAGTCAGCCTATCTACATCGAGCGGGCCATCGACCTCGCCTGCCATGAGGGCTATCCGGGGCATCATGTGTACAATGCATTGCTGGAAAAGAACCTTTTCCGCGACAAAGGCTGGACTGAAATTTCGCTATACCCATTGTTCAGCCCGCAATCGCTGATTGCAGAAGGAAGTGCCAACTACGGCATTTCCATGGCCTTTCCGGGCACGGAACAGAGGGAATTCTGCAAAAACGTGCTGATCCCGCTTGCCGGATTGGATACAGCGATGAGCAATGCGTATTTCGAGGCGCTCACGATCCGCTCGGCATTGAACTATGCCCGTAACGAGGTAGCGCGCGGCTTGCTCGACAACGGCATGAGCGAGCAGGAAGCCAAGCGGTGGCTAACCGATTATTGCCTGCTGCCCGACAAAGGAGCCTCGGACTACCTTCGCTTCATTCGCAAGTACAGAAGCTATGTCATCAACTACAACTACGGCCAGGACATCGTCAGGAAATACATCGAGTCGCGGGGCGGAACCGCGGCCCACGCCGACAAAAGATGGGAGCTTTTCGAAGCGCTATTAAGCAGCGAAAACAAGGCTGGCGACCTTTTGGAGAAGTAAAATGCATTATATTTAACTTCTTTCAACAACTCCCCTTACCTATCTTGAAAAATTGTAATTTAATCAGTAGAAAGAACAGATTCCGCTTATTTCAAACCGTTTCCATGCTCGCCGTGATGACCGGCATGGCCACTGTCACGGCACAAACCCCGCCCACACCCAAAAGCTACATTTGTTACCGGGCCGAAAAAGCCATTTCCATCGACGGAAAGCTGGATGAGCGTTCCTGGAAAAAAGCCGCCTGGACCTCATCGTTCGTCGATATCGAGGGGGACAAAAAGCCGCTTCCGCTGCAAGAAACCCGGGTAAAGATGCTGTGGGACGACGAGTACCTTTATATTGCCGCACAAATCGAAGAGGAGCATATCTGGGCTTATCAGGACAAGAAAGACCAAATTGTGTATCTGGAAAACGATTTCGAAGTATTCATTGACCCGGACGGGGATACTGACAACTATTACGAACTGGAAGTCAATGCGATCAATAATACATTCGATCTGTTCCTGCCCAAACCCTACCGCAAAGGCGGTCGGGCACAGCTCAAATGGGATATCAAGGGCCTGAAATCGGCGGTATCGGTGTATGGAACCCTGAACGATGCAAAGGACAAGGACAAACGCTGGTTTGTTGAGATCGCCATTCCATTCGCTTCGCTTTCGACTGAAAATGTAAAACCGGTCATCCCGGCCGAAACCTCCGAATGGCGGATCAATTTCTCGCGCGTTAACTGGCAGCACGAAGTCGATCAGCAGGGCCGTTACAGCCGTAAACGCAATGCAGAAACCGGCAAAATAACCCCTGAATACAACTGGGTATGGTCGCCGCAAGGCATTATCAATATGCATTATCCCGAATACTGGGGAAAACTGGTTTTCAGTGGAGAAAAAGTTGGGAAAACCAAAGGAATAGTCACCGCCCAAAACTGACAGGGTATGACCAGATCCGCACAGGCGATCACCCCGGCAAGTTGGACGCTTGCCGGGGTTTTCTATTAGTGCCCTTCGCTGGATTCGAATCCGAGGATTGCCAGCCGGTAAGGCGTCGCGGAAACTTTCACTTTACTGATTTTGGATAAATTAGCCGTGCTTACCACGAGTAATTCACCGCTCTTCGGCTGGGTAATATATATGTAGCGCGAGGTCGCTTCCAGTTGCGGCTTCTGCGTTTCGTCTTTCGCCGTTGCGCCGATCACCGTGCCAGTGGTTTTCAGGGTACTGGATTTCAGGTCATAGATCCTGAGCTCGCCGCTGTGCAGCAACACCACGACATTATTCCCCGCATAATCGACCTTCGCCTGCATGATATCGGTACTCGCCAGAACCGGCGTCACCGATTTGGCGGCGACATCAATGATATAAACGCCCTTGGCAGCCGTATATCCCAGGAATTTGCCAGCACCTTTCGCTTCCAGAATCGAGCCAAACCACGCCTCGCCAAAATCGGCGGGATGCGGGATAAGCTGCTGATTACCGGTGGGCTCCACCGCCAGAATCCCGCTCGAAGAACCAAATAGTGAAATGCTGCCGTTGGTAGCATTGCCATGAATGCCTTTGGTTTGGATCGTCGAGGCAAAAAGTGTTTTCCCCGATGCATCGATGACCTTCACACGCTCGGGTAATGTACCGGCTGCGGAGCCGTCCTTCACGGTAATCGCATAAGTACCGTTATCAAACTTTGTCATCGCACCATGATGCGCCACGTTACCCGCGTTAATCAGGGCCATCTTCTTTCCGGCAGTGTGAAAATCCGCCTCTTTGGCGATGCTCAGCGTCCCGTCGCCGTCGTTGAAAGTGATGATTTCGTCGCCCTTGCTTTTGAAATGCGTCGGCTTGTTCCCATCACCGGTCAGTGCTCCGAATTTCGGTGTGCCTTTCACGTCTACATGGTCGCCATGGCCTTCGAGGCCTGTATCGAAGAGCTGTACAAAGTTGTTGGCACCGTTCACAATCGCCCCGAAACGTCCGCCCTGGGTTCCATAAAGTGCCGATTTGGGAAACTGCGCTTCAAACTTCTCCGCGGTAAGCTTCACCGGGTCAACCAGCGAGAGCTCTTTTGAAGTCTCATCGTTCACCACCACACGGATGAACTTGTACTCCGTTTCTTCAACAGGCTTTACGTCGTCTTTTTCCTTGTCGTCGCAGGCCACGAGCGACGCCGCGAATACCGTCGAAAGTAATACTTTGAATAAATACTTTTTCATAAAAAATCTTTACATGCAACAATGATGCAAATGTAGTTTCAGAAAAACAACAAATGCAACAATGTTGCAAATAAAGATTAAAAAAGAATTAAAACAGTCCCTGAATCTCCCTATCAGGCGATCGCCTCACGCAACAGGCTCCTGCTTTCTTTCTTCACAAAAGTGATCGGCACAAACTCGTCGTTGGGCGCACCGATATAGTAGACCGTCCATTCCGGATCGTGATGCGACAGCATTTCGCTGATACAGTCGGCGCGGTGCGCAACCGGGTTGGTACAATCTTCCCAATAAAACAGCTCGACCCGGTAGAACAGGTTCTGCTTGATGCCGTTGATCGTTACCTCAACTTTAATCTCCTGCTTGCCTTGAAGCGGTGGGATAGGGATTGCAATGTGGCTCATGGGATTATCTGGTTAAAATTCAATGCATTGGTGCTGTATTTGTTATAGTTATTTTACTGGGAAGAAAGGGAGGAGAGGCAGGAGAGGGAGAAGAGAAAGATGTAGGAATAAAGAACCCTTCCTCCTTCCTCCCCTTCCCTCCCTTTCTTCCCTTCACTCAGCCCTAAGGCTCTTAACAGGATTCATCAGCGCGGCCTTGATACTCTGAAAACTGATCGTGAACAATGCAACGAGCACTGCGAGCGCGCCGGCCACTATGAACATCCACCATTCGATATCGATGCGGTAAGCAAAGTCGTTCAGCCAGCTTCTCACAGCCCACCATGCAATCGGCGTGGCGATAAGGATCGCCACAAGCACGAGTTTGAGAAAATCCCGTGACAGCAAAGCCACAATACCCGCCACCGACGCACCCATTACCTTTCGCACACCTATTTCCTTGATTCGCCTCTCGGCCGAATAGGAAGCCAGCCCGAACAGCCCGAGGCACGATATGAAAATCGCCAGGCCCGCCAGTATGCCCACGATTTCGCTTACCTGGCTGTCGGCACGGTACATTTCGGCGAAATGCTCGTCGAGAAATGAGTAGGTAAACGGCTCTCCGGGAACCAGCTTGTTCCAGGCCGACTGAATGGCTGCGAGCGATTGCCGCGCATTTTTACCCTTCGTGCGGACCGACATTTCGGAATACGACCAGTCCTTCTGGTTAAACATACAGAGCGTCTCGATTTTGTGGTGCAGCGAATTGAAGTTAAAATCCTCTGACACACCCACGATTGTAGAAAGCGAATCCATTCCGGAGAAACCAAACCGCTTGCCGATCAATGTTTCCATCGTCAGCGTCGGTTCACCTTTCAGAAGCTCTTTTGCCAGCGATTCGTTGATAATGTAGGTTTTGGCATTATCCCCGGCACTGTGCGTGAAATTGCGGCCCGCAATCAATTTGATTTTGTATAACGACAAGTAGTCAGGATCTACAACCACCTGTGAAGAAGTAAGCTCACGCCTCGCACCCGTGCCCTGAAACGCCACGCCCGTCTGGTGCAGGTTATTGCCCAGGCGCTGCTGCGAGCCGGTAACCGCTTCGATGAACGAGCTTGTCAGCAACTCCTGTTTCAATGCCTCATATTTCCCATTCGACTTCTGGTTCAGCGGCACGATCACCACTTGCTCCGTGTCAAAACCAGGATTCTTATTCACCATATAGCGTAACTGCTTCACCGCGAAACCGGTGGCAATGATCAGAAACACTGCGCTTGTAAACTGTGCGATCACCAGCGCATTACGGAAATTGCTTTTCCCGGCACGGATCGTGCCCTTCAAAACCTTCACGGGTTCAAAAGCCGAAAGGAATGCCGCCGGGTAAAGTCCGGAAAACAGTCCCACGACTATCGTACCCAGCAAAATGACCAGCAGCAGGCCCGGGTTCTGAAATATCGAAAATTCGAGCCTTCGCTGGCTAAAATCGGCCACCGAAGGCATTGCCAGTTTTACGACAACCACGGCGAGGACCAAAGCGAACAGCGCCAGCAATACCGACTCACCTATAAACTGCCCTGCCAGTTGAAAACGCTGCGCACCAATCGACTTACGAATCCCGACCTCCTTCGCCCGACCCGTTGAGCGCGCTGTCGACAGGTTCATAAAGTTCACACAGGCAATAATGAGCACAATAGCCGCAATAACCGAGAAAACATAGGTATACCGCTTATCGAATTTCTGGTAATTCACGTAATCGTGCGTAATATCCACCGACTGCGCATGCACATCGGCCAACGGCTGTAAAAACAGCTCGTAAAACTTCCAGCCACCTTCTTTCATGTGTTTTTTCAGGAAAGCGGGAAATTTCTTTTCCATTTTGGCAATGTCCGTTCCGGGCGCGAGTTCCAGGTAAGTCACGAGCCAGTTGCCACCCCAGTTTTTCATAAAATCGGGCTTAGCAATGGTATTGAAGGAAACAAGCGCATCGAACTGCAAATGCGAGTTCGCAGGTGCATCCTCCATGATGCCCGTCACCTTTAGTGTGAGCGTGTCCTCGCCATAATGGTTGACATACTTGCCCATCGGATCAGCATTGCCAAAGATATTCTTCGCACTTTTCTGTGTCAGGACAATGCTGTTCGGTTCTTTCAATACCCTCGCTTTCTCGCCTTCCAGAAGCGGGTATTCGAAAAGCTGGAAAAAATTGGAATCGGTCAGATAGACCTGCGAAAGATCGATCCTTTGGTCGAGATAATGCATCGGTAGCTTTCCGGCTGTATTTATTCTGACAAACTGCCGGATTTCCGGAAACTCTTCCTCCAATGTGGGCCCCATCGGGAACATCGAAAGCGCCACTTTTTGCGGTGCCACCATTCCCTCGAACTTCTGCACCTCGTCGAGCCGGTAGATGTTTTTGGAATGCATGCTGTCGAAGCTGCGCTCGTAGAACACAAACAGCATAATCACAATGCAGGCCGCCATACTGACCGCCAGGCCAACAATATTGATAGCCGAGAAAACCTTGTTCTTCCAGATGTTCCGGAGGGCTATTTTGAGGTAGTTTTTGAGCATATTACATTTTTTTGACCATGGACCATAGACCGCTGACCATGTTTTTCAGAATATTCCGAAATACCATGGTCAATGGGCCATCGTCTATGATCGGCCGAAGGCCTTAATCCTGTGACAATGACTGTATCAGCCTCCGGCAACAAATTTATGCCAGCTCAAATAATGATTTAGTAATCAGCAGTTTAATGCAGAAAAAAGCGCAAAAACTGTCCGAATTCGAACAATCTTGTTCACCGATGGACAACGCGGGAAATACCTGCGGAAACAGGTTACCAGTTCTTCCGTATACCGATATACCCACCGGTTCTCCTGGTAAAAATTTCTCCCTGATCGGTAGCTACACGGCCGATAATGCTGGTGTTTTTTAGCCCCGGAACGGCATACTGTGCGCCCAGTACCGCTGAAAACTGGGCCCTCGGCGGGTCGAAATCCGCCCCTGGCGTCCCGAAATTTTTGCTGTAAGAAAGCTTTAATGAAAGTGCCACCGATTGTCCGATTTTCCCCTGTGCGCCCAGGTAATATACATTCACCCGGTTATTAGGAAAAAACCTGTAATTCCCCAGCTTCGATTGGTCCATATCCTTGCCAGGGATAAGAAGCGGCGTTCCGACCGTCCGGCCCTGGTACGACCACCCTTCCGAATATTGGGTGTGGTTGAAATAGTTGTCAGCGCCCTGATACTTGCTTCCGGGAATGTAAAACTCCGAGCCGGATTGATCTTTGGTACTGAGGAATTCCAATGTGAGGTGTGTAAGCGCGAAGTCATTTCCCGCACTTCCGGGCAGAAGTTTCAGGTTAATGCCGTAAAGACCGTCGGGAATATTCTTGAAAAGCATGCTCGAAACGTCCTCAAAGGGATGCTGATGGTATACAAAAAGCCGGTATTTATCGAGCGTTGTCTCGAAAGCGATGTCGTAGCTTCCCAAATGGTTACCAACCCGATAACTATCGAATGCACCATAGCCATTTTTCTCAAACCAGTTTTTGGAAGTAAATGCCAGCACCACATTCGGGTAAATGGACCACGAGGATGGCAGTTCACCATTCACCGCGAGCTCGGGATGCTGTTTCAGATACTCCGAATGCCCCGCCCACATTACGTTGTGGTTCAAGCCGGCATAGAACTTGCTTTTGTGTTTACCAAACCTCAGATAAAGAAACTTCTGGTGCAGCCTCACACCCTGAATGTAGTCCGCATTAAACCAACCGTGTGCAAACCCGGCGTGCACAGCCACGAAATTCCCGGTGAATTTCAGCGGAGAAAAGCCCACCGTTCCGATCTGCACTTTGGGTATGGGAAGCGAATTTCCCGACACCGAATAAAAGCCCGACGACATCGTCGTATCGCCCAGCCCCATTACCTCGCGCCTGCGCCCCACCCACAACTCCATCCGCTTGTACCGCACGCTCGCATGAGCCTCGGGCAGCACAAATTCCAACTTGTTTTCTTTATTATACGCTGCTACCGGGCTAACCCCGGCACTCCAGTCGAATTTTCGCGTCCGGCCGGCGAGACTGTCGTAAAAAACATAGTTTTTCCGCGCTGTTGCCTGCAAAACACCCGCCGTAGCCCGGTCGGGCACCGCACCGAATTGGTTGGTCCGGAGCCAGAACGGTGTTTCACCATTGGACGATAAATAGGCACCCGCTTCGACACTTGCTTCGAGGTTGGATACAATCCTATTTTTCTGGGCAAAAACAGGCCCGGAGAGGATTGCAAAAATCGCGATGACTTTGAAAGTAAAGGTTCTACACAAGTGATTCGGCCCGGTAAAGATTTCCCCCGCAAGATAAAGATGAGTACGGGAATATTTGTTACCGGGGAATGAATTATAGGGCGGTCTTCCGACCGCCCTACTCCGCCTTCAAACTCCTCACCGGGTTGATGAGCGCCGCACGGATAGCCTGGAAACTAACAGTTAACAATGTAATCGCCAGTGCTCCAAAGCCCGTACCCACGAAAATCCACCAGGATAGCTCGGTGCGGTAGTAGTAATTTTGCAGCCAGCCACTCATAAAATACCAGGCAATAGGCCCCGAAATGGCACAGGCAAACACGACCAGCAGGATAAAATCGGTGGAAAGTAACTGCCACAGATTCGCTATGGATGCGCCGAGCACTTTTCTGATCCCGATTTCCTTCGTACGCTGCTCGGCCACGAAAGATGCCAGCCCGAAAAGCCCCAGGCAGGAAATGAATATCGCCAGGACCGTAAAGAAGGAAGCCAGCTTCCCGATCCGTTCTTCGTCGGCGAACTTCTTCGAAAACCGCTCGTCCACAAACTGGTAAGTGAATGGGCTGCCAGGGTCATATTTATGGAAAACCGCGCCCACTTTCTCCAGTGCGTCGCTCACACCCACCGAAGGCGAGAGCCTGATATTGATCACATTCGTATTCCGGTAATTGACCACAAAAAACGACGGGGTGGTTGGGCTGAACGGCGACTCGCGAACCATGTCTTTGATGACCCCCACCACCCGGTATTCTTTTCCGCCCCAGTTCAATATCGATTCCAGCGGCTTTTTAAGGCCCATTAGTTTCAATGCCGATTCGTCGATGATCATAGCAGTGGAATCGGTCGCATACTTGCGGGAGAAATCCCGGCCCCGGATCAACTTCCAGCCTGCCGTTTTGCCGTAGTCATGGGAAACATGGTTGGCCATCAGCAAGGGCACCGCATCGGCCGCCTTGCCCGGCCACGAAAGATTAGTCACCCCACCATGCTGCACCGTCATCGAACCCGACGACTGCGAGTAGCCGCTCACCACGCCGGTATTCATCAGGTCGCTCTTCAACGCGTTATAATGCCCGTAAAGCGCCCGTGTGGTCATATCCACTTCGATCAGCCCCTGCCTGTCGTACCCTACCGGACGATTTTTGGCATGCTGTATTTGCCTGAAAACGACAACGGTGCCGATGATCAGCGTCACAGATACTGTAAACTGCGTGACCACGAGCACTTTCCGCGGCAATGTAGCAAACCTGCCTGCTTTGAACGTCCCTTTCAGCACTTTTAATGGCTGGAAGGAAGAAAGGTATAACGCGGGATAGCTTCCGGCGATTACTGCCGTGAACAAGCTGAAAACGATCCCCGCGATCCAGAACAGCGGGTTGGTAAGTGGTAATGCGATCTTCTTCTCCGCCACTTCATTGAAAACGGGCAACGCGAGCCCCGCCAACACCAGTGACAGCGCAAATGCGATCATTACCACCAGCACCGATTCGCTGAAAAACTGGCTCACCAGCTGCGCCCGAACCGAACCGATCGCCTTGCGGATACCCACTTCCCTGGCTCGCTTTTCGGACCGGGCCGTGCTCAGGTTCATGAAATTGATACAAGCCAGCAAAAGCACGAAAACACCGATAGTACCAAAAAGCCAGACGAATGTGACCAGACCGCCGGTGTTTGCACCATTTTGAAAATCTGAATACAGGTGCCAGCGGTCCATCGGGTGCACGAAAAACTCCGGTTTGTACCCCGGCGGATTTTCTCTTTTCATACGTGAGTCTTTGATCTTGGCCGAGACTGTCGCGAAATCGGCGCCTTCGCGAAGCTGCACAAATACCTGGTAGGAGTTCTCGTCCCAGGTATTTTCAGCGCCCCTCGCCGATTGATCGGTAGCGATGAGAAGGTCCCAGGGCGCAAGCACCTGCGTATCCCTGAATGTGCTGTTATTAGGAATATCCTCAAATATCCCCGCCACTTTCACATCGCGGTTGCTGTTGAGCTTTACAATGCTGTTAACCGGATTGGCCTTCCCGAAAAGCAATCGGGCAAACGACTCGGAAAGCAGGATCGAATTCACATCCTTTAAGTTATCGCTGCCCGCAACGATCCGTACCGACATCATTTTCGTAAACAAAGGCTGTACATACTGACCCGATTTAGAGAACTTCTTGTCACCATTGGAAATAATAATGTCCCGGTAAGCGGATTTACTGACTTGTTCGAAGTCGGGATAATTTTCCTTGATATCAGCCGCTAGCGGTAACGGTACTACGTTATACGCGGACTTTTCCGGTCCAAACTGCACAAACTGCCACACCTGCCCGATCCGGCCGTGGTTCCGGTGATAATGGTCAAACGACACCTCATCATAGATCCAGAGCCCGATCAGTACTGCCACAGCCATACCCACCGAAAGCCCGCCGATATTAATGGAGGAATACCCCTTGCTTTTCAGCAAGTTTCTTAATGCAATCTTGAAGTAGTTGCGTATCATGTTTGTTATCTGTTTTTTGACCGCCGATTTCTGTTTTAAAATTCCATTTCCGGCCGACCATGGTCGGCCGCAGGCCCTACTCCGACCGCAGGCTCTTCACTGGGTTCATCAATGCCGCCTTGATACTCTGGAAGCTGATCGTGGCGAGCGTAACGAGTACGGCGGCTACGCCAGCGCCCAGGAATACGAACGGACTGATATTAATATGATAATTATAGTTGGTTAGCCAGTTCCGGAGGAAATAATAGGCCAGAGGCGACGCGATTGTACAGCTGATCAGCACCAGCAGCACGAAATCCCGCGATAACAGCAGCCAAAGCTGCGACACCGAAGCGCCCAGCACCTTACGGACGCCGATCTCCTTGGTCCGGCGCTCGGCCATGAACGAAGCCAGCCCGAAGAGCCCCAGGCAACTGATCAGGATCGCCAGCACAGCGAAAATCCCCGCTAACCGGCCAATCTGGCCTTCATTACGGAACTTCTGGTCATATTCGTCGTCCACAAAACGGTATTCGAATGGATAGGAAGGATTATATTTCTCGATCACCGGCTGGATCGCGCCGAGCGCTTTCTTCAAATCGGCCCCATTTTTGAAACGGATCAGGCCCTGAAAAGTAAAATCCGGCTGCATGAGCATCACAGCTGGCTGTACCTCGTCGTATGGGTTTTGCTGTATCACGTTTTTGGTCACCCCAATAACCGTCATATCCGCGTCGCCGAACCTGACGTGGCTCCCTACCGGATTTTTAAAGCCCATCAGTTTCACAGACGCTTCGTTGAGCACGATCGCGTTGCTATCGGAAAGCACCTTTTCCGCAAAGAACCGGCCTTCTTTCAGTTTGAGGCCCGCTGCTTTGAAATAGGCAGGATCGACCATCAGGGCCGTAAACAACGGCTGGCTCTTCGGATCCTTACCAGGCCATGAAAACCCTTCCCACTGATTGTAAACACCCGTCATTGGGCTGGATGTTTTGCTCACGGCTTCGACGTAGCCACTGCCCATCAGTTCGGTTTTCATCGGGAAAAAGTTCTTTTGCAGGTCACTGGAAAGGCTTAACCAGATCAGCTTTTCGGGGTTATAACCCATTGGCCGGCTTTTGGCATGCTGTATTTGCTGGAAAACGATCACCGTGCCGATAATCAGCGCAATCGAGAACGTGAACTGGATAACGACCAATATCTGCCGCGGCAAATTGGCTGCTTTTCCAACCTGGAATGTACCTTTCAGGACTTTCACCGGTACGAACCCCGACAGGTATAAGGCAGGATAGCTTCCCGCGAGCAAGCCCGTGACAATGCAACCCGCGAAAGCCACGGCCATCAACGGAATATCGTTCAGGCTGAACGTAATATTCTCGAAGCCAACATCTTTCAGAGACGGCAATGCAAATTCAACGATCAGCAACGCAATCACGAAACCCAGCAATGCCGTCAGCATCGATTCGGTGAGGAACTGAGCAATGAGCTGCTTCCGCTGCGAGCCTACCGCCTTCCGGATCCCCACTTCGCGCGCCCGCTTCTCCGACCGCGCGGTACTGAGGTTCATAAAGTTAATGCAGGCGATCATGAGCACGAGTATGCCGATCACGGCAAAAAGCCGCACATATTCAATCGCCCCGCCGGTGTTCACCCAATCCTTGAACTCGCCAAACAAATGCCATTTCGGCATTGGGTGCACAAAAAGCAGGCCTTCATCTTTATCGTTCATCTTCTTCTGCAACAGGTTGGCAATCCGGCCAGAAAATGCCTCCGGCGTAACGCCCTCGTTAAGTTGCACGTAGGTTTGGAGGAAATTGTTGCCCCACTGATCCAGCGCCCCGCGTACAAAGTCGGAGGTGGCAACATTCAGCTCATAGGGCATCAGGTAATCGAATTGGAACGACGAATTCTTTGGAATATCCTTTAATATCCCAGTTACCATCACTTCAAACCGGTTATCGACCCTGATCACCTTCCCTACCGGGTCCGCATTACCGAACATGGCCTGGGCAAGCGACTCCGTCAGTACAATGGAATAAGGGTCTTTCAAAACCCGCTCCACATTGCCTTTGACGAGCGGGAATGTGAACATTTTCAAGAAGTCGGTATCCGCATAATACCCTAGTCGGCTCAATTTCTGTTCGCCGGCCACCAGGCTATGCTTATCGCCCCAATCCACCCGCGTCACATACTTTGCCTCGGAGAAATTCGCACGCAGCTCAGCCGACAGCGGAAGCATAATGCCGTCCTGAGTACCTTTATGACCATTGAAATGCGTCTTTTTCATGACCCTGACAATGTTCGTCCGGTTTTCATGAAAATCATCAAAGCTCCATTCATATCGCACCCAAAGGCCGATCAGCAGCGCCACCGCCATACCCATCGCAAGTCCGAGGATATTGATTAAAGCATAGCCCTTGTTCTTCAAAAGGTTACGCAGCGCGATTTTAACGTAGTTTTTTAGCATGGTTTTGTTTTTTTGAGGGAGGAAGGAGGAAGGAGTGTCCATCCTCCCTTTCTCCCTACTCCCTCCTTAAAGATTTAACAGGATCCATCAAAGCCGCTTTCACACTCTGGAAACCGACTGTAAGCAATGCAATACCAATAGCAAGCAAGCCCGTAGCCGGGAAAATCCACCATCCGATACCGACCTGGTAGGCAAACCCCTGTAACCACTGCCGCATGCCCAGCCAGGCAACCGGCGTGGCGATCACCAGGGCAATGCATACCAGCGAGAGAAACTCCCCCGAAAGCATACCGACAATACTACGGACCGAAGCGCCCAACACCTTTCTGACACCAATTTCCTTCATCCGCCGTTCGGCTGCGAAAGTGGCCAGCCCAAACAGTCCGAGACAGGCGATCACCACGGCAATGCAGGTGAAATAAAGCACAATAGTGCCTGTGCGGTGTTCCTTTTGATAATTCTTCTGAAAATCCTGATCGAGGAACGAATAGGAAAACGGAATACCGGGGTTCAGTCGCTTCCAGGCCTCCTCCACCGACGCCAGCGTCCCCGCATAATCCCTGGTTTTCAGGCTACCGATGAAATACTGGTACTTATCTGTAATGCTGGTAGTAAGCGCATAAGGCTTGATCCCCTCGTGCAGGCTGCGAAAGTTAAAATCCTTTACAACCCCTACCACCTGCAAACTCCGGCGCTGGCCCGCCAGCTCAAAAAACACATTTTTGCCGATAGCCGAAGCAGCATCATAACCCAGTTCCCTGGCGGCTGTTTCGTTCAGGATCACGCTGCTTGAATCTCCGCCGAATGCCTTGGTGAAGGAACGCCCCGAGGCCATTTTCAGGCCTAACGTTTCGACATAATCGTCCCCCACAGTCGCGAAATGCACGTCGACAGCTTCGTGAATAGTCCGGTTTTCGGTATAAAAAAGCAGGTCTTCAATATTTTCAATGCCGGGATACACCGATCCGCTGGTGGCAGCTGCTACGCCGGGAATACGTAGCACTTCTTCCTTGAATGCTTGAAAATTAGCGGCCGCCTTCTGGTTCCTGAACGGCACCACCAGTTTTTGTTCCTTATCAAAACCCAGATTCCGGTTTTGCAGAAAAGACAATTGTTCGCTGATTACGATCGCACCGAGAATGAGGATAATGGACACTGTAAATTGGAACACCACCAGCCCCTTCCGCAGTAAAACGGCCGAAGTTACATTCACGAGCCTGCCTTTCAGCACGCTCACGGGTTTGAAGGACGACAAATAGAACGCGGGATAAAGCCCCGCAACCAGGCCGGTGAAGAGCGTAACACCCGCCATCCAGTACAGAAATGCGGAATGTGCAACCATGCTCAGCGCTTTGCCGGTCAGGTTGTTGAAATAGGGTAAAAGTACCTGTACCACCAGCAACGCGGTCGCCAGCGCCATCAGGGCCATCATCATCGACTCTCCCAGGAACTGGCACACCAGCGAATTCCTGACCGCGCCCATGACCTTCCGCACCCCTACTTCCCGCGCCCGCTTTTCGGAGCGCGCAGTGCTGAGGTTCATAAAATTGATGCAGGCTATCAGCAACAGAAACACGGCAATCGACCCGAAAATGTACAGGTACGTCATGCTGCCGTTCGGCGCGATCTCATTACCGATACTGGATTTCAGGTAAATGTCCGTTACCGGTTGAATAAACAGCTCTTTCGAAATGCCCAGCGCTTTCAGATCTCCCTCACCGTGCCGGTTCAGGAACGGCGTCAGTTTGGATGCAAATACTGCCGGGTCGGCGCCGTCGCGTAGTTTGACGTAGGTATGAAAAATGTTGTTCATCGCCCAGTTATTCTGGCTCACGACCCAGCCACCCATATCACCGTTCTGCATGGACAAAAAGTACCTCGCATCGATATGTGACTTGTGATTGTTCCGGAAAACGCCGGATACCGTATAGTCGAAATCCCCGAAAACCAGCCCTACGCGGATCACCTTACCCACGGGGTCCACATTGCCGAACAGTTTTTCAGCCACATTCTCCGAAAGTACCAGCGAGTTGGGGCGGTTCAGCGCATTGCCCGGATTTCCGTATTTGAAATCGTAGGTAAAAACATCAAAAAAGGCTGAATCTGCGTAATAGCCGTTGTTTTCATAGAACCTTATGGCTTCCTTCCCATTCCGATTTTCAAGCAGCATACGGTCGATCCCGGAGAATTTCAGCATGCGCGTCACCGATTCGACTTCCGGAAAATCGCTCTTGATACCCGCAGCCAACGGCCCGGGTGTTCCGGCCCATTTCTCGGTAGGTGTTTCCATCGCGATCCGGAAAAGCCGGCTGGCTGAGCGGTGATGTTTGTCAACACTCAATTCGTCGGAAATATAAAGTACGATCAACAGACAGGTCGCTAGTCCCAGAGCAAGCCCGAAAATATTGATAGCAGTGTAACCCTTGTTGTTCAAGAGGTTCCGCAGGGCGATTTTGAGGTAGTTTCTAAACATTGTTTTTATTTTTTGGGGAGGATGGAGGAAAGGGAAGATCCTCCCTTTCCTCCATTACTCCGATCTCAACGATTTCACCGGATCCAGCAATGCAGCCCTGATCGCCTGGTAACTTACCGTCGCCAGCGTTACGAGCAGCGCGCCGCAGCCTGCGGCCGCGAAGATCCACCAGGGGATTTCGGTGCGATACTCATATTTTTGAAGCCAGTTATTCAGGAAATACCATGCCGTAGGCGTTGAAATCAGGAAGGAAATGATGACCAGTATCACAAATTCGCGGGATAGCAATGCCCAAAGATTGGAAACAGAGGCGCCCAGCACTTTGCGTACGCCGATTTCCTTCGTCCGCTGCTCGGCAGTGAAAGACGCCAGGCCGAACAGCCCGAGACAGCTGATAAAGATGGCCAGCCCCGCAAAAACGGTCGCCAGTGTGGCAATGCGTTCCTCAGCTGCAAATTTCAAGGCATATTCCTGATCGGTGAATTTGTAATCGAACGGCCCGCCGGGGTTTACTTCCCGAAATACCGCCGCCACTTTCGCCAGCGATTGCCTTAACGGAAGTCCCGGTTTGAGTTTGATACTGATGAAATTCGCCCAGCCGTAATTGACCATAAATAATGTCTGGCGTACGGGGCTGAACGGCGAGCCCATTACCATGTCACGGATCACCCCGACGACCTTGTAAGGATTGTCGCCCCATTTCACTGTTTGCCCTACAATGTCCGACGGCTGTTTGAAACCCATGTATTTCATCGCAGATTCATTCACCACCATGCCCGACGAATCCGTTGAGAACTGGCGGGAGAAATCGCGCCCTCCGATGAACTGCCAGCCGACCGTTTTGCCAAAATCATGTGAGACGCCGATCGTACCAAAGTTATCATGCAAATTGGGATCTTTGCCCGGCCAGCTGAAACCGCCGTTGTTCGAACCCAGGAACGTCGACGGGGACGAAGAAGTAGCCATTTCCTCAACCACTCCGGTTTCCTGTAACTCCCCCCGGATCCTGTTGTACTGGCTGTACAACTCCGGCGTATTGATTTCGACCGTGATCAGTCCGTTCCGGTCGTAGCCAACAGGCCGGTTCTTGGCGTGCTGGATCTGCTTGTAAACAATGGCAGTACCGATAATAAGTGTCACTGATACCGTAAACTGCAATACCACCAACACCTTGCGAGGCATCGAGGCGAACCGCCCTGCATTGAATGTCCCTTTCAAAACCTTCACTGGCTGAAACGACGACAGGTACAGGGCCGGGTAACTGCCCGATAAGAGGCCGGTCAGGAAGCAGAATGCAAAACCCGCGAGCCAGAAGTAGCCATTACCCCACGGAAACGCGATCCGTTTGTCGGCCATCTCATTGAATGATGGCAATGCGAACACGACAATCAGGATCGCTAAAATGAAAGCAAGGAAGACGACCAGGAACGACTCGCTGAAAAACTGGTTGATCAGCTGGCCTCTTAGTGAACCGATCGCCTTTCGGATACCCACTTCTTTCGCACGCTTCTCAGAGCGGGCGGTGCTGAGGTTCATAAAATTGATCGACGCCAGTAATAACACAAATGCCCCGATGATCGCAAAAAGCCACACGTAACGGATGCGCCCGTCCGCTTGCCCGGCATCGTCCCAGCTGCCGTACAAATGCCATTTCGACATCGGTAGCAGATAGTTCTGGGGTTTCAGGAACCGGGCTTCCGGCGCGTGTTGCATTTTAATGTTTTTAATCCTTTCGTTAACCCCTTCGAATGTCGAATTGGCGCGGATTTGCGTCAGCAGCTGCCAGGAATTATTGTTCCACTGCTCCTTATCCCGCGCCTCACGCACCCAATCCTGCGTCGCCACATACAAATCCCAGGGTGCTAGGAAGGTCAGTTCACGGAATTCCGTATTGTAGGGCAAGTCCTCATAAACGCCCGTCACCTTCATGTCGAACCGGTTATCCAACTTCACAATCTTGTCCATTGGATTTGCCTTGCCGAATAACGCTTCCGCAACCGACTCGGAGATGATGATCGAATTAGGTTCTTTGAGCCCGTCGCGCGTGCCGCGCAGCATACGCAGCGTGAACATGTGCGGTGCCTCCGCGCTCATATAGGCGCCATTTTTGGTAAACTTGTTGTCCTTGTAAGCCACAATGTGCTCATCGGTCCAGGACGACTGGATCACGTAGTCGAAATCATCCTTATGGTGTTCGCGCAGATATTGCCCCAACGGATAGGACGTATGCTCGCCGCCGTCATACGTTTTACCCTCGAAAACACCCCGCTCCACCACCTTCGCAATGCGGTCGTAATTGGCGTGATAACGGTTAAACGCGAATTCATCATAAACCCAAAGGCCTATCAGCATGGCCACGGCCATCCCCACAGCCAGCCCGCCGATATTGATAGCCGAGTAACCCGTGCTTTTGACGAGGTTGCGGAATGCGATTTTAAGATAGTTTTTAAACATGGCTTCTATTTGTTTTTTAGAAATGGAGGAAAGGGAGGAAGGGGGAATTATTCGTCATCCCTTTCCTCCTTACTCCCTTTTCAAACTTGTTACAGGATTCACCAGCGCTGCCCTTACCGCCTGATAACCTACCGTCGCCAGCGTGACGAGCGCGAGGCCGGCGGCGGCGAATATGAAAATTCCGGCATTGAGGTCAATTCGAAATGCGAAATTGTCGAGCCATTTGTGCATTACCCAGCCCACAAGCGGGAATGCGATGAGCAATGCGATCGCGAGAAGTTTGATAAAATCCATGGAAAGCATCATCACTACATTACTTACCGAAGCTCCCACCACTTTGCGAATACCGATCTCCTTCTGCCGCCGTTGGGCCGTAAATGCCGCCAACCCGAAAAGTCCGAGACATGAAATGACGATCGCAAGCCCGGCAAAGTAGCCGGATAGCACGCCTACCCGCCGCTCCGACGCGTACAGCGTTTTGTAATTTTCATCCAGGAACTGGTAGTCGAACACCAGCCCTTTATGATGGTCCTGGAACAGCTTGTGCACACGTGCGATAGTTTGCTCCTCGGCGCCGCTCCGGATTTTCACCATCACATTCGGCATAATCGGGTACATCTGAAAAAAACAGGGTTTCACGGGCTCATACAGCGATTCGAAATTAAAGTCCTTCACCACGCCCACGATCTGCCGCTCCATTCCCCAGAACTTCACCATCTTGCCCACCGGATCTTTCAGTCCCATGCTCTTGATAGCCGACTCGTTGAATATGATTTCATTTCGCGCATTCAGGTTTTGAGAGAAAAACCGGCCCTCGCGCAGCGTCATACCCGTAGTTTCCATGAAATTATAACCCACTTCCAGGTTCGAGAACTCGATATCCGTTCCGGCAGGCTTACCCGGCCATTCGAATCCGGAAATCGCCCCGTGCTGGCCTGTGAGGTTGTGATAGTAGCTCGATGCGTTCACCACACCGGGAATATTCCTGACTTCCCCCAGAAATGCCTCCGCCGATTTCAGTTTCACGGAATCCATTTCAAGGGGTATTTCAAAATGGATAATGTGGTCGCGATTGTAGCCCAGGTTCCGGTTCTGGATAAACTGTATTTGCCGGTAGACAACGATCACCGAAACGATGAAAATCACCGATACGGCAAACTGGAATACCACCAACCCGCGCCGCACGAGCAACTCTCCCGCCGTGTTTTTCAGTTTTCCTTTTAAAACGGAAACGGGATCGAAACCGGACAGGTACAATGCGGGATAACTCCCTGCCAGCAAGCCGGTTACGAGCGCAATGACCAACGCCGCGGAAATCAGCATCGGGTCGGGCGAAAGCGTGATCTGCTTGCCGGTAATGCTGTTAAATTCAGGCACCAGCAATATGACCATTCCTACCGCCACAAGCAACGACACAAAGGTGAGCATCAGGGATTCGCTCAAATGTTGCATGATCAGCGAGCCGCGTAGCGCTCCCATTGCTTTTTTGATCCCTACCTCTTTCATGCGACCCGAAGCTTTGGCTGTGGAGAGGTTCATGAAATTGATGCAGGCGATCACCAGAATGAACACGGCAATCACTGAAAACAGCCTCACATACGTAATGCGCCCGCCTCTCTGCACGCCATTTTCGAACTGTCCGTGCAGGTATTTGTCCGAATAGCGGATGGCGAAAAGCTGAAAATTGTTGTCCTTGCTTTTGGATTTCAGAAAATGCCTGATCTTGTCGTTGAAGAGCGACAGGTCTGTGCCGCTTTTGAGGATTACAAATGTATTGGGGTCACTATTGCCCCAGTTTTCCATTCCCGGTCGCCGTGCTTTGAACTGCTCGAAATTGAAGAGTATATCAAACTGGTTGCTCGCATTGCGCGGGTTACTTTTGAATATACCACCCACGCGGTAGAGTCCGCTAAACTGGCCCTCGTCCCATTTTACGGTTTTTCCGACCACATTTTGTTGTGTACCAAAAAGCTTTTCGGCCATTCCTTCGGAAAGTGCGAGCGTATTCTTGTCGCCTGTCACCGCACGCGCATCGCCTTGTGTGAACGGGCAGGTAAATACATCGAAATAATCGCGGCTGACAAATTGCCCACCGGCTTTCAATTTGGTTTCTCCCGCCGATATCACGCCTTTGTTCGAAAACCATTCCGCCGGCACCACCGTCGTCGCCAGCTCCACTTCGGGCATTTCCGCTTTCAGTGCATCTGCCAGCAGGCCCGGCGTGTTTTCGCCTGTCCTGATGCCATCCTCATGCGGCTGGTTAACCATGACCTGGTACAACTGCGCGTCCTTTTCATGGTGCTTATCCACGCGCAGCTCATCGACTACCCAGAGATAGATCAGCAACGTACAAGCCAGCCCGGTAGAAAGGCCCAGCAGATTGAGCAGCGTAAATTGCCGATCCTTGATCAGGCTACGCCAGGCGATTTTTAAATAGCTTCTTATCATGATTTCTCCTTTTTGTGGGACCTTCCTCCCTTATTCCCTTTTCAAAATCGTCACAGGATTCACCAGCGCCGCCTTAATACTCTGAAAACTAACCGTAAGCAATGCAATGCCGGCCGCGAGGAAACCCGCCCAGGCGAAAATCGCCCAATGGATCTCGACACGGTAAGCAAAATCCTGCAACCAGCGGTGCATGAAATACCAGGCAACCGGGCTCGCTACGACGATCGCGACGAGTACCAGTTTCAGGAAATCCATCGATAGCATGGCGGTAATGCCCGCGACGGAGGCGCCGAGCACTTTCCGAACGCCTATTTCCTTGATCCGCTGCTCGATGGAAAAAATGGCCAATCCAAAAAGCCCGAGGCATGACAGGCACACCGACAACAGCGCAAAAGTGGTCGTGAGGCGCGTTGCGAGTTCTTCGCGCTGATAGAATTTGGCGATCTCCTCGTCGTAGAAACTATATTCAAAAACATTTTCGGGAAATTGCTTCTGCCATACCGCGCTGATCCGCGCGATCGTCGAAGCATTCACGCGACTTAGCTTCACACCCGCCCAGCGGTAGCGCGACTGATCGGCAAAGACGATTGTAGGCTCAATGTTGGAGTAGAGATCTCCGTTGTTAAAATCGGACAACACACCCACAATAGTCCCGGTTTTGCCCGCGTCACCCACGTGAAGCTGCCGGTTTAGTGCAGCTTCGGGCGATTTCAGTCCCAATGCCCGCACCAGTTTCTGGTTGATCAGCAGCTCATTGAGCGTATCCGAATGCGCGGGAATGCGGCCTGCGATGAGTTTCAATCCATAAGTTTGTACAAAATGATCATCCGCGGCTCTCGACCGGGCCACGAATTTCTCCCAATCACGATTTTCAAATTTGATCGTCCCGCCGCCACTCATCTGCACCGAGGGCGCGCTCCTGAAAAACGACAGGTCTGTAACCTCGGGCAATGCCGATAATTCGTTGCGCAACGCTGTGAGCTTGCTGGTTTCTGTTTCAGGTAAATTCAAATGGAGGATCAGATCTTTATCCATTCCCAGATCCTTGTTTTTCAGAAATTCCGATTGCAGGATGATCAGCGTCGATACGGCGACAAGCACGAATGAAATGCTGAACTGTGTCACAACCAGCCCTTTTCTGACAGAGAAAAAGCTCCGGTTATTTTCCTTCAACATTCCCTTGATAGCTTTCACCGGATTGAACCTGGAAATAACAAACGCGGGATAAACGCCTGCCAGCATTACGACAAATAGCGACAGTCCCACACAGAAAACCAGCAACCGGGGATCCCTGAAAACATCTACACGCACATTCAAACTCAGCCATTGGCTTAGCACCGGCGCAAAAAGCCTGGCAAGTACCACCGCAATGGTACCCGCGGCAAAGGTCAGCAATGCAGTTTCCTGAATAAAAAGCCAGAAGACCTGCGCTTGCGAAACACCCAGCACTTTTCTTACACCCACTTCCTTGCTGCGCTTGAATGCCTGCGCGGTCGACAGGTTGATGAAATTGAAGCAGGCAATGAGAATGAGCAATATACCTACGGTCGCCATCACAGTGATCGTGCTATACTTGATTTTACCACCATAAGCAATATTGAAATGCACATCCGACAAGTCTTGCAGATGGTAATGAAAAACTTTGCCGTCGGGGCCGTAATATTTGTTCGCAAATGCGGGCATTTGCGCTTCGAATGCAGCTTTGTCTTCCGGCGAACGCAGGGTTACAAAAGTTTCACGACTGCTGTCGATCCAGCCCCATTCTTCGTAACCGTATTCCGGGACAATCTTTTTTAAAGTAGACAGCGAAACGAAAATATCCTGCCTGAAATCGGTTTGCTCGGGGTAGTCGGCAACAACCCCCGCGATCACGAGGTTTTCGTGGTTATTGGCGCGGATTACTTTCCCCATCGCATTGCCATTCCCGAAATACTTCCGGGCATACCGCTCGGTTATCACGGCCTGGTTGGGTGCGACCATTGCCGAGGCATTGCCGCTGATCCACTTATAATCAAGTATTTTAAAGTAATCAGCATTGGTAAAAATCAGATGATCCTTTTCCAGAAACTTGCGGGAGGCCCCGTCGCTATCGACCCGGATCGTCAGCTCCTTGTGCGCCACATAAGCGGCGTCCACGACATTACTGAACTCCTTTTTCAATGTTTCATGTAAAACAAAAGCCGAGCCCCGCTCCTGCTCCACCGAACCGTCTTCAAGATGCAAATCCACCACCACGCGATACGTCCTGTCGGCCTTGCTATGGTGCCTGTCCACGCTCAGATGGTACTGCACCAACTGGAATATCACAATCGCCCCGGCCATCCCGACGGCCAGGCCAATGAGATTGATACCAGCATAAACCTTGTGTTTCGCAAGACTCCGAAGCGTGAATTTTAGATAGCTACCGATCATGATTTATATTTTTAAGGATGGAAGAAAGGGAGGAAAGGGAGGAAGGAGAATACTTTATTTTCACCCTTTCCTCCATCCTCCCTCTCCTCCATCCTCCCTTTCCTCCTTTATTCAGAACGCAACGACTTCACCGGGTTCACCAAAGCCGCCTTAATACTTTGGAAACTGACCGTTAGCAAAGCAACACCAACCGCGAGCACACCGGCCAGCAGGAATATCCACCATTCGATATTGACCTTGTAGGCAAAATCGGATAGCCATTGGTTCATACCATACCAGGCCAGCGGCGAGGCGATGACGATGGCGACGCCAACGAGTTTTACAAAATCCTTGGAGAGTAGCGAGACGATACTCCATACAGAAGCGCCCAGTACCTTGCGGACGCCGATTTCCTTCGTGCGCTGGATGGTTGTAAAAGCGGCCAGTCCGAACAGCCCGAGGCAGGCGATCACCACCGCGAGCCCTGCAAAAATCCCGAACAACCTCCCTACCCGCTGCTCCGATTCGTACATCTTATTGAAACGTTCGTCCAGGAATGAATAGGCAAACGGGTTATCCGATGTGGCTTTCCAGATCTTTTCCAATGTTTTAAGCAAGGCTGGAATGTCGTTCGTTTTAATGCGGGCAGCCATTTGATATTGGTCACCGCCATAGAACATCACCAGCGGAGCAATTCGCTCGTGCATCGAGCGGAAGTGGAAATCTTTGGCCACCCCCACGATAGTATAGAACCTTCTGCTTTCCGGCGTGCCGTTGCCGATGGTCCTGATGCGCTTTCCGATCGGGTTTTTCCAGCCAAATTGCTTTGCAGCGACCTCATTAATAAGTACGGATGCACTGTCGCCGCCAAAGGCTTTGGAAAAATTGCGGCCAGATGCAATGCCGATACCCAGCGTTTTCAGATAGTCTTCGTCGACCTGGTAGGTAGTAAAACGGTACGGGGTTATATTGTTGTCGGCGCTTTCGGGCAGGAAACCGTCCGTTCCGTTGTTGGAGGAGCCGGCAGGGAGGTACCCCGCAAGGGTTACACTGCTTATTGCAGAAAGGCCGGCCAGCTGATCCTTGAAAGTCTTCGCTTTATCACCCAGCAAATGCGTATCATGCAGGATCAACACCTGCTCTTTGTCAAAACCTACATTTTTATTCTGAATAAAACGCAGCTGCTGGTAAACGACCATCGTCCCGATGATCATGCCGATCGAAACGACGAATTGAATGGTCACCAGTGTATTCCGAAGCCAGCCGCTTTTTACACCTGCCTGAATGCTCCCTTTCAATACCGCCACCGGCTTGAAAGCCGAAAGGAAAAATGCGGGATAGCTCCCCGCAAGTAATCCCACGATCAAACACCCTCCCAATGCATATGCGACTATCCGGGCATTCAGAATGGATTGCAGGTCGAACTGCTTGCCGGCCAGGCTGTTGAAACCCGGCAAAAGCAACACTACCAACCCGAATGCCACGACAAGCGCAAAAAGGGTTACCAAAATCGATTCGGTCAGGAACTGTGCCATCAGTTGCTGACGTACCGAACCCATTACTTTACGAACACCCACTTCCTTCGCCCGCCCCGCCGAACCGGCTGTGGAAAGGTTCATAAAATTGATACAGGCAATCAGGAGAATAAATGCCGCGATGGCTGTGAATATGTAGATGTATTTGATGTTGCTGTTGCCTTCCAACTCATTTTCAAGATTGGAAGTAAGGTGAATGTCGGTTAATGGCTGTAAACCGAAGCCAAACTTGTCGCCTTTCCGCAGGTATTCATCATAACTTATTCCCAGGAATTCCTGGATTTCCGGGCCGATATATTTTCTGACGAGCTGTGGCATTTGCGCCGTAAGCTTTTCAACCGGATAGCCTTTACGCAGCAAAACGTAGGTATGCGCACCGCTCGACAGCCATTTTTCACCCAGCGTGACCGATTTCATCGATCCGAAAAAATCATAATGAAAATGCGAATTGGAAGGTACATCTTCGCACACGCCCGTAACCCGGAACAAACCGATACTTCCCATCGTCAGGCTCTTCCCGATCGGGTCCTCGTTTCCGAAGTATTTCAATGCGGTGGATTTGGTCAGAACGACAGTCTTCGGCTCTTTAAGCACACTGTTCGCATCGCCTTTTAAGAGCGGTAGGGAAAAGAAATTAAAAAAATTAGAGTCGGCAAAAATGACACGTTCTTCCAGAAAACGCTTCTCTCCGTTTTTGACGAGGAAAGTTCCATTGGTATTAAGCCTCGTGTATGCCTCCACGCCCGGGTAGTCGCGCATGAGGGCCGGTCCTGCGGGAGCGGATGCCCCCGCGATGTGGATGTCGTTCCCACCGATCCGGCCGTGTATCGTGACCCTGAAAATGCGGTCGGCATCGCGGTTGAAGCGGTCGTAGCTCAGCTCATGTTGTACAAAGAGCAGGATCAGCATACAGGTCGCCAATCCGATAGCCAGTCCTAAAATATTGATAGAAGCAAAAGCCTTCTTGTTCCAAAGGCTCCGAAGGGCGATTTTCAGATAACTGGATATCATAACTGCACCGGCTACAAGGGTTGACGGATGGATGTACCGATCTGACAGTCAAATTATACACCAGCCAATAACAATATCACAATTACTTGAAAATCAATTTTTTATGTTTTAACAAAACAAATCAACGGTGTCCGCTATCGGACACGTCCCGTTCGATTTGGAACGGGACGGCACAGCCGGGCAGGCCATACTACTCACTCCGCAAACTTTTCACCGGATTCATCACAGCGGCCTTGATACTCTGGAAACTAACCGTCGCGAAAGCAATGGCAGTAGATAGAACTGCCGCGATCGCGAACACCCACCAGTAAATATCGGTTCGGTAGGCAAAGTTTTCCAGCCAACGGTCCATTCCGAAATAGGCAATAGGCGACGCCACAACGAATGCGATGAGCACGAGTTTAAGAAAATCCCTCGATAGCAGCCCCACGATGCTGGCAATGGATGCGCCCATGACTTTCCTCACGCCGATTTCCTTGGTGCGCTGCGTGGTACTGTAAGATGCCAGCCCTAGCAAGCCCAGACAGGAAATGAATATAGCCAGGACCGCAAAATTGAAAAACAGCTTTTCAAAACGCTCTTCGCTGCGGTACTGCCGGTCGAAAAATTCGTCCATAAAATAGTAGCTGAACGGTCTGCCCGGAATCGTTTCCTTCCATTTTGCCTCCACAGCCGCAACGGTTTCCTTCAAACGGTTCCCTTCGATCTTGACCGAAATAAGATTTGCCCCGCCGGGTTCAATGCGCATGGTGAGCGGTTTGATATTTTCCTGCAATGACCGGAAATGGAAGTCCTTAATCACGCCGACGATCTTGCCCTCGCGCCCCCATTGCTTGAAGCGGCGCCCGAGCGCATCCTCGGGTTTGGCATAACCCAACAGTTTCACGGCCGCCTCGTTGACGACCATCGCCTGGGTAGTATCTGTGCCAAATTCCCTCGAAAATGGGCGACCGGCTGCCATTTTCAGGCCGAATTGTGGGATGTAGTCGAAATCGACGAAATAGAGGTCCAGATTCGCGACCTGCAAATCGCCGCTCTTGTTCTCGATTTCGGAATATGCACCCGGGTTTGAACTACCCGGAACACTCGATGATGCCGTGGTAGATTTTACGCCCGTCAATCCGCGCAGCGACTCTTTGAATGCCTCGCGCTTGGGATCGCCCTCGGTGTTGAGCACCAGCATCTGGTCCTTGCTGAAACCAAGGTCGCGGTTACGCATGTAGTTCATCTGGATATAGACGATCATGGTTGCGATAATCAGGGCGATCGAAATAGCAAACTGGACCGTCACCAGCCCTTTTCGCAGCAAAATACCTTTGATGCTGGT
Source organism: Dyadobacter sp. (assembly GCA_965227755.1). Taxonomy (GTDB): domain Bacteria; phylum Bacteroidota; class Bacteroidia; order Cytophagales; family Spirosomataceae; genus Dyadobacter. The sequence goes on from CBDDGG010000005.1 coordinate 2,795,926, forward strand.
AGTGAACCGTCCTTTCAAAACCGTTACCGGCTCGAACGACGACAGTACCAATGCCGGATAAATACCGGCCAAGACTCCGATCAGGATCGCCGCCACCAGCATGTATATCAGAAACGAGGGATCGGCAAATATGCCGGAAACGATCACTTTGCCTGCCAGATTATTGAACAGCGGCACCAGCGCGGCCGAAAGCGTGATTGAAAACACAAAGGCGATCAGGCAAAGCAGCACCGATTCACTCACAAACTGCCTCGCCAGCAGTCCTTTGGCCGCACCTACCACTTTGCGTATGCCCACTTCCTTAGCCCGCTCCGCCGATCGCGCCGTGGTAAGGTTCACGAAGTTGATGCAGGCGATCAGCAGAATGAAAATGGCGACTACCGAGAAGACATACACGTTGCTCATGCTGCCTTTTTCAGCCACATCCCGCTCCGACCGTAAATGCACGTCCAGCAACGGTTCCAGGAAAAGTTTGTAGGACATTTTCGATTCGCGCATGAGCTTGCCAGCGCGCCGCTCAAGGTAGGCGGGCAGCTTCTTTTCCAAAGCCTTACTATTGGCTCCCGGTTTCAGGAGCAGGTAGGTCGTCGCTCCGAAATTGCCCCATTGCTCGTCGATTTCCCTGTTGAACCGCTGTGTCATGGTGGTCATCGAAACGAACATATCACCTTTGATGAGCGAGTTTTCGGGGATATCTTTCATAACGCCCGTAACTTTGGCCGGAAGACCTTCGCCCGACAGCAACAAGGTTTGCCCGACAGGATCGCTGTCGCCAAAGTACTTTTTGGCCGCTTTTTCTGTAAAGACCAGGCTCAGCGGTTCTTTGAGTGCCGTTTTAGGGTCCCCCTGGATCAGTTTAAAATCAAAAACACGAAAAAGCGATGAATCGGCAAACACCGTTGCTTCTTCCTGAAATTTGATATCTCCTTTCCGTACAAGGAAACTGCCGCCGTTAATGCGTGCATAGGCCTCTACTTCTGGAAAATCCTGCTTGATCGTCGGTCCGAAGGCCCATGAAGTAATCCCCGCATTGATCGTTTCGGAAGGTGTAATGACATCGGTCACCAACCTGTAAATGCGGTCCGATTTGGAATGGAACGCATCGTAAGTCAGTTCGAAATTGACGTACATCGAAATCAGCAAGCAGGCCGACATCCCGACGGTCAGTCCCATAATATTGATCAGTGAAAATACCTTGTGCTTCCAAAGGTTCCGGAAGGCGATTTTGAAATAGTTTTTTAACATGGCGGTCAGATAAATGAGGCTTTAAAATTGACATATATTAAATGTATACCAAAATAAAAACTATCTGAAAATCAAAAACATACCCTCTTAAAACAAAAACTCAGCTGTCCGAAAACGAACAGCTGAGTGGATTCGTGGTATTTGGCAAATCACAAGTTGGTGAAGCGCAGCGCTTGCCAGTAAGTCACCGTTGTGTTGCCAAAATTTATTTAATATAGCTCCCTAGTCATTCTTTAAAGACGCCGCCGGATTGATCATCGCCGCGTGTATGGCCTTGAAGCCCACGGTCAGAAGTGTTAAGAGCAGCATCATGGCGATTGTCAGGAAATGCACCCATAGCGGAATGCTGATCCGGTAAGCGAAATCCTCCAACCAATGCGACATGAAATATGACGCCAGCGGCATCGCAATAACACCGGAAATGATCACCAGCCCCACGAACTCCCTGGAAAGCATTCCGACGATGCCCGCAGCCGTAGCGCCCAACACTTTCCGTATGCCGATTTCCTTTGTCCGGGTTTCCGTGGTAAAAGTAATGAGCCCGAAAAGTCCCATGCAAGCAATAAAAATAGCCAGTACCATAAAGACCGAGAACATTCCCGAGAGCCGCATTTCATTTTTGAATGTCTCATTGAATGCCTCGTCGAGGAAGTAGTATTCAAAAGGCGTTTCGAGGTCGTATTTTTTAAAAAGCCGACCGATTGATTTTACGTTTCCGGCAATGTCCGTCTGAGCATTCATTCGCACATACAATACGCCTCGTGAAGCGCCCGGCATACGGAGCATATTGGTCGTATCACCCGCCACCGACAGCATCATTGCTTTGGCGCCGTGCTGCACATCCGTAAAATCGAAGTTTTTAACTATTCCGTCCAGCGTCATCCCTTCCCTTATCTGCTGTCCGATCGGGTCGCCTTTCATGCCAAGCTGGGAAACCGCCAGCTCGTTCAACAAGGCCTGATTGCGACGTGCGCCAACCATCGGCGGTGTTTTCCATTTCAGTCCAAGGGTATTTACAAACTGTTCGTCCACCACCATCTGGGCGACCGAAATGTCCTTTTTGGTGATTTTGTTTGGTATAAAAAACATGTTGTAACCCTTGAATAGGCCCACATTTGCAAATGTGGCGTTCGACACGCCGGTCTGCTGCCTTACTGCATTCCGGAACGGAATATAATTGGCGGCTATCGACGGCCCGAGGGGAATACTCAGCACCTGCTCCTTATCAAGCCCAAGTTCTTTCCTTTGCATAAAAGAGATCTGCTCGCGCACGATCAGGCTCCCGACGATCAGCGCCATCGAAACCGAGAACTGAAAAACGGTAAAAACACGCCTCACCCCTACCCCGCCAATGCTGCCGGTAAACCGCCCTTTGATCACCTCCAACGGTGCAAAACCCGACAATACAAACGCCGGATAGCTCCCCGCGACCAATGCGGTGAGGGCGAGCAAACCTCCCAGAAAAGACAGAAAGTAGGGCGATATCACAAAGGAAGTATCGATTTTCAAACCCAGCAGCGCGTAAAACGGCTGACTCAGGTAAAAAACCATCAGTAGTCCCAGACCGAAAGCCAGCACACACACCAACGCCGATTCCATATAAAACTGGCTGCTCAGTCCCGCACGCGTGGCACCTACGACCTTCCTCACACCCACCTCACGTGCGCGTTGCGTCGCCCGGGCGGTGGTGAGGCTCATATAGTTGAAGAGCGCGAGCAGCAGTACCGCCATGGCTGCGACGGCAAAAATCGGAATGAGCTTGCTGTTACCGGCTTCGTTGAATGCACCGCCGAGGTGAATGTCGTCGAGGCTTTCCAGTGCATATTGAGGTTTAAGCTCACCGGCAACCTGCCTCAGGGATTCAAGGCGGTTTATACCGCGCTCGACAAGCGTTTTCGATCCTCCGGGATTCAGCAACAGGTACACGTTAAAAATCCCGCCGCCGTTATCCCAATTTTTACGGTTGGCCTCGCTCAACCTCGGATAGGTCTCGTTTGAAATGACAAAATCGAAATCCAGGGAAGAATTCGATGGCGGATCCCGGACCACGCCGGTAATCTGAACGAGGTGCTTTCCTTCATACAGCAGCGCTTTGCCCACAACATCGGTATTTCCAAAGTATTTCACCGCCGCCCGCTCCGAAACCACCATCGTGAACGGTTTTCGCAAGGCATCCGCGGCATTCCCTTTTTCAAACGGAAAACTGAATACGCTGAAAAACGACGGATCGGCGAACATGACATTCTTTTCCAGGAATGCCTCCTCATTTCCCCCTGTATTCGCGATTGCCACATTCCTGTATGAAGGCAAAATCCTGACGTAATCCGCTACCTGCGGCATGCCTTCGGCCAGCGCTGGTGCGAAACCGGATGCAAAAGTATTCATCTGAAATTCGTTGTCGCCCATTTTCACTTTGCCTAGCACACGGTGAATATCGCTGTGTCGGCTATGAAACCGGTCATAACTATGCTCATGGACCACAAACATCAGTATGAGCGTCGAGACGCATATCCCGGCGGCAAGCCCAAGGATATTGATCAACGCATACGTTTTGTGCCGGAAAAGGCTACGAATGGCGATTTTAAGGTAGTTTTTGAGCATAGGTATCGTAGGAAAGACTTCGGTTGCTGACTTAAACCAACCAGTCAACAAATCTGTACCATCACATCAAAACACTCAATATCAAATATTTACTTAAAAAGCAGTGTCCAAAACCGGACACTGGTAAATTTGATCGCCCCTATCAAACAATAATGTATTTTAGTAATGGATACTTTTGTTTGATATCAGAATACAATATTGTATTTTTGAATCATCAAGTTGAACGATGATCTTAAAAACCACCATAGCAAGCGTTGCCGAGGCACAAAAAGCGAATCTCTCGGCCCTGGAACTGGGTTTGACGAGAACCGCGTTGGACAAGCTCCCGGATATTACCTCGCATGCGCTGATTGTTTCGGGTATACGACGGTGCGGTAAAAGCACGCTGCTGCACCAATTACTGCGCGAAAAGCATCCTGACGCTTTTTATCTCAACTTCGAAGACACCCGGTTGTATGGTTTCGAGCCTTCCGATTTTGTACGCCTGGACAGCCTGGTGACCGAAATGGGGCAAACCGTACTTTTCTTTGATGAAATCCAGATCATCGACCGATGGGAAACCTACGTGCGGCAAAAGCTGGATGAAGGCTGTAAGATCGTCATCACAGGCTCCAATGCTTCGTTGCTGAGCCGTGAACTCGGCACCAAACTCACCGGTCGTCAGATCACAAAAGAGCTGTTTCCCTTTTCCTACTCCGAGTTCTGCGCATACAGAGCGGCTGTACCGTCCTCCGATACGACACGCGACTATATGGCAACCGGCGGTTTCCCCGAATATGTCAAATCGGGGCTCGAAGAGATCATGCATCATTTGTTTGAAGACATTCTGGTACGCGATATTGCCGTGCGCTACGGCGTGCGGGACGTGCGGACTTTGCAACGTCTGGCATTGTACCTTGTTTCGAACGTAGGCAGGTTAATAACCGGTAACAGGCTGAAAACGATGTTTGAAGCAGGTTCTACCAGCACGATGATGGATTACCTTTCGTATTTTGAATATACCTACCTCTTCCATTTCGTGCCGAAGTTCAGTTACTCGTTGCGCAAGCAGCTTATCAATCCGCGCAAGGTGTACGCGATCGACACGGGGGTGGTGAATGCCAATTCAGGCTCGTTCACGGATGATTTCGGTAGTGTATTCGAAAACCTGGTTTTCCTACATTTACGGAGAAGTTACAAGGAAATCTACTACTTCTCGGAAAAGGGCGAATGTGATTTCGTGGTGTCGGAAAAAGGCACCGTGCGGCAGGTGGTGCAGGTTTGCTATGACCTCAACCACGACAATATGGACCGCGAATTGAAAGGGCTTTTTGAAGCCATAGCACATTTCGGATTAGATGCGGGAACGCTCGTTACGTTCAATCAAACCGACGAATTCGAACGGGACGGCATGAAAGCGCTCGTCGTACCTGCACATCAATATCTGGTAGATTAAAAAATGCCGGGCTGTCGGGCCCGGCATTTGCTCTTAATTACCGCCATTCTGCACATCGTCGTTGCGAATGCCCCTTTTATTCTTCTTAATACCGTCTTTCAGTTTTCCGAACTTGTAATTCAGACTGAAATTGAATGACCGGAAATACTGCCAGCGGTCCGTGAACTGGTCGAAATCCGGGCCGAAGGTTTCGTTATGGTACCTTCTGAATTTCGTAAAGGGATTGCTCACAGCAGCCGATAGCGACAGTTTATCCTTTATCACATCCTTGTTCACGCTGAATGAAGTGCTTTGAATCGAATTCGTAGTGCCTTGCAGGTTCACGCCCGGCCCGTTGGCGTTGAAGTTCACATTCACGCGCCAGTCTTTCGGCAGCTTGTACCCCGTCGAAAGCGATAACTGGTACATTACCCCGCTGTTCGTAATCTCAATCCCATTCACAATCCCGGTTACCTTGCCGTGCGCAATGCGGAAATTGGTGCTGAAATTCCATTTTTTCGTGAATGGGTAATTCGCATTCAGGTTACCGCTGATGAGCCGTGCGCGACCGGTGTTGCCATAAGATGTGCGTGTGACCTGGGTTTCAGAATTGTAAACCGCGATCGGGAAGATCAGGTCTTTGAAATGCGTGTAACCTACCCCGAAATTGATATTTCCCTTTTTCGCTTTGTTGTAGCTCAATTGCAAATCGTTTACATATGCAGGCCGGAGATCAGGGTTACCGGTACGCTCATAGCTTGGGTTCGACCGGTCGACGAACGGGTTGAGTTGCCAGATACCCGGCCGCTGAATCCGCTGGGTGTACCCGAAGTTGATCCCCGCATTGTTTTTGAGTTTCCGGTTGATCGATACGGAAGGGATAAGATTAAAGTAATTCTGCTTCACTTTCGAATCGGTGGAGATAAAATCGGCGTCGATGATTGTCTGCTCCACACGTGCGCCCGCCTTCACACCCCAGTTTTTGAAATTATACTGATACGTGTTGTAAGCGCCGAACACATTTTGCCGGTTCTTGTACATATTGCTCATCGCAGCATCGACCTCGTAGGAATTCGTTTCCGGATTGAACACCGTGTATTTAAAATCACTCTTGTTATCCCGCATAATGCCCTTCAAACCAGCTTCGATATTGAGTTTTTTCACGGGGTAAACCAGGTCTACCTGAAACGTCTGCTCCGAAAAGCTTTGATCGTTGAGCTGGCGGTAATCCGGGCGGTCGTAATTGATGCGGTTTGTAATACTGAGATCACCATTTTGCTTATTGTCGTAGCCATAATACCGATACGAGAATGTCAGCAACCTGTTTTTGTCTGCTTTGAAACCCTTCTGATAATTGATCGCCGCATCCCTTCCATTACCCCGATCGGTGTTACTGTTGGCAACGTTGTAGCGTTCCAGGATTTCGTCGCCGGCATTCAGCAGCGACGACTGATAGCCATTCGCCTTGTTGCGGCCGCCATTCACATTCAGTTGCGCGCTCAGCAGGTTCAGCGTATCGGCTTCGTAGGTGATCTCGTAGCCGATGTAACCATTCTTGTTGTTGTTCTCGTTCCAGCCACGCTGGTCGAGCTCCGTAGGGTTGGTACCCGTAGTCGTACGGTTTGAGATCGTCTGGGTAGAAGGATTTTTATATTGATTCAAACCCGCATTCAGCGACATCCCGATCTTCCCGAGCTGGGCCGAGAGCGAGCCACCGACTCCCGGTCCGCCCGTCGGGAAGCGTTCACTGACATTGAGCGTACCATTATACCCGTTGTCGATTTTCTTATTGGTAATAATGTTGATAATACCTGCCAGGCCTTCCGCATCATATTTCGCGGGTGGCGTCGTGATCACCTCGATTCGCACGATGGACGACGCCGGCATACTGCGCAGCACATCCTTATAGCTCCGCTCGACCATACTTGACGGCTTGCCGTTGATCAGGATTTTGAAATCGGAATTGCCTTTTAGAAAAATATTGTCTTCGGCGTCGAGCGACAGGTAGGGCACCTTCCGCATCATTTCGAGCACGCTGTAAACCTTGCTTTCGGGATCGGCTTCGAGGTCGTAACTGATCCTGTCGACCTCCTGCTTGACAATCGGCTTCAATGCTGTAACCGTCACTTCTTTGAGCCCTACAACCTGCTGACTGATCGTGATCCTGCCCAAATCGACATGCTGACGCGTGCTGTCCGTCAGATCAACGTCGATTGCCTTGTTTTTATACCCCACTCCAACCACTACGAGTGCATACTTCATAGGTTTCAGGTTTTGAAACGCAAATGAACCGTCGGTCTTCGAAAAATCGGCTTTCACAGCAGTGGTTTTGTCTTTCATCAGGTTAAGTGTAATGAAATCCAGCACCTTACCCGTAGCGGAGTCGGCGACAATGCCCTTGATAGTACCTCCTGCGGGGGCGCCCACCGCGGGTACGCCCGCCGCGGGTACGCCCGCCGCGGGGGCAACTTGCGCGAACGAATCCTGGCAGCAGATCAGCCCCGGGATCAAAATGGACATGAGTAGTTGGAATAATGTTTTCATGGATAAAATTTTCATGGCTAATAAATTTTTGAATGGGCATAGGAATTCCCGCAAGAGATTTTGAGCTCTTTCAGATGGTGATTGATATATCAATAACTTAAATATAAATATTATATTGATATACCAATACAGGCTAACCTAAATTTGACACTACAAATGTATTGGAAGGTACTTTGTGATGCAAGGTACTAGGCTTGATTTTTCGCATTAAGTGATGAACGGCAGAATAACCTCGTTGACCGGCGAGGCCTAATCCCTACTCCGCCGATTGAGGTTTGTTCAAATATCTTTCGATAAGAAAATTGAGGATAAGACTGATCCCCCCGAAAAGGAACACCATCGCCATATAAGCCACTCCCTTACTGAAATCATAGGTTTTATCGAGCCAATTGCCCGTGAGCATACCAAGCGCTATACCCACGAAGAGCATCCCGAATTTCAGCGTCGGGTAATACGCCTGGTTTTTGTCTGTAAAAATCGAAGCGTCGGCTCCCTTTTCGATCAGGGCTATACGTTCGCGGTGGCGCGTCATCAAGAACACATAAACAATCCCGAAAATGCCCAGAAAAGCTGCAACAGAAACTAGTACGGCGTTCATGACTAAAAGATGGTTAAATTTCGAATGTTACCCATTGGACAGCATCGGAGCGTTTCCGGTTACAGTTTTGTCAAAAAAAATTGAAACAAAAAATATCGGCTCCACATTGTAACCGGCCCGCCTGCAATGCAGTCTAATAAGCAGGCGAGCCACCGAATGCATGAAAAACCAAGACGACCGGGTCCATATCGAGAACGTAAAGCAGGGTAACCTGGCTTCGTATACTTATCTGGTCGAGAAGTATAAAAATATGGCATTCACCATCGCGATGAAGATCCTCTCGAATGCGCAGGATGCGGAAGACGCGGCTCAGGAAAGTTTTGTGAAAGCTTACATGCAAATCGGTAGCTTCGAAGGTAAATCCAAGTTCTCGACCTGGCTTTACACCATCGTTTACCGGACGGCAGTTTCAAAATTGCAGGAGCCCCGGCTCGCGCTGCAAAGCATCGACATTGAATTTGAAGAGAACTACCATCATGAACACAGCCCGCCGCCACTGGAAAGCTTGCAAGCCCGCGAGCGCGAACAGTTTGTGAAGGAGGCGATCAACCGCCTGCCCAAAATGGAGGCACTGATCATCACCTTGTATTATCTGAATGAAAGCCCCGTCGAGGAAATTGAGCAGATAACCGGCCTTTCCAACAGTAATGTGAAAGTAAAGCTGTTCAGAGCCAGAAAAGTGTTGGGTAAAGAATTGCAGTTTTTGTTATAATGCGGGAATTATGAAGCCGATGGACGACAAACAGGAAGAGCATTTCAAAAAACTGATCCGGGAAGCCGGGGCCGATACGCCTTCGGACGCCTTTACACGGGCGGTAATGCAGCACTTGCGCGAGGAAGCGGCATTTCATGCCTTAGTTAAGCAAAATGCCGTTGATTTGGCTCCCAAAGCCTTCGGCAGGGAGGTATTGGCCCAGATTCAGGCCAACCGGCAGGTCGTCGCCCCGAAACCCATCATATCACGCCAGACATGGTACTGGATCGCTGCTGCCTGGGCCGCATTGATCATCGCGTGTTTCTTCCTGCCCGGCAATGAGCCGCAATCGGCATTTTCGGACAAATTGAACGGGCTGATGATCTCGAACCAGGTTTTCAACCAGAAATTCTCCACCATTCCGCAGCCTGTTATGCTTACGGTCATCGGGCTGTCGTGCCTTATATTGCTTGACTATTTTCTGCGAACTAAATGGATGCTGTTAAACAAGACGGCCAGATCCTGAGACCTGGCCGTTCGTTCATGGCTATCTTTTCGATCGGTTATCCTCTGCGGTTGTAACGGTTTTCAAACCGGTGCTGATAGGCGAACAGGCGCTGGCGTTGCGCGGGTGTCAGCACGGCCAGGATTTCCTTTTGCTTCTCCTCTTCCAGTCTCTTCATACCCTGATACGTATGGTATCTCTGGTTTCTGCCGGTTATACGATCATATCTGTTTTCGATCTTTTTGATCTGGTTTTCCTGCTTGCGGCTCAGCTTCACGATCTCGTCCAGCTTGTTGATCTTGAACTCTTCGGCAGCATTGTCGGCACGGGCGTCGATCACGGCCGGGTTAGGTCTGTTATATCGCTGAGCGAAAGTATTTCCGGTGGTGAAAGTAACTATTGCAGCGATGGCGAAAATGATCTTCTTCATGGTTTCCAGTATTTAAATTGTTGGTTTATGTCTTTTAGAGGCATATTTTCCCTCCAAGTTTAACGCACTGGAACCACAATCTGCGAAATGTCACTACTGGTAGATGATAACCGGGTTTTGATCGACGAATGGGATGTTGGTTAAAAGCGTCATTCGCTCCGCAACGACTTCACCGGATTCATCAGCGCCGCCTTAATCGCCTGGAAACTTACGGTTAGCAGCGTAATGGCCACGGCCAGCAACGCCGCAACAACAAATACGACCCAGCTCAATTGAATATGGTATTCGTATTTATCCAGCCAGTCGCTCAGAAAATAGAGTGCGATGGGTGACGCCACGACGCAGGAGATGATGACCAGATACACAAATTCCTTGGAAAGCATCGCCCACATCTGCGCGACGCTGGCGCCTAACGCCTTGCGAATGCCGATTTCCTTGGTACGTTGCTCGGCAGTATAGGCTGCCAGGCCAAATAGCCCAAGGCAGGAGATAAATACCGCCAGCACCGCGAACACCCGCGCCAGTTTTCCTATCCGCTCCTCGGCCCTGAATTTGGCATCGTATTCCTCATCGGCAAACTTGAATTCGAACGGCGAATCCGGATCATGCTTGCGGAAAATAGCTTCTATCTTCTTTAAGGCCTTATCTACCTGCGCTCCGGGTGTAAGTTTAACGTTGATCAGGTTGGCCCATTCGTAATTCAGCATAAAAATGGTGGGTACCGCCGGTTCGTAGGGAGATTGCATCACCATATCCTTGATTACGCCCACAACCTGCCGCGGCTTGCCATTGTAGCGGATTGTTTTACCTATGATATTTTTGAGGCCGGTGAGCTTCACGGCCGATTCATTAAGGACGAATGCGGCGGTATCGGTGGAGAAGTCCCTCGAAAAGTCACGACCGTCGATGATTTTCCAGCCGATTGTTTTACCAAAATCGTGCGTACAGGCAATGGTACCGAAAAGCGGTACGGAGCCAGGTTCCAATCCCTCCCATTCGAACCCGATCTGGTTAGAATAAATACCCGTGGTTGGGCTCGATGATTCACTCATTTCGTACACACTCCCCGTTTTAAGGAGATCATCACGCAAGGGATCATATTTGCCCCACAAATTGGGAGAAATGTTGATCTGTAAAAGCCCCTGACGGTCATAGCCGACGGGGCGATCCTTCGCATGCTGGATCTGCTGGAATACGATGATCGTCCCGATAATGAGGGTAATCGATACGGTGAACTGTAACACGACCATTACTTTCCGCGGTACTCCCGAATACTTCCCAACTTTGAATGTCCCTTTCAAAACCGCCAACGGATTGAACGACGACAGGTAAAATGCCGGGTAACTGCCAGCTACCAGGCCTGTAAACAATGCAAAGACGATCAGCGTCAACCAGAACTGCCAATAGAAGAACGGGAATTTCACATGCTTGCCCGCGAGGTCGTTGAATGCGGGTAGTGAAATGAGTACGATCAGAATCGCGAGTACCAGTGCAAACATGACCACCAGGAACGATTCGCTCAGAAACTGGAATACCAGCTGGCTTTTGAGCGAGCCGATCGACTTGCGGATGCCCACTTCCTTAGCCCGCTTCTCCGACCGCGCCGTGCTCAGGTTCATAAAATTGATGCAAGCCAAAAGCAATACAAACGCGCCGATAATGCCGAAAAGCCACACAAACTGAATGCGCCCGCCAACATTCTGCCCGTCCTTGAAATCAGAATACAGGTGCCAACGGCTCATCGGATGGAGCATATATTGCGGCTTGTCGGTTTTAGAGAATGCGTGCGGCATTTCCACATCCCGTATTTTGCGGGAAACCGTTGCGATCTCCGCGTGATCGGCCACCTGCGCGAACCATTGGAAAGAGTGGTTACCCCATTGCGTCTGTGACTCCTTCACCCAGCCCTCTGCCTGCAGGTAATCGTTCCAGGGCAGGATCAGGTACAGTTCATTGAAACTCGAATTGAAGGGAATATCTTCATAAACGCCCGTTACCTTCACATCCTTCTTGATATCCAGTTTGAGCGTTTTGTTTAAAGGATCTGCATCTCCGAAAAGCGCTTTCGCAAGCGACTCGCAGATCACTACCGATCCAGGGTTTTTCAATGCGCTGTAATCGCCGCGGACCATTTTCAGGCCCAGCATTTCCGGCAACGACGGCTGCGCCCACATACCCGTTTTATTGATCTTCTTATCGCCATTGGCCAGCAAATGCCCGAAATTCCAGGAAGCCAGTGCCGTGTGCTTGAAATCCGCCGGATACTTGGTGGCCATTTCGGTCACGGATGGAATCGAAACCGCGGTTCCGGTTCCGGTTTGCCCATTGAAAGTCTGGCTGATCCACGCCTGCACCACGCGGTCGTAGTTTTTATGGTATTTGTTATAGGACAATTCATCCCACACCCACAGGCCGATCAGCATGGTGACGGCTATCCCTACCGCCAGTCCGACGATGTTGATCAGGGAGTAAACTTTGTTTTTGAGAAGGTTACGGAGTGCGATTAACAGATAGTTCTTGATCATGGCCAGGTCAGATGGGGTTTAGAATGCATTTCGCGAAAGATGTAAAAATCACCACGGTGGTTGCATGTGTAATCAACTGACTACTCACTCCTTAATGCTTTTACCGGGTTGGTCATCGCTGCCTTGACACTCTGAAAGCTAATGGTAATCAGCGCTATCAGCACCGCGGCTACGCCTGCCACGACAAAAAGCCACCAGCTGATGCTCACTTTATAGCTGAAATCCTGCAACCATTCATTCATAAAATACCAGGCAATTGGCGACGCTATAACCAGCGCAATGATGACCAGTTTGATAAAATCGACTGAAAAGAGCCCGAAGATGTTCATCGCCGACGCTCCGATGGCCTTCCGGATACCCATTTCCTTCGTGCGCGATTCCGCCATGAACGCTACCACGCCATACAAGCCGAGACAGCCGATAAAAATCGCGATGAAACTCAGTATTTTGAAGAGCGAAAAGAACTTGGCTTCCTTTTCATAGAAACTATCCAGCGTCTGATCGTAGAACGTGTATTTGAACAAATCATCCGGAAAAGCCTCCGTCCATACTTTTTCGATCCGGTTGATTTGTTCCAGTCCGGCGTTTTTATCCAGTTTTACACTTAATGTCCGATAATTGTCACGCATCGTCGTCATCACGCACGGGATAATTTCCTGGTGGAGTGTGTAGGTGTTGAAATTTTTCACTACACCCACTACCGGAAGCTTCACATTTCCCCCGCCGATCGTGAGCCGTTTCCCTATAATTTCCTCAGGCTTTTTAAAGCCCAGTTTTTTGGCAAATGCTTCATTCACGACATACTCCCGGATCGTGTCCGCCGACAGGTACATTCTCCCCGCGGCCATTTTCAGTCCGTAAGTGTTAAAGTATGCCGTGTCCGCCGGACGCATTACGACAGTGAAATCGAGGTCCTCCGCGTCATTCTCATATCTAAACCCGGTTTGCCAGTTACTTCTCGACATGGGTGTAAATGCACTGTATGCGATGGATTTTACGCCCGGGATCGCACTAATCTGTTCCCGCATTGCTTCCAGCTTACCTTCCGGCTGGTCCGGAATAGCGATCGTAACGACCTCGTCCTTCTCAAAACCCAGGTCCAGGGTGCTGAAATACTTCATCTGGCTGTAAGCGATCAGCGTACCGATGAGGATTACCTGCGAAATTGAAAATTGGAGCACAATGAGGCCTTTGCGCAAATTAGACTGACCACGTCCGCCCGTGCGGATCTTTCCCTTCAGGGCTAAAATCGGCTGATAACCAGAGACGACCAATGCGGGGTAAAAACCGGCGAGAAAAGTAGTAACAATCGTCAATACCACGCAGCAAAGCAAAATAGACGGGTCCTGGAAAAATACCACATCCAGGGTCTGGATATTGAGGATATTGGCTATGTAAGGCAGCAGCAGCTGAGCGGAAGCCAATGCCAGGATCACCGAAAACACTGTAATGATCCCCGTTTCGGAGAAATACTGGCGCAACAGCTGTCCGCGGGTACTACCCAGCACCTTCCGCACGCCCACCTCTCGCGAGCGCCGCAACGCCTGCGCGGTGGCGAGGTTCACGAAATTCACACAAGCGGTGATCAGGATAAAAATTCCGACCAGCGACATTGCCCAGATCATTCCTTTGCTGATCGATCGATTCGTATAATTGCCTGTTTTTGTAGCGAAATGAATGTCTTTGATAGGCTGCAAAACGAATCTCGCCTTTTCTGCGTCCTTCGGCTTTCTGTATTTTTTATTGAATGCCAATAGCTGCTGCTCAAACTGCGCTTCACTCACATTTTCGGGCAGCATCAGATACACCTGACCACCTCCGTAGGTGGAAACCCAATCGTCCCAGTTCGTAAACGCGCCAAATTCTTTCAATGAGCCGAAGGAAAGCATGGTCGTAAACGGCAGGTTAGTCGTAGCCGGCGGGTCGGCCACGATGCCGGTTACCACGAAATCCATCTGATTCCTGACCCGGATGCTCTTCCCGATCGGATCCGCATTCCCGAAATACCTCGAGGCCTGCCCCTCGGTCAGGACCACCGAGCCAGGGTTTTTGAGTGCTTGTGACGGTGACCCTTTCAACCATTTGTAATCGAACATCCTGAAATACTCGGGGCCGATGAATGCGATAGTGTAGCCGGGATCCGAAAATTTCTTCTTCTCAGAGCCCTGTGTGACCGTAATCAGTGTCTCGCGCAGGCCATATGTACACGTAACCTGATCGCGTATCTCGGGATAATCATTGCGTAACGCGGCCAGGGCCGGAAGCTGAATACCGGCGCTGAACCCCTTCTCCCCGTCCTCGATACTGTGATTCAGCAGGCGGTAAAGGCGGTCGGTATTCCGGTGATGGCTGTCAAAACTCAGCTCATACCTGACTGTAAAAAAAATAAGCAGACAACAAGCCAGGCTCAACGTGAGACCCGTGATGTTGATTAACGTAAAATTCCAGTTACGACGAAGGTTTCTGAATGAGGTCGTTAGATAGTTTTTGATCATGGCACCTTATTTTCTATTTTTGAATACAATCAAAATGATATCGCTATGTTGACATCCGTTAGCGGGGTTTATGAAAATGGGATAATAACCCTGGATGAAACCCCCGCGATAAAAAAGAGATCAAAGATTGTCGTAACGTTCCTGGAAGAAATGGAAGAACCGATTCACCCGAAGCGCCGCCTCGGCAGCTTGAAAGGGAAGGTCGGTACTCCTGATGACTTTAATGCTCCCTTGGACGATCTAAACGACTATATGCTTTGATGAAATACCTGCTGGACACTCAAATCGCGATCTGGTCGATGGAAGACCATCCCAATATCAAAGGCCCCATCCGCGACATCCTTGAAAATCCAATCAATACATTGTACGTCAGCCTCATAAGTCTGATCGAAATATCGATCAAATTTAAACTTGGCAAACTTCCCCAGTTCATGATGAGTGTCGAGGATGTTACCAAACAGATGCTGAATGACGGATTTGAATTGCTCCCGGTCGAACCAGGTCAAATTTACGCTTACCAGTCAATTCCACTTTACGAGGATCACCGCGATCCATTCGACCGAATGTTGTTGGCAGTAGCCCTGTATGAACAAATCCCGATCATTTCATCCGATGAAAAATTTGAACGTTACAAATCGCTCGTTCCGGTTCTTTTAAACTGACATTATTCGCTCCTCAGCGACTTCACCGGGTTCATTAGCGCGGCTTTGATACTTTGGAAACTGACCGTTGCCACCGCGACGAGTACGGCGACCACTCCAACTCCGACAAATACCAGCGGACTGATTTCGATGCGGTACGGGTAGTTATCGAGCCATAGCTGCATGAAATACCAGGCGACTGGCGTCGCGATCAGGATGGCTATGAGGACCAGTTTCACAAAATCCCTGGATAGTACGAATACAAGGCTTACGATACTCGCCCCAAGCACTTTGCGGACACCGATTTCCTTCGTGCGCTGCTCCATGACGATCAATGCGACGGCGAATAACCCCAGGCACGACAATATCACCGCGACCGCAGATGCCAGACTAAAAATCTGAGAAAGCCGCTCCTCCTCTTTGTACCAGTTATTGGTATTTTCATCGAGAAACGAGCCGATAAACTCGGATTCCGGCGTAATTTCTTTCCACACATTTTTCAGTTTTTCCATCGACGACGCCAGTCCTTGTGGCGTAACACGCACAAAAATATATCCGATGCCATCCGTGTGTGACAGGTACATCGTGATGGGCTTTTTGTCTGTTTTGGACGAATACAGATTAAAATCAGGGACTACGCCGATAATCTGATGCTTGATACCGGCGGTATCGGTCTGGAAGAACTTGCCGACGGGATCTTTTTCGCCGATGGCTTTCGCCATGCTTTCAGTAATGATTACCCTTCCCATCGAGTCGGTCGGATAAGCAGGATTAAACTCCCGTCCCTCGATCAGCTTGATATGAAGCGTTTTGAGATAATCGTAGCTGATATGCAGCCAGTCTGTTTCTACCTCCCGTTCTTTGAAAGTAAAACCGACAGTACTGCGCGAGCTGCTTCTGTCAAGGCCCATTCCCAGGTTCACGCCCGAACCGGTGATACTTACGATATTCGGATCGTCGGCGAGGCGGCTACGCATCCTGCGCAACGCGGTCTGGCCATTTACCTTCCTTCCCACGGGAATGCTGATCACCTCCTCTTTCTGAAAACCAAGCGGCTGCTTTCGAAGATGTTCCACTTGCTGTACTGCAATGATCGTACAGCAGATCAGCAGGCTCGATAGCGCAAACTGTGCCACGATCAGTGAGTTTCTCAATATCCCCGGCCTTTTCAAAGACACTTTGCCTTTCAAGACCTCCACCGTATTGAATTTCGACATTTGTAATGCGGGATAGCCACCCGCCACCAACGTCACGAACAAAAACAACCCGATCAGCAATGCGATCTTATCGGGCTCGAAAATGTATTCCAAGGTCAGTTTGGACCTGAAAGCCGCATTGAACGCCGGCAACAGCAATATTGCGAGCACAACGCCAGTCAGGAAACCCAAAAAGCAGACTACACCCGCTTCACCCCAGATCTGAAAGAACAGCTGTTGTTTCAATGCCCCGAGCGATTTCCGCACACCCACCTCACGCGCACGGATAAATGAGCGCGCGACATTAAGATTGATGAAGTTAATGCATGCGATCAGCAGGATAAAAAGGCCGATACCCATTAACGCATAGATCAGCGATCCCTCCTTACCACCGGAAATCTCCCGGTTAAAATGAACATCTTCCAGTTTTTGAAGGCGGAGTGCATACAAGTCCCCTCTTTCGTCCGGTTTAGCACCCTTCTTTTTGAGTTTTGTAATAGTTTCCGAGAAATATTTAGCGGTAAAGGGTTTCAGTTTCTTTTCAAATGCAAGCTTATCGACACCGGGTTTTAGTTTCAGAAAAATATTGTGAGAAAATGCATCCCACTGATCCTTTTGATGCTGATAATCTCCCACATTCTCGCTGCGTATGAATGCGTCGAATTGTAGCGATGAGTTCTCGGGGAAGTCCGCGAGAACTCCGCTTACCACATACTCCTTCTTGTTTTCCTGTAATCCCAGCTGAATACGCTTGCCCATCGGGTCCTCTTCCCCGAAAACGGCTTTGGCCATATGTTCGGTGATTACAATGCTGCTCAGATCCTGCAAGGCCGTCTGTGCGCTGCCCTTACTAAATGGGAATGAAAAGATCCTGAAAAAATCCGGCTCGGTGAACTTGATGTTCTTGTCGAGATATTTCCCTTTATATTCCACCACATCCGACCCGTTAACGATTCGCGCAACGGCCTCGATGTCGGGGAATTCGGCCTTCAATGCGGGGGTGATCGGGAACGGCATCGAGGCGGTACGATCTACACGCTCCGGATCATTGGCGAAGAAATAAGGTTCGTAAATCCGGTCTTTGTCGGCATGGAAATTATCGTACGACAGCGCAAAGTAGGCCGTCAGAAACAGAAAAACGCTGACGCAAAAAGCAACCGCCAACCCGACGATGTTGATAAAAGCATAACCCTTGCTCTTCCAAAGGTTGCGCAATGCGATTTTGATATAGTTTTTGAACATAAGAATGTGTATTTGGAGGAAAGGGAGGAAGGAGGAAAGGGAGGAGGGACTGGAAAAAAATCCTTCTCCCCATTCTTCCCTTTCCTTCATATTCCCCCTATTCCGTTTTCAACGATTTCACAGGATTGGTAACAGCCGCTTTGATGGCCTGGGTACTCACGGTAAGCAATGCGATGATCACCGCCAATGCGCCCGCGCCGGCGAACATCCACCATTGGAGGCTGATTTTATAGGCAAAATCAGCCAGCCAGCGGTTCATGAGGTACCAGGTAAGCGGCGTGGCTATGACGATCGAAACAACTACCAGTTTCACGAAATCACCGGACAACAGCCCCACGATATTGGTTACCGAGGCGCCAAGCACCTTTCTTACCCCTATTTCCTTGATCCGTTGCTGGGCGGCGAAGGCGGCAAGGCCAAACAATCCGAGGCACGAAATCAGGATGGAGATAATGGTAAAAGCGTTGACAAGCCTGGAAGTACGCGCATCGGCCGCATAATTCTTCTGGAAATCTTCATCGAGGAATGTATATGCAAAAGGCTCACCGGGCACGAGGGACTTCCATTTGCCTTCTATAAATGGCAGCGCGGCCGTCGCATCTTTTCCGTCGATATGCGCGATCAGGTAGTTGTAGCTCGGGTCCATATTCAGGAAAAAAGCGTAAGGTTCGATGACCTTGTGCAAATCCTGAAAGTGGAAATCCTTGACGACGCCTACTACTTCAACCGATCCTGGCGTACTTCCGCCGTTATTGAACAGGAACTTCTGCCCTACCGCCTTGTTAAGCGGAACATTAAACTTACGGAGCGTGGCCTCGTTAACCACTATTTTGTAATTCGTATCGGCTGGAAATTCCTTGGAAAACATGCGCCCCACAACCGGCTTGAAACCCATCGTTTCCATAAAATCCGGCGCTACCCAGTTGGTTTTGATCAGATTATCGTCACTCACCGTCTGCCCCGGCAAATAAACCGACATATCGCTGGGATTGAGGATACCCGGATAATAGGCCGTCCCCGACGCAGCGGTGATCCGGGTATCCTGTAAAAGTTCGTTTTTCAATGCCGCGTAAGCCTGCCGTGCCTCCTGGCTCCGGAAAGGGATCACGATTTGCTGGTCTTTTGTAAAACCAAGCGGCTGGTCTTTCATGAAACGGATCTGACCCTGGATGACGATCGTGGCAACCACCAAGCCAATCGAAATCACAAACTGAAACACCACCAGTCCCCGACGCAACATCGTAGCAGATACCGAGTTGACAAACCGCCCCTTGATCACATCCAGCGGATTAAAAACCGACAAATAGAACGCCGGGTAACTTCCTGCGAGCAAACCGGTGATCAATGCCAGCAGCACAAATCCGCCGACAATTTTCAGTTGCAGCAGTTCATGTACATCCAGCGACTTGTCGGCAAGCTGGTTAAAGAATGGCAACAGCATCACCACGAGTGCCATAGCGATCGCGAGGCCAAGAAATGTAAGCACCATCGATTCGCCCAGGAACTGGCCTACCAGACTGCCCTTCCCGGCGCCCATGACCTTACGCATGCCTACCTCAGCCGCCCGTTTCGCGGAACGCGCGGTGGCGAGGTTCATGAAATTGATGCAGGCGATCAGCAATGTAAATACGGCGATACATGCCAGAACATACAGATAAGTTGAACTCGTGGTAGACGATACAATTCGGTCTATCTGGCTGAAAAGGTGAATATCCCGGACAGGGAGTAATGCCAGCTTCTTATCATATCCCGCGATTTTAAGGTCCTTTCGTGCATATTTTTCGATGAATGCGGGCAATTTCGCTTCGAAGGCCGCCGCATCCGTACCCGGCCTGAGGCGCAGGTAGTGATAAAACATGTTATTATTTGTAAAGTTAAGATCAGGCTGCCGCAGATAGTCGCCTATCCAGCCTACTTCGAATGACACAAAATAATGGGCGTCAATGTGAGACCGGGCGCTTTCGTCGTGAAATACGCCGGTTACTTTGAAATTCTCATTATGGCCCGTCTTTCCACCGACTTTCACCGTGCGGTTCAATGCAGGTTCGTCGCCGAAAAGCTTGCGAGCCAGATCATCGGAAAGAACGATCGAATGCGGATCGTCCAGCGCCGTGCGTTTATCGCCTTCCAGGAATTGATAAGTAAAAACATCAAAAAACGTCGAATCGACGTGCGTGCCTTTGGTTTCGTAGAATGAGAGCGGGTCTTTTCCGGGTTGCTCCACCGTCAGTAGCGCCTTGTCTTCGATGAAATTCTGCCAGAGACGCGTTACCTGAACTACCTCCGGGTATTCGGCTTTGAGCGCGTGTGCGTAAGGCGCCGGTGCGCGGGGGTTATCCATTTTCTCTCCGTTCGGCTGCACGTTCTCCGAACGCACCAGATAGAGCTCATGGGCATGCTCCTGATGCTTATCGAACGAAACCTCGCTCAGAATGTAAAGCAGCAGGAGCATGCAACAGGTCATCCCGACCGACAGGCCGAAGACGTTGATAAAGGAGAACATCTTGTTTTTCAAGATGTTCCTCCAAGCAATTTTCAGATAGTTTTTGATCATGGCTGGGCTACGGATTGCATTCCAGCTTTTTGGAATGAATAATTATACCAGTCATCCAACACCTGTACAAAACATTAAAAATCAATTAGTTAACCATCAAATAAAACAATAAAGAGTGTCCGAAACTGGACACTCTTGTTCGATATTGCAAAGAGGAATTAATTCAGCGGCAACAGCCTGATTTTTGATCAAATAGTGTTATCAAACATACCGGCCTCAAAAAGCGGACGTAATCCACGCAACACAGGCGAGTGCTTCATTGATGTCCTCCCTTATTCCGTTCGCAACGACTCTACCGGATTCAGCATCGCCGTACGGATACTTTGGTAACTTACTGTAAGAACCGCGATCGCAATGGCTAAAACCGCGGCCACGGCGAAATATGACCATGACATTGGGATACGGTAAGGAAAATCCTGTAACCACATATTCGCGGCGTAATAGGAAATCGGCAGGGCGATGATGATCGAGATGATGACGAGTTTGACAAAATCCATCGAAAGCAGCGCGGTAATGCTGGCAACCGACGCCCCCAGCACTTTACGGATACCGATTTCCTTCACACGCATCTCAGCATTGAATGTCGCCAGGCCGAACAAGCCGATGCAGGAGACAAAAATCGACAATACCGCTGCGAGTGTGATCATCTGCTTCCACTTCGCTTCGGATTCGTAACGTTTCAGATTCACCTCGTCTTCGAATTTGTATTCAAAAGGCAGGGTTTTGATATGGCTCCTGAAAATTTTCTCAATAGCCTTGACCGTCGCCGGAATATCCTTACTATCGAGCTTCGCGAAAATGGTACCGATTCTGTAGTTCGGATCCTGGGTCAATACCAACGGACTGATCGTATCCTTTAAAGAGGCATAATGATAATCGCGGATCACACCGATGATCTTCATTTTCTTATTCTTCCACTCAAAATTCACCTCCTGCCCGATCGGGTTTTTCAGTCCCGCACGTTTCACGAATGCCTCGTTGACGACAATCGCATCTTCGGGATCAGTAGCGTAGGTTTTGGAGAAATTCCGGCCTTTCAATACCGGGATTTGCAGCGTGCTCAAAAAATCGTCGTTCACACCAATGTAGCCAAAGCCGATCTCATGCCCGTCGATTTTGGCGCCTGTACCGTTGTAACTGCCATTGAATGCCGCAACCGAAGCTATTCCCGTAGTATTCCTCAACTCCTCCTGGATAACCTCCATTACCTCCTTACCCGGCCCGCCACGGCCCAGATTGAAACTCACCAGATTTTCGTCGTTATAACCCAGGTCTTTGCCAGTCAGATATTTGAATTGAGAATAAATCACAATGGTACCAATGACAAGGCAAACCGACAATGCGAACTGGAAGATGACAAGTCCTTTGGTCAGGTAATTTTTCTGCGTAAGTTTTGTACGGTTGTAGAGTGTCTCAACAGGGCTGAAACCCGAAAGTACCAGCGCCGGATACACGCCGGCAACGAGGCCTGTCATGAAAAACAATGCTACATAACCCGACACCAGGCCGGTATCGAGCAAATACGAAAGCGCGAGTTGCTTGTTGGCCAGCTCGTTGAAAACCGGCAGGGCCATCTGTGTAAAAACGACCGCCAGGGCAAATGCAAGAAAGGAGAGCAAAAACGATTCGCCCAGAAACTGGTATATCAGCTGTTTCCGCAGACCACCCACCACTTTCCGCACACCGATTTCCTTTGCCCGGATAAGCGAGCGCGCCACGGTGAGGTTTACAAAATTGATGCAGGCGATCAGCAAAATAAAAATGGCGATGCCTGATAGAATGTATGAATAGATCGGGCTGCTGGCATGATCCAGGCCATTACGCAGATCGCCGCTGCTGCTTTGCAAATGCATATCGAGGAAAGGCATCAGACCGAATACAACCGAGTAGTCACTCTTCTCCTTGCCAGGCTCTACAATCGTTTTGCTCCTCGAAACCTGGTTCATCTTATTCACAACCGCTTGATAATCAACTTTTTCATGTAGTAAAAGAAAAGTATTCATGTAGAAACCCATCCATTCGTTGTCCGTCCAGCCCTTTGCTTCCTGATATGCGAAAGGTATCACGGCATCGAACTGGACAGATGAATTTTCCGGGCAGCGCTTTGCCACCCCCGACACTATAAACGGTTCAAATTCATCCCCGATTTTCAGGTTCATCGTTTGTCCCACTGCATTCTTCGAGCCAAAGTATTTTTCAGCAAGATCCTCGCTCAGAACTATGGAGTGAATATCCGACAGAGCCGTTTTCCGATCGCCCGAAAGCAGCGGCATCGAGAAAACCGAGAAAAAAGGTGCGTCAGCAAACAGTACATCCTCTTTCAGTACCTCATTCCCTTTTTTAATAACGAAAGAAGTGCCCTGGACCCGGACCACCTCTTTGATCTCGGGAATATCCTGCTTGAAAGTCGGCCCGTGGATCGCATTCGTACTCCCGAATGTCCGGGTTTCGTGCTCGTCCGTGCTGGTAACCATTACCCGGTATAACTGATCCTTATTCTTCTGAAAGCGGTCAAAACTCACCTCGTCCTTTGTGTAGAGAACAATGAGCATGCAGCAGGTAAGCCCAAGGGATAACCCTGCAATGTTAATAACCGAGAAAACCTTGTTCCTCGTGAGATTTCGGATGGCGATTTTGAAATAGTTTTTTAGCATGGCTCTAAAAATTCAGTTTATTCGGATTTCAACGACTTGACCGGGTTCATTAGCGCGGCTTTGATCGCCTGGAAACTCACCGTAAACAGCGCTATCAGCAATGCGGCCACGCCTGCGACCGCGAAATACCACCATTCCATATCGATCCGGAAGGCATATTTTTCAAGCCAACCATTCAGAAAGTACCAGGCGACAGGGAATGCGATAATGGCTGCGATGCCTACCAGTTTCAGGAAATCCGCCGACAGCATTCCTACCAGATTGGAAATACTTGCCCCCAGAACCTTCCGCACCCCGATTTCCTTGGTCCGCTGCTCCGCAGTAAATGCTGCCAGACCGAACAGCCCCAGACAGGATATAAAAATGGCCAGAAATGCAAAGTAATTGGAGAGCTTCCCGACGACCGTTTCGGCCTTATAGAGGTTACCGAACTCCTCGTCCGCAAAATGGTATTTAAAGGGTACACCGGAATTATACCGCCGGAAAACCTTTTCGAGACTCTCGATAGCCTGCTTCGTCTTCCCGGCCTCCGCACGTACCATACCTGCACCCCATGCCTCTTTTTTAGGTTGGAGACTAATAATCAAAGGCTCTATCGCCACATGCAGCGAGCCGATGTGAAAGTCCTTCATCAGACCGATGATCTTGCCTTTCTTACCCCACATTGTAAGCTCCTTGCCAACCGGATCTTTGTAGCCGATCTTCTTCGCAGCCGCTTCATTCACCAGGTAATTGGAAGTATCCGTTCCAAACGAAGGACTGAAATCACGGCCGTCGATCAGTTTGATACCCATTGTCTCAATGAAATTGAAGCCCACGGGGTTCACATTGAAAAGCAACTGCTTGGTCGTATCCTTTCCTGGCCAGTATACGCCCATCGTAGAGCTACCGTACGCCAGCGGGCTCGCTTGGGAGCGTGCCACCGACTTGATACCCGGCTCAGCTTCGAGCGCCTGCTTGAACGCATCGAAGTTCGTACTCATTGTATTTTCGATATCGGGAATGTAAAGCAGGTTTTCCTGGCTGAAACCGAGGTTTTTGTGCTGGATAAAGTCGATCTGCCGGTAAATGACGATCATCGAAAGGATCAGCAGGATCGACAATCCGAATTGAAACACCACCAGTCCCTGCCGGAAATAGGTAGCATTCGGTTTGAATTTCAATGCACCTTTCAAAATCGTGACCGGGTTGAGCGACGACATGAACAATGCAGGATAACTACCGGCTACAAGGCCCGTGATCAATGTCAGCACGAGAAGCAGTAGCAGGAATGCCGGGTCGAGAAAATCCAGGGAAAGTTGCTTGTCGGTCAGGGAGTTGAATCCTGGAAGCAATGCCATAACAATCGCAATCGCAACCACCAGCGCAAGCAGCGTAATAAGGATCGACTCTCCCATAAACTGCGCGATCAGGCTTGTCTTATAAGCGCCCACCACCTTGCGCAGGCCCACCTCTTTCGCCCGTTTCACCGAACGTGCAGTAGCAAGGTTCATGAAGTTGATGCAGGCAATGATCAGAATAAATACCGCCACAATCGTAAACATCCGCACATACTCGATGCGACCGCCGTTCTGCTTGCCCGCCTCCCATTTCGAATAGAGGTATGATTTCCCGTAATTGATCAGGAAAAGGTCGACGTTGCTGTCCTTGTTTTTCGTTTTGATATAGCCCTTGATCTTCGCATTGACCTTGTCGATATCAGCATTCCTGGCCAGCAACACCGCGCAGCGAGGACCGTTATTGCCCCATTCCTTCGCCCAGGCCGCACCTTTGAGCCACCGGTCGTAACTCATCATGAAGTCGAATTTCATGGACGAGTACCGCGGGATTTCTTCCAGTACCCCGGTAACCACTACGTCGTCCTTGTTATCGACGCGCATAGCCTTTCCCATGGGATCCTGGCCTTTGAAGTATTTGTCGGCCAGTTTCTGGGAAATCACAATCCCGTCTGGGCGTTTGAGAGCTGTCCGGGCATCGCCCTGTTTGAGTTTAAACGAAAACATCGTCAGGAAATCGCCCTGTACATAGCGCCCCTTTTCGTTGTCAAACACATTCCCCGCCTTCAGAACCGGCTCCTGCTCCCAAAGCACCTGGCTGGCCTTTTCGATCTCCGGAATGTCCTTCACGATGTTCTCCGCAAGAATCCCGGGCGTAGCGGCAAACGTGTTGATCTCCCCGGAATAATGCTGGTTTTCCATGACCGAATAAAGTCGGGCATCGTTCTCATGGAACCGGTCCATTTTAATCTCATCCTGCACCCACAGCATTATCAGCAAACTGCAAGCCATCCCAAGCGCCAGCCCTAGGATGTTGATTGAACTGAACATCTTGTTTTTCAACAAATTCCGCCAGGCGATTTTCAGATAGTTTTTAAGCATACCGTTTGTTGTTTGAATGGTAGGATGGAGAGAAAGGAGGAAAGGGAGGATGGAGGAAAGGGAGGATGATAAAAAATGGATAGCCTTTTTCAACTACCTTCCCCTCCTCCCTTTACTCCCTTTTCTCCTTCCTCCCTTTATTCCGACTTCAACGACTTCACCGGATTCATCAGCGCAGCTTTTACACTTTGAAAACTTACAGTGAGCAGAGCTATGACGATTGCCAGTAATCCTGCGGCGGCAAACATCCACCAGGCCAGATCAACATGGTAAGCGAAGTCGCTTAGCCAGTAGTTCATGCCAAACCAGGCGATCGGGCTACCGATGACGATGGCTATGATGATCAGTTTGATAAATTCTTTTGATAGCAAGGCTACGATATTGGTAACGCTCGCGCCCAATACTTTACGCACGCCAATTTCCTTCGTGCGGCGCTCGGCAGTGAATGCCGACAGGCCGAACAAGCCGAGGCAGCCGATGATGATGGAAATCGTTGCAAAGGTGATAAATATCTGTCCTACCCGCTGTTCGCTGCGATAAACGTTATCGAAATCCTGGTCCATGAACCGGTAATTGAATGGCTGCCCAGGTGCCATTTTTTTCCAGAGCGCCTCTACCTGCTCCACTGTCCGCGGAGCATCCCCGCCTTTCATACGGAACACCACCGAACCCGAGCTTTTATAAAGAATCAAACTCAGTGCGCCGATATTCTTTCTAAGCGATTCGAAGTGGAAGTTTTTAACCACCCCGATGATGGTGTAGTCGACCCGTTTCGTTAACGCGGCGTCTTCGTAACCGAATATCTTCTTGCCGATCGGGTCGGCATAGCCGAGCACTTTTGCCGCGGCTTCGTTGATGACAATACCCGTCGAGTCTGATGGAAATGCTTCATCAAAAGCGCGCCCACTTGCCATTTGGAGCTTCATCGTTTCCACGAAATCATAGTCCACAGACCACTTCTGCATATTGAGGCCCTTGTCCTGCTGCATTTGCCCGACAGGAAAAAAAGTGTGGTCCGTACGGGAAGAAGGCGTAGGCAGGAAGCTGGTAACCGTAGCACTTTCAACGTTCGGGAGTTGCAAAACCTGCTCTTTGAATGCTTTTACCTGATTGTCCAATGCATATGCATCGTTCACAATCAGCATCTGATCCTTATCAAATCCGAGCTTTTTGGTTTGAATGTAGTTGAGCTGCCGATGAATAACACCTGTACCGACAATCAACATCACCGAAATGACGAATTGGAATACTACCAACGCATTGCGCAGGTAACCACTACCCTTACCTTCCAGCTCAATCGTATTTTTAAGGACTTTCAGAGGCTGGAATGCCGACAGGAAAAATGCAGGGTAGCTACCGGCAAGCACCCCTACTATACCGCCGGTCAGCAGCACGACCGACCAGAACCATATATTGGTGATCGGAAACAGGATTTGCTTGCTGGCCAGATTGTTAAATAACGGCAACGCAAGGAAGGCGATCAGCATCGCGAGTACGAGCGAAAAGAAACTCAGCATCACCGACTCGGTCAGAAACTGGCTCACCAGTGATGACCGTTCCGAACCCAATGCCTTACGCACGCCCACTTCCTTCGCGCGGTTAGCCGAACGCGCCGTAGCAAGGTTCATAAAATTGACGCAAGCGATGGCGAGCAGAAAAACCGCCACAACCCCGAAAATGTAAACATACTGAATATTACCATTTGCATTAATCTCCGCCGTACGATCCGAATGCAAGTGAATATCCGTAAGCGGCATCAATGTATAAACCAGGTAATTACCCGTTTTCCGTACCTCATCCAGTGTTGAACCCAAAAAGGTCTTGACCCATTTGGAAGTGTATTTCTGTAAAACAGTTTCAAAATTCTTCTCAAACTGCTTCGCATCAACTCCCTCGCGGAAAAGAATATAAGTGTTGAAATTATGGCTACCCCATGCATTGCTCCTGCTCTCCTCTGTCGAGCTCATGGATAGCAGCATATTCAGGTCGCGCATGTGCGACTGCGCAGGTATGTCTCGCATGACGCCGGTCACTGTATACGCAACGCTGTTATCCACCATCAGTGCCTTGCCCATCGGGTTGGTGTCACCGAAATATTTCCGGGCGTCAGTTTCCGAGATCACAACGGTTTGCGGGTTACGCAACGCCGTATTTGGATCACCTTGCAGCAGGGGCACGGAGAAAACTTCAAAGAATGTCGAATCGACGTAGAAAACGTGTTCTTCCTTCAAATTATCAGTCGCATCGGCGCGCCGCACCAGCTGGCTGCCGGTTTCACGCAAACGCACCACCTGTTCGATCTGCGGATAGTCTTTTTTTAAGGTAAAAGCCAAGGGATCGGGCGCAACCGCGAGCGACATGTCGGCACCTCCGAAACGGATATCCGCATTGACCCGGAAAATACGGTCAGCATGGGCGAATGAGCGGTCATAACTCAGCTCGTCCACCACGTAAAGCGTTATGAGCAGGCAACTTGCCAGCCCAAGCGACAAACCGAATATGTTCAGAAACGTGTAAAATTTGTGTTTACGCAGATTCCGCCAGGCAATTTTCAGATAATTTTTCAGCATTACTTCAAGCTTTTACATTTCCATGCCGTTTCCCGGCAAGCCCATTTCTTTTTCAAAATTTTCGATGATCCGCTGCCGGTCTTTCTCTGATTTCTCGGCGGCATTCACGGTCTTTTCGTAGATATATTCATCGCCATCCTTCGTGAACCTGTATTTGATAAACATTTCCCCGGTTTCAGAATTGTAGCGTACATGCCTGGAAAAATCTTTCGGATACTTCGAAGCGGGTTCTTTGATAAATCCTTTGCCCGACGAAATCATTTCTGCATTCATTTCATTGGAAGAGAACGCCATTGTTTCCGGACTTTCATCGGATTCGCCATCCTCCGACCATTCGCCAGCCGCAGGTTTAGGGGCAACAAGTGGCATCGATGGTTTGGGCTTGCGTTTAGGTAAAGGCGAAGTTGCGGCTACCGATTCCTTGCAAACGCCTTTCGGGGCAGGCAATTCGAGATTCCCTTCTGCGATCGAAGACAATACCTTGTCGCGGAGCGCCTCACGGTCCTCCTGGCTCATGCCTTCCACGTCGAACGTCTTATCGATATCAACTTCTTTGCCGTCCAGGGTTCCGGATATTTTGATCGACAGCTTTTTGCCGTCGTCGTCGATGCTTCTGCTCAGGTAAGCCCTTTTTTGGGCAATGGCCAGCGTGCTTACGCCGGCCAAAAGGATGGTTAGGATTTTTTTCATGGTTAGATTTGGCATATTGTTCAAACTAGCTTTGGCAGGGACGCCTAGTCGGGGACGCCTAGTCGGGGACGCCCAGTCGGCGGCGCCCAGCCGGCCACGCCCGGCCAGGGGATTCCACATTGCATTCCAGGGCCGATGCCCCGCATAAGGTTCCTGCTATGAAGCCGCGCTAGTCGTCAATAGCCGGAGAATTTCTAAACATGTATTTTTTCAGTCACGATCTTGCCATCAAACAAGTTCACTACACGGTGTGCGAAACCGGCATCGTAAGGCGAGTGCGTTACCATCAGGATCGTCGTTCCGGCGCCATTCAGCTGGCTCAGCAGGTTCATTACTTCTTCCCCGTTCTTGGAGTCGAGGTTACCGGTCGGCTCATCGGCCAGGATCGTCTTCGGAGTAGCTACTACGGCGCGGGCAATGGCGGTACGTTGCTGCTGCCCACCCGATAGCTGTTGCGGGAAGTGGTTGCGGCGGTGCATCATGTTCATGCGGGTAAGCGCAGCTTCTACTTTCTCCTTGCGTTCCGCCGGAGGCGTTTTGAGGTACAGCAATGGCAGCTCCACGTTTTCATAAACCGTCAGTTCGTCGATCAGGTTAAAGCTCTGGAACACGAAACCGATATTACCCTTACGGATCTGTGCACGTTGGCGTTCCGACATTTTCCCAACCTCCGTGCCGTAAAATTCATACGACCCTTCGCTCGGGTTATCGAGCAATCCGAGGATGTTCAGCAAAGTCGATTTCCCACAACCGGAAGGTCCCATAATGGCTACGAATTCGCCATCCTTAATTTCCAGGTCTATCCCATTGAGGGCAGTTGTTTCTACTTCTTCGGTAGAAAACACCTTGTGCATGTTGTTAATTTTGATCATTGTTTTTTCTGGCTTTCGGCGTCGGCACTCGGCTATCGGCTGGTTTTCGTGATAAATTCAGGTATTGATTAATATATTGACGGTCGACCGCCGACTAACGACGGCCAACCGCTGTTTTTCTAGAATTCCAGTACTTCGTTATCCCCAAAGTTCTCATATGAGCTGGTAATCACCTTCTCACCGGGTTGCAGCCCTTCGAGCACTTCGAAATATTCAGGGTTTTTGCGGCCTAATGTGATCTTACGTTTCGCGGCGCGTTTGCCACCGTCGCCTACCACGTACACCCAGTTACCGCCTGTTTCGGAGAAGAAACCGCCCACCGGCAGCAATGTAGCCTGCGAAGGCTGACCCAGTTGCAGGCGGATCGGCGCCGACTGCCCTCTCTTAACCAGCTCGGGCGCCCCGTTGTCAAACTTCATATCCACTTCGAACCGTCCGCTCAAAATCTCCGGATATATTTTGATGATCTTTAACCCGTAGTCTTTTGCGTTGAACTCCATCGAACCGCTCAGCCCGACGAATATCCGCGACAAATAATGCTCATCCACGCTGACACGCATTTTGAACCCATTCAAATCGTCGATCTGGCCAATGTTTTGTCCCTGACTGATGTTAGAACCGACTTCGATATTCATGGAAGACAACAGACCTGATACCGGTGCTTTCACCACGAGGTTGTCGAGTGTCTGACGCCACAGGCTTACGTTTTTCTGTGTGCTGGCCAACGTACCTTCCAGCTGGTTGATCTGCATTTTGGCGTTTTCTTCCTGATATTTCTGCGATTCGATCTCGATTTCGCGTTGTCTAACCAGCTTCTCGTAATCGCGTTTCGTTTTCAGGTAATCCGCTTCGGGAATGACCTTGTCTTTGTAAAGCTTCACATTACGATCATGAGCGTCTTTGGCCTGGTCGAGCTGAAAATCGAGGTCGCTCAATGTCTTTTGAAGTGTAAAGCGCGCTACTTTCAAATTCTGACGCGTATTTTGAAGGTCGTTTACCAATCGGCTGGCTTCGGTTTCCGATTGAAGGAAGCTCAATTTAAGGTTCTGGTTTTCCAGACGGAGCAACACATCGCCCTGCTTTACCATATTACCGCCTTCGATCAGCTTTTCGGTCACATAACCACCTACGATCGCATCGAGCTGGATGGTTTTGAGTGGCTGCACCACCCCGGTCACGACGATAAATTCATCGAATTTGCCTTGTTTGACCGTCGATATCGTCAATTTGTCCTGCTCCACATTCAGTTTGCTTCTTTTATCGGCAAAAAAGAACTGGTATACAAGGAAACTTACCAGCAGAACGCTACCGCCTATGATGCCGATGCGTTTGGAATTCCAGAATTTCTTTGGTTTGACTCGGTCCATCGTTGATCCTCCGGAAAATCCGTTGTTGGTGCTTGTCGAGTTAGGTGTCTTAACTTCCATTATATGCTAGTGATTGAGTTCGCTTTTGTATTTGGCTATTATAATCCAATCACTATGCCAAAGAAGGCAACACTGTCTAATTATTTGAAAATCAACATGATTTAAATTCAGAACACCGTGAATACTGTTCGTTATCGGACAAGTTTGTTCGGGCGCGGACAAGCCGCTTTTACGGCGTTTTTAAGGTAAAATAGTGACATTTTAGCTTGTTAGGAAATAATATTTGAAATTGCGTCCTTATCTTGACAAACAATTGCGTTAACTCCTTATCCGGCAGCATTAACCCGCCTGCGCACCACAAGAAAAACAGCCATGCTACTATCAGAAGCCAAGATCCTGATTATCGACGACGATGTTGACGTGCTCAGTGCCGCCAAACTTTTGCTCAAACGCCACGCCAAAGCAGTCGACATTGAAAAGAACCCCCAAAAACTGCCATTCCTCGTCACCAACGGCGATTATAACCTGATCCTGCTCGACATGAACTTCACCCGCGACGTCAACAGCGGCCGTGAAGGATTCCATTGGCTCGACCGCATCCTGGACATTAATCCGGCCGCGAAGGTGATCATGATCACCGCTTACGGCGACATAGAAATGGCGATCCGCGCCATCAAGGCCGGGGCTATCGATTTTGTGCTGAAACCCTGGGAAAACGACAAACTGCTCGCGACAATCAGCACGGCGCTGGAAGGCGGTAAAGACAAGATAGCGCCCGCTCCGGAAGAGAAGTCCAAAGACGATAACAAGAAAAACAACAACAAGGCCGCATCAGATGCCATCGTGGCGACCAGCGACAGTATGCGCCAGGTATTACTTACCGCCGAACGCGTAGCGGCGACCGATGCCAATGTGCTCATATTAGGAGAAAACGGTACCGGCAAAACGCAGCTCGCCAAGCATGTTCACCAGCACTCCAAACGCGCCGACAAGCCATTCGTGGCGGTCGACCTGGGCGCGATCAGCGAGACCTTATTTGAAAGCGAACTGTTCGGCCACGTGAAAGGCGCATTCACGGACGCGAAAGAAGACCGCGCGGGCCGGTTTGAAGAAGCCAAAGGCGGCACCATTTTCCTGGACGAGATCGGCAACCTGACATTGCCGTTGCAGGCCAAGCTGCTCACAGTCATTCAGGAACGGAAAGTGACGCGTGTCGGCTCCAATAAGCCCATTGCGCTGGACGTACGCCTGATGTGTGCTACGAATATGAATATCGAAAAAATGGTGACCGATAAGACGTTCCGCCAGGATCTGCTTTACCGGATCAATACCATTGAACTCGAATTGCCGCCCCTGCGCGACAGGCCAGAGGATATCAGCGCGTTGGCCGACTATTATCTCAAACAATATTCCAAAAAGTATAACCGCCCCGTTAACGACATCAGCAATGCGTTGGTGAAGAAAATGCAGCAGTATAACTGGCCGGGCAATATCCGTGAGCTGCAACATGCCGTGGAGCGTGCGGTGATCCTTTCACAGGAAAAAACCTTGCAACCTGATGACCTTTTCCTCAAAAGTTCAGCCGGACAGCCTGCGACCGCAACCGGTTTCGACCTTGAAGACATGGAAAAAACGATGATCATCAAAGCCCTGAAACGCTTCAACGGAAACATCACCGACGCGGCCCGGGAGCTGGGTCTCAGCCGTGCAGCGCTTTACAGACGGATGGAAAAATACGGCCTCTAAGCAGTATCAAGCCGTACGGAAGTGCAAACTTGGCATGTTTTTTGGGTTTAAAATTGATTAAAAGCTCGACAGCATTCCAACTTTGTACTTCTGATGACCAAATCGCTTCCTATATTCATCCTCGTTCTTTTTTCCCACATCCTATCGGCACAAACCAGCGGTATCAAACCGGTTCCGCTGAAAAACGTCAAAACCACCCATGGTTTCTGGCACGATCGCGTCGAACTCGCGCGGTCGGCAACCATCCCGCATGCATTGCACCAATGTGAAGAATCGGGGCGTTTCGACAACTTCGCCGTGGCCGGTGGATTAAAGAAAGGCATATTCAAAGGTGCGCGCTTCGATGATTCCGATGTTTTCAAAGTCGTCGAAGGCGCCTCCTATGTGCTTCAAAATCAATATGACCCAAAACTCGACCATTACCTCGACTCCCTGATCACGCTCTTCGCGGCGGCGCAGGAGCCCGACGGCTATCTCTACACAATCAGGACCATTAACAAGGACACCACCGGTTCCTACGACTGGATCGCCGGTCCCTACCGCTATTCCTTCGAAAACGGAAGCCACGAGCTCTACAACGTGGGGCACCTTTATGAGGCGGCGGTGGCGCATTATGAGGCGACAGGCAAAAAGACATTGCTGAATGTCGCTATTAAAAATGCAGATCATCTGGTTAAAACCATTGGCCCCAAACCGGGACAAATGGTGGTGGTACCCGGCCATGAGGAAACCGAACTCGCATTGATCCGTCTCTACCGCGTCACGGGCAAGCCGGAATACCTCGCCCTTTCGAAATTCTTTATCGATATGCGCGGCCGCTCCGACAAGCGCACGCTTTTCCTCGACGAGCACAAGCTGGGGCCCGCCTATTTCCAGGATCAGGTGCCTTTCATACGCCAGCGCGAAGCGGTAGGGCACGCGGTGCGCGCGCAATACCTGTATACGGGCGTTGCCGACCTGCTAAGCCTGCAACCCGACCCGAAAAATGAAGCAGCCGTGCACGCGATCTGGGACGATGCGACATTCAAAAAACAATACGTAACCGGCGGAATGGGCGCCCGTGAGGACGGCGAAGCATTCGATAAACCCTACATTTTGCCCAACGACAATGCCTACGCTGAAACCTGTGCCGCGATTGCGAACATGCTTTGGAACCATAAAATGTACCTGCTCACCGGAGAGTCGAAATATATGGACGTCTTCGAGCGGGTGCTTTACAATGGTTTTCTGGGGGGAATGGGTGTGAAAGGCAATACATTCTTTTATGTTAATCCCATGTCTTCCAATGGCGTGAACGATTTCAACAAAGGCTCCGGCGCGGTGCGGCACGAGTGGTTCGGTACCGCCTGCTGCCCTACTAATGTCTCGCGCTTTCTACCTTCCACGCCTGCATACATGTACGCGACGCAGGGCAATGCATTAATAATCAATCTTTTTGGCGACACGAAAGCGGATATTAAACTTCCGAACACGACGGTCCGGATTACTCAGGAGACCCAATATCCTTGGCAAGGAAATATCCGCATTCATGTCGATCCGGAAAAAAGCAGCGCATTTCCGCTCCATGTACGCATTCCGGGCTGGGCAACAGGCCAGGCTATTCCGGGCGATTTGTATAGTTATGAAAACAAGTTGGCAAAGCCGGTTGGCCTGATTATCAATGGTAAAAAAATGGAAGCTGCCATGGAAAACGGCTACTTAAAACTGAACCGCACCTGGAAAAAAGGTGATGTGATCGAACTGATGCTCGATATGCCGGTACGCAAGGTGATTGCCAGCGAAAAACTTAAAAGTAACCAGGGCAAAGTCGCTATCGAACGCGGCCCAGTGCTTTACTGCGCGGAAGGGCACGACAACAGCGGCAAGGCGCTTGCCATTAAAATATCTGGAAGCCAGGAGTTTACACCGACCTACCAAAAAGAAATGCTTGGAGGCATTAACGTGCTCAAATCAGAAGGGCAGAACATTACATTGATCCCCTACTACGCCTGGGCGAACCGCGGCGCGAATGAAATGACGATTTGGTTTGATAGATAGGGAAGCGGACCTCCGACCTTAATCACTCTACAAGCCATTTGGAAATCCCCTTGCTTTTCATCGGTGTCGTTCGGTTAATGCAAACAATCATCCAAAAAAAGTATTCCCACCCCTTTCAGGCCCGCACCCCACGTATATGTGTAGGAATATCTTCAAGCGTAGGCCAGGGACTTGCCGCTAGCGGGATTATGGTGTTGGTATGGATTTTTAAAAAGGATGCGGCAATCGGATGGCGACCGCCATCACTTTCAACAAAAACCACGACCATTAAAACTAGATGATCATGAAAGCGACAAAAAGCAAAACAAGTCCCAAAAAAATTACCGAATCGGATAGCACTAAGCTGAAAGAGTTATTTGTAGATGGCCTTAAAGACATTTACTGGGCTGAAAAAAATCTGGCAAAAGCGCTCACGAAAATGGCCAAGAATACGACTTCCGAAGAATTAAAGGCCGCATTTGAAAAACATACTACTGAAACCGAAGAGCACGCCGCACGCGTAGAAGAGATCTTCGGGCTTATCGGCGAAAAAGCACAGGCCAAAAAATGCGCAGCGATGGAAGGACTGATCGAAGAAGCGAACGAAATCCTGGAAAGCACCGACAAGGGCACGATGGTACGCGACTGCGGGCTGATTATGGCTGCACAAAAAGTGGAACATTACGAAATGGCATCATACGGCACATTGCGCAATATTGCGCGCACGCTGGGCCATAACAACGTGGCCGATATGCTGCAACTAACGCTCGACCAGGAAGGTGACACCGACCACAAGCTCACCGAACTGGCAGAGGCCTATGTGAACGAGGAAGCAAGTGTAGAGTAAAGGCTTCTGCCTTTATAAAGCAGAGAGGCGATCGGGAATCCCGACCGCCTCTTTTGCATTCAATATATACATCTACACCAGATTCAACTTGCCATGATCGCCGCCGTCGGGGGTGCTGCCCGTGATCACCGCTTTGAGCATCGAGAAGAATACGACCATTTTGGAAGAAGTACTATCCCAATAGGCGGCTTCTTGTGTGGTAACCCTCAGAACCGCCAGGTCCGGATCATCTTTTCCGCCCGGAAACCAGGCTTTCACCATCAGGTTCCACAGTTCCTCCTTACGGTGCTCGCTCTCAACGATCGACGCCGTACCCGAAACACTCAGGTACGTATTGTTTCTAGGGTCCGAGTAAATCAATGTCACGGGATCGCCGCGATGGGTATCCTTTACCAGCCCGGTTTGCCGGCTTGTGAAGAACCACACATTACCTTCTGCATCGATATCGAGAGTGGTCATCGGTCTCGACACGATCCGGTCGTCTTCGATGGTCGTGTACATGCAAAACCTGATATCCTCCGCCAGTGATTTCAGTTTCTCAATGGCCTGATTATCTTCAAAATCCTTTTCCATAACCGTTGTTTTTAGATCTGTTGAAATTTTGGTTTGAACCAAAATCCGTAAAACAACCGTTCCAAGGCCCGGCTAGAACTCCAGTCGATAGTTCAGGATCGGAAGCATGCCCGTCTGGGTAATCAGCTTAACGCGGTCTTCCTTTTTATTGTAATAGCGATCGAAAGCATTCAGCCGGTTGGTCACATTCTGAATATCGAGCGAAATAGTCGAGGTTGTGCGCTTTTTGTTTCTGGTATAACTCACACGGAGGTCGGTACGGAAATAGGCCGGAAGTTGCTCCGAATAGCTCCGTGACCAATCCCGTTCCGTCCGGCCCTTCTCTCTGGATTTTTCCAGATCAATCGGCGTGGTACGGTTTCCGCCAGCTGCAAGGAGTTTGATGTTGGCTGCGAATATGTTGGTTTTGCTCTTGCCGACCCGCCATTCCTTGCCTGCCAGAAGGTTTTGTACATACTTGCCGTTAAAGCGGCTGTCGCGTTCAATGCCGTCGCGGCCGGTGTATTTGGATTGGTATATTGAAGTCGTGCTCATCAGGTAAATGCCGGCGGTCAATGATTTCTCGACAGTCAGTTCAAGGCCATAGCTACGTCCCTTTCCGTCGCTCGTCAGCGAATCGCTTACAAAGCCGCTGATCTCATTCAGCTGCGAGTTGTGAAGCAAATAGGGCGTAGTGGTATTCGCAGGGCCGATGGGGATATTATAATGGTGCTGGTAATACGTTTCCGCCAGCACCCGCCAGCTCGCCGACGGCCTGAATTCATACCCTGCTACAAAATGGGCGGATTTGGTCAGTTTCAGATTTTTGTTCAGCAAATCCGTTTTGCCGTCCGGCACTTTCACTTGCGCAAAATAGGTTGAAATAGCCTCCGTTTTGCTATGCAGCCCTACCCCGAAACTAACCGTCGAACGCGGCGCCACAGCCCACCTCACGCCTGCTCTCGGCTCGATCGAATACCGGTTGTTCAGTGCCAGCAGCATACCGTGTAAACCTGCATTCAATGTAACGGTAGGCGTTAAACGCGATTTCCATTGTGCGTAGGCCTGAAACAGCTGCGTATTACCCTTCCGATCCACATTAATTTCATAGGGGCCGTCTTCGTTATCCTTGTCATAGAGGTTGAAATCCAGGTGATTGATGATCACACCCAGCCGCACCGAGTTGCGCGCATTGAGTTTGTAATTGTATAAAGAGGAAAGTCGGAGTGCCTGATTTACAAATTTCTGCTGATAGGTTGCGTCGATATTTTTGTCATAAAAATCACCCGTCTGACTCGTTGCCGAGTAAGAAACGATGCTTTCCATATAAGATTTACTATTGATATAGCGGAGATAATTCACGCCCACCATCCCCCGATTCGACTTGAATTTTTCTTTAAAATCTTCATCATCAACCTTCGAAGTGCTGATTCCGCCCATTCCCCAAACGCTCACTACCACTTTATCGTCGTAAGGGATATATACCTTAAAAGCGCCATCCTGAAAATCGATCGAAGCATCGCCATTAAGGTTAACCCCGATCTTATTAAGGACGGAAAGAGTAGAATAGCGGTAATTGGCCAGATAAGAAGCGCCGCCCTTCGCGCCAATGGGGCCTTCGGCGGCAAAATCGAGCCCGAGAATACCGGCCTGCATTGCGTATTCACGTTTTTCATTGTTCCCTTTTCTGAGTTTGAGGTCAAAAACACCGGAGGTAGCATTGCCGTATTCTGCGGGAAAGGCGCCGGTCAGAAAATCGGAGTTCCCCAGCACATTGGCGCTCAATGCACTGATCCCCCCGCCACCCGCACCTTCCTGCGCAAAGTGGTTCGGATTAGGGATTTCGACACCTTCCATCCGCCACAACATTCCTTTCGGGCTGTTACCTCTGATGATGAGCTGGTTACTGCCATCATCGGTCGCTGCAACACCGGCAAACGACATGGCCATCCGCGCCGGGTCGTTTACAGAAGCTGCAAAACGCTTCGTCTGGTCCACCGTAAACGAGCGGCCGCTCACGCTCACCATGTCATTCAAGGGCGCACCATTCTCTTTCTGCGCTTTTACAACCACCTCATTCAAAGCCCGAAACGATTCCGTCAGCTTGATATTCAATTCGACCTCCTTTCCGGAGCCGACATTGATTTCCTGCACGAATGCATCGTCATAACCGATACTGGTGATTTTAAACGAATGGCGGCCGACAGGTACTTTCTCGATGCGAAAATTCCCTTCGGTATCGGTCACCCCGCCGATAATGGGCGTCACGGAAGTAACGATCACATTAGCTCCGATCACAGGTTGCTGCGATTCGGTATCGACGACACGTCCTTTGACGGTCTGGGCAGGCTGAGCAAAGGCCAGGGCGCTCACGGCCCCGGCCATTAAGGTCAAGATAAATTTTTTCATGGCTGGTTGTTTTGTAGTTCTGACAACTCAGCGATGACGTACCCTAAAAGTTGGTGCAAAAATTTTTGAACGGAGGGCCGGCCCTAGGCCACCCATTCCTCCAACCGGTAAGCACTATCCCAAAACACATACTCCAGCCGCGAAGCCGTCACATAGGCCGCGATCATTTTGGCTCGTGTCGTTTCCGATGCATTTTCGGCGAGTTGATCGCAGATATCCAGTGCCTTCTGCACCGAATGCGCGAAATCTTCGCCTGCGTAGGCATTGATCCAATTCTGGTAGGCGTTCGGAGTGGTCTGATTGGCGTAAATGTAGTCCCCGATTTGTTTGTAAATCCAAAAGCAAGGAAGCAAAGCGGCAACCGTCACTTCGTAGGATTCGAACGCGCTGGTTGCCATCAGGTAGTTGGTATAGGCAAAACAGCCTGGCGCTTTACCCGATTGGTAATCGATAGTATATTCCTTGAAGTACCCCAAATGCAATGCCCGCTCTACGAGAATCGCGTTTTGGGCAAATTGGAGAAAGTCGAGCAGTGCATGGCTGTTACTGGCCTTGGTACCCGCCACTGCCAGGGCCCGCGCGAAATCCGCGAGGTAAAGGGAATCCTGGTAAATGTAAAATTTAAACTTTTCGAGCGGTAATGTGCCTTCTCTCAACTCCTGATTGAAAGGATGCTGTTGTATTTTTTCAAAGATCGGTAGCGCTTCGGCCCAGAGCAGGTCGGTAAATTTCATGAAATAATCTGCATGGAAAGTGGTGAAAATGAATGGTTCAACGGCCCTGGACCATGACCTGTAACGACGTCCTTACCCTCTCTGATAGCACCAGCAATATAGTCTTTCGAGAAAATGATCGATTCCGCCAGCGAATAGCCTCTGGCCAGATATGTGGCAATGGCCGATGACAATGTGCAGCCGGTACCGTGTACGTTCCGGCTTTCGATGTAATCCGATTCGAGGATCAACGGCTCCTGCCCTCTCTGCGCCAGTACATCATAGA
Organism: Dyadobacter sp.; assembly: GCA_965227755.1. GTDB lineage: Bacteria > Bacteroidota > Bacteroidia > Cytophagales > Spirosomataceae > Dyadobacter. Next base: position 2,835,710 of record CBDDGG010000005.1, read on the forward strand.
TCGTCGGTGCTACGAGGTGACCGCCTTTCAACAGCACGGCCTTGCATCCCTTTTCGACCATTTCATTAGCCGCTCCCTTCATGGCTGCCGGGGTACGTATCTTGCCACCGATCAGTATTTCGGCCTCGTCGAGGTTAGGTGTAATGAGGTCCGCACGGGGGAAAAGCTCTTCCCAAAGCACCGCAACCGTCGCGTCCTGAATGAGTTTAGAACCACTGGTAGAGACCATTACCGGGTCAAAAACCACGAAACCCGGCCTGAAACGGTCGAGCGCATTTGCGATCACCAGTGCTACTTCCACGGTATTGACCATGCCAATTTTAACGGCATCAATGGTGATATCTTCAAAAACAGCTTCCAACTGTTCCTGCAAAAAAGCGGGTGGCACGGGGTGAATGGCCCGTACGCCCTCGGTATTCTGGGCAGTCAGCGCCGTAATGGCCGAAGTTCCGTACGCCCCCAGCGCGGCGATCGTTTTCAGATCGGCCTGGATGCCTGCGCCACCTCCGCTATCGGATCCGGCAATGGTAAGTACAGTTGGATAACGATTCATATATGACTGTTTTTTTGAGATCAGGAATTGTCAGATGTAGTCAGGAAATCTTTGCCGGCCATAATATGGATTCCTGAACAATTGTTTTAAGCTCCCGGGCAGCCTCCCGCGGCGACGGCGCGCTGCAAATGGCCGATACTACTGCAACGCCGTTCGCGCCGTTCATGACGGCCTCTCGTACATTGCCCGTATGAAGCCCGCCGATGACTACCAACGGATGTCGGCTCTGCTCCCGCACCCATTGCAGCCCCTCGATCTCCCAGGGTTTTTCAGTGTCTGTCTTCGTAGGCGTAGCGAATAGCGGGCTCACGGCAAGATACGACAGGTTCCAATGCTCTGCTTCAAGCACATCGGATTGCTTTTCAGCCGATAGCCCGATGATCTTACCTTCTCCAAGCAGCCGATGGGCCGTTTGGAAAGGCATATCGCTCTGCCCGATATGCACGCCGTCAGCGTCCGCGGCTAATGCGACATCCACCCGATCGTTAATGATCAACGGGACATTATAACTTTCCAAAAGGCTTTTCAAACGCCTCGCGCGATCGATGAATGCGCGGGTCGAGAGCGATTTCTCGCGCAGTTGCACCATCGTAACACCACCCTTCACGGCCTCTTCCACGACCCAGTAAAAGTCGCGGCCAAGGCACGCGGCTTCGTCCGTTACCAAATACAGTCCGAGGTTTGAATTTATATGCATTTCAAAACACAGTTATTCAAATTTAACCCTGCTCAATTCGGCCAGATGTGCCGGGCTCACTTCCGCTAAGGTATCCAGAAACGCTATCTGAAACGAGCCGGGCAGTTTTGCGTTCCGGTATGCCAACTCCCCGCAAACACCCATGGTAGCCGCCGCCGAAACCGCAGCTTCGAACGGATCGCTACAAATTGCCGCAAATGCACCCGCAATGGCCGAAGCAGAGCATCCCATACCCGTCACCCTGGTCATCAACGGTACTCCATTCGACACCCAGCCCGTACGGTCGCCATGGACGATCACGTCCACCGCCCCACTCACGCTCACAACCGATCCGAAGCGCGCGCTCAACGCCCGTGCGGCACCGATGCTATCGACGGAATCCATGGTGCTGTCGACGCCCTTCGTCCGGACATTCGCACCCGCCAAGGCAAGTATCTCGGAGCCATTCCCGCGGATAATGGTTGGCTGTGCTGTTTCCAGCAACTCGGTAAGTACGTTGTTCCGGTAAGGCGTCGCACCCGCGCCTACCGGGTCCAGGATAATGGGTTTACCGAGCTCGGCCGCCTTTTTCATAGCAAGCTTCATTCCTTCGACCCAATGAGAGGAAAGCGTACCGATATTGATAACCAGTGCCCCCGCAATCGAAACCATATCCTCCACCTCCTCCACCGCGTGCGCCATCACAGGCGACGCGCCAACTGCCAGCAATGCATTGGCTGTGAAGTTCATCACGACGAAATTGGTGATGTTATGCACCAGCGGGGCCGAGACGCGCAGTTTTTCCAGATTTGTTTGTAATTGAATGGCCATTGTTGTTGCTTTTAATGGGGAGAAGGAAGATGGGAGGAAGGGGAGGAAGGGAGGAAGGAAAAGGGGAAACTGAATGCATTCCCTTTCGTCCCCTTCCTCCCTTTCATCCCCTTCCTCCTTTTCTCCGCCACTCCTTCATCGTGACCGACGAATGTAGTAGTTTTGGGTGGTTATCAAAAATTGATTTGCCGGAAGCGGCATTTATCCATACACTCCCCTGATCATGATCAAAGCAGCGATTTTCGACATGGACGGCCTGCTTGTCGACTCCGAACCGATGTGGACGGAAGCGGCTCGTTCCGTCATGCAAAAAGTAAATTTTGAAATCACCGATGCACTTCGTCTTCAAAGTACCGGCCTCTCTATCAAGCTATTTCTCGATTTTTGTCACCAGATCCAGCCCTGGAATACCCCATCTTTCGAGGAGCTTGAAATGGAAATACTGAAAAAGGCACACCACGACATTCTGGCAAATGCCGAAGCTATGCCCGGCGCCATTACATTAGTCAAAGAACTGAAAAAGGAGGGGCTGAAACTGGCGGTTGCCTCGGCTTCGCATATGGAGCTCATCGAGGGCGTATTGAAAAGACTGGAAATAATTGAGTATTTTGACACCTGGCATTCGGGTGAGTTGGAAGAACACACCAAGCCGCACCCGGCCGTATACCTTACTACCGCTAGAAAACTCGGTGTTTTGCCCAAAGAATGCATCGCTTTCGAAGACTCGCACGCGGGCCTGCGCGCGGCTCACGCGGCGGGTATGATCACGATCTCGGTGCCTGCGACGGAAGTTTTTGAAGATAAAAAGTTTAATTTGGCACATTACAAGATCCCTTCACTCGAAAAGTACATCCTGAACGAGATGTCGGGTGTGCCGCAAAGTGTGACCGAAAACTAAACCCGACCCTATTCCGCTTTCCCCGCATGATCGGACTCCGGCATTTCAGTATTATGATTATGATCAGGATAGCAGTGATTGTCCTGAGTGTCGTTGCCCTCGCCTGGCTGGCGTCGAAGCACACCAATGAAACGCTGGTGTACATTCTCGGCACCATTTTCATTTTCATACAAGGCTCCCTGCTGTACCAATATGTCACGAATGTCAACCGCAAGCTGACCTATTTCCTCGAATCGGTACGGTATTCGGATTTTACGATCAACTTCCGGTCCGACAACAAAATGGGCCGGACGTTCAAAGAACTCAACCAGCAGTTCAATGAAGTTTTGCTTGCATTCAGGCAGGCGCGTGCGGAGAAGGAGGCGAATCTGCAATACCTCAACACGATCGTCCAACATATCGGAACGGGCCTTATCACCTTCGACGCCAATGGCCAGGTAAATCTGATCAACAACGCCGCATTGCGCATGCTGGGAATCTACCGCCTGCACCAGCTAATCGAACTCAAAGACAAACACCCGCGCCTGTACGAGCTCATTTCGGACCTCGATACCGGCGTGCGTGAACTTTACCGTACACCCAGCGACCAGCCGCTCGCGTTACAGGCGGCGGCGATTCAGCTCCGTGGGATGTGGGTCAAAATTGTGGTTTTGCAAAACATTCAGACCGAGTTGCAGCAACAGGAGGTCGAGTCGTGGCAAAACCTTACACGCGTGCTGCGGCACGAAATCATGAACTCGATGACGCCCATCGTATCGCTCGTAGGCACCATGCGCCTGATCGTGAACGAGGATATCGAGCGCTCGACGAGCGATCAGGAGGCTGTAAATGATTTGAAAGAAGCATTATCGACACTCGAAAAGCGCAGCAAAGGTATGATGCAGTTCGTGAACGCCTACCGTGACTTCACGACGCTACCCAAGCCGGTATTCGCCAACCTGGGAGTTGCGGAGCTTTTACAGGAAGTATTACAATTGCTTCAAACCGAACTGACGCAATCCGGCGTACTATGGAAACTGTCCGTAAAACCCGAATTGCTGACCGTCAAGGCCGATGCCAGCCAGATTCAGCAGGTATTGATCAACCTTATTAAGAACGCCTCCGAGGCATTCTCCCATCAAACCGACCGTCTTATCACGCTATCTGCCTACCAGGTCGACGGTACCGTTATAATCGAAGTCGCAGACAATGGCGATGGTATCGAGCCTGAGGCATTGGAGAATATTTTCATTCCTTTCTACACCACTAAAAAAACCGGCTCAGGCATCGGATTAAGCCTTTCCCGCCAGATACTTCAACAACATAACGGGCAACTGAACGTCGAGTCGCAGGTGGGGAAGGGAACCGTGTTTACGCTGATGTTTTAAGGCCTGCTCCGGATGATAGGCCATAGAAATTGGTCAAGAGGGAGGAAGGTATCGAGAAAGGGAAGCCCACCAGCTTCCCTATTTTTGTGCCAGCTTGCTCCGCTTGTACCCGTAGCTGAAATAGATTACCAGCCCGATCGCCAGCCAGATCACGAAGATCAGCCAGTTGGAAGCACCGAGTTCGGTCATCAGGTACAGGTTGGTCAGGATTCCTGCCACAGGGAGCGCGGAGAAGTTATGCTGGTAGCTCAATATCGAAAGGGTGCACCAGGTGATCCAGAAGATAATGGTCAGCAGCTTGTGCTCCATAATTTCCGCGAAACTCAGCATCCGCCATTCCAGTATCACCGATTCTCCGTAAGTGAGTATCCCCAATATCGCCAGGAAGAACAATATACCCACCAGATATTTGCCATTGATATAAGGTACACGGAATTTGGAACGCGCCGAAATGCCTTTATGGTCGAGGTACAGCACGCCGCCGCATACGAGGATGAATGCAAAGAAGGTCCCGACGCTCGTCAGGTCGACAAAGAAATCCATTTTGAAAAACAATGCCGGAATCCCAACCACAAAACCGGTTACGATCGTCGCGAACGACGGTGTCTGGTATTTGGGGTGGATTTTCGCAAAACGTTTCCAGAGCAGGCCATCGCGGCTCATGGTCATCCAGATCCTCGGCTGGCCCAATTGGTAAACCAGCAATGCACTGGTGATCGCGATTACCGAGCTTACGGAAATGACGCCTGCCATAAAATCCAGGCCGTTCTTTTGGAATACAAATGCGAGCGGATCGCTCACTTTCAGCTCGGTATAATTCACCATTCCCGTGAGTACGAGCGTGATGAGTACATATAATACGGTACAAATGACGAGGCAATAAATCATCGCCCTGGGCATATCCCGTTGCGGATTCCGGCATTCCTCGGCCGTCGTCGATATGGAGTCAAAGCCGATAAACGCAAAAAACACGGAGGCGACCCCGCTTAGCACTCCTTTCACGCCGTTAGGGGCAAATGGCGACCAATTCTCGGGTTTTACATAAAATGCCCCGGCCAGGATTACCAGTAATACCACGCCGATTTTCAATACAACCATGATATTGCTTGCCGTCCTGGACTCGCGTATTCCGATATAAACAAGTGCGGTTATCAGCAGGGTTACCAATCCGGCCGGCAGGTTCAGCAGTATGTGAAAATCACCGATTGCAGGAGCAGTTTCATAAGCATTAGCGGCAAAACGCTCATATTCTGAAAGTGCTGATACCCCCGAAGTCTGTAATTTCAGGAATGCTTCCCGCGCCGTCTGCCCGTTTATCGTCAGCCAGCCGGGCAGATTGATTCCAAAACCGTTCAGCATGCTCACAAAATACTGTGACCAGGAAATCGCCACCACCATATTGGATACCGCGTACTCGAGAATGAGTGCCCAGCCGATGATCCACGCGAACAGCTCCCCGAATGCTACGTACGCATACGTGTATGCGCTGCCGGATACAGGCACGGTGCTCGCAAACTGCGCGTAGGACAATGCGGTGAAAACGCAGGCAACAGCCGTAAAAACAAATAACAGCGAAACCGCCGGCCCACCATTATAGCTCGCGATTCCGATGGTGCTGAAAATACCCGCGCCGATAATTGCGGCTATCCCCAATGAAACCAGATCCCGGACACCCAGTATTTTCGCTAGCCCTCCCCCACTTCCCTCATGGGCATCTTTCAGAATCTGGTCGACGGTTTTTTTTCGGAAAAGAGGAGAATTCTGGCTCATGCAGGCGTCAATTTATCAGGTATCAGTTTGTAATAAGTAGGGCTAAAAATAATGATATTCTAAAACGATCGCGGCATTGCCTGAAAATTTGTTCCTTTTATCCCAAAAAATCCGTAGAAAATTCTTCGATACGGAAATCAAACAGGTAGTGATTGCGTTATCGAACTATTCCCCGTTAGTCCGTTCCACCTATTTGCCCATGAAAAAAATCACTACATGCTTCATCAGCTTCATACTGTCCATTCAATTCATTGCGGCCCAAAGCGTTAAGTCCTATTCTACCGCCCAGGCACATTCCCACAATGATTATGAAAGGGCACACCCGTTTACGGACGCTTATGAACAGCAGTTCGGGTCGGTGGAGGCCGATATTTTCCTCGTCAACGATACGCTTTTTGTTGCCCATAACCTGAAAGACATCCGGCCCGACCGGACTTTTACCGCCTTATATCTTCTTCCGATTCTTCAAAAAACAGAACAAAACGGCGGGCGCATTTACGCCCAGGACAATATCCCGCTGCAATTACTGATCGATCTTAAAACAGAAGGAGCACCCACGCTGGCGGCATTGATCAAGGTATTGGAACCGCATCAAAATATCTTCGCGCCCACCGGCAGTGTCAAGGTGGTCGTCAGCGGCAATGTCCCCGATCCGACGCTGTTCGAGCAATACCCCAGCTTCATTTATTTCGATGGCCGGCCTGAAAACGTTTACACACCGGCGCAATTGGCGCACGTGGGGCTGGTCAGCCAGGCATTTCAGAAATATTCCAAATGGAACGGTGAAGGGCCCATTTTAGAAAAGGATAAGAAGAAGCTCCAGAAGATGATCAGCGAAATGCACGACCTGGGCAAAAAGGTGCGGATATGGGCCACGCCCGACAATATCAACTCCTGGAAAACCATGATGGCCCTGGGTGTCGATTACCTCAATACCGACAAGGTTCGGGAGCTCGGCGATTATCTTCGTACTGCCCCGAGGTAGTTTTGCGAAACAAAATACGGCCTGCAATAATTTTTCAATAGTATCAAATGGCTTTGGAAGAGTTATAGACTATATTGTACTGCCATCAATTAGTCTAACCTGTCCTTCATGTCTGCCGAACAAACCGCTGCGCTCAAAAAAGTCCTTAAACCGATCCACCTCTGGGCCATTGCCGTCGGGCTCGTCATTTCGGGCGAGTATTTCGGCTGGAATTACGGCTGGGGCGTATCAGGTACCATCGGCTTTCTCATTGCAACGCTGGTGGTGACGGTCATGTATGTGACCTTTATTTTCAGTTTTACCGAACTGACTACCTCCATTCCGCAAGCAGGCGGGCCGTTTTCCTACGCCTACCGGGCCTTTGGCTGGTGGGGCGGGCTCATAGCGGGTTATGCCACACTGGTGGAGTTCCTCGTGACGCCGCCGGCCATCGCATTCGCATTGGGCAGCTATACCCACTTTTTGTATCCCAATATGCAGGTGCTGGAAGTCGCATTCGCGTGCTATGTCATTTTCATCCTGATTAACCTTATGGGAATCAAGGAGTCGGCTACTTTTTCGCTTGTGGTCACTTTGCTGGCGGTAGTGGAGCTGCTGATTTACATCGGCATTGTTGCCCCCCACTTTTCCTATGAGACGTTTGTTGCGGAACCGATGCCGTTTGGATGGGCCGGTGTCTTCGCCGCATTGCCGTTCGCGATCTGGTTCTACCTCGCGATCGAAGGCGTGGCCATGGTAGCCGAAGAGGTGGAAGACCCCAAAAGGACCATTTCGCGGGGCTACATTTACGGGATTCTCACATTAGTGATACTGGCCCTTTCCGTCATGGTTTTTACCGGCGGCATCGCACCCTGGCAGCAACTCAGCGATATCGACTACCCTCTTCCGGCCGCACTCGGTATTGTGCTCGGCCGTGACAGCGGGTTAACCCAGCTGTTCGCCAGCCTGGGGCTTTTTGGCCTTATAGCCTCCTTTCACGGAACGATTATCGGTTATTCAAGGCAAATTTTCGCCCTTGCGCGCGAAGGCTACCTGCCGTCATTTCTGGGAAATGTGAACGCGCGTTTCCAGACGCCGCATTGGGCGTTGATCGCGGGCGGGATCGTCGGCTGCCTGGCATTATCGCTCGGCACCACCGATCAGGTCATTATCCTGGCCGCATTAGGCGCGGTAGTGATGTACATTATCAGCATGATCGCGTTGTTTGCATTGAGAAACAAGGAGCCTCACCTCGACAGGCCCTTCAAAGTCCCCGCATTCCCCTATTTTCCGGCCATCGCCCTCGCGATTTCCGTACTTTGCCTGATCGCGATCGTATATCATAACTGGAAACTCAGCCTATGGTTTTTCGGCGGGCTGGTAGTGATCGCAATTATTTTTGGTTTGACGGGCCGTCATAAAAGCCTCGAAACGCTGCAACGCCCAGAAGAACAGCCTCACGCCTGATTCGGCAGAAAAAGGCATATCCTTTCACAACGAACCAAATTGTCTTATCAGGCCGTACCTACCGGCCAGGCTCCCTTAGCACCGCATGTACAAACCCTAAAAACAAGCGCTTTCGATGATTCAAGAATAGCATTATGTGAATATTAAATTAAACAACTCGAATTTTTTAATTTGGTATTTGAAGATGCGCCGGGGTAAAGCAATTGCTACAAAGCGGCAACCGCTTGTGCAATAGCGCATTTTGCTTTTATTTTAATAGCCGGTTATTCCAATGGCCCCATCCAAAAGATAATTCGACAAATCTCGTAAATCCTACTTTGTAATTAATTCGTATATTATCCTATTATTTGTACACCGCCGGCTCTTTAACCGAGGTTGATTCAAAACATAAACCATTTTACATTCACATTTAAGGCGGGCAAAGGCTGACTATACCAAAGATGAATATTCTAATCGTTGAGGACGACTTTATCATTGCGAAACATCTCCAATTTTTGCTCAATGGTTTCGGCTACGAAGCAAACGATATCGCGACCGATTATACGACAGCCACTGAACTCCTCGACAGTAAGGTTTTTCACCTGGCTCTGCTGGACATCAACCTCAATGGCTATCAAACCGGCATAGACCTGGCCCATTATATACGGGAGAATTTCAAGATCCCTTTTCTCTTTCTTTCGGCCCACGACGACATAGCGGTAGTGAACGCGGCATTACAGGCCGCGCCCCACGCATTTTTGCAGAAACCTTTTCAGAAGATCACCGTGTATACGGCGGTGAAGCTGGCGCTGAAAAATTACCGCCTGGCCGCGCTCGCGGGTGAAACTGCTTCGGAAGAAAAGGAAGATACGACGGTCATCACGGACGCGCTCTTTATCAAGGAAAAGCACATGTTCACCAAGATCATGCTGACCGACATTTTGTATATCCGCAGCGATGACAACTATCTGGAGCTGCACACCACCAAGAAAAAATATACGATTCGCGAGACGCTGAAAAACATGCTTCAGCAGCTTCCCACCAACTATTTTTTCCGCGTGCACAAATCGTTTATCATCAATCTGAATGCCATTACGGCTATCGACTATGTGCACGTAATGATCAACGACATCGAAATCCCGATCACCAACGATAACCGGACTGAACTGCTCAGCCGCATCAGAACTTTCTCTTGATAATTAGTAGTATACGGCAGAAAAACGGTGACTTACGATTTCCCCGATTTCACCCCAAGAAACTTATACTTCACCCCTTTGATTTGTTGAGGAGTTATATGCGAAGTAATTTTATAGCACGTAATCACCCTCTTCTATTATTCATATATACTTTACCCCGACAGAAGGCCTGGGCTTCAATAAATTTTAAAGTTTTTCTGAGGTCCAGGCATCTGTTTTACTACAAAAAACGTAATTAGGTCGATTGAGCATTTTTGGCATGATATTGGGCATTATGCACACATTTCTTTTCAAAAGCACACGACACTAGCATATAAACCTAAACTAAATCGCTATCAGTTTTAATTAAATATCGTTGAGAATAATTGAACATCCCTGGGAGTTTTCCCAGGGATGTTTTGTTTGCCGTGAATTGTAAGTGAGATGCTTACGGGTAAATCAGGTATTTCTTCCGCATTTCCTTGAACTGCCCCAGGCCGGGCTCCCAGCTTTTCCGGATCTCGTCTTCGGGCGTTCCCGCGATAATCTGCTTTCTGAGGTTTTCGGTGCCCGATAGCTTATCAAAGCTGCCCATCTGCTTGCTTTGGCTCATGTCGAAGAACTTCTCCTTTTCGGGATACACGTTATAGAGTTCAATCAGCCATTTCAGGTTGAGCTTACCGCTTTTGCGGACGTCTTTCAGGTCATATTTCCGCAAATCGAGGCCATAACATTCCTTATCCTGATGCAGCGGCGTTTCGCTCATGCCTTTGATGCTGTGCGGTGTAAATGAAAAGTCGTACTTCCCTTTCAGCAACGGTGCTCCCAGCACTGTGAAGGGCATATAAGTACCGCGCCCCTGGCTCAGTATCGTGCCTTCGAACATACAAATATGCGGATACAGCATCACCGATTGCTGCGTGTTGAGGTTCGGCGAAGGCATTACGGGTAGCACGTAAGGTGTATCGTGGGTGTAGTCCGCCACTTTGATGATCTTCAACCTGCACTGCATTTTGTTGGGCAACCAACCTTCTCCATTGATCATTTGAGCAAATTCCGCGATCGTGAGCCCGTGCGAAATCGGTATTTTATACATCCCTATTCCGGAATGCAGGTGATCTTCAAGGACTGGGCCGTCGACCAGGAAACCGTTAGGATTGGGGCGATCGAGGATGAGCATTTCCTTATTGTTCTCCGCGCATGCTTCCATCACGTGCCCAAGCGTGTTGATGTAAGTGTAAAAGCGCGCTCCCACGTCCTGGATGTCGAATAACATGAGGTCGATCGCTGCCATTTGTTCCTTCGTGGGCTTTTTGAGCTTTCCATAGAGTGAAATGGCCGGGATGCCGGTCTTCGGATCAACGCTGTCGTTCACCTTGTCGCCGTTGCTGGCCGTACCGCGGAAGCCATGCTCAGGACCAAAAATAGTAACGATGTTCACGCCTAGTGCGACCAGGCTATCGACCATCGGTTTCGTTCCGATGATGGAAGTTTGGTTCACGACAATACCGATCTTTTTGCCTTTCAGGTAATCCAGATACTGCGAGATCTGATCTGCCCCTGTGGTCGGGCCTTTTGCTTTGAGCAGGTCTTCGGGTGCAGCGGAAAGTGAATCCGCCATAGCCGGGCTTTTCTGGGACGAGGAATTGACACAGTTGCTGTTGGCGGCTAATGCGGTAGCCAGGCTCATGGCTAGTGCTAATGTTTTCATGTGGTTGGGATTAGGAAGCCTAAAATAACGTATTAATGCCACGAAGACACGAATTTTCACGAATTCATGCCTTCGCGGCGATTAAATCAGAACAGCCGCATTTGTCCGGCCCGCATAAACTGTGAGGTATCCAAAGGCGGCAACTCCCGGCCCGCGAGGTATTTCCGGCACGAGTGATCGTGCAATTGCCGGATATTTTCCGCGAAATTCCCCTCTCCCACCATCCTGATCCCGAACCGCGAATCGTTCACCACGCCGCCGTGGCATTCCTTGATCTGGTTCAAAACCTTCGCAGCCCGGTCCGGGAAATGATGATGGATCCATTCATCAAATAATGCAGAGATCGCTCCATTCAGCCGCACCACCGTGTAGTGCGACCATAATGCTCCGTTTTCAGCGATCGCTTGTATCAGCGAAGGTATTTCCTGGTCGTTCAGTCCAGGGATGATCGGTGCCGTCATCACACCTGTCGGAATGCCGGCATCACTCAGCGTTTTCAGCACCTGCAGCCGCCTTTTCCCGGTAACTGTCCGCGGCTCCAAAGCGCTGCGCAGTTCTTCATTCAGCGAGGTGATCGAAAGCGCTGCATGCACGAGGTTCAGCTTCGCCATTTTTTCAAGAACGTCCAAATCACGAAGGATCAATGCGTTCTTCGTTAGAATGCTCACCGGATTGCGGTATCGCAGGCATATTTCCAGCAGTTGGCGCGTCAAACGGTATTTCTTCTCGCCAGGCTGATAACAATCCGTGTTACCGGAAATATGTATCTGATGCGGTACCCATTTTTTGGAATTGAATAGCTTTTCAAGTAGTTGAGGTGCATTCTTTTTCACCACAATTTTAGTCTCGAAATCAAGCCCCGCAGAAAAGCCCCAATATTCATGCGAATTGCGGGCATAGCAGTAAATACACCCATGCTCGCAACCGCGATAGGGATTGATCGAATGAAAATTGGGCAGATCGGGACTGTCCGAAACGCTCATGAGCGTCTTGGATTCCTCTTCGATGAATTGTGTTTTGGGATTAACCTCGGGATCCTCCCACTGCTGCCAGTCTTCGGAGGTGTACTCGATCTCGTGCTTGAAGAATTTGTTGGGCGTGTTGATAGCAGCCCCGCGCCCGCGTGCCCGGTTGTCCATTTGTTTTCCAGTAAGTTGATGAAGTTATGAAGTATGCTAACGAAGGTGTGTGTAGTTTTTTGTCATCCTGAGCGAAGTCGAAGGATCGATGCAATGACGTCGTGCCATCCGCTTCGACTCCGCTCAGCGTGACATATTACTTAATGTACCTGAAATCCTCGTCCCCTTTCAGCGAAAGGAGCACATCGTACATCAGTTGTATTACATGCTGCACATCCTCTTTGGAAACCATTTCCACGGTGGTGTGCATGTATTTCAATGGTAATGAGATCAGTGCGGATGCGATGCCTTCTGTCGAGTAAGCAAATGAATCCGTATCGGTGCCGGTCGAACGGCTCACTGCCTGGCGCTGGAAAGGAATGCTTTTCTCCTCAGCCACGCGGATCAGCAGGTCGCGGACATTGTTCTGTACCGCCGGGCCGTAGCATATCACCGGGCCGCTGCCGCATTTCAGGTCTCCCTGCTCTTTTTTGTTGTACATCGGCGACTGCGTGTCGTGCGTAACGTCCGTACAAATAGCCAGATCAGGCTTCAAACGACGCGAAATCATTTCCGCACCGCGCAGACCAATCTCTTCCTGCACAGCATTCACCACATATAATGTAAACGGAAGCTTCACATTGTTCTCGTGCAGCATACGCGCCACCTCCGCGATCATGAACCCGCCCATCCGGTTGTCGAGCGCGCGTCCGAGGTAATATTTGCCGTTCAATTCATCGAGGCCATCCGCGAAAGTTACGACAGTGCCCACATGAATGCCCATTTCTAGCACCTCTTCCTTTTTGGCGGCGCCCACATCGATAAATAGCTCGTGCACTTTCGGCACCTGGTCTTTGGCCACGTCACGCACGTGGATCGCGGGCCAGCCGAATACTCCTTTCACGACACCTTTGGCCGTATGAAGGTTCACGCGCATCGAAGGTGCGATGGCCGCGTCCGAACCGCCGTTGCGGCGCACGTGGATGTAGCCGTCTTCCGAAATGTAGTTCACAAACCACGAAATCTCGTCGGAATGCGCCTCTATCACCACTTTGTAATCCTGGCCGGGACCTATTACGCCCACAGCCGTTCCATACACGTCGATAATCTGTTCTTCAATATATGGCTTGATATAATCGAGCCATATCTGCTGGCCGGTCGATTCGAAGCCGGTTGGCGAAGCATTGTTCAGGTACTTGTAAAGAAACTCTATGCTCTGATCTGACATACTTTTAATTTAAATAACGACTGAAACTGCGTTCTCAAAGATACTTCCACCACGCACAGAAGCGCCGCTTCCGCAGGTACCCGAGGTCGCGCTCGTGGGCGTAGGCTTCCTTTTCAAACGAAATATGAATATAGGCTAAATAATGATTTCTGAATTGTACGAATCGGATTAAATATTCCAGGAAATACCAGACATAAAAGATAACCAGCCCGAGTTCAAGCTGTTGCTTCAAATGAATGCGCTCGTGATTGAGAAAGACCTGCGAAGGTGCCTTACGTTTCGATAAAATGAATGGAAACAACGCCATTCCGTCGACGCGGAGCGATGGCACATTGAGGAGGAAGCCTTTGATACGCATAGGTGTGTGGCGTTTGTGATGGTGGTATCGATTTGCTAACTGACCATAGGCCGCCGTCCATGGTCTTTCAAATCTCCACAAAAAAGTTGGGTTGCGAAACAGCCTGTCCCGCAACCCAATGCACTGAATATCTTTAACGAAAACTTATTCTCCGCTAAAACGGCTGATGTCGAGTACTTCGAACTCCATCATGCCGGCAGGAACTTTGATTTCTGTTGTTTCTCCCACTTTTTTACCCAAAAGCCCCTTTCCGATCGGCGAGCCTACGGAGATTTTGCCTGCTTTGAGATCAGCTTCTTCTTCCGACACCAGCGTGTAGGTAACTTCCATTCCATTCTTACGGTTTTTGATCTTCACCTTCGAAAGGACCGAAACCTGAGAGGTATCCATAGTCGACTCGTCGATCACACGTGCGTTGGACATGATTTCTTCCAGTTTGGCAATTTTCATTTCATGCATACCCTGAGCGTCCTTGGCCGCGTCGTACTCTGCATTTTCACTCAAATCACCTTTATCCCGCGCTTCTGCAATTTGTCGTGCAATCTCCGTGCGGCCTTTGGTTTTCATCTCATTCAGCTCGTTCCTCAGCTTGTTGAGTCCTTCTTCCGTATAGTATGAAATTTTAGCCATGACCTTTATTTTGTTTATAAGTCTTTTGATTTTTGAAATTTTACATAAAAAAAAAGAACGGCTCAAAGACCGCTCTACAGAGTTAACGATACTCTCGTAGAAGGCTAGAAGACCTTTTCTTTTCGGTTGATATATGATTTTGTGTTCACCATAATTTTCTGTTAAGAACGACAAAATTAACAATATTTGTGAATGGTAACACCATTTTTATCCAAAAGCGGCATCTTCTTATGTCAAATCCGTTGAGAATTATTTTTATGGGGACCCCCGAATTTGCGGTTCCGAGTTTACAAAGTCTGGTCGAAAGCAATTCTAATGTTGTGGCCGTTGTAACTGTTCCCGACAAGCCTGCGGGCCGGGGGCAGAAGCAAACGGCGTCACCCGTCAAAATATATGCGGAATCGCAGGGCGTCCCGGTTTTACAGCCTGAAAAGTTAAAAAATCCGGCCTTTCTGGAAGAGCTGAAGTCCTACAATGCCGACTTGCAGGTGGTGGTCGCATTCCGGATGCTGCCGGAAGCGGTCTGGAGCATGCCACCGAAAGGTACATTCAACCTCCACAGCTCGCTCTTG
The DNA here is from genome assembly GCA_965227755.1 of Dyadobacter sp. Taxonomy (GTDB): domain Bacteria; phylum Bacteroidota; class Bacteroidia; order Cytophagales; family Spirosomataceae; genus Dyadobacter. The sequence goes on from CBDDGG010000005.1 coordinate 2,851,007, forward strand.
CCCCAATACCGTGGCGCGGCGCCCATCAACTGGGCCGTCATCAATGGCGAAACCGAAACCGGCGTCACGACCTTCTTCATCGAAAAGGACATCGACACCGGCAAGATCATCTTCCAGGATATAGAACCCATTTTCCCGGAAGACGACGCAGGCACATTATATGAACGCCTGATGCGCAAAGGCGCCAACCTGGTTGTCAGAACCGTGAAAGCCATTCAGGACGGGAACTACCCGCAGGAGCCCCAATCGGAACCCGGGGATATCAAAGCCGCCCCGAAGATCTTCCGAGAAACTTGTGAAATCGACTGGAACAGGCCCGCAAGCGAAATTCACAACTTTATAAGAGGACTTTCGCCCTACCCGGCGGCCTGGACCACGCTGAACGGGCTTTCCTGTAAGATATTTAAAACGAAGCCTGCCGAATCGGAAGGCGACGCCGAACCGGGAGTATACCACACCGATGGAAAATCTTTCCTGCATTTCCGCACCGCCGACGGGTGGCTGGCTATTGAAGAATTGCAGATTGAAGGGAAAAAGCGGATGGCGGTTGGTGATTTTTTGAGGGGGTATAAATTGTAAGATTCCCCGATTTCATTTACACACTTTTACACACACCTATATCATGGCTAACACTTATTCGCAGGTTCACCTGCATTTCATCTTTGCACCCAAATACCGCCAGGCAATAATCAAAAGCGAATGGGAAACTGCTTTGCACAAATACATTACTGGTATAGTGGAAGCGAGGCAGCACAAAATGATCGCGATCAATGGCATGAGTGATCATCTGCACATGCTGGTCGGCTTTCGTACGACACAATCGATCGCCGATTTTATGCAGGATGTGAAAGCGGATTCGTCACAATGGATAAACGTCAATCGCTTTTGTGGCAGCCGGTTTGAGTGGCAGTCGGGATATGGGGTGTTTTCCTATTCCAAGTCGCAAGTTCCGAGTGTAGTCCATTACATCCAGACACAGAAGGAACACCATCAGAAATTAACATTCCAGGAGGAATACCGGTTGTTTTTAGAAAAATTTGAGGTGACGTATGACGAACGATACATTTTTAAAATGCCGGAATAGGGTTGGACGAAAAAATCGCGTAGCGATGTAATATTGGTAGGAATATACATAACACGTCTATATCGAAAATCCCGTTAGGGATGCAACAACATCGGTAGGCCAATGCATTGTCGTTACATGCCCAAGGGCATTTCCCGAGCGTTCGGTAACCATGGTTTGCTACCAAGATTACATGCCTGACGGCATTGAGTACCCAAAATATTAGTATCGCCGTAGTTGTAAGAAACGCCAAATCGCGTAGCGATGAAACATGGGTAGCAATGTGCAATATGCCGCCATTTCGAGAATCCCGTTAGGGATGCAACAACAAAAACAACGCCTGCAAGACGTTCAAACCACATTTCAGCCCATCTTTGTAAAAAAATCATTGACTTGCATGAACATTTCAATCATCGTAGCCGCCGCTGAGAATGGGGCGATCGGGAAGGATAATCAATTACTCTGGCGACTGCCCGACGACCTGAAACGGTTCAAGCAACTTACATTAGGACACCCGATGATCATGGGACGGAAGACGTTCGATTCGATCGGAAAACCACTGCCGGGACGGACGTCCATTGTGATCACGAGGAGTGCCGATTTTGCATTCGAGGGCGTAATCGTGGTGCATTCGCTGGAAGAGGCGCTGAAAAAGGCGGAGGAAATTAACGGCAGGGAAGCTTGCATTGTGGGCGGAGGAGAAATTTACAGACAGTCCCAGACGGTCGCTACCCACATTTACCTCACTAAGGTCCATACCGAAATCGAGGGCGATACTTTTTTCGAAATAGTGGAACCCGACGCCTGGATTGAGACGGAAAGGCTCCTGCACGAGCCTGACGAACGTCATATTTTTCGCTTTGAGTTTATAAATTATATTAAAAAAGCTGATAAATAAGTACTTTTGTCCCCTCTTAACCCATAGTGACTCAATGAAAGTACAAGAGTAGAATGCAAGTAGAAGTTGACACCCTTACCATTGAATTAAGCACATTACCATTCGATAACCGTCCGGTCTTTATCACTGGCAATTTTTGCAAGTGGCTCCCCGACCTGGAAGAATACCGCATGACAATGGTGAGCCCGGGCAATTACCGTTTCCAATTCCCCGAAGACTCGGAACTGCCCTACCCCGTCGAATATAAATATACACGCGGCGGATGGAACCAGGTAGAGCTCGACCGTGCAGGAAAACCTTATGGCAACCGCATCATCAAAGCCGGCGAAACGCTTGTAAAAGACAATGTGATTCGTTGGCAAACCGATATTTCAGCCAAAACAGACCTTTCACCGATCCTTGAAATGGTCTCGGAAGCATTTGAAATAACGCAGTTCAGCCGTACCCGCCGTGTACGCGTGCTCCTTCCGCACGATTATTACGAAAATCCCGATCAGCAGTACCCGGTACTTTATATGACCGACGGACAGAACCTGTTTGGAGAAGGTTCGGATTATGGTAACTGGGAAATAGACAAAAGCCTTGGCGCGCTGGCAAAAGAGCACAAAGCGGGTGTCATTGTCGTCGCCGTCGACCATGGGGAAGAGGACCGCGTGCAGGAACTTTCACCCTACGATAACGCTAAACTTGGCAAAGGACACGGGGCAAAATTCCTGCAATTTATCGCAGGACCACTCAAAACGCATATCGACGCCAAATACCGCACCAAAACCGACCGGCTAAACACTGGCATTGGCGGAAGTTCTGTCGGTGGCCTGCTCAGTATCTATGCTGCTCTGATGTTCCCCCAGACATTCGGCAAGTTCATGGTATTTTCGCCGGCGCTTTGGATTTCGGAAAAAATCCACTTCGACGCCATACATTTCTTCGAGCCGTTCGAAACGCGCATTTACCTCTACGCCGGCGGCAAGGAAGGCTCCCACATGATCCCGAACCTTAACAAGCTTCGGGAAACACTCGAAACGCAAAGCTTCGGTTACAGCCGCGTAAAAATCAAATCCTCAATAGACGCCAAAGGCGAACACGCAGAAAAGCAATGGAACAAAGAGTTTCCCAAGGCTTTTGAGTGGTTGTTTTTTGAATGAAAGGAGGAGAAAGGGAAGAAAGGGAGGAAGGGAATTGTAAAAAATCCTCCATCCTCCCTTTCCTCCTTTTAAAGAATATACTGGCTCAAATCCCGGTTCTTCACCAGCGCCGACAGCCTTTCCTGTACCATTTCTGCGGTGATGGAGATATGCGAGCCTTCGCCGATAACGTCCGGGATGTCGAACATGAAATCGTTGAGAAGTAAGCTCATCACAGTCTGGAGACGGCGGGCACCGATGTTTTCGACTTCGCTGTTTACTTCGAAGGCAATGCGGGCGATTTCGCGTAATGCGCCGTCTTCGAATTCGAGTTCCACGCCTTCCGATTCCATCATGGCGCTGTATTGCTTCGTCAATGCGTTCTTGGGCGCTTTCAGTATCTGGTAAAAGTCACTCTCCGTGAGGCTATTGAGCTCTACGCGGATCGGGAAACGGCCTTGCAGCTCGGGGATTAGATCCGACGGTTTCGAAACGTGGAATGCGCCGGCTGCGATGAAGAGAATGTGATCGGTCTGGATTACGCCGTGTTTGGTATTCACAGAACTTCCTTCCACAATGGGCAGCAGGTCGCGCTGCACGCCTTCACGGCTAACGTCCGGGCCGCTTCCGCCCGACCGGCTGGACGCAACCTTATCGATTTCGTCGATAAAGATAATACCCAGGTTTTCAGCCTTTTGAATAGCCTCCAATTTCACCTCATCCATATCGATCAGCTTTGAAGCTTCTTCGTCCAAAAGCAGTTTGCGCGCTTCCTCGACGGTTACTTTCCGCTTTTTGCCCCGGCGCGGCATCATATTGCCGATCATTTCCTGGATATTCATCATGGAAACGTCATCGACCGCCCCGCCGATCATGCCCACATTAGGCATCTGGTTTTGCTGAATCTCGATCTCGATTTTACGGCTATCAAGCTCGCCATTGCGAATCTTCTCACGGAAGCGCTCGCGGGTACGCTGGTTGAGCTCGGCATCACTCTGAGGCATTTCCTCGGAACCGTTGTCGGTTAAGGACTTTACCGGACCGGATCCGTGAACAGGTGGAATCAATGCGTCGAGGATAATGTCTTCCACAGCCTGCTCGGCCTTCATCTTCACTTCTTCCTTTTTCTGTGTCCGCACCATTCCTACCGCCTGCTCCACGAGGTCGCGGACCATGCTTTCGACGTCGCGGCCGACATAGCCGACCTCCGTAAACTTGGAAGCTTCGACTTTCACGAACGGCGCATCGGCTATTTTTGCCAGCCGGCGGGCTATTTCCGTCTTACCCACACCGGTAGCACCTATCATTAATATATTGTTGGGGATAATCTCCCGCTGAATGTCCTCCGGACTGTTCATTCGCCTCCACCGGTTCCGCAATGCGATCGCCACATTGCGTTTTGCGTCATTTTGTCCGATGATATATTGGTCAAGCTCGAAAACGATCTGACGCGGTGTAAGACGGTTAAGATGTTCTGTCATTTTGATTGCTATGGGTTCAAAACCCGATTTACCGTACCGCATTCTGAAAGAGTACGATCCGGAGATCAGGAATTTGTGTATAAAGATTTTGTGAAGGCAGTCCGTCGCCTCCGTTCGTAACGTTAAAAAGAACTATGCCGGTACAAAATGTCAGGAAAGCTGCCGTTGGGAAATCTTTGCGCCCTTTACTTTTTGTTCTCTGCCCTTCGATTACTTTTGTCCCTGCATTTGCAATTCCCAGATCCAATATAAAAAAGAATTATCCCCAACATGAAAAAACTCCTGTCCTGCCTTTTTACCATTATTGCAGCAGTGCAATTATCCTACGGGCAAGGTACTGCCAATCTTGTCGATTATGTGAACCCGCTGATGGGTACGCAATCGAAATTCAGCCTGTCTGCCGGTAACACGTATCCGGCCATTGCCTTGCCGTGGGGAATGAACTTCTGGATGCCCCAAACCGGCAAAATGGGCGACGGATGGGCTTATATGTACGATTCCGAAAAGATCCGTGGCTTCAAACAAACCCACCAGCCCAGCCCGTGGATCAACGATTACGGCCAGTTCGCGATCATGCCGATCACCGGTAAGCTGAAAATCGATGAAGAAAGCCGCGCAAGCTGGTTTTCGCACAAAGCCGAAACTGTCAAGCCGCATTATTATAAGGTATACCTGGCAGATTATGACGTTACGACCGAAATCGCGCCAACCGAACGCGCCGCGCAGTTCCGCATTACGTTCCCCAAGGCCGACACCTCATTCGTGCTTCTGGACGCATTTGACAGAGGTTCTTATGTAAAAGTCCTCCCGAAAGAGCGCAAGATCATTGGTTATACTACTAAAAACAGCGGCGGGGTACCGGCCAACTTCAAAAACTATTTTGTTTTGGTTTTCGATAAACCATTCACATTCTCCTCCGCATTCCACGGCAAAACCCTGGCGAAAGATACGCTCGAACTCCAGGCCGCGCACGTAGGTGCAGTAGTTGGATTTAAAACCAAAAGAGGCGAGCAGGTCGGTATCAAAGTAGCTTCCTCGTTCATCAGCCCCGAGCAGGCCGAACTGAACCTGCAACGCGAACTGGGCAATGACTCTTTCGATGCCACCAAAGCGAAAGGCGAGCAGGCGTGGAACACGGAGCTTTCGCGCATCAAGGTTGAAGGCGACAATATAGATCAGATCCGCACATTCTATTCATGCCTTTACCGCGTGCTGCTTTTCCCCCGGAAGTTCTATGAAATGGATAAGGCCAACAAAGTAGTGCATTACAGCCCTTACAACGGTGAGGTGCGCCCGGGTTATATGTTCACCGACAATGGCTTCTGGGATACTTTCCGTGCGGTATTCCCATTCTTCACACTCATGTACCCGACGTTGAATTCGCATATTATGGAAGGCCTCGCCAATGCGTACGACGAAAGTGGCTTCCTGCCCGAATGGGCCAGCCCCGGCCACCGCGATTGTATGATCGGCTCGAATTCGGCTTCGCTCATCGCCGATTCCTATGTAAAAGGCATCCGCGGCTATGATATCAACAAATTGTATGAAGCGGTTATTAAAAACACCGAACACGCGGGACCGGTCAGCTCGGTAGGCCGTTTTGGTCATGAATACTACAATGAGCTGGGTTATGTTCCTTATGATGTGAAAATCAATGAAAATGCTGCGCGTACGCTGGAATACGCTTATGCCGACTTCTGTATCGCGCAATTGGGTAAGGAGCTGAAAAAGCCGCAGGCTGAAATCGATTTGTACCTGAAAAGAAGCCAGAACTACAAAAACCTCTTCGATCCTGAAACGAAATGGATGCGTGGCAAGAACAAGGATGGCAAGTTTCAGTCGCCATTCAATCCATTCAAATGGGGGGATGCCTTTACCGAAGGCAACAGCATCCACTACACCTGGTCGGTATTCCAGGATGTGAAAGGGCTGATCAACCTGGTAGGCGGTCGCGAAGCATTTGTACAGAAACTCGATACGGTTTTCACATTGCCACCCGTATTCGACGACAGCTACTATGGCTTCCCTATCCACGAAATCCGTGAAATGCAGATTATGAACATGGGTAACTACGCACACGGCAACCAGCCGATCCAGCACATGATTTACCTGTACAACTACGCGGGCGCACCCGATAAAGCGCAATACTGGACGCGTCAGGTAATGAAGAGACTTTACCAGGCAACGCCCGACGGCTATTGCGGTGACGAAGATAACGGTCAGACCTCGGCCTGGTATGTTTTCTCTTCGCTTGGCTTCTACCCGGTAACCCCAGGCACCACCCAGTATGTGATCGGCTCGCCGCTATTTAAGAAGGCGACGCTTACCATGGAAGATGGCAAAAAGTTCACGATCGATGCACCGGCCAGCAGCGAAAGCAACCTGTACATCCAGGGTGCGAAGCTGAACGGCAAGTCGTATGACAAGACTTATCTTGAACACAGCGACATTCAGAAAGGCGGAAGTGTGCAGTTCGACCTGACCGGGAAGCCTTCGAAAAACTGGGGCACAAAGCCGGAGGCTGTACCTTTCTCGCTGACGAAGTAACAATGGCGCGAAGCTCTTGCTTCGTGCCGACTATTCGCAGGCCTCTGGCCGGTCTTGCAGTCCTGACCGGCCGGAGGCCTGCGAATAGTATGTTCGAAGCAGGAGCTTCGCACCATACCAAACACAAAATCACCATGAAACTATTACTGACATTGCTTTCAGCCGCGATCTTCTGCACCGCCATTTCGCCGGACCAGGACGATGAGCTCACGAAAAGCATCGAACGCGGCAAAATGATTTACTCCGAAAACTGCATTTCCTGCCATATGGGCACCGGGGAAGGCATTACAGCCACGTTCCCACCTCTCGCGAAATCGGATTACCTGATGAAAACACCCGAGAATGCGATCCAGGCGATCAAATTCGGGCTTATAGGAAAGGTTACGGTAAATGGCGTGTCTTACGACAACATGATGCCGGAGCCCGGCCTTGCCAACGACCAGATCGCCGACGTGATGAATTACATTATGAACTCCTGGGAAAACTCCTCGGAGAAGAAAATGATCACTGTGAAAATGGTAGAGGCAGTGGAAGAAAAGAAATAACGCTTCCAATGCGCTCAGCATGACCTGGATGCCAGCACGTAAAACATGCGGCCGTATTGTCCCAATGGACAATGCGGCTTTTTTAATGACCAAAGCTATTATGTAACAGCCTTTTGACTACTATTTTAAATAAATCTAAATAAAATCTTGCCTCATAAGGATTCCCACCGGATATTTGCGGCTCGTTAACTATTAAGTCCAATTTTAAGTAAAATGAAAAAACTCTATATTTTCATCCTATTCTTGCTGGCAAGCGCTTCGGTTTTCGCGCAAAATGGCAGAATATCAGGACAGATACTGAGCTCGGATGGACAACCGGCAGAGCAAGTTTCAGTCGGAATTAAAGGAACCGCCCGCGGCGCCGTATCGGACAATCAAGGAAAATTCACAATTGAAAGGGTAAAACCTGGTAGCTATACATTGCTGGTGAGCTTCGTAGGACTTGCTACCCAGGAAAAAGATGTGGAAGTTGCAGCCGGCGAAACGGTAAGCGTTTCTTTCACTTTCACCGAAAGTGCCAACGAATTGCAGGAAGTGATCGTTAAAAGCGGGACTACCTACAAAGCAGACCAGTTTTCGTCCAGTATGAAATTGCTCACGCCGATCCTGGAAACCCCTCAGAATGTGCAGGTTGTTACTGCCAAAGTGCTGGCCGACCAGCAGGTGATCAGCATGAGCGACGGTCTGATCCGCAACGTCAGCGGTGCAGTACGTCTGGAACACTGGGGTGATATGTATGCCAACATCAGTATGCGCGGCTCGCAAATCCAGGCATTCCGCAATGGTTTCAATGTGGTGAACTCCTATTGGGGACCTTTGACCGAGGATATGAGCTTTGTCGACCACATCGAATTCGTAAAAGGCCCGGCGGGCTTTATGCTGGCTAACGGCGACCCAAGCGGCTTGTACAACGTGGTGACCAAAAAACCTTCGGGCCAGACCAAGGGAGAAGTTTCTTTCAACATGGGCAGCTTCGGCCTTTACCGTGCTACCCTCGACCTGGATGGTAAACTGAGCAAGGATAGCAAGTTTCTGTACCGCCTCAATGTAGCGGCGCAGAACAAAGGTTCGTTCCGTCCCTACGAATACAACAATCGTTACAGCATTGCCCCGGTAGTTTCTTACCAAATCGACGAAAAGACCAAGCTGACGGCCGAATACACGCTGCAATATGCGAAAATGTCGAATGTGGGGTCCTTCTACGTGTTCTCGCCCGACGGTTACGCAACTTTGCCACGCGATTTCACTACGATGCCCCCAGGCCTTGCACCTACCAGAATCAACGACCAGAGTGTCTTTGTGAACTTGCAGCACAATCTCAATGCCGATTGGAAACTGACGGCACAAGTAGGCTATTTCAATTATAGCCAGAACGGCAGCAGCATGTGGCCGGTGTCGGTAAACCCGGACGGCACCATGATCCGGGGCGTGGGTCTATGGGATGCGAAAAGCGAAATGACGCTCGGACAGGTGTTCGTAAATGGCGACGTGAAAACCGGCGCTGTAAGGCACCGCATTCTGGGTGGTATCGATGTGGGTAGCAAAAACTACTTCGCCGACTGGTCGCAATCATTCCCGCTGGACTCCGCAGGGGCTGAATTCGACCCTAAAAACCCATATTATGGCACTCCGGTAATGGGTTATCCGAAATTCGACCGCTCTATGAACCTCGAATCCCGCGCAGCGGCAGGCGGTGGCTTACAGGACCAGAACTACACGGGCCTTTACGTGCAAGACGAGCTGGGTTTCCTCGATAACCGAATCCGTCTGACATTGGCCGGTCGTTACACTTATGTGAAGCAATCGGCATACGGCGGCGCGGACCAAGAGGCGAAGCACTTTAGTCCGCGTGTCGGCCTGAGCCTTTCGTTAACAAAAAACACTTCATTGTATGCATTGTACGACCAGGCTTTCATCCCGCAATCCGGCCGTTTGATTGGTGGTGGTTCAGTGAAGCCGGTTACCGGAAATAATACCGAGATCGGCGTGAAACGCGACTGGGCAGAAGGCCGCTGGAATACAACGCTCGCTTTCTACCGAATCCTGAAAAACAACGAGCTAACGGGTGATCCCAGCAATCCAAATTCCGGCCTGAGCATGGTACTAGGCCAGAAAAGAGCCCAGGGTGTTGAATTCGATCTTCGCGGTACGATCGTCAACGGGCTGAACCTGACCGCCAACTACGCGTACACGATCTCGGAAGTAACAAAAGTCGCCGAAGGTGTTACAGACATGAAAGTCGGCGACCTGATTCCCGGTTATGCGAAACACACCGCAAACGGTTGGTTGAGTTACAAAGTTCAGCAAGGCTCATTGAAAAATGCCGGTATCTCGGGCGGTTTCACCTATTATGGCGGTCGCGCGACTACCAACTGGTCGACAACCAACAGCAGCCTCAACCAGCCTGATTACTTCAAACTGGACGGAGGTTTGTTCTGGGAGAAAAACAATGTCCGTCTGACAGCCAATATCTTCAATATTCTGGACAAATACCTGTATAGCGGTGGCTATTACGATTGGTTGAAAGCTTACTACTGGCAGGCTGATCCGCCAAGAAACTACCGTCTGAGCGTTACATATAAGTTTTAGCAGCGAGCCAGATCTAACCAAAAGAGGCTTCCCGTCGGGAAGCCTCTTTTGGTTACCAGGCCGGCCACCGCAGATCACACGGCATGGGCCAGCATCAATCGGGCGCCCTTGCTGAATTTTTTGGCGAGCGCATCGTATTGTTCGTGGGTATTTTTTTGAGGGCCGAATTCCTGTCCTACCTGCGTAAATGCGGTCAGTTCGGAAAAATCCTTTACAATGCCCAGTGCTTTCAAGCCCATCATAGCAGCCCCTACAGCGCCCGTTTCGACGGTCTCATTCAATTTCACTGTTTTGCCGAATACATCCGAAAGCATTTGCACCCAGGTGGTGCTACGGGCAAAACCTCCATTGGCGAAAATGGTATCGATTTCCTGCATTTCCATAAGGATTTTACCAATGCTGTAAAGGTTCAGCAGAATGCCTTCCATGACCGCCCGCGCAAAGTGGGGGCGTGTATGCGTGATGTCGAGTCCCGAAAAGCCTCCGCGGACGGATGAACTCCATAAGGGTGCGCGTTCTCCAAGCAGATACGGATAGAATAGCAGCCCATCGGAGCCGGGCCTAACCGCCGCGGCTTCCTTGAAAACTGTGTCGTACTCCTCATCAGGAAAGAAAGTACTCATCAGCCATTCGAAAATAACGGCTCCGTTATTCGACGGCCCTCCGATAATGTAGGTTTTTTCGTCGAGCACGTAACAGAATGTCTGCATCAGCGGATCAGAGAACGGTTTTCCCGAACATATCCTGACCGCCGCGCTCGTGCCGATCGTGACTGCCATCGAACCCGTCCTGATCGCCCCGCTGCCGAGGTTGGCCAGGCAACCGTCGCTTGCACCCATAATCAGCGGGGTGCCCTCCGGTAATTTTGCAGGATTACCTTTCGGGAGCTTCACAATATGGTAGGGTGATACCGCTTCGGGCAGCTTTTCAACCTTCAGACCCAGCTTTTTTAATGTATAAGCATCCCATTGCAGCTCACGGATATTGAACATCCCGGTGGCAGAGGCAATGGAGTAGTCAACGAGAAACTCGCCCGTGAGCCTGTATACGACGTATTCCTTCACCCCTACAAACTTGCTGGTTCTCCGGTAAAGTTCAGGCTCGTTTTCCCTCATCCACAACAACTTGCACACGGGCGTCATTGCGTGTATGGGCGTTCCGTTGTTGTTATAAATTCTCTTGCCTACCTGCGACGCCCGCAGCCTGATCGCGACGTCGGCACTGCGGTTATCGGCCCAGATAATGAGGTTTGTGAGATGACTCCCGTCCTTATCGAGCGCCAGTACTCCATGCATGGCCGCGCTGAAACTGATTCCGACCGGATCGCCATGTTCCTTGCATTTCGCGGTTACCTTTTTCAGAGTCTTGCACGCAGCCTGAAAAATCTCTTCCGGATCCTGCTCGCTCCAATCGGGCTGCGGGTGATGCATTTCATAACTTTCACTGTGGGAAGCGAGGATTGTTCCGGAAACGGTATCGAAGGCGACTGATTTGACGTTTGTTGTGCCGATATCACAACCGATAATATAGGGCATTGGCAAGTGTTTTAGAGGCAAAACCCGCATTCCCGCGCAAGGGCACTGCGGATTGTGATTACTAAAACAAAAGTATGGATTTTGGGATAACGAGCAAGCCTACAAGGATGTGGCCATACGCTGCGTTTTGGTAGCGACTACAAAAGACTGTACGAACTTCTCACTACCATCGGTTAATTCGAAGGTGTATTTACCGTCTTTCATCACCGATAAATCGAAATTTTTATGATATCGCTTGTAGACCAGTGTCTTTTCTGCAAAAATAATGTTCTGCTCTTCATCCTTGATACGCACCAATACACGGTCGGTTTTCGGATATTTATAGCTTAGCTCGAATTGCATAGGCTTGACCTGCATTACATAAAAATCGGCGAAGTAGGCGTCATGCTCTGCACTTTTGACGGTTTGCGCACAAGCGCCAAAGGCACAGAAAAGAAAGAAGAGTGCGAAGGTGTAAAGGATTTTCATAGGAGTGAGGTATTAGGTTTATCAAAATATTTCTATTTCACAAAATCACCCGTTTTCAGAATATAATTCTTCAAATCGACAATGTAAAAATAATTTATATTGAAATACCATTCAAGAACCAAATATAGGCACCCTTAAAAGTTATTTGAATAGCCATTTCCATTCTTGGCAGGATACCACAAAAATACCCAGCACCATGCACTTTGTTTAAATAATACAATTTACCGCTGATTCTCAGCACAATGCGTAGAGCGCTACTGATAACGTCCGCCACCCGCTTAACACAGGGGCTTTCCAGGCCAGGCTAAAAAATACGGGTGAATGCGAGAAACTTAACCCTGATTTATTATTTTCGCAGCATCGAAAGCTATTAATACATTCCGAATATGTCTGAAACATCACATACCGAGTCTACTTCGCTGCCAACCTTTGCTTACATCGCGGCGTTTATTATCCTTTTTATCATCCTGGCAGTATTTGGCGACCTGTTCGTATTCATTCTCGGAACCATCGGTCTGGTCGTGACTTTCGCGGCGTTTTACAAAGACCACAGCCACGACGATCATCATTGATAACGGGCCCGCTAGGGCATGATCATATTCATCGAACGGCCAGCTCAGGAAGGACCTTAACCACCTCCCAATCAAGCTGGCCGTTCGTTTTGTTTACGGTCCAGCTTTCTTCCATCACGCAGGTATCTTCCAGGTCGCGGTATTCCGCGATGAGCTGCTCGTTCCGCAGCACCAGGCGTACGAACCCATTGTAACCCAAGGCCCGGCCTTTGATTTCCTTTCTGATTCGCGTGTCGTAATAATCGATCTTGTGGAGTTCCTCCGGATCGGACGATCCTACCTCCACGGGAAGCCCTCCGTGCCCGATGCAGCGCCCGTAAGCCTGCGGCCCCTTGCCGTTCCGGTCAAACCGGTATGCTACCAGGCGATGATCGTGCCCCCAGATCCAGACAACCGGCCTTTGCGCATCGCCCATAAGCTTTTGCAACTGCTCGCCAGGCCGTGCATAATCCTCCCGGAACGCCGACATATAAGGATGATGGCTCAGAAACACAATGCCACGCGCGTCGAGCGGGTCCCCCAGCTTAACCACATCGCGCAGCCACGCCACCTGCTCTTTCCGCAAATGGCAGTCCGGCGGCGAGAGTATTTCAAAAAAAGGCCTCCCCACCGAGGTGTAGCCTGTATCGATGCCGATAATTCGCCAATAATCGTTTTCCAGGCAGAAAAACCCGGCTTGTTGCGTCCTGCGTACCTCGCCCACCTGCACGTACATTGCGGGAAGCAGGTGCTGAAAGAATGCATTGCCATTGGAATACATTTCATGATTCCCGGAAAGTGCAAGGCTACCCGACGCACCATAATACCAGGAAGCATGTGGAGCGGTAAAATTCTCCTCTACCTCCTGCGGCGTGCCTACAAAGTAAATATCCCCCATATGTATCGTGTAGTCGGGCGCATGACGCGCCACGAGATTGCCGACCGCGTCGGATTCAGCCGTGTCGCTAGCCCAATCCGAAAGTAATGCGATGCTGATCTCTTCCCTGGACGCAACGGAAGATTGTAAAGGATAAATACCGGTATCCCCGTTTCGCGGGTACGCCTGGTACGGATGCCGCGCACCGAAGCGGCTTCGGAGGTAATGCCAGGCGAAACCGATCAGATTGGTTTTGAAAAATTCCGAAATAACATTCGTTGCCGAAGACTTCTGCTGTACTCGCTTTTCGTAAAGTTCGAGCTGGGTTTTCGCATGGTTCTCAGCCTCCCCGTGGCCAAGGTCAAGGTATTTCTGTGCGCGTTCCTCCGAGCTTCCGGGCATAGCAGTCGTTTGTATAAATGGGTGTGGGTGGTAAATAAAATAATAACCGGCTTAACCTCAACAATCGCCGGACGATTTTCTTGAAAGTCAGGCACAACAATATGTCACCGATAGGTACATTACAGTTACTTAAATATTTGATTCTCATGTTGACAATCGCATTCCTTACCGTTACCTTACGCGAAATTTTATCAACCACCAAACACAAAAATCGAATGAAAAGAATCGCTATTATCTGTATGATTTTACTGGCGGGCAAATTCGCATCCGCACAAACCATGGTTGCCAAACAAATCGCAGACTGGGAACGGGCCAAAGCTTTCACCAAAGAATACCTGGATGCGATGCCGGATGATGGTTACGCATTGAAACCCACATCGGAAATCCGCTCGTTTGCACAGCAGATGGACCACCTCGGCGATGCGAACTATGCATTCATTTCGGCCGCCACCGGCAAGGCCAAACCAGAAGGCTCTCTCGAAAAGATGGCCGACCAATCGAAAACAGCCGTAACCAAAGCTGTTCTGGACAGCTACGACTTCGTTCTCGCGTCACTGAAAGGCATGACCGACGCCGATTTCGCGAAGGATGTGAAAGTATTCGGTATGGATATGAAAGCAGGTACCGCTTTTGAAAAGGCGTTTGAGCACCAAACCCACCACCGCGGACAAGCTACCGTTTACATCCGATTGAAAGGTGTAAAACCACCACAGGAGAAATTGTTCTGATTTAACAACAAAAAAGGTCGGTACATCCGGCCCTTTTTTGTTATCAGCTTTGCCCCGACAGCTTGCTTTTCAGATTATAGAAATTCAATGCAAAGAAGCTGTATACTTTCATAAAAAACGGCGGGATTATAAAATCTCGGATCACTTCTTTTTTCCGCTCCGGTGAGGGCTCGGCCATGGAGAGGTATTTTACCGCATATTTAGCCCGTGGCCAGTAAGTATTGCCATATTCCCTTGAAAACAGCATTTTATAGTAATAGGTCGCGATATTCTTCGTCAGGCGGTCATGGTATTTGTATTTCAACTCTTTATCGATATTGGAATACATTTCGATACGGTTGAAAAGAAAATCCTTTCCATAATGGTTGTCCGCGAAGCTCGCGCCCCCTCTTTGCTTCCGGTAAACCGACATTACCTCATCGACATAGCCGATCGGCCCGCGGGTTGCCAACATGATATTGCGGGGAATATCGCCGCTGGTCGACAAATTTGTCCATTCAGGATCCGGATTTTTGGCAAAATCCTCGGTCCGGAACATCAGGCTCGACGTGGCGATAAAGCAAAGTTCGTCCTCTCCAATGAGGTCATCTACCGTAAATTCCTTTTTATTAATCCAATTAACAAGGTGCGGCGGGGCTGCATTGTCATCATAGATTACCTTCGCATTATGGAAACAGGCTGAGTAATGCGGATTGGCATCCATCATTTCCACCTGCTTTTGCAGCTTGTCCGCAACCAGCAGGTAATCATCTCCATCAAACTGGGCAATGTATTCGCCTTTTGCCGCGGCGAACGTTGCCAATGCATTGAACTTTCCATTAAGGCCCATGTTTTGGGGGTGTAACAAAAGCCGGATTTTATCGGGAAAACGTTGCTGGTAGTCGGTTAATATCGCCCGGGTGTTGTCTTTGGAATAATCATCCCCTACCACGATCTCGAAATCAAATGTAGTTTGCTGCATCAGGATCGAGTCCAGCATTTTTGCTACAAATTTCTCGTGGTTGTAGGTGACTACACACACGCTCACTTTTATCATAGTCACTATTTCATTGAATAAGCGGAGTCGCTCGGCACAAATTTAGTTGAATTCTCCTCAAAATCTGAGCCCGGCTACTTTACGGTTCTTTTACCGGACAACGCCCGGGCACATAACGGTGACGCCGTAAAATAAATTCGGTCCGAAATGAATCCGGCGGCGCGATCGTTTAATTTTGGTACGCTAATCCGTAAATACCAGACAAATGCCTGCTTCGCCCACGACACATAACAGCCCCATATTCCGCAAACCACAGATATTTAACGAATTCCCCGAACTGGTCGCCGCCGAAAGCACACGCCACGGCGGAGTGAGCAGCGGTTACTATTCATCACTGAACCTTGGAGGCTCGCAGGATACTCCCGAAAATATCATGCAAAATAACCTGATATTTTTCGGAGCGCTTGGTATCCCGTTCGAAACCGTCGCCAAGGCACATCAGGTACATGGCATCGACATCGTGACCGTTACCAAAGCCGACCGTTTCGAGGGATTCGATGCCCTGGTGACCAATGTACGCGGCATCCAACTCGCAGTAACCGTCGCCGACTGCACGCCGATACTGATTTACGACCCCGTGACGGGCGCTGCGGCGGCCATTCACGCCGGATGGCGCGGCACGGTTGGCGGGATCGTCGAAAAGACGGTGGCTACAATGCAGGCAAACTACGGTACCAGGCCCTTCGACTGTGTTGGATACGTCGGCACGTGCATTGACGAGTGCAGTTTTGAAGTAGGCGACGACGTGGCCCAGCATTTCACGCCAGCCTACAAGCGGTGGGACGAAAGCGCCGGTAAGTTTTTCGTAGATCTGAAAGCCTCCAACCGCGATCAGCTGGTGAGGAGCGGCCTAAAACCTGAGAATATCGAAGTATCCCCTTATTCTACGGTTCTTCACAATCGTGACTATTTTTCACATCGCGCCGAAAAGGGCCTTACGGGTCGCCTGCTCGTTACGATAGGGCGCACGAATTAACCACAAAGCCAAACGACCAGCAACGGCATCCCGCTGCTGGTCGTCTTGAAATATGTTCCTGACAATTATGCGTTCTCCGGAGCAGATGCGGAAGCTTCCGTTTTAGGAGCAGCCGCCGGTTTTGCAGCAGGCTTAGCAGGGGCCGCTTTCGGAGCAACCACTTTTGCAGCAGGTTTAGGAGCGCTCGCCTCTTTCCCTACGGTTGGCTTAGCAGGTGCTGCCACAGGTACTTTAGACGAAGCTGCCGCTACCAGAGCCGCAACTTTTTCCTTTTTCTTTGCCTTTACTTTCTTGCCTTCCTTCTTGTCTTTAACTTTTTTCTCCGCGTTCTTGGCTTCTTTGGCCTTTTTCTTGAGAGTTTCCTTTTCAAACTTAGCTACTTTCTTAGCCAGTTTGGCAGCCGCTTTCTCGATCGATTTCTTTATTTTTTTCGAACCTGCAGCGACTGCTTCAATTTTTCCGGAAAGTGTCTCAGCAATCTCTGTCGATAACTTCTTGGTAGCGGATTTCATAAATCTGATATTAAGAATTTCATTAATGATACATGAAGCCTGGCTCCGAAAAGGAGCTATAAAGCGTCAAAATTGCCGTCGGGCAATAACCTACAAATACCCATTATTAATTTATAAATAGCAAATTTTCCGTATTATTTTTGTGTTATTTTTCTCTTTAAAAAGTCCCACAGTACGATTCCCGCTGATACAGATACGTTGAAAGAATGCTTGGTACCAAACTGCGGAATTTCCAGGCAGCCGTCGGATTCCGCGATCGCCGCATCATCTACGCCTTCGACCTCATTTCCAAATACAAACGCATAGGGAGCTGACGGATCCGGCTCAAAGTTTTGCAACAGCACGCTTCCTTCGGCCTGCTCCACACACCAAACCTTGTACCCCTTGGATTTCAGCATTTTCACAGCCTCCGCGGCACTGGGGCATTTTTCCCACGCCACCGACATTTCGGCACCGAGGGCACTTCGCGTGATCTCGCGATGAGGCGGCTCCTGCGTATAACCGCAAAGCAGTATTTTCTCGGCCCGCAGCGCATCCGCCGTCCGGAAGAATGAGCCAATATTGTTCAGGCTCCTGATATTATCCAGAACGATCACGAACGGAAATTTCTCCGATTCCTTAAACTCGTCGACCGACATACGGTCCATTTCATCTACACTCAGCTTACGCATGAATTTCACTCGATTGATTTCATAAAAAAAGGTTTCTGCACCTCGTACAGAAACCTTTCAGATATGGTAAGAATTAATTACTTGATCTTGGTGATCAACTCTACGATGTTCTTTACGCCCAGCTTTTCGAAAATACGGGCTTTGTAAGTACTAACGGTAGAGAGCTGCAAGTTCAGCTTTTCGGCAATTTTCGCGGTTCCCAAGCCTTCTTTCAAAAGGTTCATTACGTCGGTCTCGCGGGGCGACAGGCTCACGATAGGATCGGGCATGTACTCTTTCGGATTGATGAGACGGTTGATATTCATCTGCTGCATATCTTCGCTCATGTACTTCTTATTATTCAGGACGCTCATAACCGCAGTTTTGAACTCTTCTTCCGGCGCATCTTTCGACAGATAACCGTCGGCCCCCGCTTGAAGGTACATCAGACCATAGAGTTGCTCGTCATAGCTCGAAAACATCAGAATTCTGACGCCCGGAGACTTTGCGCGGATGGTTTCTACCATCTTTGTAGTGTTTCCGCCCGGAATATTGATGTCCAGGATCAGGAGGTCATAAGCCTTGGTCTCAAGTTCCTGAAGAATTTTATCAAAATCGTCAACGTCCGAAATAGTTGAATCCGGAATTAGTGATTTGAGGAGGTGTTTGGTACCGATCCTTACCACGGCGTGGTCTTCGGCAATCAGTATGTGTTTCATGGATGGGTTGGGTCCAATGGATGTAAAAAACTACTGGTGTCAAATGAATCCGGACAATCAATTTCCAGCCTGATGATTGCCCTTGAACTGAAAATCCTGATTACCAACCAGTACAACTTTTGTACATTCTGGTTGAACTGATTTGATGAATTAACAAAAATAGTAATCAGCATTGTATTAAACATAAAAAATATCAAATTAGTATATCAATAATTATCAAAATCCTTGATCTGAGCACATTTAACATACATCTTATAACTTTTGGATCCGACCAGTAATAATTTTACACACACTTCTCTTTGTTGCTGGACCTATGACGACATCGTCGTGGAGGTATTTCCAATGCCCGAAGCCCCATTCCCTACTACTGTCCCGTGGCTGTTTTTTCGCAGGGAGCAACTGGCTTTTCAGACTTCTGACCTAATTTATTCATTTATTCTAACTTCTAAAGAATCCGGGGATATTTGGGCCGTATTTCACTGCCTGCCAGGCCCTCACAACTGGATATCACCGCCTTTGGCCCCTTTTGGGGGCATTTGCCCGGTTATACATTGCCGCGTGGATCAGCTAACGTTCCTTCTGGCGTGCGTCCGCGAATGGATAGCCTGCAAGGGAGGAACCAGATTGACAATTAAAACGGCGCCTTCCTGCTACGACCCGCATACCCACGAACTTTGTCATCTCAGCTATCTGGCCGCCGGTTTTTTACCCAATCATACTTATTCTAATCATTATATTCCTATTACTGATACAGGTTTTGAGCAAATTATTGAGCCAGCGGAGCGTCGGCGATTAGCCAAAGGCAAAAAGGGTGGTTTGCATGTCAGGATGAAAACCGGGCTTTGTGACACGCTAATGATAGCGACGCTCCACGAATGCTACTGTGCAAACGGCTATAAATTACCGGTGACGCCGGAAAAAATAACGGGCATCACCAATTGTACACCCGAAAACTATCTCTCGCTTACAACCTGGTTTGAAGGACGGCCTATTGCCGCAGCATTGATGGTACGTGTAAGCGACACCGTATTGTACCATTTTCTGTCCGGCTTCCTGCCCGAATTCCGTTCACTCAGCCCTGCGGTTATGCTCTTTGAAGCAGCTTACCAGTTTGGCCGGGATAGCGGGGCAAGAATCCTGGACCTCGGTATATCGCTCGACCATTTTGGCAATGAAAAACCCGCTCTGGCCCGCTTCAAAAAGCGCATTGGAGGTGTTGAATGCCAGAAAATTGCCTACGCGGCAAACCTTTAATATTCTTCTGATCTGTTTTCGGCCGGAAGCGATTATGGCGATCAGCATGTTCTCTTGGCCGGCTATTATTCAAATAACCGGCCTTTAAGCAAGAACGAGATCGACGCGTGCCTTCCGGTAGTTACCTGTTCCGGATATTATCGGGCGACAAACTGGTTAAACAGGGCAGTCTGATGGTGGTTTACTAAGCTGTGCTGGTCACCCCGGTAATGGGAAGGTTTTGCTTACAGGGCGCAAATACACTACATTAGCGCCCAAAATTTTCCCGTCGCGGCACAAAAAACCGAACAGCCTAATGAAGTTAAAGACGATCAAGACAATTCTGCGTCATCCTTTAAACCAGCAAAACAAACTCTCGGCTTTGATGACCTTCTTCAAAAGAGGGGTAGTCATTCGTTTGCATCATCACCCGATGGTCTATCCCTTTCTCGAAAACACGTCACTGGTGGTAGAAAAAGGCATGTCCAGTGCCGAACTTCAGATATATACGGGGCTGTACGATCTTCATGAAATGCTTTTCCTGACGCATTATCTGCGCCCGGGCGATACTTTTGTCGATGTTGGCGCCAATGTCGGGGTTTATACCTTGCTCGCGGCAGGCGTTGCCGGTGCCAATGCGATCGCATTCGAGCCCATCCCCTCCACATTTTCGAAACTGAGCAGAAATGTTGCTTACAACGTATTGACGGACCGGGTGGACTTACGCAACCTTGGCGTAGGCGACAAAGAGGAAACGCTCGTATTCACGAACAACCTCGACGCAACCAACCATGTGGTCAGTGATGAAAACGAACTGGCGGGCGCTACCACAAAAGTGCCTGTGGATACGCTGGATCACCTTCTGGCAGGTAAAAAAGCCAATTTCCTGAAAATCGATGTAGAGGGTTTTGAAGCAAATGTGATCAACGGCGCGCCGGATACGCTTAGCAGCCCGGATTTGAAAGTCATCATTATGGAAACCAACGGCCTTTCGGATCAATACGAATTTGGTCAGAATTACCTTCACAATAAGCTGTTGTCCCTGGGATTTGTACCACACAGCTACGACGCATTCAAAAGAAACCTTCAGGAAATTTCCACAACAGGTGCTCAGAACACCATTTATCTGCGAGACCCTGGTTTTGTTCAAGAGCGCATCCAAAGTGCGAGGAAAATCCGTTTCCGCAATATGCTTATTTGAGGCGGCGCTTTACATTATCGAAGATCGCCTCTATTTCCTGCGACACTCCTAATTTGAGAATCAATATGGCAAATACGAGGCACAAAAATGCAGACCTGAGTGCGATGGCGATCATTGCCGACCACTTTGAAAGTGCGTAATCGGGTTCCAGGTAAGTAGCAAAATAAAGCATAGCCAAAACCAGAACAACTTTTAAGGTCCCTCTTGAAAATGGCTGGACGCCAAATTTCCGCCAAACCAAGATTAATCTTGAAAGCGAGTAAAGAAATGTGGTGATCATGGTGGCAAGTGCCGCTCCTATGAATCCGTAATGCGGAATAAGTAACACGTTCAATAAAAAACCCAAAACAGCCGACCCAATGATAAGGTAGGTGGAATACCTGAAAAATTTGGAATAAACGATAATCTCTGTGTTGAGGCCCGTTCCCGTATCAAACACTTTCACCAACGCGAGGAAAAGAACTACAAGCTTCCCTTCCTTATAAGTATCGCCCTTCGGGATAAGATAAAAAATCTCATCGATACTACTCCATATCAATAAGAAAATCAGCCCGCCGGTTATCAGCTGATTTAATGCCGATTTACTGTTGATTTGCTGAACATATTCATAGTCTTCCTTGCCGAGGGCAGTGGATAGCAGGGGAATAGATATTTGTGAAATTGCCTTTTTGGGTATTTCGATTACGCCGGCAATGTAAGCGGCAATGATAAATATCCCTGTTTGAATAAGGCCACGTTCTCCGGCTAGCATGGAGCGGTCTATAAATAGCATGAGATTCACGCCTATCCCACCGAAAATTGTAAAACTGCTGTAAGCCATCATATTCCGAAACAATGGCCAGGTAAGAATCTTGGAATTAGGTTTAACCCAATACCATTTTCCAAGCTTACGAATATAAACAATCAGCGAAACAAGGGCTAGTCCGTAAGAAGCAATCAACAGCCAAAGCATGAGCTCAAACCCGATCCAGCCAAACCCGAATATCAGAATGACAAGTATATTAGCCAGCCGCAAAAACACTTCCCGGATGAAGTTGGGTACGGCTATCCGTGAATTATTCCGGCAATATGCCTCCAATACCGCCAGGTAAAGCCAGAATAATGTAAAAGGAATGACCAGGATGTGGTATTTTATTAATAGCGGAGATTTTTCAGCATAGTACTGCTGAATCCATGGGGAACATAAGAGGTAAAGAACCGTAAACAATACACCTCCCACAAACGGAAGGCCCAGGAGGAATGGCAATATGCCGTTATGCCCCGACTGATCATCTCTGAATTTACCAAAGAATTTATCGGCGATAAAAGGGGTGCCTAAGTGGGCAAAAGCGGCAAAAAGCAAGCTGTTTTCAAAAAGCAGACGGGTCAAAGCCAGCTCTTCTACCGAAAGGAATTTGGTAGAAACATACATTTGATTAATAATCCCAATTCCAACACCGATATAAGAGCCTATTCCGGCCTTTAAACTTTGTCGTACAACAATTCCCACATCAATTTATTTTAGATACTTCTTTTTGATTATTTGCACAATGCGGTCCGATGCGAATCCATCCCACAGTGCAGGCAAGGAAGTCTGTTTCTTCTCCCCGTTAATAATTTCAGTTATAATCTGCATCGCATTAGCGACATCCAAACCGCCAACGAGCCGGTTGGTACCTTCCTCGATCGTCGACGGGCGTTCCGTGGATTTTCTGAGCGTCACACATGGCACACCCAAAAAAGTGGTTTCCTCCTGCACGCCGCCGGAATCCGTGATAACGAGATCAGCATTGGAAGTCAGATTAATAAATTCCAGATAACCCTGGGGTGGCAGCAAGCGTAGTCCCTCGATGTTCCCCAGCCGCGCCCAGATACCCCGGCTCATCAGGTTTGATTTTGTCCTGGGATGGACCGGAAAGATCAATGTTCGGAGTTTACAAACAGCGCCTATCAACTCCGCCAGTAGCATAAGTTCTTCGGGCGAATCCACATTCGACGACCGGTGCATCGTCAGCACGAAGTAACCCTTCTTTTTCAACCCCAAATCTTCCATTACCGAAAGCGCCGAGGCTCTTTCCCGGCAATAAACCAGCGTGTCGATCATTACATTACCGACAAAATGAATTTTCTCAGGCCCGACACCCTCGTTTCGTAAATTTTTCACCGCCAATTCCTCCGAAACAAAAAGCTCGTCGGACATTTGATCGATCAAAATCCTGTTGATTTCCTCGGGCATGGCTTTGTCACCGCTCCGCAATCCGGCCTCCACATGCGCCAGCCTGACCCCTTCCTTCGCCGCAACGAGCGCGCACGCCAAACTCGAATTTACGTCGCCGACAACGATTACCATATCAGGAGATTCGCTTGAAAGCACCTTTTCAAATGCCAGCATGATTTGGGCCGTCTGCCCGGTATGGGAACCGCCATGTATGCCTAAAGAAAAATCCGGATCGGGCAATCCCAGTTGCGTCAGGAACACCTTGTACATAGCATCGTCGTGATGCTGCCCGGTATGAACCAGCTTTACGGAAAACTCCGGGCATTTTGCGAAGGCTCTGTACAGGGCCGCTACCTTCACAAAATTGGGCCGCGCGCCCATCACGCATAATATCTTCAACGATTTCTATGACGGTTTCCTGCAAAGGTAGCACAGATTAACCACCAAAACTCACCGCTCCGACTTTTACTACTTTCGTATTTATTGTGATTTAGAAACGATTCGACCTACTTTTGCAACGAGAAAACCGACTTATGAGCTGATGTGCGCCTATGCCCCTATCGTCCTTTTTTGCTATAACCGCCCTCAGCATTTGCAACAGACCCTCAAGAGCCTGCAAATGAATACACTTGCGTCTGAAAGCGAATTGTACATTTATTCGGATGGGCCAAAGCACATGCGGGACGCGGAAGCTGTGAATGAGGTGCGCGATTACATTTCCGGGATTACAGGCTTCAAAAATGTAACGGTCTTCCCGTCGCAACAAAATAAAGGGCTGGCCGTATCTGTCATCGAAGGTGTAAGTCATATCCTTTCCACGCATCCGAATGTGATCGTGCTGGAAGACGATATGCTGAGCACGACGGACTTTCTTTCGTTCATGAACCAGGCGCTGGACGTTTATTCCGACCGGGCCGATATTTTTTCGGCAACAGGTTACACGCCGCCGATCGATCTTCCGGAAGGCTATCCGCACGACGTGTATCTCGTGCCGCGCGCAAGCTCCTGGGGCTGGGGGACCTGGGCACACAAATGGGCGAAAGCCGATTGGCAGGTAGAACATTTTCCTGTGTTGAAAAAGAATGGGGCCCGCCGTCAGGAATTCAACGCAGGCGGCGATGATCTCTGGCCGATGCTCGCCAAACAACAGCAGGGTGTGATCGATTCGTGGGCCATTCGCTGGACTTACTCTCAGTTTCAGAACAATGCATACGGGCTTTACCCGGTTCATTCCAAAATCAAAAACATCGGGACGGACGGCAGTGGCACTAATTTTACATTCAAATCGGAAGAATACGGCCAGGAAATGGCTGAGGGTGACGTTCAAATGCCTGACGACCTCATGCCTGACGAAAAAATGATCCGGGCATTCCGGAAATATTACCGCCTACCGTTCCTTTTAAAAGTTAAAAACCTGGTCAAATACGGCATTTGACCGACTATCCATATGTACTGGCTTCGCTACCTGCTTAAAGAACCTTATCATGCGCTCAGCTCCGCCCGGAACCGGGAGTTTATGGGGCTGCTGCTCAAATACGGAAACCGCCCCCGTTACACGCTTACGGAAGTAGCATTCGGCGGGTTCAAGCTGAAAGTTCCCGACACATTGTCGTTCCTTTGGCAACACAAGGAGATTTTTGCGGACGAGTTCTATTACTTTGAAAGTGCCCAATCCCAGCCCCTCATTTTTGATTGTGGTGCTAATATTGGAATGAGCGTTCTGTATTTCAAAAAACTGTTTCCGAATGCCCGAGTAATTGCATTCGAAGCCGAACCGGCGATTGCATCGCTCCTTCGTCAAAACCTGGAAAACAATGCCGTACATAATGTCGAGATCGTCGACAAGGCTGTCTGGACCAATGAGGATGGTATTTGGTTTGGTAGCGAGTCGGCGGATTCCTCTTCGATTTATTCAACTGCTCAAAAGCGCAAAATCGATTCCATTCGCCTGAAAGACTTTCTGGAAAAGGAAAGCCGCGTCGATTTTCTGAAAATTGACATCGAAGGAGCTGAAATAGACGTGCTTCATGATTGTCGCGGATCGCTTGCCAACGTCCGGAACCTTTTTGTGGAATTTCACTCGTACATCGGCAATGCACAAGGGCTTGCGGACGTAGTGAAGGTTTTTGAAGAAAATGGCTTCCGGTATTATGTGGATACCAATCAGCACAGGCTTCGGCCGTTTGTGAACCATCGCTACCGTGGCAACGACGTGATGGACCTGCAATTGAATATTTTTGGCTGGCGGGAATAAGCGACAGTCAGAGCCTGGAATCGACCATATTCTGCGGCAATATCGACTTCAGATCGAATATCACCGAATCCGGTGCTGTGAATTCATTGAACTCCATTGTCCGGAATTCCTGGTGCGCCACGGCCAGTATCACGGCCTCGTAAGTACCTGCGGGTTTGTCCAACAATGTAACACTATATTCCCCCAGTACCTGCTCACCCGATGCCCAGGGATCGTGCACTTCCACTTGCATTCCAAAATCAGTCAGTTCGCGGTACACATCGATCACACGCGTGTTACGGATATCGGGGCAGTTTTCTTTGAACGTAATGCCCAGGATCAGTACGCGGCTCCCTTCAATCTTATGTCCTTTGCGGATCATGAGCTTTACCAGCTTGTTAGCCACAAACACCCCCATCATATCATTTACCCTGCGACCGGACAAAATTACCTGCGGGTAATATCCCAGTGACTCCGCCTTGTATGCCAGATAGTAGGGGTCTACACCAATGCAATGACCGCCCACAAGCCCGGGCTTGTATTGCAGAAAATTCCATTTCGTGGCAGCGGCTTCAAGTACTTCGGTGGTATCGATATTCATCCGGTCGAAAATCAGTGCCAGCTCGTTCACAAACGAGATATTCACATCCCGCTGCGCGTTCTCGATCGCCTTCGAAGCTTCCGCTACCTTTATGCTGGACGCCAGATGCGTTCCTGCTTCTATTACCGACGCGTACAAATTATCCACAAAACGGGCCGTTTCCGGCGTAGAGCCCGACGTAACTTTTTTAATTTTCGTGAAGGTATTCACCTTGTCGCCCGGATTGATACGCTCAGGGGAATAGCCGCAAAAGAACCCCTCATTGAATTTCAACCCGCTTTCGTCTTCGAGAACCGGCACGCAGTCGTCTTCGGTACAGCCGGGATATACGGTCGATTCATAAATCACCACATCGCCCTGTTTCAGCACTTGGCCGATCATCCTGCTGGCCCTGAGCAAATAGGCAAGATCAGGCTTTTTGTAATGGTCCACCGGTGTTGGCACAGTTACGATAAACACATTGCATTCCTTCAATGCCGCCTCGTCCCATGAGAATGCCAGGTTAGCCGCCTCGCGCAAATCCTGCCGCGAAATCTCTTTCGTCGTATCATAGGCATCTTTCAATTCCTGAATGCGCCTTTTGTTAATATCGAAGCCGACTACCCGGTACTTTTTGCTGAAAGCCACAGCCAGCGGCAAACCGACATAACCAAGTCCGATAACGGCAATTCTGACATCTGATCCGGGTAACATGGAAGGTACGCTAATGAATGTTCGGGCATAAAACTAGGCATATTTCGGCCCACCAAAAAATTATCGACGATTGCGTTACCAAAGTGAAATGTGAGCGTATTTGAATAAAGTGGCCACCAAACTATTCTTATAGAAATGGATCTAATAGTTATTCAGAACAAAGTATCTACGATTCGTGGATACAAAGTCATGTTGGATTTCGACTTGGCAGAACTCTATGAAATTGAAACAAAAGCCTTAAAACAGGCCGTCAGGAGAAACATCGAGCGGTTTCCCGACGATTTTATGTTCGAATTGACGCGGGAAGAGTACCTTTCTCTAAGGTCACAAATTGTGACCTTAGAGAAAGGTAAAGGTCGCCACTCCAAGTATCTTCCATTTGCATTTACAGAACAGGGAGTTGCAATGCTATCCAGCGTTTTGAACAGCTACAAGGCTATACAGGTCAATATTACCATCATGCGTGCCTTTGTGAATATCCGGCAGCACTATCTGGATTCCGGGGAGCTTAAAGCGCGGATCGATCAGTTGGAAGACGAAATGCAGATCAAGTTCAACGACATCCATCAGGCACTTAGCTACCTCCTCGAACCTCCTCAAAAGGAAAGAAGGCCGCTCGGGTTTAAACAGAAAAAGCTTTTCTGAATCAATGCGCGTAAGGATTGGGCGGGAAAATGTGTACCTGAAAACCGTCCTGTCGCATTGCCTCCATAACCTGCTCCGAGGGCAGTTTCTTAAATATCACCGCACAAAGTACCTGCGAAGGCATTAGCGAAGCTTTTACCAGGAAATTATGAAATGCGAGTTTGCGTTTGATCTTCCGGAATGCCGGCGACGAATCGTCCGCCTTTTCACGCCCATAGGATGGATGATAATAGTTATTGTTAATGCCTTTGAATGCAACTGCCGGCAGGCCGATACCATTCGCAAGCTTGTCCATTTCGCGCTCCGATAATTTAAAAACGTAGTTCCCCACGGTTTCGAATGAATACCTGTTTTTCCAGTATTTCTGCAATGCTTTGGTATCGAAGCGGTCGAAAATATTCCTCAATGCGAGCAGGAAGGGCATTTTTGAGATCGGATCATGCGGCTCCACCAGGATTACCGCCTCGCGCGCTACCCGCAACATCTCGTATACGCCCAGGTACGGGCGCGGGAAGTGGTGATAAGCTTCCTTGCAAAAAACGTAGTCGTAGCTATTGTCTGCAAACGTCAGATGCTCCACATTTTCAATAGCATATTTTTCAATAAACCCTCTTTCTTTTGACAAAGGCAAAAAGGTACCGGCGATATCGCTGGCGGTCGAATCCAATCCTTTCCTGAAAAAATAGTTTGCATCAAACCCGTAACCGTCCCCCACCGTCAGCCACGTTTTTTTCTCCTGTACGAACGGGTTCGTCAGTTCCAGCATGCGCTTGTGAATCCAATGGTTGATGGTCTGATGCGCATTGTCATACTCCCATAGTTCGATGGCCTTGTTCTTTGCCTCCTGGGTAGCATATTGCAGCTCGTACCATTCCGAATGCGCCTCGTGGCTTCGTTTTTCGCTTGACATGTTTTTGGGTTACTGATTTGGTGATAAAGATAGTTTCATCGAATAAAAAATTATTTAAAGGCAGAACTATTAATTTTACCCACTTAAAAAGATTATTCTACCAAAACACGAATTATCGATAGCGATCAAATGGTGCTTCTGCTAAGTACTTTTCACTGGGAAGGTGGTGCCGGGGTCGCTGCGGCAAGGTTGCACCAGGCGTTGCTTAATGCCGGTGTCGATTCGCATCTGATGGTTTCGCAAATTTCCCGGCCCGGCCCGCAAACCGCCGCATGGGCAGATAGCCCGTGGAAATCAAAAAAAGCCTGGGGAAATTTCGTGCTTGAACGGCTTAGCTTTCTTCCCTATGAAAAAGATAAGTCCGTCCGTTTTGCTTTTTCCCCTGCGACCGTGGGCGCCGATATTGCCGACCATCCGCTTGTAAAACAGGCGAGCATCATTCATTTGCATTGGGTCAATTTTGGCTTCCTTTCGCTAAAATCGCTCGAAAAACTGTTTGCGCTCGGTAAGCCGATCGTCTGGACGTTGCATGATATGTGGACGTTTACCGGTGGCTGCCATTACAACCGCGGCTGCGAGCGTTATCTCTCGCATTGCTGTTATTGTCCGTATCTGAAAAAACCGGGCGAATATGATATTGCTTTTGCGCAATTCGAGAAAAAACTAAGTCTTTATCAAAATGCGTCCCTTACACTCATTTCCCCCAGCCGATGGCTGGATAAGCTGGTTCAAAAAGCCGCATTGACGAATGGTAGGCCCTCGGCAGCAATCCCCAATTGCATCGACACCAGCTTTTTCAAACCAGCTGACCGTGCGGGGGCGCGGAACGCATTAGGATTGCCTGTCGATAAGAAATTACTTCTTTTTGCAGGTGCCAACACTCAAGACCCGCGCAAAGGATTTGCCTACTTTCAGGAGGCCATGCACTCTCCCGGCCTGGCCGATGCCGAAGTGATGATCCTCGGTAAAGGAAAGGCTGAAAACTTCGCCAATATGCCCGTAAAGGCTCATTTCCTGGGTAAAATCTCGGATCCTAACCAAATGGTGCAAGCTTACAATGCAGCCGACGTGCTCATCGTCCCATCGCTGGAAGACAACCTGCCAAACACTATTATGGAGGCAATGGCATGCGGCACACCGGTCGTAGGGTTCGACACAGGCGGCATTCCGGAAATGATCGGGCATTTGGAAAGCGGCTTTATAGCGGAGTCTCAGTCCGCCCCTTCTCTCTCGGAAGGCATTCAATGGGTGTTGAAACATAACGCGGACGGTTCCCTGTCGGAGAAAGCGCGTACAAAGGTTTTGCAACACTATTCGGAAGAAGTGGTAGCCAGGCAATATTCCCATCTTTACGACTCCCTGCTTCATGGACAATAGCCCGTTGCTGACAATCATCACCGTAACCTTCCAGGCCGAAAAATTCCTCGGCCGGACACTGGACAGCGTGGAAAGTGCTTTGTCCAATGTGAAGGATCTCTCGCAATTGGAATACCTGATCATCGACGGCGGCTCGAATGATGGTACACTCAGCATTGTCGGCCGGTACAACCATTTTGTTTCCAAAGTCATATCCGAAAAAGACAGGGGCCTGTACGATGCGATGAACAAGGGTTTGCGACTTGCTTCGGGCAAATATGTCTGGTTTTTGAATGCGGGAGATGAAGCTTACAATGATCAGACCCTCCAAAACCTGTTGTCATCGCTCGAAACCGGGGCCGCGGTATATTACAGCGACGCCATGATGGTTAGCGAAGGCGGGACCGAGGTAGGCCTGCGCAGCCAATTTACGCCCCACACCCTGCCGGCAAATCTTCGCTGGCAAGACTTCGCGCTGGGCATGAAAGTCTGCCACCAGGCATTCATAGCGCGAAAAGACATTGCGCCACTTTATGAATACAAAAATCTCAGCGCCGACATCGATTGGGAAATCGAATGCCTGAAACGGGCCGAAAGGGTACAGTTCCTGCCGTTCATACTCTGCCGCTACCTTTTGGGCGGGCTGTCGGTCAAAAACCACCGCCGCTCGCTTACCGACCGGTATAGAGTACTCAGAAAGCATTTTGGTCTGCTGCCTACCCTATTCAACCACCTGCGCATATTCTGGCGCGGATATTGGTTTGCCAAAAAGAACGGGAAATATTGGTAAATAAAACCTACCTTCTATTCCCACGTAATCCATGACTTGGCATCTTTCGCACTTACCATATCGTAAGTTGTTTCCGATGTTTGAATGAGGTAAAAACCGCTGGCGTCGTAGAGCAACTTGGCCGATTCAGCCGCCGCTCCCGTTGGCGGGATTGTACCGTAAGTGCCCGCGGGCGTAAATATCGCTCGCCCGTCCGCGGTAAATGTAGGCGGGGCCGGAGCATGTCCGTAATCGAGGAAGATACTCTCACCATCATAAAAGATGGGCGCAAACAAGTCATTCCGGGAGCTTACGCCGGGTTGATAAATATAAAATGCATATATCGACTCGTCTGATTTCAGGTCGGCTACTTTGAATGCGTCATCGACCCCGTTGACATGGAATCCGTTCTGGGACCGCCAGTCACCACCCGATTCAATGGGTGTCTGCCACCATCTCTTGGACGCCGCCAGATCTACCGATATAGGCTTGATCGCGCTCACAACCGTTCCGGACGCCCCACCGCCGGAAAAACCTAACTGGGTGGTATTCGCATTCCAGGTAATGTTCCCAAATCCTGTGAGCGTCTGCGAGCCGTTCACGAGGGGGGACACGAATGCAACGCCTGCAGGTGTGAAATAGTAACTCGTTGTGAAGGTCTTCGGAGTACTCCCGCTCAGCCAGGTAAGCTTCACAGTCCTTGTGTTTTGGCTAACCGTAATTTCGTAGGTATTCGCTCCTAGTGTAACGCGTTTGAAATAGGGGATATATTTGGCAATGTTATTAAATAGCAGCCCTTTGGCCAGATCTCCGTTCGTATATGCGGTCGCCTGCGCCTGGGTCGCTTTGGTGAGTACCAGGCGGCTCTGGTTTTTACGTCCAACAAACGCCATCCGATCCGCTGTTAACGAATCGCCATAAATGCTGAACTCGAAATCCGACAGCAATCCTTCGCCAAGTTCGCCATTGTTCACACTCCTATCGGGATCGGCCAGCACATGCAGATAGGAATAGGTATCAAATATCAATGAAGGCGTTTGCATGGCCTTCAACCGGTAACTGCTTTCCTTCGGTTTGGCAGCCGAGGCATCGGAGAAATCCGAGTACATCGTCACCCGGTTCTTGTCATCGAATTTGAAATAAAACCCGTAACTACCTCCTCCTCCCGGATAAATAACCGCATTCCAGCCGTAAGGCGCCTCTACCAGCTGCTTTTCGTATGAAGCCAGCGCTGCATTCAGACGCACGTCCGCCGATTCCTCAAAAACGGTATCGTCTTTGTTCTCGCAGGAGAAGAACACAGTGGTCAGAAACAGCAGGTATAAAAATGATCTCTTCATCTGGCATTAAAAAAGTTTATTCATCGAAGTCCGCACCTTTTTTTGCAGACTGTAAAAATCAATTTTCCAGGTATTTTTATAATAGGCTACAATAATAGCCTCTTTTTGCCGCAATGCTGCCTGGGCCTGCGCCTTTGTTACGCCATCCGGACTTGTTCCCTCGGGAATGGAATTGACAATCTTGTCGAACCCAACTTTGCCTTCCGTCAACATCATCGCAATCATTTCCACAAAATCCTCGTCGAACGCCGAAGAACTGTAAGCGGTAATGAAACCGTCGCGGCGGGCATCGGCATCACTCCAGTTGATCCAGTTACCGCCCTGGTAATACGCTTTCGAAATGTTCTTGTATTCGACCGGATAAAGGACTGTCTGGTGCAGAATGTGCCCGAATTCGTGGTGGATCGTATGCAGGAACCAGTCTTTTACAAAAGAGGAATCTCTTCCCGGGTCATACCCCTCCATTCCCTTGATCTTGAAAAGGTTAACCCCGTACAAAATCACTTTCCGGCCGCCCTCCGCAGTTCCTAGTGTAATGGAACCCTCCGAGTTGTACTCGTTACTACCCGAAAGAATGAAGAATTTAGGAGAGTACTTATTGTAAAACACTTTTCCCGCCTCCTCCACATAAGGCATTGTCCAGGCTTTCTTGATCGTGCTGAGCAGCGGGACCACCTGCGCTTCATCCGGCGGCACCAGGTTTTTGGTAATGTTCCCGAATTCGAACTGGTCCCATTTGTACTTGGCGGAAATATTGTAGGGAACCACCAGGCTGTCGTGAATCCACTGATCGATCGGCCCTTTTACCCAATCGTCGCCTCCAAGGCCTGAAATATCGTCTACCTCACCGATAGCATCTTCTTTACAGGACGTCATGCTGGTGCTGAGCACCAGCGCAGCAATAATATAGTGGGCAAAATGTCTGAATATCGTTTTCATGGTTGATTGGCTTTCTTATCTGGGATTCTGTGCTATACCTGAAAGTGCGGCTGTTTGAGGGATCTGCAATATTCTGCGATTATCGCCCGCAGGAACCGAAATGACCGTCCCTGACCGCGTTGTGTGTGTTACCGCCGTATTGTAGCGTTGAAGATCGAACCAGCGCATTCCTTCCTGAACAAATTCAACGCGCTTGAATGCAAGTACCGTGTTGACAATGTTATTTCTGAGGTTACTTGACCTGAAATAGCTTTGCATACTGGCGGCAGTCACCTTATGCGTTGCTGCATTGTAGTTATCAACCCGCTTGCTGACGTACGTATTGAGGTCTGTAAGGCATGCCGCTGTATTGTTGAGATAGGCATTAGCTTCGATCCGGTTGAAAAGCACCTCTTCGACCGTAAAAATCGGCAGCATTACATATGGAAACCCGATCTCCGCATTCACCGATTCACGCACGAAGTATTCGTTCAGCTTTGGGATAAGGTAATTATTGTCGCCCTGGGAATAAAGCGGAAATGCCCAGCCCGCATTTCCGGCGATGATTTGCTCACTCACCGAAATCTCCTGCCACTTGGCGTACGTCATTCCATAACGGTAATTGGCCACGTACCTGCCATAGGTAGAAGAAGTTTCCACCAGCAGCAAATTGGCATTTTCCGTCGCACGTGAGTAGATGTTGTACAACTCAGCCGGCGACATGCTCGAATAGGTAGTGTTCCATGGACGCATGTTCTCCCCAAAATTATTGCTTGGGAAAGCCGCATTGGCATATTGCAACACTTTCTGATAATCCTTCTTCACCAGATAGAACCGACTCGCGAATGCATTCGCAGCCGCCAGGTTGAAATGGTATTTCGGCACAGTGTACGTTCCATCACTGATCAATGGAAGGCCTTCGAGCAGATCCTTCTCAATCATTTGATACACGTTGGCCACGGTACCACGTTCATATTGCTTGATCACCACGTTTTCGGGCACAGTTACATAAGGTATACCCGGACTGTCGTTGGTTTGTTGCGGGTCAAAAAATTTGCAGTAATAGTTCACCAACATAAAATGTGCATAGGCGCGGGCCAGCAATGCCTCCCCTTTCTGTGCGTTGTAATTTTCAGGGTCCGAAACTTTACTGATAATGTCCAGAGCTTCGTTCGCTACCGAAACTGCCCGGTAGCATTCACCCCAGTACGAATCGGGAGAATCCTGATCGTCGACGGTCGCTTCCACTACTTCAAAAAGGAACGATCCTCGGTTTGTCTTGTCATCCGTCCCTGTCCCCTTGTCCGCCACATTATCACTCATACCTTCGGAGAACACCACATAACCAGCCTGCGGGTATGCAGTAGTGAGCAGTTGGGAAACCTTTTTGGGAGTATTGATGATCGCCCGCGTGCTATCCGGTTCCTTTGAAAGGAAGTCCTCGCAACCGGCCAGTGCCAGCAGCGGCAGGATCAGTATGAGTTTTCTAAACTTCTTGATGGTAGTCATATCTTCAAAATGATTCATCCTCAAACCTTTACAATGTCAGCTTCAATGCAACCGTGAATTGCTTCTGGATCGGCTGCGCCACACCACCGGAGTTAAAGAACTCGGGGTCTTGTCCTTTCAGCTTTTTGTCCGAATAGATCAGCCATGGATTAATCGACGATACCTGAATACTGGCCGCCTTGAACCCGTAACGCGAAATCACCTGCAACGGAAGCTTATAAGCCAGAGATACGGATTTCAATCGCACAAAATCGCCCTTCGCTACGCGCTCTGTCGAGTAATTATAAATATTGTAAGGATACGTGCCTTGCAGGTATAGCAATTCGAGCTGATCGGAAATAGATGGTGTCGCCGGAGATTTTTCGTCTCCTGACATCACCCAGCGATCCAGAAATTCCCGTGGCATGGCATCCAAATCACTGAATGCACCTTTATATAGTGGATTAAGACGGATCTTGTTGCCCGCCTGGTAGGTAAAGAACACATTCAGGGTAAGTCCCTTGTAGACCAGGGTGTTGTTAAAACCACCTGTAAATGGCGGATCGACCGGTCCTTCATATTTGAGATACTGGATATTTTGGTCCTGCAAATAGACATCGGAGCTAACCTCCCCTTTCTCATTAAGGAAAATCGGAACACCGGTTTTAGGGTTCAGTGCCCGGTAGTCTATCGAGAAAAGGCTGCGAACGGGCTTGCCCTGCACATTGGCGCCCTCTGCTTTCACAAGATCGAAAATACCGGGGCTGTTATCCACATTGGTAATAAGCGTATGTGAATATCCGAATGTAATGCGTGAGCGAAAATCCCAGTCGCGGGTTTTGAACAATACCCCGTCCACCGAAAAGTCGGCGCCGTACGATTCCATATCGGCATAGTTGGCAACCTTGTAAATCTGCCCGCCGATACCCGAAGTCTTGATCTGGTCGATCAGGTCAAAGCTGTTACGGATATAACCATCAAGCGTAAAATTGATCCGGTTGGCAAACAAACCCACATCCAGGCCGACGTTACCGCTGTACAACTTTTCCCAGGTCAGCTCGGTATTTTGCAATGCAGCAAGCTGTATCGCCGATTCTTTCTCGTCCACATAAGGCCGGCGGGTGATGATGCTTTGAAGCAATACCGCCGCATTGGTTGCCGGACCGGTATCCGCCGAAAGTCCGTAGCTCATCCGCAACCGCCCCATACTCAGCCATGTCGAATTTTTGAAGAAATTCTCACGGTCGAAATTCCAGGAGCCCGCAATCGTGTAGGTAGGCAACCAACGTGCAATCGCCGATTTTCCAAAGCGGTTCGAACCGTCGTACCGGACGTAGCCGGTGACGTTATACTTTCCGTCCAACGTGTAGCCAAGACTTCCGTAGAATGCCGCAAAGCGCTCGTAGTCCATCTGCATTCCGTAATACTGGAAATTCGTCTCGATAGTCTGTTTCAAAATGCGATAATCCACGAATGGGGTTCCGCCCTGGTCGTACTGGAAGCCGTAACCCGTATTATTGGAATTCTGGCGGTTGGTGAATTTTATTTCCTGCCCCACCAATGCATTCACTTCGTGCCGCTCGCCAAACTTCTGATTGTAACGCAGGTTGTTCCTTACATTATAAAAGAGCATCTGGTCTTCGTTGCGGTTGTAAAACCCACCGCTTGGCAACACTACCACCGGGTAGGCATTGGGCACGTCTGGATCCGTGTAAAGGTATTTATTAGCCAGGGCGATCGTCGAGTTATCCGCCGCACGGTAGGCATTAGCCATGTTACTATGCTCGGTAATGGTATGCTCCCGGCCAGTCTGAATGTACCGCAAAGCACCAAGAAAGTCATAGCTAATATTATCGGTGATTTTATAAGAAAGATTCCCTTGCAGCTTAATATCCGCCAACGTCAGGTTGATCTTGTTGTTGGCCAATTCTGAAATAATATTGAAAGGGGCGAAGTTTCTGCGAAAGAATTCGAGATTGCCATTCCCGTCGTAAGCAGTGAGTGTCCGGCTGGTATTCAATGCGTAACTGAATGGATTGATATCAAAATCGCGGTCATACTTGCCTTCGACGGGGTTGCTTCTTCTGCTTAAGGAACCCGGTGCCTGCTGGCGCCTTACGGAAGCAAGGGTGGTAAGGCCAATGCTCAGGCGGTCGGAAAGCTGGTAATTGTTATTGAAATTCAATGTGTAGCGCTTCACCTTGTCGGCGATCGTCCAGCCATTATCGTCCAGATAACTTACCGATGCATACGAACTCGACTTTTCCGTTCCGAACGAAACGCTTAGCGAGTGTTCATGAATGAAGTTTTGCTTGAAAAGTACATCAAACCAGTCGGTATTCGTTTTGGCATAGCCTAAAAGAAAATTCCGCTTGGCTTCGGTAGAGTTTTCTAATGGAAAGTTGCCCTGGTTGTCGCCGGTCATGAGGTTGTACATTTTGCCGTAGACCCCGTAGTCGGGCTTCGAAAGAATACCTGAATTCAGGTAGCCTTTTCTTTCCAGCTCCCCCAGCACCGACATCTGCTGTGCCGAATTCATAATGTTGAAATTCCGGTAAGAAGGTACCAGCTGCGTGCTGAAATTACCCGAATATGTAATTACCGGCTTGCCGCTCTTTCCTTTTTTGGTTGTGATCACAATCACCCCGTTCATCGCGCGGGCGCCATACAATGCGGCGGCGGCAGCATCTTTCAATATGTCGAAAGTCTCGATATCGTTCGGGTTAAGACCTGCAACAGCCGAACCCAGCAACGTAGTAGGGTCGCCGCTGGAAAGCTGGTCGTTTGAGATATTCACAATATCCTCCTGCACAACGCCGTCGATCACCCAGAGCGGTTTGTTGGCACCGTTCAACGAAGTAGCCCCGCGGATACGGATCTTGGGTGCAGCCCCGAAAGTACCAGAGACGTTCTGGATGGAAACACCTGCGGCACGGCCTTCCAGCATCCGGCTGACGTCGGGCAGACCATCGATTTTTACATCATCGGTTTTAAGGGTTACCGCCGATCCGGTGAATTTATCTTTGTTAATCTGCTGAAAACCCGTCACTACCACATCCTGCAAGCCCACCGCATCTTCTGCAAGTTCGATCGTCAGGCTTCGGGCCGCCTTCACCTCTTTGGGTAAAAAGCCGATCATGCTGATCACAAGGGTTGCATTGTCGCTTACGCCCTGCAACAAGAATTCCCCTTTCTCATTGGTAACCGTACCTTTCTGCAAGCCTTTCACCCGCACGGTCGACCCTATCAACGGCTCGCCGGTAGTGCTTTTCACCACACCTCTGACGTCGATATCGGCAGCAAATGCAAAGGAAGAAAACGGAGAAGCGCAAACGGACAGAAAGAAGACACCCAGGAGCAACGCAATGAGCCGACTCAGGCCACTGATCCGATAGAAAAGATTCATATAAATAAGTATAAGTCTAACCCCAAATAACTGTCCGTCCGCCCAAAGCGGGTTTAAAAATTAATAGATTCAATAATACGTATTATCGCACGAAAAGCGAAAACATTCTACCACCAGCGGTGACAAAATTTAAAGTGGTGTTATTCGTGCAAAAACAAAAGAATATACTCAATACGCACAAGATACCGATACCGTGGAGATGCTCAGCGTGATTTTAACAAATTATCTTTCTAAAAACACTGCAAAATCGCATTTTATTGTCTGGAGAATGCGATTTAAGCACTTTCAGGAGACATCTTTTTTCTTTTCTGTCAAAACCGAAGTAATACGGTTCAACTCGTCGACTTTTGATGCAAAATCGCCTTTCAGCATATCACGGACCGCTTTGAGCTGCTCCATAGCCGTTTCGAGGTTATCGGGGAGCGCTTCGCCAAGGACTTCTTTGAGCCGTTTGGCCAATGTGGGGGACATGCCGTTCGTAGAAATCGCCACTTTGAGGTTTCCTTTTCTGACGACCGAGGAAAGGTAAAAATCGCAGATATCGGGCGTATCGGCCACATTCGCGAGTACATTCCGCGTACGGGCCGTTTCCCAGATCCGTTTGTTCTCCGCCTTGTCGTTGGTAGCCACGATCACCAGGTCCTTTTCGAGAAGGTCGTCGTCCTCAAACTTCCTTATAATTAGATTTATTCGGGAATTGGCGGTTGCGATGTCCATTATTTCCTCCCGGATTTCCGGTGACACGAGCGTAACACGCGCGAGAGGGGAGTTGTCGAGAACGGCAGTAATTTTTTCCAAACCTACGTAGCCGCCGCCCACAATGAGCGTGTGCAGGTTTTCAAGTTTCAGGAATATCGGGAAGAGATTGTTCATTGATCAAATTTACATAAATAACCCTTTCATTACGATACCGAGAATGCCTTTATAACTATTCCAACATCACGCTTTTTCTATCTGCTTCTTTCCCCGTACCTTTGCACCATGATCGCGATTACGAACCTCAGTTATTTCCTGGGCGACCGTGCATTATACGACGGCGCCTCACTACATATCAAGCCAAAACAAAAGATCGGGCTCATCGGACTGAATGGTACCGGCAAGTCTACCCTTCTGCGCATGATTAACGGAGAATTCCAGCCCGACGCTGGTTCGATCTCCAAGGCCGGCGACTGTACGATCGGTTTCCTCAACCAGGATTTGCTTTCGTACCAAACTGAGGATTCGATCCTTTCGGTTGCTATGCAGGCATTTGAAAGACAAAATATTTTGCAAGTGCAGATGGATAAAATCCTGCACGATATGGAACACAATTATACCGATGAGCTCGTCGACAAGCTTGCCCGCGTGCAGGACGAGTTCGAGGCGTTGGACGGTTATTCGGTACAATCGAAAGCCGAAGCGATCCTCGAAGGCCTGGGCTTCTCGACTGCCGACCTGAACCTGCCGCTGCGCCAGTTCTCGGGAGGATGGCGGATGCGCGTAATGCTCGCGAAACTGCTTTTGCAAAAGCCGTCGCTCCTAATGCTCGATGAGCCAACCAACCACTTGGACCTTCCGTCGATCCAGTGGGTGGAAAAATATACGCAAAGCTATGAAGGCGCGGTGATCGTCGTTTCCCACGACCGCCAGTTCCTTGACAATACCATTGATACAACTGTGGAAGTTTCGGGTGGCAAACTCAATTATTACGCCGGCAACTACTCCTATTACCTCGAAGAAAAAGCGCTGCGCAATGACATTCAGCGGGGCGCTTACGAAAACCAGCAAGCCAAGATCCGCCAGACCGAGCGCTTTATTGAACGATTCAAGGCAAAAGCAACCAAATCACGCCAGGTGCAAAGCCGTGTGAAGGCATTGGACCGGATGGACGTCGTCGATCAGGTACTGGACGAGAATGCGAAAGTACATTTCCGATTCCAGTTCACTACCCAGCCGGGCCGTCATGTATTCCAGTTGGAAGATGCGTCGAAAGCCTATGGCGAAAAAGTGATCCTCGACGCAACCAATGTCAGCATGGAACGGGGCGATAAGATAGCGCTGATCGGCGCAAACGGTCGCGGTAAGTCTACCGTACTCCGCATTGTGGCCGGCACCGAGCCTATTGAAGGAAAAAGAAGGCTGGGACATAACGTTTCATTTACATTCTACGCCCAGCACCAGCTCGAATCTCTCAACGTCACGCATAACCTGATCGAGGAGCTGAAATATGCCAACCCAACCAAGACCGAAACCGAGCTAAGGACCGTACTGGGCTGCTTTCTTTTCACGGGTGATGATGTTTTCAAGAAAATCAAGGTACTTTCCGGAGGTGAGAAGTCGCGGGTTGCATTGGCTAAGGTATTGCTTTCACAGGCCAACTTCCTGCTGCTCGATGAGCCTACCAACCACCTGGACATGCAATCGGTAAACATCCTGATCCAGGCATTACAGCAATATGAAGGCAGCTACATCGTCGTTTCCCACGACCGCTATTTTGTAGAAAACATTGCCAATAAGATCTGGTATATCGAAGACCATCAGATCAAAGAATATCCCGGTACTTACGAGGAGTATGAAATCTGGGTGGAAGAGCGCGGATTGCAATCGGCTGTGAGTGAGAAAGTAGCGGTTAGCAGTGCCCCACCGCAAAAAAGCCAGCCTGCATCTGCCAATCAGAATAAGACCAATGGCAAACCTCAGTCGAATGAAGACGCACAAAAGCTGAAAAAAGCGAGGAAGCAGATTGAGGAACTGGAAGATACCATTAATAACCTCGAAATCAGAAAAGCAGAAACCGAAGGCAAACTGGCCGATCCGAAGATTTACAACGATTCTGTTGCATCAGCTGAAATGAACCGGTTTTATGCGGATATCAAGCAGAAGCTGGAACAGAGCACGGAAGACTGGGAAAATCTGATGCTGGAAGTGGAAGAGCTTTCGCGGAAATAGAAGGAATGTGAAGGGAGCCGGAATGGCTCCCTTTTTGTTATAAAATATTTTTCGTCTGTGCGTATATATCCGATACTTTTAATGTGAGGCCAATATGGCCGATTTCGATGCTGCCATCAATGTCATAAGCCGCCGAAGATAAGAACCATACACCATCACTTCCCTTTCGATGCACTTCCGCACCTATCTCCTGAGAGTCGATTAAAACGTATTCTTCTAACGATTGCAGGCTGCGATAAAAGTGGAATTTTTTACCCTGATCATAACGCTCTGTACTTGGAGACAAAACTTCGACAATTACCGAAGGATTGAGCAACGTATCTGTTTGCTTATCAAGAAACTCAGGCTCGCCACAGACTATCAGGAAATCCGGATACGTATAAAGCGTGTTTTCAGGGATGTGTACCCGAAGATCGCTGGAAAAGCTCTGACATGATTTTCCTTTGAGAAAAACCCCTATTTCTATAGATAGATTTTCGGTAATCCGGTTATGATTACGACTCGCTCCCGACATCGCAAAAATCTCCCCGCGATAGTATTCGCTTTTGTACTCGGCGGTGCGTTCCAGTTCAAGATATTCCTCTTGCGTGTACATTTTGATCGCGACTGCTGTCATGGTTTCTAGTCAAAAATAGTTAATAATGTTCAAATCACCTTTTCCAAACTATATGTACCTTACAGTAAAAAGTATCGTTAGTCATTTAAAAATCCCGAAATGCGTTTAGTAATACTGATAGTCCTTTTTCTCTTTTGCACACACGCTTACGCGCAGCCGCAGGGGCTTCGTCTGGAAGATTATATTTACGAGGACAAGATCAAAACCGTACTTCTGTACCCGGCACTCGACGATCCAGAAACCCCTACCCGCCTGCTTACACCCCCTGTTACACCATTGAATAACCCCGCGCCGCTGGTGCTGGAATTCGACGATCTTACCGGGCAGCCGGAGGGTTACCGGGCCAAAATCGTGCATTGCAATGCGGATTGGACCAAATCCAATCTGAACGACATCGAATTCACCTATGAATTCAATGAATATCCCGTCAACACCTACGACCAGTCATTTAGTACCAAGGTGCCCTACACGCACTACCGTTTTGAATTGCCCAAATTGAAGCTCCCGGGGAATTATGTAATCTATGTTTTCTCCGACCGCGATAGAAAACTAATGTTCAGCCGGCGGTTTATGCATTATCAACCGCGCGTGAGCATTACGGCGCAAGCCCGTTTTTCACAAGGCATCGAGCAGCAGTTTTCGGATCAGCAGATCGATTTTTCGGTCGACTACAAGGGTT
Source organism: Dyadobacter sp. (assembly GCA_965227755.1). Taxonomy (GTDB): domain Bacteria; phylum Bacteroidota; class Bacteroidia; order Cytophagales; family Spirosomataceae; genus Dyadobacter. Next base: position 2,892,921 of record CBDDGG010000005.1, read on the forward strand.
ATCAACTCGTTGCGCCACAAACCGATCTGAAAGTGGTAATCCGTAAGAATTTTCGGTGGGATCAGGCGAAGACAAACTACAAACCAACCAACGTCCGCCCATTCGACCAACGGCTGGAATACACATTTTTTGACCTTGAAAACACTTTCCAGGGCGGAAACGAATTCAGGTATTTTGACAGCCGCTCCCTTACCGGCCGCGGTTACGGCGTGAACGAGATCGAGCGGACGGACGAGTTCACGAAGCTCTTTCTCTTCCCCGACAAACCCCGAGCCCACGTGCCTTATGTACAAATCGATGATTTTAATGGCCAGTACATTGTAGACCAGCGGGAATCAGGACGCGGAAGTGTAGAGGCTGATTACACGCCGGTTGTTTTTACCTTAAAAACCGAGGAAGACCCCGGCGCGACATTTTATGTCAATGGCGCTTTCAATCTCTGGCAGCTTACCGAACGCAACAAAATGACGTACGACGCGACCGCACAGGCATACCAGGTCGAAATGATGGTCAAGCAGGGCGTTATCAACTACGACTATACCATGGTCAAAAGCAACGGGAAGCCTGACGAATCTTACATTGAGGGAAATTTCGCGGCTACCGAGAACGATTACGATATATTGATCTATCACCGTCCGCCGGCCAGCCGTGCCGATCTGCTCGTCGGCTACCGCACCGTTGAATGGAACCGGCGGCGTTAAACCACTTAACGTTATGAAGTCATCAGCAAACAGCGTTTACCTAACCTCAAACCTCTCGATCACCAACGACGAGAATTACATTGTCGACTGCCTGGTGGATCACGATGAAATGCCGGTCAATTTCGAGGCTAGCCATGTGATCAGTTTTTACGTGCAGACTGACCTTTACCTGGTGCTGTATTTCCCGCAGCTCAACGACCGCGGTTTTCAAATGTATATCGTAGAGGATTTCTCACAGAATATCGACGACCTGGTCTTCCTGCGTGAGATGTTCATGCAGTTGATCAATGAAGGCCATAATCCGGAGCTTTTAAAGAAAGCGCATTACAAAGTTGACACGATTCTGCATATGGCTAAAACACTTCGTGCGGTGATCCACAAAGACGCGACGGATTATTATGAGGATTGATACTCAAAAGCAAAAGAGCGGCACGTGGCCGCTCTTTTGCTTTATATCGTGGCAGTTTAAAACCTACACATTAAAACGAAAGTGCATAATATCACCATCCGCCACAATGTACTCTTTGCCTTCCACAGCCATCTTTCCGGCTTCTTTCACCGCAGGCTCAGTCTTGTAAAGCTCGAAGTCGTTAATTTTGATTACTTCCGCGCGAATGAAGCCTTTTTCAAAGTCGCTGTGGATAACTCCGGCAGCTTGCGGCGCCTTCCAGCCTTTCACGATCGTCCAGGCACGAACTTCCTTGACACCTGCCGTGAAATAAGTAATGAGGTTCAGAAGCGCATAAGAAGCTTTAATCAGCTTGCTAAGGCCTGATTCCTTCAAACCGTATTCGCTCAGGAACATTTCATGTTCTTCGGGATCTTCGATTTCCGAGATCTGAGATTCGATAGCTGCACAAAGTACGATCACATCCGCACCTTCGTGTTTCACAGCCTCTCTCAACTTTTCTGAATATTCGTTTCCGGTCAGCATCGAGCCTTCATCCACGTTCGCTACATAAAGTACCGGTTTAGCAGTCAGCAGTTGCAGATCGCCGATCACCGACTCTTTCGTTTCCGCATCGATTTCAACACTTCTTGCATTCTTGCCTTCTTCCAGCGTCGACTTATATTTTTTCAGCCATTCCAATTCAGCTTTCGCTTTGGCGTCACCTGCACGGGCACCTTTTTCCGTCTTCTGGATCTTTTTTTCGATCGATTCCAGGTCTTTCAGCTGCAACTCGGCATCAATAATCTCTTTATCAAAAACCGGGTCGACGCGGCCTTCGACGTGAACAACATTGTCGTCGGCGAAACAGCGCACTACATGCACGATGGCATCTACCTCACGGATATTGGCCAAAAATTTGTTGCCCAAACCCGCTCCCTGGCTCGCACCTTTCACCAGGCCCGCGATATCCACGAATTCGATGATCGTAGGGATCACCTTTTGAGGGTTCACCAACTTGGTAAGGGTATCCAGGCGTTCGTCAGGAACGGTCACAACGCCCACATTTGGCTCTATGGTGCAAAAAGGATAATTGGCAGCTTCGGCTTTGCCGGTAGAAATGGCATTAAAAAGGGTGGATTTCCCAACGTTCGGCAATCCGACAATCCCACATTGAAGACTCATATATGAATGGTAAGCAGTGAACGGCGGCCTCATGCCTGCCCTGAAAGCAAAGCATGTCCGCCTGCTGAATAATAATTTTCGCAAAATTACTATTTAGCAGGTACAAAAACCAAAAGCCTTCGTAATCAATTGCGAAGGCTTCTATTCAATATCTTAATTTCTTAATCCCACTTAAGGTCCGACTCTCCTACTACGTCTACCTCGTCTCCCTTGGATTCAAATTGCGAGAAGTCAACCTCTGGCATCAACTCTGTTTTCACGTGATCAACCGCTTCTTTCAATGCCTCCACGAACTTGTCAAAGTCCTCTTTGTACAAAAACATCTTGTGCTTTTCGTACGTAAATCCGTCTCCCTGAGGGTGGCGACGGCTTTCTGTGATGGTAAGATAGTAATCGTTAGATCGCGTAGAGCGAACATCAAAGAAGTAAGTCCGTTTTCCCGCCCTGACCCTTTTGGAGTAGATTTGCTCTCTGTCTTCCACTATGTTTAGTTTTAAATAGGTTTCCAAACGCTAAAATATAAAGTTTATTGCTGCTTCCAAAAAAACCGGAACATATTAGCGATTTGTTGGTTGGGGGTTACAAGCATACCGACCGGTGGCAGTCAAATTAACTGAAAATTTTGCTGGTTTGTTTAGATCTTTTTACTAGTTTTGAAATTCGTGGGTTTTAAAATAAGCCCGAAACACCAAAGGAAGATATGAGATAAGGAACATTTACCTTATTATGTTTCACCTAAATACAGAACTATGACTAATCGTCGAATTCTGATTCTCACCATTTTAGCGTTTGCCGCGCTGTTACCAGAAGCCTTTGCGCAAGTAAAGCTCGGCAAAACGGAAACCGGAAATGCCTCCTACTACTCGGCACGGTTTCACGGCAGGAAAACCTCTTTCGGGGAAGTACATAAAAGCAGTGAATTGCTGGCCGCCCATCGGAGCTATCCGCTCAATACCATGCTCGAAGTGACGAATCTTCAAAACGACGAAAAAGTGATCGTGAGAGTTAATGACCGTGGTCCGTTTTCAAAACACCGCGTAATCGACCTCAGTAAGGAAGCAGCCCGTCTACTGGGCATTCTCGCCAAAGGCGTTGCCAATGTTTCGATAAGGGTTGTAGGAATGGAAGGAATGGTGCTCTTGTCGCCCAACGAAGAAATCGACCCCAAATCGGGCAAAGTCATTTCCATGAGAAGTAAGCCTTGATGCTAGCATGAGTGTCCGCCAACTGGATCTGGCCAAGGTCAGAGAATTCGGAAACCTGGAATTTCTTGCAAAACAGTTGGTAGAAGGTTTTATTACCGGTCTTCATAAATCTCCATTTCACGGCTTTTCGGTCGAATTTGCCGAACATCAGCTTTACAATACAGGCGAATCCACGCGGAATATCGATTGGAAGGTTTTTGCCAAAACCGACCGGCTTTACGTTAAACGCTACGAGGAAGAAACCAACCTGCGTTGCCATATTTTGCTCGACACATCGTCTTCCATGTATTATCCGGAAGATAGTTACGGCAAAATGACTTTCAGCGTCATGGCCGCGGCGAGCCTCACCTATTTGCTGCAACGGCAAAAAGACGCCGTGAGCCTGTGTACATTTGCGGAACAAATTGAAATACAAACGGCCGTTAAATCCACGCCCTCGCATGTTCACAAGATCATGCTCGAACTGGAACAACAGCTGCAAACCAACCGCCCGCTGCTGAAAACTTCGGTCGCAGAAGTCCTGCATCAAATCGCCGAAAAAATCCATAAGCGCTCACTGGTGGTCATTTTCAGCGATATGTTCGATAATCTGGAAGAAGCTGAAAAGATTTTCTCCGCATTGCAGCATTTACGCCATAACCTCCACGAGGTATTACTCTTCCACGTCACCGACCGCAAAACAGAGGAGGATTTTGCATTCGAAAACCGCCCCTACGAGTTTGTTGACCTTGAAACAGGTGAAAAGATAAAAGTCCAGCCTGATCAGGTACGCGAATCCTACAAGCAGTTTGTAGGTGATTTTTACCAGAAATTGAAACTGAAATGCGGGCAATACAAGATCGACTTCATCGAAGCGGATATTGCCAAAGGCTTCGACCCTGTACTGCTCGCTTACCTAGTGAAGCATTCCAAAATGCGATAATGCCTTTTGGACCAGTCTATTGATTCAGGAAAAGCGACATAAACAACTCGTCCAGGTGCGCCACCGGTATCACTTCTATATTCCCTCTTTTCAACTCCAGGCCTTTGCTATTGTATTTTGAGATGTAAATCTTCTTAAAACCTAATTTTTCAGACTCCGAAACACGGCTATCAATCCGGTTTACGGCTCTTACTTCCCCTCCAAGCCCTACTTCCGCAGCAAAGCAAACCGACGGAGGAATGAATTTATCTTCATAAGACGATACCAGCGACGCTATTACAGCCAAATCAATAGCGGGATCTTCCACCCGTAATCCCCCGGCGACATTCAGGAATACATCCTGCACACCCAGCCTGAAACCGCCCCTTTTTTCCAAAACGGCCAACAGCATTTGCAACCGTTTCGCGTCGAAGCCTGTACTGCTCCGCTGTGGTGTACCATAAGTTGCAACGCTTACCAGCGACTGGATTTCCACCAGCAACGGCCGGTTCCCCTCCATCATCGAGCCGATCGCGATGCCGCTAACCGGTTCGTCACGCTGCGAAATCAGGATTTCGGAAGGATTGCTTACCTGCCGAAGGCCAGTTCCCTGCATTTCATAGATACCGAGTTCAGAAGTACTTCCGAAACGATTCTTCATGGTGCGCAAGATCCGGTAAGTATTATGCCGATCGCCTTCGAATTGGAGCACGGTGTCGACCATATGTTCCAGCACTTTTGGTCCGGCAAGCGAGCCGTCTTTGGTAATATGGCCTATCAGAAATACAGGAACGCCCATTTCCTTGGCATACTTCATAAACTCGGCCGTGCATTCGCGCACCTGGGAGACGCTTCCGGCACCCGACTCGATGTAGGTCGATTGCATTGTCTGAATGGAATCGACAATCAGTATTTCAGGTTGAAAATCTTCTATTTGCCTGAAAATATTCTGAGTCTGGGTGTCTGTAAGAATAAAGCACTTGTCGCTTTTGGCCGCCATACGTTCGGCGCGCATTTTGATCTGAGCCTCTGATTCTTCACCTGAGACGTACAGTACCTTTTTATTTGAAAGCGTCAATGCGATCTGCAACATCAGCGTCGATTTCCCGATTCCCGGCTCACCGCCGATCAGGACCAAAGAGCCTGGCACGATACCTCCGCCGAGTACGCGGTTCAGTTCTTCATCGAACGTGCGGATACGCGGTTCATTTTCGTAGACAATTTCGGCAATCGCGCGTGGACGACTCGCCAGGTTCACCGATTTCCACGAAACCGCTGTTTTCTTGTCGTCCTTTTCAATAACTTCCTGAACGAAAGTATTCCACTCGCCGCACGACGGACATCTGCCGACCCATTTTGGTGAATTATACCCACATTCCTGACAAAAATATGCCGTTTTGGCTTTGGCCATAATAGAAAAGTCTAATTTATATCCTATTGGTGACTAACGTAATTCAGACGATATTAATCCAATATTTGCATGTTTCGGCCATAAAATCAAAAAAAATATAGGATAGGTATAGTTTTTTGCAAATTGGCGTTATTAACCTGTTTTACTTAAAAAATCATATTATCCATGAACATCCTGACAAAAGTCGCCTGCGCCTGTTTGCTCTGCATTTTCGCATTTTCAAATGTGCAGGCCCAGAAGAAAGGTTTTGCGTTTGGTATCAAGGGAGGAGTGAACTTATCGCGGCTTACAATGGGCGATGTTTTCACGACTCGTTACGATGATCAGGGAAACCCGTATCTCGGATATGACGGAAAAGAGGTTCGGGACAACCTGAAAGAAAGCTTCAACACAAGGACCGGTGCGGTAGGCGGTGTCTGGATGCGCTTCGGCAAAACCTTGTTCATTCAACCCGAGGTGCTAGTTTCAACCAAAGGCGGTTCATTCAAAATAATCCAGAATGATCAGGAAATACCGGTTGAAAAAACGATCAATGTCAAATACAGCAATATCGACGTCCCGTTACTGATCGGCTTGAAGGGCGGCCCTTTCCGCATTCTCGCCGGACCGGTTACCTCATTTCGTATCGGCGACAATCAGCGTTTGCGTGATGCGTTCAAATATTACACATCCGATTTAAACAATGCAATGTCCGAAGCGACGTTCGGCTATCAACTCGGCGCGGGGCTCGACTTAGGGAATTTTAGTCTGGATGTCAGAAAAGAAGGCTCTTTTACCAACCTTGCGTCGTTCCAGGTAAGCGGTCAGCAAGCAACCGGCGGCTCCGTGAAGCAGAAGGTGAGTTCCTGGCAGGTGACGCTTGGGTTGAAGATATTTTAATTTTGAATGATTGAATGATTGAATGACCGAATGACCAACGGCTGAACTGTGAATTCGCTAACGTACTGACCATTGCTATTAAAGAATCAATTGAGTCATACACTAATTCAGTCATTCAGTCATTCATCATTCAGTCCCTCATAAACAAAACGAGCAGCCTTCGATCGAGCGATGGCTGCTGTTTTTATGAATAACCCACTAATTTAATTCACCAAAATATCTTCTATGCGCTGATGCGAATGAGGTTGGTGTGATCCAGAAGACCTGATACCTCTTTGATTTTTCTGCGCGATACGACTACTTCTTTGCCGCAGGACAACCTGAGCATACGATCGTCTTCCAGGCGCTCAACTACGTAGTCGGCATTTACAAGGTATGATTTGTGAACGCGTAGGAATTTAGCGCTCAGCTGTTCAGCAAGGGATTTCAATGTTTTCGAAACCAGGTATTTCTTTCCGCTGTTCGTGTATATAAATGTGTAGTTTCCTTCACCTTCGAGGAAAGTGATTACGTCGGGTGTCAAAAAGATCGTTCTTCCCATCGACTGGACCGAAATATAAGAACGACTGTCGTTGTATGATCTCTCTGACTGATTGGGGCGAGTAAAGCTTGGAAAATTTTTCATGGTAACTACGCTAATATTGTTGTGATTTCTTGTTTCAAAATTAGCACATCGTGTAGTGTTCTGGAAATACGTAAAAGTACGCATAGTAAATTAAATACCTGATAACCAATATTTTAAATAGTAACAGATTTACAAAATGACGTAAGCGAACTTAGTAAAATGCGTAATTTTACGTAGTCTCAGAAACGTGGATTTTTCCAATAAACCAACCCAATAAACGTAACTGCACCATTTCGCTTCCACCGGCGAGCTAACTTTCGTTATCTTTGCAGGAATTTCGAGGCCCTCGAAAAGGGCCGCCCGCCGCAAAAGACGCGGCATATGTCACCAATAACAACAAGCTTTTATGATTACCGAGCGGGTAAAAGAGTTAGTTTCCGAAATCGAACAGGCAGCCGTTAGCAACAAGGAGCAGCTGGAAGCCTTCAGGTTAAAATATATCAGTAAAAAGGGCGCCGTAACCGAGCTTTTTGATAACCTCAAAAATATCCCGCAGGAAGACCGCCGGGCCGTCGGACAGGAATTGAATACGCTCAAAAATCTGGCGCAAACCCGTTTTCAGGATTTTCAGACGGCGCTGGAAAATTCGGTGGACAGCAATCCCGAAATGCTGATCGACCTCACATTGCCTGTAACGCCCAACTTGCAGGGAAGCCTTCACCCGCTAACTATCGTTCGCCGAAGGATAATCGAGATTTTCGAACGCATGGGCTTCAATGTCTCGTACGGGCCGGAAATCGAGAAGGATTGGTACAACTTCAGCGCATTGAACTTCGCCGACAATCACCCGGCGCGTGAAATGCAGGATACGTTCTTTATTTCTAAAAGCGAGGGAGATGTGAAAGACGACGTCCTCTTACGTACGCATACGTCCAACGTGCAGGTACGCCTGATGGAGCGCCAGAAGCCGCCTATCCGTTCAATTATGCCGGGGCGCGTATTCCGTAACGAAGCTATTTCAGCTCGTGCACATTGCGTTTTTCACCAGGTAGAAGGTCTATATGTGGATAAAAATGTGAGCTTCAAAGATCTGAAAGATACATTATACCACTTCGCTAAGGAGATGTTCGGCAAGGATTCCAAGATCCGTCTCCGTCCCTCGTACTTCCCGTTCACTGAGCCAAGCGCAGAAATCGACGTTTCCTGCTTTATATGTGGAGGAAAAGGCTGCAACGTTTGCAAACACACTGGTTGGGTGGAAATCGCCGGTTCAGGAATGGTCGACCCGAATGTACTGGAGAACTGCGGCATCGATAGCGAGGAATACACCGGTTTCGCATTCGGAATGGGTATCGAGCGGATAACTATGCTGCGTTACGGCATCAACGACCTCCGCTTATTTACAGAAAACGATGTCAGGTTCCTGCGGCAATTCGAAGGCGCCTGATTTAAAATACTTAAAAAACAAATGCCCTGGAACGATCACATTCCAGGGCATTTGCTTTTTAAATTTAGTGTCAAAACCTGGTTTCCAGATAATAAGGAAGCATTTTCTTCCAGGCCCACCAATCATGAGGGATGTCGTTTCCCCAGATATCCAATTCATGCGGCACGTTCTTCGAAGCCAGAATCGAGGAAATATGCCTCGAATAATCCGGCACCTCATAGGCACCCGAGCCCGTTACAAAATGGATATGTCGGCTATCGCGGTACATCGACAAATGCCATTCAGCCTTCAAATTAGGCAGATAATGCACGGGAGAGTTGAAATAAACATTGTCATCATAATAACCATCGGTGTAAACACTCAGGTCGTAACACCCGCTCATCGCGATCACCCCATGAATGTAATCGGGATGCTTAAAAAACAGGTTGGCCGCATGCAAAGCTCCGAACGAGGCACCCGCCGCGATGATCTCATTCTCCGGACTGGTATCCTGTTTGATAAACGGCACCACTTCCTTGATCACGTAATCATTAAACGCCTGATGCCGCACAGCCTTGTCATACCCGTGCATATGCGGGTTGAGCCAGCTTTCGGCGTTGATGCTATTGATACAATAAACTTTCACCTTGCCGGCATAGATGTAAGGCTCGATGGCGTCTATCAACCCGTTTCGTTCATATTCCAGGTAATCGGATGCCGCAGTCGGAATGAGCAGGAGGGCTACCCCATAATGCCCGTAAACGGCAATTTCCATTTCCTTGTTAAGCGCCGGACTGAACCATCCGGTTATATGGCGTTGCATTTCTGAATCATTTAAGTTACTGACTACTTATAATCAGGCAGTTCAAACAAGGTTTACCCCAAAAGAATAAACTGTTATCACGAACAGACTGCCAGTAACTGTTAATGATAACTTAATACAATACCCAGGTGTCTTTTCCGCCACCGCCCTGTGACGAGTTCACTACAAGCGACCCTTTACGCAACGCCACACGGGTAAGTCCGCCGGGGATCACGCTGATATCGTCCCCATATAATATGTAAGGCCGAAGGTCGACATGCCGCCCCTCGGCGTGCCCATCGACCATACAAGGCACTCTTGATAGGGAAATCGTTGGCTGGGCAATATAATTCCGCGGATTGTCCTTTATTTTCTGACGGAAAAGTTCATGCTCCTCTTCGGTCGCCTTGGGACCGATGAGCATTCCGTAACCACCCGCCTCATTGGCTTCTTTTACAACCAGTTCTGAAATATTCTCAAGAACGTATTGCATATCTTCCTCTTCGCCACAGATATAAGTCTTGACATTCGGAATTATGGCCTCCTCACCCAGGTAATACTTGATGATGCGCGGAACGTAGGCGTATACAACCTTATCATCTGCGACACCGGTTCCAGGCGCATTTGCCAAAGCAACCCGTCCCTTTTTGTATACTTCGAATATGCCCGGGATACCGATCAGCGAATCCGGATTGAATGATTCGGGATCCATGAAAGTATCGTCGATCCGGCGGTAGATCACATCCACGATTTGCAAACCATTGGTTGTCCGCATTTTAACATAACCATCCGAAACTACGAGGTCGCGTGCATCTACCAGCTCCACGCCCATTTGCTGCGCCAGATAAGAGTGTTCGAAATAGGCCGAATTGTAAATACCCGGTGTCAATACCGCCACCGTCGGGTTAGGACGATCGGCCAGATGTTGCAACATTTGCAGCAAGCGGGTCGGGTAATCGGAGACTGGCCGCACACCCGTGCGAGCGAGTACGTCGGGGAAAATTTGCTTCGACAACTCCCTGTTTTCCAACATATAAGAAACACCCGACGGGCAGCGCAGGTTGTCTTCCAGCACCATAAACGTACCGTCGTCTCCTTTAATAAGATCCGTACCGGTAATGTGGCACCAAATACCCTTCGGCGGTTTCAGGCCAATGCAAGGTTTGAGAAAGCATTTGCTCGACTCGATCAGCTCACGCGGAACCACCCCGTCATTCAAGATATTCTGTTCGTTGTAGACGTCGTCGATAAACATATTCAACGCCTTGATCCGCTGTTTCAGCCCCTGTTCAAGCCATTCCCACTCCGCATTCGACAGCACCCGCGGAATGATGTCGATAGGCATAATGCGCTCGGTGCCTTCGCCCTCTGAATACACATTGAAAGTAATACCCATGGATAGCAGCGCACGCTCGGTGGCAAGCTGGCGGTTGGTCAGGTCTTCGTGCGTCAGGTTTTCAAATTTGTTCTTTAAATGTTCATAGCCCGCACGTATTTCGCCCCCCGGGGTAAACATCTCATCGAAGAAATTTTCTATTTGATAATTTGAAAATGAAAAATTCATACAATTCAAAATTTGAATAAGTCAATACCGATAGTTCACAGAACAATATATGGTCAATGTATGAATTAACAAAACAAATACCAACACGCACCCACTCCTCAATAGCTCCTGAGCTTCCCGGAAAAAGCCAAAAACTCTCTAAGCCATTGAGGGTGACAAGTTACCACGGAGCAACCGTTTGCGCATTTCCTCCGTATTAAAATCGTGCCGTCAAACGTTAAGGAATATTATTTACTCAATCCGTAAACAATGTTGCAAGTCAATGCCGTTAGCATTTTCTTTGTAACCTGATCTAAATGTCGGCCACCCCTACCGAATCACGTTCCCTATGCGAAAAAGCTGGTTATCCATATTAGGACTAGTGTGCGGATTAACCATCAACGCCCGAGCCCAGCACTTGCCGGGCACTGCCATGAGCAATTTTGCCGGAACGAACGCATTGTACCACAACCCGGCATTTGTAGCCGACAGCCGTTACAGCCTATATGTAAACCTCGTCGGCACGCAGTTTTATACGGCCAACAACCATGTTAGGTACGAAGCCCCATATTCGTTCCTGAGCCTGATTACCAACACTGTACCCGACAAATACCACAACGAAAGGGGCATGCTGCTGTTTCCCCGCTCCTACCTGGGCGAAAAACTGAACGGCAATAAGAAGTACATGAACGCCGGCGGCGATACACGTTTGCCATCGGTCATGTTCAATATGTTCAAAGGCCGGGTCGGCGTGGGAATTTCGACAAGGGCTCGCTACATCCTTAATACCTCGCAGGTAACAGAGCCACTTGCACGCCTGATCAGTAAGACCACACAATTCAAGGATTTACAGGAACAATTATACGAGCATCAGTCAGGCCGGCTGCATTTGAATGGCCTGGGCGAAGTGGCATTTACATTGGGCGGCACCGTTTTCGATGATGAAACGGATTACCTGAAAGTTGGCTTTACAGTCAAAAGGCTCATAGGCCTTTACAATGCCCACGCCATTATCGACAATTCATCATACGACATTCAGCCGGATCCTACCTGGGAAAACAAGCGGCAGTATATCAACGTAAACGAAATCAACGTGCGCTACGCCCTTACGCGCGACGAAGGTTTCCAGAACATCAAGCCCTCGCCTGCATGGCTTTTTGGCGGTGCGCCTCCCGGCAGCGGCTGGGGTTTCGATCTCGGGGCAGTTTACGAGTACCGGCCCGACGTCCACAAGGTCACTTACCGCGAAAAGGGCGAGCGGAAACGCGACGCATCGAAAAACAAATACCTCTACCGGATTGCCGTGTCCCTGACCGATATCGGTCGTGTCCATTTTAAAAACCCCGCCTATATCCTGCAACAGGAGACCCATACCACGAACAAGGAATTCCGTTACGACACTTTCCAGAAGCTTAAAGGCTCCGAAGGAATCTTCAATGCGATCAACTCTTCGCTGGATGGCGGCCAGCCGCTTGCACCCAATTTCAAATCGGTGTTGCCGATGGCGTTCCAGGCGAGTTTGGATTACAATGTCAAGCCGAATGTGTATGTTAATGGGCTTTGGGTCCAAAACCTCGTACCGCAGGGGGCATTTGGCATGAAAGCGGAATCATACATCGGCGTCACGCCCCGTTACGAGCACAAATGGTACGAAATATCGGTCCCGCTCTCGCTCATGAACCGTTACCGTTCACCGGCTATCGGGCTCGCGGGCCGCATTGGACCTCTCTGGCTTGGTACCGACCACCTCACCGGGCTTCTGAATATCGGTAATCCGAGAGCATTCAATTTGTATTTCGGCATTTCAGGCGGGTTGTTCCGCAGGCCGCCCGAGTCGCAGAACCAATGCTGGCCGCCCCAGGATTCGTGGCTTCGCCGCATTTTTTCTAAACGATAAATTTCGCATCAACGTTATGACCGGATATGGTACGATTTTTCTGACCATTCCTAAAAAACAAATCCATGAGAGAAGTACAAAAGACCAGGGAAGAATGGCAGCAGGAGCTTACCGGCCAACAATGCTTCGTTCTGTTTGAAAAGGGCACTGAAAGACCATTTTCACATCCTTATAATGACAATAAAGAAGAGGGCACCTACGTGTGCGCCGCGTGCGGGACGCCACTTTTCAGCTCGGAGGCGAAATACGATTCGGGTTCCGGTTGGCCGAGCTTTTTTATGCCTGTCGCCAAAGAAAATGTAGAAGAAATCGTTGATAAAACACATGGCATGGTACGTACCGAAGTCGTGTGCAGAACCTGCGGCGGGCACCTGGGGCACGTTTTCAACGACGGCCCAAAACCCACCGGACTTCGTTACTGCATGAACGGGGCCGCATTGAAATTTCACAAAGCTGAATAGAATAAATCCCAGAAAAAGCCGGATTGAATCATATCTATCCGGCTTTTCTTATCTTTGACACATTACGAACCAAAACGTTTGATGGAAGTTATCCGATCGTTTTTTACCACAATCAGAACGCTGTTCCGGGCATTCCGGTCGCGACTCGCCACACTCATCAACAGGATTGCATATCAAATTACTTCGCTTGTAACCGGCAAAACAAAAGCCGACCAGCTCTTTCATTCTTACCGGCAGAACAAAAAATCGCTGCGTGGATGGTGGGAGGCTAAGGTGGATGTCAATGCGACCTATTACCGTCCGATCATAACAGTCTGGAAAACCATTGTTTACAGTATCGTGGCATTTGGGCTCTACATATTCTGTGTGGAAACCAACTTCCTCTGGTTGATGGGTAGCATGCCAAGTGTGGAAGACCTGCAAAACCCGAAAGTAGCACAGTCGTCGGAGATTTACACCGCGGATGGAGTCATGATCGGGAAATTCTACACCGAAAACAGGACGCCCGTTCCCTACAAGCAGATATCCCCTAATCTTGTAAAAGCATTGATCGCGACGGAGGATGCCCGTTTCTACCGGCATTCGGGTATCGACTATAAGGCCATGGCCAGCGTAGCCTGGGGCATTGTTACCGGCGCAACCGACCGCGGAGGCGGTAGTACCATTACCCAGCAGCTCGCGAAAAAGCTTTTTAAAACCCGTAAATCCGGCGCACGAGGCGTACTTGGCTATGTTCCCGGCCTCAGTACATTGATTTACAAGACCAAAGAATGGCTCACCGCGATTAAACTGGAACGGAATTTCACCAAAGAAGAAATCCTGACCATGTATTTCAACACGGTGGATTACGGGAACAATACATATGGTATCAACACTGCCGCCAAATCGTATTTCAGCAAATCCCCTGACAGCCTGAACGTTCAGGAATCTGCGGTGCTCGTGGGGCTGCAAAAAGCGACTACGACCTACAATCCGATCCGCAACATGAAGCGCTCGCTCGAACGCCGCAATGTGGTGATCGATCAGATGCGCAAATACGGTTACCTGAGCGCAAAACAGGCCGATTCGATCAGTGCGTTACCTATTGAACTCAAAACTAAATTCGAAACTCCGTACGACGGCAATGCCAACTATTTCAAGAATGCGGTGGTTGATTTTGTCAAAAAATGGGGGGACGAGAATGGTTACGACCTTTATACCGATGGCTTGAAAATCTACACGACCATCGACTCGCGTATGCAGGAGGACGCCGAAGAGGCCATGACGCAGAAAATGAAGCAGCTGCAACGCGTTTTCGAAGACCACTGGCGCAACCAGAACCCATGGCGCGATGAAGACGGCAACGAAATCACCGATTTCCTCCCCAACGTCGTAAAGCGTACCAGCAAATACAAGGCGCTTGCGGCGAAATTCCCGAACAGCCCCGACAGCGTGACCTATTACCTCAATAAAAAGGACACGATGACGGTGTACGACTGGAAAAACAGCGGCGAAATGACCAAGTACTGGAGCTCGATGGATTCCCTGGATTACTATAAGCGGATCCTCCGCGCCGGCATGATGGCTATGAACCCGCAAACGGGGCAGATCAAGGCCTGGGTGGGTGGTCTGGACTACAATTATTTCAAGTACGACGCCGTAAAACAAGGCAAGCGACAACCCGGCTCGACATTCAAGCCTTTTGTATACACGACGGCGATCGACGATTCGTCGTTCAACATGACCCCTTGCGACGAGATTGTAGATAAGCCTTTTGAAAAGACCTACGAGGAAGATGGCGAAGAGAAAATATGGAAACCCAGAAACGCAACGGGGACTTACACCTATGCGCCCATGACGCTCCGCAGGGCATTGGCACAATCCATCAACTCGGTAACGGCAGAACTTACCGACCAGGTAGGCGCGGCGAATGTGGTTCGCTATGCAAAGAAAATGGGTATTACCACGCCGTTGAAACCCGTTCCGTCGATCGGTCTGGGGCCGTTCGACGTGTCTCTTTATGATATGGTGGCCGCCTATGGTGTTTTTGCAAACAATGGCACCTACACCCAGCCTATTCTTGTGACGAAGATCGAGGACAGCAATGGTAAGGTAATTGAGGAATTCCAACCCGAGCACCGTCAGGCGATCAGCGAAGAATCGGCATTTCTCATGCTCCAAATGCTCCGCGCCGGTGTGGAAGAAGGTGGTGGTACTTCGGGAAGTATCCGATGGAGATTCAACGTAACACTGAATGGCAATGAGCTGGGCGGTAAAACCGGAACAACCTCCAACAACTCCGACGGATGGTTCATGTGCGTCACCCGCGACCTCGTCGTGGGCGCATGGGTAGGCGGCGACGATCGCAGTATCCACTTCCGGACGACCAACCTCGGCGAAGGGGCCAAAACCGCATTACCGCTCGTGGGGGCATTTCTGGAAAAGGTTTATAAAGACAAGTCCATCGAACCCGGCCCATTCCCGAAACCGAGTTTCAAAATATCCAAAACATACAACTGCCCTACCCGATGGGCACCAGCCGAAAGCGACTCTCTTGGCATTGAAGGCGACAGCACACCGGCCAAACGGAATGAGGAAGACGAATTCCTGATCGGGCCTCCGCCGATACCTTTGGATACCGGGAAGAGGAATTAGAGTTTAGAGTTTAGAGTTTAGGGTTTAGAGTCGAGAGATTAGAGATTAGAGTTCAGAGTTTAAATTTTGAACTTTAAACTTTAAACTTTAAACTATTTACAAACTCCCGATCTTATGCACCTCCTTGTACTGTATCCGGTACAGGTTCGCGTAAGCCCCGTCTTTTTCAAGCAATTGCTCATGGTTACCCTCTTCCACGATCCGGCCTTTATCTACTACGATAATTTTATCCGCTTCCTGGATCGTAGAAAGCCGGTGAGCGATGACGATCGCCGTGCGGCCGTGCATTAGGTTTTCAATGGCATGCTGGATAAGCTCCTCCGTTTCGCTATCGACGGATGAGGTAGCCTCATCGAGTACAATGATCTTCGGCTCGTGCACCATCGCGCGTACGAAGGAAATGAGCTGCCGCTGCCCTACCGAAAGTGTGGCACCGCGTTCCATTACATTATAAGTATAACCTCCGGGCAAGCGTTCGATGAAATCGTGCACGCCAACCAATTTTGCCGCTTCGACGATCTTCTCGTGGGTAATACTTTCGTCGCCGAGGCGGATATTGTTTTCAATCGTATCCGAGAAAAGGAAAACGTCCTGCAACACCACCCCGATATGCCTGCGCAATGCATTCAGTTCATAATCATGCACTTCGACACCGTCCACATAAATATTGCCCTTATTAATGTCGTAGAAACGGGTTAGCAGGTTAATGATCGAAGATTTCCCGGCCCCAGTGGCGCCTACAAAGGCAATGGTCTCCCCTTCTTTTACTTTAAAATTAATGTCCCTTAAAACGTATTCCTCGTCATTATAAGCAAACCACACGTTTCTGAATTCGACATTACCTTTAATGGATTCCGGCGCGAACGTACCTTCGTTGGAAGTGTATTCATCGCTGTCGAGCAGTTTCAGGATCCGGTCCGTGCTCACGATCCCCATTTGCAGCGTATTGAAACGGTCGGCGAGCTGGCGGATCGGGCGGAAGAAGAGGTTGATAAACATCACAAATGCCGTAACCGTACCAAACGTGATCTCGGCGCCGAGAATCTGCTTCGAGCCGTACCATACCACCAGGCCGGTTCCGGCTGCGGCGATCACATCCGCCACAGGGTAATAAATGGAATAGTAAAGGATAGAACGGATATTCGCGTTGCGGTGTACCTTATTAATCTCCCTGAATTTCTTGTATTCAATATCCTCGCTGCTGAAAATCTGGACAATGCCCATTCCGGTAATGTGTTCCTGAACAAAAGCATTGAGGTTCGAAACCGCCGCCCGCACTTCGTTGAAAGAGTCCTTGATTTTCTCCTTGAAAACATAAGTACAGAAGAGCATCAGCGGGATCATCGAAAGGCTGATGATCGAGAGCTTCCAGTCGGTGTAGAACATCACTGCGATGATCAGTACCAGTTGCAGAATGTCCCCGGCAATGGCAGCCATACCGTCGCTGAACACATTGGAAAGGGTTTCCACATCGGAAATCGTACGCGTAACCAGCCGTCCGATGGGTGTGTTGTCAAAGAATTTCAGCCTTAAACCAACGATCTTCTGGTAAAGCTGCACCCGGATGTCACGGATAATGTACTGCCCGAGCCAGCCCGACATATAGGTATTCCAAAACTGCGCGATGCCCTGTAAAATGGTAACAACCAGCATCACGACAAGCATTACCGTGAGCTGCGAGTAGTCTCCGTTCGCGATCGGCGTATCGATCGTATACCTGATTAGCAGGGGTGTGAGTGGTGCCAGTACAGCATTGAGCATGATAATGGCAATCAGCAGGTAAAACTGCTTCTGATAAGGACGAACGAATGTGTATAGACGCCTTAGGGTAGGAAGATCGAATATCTGGCCGCTTTTGGTTTCCTGGTTCACCGGGTAGCTTTTAGGTAATACAGTGGTTGTTATGGATCAACAATGCAAAGTTAGAAAATGTCACAGAGGGCATAAAAAATCTACCAATCGGCGCATATCTTTTTCAAATACACTACATTAACGTTTTAAAACTGCATATAGTCAAAATGGAGCTGTTTCTGAGTTTATGTCTGGGAATAGGCCTGAGCGCCAGTTGCGGTTTCAGGATATTCCTGCCGATGCTGGTCGCGAATATCGCCGCCATGAACGGTTGGATTACCCCTGGGGAACAATTCGGGTGGCTGAGTACCTGGACGGCCTTCTTTGCGCTGGGAACGGCTACATTACTCGAAATAGGCGGGTACTACATCCCATTTGTCGACAACCTGCTGGATACCGTCGCCACACCGGCGGCTGTGGTTGCGGGGACACTGCTCACCACGTCGTTCATCGAAATAGATAACCCAATGCTTCACTGGGGGCTCGGGCTGATCCTCGGGGGCGGCACTGCCGGACTGATACAGGCGGGTACGGGTATCCTGCGGTTGCTTTCGTCCAAAACAACGGCGGGCATCGGCAACCCGGTGGTTTCGACCGTGGAAAACGTGGCGTCTTTCGGCTTGTCGGGTCTTGCGGTATTTCTGCCGGTGATCGCCCTCGTGCTGGTAGTTTTGCTGGCTCTGTGGCTTTTGAAACGATTAATGAATTTGAAAAGGTCTTAATGCATGGTTTTCGTGTCTGATGCTATCCCGGTCCATTCCCTTCCCAAAACACCCAGCCAGGTACCTGCATTAAAGATTTTCAGGTTCAAAAACAGCCTTGAAGTCCAGAAGGACGGGACTATCCAGTCCGGGACTATCCAGTCCGGACCGGTATCCCTGCCGATCACCCCGCTCCCGACAGACGCGCCGCACCGGCATACCTATTACGAGATCCTTTTTATTGAAGAAGGACAGGGGTTTCACGAAATCGATTTCCATTCCTACAACATCCAGGGCGCAGGGCTCCATTTCCTGACACCCGGCCAGGTGCATTTGCTCACGTTTTCAACTTCTTTCCAGGGATATATCGTCGCATTTTCAGAAGATTTCTATACTTTTTATAACCCCGTTAACCCCTCGCTTTCGCAACTGCCATTTTTCCAGCCGGCGCGCAGGCAGCCTATTCTCACGCTATCCGAGGGCGACAAACATTATTTTCATAACATCCTCGAAAACATGGTCACCGACCATTTGAATACCGATACCGATCAGACGCTCATTGGCCGGTATTTAGGATTGTTGTTACAAAAATGCGCTTTTCTGACCCAGCACAACGCACAGCCTGCCGAGTCGTCCGCGCTCTCCGTACCTGAGCTGGCAGGTCGCTTTCAGGAACTGGTGGAGAAGAATTTCAGGCAAATGCATGAAGTACAGCAGTATGCCAGCCAACTGTCCGTCACCCCTGACTATTTAAGTAAAATCATCAAAAAATCTCTTGGCATTTCATGCCAGGAATACATTCTCGATAAGCTGCTCCTCGAAGCTAAGCGCCTCCTCGTTTTCAGCAATCTGAGCAGCAAAGAAATCGCCTACCACATTCAGATGGACGACCCGTCCTATTTCAGCCGCATCTTCAAAAAGAAAACCGGTCTCACTCCGAACGAGTACCGCGAACATGTTCGGAAAAGTACCATTTAATAGCAGATTTGTACCTTGCTATCCCTTTTTGCTACAAATATCTTTGTATTATCCAAAATTAAAATGGCTAAATAATACTATTGATATAAGTTATGCAGATAAAAAACGAACTGACTGCCGCATCACTCCAACCCAAGATCGACCGGCTCTGGGAGCTTTCGGGCGAGAAAATCAAACTTATCAATAAGGAGTACGACAACTCGAAAGGAACACCCGTATTCACCGTAAATGGCAAATATACCCTGCGCGGCTGGACAGAATGGACACAGGGCTTCCAGTATGGCGCGGAGGTTTTGCAATTCGACGCTACCGGCGATGAAAGCTACCTCTCGAGTGCCCGCAAGAACACCGTCGAATCTATGGCCTCGCACGTAGGACATTTCGGCGTGCACGATCATGGCTTCAACAACGTGAGCACGTATGGTAACCTTTTGCGCCTGATGAACGAAGGTGTGATTCCTGAAAACGAATGGGAACGCAACTTTTACGAGATCGCGCTGAAAGTATCCGGAGCCGTGCAGGCGCGCCGCTGGACGAGCATTAAAAATGGCCAGGGCTTTATCCATTCGTTCAACGGCCCGCATTCGTTGTTCGTGGACACGATCCGATCGGTAAGGGCCCTGATGGTTTCGCATTTGCTCGGCCATAGTTATATGGGTGAGAATGACCTGAAAACCAGTCTGCTCGAACGCGGAACGCTGCACTCCATTGCCACTGCCCACTATTCGGTTTACTACGGCGAAGGCCGCGACAGCTACGACCTCTGGGGACGTACGGCGCACGAAAGCGTTTTTAATACCAACGACGGCAACTACCGCTGCCCCAACTCGCAACAAGGCTTTTCGGGATTCACTACCTGGACGCGTGGCCTCGCGTGGGCGATGGTAGGCTTCGCCGAACAGCTCGAATCGCTGGCAAGTTTCTCGGACGATGAACTGGCTCCGCTTGGCGGACGGGCTGAAATCGAGCGCATTTACCTGAAAGCAGCACAAGCCACCTGCGATTTTTATATAGCCAATACTGCATCGGACGGCATTCCCTACTGGGATACCGGCGCTCCTCAACTGCACAAATTGGGCGATTATACTTCCAGGATTTCCGATCCTTACAACGAATTCGAACCAATCGACAGCTCGGCAACGGCCATCGGCGCGCAAGGGTTACTCCGCCTGGGCAAGTACCTGACCGACAAAGGGCAAGCCGATGCCGGTAACCGTTACTGGCAAGCCGGCCTGACAGCGGTGGACTCACTTTTCGCAGAACCGTACCTTTCAACGGATCCTACGCACCAAGGTTTGATCCTGCATTCGATCTATCACCGTCCGAACGGCTGGGATAATGTACCTGCCGGCCAGAAAATTCCATGCGGAGAATCGAGCATGTGGGGCGATTACCACGCACGCGAGCTGGCGCTTTACCTGCACCGGATCAATAAGGGGTTGCCTTATTATTCGTATTTGGGCGCTGTGAAGTAACGGTATTGTCACCCTGAGCGGAACGTGTTGTCACCCTGAGCGCAGTCGAAGGGCATTGTGCAAGTCGCCCTTCGACTGCGCTCAGGGTGACAGTAGCAACTCCGCATTTATCAAAAGCAATATTACAACCAATAACCATTTCCCCAATTGGAAAACATAACACTCGACCGGTGCTGTATCCACACCATTACGACGAAGCCCTGGGGGCTTTCCGAGGCGGTGGAAAACTATGCGGCTGCCGGTGTAAAAGGGATTAGCGTCTGGCAGAATGCCACGGAAGGGATCGGGCCGCACCGTGCGGGCGAAATCATCCGGTCGGCCGGGCTCGAAATCGTCTCTTATGTACGCGGCGGATTTTTCCCGCATACGAGCAGCGCGGGACGCGCACAGGCGATCGATCACAACCGCAAGCTCCTCGAAGAAGCCGCAGCTTTGGGAGCGCCGATGATCGTCCTGGTATGCGGCGCATCACCCGACCAGTCGCTGGAAACATCGCGCGACCAGATCCGCGAGGGTATTGCAGCCATATTGCCGCTGGCTGAAAAACTGAGCGTCAAGCTGGCCATCGAGCCGCTCCACCCGATGTATGCCGCCGACCGCTCGGCGATCAATACAATGGCGCAGGCGAACGATATGGCTGAGCATTTCAAATCGCCGTTCGTTGGCGTGGCCGTAGACGTGTACCATTTGTGGTGGGATGGCGATCTGGAAAAGGAGATCGCACGCTGCGGAGCGCATGGCAATCTGTTCGCGTACCACGTTTGCGACTGGAAGGTCAACACCATCGATCTTTTGAATGACCGTGGGTTGATGGGTGAAGGGTGTATTGATTTGAAGAAGATCAGAGGCTGGGTGGAAGCTACGGGTTTCAACGGCTTCTGCGAGGTGGAGATCTTCTCGAACATCCACTGGGCGAAGGACCAGCATTTGTTTTTGAATGAGATTACCGAGTCGTTTCTAAGAACTGTTTAAACAATAGCGCGAAGCTGCGCTTCGTGCAAGCTATTCGCAGGCCTCTGGCCGGCATTAGCTTGCAATAATATAAATCAAGTCGGCCAGAGGCCTCCACATAGCGTGCACGAAGCAGGAGCTTCGCGCCATTTAACTAAAAAAACATCAAAACAATGACAACACATACCATTGGCATTATCATGAACGGCGTAACTGGCCGTATGGGTACCAACCAGCATTTGTTGCGTTCTATCAAAGCCATTATCGAACAAGGCGGTGTAAAGATTTCCTCCGACGAGGTGATCATGCCGGATCCGATCCTGGTAGGCCGCAACGAGGCGAAGCTGCAAGCGCTTTGCAAGCAATCGGGCGTACAGAAATATACGACCGACCTCGATTCGGTGATGTCCGATCCGCATTACCGGATCTATTTCGACGCCCAGGTAACCGGCCGTCGCGCGGCGGCCGTGAAGAAGGCTATTCAGGCTGGAAAGCATATTTATTGTGAAAAACCAACCGGAACCACTACCGAGGAGGCATTGGAACTCTATGACCTGGCAACCAAGGCCGGTTTGAAAAACGGTGTTGTACAAGACAAACTCTGGCTGCCCGGCCTCGTAAAACTGAAAAGGCTGATGGAAGCCGGCTTCTTCGGGAAGATACTTTCGGTACGGGGCGAATTTGGCTACTGGGTATTTGAAGGAACGAGTATTCCTGCACAACGTCCTTCATGGAACTACCGCAAGGAAGACGATGGCGGCATTATCGTGGATATGCTCTGCCACTGGCGCTATGTGCTCGACAACCTTTTCGGAAATGTGAAAGCCGTCTCCTGCCTCGGCGCGACGCACATTCCCGAGCGCGTGGATGAAAATGGCAAGACCTATAAATGTACCGCCGACGATTCCTGCTATGCTACATTCGAGCTCGAAGGTGATGTAATCGCTCATTTCAACTCCTCATGGACGGTACGCGTGCGCCGCGACGACCTGCTGACGCTGCAAGTGGACGGAACGCATGGCTCCGCCGTTGCTGGTCTGCGCGACTGCTATGTTCAGCATTACGGGAACACGCCAAAACCGGTTTGGAACCCGGACATCGCACAGCCGATCCCGTTCTTCGACGGCTGGTCCAAGGTACCTGAACAAGAGATTTATGATAATGCATTCAAGGCACAGTGGGAGCTTTTCCTCAAACATATTGTGAAAGACACTCCTTTCCCCTGGGACCTTAAAGCGGGTGCGCGCGGCGTGCAGCTCGCCGAAAAAGGCCTCGAAAGCTGGGAAAAACGCCAATGGGTTGACGTGCAGGAACTATGAAAAAAACCGCATTAATCACCGGAGGAAGCCGTGGCATCGGTTTTGGCATTGCCAAAGCCCTTGCCAAGGAAGGATATAACCTGGCCATCAATGGCGTCCGCGACGAAGCGGGCGCTGCCGAAGCGCTCAACGAGCTGCGCGAACTGGGTGCCGAAGTAGCCTATTGCCAGGGAAGTATCGCCAGCGCAGCCGATCGCGAGGCCATTATCGAAAAGGCCTATTCCGTTTTCGGGCAGATCAACCTGCTTGTCAACAATGCCGGCATAGCGCCGCGCGTGAGGCTGGACCTTCTCGAAACGACTGTCGAGAATTACCAGGAAGTGATGACGACCAATCTTGAGGGCCCATTCTTTTTTACCCAGGCCATCGGCAAACGCATGGCTCATGCAAAAGAGAACAACCATGCATTTGAAGCGGCGATCATTTTCGTAACGTCCATTTCCGCGACAGTGGCGTCTACTAATCGGGGTGAATATTGTATTTCAAAGGCAGGGCTTGCTATGACAAACCTGCTTTTCGCTGTGAGAATGGCGGAGTACAATGTTCCTGTTTACGAAATCCGTCCGGGTATTATTGCCACCGACATGACTTCCAAGGTACAGGAGAAATACGACAATCTGTTCCAAAGCGGTATTGCCCTGCAACCTCGCTGGGGCACGCCGGAGGACGTCGGTAAGGCCGTAGCGTCGCTAACGAGAGGCGATTTCCCCTACTCCACTGGCCAGGTAATCGGTGTAGACGGCGGAATGCTGATCGACAGATTGTGACTTCGGCCGTCGGGCTATCGGCAGTCGGCCGCCAAAAAATTGATTGACATTTAAATTAAACCCCAAGCCGACGGCTGATAGCCGAAAGCCGAAGTAAAACCTAACCCTATGTCAACAACAACCAACAATACCCAACCTTCGCTGCTTTCGCAGTTGTTGCAAGTGCCAGTAATAGTGGCTGCATTGGGCTACCTGGTCGATATGTACGACCTCTTTTTGTTCAGTGTAGTACGGGTACCAAGTCTCAAAGCACTGAATGTGGCCGACGATCAGCTGCTCAATGAGGGGATTAATTTATTGAATTACCAAATGGCGGGAATGCTGATCGGCGGCGTGTTGTGGGGTGTGATAGCGGATAAACGAGGCCGGCTTTCTGTTCTTTTCGGGTCGATCATTATGTATTCACTGGCCAATATCGGCAATGGGTTTGTCACATCGCTTGATCAATATGCACTTCTTCGCTTTATTGCGGGCGTAGGCCTGGCCGGGGAGCTCGGGGCGGGCATTACCCTTGTTACTGAGGTGTTACCCAAAGAAATACGCGGCTATGGTACTACATTGGTAGCTACATTGGGCGTTTTGGGGGCAATTTTGGCTTACTTCGTAGCCGATATGTTTGCCTGGCGCATATCCTATTTTGTGGGAGGCGGCATGGGTTTGTTGCTTTTGGTATTACGTTTCAATGTTTTTGAATCGGGTATGTTCAAGCATGCCAAGGAGCGCTCGGTTGACCGTGGTAACATCCTGATGATCCTGACGAATGGCAAACGCCTCGGCAAATACCTGATGGCTATCCTTGTCGGTTTGCCCATCTGGTTTGTAGTGGGGATTCTCATTACTTTTTCACCCGAATTCGGTGCTGCGAAAGGCATTGAGGGAATCAATGCCGGAAAAGCGGTGATGCTGGCTTTTTCAGGGCAGGTTGGCGGAGATATCGTCAGTGGGTTACTTAGTCAGTATATGCGGAGCAGGAAGAAAGTGATCAGGCTATTTATCGTGCTATCGCTTGCGATGGTAATCGGCTATTTGCTTATTCCGATGCAGGATTTGTTCTCCTTCTACTTGCTTTGTACCTTGCTCGGGTTCTGCAATGGTTACTGGACATTGTTCATTACCATTGCCGCGGAACTGTTCGGGACGAATCTCCGGGCAACCGTGGCCACGACGGTCCCCAATTTTGTGCGCGGCGCGACGATTCCGCTGGCAGCGATGTTTGTGCGTTTCAAACCTGATCTGGGCGTGATCCAGAGCGGGCTGGCAATAGGTGTAGCAACGTCCCTGGTGGCATTGCTGGCCTTATATTTCCTGGAAGAGACATTTACAAAGGATATGGACTTTGTAGAAAAAGAATAGTTTCGGTTTTAGTTTTAGTTAAAAGCGGCCCCCACAGATGGAGGGCCGTTTTTTTTAACAGTTATTAACACTTTCCCGAGCAACACTCCCGCACCGATCTCCGTCTCTTGGTTATAAATTAAAAATAGCCATGAGATACCATTTAATTGCTTATGCTGGGAATCAACCTCTTGTACCTCCCGAAAATCCGCTCGTGTACTTTGCCTCACGTAGTACCCGAGCCCGATCTTACCTTTGTCATGTTCTTAAAATAGAACAAAACTTATAGCCATAAAAATAAAATAGCCATGAAAACAACAGTTAAAACCTTCATTTGCGCATTTGCGCTCGCAGCTGCTTCTTTCACTGCCCAGGCGGGCGACAAAGAAGCCAAAAAAGCATCCACTTTCGGAACCGGCATTTATGCCACCAAAACCGGTAAAATCAATGTCCTTGTCGACAAAGGTAGCACTGACTCCAAAACAACATTGATGCTCAGGGACGCCGAAGGAAAGGTGGTATATCGCGAAACAGTTTCGAGAGACCACAAAAAATTCGGACGCACTTTGAACCTCGACGCCATGGAACCCGGCAAATACAAGCTGGACATTATCAGCGGCAACGAAGTGCAATCGAAAACTTTCGAACTGGCCGATCAAAAAGTAGAACGTATCCTGACAGTTAATTAAGGTTCAAATACATAGTATCCAGGCGGCACCTCCCCAATGCGGGAGGTGCCGCTTTTTTATTGGTAATTAATAGTTGCCATTAAAAAACTAAGGTGTTACCTCCGGGCGATTGCTACGTATAGTTAGAAAATCGACCACTAAAAAGTTCTGTTTTGAATAGAACTTTTGTAAATTAGACTGTCGTCAATGGAGATTAATGGCAAGGATATCTTAGTAAAACTGAGGAGTAAAAACCTAAGCAACAAACGGTTAGTACAGGCAATCGATCAATTGGTCAATGATTTTGAAGATGGCTCGTTAAACACATTCGGTCGGCTCCTGGAAATCAGACAAGATGCTGATAAAGTGCATAATGCCGGTTTTTATTTCTTCAACATGCACACATACCGTACGCTGATATATCTGGAGGCGGTGGATAATAGTTTAACGGTCGTTTGGACCGGAGGGCACGAAGAATATGTCTCGACATTCAAAAACAACAAAAACACAATCGAAAAATGGCTCAGGAGGAAACATTGGATAGATTAGAAGAGTTGGATATCAATGGTTTGATAACCAAGGGCAGGATAAATTCTGAAATTGAATTCCAGCGGGCTTCGATGGCTGATCGTTCGTTAAGGCTGTTAAGTGAAAAGACCCCTGCATTAAACGCGATACGCAAATCTCTCCGGACGCTTATCCGCGACTACGAGACAATACACTGGTCAAATGTCGACGCGGTGACCAAAGAACAGATCGCCGAAAGTGACGCGGCGGAAGAACTGGCATTCGCTGAACTGGACTTTGTTATACGCCGCCGCAAGCTCATCTTGAGGAAACTCAAAGAATTTAATTTGAAACAAAAGGATCTCGCATCATTGCTCTCTCACAGCAAGTCGTACACATCCGAGTTACTGAATGGTGTTCGCCCCTTTTCGACCGGCGATTTGATCTTGATACATAAACTGCTCAAAATAGACCTTGGTCATCTTTTGATTACGAGCCTTCCGAAGGAAATTGTGCAAAAAGTAAACGCTACAATCGAACAAATTGCCGCTGAAAACACAAATGCCAAAGTCGCAGAACTCACACTTTCAAATAAATGAGTTACAAAATGCTAAGGAGATCAACGGCATAGCCCACTTTTTGCCTTTTGTATATTCAACTGAAAATCACTCATTAATATGGATACCCGTCGAGATTTCCTGCAAAAACTGACATTGGGCGTCGGCGCAACGGCGTTGAGCGACCTCCCTGCCTCTGCGCGTGAGATGTACCCCGGCCCCAAAGCCGACAAACAATTGCGGGTCGCATTGATGGGATTGGGCAGTTACGCAACCCGCGTGGCCGACGCTATGAAGGATTGCAAAATGGCAACGCTCGTAGGGGCTGTTTCAGGTACGCCCTCGAAGCTGGAAACCTGGAAACAGAAATACAATATCCCGGAGAAGAATACTTATAACTACGAGACTGTCAGCAAGATCAGGGATAATCCGGATATCGACATCGTCTATATTACCACTCCAAACTCTCTCCATCACAAGCATGTGCTGCAAATTGCCGCGGCCGGCAAGCATGTGATTTGCGAAAAACCGGTTGCCGATAATGCGCAGCAAACCCGGGAGATGATCGCCGCCTGCAAAAAAGCCGGCGTGAAGTTCTACATCGGGTACCGGATGCATTTCGAGCCTCATACCCGCGAGCTTATACGCATGCGTGAGGCCGGCGAGCTGGGCAAAATTCTGCACGTAAACAATTATATGGGCTTCAAATCCGGCGACCCGAACCAATGGCGGCTGAAAAAGGCGCTCGCCGGAGGCGGCGCGATGATGGATGTGGGCATATACGCATTAAACGGCGCACGTTACGCGACCGGGGAAGAGCCGATCTGGGTAACGGCTCAGGAGACAAAAACCGATCCTGTCAAATTCAAGGAGGTCGATGAAACCATTATGTTCCAGCTCGGCTTTCCCAGCGGCATTGTGGCAAGCTGCGGTACCACTTATGCATTCAATAATTACGAACGCTTGTATGTAATCGGCGAAAAGGGCTTTGCCGAACTAAGTCCTGCATTCGGCTACGGGCCTATCAAAGGTCGCACCCACCTTGGCCCGATGAATCAGCCTGTGGTAACGCACCAGACACTTCAAATGGACGGCATTGCCGACATTATCCTCAACAACAAACCCGATCCGAACGTAACCGGCGAAGAAGGATTGAAGGATATGATCGTCGTCGACGCCGTTTATGAGTCTATCCGGAAAGGTGGCGCTAAGATTATGCTGGCAGGAAAATAACTCGACTGACTTCACTCCAAAATCAACGCTTTGCTGCAAACACATTTCGAAGCCTGAAATATTTTTCTCGTAACTATTGCGCAACCGATTAATTGCACATAAATTTGCAACCGATCGATTGCGCAATTAATCAGAACAAAATGAGACGAGATGTTTTTCAAGCCATAGCCGACCCTACCAGACGGGACATCATTGGCCTTATCGCGAAAAAACCAATGACGCCCAATGCAGTGGCCGAATCCTTCGGTGTTAGCCGCCAGGCCATTTCGAAGCATATGCAAATCCTGCTCGAATGCGGCCTGCTGCATCTTAATCCGCAAGGGCGGGAACGCTATTACACGGTGCAGCCGAAAAAGCTGGCAGAGGTAGCCGATTGGATCGAACCGTTCCGGAAAATGTGGGAAGAACGTTTTGACAAACTCGACAATATTATCAACACTTTAAAAAACGAACATCATGGCAACCAAAAATGAGACCAAAATCATTGTAGAAAAAGGCAAACAGGAGCTTTTCATTGTCCGCGAATTCGAAGCGCCGCGCGAGATTGTGTTCCGCGCATTCAGCGAAGAGGAATTACTCACGCAATGGGCAGCGGGACCGAACAATATGACCGTGCGTTATGAAAAATTCGAGCCCTATGCCGGCGGCTCCTACCGCTTCATCAACACGATTCCCGGCAACCCCATGGAATTTGCATTCCACGGCGTATGCCACGAGCACACGGCGCCGGAGCGGATTATCCAGACATTCGAATTTGAAGGCCTGCCTGAAAAAGGCCACGTCATACTGGAAACATCTCGTTTTGAGGACCTGCCCGGCGGCCGGACACGCCTCACCGTACAGTCTGTATTCCAGTCCGTTGCAGACCGCGATGGCATGGTGCAATCCGGGATGGAGCGCGGGGTGGTAGATTCCTATGCGCGGCTGGATGGGTTGCTGGAAAAGGTAGTGGTGTAATGGAACTATGCGTGTAACAGAAAGGCAACTGATTAGTGCCAGTTGCCTTTTGTTCCATTTTAAGTTAACTTTACACATCACACTATACATTATGGAAAAAGTCAGAGAAGTAATTTTCTATAAACACTATTTCAATGATTTCTTTAAGAACTTATCGCCATTTGCGAAGAGCAAAGTTGACTATGTCCTATTCTTATTAACTCATATAGACCGTATTCCAGAAAAATTCCTGAAACATATCGAAGGTCAGAAAGGCCTTTATGAACTGCGGATCGAAGCAGGGAATAACATATTCAGAATATTTTGCTGTTTTGATAGAGAAAAGATCGTTGTACTGTTTAATGCCTTTCAAAAGAAAACGCAAAAAACACCGTCCAAAGAAATTACACTTGCGGAAAAGCTAATGAATGAATACTTCAATAACTGATGGACATGACTGACAGTAAAAATATTACGACAATTGAGGAGCATTTTACGGCACGTTACGGAAACCCTGGTAGCGCCTCCAGAGTTGATTTCGAAATAAAAGCAAAAGCATTCTTGATTGGTGAAATGATCCGCGAGGAAAGGAGACTTGCCAAAATGACACAGGAACAATTAGCGGAAAAGATCGGGGCAAAGAAGAGTTTTATTTCGAGAATTGAAAATGGACAATCCGATATTCAGCTATCTACGTTGTATCGGCTTCTTGAAGTTGGCCTGGGAAAGAAACTGGAACTCGTAGTGACCTGAAACCTTCCCGAACTCCCAACCCCGATTTTAGATTAGGGAGGCTAACGCCATTCAGCCATGAGAGACTATCCCCAAACCGTCCGCAGAAAAGACCGGCAAGAAACAGACATTGCATTTCTTCACGAAGTTCTGACCAACTCGGTTTCATGCTCCATCGCCATCGAGAAAGAGGGATATCCCTTAATCCACGTCGCGTTTTATCACTTCGATAAAGCGAACAACGACATCGTCTTCCATTTTTCCAAACACGGTCACGCAGGCGAGGAAATCACCGACGGGAAGAAGGTAAGCGTCTCGGTTTACAAATACGGCAGGCTGTACACTGCTCCCAAAGCCGTCGACTTCGGATGTGAATACCAAAGCGTGATCCTATACGGAAAGATCAGGATCATCGAAAGCGAAGATGAACGAATGCGGGCGATGAGCGATTTCTTCGACCGCTATTTCCACCAAATTCCCAAAGATCAGTTTGAAGCATTTACCACAGCCCAAAGTAAGCCAATCCACGTCGCGAAGATCCGGATAGAGCAGTGGTTCGGGAAGGAACATGCTGTGCCGGCGATCGCAACAGACGCATTTTTCCCGGCCTTTCCGGCATTAATGGAGCCCCGCGAGTTGCGATGGCCGCAACCACCAAGACAGTAAAGCCGCCCCCTATTCCGGCTTTAATACACTGACCCGGTCCAAACGCAATACCGGGCGCAGTTTTATTATGCAAAAATCAAAGACCATTATCCCGGTGCTGGCTGGCCTCGCCGTACTGTTTTTCCCCGTTTTACTATCCGCACAAATCATGGATTCGAAATCAATCGTTGCACCCGGAGCACAGTTAGAGAAGCTGGGTGATGGGTACAAATTCACCGAAGGCCCCGTGCCTGATAAAGACGGCAACGTGTTTTTCACTGATCAGCCCAATAATAAAATCATCCGCTGGGACGCCGAAACGGGCGCATTCAGCACGTTTTCCGACAAAGCAGGCCGTGCCAATGGCATGTATTTCGATAAAAAAGGGAATCTGGTAGCATGCTCGGACGAGGAAAACCAGGTTTGGTCGTTCGATAAAAAAGGCAATCCGACGGTGCTCGTGAAAGAT
The DNA here is from genome assembly GCA_965227755.1 of Dyadobacter sp. GTDB lineage: Bacteria > Bacteroidota > Bacteroidia > Cytophagales > Spirosomataceae > Dyadobacter. The sequence goes on from CBDDGG010000005.1 coordinate 2,924,040, forward strand.
TACGAAGGCAAGCTGCTCAACGGCCCCAACGACCTCTGGATCGACGCCAAAGGTGGCATTTACCTCACCGATCCGCTCTACAAACGTGATTACTGGAAGCGCGACCCCGCCATGCAGCAGGACGGCCAGCATGTTTACTACCTCAGCCCCGATCGCAAAAAATTCACCCGCGTGGATGAAAAGCTGAAAAAACCCAATGGCATTATTGGAACCGCGGACGGCAAAAAGCTTTATGTCGCCGACATTGGAGATAACAAAACTTACATCTACGATATCCAGAAAGATGGCACCCTGGCCAACCGCCAGTTGTTCGTACCCAAAGGCTCCGACGGCATGATCCTCGACGAGGAAGGCAACCTTTACACTACCGGCGATGGCGTCACCATCTTTGACAAAACAGGCACGCAAATCGCACATTTCCCTGTACATAAGGGCTGGACGGCCAATGTATGCTTTGGCGGCAAAAACCGCGACATGCTGTTTATCACAGCGGAAACGGCGGTATATGGTTTAAAAATGAGGGTAAAAGGTGTAAAATAGCCTGACCAACCTAATGCAATGGCGGAATTTCCCGGTACAAAGGGGAATTCCGCCATTCTTTTTGATCCGCTGCAACGGTTTTGGTGTATATATCGTCATGGTCAAATATAATGGCTCCATACTAGATCACCACCCGGCTCGTTACTCCAACTAACCCGCACTTTCGTCTATGCGACTGACTTTTACGGCCTTTCTTTTCCTTTTCCACATTATTTCTTTTGCTCAGGATCGCGTTACGATCAGTGGTTTTGTGCGGGAAAAAGGGAGCCAGGAGCTGCTTCCAGGCGTAAATGTATATATCGATAACACACCCCACGGTGCAGTGACGAATACCTATGGGTTTTACTCCCTTACATTGCCTGCTGCCGACTCTGCCATCGTGTCGTTTTCCTTTGTGGGTTATGAAAAACAGCAGAAACGAGTCGCGCTCCGGAAGAACACCGAACTGGACATTCTCCTTCCCACCATCACACAACTCGAAGAAGTGGTCGTTTCGGCGCGCAAGCAGGAGGATTACGTCAGCCGGACGGTGCAAATGAGCAAAGTCGAAATCCCGATCCAGCAACTGAAGAAAATACCGGCATTCTTCGGTGAAAAGGACGTGTTACGCGTCTTGCAGCTCATGCCGGGCGTGCAGAAGGGTACCGAGGGGCAGACGGGCCTGTATGTACGCGGCGGCGGGCCGGATCAGAACCTCATTATCCTCGACGACGCCGTGGTTTATAATGCCAATCACCTTTTTGGTTTCTTCTCGATCTTCAATTCGGATGCGCTCAGAAGTGTGGAACTGACCAAAGGGGGCTTTCCGGCACGATACGGCGGCAGGCTGTCGTCGGTACTGGAAATGAATATGAAAGAAGGGAGCAAGGAGAAACTGCACGGTGAGGGCGGAATAGGTCTCATTTCTTCACGGTTAACACTGGAAGGGCCCATTTCGAAGGGCAAATCTTCCTTCCTGATTTCCGGTCGGCGAACATATATCGATTTCCTGGCAAAGCCGCTGATCGCCCGGGAGCAGCGGGGCGCCGACAGCCAGGTGAAGCCCGGTTATTACTTTTATGATCTGAATGCCAAGATGAACTACGACCTTGGCAGTAAGGACAAATTGTACATCAGCGGCTATTTCGGCCGCGACAAGTTCCATGCTAACGAAAAAAGCAGCACTTCCGAAACCCGGGCCGGTCTCGATTGGGGCAATGCAACGGCTACCATGCGCTGGAACCATGTTTTGAACCAGAAGCTGTTTGTCAATACTTCCTTCATTTTCAGCAATTTTAAATTCGGGGTTTCCAGTTATTCCAAGGAGTTGAATAGCGATGGTTCCCTGGACGACGAGTTCAGTCTTGACTACGATTCACGCATCCGCGATCTGGGCGTGAAAACAGATTTTGACTTTTATCCCTCATCAAAGCACGCGGTGAAATTTGGGGGGCAGGCCACTTTTCACAAGTTTATTCCGTCCGCGATCGCAATCACGGGCTCATTCATTACTAATCCCATTGAGCGATCGGTGAAACCTGTTTATTCACTCGAAGCGGGGCTTTATATTGAAGATACCTGGCAAGCAATGGATGCATTGAAAGTTAATGCGGGGCTAAGGGTAAGTACATTTCAGACGGAGGTTAAAACCTACGTCCGCCCCGAGCCGCGTATTTCAGCGGCATTGCGCCTAGCCGAGAACCTTTCATTCAAGGCCTCCTATGCGCGGATGAACCAGTATGTACATTTGCTTTCCAATACCGGCCTCGGTTTGCCTACCGACCTCTGGGTACCCACTACCGCCCGCGTCGCGCCTCAGCAATCCGAACAAATAGCGGCGGGTTTTGCCAAAGACTTCGAACGCCCTGCGCTCACTGTCACGCTCGAAGGTTACTATAAAAAAATGAACAACATCCTGAATTACAAGGAAGGATCGTCGTTCCTCAGTATCAACGGTGAGAATGCCAATGAACTCAGCTGGGAGGATAATGTAACTTCGGGCAAAGGATGGTCGTATGGCGGTGAATTTCTGGTTCAGAAGAAAACCGGCCGGTTCTCCGGCTGGATCGGTTATACATTGTCGTGGACCTATTGGAAATTCCCGGAACTGAATTTTGGCGAAACATTCTTCCCGCGTTACGACCGCCGCCACGACCTCTCGGTGGTAGGAATTTACGAACTAAGCAAAAGAATTACGCTATCGGCCACGTGGGTGTACGGCACCGGCAATGCATTGACGCTCCCCGTATCGAGCTATCGGGCGGCGACGGATAACTTCGTAACCCGTCTCACTTCCGACGGCAAGCCTGCGATCAACTGGTTTGGCCCGACGGTCAGCGAATATGGCCAGAAAAACAGCTACCGTGCCGAGCCATTCCACAGGATGGACATCGCAGTTCAATTCCACAAAAAGAAAAAGCGGCATGAGCGCACCTGGGAGTTCGGGGTTTACAATGCTTACAACCGCAGAAACCCTTTCTTTTACAATATCGACGAGGAAATAGTCATTCTTCCCAATGTAACGCCCGCCACACCGGTTCCCAAATACACGCTGAAACGCTATTCGCTGTTTCCGGTATTGCCCTATTTCAGCTACAACTTTAAATTCTAAAAGCGGCTTATGTTTCCGAGATATATCGTTTTCCTGTTCCTGATATTATTCCTGGCGGCATGCGAATCGCTTGTCACGGATGTTGATCAGTCCAACCTTCCCCACGTAGAATCGAAGCTGGTGGTGCAGTGCTTTATTTCACCGCAGGCCACCCGTATCAATGTGGTGGTGACAGAATCCATCCCGCTTTTCACCGAGCCGGATCTGAAAGGCGGTGTAATCCCTAATGCGATCGTGAAACTGTCCGACGGAAGCCGGGAAATCGTCATTCCATTTGACACCACGAACCAGCTCTATTCCATCGATAAATCAGCCCTCAGCATTTTACCGGGGAAAACCTATTTCCTGTCGGTAACCAATGGAGTGCGCTCGGTAAGCGCGAGTTGCACCGTTCCTGCGACGGCGGTGGTCCCGAAAACGTATGAAATTGACACCTCCTCTTCCGGTGATATTTCGGCTCGGGATACTTCGTTAACCGTTAAGTACACGTGGAACGACATTGCCGGGCAGGCCAACTATTATCGGGTGCGTGCATCGCTCGACCTGGAATACAGCGTGCCGGAAGGTGTCACTTCCAATCAGGGCCAACTCATAGAAAAAAGGGTCCGTAACCGGTTCAATTTCAACTGGGACGACGCGATAGGCAGGAACGACTTCCGCAACGACGTGAATCTGGACGGAACCGATTTCAATTCACCGATCGGCCGGGTAAAGCTACCCAAACCGCTTAGTTACACTGCCGGCGACGGCACGGCGTACCTTTCCTTTCCCAAAAGTAAAATCATATCGGTCACGATGGAAGTGTACAATACCGACGAGCATTATTTCAAATACCACCGCTCGGTACAAACGCGTGGCGATTCGGATAACCCGTTTGTGGAGCCGTCGCTGATCTATACCAACATCGAGGGCGGACTGGGATGTTTCGCGGCGTACAATGCGGGGCAATTGATATATCGTCCCAAATAATCTGATTTACCTCCTATTCCGGTTCTACAAATTCTGGCATATTGAGGTCAAACTACCTCAATATGTACATCGTCTGATTACCATTTCATAGCGAAAAACGGCTGTTCAGCAAGGCATACTTTTTTCCCTTGTGATGATCTACCCGCTATCAGTTGTTGAATCAATCAGATCATCAATCTTAACATAAACTACTATGGACTTGCAAGGACCAGGCCAGGACAAGGTTAAGAAACCCCATCCATCCAACAAAAACATGACTGAGCCCGATACGCTCATCGAAACGCTGGAAGATTTACAGGAGCAAGGCTATACCTATGATTTTAACCTCACGGCCCATGCCCTGGAAGTACATAAAGACGAAGGCATTTGCCTGACATTATCACCCGAGGATTTCGACATCGTGCAGGTATACCGTTTCGAAGGTATGACCAACCCGTCGGATATGTCGATTTTATATGCTATCGAGTCGAAAGACGGATTAAAAGGAACGCTTGTGAGCAGCTACGGCGTCTATGCCGACGCGATGTCCAATGAAATGATCAGAAAACTGGATACCCGAAGCTCGCTGATCGTCCATCACCCGGAAGACGACGATATGGCCCATTGATTTGCCTGATATTATTAACCTAAGGTAAATGTTGCTTTGGCTTTGGGCGAAGCAACATTTTTCGTAAAAGTGAACCAACCATGGAAATGATCGAACTGACCGAAGAACTCATTGAATCAGCCGAGCAACGGTCTGCCGGCCAGCCATACCCCCAATTTGTCAAGAACCTGAAAGCCATCGGGGTCGACAACTATGAAGTGAAGGTAAAAAACCGCAAACGTACCTATACGTCCGTTAATGGCGACAAACTCATCATAGCCGGGGACTTGCCCGAGTTTGAATGCGCTGAGACTTTCGAACTGGAAGAGGTAAAGGCGGCTATCAAACGTACTCAGGAGGGCATAACCGATTACCCGACGTTCTTGCGTGAGATCGGCGCCGCGGGCATACACACATACGTAGCCGACCTCACAGGCATGAAGGTGATTTACCAGGGGCCCAATTCCGAATATGAATACGAGGAAATGATACCGGATGTTTAAAAGGCTTTCAGTCTGCCACGCATGGTTTCGAGCTGATCGTCGGTAAAATCAAGATGTGTTACGAACCTAACCAACCCCTTGCCGAAAGTAACAGCCAGGATTCCGGCTTCGGCAAGGCGGCTTACATATTCCTTTTCCTGAATACCGTCGTTCAGCCTGATTATGACAATGTTGGTATCAACCGGAAACACTTCGGCGACGTCGGCCCTTGCCGCAAATAGTTCCCCTATTGCTCTGGCACGGCTGTGATCTTCCTTCAACCGCTCTACATGATGATCGAGCGCGTAAATGCCCGCCGCCGCAAGGAACCCTGCCTGTCGCCAGCCACCGCCCATTACTTTCCGGAAACGGCGTGCTTCACGGATCATTTCGCTGGTGCCAAGCAAAAGTGACCCGACCGGGCAGCCCAGGCCTTTGGAAAGACATATGCTGATGCTGTCAAAGGCTTGCCCGTATTGCACGGGTGTCTCGCCGGTTTCGACCAGTGCATTGAAAAGCCTTGCGCCATCCAGGTGCAAAGGGATATCACGTTCCCGACAAACGTCGCGGATCGCTTCAATTTCTTTAAAATCGTAGTAACTGCCACCTCCCTTGTTCATCGTATTTTCCAGCGAGACGAGCCTGGTTACCGTCGAATGGACATCGTTCTCGGGGCTGATCGCTTCGATGACCTGCTGCGCCGACAGCCTTCCGCGGTCGCCATCGAGCAGTTTTACGGATGAAAAAGAATTGAGCATAATGCCTCCGCCTTCGTACAGATAAATATGCGAGTGCTTATCGCAGATCACGTCGCTGCCCGGGCGAGTGTGGACACGGATAGCAAGCTGGTTGGTCATGGTGCCGGAGGGGCAAAAAAGCGCGTCTTCCATTCCGAAGAGTTTCGCGGCCTTTTCCTGCAATGCATTCACCGTGGGATCGTCACCAAAAACGTCGTCGCCCACTTCGGCCGACCACATCGCTTCTTGCATTTCGCGGGTAGGCCTGGTAATGGTGTCGCTGCGGAGGTCTATTTTCATTTCAAAAACATTCATGGGGTATTTATTGCGATTTCACGCCAAATTAATGCTTAAAGCTGATTTCCGGGCAGGCATTGCTTACTTTAAACGGGTATATTGCAAGCAAAATCAAGCAGCATGGAATTCGAAGAATATCTGAAATCAAAAAAAATAGATGCAGGGAGGTTCAAGAAAGGCGATGTTTTGCGCTACCAGGAATGGAGCGGTCTTTTCGAAACCATGCATCCGGAAAGTTTCACCGCCCATAAAAAATTCCTGATCAACGAAATCCGCCGGCGTTACCTTCTCAAAGATGAATAGCGGTAGGATTTGCGGGTGTGCAAGCTTTAATAGTAAACCTTAAAAGTGCGTATGAAAAAAATTACATCCCTCATTTTCTTCTTCATCTCCCTCCAAACCATGGCCCAGCAAGGGTTGGTAAAGGAAAGCCTGAAAATCAACAGCAAGGCAATGGGCAAGGAGATCAAGTACAACATTTACCTCCCGGCCGATTACGACAAAACCAACCGCAGCTATCCGGTGCTCTACCTGCTCCACGGTTATTCGGACGACGAAACCGGATGGACGCAATTCGGTGAAGTACAACACATTGCCGACAAAGCGATTGCAGACGGCGATGCCCCTGCGATGATCATCGTCATGCCCGACGCCGGTGTTACCTTCTACATCAACAGCGCAGACGGCAAAGCCAAATACGAGGATTTTTTCGTAACGGAACTGATCCCCCATATCGAGTCGGGCTACCGTGTGCGGGCGAAAAAGGAATTCAGGGCGGTTGCGGGACTTTCGATGGGTGGCTACGGAACGATGATCATGGCTACCAAGCATCCCGATCTGTTCGCCGCGGCAGCGCCATTGAGCGGTGCATTCTGGTCGGATGACGAAATTTCCAACATGCCTGCAGAGCGTTATGACGGCTTGCTAGGCGGATTATTTGGCAAAGCAACGTCCGGTAAAGACAGGCTTACAGAGAACTGGTATAAAAACTCTATCCTGAAAATAATTGAAACTACGCCGGTAGATAAACTCAAAACCGTCAAATATTACATCGATTGCGGTGATGACGATTTCCTGATCAAAGGCAATATGAACCTCCATGCCGCCATGACCGACAAAGCCATTCCTCACGAGTTTCGCGTACGCGACGGCGGGCACACCTGGACGTACTGGCGCACGGCATTGCCCGAGGTGATGAAATTTGTAGGCCAAAGCTTCCACCGCCAGTGATTGTCAGCGAAGTCGAAGGCTTCCATCCAAGACGCCTTCGACTCTGCTGACGGTCGTTTATCCCTTCATTTCTTCCATCAGTTTCATCAGTATCCCGACGGTTTTCTCAGTCTGCTCCTTGCTCGGCGTCGTGTCCCAATTGCCTACAATGCCATTGCTGCCAATGTAGATGCCATCTTTCCGGGCAATGAAATTGGCGCCCTGCGTATACAACTTGTAATTGATATCGCCCTGGGGAATCAGGCAGGAAAGCTGTCCTGATACAGGCGTCAGCTCGTTGTCGTTGAATACGGGCTTCGCGCCCAGCCCCATGCAATTCACAATCACCTTTTCGGGCAATGCATCGATGTCTTCCAGTTTTTTGATCTCATGAATTTTCACCTTTCCGCCGAACATCGTGAAATCCTGCAACTGGTGCCGCAGGTACGTGGGGATATTGAACATGATATTGGTCCGGCGCGTTACGTGGTCGGCTTTGAACGGGTGTTCCTTCTTTTCCAGCCGTACCCGCTCGGGTAGCAGGCCATGTATTTCAAAATCCTCGCCGCCTGCGCCGGGCGTATAAACCGGCTCCTGCTTAAAAACGCCATATTCCTCCGCCCAGCAGGCGATGTCATTCATACCTAACAGAAACTGGAACCTGCGGAACGAGAACCGGGTCGCCTCTTCCCATATTGCCTGAAATTCAGGTTTTGCAACCTTTTTGTCACACACTCTCGACGCCGGCGACCAGGTGCCGGTAGCCAGGTTACTGGTCACATTGGGCGGTACATCTTTGGTGTAAATGGTCACCTCGCAGCCGCTTTCCTGCAACAGCCGCGACGTCGCTATCCCTACCGTTCCGCAGCCCAGCACAGCTATCTTCTTCTCACCCGTAGCCAGCACATTCTTCCGCGCAATATTCCCCGTCCCCCACGACAACGACCACCCGCTGCCGCCATGGCCATAGTTGTGAACGATCGTCTTGTTGCCAAGTTGCTCCACATCCAGCCTCGGCCCCGAGGCACGGAACGGACGTAAACCCACGGTTTCCTTCACAATGCGGTCCATTGAGAGGCGTAATTTAGGAATCTGGTGATAACCCCGGCTGATGTGAAAATGTTTGTCGGGGTACCTCAATTCGGCTCTCGGCGCACAGGATGTTGCTACTGCACCTAATGCGAAGCTGGCTGGAATGGCCTTTTCAAAGAAATTTCTGCGGTTCATTGGGTTGGGAGTGAAAGTAATGGAATTGTGGAATTTAGCCACCAACCGCTATGAATGCAAATTTTATATTGTAGTATTAAAAAATATCAAAACATTCTTTTTTGAGACACAATTTTCACTCCTCAAACTCCGCCGACAATGCAAATCAGTTTTTAGAAAGTGAAAAAGGCATATCGGCTTCCTGCGTACCCCATTGCTTATTGGGCTTATCCCCCATTTGCAATACCAATGTACCGCCTTTCAGGAGTTCGCCATGGGTAAGAAAGGTCCGGGTGAAAGGCTTGCCATTCAGCGTCGCGGATTGAATGTATCGTGCACTGTCGGATACGCCTTTTGCCTTAACAGTAAACTTCCGGTTCTTGCCGGTTTCTATTGAAATTTCTTCAAAAACCGGACTTCCCAGTACATATTGGTCCGTTCCCGGCGCTACCGGGTAAAAGCCCATCATACTGAATGCAAGCCAGGCCGACATCTGCCCACCGTCTTCATTACCGCTCAGTCCTCCCACGCTGGTGTCATATTCACTCCGGATGATGGTCCGCGCCCATTGCTGCGTTTTCCACGGCTGGCCGGCAAATGCATAGAGATAAGCAATCTGATGGTTAGGCTCGTTGCCATGCCAATAATGCCCCTGATCGAACAATGTATCGAGCTTGGCAGTGAAACGGCTCTTCCCGCCCATGATTTTTTCAAGCCCCGCCACATCCTGCGGTACAAACCAGGTGTATTGCGCCGGAGAGCCTTCCGTAATGAAGCTGGCGCGTTTGGCAAACGGGTCAAAATTGGCAATCCAGCTTCCGTCGGCATATCGTCCACGCGCATAGCCTGTCGACGGATCGATCACGTGCCGGTAGTTGAGCGCCCTGTTGCGGAGCTCGCCGGCGTCTTCCTTTCTACCCAGGGCACTGGCGAGAGTAGATAGGCAAAAGTCGTCGTACGCGTATTCGAGCGTCCGTGACACCTGCTCGCGCTTATGAAATGCCTGCCATACGCTATCCTCCAACGGCACATAACCATATTGCAAATAGGATTTCAACGCCCGACGGCCCTGTCCTGCTTCATAGCTTTTGACATTGGTATTCACCTCGAAGGCATTTTTACGCAGGAAGTTGTAGGCGCTGTTCACGTCAAAGTTCCGGACGTTCTTCGCATAAGCATCTGCGATCACCGACAAGGCGTGATCGCCTACCATCGCCGCCGTGTAGTGGTTCCAGCAGGGAAAAATGGGCATCCAGCCACCCTGCTCAGCCTTTTTCACCAGCGATTGCATCATATCCCCGGCACGTTTGGGTGCGAGCATTATTTCCAGCGGCATCGCCGCCCGGAAGCTGTCCCACATGCTGAAATCGCAATAATAATCGAAACCTTCGGCCTTTTGCAGCGGGGTACCGCCCGCAAAAGAGGGATAGCTGCCGTCAACATCCGAAAATAGCCTTGGCGACAGCTTAGTCCTGTATAATGCGCTATAAAAAAGCACCTTGTCATTTTCACTACCGGTAACCTGAACCTTCCCCAATGCTTCATTCCAAGCATCATGCGATGATTTCCGGACAGCCTCGAATGTTTTTGTGCCCAATTCTTTTTCTAGATTTGCACGCGCACCCTCGATGCTTGTAAATGACGTGCCTACGCGGACGGTGACCACCTGCTTCTCATCTCCGAAACCCACATACGCGCCCAGTCTTTCCCGGTTTCCTTTGCCGGTAAGTATTCTTCCCATCGGTGTGATGGTATCGCCCAGCCACACGCCCGACTGCATAATTTTTTTATCGAACTTCATTACAAAATAGCCGCTAATGCCCGCCGGCTGGCCTGAGCCCTGGTAAATGCGGTGAACCGGATTGTACCCCACAATCTCTCCACGCTCGCGAAGCACTTCCACAAAACCTTCGCCTTCATCGCTATTCGGCTCGATAATGATAAAAGATTCCTCGCCGCTCCCGAACTTGAAGCGCATGATGGCTGTCCGCGCCAGGGCGGTCACTTCCGCATTGATCTGATGATCCTGCAACCACACCCCATAATAGTCCGGCGTGCTCTGCTCCTTTTCGTGGCTGAACACGCTGGCCCTTTTTTGGGGATCGGTAATGAGCTCACCCGACAGCGGCATTACCGTGAGTGAACCATAATCCTGCACGCAGGAACCATTGAGCCAATGTGTGCCCCGAAATCCCTGAAATTTATTGTCGTTGTAGTAAAACGGCGCAATGCATTTGGTTTCCGTCGCGCGCGTTTGCGGCGTCCATTGCGTCATGCCATTCGGAACGCCCACGGCAGGGATTGTCTGCCCTTTCAGCTCGCTCCCAGCCTCGCTGTGTGCTTTCGCACTTTCCGTTGCCGACGGTGCGGTACCGATCATCGTTGCCACATAGTCGACGGGCATTTTCTGTGCATAGGATTGATTATCAACAAAAAACGTCGACAATAACATAAAACTGACTGGGAGGAACGGTACGCGCATGGTTAGGCTTGTTATCTATTGAGGGCGGAAGATCGAAAAAATTATGGTATGTTAGGTCGATAGAATGTTCATATTCCACTGAATTAGACGATTAAAATCCCAAAAACCCTATGAAAATCCATATCATCGACACCGGTTTTTTCAAGCTCGATGGCGGGGCGATGTTCGGCGTGGTCCCGAAAGTATTGTGGAACAAACACAATCCGGCCGATGAGAAAAACCTATGCTCCTGGGCTATGCGGTGCCTGCTGATCGAGGACGGCGAAAAACTGATACTGGTCGACACCGGGATGGGCAACAAACAGGACGACAAATTTTTCGGCCATTATGACCTCCACGGCGAAGCAACATTGCATTCGTCCATCGCCGAAAAAGGTTTCAGCCCTGCCGACATTACCGACGTGCTCCTTACCCACCTCCATTTCGACCACGTCGGCGGTGCAGTGCAGTTCAGCCGCGATGGCTCCCGTCTCGAACCTACCTTCGCAAACGCCACATATTGGTCGAACGAAGCGCATTGGCTATGGGCTGCCACCCCTAATCCGCGTGAAAAGGCCTCTTTTCTAAAAGAAAATATACTTCCCTTGCAGGAATCGGGGCAATTGCGGTTTATTGAAGACGGCCAGTCTCCATTTGCAGGTATCAGCCTCATCAACGTGGACGGCCATACCGAGCAGATGATGCTGCCCGTTATCCAATACAAAAACCAGAAGATCATCTATTGCGCCGACCTCTTTCCTTCGTCGCACCACATACCGATCCCCTGGCTTATGAGTTACGACATGCGCCCGCTCCAAACGATGGAAGAAAAACAAAGCGTCCTCCAACAAGCTGTTGACGAAAAATGCATATTGCTTTTCGAGCATGATCCTGTTTATGAGGCTGCGGTTGTTGAGCATACAGAGAAGGGAATCAGGATTCGGGAGCGTGGGGCTTTGGTTGATTTTCTCTAACCAATGAAAACAGCACTAATCCTCTCAGGCGGGGGGGCGCGCGGGATCGCGCATGTGGGTGTGGCGCAGGCGCTGTGGGAGCGTGGCGTACGGCCGGATGTGATCAGCGCGACGAGTTCGGGGGCGTTCGTGGGCGCATTGCTCGCGCATGGTTATGAGCCCGCCGATATTCTCAAAATCATTCGGGATACGAGTTTTTACCCCTATTTAAGGTTTGGAATCGGCACTAATGGGTTATTGCATATGCGGAAAATGGAGGACGTTTTCCGCAAATTCATTCCTGAAAATACATTTGAATCACTAAAAACAGCGCTGATAGTGACCGCTACCGATATAGTTTTGGGAGAAGAAGTGCGTTTCCAAAGCGGAGAACTGGCATTGCCCGTCCTGGCGTCCTGCTGCATTCCCGGGCTTTTCAGTCCGATGCGCTATCATGGCCACGACCTGGTAGATGGAGGTGTTTTGAACAACCTGCCCGTCGAACCGGTGCTCGACGAGGCTGATTATATCATTGGGAGCCATTGCAACCCCTTTAATTTGGATAAACCACTGAAACGGACGACCGAGATCGTCTACCGCAGCCTCATTCTGGCCATGCACACCAAAACCAAGGCCCGGTTCGCGAAATGCCACCTCCTGATCGAGCCACCTGCATTGAGCCGGTTCAGTATTTTCGATTTCCGGAAGGCTGATCAGTTGTTTGAGGTGGGTTACAGGTTCACACAGACATTGCTTAGGGATCCGCAAATCCTACTTCCCTGACGCCACAGCCTTATTTTCAAGCTTTCTGACCACCCATTCGCCAACCTGCTGCCCTTGCTTCTGTCCGTGCTCGATCGCGTCCATGAAGTGGATACCGCCATAAAACCGCGACATTCCGGATTCTTCCGAAGCTGCGAGGAACGATTTGAATGGGCGGGCTTTGAGATTGAAACGCTCCTCGACCGTGTCGGTATAAGCAAAATTATCCCCGAAATAGTGAGTGAGAATAACCGCCGCCGCTGTCGATATGACCGAGTGGCCGCTCAGGTACTCAGGAAATGGCGGAGTTTGCAGGAATGGCTTCCAGGTCGGGTCTATGTACTTCCGGATCGCCGTTTCGGGGCGGATGCGGTTGCTGCGGTATTTTTCGTCCCAACATGCCATGAAACCATCCATGAGGCCGATCGCCACCGAGGTATTGATGAGCATTGTCTTTGAAAAATCGGTTTTGGCTTTTCGGCAGGCAATGTCGGTAATGCCCATCCAGTGTGCGCCGGGGGAGATTTTCTTCATCCCTACCAACAAATGACCTTTATTTTCCAGTGCAAAAGGATTGCAATCCCAAAACGCTGCGATGACCCGGTGTTCCTGCTCTTTCGTATCGTCGTAATTGCGTTTCATGAGTTTGTAAAACTCCGAGTCTTTCGCTTCCGAAAATGCAACTGGCGGTGCCGGGCGGAACTGCGAAGCCGAATCCAGTGTGAATGGCCGCACCGTTTTGAAATAGGGCTCTACCGGCGGAAAATAGCCGGGAGGCGTCGGGTACCAGGTTCCCGGACCACCATGCGGCTCATACCTCGGGAAGTTGCTGATCTTGTTGTAACGGTCTGCTTTGGCATACTTTAAAATCTGCTTGCTGACTGCCAGCGCATATTCCTGCGAGCCCGCTATCACTTCTTCAGTAAACCCGGTTTTCTTGCAGGAATCGACCAGGCTTTGCTGGTACTTTTTAAGCAACACGCCCCCGGAAGGCTGCATTTTCTTTGCGGTTTCAAGGATCGCCAACGCCGCCGCCAGCTGGTAGGAATATTCCGCTACCCTGGGCTTTTCGACTTCCGGAAAATCATTCAGTACACCATGCATACTGGGGTATGCTTTATCGTTCTGAGCCACGACTTCATAGCCGGCCAGACAGGCGTAGGAATAGAACCGGGCCCCAAGCGGCGGGTTCGTTACGTCATGCACCATTACATCGGTCATTTGCAACGTTATCTGCCCTATTACAGTCGGATCGATCTCCTTTTTAGATTCACTTTTTTTGCAGGCCGTCCACATGACGGCCAACAGCACTGCCAGAAGGAGGTTATTGAACTTTGCCAATTTGATATGCTTTTATTTCCTTTTGATTAATTCCGAACAACAACTTATTACCAAGCGGCAGCACGCTTCTCACATCTCCTTTCAGCCCAAAGCCCGATTTGTCCTGATGTACATATTCGAACTGTCCTTTGCCATTACCTTGCAGCAATATGCCGTAATTGGCGTCATATTTCCCGAAGCGGAGTCTTGCCTTGCTGACGTTGCCGCAAAGCAGCAAGTCTTTTTTTCCATCACCATTATAGTCAAGTGAGGTGATGGTGTAAACCGGCGATACCTGAACCTGCAATGGCAGTTCCTTCCCGGCGAATTTGCCGTTTCCTGATCTTTCGAAATAGGCTGTTTTCAGATAAGTCGCTTTCAGCTCCTTCGCCCCTTCCAATTCTTCTTTCGTGAAAATTTCTTTCACAGTCAGGTCCGCGTAACTTTTGTAATCCTGGAAGCGGGTACGCATAATGCTCATTTGATCCAGCATTTCGTCGCGGGTTACATAGGGATAACTCTTTCCCTGAATATAGAAGCTCATCACCGGATCAACCGAGCCATTGTCGTCGAAATCTTTGTAAACCATTTCCACCGGCTCGGCGTCGCTGGCTTTGCATTGGGTATTGGTGCCCATGTTACCAATCACGAGGTCGTCCTTGCCATCGCCATTCAGGTCTTCGACGAGGATTTTGTTCCACCAGCCATTGTAAGGCTTGTCAAAATATTCGGTCGTTTTGTTTTCCAGCTTACCATTAGTATTAATGAAAACACTCACCGGCATCCATTCCCCTACTACGATCAGATCTGCCTTTTTGTCGCCATTCAGATCCGTCCATGCGGCGTCGGTAACGAGGCCGATGCGTTCCAGCTCTTTTGATAATGCAGCAGTCTGATCGGTGAACTTTCCTTTGCCGTCATTGATAAGAATGTAGCTGCGCGGCGTTTCGGGATAGCGCCCGGGTATCACGCGACCGCCTACGAAAAGATCGGGCTTGCCGTCACCATTGATATCCGCCGCGCGCACGCAGCTCGCGCTCGTAAGCATTGTCGGCAATGCGCCGGCACTTTTGGTAAAATTGCCTTTACCGTCGTTGATATACAACCGGCTTTGCAGCAACGGATCTTCGGGCATGAAGCTCGCATAACCGCCACTGGCAACGAAAATATCCTGCGCGCCGTCGCCATTCGCGTCAAAGAACAAAGCATCGGTATCCTCACTTTGCTTATCTGCTTCAAATGCCGGTACCGTTTTCGGACTGAACGCCCCGCTTTTTTGCTGGATGTACAATCTGGCTACTTCGCCGGACGTACCGCCGATAAATACGTCATCCAAACCATCTCCATTCACATCGCCTTTTCTCATGCACGGATTAGAGAATGAAATCGGGTTGATCAGCAGCGGCTGACGTTTAAAATCGTTCAGTTTCACTGCCGGGCTCTTGAAGGCGATCGGCGAAGCAACCGGGGCGAACAATGGCGTGACGACTTTGCCAGCCTGCACTCTTTCTTTGGCATTTGCCTCGGACAGCGTCAATATTGCATTTGTTTTGGGACTAATCACCTTCTCCTGCTTGCCGTTCAGCCAGGTTACCACCAGCGAATCGACGCCTCCGTCTTTACCCAATCCGAAATGCAGCACCGGCGACACACTCGACTGGTAACCGCGGGTCGGCATTTGTTCGAGGTATTGTTGTTGGCCTTTCTGATAAATCGTCACTTTCGCGCCAAGCCCGAGCGTGTTCTGACCGGCTCCGGCGAGTTTTACTTTGAGGTAATTATGCTTCAAGAGCTTCTCGCCGTCATTCTGATAAATGAACGCGGGCTTGTTGATATTGTTCACGACAAGGTCGAGGTCGCCGTCGTTATCAAGGTCTGCGTAGGCTGCGCCGCCGGAGTTGGAGATTTCCCCCAGGCCCCAGTTGTCGGCTACGTTGGCGAATGTCAGGTCCTTTTTGTTTTGAAAAAGATAGTTCTTCATATTGGAAGAAGGCATCTGGTACACCAGTTGCAGCACGTCTTCCCGCTTAACTTGTCCTTCAATGCGTTTTAAATGGTCGCCCATGAACTTCACAAAATCCATATTCGTAAAGTCGCGCAGGTTCCCGTTTGTGATGAAAAGGTCTTTCCATCCGTCGTTATCATAATCGGCAAACAGTGACGCCCAACTCCAATCGGTATTGGAAACGCCGGAAAGCTGTCCAATTTCGGAGAAAACCGGCTGCCTGGTACCTTTGCCCAAGCCTTCGTTCAGTTGCAGCATATTGCGCATATACTGATGATGAAAGCCCATTTTCACATTAAAATCAAACAACTCATAATTATCGAGACCCGTCAGCAGCTTCTGGCGACGGTTGTCCTCGGGAAGCATATCGAGCGTAAAAATATCCGGCAGGCCATCGTTGTTAAAATCGGCAATGTCGTTACCCATCGAAGAATGCGACGTGTGACCGATGCTGGCTTCGAGCACGTCGGTGAAGGTGCCGTTGCCATTGTTGATATATAAAAAATCGGGGACGGAGTAGTCGTTGGATATGTACATGTCCTGCCAGCCGTCCTGGTTGATATCAGCGATACCAATGCCTAGTCCGTAGGTCAGTTGCGAGCTGTGAATGCCCGCTTTTTTAGTAATATCTGTAAAATGCGGTACGCCGTTTTGCGGGTCGTTGCGGAACAACCTTACACCGGTAACGGGGTCTTCCTTACGGAGAATATCCGCTGTGCTTGCCTCATCGAGGATCGGTAGGGCCTTGGGATTATGGTTAAGCAGGAACATATCCAGGTCCCCGTCTTTATCAAAATCGAAGAATGCTGCTTGTGTGCTATTACTTGAAACGCCCAGGCCATATTGCTCCGCCATTTCTTCAAACTGCGGAACGCCCTGCGCATTGTTGCCTTTGTTGATGAACAGCTGGTCTTTCAGGCTCTCGGGCGAAACCGCGCCGGAGTAGCAAACGTAAATATCCAGTTTACCATCCCCATTTACATCGGCCATTGTGACGCCGGTCTTCCACGGGCGCTCGCGCCCCCCTACCTGCGCGACGGCCGTAATGTCCTCAAAAGCCATCTTACCCTTGTTCAGGTAAAGCTTGTTGGGCACCATGTTACCTGTGAAGTAAATATCGTCTAGTCCGTCACCATTCAGGTCGCCCACTGCTACTCCCCCGCCATTATAGAAGTATTCATACATCAGAACATTGGTGTTTAAGCCCTCGGTCAATGTATTGGAGAAATCTACTTTCGTTTGTTCGGGCCTCAGTAATGTGAAGAGCTTCGGGCCGTCGGGGACTTTCTTTTCTTCTTTGGAATCGGAGGATTTGTCACAACCGGAAAGTACCAATCCAGCGATCAGAACAATGCTGCCTGCTTTCCAGGGCCATATTTGCTTCATGACAGGAATGAAGAGTTTTGAAGGAGTAAAAAAAGAAACTATGCCTTGTAAGCCAAGGCATAGTTTCTGTAAAATTAGTCAATAAAATATAACTATTTATCGTAACCCGGGTTTTGTACCAGTTTTGCGTTACGGTTGATTTCATCGCGGCTGAACGGACGGAAATACATCTTATCGACCCAGGTACGGTTTTCGTGCGACTTCTCTTCTACCGGAGTATAAGTATAGTCGTAAACCGTTGGATCATAATGATATGGCTCCTTCATCGATTTGCCGGGTTTGAACTTACCGATCACGTTGATGTACTGCAAAGAACGGCCCAAAGTAGTCGGAGCGACCATCCAGCGACGTGCGTCGTGGTAACGCTGCTCCTCGTAAGCCATTTCAATGCGCTTTTCGTGACGATAAGCTTCCTTCAATGCAGCGCCCGATACTTTCAATGCAGGCATACCGGCACGGAAACGGATTTTGTTCAGCCATTCCAGCGCAACAGCTTCTTCGCCTACTTCGATGCTTGCCTCGATATAGTTGAATACGTTTTCCGTCACACGGAGAAACGGCCAGGGGATATTCTGACGGTCGGTGTTATCATACAACGACGGGTTCGGATCGATGAACTTACGCATGTAATAACCGGTGCGGCTTCCGTTCCAGTCTTCGATAGAGCTGCTGCGGGTATCCAGTCCTTTGCGGTTAAACAATGTGCCTTTGTCATCCAGGAGGTCATATGCACCGGTCTGGATCTGGTTCGCGGGATCTTTCGCATCGGAAGGACGTGGTTTCCAGGTAGCGCCATCATACATTACGGTTGCATAGAAACGTGGGTCACGGTTCACGTACGGGCTCGCTTTGTGGGTAGGATTTGTCCATGAGAACGGTGTGCCATCCATCATTTCGTAATCATCCACCAGCGTTCCGATCGGCGTGTTACCAGCCCAGTTGTGGTAGCCGTTAGGACCGTTATTCAAACCGGTCTGACGTGCACCTTCGTTCTGGCTTGGCGTGAAATAGCGTCCGAAAATAATCTCGTTCGCCGAAGCGTCGAGGGATTTGTCGGCGCTGGCACCAGCCATCGCAACGGAAATATAGTTGAGACGACCCTGCTCCTGGGTTACCGGAGCTGTCAGGTTCAACTTATAACCACTACCGCCTGCATCCAGGGCAGCTTTTGCTGCAGCCTGGGCAGCCTGCCAGCGAGCCTTGCGGTCGCCCGAGGTATATCCCAGGAATTCAGGATTAGGGAAAGCGGCGATCACAGCCGATTTTGCCTTTGCAGTCGGTATGTCATGCAAGTCGCTCGCTGCATATAGCAGGATCCGTGCTTTCAACGCCAGCGCAGCAGCTTTTGTAGCGCGGCCTTTTACCAGTGTTTTACCATCGAGCAAAAGTGCAGCACTGTCGGCATCGCTTACGATCTGCTTCACACATTCATCAAATGTATTGCGGGAAACGGAGTAATCTTCGTTCAGCGCATACACTTTCTTGATGATAGGCACGGCACCGTAATAGCGCACCAGTTGCTGATAGTAATAAGCACGCATGAAGTACGCTTCACCTTTCAGGCGCCCCTTCAATGTTTCGTCCGTAAACGTCGCAGTAGTGAGGTTTGTAAGGGCGATGTTGGATGCACGGATATACTGGAACATCTGGCTCCAACCGTAGGTCGCATCCACCCAACCGAGGTTGGAAGGGCTCAAACTACCTTCATTCACGGTATTGATGTTACGGCCTGTGTGGGTAAATACGGCTTCATCGGTAAGTGAAGCGAGCATCTGCTCACTGAAACCTCCCTGCTGAAGACCTGCATAGATCCCGGTCACAAAACCTTCGGCCAAGGCCCCATCTTTCCACACCGCGTCGGTAGGGATTTCGGTCGGCGGCGTTACATCCAGAAAGTCTGTATCGCACGACGTAAGTCCCCCGGCCAGCAATGCTATTAACAATAGACTTTTATATCTCAATTTCATATTTCTTATTCGTTAAAATGCTAAACGTACACCTGCGCTAACAACTCTTGCCTGCGGATAGTACTGACCACTGTTGGTAGTCGCTTCCGGATCCCATACCTTGATTTTGTCGAAAGTCAGCAGGTTCAATCCGTTCACATAGATTCTCAGGTTGCTCAAACCGATTTTCGAACCGATTTCCGATGGCAGGTTATACCCCAGTTCGATGTTTTTCAAACGCAGGTAGTTGTTGCTTTTCAGGAAGTAGTTGTTGATACCTGCCTGACCTGTGTTGGTGTAGTAACGGTTGTTACGGTTAGTCAGACGCGGGTATTTGTCGGTCGGATTGTCGATCGTCCAGCGGTGATCGAAGTCGTATTTCAGATAGTTACCAATATCACCGGATTCTGTCAGACCTACGATCTGAAGACCTCCCAACGTTCCCTGGAACAACATAGCCAGATCGAATTGCTTGTAACCAAGGTTGATCGAAGCACCACCGGTAAACCATGGGCGTTGTACTTTTTCAGAACGGATACGGTCGTCACCATTGATTTTACCATCCCCATTGACATCCTTGAACTTCATGTCACCCGGGCGAAGGTTACCTGTAATCGGGCTGTAATCAAGCTTGTTGGCATCGATTTCCTCCTGGCTCTTGAATGCACCATCGAATTGGTATACAAGGAACGAGTTGTAAGGCATTCCGGTAGTTCTCTGATAAGAAGGAGCACCCGGTGTTTCATCCCAATAGGTAATCTTGTTTTTAGCATAACCACCATTCACACTTACAGAATATGTAAAGTCACCGGCATTTCCGTCGTAGCTAACTTTGAACTCCCATCCTTTGTTTTGCAGCTTACCCAAGTTTTGAGGAGGAAGCTTGCCGTCGATACCAGCCGAAGATGGTGTAGAACCTACTTTCGGGATCAGAATTTTCGAACGGTTGTTTACGAAGTAGTCAAACTCGAATGCAAGCTTGTCGTTGAACAATGTACCTTCGATACCGAAGTTGGAGTTGTTTGCAACCTCCCAGGTGAAGGTAGGGTTGGCAACGCGGCTTTCGAGCAATGTTTTGGCCACCTGATCATTGATGATGTAGGAACCGAAGCCCATTGTCGACAGATACTGGTATTCCGCCAAAGTCTCTGTTCCAAGGAAGTAAGGCTCAGCACCCATTTGTCCCCATGAACCGCGCAGTTTCACGTTGTTCACGTAGCGGGAAATGTTGTTTTTCCAGAAGCCTTCTTCCGAAATACGCCATCCGGCCGATACACCCGGGAAGAAACCGAAACGGCCTTATTTCGGGAATACATAGGAACCGTCGACGCGCCACAGGAATTCGGCCAGATATTTCTCCTTGAAGTTGTAACCCGCACGACCGAAGTAGCTCAAACGTGCTCTTCTGTACAGATCGAAGTTGTTCATATCCTGCTCAGCCGTTCCACCCGCGAAAAGTTGGTCAACTGCCGGTGAAATGAAGTAGCGGCGGAATGCGAAGAAACCGTCTGCATCTACTTTCTCACGTTGGGCACCGGCCATTACGTTGAAATTGTGACCGTCGATCGATTTTTCGTAGGAAACCTGGCCGGTCAGCTGGATAGACAATTCTTGTGAAGAGCTTTCTCTCAGGCGTGGGTCTTTGAATGTAGAACGTACAGTTCCGGTCAGGAACGGTGTTTTGCCATCAGCTTCGTAGGTTTTTTTGTCCCAGAAATACAATGTCCATGGGGTCTCGAAGTTTTTCTGACGACGTAGTTGCTTATCGATCGCAGCCATCGCATTGATTTTCAAGCCCGGTACACCTGGCACCTGAATTTCCAGACCACCATTAGTTTGGATGTAGTCTCTTCTGTCGTTGTTATAACCGGTTGTGTTGGTGGTGATAACCGCAGGGTTCTGACCGTTCTCGATATCAGGACCAGGACGACCGTCCGGCCAGATCGCGATTTCGGTTGGTTTACCGCGCATCAACATACGGAAGATCGCACCGGCACTGTTTCCACCGCTCGGGAAATGGCGGAACTCTTCACGCAAAGTAACACCCAGGTTTGCAGTTACATATTTGTTGATCTTCGTGTCGAGGTTCAGACGCATGTCATATTGCTTGTAACCCGTCGCGGAGTTCACGTAGTAACCATCCTGATTGATGTGACCAATCGACGCAAGGTATTTGATGTTTTCGCTACCACCGGTCAATTGCAGGTTGTGGCGTTGCTGCGGAGCCCATTTACGGATCACGGAGCCATACCAGTCTGTATTAGGGTGCAGGAATGGATCCGATCCGTCACGGAATTTCTTCATGTCATCCGGATTAAACACGGCGTTGATCACGTTTCCATTATCCGTTCTGGTGTATGAGCCGTTGGTATTAAACCCTTGCAATGCACCTTGCCACTGTCCTACCGGCAGGTTGTCATAAATCTGCAATTCGTTACGGATCGTAGCGTATTCAGCTGCATTCGACATTTCAGGTGTACGGGTCGGTTGCGAGACACCCAGGTTCATGTCATAAGAAAGTTGTGGTTTGCCCGACTTTCCGCGTTTGGTTGTGATGAGGATAACCCCGTTACCCGCACGTGAACCGTAGATCGCGGCCGCAGCATCTTTCAGTACCGAGATACTCTCAATATCGGCAGGGTTGATACGGTCCAAACCGCCGGAACGGTTAGGCACACCATCCACTACGATGAGCGCGTTGCTGTTACCCAACGAGTTGGTACCGCGGATACGGATTGCGGAACCGTCATAACCAGGCTCACCGCTTGATTGTACCGCCGAAATACCAGGCAGACGACCACCCAGTGTGTTGGATAGGTTGGCAGCAGGCGCCTTTTGGAGCTCAGCACCTTTTACAGCTGTTACCGAACCGGTGAGGGTAGCCTTTTTGGCAGTACCATAACCTACTACAACCACTTCTTCAAGTGCTTTGGTGTCGGCGAGCAAGGTCACATCGATGATGCTTTTACCGCCCACAGAAACCTCTTGTGTCAGGTATCCGATAAAAGAGTAGACCAGCGTGCCGTTTTTTTCCGCGTTCACTGTATAAAGCCCCTCATTATCTGTTACTGTGCCTGCAGTGGTTCCCTTCACGACAACGCTAACGCCAGGCAGCGGTTGTCCCTGATCATCTTTGATCTTACCCTTGATGGTATTCTGGGCGAATGCACCCACGACCGTCACCAGGGCCAGACAAAGAGAAAAAACACTTCGTGATACAGCACGAGGCGTCCATCCAGTAGAAAATCTCATAGATTAATAGTTAGATTAAATTTTTATAGTAAGAATGTTTGCTTAACCGTATAAGCACGGAACGTAGAGTCGGGCAATGATTTCCATTCCGGAAATCTGCCGCGGCGGATGAATTAAAGTGTAGCTAGGAGAATTTTTTACATAGTGTAATTTTAGTGATTAGGGTGAGTACTTTCATCGATCAGAGTTCAGGATCCCAAACAGTGTATATCTTACACAATCTCATATGAATACTCCTGTTACATATAGGAGAAGTACCTTGGCGCATGATTTACTCGTTTGATTGTACAAAAAGATATTAATTTTTTAACAAAAAAAAGGTTTCCCGATTAATGAATATGCATTCTTAAAAAATAACAATAAATAGTAGTACCTAACGAACATTTTTTATGATGTAGTAATATATAAGTTACAATAAATCATTCTTTTATACAGAATTATCACCGAATTCCTATTTCTTGCTATATTCGTAGAGCATTTCAGTTACAAAAATTCCCATCGAAATCGAATGAAGTTCCGTTTACTCTCCCTCTTGTTTATCTGCTTCTTTTACGGGTGTAAAAAAGAGTCCTCGCCCGGCGAATACAATACGAAAGCAGCCGATCCGAAGTTTTTCCATGAAACGGCTACGCACCTTACCGATGTCATTATTCACGACATATTCAAGCCGCCGGTCGCCAGCCGCATATACGGTTACTCGTTCCTGGCTGCCTATGAAGCGCTTGCTCCCGGCTATAAAGACTACCAATCACTTGGAAACCAGCTAGTTAAATTCAATTCACCGCCAAAACCCGATACGGCACTGGCCTACTGCTTTCCGCTTGCGAGCATCAAGGCATTCACCGTCGTGGGCAGGACACTGACATTTTCCGGAAACATGTGGGACAGCTACGAAAAGGGGCTTTTCAAACAATTTCAGGAAATGGGGATCCCTGAGGATGTATATGAACGCTCTATCGCATACGGCGACACCGTAGCGAAGCATGTGCTGGCATATTCGGCCAAGGACCACTATAAAGAAATACGCGGTTATCGCTATACGGTGACCAACAAACCGGGTACATGGGTGCCTACCCCGCCTGCCTACGCGGACGCGTGCGAACCTATGTGGAATACCGTAAGGAGCTTTGCCATGGATTCGGTGACGCAGTTCCGCTGCCCGCCACCGGCAAAATACGACCTCGCTAAAAGCAGCAAATTCATGCAGCTCGCGATGGAGGTTTATAACGTCGGCAACAACCTCACGGAAGACCAGAAAGCGACTGCCTACTTCTGGGACGACAATGCGTTTGTGACCAATGTCGTGGGGCACGCCATGTTTGCCAACAAAAAAATGACCCCGGCCGGTCACTGGATGGCGATCGTGAGAACAGTGGCATTGGATAAGAAACTGGACCTGATTCAATCGGTTGAGGCATATACGTTGGGAGCACTCTCCATTTATGACGCATTCATAGCCTGCTGGGACGAGAAATACCGGACGGTCAGGATCCGGCCCGAAACGGTCATTAACAACAACTGGGACCCCAACTGGCGCCCGTTCCTGGAAACCCCCGCATTCCCCGAGTACGTCAGCGGCCACAGCTCCATTTCAGCTGCATGCGGCGTAGTACTCACACATTTGATCGGGAACAATGTGGCCTTCACCGACTCGACCGAGAAAAAGTACGGCCACGGCGTCAAATCATTCAAATCTTTTGAAGAGGCTTATTGGGATGCTTCCATCAGCCGCGTATATGGAGGTATCCATTACCGTGATGGCGTAGAGGAAGGAACGCATCTCGGACAGAAAGTAGGAGAAAACGTGTGGCAGCGGGCGGTAACCCGCCGGAGCCGGAACATTCTCGCCCAAAGCCCTAAGCCCTGAACTTACACGTGATCGGCATTATAGTGGAGCCCGATGTTCTCGCGTCGGGCCATTGCCATTTTAATGATCAGGTAAGAAACCGAGATCATGTTGCGCAGCTCGCATATAGCCACTGAAACCTTGGATTCGCGGTATAGATCTTCGTGCTCCTGGTGCAGGAGTTCGAGCCGGTCGTAGGCACGCTTCAGACGGCGGTCGGTGCGCACGATGCCCACATAATTGGACATAATGCTGTTCAGTTCGCGGGTCATTTCGGTTACAAGGACCTGCTCTTCCGGGTGGGTAGTGCCCGAATCGTCCCATTCGGGAATATTCTGAGGAATAACCGCATTTTCAAAGTTGGCAACCGTGCTTTCATAGGCCCGGTGCCCAAACACCACGGCTTCCAGCAGGGAATTTGACGCAAGGCGGTTTGAACCGTGCAGGCCAGTGCAGGAACATTCCCCTACGGCATACAAAAACTCGATATTAGTCTTGCCCCATTCATTCACACGCACGCCCCCGCACATGTAATGCTGCGCGGGCACGACGGGAATCATGTCTTTGCGCACATCCACGCCTTGCTGCAAACAGTACTCGGTGATATTCGGGAAATGTTCTACAAACTTCTCGTAATCGCAATGCCGGACATCGAGGTAGACGTGGTCGACACCGTTTTTCTTCATTTCGGAGTCGATCGCACGGGCTACGATGTCGCGCGGGGCCAGTGACAGGCGGCTGTCGTAGTTTTCCATGAATGTGCTGCCATCTGCCCTTTTCAATACTCCTCCAAAACCCCGTACTGCTTCTGAAATAAGGAAAGAAGGTTTCTGGCCGGGTTGGTGGAAGCTCGTGGGATGGAACTGGATAAATTCCATGTTGTCGCAAATGCCTTTGGCGCGGTACGCCATCGCGATTCCGTCTCCGGTAGCGATGGTCGGGTTGGTGGTGCTCTGGTAAATGTTCCCGATGCCACCGGTTGCGAGTAAGGTGGTTTTAGCCAAAAACTTTTCCACTTCGCCTGTCCGGCGGTTCAGTACGTATGAGCCGAAGCATTTGATATCTTCACGATAACGGTAAACGGTTTCGCCCAGATGGTGCTGAGTAATGAGTTCTACCGCATAATAATGGGTAAAAATCTGGATGCTTTTGTGGCGGTTGACCTCTTCCAGCAATGCACGCTCGATTTCCGCGCCGGTGATGTCCTTGAAATGCAGGATACGGTGGTCGGAGTGCCCGCCTTCTTTCGCCAGATCATAATCCCCATCCTTTTCCTTATCAAAGCGTGTACCGTAGTCGATCAGTTCCTGAATACGTTCGGGAGCTTCCCGTACGACAATCTCAACAATATTCCTTTTATTGACCTCATCCCCCGCATCCATCGTGTCCTGAATATGCTTTTCAAACGAATCGGACTCCGCCCAAACCACCGCAATGCCTCCCTGGGCATATTTGGTATTGGTTTCATCGGCCTGGACCTTGGTGATCACGGCAATGGAAACTTCTTCTTTCAATTCGTCGAAATGGCGGGCTAATTTGGCTGCGTAGCTTAGTCCGGCAATTCCCGAACCGATAATCAGAAAATCAAATTGGGGCATAATTTCAGGAATAGGGTTAAGTCTGGTGTCAGATGCCTTTGCTCAGTTCCAGCATACGCGCTACGGAATCATAAGCTTTGAGGCGGATATCCTCGGGAACAAAGATCTCCGGCTGCTCATAGTAAAGTGCATTATAGACCTTTTCGAGGGTATTCATTTTCATATAAGGGCATTCGGAGCAAGCGCAGGTATTGTTATCGGAGCCGGGAGCCGGAATCAGCTTCTTATCGGGCACCGACTGCTTCATTTTGTGCAAAATACCGGCCTCGGTGGCAACGATAAATTTATCATGACTCGATTCCTTCACGAATTTCAACAAACCCGTTGTCGAGCTCACGAAATCCGCCTGCTTCAAAATATCCTCTTTGCATTCCGGGTGGGCAATCAGGAGCGCGTCCGGGTTTTCCGCACGAAGCTGGGCCAGTTTCTCCCTTGAAATATCGATATGCACAATGCAGGCGCCGTCCCAAAGCACCATATCACGCCCGGTTTTGTGGGCAACATACCTACCCAGGTTCGCATCCGGCGCGAAAATGATCTTCTGATCTTTCGGCAAACTTTCTACGATCTGCAATGCATTCGAAGAAGTACAAACGATGTCCGTCAAGGCCTTGATCTCCGCCGAGCAGTTGATATAGCTGATCACGATATGATCGGGATATTCCGCCTTGAATGCGGCAAATTTATCGGCAGGCGCCGAGTCCGCCAGAGAGCATCCCGCATTCAGATCGGGGATTACCACCTTTTTATTGGGGCTGAGGATCTTGGCCGTCTCGCCCATGAAGTGCACGCCGCAGAAAACGATCATGTCGGCATCCGTAGCGGCTGCCTGTTGCGAAAGTCCCAGGCTGTCACCGATATAGTCGGCCAGGTCCTGGATTTCCGCGTCCACGTAATAATGCGCGAGAATTACCGCGTTCTTTTCTTTTTT
Source organism: Dyadobacter sp. (assembly GCA_965227755.1). GTDB lineage: Bacteria > Bacteroidota > Bacteroidia > Cytophagales > Spirosomataceae > Dyadobacter. The sequence goes on from CBDDGG010000005.1 coordinate 2,951,116, forward strand.
CAGGCGGTTGATTTCCGCAACCAGATCGATATCCTCCGCGATCGCCTCCGTCACATAACCATAGCGGTTAACCTGCGCTTCAATTGTAGTCATTATGGTGAATAATTGGCTTTTATTTAACACTAAAATCCATGCCGAATTTACGATATTAAACCAATGAAAAGCAAAGAAAGTGCGGCCGCCGCATTAAAACGAAAGCCGCCGGGAACGGTCCCGACGGCTTTCTCATGCTTATATTATATAGTATACTACAATATCCAACGGAAAAAAGCGTACAGCGTGCCCGACAGCAACATCGTCACGGGCAATGTCAGTACCCAGGCAATCACGATGTTACGGATCGTACCGCCTTGCAGGTTTTTCACCCCTTTGCTGGCTACCATCGAACCTGCGATACCCGATGAAAGTACGTGCGTGGTACTTACCGGAAGGCCCAGGTACGACGACACCCCGATCGTACTGGCAGCTACCAGCTCAGCCGAAGCGCCCTGCGCGTAAGTCAAATGCTGCTTACCGATTTTTTCACCAATCGTTACCACAATACGCTTCCAGCCTACCATTGTGCCGAGTCCGAGCGAAAGTGAGATCATCAGGATCACCCAGTCGGGGGCATAGTCCGTATATCTTCTGATACCGTGTTCGCTGCCCGATTGCTTTTTCAATAATGCGAGGTCGGTGGCATTCAGGTTAGCCTGGCCATTGTCGAGGATCGTTTTGATATTACGGCTCACGAGCAGCAAGGAGCGGCGTGCTTCCATACGCTCTTCTTTCGGGAGGCGGTGCTCAGGCAGCGGATGATTTATCTGCGTCTGCAAACGTGTGAGCTCCGATTTAATGGTATGCAAATGCCCACGGTCGGAGATCGACAGGCGTGTTGAATCGATTCGGTTCACGGCTTGCTCGATACCGATCAGATCGGCCTTCATCTCGATAGGGTCTTTGGAATTATCCAAAGCGAAATGTGCAGGCACGATCCCGATCAGGATCAGCATGACAAGCCCCACACCTTTCTGACCATCGTTGGAGCCGTGAAAGAAGCTTACCAATGTACAGGTAGTGATCAGAATGGCGCGGATCCAGATCGGCGGCGCTTCGTTTTTCTTGGGTTCGCTGAAAACAATCTCACGGAGAGGCTTGGACAACGATCTCCGCAGAATGAACATAATGATGATCGCGAGCGCAAAACCAAAGATCGGCGAGCTCAGGAGCGACATGAACAGCTCTTGCGCTTTCGCCCAGTTGACACCGGTGCCTTGGGTATTTTCAGGCATTAATGTAAATGCAAGACCTACACCGAGGATCGAGCCGATCAGCGTGTGGGAACTGGAACTCGGCAAGCCGAAGTACCAGGTACCGAGGTTCCATATTATCGCACTGAAAAGTAATGCAAAGACCATCGCGGCGCTATGATAGACGTTCTGATCGATCAGAAGTTCCACTGGAAGCAGGTTTACGATCCCCATGGCCACGGCAATACCGCCGAAAAATACACCACAAAAGTTCATAAAACCCGACCATATCACCGCTACATTCGGTTTCAGGGAGTTGGTATAAATAACGGTTGCCACCGCGTTGGCGGTATCGTGAAAACCGTTGACAAATTCGAATGCGCAGGCCGCTAAAATACTAAACGCGAGGAGGATGAAAATGTCGGTTTCAAGACCAAACATAAAAGAAGTTGATAGGTTGAATTATTGACGCAAAACTACTTATAAACGACCGACCCAATGTTAAGAAATTGTTAAGTCGGACTTATGTCAGTTTGTTTCTTTGTTAGCCAGCTGCCCGCAAGCAGCGTCGATATCCTTGCCCCGGCTCCTCCTCACGTGCACCGAAACCCCTCTGTCTTCCAGGAAAGCGGCAAATTTGTCCAGCCGATCGGCCTCCGTATTTCTGAAATCAGCCTCCGCGATCGGGTTGTATTCAATGATGTTCACACGGGCGGGAACGCGTTTGGTAAATTCCCAAAGCTCCTTCGCATCCTGCAAAGTGTCGTTGAAATTATTAAAAACAATGTATTCGAAGGTAATGCGGTTACCGGTCTTCTTATAGAAATAGTTCAATGCCTCGGCCAGGTTATCGAGCGAATTCGACTCGTTGATCGGCATGATCTGGTTACGTTTTTCATCATTGGCCGCGTGCAGCGACAATGCCAGCCTGAACCGCACCTCGTCGTCCCCGAGCTTTTTGATCATCTTGGCAATACCCGCCGTGGAAACGGTAATGCGTTTGGGCGACATATTCAATCCTTCCGGCGAAGTAATGTATTCGATGGACTGGAGCACATTGGCATAGTTCAGCAACGGCTCGCCCATTCCCATATATACAATATTGGTCAACGGCGCATTGAAAGTCTTTTCCGCCTGCTGCGCAATCGCCACCACCTGGTCATAGATTTCACCGGCTTCGAGGTTACGCTTTCGGTCCATATAGCCCGTCGCGCAGAACTTGCAGGTTAGCGAGCACCCAACCTGGCTGCTCACACAGGCGGTCATGCGGTCGGTCGCGGGAATGAGCACGCCTTCCACGAGGTTTCCGTCAAAAAGCTTGAATGCGGATTTGATCGTGCCGTCGTTGCTGTGCTGCTTTTTGGCGACATCGAGTGAATGGATCACGAAATGCTCATTCATCAGCTGGCGCGTGGCGAGCGAGAGGTTGGTCATTTCGTCGAATGAATGGGCTGATTTTTTCCAGATCCATTCATAAATCTGTTTTGCCCTGAAAGCCTTCTCTCCGTGCTCTGTCATCCAGGTTTTGATCTGGTCGACATTGAATTTACGAATGTCCTGCTTTTGTTCTGTCGTAGTCATTTTAATCTGTCATCTGTCAAACACACAGGGCATTCAACTGTAATTTTCTGCAAAGGTACTGAAAGTCAATAACGAATGCTTAACCCGGGCGAAAATTCGAAAGTTCAATCTTCGAGGTAATCGCGTTTCCAGTCGCGGATAATGTCAGTACCCTGGGGCATCAGCGACAATGCTTTGGTGATCACCGTGGGTGCCACCGGCACCACGAGCGGGTAGAGGTAAGTATCATCGGTGCGGTGCGCGGGAATTTTCACGCCGATCGCATCCACCAGCCAGAAAAACACGCTGATCCCGAAAACCCAGGTAAAAACGCCGACCATTGCACCTGCGAAGCTGTCGAACGTCCCCAGAATAGAGTACCGCAGCGACCGCCGGATGGTGTAGCCGAATTGGTTCAAAAGAAAAATAGTAGGAAAGAAAATCGCCGAAAAACCCACGTAAGGCAGGATTTTCCGTGCGACGCCCTCGCTGAAATATGGCGTGAGGATCTCCATCCCCAGGCCCAGGAATTTGAAACCCAAAACCATGGCTACCACCATGCCCAGAATCCCGATGATCTCGATCAGCAGGCCTTTGCGGTAACCATGTAATGCGCCCCACAGCAGGGGAAGAAGGATGAGAACATCCAGTAATTTCATGCGAGCAATGCTTTCACCAGCGTGGAAACAACACGTCCGTCGGCCTGGCCGGCGAGTTCTTTGGTAGCTACGCCCATTACTTTGCCCATGTCCGAAGGCCCCGCTGCGCCTACACGCGTGATGATCTCCTGTAACTTAGACTTTACTTCGTCCTCGCTCAATTGTTTTGGCAGGAATTGTTCGATTACCGCCAGCTCAGCCTCTTCTTTTTCCAAAAGGTCGGCACGGCCCTGTGTTTTGTAAATGTCAGCTGACTCGCGGCGTTGCTTTGCGGCTTTGGTCAAAAGTTTCAGTTCGTCGTCGGCAGAAAGCTCACCGCTGGCACCGCCTTTGGTTTCTTCCAATAAAATCAACGACTTGATCGCACGTAATGCACGTAATGTGTCCTGGTCTTTGGCACGCATCGCGTCCTTAATGCCAGATTCTACTTGGGTTTTTAGTGACATTGGTATTTAATTTTGAATGATTGAATGATTGACCGGTCGCCGGAGCGATGAGTGAATGCTGGCCTATTGTTTGTCAGGTATTGTCATTCGGTCATTTGTTGTTAGTTATATTGATTTAGGCTAAAAATTGCTATTTAAGGTGTTTTTGTACCCACTAATATTAAATTTGTAGCTAGCCGGCAAAGTTAGTAATTCACTTGAAAACTCACGTCTAAGAATCAAAACTCACACTTCAGCACAACCAACGACCTACTGACGATACCTGACTTTAATTCACACATTCACTCATTAGCAAAGCCACATTCACTCATTCAATCATTCAATCATTCAAAATTAACCCCATGACCCGTCTAAGCGTCAACATCAACAAGATCGCCACCCTTCGCAATTCCCGTGGTGGTGACAATCCCAATGTATTGAAAGTAGCGCTGGACTGCGAGCGGTTCGGGGCGCAAGGCATTACCGTGCATCCCCGACCCGACGAGCGGCATATCCGCTACCAGGATGTGTACGACCTTCGCGAGCTCGTAACGACCGAGTTCAATATCGAAGGTAACCCGTCGGAAAAGAAGTTCGTGGAGTTGGTACTGGCCAACAAACCGGATCAGGTGACGCTGGTACCCGACGCACTGGGCGCGATCACTTCCAATGCCGGCTGGGATACCATCACCCACCGCACGATACTGACCGATCTGGTGGGCACATTTAAATCCGCCGGAATCCGGGTTTCCGTTTTTGTGGATCCCGACGAAGAAATGGTCGAAGGGGCCAAAATCTGCGGTGCTGACCGGGTGGAGCTTTATACCGAACCCTTCGCGGCAGGCTATTTCGAAAACCGCCAGAAAGCGGTGCTGCCATTTATCAAAGCAGCTGAAAAAGCCCGGGAAGTAGGCCTTGGCCTGAATGCCGGCCACGACCTCAGCCTGGATAATCTGCATTTCCTGAAACAAAGCATTCCCTGGCTCGACGAAGTTTCGATCGGCCACGCATTGATCTGCGATGCATTATATATAGGATTGGAAAATACGATCCAGATGTATTTGCGGGAGTTGGAGTTGTAATAAATGGCGCGAAGCTCCCGCTTCGTGCCGACTATTCGCAGGCCTCCGGCCGGTTGGATATGCTAGACCGGCCGGAGGCCTGCGAATAGCGTGCGCGAACGCGGACGTTCGCGCCATCCTCGGCTCAGGGTGACAATGCCGTTTCCACACAAAAATCCCCTACCACCCCGTCCGGTACTCCCTTTTTACAAACTGGTTGGCCACATCAAAATTGGTGATCTTCATATTAGCCCCGTCCCACATCAACCGCTGGCGTCCGGGAAATGTAAAACCTTTGCCATCCGCCTTCGCTTCGCGGTGCAGGTACGACCGCACGGCCAGGTTACCCATCAGCACGATCTCCGTCAATGGCCCCGATTGGTCGAACGAGGAACTCGTGTAAGCCCCATATCCTTTTTTACAAGCCTGAACAAACTGCTGCTGATGCCCTTCCCAGCCACCTTGTACCAATGCTCGGGGTTTGGTGGCGATCCGGACATTCGCAAATTTTTTTTCAGGCCATAGTCTCGGGTTTTCGCCAAACATTTCCGCACTGACAATGCCTTTTGTACCTATAAATAAAATCCCGCCGTCGACGCTGCCGAAAACGGTCTTATAATCGCAACCGTCGGGCAGCTGCGGACGCATTCCGCCGTCGTACCAGTTCAGGTTGATTTCCTTGCCAGGTGTTTTGGAAGGAAATTTCAAATGGATATTCGCAGAAGGCGGTGCTACGTCGTCGAAGAATGCCTGCTGGAAGAAATCCGCGTAGACTGAGCCGACGCTGCACTCAACGGAAGTGGGGTAACCGAGTTTCAATGCGCGAAAAGGCACATCCAGGAAATGGCAGCCCATATCTCCCAATGCGCCGGTGCCGAAATCCCAGTAACCGCGCCAGCGGAACGGCATATATGCCTCATGGTAATCACGTTTTGGTGCAGTACCCAGCCACAAATCCCAGTCGACGCCAGCAGGAACAGGTTGCGATTCACCTTTGTCTTTCGGCGATTTCACGCCCTGCGGCCACACCGGCCTGTCGGTCCATACTTCGATTGTATGCACATCCCCGATCGCGCCGGATTGCACGAGCGCTTCCGTATTGCGTGTGCCATCGCTGCTGCTGCCCTGGTTGCCCATTTGGGTTACTACCTTGAATTTCTTCGCCGCTTCGGTGAGCATCCGGGCTTCCCAGATATCCTTCGTTAAAGGTTTTTCAACATAGACATGCTTCCCCAGCTCCATTGCGGCGATCGCGACGGGGTAATGCATATGATCAGGAGTGGTGACGATGACGGCGTCGAACGTCTTGGCCTCCTTCTCGAACATCTTGCGAAAATCCTTGTAATAAGGTGCGTTGGGGAATTGCTTGCGGTACTTTTCAGATTGGCGGTCGTCGACATCACAAAGCGCGACAATGTTTTCAGTACCATTATTAAATGCCTGCCGGATGTTGAAGTCGGCCTTTCCGCCGCACCCGACTGCGGCGATATTAAGTTTGTCGCTTGGAGGAGTAAAACCTCGCCCCAGCACATGGCGCGGGACGATCATAAAGCTCCCGGCGGCCAATGCGCCGGTTTTCATAAAATCCCTTCTCCGGATCGTATTTCCGGATGCCTTTTCGTGGTTTTCCATGCTTGTGTGATCGTTTGTTGAAAACTGATGGTATCCAGAAAAAGGCATCCGGTTTCAAAGCCTACTATCGGCGTCCGAAGGTTTCTGCGATCTTCATCGCAACGCCCATGTCGCCGTCTATCTTCAACTTGCCGGTCATAAGCGCCATCATCGCGTTCAGATCGCCATCAATGAGTTTCAATGCATTCTTCACCGAAACCTCGAAAGTACAATCGGCTTCCCCGTCGGTGTTGGAAACGCTGTTGGGCACAGATTTACCATCGACAAACAGGACTCCTTCGTCGGTTACAAATTTGGCTGTGGCATCCAGTCCGCTTTCGGTTCCCAGGATGTTTGCAATGCGTTCAGTCAGAATTTGAAGGCTCATAAGTACTGTTTGTTAGAAAGTTTGAGTTTTTATTGGATTAAAAAACGACAAATGTAGGCCGACAGGAAGAATATTCAAATGCCTTTGGTGTTTTCACCGAAAACGGCAAATTTTACATCCTTCATCAGAAAACCTGCTGATCTGTTACTAACTGAATGAGTGCACCTGTGAATCGCCCCACGTTTCTTACCGTTTTGTGTTTCCTGACTTTTATGAGTGCCGTTTCGGGCCTATGGACCCAATCCGAGAGACTCTGGAACCCCGGCATCACCGCCGACAAAACCCGCGAGACGTTTGAGGCAGTCCGTGAAAACCTGGAACGCCAGGGCAATACCGCCGAGACCAAGACGATGGACAAGATGTTTGAGGCTGTGATTGAGCAGACTACGGCCGAAAATATCAAGACAGGCGCCATTATCATGCTCATTTTCGAATCCCTTTCGCTTTACGCGGCTTATCTGATGTGGAACCTGCAACGGAGAGGTTTTTACCTGTACCTGGGCGCCATGGCCGTCGCATTTGCGGCTCCATTACTGATGATCGGCGGCTGGATGGGCGTCATTACCGCCATGGCCGGTGTGTTTTTCAGTATTTTCATGGCTATCCTCTACGCTTTCAACCTGAAACACATGTATTAAAGCGCCGAAACCGCCCTCTTGCTCACTCCGGCCCGGCGCGCAACGCCCGGATGTTGCCAATAATTGCAAATAGGAATGTAAGGTCTTGCATTCCATCAAGAAAACTTTTTATTTTGCGCACTAATTTGAATCGAGAAAATGGCTTTAATTAACAAAATCAGAGAAAAATCCGGGATAGCCGTGACGGTTATCGCTATCAGTTTAATTCTTTTTATGGTTGGAGGCGATTTGCTGGGCCCTAATTCCCTTCTGGGCGGCAACAACAACCAAACAGTGGGAGAGATTGCCGGGAAAGAAATTAATATCAAAGATTTTCAAAGCCGGGTGGACGGGTTTCGTCAGAACTACGAAGCACAGTCGGGCCGCAGCCTGAACGAAGGCGAGCTGGCTTCTTTGAGAGATCAGGCCTGGAACCAGTTCGTGGTGGATATTGCTTACAAAAAGCAGTACGACAAACTGGGACTCGCGGTAACTGACGAAGAACTGTACGATATGGTACAGGGTAATCACATCAGCCCATCGATTCTGCAAGCATTTTCAGACCCTACAACCGGTCGTTTCGACAAGAACGCGGTGATCAACTATCTGAAAAACCTCAAAACCCTTCCTTTGGAACAACAAAAATCCTGGGAGAATTTTGAGAAAACCCTTCGCGAAGAACGTACCCGTGCGAAATATGAAAACATGCTTCGCCTTTCGACCTACATTCCGAAAGCACAATCTGAAAAAGAGTACGTGGCGCAAAATACCAAAGCCAATCTCCGCTACCTGTATGTACCTTATTTCTCGGTTGTAGACACTACTGTTAAAGTAACCGACGCACAGCTCGAAGAATACCTGAGCGCGCACAAGAAAGAATACAAAGGTACAGACACCCGCTCGATCGAGTACGTAACTTTCCCGGTTCAGCCTGCGAAAGACGACAGCGCGGCACTTTATTCCGAGATCAAAGAACTCGCACGCGGCCTTGCCACCGCACAAAGCGACTCTGCATTTGCTGCCATGAACAGCGATATCCCGATGCCGATCAACCAGTCGTATGCTACCATGAGCGACCAGTTGAAAGAAGCCGTGAAGACATTCGTTCCGGGTGGCGTTTACGGACCTTACCGCGAAGGCAATACCTATTATATCTACAAATATGGCGGAACACGTTCCGACACTGTTTCTTCTGCCAAAGCAAGCCACATCCTGATCCGTGCCGAAAACCAGTCGGATTCGGCGAAAACCGCGGCCCGTGTGAAAGCGGAAGGTATCCTTGCACAGATCAAAGCAGGTGCTAATTTCGAAGCACTGGCTGCCACTTCCAGCGCAGATCCCGGCTCAGCACAACGCGGCGGTGACCTGGGTTACTTCCAGAATAACGGCGCGATGGTGAAGCCATTTGAAGAAGCTGTGTTCTCGGCAACCGCTCCCGGCCTGATCCCACGTCTGGTAGAAAGCCAGTTCGGTTTCCACATTATTAAGGTAACTGCTCCGAAATCGAATACCCTGTACCGTATTGCGACAATTGGCAAGACGATTGCGCCAAGCCAGGCTACACGTGACGAAGCTTACAGAAGAGCCGACGAATTTGCGAACACGGTAAAAAGCCGCGAGCAGTTCGAAGAAGCCGTTAAGAAGAACAAAGCGCTGGTTCTCGCCAATGCAAACCGCATTCCGGAATCGGCTACGAATATCAATGCGATCCAGAATGCACGCGAAATCGTAAGATGGGCATTCAAGGATGACACCAAACCTTCGACGGTATCACCCGTGTTCGAAACCGAAGAACAATATGTAGTGGCCGTTCTGACTGGCAAATCGGATGCGAAAGATGTAAAAGTGGATGATTTCCGCGACGAGCTGACTACCAAAGTACGTAACCAGATCAAAGCCGAGCAGATTTCCGCCAAGCTGAAAGGTGCAACCGGATCACTGGAAGAAATCGCGAAAAAATACGGCGCAGGTGCGTTGGTTGAATCAGCCAACGACATTTCACTGGCAACCGGCTTCCTGACCAGCGCAGGTTTCGATCCTATCGCGCTTGGAAAAGCCTTCGGTTTGAAAGCCGGACAGAAATCAGGTGTGTTCACCGGAGAAAACGGCGTGTTCATTATGGAACTGGTCAACAAAACCGACGCTCCGAAGATCGCAGATTTCACTCAGTACAAAACACAGCTGACCCAATCCCTGGAAAGCCGCATGTCTTACCTGGTGAACGAAGCCATTCGCGAAAACGCGAAAATCGAAGATCACCGCGCGAAATTCTTCTGATCGAAGTCCGTAAAAAATCTCAGCAAAAGAGGAGCAGAAATTAAATCTGCTCCTCTTTTTTGTTTGTGCTGCAAATTTTTCAGAAAAAAGTGATAGTATTGCAGTATGAAATGTCAATTATACACTTATTAAATAAAATAGGGAAAAGGGAGGATGGAATCCCTCCCGGATGCATCGGCCTGGTCAATTAAGCATTAGAAAACGATTAACTACATTACAATGAGCATTCTACTCGGAGAACAGGAGTATTTTAAGGGTATCGGAAAGATCTCTTTCGAAGGCCCGGAAACCGACAACCCGCTGGCTTACCGCTGGTATGACGAAAACCGTGTAATCGCCGGCAAAACAATGAAAGACCACCTGCGCTTTGCGGTGGCCTACTGGCATACATTCTGCGGCGCTGGTCTGGATCCTTTCGGCGGACCAACACTTTTCTACCCATGGGACAAAAAGCCTGACGCGGTAGACCGTGCAAAAGACAAGGCGGACGCGGCATTCGAATTCATTACCAAGCTCGGTTTGCCATACTACTGCTTCCACGATGTAGACGTGGTGGATTACGCCGACGACGTGCGTACCAACGAAAAACGCCTGCAAGCCCTGACGGCTTACTTGGGTGAAAAACAAAAAGCATCAGGCGTGAAACTCCTTTGGGGAACTGCCAACCTGTTCAGCCACCACCGCTACATGAACGGTGCTTCCACCAACCCTGACTTCGACGTGGTTGCTCACGCAGGTGCGCAGGTGAAAATGGCCCTGGATGCTACCATTGCCCTGGGCGGTGAAAACTATGTATTCTGGGGTGGTCGCGAAGGCTATATGAGCCTTTTGAACACCGACATGAAACGCGAGCAGGAACACTTTGCGCAAATGCTGAAAATATCGGTAGCCTATGCGCGTGCAAATGGTTTTAAAGGTAAATTCTTCATCGAACCGAAACCTTGCGAGCCTACCAAGCACCAATACGACTACGACGCGGCTACCGTGATCGGCTTCCTTCGCCAGCACGACCTGCTGGCCGATTTCAGCCTGAACCTCGAAGTGAACCACGCTACATTGGCCGGCCACACTTTCGAGCACGAATTACAAGTTGCAGCCGACGCGGGCATCCTGGGATCTATCGACGCCAACCGTGGTGACTACCAGAATGGCTGGGATACCGACCAGTTCCCGAACGACATCGCCGAATGGACCCGCGCACTGATCGTGATCCTGAACGCAGGCGGTCTGCAAGGCGGTGGTATCAACTTCGATGCGAAACGTCGCCGCAACTCAACCGACGTGGATGATGTATTCCACGCGCACATCGGCGGTATCGACACCGTGGCACGTGCATTGGTAATCGCCGACAAGATCATTCAAAACGGAGATTACGACAAGATCCGCAAGAACCGCTACGCGAGCTTCGACGGCGGCAAAGGCGCTGATTTCGAAAAAGGCGCATTGAAGCTGGAAGATCTGTTCGATCTCGCTGCTGCGAAAGGCGAGCCTGCAACGACTTCGGGCAAGCAGGAATACCTCGAAAACCTGATCAACAGGTTCATCTGAGTGTAATTCTAATGTTACCTCAATATTAATTTTCAAAAGCCATTGATGTATTTCAATGGCTTTTGGCATTCATGCAGGTACACCGCCGTAACTTGCATGAAATTAACCCAGCGCTTTCTGTCATGTATACCGGCCGCGCCAAGAAGCATTTGCCCTCTCCTATCCTGTCCGGCATTATCCTGCTCATGGCCCGGATAGTTTCGATAGCCTGCATATTTGTTCAAACAGCATTTGCCCAAACTCCCGATCGCGGCATTCAGGGAAGCCCACGGAACCCGGATTCTTTGCTGATTGGCTTGAAAGCGAACTACAATTCGGCAGTACGGAAAGGCGATGAAGTGGAAGCCGCGGGCTATTTACAGCAAATCGGAAGACTACTCTTCATTTCAGGGCATTACCCGCAGTCGCTCGACTATTTGCTGCAAGCCGAGAAGATGTTCCGCGACCAGCACCAGAAAAAGATGCTGGCTATGAACCTGAATATGCTCGGCGAGCTCTATTACCGCACCCGCCGACCGCAGCTGGCCCGGAAACAATACGACGAGGCATTGACTATTTATCAAAACCTCGGACAGGAATCGGGCAAGGCGGAGATTTACGGGCGCATCGGCCACCTCTACGAAAAGCGTGAAATGTACGACAGCGCTTTCCATTTCCAGCGTAAGGCCCTGCAAGCCTACCAGCTCGAACGCCGCACCGACGGCGCCGCGAAGATTTACGAAAACATCGGCAGCATTTACGAAGACCTCGAAAAATACGACTCGGCCTATTTCTATTTCAACAAAGCTTACGTGCTCAACGCGCAGACCCGCAATGCCCGCGCACAGGTGGAGGTGGTCAATAACCTTGGCGATGTGCTGCGAAAAACCGGCCGCTTCCGCGAAGGGCTGGCTTACAGTATGCAAAGTTTAAAACTGGCCCAAACCAGCGGCGAACGCTACCAGATTTCGAGTGCTTATAATGACATTTCCAAAGCCTACAACCTGCTCGCCCGCAACGACAGCGCATTCCACTATCTCACGCTGAGCCGCAGCCTGCTCAATGATATTTACTCCGAAGAAAGTAATAAGCAGCTCGCATTACTTCAGACCCTGTATGAAATCGAAAAAAAGGATAATGAAATTGAACAGCTGACCCAGGCCCGGCGCATTGACACGCTTATTTCCATTGCTACCGGAATAGTGGTCATACTGGTTATCGCCGTGGCTGCATTGATTATCAGCCGGCAGCGGCTCAAAATCCGGAACGAGCAGAAACTTCGCGCACAGCACAAGCAGGTGTACGAAGCACAAAACCTGTTGATGGAGGTTGAGCTCAAAAACAAAAAGCTCGAAGAAGAGCATCTTAAAAAACAGCTCGAAACCAAAACGCAGGAGCTGAGCAGCTATACCCTGCACGTAATCCGCAAAAACCAGCTGCTGGAAAACCTCCGTTCCAGGCTCGACGAGATGATTAAAGATGATAAGCGCGACCAGCGGAAACAGATCAAAGCGCTATCCGAACAAATCGGCGAGGGCTTGCAGGACGACCAGCATTGGGAGGAGTTCCGGGGCATATTTGAGCAGGTGCACCAGTCGTTTTTCGACCGGCTCCAACAGCAAACCGGTCCGCTCACTGCGAATGACCTTCGACTGATCGCATTAATTAAAATGAACCTTACCTCTACCGACATTGCCACGCTCCTTGGCATTTCGCAGGACAGCCTGCGCGTGATCCGCCATCGCCTGCGCAAAAAACTGAACCTCCCGGCGGGCGATAACCTTTCGGCCTACATCCAGTCCGTTTGAGCGATTAACAGTTTGTTAATACTGTCGTAACACAAACATAATGGCACAACAATTGACCACAAACAACTTATTTACAAACAGTTAACCCGCAACACATCCACTTGTTGCCTTGATGTAACGCCCCGAAACGCGCTGTTGCCGTTTTGTTAACGGGGCAGATTTGGATCACTGAGTTTGTTCTGCACACCTTCGCATCGTCAACCAAAACGACCGCGCCCCGGCGATCCGGCGATCCGGCGACCCGGCGACCCGGCCGGTCGGTACTTACCCAGATTTTTGATGCGATGATCCGTTACAGCCTCCATATCCTCCTGCTTCTATTCACATTCACCAGCCTCCGTGCGGGGACGCTGAAAGGCAAACTGCATGAAGCCGCCACCGGCGAACCGGCATTGGGCGTGGTGATAATTATCGAGGGCACCAACCTTCATGATATTTCAGGACTTGATGGTTCGTTCTCGATTGCCAACCTTCAAAGGGGCTCCTACCGGCTCACCATCCGCCACATTTCCTATGCACCCATGCAAAAGGAGTTTGCGGTCAATGGGAATGAGGTTATTCAGATGGACCTCTCGCTGGAAGCGGCTGCCGGGCTGAGGCTCGAAGAAGTTGCAGTCACCGGCAAGCGTGACGGCGCGAGCGACAATACCGCCCGCCTTATGGAGCGCAATGCGAGCCAGGTAATGAATATTGTTTCCGGCAAGACCATCCAGATTTCCCCCGACCTGACCGTCGCAAACGTGATCCAGCGTATTTCGGGGATTTCGATCGAACGCAACAGCAATGGCGACGGCCAGTACGCGATCCTGCGTGGGATGGATAAGCGTTACAACTACACGCTGGTGAATGGTGTGAAGATCCCGAGTCCGGACAACAAGTACCGTTACGTACCGCTGGATATTTTCCCCTCCGACCTCCTCGACCGCCTCGAAGTGTGCAAGGCATTAACGCCCGCTATGGAAGGCGACGCGATCGGCGGTGCGGTGAATATGGTTATGAAAGACGCACCCGACCGGCTGACGTTCGCTGCCAATATCTCTACCGGTTATAATGAGCTCTTCATGCACCGGAAATTCATCGGGTACGATTTCGGGAATATTCAATCGAAATCCCCATACGAGCGAAACGGCAACCAGTACAATGCAACCCCGGCCGATTTCTCGACGGCGGCTGTTAATTACAAATACAAAAATCCATTGCCCAACCTGCTGGGCAGCATAGCGGTAGGGAATCGTTTCCTGAAAGACAAACTCGGTATCCTACTTGCGGGAAGTTACCAGAACACCCACCGCGGCAGCAACAGCCTTTTCTTCGACTCGGAAACCGTGGATACCCTCCACGGTGAAGCGCTCACCAAAATGAGCGAGCGCCAATACTCGGAACAGCAGATCCGCTATGGTTTGCATTCCAAAATCGACTACCGTGTGAATGAAAAGCATAAGATCCAGTTCTATAATGCATTCATGAACCTGACGAATGTACAGGTTCGGGACGTGAAAGCAACCCAGCTGACTATCGGTGGCTACGATCCGGTGGCGGGCAATGCAACCCTCAGCTATTCGACCCGCTCGCGGTTGACCAAACAGCAGATCTTCAACAGTACATTACAAGGCAAGCACCAGCTACTCGATGCGCTCGCATTGCAATGGTCGGCGGTGTATTCCAAAGCGACCAGCGAGGTCCCCGACAATGTGACTGTGCCGCTAACAGGTATCATGGAGAATTTTCAGGAAAGGAAAACCACCGTAGACGATGCGTCCCGGCGCTGGGAACACAATTCCGACCGTGACCTGGCGGGCTATCTCAACTTGACATACAATACATCCATCGGTCCGGTGCAGGTTGAATGGACGGCGGGCGGCCTGTTCCGCGACAAATCACGCTCCAATTTTTACAACAACTATCAGCTCCGCCCGGCCGATCCGTTTGCCGAATACGGGAAGGATTTCACCGACTACACGCAGATCCGCTGGACGATCCAGAACCCGCGCGGCTCGGTAGCGAGTGCATTGAGCTACGACGCTACCGAACAGGTCAAAGCAGGTTTTATTCAATTTAAAGCAGAAATGAAGAAGCTGGAAATACTGGGTGGCGTGCGCGCGGAAGCAACCGACCAGGGTTATTCAATGCTTTTCCCGATCGGCGAAGACCGCCCGGGTGGCAGCCAGCAATACACCGATATTCTCCCAAGCCTGCATTTGAAATACAAACCCGAAGCGCATGTTAACCTGCGGGCCTCCTATTTCCGCTCAATCAACCGCCCCGGCTTCTTCGAAATAGTGCCCTACCGCATTGTGCAGGAAGAATACCAGGAACGCGGTAACCCGGACTTGAAACGCGCCATTGCCGACAATATCGATTTGCGCTACGAGCTGTTTCCACGGGCCTCGGAGCAGTTTATGGTGGGTATTTTTTACAAAATGATCAAAGACCCGATCGAATATACCCTTCAACGCGATGCCATTCGCGGGCAAGACATTTATTACTCACCGGGTAATTTCGGGAATGCAAAGAACTACGGCCTGGAAATCGATTACATCAAATATGTAAAGCAGTTCGGGATCAAGGCCAATTACACCTACACGCATTCGCGCATTACCACACCCAAGTCCAGGCGCATCCGTAACGAGAGCGGCGACCTGGAAACGATCGCCGTTAACCAAACGCGGCCGCTTTACGGGCAATCGGCGCACGTGGGCAACCTTTCCATACTCTACAAAAATCAGGAGAACGGCATCGACGCACAGCTGGCGGGCAGTTACACCGGCGAGCGGATCAATACGGTTTCGCAATTTATCGACAATGACCTTTGGCAAAAAGGATTTGTACAGATGGATGCCTCCATTGAAAAGACCTTTCGCAACGGCCTGGGCGTGTTCCTGAAAGCCAACAATCTCCTCGACACGCCGATGGAGGTTTACATGAAGAATACCAGCGCCTCCAATGTCAATATTCCGCATCAGGACCTGCCCGGCAAAACGCTCATCCGCCGCGACCGTTACCAGCGCTCCTACCTGCTCGGCGTACGCTACAAGTTTTAATCAGTCATCAAAATTTTTAAATCTCATGAACCAATCCAAAATGAAACAGCTATTTATGTTTTCGGCGCTTGCCGCATTTCTGATCACCGGTTGCAGCGACGACAAATCGGAGCCCGCCCCTATCGACAACAAGCCGACCGAGGAATCGGTATCCGGGGAAGTTTCCGGCACCTGGACCAAAGGCAATACTTATAAAGTGACCGGCCACATCCAGATACCCGACGGTAAATCGCTCACTATTGAAGAAGGTGTGACAGTACTTTTCAGCGACTCGGTGATCAAGCCGGAAGTTGTTGTGAAAGGTAACCTGTACAGCCTCGGTACTGCCGCCGCTCCTGTGAAATTCACTGTGCCCGATGCCTGGAAAACAGCCGGCAACCAGTTTGGCAACCTTTGGGGCGGACTTATTGCAGGCCCTAATTCAGCCGAATTCGTATTGAGCAACACCATTATTGAATATGGCGGTGCTGTAACAACCGACGAATCACCATCTGTTAAGGCCAAATTGTACAAAGCCGTTGCCGGCGAGCACGTGCCTGTGATCTATTATCCCAATGTAAACGGCAAGCTGGTAGTAGTAAACAGCATTATCCGCAACTTTAATGAAGATGGCTTTTATATCGAAGGCGGTAAAGTGATCATTGCCAACAATACCTTCAACACCACCGGCGTATCGGGCGGCGATGCGATCAATATCAAATCGGGCGTACAGGCAGATGTAGCATTCAACGTGGTTTACAGTCCTAATACCAATGCATTAAAACTTTCGAATTCCGGCGACCGCTCTCCGCAGGCGTACATTGTGGGTTACAACAATACGGTCATCAACGCGGGGTGGAGAAGACCTACAACCAAAGGTGGCTCAATATGGCTGGAAAAAGGCGTGCGCGCAGATCTTTATAATAACCTGCTGGCCAACGACCGGTTCGGTATCAAGAAAGAAAATGTGGACAAGTCGGTTGACAACCGCTCGGTGATTAGTAACTCATTGTATTATGGTGCTACCGAAGAAGGCGTGAAACAATTCCAGCCCTCGGTAGAGATCCTGAAAGGTGCCAACGACCTGATTTCGGCAAAAGTAGGCGACAATGATCCTAAATTCGTGAATTATCCATTGACGACCGACAGCAAAAACGCAACTTTCAACACTGCCTGGGACTTCCATTTGCAAGCCGGCTCCCCGGCGCTGGGTAAAGGTAAGACCGGCTTTACCCGCCTGTACGCCGACGGCCTTGTAGTCAATGGTGTAACGTACAAATCGCCCGCACCTGCTGACTACATCGGGGCGTTTGGGACTAAGTAATTTCATTCAAGTTATACGTGGCAGGACGGCACTGTCAGCCTGAGCGGAGTCGAAGGCATCAAACACGATGTTTCGACTTCGCTCAACATGACAAAGGGCCAGCTTCGCTCAGGCTGACATTCTCAGTTTAGTACATCTCATTCTTCTGACCCATTGAAAGCATTGTTCATCCCGGCTCTCGGCCTGGCAGCATCCTTCATTTCCTGCCAGTCCCATCAAAACACCCCCATCCAATCCGCAAAAGCCGACACCGTCAGCTCTATCGTCCAGCCGGTTTTCATCACCGACACCGTCGCCCACGACACCGACGATCCGGCGATCTGGATCAATCCCGCAGACCCGGCCAAAAGCCTGATCATCGGCACCGACAAAGACCAGGACGGTGGCTTGTACGTCTTCGACCTGCAAGGCAAATTACAGCGCAACAAGACCGTCACCGGCCTGAAACGACCTGATAACGTGGATATCGAATATGGTCTAACCTTAGGAGGCAAACCGGTAGACATTGCCGTTACTACCGAACGTTTCACGCACAAACTTCGCATTTACAGCGCGCCCGACATGAAGCCGGTCGACAATGGGGGTATCGAAGTTTTTGTAGGAGAAACGGGCGAGAATGCGCGTGATTTGATGGGCATTGCGCTATATAAGGACAAATCAGGTAAAATTTATGCTATCGTTGGCCGCAAATCGGGGCCTGTCGACGGGACTTACCTCTGGCAATATCTCCTCGAAGACAATGGCAAAGGCCAGGTAAAAGCGTCGCTTGTCCGTAAATTCGGTCAATACAGCGGATTGAAAGAGATCGAAGCCATCGCCGTTGACGATCAGCTGGGTTATGTGTATTATTCCGACGAAGGCAAAGGCGTTCGCAAATACTATGCTGATCCTGAAAAAGGCAATGAAGAGCTGGCACTATTCGCCACAACCGGGTTTACCGAAGACCATGAAGGTATTTCCATTTACCAGCTCACTGACAGCACCGGCTATATCCTCGTTTCGGACCAGGGTGCCAACAGTTTCCAGATCTTTCCGAGAGAAGGGACATCCGGCAAACCCAACGAGCACCCGCTGTTAAGAAAAGTGACCGTCAAAGCCAGCCACAGCGACGGCTCCGACGTTGTTTCCATTCCCCTCAATGCGCAATTCCCCAATGGCCTGTTCGTAGCCATGAGCGACGACAAGACTTTCCACCTTTACCGTTGGGAAGATATTGCAGGAAAGCATTTAAAATCAATCAGATAAGCCTGTTTATTTACAAAGCAAATAGGCCACCGGAAATCTCCGGCGGCCTATTTTATTTACTATCTACTATTAAACTGACTGAGTTTAATGGATTAACCTGTTCTGCTAATATCCTGCGTTCTGTTTCAGATTCGTATTGTTACGTATTTCGGGTGTAGGAATAGGGAAAAGCAATTCACGTTCCGTCAATGTGGGACCGTAGGAGAACTTGTGACCTACATAGTTATCGAACTTCTTGGTGGTCACATTGTATGCCTTCCGCAAACGCGCCATATCGAACCAGGTGATGTTTTCGAAGCATAGCTCATGCCAGCGCTCGTTCCACACCGCCTCACGGAACGTGTCTTTCGTGAGGCCGGCGAGCGCAGGCAGCTCCGCGCGGGTACGGATCGCGTTCACGGCCTCGTAAGCTTTGGCCGACGGCCCTCCTACCTCATTGGACGCCTCTGCGTACATCAGAAGCACATCCGCATAACGGATCACCGGCCAGTTCAGATCGCTGTTGGCGCTGCTGGTTTGGGCCACGTTATCGAAGTGTTTGTAGATAAAGTAGCCCCCCAGGTCGACCACTTTATTACGGTCGCTCTCGTTGGTGAATTTGGTAAAGAAGAACTGTTTCTCCTTCGCACGTAAATCACCCGCTTCAAAAGACTTCACAAAATCACCGGTTGCGTAAATACCGCCCGTTTCATCGGAATAGGCAGAGATGTTTTTGTTATAGGGAATAATGGAAACCTGCCAGTTTGAAGGAATCAGCTGGGTTTTGTACTGGATCATGAAGATATTCTCTTCAATGTTCTTCTTGGCCGGGTTATGCAGGTCGTCATAGGTGGTAAACAATTTGAATGCCTTCGAATCGATCACTTCCTCGGCTTTTTTAGCGGCGAGATCGTAGTATGCGGCACCTTTTTGCAGTGGATACCCTGCCATGGTGAGATACACCTTCGCCAGCAGCGATTTTACGGCACCGAGCGTCACCTTGCCACTGTTTTCGGTCATCGGAAGTCCGGATGCCTCTGCCGTTTTCAGGTCTTCCACAATCTGTGCATAAACCTGTTCAGCCGTAGCTGCGGATGGGCGCAATTGATCGGACTGCAGGTTTACCGGCGTCGTCACAAGCGGGATGTTACCGAACATCTGCACCAGTTGGAAATAATAGAATGCACGGAGGAAATAAGCCTCACCCAGCACCTTCTTCATTTCGGTCGCATCCATGGTAATGCCGGGGATCTTGGCAAGCGACAGGTTGGCACCGGCAATACCCTTGTAATATTGCGTCCAGTATGTTTGTCCGTAGCCATTATCGGAGGTATTCCGGAGATCTTTGATAAAATAGCTGTTCACAGCCTGGCCAAGGTCGGTGCCGGCCAAACCGGTCGCGAACTCGGGCATCATCCATGCTCCTCCACCGAAACCGCTGCTCATTGGGTCGCGCAACGGTGTGTAAATCGCGTTTACGGAGCTGCGTGCGTGCGCAGGCTGCGTGAAATAGTTCTCTTCGGTAAAGTTACTGGGGTCTGACTCTTCCAGGAAGTCGGAACATCCTGTCGCCCCAAATAAGCTCAGCATCGCGAGCAAGCCGATTTTCTTTGATATGATTGTCATTGTTACTTTCGGTAAGAGTCAATATTGTTATAAACCGATGTTCAAGCCCAGCATGAATACTCTTGGCTTCGGATAGTCATACAAACCAAATCCCTGGTCGAATGGCGATCCGGAGTTGGATACCTCGGGGTCATAACCTTTGTACTTGGTCGTTACAAAGAAGTTCTGAACGGATGCATAAGCTCTCAGACGTTCCAGTTTCATTTTCGAAGCAATGTGCGACGGGAATGCATAAGCGAGCAGCAGGTTGCGACCGCGGATAAAGGATGCGTCGGTTACCTTGTGGCTGTCGTTGTTCGTCGTGTAGTAAGCGTTGATCGGACGGATCTGCGCGATCGGCGTGTTCTGGTTGGTTTCTGTCCAGGCATTCAACACGGTTTTGTAGCTGTTTGCAATACCCTGGCGGTCCTCGGCGGAGTGGATACTTCTGTCGATCACGTCGTTGCCGTACATGTATTGCAAGTCAACTGTCAATGACCATTGCTTGTAGTTGAATGTGTTCAGGAATGTACCGAAGCCGTCGGGAATACCTTTACCGATGATCGTCCGGTCATTATCGTTGATCGTGCCGTCGCTGTTCAGGTCAGCATATTTCACGTCGCCAGGGAGCATATTGTATTTCTTGGCTTGCTCGGCTTCCGCAGTCGACCAGGTGCCCTGGTGTACGCGTCCGAAGAATGAACCTACCGGCTCTCCTACGCGGATCACGGTCGCACCCGAGAAGATATCGCTACCACCCGAGAGCGCCAGAACTTTGTTTTTGTTTACAGAAATATTGAATGTAGTGCTCCAAGAGAAATCACCCGCTTTGATATTGGTAGAGTTGACCGCGAATTCAAAGCCTTTGTTCTCCATGCTGCCGACATTGGTGAAGATGCTCGTGTAGCCGCTGCTGAATGGAAGTGGCGCATCCAGCAACATTTCGTTCACTTTTCTACGGTACAGATCCAGTTCGAAGCTAATGCGGTTCTGGAACAGTCCCAGTTCTACGCCAAAATCCACTTGCTGTGTTTTTTCCCATTGCAGGTTGGAATTCGACATCCGGCCTACACCAATACCGATGTTACGTGTTCCTCCAAAGATCACGTCAGAGCTTGCCAACCCCGCCAGGGCGCGATAGGCCGGAATTTCCGAGTTACCGGTAGCACCGTAGCTCGCACGTAGTTTCAGGTTGGAGATCGAATTCGAATTTTTCAGGAATTCTTCTTCATTCACACGCCATGCCACGGCGGCCGACGGGAAGAATGCGTACCGGTTGGCATCCCCGAACTTGGAAGAACCATCGATACGGCCCGTGAAAGTCACCAGGTACTTGTTCATCAGGCTGTAATTGATCCGGGCGAAGTAGGAATTCAGACCGTACGCCTGCGCCAGCGAACTTGGCGCCAATGCCGTTGCTCCGGCTGCAAGGTTATTGAACTGAAAATAGGTGTCGGTAAAGTTCTGGCTCCGTGCCGTATTATCGAAACGATCCACGTGCTGCCACGACAACCCGAGCATTGCATTGATCGAATGGATCTTGCCAAAGTCTTTGAAATACGTCAGGTAGTTTTCAAACTGCCATGAATTGTACCGGCTGCTTGCCACCGACGCGTCGCCGTTGCTGGATATATATTGAAGCCCGGCAGCTGCGAAGTAGTCGTTGCGCTGGTTGATCACGTTCGTACCCACGGTAGAGCGCAGTTCCAGTCCGTCGGTGAGGCGGATGTTGGCGTACATATTACCCAGCATGGTTTGCGTTTTGAGGTAATAAAGACGCTCGGCTACCACACGGAGCGGGCTATCGCCACCTTCCATACCGGGGTAATCGCGGTTGCTGGCCCATTTGCCGTCGGGATATTTCACCGGGATAATCGGCAGTGCTTCCAGTACCTGCCGCATGGCTGTGATACCGCCGCCGCCCAGCTGGTCGATCTGCTTCTCGTTCTGATCGGTGTAGCCCAGTGTACCGCCCACTTTCAACCAGCTTTTGATTTGTGAATCAAATACAAAACGGCCTGCGAAGCGCTTCTGCCACGAATCTTTGATGATACCGTTCTCATTCCGGTAGTTCAGGAATGCACCGAAACTTCCTTTTTCGTTACCGCCTGTGAAACCGAGCTGGTGATTTTGGGTAAATGCCTTTTGGAAGGTCTCTTTCTGCCAATCGGTATCGTACAATGGATTGCCATTCGAATCGAAAAGCAACGGATTGGTCCGTTTCAGCTTGGGATCGGTGTATTTGGTACCGGTAGCCCAGCCCACAGGGTCATATTTGGCCGCATTGGCATAGATCGTTTCCTCCACCTGCAAAAACTCCTTCGAATTCAAAACAGGCAGCTTCTTGGGGGCTACACCAATGCTGAAATCGGTGTCATAAGTAACTTTTCCACCGCCCGATGTGCCGCGTTTGGTCGTAACGAGGATCACCCCGTTGGCACCACGTGCACCGTAGATCGCTGTGGAGGATGCGTCTTTCAGCACTTCGATAGATGCAATGTCGTTCGGGTTAAGATAGTCGATCGGCGTACTACCGTTTGCCAGGTCTACGGCGTTCAGGATCACCCCATCAATCACATAAAGAGGGTTGTTGGAAACACTGATAGAGCTGGCCCCGCGAATACGTATGTTGGCACGACCACCCGGACGGCCCGAATTAGACGATACGTTCACCCCGGTAATGCGGCCCGAAAGTCCCTGGTTCAGCGAAGAAGCCGGGCGTTCCTGCAACACATCGGCTTTGATCGTACCGACTGCGCCTGTAAGGTCAGATTTTTTAACAGTACCATATCCCACTACCACTACCTCTTCCAATGCATTTTCGTCGGGCGCCAGATTCACCGTCAGCGCCGATTGGTTTCCCAATGTCACCTCCTGCGATTTGTAGCCCACAAAGCTAAAAACCAGCACTGGCTGGCCGCCGTCCGGTATTTCCAGGCTGAATTCACCCGCAGCACCGGTGGAAGTTCCGCGTTGGGTACCTTTCAATACCACGCTCACGCCCGGGAGCGACGCTCCTTTTTCGTCCGAGACATTCCCTTTGATTGTTCTGTCAACGGCCGCCTGGGTTACCAGTGCCGGTGCGGTCAGGTTTTCCTGGATCATCTGCCCCTCCGGCAGCGCCATCGCTTCGTCCTTGCTTTCCCTCACCGGCGTCGCTTCCTTTGCTTTGCTTTCCGTAATGACGAATGTATTCTTTCTTGTCTTCTTATATTTCAGACCATTTTGCCGCAGCAGCACTTCGAGGTTTTTCTCGATTGGCTGGTTAAAATCCAGGTTGCTGGAAGCGACATTCACCGAGCCCACCAGACGGTCTTCGAAGATAATTTCTACCCCATAGTGTCTCTGAAGGTCCAGCAAAACATTCTTAAGCTTCATTTCCTGCCCTAGCGAAGTATGCTGCTTGGCCGGCATCGACGCAAATGCAATGACCTGTGAATGCACGATCCGCGAGGATTGCGTCATCAACACAATCCCGATCGCCACCCATTGCTTGGCTGATAGCGTTAGATTCATAATCAAGTGGTTTGGAATAATTAATTGTTCGTTAAAAGGATTGTAGCGCCATTTTGCTCGACTCTGAGATCAAGCACTTCCGAGATCGTCTTCAAAAGTTCTTCTGCATTTTTGGTCTTGAAATTGCCGGTGATCGACCGCTGTGCTATGTTCGA
Source organism: Dyadobacter sp. (assembly GCA_965227755.1). Taxonomy (GTDB): domain Bacteria; phylum Bacteroidota; class Bacteroidia; order Cytophagales; family Spirosomataceae; genus Dyadobacter. The sequence continues at coordinate 2,975,122 of CBDDGG010000005.1, forward strand.
ATCGGAGAGACTTACCTTCTGCCCGAAGTTCTCCTCGATCATCGCGAGAATTTCCTTCATAGGCGTCCCGTTGAACACATAGCGCTGTTCGGTCCAGGGAGCGAATGTTTTGACATCCTGCTTTCGTTCAAGCTGCACCGCGCCCTCGTGGTCGAGAAAGGCGAGGTCGCCCGGCTCCATCATCACCTCCCGGCGCTGGTTATTCTGCGAATAGTCGATCCGCACGCTGCCGGATTTCAACGCTACTTTGGTGCCCCTTGGCCGCGCAAAGACGGAGAATGTGGTACCGAGCACTTCCACCTGGAATTCCCTTGAAGTTTTGACCACAAATCGCTTGTGATCGATCGTGTGGCTGACCGAAAACTCGGCCTCGCCTTCCAGCGCTACCTCGCGCACATCGCCCCAGAAACCCAGCCTCGGCACTTTCAGTCTGGAATTGGAGTTCAATGCTACCCGGCTTCCGTCTTCGAGGTATACGTCGGTAGTCTGACCGTAGGCTGTCTGGTACGATTTGTATTGTATCGGCTCACGAAATGCCCAGCCGCAGCTAACAAGCAATGTTACCGATGCCGCCGCCATCCAGAACCGGTTGCTCCTGCGCCCAAGCCAGGAAGTCACCCGCTCCTCCTCACCTTCCTCCTTCCTCCATTCTCCCTCATACTCCATCGCCGAGTTCAGCCTGAGAAGCAGATTTTCAAGCGCAGCATCCTGGTTAGGGATAAACTGTGGTGATTTGGTTTCATATTCCAGCAGCCACCGGTGGAATGTTTCGGCATTTTCTTCCTGTCCGATCCATTCTTCCACAAGCTGCCTTTCGAGCGGATTGGCGCGTCCGGCCAGGTACTCGAAAAGCGTATATTTCGATATAGTTTTTTCCATTTTTGTTCGGTTTACAACGTTGACGAGAACCCGCCGGGGAACCGCCTTCCATGTCGGCTCCTCACTTCCGGTTTTTTAGAGGATATTCAAAATGGCAAAGCAGAGCGAAATCATCCATTCGCCATGCAAAGCCGAACGAAGGTGTTTCAATGCCTTGGAGATATGCACTTCTACGGTTTTGGGCGAGATATGCAGCTCGTCGGCGATTTCATGGTATTTTTTGTTCTCGAAACGGCTTAGCAGGAATACCTTCTGGCACTGCATGGGCAGCCGCGCGATCACCTCGTTCACTTTCAGAAAAAGATTGTTGTAATGGATTTCCGCATCAGGCTGCTGATGGTACGTAGAAATCGAATGCTCCTCGTTCATTTCGAGGCTGTCGGTTTTGCCGAACTCCCGGCGCATATACGTATAGCATTCGTTGCGCACCGAGCGAAACAGATAACTGGTATAGGATGTCGTGATGTTCTCGTAAGCTTTCGTGCGGTAAAACTGAAAGAACACCTCGCTCACCAGATCCTCGGCTATTTGTTTGGAATACACAAACCGCACCGCGTGACTGCAAAGCGGATTGTAATACCGTTTGAACAGTAGTTCCAGTCCTTTCCCCGGATTATGCTCGAAAGCCGATTTGAGGAATGTAGCAGAATCAATTTCACTTACGGGGGCCTTGCCTTCGTGTGCAGGGGACACAAATGGTCCTGGGCGCTTCGTTTCCGGGTTAAGCAAAGGATCGTGCATTGAGTATCTGTTCGTATGTAATAATTAAAAGACTTTCTTGCACTTAAAATCCCTTACCCTTGAATTAAAAAAACTAAAACTTTTTTTAATTATATCTTAAACGAAATGATCAGGGACGAAAAAAGCCGCTACCCCGTGGGATAGCGGCCATTCGCTTCAAAAAGGCAATAAATGGTTACAAATTCTTCGCTTTGCTCTGCTTAACGGCGTAGTCCACCGCCCGGGCCGAAAGGGCCATGTAAGTAAGCGAAGGGTTCTGCGTCGCGGTCGAGGTCATACAGGCTCCGTCGGTCACGAATACGTTCTTGCAATGGTGCAGCTGGTTCCACTTGTTGAGCAGCGAGGTCTTAGGGTCTTTCCCCATACGCACACCGCCCATTTCGTGGATGTCGTTGCCCGGATTGCGGTGGTTATCGTGCGTTCTCACATTGGTGAAGCCCGCTTTGGTAAACATCTCGCTCACCTGCTCCATATAATCCTTGATCATCTTCTCGTCGTTATCGTCGTAATCGACGGAGATTCTCATTTTAGGCATTCCAAACGGGTCCTTTTCAGTTTTATCGAGGGCCACATAGTTGCTTTCTTTCGGGATGGTCTCGCCCATCATATGCGAGCCTACGCTCCAATTGCCGTATTTGGTTTCGTGCAAACCGGCTTTCAGCGATTCACCCAGGCCGTTGCGGTCGTTGTAAGTATTGCGGTTGGCCCCGAAACCCGCCGCGTAGCCACGCAGGAAGTCGGTTTCCTGCTTGTAAACATTCCGGAAACGTGGGATATAGCCGCTGTTCGGACGCTTTCCGTCGGTAGTTGAATCGAGGAAGCCTTCGTATTCACCTGAAACCGTTGCGCGGTAATTGTGGAATGCCACGTATTTGCCCAGCAGACCGCTGTCGTTGCCCAGTCCGTTTGGAAAGCGGCTGGATACGGAATTCAGCAATACCAGGTTCGAGTTCAGTGCAGCCGCATTCAGGAAGATGATGTCGGCATAAAACTCGATCATCTGCCTCGTGTTCGCGTCGATCACGCGCACACCCGAGGCTTTTTGCTTCTTATCGTCATAAATGATCGAATGCACTACCGAATGCGGGCGTAGCGTCATATTGCCGGTCTTCATCGCCCAGGGAATCGTAGAAGCATTGCTGCTGAAATACCCCCCGAACGGGCACCCGCGCTCGCACATCACGCGATGCTGGCATTTCGCACGCCCCTGATCGAGGTGGATCTGCTGCGGTTCCGTAATATGCGCCGCGCGACCGATGATAATGTGCCGGTCTTTATATTGTTTCGAAACTTGTTCTTTGAAATACTTCTCGACACAGTTCAAATCGTGCGGTGGCAGAAACTCGCCATCGGGCAATGCGTCGATGCCGTCCTTGTTGCCAGTGATGCCCGCAAACTTCTCCACGTGACTATACCAGGGCGCCAGGTCGTCGTAGCCTATCGGCCATTCCACGGCGAATTTGTCACGCGCCGGACCTTCGAAATCGTATTTGCTCCAACGCTGCGTCTGCCGTGCCCAAAGCAATGACTTGCCACCCACCTGGTAACCCCTCAGCCAGTCGAAAGGCTTCTCCTGGATATAGGGATGCTCATTATCCTTCGCGAAAAAGTGCATCGACGATTCCTTGAAGTTGTAACAGCGTGCCGCGATAGGGTTAGCATCGGCGATTTCCTTGGTAAGCCGCTCGCGGTGCTCAAACTCCCACGGCATCATGTTCGTGGTAGGATAATCCTTAATATGCTGCACATCCCGTCCCCGTTCCAGTACGAGGGTTTTCAATCCTTTCTCAGTCAGCTCCTTCGCCGACCAGCCACCACTGATCCCCGAGCCAATCACAATAGCATCGTAGGTCCGGGCTTTTTTACTATCAATATTAAAATTTGCCATAGTCTATTTTATGGGAGGAAAGGGAGGAAGGGGAAGAAAGGGAAGGTGGAACAGTACCCAAAAGTTTAATGAGTAATCCTTCCTCCCTTTCCTCCTTACTCCCTTTTCTCCTTCTATCCTTTTTTAACAGGTACACACCCGTGGTAGCGGGCGGGGATCATTTCGTAATGGGTAATGTTGGTCATCACATATTCGGACGTCATGTAGCCCTGGATCGTGAGGTTTTTGACCATGCTGAAAAATCCTTTCTGGGCTGCGTCACTGCCTTTTTCAATGTCAGAAAGTATTTGCAGGCGCTGTTCCTTGCTTGCATCCGCAAACGACTTACCAAAACACTGAACGCTCTGCTCGTCGATATTCGAAACGCCGCTTGCGAGGCTGGCCTGCGCTTTGGCGTCGTAGCAATCCTTCACCATTTTTTGCACAAAATCACCTACTCCCAGCTCGCCCGCGCCCGGTGTGTCCGTTTTGGGGATAATGGTTTCGACGATCACCGCAAGATTTTTGGATTGGTCTGCCGAAAGCAACCTTCCTTTCTCCACTGCACTTTTATTCCAACCGGATGCCCAGGAAGGCAAACCCGCCATGGCGCCCATGGCAACTGCCATACTTTTAAGCGCTACGCGTCTCTCCATCTTCGTCTATGTTTAACGTGGTAATTGTAATGTTATCGTTTGTTCTTTTTGTCAGGGATTGTCATTGGTTGTCAAGGATTGTCATTCGTTGTCAGGAGTGGTCATTCGTTGTCAAGAATTGTTATTCGTTGTCAGGGATTGCTTTTTTTAACTGGGCAAAATTTCCTCTCTATATATATCTGACTACAACCGACCATACCTGACTATTCTTGACTAAACCTGACCAGTCTGACCACACCCGACCAAAACCGCTACTCTTCGAGAAAGTCGAGGTCGCGACCGTGCGTTTCGGGGATCGTCAGGATGCAGAAAATGCCGATCGCAAAACAGATCACCCCCACCAATGCACCGGCCTGAATAACGGTGAAAGAACTTTTAAAAATAGCAAATAATGTAGTCATTCCCACTACCGTTCCGCGCACCATGTTGGGAACGGTGGTGGCAGCCGTAGCACGCAGGTTGGTACCGAACTGCTCCGCGCCGATAGTCACGAACATGGCCCAGTATCCGATCCCGAAGCCCAGCAGGGTTGCCGTTGTGTAGAAAAGCGAAGCCGATTTGATACCTGCGAAGAGGTAAACCAGGCTGCATATCAACGTAAATATCATGAGGTAAAAAACCGCCTTCTTCCGCGACTCGAGCCAGTGGCTGATGAACCCGCTGCAAAGGTCGCCTACCGAAAGTCCTACGTAGCACCACATAATCGAAAGCCCGGGTTTGATAGGTTCGTCGATCCCCAATGCTTTTCCGAATTCATTGCTGAATGTGGCGAGAATACCGATTACAAACCACGTCGGCAGACCGATACCGATGCATTTGAGATACCGGCTGAGCCTGTCCCGGTTATTGAACAATGCAAAAAAGTTGCCTTTCTCGACGTGTTTCTGATCTTTGATATCCTTAAAAATACCCGACTCAAAAACACCGATCCGAAGCAAAAGCAGCGAAATACCCAGTCCGCCGCCGATGAAATAGGCATAACGCCAGTCGAAAAACTCTACCGTAAAGTAGGCCACCACAGCACCCAGCAAACCAATACCCGCAACCAGCGAAGTACCGATCGCACGCAGGTGTTTGGGAAGGATCTCGGACACGAGCGTGATACCCGCGCCCAGCTCACCCGCCAGACCGATACCGGCAATGAAACGGAGCGATTTATAAACCGTAACATCCTGCACAAAACCGCAGGCGATATTAGCAAGCGAATAGGTGATAATGGAGCCGAAAAGCACCGAAAGCCGCCCCTTTTTGTCCCCCAGGACACCCCAGAGAATACCGCCGATGAGCAGCCCGGTCATTTGCCAGTTGAGAATGCTGGCGCCGGTAACGGAAATATCTGCCTCGGAAAGGCCCAATGCTGCCAGACTCGGCAGGCGGACGATCCCGAAAAGGAGCAAATCATAAATATCTACAAAGTAACCAAGGGCAGCGACAATTACGGGAGCACTGAAAAGGTAGGAAGCGTCTGAGCGCGTTGCTGTGACGGTTGACATTTGTTTTTGTATGGGTTTCATCGGAATAACTTGCAATATTATGCAAATAGCCGGACATAAGCCCGGCTATTCGTTGGTAAATTAATAAAATTTAAAGAGAAAGTTTTGTTTGAATGATACTGACTTTCTCTTGCTTCCATTGTCTAACTTTTCTTGAATACGATGGTGATCTTGTATTTGACGCCGTCTTCTTCCTCATTGGACGACCATTTCATTTCGCCGCCGCCGGTTTCGAGATCGAACTCGGTTACGTCGGAGCCTTCGGTCAGCACTATTTTCTTGTCTTTTACCGTCCATTTCGATGCGTCATCGACAATATCAGCCTGATCAAGAATGTCGTCGCAGCCGACAGGTACTTTAGCACCCACTGTGCCATTGCTTTTAAAAGTAAGCTCAGTTTCCGACAAGCATTTCTTCCCGGTAAGTGCCTCGAAGTAAGCGAGTACGTCGGTAATGCCGTTCTGGGCCGGATCTATGTTCATAGCCTTGATTTTCCAGGTGCCTTCGACGGCATTGCCGGAGGGCGTCCCGGGAGCCGGATCGTCGGAGTCTTTGCTACACGCCAGCATCGCTGCCGCGAACACAAATAGCATCAGATAATTTGCCAGATTTTTCATGGATGGAGTTTTCATGGTTGCTTTTTTAGTGATAAATAATCACGAAATTAAACTACCATCTTTCCAACCCGGCATATTACCGAGTGACCGGTAGGCCGACTGAGTGACCGGTCGTACCGTCTCAGAGTTCCAGCTTCTGCTTGTCTTTCAGCAATTGCTCTTTGAGCCTTCCATAATCCACATCCTGCACCGCTACCTTGGAGTCGATCGCCTGCACCGCAGCAGTTGCCGCGCTCTGCCCGAGGATCATAAACACCGGCTCCATGCGGATAGACCCATAGGCAATATGCGACGCCGAGACGCATACCGGCACCAACAGGTTTTCACATTCCGCCTTTTTGGGAACAATGGAGCCGTAAGAAATACTGTAAGGCGTTTTGGGATGCACACCAATATCCCCTTCGTTCTGAACGAACCCGTCTTCCTTCACGTAGCGCTGCGCATTGTGCGCGTCGAGCGAGTAGGAACCCATTCCTACGGATTGCGCCACCGCTTTTTTGCCCAATGTTTCATTCTCGGTCATCACGCTTTTGCCCAGCATCCGGCGGGCTTCCCGGACGTAAATCTGGTGCGGCCATCCGCCATTATCTTTGAATTCGTCCTTTGGTAAGCCCCACTCGCTTACTTTGGCCCGTACATCGGCTGGCACCGCGGGATCATTGGCCAGGAAATACATCAGGCCTTTCTGGTACACTTCGTGCTCCTGGATGATTTGCTTGCGGCGCTCGTAGGAAGCGTCGGGATAGTCGTAGTTCTGGCCGATGAAATCGGTGCTGAAAGGGCCGTGGTTGTTGGTATCGGTTTTGCGGTTGGGGATCGGGTCGTATTTATCGAAAGTTTCGGTCCAGCCGGCTTTGTACACGCGTGCGAGCAGCTCGTATTTGCCCGGGTCGTAACCTGCGGGTTTGGCGAACGGAATGCGGTTGTCGGGATGCGACGAAAGGCACATACGGAAGCAGTATGCCTGTATTTTGTGGTCGCCGTCGCCATTCTTGCCGATTTTCTCAGCTGTAACATAAGGGAGCAAACCACTTTTCGGATCACCTTCCACCTTATAAGGGCTGATATTCTTGGCGAAATAATGCCTGTGCTGGAAAACGCCCGCCTGGATACCGTTCCATTCTTCATTATAAACACTATTGGCTTCGCGCCCCACATGGTATTTGACACCCGCGGCGGCCATCAGATCACCTTCGTAAGTGGCGTCGATGAACATTTTGCCCTTGAAAGTCTTGCCGCTCAGAGTTTTAAACGAGGCAATGCGGCCGTTACTTTTCAGAACACCACTTTTGCCGCGGTCGAGCCATTCGTCGCGGTAAATTTTGATATTGTTTTCTTTCACAAAATCCTCAAAAACCTGCTCGGCCACGTGCGGCTCGAAGATCCACATCGTACGCTCTGCACCGTCCATGGCTACCGTACCCTGGCCTTTGTTGCCGTATTCTTCCTTTTTCTGCCAATGCCAGCCTTCGGGCTTGTCGTAATGCAGGTAAACGCGGTGGTAAAACTCGCGCGCAAGGCCGCCGATCACCGATTTATTGCCGGTATCAGTAAAACCCAGCCCCCCCGAGGAAAGCCCGCCCAAGTGCTTGTCGGGTGAAACGACCAACACGGTTTTGCCGGATTTAACGACCTGCACTGCCGCCGTAACCGCCGCGCAAGTACCGCCATAAACGATCACATCCGCTTCATACGACTGTGCAAATACCGCCGGAGAAGTAGCCTGTGAAACAAGAAATGCAACCAATAAGAGTAATTTTCTCATTAAAATGTCTGATTTAGGATTTGAGCGTACATATCGACCGCCGACGAATGACCGCCGACGGCCGACTGCATGACTATTGATTTGACGGCCAACTGCCGGATTATTTTGATTCGGGGACGAACAATACAGCGTCGGCCGCTACCGCACCTGAGGCCCCTTCCGACGAAATATTGACCGAGGAAGCATTGCCCTTGGGCAGATTGAATTTGCCGACATGGTACCACTCCCCGGAGGTTTGCCCTTCAACGACAATATCCTTTTCAAGCACCGAAATGGCTTTGACCGCGCTACCCGCTTTCACCGAAAGCTTTATTTCCGAAGCCGGCCTGGCCACTTTCGGGAAGTAGACGTAAATCTGGTAACCTCCGGAAACGGGCACCTCAGGCGTAAAAGTCACCGAGCCGCCATTCTTATCACTTTCAGTACTTGCCAGAAACGACGGGCCATACCCTCCCTTTTTGACCGGCTCCCAGCCTCCTTTCACCGAGACGTGCTGGGTGTCCTCATTGTCGACCAAAATTTCCGGTGTTTTACCGTTTACGAGCGGATCCGCTTTGAGTTTCGCCTGCAACTCCGTGATATCGATCCGCTGCACGCTTTTCTTCGAATCGATCGCCATCACAGCCGCTATCGCCGACGATTGGGCGAGCACCATAAACACCGGTTCCATGCGGATAGAGCCATAGGCAATATGCGTGGCCGAAAGACAAACCGGCACCAGCAAATTGGCACATTCCTTCTCCTTCGGCACCAGCGAGCCGTAAGCGATGGGATAAGGCCCAAAGCCTCCGATCTCGACATTACCTTCGTTTTTGGCCATCCCATTCACCACAATCCGCTGGATATTGTGCGAATCCATCGTATACGCGGCCATTCCCACGCCGTCTTTCACCACTTCCTTGCCCTCGCAATTCGCCTGCGTCATTACGTAGCTCCCGATCATCCGCCGCGCTTCACGCACGTACAGCTGCGGCGACCAGTTGCCGGTCTCCACATATTCATCTTTGGGATAACCCCATTTCAGCATCGCCTCGCGCAGCTCCGCAGGCACGCGCGGGTCGTGGCCGAAGAAGTAGAGCAACCCTTTGGTATAGGTTTCGTGCCTTTTGATGATCTCCTCCCGCTTTTTATAATCGGCATCGGGATAATCGTGGTTCATACCGATCATATCCGTCGAGAAACCGTTTCGGTTGTTAATGTCCGTCTTGTTGTTGGGCATTTTACTCCATATGAAGTAATCGTTCAGCGTTTTCCGTTCCGGCTGCTTCGCAATCAGGCGTGCGAGTAGTTCGAAATGCGTTGGATCGTAACCTTCCGGTTTGGTAATGGGCACCCTATTGGCCGGATCGGAAGTGAGGCAAATGCGGTAATTATATGCCTGCACTTTCCTGTCGCCCGTCCCGTTCGGTTCCAGCTTGGCCGGGGAAACACCCCAAAGCAGGTCACTTTCCGGCTTTCCCTCTATTTTATAAGGGTCGATACCATCCGGCAGCTGGTGCCCTTTCATGAGTTGCACACCGTCGATCGTCTCGTTGTAATCGCTGTTCGCCTCGCGCCCTACCGCATAAGAAACGCCCGCTTTCGCCATCAGATCGCCCTCATAAGTACAGTCGAGGAAAACCTTTGCGGCCACGGTCTGATTGGTTTTCGCATCAGGTTTAATACTGTTTTCCAACACAATGGATTTGATCTCGGCCCCTGATTTGCTGGCGCTGATCACCCGGCTTTGATAAATGACCTTTATGCCGGCCTCATCGAGATACTGCTGCAAATATTGCTTGGCAACTTTGGGCTCGAATGTCCACTGCTCGAACTTGCCGTAATGCTTGCCAATGCGACGGTAAAAGTCGCGTGAAAGGCCGGTAATGGCATATTTGTTACCGATGTCGGTGTAGCCGAGGCCGCCGGAAGTCATACCTCCCAAATGCCCGCCCGGCTCGATGAGTATCACCGTCTTACCCATTTTCTTCGCCGTATAGGCCGCGATCACACCGGCTGAGGTCGCGCCGTAAATGCAGATATCCGCCTGCACCGGGGCTCCGGCAACCGACCGGAACCCTGCGAGCAGAAATGCGAACAAACAGGCGAAATGTGCTATTGCTATCCTTTTTCTCATTGCTTTGCTAATGATATTTTAAACTTAATACCCCGGATTCTGGTCTTTGGCGGTAATCGCTTTGTTATATAAAATCTCGGAATTCGGGATAGGCCATAGCATATGTTTTTCGGCTACCACGATATTCTTCACTTCCAAAATGCGCTGCTTGGCGATTCCTAACCGTTTCAGGTCGTTCCAGCGCTTGCCTTCATACATGGTTTCGTAGCCCCGCTCCTGCACCACCTTGTCGATGAAGGTTTGTAATGTGAAATCACCAAGTTTAAAATCGACCGTTGAAACCGCGTCCGCAGGCTTGCCGTAGGCGCGGCGGTGTACTTTGTTCAGGCTTTCGAGTGCTTCCGCGGTAGGTTTCCCATTCGCGCGTGCATCGGCTTCGGCGTGGAAGAGGAGCAGGTCGGCGTAGCGGTACCAGGGGTAATCGTTGCCTGCGCCGCCTGTGGCGAGCGGGTCACGGTATTTGCGGTACAACATGGAAGTAGTGCCCAGGCCGATGTCCACATTATACAGGATATGGTTTTTACGCAAATCCTTGAAATCCCAGTTTTTGATCACCGAATTGGAAACCGAATCGGTATACTGCGCATACACGCCGCCCGGGCCGTAATAGTTGTATTGCCCGATTTTGCGGTGCGCATAACTCACCAATCCGAAACCCTGTTGCCGCGAGTATTTGAAATAGAAAATCTCCTCGGAAGTATTCACAACCTCCGGACCGTAGATCTTCTGAAAGTCTTCGGAAGTGGACACAGCTACCAGCGAATACTTTTTGGAGTCGATCACCTCCTTCGCCTTCGCGCTTGACGACTGCCATTGTGAGAGGTACATATATACTTCCGAAAGCAGCGTCTTGGCGGCCCATTTGGTAGGACGGCCTATTTCCGAGGGATTATCCGAAAGCCCGCTTTCGGCAACCAATGCGTCCGCAACGATCTGTTTGTACACATCATCGACGCTCGATCTGGGAACATCGGCCACGGTCATATTCTCCTCCGTACGCAACGGTACGCCCGCCCAGTTGCGCACGAGCGCGAAGTAGATGAGCGCACGCATATACTTGGCTTCCGCTACGAACGAAGCCTTTTCCGCATCCGTCATGCTTGTCCCTTTCGGCACATTGGCAATGACCAGGTTCGCATTGCGGATCGATTGGTAGAAGTTGTCCCAGATCGTCGCGACGCGGTTGATGTTCGTATTATCCAGGCCCTGATACAAGCTCACGGGCGTTTGGGTACCTCTCGAATTGCCATAGTCGGCCAACCCTTCGAGCTGGGCCGGATAGTTGGTCGATAATGCAGGATCGGTGCGCATTGGCCCGTAGATGGCATTTACCGCGGCCTTGGCTTCCGCGGCGGTATTGTAAAAATTCTCGGACGCAAGCGACTTCGGTTTTTCCTCGAGAATATCCGAGCAAGCCATGCAAACCGCCGCCAAAAACAAACTGGTGAATATCTTTTTCATAATGATGATTTCTTTAACCGGTGATTAAACTGACCTTAAAACCCAATTCTGAGCCCTACCGTGGTGGTTTTGGCAACAGGGTAAACGTAGTGGTCTACCCCCTGCACGATCGAATTGCCGCCTCCGTAAGAGTTAACCTCCGGATCGTACCACGAGTATTTGGTCAATGTGATCAGGTTCTGGCCGCTCACGTACAGCTGTCCGTATTTCATCCACTTGATATGCAACTTGGCCACCGGAAGATTGTAACTCAGCTGGATGTTTTTAAACCGGAGGTAAGAGCCGTCCTCTACAAAACGGCTCGACATTTGCGCCTGCGAAGAGGTTTTGATGATCGGATACTTTGCATTGGTGTTCTGCGGCGTCCAGTGGTCGAGATACACTTCCCGTGGCATGTTGAGCGCCTGGCCGTAGTCGTAGCCCTGCCCCTGCGCACTGAGGTTGAAAATATCATTACCCTGCGACCCCTGGATGAAGAAAGTCAGTTCAAAGTTTTTGAATGACATGTTCGAGTTGAAGCCGTAGGTAAACTTGGGGTTCGGGTTACCGATGATCTGCTTGTCGCCCGCGTCGCGGCTACCGCTGTTATTGTAATCTTCATAGGCGATAAAACCCTTGTCGTCATATCCTTTTTCCACATAGCCATAGAACGACCCGAGCGGGTAACCTTCACGGAGGATGTTCACATTATCATTCACCGCCGCGCCGATTGTCTGCCCCAGAATATCATTTCCGCCATACAGCTTCACGACCTTGTTTTTGTTAATGGATAAATTGGTCGACACATTCCATTTAAATGCGCCTTCCAGTACGGTTGCGTTGACACCGAACTCGAAACCCTTGTTTTGAATTTTTCCGATATTCTGAATGGTAAATGTATAGCCGAGCGATGATGGCAGCGCCACGTTATTCAGCAGGTCGCGGGTATTTTTGATATAATAATCGGCCGTGACATTGACGCGGTTATTCCAAAGACCCAGGTCGATCCCGAAGTCGGTCTGAGCGGTGGTTTCCCATTTCAGCGAACCAGCCAGGCGCGTACCGGGTGCATAGGAAGTCATGAATGCATCTCCGAAAACCACCTGCCCCGATGCGAGCTGGTTCAATGTGAAGTACGGCTGGATGGACGTGTTTCCAGTTTCACCGTATCCCGCTCTGATTTTCAGATCGGAAATGAACGGGATATTTTTGATAAACTCCTCCTCGGAAACACGCCATGCCAGCGCTCCCGACGGGAAAAAGCCCCATTTCTGCCCGGCGCTATACCGGGAAGAACCGTCGGCACGGAAACTGGCCGTTGCCAATATTTTGCTGTTAAAAGTGTAATTGACGCGCGCCAGATAAGAAAGCAGTGACCATTTCTGATAAGACGTACTTGGCACAGTTTGCGTCGCAGCCGCACCGATATCATACGTTTCCTGATTATCGCTGATGAAACCGCTGCCGGAGGCATTCAGGGAATTGGCAGTATAGTCCTGATAAGTGAAACCTGCCACCGCCGAAACACTGTGCTTTCCGAAGTCTTTGAGATAACTCACGGTATTTTCACTCAAAATGCTTGTCACGCGCTGCGTACCCACTGCGGCGGTACCCTTCGAGTTTACAAACTTGGTGGTGGTATAAGTATCGGTGCGGTCGTCTGTGCTTTCGATACCGGCCATTGTCTTGATCATCAAACCCTTAATGGGTTCAAATGTAATGGCGCCGTTAGTCAGCACTTTGTTGGAGCGGATTACGTCCGAATACTGATAGAGGTAGTTCAAAGGGTTGGTAATCACGTTCGAACCCCAGGCATAAGCCTCGGCCAATCGCGAATAACTGCCGTCTGCAAGCGTAGCGGGGATGGTAGGATAGCCCGAGAGCATGGCCGACATGAGCGTTCCTCCGCGGTTTCCTCTTTCAGAGTTTTTACGATCGGAGTCGATGCGGCTCAGCAGGGAACTGAGGTCGAATTTGAATTTCTTACCGATGTCGGAGCTGAGGTTAATACGCAATGCATTCCGCACGTAGTCGCTGCCGATGACGATCCCGTCCTGGCTGAAATTGCTGGCTGCTACCGAGAAGCGTGTTTTTTCGTTACCGCCGCTTACAGTCAATGCATGGTTTTGAACGGGTGCTTTCTGGAAAACCAGATCCTGCCAATCGGTGCCTTTGCCGAAACCTGCTATCTGATCGGCTGTGAAATGCGGTGCCAGTCCGTCGTTGGCTGCCTGCTCGTTGTAAAAGTTGGCATATTCGGTCGCATTCATCAAATCCAGCTTTTTGCGGATCGTCTGCACGCCATAATAGCCGTCGTAATCGACGCTCACCCGGCCGGCCTTGCCTTTTTTGGTAGTAATGAGCACCACGCCGTTAGCGCCGCGCGAACCGTAAATAGCAGTGGCGGAAGCGTCTTTCAGCACTTCAATTGACTCAATATCAGCATTATTCAACAAAGTAGGACTACCTGAATAGGGAAACCCATCCACCACATACAATGGCTCGTTACTTCCCTGAATGGAGTTGGTTCCCCTCACACGGACGCTGATAGGACTACCCGGCGCGCCGGTATTTTGGGAAACGTACACACCCGCCGCACGCCCTGCGAGCGACTGCACGAGGTTGGTAGCCGGGTAGGCATTCAGTTCCGACGATTTAATGGAAGAAACCGAGCCTGTAAGGTCGCTTTTCTTGATCTGGCCGTAACCGATCACGACAATTTCCTGCAACGATTTGTCTTCCAGAAGCAGGCTGACAGTCAGTTCCGTCTGGCTCCCCAGCACGATTTCCTGCGATTTATAACCTACAAAACTGAAAACCAGCACGGAATTAGGCGCACTTGTTTCGGGAATTTCGAGCTGAAAAGTGCCGTCGGTGTTAGTGGTCGTGCCCGTTTGCGTTCCTTTCAGGACAATGCTCACGCCGGGTAGCCCCGTGTTCGACTCGCCGTCGAGTACTTTGCCCGAAACCGCCCGTTTGGGTGCATTAGCCGGAATGGGTTGCCCTGCCGGGGCATCGGGTGCAATGGTTTCTATTCTTCTAAGGATGATGATCTTGCCCGAGACTTCGTAATCGAGCCCGAGCGGCGTCAGAATATGGTCGAGCGCTTCGTATAATGGCTTGTCTTTTAGTGAAACTGTCACTTTCCGGGCCGATTTGATCAGTTTCGAGCTGAATACGAAACGTACATCGACCTGTTTTTCCACCTGACTGAGCACCTTTTTTACCTCGCTGCCGTTCGCTGTCACCGACACTTTCTGGCTGAGAAGGGATTGCGCGCTACCTTCACGTGCATAACCCGTGACGATAAACACCAAGGCAAGCATGAGTTGAGTAGCTGTCATTCGCATGGTCCACAGTAATACCCTACGGTACTTTAAAGGTTTTTTCATAGATTTGATTGTTTTGTAGAATAGGAAATTTGGCAAAACGATCCCTGCCTCCCGCTTGGGAGGGTAATGGCGACCAACCTGTCAGGGAATTTTCGGAGCCGGTGATGCGGGAACATTGCCGGCTCTTCTTTTTGGGGTAAACTTTCTGTTTTTTCTGTTCTGGTTTTTAAAGGGTTACGTGATTGTTTATGGTTAATTCCTGCATCCTTTGCTATGGATGACGACCTGGCCGTCGACGATCTCGTAGCTGGATTCTACGGCCTTGCAAATAATGTTGAGCTTATCGTGAAGTGTCTGGTTGTCGAGGCGGGCGGTGAGCGGGCAATCTTTCAGTAATGCTTCGTCGTAGAGAATATCGATGCCATAGGCCCTGGCAATCGTATTGAAAACATCGCTGGCAGGTGTGTCTTCAAATTCAAACTGGGGAATTTCGGCTTTGGAAACGACCATTTCAGGCTTTTCGACCAACGTTTTCACCATCTTGACCTCATTACGGGCGTAGATGATCTTCTGATTCGGGGTTAGTACAACGCCCTGCAGCTGCTTGTCAGCCACCTTCTCTTTCAAATGCGGGTCCGATTGTGCGAATACCGATACTTTTCCGGTTTTCACCTCCACGGTCACTTCGCGGGAATCGCCATAGGCTTTAATGCGAAAGCTGGTACCTAACACTTTCGTAACGAGTCCATTGGCATACACCAGAAAGGGATGCCCGGGATCTTTGGCAATGTTGAAAAATGCCTCCCCTTCGAGAAAAACTTCACGCCGCTCTCCATCGAACCGCTCAGGATACCGAATGCGACCTTTTGGCGCGAGGCTGATCTTACTGCCGTCGCTCAATGCAAGCTCGATGGTTTGGGAGGTTGAATTGACTTTTTCCACAAATGAACCGCTATGCTCGATCACGTTGTCCTGCTGGCCGAGCTGTGGTTTATCGTCCCTTTTGATCATCACCGAATACACGGCCCAGCCCAGGAGCATGATCAATGCCACCGAGGCCGCAAACTGCATCCAGGGGATAGAAAATGCCGGTATCAACCTACGCGAAGTCCGGGCGGGCTCCTCATTAACTTCGGTAATACGACCAACGGTCTGTTTCACTACCTGATTGATCTCCGCATCGTCGATCTCCGCCTCGTGCAGGCGCAGGGAAAGCACAATGGCCTTGGCTTGCTCCACTTTTTCGAGCATTTCCGGGTTAGCGTCAATCCAGTCGTCCCAAAGCGCGTCGGTTTCAGGGGTGGGCGACAATGTCCATTGGCGAAAGAAATCGTCCCAGACAAAGTCTTCAACAGAAAAATCGTTATAGCGGTCCATACCAGTTCATTGTGTCTAATTGAGTATAGACAAGACCAGGCACCGGATACCAACAATTTTTAAATTATTTCTTCAAAAAAGAATAAAAACCAGCGGAGCAACTGATGATCTGCGGATTAGAATAGAAAATGCAGCAGAAAAAATATAAGGAATTCCGCTTTCCAGTGCATTTTCAAATGCCGGATAGCGATCTGGAGCAGGTTGGAAACCGTCTGCGGCGACACGGCCATCACTTCGGCGATCTGCTCCCGGCTAAGTTCCTGGAAAAATTTGAGGTATACGACTTCCTTCTGCCTCCGTGGCAATGCGTTTAGCAGTTTCTGCAACTGGTGAGTGCGGGTATGGGTCGCTTCGTTCCGGATATAATCGTCCTCCACCGAAAACTCAATTTCGAAATAATCGTCCTCCTCCTGCAATGCCTCCCCTCCTACCCACGTGCGCGAGGATACCTGCCGGTGCATCAGGCGCCTGAGCGACGCCATCAGATAAGGCTTTACTGCGGCGTCGGGACTGAGGTTATCCCTCTTTTCCCACAGAATCAGAAACAGGTCCTGAATGCTGTCCTTTACCAGTTCACGGTCTTTGGAAAACTTGCTTCCATAGCGGAAAAGCAGACGGAAATTATCGGACATCAGCTTTTCGAACGCCCGCACCTCCCCTGCCAGGAAATCCTGCCAGAGCACGCGATCTTCCGGAAAAGATGACTTTGGATTCATAACTTGTTGAAAGGGACGACTAAATAAGTCAAACTTAACCGCAAACTCAATTTATTTTACAAGATTAGTTTAATTGAATCAGGTTATCGTCCTATCCGAACTATTATTCGATCATAACTTTAAGTGTCTGTGCCTGACCGTTCTGATTTTGCCATTGCAAAATGTAGATACCGGAAGCGGGCGGGCTCAACGGTTTCAGGCTTAGTTTATCCGGACCGGCGATAGCCGTTTTCAAAGGAAGCACCTTGCCACTTACATCGAACAAACGAACCGATGCAGCATTTACCCCTTTTGCGGAGAGCATCATGTGGTCTCTCCTGGCCGGATTGGGGGCGATGAACGCTCCATCCGCAACCGGTTCCGGTTTCCCGTCGTCGATGGAAATCTCATCGATCCGGACCTTGCCCACACCATTCCGGAAGCGCATTTCGAAATTGGAAAGTTTGGTTTTGGAATAGGCCGATGCGCCGGGATAGGGTTTGGTAGCCCTGGCGACGGGCTCGTCATCCACCCAAAGATCATACGTACCGGCCTCCGCGGTTTCTTCGGCAGAAGTTGCATGAATGTGGTAAGGTAAAGGCTTTTCCGAGTTGTTCAGCACCCATGTCAGGGTAACCTGCTTTTTTTCGGGATAAGTTTCGCTTACCTGCCGGGTTTCCAGGTCTTTGATATTGAAACCATCTTCCAGGAAGTTCACCGAGCATTTTGCAAACATAAGCCCATTGCCGGGAAACGAATTGTTGACAGGGTTGAAATCCTCCCCGACGTAAAAATACAATGCATTCAACGCCGGGCCTTGAATACCTTCCACGCTCAATGTAATCCGGACGACCAATGTTTCGGGGTTAGGGCTGAATGGTGTGGCGCGCATGGCACGTATAATACCCCCCGTTGCCGAGTCCAGCAGACTGCGAGTGAGCTCCATATAGCCTTTGTGGAATTTGTGGTAAGAAAGGGCTGGAGCGGTGAGGATGACATGACTGAACTGGCCGGTGTCGGGCTGCGGGTTGATCAGGCCGGTAGTCTGGCTGAAATCCTGATGGAAATAGGTGGTTTGAGCGCTGCCAGCCAGTGATGCCAGCAGCGCGAATACAGAGGTAAAGTATCTTTTTAGCATAAACCGGTAAGGAGTTTATGCATTTAGACGTTGAAGGTTTGGATTGGTAACGGGTTGTAGAAGTAAAAATTTA
This sequence comes from Dyadobacter sp., assembly GCA_965227755.1. GTDB lineage: Bacteria > Bacteroidota > Bacteroidia > Cytophagales > Spirosomataceae > Dyadobacter. Next base: position 2,993,311 of record CBDDGG010000005.1, read on the forward strand.
AATCAATGGCTCCGCCCCGCATCCCGAATCTTTTCAAGTTCCGTGGCCATGGCCTTCACTTTCGCCGGATACTTGTCGGCTACATTGTTTTTCTCCCCGATATCCTTGCTCAAATCATACAACTGAGGCTTGGGATTGGCGCCCGTTTCAATATTGGTAAGCTCTGCAACTGCTTTTCCCTCACGCGGCTCGATGTACTTCCAGTTTCCCTGTGTAATCGACAAAGCCCCACCCTGCTTGATCAGCCAGCTGCGGCCGGTCTGGCTTTTGCCCAGCATGGCGTCTATTACATTGAAACTATCCACCGCCTCCTCGCTTTCCGTTTTCTGCTGAAAAAAATGTGCGAACGAAGCCATCATATCGATCTGGCAGATCAGTGCATCCGAAACCGTGCCCGGCTTGATCAGCTGTGGCCAGCGCGCCAGCCAGGGTACCCGCGTGCCTCCTTCGAATGCGCTGTATTTGCCGCCGCGCAACGGGCCGGCGGCGCTATGGCCTTTTGCCAGTTCTACGGCGCGGTCGGCATAACCATCGTCCAGTACCGGGCCGTTGTCGCTTGAAAAGATGATCAGTGTATTGTCTGCGATTTTGAGCTCGTCGAGTTTCTTCAAAATCTCTCCTACCGTCCAGTCCATTTGCAGGATCACATCTCCACGCAACCCCATTTTGCTTTTACCTTTAAACTGCGTGCTCGGCATCCGGGGGACGTGTATGTCGTTGAGCGAGAAATAAAGGAAAAACGGGCTTTTGCGATTGTCTTCAATAAATTGTTCGGCCTTGCTCAGAAACACATGCGCGATTTCCTCGTCGGTCCAGCGGGCCTGCTTGCCGCCCGTCATCCAGCCGATCCGGCCGATGCCGTTCACAATGGTATTGTTATGTCCGTGGTTCGGCGAAGCAGGTAGTTTCAATAATTCAGGATTTTCAAGTCCTGTCGGCTCGTTGCCGATTTTTTGGGAATAATCTACTTCAATAGGGTCGGTCGGATCGAGGTCCTGCACATCATGATTTTCAACAAAAACCGTCGGAACACGGTCGGACGTCGCGGGGAAGAAGAACGCATAATCAAAGCCGACCTCATTCGGGCCTTTGGTAATGGGTTTATTCCAATTGATCTGCTTGTTGGTTTCGCCCAGCCCAAGATGCCACTTGCCAACCGACGCGGTTTTATAACCCGCATTCTGGAAGATTGCCGGTAATGTCAACTGGTTGGTGGGGATGATCAGCGAAGCGTCGCCGGGGAGCACGCCCGTACCCTTCTGCCGCCAGGGATATTTGCCCGTCATGAGCGCGAAGCGCGAGGGCGTACACGTAGCCGAGCTCGCATGTGCGTTCGTGAAGCGGATTCCTTCTTTGGCGAGCCTGTCGAGATTGGGGGTACTGATTTTCGTGGCACCGTAAGAACTCAGGTCGCCATAGCCGACATCGTCGGCGTAGATAAAAATGACATTGGGTTTGGATTGCTTTTTCTGCGCCTTTACCACAAACGGCAAAAGCATGACCGCCGCCATTAGCCACGACGTCATCCGGGATTGCATTAACTTCATATGATGGGGTTAAGAATTTAGGCTGTGAAGATATTCATTCGGAACGATTTCGCCGGTTGGAATGCGAAATTTCGCCTCGGAACGGGGACTTAAAAAAAAATAACCGCCTGATAATCGGATTTGGAGACGCCGGATTGAAATACGTAATGTTGTGCTATTACACCACTATGTTATGGATCAGCCTTTTTATGATGTTAAAATTCTTGAAGATGGTTTTCGATTTGACTTTCTGAGTATTGGCTATACGGCCACCCATAAAGCGATTATTTTCGACGAAACGGAAATGCCATTTCTCTATTCGTTGACATTGGCGGAAGTGCAATGGGATGGGAAACTCTCAGCGTGTATCAATAACAGTAATGCAGACGTGAAGCCAACCATGGCAACCGTGTTCAAGGCAATTGAAATTTTTACGACAAATAATCCCAGGGCAATTGTAGGGTTTAAAGGCAATACCGAAGTAAAAACGCGACTTTATAGAATTGCAATCGCGCGAGACCTAGATAAGTTTTTGGATAAGTTTCTGATTTGGGGTATCAGAAGTGACACTGGGAAGCGAGAGTTGTTTAAACCGGATCAACCCTACGAATTCTTTTTAGTTACGAGTCGACAATTAACTTAAACACTATCAAAATGAGAGCGCAGGCAAAAAGAACACATGCACAAAAACCAGGGGAAATCGCAAGAGTATTCGACAATGCGGAAGAACTTGGCCGGGAAATGAGCAGGCAAATGATGGAAGCGCTGATGAAAAGCATTCAGCTTTCCTTCACCACCGATTTAAACAAGAGATAAAGCCAGACAGCCCGGAATCACTTCCGGGCTGTTTATTGTGATCAAAACTAGCTCTTCTTCTCGCTCGTCAACTTCTTAATCAAATCAACCTCGGCCTGTTTGTAAGGCGTACCGTCTTTTCTGAAAATATCGTGGAACCACAAGTCTGGCTCTTTGGTGTAGGTCTTTTTCCAGCTGTCCCAAGGATAAATGGTTTGTGATTTGCCATCTACAAGGCCCCAGTTGATGGCGCCAACATTGTATTTCTTGGCAACAGGTAGCGAGCCTTCAAAGAAGCTGCCGTTTCCGCGTGACATGTATTCGGTACAGATCAGCGGACGGTCATATTGCTGCAACCACTTAATGCGCTTTTCAAACTCCTGCGCGTTTTCGTAGTTATGGAAGGTAATCACGTCAGACTGCTCGATCTGCGCCTTTTCGATGGGTTTCAAAGTTTGCGGCGTCGACCAGTCGCCTGCCCATACACCCGATGAAAGCGGCTGCGAAGGATTCACCGAACGTGCCCATTCGAAAGATTTTACCATAAGCGGCAGAACGTAATCCACTTTATTGGGCAATTCCACTTTGCCATAAGAGCTGTTGTTGGTGTTGTCCGGCTCGTTCCAGATATCCCACATCAATACCCGGTCGTCGTTCGCGAATGCTGCGACCGTACCTTTCACATACCTTTCCAGGCGCGGGTATTGCGTGCTGTCCTTCAATGCGTCGAAACCCGGGTTTTGTACCCAGCCGGAGTTGTGAACACCCGGCTTAGGATCGCGCTGCTTGCCCAGTTTAGGGAACGGATCCCAGCAGGAATCGAACAGCACCAGTACGGGTTTGATGTTGTGCTTTTTGGTAATGTTCAGGAATGTGTCGAGCCGTTTGATAAACCCTGCGGAATCCTGCTGGTAGAGCAAGTCGTGCAGGTATACGCGCATGGTGTTCATGCCGATGTTTTGCGCCCAGCCCAGTTCCTTGTCGATCGTAGCAGTGTCGAAAGACTCCGCCTGGAACATTTCGAGCTGGTTGATCGCCGTGCTTGGCAGGAAGTCGGCGCCTACCAGCCACCCTTGTTTGGCGTACCATTCCTTGGCCTGCTCTTTGGTCCATATTTCGCGACCAGCGGCGGTTTGCTCCCGGACCGGAGCTTCTTCTTTCTTCTCGTCGGCTTTCTTGGCGCAGTTCTGCAACATCAGGCAGGCCGCGACAGCCCAGATCGTCGTTTTTAACAATTTCATCAGGTGTTTAGAATTTGGTTTTGTTATTTAAAAAGAGGGGCGGGCCGGCTTTCTATGCTTGGCTCCGCGTTGGAAATTTCAGGCCAGCCGTTTTTCCAGGTCAATTTATCCAGCATTAACACCCGGCGATTGGCACCGGTGGGTACCCTTGGTTCCGTCTTGCTGATCGCGTGGTACAAGAGCCAGTCGGCACCCGCATCGTCGGTTACCCAGCGTGCATTGTGCCCCGGCCCGGCGTACGCATCATTTCCATGGAGCAGTATCGTGCCGGCACCGCGTTCTTTCAAATCCTTGCCATCCTGATCTAGAAACGGCCCGAAAATAGATTTGGAACGGCCCATCCGGATGTGGTACTTACTTTTCTCAAATTCACAGCAGCTTTCCTTGGAGCCCAGAAAGTAGTAGTAATCTCCTTTTTTCTGAATCATCACAGCTTCGAAATCGCCCGCCGCTATTTTGAATTTCTTCGAAAGATCGGGCACCGATTTGCCGTCGGCCGACAATTCCACACCATAAGTACCCTGCGTAGGCTTGTCGCTGAAACTGCCCCAGAAAACATATTTTTTACCGTCGGCTTCGAGATAAAACGGATCGATTGAGTTTGGTACTTCCACGTCAGCACTATTGAACAGCTTCCCCTGATCCACAAACGGGCCCGTCGGCGAATCTGCGATCGCAAGGCCGACGCCCGGATTGACGTCACCCCAGGTCGAATAGGCATAATACATGTGGTACTTGCCATTGACTTTCACGACATCCGGCGCCCAGATACCGCCCTTTTCTTTCCAGGCGGGTTTCGCCAGAAATGCTTCTTTGACATAATCCCAATGCACCAGGTCTTTGGAACGAACAATGGGTATCAGCCGCGAACCGTTGCCATCACCCCAGTCGTCCTGCGTTCCGTAAGCATAAAACCAGCCGTCGTCGGCCTTGACAACCGTCGGATCGGCTAGAATGGGTTCAAAAACCGGGTTTTTATATTCCTTGTCGCCGGGTCCCCGACTGGATATTCCTGGGCCGGTCAGTATGAATGGCAACAGCAGTGACAAGAGTGATCTGATCATTTCAAGTTTGATTTAATATCCTTATTCCAGCCAGATAATCTGGGTAAATGCGCCATTGGCAGCCACATCCCAGACTTCAACCCGTAGCCATTTCCGGCCTTTCAGGTTTTGGGTAAATTTAAAACTCTTCTGACCGAATGCTTGTGTGTCGTTCAAATTAATCATGTCACGAAAAACGTCCTTGCCATCGCCAGAAATCACTTCGGCACGGTTGAGCGGGAAAGTCCATTTGGCATCCAGGTTAATCTCGACATTCCCTTTCGCGTCCGGCCTGGCCGTTTCGCCTGCCGCTGCATTATTCACTTTAAATGCAGGGATCAGCACCTCGCCGGTCGTGACGAAAAACTTCCCTTTCCGCATGGCATCCAATACCGACTGCCAGCCGTCTTCGAAACGGGGAAGCTGGTCGAGCTGGAGATAATTGACATTCAAATGCCCGTACAACTCATAATTTGGTTCGATGCGGAACAGATCGGCTTCCGCCAGGACATTCTTTTTGTAGCCCCAGTTGGCCATATCATCCATCAAGTCGAGCACGCGTTTGCCCAATTTAGGTTGCGACAAATCGGCTGGCATCGCCTTCCATGCAGCACCGAGGAAACGGTCGGATTTGTAGAAGGCCTCGTCCTTATGCTTGTCAGGAAAACCCGTGGAGCCTTTCGTACGCGCGTGCGCTGTCCACGCGAGGCCGTTTTCCATTTCGAGCAGTTTCAGCATTTCGTCTTTGTTGCCTATACGATAGACCTTTCCGTATTCGGGGTGGTCTTCCACAAAAGGCTGATCCTTCTCCCGCGACATGAGCCAATAGACTGGTTTTGGAAAAATATTCATCCAATGCCCGCCTAGAAAGTTGTTCGGCTCCTCGCCCGGCAGCAGCAAGAAATTTCCCCCGGAAAGCCGGGCGCATTCCGCGAACATCATTTTCAGCTCCGGCCAGCGCTTCGCCTCAGGGCCACGCGGGCTACCCGGACCGTGAAATTCCGCCAGGTGCACAATGTTCACACCGGTGCTCCTGAATGCTTTCACAAAACCCGGCATGTCGGGCAGCGGCTTGCGGGTCAACACGTCGTCGACATGCTCCTGATGGAAATGGCTTGACATGGTATAATAGCCAGGAATAGGCTCGTATTTATCCGAATGCGTAAATGCCTTTACATTTTCCAGCACTTTACCATCCTTTTCGCGGCTCAGCAAACAGAAGAAATTGTAACGCTGCTGCGTCCCCGGCGGCGCGTTGAACCACGGCACCCAGCGACGGTCACCCAGCAGATCGTGGCGAATACCGATACCAAAGCCCGGAAGCAGATTGCGGTAATTCTCACCATACCAGATGTGTTCGAGGTTGTAGCAATTATCGAGCGGATAAAAATACTGGTGCGGCGCGGGAAAGACAGCCAGGTTCCCTTCTTTTCCCTGACCGATGATCGTCCGGTATTTCACGGCCATCATTTCGACGGTATCCATTTTAGTCACCGCCACATTCCGCATAAAATCGTCCGTATCGGCCCAAAAAAGCTTTTGCCAGGGCATTTCACGGGATGTCAGACCAATGTCGTAAATGACAGCCAGCGAATCGACGTTCGTCGACATCACCGCTGCCACGTTCATCAGCGGGCTGCCGTTGTACAATGTGAATTGAATGGCGCCGGAGAAGGGCCCGGCTTTGGCGCCATTGACGGTAATTTCCGTGCGCGAACCGTTACTCGCCACTTTTACGTCCGTTTTATCGAGCCTGACCGCGTAGCTTTGGTATTTCTGGTAAGCGGTTTTGTCAAAGAAAATATTCCAGCCATTCTGCGAAACGAGGTCGCGCTTTCCTACGGTGAGGATAATGGCCGGATCGAGGCTGCGGGCGATGGTGTATTGTTTTTCTTTGGTACCAATGCCCAGGCTGCCGATCAGCGGGTTTGTTTTGTTTAAATCAATGGAAATTTTGCCGGTTTCCGCATTGCCGACGGGCCATTCGACGTTCAGCATAGCATCGCTAACTGTCGCCTGGGCGCCACTTTTCTTGTCAAAAGCTTTTAAATCGACGGGTACCTGCGCTTGCAGGTTTGCCGCTATGATGGACAAGAGGACAATCAGGATATTACGCATTGATGGCGGAGTGTGTTGGAACAAACATTTTCTTGTAGAAGGCAAGCCCTTCTTCCGCCAGTTCATCGGCGCTGTTCGCCAATGGCCGCCAGATGCAGGCCGCGCGGGCAAGTTCTTTGGAGGGTTGTCCGAAGGTTTCGATCACCACGGCGCCATCATAACCGATGTCGGTAAGCGCTTCCTGAATGCCCTGCCATTCCAGATGGCCGGTTCCCGGTGTGCCGCGGTCGCTTTCGTTGCCTTGTACATGACAAAGCAGATCTTTCCCGATTTTCCTGATCGATGCCGGAATATCTTTTTCCTCGATATTGGAATGGAAGGTATCGAACACGATTTTGAGATGCGGGTTTCCTACTTCATCCAAAATCGACAATGCCTGATCAACCGTATTGATCATATCGGTTTCAAAGCGGTTCAATGGCTCCAAACCGAGAATTACCCCGCAATCGCCTGCCATCTGACTTACTTCTTTTAATATATCCACACACCACTCACGTTCCTGCTTCTTCTGTTCTTCGGAAACAATGCGTGTTTTTCCCACAGCCGAATACACTGGCCCACCGAAAACCGGGCTACCCATTTGTTCGGCAATGCGAATGCAATCGATAATATACTGCCTGCCGGTCTCGCGAAATGCGGGATCGGTACTCGAAATATCCCGCTCCGGCCCGAATGCACCGCTGATGGTGATTTTCAGGTCGAGGTCGCGGGCAAGGTCTTTGATGAGTTTCCAGTCGATGATGCGGGTATCTTCCACAGCTATTTCGATGATGTCGTAACCCATGTTTTTGACCTTGGTAAGCAGGTCGATGTGGGCCGTCGAAAACGGGGATACCCAGATGAATGTGCTGGCTCCGAATAGCATAAGGGTTCAGGTTTAGCAAAAAGCCAGGTTTTGAGGCCCGGCTTTTTTAATAGTATAAATTACTCTTCAAAACTCGGCACGTCCACACGGATACCTCCTTTCATGGCCGACTCATGTGCGCAAATGCCCGCGCAGGTGTAGTTGGCAGCCAGTGCCGCGTCCACCGCCGAATCGCGGCCTTCCACGATCGCCGCCACGAATTCCTGCACCAAATGCGGGTGCGAACCGCCGTGGCCGGCTCCTTGGAGGAACGATACGTGGTTCGGATCGTCGATCTTCTCTCGTTTGGTAAAGTGTTTAATCGGTTCGATCAACAGCTCATCCGTATCAGGCACATTGATGCGCGACGCGTTTTCACCGCCATCGAATATCACGTGTTCCTCGTCCTGCAACTGCTCCCATTCGAACGACATTTTGGTGCCGTACACATCGTAACTCTCTCGGTACTGACGCACCACGTCGAACAGCGACCGGGTCGCTTCGGCCACCACGTCGGTCCCTTTCAATGTAAATGTGGCTGTCTCCACCGCGAAAGGCGATCCGTAACGGCTTGCCAGGTCTTCGCTCAAACGGCCCGAGCCATGGCAAACCACGGTTTCAGCAATGGTATTGTTGATTTTCAAAAGCGGGGAAATGGCATGCGTTCCATTCAGCATCGGCGGGTAGCCTTTCCAGTATTCGCCCCAGCCTTCCATGCTCATATCCTGAATGTGCGAGCCGCGTACAAACTGTATGCGTCCAAGCTGACCTGTCTGTGCCAGGTTCAGACCATAGAGGAATTCGCGGGTGTAAAGTGCTGTTTCCATCATCATATAAACCTTGCCCGAGCGGCGTTTGGCCTCTACAATGGCCTTGCAATCCTCGACGGTCATCGCCATCGGGATGGTGCAGGCCGTGTGCTTGTTGGCATTAAGGGACGCAAGCGTCATGCGTGCGTGGTCGGGTACGGGCGTTACCACGTGTATCGCGTCCACGTCGTCGCGCTTGGGAACGTCCTCGAAATGCTCAAAAACGAGGTTAGGGTCGAGATTGAACTTGGCAGTCAGCTCGTCGCGGGTTTGTTTGCTGCGGGTACAGATCCCCACCGCCTTGATGTTCGGGTGGCTTTGATAAATAGGGATAAACTCCTTCCCGAAACCCATACCCACGATAACTACTGTGATTTGCTTGTCGCTCATTGTTATTTTGTTTAAAGCCCCCGGGTTGAAACCCGGGGTTAAAAAATGGATTGATTTGCTTCTTTTTTTGAGCCTACGGCTCTTGTTTCTGAGCCTTAGGCTCAATCATTTTCGGCCTGAGGTTTCAACCCCGAGGAAATGGGGCTACTTTGATGCCCATTCTACGGCGTTGCGCAGGATGGTCCGGTATGGGTCGATGGTGTGCGATTTGGCATCATGGCCCAATGCGATGCCTACTATTTTCCCCTTTGGATATTTCACTATGAAAATGCTTGGAAAAACCTTGTCCGAATTTTCAGCTTTCGCAGTCGCCAGCACTTCGATTGGCGTTCCGGTCGAATCCGGTTTGAAATAATACAGCTCGTCGTCCAGCTTGAAATGCTCGGGAACGCCTTTGGTTACCGGGTGTTTTTGGGCAATGGTTACCTCAAACGGGCCGTATTTATCATGACCTTTCGAACCACCTCCTACCAGCTTCTGGTTGTATTCCGGCCAGTCGACCCAGTTGTACCAAAGCGCGGGGTGTGCCAGTACCAACCCTTTTCCCGCATCTACAAATGCGAAGATGGCTTTCCGGGTAGCTTCGTCGGCAATGGGCTGGTTATTGGCGAGGTACAGCACGTCGATGTTTTTCAGCTTCCCAAGAATGGTCGACGGGTCGCTGGTGTATTCCACCGTCGCGAGGCCATCTTTTTGCAGCGTTTGAACATCTTCCTGCTTGTACCACCGATCGAAATCGTGGGAAGCGCCCCCACCGACCAGCAATACGCGGATCGCCTTTTTCTTTCCCGGGTTCGCCTCCGCCATTACATTAGTCGTAATCATGGCTAACAGAAGCAGTAATGAGGCAATGATTTTTGAGGTTGAACGGATCATTTTTAGTTTATGGGTTTAAAGTTTATGAGTCTGTGGGGTTAAAAGTTTAACTCTGAACTCACTTCGTCACCCGCAGTATCCCGTTCATCCCGCGCCAGTGACCGGGGAATGTGCATACGTACGGATAATCGCCGGGCTCGTTTGGCACAGTGAATTCCAGCGTGACTGTCTCACCGGTGTTTACCAGCCTGGTCGAAAACAACACTTCCGGAATCTTCGGAACATATTGCATTTCAGCAGCTTTCGGATTAGTGAGAAGTTCATCCGCGGCCTTACCTACTTTCTGCAACGTGCCCGGTTTGACGATCAGCAGATTATGCTGCATTCCGTCGGGGTTTTCAAGGTTAATGACCACTTTCTGACCTGCCTTCGCGGTAATCAGCTTTTTATCATACTGCATGATCTCCTTTTCCACTTTCAGTTCGATCACCATCGCATCGGAAGCGACTATTTTCGGGGTAGATTTAGCGGATGTGCCCGCATTACTTCCGCCTTCGTTCGGGCGGTTCAGTTCGAGTGATGCTTTTTGAAAATTACCCACAAACCCGAAACGGCCTTCATAATCTCCAATCCTGTCCTCCCCTTCCATATCCTCGCCCGTGCGCACCGAATTGCTCAGCGGCGCATTGAAAAGCATATGCGCTTTGCCGGTAGCCGCCTCTTTGCCATCGATCTCGATACGGATATTACCGCCTTGCGTAAGCGTCGCAACCACGTCAAACTTGTCGGGCAATGTGCCGGTGGTAACCGCCCGGCTCAGCATTCCATGCTGTTTCACGGCCATAATCAGCTTTCCTTCCTGGATGTACAATGCATAGCCACCGTCCTTTCCGCCCTGACCTGCAATGAAGCCCTGCAATGCACGGTCCCGGCCTTTGGTAATGGTCGCGCGGATCGTGATTTCCTTGCCTGAAACATCCGGCGGAAATTGCAGCGTATTTCTTCTTCCCAGTGGATAAACTTCCTTACTCAATGCTTCCGTCACCTGCGCGGTGAACGCAGATGGTTGCGACTGCTTACCGGCCGCTGCCAGGAAGCCTTTTTCATGCCGGATAGCCGCTGCAAGAATCGCCCGTGAAAGCCATGGGTCTTTGGCATTCTGTTCGTCGAGGGAAGCCTGGTAAATAGCCGCCCCTGCTTTCTCGGACGCTGGTAGCTCTGCTATGGCTACAAATACGCTCAGGCGGGTGTTCAGGTTAGCATCTTTCATGCTTTTTTCCAGTATTTCAAAACTCTGCGCCCGCTTTGGCAATACGCTTGCGGCTGCTTTGCGCACACCCGCTGCCGGATGGTTCAACGCTTTGGTCACCACCTGCAACGCCTCCGCATTCGAACCGTCCAGGGCACCAAGGCCGTGCAATGTCCAAAGTGCGTGTACCGCAGGACTATTCAGGCCAATTTCATCGACTTTCGGGTTATTGATGATTTTGTACAAATCCGGCAGTACCGATAGTTTTTTCGACTCCACGAGCAGGCGCTGCGCGGTCATGCGCCAGAACATATTGTCGTTTTCCAATGCGGCTACCAGTCCCGGCAGGTCGCCTTTGGAAAGTTTTAATGCAGGTGCCTTCTTCCCATTTTTGTAAACGATCCTGTAAATGCGGCCATGATTCAGGTCGCGCATCGGACTGCTGAATGCGTTCCCCGGGCCATGCGGCTGCTCTTCAAACGGAAGAATGAATTTCGAGGGGGATTGCGCCGGCACGAATACATTGTGCTGAATAATGAAGTTGTACCAATCGGCAACCCATACCGCACCGTCGGGGCCTACCTCGGCTTGTACGGGGCCGAACCATTCGTCGGAGCTCGCCATGAAGTTCCAGCCGTCTTTTTCTTTAAAACCGGCGCCGTCCGGTTCGAGAATGGCTTTGTGTACCAAACGGATCGTAGGCTCAGTGACGAATGCGGTACGGTTCCAGTATTCTTTCGGGTAGTTCCTGGCTGTGTAAAAATGGTGTCCTGCGGCAGAGGTGAAGCCTCCTACCACATCGACCTGCCGCAAATTGGGCGTCACAGCATGCGCATCGTAATGGCCGTCGATCTTCTGAACGGCTTGTAGGGATGGCTGCTCTTCACCCAAAGTGCGTTGCATGAGTCGCCCCGGCATGGAATAGAATGCACTGTGTGTGTTGTTGGCGGTCGATAGAAAAACGTTGTTGTCCTCCGTTACCCCGAGTCCCCAGGTATTATTGCTACTGTTGCCCAGGTATTCGAAGTTCTTGCCGTCCGGACTGAAATGGTACACGCCTTGCGAGAAACTCATTTTCGTTCCGTTGATCGTCCCATTAAAGCCTGAGTAACCCAGCACACCCCAGATTTTGTTATCAAAACCATATTGCAGGTTAGATGGCCCGGCGTGGGTGTCGTTCTTGCCCCAGCCTGTCATCATCACCTCGCGCACATCGGCTACGTCGTCGCCGTTGGTGTCTTTCAGGAACACGAAATCCGGTGCCATGGAGACGATCACGCCGCCATTGGAGAACACTATACTGGTAGGGATGTTCAGCTTATCGGCGAAGACGGTGAACTTATCGGCTTTGCCGTCGCCATTGGTATCCTCGCAAATTTTAATACGGTCATTGGAAGCGCCGTCTGTTTCCTTGAATGTGTTGGGATAATCGACCGACTCAACCACCCAGAGCCGTCCGCGCTCGTCCCACGACATCGCAATAGGATTGGTAATGTCGGGTTCCGAGGCAAAAAGCTGTATTTCAAAACCCGGCGGGATTTGTGTCAGCTTGCTGGATTCGGCCGGTGACAGCGATTCCTGCATTTTGGGCACCACATGCCGTTTGGTGTAATGCGAAATAGTGTCGGATTGGTAAATATCGACGTCGGGCAGGTTCAATGCGGCGATTTGCGCTTGTACTTCGTCGCCGATTGCCCATAGCACGCCGTTTCTAACCAGGTCCAGAAATCCTTTATTGGTCCAGGTGCTGTCGTCATGGCCGTATGCAGTGTAAAAAACACGGCCTTTGCCTTCGTTGCGCACCCAGGTGTAAGGCTCGTGTACATCGCCTTCCACCCGCTCACCAAGCAGTGTCTTGTCTGGATTCAGGTTTTTATGGACGTAAGTTTCATCCCAGGTCTGAAAGGCAGTAATGCCCTTCATGACCTGGTGTTCCGGTTTTAGAATAGTGTTTTTAAATGTGCCTGTCTTATGTGAAGCAAACTGGCCGCCTATTGTTTTGATATACCAGGCAGAATTTCTGAAACAGCCCGAAGCCGAGTGGATCGGGATTAATCCCTTTCCACCTTCGACGAATGCTTTCATGGCGCTTTCCTGTGACGGCGAGAGTGAATCGTGATTGGCATAGATGATCAGCCCGTCGTACTTTCTCAGGTTTTCTGGGTTAATGTCATTCAAATCAACCGTGTACGACATGTTAATGCCGCTTTTGAACAGTTTGACCGACAACCAGGGCGCATATTTTCCCGAATCATGGTGCTTGCTGTTGTGCCCCAGGAACAATACCTCGGCCCTCCGGCCTTTGGCAGCGTCGGCCTTAACGGCCGGCCCCGTCGTTTTACTCTTTGCACATGCCAGCGCGATAAGCCCGACAAGCAGGAGTGCAATGTAATTCCTCATTCAAATTGGTTTTTAAAGAAAAGTTTCGGTTTTAGTGCGGGAATCAACCCCTTATAAATTGACTTTCTGGACCGGTGAGAAAACCATATCCTCCACATCCTTGATCTTCACGCCTACCCGCGCGAACACGTAGTTCTGCACAGGCGAAAGTGTAGGTACGGTGGCTGTGAGGTTGATGGCATTCAGGTCTTTGATGTCGGTCCCGGAGATGTCCGTCACAGCCACATTGGTAGCGCGCGCCACGAAATCGGTTTTGTTTACATATAATGAGACCCTTTCGATGTCTTTGCCCTCGCTGCCAGTCAGGATTTTTTCGAGTTTGAGCGACACATTGACCTTACTTTCGCCTCCGCTGAACTGCGGTGTGCGGATCATGTAATAAGGCATTACCTCCATATCGAGCGTCTGGTTACCCGACAGGCTCACAAATACCGTGTCTTTTGCAGCGGCATCTTTCACGACTGTCTTGAATGGCCCACGGTTTCTTGGAAAAACCAGTTTGTAATTTCCGTCGAACAATAGTGCCGAATAGGAACCGTCCTGCGCGATCGGCGCGTCGATGGCGGCCAGTTTACCAAAGCCCGGTTGCCAAAGTTGCAGACGCACCTGCCCTACTTCGACGCCGACCGGCTCGCCTTTGTAGACGATCTTGCCCGAAAGCATCGATTTAGGTTCGGCATAGTTATCCTTCTCACAGGCCGACAGGAGCGCAACCATCGCGACAAGCGGCATAATATGAAATCTGATCTTCATGATATCGTATCGTTTGAATATGATGGTTCTATTGGTTCGGGTTTCTGACGAGCTTGGGATTGTTGCTGATAATGGCGTCGTCGATGTACGAATAGTAGTTTCCGAGCTGGAAGCGGTCAGCACCGGTTACGCGGCTCAACTTGACCTGCTTGTAAATCCATTTGCCATTGTTGGGCGAGCCCGGATCGTAGATTTTGTACGACCACAATCCCCAGGGCTGCGTATTACGTTTGGTGGCTTTGCCCAGATCTTTGGAAAGCTCCCCGGCAGTGATCGCATTGCCATCCAGGATCTGATGGGCAATGCGCCATCTTTTCATATCATACAAAAGATGTCCTTCGAATGCCAGCTCCACGCGACGCTCGTGCACGAGGCGATCGAAATTGATTTCCGAAGCTTTCAGAGGTGTTACCAATCCGGCGCGTGCGCGGACCTGGTTCATATAACTTGCCGCTTCTGCCGCCTGGCCGAGTTCAAATGCGGCCTCAGCTGCATTCAAAAGCACTTCCGCAAACCGGTAGCGCACGAGCCATACTTCGCTGTTCACCCCACGCTGGCCTGAACCGACAACCGGATCGAGGTATTTACGGAGATAAAAGCCGGTTTGAGCAGTGAATTCGAAACCGTCGATCGGGCCATCGAAACCAACGACCTGCTCGGGTACTGTCTTGCCCGGAAGCGTTTTTTGCGCACCGCGGTCGTCGCCGCTGATGATCGTACCGTTGGCAAGCTGGTAACCTGCCCAAATATCCACTTTGCGGCCTTTGAATGCAGTGCCCGGAAGCATTACCGTGCCACCAAGGCGGGCGTCGCGGCCAGCGAAAATGTCGGTTTGCTCATTGTAGTAAATCGGCGCGCCGTTTGCGTTGGCAGTCGGGATCGGTGCGAAGGTATTGTCGAGTTTTTCAAATGCCTCCACGAAGTTCAGCGACGGGTTAATGCGGCCGCCCTCCTCTTCCTCGGCGCCGTAGCGGGGCTGATTCCAGCCGGTGAAGTAATGCACTTTTCCACTTTGCAGTTTGAAATCTTCTACAAAAATGACCTCAGAGTTATTAGCCTTGTCATAAAAGATACTTGCGAAGTTTTCCGATAGATCGGGCTTTTTGGTATACAACGCATAAGCTCCTGCATTTCCTGAAATAATCTCCTTCGCAGCCGCCAGGGCTTTGGTATAATAACCATTGGCTGCGCTGGCAGGAATACCGACCTCCCCGCCAGGCAATGCGACGCTCGGCGTATTTACACCATATTTGGCAATGGAACCCGCATAAAGTGCCGCTCTCACCTCCATTGCCAGCGCCGCGGCTTTGGTAGCACGCGATTTCTCGCCCACGCTTGCCGGCAATTTGTCCCTGATTTCTTCGGCTTCTTTGATCACGAAATCATATATCTCGGATTCCTTGGCACGCGCATGTTGCAGGTACGAAGGATCGCCGCTGAAATCGTACACCATCGGTTCGAGGATCAGTGGCACGCCGCCCATTCTTTTTACCAGTTCGAAATAGTAGGATGCCCGTAAAAAGCGCGCTTCCGCCAGGTACCGTTCGCGAACGGCCGGTGCAAGTTTGTCCGCCGCCGTGCATTTCTGGATAAACAGGTTCATTTCGCGGATGTAGCCGTAATCCCAAGCGCCCCACGACCTTACATCCCAGCCACTGTTCTGGAAGTTGCCATAGCGGCCCGCTTCCGACCAGAATGCTTCGTTGAAGTCGCTGACGGTCGTCCATCCCGGAACGTCGTTGATCGTTTTGAAGGTCGAAAGATCGACATACCGGTTGTACAAATCGCCCAGCACAGAAAGTACCTGCCCTTCGTCGTTCCAGATCTGATCTTCGGAAAGCTGGCCGGTAGGCGGACGGTTCAGGAAATCATCGTCGTTACAGCTCCAACCCAGCGTCAATACGGCAATCGATAGTATTTGAAATATCTTTTTCATGTTGAATTCCAATCTGTTTAAATAGATAGGTTGATGCCTATGTTCACGAACTTGTTCTGCGGATACTGTAATCCGTTGTCATTCTCGATTTCGGGGTCAACACCAAACTTCTTCAAGTTGTCGATAGAGAACAGGTTATAACCATTGATATAGAACCGGGCGCGTTGCAGTTTCAGCTTTTCCAGCACCGATTTCGGCAATGAGTAGCTGAGCTCGATCGTCCGGGCGCGGATGTATTTCACATTATGCAGCCAGAATGTCGAGTTTCTGTAATTGCTGTGGCCTCCGTCGTTATAGCGCAACGCGGGGTACTTGCCGGGAATCCACTGGCTATTCACGTCGAACGGATCGGCGCGGTGCCATCTGTCGAGGAAAATGCTGTTCAATGCACCTTCGTTCTGGTATGGCCAGCGTTGCTCGTAGTTCTGGTTCCAAGAGTACATGGCCCCTCCCGAGAAATCAGCCACAAAACCCACACCTTTCCAGCTTACGGAGAAGTTCAACCCGAAGTTGACGTTCGGCTGGCCGGTAGCATTGTAGCCGATAGGCCGCTGATCGTATCCGTCGATCACATTATCACCGTTAATATCCTTGTAGATCAAATCACCCGGCAGCAATGTGCGGTTTCCTTGTCCGTCGATATTGACCGGGTATTCGGCAATTTCCTGCTGCGACTGGAACTGGCCGATCGATTCGAGCCCCCAGAAGATATTGGTGTAACGGCCTTCCCCGGAAGCACGGTAACGGTCCCACGAGTTGTTGAAAATAGGCTTGTAGGACGACACAAATTTGCTCCGGGCAAACGAAACGTTTCCACCGATGGAGTAATTGATATTTCCTGCTTTGCCATTGTAGGTAAGCGCTCCTTCCCATCCCTGCTGCGAATCGCTGTTCACATTTTCGTCGGGCAATGCGTAACCCAGCTCGCTCGGAACGAGGATATCGTATTTCCGGCCCAGCAACCCGGTGCGGAGGCGGTAGAAATAATCGACGCTACCGGTGATTTTCGTTCCAAGGAAAGAAAAATCGGCACCGATATCCGTGATTTTACTTTTGAACCAGGAAATATTGTTGATGATCTGGCCTTTATCGCGCGATGTGACCACCGCATTGCCGCTCAGAATCACGTTGCCTTTGTTATAATCATAACCGGGCAGGTAGGCGTATGGGCTCAATGGCCTGCCGGGATCATTGTTGAAAAGAATGTTATCGTCCCCGAGGATACCGTAAGATCCCCTGAATTTCAGGTCGTCGAGAATGCTGCGTTCGCCGATAAGCTTTTTGAAGAACCCTTCTTCCGAAATCCTCCATCCCACGGAAGCCGACGGGAAGTAACCCACCCGACGGTCCGGAGCAAACTTCCAGGAAGCATCCCGGCGGGCCGAAACTTCGAGGTAATATTTGCCGGCGTAGTCGTAATTAACTCTACCGATATACCCTATACGCGCAAGCTCCGTGTCGCTGTCGTTGTAGGTGTCCACGGTGGGGAAGTAGATCAACGGCAGCACATTGGTTTTGGGAACGGCGTGTACCCATTGGTCTTGTACCTGCTCGTCCTGCCATTCCGAAACGAATGTTGCGCCGACGGTGTGCTTTCCGAATGTGTTGTTGTAGGCAAGCTGTCCCTGGTACACATTGCGCATTACCTTTCTCGTGCCGCGCTCACGCCACGGATTGGTGCTGCCACCGGTCACCGTGTAAGTATCGTCGGTTGGGTTGTAGGTGTAGGCCTTGTAGGTGTATTCATGACCATTCATCACCCGGTCGGCGATGTAATAGGAGTACATACCTCTTGCGCTCAGGCCCTTCACACCCGGGATCTGGTATTCGGCTGAGAAATTGGTCTGTAATACACGCCAGTATTCGGTCCAGTAGCCACCGAGCTTCTTGTTGTTGTAAGCCCAGTTGGTTTCATTGTGCTTGATATCGTTCAGATACTCGGGATTGTCGTTCGCGTACGGGCGCTCGAACGGGCGGTTGCGCAGGATCGCGAAACGGGGCAGCCAGTAATCATCACCACCCGGGATGCCCGGCTGATCGCGCTTCTCGATCCGGCCGTTGATCTGCACACCCAATTTCAGACGGTCGGTGATTTTGGCATCGACATTACTCTGGATATTGGTACGGTCAAATGTGAACTCACGCCCGAGTACCGAATTCTGGTGTAGCCTTGTTGCCGAAATGTAATAATTGATCTTGTCAGAACCGCCGGTCATGTTCAGGTTTACCGAATTGAGCGGAGAATTCTTTTGAACAATGAAGTCCTTCCAATTGAATGTCTGATAACCGCGCTCGGTACCTGCGCGGTACTTTTCAAGCTCGGCCTGCGTGATCGATGTTTTGCCGTACTGGTTCATTTCCGCCTCGGCTTTGCCCAGCATCCATTGGTATGAATCGTTCACCACATTCGGGAACCGCGACCAGTTTTGCCAGCCTGTGTAGGCGTCCAGACTCACCGTATTCTTTGCACCCATTTTACCGCGTTTAGTCGTAACAACCACTACCCCATTCGCTGCACGAACCCCGTAAATGGCCGCGGAAGCATCTTTTAGTACGGAAATACTTTCAATATCGTTGGGGGAAATGTTGTTGAACTGGCCCGCATCCTGCTGGATTCCGTCGATCACGAACAACGGGTTACCCATGTTACGGATCTGGATATTGGCGCTCGCTCCCGGGCGGCCGTCAGGCATGCGGAAAGTTACGCCCGGAATTTTACCAGCCAGACGCGAACTTACCGTAGACCCACCATGCACGCGTTCGAGGTCCTTACTTGTCACTGTCGCGATCGCGCCTGTCAGCGATTCTTTTCTTTGCGTACCATAACCTACCACAACCACTTCTTCCAGAGCTTTGTCGTCGACTTTAAGCGTGATATCCATTGCGCTCTGGCCCGATGGCACCGTTATTTCCTGCGACAGGAAGCCTACAAAGGAGAATATCAGCATCTGCTCACCGTTTGGAACGGTGATCGAGTATCTACCTTTTTCGTCCGTCAGCGTACCGGTTTGCGTACCTTTTAGTACAACACTCACACCCGGTAATCCTGCGCCGGTTTCGTCTTTTACCACACCCGCGACGGCCTTATCCACAGCAGCAGCGGAACTGATTTCCACCACCGGGATTTCCTCAGAAACCGGCCCCGCAGCTCGTGAGGGCTGATCAGGTTTGATCACGATCAGGTCGCCTTTGATCCGGTAATGCAGTTCAAGCGGTTTCAGCAGCGCATCCAAAACAGCCGACAATGAGCCGTTTTTAACCTTAATAGAAGCCCGGCGGTCGGATTGGATCAATTTTGAGCTGAATATAAATTTGGCATTGGTCTGCTTTTCCAGTTGCGAAAAGATCGTTTTGATCTCCTCGTTCCGGATATCAACCGTAACCTTCTGGCTCAATGCGGATTGAGCCCTCCCGTCGTTCGCCCACGTGAGGCCCGCGAACAGGCCAGCCAGGATACACTGCATTAATGTGATTCGCATGAGCTTGATGAGAAAGTCTTCAGGTCGTCGAACTTTTTTCATATTTTTGAATGAATTTGTTGTTTAAGGAGATTATTCAACGAAATCTTCCCCTGTTCATCCATTGTCCAAATGGATGTGCAGTAATGTCCGTTACTGTTGGGGAACCCGGATCAGTCATGCTGGAACATGGCTGGTCTTTTTTTATTTTTGGGCAATAGGGTAGCGTTACGTCATAGGCGGCGTTCAGGTAAAATGTGATATGTCGGGTTTAAAACTACTTACATCCCTTTCCCAGGATCGTTATCTGGTTATCGGCCACTTCGTACTGCGCGTCCAGCGCATTGCAGATCACTTCGAGCTTTTCCGTCAAAGGCTGCCCGATCAAAGTCGCGTTCAGCGGGCAACTGCCCATCTTTTCCCGGTCGTAAACGATCCGGACATTGTAGGCGCTTTCAAGTATCCGGAACACCTCCGACACCGGGGTTTCATCAAATACAAAATGCTGTTTCGAAACATCCTTGTCAGAAGGTACCGCCACTGCGGCAGGCAACGGAATGATCTTGCCGCTCTCTTTTGAGAATGCGATCCGCTGATCATGATTAAGCGTCACGCCCTCCAACTCGGGCTTATCCAGAACTGCTTCTTTTTGATTATTATCCAGATTATTAATGGAAAATACCGAAACCGTGCCCGTTCGCACTTCCACTTTGATATCCTTGCTTTCCGAGGACGCGTCTATCGTGAAACTGGTACCGAGCACTTTTGTAGCCAGGCCATAACTGTATACCAGGAATGGTTTCTGCTTATTTTTTACGATTTCAAAGAAGGCTTTGCCTGTCAACGTAACTTCCCGCCGCTTCCTGTTCACACCTTCCGAATAGCTTAGCCTGCCACCGGGCTGCAACACAACCGAACTGCCGTCTTGCAGCAGTACCGTCATCGGTTTGTCGGTGTCGTTATATTTCTGGATCGTATTGGGTATATCGGCTTCTTCCCGCACTGCGACATCCTGCACAGGGGCTTCGGCTTTTTTAAAATAGAACCAGTAGCTCACAGAACCAATGCTCAGGATCAATGCCGCCGACGCCGCAACGCGTGCCCAGCGCCATCCCTGCCCGCGGCCCGCTTTGAAAACGGCTGCCGGTTCCTGCTCCGGGATTCTCGGCGCATCTTCGTGCATATGGCTTTCGACGATGCTCCACATCCTGTCGCTTTGTTTCTGGGTTGGCTGGTGCCTCCCGGTATCCTTCGCCAACAAAATAACATACTCCCGGGCCGACTCAACGGTTTTGCGCTTCCGGGGATGCTGTTCCAGAAACGCCCGCCACTTGCGGTCGCTGAGTTCGTCGGGATGCATTACCCAGGCGATAAACTCTTCATTTCTGATCAGCTCGGTCAGAGAATAAGGATCATGCTTCATGTTCGCGGGATGCAGTTATCGTCGTTCAATAGTACAGAGCGACGAAATTTGGATTTGACCTCTCCAAAATGAAATTTTTTGAAGAAAAATTTTAAAAAAACAGTAACATCCAGAAAATCAGGGAAGAAATCAGCAGAATTTCCCGGCTCTGGCGAAGGGATGTCAATGCTTTGTAGATGAAATTGCGGACGGATTTTTCATTAACGCCCATAATGTCGGCTATTTCTTCAATGCTGAAATCATCGAAATAGCGAAGTGTAAGCGCTTCGAGCTGCCGCTCGGGCAATTGCGCGAGCAACTCCTGGATACGCTGCGCACGCATGGACAAAGATTCCACCTCGATCAGGATCGCTTCCGAATGGGTATGATTTGCAGGCGTATCCTCATCGTCGAGCTCGCTGATCTCCTCCATGGAAGGAAACTTGTCGAGCGCCACGTGAATGCGCCGCCGCAATGCGCGGTAGAGGTAAAATTTAACCGAAGTAACGTTTTCCGTGAGATTATGCCGCAGCCGCCAAATGTCGATAAACACATCCTGAACCGCATCCTCCACGAGCGAGGAGTTGGTCGAAAGCTTGCTGCCGTAGTTATAAAGTGTGCGATGGTATTTCTCGAAAATCGCAGTAAAGGCTTGCTCATCGCCCACGCGAATCCTTTGCCATAGATCATGATCTTTGGTTTCCCCCGTTGAGGTAGCAATCTGAATCACTGCTTCTGTCCGTTTTCGTAAGAAAGCATAAAGCTAAAAATTTATCCTTAAAATCCCATTGGACGGTCGGCCATCATGCTTCGGCTATCGCCATTTACGCAAAAAGCTGCCTTTTGGGGCAGCCTTGCTACTTTACGTGTGTGTGTTACTACAAGTTTCGCTTGATTTCCCTCACAAATGCAGCCGGGACACCAACTAACCGGGCGATTTCTTTCTGGGTGAATTTCGTTTCACGGAGGAGGTTTTGGACGAAGGTGGTATTGCGAGCAATGCGTTCCCGGGATATTCCCTGCTCCAAACCTTGTTCAAGACCTTCTTCTTTCACAATCATTAAAATAGTTTCTTCGAATGTCATAGGAATTTCGTTTCTACCAACCACCCTATCTATTTCTAAATCAAACTCTCTATCAAGTTCTGAGCTGCCTAACCTCACATAAAATTGCAGAAAATTTATTAACCTTCCAATCTTCCATTTGGGAATATTGCAGGTTAAAAGCCGTTTGGCCAGATCAATTTTCAAACGGTATAAATCGTTCGTAGAAAGCCTCTTTCCAATGAGCGCGGTCTTGGTAATAAAAATGGCCTGGGCGAAAGGATTGTCGCTGGCAGCTAAATCTTGTTCCGATTGATCCAGTACTTTAAAACTGTTGAACCGGAAACATAAGCTCGTTCCCAAACAATGCTGGACAAACTCAAGAGGACGATAATGCTCGCAATCGTCTGTAAGGATGGCAAAGGCCGTGACCGGCTTACGGTGCTTGTCCCAGATGCGATAATAGTAGGTAAACATCCTGTCCGCAAATGTGTGATCCCGATACCCTTGTACTTCGATATGAACCAAAACCCACTCCTCACGACCAGACCGGCTGTATACTTTTACAAGTTTATCCACAAATTTAGGCGAAAATTGATCGCCTTCCGGCGGAAAAAGCTGTTCCAACTCCTGGTCCAGGTAGTCGAAACCGCGTCCGAGATCAAATAATGCGTCAGCATCGGGGAAGAAAAATTTCAGAAAGTCATCAAAAATGTCTTCCAATATCGATTTCCAAAGAATGTCGTTCCGCTTCATTTCAAAAAGAAAAGGGTGCCGAACATTTAGACGTTCAGGCACCCTTTTGGTAACGCTATTCTACAAGCTATTTTTTCAAAGCTTGCCGAGCTCGTGGATCAGCTTTTCGGTTTCCTCCACAGAAGTTGCCGGGAAGTTGGCAATACGCAGCTGGGTAGCTTTGCCGGCGCCATAACCGCTGCCGATCACCATGCCTTTTGCTTTAATGCTCTTGATAATATCAGCCGAAGGTGCCTCGGTATCCGCTACGATCACAGTCTGCGAGCGGAATGCTTTGTCTTTCACAAATGCTGAAAAACCGGCCGTCTTCTCGATAAACTTATAAAGCAAACTCGCCTTGTGTTCGGTCTCCTTACGAATATTCTGCACGCCTATCCGGTTGAAATCCTCGGCGATCTTGCCGAGCAGGTAAATACCCATCACGTTCGGGGTCGCAGGCGTTTCGTTGTTCTGCGCATTCTTCCAAAGTGTCGGAAGGTCGTTGTGCGCACCGATGGAATACGTGTTGCGAATGCTTTTCGCTTTTTCAAGGCAACGCTCGTTTACGATCCACACACCGAGGCCTGCCGGCAGACCGAATGCTTTTTGCACCGAGAAAAACGCTGTATCGATAATACCGTAATCCAGCTCGGGATAAGGTGCCGACGACACCATATCCACAGCAATGAACTTGTCGGGGTGCTTCTGTTTCAATTTATGAATCTCCGCAACCTGCATTTGCACACCCGAACTGGTTTCATTGTGCGTAGTAGCGATCAGTTCGGCATATTCAGGCACCTCTACTTCGGCAGCTGTAAACCCTTCGCCCATCGGTTTTTCAAACTTGTGGGCGTATTTGTTCAATGCATTCGAATAGTCGTAAAACTTCTTGGAAAACGAGCCGTTCACCAGGTGGAAGCTTTCGAGCTCCACGGTACTGAACAGGATACGTTCCCACGCTTCCGAAGCCGAGCCAAGAAAAAGAATCGCATGCGTGGCGGGCACGTTGAGCAGCGTGCGCAACTGGTCGACCGTGAATTTATGTAGATCGCGGTACTGCTGGCTGCGGTGCGAGATCGAGCCAAGCTGGTTTTCGACGAATGTCTTCAAGTGCTGCTCGAACGTCGGATACAACTGCGCCGGTCCCGGTGTGAAAAATGTTAGTGACATTAATGAATGATTGAATGAGTGACTGAATGAGTGAATAAATCCGGCCTGCAACGGAAATAGTCATTGTCATTCGCTAGTAAAGCATGCGGAAACGGATCGTTCCTTCCACTTCTTTCACTTCCTGGATAAATTCCTCCGTATAATCTTTGGCAATATCCACGATCACATACCCGATGTGCTCATTGGTTTTGAGGTATTGGCCGGTGATATTGATATTGTTTTTCGCAAAAATCTGGTTCAGCTTCGCCAGCACGCCCGGTACGTTGGCGTGAATGTGCAGCAAGCGGTGCGAGTCTTTCAGCTTCGGCAATTGTACTTCGGGGAAGTTTACGCTGCCATAAGAGCTACCGTTGTTCATGAATTCCAGCAATTTGGAAGGAACGAAATGACCGATATTCTCCTGCGCTTCTTCGGTGCTGCCACCGATGTGCGGTGTCAGGATCACGTTCGGCAAGCCAAGCAGCTCGCTTTCGAACATTTCATCATTGGTTTTCGGCTCTTTCGGGAATACGTCCACACCAGCACCAGCTACTTTCCCGCTCTTCACGGCGTCGGCCAATGCTTTAATGTCCACAACATGTCCGCGTGAAAGGTTCAGGAAGATCACACCGTCCTTCATCAGGTCAAACTCGCGTTTGCCGATCATATTCGTATTCTCTTTACGACCATCCACGTGCAAGCTCAGCACATCGGACATTCCCAGCAGCTCTTCCAGCGTATTTACTTTTTTGGCATTTCCGATCGACAGTTTTTCAACTGCATCATAGAAATACACCTCCATACCCAGCGCCTCAGCTACAACAGAAAGTTGCGTACCAATGCTACCGTATCCAACCATACCTAGTTTCTTGCCGCGGATCTCGAAGCTGCCGTTCGCAGATTTGTCCCAGATACCCTTGTGCAGCTGGTTGCTCTTGCCAACAATATTCCGGATCAGCAGGATCATTTCACCCACAGCCAGCTCCACCACCGAACGCGTGTTGCTGTAAGGCGCGTTGAATACCGCAATACCTTTTTTAGCAGCCTCATCGAGGTCGATCTGGTTGGTACCAATACAGAATGCACCGATCGCCATCAAACGGTTGGCATTTTCGAGTACGCGTTTGGTAATGGTCGTTTTAGAACGGATACCGATAATGGATACGTCCTTGATACGCTCGCAAAGTTCGTCCTCATCGAGGGCGCCTTTCACGAACTCTACATTGAAGCCCTCCACTTCGAATGCCTTACGCGCAACAGGGTGCACGTTTTCAAGGAGCAATACCTTGATGCGGCTTTTCGGAAAAGACTGGCTCCTGCTGAATTTGTTATCATAAAGAAAGTCGTCGAAAGAAGTAGCGATGTGATCAGCCACTGCCGTTACCTTCGGGCGTTCGACGTTTTCTGTAAATGCATAGAAACGGTTGGCAAGTCCGGACGCTTTCAGTTCGTAGTCCGTATAGCCATCACCGATAGCGTAAACGTCGCCCGACAGGTTCAATGCAGAAAGTATTTTAATTTTTCCGCCGTCCATCGACAACACGTTTTCCTCGTCGATTCCGACGATATTTCCTTCTTCATCAAACAGGAACTCATTGGCATACACATGATCCGCCAAAATGCCGAGCTCGGTAGCCACAGGAACGATAAATTCCTTAAATCCGCTTGAAACGATAAAAATCTGCTCCGCATTCTCCGTCAAAAACTGCGTATTGCGCTTGAACGAATCCGAAACCTTGGTTCTAAGAAAAGAAACCAGCTCTTCAATGTGCGAGCGGTTTGCTTTCAGTAAGGCGATTCGCTGGCGCAGACCATCCGCAAACGACATTTCGCCATTCATACCCTTGTTGGTCAGATCAGAAATCTTCTGAACAATCTGATCACGCTCCGAATGGCCTTTGAGGGCGATCGCGGCCAATTCGTCGAGCCCTTCCACTTTCGTGAACGTGCTGTCGAAATCAATGATAATGTACGGTGCTGGATTGAGTGTTAATGTGGACATGAAGCAGGAAATAACTGAAAAATGATCGAGTTAACGTAATTTTTATCTCTAAGGGTCCGGCCTGTTTGAAACAGGCCACAAAATTACCAAAATCTATTGGTATATAGCGCTAACAAAATAATGTTTGGAACAGTTTTAATCTCGTCGGAGCGTTGTCATAAATTCCAAAGCGCGCGTTTCTGACCAGTAAAACTCGTCTTTCATGCAGGCAGGACGGAAACCACAGTGCCCTCCGTCCTCCGTCGCCAATAACAAAACATGAGGGTGCGATCGAAGAAGCTCCAAAGGCAAACTTTCAAACGGCACGATTGGATCATTTTTCGCATTAACGATCATTGTCGGAATCGTGATGGATTCGATGAAAAATTTTGAGCTGCATTGCGCGTAGTAATGATCAGCACCTTCAAAACCGTGCAGCCGTGCCGTGTAGATGTCGTCGAAATCGTAAAGTGTTTTGACCAACGCATAGTCCTTCAAATCAATTCGCTGGGGATACAGACCCGCTTTTTCCACCACTTTGGGTTTCAATGATTTCAAAAAACGGTGCATGTAAATCTGGTTCCGGGGCTCGATAATGGCCAGGCTGCACGCTTTCAGATCCATCGGCACGCTGAACACGATCGAACCTTTGATCCGCCTGTCAATAGTGGCGCCTGATTCGCCGAGGTATTTCAATGTCAGGTTTCCTCCTAAACTAAAACCGACCAGCCGCACGTCGGAATAACCTTTTCCAAAAGCGTATTTCACCACTGCATCCAGGTCTTCCGTAGCCCCGCTATGATAAAACCGGGCCGTCTGGTTCATTTCGCCACCGCAGCTCCGGAAGTTCCAGGCCAGGCAGTCGAACCCGTGAAAGTTGAGAAGTTTAACCATCCCCGTTATGTACTGGCGCGTGGTGTCCCCCTCGAGGCCGTGCGAGAGAACTACCAGTGGTTTCGGCCCCTCGCCGCCCGCATATGACCAGTCGAGATTCAGGAAATCCTCATCGGGAGTTACAATTTTTTCCCGAAAATATTTTATCCCGTCTATTCGTCGGAAGAGCGCCGGGTAAATACTTTGAAAATGCCCATTTGGAAGCCAATAAGGGGATATTCTTGATTTGAGGCTAGTTAGTGGCATGATATAAAACGCATTCTGATATTTTTGAAGAATTCTAAGGTACAGAAACTTTAATATTGCAAATCTGCTTTTTATATCTAAATTTGGTCATTACATAATAATAAGATCAATTCTAATGGCAGAAGGTACAGTAAAGTTTTTCAATGAATCAAAGGGATACGGATTCATTCAACCATCATCAGGAGAGAAAGACATTTTCGTTCATGTTTCAGGTCTTCAGGACGATATCCGTGAAAACGACAAAGTGTCTTACGAAGTAGAAAATGGAAGAAAAGGCCTAAACGCAGTTAACGTACGCGTTATCTAAGGTTAGTTCATAATAAAGACATTTCGAAAGCACGTTCCCGACAGAGCGTGCTTTTTTAATGCCCTATTTTTTGCTTTTTGTCAAAGCTTCGTAAGCCTGTTGCGCTTCTTTATCCGCAGGTTCAATACGCATCAGCGACCGGCGTTTTTCAACATCATTTATCCAACGGTAAATCCAGGAAAACCCTCCGTTACCGTGATAATACAGCGGCAAACGATAAGCCGGGTCGGCCAACGCGTCGGCGAGGCTGATGAATTTGTAATTCTGCTCCTTCAATTTTTGCACCAGAAGCGGCAGGTAATCGGTATTCAGCCGGTTATCGTGGCACAGATAGATTTGCTTTACTTTCCCGCCCATCGTCATCAAAGCCACCCGCTCGAAATACTCGAAAAGTTGGAGGCTCAGGGACACATAGCGGGCGCCGATGTTACGCGCTTCTTCCAGCCGGCCTTCTTTCAATGCCTTTTCATAAAGCTGTGCGTATAGCCAGTCCTCGCTTTCGACGGTAAATGGTGTCGAAACGTATTGATGTTCTGTCAGAAAAGCATGCATCCGCGCCTGCTCCGCGCTATCCTTACCCATTCCATTGAACGGAAACCGGAAGTATTCCAATTTCTTACCTGCCTGCTCAGCCATTTTTCGCGACAATTCCTCTCCTTTCAAAACTTCATCCTTAAATGCGTCGAAGCCTATTTCTCCATAATTCGGATGCGAATAGCTATGGTTGCCAACGGTAATGTAAGGCCTGGAAATCCAGCTTTGAAGCAGCTTTTCATTTTGGTCAAAAGCATTGTTCCGCTTCAAATTTCCTTCATTAATAAAAATCGCAACAGGCAGATTTAACGAATCCAGCTTTTTGAGCAGCCCGGATGAATTACCGTTTGCTTCATATAAATGAACATTCGGAACGTCGTCGATCGTAATGGAAACGCTTCGCTCCTGCGCAAAAGCCGATAATGCAATAAGCGAGAAAAGGAAGAGGCAGTATTGCTTTATCATGGCTTTCCAGGGATTCGTTCCCGCGCCTGCCGGTCGATCATCCATTGCGGATATTCGGGTTTCAATGCGCTGATTTTATTCAATTGATCCAGTTCGTCCGCACTCAGTACCACGTTGGTCGCGGCGATGTTATCTGCAAGTTGCTCCGGTTTTTTGGCGCCGATTATGACGCTCGTCACAGCCTGCTGATGCAGCAACCACGCCAATGCGATTTGCGCCACCGATACCCCGTGCGCCTGGGCAATGGGCTGGATCACGTCGATAATATCGTAAGCCTTTTCCTTATCCACGGGCGGAAAATCGAAGCTATCGCGACGGTTCTCTCCGGTAGATTCGCTGTTACGGGTATATTTCCCCGACAAAAAACCGCCCGCCAGGGGGCTCCAAGGCATTAGCCCAAGATTTTGGTCCTTCATCATCGGGATAAGCTCCCTTTCCAGGTCTCGGCCGGCGATGGTATAGTAATGCTGGCAAGCCACAAATTTCGTCCAGCCATTCTGCGCGGCAATGCCGTTAGCCTTCATAATTTGCCACGCCGCGTGGTTACTCACCCCCAGATAACGCACTTTGCCCGAACGTACAATGTCTTCCAGCCCGCGCATGGTTTCTTCCAGCGCCGTTTCGGTATCCACACCGTGAATGTAGAACAGGTCGATATGGTCGGTACCGAGGCGCGAAAGGCTTTCATTCACCGAATCCATGAGATGCAACCGCGACAATCCCACCTGATTCGCACCCGGAGCCATCCGGCCGCGCGCTTTGGTCGCGATAAAGACGTCACTGCGTTTCACACCAAGTACCTTGAACGACGCGCCCAAAATCTCCTCCGATTTGCCATAGGAATACACATTAGCCGTATCGAAAAAATTAATGCCTGAATCCAGCGCCGTTTTCACCAAGGCCGTCCCCTCATCCTGCTGCACTTTCCCAATTACTTCAAAATAACCATCGCCCCCGAACGTCATCGTCCCGAAACAGAGTTCCGAAACGAGTACTCCGGTGTTGCCCAGAAAGTTGTATTTCATTTTAAATTAAAGGTTTATGAGTTTAAAGTTAATGAGAGAGAATTTAGGCAGAGTTCGTTCAACTCATAAACTCTGAACTCATAAACTCATTCAAACAAATCTTCCGACCGCTCCAACATCAGTATCGAAGACTGTGGAACGATCACGTATTTCTGACCATCGTATTCGAGGTCGATCGCGTTACGCTGGAGATAAATGGCCAGATCGCCTTCCTTGGATTGGAGAGGCATATATTTCACTTTTTCTTCGGTCTCTTTCCAGGGCTCATCTTCCGCGGCCACGGGAATCGGGTAGCCCGGCCCTACTTTGATCACGTAGCCACTTTGAACCTGTTCTCTTTCGGTGACGGTCGGAGGCAGGTAGAGGCCGCTGTTGGTGCGGTCGCTGGGGCTTTTGGGGCGGATCAGAACGCGATCCCCTACTACGATCAGGCTTTTGAGCCTGTTGTCGGATGTTACTTCGTACATTTCAATTGATACTTAAATCGGTAATAAGAACGTCGGTAGTCCTTCAAAATCTGATAACAAATAATTAAAGGCAAATGTTTGCAGCTACCTCTTCCCTTTTAAAACTGGAAATAGATAAACTGGTTTTCGGAAACTACGCCCAGCAGGAAGTTCGCCAGCAGGATCAGCGGAAACAGGATGAAGAATACGGTCGTGTTCCGTGTCGGTATTTTCAGGTAATAATGCTCCTTAATCATCAGGAAAATGATCAGGAACAAGCAGAACCACATTTCTACATTATTCATCGGTGTCTGCAACGGCTCGGAGAATGAGAACCCGGCCATTTTTTCCAGAATCAGGAACGAGCGGCTTACGGGTGCCTTGTGGTTGCGGAAGAAAACCCAGGTAATGGTTACCAGCGTAAAGGTAAATACCATATTCAGGACATCCATAAAGGCATTTTTAGGCATCTCGATACCCGCTTGCTTCAACCATTTGTCGCGCAATGAAGCTGCCACCTGGTAAAAGCCATGCAATGCGCCCCAGATCACATAGTTCCAGCTCGCACCATGCCATAGCCCGCTCACCAGGAATACAATGAACTGGTTGCGGTACTTGACCCATTCGCCCTTCCTGTTTCCCCCCAGTGGAATATAGAGGTAATCTTTAAACCACGACGAAAGCGAAATGTGCCATCGGCCCCAGAATTCCGAAATGGATTTGGAAATATAGGGTGTCTTGAAGTTGTCCATCAAAGTAAAACCCATTACCCGGGCCGCCCCGATGGCAATGTCCGAATACCCCGAAAAGTCGCAGTAGATCCGGAATGCGAAGAAAACAGTGGCGACGATCAGCGTCAATCCATTGTGCTCCGTCGGCTTATCATAGGCATAGTCGACGAGCATTACGAGGCGGTCGGCGATCACCATTTTCTTGAAAAAGCCGAAAGCCATTTGCATCAGCCCTTCCTTCACCTGCTCGAAATCGTACTTGAAAAACGAGTGGAACTGAAAAAGCATGTTCTGCGGCCGCTCGATCGGCCCCGCTACTAACTGCGGGTAGAACATCACATACAAGGCGTAAATCCCGAAATGCCTCTCGGCGGCCTGGTTGCCACGATATACCTCGATGGTGTAGCTCATGGCCTGGAATGTATGGAACGACAATCCGATCGGCAGCAGCAACGCGCCGCTCCCGGTGGTCATCCATTCGGCGATCGGGCCAGGAATCAGTCGTGTGAATGCAGGGAATGCAGGCCTTAAATGCAG
The DNA here is from genome assembly GCA_965227755.1 of Dyadobacter sp. Lineage (GTDB taxonomy): Bacteria > Bacteroidota > Bacteroidia > Cytophagales > Spirosomataceae > Dyadobacter. The sequence goes on from CBDDGG010000005.1 coordinate 3,024,184, forward strand.
GTTGGCGAGAATGGTATTCACCGATTCCTGCACGAAATCGTAATATTTAAAAAATGCCAGGATACCGATGTTCGAAATCAGGCTGATGACCAGCAGCAGCTTTTTCTGTCGCTGCTCCCGCGACTTTTCAATCCAGATCCCGGCATAGTAGTCAATTATGATGGTTCCAAACAGGATCAGGATGAAAACCGGTTTGAAAACCATATAAAAGTAGCAGCTGGTTGCCAGCAAAAGCATCCAACGGCCCTTCCACGACAGGCTGAAATACGCCAGCGTGACTACTATAAAAAAAACTGCAAATTGAATCGAATGAAAATCCATCAGGTCAAATGTACTCCCGGTTGACTATTTCCTCTTTGATAATGAACAGGGGACGGTTTTTGGATTGAAAAAAAATCCGGAGCACATATTCTCCAATAATGCCCAGCGCCAGCAATTGCACCCCGCTGAACAGGATGATCACAAAAAGAAGGGCAGCGAAACCCTCGATGACATGGGCAAAAAACAACTTTTTGAGTACGACCGTCGCGAAATACAGCAGCGATATGACAATGGCCGTCATACCCACCCGGCTCATAAACTTGATCGGAAACTCGCTGAAATTAAAAATACCATTATAAGCGAGGCCGAAAAGCTGCTTGAAGGAGTATTTGGACTCCCCTGCGGCGCGCGCGTCACGCTCGTACTCGTAACCGACCTGCTTGAAACCGATCCAGGAGCGCATCCCGCGCAGGTAGCGGCTCTCTTCCGGCATTTTATTGAGAACATCGACTACCCTGCGGCTGATCAGTGCAAAGTCGCCGCTGTCGAGCGGGATATCCACATAGGAAATGGAGCGGAGAATGCGGTAAAACCAGTAATACCCCATTTTTTTAACAAAACCCTCTTTCCTCTTTTTGCGCACAGCGTAAACTACGTCGTTGCCCTCTTGCAACAATTTGTAAAATTCCGGCAAAAGCTCCGGCGGATCCTGCAAGTCGCCGTCAATCACGAAGAGCGCCTCCGTGCCGCGCGCCGCGGAAATACCGGCTGTCAATGCGAGTTGGTGGCCGTGGTTACGCGAAAGGAAAACGCCATGATAACGTTCGTCCGTAAGCGCCACTTGCCTGATTTTGAGCGCAGTATCATCCCTGCTACCATCGTCTATCAATACCACCTCAATGGACAGCGGGCTGGCGTCCATCAACGCGTTGATACGTTGAACCAGCAGCGGGAACGTCTCAGATTCATTATATAGCGGCGCGACGATTGAAATTTGAGGAGTCTTCAATATGCTGAGTTTTTCAATGACCAATAGAGGCAAAAATACACCTTTCGAGCTATTATCGAAACATTCTGTTATTTAAGGTATTGTCACTTTTCCAAGAACGCCACCTTTGAGGCCGGCCCCTTCTACATTCACGATTCCCAGGTCGTAAGTACCGGGCAGCAGGGAAGAATGGGGTATTTCAATGTCAAAACCTTTGTCGTACTGCTTAAAGAAGTTGCGTCCGACATACTTATGCGGCTCCATTTTGAAGAAATACAGGCGTTGCCCATTCCGCACAAATGCGTATTGCCCAGTCGAGCGCACGGGCGAAATCGTACCTTCCGGATCGTTCATGTAAATGCCCTTCTCACGATGCTCGACCGTAACCTGCCGTTCCAACGGAAAGGCAGTCGTAAGCGCATTGACCTGCCGGCCCAGCTCATTCCCTTCTTTCGGATAACTGTAAATATCATTTTTGACGAGGTATTTCATCACGTTATCGACGTACCGCGCCCCTTCCGAATAAGGCACGTGGCCCAGTCCAAAACCATTATGTTCCTGGTTGTAGCCATTTACCATATAATATTTGCGGCGTTCTGAAATGACCGGCAAATACGTGTAAATCGAAATACCCCAGATCACCAGCGCTACCAACGCAACCACTTGCAAAGCCCGCTTCCGCAGGGTTTGGTTTTGGGTTGAAACAATAAAAGACAAATAAGTGACCGTGAGAAACAGGGCCGGGTAAATCTTGTAATTACTCACTATCATCACAAAGAAACCGAACCTCGGCCGCAAAAGCCCGATTACCAGGGCCTCGACGAGCAGAAAGCCGAGAATACCCAGCAAAAAAGCATTGAGGTTTTCGACGCGCTCGGGGTTAAGCGGCACAGTATCGTTTTTGAACATGCCGAATGTTCGCGCCAACCATGGTGTAAGCTGCCGCCAAAGCCATATCACCACCCAGATCATGACAATGACAGCCATGAGTACCGGCAATGCCGACCGCACGACAATGCTTTTTTCGGGGAAGAAATCGAACAGCCCGCCGAGGAATGCAAAAAAGCCCAGCACCGACAAGTGCGGATATTGGGCAAAAAACGCAAAACTCGACTCGTTACCCTGCGCCGACATGCCGTAGAAATAGAAGCTTACAGCCAATGCACCTACCGCAATCCAAACAGCCAGCTGCTTGTATTGCGACCTCAATAAAAGCACCGCAACACCCGCCGGCCAGACAAATATCCCGCTGCTCATCGCATACGTAGCGCATACACCTGCGAGCAACGCTCCCGTGAAACGCTTTCCGGAGAGCAAAAACATGGACAGTACCACAAAGAAAACTACCGGCTCATGCTGCCAGCCACATATCGCCCAAAGGAAAATCAGGTGGTATTGGAGCTGAAAGAGCAAAAACGGGACGGGCAGAAAGTACCAGCCGCTCAGATTCGAGCGCCTGAAAGCCTTCCAGAACACGGCCAGCGTACCTAATGTGAAAAGTGCCGCGCCGATATGCAGGAATGTAAAGTTGAGGTGCCCGGTAACCCAGTAATAACCCAGCGTCGCCAGCTTGCCGATCACCATCCGGTGCTCGTTGTTGGGCTGAAAAAGGAGTGTAAGGCGTTCCAATAACGAACCGCTCGTGATCCATTTATGTAGAAAATCCGGGAACGGGTCGAAATCGTCGTACCAGGGCAGGTTTACCGAATAGTACAGGATCACCGCCCCCCACAACACCACGGGCACTGCCATTGCCAGGAAGATAAGCGGCTTTTTACTACTGTTGTCCACCTTCGGTATCTTTCATGTAAATGGCTTCCTTGCCAAAATAGCCCGCCGCGCACTTGTTCCACCAGTGGTTGCGGTCGGTTTTGATGTCGTCGTCGAGGAAAATGGTCATGGGTTTGGAACGAATCGGCGGCAGATACAATATATCCTCTTGTGAATTCTTGATCAGCGCGTAGCGCTGGTACATTTCCTTGTCGAATGCGGCGGCCTTGCCTTTCAGCAGATCGGAATACATTGTCCTGACATTGCTGCTGCGAAAAAAAGACATCCCTATCGACACCAGCAGGATCGCATAAACGATGCCGTACCGCACGGTTGTAAAATGCAGGACAGCGACTTTCCTCTTTTTGAAATAATGAAAAAGCACGCCAACAATGTAGAACCAGCCGATCAGGAAGAAGAAAAACACGCAGTTGATCACACGTGGCGTAGGCTCTATTCCAACACCATAATAAGAAGGGAACAGCTGCGCCGACAGCACGCCGATAAACAGCAGCACCGCATACCAGACCGGAACCGAAAAGTAGTTTCGAGCGCCTTCCGAAAGTCGTGAAAGCACGAACAGCCATGCTAGTGTAAAGAATATCAGCGGCGTACGGAAAACCCAGTCGTAACCCAGGTAGGCCAGCTTTTTGAATGACGAAATAACTGAGAACGGGACATTGCCGCCCAGCGGATTGCCGCCGATCCGCGCCGCATTACCGGGGGATGCGAAATAGAAATAGCACGAAGCCGCCGTCACCACCGCCATCGCGATCATGAAAGCATCCACTTTCCGGTTGAAAAGTACCCGGTAAACAAGCCAGGCGCCTACCAGCAGCACCATAATGAGCAGGTTCGTCTCACTGCTTCCGATTACCGCAAATATCAGAAAGCCCGAAAGCGTACCGACAAAGAGCTTCGCCGGCTGGGTATCCTGGCGGTACCAGCGGAGTACCAGCACAATCCAGAGCAATGTGAGGATATTCGGAACGGTATAGGTTACAAATGCGGCCATCCAGTAAAATGCCTCGGAAATACTCATCATTTTGAGGATATACAGGAAGAAAACCACGCCTGCAAAACCGACATGCGCCAATCGGGACAATGTGGGCGTTAAATGCCGGAAAAGGCTGTACAATCCAAATACCATTCCGAGCAGCAATATGACCGGCAAAACTTTGAAACCGGCAATCGAATGGAACAACAGCGGGCTGGTATGGTTCAGGAAAATACCGAAATAGCGACCGGTCCACTCCGTATAGTACAGCTTCATGGCCTCAAACCAGCCGATTTTGAATACCGTAAATATGTAACAGAAATCGTCCGCCGGCGACGGATGGTTGAAATACGAAAGCGCCAGCAACGGTACCAGCACGGTCAGCATCAGGAGAATGTTGACCCAGTTGCCTACAACCCGGTATTTTCTATAAAATCTATTCATTGACAATTTTTTCTATGATATAGCGTGGACGGCCTTTTACTTCTTCATAAATCTTACCGATATATTCTCCGATCAGGCCAAGCGCCATCATATTAAATCCGCTGAAAAACGTAAGCGGCAGCATGGTCGACGTCCAGCCCGGCACGGTATGGCCGATCAGGAAGGAGAAAAGAATATACACCACGATCAGCATCGCGATAAGGAAATTGGCGAACCCGAAATACAGCACCAGCCGCATCGGGAATGTCGAAAACGAGGTAATGCCGTTCCATGCGAAAAGCAGCATTTTGTTGAGCGGGTATTTGGTTTCACCCGCCTCGCGTTCAAGACGGCTGTAAAATACCTTTTCGTTTTTAAAACCGATCAGCGGCACAATGCCGCGGAGGAACATATTTATCTCGCGGAAGTTACCGAGCTCTTTCAGTACCCGCTGATCCATCAAACGGAAATCGGCATGGTTGAATACCACCGGGACGCCCATTTTTTGCATTAATACATAAAAACCTTCGGCCGTAAAGCGCTTGAACCAGGTGTCGGAACTGCGGTCGCTGCGCACGCCGTACACGACCATCGCGCCCTCGCGGTGCTTTTCGATCATGGCGGTAATGGCGTTAATATCGTCCTGAAGGTCGGCGTCGATGGTAATGAAGCAATCGAAATCGTTGACATGCTGTTCCAGACCAGCCATTATGGCGCTCTGGTGACCGAAATTCCGCGATAGCCCTACGCCGATGATGCTCTGGTCTTTGCTGCAAAGGTCCTCGATGATCGACCAGGTCTTGTCCCGGCTGCCATCGTTTACAAGGCAGATACGACTGTCCTCCGCAATGAGGCCCTGCTCCTTAATGCCGTTGTAGTAGGTGTTTAATTTAGCATACGTCCGGTACAAGATCGCCTCTTCATTGTAGCATGGTATGACTAAAAGTAAACGAGCTGGATTCATATGTCACCCTGTTGGTTGAATCGACAAAAATAGCAGTAATAAGTTAATAAGCTCCCCTTCATGCCCACCGGCTGATCAATATGACCTATTTACCGGCTTCAATTACCTTACGGCTACCCTTCTTTAAGACGGTACTCGTCAGCAGCGGGTATAGGAGTACCGCGAGCAATATCAGCAAAGTACCCATGTAAAAGCCTTGGGTCATACGCTCCTTTTCGCCAAAAATAAAAAAGGCCAGTGCAATACCGTAAACCGGTTCCAGGTTGATAGTCAGGTTGATGAGATAGGCAGAAAACTGCCTCATCAGTTGGGTCGCCATCGTGCTCGCGTACACGGTACACACGAGTGCGAGAAAGAAAATCCAGGTCCAGTCACCCGCCGCCGGAATAAACGGCGCGTCGCCGTTCCAGTTTTTATTTTCTGAAATTGCCAGAAACAGCAGTGAAAACAATGTAGCGCCCACCATTTCATAAAAAGTGATCACCCAGGCATCGATCCGCTGCACGAGCCGGCTATTCGCTACCGTAAATGCCGCCGCCAGCACAGCCGAAGCTAATGCCAGCATCAGGCCCAGCGCATGGTCAAATTCAAATCTGAACACGACATATAACCCTGCAAACGCCAGAATACCCAGCCCTACTTCGAGCGGGCTAATTTTCCGCCTATTGACCAATGGCTCCAAAAGGCTGGTCCAGAGCGAGGTCGTAGCCATTCCTGCCAGGCAAACCGACGCTGTCGAAACACGGGCCGACGCAAAAAACAGCATCCAGTGCGCCGAAAGCACAAAGCCGACCGCCAGCATTTTCAACACATCGCGGTTGGCTGCGGCAAAGCTTTTCTTAAATGAGATGATCACGACACCTAGTCCTATCGCCGCGAAAAGTGTCCGGTATAAGACCAGTGCGACTGGCGAGATCGTCACCATCAGCCCCACAATGGCCGTAAAGCCCCAGATCATCACCAGAAAATGTAAATGCAGGTAAGAGCGCACGGAAGAAGACGATAGCATATTTACCTCGGTAATGTTTTATAAAGTAGCACCCCGATCAGCGAAAAGACGATATTCGGCAGCCACACCGCTAAAAGCGTGTTAATAGTCCCCGCCTCGGCGACACCTTTAGATAACAAAAAGAAGAGAATGTAAATGAATGCCAGCATAAAGCCCAGCGCAATCTGCCAGCCTACGCCGCGACGGCTTTTCCGCGCCGACACGATTACCCCGATCGCCGTCAGGATCAGGATCGCGAATGGCTGGGTAAAACGGATATATTTTTCGATCAGATAAACTTCCAGACCATCGGCACCGCGGCTTTTCAGCAGATCTATGTAGGCATTCAGCTCCGGTAAGGTAAAGGTTTCGAAGAGGTTATAATCACTTTCGAAGTCTTTGGGGGAGAGGTTTATCGTCGTATCGATCTCCGTGCCCCGGCTTAACCGCTCGCCGAGGCTGTCGAGCGTCCTTACCTGATAATTTTGCAGGGTCCATTTCTTCTTTTTCGGCTGCCAGACGATCTTCTCGGCGTAAAACTTTTGAAGCAGCTTTGTACCCTTGATCGTCTCCATCGTGAATTTATTCCCTGTCTGCGTCGTGGTATTGTAGCTTTCAAGGTATGCGTACACGTCGGGCGCGATGGTGATATGAACATTATGCCCGCTGAAATAGAACTCGTTTTTCACATAAGTTTTTTCAAAACCGTTACGGATCTTGTTGGCTTTGGGCAAAACCCAACCTACCTGGATGAACGTCAGTATCCCCAAAACAACCGCGCCCGCCATGTAGGGCATCAGCATCCGCGTGAAACTGATCCCGCTGCTCAGCATCGCGATGATCTCCGTACGCGCGGCAATACGCGAGGTGAAGAACACCGTGGCGATGAATACCATCAGCGGACTGATATAATTGATCCAGTAAGGGATCAGATTAAGGTAATAATCGATGATGATCTCTTTGAGCGGTGCCTTCTTGTCGAGAAAGTCGTCGACCTTTTCCGTGTAGTCGATCATACAGATGATCAGTACGATGACGAACGCCACGAATACATAGGTAATCAGGAAGTTTTTGATCAGATAACGATCGAGGATTTTGAAGTTCATGGCTGGTTATGGTCTCATCGGCGCTGTACCAGCAGGTTTTTGGACACCTCGAGACTGATAAACAACGTAGGTCCGCCGTTAATCTGTACAGAGGCCGACTTGTCGTATTCGTTAATTTCCTGCACTTCTATTACTGCCCCCAGCGTAATCCCCGACCGATCAAGATGTTGCAGAAAAGAGGGTGCATGGTCGAGTACTCCCATCATTAACACTTTTTCACCTTCCTGCACGTCGGTAAGGACCAGATAATCCGGTTCCGTAAGGTTTCCTTTGGCATCCGGAATAGGGTCGCCATGCGGATCGAACTTCGGATGGCCCAGGAATGCATCGAGCTTTTCTACCAGTACTTCCGAGGGGATGTGTTCCAGTTCCTCCGCGATATCATGCACTTCGTCCCAGCCGAAACCCAGTTTTTCAACGAGAAACACCTCCCAGAGGCGATGCTTGCGGATTACCTTGATCGCCACCTTCTCCCCGGTGTCGGTCAGCGTTACGCCCTGGTACTTTTTGTAATGGATCAATCCTTTATCCGCCAGCTTACGCAGCATGTCGGTAACCGACGCGGCGCGTGTGGACGTGCTCTCCGCGAGCGCATTCGTACTCACCTCAACCCCGTCGCGTCCGGAAAGTGCATGGATGATCTTTAAGTAATTTTCTTCTGTGAAGGAGTTCTGCATGGCGAGTAAGCCCCGGTTACCAATCTTTAATATCCGGCAAAAGTACGATTTACTATCTGTAAATTAAAAAATTTAGACTAACCTAAAAATATATTAAGAATTTCCTTATCTTTGTTTTAAGAGAACTAAATTGTTTATTTCGGAGACTAAGGAAATGATTGACGATTTAAAATTAGGCAAGCCTTTGCAAGAGAAAACACCGGACCGAAGTGATCAGCTCCGCTCATTGTCCGAAGTTCACTCCTCGATTTCGGTGCCGGAAGGAGTCGGTTTCTGGAAAAAAATGGCCGCATTCACCGGTCCGGGGCTTATGGTGGCCGTCGGCTACATCGATCCGGGCAACTGGGCTACCGATATCGAAGGCGGCTCGCGGTTTGGCTACACATTGCTTTCCGTAATCCTGATCTCGAACCTTTTTGCAATGCTCTTACAGCATTTATCGCTGAAACTGGGCATCGCCACCGGCCGCGACCTCGCGCAAGCCTGCCGTGACTATTACTCACGTCCCGTTTCTTTTGTGCTCTGGGTACTCTCTGAAATCGCCATTGCCGCTACCGACCTTGCCGAAGTAATCGGTTCCGCCATCGCACTGAACCTGCTTTTCGGGCTGCCGTTGCCCATTGGTGTGCTGTTTACCGCGTTCGATGTACTGATCGTTCTGTATTTCCAGCAAAAAGGCTTCCGCATTATTGAAAGCATCGTTGCCGGGCTTATGGGTATTATCCTGCTGAGCTTTGTGTACGAAATGATCGTCTCCCAGCCTTCTCTGGCGGGCATTATGGGTGGGCTGGTTCCCAAAAAAGAGATCGTGACCGACTCCGGGATGCTTTACATCGCCATCGGTATCCTCGGCGCCACCGTCATGCCGCATAACCTTTATCTGCATTCCAGCATCGTCCAGACCCGTAATTTCAAAAAAGACGAGCCGGGCAAACGTTCGGCGATCCGCTTCGCAACGATTGATTCCACCGTTTCCCTGGCACTGGCGTTCTTTATCAACGGCTCCATCCTGATCCTTGCCGCCTCCGCATTCCACGCCAACGGCCATTTCGAAATTGCCGATATCACCGACGCCTACCATCTTCTTGATCCGGTTTTGGGAGTGAGCCTGGCAGGCATATTTTTCGCGCTGGCGCTGCTCGCATCCGGCCAGAGCTCCACGCTCACCGGTACGCTCGCAGGGCAGATCGTCATGGAAGGGTTCCTCAATATCCGTCTGAAACCCTGGGCGCGCCGACTGCTCACCCGTGGCATCGCCATTATTCCGGCGTTGATCGTGTCATATTTGTATGGAGAACGCGGTACCGCCGAACTGCTCGTTTTCAGCCAGGTGATTCTTTCCCTGCAATTAAGCTTTGCCGTCGTACCGCTCGTATTCTTCACTTCCAACAGCAAAATCATGGGCCGCTTCGCCAATTCCCGGTCGGTTACGTTGCTTAGCTGGGTGATTGCAGCGATCATTATCGGGCTAAATGGGTTTTTATTATGGAAGACATTTGTCTGAACTGAAAATTTTAATGCCCAGGCGGGAACCTTTTTCTCTGCCGTTTCCTAACTTTCGCCGTTTTTCATAAAAGGTGGATGGAATCAAAACACAAAGTTGACAAGGTAACGGCTGCCGGGCTACTGGTGGCGTTCGGCATTATATACGGCGATATAGGTACGTCGCCACTCTATGTAATGCAGGCGATTATCGGAAGTGAGATTATATCCGAAGAGATTATCTATGGTGCGCTGTCCTGCATATTCTGGACGCTCACCCTCCAAACAACCGTCAAATACGTTATTTTGATCCTCCGGGCCGATAACCGTGGCGAAGGAGGCATTTTCGCTTTGTACGCATTGGTAAGAAAGCATGCCAGATGGCTGACAGTTCCCGCAATTCTCGGAGGAAGCACCCTCCTGGCCGACGGCATCATTACCCCCCCGATTTCCGTCGCATCCGCTGTGGAAGGTTTGAGATTGTTGTACCCGAATATCCAGACCATTCCGATTGTTCTCGGCATTCTGACGGCGATTTTCCTGATCCAGGCATTTGGTACAAAGATCGTCGGGCGAACATTCGGGCCTTTAATGGTGACATGGTTCGTGATGCTTGGCGTCCTGGGGCTCTATCAGATTTTAGAACACCCGGGTATCTTCAAAGCGTTCAACCCATATTACGGATATCAATTACTAACGCAGCATCCCGGCGGATTTTGGATGCTTGGTGCGGTTTTCCTATGCACAACGGGAGCCGAAGCACTTTACACCGATTTAGGGCATTGTGGCCGTGGAAATATCCGGGTAAGCTGGATATTCGTCAAATCCTGCCTCATTCTCAATTATTTCGGCCAAGGAGCCTGGCTGCTCTCCGAAACGGGCAATTTGCTGGATGGACGCAAGCCTTTCTATGAAATCATGCCGGAATGGTGGCTCTTGCCAGGCATCGTCATTGCCACTTCGGCTGCAATCATCGCGAGCCAGGCATTAATATCCGGATCGTTTACACTGATTTCAGAAGCGATAAGACTCAACTTTTGGCCAAAAGTCCGGCTTATCTATCCCAGTGACCAAAAAGGCCAGCTGTATGTTCCAAGTATCAACTGGCTGCTATTGCTGGGATGTGCATCCGTAGTCCTATACTTCAAAGAATCGGCCAATATGGAGGCTGCGTATGGGTTGGCAATAACCCTAACGATGATCATGACCACTATCCTGATGTCGTATTACCTATACGTAAAAAGGGTGAATTTATGGATCGTCATCATGTTTATGCTGCTATACCTTTCCATCGAGGGAGCTTTTCTCGGCGCTAACCTGCTGAAATTTACCCACGGGGGCTGGTTTACTATCATGGTCGGAACACTCGTAGCAGGGCTCATGGCCGTGTGGCTCAAAGCATTTTATATCAAACTCAGGCTCACCGAATATACCAAGCTGGAAAAATACCTGCCCGCATTGCAAGAGTTGAGCCGCGATATCAGTATTCCAAAATATACCACCCACCTCGTTTTCATGACGAACGCCTCCCGTGCGACGGAAATTGAAACCAAGGTCATTTACTCTATTTTCCAGAAACGGCCCAAACGCGCCGATGTGTACTGGTTTATCCACGTCGACATTATGGACGATCCTTACACGATGGAATACAAAGTGCTATCCGACGAAGACCACCACGATAACGTAATCAAAATCAACTTCCGGCTTGGTTTCCGGGTCGATCAGCGGATCAATATGTTCTTCCGGAAGGTGGTAGAGGATATGGTTTTGAATAAAGAAGTTGATATTACCAGCCGCTACGAATCACTTAGCAAACAGAACATTACCGGTGATTTCCGGTTTGTCGTTCTGGAAAGGTTCCTTTCGTTCGAAAACGACCTTCCATTGCTCGAACAGCTCGTGATGAAGACCTATTTCTTCGTCAAGGATTTCACGACGCCGGAAGACAAATGGTTCGGGCTCGATAGCAGCTCGGTCAAAATCGAAAAGGTACCGCTTATTATCCGGCCTGTGGAGAACGTCAAACTGCGCCGGGTATTCTCGTGATGCAGCGCATTAATACTATTTCAAATAAACCCCCTCTTCGTCCACGCGGCTCAAAACCACTTCTACATGCTCCCTGAGCGTGGTACTCAATGAATATCCCACATAATGGGCATGAATCGGGAATTTGTGGTGGCTGCGATCGACGATCACCGCTACTTGTACCTTTTTCATCGGTACTTTCAGGAACGGTTCCAGCGCAAATGCAAGCGTACGGCCCGTGTTCAGCACGTCGTCCGCTACGATCACAACCTTGTTTTCGACATTCAGTTCGCGATCGAACAGGATAGGGCTTTGCTGGTGGACATTCTTATCAAAACGCAACTCGATCAGCTGGACGTCCAGCGGGGAGATTTCGGTCAGCTCTGCAGTAAGTCTTTTCGCGAAAGCAAAACCTTCCCCGGCGATTCCGGCGATGATAATGCCTTTTTCTTCAAAATTCTGCTCATATATTTCAAAAGCGATCCGGCGTATTTTCTGGCCCGTCTGGTGAGCACTCAAAATCTGACGCCTGGATACCGTACTGTTCTCGGTCATTGCGGGTATTGGTAAGTTAAAATCTTAGCTGCGGTAAAAATAGCAAACGGTCGGGCTACTTCATAGTGCGGCGAAATTCTTTAACCAATTCGCGAAAGTCAGCTCATGCACCGGCAATTCCAGACTCACGATACCCATTTCCACCTTCGCCTGCCCGATGCGCTCCGTGCGGATTTCCATCAGCGCCTTTTCGTAAGGCTTCGGAAACTCGGGATGTGCCTGTATCCCAACCATATTTTCACCAACCCTGAACATTCCGACCGGGCAATCCTGTGTCTCGGCCAGAAGCGTACTGTCCTGAGGCAGCTCCATTACCTGGTCCTGGCACATCATCAGCAGATTAAAAGATTGTCGCGCCGGCACCATCCATTCTTCATGGGCAATTATCTGGAAGTTATGCACGCCCACGCACCATCCGACAGCCGATTTCTCCACCTTGCCACCAAGGGCCTCGGCCAGCATCTGGTGCCCGAAGCAAATGCCGATATATTTTTTCCCTGAATCTCGGATTTCCTTCACAAACTCCTTCAACCGACGAATCCACAGCTCATCATCATAAACTGAAAACTTGGAGCCGGTGCAAATGTATACCTCGCATTCATCTGCCGAAGCCGGGAAATGCCCGTTACACACATCATAAAACGCAAACTCCCAATCCGGCGCAACCTGGGAGAACAATGCCGGGAACATCTCCCGGTAATCCCCCGCGATCGGCAGCAACTCTTCCCGCACGTGGTCGCATTCCAGCAATCCTACTTTTGTCATTTACTAATTACTTTTTATCAAAGAGTTCTTTCAGCTCTACGGTAAATTCAGGCAATGTGATCGAAGTTAAAGCCTGACCCACGGTGAATGGTTTCAATCCGATGTACTTCCCTTCTTCAAGCAGTACATACACGAACACCACTTCATCGTTGGGTTCCACCAGCCAATATTCCTTCACACCTGACTCCTCGTACACATCAAACTTATTATCCATTTCCTTTCTGGTATTACCCGGAGAAAGTATCTCGATAATCCAGTCCGGCGCACCAAGGCAGCCTTTTTCATCCACTTTCGTCGGGTCGCAAATCACCGAAACGTCCGGTTGGACAACGGTAAAAATTTCCTTGTCAGCTTTAACATCAAACCTGGGAAGCCGCACATCAAATGGGGCCGCAAAAACCTGGTAGTCTCTCCCTTTGAGCAACTGCCATATTTCAGCAAAAAGCATCCCTGCAATCCTTTGGTGCCGGGTAGCAGGTGCAGGCGGTATTTTGAAGATTTTACCCTTGATTAATTCAAGGCGTTCTTCAAACTGCCATTTCAAATAATCTGCGTAGCTATAGGTGCCATTCAGATCTAGTGTGTCAAAGCTTTCCATAGTTCCAAATTGCCTGGTTTTCGATTAAAGATAGCCTATCAATCCAAGTTACCCAATTTTCAAATGAAAAGACTTAGGCCTGGTGAGTGCCTCATAACCGACTGTCGAAAGCGTACAACCACGCCCCGAATTCTTGACGCCCGTCCATGCCAATGCAGGGTCGAGGTAGTCACAACGGTTCATGAACCAGGTGCCGGTTTCGACCTGCTCGCCGATCTGTAACGCTGCGTCCACGTCGGAAGTCCAGATGGACGCTGTGAGACCGTATTGGCTGTCGTTCATCAGACGAATTGCCTCCTCGTCGCCGGAAACGGGCATTATCCCCACCACCGGCGCGAAAGTTTCTTCGGTCATGATCTCCATAGAATGATTAACATTCACGAGCACTTGTGGCGCAAGGTAAGGCGTACCTGGCTGGTGTGCCGGAAACAATGCAGGGTCGATTAATGCCGTGGCACCTTGCGCTACCGCGTCGTCAATCTGCTTTTGCGCAAAATTAGCCGCGGATGTCCGCACCATCGGGCCCAGCGTCGTTTCCGCATTCAGCGGATCGCCCAGAACGTAGGTTTTAGTCAGCTCCTCAAACCCTTTGACAAATTCATCATAAATATCCTGATGCACATAAATGCGCTCGATCCCGCAGCACGACTGCCCTGAATTGAAGAAAGAACCATCCACCAGATTTTCCACGGCATCGGCCAGGTTCGCATCCGCGCGCACATACGCGGGATCCTTACCCCCCAATTCAAGACCTCCTATGATAAAACGCTCATTGATAGCCTTCTGCACCGCGTGCCCGCCTTCGACAGAACCGGTAAATGCCACATAGTCGACACGCCCGTCACCTATCACCTGTGCTACCTGATCGTGACTCAAATGCAAATACTGGAAAACGCCTTCCGGCAAACCCGCATACGCAAACGCGGCGGCATAGCGCTCCGCGCAAAGCGGCGTTTGCTGTGCATGCTTCAATATTACCGCATTACCCGACAAAATCGCCGGTATCACCGAATTGACAGATGTGAGGTAGGGATAATTCCACGGAGCCACCACGAACACAACACCCAGCGGTTCTCTTTTTACAAATCTTTTAAAACCTGGAATTTCATCAACCTCGACATCTGCGAGCGCCTTTTCAGCCACCGAGATCATATAGTTAGCTCTCTCCTGGAAACCGCGGCGGATCTCGTTGGCCGTATAGCGAACCGGCCGCCCCATTTGCCAGGTCAGTTCCAGACCGATCTCATCGGCATTGTTCAGGAAATATTCCACTGCCTTACGACAAATCGCCTCCCGTTCGGCTAGCGTCGTCTTTTTCCACTCCTTTTGTGCGGCTACCGCCTTTTCCAAAGCAGCCTCCACGGCCGCCGCATCCGCTAATTCGCGCTCCACATACACAGAGCCGTCGATCGGACTTATAGTTTTTTGAATCATCTTTTTGAAACGGAGAAAGGGGAGGAAAGGGAGGAAGGAGGAAAGGGAGCTGGAATAGGAAACTCCTTCCATCCTCCCTTTCCTCCCTCCTCCCTTTCCTCCTATTTACAATGGGGTTACATAAGCAGAAGTAATCCCGCCATCGACCAGGAAGTCGGTGCCGGTAACGAAGGACGCCTCATCCGAAGCGAGGAACAATGCGGCATAGGCCATTTCCTTGGCTTCGCCGAAACGGCCCATCGGAATGTGTACGAGCCGGCGCTGCTTCTTTTCTTCGGTATTCAAAAACTTCATCAGCAGCTCCGTGCGCAACGGACCCGGGCATAATGCATTCACGCGGATGTTCTCACGCGCATGTATAACCGCGAGTTCGCGTGTGAGCGCCAGTACCGCGCCTTTGCTGGCGGTATAAGCCACCTGCGGCGTGGCCGCGCCCAAAATAGCGACGAACGATGCTGTATTGATGATAGAACCTCCCCCGGCGCGCTGCAATGCCGGTATACCATATTTGCATCCCAGAAAAACACCTTTCGCATTGATGTTCATCGTCAGGTCCCAGATAGCCTCCTCGGTGGTCATAGCATTATCGTCGTCGCTGTGCATGATGCCGGCATTGTTGAAGATAATGTTCAACTTCCCGAATTTCTCTTCCGTAAAAGCCACAGCAGCCTCGCAATCGGCAGCTTTGGACACATCCGAATGCAGAAAATAAGCTTCGCCGCCATTCCTGACAATTTCATCCGCAGTCTCCTGACCAGCCGCATCGTTCACATCTGTAACGACGATTTTAGCTCCTTCTTTGGCAAATAAAATGGCCGTTTCCCGACCGATCCCGCCGCTCCCACCTGTAATGAGTGCGACCTTGTTTTCTAAGCGCATGGGGTTGAATTTTGATGTTATGGTTTAATAAATAGTAATTGAGTCTCAAATCTGTTCAAAATACCGCCTGCGCTCCCAATCCGTAACGGAAGTGTCATACGCATGCTGTTCGGTTTTGAAAAAATGGGTGTAATGTTCCACCACCTCCGCACCGAAGGCTTCCTTCGCAAATGCACTGTTTTCAAATAATGCAACGGATTCTGCAAGCGTGTACGGAACGCGGGGTAAATGTGCGGCGGCGTAAATGTCGCCGACAAAGCATTCCGGTGGCTCGATACGATTTCTGATACCATCAAGCCCGGAGGCCAGCGACGCTGCGAAAGCCAGGTATGGATTGCAGTCGGCACCCGGAATACGGCACTCTATCCGCAGGCTCGCGCCGCTGCCTACCACCCGAAAGCCCGCCGTGCGGTTGTCATAGCTCCACGCAAGCCGCGTTGGCGCCCAGGAACCGTCGACAAAGCGTTTGTAGGAATTCACAGTCGGGGCGTAGAACGGCATTACGTCGGGCACATGTTTGATCCATCCGCCCAGGAACCAGCGGAAAATGTCGGAGCCTTTTACGGGACCAAATTGCTGGTCGCCGTCGAAGATATTCTTGCCGCTTTTCCACAAACTCATGTGGATATGGCTGCTGGAACCCGCCTGATCTGTCGCAAACTTGGCCATGAACGTAACCGAAAGACCCATGGCGTCGGCTACTTCTTTGAGACATTGTTTGTAAACGATGTGATTATCGGCCATCGAGAGCACATCCTCGTATTTCACGTTCAGTTCGTGCTGCCCGAGCCCCCACTCACCCTTCGAGGTCTCGACGGCTATCCCCGAGTTTTTCAAATGCCTGCGCGCTGCGGACGTAAATTTTTCGTTCCGCGTGCCCTGCATGATATGGTAATCTTCGAGGTAATATCCCGCCGGGCTCAGGTTCTGGTAATTTTGCTGAAATGCCTGCTTATAGCTGTTTTCGAGCAGGTAATATTCCAGTTCGGAAGCTGCGAAGCATTCGAGGCCGTCGCTGCCGAGCACATCCAATTGCTTTTTCAAAACGGACCTGGGGGCTATTGATTCCAGCCGATGCGATTTGTCGTTATGCACATCGCAAATCACCAATGCCGTTTTTTCGAGCCAGTCGGCGATCCTTAATGTTGACAGATCCGGTACCATGTGGAAATCGCCATAGCCGAGCTCCCAGTTGGCGTAGCGATAACCCGGCACCGGGTCCATGGCCATGTCGGTCGTGAGCAAATAGTTACAGCCGTGCGTCCCCGATTTGGAGACCGAATCGAGAAAAAAATCGGCATCGACCCGCTTGCCCATCAGCCGGCCGTAATGGTCCGTAAATGCAACAACAATTGTTTCGATCTCCCCTCCCCCAATCTTGCCCGAAAGTTCATCCAGCGTCAGAAATCCTTTTTTACTCATCAGAAAGGGTTGGTTTAGCGCATTGATATTATCGTAACTTGTCTACTTTGGCGCTCATCGGAAATTTCAGCACCACCTTCTTACCCGATGCCTTTTCGAGCATGGGCGTCAGTATTTTTTTGGCATTCTCTTTTGTCTGGTCCAGAATACCCATGTCGAGGGCCGATTGCTGGATTTGCTTTTCGGCTTGTTTGTAAGCCTCCTCCACTAGTTTCGCCTCGTCGGTAAATGCATATTCCGTATTGTAAACCTTTGATTTACTGTGGTCTATTTTAAAAACACAAAGCTCCGGTTCCGGCATATTGATCACGAGCGTTTCTGCGTCGGATGTAATATCGTCCATCGAAATACTCGCCAGATCGACGCAGCCGATAGCTTCACCCTGCACGATCAGTATGGCTTTGGCATTGGGCAGCCACATTTTTACAATTTCCTGCTCCACCACATCCTTGAAATTGTACTTCACCACTTCAAGCTTGCCCATAGAGCTGATTTCCTGCAAAACCACGGTATGCATAGTTTCAACCTTATCTTCCCCGCCGAGCCATTCCGGCATCCAGGAACCGGTCCGGAAACCCGACCATAATGCATTGATCCCCGCCAAAAGTAAAATCAGCACTAACAGCCGCACCAGCCACGATATGATCCGCATACATTATTTTTTAAGTACAAAATCCTCCGCTACCCCCACCTCCCGGGCCATCCGCTGCGCGATTATGCTCGCCGAGATCAGCTGCAATGCATGGTAGAGCATGATCGGCAGGAGCATTAAACCCGCTTCCGGGCCAGCAAACAGCACTTTCGACATGACCGCACCTTGCACAAGCGACTTTTTGGAACCGCAAAATACCGCGGTAACCTTATCCTCCCGGTTGAAATGCAGCAAACCGCAGATGAACGTGAGCAGGAAATAGATCCCGAAAAACAGCGCGAGCATTCCTATCCCTAAAAATACAATTTCTTTTATTCCAAGCGAATCGAAGAGGTGCTCGCCGAACGATTCACAAAAAGAAGTGTAGACGATCAGCAAGATCGACGACTGATCGAAATAGCGGATATACTTTTTGTGGTGCTCCGCGAAATGGCCCCAGCGGCGGTTGAGGACGATTCCGGCGAATACCGGAAGTAGTACTTGCATTGCCAGCTTTCCGACTACCGAAAGGAGGTCAAAATGTCCCGTACTGGATGGTCCAGGGCCGGAATCCAGCACAAGGCCCATCCATAACGGGGTGATAAAAACGCCGATCAGGCTCGAAATGCTGGCATTGAAGATCGCCGCCGGAATATTGCCCCGCGCAATGGACACCATCACTACCGACGACGAAACCGTCGATGGCAGGACGGTGAGAAAAAAGATCGCCAACCACATCGTCTGCCCTTGTTCACTCTGAAAAAACGTCCTGAACGCCAGAGCCAGCACGGGGAAAAGTACAAATGTCGACAAGTGCACCATCATGTGCAGCCGCCAGTTTACGAGCCCGGCTTTCAGTTTTTCGGGGCTGAGGCGGAGACCGTAAAAGAAGAATATGACTGAAACCGCATAAGTAGAAACGGTGGAAAGGTGCAGCGGGCTGTCTTGCATACCCGGCGCGGGCCAGAGCCAGGCGAGCAGGATCATGCTGAGCAATGCGAGCATAAAACCGTCCAGGCCGGCTTTTTTGGCAGTATCAATGAGTTTACGCATATCAAAAATAACGTCAGCCGACGAATGCGGCGGCAAACGACTGCTTACAAGAAAAAGGAAAACTGTCAGAAATAAAACCAGCAGCTCCGATTAATAGTGTCAATTGTTATCAATTTGCCGGTCTGGCGTTTCCATCGGGGTAAAAATCAATGCGGCGCCACTTTTCCAACAGCATCAGAACAACCAATGACTATCTCATGACTACTCCTGACAAATTACTATTAACGATCATCATCACGGTTATGAGCCTACCCGCCTCGGCGCAATACAAACTCGTGTGGGCCGACGAATTCGACTACGACGGCGCCCCCGACCCGAATGTGTGGCAGCCAGAAAAAGGTTTTACCCGAAACCATGAAGACCAATGGTACCAGGGAGAAAATGCCTATTGCAAGGGCGGTTACCTGATCATCGAAGCCAAAAAAGAGCAGATCAAGAACCCGAACTACAAACCAGGCAGCAGCAACTGGAAGGAAAGCCGTGAATACGCCGAGTACACCTCGGCCAGCATGATTACCCGTGGCAAAAAGAGCTTCCAATACGGCCGCTTCGAAATGCGGGCCAAAATTGATACACGCTCCGGCATTTGGCCGGCGTTCTGGACGCTGGGCGAAAAAGGGGAATGGCCGGATAACGGCGAGATCGATATTATGGAATTTTACCGGGGAATGCTGCTCGCCAATCTGGCCTGGGGCTCCAATGAGCGGTACAAGCCTATTTGGAATACCAATAAAAAACAGATTAGCACCTTCAACGATCCCGATTGGTCGTCGAAATTCCACGTTTGGCGGATGGATTGGGACGAGACTTCGATCAAAATCTTTGTGGACGATGTGCTGATGGCTTCACAGGATCAGGCAAAGGCTATTAATGCCAAAAACAAGGAGATTACGCCCTTCAAGCAGCCGCATTACATCCTGCTCGGCATGGCATTGGGTGGCGATAATGGCGGCGATTTGTCCAAAACAGATTTCCCCGCGCGCTTCGAGGTGGATTATGTAAGGGTTTATCAAAAACAATAATTTAGTCCGGCGACCCGGTCTGCGCGACCCCGTCTACGCGACCCCGTCTACGCGACCCGGTCTACGCGACTCGGTCTACGCGACTCGATCAAATTGCGGGTTTCATAGCAGGAATGCTCTTTCTGACCTTTTTAGGTGCTTTCTTCCGTCTGCCCCACCAAATCACAAAACCGGTAACGGGTAACGAAGCGCAGATCAGGCTGGCGAAGAATACGAGTATCTTGCCCGGCAAGCCCAGGATCGCGCCCGTGTGGATGTCGTAGTTCATCCGGCGCAAGGTCTGGGCAAAGTTGGCCTCACTGTACTTGCCGGTGTACGGTCCCGTCGCCTTGATCTTTTTGACCGAATACTGATCAAAATAGTTATAATCGACATTGTAATAAGTGCCTTCCCGGAAGTTGACATAGGAAAAAATCGACTCTGCTTTCTCGGTTGGGAAGGAAATATTGAGGGTCGAATATTTGGGATACTCTTTTTGCAACTGGTACCAAGCCTTGTCCACTGCCTGCATCGGGCCGGTTACCTGGGCTGTTGATACGGTGTCGGAAGCGGGATTGTAATACACATCAGAGCCCTGCCCGCCGGTAACCGTGTAAAGCCCCTGCGAAAACCACTGGAAGCCCCAAACAAGCCCTGTCACAGCCAAAACCACGCCGATTGACATGATATAGAAGCCTAAAACATTATGCAAATCGTAATTTTTCCGCCGCCAGGCCGCATTCCATTTGATTGAAAAGCGCTGTTTGGCGGCAGATTTGTTTTTGGGCCACCAAAGCACCATTCCGCTGATCATCATAAAAAAGAAAACCAGCGTCGCCGAAGCCACTACCGTCTGACCGTACTTTTCAGGCAACCACAGGTAGTAGTGCCCATGGAGGATGAAATGGAAGAAATCATCGTCCTCATTCCAGATATGCTCCACTTTTCCGGAGTATTGATTGATGTAGGCGACGTAATAATATTCGGGATCGAGGTTGTAAAAACCGACTTGCGCATTGCGGTCGGGCGTATCGTAGAGTATCCCTTTGGCCACTTTGCCTGGGAGCGCTTTCTTCGCGATCTCCGCCAGCTCCGAAGGAGGCAGCACTTTACTGCCGACAGGGCCTTTTACAAACATGTATGGCTGCGTAATAGTCTTGATTTCCTGCTCAAACGCCAGGATACACCCCGTGATGGAAATGATGAACACCATTATGCCCGAGACAAGCCCCAGGTACAGATGCAGTTTTCCAATCAGTTTTTTCATCAATTCGCCGCCAGTTATCTTATTTAGACTCAATTAAGACTGCTAAGATAAGGCGCACATGGGGAACTACCAAAAGGGAGGAAAGGGAGGAAGGTACTTTAACGGGGTGGCGCGAAGGTAAGCCTTCGTGACCCGCTATTTGCAGGCCTCCGGCCGGTCAATACCGCAATCGCGCTTTTTGGTATTGACCGGCCGGAGGCCTGCAAATAGCTTGTACAAATCAAGAGATTTGCACAAGCTGGTACAAAAACATCAGAAGTCGTAGCGGTAAATCCCTTCCACCTTCGTGGTCGGCGGCATGTGCGCGAGGGTTTTCAGCTGTCCATCATGCAGCCCGAACACCCAGCCGTGTAAATGCAATTCCTGTCCCTGATGCCACGCTCCCTGGACAATGCTGGTTTGCGCGAGGTTATTTACCTGCTGGATCACATTGAGTTCCACCAGCCGGTCGAACCGCTTTTTCTCGTCTTCGATCGCATCCAGTTCGGTGGCATATTTATCGTATACATCCTTGATATTGTGCAACCAGCGGTTGATCAGCCCCAGGTCCTTGTGCATCATGGAGGCCTTCACGCCGCCGCATTGGTAATGCCCCACCACGAGTATATGCCTCACTTTCAACACCTCCACCGCATATTGCAGCACGCTGAGCATATTCATGTCGGTATGCACCACGAGGTTGGCCACATTGCGGTGAACGAACATTTCGCCCGGTTGCGAGCCCGTGAGATCTTCGGCAGGCACCCGGCTGTCGGAGCACCCTATCCAGAGGAAATCGGGCTCCTGGTCTTTGGCCAGGTTGTCAAAATACGTTTCATCAACTTCGAGCTGCCGGGCTGCCCAGGATTTGTTGGCGGTTAACAGGCGGTTAATAAGTTCCATTTTGTGATTGATGGTTGAAGTACCAAAATAATACAATCTCTCTCAGATTCATTCAAAAGCGTACATCCTTTTAGCGGAAAAAAATCCGTAATTTTGCACTCTTAAAATCCGGAGAGGGTTATAAATAGTGCTATTTACATGACCGGCCAGGGCCAATGCCCGACGCTAACAACCCATATGAAATACAACGAATATAAAAATCTGAGTTACCCGCAAATCGGGGACGAAGTACTGAAATTCTGGAAAGACAAGAAGATCTTTGAAGCGTCTGTAGAAACCCGCGAAGGCTCCCCTACTTTCACATTTTATGAAGGGCCGCCATCGGCCAACGGTACGCCGGGCATTCACCACGTCATGGCGCGGGCGATCAAGGATATTTTCTGCCGTTACAAAACTTTGCAGGGCTTTCAGGTGAAGCGCAAAGGCGGCTGGGACACGCACGGTCTGCCGGTTGAGCTACAAGTTGAAAAGGAACTGGGCATTATCAAGGATGATATCGGAAAGAAAATTTCGGTAGCGGATTATAACGAAAAATGCCGCCAGACGGTCATGAAGTTCACCGACCAGTGGAATGACCTGACCGAAAAAATGGGTTATTGGGTAGACCTCGACGATCCTTATATTACCTACAAAAGCGAATACATCGAAAGCCTGTGGCACCTGCTTAAAAAGCTGTATGACAAAGGCTTGCTATATAAAGGCTATACGATCCAGCCCTATTCCCCCGCTGCGGGAACAGGTTTGTCGTCACACGAATTGAACATGCCCGGCACGTACAAGGACGTGAAGGACACGACGATTGTAGCGATGTTCAAGGTTAAGGATGCTGAAAAATCATCGGTTCTGGCCGATTCCGCAGCACTCGACATTCGCATTCTCGCCTGGACGACCACACCCTGGACGCTACCTGCGAACTCCGCATTGACGGTGGGCGGGAACATTACCTATGTTTTAGTAAAAACATTCAATCCTTACACGCACGAGCCCGTGGCGGTGGTGCTCGCGAAGGATCTGGTAGGCAAATATTTTTCCGAAAAAGGCCATGACGGCGATTTTGAAGGCTATGCTGCCAGCGACAAAAAAGTGTTGCCCTGGTCAATCCTGAAAGAATTCAAAGGCAAGGACCTCGAAGGCATCGAGTACGAGCAACTTTTGCCTTACATCCAGCCGACAACTCCGGCATTCCGCGTGATCCTCGGAGATTTCGTCACTACCGAAGACGGTACCGGCGTGGTGCATACCTCTCCTACCTTTGGCGCGGACGACTTCCGGGTGGCGCAAGCCAACGGTATTCCTTCCATTATGGTGAAGGACGAAAATGGCAAAGAAATGCCTATCGTCGATCGCCAGGGACGTTTTGTGAAAGAGATCACCGATTATGCGGGCCGTTTCGTAAAACCTGAATATTACTCACAGGCAGAGCAGGACGATCCCGAATTCCGTCCGACCGACGTGCTGATCGCCATTAAACTCAAAGAGGAAGGCAAAGCATTTAAAGTCGAGAAATACGAGCACCCGTACCCGCATTGCTGGCGGACCGACAAGCCGGTACTATACTACCCGCTCGACAGCTGGTTTATCCGTACCACAGCGGTGAAAGACCGTTTGGTGGAATTGAACAAAAGCATCAACTGGAAACCCGAAAGCACCGGAACAGGCCGTTTCGGCAACTGGCTCGAAAACCTGGTCGACTGGAACCTCTCGCGCTCGCGCTACTGGGGCACGCCTCTGCCGATCTGGCGGAATGATTATGGCGACGAAGTGTGCATTGGTTCGATCGAAGAGTTGAAAGACAAGCTGGAAGAGGCCATCATCTCCGGCCACCTTACCCGCGAGCAGGCATTGCATAACTCGGATTATCTGCAAAAGCTGGAACATGGCGACTACGACCTGCACCGCCCGTACGTGGACGATGTAGTGCTGGTAGGCAAAACCGGCCATATCATGCACCGCGAGCCGGACCTGATCGACGTTTGGTTCGACTCGGGCGCGATGCCGTATGCTCAATGGCACTACCCGTTTGAGAATCAGGAAATCTTTAACCAGGCTTATCCTGCCGATTTTATTTCAGAAGGTGTAGATCAAACCCGCGGATGGTTCTTTACATTACACGCCATTGCGGGCATGCTGTTCGATTCGGTTGCATTCAAGAATGTAGTTTCAACCGGACTGGTACTCGACAAGAATGGCAACAAAATGTCGAAACGCCTCGGCAATGCCGTCGACCCGTTTGCGACACTGGCACAATACGGCCCTGACGCGACGCGCTGGTATATGATCACCAATGCGGAACCCTGGGATAACCTGAAATTCAATATCGACGGCATCGGGGAAGTACAACGGAAGTTCTTCGGAACGCTGGTCAATACCTACAATTTCTTCGCATTGTACGCGAACCTCGATGGCTACGAATTCCACGAAGCTAATTCCGTGCCTATCGAAAAACGTACCGAGCTCGACCGCTGGATTTTGTCGAAACTGAATACGTTGATCAAAGAAGTAGGCGAGCAATTCGACGACTACAACCCGACCAAAGCGGGGCGCCTCGTTCAGGATTTCGTGACCGACCAGCTTTCCAACTGGTACATCCGTCTTAACCGCCGGCGCTTCTGGAACCCGTCTGCGGAGCAGGGCGAAGGATTGACCAACGATAAAGCGGCTGCCTACGAGACTTTGCACCATTGCCTGGCAACTGTTTCGCAGCTCATGTCGCCCATTGCACCATTCTTTGGTGAATGGTTATATAAAAACCTCACTGACAGCGACCGCGAAGCTTCGATCCAGCACAATGCACCATTTAAATACGACTCGGTGCATTTGACTTACTGGCCGAAAATCGAAGCAGAAGTAGTGGATACCGACCTGGAAGAAGCAATGGACCTGGCGCAGCGCATCAGCTCGCTCGTTCACTCGATCCGGAAGGGACATAAACTGAAAGTACGTCAGCCACTATCGAAGATACTGATCCCGGTTTTGAGCGACAAAACGAAACGTCAGATCGAGCAGGTGGCTTACATTATCCTTTCTGAGGTGAATGTGAAGCACATCGAGTTCGTACACGACGACAGCGGTATTTTGAAGAAGAAAATCAAGCCGAACTTCAAAACCCTCGGACCGAAATTCGGACCAAAAATGAAGGAGGTAGCCGCCGCAATCTCTGCGATGACCGAAGATCAGATCCGCGAAATCGAACTGAACGATACCATTGCACTGAACGCAGCCAGCGGACCGATCGAAATCGCATTGACCGACGTCGAAATCATCGCAGAAGATGTTCCGGGATGGCTGGTAGCCAGCGAAGGCGGCCTCACCGTTGCCCTCGACATTACCGTTACCGAAGACCTGCGTCTGGAAGGCATCGCCCGCGATTTCGTGAACCGCGTCCAGAACCTCCGCAAAGACAGCGGCTTTGAGGTAACCGACAAGATCCGCATTACATTACAAAACAACAACGGCCTGCTCGCCAGCGCAGTAACCGCCAACAAAGACTACATCTGCCAGGAAGTACAAGCCCTGGATCTTAACCTCGTCGGCGACCTGAATGGAGAGGCTACCGAGATTGAAATGGATGAGTTTTTGTTGAAGGTGAAGATTGAGGTGGTGTAGATGCAACATTATAAGGCCTATCTAACAACAAGCAACGACGAAAACACCCGCTTTCAGTTCCAAAGTATCGGGAAGCGGGGTGTTTTTGAAAAGGTCGTTTACTTTACTCCTTTAACGATCGATACCTACAATTTGTCACTGGTAGACTATGATGCAGCGACAGGGAATTATGATGATTTATCTGTAACAGACAATGGAGACATGTCAGAAATCCTTGTTACAGTAATATGTACCATTCATAAATTTCTAAATTCAAAACCTGGCAATAAGATCTATTTCGAAGGAAGCACTCCGGCCAGAACCCGATTGTATCAAATTTCCATTTCAAAAATTTATTATCCCGCGCAGTCTGATCTGCTCATTAGCGGTCTTCAAGAGGGTCGGTGGTATCCATTTGAACCCAACATCAATTTTGAAGGTTTTTTAGTTGAGAAAAGCCTTAACTTTATAAAAACAGTCTTCCTGAAAATGAAAGTTTTAGATAAAAAGTCAGGGAAAACCGACAACATCACTTACGACCCAAGCCTGGATAACCTCCCGATACCTAGAATTGTATCGGAAAAGACAGAGAGAGCCCGTAAGACTCTTGAGAAGCATCCAATTCCGGATCATATGCTGAGGAAATAACCCCCTTATGCAACTCCAAACCTCCACTGCCATCATCACCGGCGGCGCTTCCGGCCTTGGAGAAGCGACTGCGCGGTTATTCGTCAATCAGGGAGCGAACGTTGTCATTATTGATTTAAACGAAGCTGCCGGACAAACACTGGCAAGCGAATTTCCTGATCAAATCAAATTTATAAAAACCGACGTTACCAGCGAAAGCGAGGTTCAGCATGCATTGGACGTTGCTTTGGAAGCTTTCGGCAGCATTCAAATCGTAATCAATTGCGCAGGCATCGCTCCCGCGCGTAAGATCGTTGGCAAAGCCGATGGCATTTACGGCCCGCACTCTTTTGAGCTTTTTGAGAAAACCATCCGCATTAATCTGATCGGCACATTCAATGTGATGCGTTTGGCGGCTTTTGCGATAGAGAAAAATGTGCCGAATGCGGAAGGCGAGCGTGGCGTGATCGTTAATACCGCGTCAGTAGCGGCTTATGACGGACAAATGGGGCAGGTTGCCTATGCCGCCAGCAAGGGAGGCATTGTGAGCATGACACTGCCCGTCGCACGCGATCTTGCAAAATCCGGCATTCGGGTAATGGCCATAGCGCCCGGGCTTTTTGAAACCCCGCTGTTAATGGGACTGCCAGAGGAAGCCCGCATTTCATTAGGTCAGCAGATTCCGTTTCCCTCGCGGCTTGGAAAACCTTCGGAATATGCATTGCTTGCAAAATCCATTGTTGAAAATCCGATGCTGAACGGCGAAGTGATCCGTCTGGATGGGGCGATCAGAATGGCTCCGAAATAGTAAAAACGGTCATTATGAAAGGACATTACTTTTTAAAATGGTTATTCCTGACGGTTTTGTCCGTCAGTATCCTTCATTTCCGGGAAAACAGCAACTTCGGCCATTACAGGATCGAGCAGGTTTCTTCCAGTGATAGCACCAGCAAGAAGAGCTTTCGCGGTTTCAGTTATTTCAAAAAACCTTCGGAAGTTCAGCCTGCGGGTTTTGTTGAATTCAAAAACACGCAATACATAAGACTTGCCTATCTTTCCAATTTACTAAGCACTTCCATTTCGCGATATCCGGCATTTAGACTTCATCGGACGTCTGGTATTCTTCCCATTCAAAACCAGCATTTCCGGAGTCGAACACTTCCTTCCGACGACTTTTCCATTTCCCGATCGTAATACTGCTTCCGTATCTCGCGGTTGCATATGATGATGCGTCAAAGCGCATCCGGGCTGTGCTATGCGCAGCGCTTATGTTTCATTTAATTCAAATGGAAAATGGGAATAAGACGAACAATTTTCTTCCTGCGGAAATGGCTTCTGCGGTTGGCTATTTCGTTTATGCTCGGATTTTCGAATGCCATTAATCAGGATTCGAAGAGCATCGACGATACTTCTTTCAAAATTGAAGAAACTACCAAAAAATAAACGGATCCGGGAATCAGACTAAACTGATTCCCAGATTTCGATAAATATCAAACTCCTCTTTTTCAGCCTCTTTATCGGTTATAATCATCGACAACCGCCCTGTCGGACAAACATAATATGCTTCGGCCGTCCCCAGCTTTTCGGTCGTAGCCAATGCGATCACTTCCTTGGATGATTCGATCATCGTCCGTTTGACTTCGCTTTCTTCAAAATCCGGCCCGGTTACCCCGAGGTCCGCGTGAATACTGCAAATTCCAAGGAGGCAGATATCAGCCCGGAATTTCTTAAAAAACTGAATTGAATCGTTACCGATCGTCACGAACGAGTTTTTCAGCAAGCGGCCGCCGGCGAACAACACTTCGACGTGCTCATGCTCTTCCAGAATAGAGGCAATGGGGAAGCTGTTGGTGATAACCATCAGTTTCAGGTCTTTGGGCAGCATTTGGGCTATCAGCATCGCCGAAGTACCTCCGTCGAAGATCACGACCTGATCATCTTTGAGAAACTGTAATGCTTTTTTTGCAATAATTTGCTTCTGGTCGTTGTCATACTTTATCCTGTCGCGGAAGTGGTGCGGACCAGGAGAATGTGGCACCGCACCTCCCCGCACCGATTTCAGTAAACCCTGGTCGGCCAGCTCCTTGATATCCCTTCTGACAGTATCCTCAGATACATTCAAAAGCGTGCTCAGATGTCCCAGATAAACTTTCTGCTCATGCCCCAACTGATCCAGTATGATCTGGAAACGTTCTTCTTTTAACATAGGTATCTCCGATTATGCCTGCAAATTTAACAAACATTTTAGATTTAATATTGCAAAATATTGCATCAATGCATTACATTTGTTGCAAATAATTGCAAATTCTAGTTTATCATCATGAAAAAATCGATTGCAGTAGATATGGACAATGTCATTGTCGACATCGAGGCCAACTGGATTAACCATTACGCGGACGCATTTGGCGTGAGAGTGACCAAAGAAGACATGCACGGCATACCCGAAGACCAGGCTTTCCCTGATCCGCTTGCTGCACGCAGCCTCCTTTACATACCCGGCTTTTTCCGAAATGCCCCGCTTATCCCCGGCGCGCAGGAAGCAATCATCAAATTGCAGGAAAATTATGAGGTTTACATTGTTTCGGCTGCTATGGAATTCCCCAATTCCCTTCCTGAGAAATACGACTGGCTAGCCGAGCACTTTCCATCCATTTCTTGGAGAAACATCATTTTCTGCGGCGACAAAAGCGTTATCAACACCGACTACCTGATTGACGACCATCTAAAAAACCTTGATTTCCACAAAGGCAAGCCTATTCTGTTCACAGCCGGGCATAACCACGGGATTGACAGGCATACGCGGGTCAATAATTGGGATGAGGTGTTGGAATTGCTGGAACAGTTGGAAGTGCCTCAACAGGTCATTGAATAACCTCCACGATCGTCTGGGTAACCTCATTGATTGTTTTAGCGCGAATCAGCCCCGCCTTGCGAATGATGATATTTTTATCAGCCGTGAAGAGTCGTGTTGGACGAATGAAACTGTCGACTGGCAAAGAGCCATTCAAAAAATCTGATACCAGCAGCGGGACGGCATGAATATCTTTGAGTTCTGCGAAGTAATCTGGCATAACAGCAGATCATCACCCGGCAAATCGGCGAGTACCAGCGCGGGCCGCTTCTTGGAGCCTGAAAGGTCAGAGAATGGAAAGGGAATTACAACAACTTCACCTTTTACAAATTTTGCCATGCTTTATCTTCCTCATCGGTCAGCCAGTCCTTTTCGAGTGACTTCTGGCTGGCATAGTGTGCTAATGTGTCGTCCTGCTCAATATTTTCCTCCACAAAATCATTGACCGTGAAGGCAATCACCTCCACCTGCTTCCCGATAAAAGAGGCAGGAACTTCGAGCGAGATGCTTGTATTTTCCGGTGTAATAAGTGTTCTGACCATGAGACAATTGATAATGTTAATAAATTTAACAACAATATCCGCATTTCACAACCTGCCTTAGCTTAACCCTGCTCCTGCACCCGCGCCTTCAATTGCAGCAACTCATCCCGCAACCTGGCCGCTTCCAGGAAGTCCAGATCCTTCGCGGCTGCTTCCATTTTACGTTGGGTTTCGGCAATGAGTTTTTGCAAATCGGTTTTACCCATGTATTGAACAACCGGATCGGCCGCAATGCGAACTTCATCCGGCTCCACATATACCTTGCGAACTTTGGAATCTGCAACCGAAGTTTGTTCCATAATAGCCTCTTTGGATTTACGAACGGTTCTTGGAGTAATCCCATTCTCCATATTGTAATCCATTTGAATGCTACGGCGGCGGTTCGTTTCATCGATCGCGAGCTGCATGGAACCAGTCATGGTGTCGGCATACATAATCACTTTTCCGCGATCGTTACGCGCGGCGCGGCCGATAGTCTGGATCATCGAGCGGGTATCGCGCAGGAAGCCTTCTTTGTCGGCATCCATAATGGCTACCAGCGACACTTCCGGCAAGTCCAGGCCCTCACGCAGGAGGTTTACGCCCACGAGCACATCAAAAATGCCAAGGCGCAATTCGCGTAATATCTCTACCCGGTCCAACGTCTTCACTTCCGAGTGAATGTAACGACATTTGATGCCGACGCGGTCGAGGTATTTGCTGAGTTCTTCGGCCATCCGTTTCGTCAAAGTGGTTACCAGAATGCGGTCACCCAGCTTGATCCGTTCATTTATTTCTTCCAGAAGATCGTCGATCTGGTTCAGGCTTGGCCTCACTTCAATTTCCGGGTCCAGCAGGCCGGTAGGACGAATAATCTGCTCAACCACAACGCCTTCCGACTTGCGCAATTCATAATCCGCAGGTGTGGCACTTACAAAAATGGTTTGCGGCGTCATGTCTTCGAACTCCTGGAATGTCAATGGCCGGTTATCCAAAGCCGACGGCAAACGGAAACCATATTCCACCAGCGCCTCCTTACGCGAACGGTCGCCGCCCCACATAGCGCGGATCTGCGGCATGGTTACGTGGCTTTCGTCGACCACCATCAGGAAATCCTCCGGAAAGTAATCCAGCAGGCAGAATGGCCGTTGCCCTGGCATACGGCGGTCGAAATAGCGGGAGTAGTTTTCGATACCCGAGCAGTAGCCCAGCTCACGCATCATTTCCATATCAAACTCGGTACGTTCCTTCACACGCTCGGCTTCAGCAAGCCTTCCCTCCGCGATAAAGTACTTGATCTGGTTTTGCAGATCGTCCTGTATCTCTTTAATGGATTGGTTCAAAACGTCGCGACCGGTAACGAAAAGGTTTGCCGGAAATATCGCAATCGCTTTTTCGGAAGAGAGTTTCTTACCTGTTTCCGGCTCGATACGCTGAATTTCCTCGATTTCATCCCCGAAAAAGATAAAACGGTAAGCGAAATCCGCATAACCCGGAAATACGTCGACAGTATCGCCCTTCACACGGAAAGTACCGCGGTTGAACTCCACCTCTGTCCGACTGTAAAGGATCTCCACGAGCCTGAACAAGAACTGGTTACGGCTCACAATATCACCTAGTTTGGCGCTGACAATGCTCTTTTTGTATTCCAAAGGGTTTCCCGCGCCATAAATGCACGAAACCGACGCCACCACGAGCACATCCCGGCGCCCGCTCATGAGCGACGAAACCGTGTGCAAACGCAGCTTCTCGATCTCCTGATTGATCATCAGGTCCTTTTCTATGTAGGTATTGGTGCTGGAAATGAATGCTTCTGGCTGATAGTAGTCGTAGTAGCTGATAAAATACTCGACGGCATTAGTAGGGAAAAACTGCTTGAATTCGCCGTAGAGCTGGGCGGCCAGTGTTTTGTTGTGGCTCAATACCAGGGTCGGCTTGTTTACCTGCGACACCACATTGGCGACCGTAAACGTCTTTCCGGAACCCGTCACTCCGAGCAACGTCTGGGCAGGTTCTCCGTTTTCTATTCCTTGTATTAACTGTTTGATAGCCTCCGGCTGATCGCCCGTCGGCTGGTATTCTGAAGTGAGTTCGAAGTTCATAGCTAGTCATAAGGCAATACAAAAAGAACGCATTTCAAAGATAGATTAGTTTCCTTGAAATGCGTTCCTGTTTGCGGACGGCTAGTTGCGGACGGCTAGTTGCGGACGGCTAGTCGCCCACGGCCAGTTTTCCTTATGCCTGCTTTTGCAGAAGTTCCTGTGCGTTCTCGACAGCTTTCTTTTCTTTCCAATGCTGCCAGTCGATGCCGAGCAGCTTGGTCATACTTTTATCCACAAATGTGTGGCGAACAAGGTTCATACCGCCGCGAACTGCTGTAAAAATAGAGTTGTTCGCGCGCAATGCGAGGCTGAAACCGCCATCCACATAACGAATATAATGCCACCAGAGCGAAGGAATGAAAATCGTCTCACCGTGTTGCAGGATCGTTTCGAACCCTGTCGCTCCTTTCAACGCCGGGAATTTCTCGTAATCCGGGTCAAGCGGATTCACCTTGCTCATAACAGTGAACGGGTGGTGATAGAGTCGGCGGCTTTCTTCGGGGGAGAACAAAATAACCTGCTTACGGGTCTGGAACTGCGTCAGGAATACATTTGAGCAGTCCATATCATAATGCAGGTTCGTGATTGAACCTTCCCCGCCAAAAAATACAAATTTGTAAGATTTCAAAAATCCGTCCATGATCGTCGGAAAACGGATATCGTCCGCCAGCTCGGGGATTTTCTTGAAAATATCGAAAAGGAAAATACGAAGATCCGTCGGGCCTTTTTCGATGAGGCTCAGGTAGTCGCCGAACTTCATGGTTTTGGCAATCTGGAAATATTTGTCGGCGTCGTGAATATGGTTGTCTACCAAAGGCACATCCAGGTTTCCATGATTTTCCCGAAGCCATTCAAAAGTCCATTTCTGAACGGCAGGCCAGTCTTTCGCCAGGTCGGTAAACACCACCGGGCGACTTGGTTTTAAGTAGTTTTCGATGAATTCTTCGCGCGTCAGTCCGGTGCGCTTCTCTATGGGCACTAATTTCATAGCAAGAAACTGGGTAGGTAATCGACTATTTATGGAATACCGTTACATTTTCAACTATAACGGGAGGATAACCGCCTGGGTTTAAAACCCAACATAATATCCGGTCAAATGTATTAAACAGATTTCAAAAATATAAATTTCGTAAAATATAATAAAAGTATATCCTCAAAACAGATAGACTAAATAGGTTATACATGAAATATTTCACGATACTCCCGTCAGCCGACCTTGCCCGGTATGTCCGCTTCTTCTGGGTGCTGGAACATGACCTTGCGGACAGTGACCCCTATTTTCACCGGACGATGGCCGACGGCTGTGCGGAAATGGTATTTCACTTCAAAGGCCGATTCGACGAAATCCTGAAAACCGACGAGACCGAGCTTTCCTTTCGCTCAGGCATTCATGGACAATCGCAATCGTTCCGGCGGTTTCGCATCAGCGAAAACTTCGGGATTTTCGGGGTATACCTCTACCCTTTCGCCATTCCTGCGTTATTCGGCATTCCTGCCTCGGAACTGAGCAACCAGATGCCCGACCTTACCACATTTCTCGGTCATGCAGGAGCCGAGCTCGAAGAACGTGTCATGCTTGCAGCCGACCATACGGAGCGCATTCAGATTGTTTCAGACTTCCTGAGGAAACGCAGCCGCGAGGTACGTGAGCCGGCGGTTTTCTCGGTGATCAGCGGCGTGATCCGCTCCAACGGCCTGGCCAAAATCCCCGACCTGGCGGCACAAAGCTTTCTGTCCACCCGGCAGTTCGAACGGAAATTCCTGGCATTCTCCGGTTTCAGCCCGAAGCTGTTCAGCCGGATCATCCGGTTCCATTCCGCTCTCAATGAATACGGCAATAAGGAAAAATCACTGACCCAGATCGCCTACGAATGCGGGTATTACGACCAATCGCATTTTATCCATGACTTCAAAGCCTTCTCGGGCGAAGATCCCAAAACCTATTTCTCCGGCAATGCGGAGGGGATGGGTTACCGCGACGCATAATGTCGCATTTTTCCAATTTCAGGGCTGACGGCCCGGCTACTTTTGTTTAAACCAAAAGCAAAAAGACATGAGCAATGTAAAAATCCCGAACGGCCACCAGGCCGTAATCCCTTACCTGATGCTGGATGGCGCCGCGCGGTTCAAAGAATTCACCGCCAGGGTATTCGACGGTACGGTCTCTGCCACCCATTACCAGGAGGATGCGCCTGAAATGATCAAACATTCCGAAGTTTCCATCAACGGGAGCGTCATCATGTTCTGCGACGCCCGCCCCGAATGGCCCGCGCAACCGGCAAATCTGTTCGTGTATGTGGAAAACGCAGACTTGAGTTATGAAAAAGCGCTTCAAGCCGGTGGCACAAGCCTTATGCCGCCCGCCGATCAGGAGTACGGGCGAAGCTGCGGTGTGTCCGATCCGTGTGGCAATACCTGGTGGATCACCTCCGTTCTTTAATCGAAATGCCGTCTTAATACCTATATTTAATGCATTAAGACGGCATTTTTACGATGATCAACTATAACAACAAAGTATTCGTCCCATTGTCCAATTCCGAAAACGGCGAGGTGGACCTGACCATGCAATTTGTATATCAGCAAACGGGCAATATCGTTACGTCCACGTACGTGGGCGGGCGCATTCGCAGCGGGCACCTTATCGCGATCGCAGACGAACGGGGAAACCTGGATATGCGTTACCATCAGGTGAACGATAGGGGCGAGATCACGACAGGCATTTGCCAATCGACGCCCGAGCAACTTCCGAACGGGAAAATCCGTATGCATGAAAAATGGCGATGGACTTCCGGCGACTGTTCGGAGGGAGAATCATTGCTGGAAGAACTGTAATATTCATCCAAACTGAAACTGACATGCGACTCCTGCTTACATTATGGATTATGGCCACGGTTTTTGTCGGCCAAGTGTCGGCTCAAACTTCTAAAATCGTTTCCGGCTCAACGAAATTCAGTGTCAAATTTATCCTGGGCACTTGCAATGGCACTTTCGACGCGCCGCGTGGCGAGGCCGTTTTCAATGAGAAAAATCCGGAAAATGCCTCGTTCGACGTCAGGATCGCGGCAAACACTTTCAAAACAAACAACAACTCCCGGGATAAGGATTTGAAGAGCGACAAGTATTTCTGGGTCGAGAAATATCCCGATATCCATTTTAAGTCTGCGAAAGTCGAGAAGAAAGGGGACAAATACCAGGCTACCGGCACTTTGACCATGCGCGACGTGTCCAAAACGGTTACCCTCCCCTTCGATGCCAAAAAGAACGCCGATGGCACCTATTCCCTCACGAGTTCCTTCGATCTAAACCGCCTCGACTATAAAATCGGAGAGAAGGACTGGAAGCTGAAAGACATCGTAACCGTCAATCTCCAGGCGACGATCAAGTAGCATTTCCGGAACTGCTTTTTCCAGTCACAAAAAATATTTCATTGTAATTGTAATTAGTCTAAATAATAATTTCCTTTGTAATTATATTTAGTCTAAATTAATATTTTTGTGAAATATTATTTTACCGTCTCTTTGATATTGCTGGTAATCAGCAACCTGAAGGCACAGGAAGGAAGTGGCGTTGCTGCGCCCGGAACCGGCGATATCAAGCTTTCTGATACCACACGCTCTTTGAACGAGGTGGTAATTACCGGACAATCGGAGCCGCAATCGCTGCGAAACTCCGTGTACCAGGTGCGTACGATCGACAGCGAGCGCATTCGGCTGCGGGGCGCGACTAATTTGCAGACAATCCTCAATACAGAGCTCGGGATACGGTTTTCCAACGACCTTACACTGGGTACCAGCGATATTCAGCTCATGGGAATGGCGGGGCAAGGCGTTAAAATCCTCCTCGACGGTATTCCGATGGTCGATCGGGGCGGCACGCGCGAGAGCCTGGGGCAAATCGATATTAACACCATCGAACGCATCGAAATCGTCGAGGGTCCGATGTCGGTCATCTATGGCACCGATGCATTGGCAGGGGTGATCAACATCATTACAAAAAAGGGGAATGACAGCGCTTCGCTCACCGTGAATGCGCGGTTACAGGAAGAGACCGCAGGCGGCGAATACAATACATTAACCAAAAAAGGAGCTCATAACCAATGGATTGGAATCACCTGGCAAAATGAACGTTTGCAGCTATCCGGCCATGTGACGCGAAATAACTTTGGCGGTTGGCAAGGTGCAGCCACGGGACGTGCCAAAGCCTGGAAGCCCAAAGACCAGATGCTTTACACCGCGGGCGCCCGGTTTACGGGCAAGCACTGGAACATCTGGTACCGCTTCAATGGCACCGACGAAACCATCACCAGCCTGGGTGACTTAAACATACTTAGAGAGGCTGGTGATCAGGAATATATCACCAAACGCTGGTTTCACCAGGTACAGTCGGAATGGAAGGTCAGTGAGAAATTGAACCTCACGGCAGTCGGCTCCTACACAGATTATTCGCGCAGGACGCTGAGCACGAAGATCGACTCCACGGGTCGGCGCACATTGTCCCTCGAACCCGGCGCACAGGACAAATCGATTTTTACGACGGCATTTTTCCGCGGAACAGCCTTTTACAAAGCCGGCGACCATATTTCCGTATTGGCCGGAGTAGATTTTTCGAATAACAACGCCTCCGGCGCGCGCATCAATGGCACTCCTACCATTAATGAATATGCACTCTTTATAGCTCCTGAAATCCGTTTGGGGCAGTTTTTCAAACTCACCCCCGGTTTGCGGTTCCTGCAAAACTCGGTTTACGATGCACCGCCGGTGATTCCGTCGCTGAATGGCAAGCTTACATTGAGCAAATCACTGGATTTCCGTTTCGGGTACGCACGCGGCTTCCGCTCGCCCGCACTGCGTGAGCTGCATTTCGATTTCCACGATGCTTCACATTCCATTAATGGTAATGTCAACCTGAAAGCCGAATATTCCAACAGTTTCAACTCGTTCCTCGTGTGGCAGGCCGTCAGCCGTGAAAGCCTGCGCGTCAGCTCAACACTCGGCGGGTTTTACAATATATTCCACGACCTCATCGACACCGGCATCGACCCGAACGACCGGACGCAGACGACCTATCTGAACATCCATTTGTTCAAAACCACGGGGTTTTCGCTAGACAACAAGCTATTCTGGAAAAACCTGCAAGCGACATTAGGTGCCACTTACATTGGCCGCTATAATGAGTTTTCGGAATCGCCGGCGGATTTCGGTTCGCTGCCAGAGTTTGTATGGTCGACCGAGATCAATGCAAACCTGCTTTATACCTTCAGAAAGGTGGGTGCGAGCATTAACCTGTTCTACAAATTCTCCGGCAAGCGTCCCATTTACCAAACTAACGACCAGGTCAATATTCATCTGGCGGAAACCGAAGGCTTTCACATGGCCGATCTGACATTGAGCAAGACGCTCGGTAAATACGTCAATGTGTTGGGCGGCATTAAAAACCTCTTCGACATCACCAACCTGCAAAATACTTCCACCGACACCGGCGGCGCACACAGCATGGGCGGCGCAGTACCAATGTCGTTCGGACGATCGTATTTCCTGGGTCTCAGTTTTCAATGGACAAAGCATTAACAATCAAATACCCTTTCATTATAACTCCAATCAATTATGAAGAAAATAGTCCGGTCGCTATTACTGGTTGCATTCCTGGGAACATTCAACGCTTGCAGCGACGACGAACCACCATTGCCGGATAACCTGGCGGCTTTTGAAACCACTGAAAAGGGTTTTGAAGGGGAAGAAACCGAGATCAAAATCGTGCTTACAAGAGCGGTGGATGTTGCTACGCCCGTTTCTGTGACAATAACTCCTACACAGCTTACCTACGACCAGGAGTTTACCACCACTCCCGCAGCAGCAGCGGCCGCGGGGGCAAACAACACGATCACCTTGTCGGTACCTGCGGGACAGTCGTCCGTTTCCTTCAAAGTGAGCAAAAAATCGGGCGTATTGCTGGATGGCGACGAGAGCATTGCATTCAAAATCGCTTCGGTGGGCGCGCCGGCGTTGGTTGGCACCAATTCGGCCCTGAAACTGAGCTTCAAAGCGATCATTTCAGAAGGTACCAGCATTCAGTTGAATGGTATCGCAGGTAGCGAAGCCGGAAGCAGCGCCGCCAATTCGGTATTCCTCGACCTTAGCGCCAACGTGCAAACACCCGTTCTTCGCGCCAGCTGGGATCTCGGCTTTTTCAACGGTACTGATTTCCGCGTGACCATCAATGCAACGAATGGCGCTTCGGCACTGGCGATCAACAAAACGGACATCAACGCGGTTTCCGACAAAGATTTCAAAACAGATTCGTTGGCTGTCGGCCAGGGAGCAGGCAAGATGTCGCTCGTGGACGACGCTGCGGGAGACCTTACCAAAACTGTGATTGCGGCAGTTTCAGCTGCCGATGCAGAAAACAAGGTTTATATTCTCAACCGCAAAGGCGGATCGATGGACGTCCTTCCGGTTGCTGATTTATACAAAATACGAATTCTGCGCAAAAGCACCGGTTATACTTTGCAGTATGCCAAAGTGAATGAAACCACTTTCAAAACCCTGGACATCGCCAAAGAAGCCGCCTATAACTTCGAATTTGTTTCGCTTGAAAAAGGTACGACCGTGGATGTAGAACCTGCGAAAGACCGCTGGGACCTGAAATGGGGTTACAGCATGTATTTCACCAATTTCGGCGCCGGCCTGATCCCATACGGCTTCTCCGACCTCGTATTTACCAACAGCCTCGTAGGCGTGGAAGCAGCCGAAGTGCTTACAACCGCCACTACTTACGATGCATTTGCTGAAACCAATCTCACAGGCATTACTTTCAATAAGGCTGCGGACGCAATCGGTTCGAAGTGGCGTGTTACGCAAGGTACCGTCGGTGTTAAAACCGATCGTTTCTACCTCATCAAAGATCCGGCTGGCAACATTTACAAACTGCGCTTCATCAGCTTCCACGCCAACGATGGTGGCGAGCGCGGCAAACCTAAGCTGGAATACAAGCTTGTCAAAAAAGGAGCCTGAGTTATGATATTGAAATCCATTATCCTTTCGGCCTGCACACTGGTTGCAGTGCCGGAACCGGCAGTACCTGTTCGCGCGGTGCAATTCACGACAGTTGCGAAGCCGGAAATCACGGTGATCAAAGACCTGAATGCGAATACCAAATCTTACATCTATTTCAGCCTGGCTACCGGCAAGGAAGTACCGGCGGCCGATGCAAAGACGAAAAACTGGGACATTGCATTCAGCAAAACCACCATCGCTACCAACAGCGGTACGAGCGGCCCGGGCGAGGGCGGCGCGATCGTTTTGGAGAGATCTTTTGACCACGTCGGCGAAGCGCCCAAAGACGGTTACAAAACCGACGGCGATGCAGGTTTTGCCATTCCGGGCGGAAGCGGCAATAGCTGGTACAAATACGATATGAGCGTCCACGCGATCCTTCCGATCCCGGGAAGAACGCTTTTGGTAAAAACCGCTGGCGGTAAGGTCGCTAAGTTGGAGATAATCAGTTATTACAAAGGCGCGCCGGAAGATGTGCCTACCGAGGAGTCCAGCTACTATACTTTCAGATACATGATCGCGGGCGAGGATGGCAAGTTTTAATCCCAAACCTTGAAATGCAAAAATCCCGGATCGCTCCGGGATTTTTTTTATCTGACGTACTTCCAGTTCCTCACCTTCCCTTCTGCCAGCCATTCCAGCGCCTGCGCAATGCGTTTCCCGCGCGTGGCTTCGGTTTTTGCATCTTCAAACCATTCCACATATTCCTTTTTATTGGAATAGCTAAACCCCTCAAAAACCTTCTTCGCGACAGCATTATCGGCCAGAGCTTCGGTAACGTAGGCTGGAATTACCAGTTCTTTCGTTTCCTTCGGCTTATCCTCTTTTTTGAGCTTTACACCGCTGTCGATCAGGCGCATCGCTTCGATGATAAACCCTCGCAAATGTTCCTCCGCCGGGAGGTCTTCGAAACGCGCTATTTTCCCGAGACTTCCCATTCCAACCCGCTCGCCATTCACGGCAAGCAAATGATGCGGGTCGCTCAGGCGCGATTCCAGCCAGAAGCCAAATGCACAATGCTGCTTGAAAGACGCCATGCTGCACAGGATAGCACCTTTGTATTCGAAATGCGGGAAGCTCCATTTCATAGTCTCCTTCGCCTCCGGGCATGCCTCGTGTACGAGCGCGCGCAGGTATTCGAGTATCGGAATAGCAAAACTGGCGGATTTGACGATGTAGGCGTCAATGCGCGGGTCGGTAGTACTCATTGTTTTTCGAGTATTCCTTTCAGATTAGTTAATCCTTCCTGAAAATCCTTTCCGATCGATTCGTCCATATTCATAAAAGGGAGCATTATGTTCATCGGGATAGGCATTTTGCCGGTAAAGCCCCAACGGACACGGGTGGACGTCGAATCGATCCCTTCCGTGATCATATAAGCCTCGCTGGTACTCTCAAACGGTTTCAGAAAGCGCAGCTGGGTATCGATCCGCTGGCCTTCGTCAATTTTTGTAATTTCCTGCTCGCCTTTACCAACGTCGTCGTTGCCATCCCACATCGAGACGAAGCCCACGGTACCGTCGGTACCCGAGAAGGTCTTGACCATTTTGGGATCGCGGCGCCCCCATACACTCCAGTCGTTCTGCTTTTTGAGGGATTTCAGGTATTCAAAAACCTCTGCTTTGGGCTTGTTCACGACGATCTCACGCTCCACGGCGTAGTCCTTCGGCATCATAAAAGCTGCAATGAGGGCCAACGCAATGAGGCCCAGGATAATGTAGAGCACTTTTTTCATAAGGGGGGTACTTTTTGGTGAATAATTAAACCTGTACTTGACTTCATCAAGATCTTCGATCAATTCCGTATTGGTCATTCCCGCCTTTTCCAGCACACGGATGGAGGCAGTGTTGTTGACATTCACAAATGCGATCACGTCCCTGGCATTCAGCACATTTTTCGCAAACCGGATCAGCCCTGTCGCAATCTCGGTAGCTACGCCGCGCCCCCAGAACTCCTCCATTACCCTGTACCCGATCTCGATCGCCGATCCCACTTTGTCCAGCTTGGCTGCACCGATCAGTTCCCCCGAATGCCTGTCCTCAATGAGATACCTCCCCAGATACGTGTCCATGCCGTACTCTTCCAGGAAACTTTTGAGCATGTTGTCCGATTCCTCCCGGGTGAGCGAATAGCCGGTCACATATTTCATCACATTTTCATTATTGCTCAGCCTGAAATACTTGTCACCATCCCCGGCCATCATCTTGGTCAGTACAAAATGTTCGGTGTAAATGGGTGTGACGACCATTGTATGCGGCATTGAGCGTTTCGCGAAAAGTCGGATGGCCTTGT
This sequence comes from Dyadobacter sp., assembly GCA_965227755.1. Lineage (GTDB taxonomy): Bacteria > Bacteroidota > Bacteroidia > Cytophagales > Spirosomataceae > Dyadobacter. The sequence continues at coordinate 3,065,382 of CBDDGG010000005.1, forward strand.
CAATATACACTTTTCTCTCAAAAAGTTAAGCCATTTTCCGGTTTGGATTTCCAGGAGGTCAAGTTCCCTGTTTGAGCGGAAAAACACAAGTTCAAACCCGACTATTCAATCGCCCATTCATTTACAGAAAGAGCGGATTCCCATTCATTACCAGTCAAATATTTTCTATTAACGTTCATTAACAATCTTTAAAATTTGCAATCTACATTTGAAACGTTATATTTGAATTATTGCCCGTTTGTATCACAATTCCGCTCTAATAGTTCCAATCATTCTTGAATTCATTATAAAAGTATGAATTTTTCAATGACCTGATCGCTATCAGTATCATGACAAAAAGAACTTTTGTATTGTTTTTCTGGCTCGCACAATTTGCCGTTTCGCTGCTCCTGGGGCAGCAGAGGGCTGTTGCGTGCAAGATTGACGTCGGAACTGAGGCTTTTTCTCCATTCGAAATAGAGGAAAAGCCCGGTACCGGGGATATTGTGTTAATCGACGACACGATCTGCAAAAACCAGACGATCGTAAGGGCCGATGAAACAGAATGGAAGGAATCCCTTTCCGACCTTTTGCGCCACCGGCATTCCACCTACCGCTTCCTGACGCTGGTCTCGCAAACAGCGCCCCAGTACGAAATTACCAGGATCCCAAAAGTAATCAGGGAGTCCGTCCAACTGCTTTCCGTTAGCAATGGAGAAATCACGCTGCCCGATTATTACAGCTTTCTCCACCGCCTTTGCCCTTTTTGAACTCGCCGCAAGCGTTCTTTAATCCCAAATTTTCGTAGCTGACGGATTGCCAGGCTATGCACATTCGCGCATATACGGGCCTATCCGGACACTTATGCTATTCCTTTTACTGCACGGCATTCCCGCGCGGCCAAAAGGCTATTCCTATTCCCTTGCACTACCGCCAACCAATTTATACAAACGCATCATGATGAAAGACCTAAAATGGCCGCTGCTTTTGCTCGTCAGCATTTTCACCTACGGCTGCGCTTCGAAAAGTGAGACTTTATCGGAGACAAAAGACAGCATTCCGACCATCCCCGTAACGGAACTCAAGCCCCAGAAAACCGAACTGCACCGCGAATACGTAGGCAACATCCACGCCCTGCGGAACGTCGAAATATATGCCCGCGTGAAGGGCTACCTCGAAGAGGTATATGTGGACGAGGGCAAGGAAGTCAGAAAAGGACAGACTTTATTCCGCATTAACAATGAAGAATATGAGGCCCAGCTGGCCAAGGCGAAGGCTAATTTGCAAAGCGCGATCGCCGACGCAAAAGGGGCCGAGCTCGAAGTAAAGCGCGTAAAATTGCTGGTCGATAAGAATGTCGTGGCCAAAAGCGAACTCGAAGTAGCGCAAGCGAAACTGGCCGCGGCCAATGCCAAAATTGAAGAAGCCCAATCGGAAAAGTCCAATGCGGCCATTCAACTGGCGCATACCGTGATCAAGGCGCCATTCGACGGCGTGATCGACCGCCTCCCTACTAAAATGGGCAGCCTTATCGACGAGGGCACGCTACTTACGACGCTATCCGACACCAAAACGGTTTTCGCCTATTTTAATGTTTCTGAAAACGAATACCTGGAATACGTCAAGGCTCGTGACAAGGCCGCTACCAAACAAGCAGTAGTAGAACTGGAACTGGCAGACGGCTCCTTCTTCAAACACAAAGGCATTATCGAAACCATGGAAGGCGCATTCGACGAAGGAACCGGCTCCATTGCCTTCCGCGCACGCTTTGCTAATCCGGAAAAATTGCTGAAACACGGCTCAACGGGTACGATCCGCCTGACCAACACGGTAGATAATGCGATCCTGATCCCACAGCAGGCCGCATTCGAGATCCAGGACAAAAACTTTGTATACGTACTTGGGAAAGACAACAAGATCAAGACACGCAGCTTTGTGCCACAATCCCGGCTGTCCACTTTCTATGTCGTAAAATCAGGTCTCGAATCAGGCGAAACGATTGTATGCGAAGGACTTCAATCCTTACGCGACGGGGCGACAATCAATCCGAAAACCGTCTCTTCCGACACGGTGTCGGCCGAGAAAATCGAGCTCACGGCGCGGTAGCATTCTTTCTTTCACCTGAATTGTAGATCATGTTTCAAAAATTCATAGAGCGACCGGTACTATCGCTGGTCATCTCCATATTTATTACCCTGCTCGGTGTTCTGGCAGTGCTGGAATTACCCGTCTCCCAATTCCCCGACATCGTCCCACCCTCGGTTGTCGTAACGGCTACCTATACGGGCGCCAATGCGGAAGTGTGCGTGGATGCCGTGGCTGTTCCGCTCGAAAAGGCGATCAACGGCGTGCCCGGCATGACTTATATGACAAGCGTTTCCGGTAACGACGGCGTAACGACGATCAATATCTCTTTCAATGTAGGTGTAGACCCGGACCTTGCCGCAGTGAACGTGCAGAACCGTGTGCAAACGGTGATCGACGAGCTCCCGGAAGAGGTTATCAAAGCCGGCGTAACGACCGAAAAAGAGGTGAACAGTATGCTCATGTATCTCGACATCATGAGCTCCGACTCTACCGTGGGCGAGGATTTCGTGTACAACTTCGCCGATATCAATATCCTTAAAGAACTGAAAAGGATCGACGGCGTTGGCCGCGCGCAGATCATGGGCAGCAAGGATTACTCCATGCGCGTTTGGTTGCAACCCGACCGCATGAACAGTTATAATGTCTCCGCCGACGAAGTCATCCAGGCTATCCGTGACCAGAACGTGGTGGCGGCACCGGGTAAGACAGGCGTAAGCTCCGGTCGCGAAAAGAACGTATTGCAATATGTGTTGAAATATACCGGAAAGCTTTTCGAACCCGCGCAATATGAGAACATCGTGCTGCGCTCCAATCCCGACGGTTCCATTCTGAAACTGAAAGACGTCGCCAAGATCGAGTTCGGTACGCTGGAATATGATATGGCTTCCAAATCGAACGGACGACCTTCCGCTTCGATTATGATCAAGCAGCGCCCAGGCTCCAATGCGCAAGAGGTTATTCAAAATATTAAGACCAAGGTTGCCGAGCTCAAAAAGACCACATTCCCTCCCGGAATGGATTATTTCGTTTCCTACGACGTTTCCCGCTTTCTCGACGCCTCTATTCACGAGGTGATCCGCACGCTCATCGAGGCATTCATTCTAGTGATCCTGATCGTCTATTTGTTTTTGCAAGACTTCCGCTCTACCCTCATTCCGGCCCTGGCGGTGCCGGTGGCATTGGTGGGTACGTTCGCATTCATGCAGATGTTCGGGTTCTCCATTAACCTGCTGACGCTTTTCGCGTTGGTATTGGCCATCGGGATCGTGGTCGATAATGCGATTGTGGTCGTTGAGGCGGTGCACGCCAAAATGGCCGAAAAGCATCTCGACGCCAAAACAGCGACTATCGAATCCATGAAAGAAATGAGCGGCGCGATCATCGCGATCACGCTGGTTATGTCGGCGGTATTCGTGCCGGTAGCATTCATGTCGGGGCCTGTCGGGATTTTCTACCGGCAGTTTTCCATTACCCTAGCGATTTCCATTGTTATTTCGGGGATCAATGCGCTCACGCTCACGCCTGCATTATGTGCGCTGATGTTGAAAAACACACACGGGCAGCCGGTGAAGAAGAATCCGCTTACCAGGTTTTTTGACGGCTTCAACAAAGGTTATGACGGCTTGCAGAACGGCTACCGGAAGCTTCTTTCGTCCATTGTAAGCCGCCGGGTGATCACTATCGGACTGTTGGTCGCATTTTGCGTCGCCACTTTTGGGATCAACAGCATTCTCCCCAGCGGCTTTATCCCTACCGAAGACCAGGGGGTAATCAACGTGAACGTGACAACGCCGGTAGGTGCTACCGTTGAAAGGACAGAAGTGGTGCTGGATGAAATTCAAAAAGTAGCCGAAAGTCTCGAACCTGTCGAATCCGTTTCCTCACTTTCAGGTTACAGCTTACTTACCGAATCGGCCGGTTCGTCCTACGGGATGGCAATGATCAACCTGAAACCCTGGGATCAACGAAAAGCTTCCGTGCAAGACATTATCAAGGAAATGGAAGCCAAAACGAAGCATATTACCGATGCCGAAATTCAGTTTTTCCCACCTCCTACCGTACCTGGCTTTGGTAATTCCAGTGGTTTTGAACTAAGGGTCCAGGACCGCTCGGGGAATGAAGATCTGCAAAAAACCGCCGAGGTTACCAACAAGTTTATCAAAGACCTCGCCGCTACACCGGAAATCGCGGCTGCATTCAGCAGCTTCGACGCGAGCTTTCCGCAATATATGATCCACGTCGACTCAGACATTGCCGCCAAAAAGGGCGTGTCTATCGACGTCGCAATGAGCACGCTCCAAACCATGATCGGTAGCTATTATGCCTCCAACTTCATCCGTTTCGGGCAGATGTACAAGGTAATGGTGCAGGCCGATGCCAGTTTCCGCAAAAACCCCGAGGACATTCTCAAACTGTATGTCAAAAACAACCGGGGCGAAATGGTGCCCTTCTCGACTTTTATCAAACTTGAACGGGTATATGGCCCCGAATTGCTGACTCGCTATAATATGTATACGTCGGCGATGATCAACGGCGATGCAGCCCCGGGTTACAGTAGCGGCGACGCTATCAGGGCTGTCGAGCGCGTAGCTGCGACGAGTTTGCCGAAGGGCTATACCTACGATTGGTCGGGGATGACGCGTGAGGAAATCCTTTCCGGCAACCAGGCCATCTTCATTTTTGCGATCTGTCTGGTATTCGTATACCTGCTGCTGGCGGCGCAATATGAGAGCTTTTTGCTTCCGCTGCCGGTAATCCTCTCGCTTCCCACGGGGGTTTTCGGTGCATTCCTCGCATTGAAATTAATGGGTTTGGAAAACAACATTTACGCCCAGGTTTCGCTAGTCATGCTGATTGGTTTGTTGGGTAAAAACGCGATCCTGATCGTGGAGTATGCCATTATTCGCCAGAAAGAAGGCCGTACCGTCATTGAAGCCGTGCTCGAAGGCGCCACCGAGCGTCTCCGCCCGATCCTGATGACCTCATTCGCATTTGTCGCCGGGCTTATTCCGCTGGTAATGGCATCCGGCGCCGGGGCGATCGGTAACCGGTCCATCGGTGCGGCGGCTGCGGGTGGCATGCTCATCGGTACTATTTTCGGTGTGGTCATTATTCCGGGGTTGTACGTCGTATTTGCGAGCATGGCCAAAAAGAAAAAAACGCCTCCTCCGGTAGTGGCTGCGGAGGAAGAAGCATTACTGCATTAAGCCCCCTCGAATCCAGTTTCGGCCGTGGGGCATGCTCCGCGGCCTTTCAAATCAGATTTTATATTGATGAAAAGAAATAGAAAGTACGCTTCCGGCCTCCTGTTTGCCGCAATCCTGATCTCGATATCGGGTTGTAAAATGATGCAGCCCGTCGAACAGCGTGCACAAATCAAAGCACCGGGAACATTCGCGGGCCAGGCCGATTCCGCGGGTATCGGATCAATGCAGTGGAAAACATTCTTCAACGACCGGCACCTCGTCGCGCTGATCGACACCGCCCTGCAAAACAACCTCGACCTGAAAATGGCCGCTCAGCGCATTGAAATGGCGCGAACCAATATCATGGCCGCACACGGGGCCATGCTTCCCGTCGTATCAGGCGATGTATCCGGTGGCGGCCGCAAATTCGGCGACTACACCATGGACGGCGTAGGTAATTACGACACCAACTTCTCGGGCAACATCGACGAAGATCGCCGCCTTCCTGCGCCTTTCATGCCGGATTACTTCGTCGGTCTGCGCAGTTCGTGGGAAATAGACATCTGGGGTAAACTTAAAAATCAGAAAAAAGCCGCTTACACGCGCTTTTTGGCAAGCGAAAAAGGCCGTCAGGCGATCATTACCGGCCTCATCTCAGAAATCGCGCGTTCCTATTACGAACTCATGGCGCTGGATACCGAGCTGGATATTATACGAAAAAACATCGCATTGCAGGAATCCGCGGTAGAAACGATCAAAATCCAGAAAGAGGCAGGCCGCGCCAACGAACTCGGCGTCCGTCAGCTTACTGCGCAATTACTCAACACCCGCAGCCTCGAATTTGAAGTACAGCAGAAGATCATCGAAATCGAAAACAATGTTAACCAGCTTACCGGGCGCTTCCCACAGCCTATTGTAAGGAGAACAACGCTGGAACAGGTAATGCCGCAAACCATCCACGCAGGCATACCTGCTCAGATGCTCCGAAGAAGACCCGACATTCAGCAGGCACAACTCGATTTGCTCGCCAACTATTCCGAGCAGCAGGCCGCACAGCTCGCATTTCTTCCCTCGCTGAATATCACCGCGTTCCTGGGCTTTAACGCATTTAAAAGCAGCCTGCTTTTCTCCCCAGGCTCTATCGCATACGGCGCCCTCGGCGGCCTGGCAGCCCCTCTGATAAACCGGAAGGGATTAAAGGCAAACCAGAAACGCGCCGAGGCTGCGAGCCTCGAAGCACTTTACGCTTACAACAAATCGGTCTTGAACGGTTTCCGCGAAGTAAGTACTAGTCTCAAAAAGCTGGAAAACATGCGCCAGATCGGGGATTTGAAAAAACAGGAAGTGGAAGTGCTGCAACAAGCCGTAGCAACCTCCAAGGATCTGTTCCTGACAGGTTATGCCTCTTATCTCGAAGTAATCACCGCCCAACGGGGTGTTTTGCAGGAGGAACTTAACCTTACCAATGTACAGAAGGAGCAGTTTTTGGCATTGGTAGAGTTGTACCGGGCCTTGGGTGGGGGCTGGGAGTAGCCAGTCATTTGCCCATACAAAAAGAGCACGAACCTCCCGGTCCGTGCTCTTTTCATACTTGTTATTTAAGATAACTACTTCTTCTTGGTTCCCGCCAAACTCGGCTCTTTCGAGATTACGATCAGGTCCGCCAGAATACGACCGGTTTCAGTCAGATAGATATCTTTTTTCTTCTTCACTTCTTTTGGCGCCTCAGCAACTTTTGAATCGGTCTCCTCTTCATCGTCGCCGTCGACATTATCCTCGCCAAGCTGTTTCATCGCCGCACGCTTTTTCTCAGCTTCGTCGCGCTCCGCTTTACGTTTGGATTCCTGCAGAGATACGACCTTGTTCTCACGTGCCTGCTTGAAATCGTCCAGCGTTTTCACAAGCGTTTTCAGCTCCTCGTCGGATTTGAGGCGGTGCTTGTGCTTGTCACGGATTTGCTCTACGATTTTAGGATTGATATTGCTGGTAACCTCGTAACGCGAGGATGCAATTTGATCCCAGGGCAATGCGCTTGGCTGCGAGCCTTCGCCGTACTCATTCACTTTGAAAGCAGTTGGCAGTTCCAAATCAGGCGTGACACCTTTGAGCTGCGTGCTGCTACCATTAATGCGGTAGAATTTCGCAACGGTCAGTTTCACCTGGCCGAGCTGGTCTTGCTCTTTCGGTACCCATTGGTTCAGGTCGATCAGCGTTTGAACGGTTCCTTTACCATAAGTCTGCTCTCCTACGATCAAGCCGCGTTTGTAGTCCTGGATCGCTGCCGCGAATATTTCGGAAGCCGATGCGCTGAAACGATTCACCATCACGGCCAGCGGGCCATCGTACGCAATCGCAGGATCATTGTCCGATTGTACTTCGATTTCACCCTGGCTTTCTTTCACCTGAACAACCGGTCCGCGGTTGATAAACAAGCCAGTCAGTGAAACAGCTTCTGTCAGCGAGCCACCGCCGTTGTTACGAAGGTCGATCACCACACCGTCCACATTCGAAGCCTGCAAATCGGTAATCAGCTTCTGCACGTCGCGGGTTGTGCTTGAAAACTCCTTCTCGCGGTGTTGCGCTCCTTCGAAGTCACGGTAGAACAACGGAATATCGATCACACCGATTTTATATTCCTTATTGCCGTTATTAATGGAGACGATCTCGCTCTTCGCACGCTGCTCTTCCAATTTGATTTTCTCGCGCACAAGACGATATTCTTTGGGAGCCGATCCGGGCAATGCATCGGCCGAGATTATCTGTAAACGCACCACGGTCGATTTCGGGCCTTTGATCAGCTTCACGGCATCGTCCACAAACCAGCCGACGATATCAACAAACTTGCCTTCGTCGCCCTGTGCTACCGCTACGATCTTGTCCTCCTTTTTAAGCTGTTTTCCTTTGAATGCAGGACCGCCCGGGATTACCTCTACGATTTTGATATAATTATCTTCCTCACGAAGCAATGCACCGATACCTTCCAGCGACTGGCTCATTTCCTGCTTGAAACGGTCAGCCGAAGTAGGCGCCATGTAGCTTGTATGCGGGTCGAGTGATTCCGCGTAGGCATTCATGAACATCTGAAAAACCTGTTCGGTACGGATGCGGCCCAGTGCACGGTCACGGCTTTTGTAGCGGTCACGCAGGGTGGTTACCACTGCCGTGTCCGCTTTCCCCGACAGTTTGAGGTCTAATGCCTCGCTTTTCAGGTATTTCCGCCAGGTATCGTTCAGTTCGTCGGTGTTTTTCGCCCAAGCCGCTTTTTCGCGGTCGGTGTTCATCGACTCGTCCTGTGTAAAATCGAAAGGTTTCGGCTCTTTCAGCAACGTCTGAATGTACTCGCTTCTTTCTTTATAGCGCTTTCTGAAAACGTTATAGATCTGAAACGGAACATCCAGCTCCCTTTTCTGCAAATAATCATCGAAAGAGTTCTTATACTGCTCGAATTCGGCGATATCGGTTGCCAGATAGTAAAGCTTTCCGTGGTCAACGGCATCAAGGTACTTATCAAACATCGCTGCCGAAAGGGAATCATTCAGCTTCGTTTTTCTATAATGATAGCTTGATAAGATCCTGGTCGTCAGCTCCTCCGCCTTGTATTGCGCCGGAATCGGCTTGATATCTTCATCCATGGAGGCGGCCGCTGGTGCCATCACCTCCACTCGTTCCTGAACAGGGCCCCGCTGCCAACCCAGCAACACAACCGGAATAAGAGTGATAAGATACTTTTTCATTTGCACGTTTGCTATTTTACGATTTCCAATAATTCAACCTCAAATACGAGGGCTGAATAAGCCGGTATCTGAGGACCTGCCGCGCGCTCACCATAAGCCAGCTGATATGGAATGAATAACTTCCATTTCGATCCGACAGGCATTAACTGAAGCGCTTCGGTCCATCCTTTGATCACGCCATTGACCGGAAACTCAACCGGTTCGCCTCTGTCGACCGAGCTGTCAAAAACTGTTCCATTGGTCAATGTGCCGTGATAGTGTGTCTTAACCTTATCTGTTGCGGCCGGTTTGGGTCCTTCGCCGGTTTTGACAATCTGATATTGCAGACCGCTCTCGGTGGTCACTACGCCTTGCTTTTTCTTGTTTTCTTCCAAAAACTTCTCCCCTTCCTTGCGCACCACAGCTCCCTTTTCTTCCATCATCTTGGTGAAGTATCCCTGGATGAACAAATTGGCTTCATCCGCTGTAAAAGCTGTTTTTTCACCTTTCAGAGCCGCTTTAACGGTTTGTGTAAGCAACTCGCTGTTGATATCGCTGATACCTTGAGAAGATAACGAATTTGCGAAGCTAACCCCTATTGCTGCTGACAAAGAGTCGGCGGTTGTTTTCAATGTTGCAGGAGCTGCCGATGTTTTTGCAGGTGTTGCCGCTGATTTCTTTACAGTTGCGGCGGGTTTAGTTGTTTTCTTGATAGTTTGTGCTGTGCCTTCCGCGGTTACCAATACTCCAAATGCCAGGGCTGCTAAAATGGTTTTTTCTAATTTGTACATTATAAAGAAAGACGGTCGAAAAGATTAAAATTCAATATATAAGTGTTATTAACGATCTCAATTACAACAAAAACACAATCAGTACCTAAAAAAGTTTTAAAAATGTTATTAGAAGCTGATAAACGGTAAATTTGCGTCCCGCGGTACCCTTCCGCCCATATCCTTGGAAAAATCTAATTTTATATCACAGGTTTTAGTTAAATCATTCTGTTTTTACCAAAATAAAACTCTACCTTTGCGGCAGTTTTCAGAAAACTTACTACTATACTCTAAATAAGTCAATTATACTATGGTATCTGTTAGACCGGATGAAGTTTCGGCCATCCTGCGCGAACAACTTGCAGGCGCTCGATCAGAAGCAGAACTCGAAGAAGTAGGAACAGTCCTTCAGGTTGGTGACGGTGTTGCCCGCATTTATGGTCTTTCCCAGGTACAGGCAGGTGAGCTGCTTGTTTTCGAGAACGGCCTTAAGGCCCTCGCTCTTAACCTCGAGGAAGACAATGTGGGAGCCGTATTGCTGGGGGATTTCAGTGACATCAAAGAAGGTGCTACTGTAAAACGTACCAAAGAAATCGCTTCCGTGAAAGTAGGTGACGGAATCATCGGCCGTGTGGTAAACACGCTTGCCGAGCCGATCGACGGAAACGGACCTATTACTGGTGAGACGTTCGAAATGCCTATCGAGCGTAAAGCTCCGGGGGTAATCTACCGTCAGCCGGTAACCGAGCCGCTCCAAACCGGTATCAAAGCGATTGACGCGATGATCCCCATCGGCCGCGGCCAACGCGAGTTGATCATCGGTGACCGCCAGACAGGTAAAACTGCGGTTGCGATCGATACAATTATTAACCAGAAAGAATTTTACGACAAAGGCGAGCCCGTATTCTGTATCTACGTTGCCTGCGGACAGAAAGCTTCGACTATCAAGTCGATCGAAGCTACCCTTCGCAGATACGGCGCGATGGATTACACAGTGATCGTCGCTGCTGGTGCTTCGGATCCTTCACCAATGCAATTCTACGCACCATTTACAGGTGCCGCTATCGGTGAGTACTTCCGCGATACCGGTCGTCCTGCACTCGTAATCTACGACGACCTTTCGAAACAAGCGGTATCTTACCGCGAGGTGTCCCTGCTCCTCCGTCGTCCTCCGGGCCGCGAAGCTTACCCAGGTGACGTATTCTACCTCCACAGCCGTCTTTTGGAACGTGCTGCGAAAATCATCGCTGACGATACGATCGCTGCCAGCATGAACGACCTTCCGCCTTCATTGAAAGGTAAGGTAAAAGGTGGTGGTTCATTGACAGCCCTTCCGATCATCGAAACACAGGCTGGTGACGTTTCGGCTTACATTCCTACGAACGTAATCTCGATCACCGACGGCCAGATCTTCCTTGAATCCAACCTGTTCAACTCGGGTATCCGTCCTGCGATCAACGTGGGTATCTCGGTATCCCGCGTTGGAGGTAACGCGCAGATCAAATCGATGAAGAAAGTTTCGGGTACCCTTAAACTCGATCAGGCGCAGTTCCGCGAACTCGAAGCATTTGCGAAATTCGGTTCCGACCTCGATGCAGCCACCAAGCTGGCGATCGACCGGGGACGCCGCAACCAGGAAGTTTTGAAACAAGCACAATACGCGCCGGTTCCTGTTGAATTGCAGGTAGCGACCGTCTACGCTTCCACCAAAGGTTTGCTGGATAACGTAGACGTAGCACGTGTGAAAGAATTCGAAAAGGATTTCACCACCGTACTGGCTGGACAATATAAAGAAGCACTTGCTGCTTTGCGTGCCGGAAAACTGGACAACAGCGTAACAGACGTTATCGAGAAAGTAGCTAAAGAAGTTGCTGTAAAATATCGTTAACCGGTAAAAATGCCGGAGCGGTACCCGTTCCGGCATTTTCCTAGAACAATTCAAAAGGATCACCGGATCGCTTAAAACACCCAGAGAATGGCAAGCTTAAAAGAAGTACGTAACCGTATTGTTTCGGTTAATTCCACACAGCAGATCACCAAAGCCATGAAAATGGTAGCGGCAGCCAAGCTGCGTCGTGCACAGGACAACATTCTGCAAATGCGCCCCTATGCACAGAAGCTTGGAGAAATGCTTCTGACAGTTTCGTCAGCATCGGAAAGCGCTGCCGACAGCCCATTGAAAGCCGTTCGCTCGGTGGAAAAGGTGCTGATCATAGTCGTTACTTCCGACCGTGGATTGTGCGGAGCATTCAATACCAATGTTATCAAAGCTACTATCCAGCTGATCGAGTCGAAATATGCGGCTCAGGCAGCGAAAGGAAATGTAGAGATTTTTGCCATCGGTAAAAAAGGCGCAGAGTCGCTCGTACGCCGCGGCTATACCGTAAACACTGCTTACACCGATCTTTTCGGTCGTTTGAGCTTTGTAAACGTGAAGAGCGCAGCCGAGGAAATCATGAAAGATTTCTCGGAAGGCCGTTACGACGCGGTGGATATCGTGTACAACGAATTCAAAAACGTAGCTACACAAATCATCCACACCGATCCGTACTTACCGATCGTAGCTGAAAACAAATCTGCCAAGTCGAAAAAGACAGAGGTTAACTATATTTTCGAACCGGCCGAAGAAGAAATCCTTGCGGAGCTGATCCCTAAGTCGCTTAAAATCCAGCTGTACCGCGCCGTTCTCGAATCCAATGCATCGGAGCAGGGAGCGCGTATGACAGCGATGGACAAGGCAACAGAAAACGCCCAGGAATTGCTCAAAGAACTGCGTCTGGTTTACAACCGTACGCGTCAGGCAGCGATTACGAAAGAGATCCTCGAAATCGTAGGTGGTGCCGAAGCATTGAAAAACTAAGGTTACCCCAAACATAGTCCAAACGGCCGGATTGCAACAATCCGGCCGTTTTTTTGTTTATTTAGCAAACCAACAACCACATCATGCGACGTTCCAGAAGCCTTTTTAGACTACTCACACTCCTGATTATTTCCTGCATTACTCATGCCGTAACCGCCCAAACCGTCGACGACATTGTAGCCAAGCACATCAAAGCCATGGGTGGCGACAAGCTGGGCAAACTTCAAAGCATGAAGATCACCGCGGAAATGGACATCATGAATATGAAAGTGCCGATTTCTACGACGATCGTACAGAACCAGGGCTTCCGGAGCGAAACCACGGTACAGGGCATGACGGTCGTGCAGGCGGTGAGTGGCCAGACAGGCTGGACGATCAATCCGATGGCTGGGAATACAAAGGCCGTCGCCCTGCCTGAAGATGCCGTGAAATCGCTCGCCAATGAAACCGACCTCACCGGCCTCTACAATTACAAGGAAAAAGGCTATAAAGTCACGCTCGACGGCGAAGAAGACCTCTCCGGCGCGAAGGTTTACAAAGTAACCATGACCTTGCCCAGCGGTGTTCGCCGGATCAATTATATTTCCAAAGACACATTCTATATTTTAAAGATTGTCGCCCAGACGAAAGTCAATGGCCAGGACATCATGTCGGAAAACACGCAGTCCGATTTTCGTGCGGTGGATGGCATCTATTATCCGTTTACTTCCGAAGTGACTACCTCGGCTATGCCCGGGACCAAGATGGGCCTGAAAATCACTTCGCTCGAAGTGAATCCGAAAGTCGATCCTAAAATTTTTGAAATGCCTCAATAGAAGCCTCAAACCTAGTTTTTTGAATCCCGGAAAATTTTTCGGGATTTTTTTTATCCTTTTTGAAACTAATATTTTCAATTAGATGTATATACATTAAATGTTATTACACATAAAAACAACAAAGACAATGGCTGCTACTAAATGGGTAATCGACCCAACACATTCAGAAATCCAGTTCAAAGTGAAACACCTGGTGATTTCCACTGTAACAGGCGCATTCAACAGTTTTGAAGGCGGTGTTGAAACAACAAGCGATGACTTCGACGGTGCCACCGTCCACTTTTCTGCCGATGTAGAAAGTATAGATACTAAACAAGCACAACGTGACCAGCACCTGAAATCGGCCGATTTCTTCGATGCCGAGAACCACCCTAAATTGTCGTTCACAGGTAAACTGGCTAAAAAAGGTGGTGATAACTACAATCTTACAGGCTCGCTGACCGTAAAAGGCGTGACCAAGACTGTTGATTTCGCAGCCGAGTTCGGCGGGAACATGACCGACTTCTACGGCAACAACAAGTCGGGTTTCGAAATCAACGGCAAAATCAACCGCAAAGAGTTCGGCCTCGAATGGAGCGCGGTGACCGAAGCGGGTGGCGTCGTAGTAGGTGACGAGGTGAAATTGATCGCGAACGTTCAGGTCGTGAAACAATAATATCAATAAACCGTTCCTCTTAAGAAGGCGTGGATATTTTTATCCGCGCTTTTTTTGTTTCCAGCCGGTTCGTTAATAGATTTCACCTTGCATTGGGTAAAATTTCGAAATACCGGCTTATAAGGGCAAAATGGTATTTTACTCGTCCCAAAAGTTATTACGTCCGGCTAAACACGCTTTAACATTGATCATTGAAACACGCGCCTATGCCCGTGCGGGGCTTTTAGGCAATCCTTCTGATGGCTTTTTCGGCAAAACGATCTCCATATCTGTAAGAAATTTCGGTGCTTCCATTTCGCTTTATGAGTCGCCCGAGCTGCATATCGAACCACAGCCGCAGGATCTGAACACGTTCCGCAGCATTTTCCACCTCCGCGATTCGGTGAATATGCTGGGCTATAACGGCGGCATTCCCCTTATCAAGGCTGGTATCAAGAAGTTTGGGGATTATTGCGAGGAAAACAGCATCAAACTACCCAATAAGAACTTTACGGTTCGCTACCGCTCTTCGATCCCTCGCCAGGTAGGCATGTCGGGTTCCAGTGCGATCATTGTCGCTTTGTTCCGGGCGTTAATGCAGTTTTACAAAGTCGAAATACCAATCGAGATATTGCCACAGCTGGTCATGGTAACCGAAACCGAAGAGCTGGGCATTACCGCCGGCTTGCAGGATCGTGTGATCCAGTGTTACGAGGGCTGTGTGTATATGGATTTTGATAAAAACCTGATCCAAACCCAGGGCTACGGCCGCTACGAGCGCATTAACCCTGAACTGCTTCCTAAATTGTACGTGGCCTACAACACCAACCTCAGTAAAGTCTCGGGCAAGGTGCATAACGACGTACGCACGCGCTACGATCGCGGGGAGCAGGACGTAATCGACGTCCTGGGCCAGATCGCCCAGAAGGCGGAAGACGGGCGCACGGCATTGCTTGAAGGCCGTCCGGACGATTTACATTCCCTGATGAATGAAAATTTCGACCTGCGCTGCAAGATTTACAATGTTCCCGAATCGAATAAGAAGCTGATCAATGCGGCGCGTGCATGCGGGGCTTCGGCGAAATTCGCAGGCTCCGGCGGCACTATTATAGGCATTTACAAGGACGATGATATGCTGAACCAGCTCTTCGTGCAATTGAAGAAATTCAATGCGAGGGTAATCCGGCCGTTTGTGGTTTGATGGCGTTAAGCTGTAAGCGTTAGGCTATAAGCTTTTTGTTGCCTCCGGCTCGATAACCGTTAAATATTTACACTATTTCGTTCAATAATAAAAAATCAACGCTGCCCGCTTATAGCTTACAGCCTTTTACAAAAACTATGATTCGCAAAGCCGTTATACCCGCTGCCGGGCTTGGGACCCGATTCCTGCCTGCAACCAAATCGATGCCGAAGGAAATGCTTCCGATTATCGACATTCCTACGATCCAGTATGTGGTTCAGGAAGCCGTGGATTCCGGTATTGAAGACATTCTGATAATTTCCGGGAAAGGAAAACGCGCCATCGAGGACCATTTCGACCGGAATGTGGAGCTCGAAAGCCGCCTGGAAGAGAAAGAAGATTTGCTATGGTTCAATGAAATGCGCCGCCTGGCCGATATGGCCAACGTGCATTTCGTACGCCAGAAAGAAGCCAACGGCCTCGGCGACGCGATTTACTATGCACGCCACCATGTCGGTAATGAGCCGTTTGCCGTTTTACTCGGCGATACCATTATGGATTCCGTGATCCCGGTTACGCAGCAATTAATGGATACTTACGAACAATACGGCGGTTCGGTGATCGCGGTCGAAGAAGTCCCGGCCAACAAGGTAAACCGCTATGGAATCGTTGGCGGAAACTCACTGAGCGACACCATCCTGGAATTGAGCACGCTGGTGGAAAAACCTGCTATTGATAAAGCACCTTCCAACCTAGCCATTGCCGGCCGTTACGTGCTGACCCCCGAAATTTTCAATACCATCGAACAAACGCCAAAAGGCAAAAACAACGAAATCCAGCTTACCGACTCGTTGCTGCTCCTTTTGAAACGCGAGAATATATTCGCGCACCATATCGAAGGCAAGCGCCACGATATCGGCGACAAACTTGATTACCTCAAAACAACAGTCGAGTTTGCATTGAAAAGAAAGGAATTTGCTGAACCATTCCGTAAATTCCTGGTTGATATTCTAAATAAATAACCACTAAACAAGCCATAACCATGCCCAAACAAGTCATCGTCAGCGGAGCCACGGGAAACCTCGGTAAAGATGTTGTCAGAAAACTCACAGCGCTTGGTTATGGCTTGCATATTAATGTCCGTGAAGGCAAAACCGATGCCTATGCCGACAACCAGAACGTATCCAACTACCTCGCCGACCTCTCCGACACCGAACAGGCCGGGCAATTTGTAGCCGAAGCCATTACCAATGCAGGCAGAATTGAAGCGGGCATACTGCTCGCGGGCGGTTTCGCGATGGCCAAACTGACCGACACATCTGACGCCGACATCGAGCAAATGCTTACGATGAATTTTAGAACGGCATTCCACGTAGTAAAGCCATTGATGAAGCACTTCGAAGCAACCGGAGGCGGGCAGTTCATCTTCATAGGCGCGCGCCCGGCGCTCGTGCCTGAGGCGGGCACGGGAAGCTTCGCGTACGCACTCGCCAAGGGCCTCATCTTTCAAATGGCCGACCTCATCAATGCGGAAGGAAAATCGAAGAACATTACCGCCACGGTGATCGTCCCCAGCATTATCGACACGCCCGATAACCGTACCGCTATGCCGAAGTCGGATTTCAGCAAATGGATTTCCGCGCCGGACATGGCCGAGGGTATTGCATTTGTATTGAGTGATACAGGCAAAAAATTACGGCAAACCGTCTTGAAGCTCTACAATGAGGCTTAGTTCTCTTTTGTTCTTTTGATGATTGTGTACTTCGTGCTTTTGGGCAAACCATCATTCTGCGTGGTCTCTGGCACGACAAGATCGTACATATTCTCCCGATTACCTCTGATTTGTTCGTAGGTAGGAAAGTTATCTTTCTTCACCGCGTGCTTGCGCGCGCATCCGCTGCCCAGGAGCATGATCCCAAAAACAGGTAAATATTTGTATATACGGAAGTTCATTTAGCCACAATGGATTACTAGCTGACCAAAACCGCAATCTTCACCTGCCCAATGGTACTGCGTTGCTTTTTGAGCACAGTAAATTCGTAATGCTTGGTCCGTATCTTCTCTCCCACAGCGGGTATGCGCCCGAATTTCCAGATCAAATAACCGGCCAGCGTTTCATAATCAGGCCGTTTGGTAATATCGTGCGGCAATTTATCATTCAAATCCGCGATTGACGCCGCTCCCTGCACCGTATAAGTGTTATCCGCTTCGTTTTTGACGATCGGCAATTCGTTGTCATACTCGTCCTGGATCTCTCCCACCAGCTCTTCCAGAATGTCCTCCATCGTCACAATCCCATCCACGCCGCCATATTCATCGATAATCACCGCCATCTGCTGGCGATTGACCTGAAACTCGCGCAGCAGCGCCCCTATCGGTTTGGAACCATGTACCGTCGCGATCGGCCTGATCAGTTCCCTCAAAACGATGTCCTTGCCCTGCCGCATTTTCAGTAACAAGTCTTTCAAGTGCAAAACACCGACCACCTGATCCAGCGTATCCTCATAAACCGGCATTCTGGAATAACCTTCTTCTATTACTTTTTCAAGTTTGGCTTCTGAAAAGTCATTCACATCAACACCGACAACCTGCGGGCGCGGGATCATGATTTGCCTTGCCACACGCTCCGAAAAGTCGAATGCATTTTTGATCAGATCATAATCCGCCGCTTCGATCATGCCACTATCTTTCTGTTGTTGAACCAGATAGCGCAATTCGTCGCTACTGTGCACCTCGCTACCATGCGATGGTGTAATGCCGACCCCTTTCAAAATCACATTGGCAATCCCATTCAGCATCCATACCACCGGCCTGAATACGAGGAAAAAGCCATGCAACGGATAGGACAAAGCCAATGTAGTCGATTCCGGGCGCTGGATCGCGATCGATTTGGGAGCGAGTTCGCCAAATACAATGTGCAAAACAGTGATAATCGCAAATGCGGTCGGTAATGCAATATGGTGCGCCAGTTCCGGATCAACGGATAGGCCTACCAGATCCATAGCACCGATGATCATCTTCGAGACCACCGGCTCCCCTATCCAACCCAATCCAAGGCTCGCGAGCGTGATCCCGAACTGTGTAGCGGCCAGGTAACCGTCGAGGTTCGCCACAATCTTTTTCGAAAGAATAGCCATCCGGTTCCCTTCCTGGGCTTTCTGTTCGAGCTGCGAGGCGCGGATCTTGACAATTGCAAACTCGGCAGCAACAAAAAACCCATTCAGCAGAACGAGTACAAGGGTAATAATAACCTGTAAAACCATGGAGGCCGGCGGATCAGTTTTGAGATGAAAATGCGTTTTAAAGCTGCATTTTAACAAAAAATCATACCATTGAGAAACCGCGACCAGCTTTAGTGCACTTCCCGTTACCCGTTGCTACCCCGAATTTTTGTAAATTGAATCCCTTATGAAAAGTGGTCACGCCGATTTACCCCTGCATTACGGGAAAGTGCCCGTCTGGCTCGCGCAACGCATGAGCACGCTCGGCGGCGCAATCGTGGAGGCGATTGTGATGGAGTATGGGCGAGATGCATTGCTCCAAAAAATGAGTGACCCGTTCTGGTTTCAGTCGCTGGGCTGTGTACTCGGGATGGACTGGCATTCGTCGGGCATTACCACCTCGGTAATGGGTGCTTTGAAGCAATCGGTAAACCGAAAATCATCGGATCTGGGCATCTACATTTGCGGCGGGCGGGGTAAATATTCAAGACAGACTCCCGCTGAACTGCTGGCGATCGCCGACAAAACCGGTCTCGACGGTAATCTGCTCGTACATCATAGCAAACTGTCCGCCAAGGTTGACAACACCGCTATTCAGGACGGTTTTCAGCTGTATTTACATTCATTCGTCCTTTCCAAAGAAGGCAATTGGGCGGTGATCCAGCAGGGCATGAATACCGACGACCGCCTTGCCCGCCGTTACCATTGGCATTCTCCGAGTATCCAATCGTTCATTGAGGAGCCGCATGCATTCATTTATGGACATAATCAGGGCAATATCCTCAACCTCACCGCCAAAGCCGCCGCTCCTACCCGCACCGGTATTCTGGACCTTACCAAGGAAAACCCCGACAAGATCATGCGGGAAGTTTCGAGGCTCGTTATGCCAGACCATCACGACGTTCGCGCGGAAGATGTCAACCTGAAAAGGCTCGGCGCGGTACTCGCATTGGCACACGACAACCCGGTCGATAACATGGAATCCCTGCTCATGCTCGAAGGCGTCGGCCCGCGCACGATCCAATCATTGACGCTCGTGAGCGAAATAATCCACGGCACGCCGTCCCGGTTCAGCGATCCGGCCCGCTTCTCGTTCGCGCATGGCGGAAAGGACGGCCACCCGTTTCCTGTACCCATTACTGTATACGACGAGTCCATCCTGACCCTCGACAAGGCTATTCAACTCGCTAAAATGGGTGATAAGGACAAATCCGACGCTTTGAAAAACCTCTCGAAAGTCTCCGCGCAGCTCGAAAAGGATTTCGAACCGAACAACCGCTTCAACGACATCGTCCAGCACGAACGCGACAACTCCTGGAAATATGAAGGCCGGACTGTGAAAGGCAAAGTGCCCAAGCCCAAGGGCTGGAACGGGCAGTTGGAGCTGTTTTGACGGAGAATTTTGATTTAGTACTTTTAGATCGCTGTTATTCTCGCAGTTCAATCACGTTCCAATCTGCTCTTGAACAACTTAGGTACTTCGCAGAGTAAACACTACTTTTGGAACGGCTATGATCCATAATTTCAAGCATAAAGGCTTGCGATTGTTTTTGAAACAAACAATCCATTTCGGCTACAACATTACCACATTGAAAGGATAAGAAGGATTTTATATCGTTTGGACGAAGCTAAAACTATCGACGAACTGGATGTCGTTGGATGGAATCTTCATCCGTTGAAAGGTGATCTAAAAAATCACTGGTCTATTAAAGTAAACGGGAACTACCGGATAACTTTCCGGTTTGAGCATGGCCAGGTTTTCGATGTTGACTATTTAGATTATCACTAATTACGATGAAAAGAGGAATGATGCCTCCCCACCCGGGATCGATGATCCGGGACATGATAGAGGGAATAAAGGATGAAACCGGTAGCGACTTAACAGTTCGACAGGTTGCCGAGGGCTTAGGAATTTCGCCTAAAACGCTTTCCAATATTTTAAACGGACATCAGGGTGTAAGCTCGGAGATGGCTGTCAGATTGTCGGAAGCTTTTGGTTCGAGTCCGGAGTTTTGGTTGAAGCTCCAGCGCGATTATGAACTCTGGCATGCAGAACAAAAAATCAATCGCGCCAGCATTCAGCATTTCCTGCCGGCGCAGCGACGCTTACAGTCTGTGTAAAGGCAAAAATCTATGTTAATATAAATACTCAATGATCTCCAAAAAAAATCTCAAAACACCTCTAACCCTGATGGCGGCGACCACTATTGCGGTCGTGTCGTGTATGAAAATGGCCCCCATGTCGTCGGGGCCGGTCGTCAAGACGAACAGCACCAAAGTGGTTGTTAAAGAAGACGCCGCGACCGGTAAGGCAAGAGCCAAAGAAATCCGCGAAAAGACGGTCGTGAAACTGGCCGACGGGTTAAAACTCGATCTGTGGGCATCCGACTCCCTCGCCCCGGACCCGGTAGCGATTGCGATGGACGATGCGGGCAGGGTGTATCTGAACCGTACCAACCGCCAGAAAAACTCCGAATTCGATATCCGCGGGCATCGCAACTGGATCACCGAATCCATTGCTTTGCAGACGGTGGAAGATCGCCGCAAGTTCTTGCACAAGACATTCGCTCCTGAGAAAAGCAAGGAAAACAACTGGCTGAAAGACCTTAACGGCGACGGTTCGCACGACTGGAAGGACCTGGCGGTGGAAAAAGATGAGGTTTGGCGCATTGAAGACACCGACAACGACGGTATCGCCGACGTATCGATGCGTATCCTCGACGATTTCTTCGATGAAGTTTCCGACGTAGCGGGAGGGTTACTTGTCCGCGCGAAGGATATTTTCGTTACCATCGCACCCGATGTGTGGCGTTTGAGAGATACCAATGGAGACGGCGTGCTGGACGAAAAAACATCCATCAGCCACGGCTATGGCGTACATATCGGTTTTGGCGGACACGGAATGTCCAACCCGATCGAAGGGCCGGATGGCAAGATTTACTGGAATATCGGCGACATTGGCGCCAATATTACGACTGCCGACGGTGTAAAGCATGAACACCCAAACTCGGGCATCATCGCACGCTCCAACCCGGACGGCAGCGATTTCGAAATCTTTGCGGACGGGCTGCGTAATACGCACGAATTTGTGTTCGATGAGTACGGCAACCTGATCAGCTCCGACAACGACGGTGACCACCCCGGCGAAAGCGAGCGTCTGGTTCACATAGTTGAAGGCTCCGATGCAGGCTGGCGCTCCAACTGGCAGTATGGCAAATACACCGATCCTAAAAACAACAGCTACAAGGTTTGGATGGATGAAAAGCTATTTAAACCGCGCTGGGAGGGTCAGGCGGCATATATCATTCCTCCTATTCAAAATTATCACAACGGCCCTACCGGTATGCAGTATAACCCTGGAACCGCATTGGGCAAGGAGTGGAGAAACAAGTTCTTCCTCGTAGAATTCGTGGGTAACCCCGCGCGTTCGCCGATATGGTCGTTCGGTTTGAAACCCAAAGGCGCTTCATTCGTGCTAGACGGCGAAAAAAACATTCTTACAGGTATCCTGCCGACCGGTATCCGATTCGGCCCGGATGGCGCATTGTACGTTGCCGACTGGATCAACGGTTGGGATACTAAAAATTATGGCCGTGTTTGGAAACTCGACGTTACCGACGACAAAAACGATCTGAAAGCGGTCCGCACCGAGACGAAACGTTTGATGCAACTGGATTATACCAAACAATCCGATGATGCATTGCTGCCATTGCTCTCATACGAAGACATGCGCATACGTCAGAAAGCACAGTTTGAACTGGCTTCGAGAGGCGCGAAGGGTGCTGCGGTGCTGAGCAAGGCCATCGAACAAAAGGGCAACCAGTTTGGCCGTATTCATGGGATTTGGGGAATGGGCCAATTGGCTCGCCAGGACAAATCGTATGCCAATGTGCTGATGACTTTGTTGAAGGATTCGGACGAAGAAATTACCGTGCAGGCAGCAAAAGTACTGGGCGACGCCAAAATCGCGGAAGCCGGTCCCATGCTGATCCCGATGCTGGGCAGCAAGAACCCGCGGGTACAGTTCTTTGCCGCGCAGGCGCTTGGCCGTGTTCGTGATAAAAATGCGGTACAGCCTCTGATCGCCATGATTAAGGCCAATAATGACCAGGACGTGTACATACGCCATGCGGGTGTGCTTGCGCTCTCACGTATAGGTGAAGTTGCGCCAATCGCGGCGTTGGCGAGCAGCTCCGAAAAATCACTGCGTATTGCCGGAGTGCTTGTGCTTCGCCGCATGAAAAACGAGCAGATCAGCCTGTTCCTGAAAGATAAAGACGAGTATATCGTAACAGAAGCAGCCCGCGGCATTAACGATGACCTGTCCATTCCGGCGGCATTACCTGCCCTGGCGGCTGTTTTGAACGAAAAAGGATTCAGTTCCGAACCATTGCTTCGGCGTGCGATCAATGCGGCGTCCCGTGTTGGAGGCGAAACCCAGTTGAACGACCTGATTGCATTTGCGAAACGTAAAGACGTAAACAAAGAAATACGTGCCGAGGCGTTGGCAACGCTCGGAACCTGGGCGAGCCCATCGGTAACCGACCGTGTGGATGGACGTTACCGCGGACCGGTGGAACGCGACCCGGCTGGTGTGAAAGCGAAGATCAAACCGATGGTCGCCGATCTTTTGCAGGAAAACGAACCCGCGATCCTGATCGCTACCGCGCAAATGCTCACCAACCTGAATGTAACCGATAACAACGCCGCGTTAGCGAAAATCCTGAATGACAGCAACGACCCGAAAGTACGCGCGGCGATGCTGGTGGCACTGAACGACCTGAAATATACGGACATGGAAACCGTCATGAAAAAAGGCATGAGCGATTCCGACGCCGACGTTCGTACCGCCGCGCTGGGCATGGTGGGAAGCGTGAATATGTCGAAAGAGGCATTGACGGATATTTCCAACTCTATTTTCGAAAAAGGCAGCGTCCGCGAACAGCAGCAAATCCTGAAAGTACTGGGTAGCCTGCCGGTTGCAAAAACGGAAGCCATTTTCACCGGTCTGATCGGTAAAATGTCGGACAGCAAACTGCCGCAAAATCTGCTTCTTGATTTGGGCGAAGCAATCGACTCAACCAAATCGAGCACATTGATCGCGAAAATTGCGCCGTTGCGCAAGCAGGGAACTACTGCTGCCGATTACCAGGACGCATTGTTTGGCGGTAACGCCCAGCTTGGTCGCCGCTACTTCCTCACGAGCTCAGCCGCGGAATGCGTGCGTTGCCACTCGATCGGCGGCCAGGGCGGAGAAGTCGGCCCTAACCTTTCGAACATCGGCAGTGTGCTCACCCGTGAGCAAATCCTGCAAGCACTCATCGAGCCAAGCGCGCGCCTGTCGCCAGGCTTCGGGATGGTCATGCTGACATTGAAAGACGGTACTTCCGCAGCCGGGATTCTGGCCCAGGAAAACGAGCACGAACTGGTACTGAAAACCTCGGAAGCCGAGCCGCTGAAAATCGCGGTTTCCCGCATTGCGAAACGCGAAAACGTACCATCAAGCATGCCGCCGATGGGTAATGTCATGTCAAAAAGAGAGATTCGCGATGTTGTGGAGTTTCTTTCGACTTTGAAGAAGTAACCTCAAAATAACTTAAAGCAATAAACCCCGGGATTTTAGGATTCCGGGGTTTATTTTTACGCATTCTGCAAAAGTGGCCTATCAATTGTTATATGATTGATTTGGGTATATTTGAAAAAAGTTAAGACATGACAACGTATCTGACCGAACGAATAGCCATTGATCCGGACATTTGCAATGGTCGGCCTATCGTCAGGGGAATGCGGATAACCGTTCAGACCGTGCTCGAATTTCTTTTTGCCGGAACAACGAAGGAAGAATTACTATATCAATATCCCGCCATCGAAAACACCTCCTCCCTGCATAACCCATTTCGTATCGGGACATATCTATGAAAGCATTTCACACGCTTATTTCCGAAGTATGGAATGAGGTAATTCAGCTAAGCCAAACCTACAAACTGATAGTCATATTCAACGACAAAATCGAAGCATTCAACTAGCCATACCAGGCACAATTTTAATTCATCAACATCAAAAATTTGAATGGAACTCGACAAGAAAGAGGCAGAAATCATAAACAGGGTTATTCAGTCGTGGGAGGAAGAGTCCCGCATTTCGAAGGAGCTGGCTACGGATCTCCGAAGCAGTTACAGTGTCCGGAATGCAAATGTGGATGCGATCGCTATTTATGCATTGATTTCGGCGGTCTCGTGTGGGTTACTGGCATTCGGGGCGCTGGTATTGGATGAAAAATGGATTGAACTGCTCCGCAAACGGTGGGGCTTTTCGGAGAACATTGTCGGGATCCTGTTCACATTTGTTGCGGGGCTTTTTGTATACCTCGCCAAAAGGCGGCTTGGCAAAGCGCAGGGCGCAAGAATCAGCAACGAGGTTTATAATATCGCCATTATTCTCACAGTCGCGATTGCGATCACTTATTGGACGCGCGGATTACTCGATGGGCCGGGCAATTATGCATTGCCGCTGATGTTTGCAGCCATTACCTATGCCGGAGTCGCCATTTTCCTGCGGTCTACCTTGCTTTGGGTGACGGCCATCATTACGCTGGCGGGATGGTGGGGCGCGCAGACGCATTACTGGTCGGGAGGCAGTTTCCGTTTTCTCGGCATGAATTATCCGCTTCGAATGACGGCATTCGGGCTTGTGATCTGGGGTTCTTCGTTCATAGTCGGACAAATCCGCTCGCTGGCATTCTTGAAAGACGTTACTTACACCGTGGGGCTGTTCTTGTTTCTGGTGGCCGGCTGGACACTCTCGATTTTCGGTAACTATGCCGATTACGAAGGCTGGAAGGCGCTTAAACAAAGCCATTTCTGGTTTTGGGCCGTCGGTTTTACACTTGTGCTTGCCGCGATGCTCTACTATGCATTTCAGTACAAACAGGAGACATTGCGCGACCTCTGCCTGGTTTTCTTCCTGCTGAACATTTATACCCGCTATTTCGAATATTTCTGGGATCGTACCAATGCGGGGATTTTCTTTGCGTTGCTTGCGTTATCCTTCTGGTTTGTGGCTAAAAAAGCCGAGCAATGGCGCGGCAAAACCGCAGGGTGACCCGTTTATTTAGTACAAAAACAATATCATGAGCAATATCAGACCCATCCGCCCGGAAGAACTCGACTTGATCCATTTCCTGCTCGAAAAACTGGAACTCGACCCGATCGACTATCCGGTGAACGAAATGGTGGATGAATATGAAGGCGGTAAAATGGGCAGTATCAGCCTCGGCGGCGATGTGAATGGCTACGTAGGCGACCTGATTCAGGCTGAATATGTCGATATCGACGATACTCCGGTCGTCATCACGTTAACACAGGACGGTAATGGCCGTTTGCTCGACCTCGATTTCTGGAAAGTAGATTTTACGAAGCTTTTGGAATACCCCACTCCCGAGCGACTGATTTTTGGCAAAACGCTCGAAGAGTAACCGATCACTCCTCCTCGTAATCCAGCTCTTTGCCGTAGGTTTCCTCCATCCTCCAAAGGGACAGCAGCGCCAGCGAAAAGCATAGTGCGCCCACAATCGCGCCCGAATGCAACACTCCCGAATCCTTTTTCAGGAACTGGAATAATGGCAACGTGAGCAGCACTGTGGCGCGTACATTGTTGGCGACCGATGTCGTGACCGTCGCACGGAGATTGGTACCGAACTGCTCGGCCGTCGTGGTCAGGAACATGGCAATGTAACCGATCGAGAAACCGAGCCAAACGTAGCAGATGTACAACGTGGTGGCGCTGTTGATGCCGCCTGACAGCAGCCAGGCCACGCCTGCTAATGTCATCAGCATCATCAGCAATATCGCTTTCCGCCGCGAATGCAGCCATTGGCTAAGTATCCCACTAAAAAAGTCGCCCGTGACCACACCTATGTATGTGTAAAGCACGCACGTACCGGCCTGGACTTCCCCGGCGATGCCTAATGCCTTCGCGAATTCATTGCCGAATGTGGAATAAATACCGATCACCATGTAAGTCGGCAGGCCGATTCCCATGCACCGCACATAGCGCACGAACCGCGACCAACTGGTGAATATCGTCCACCAGGGCACGGGCTTGGAGCCCCGTTTTTCAAGACTTTTATTGAAAACAATGGATTCGAGCACATTTACACGCAGGATGAGCAGTATCAAACCCATTCCGCCACCTATGAAGTAAGCCATTCGCCAATCAGTCAGTTTTACGGCAAAGAAGGCGGCAATGGCACCAGCGAGGCCCACGCTCGCAACGACGGACGCTCCATAACCGCGTAATTCTTTGGGTAGGATCTCGGCGATGAGGGTTATGCCGGCACCCAGCTCTCCGGCGAGACCAAACCCGGCGATAAACCGCAGTATCGAATAGATTTCGACATTTTGGGTAAAACCACAGGCGATATTTGCGAGCGAATAGGTCAATATAGAGCCGAAAAGTACCGAACGGCGGCCGAGTTTATCCCCCAGAATCCCCCACAAAAAACCGCCTACGAGCAACCCGGCCTGCTGCCAGTTGTAAATATTGGCGCCTATCTGCGAAATTTCCTCTTCCGAAAGCCCGAGGTCTTTCAGGCTTGGGACACGCACGATATTGAAAAGCAGCAAATCATACACATCCACGAAATAGCCCAGCGAGGCTACGATCACGGGTAATGTAAAAACGGCACTGAGTTTGGGCTGAACAGGAGTGACGGCGGTCATAAAAGTGTTTTCGTTTATTCGTCAAAAGGCTTGCGGCGCATCGACTTAATGGCGGCGTTGCGCTGTTTGGCTTTCAGTCTGTCGAGTTTGGAAGCCAATGTGGGCCTGGTTGCTTTGCGGTCCCGTTCAACGGTAAGCGCCTGGCGGATAAGCCTGTCGAACTTTTCGACGACCTTGCCCTTATTGGCCAGTTGCGAACGCTCGGTCTGGTGATATAATACGAGCACTTTACCGTTCGTTAATCGGTTGGATAATTTTTCGGTCAGCTTTTGCTTGTCCTCGCCGGTCAGGAATTGCGAATTCGGGATATCAAAACGCAGTTCTA
The DNA here is from genome assembly GCA_965227755.1 of Dyadobacter sp. Taxonomy (GTDB): domain Bacteria; phylum Bacteroidota; class Bacteroidia; order Cytophagales; family Spirosomataceae; genus Dyadobacter. The sequence continues at coordinate 3,092,872 of CBDDGG010000005.1, forward strand.
CTTTTGTTTCTACCTTATTCACATTTTGTCCTCCCTTACCACCGCTCCGGGCTGTCTGGAAGACCAGTTCGGAATGCAGGATTTCAGGATCTATCATTGGGAATTGAAGTTTTGTTAACACGTGTTAATACCCGGCGGGACCATTAAACCAGAATCTAAAAGTAACGTCCAATAACCGATTTTTAACAACAGGAAAACAATTAAAACATAAAGTCATGGACACCATGCGTACACTAAGAATAATCGGCCTGTTCATTTTAATGCTCGGCGGTGTTTCGGTTTCCAACAAAACCCAGGCACAACCCGGTTTCAGGATCAGCTTCGAAACCTTTTACGACGAGCTCGCTCCCTATGGCCGCTGGATGCGTAATCCGCAATATGGGTCCGTCTGGATTCCCGACGTGCCCCGCGGTTTTCAGCCCTACTCCTCCGCCGGATACTGGGAAGTGACCGAATATGGTAACACCTGGGTTTCGGAATACGACTGGGGTTGGGCACCGTTCCACTACGGTCGGTGGTCTTACGACGACTATTACGGTTGGTTTTGGGTACCTGACTACGAATGGGGCCCTGCGTGGGTCAACTGGCGCTCGGGTGGCGGCTATTATGGCTGGGCACCACTGGGTCCGGGTGTGAATATCAATGTGTCGATCAATATACCGTCGTTCTGGTGGGTTTTCGTGCCGCAACGCTACATTACCAGCCCAAGCTGGCATTCGTACTGCGCACCGCAAAGACGTGTATCGCATTACTACAACAATACGGTCGTCATCAACAACTATTACCGTAGCAACAACCGCACCTATGTATACGGCCCGCGCCGCGACGAGATTGAACGTATCACCCGCAGAAGCGTGCCGGTGCGTACAATCGACGCGAGCCCAAGAGGCCGGGGACGCGTGATTATCGCTGACCGCGGAAACGGGCGGTACGACTACGGCACCCGCAATGACCGCGGAGGCCGCACAATCGACGCCAACCCGCGTATCGACCGAAGCAACCGCAACGACGACAACCGCGTGGAACCTGGCGATAATTCAAGACGGGGCTCACGTAACCCATTCGACGATCGCAACAGCCGCAACGAGCGCAACCGCGAATCGAATGACAACCGTAACAACCGTTATGAAGCGCCAAATCCCGGCCGCAACGACCGCAATGAAGCACCAAACCGCTCGGAACGTAACCGCGACTATGATAACCCAGGCAACAGCCCTGAGCGTAACCGCGACTTCGGCAATCCCGGCAACAGCCCCGAGCGCCGTTCGGAACGCGTGGAACGTCCTGACATCGAACGCCCGGAAAGACAGGAACGCAGTAACCGCTCATTCGAACCGGCACCGCGTGTGGAACGTCAGGAAAGAAGTGCTCCCGAGCCGCGCAGTAACGACCGTGGTAACCGGGGAGGTGACAACGGAGGAGGCAATCGCGGTGGTGACAATGGGAACCGTGGTGGTGGCGACAATGGTAACCGCGGTGGCGGTTCCAGCGAACGCAGCGGCAGAGGCCCGAGATAATTTCACCCCTTAACACAAAAACAACCCGGCGGGATAGTAGTATTCTCCGTCGGGTTGTTTTTGTTTATGAAGACTTTCGATTAACACTTCGAAAACAGATAAAAGTGTTATTTTTAGCTTGATTCCCAACCCACCGTATTGAATGGAAATACAATTTGACATTGAGTTTAAGGAGAGTGCACCCAAATACATGCAGATCATCAAATCGCTGTTGCAGGCGATTAGCAAAGGGAAGCTGAAAAGAGGCGATAAGATACCTTCCATTAACCAGTTGAGCGAGGAATACCTGCTTTCCCGTGATACCGTCGAAAAGGCCTATAAGCACCTCATCAAAGACGGCGTACTGATTTCAGTTCGGGGGAAGGGCTATTTTATCAACCGGGTAGATATTGAAACCTCACTGCGTATTCTGTTGGTTTTCAATAAAATAAGCAACTACAAGAAGCAGGTTTACAATGCTTTTGTAGAGAATGTCGGCCGAAATGTCAACGTCGACCTGCATATTCATCACTCCAATACCAATATTTTCAAAAACCTGATCAAAAACAGCCTGGGCGAATACGACTACTACGTGATCATGCCGCATTTCTATGAAAAGGCCGAGGAGGCTATTGAAACGTTGAAAATGATCCCGCCCGAGAAGCTGATCCTGCTCGACAAGGACATTGAGTTCAATAGCAAAAAGCATTCATCCGTTTTCCAGAACTTCGAAAAGGATATTGTGTACGCGCTCAATGAAGCGGTGGATTTGCTGAAAGTTTATAAAAAGCTGATCCTCATTTTCCCGACGATGATCCGCTATCCGAAGGAAATCATCAAAGGTTTCCGGATTTTCTGCATCCAGCATGAGTTTGAGCACGAGATCATGTATGATTTTCACGAAAACGGTGTGGCTATGCAGGATACGGCTTATGTGGTCATTGAAGAAAATGACCTGGTGAACCTGATCAAAAAGTGCAAGGAACAGCAACTTACCGTCGGAAAAGACATTGGTATCATCTCCTACAACGAGACGCCGCTGAAAGAAATCCTGCTCGATGGCATTACTACTATCTCCACCGACCACGAGCAAATGGGTAAAACCGCGGCGGAGATTATCAAGGAAGGCAAAAGGGCGATCGTCAAAAACCCGTTCACATTGATTCGCAGGAAGTCGCTTTGAGCGATGTCACGTCTCGCAATGCCGCACTGAGTACTGTCATACTAAGTAATGTCACACTGAGCGGACCGGGCGGTCGAAGAATGTCAGTCTGAGCGGAGTCGAAGACAGTCTGTACCGTGACGTCGTACATGCGCTTCGACTCCGCTCAGCGTGACAGAGTATTACAAACCTGTCGCTACCGTCAACTTCCCACGCTCATTCAACAGTTCGTTGCGAACGCCGAGCTGACGGTACAAACCGATCGGGTCGAGCGAGCCGCCGCTCATGCGCATGGCCTCGCGTACGAGCGGGCGCACATCGGTGCGGAATGCGTTTTGCAATATCTGCTGGGCTAATACCACGTCGTTTTCGGTACGCGCCTGTTCCAGTTTCTTTCTGTCGACGAGCAATGCCTGCGCGTGGGCGAGCAATATCGCTTCCACCGATTGGAGCAAATCTTCCAATGGATCTTTCACATTATGACTCGCGTCGATCATCCAGGCGTAAGTATCGCTGGCGCGGTTGGCGCGCTTCATTCCTTCCACCAGCTCGACGAAGATCAGGAATAGCTGGTAAGGACGGATAGCGCCTACGGTGAGATCGTCATCACCATATTTGGAATCGTTGAAATGGAAACCAGCCAGGCGGCCCTCCATCATTAGAGTCGCTACGATCTGCTCGATATTGGCATTGGGTAAATGATGACCCAAATCAACGAGTACATCCGCTTTCGGGCCCAGTTTCTGGCAGAAAAGCAATGAGCTGCCCCAATCCTGGATCACTGTCGAATAGAAATTAGGCTCGTAGGCTTTGTATTCCACATAAACCTTCCAGTCGTCGGGCAATGCGGCGTAGATTTCCTGCAAAGATTCAAGCGTGTTCTGGAATGCCCTCACGAAGTTCGACTGGCCGGGAAAGCAGGAGCCGTCCGACAACCAGATCGACAATGATTTGGAACCCAGGTTCACACCATGCTTGATGACCTCGATGTTATGCTCGACCGCCTGCTTACGCACCTTCGAGTCCACATGCGAGAGCGAGCCGAATTTGTAAGAATGCTCCTGGTCCTTCTGGTCCTGGAATGTATTCGAATTAACCGCATCAAATGTCAAGTCCAACGACGTTGCCAGATCGATGATTGGCTGCGCCTGGCCGGGAATATCCCAGGGAATGTGCAACGAAATAGAGCCGCTCGAACGGTTCAATGCATGCAGCAAGCCCACATCCTCGATTTTCTCTTCCAGCGAACGAGGCTCTCCTACTCCTGAAAAGCGGCCGAAACGCGTTCCGCCCGTGCCCAATGCCCAGCTCGGGATCGCCACCTGGAATGCTTCCAGCGCTTTTACGATATCTTTTGCATTGATACCCTGCTCGCCCAGTTGCTCTTGCAGGAAGATAAACTGGTTGTTATGCCGCGAAAACAGGCTGTCGTTATGCTGATCGATCTGATATTGTTCAATTTTCATCTGGATAGAATTAAAAAGACTTGGCAAGTCCGTACAACCCGCCAAGTCCGATTTAACATATTTTGATCATTATCTCAGAAATGCCGCAGGAACACCGCCGTCGACGTTGATTACGTTTCCGGTGCTCTTGTTGAGCAATCCGCTCACGAAAATGTATACACCGTTTGCAATGTCGTCTGTATGGATCTCCGCATTCAGTACGGTTCTTTTCGCGTAGTAGGCAGGGAGTTCCTCGACTTTGATACCGTATGCTTTCGCACGTCCGGCAGCCCAGCCACTTTCCCATATTTTACTTCCGGCGATTACCGCGTCGGGGTTCACCACGTTTACGCGGATCCTGTCGGGACCCAATTCGGCGGCCAAAAGACGCGACATATGCTGTTGAGCAGCTTTCGCCGTTCCGTAAGCCACGTTATTCGGACCGGAAACGATGCCATTCTTGCTGGCGATGTTGATAATATCACCGCCCAAGCCTTGCTGACGCATGATCGCCACCGATTCCTGCGATACCAGGAACTGGCCTTTCACCAATACATCCTGCAAAATATCCCAGTCTTTGATGGTCGTATCCGCCAATGGTTTCGAGATCGACAACCCTGCACAGTTTACCACGATATCCAAACCACCGTATTTCAGTTTCGTCGAATGCAATGCCGCTTTGATCGCCTCGTCGTCGAGCACGTTCGCTACGGTTGTATCCGAAAAGTCCTTGCCGAATTTCGCGTCGAATTCAGCTTTGGTTTCTGCCAATGCTTTTTCATCGATATCCGAGATCACTACGCAAGCACCTTCCTGCAAAAGTTTTTGTGCAATGGCTTTCCCGATACCGCCTGAGCCGCCCGTTACGAATGCAACCTTGCGGGATACCGATTTCTCTTTCGGCATACGCTGCAATTTTGCTTCTTCGAGCAACCAGTACTCAATATCGAATGCTTCCTGCTCAGGCAATGAAACGTAAGAAGAGATCGCCTCTGCGCCTTTCATTACATTAATTGCATTGATATAGAACTCAGCCGCAACGCGTGCAGTCTGCTTGTCTTTCGCGAACGAGAACATCCCTACGCCTGGCAACAGGATGATCACCGGGTTCGGGTCACGCACCGCGGGGCTGTTGGAGTGCTTGCAACGCTCGTAGTAAGCGATGTAATCCGCGCGGTATGCTTCGAATTGCGGACGGATGTGATCCAGGATTTCCGCATCGGCCGCTTCCAGTTTTTCAAATGGCAGGTCGAGTACTAATGGACGAATTTTCGTGCGCAGGAAGTGATCGGGGCAGCTGGTACCAAGCGGAGCCAGTTTATCCAGATCATTACTTGCGATGAATTCCAATACACGCTCATCGTCGGTAAAATGACCGATCATCGCCTGCTGATCGGAAGCCAGACCGCGCAAATAAGGCGCCAGTTTGCCCGCTATCGAAGCCCGGCGCTCTTTTGGCTCGCTTTCCAGACGTGCGCCCCCGAAAACCGGGCGCTTCTTGCCATAGTTCTCAGCCAGGTATTCCGACGCCCTTTCGATTGTATCGAGCGTGTTGATATAAGATTCGTAAGCAGTATCGCCCCAGGTGAACAATCCGTGACCGCCCAATACGATACCACGAATGCCCGGGTTGTCGTTCAATGCCTGTTCCAGTTGCAGACCGAGGTCGAAACCGGGACGCTGCCAGGGCACCCACGCCAGCTCTCCGTTAAACAATTCTTTGGTAATAGCCTCACCTTCCTTCGATGCGGCGATCGCGATCAATGCATCAGGGTGCAGGTGATCGATATGCTTGAAAGGCAGCAAGCCGTGCAGCGGCGTGTCGATAGACGGTGCCTTCGATTTCAGGTCGTAAATGCAATGGTTGAACAGCTCCACCATTTCATCTTCGAATTCCAGTCCGCGGTAGATGTTTTTCAGGCTGTGCAGGCGGTCGACGTACAGGCCGGCCAGTCCGCTTCTTGTTAAAGTACCAATATCACCACCGGAGCCCTTGATCCACATCACTTCCACGGGGTTACCAGTCAGCGGATCTTTTTCGATGGTTTTACAGCTCGTGTTTCCACCAGCATAGTTGGTCAGGCGGAGGTCCGCACCCAACAGATTTGAACGGTACAGAAGAAGTGCGACCTGATCATCACCCAGGGAAGCGGCTTTCTCTTCATCCCATAAATAGCTTACATACCTGTACTGGCTTACTTTAGAACTGCTCATATTTGTTTCCTGATTATTTATCATTTTTTAGGCGAAAGTTCTTCTTTCCTGAAAGTATTTTAACAGATTAATACTACTCTGAACGTATGTACAAGATTAGGAAACTTAGCAATGCACACCGTCCTGTTGTATCCTGCATGTTGAAATAATTTGAGAATTAATGTGAGAATTGGAAGTTTTTATAAAACAAATGGTCTGAACCGTGCTTGTAACAGTTCAGACCACTAAAAACTAAAATAACCTTACTGTGCTATCGCTTTATTAACAATTTCTTTGCGACATCACCGATTTTGATGGTGTAAATGCCTTCCTTCAAATCTTTCACATCGAGCTTACCGGCTGATAATTTCACATCTGAAATCACCTGTCTGCCTGTCTGGGTGAATATTGAGACCACATCGTTCGCTTCGGCGCCCGTCACAGTAACTACCTGCTGCGCCGGATTGGGATAAACTTTGACCGTTTTCTCCGCTTTTACAGCGATCACTTTGGAATATTCGGATTTCCCGTCGTAATCGAGCTGTTTCAACCGGTAGTAAGTAGTTGCAAATGGGCTGAGGTCGATAAAGTGATAAACCTTCGTTTCGCGTGTATCGCCATTACCATCCACAAAACCGATCTTTTCAAACGTCCGCGCATCCGCACTGCGCTCGATTTCGAAGCCTTTGTTAGTCGTTTCGGAAGTCGTTTTCCAGGCTAGTTTGGTTTGGTTGTTTGCGGATTTGCCTTCGAAGGAGACGAGAGTTACGGGAAGCTTTACATAGTTATAACCATTACTCGACAGTGTCAACCCCACAACTACACTATTGGTAACCTCGACCCGGTATGCTGCCTCTTCTGTTACAGCGAGGGTACTATCGCCAACGTTGGTCGCAAACAGCACATTGTTCTTGAACCATTTATAGGTGTTATTCGCCAACGTGCCCCCGGCCTGAACATATAATTTCACGCCACCCGGCACAAATTGCGTATGCACAGGTATCCTGGCCTGGTTTGCATAATTATCCAACCTACCGAAGTTTTCTTCCAGTCCGGCAAATGTAAATGCATTGAACCCCACATCCACATATCCTGAAACCGGGATATTCGAGAGATTGGGGATCGGGCCAGAAAACGAGTTGTAACGCAAATACAAATAGTCCAATTCGGGCAGGGTGCTTATCTGCGCCGGAAGTTGCCCAGTCATGTTGGCTGTGACAATCAACGATTTCAGCTTGGTAAGGTTGCCAATGTCTGCGGGAAACGTACCTGTAAACTCGGTGTCGTGAAGGCTGAGTTCTTCGAGATTTGTCAGGTTCGTCAGTTGAAAAGGAACCGGACCGGGCACCCCGTACTGAATTATTTTCAGCGTTTTCAGTTTCGAAAGCACTCCTATTTCCGCCGGCAACGACCCCAGTTCAAAGTTCCTTTGGAGAACTAGCACTTCAAGATTCGATAGATTACCAATTTGCGGTGGAACATCCCCTTTGATCTGCGACATCAGATACAGCTCCTTCAAATGGGTCATATTAGTCAGAAAGAGCGGAAAGGGAAACGGAGCGGGAATGTCCATTGGCTCGTGGGTACCAAGGTACAATATCTCCAGATTCACAAGATTTGCAAACTGTGCAGGAACGGGAGCGTATGCAGTAATGTACAGCTCTTTCAACTTGGTGAGGTTGCCAAGCACATCCATATTGTCCCTGCCGACGCGCGTCCCGTATAAGTTCAGATATTCCAGATTGATCAGATTTCCGAATTCTTCCGGAATATCACCCTCCCAGGTACCGAATTCATTTCCCTCGCCACGGAGGTCCAGGTACGTCAATGCGGTAAGATTGCCTATCTGAGGGGGCAAAGTCGCAGATATAAAATAATCTGCCAAATCAAGCTTTGTAACACGCCCGCCTTCGCAGGTTACCCCGGCCCACCCGCAAGGACTGTCACCAGGGTTTCCTGGAACCACCCAGCTTGCCAGGTCGGGATAATCGCTTCCGTTGAAGCCATTATAGATGTCTACCAGCGCCAAACGGTCTGTTTCCAGCGTCTGTCCGAATGATTTGAATGAAATTAACAGAAGAAGTAGTAATAATTTTCGCATGACTGCTCTGTTTGATCTGCATTAATTACCTGTGAATTAACAAACTACTGCTCCCATCGCCCACTTTCACGACATAACGGCCGGTCCCTAAATTCCTGATATTGATCTGCTCCTTGTCGGTTATCAGCCCCTTCAAAACAACTCGCCCATTCTGATCGATGATCGAAAGTGGTTGCTTTTCACTAATGCCCGAAACGATAAGGTATTCCTGTGCAGGGTTAGGATAAACCTTTATAATGGCAGCTTCACTCTTCACTGAGATCACCTTCGAGTATTCGAATTTGCCGTCGTAATCCAGTTGCTTCAAGCGGTAATAACTCTTTGCAAATGGGTTGAGATCGGTAAAGTGATAAAACTGATTCTCTTTGGTATCGCCGCTTCCATCTACGAAACCAATCTTCTCGAATGTCCGCGCATCCGTGCTGCGTTCGATTTCGAAGCCTTTGTTGTTGGTTTCGGCGGCAGTTTTCCAGGTGAGTTTGGTTTGGCTGTTCTCGGATTTGCCTTGGAACGAGACGAGGGTTACGGGGAGCTTCACATAGGTATAATTATTACTCACCAATTTTAATCCAGTCACCACGCTATTGGTGACTTCGACGCGATACGCTGCTTCTTCCGTTACAGTGAGGGAACTATCGCCCACATTGGTTGCAAAAAGTATATTGTTTTTATACCATTTGTACGTGTTATTCGCTGGCGTGCCTCCGGCCAGAACAGACAATTTCGCCCCAACGGGCACGAATTCCGCAATCATAGGCATTTTAGCCTGGTTCAGGTAGCCATCCAGTTTGCTGAGATTTTCTTCCAACCCGGCAAATGTGAATGCATTGGTTCCTATGTTCACATATCCTGACACGGGAACATTCGCGAGGCTGGGAAGTGGCCCCTTAAACATATTATACCTGATGTCCAGGACAGTCAGCGCCGTCAGGTTGTTGATTGTCGGAAATGCGCCTCCTAAATTGGTACTCCCGATTTCAATGGATTTGAGCTTGACGAGATTGTTGATCTGTATGGGAATGCTGCCGCTGAGCGGTACATCACCCAACCAGAGTCTTTCCAGATTCACAAGATTGCCAATTTCAACGGGAATCGCCCCGTTCACACCGAAGCACCGACGGACAGACAGTTGTTTCAAGTTCAACAAGTTGCCGATTTCAGATGGAATCTGGCCGGTAAGATTATAGTTGCCTGCTATTTCCAATACCTCGAGAGAAGCTAAGCTCCCGATCTGAGAGGGAATCGTGGCCCCCAATTGTCCCATCAGATATAGCTCCCGAAGTTTTGTAGACCCGGTCAAAAACCCTGGAAATGTAAATTGTTCAGATGGACCGAATGCTTCGACATTGCCAAGGAAAAGCACTTCGAGGTTGACAAGGCTTGCCCATTGCAAAGGGATTTCTCCAAGCGGCGTCACTTTCAGCACTTTAAGATTGGTAAGTCCTCCGATCACTCCCATATTCGTAATGCCTATTCTGTTATGGGCCAGATTCAGATGTTCCAGCTTCGTAAGGTTTGCCAGCGTCACGGGAAGCTCCCCTGTCCACGGGTACATTTCGCCGCCGCCACCTTCGAGGTTCAGATATTTCAATTCTGTCAGATCACCGATTTCCGGTGCAATGGGGCCATGGACCTGGTTCTGTGACAAATCCAACCGCGTGACGCGCCCACCCTCGCATGTCACTCCCGGCCAGCCGCAAGGACTATCGCCTGGAGAACCCGGGATCTTCCAGCCAGTGATGTCGTTAAAATTAGGCTCGCCGTATAGATCATTGATACCGGTCGAGGTAGCGTTGTAAATAGCCACCAGCGCCAACCGGTCCGATTCGAGGGTCCCCTGGGCAAACGCCTGCACAGAAAACAGTGCCGCTGCACAGTAAAGCAATATTTTTCTCATAACATTTGATATAGAAGGGCCTTCAAAAAACATCAAATCTATTTGACCACCAGCACTCTGCCACGCACCTCGCCCATCCTGACTGTATACAACCCCGGCTGTAACGACCGGATCGAAACCGGCTTTCCGGCGGTAGCTTTTGTCGCCATGACTGTCCGCCCTACCTCGTTCACAAAATACAAATTCTGTTCTCCTTCAATGCCCGATATAACCAGATTGTCCTGTGCGGGATTAGGGTAAATTTTAAACAAGACATTGCTTCCCCTCACCATGATGACTTTGGAATATTCAAACTTCCCGTCATAATCCAGTTGTTTCAACCGGTAATACGAGGTTGCCAATGGATTGAGATCGGTAAAGTGATAAAACTGGTTCTCTTTCGAATCGCCGCTTCCATCCACGAAGCCGATCTTTTCAAACGTTCTCGCGTCCGCACTGCGTTCGATTTCGAAGCCTTTGTTGCTGGTTTCGGAGGTAGTTTTCCAGGTGAGTTTGGTTTGGTTACTTTCGGATTTGCCTTCGAAGGAGACGAGGGTTACGGGGAGCTTAATTGAGGCAAAGGTTTTTGTAACTAATTTCAAACCAGTCACAATGCTGTTCGTTACCTCGGCACGATATATCCCCTCACCATCGAGTGCAAGAAAGTCATTGCCAACCTGCGTCCGAAGCAATACATTGTTTTTGAACAAGTTATAGGTATTGTTCGCAACTGTTCCTCCGGCTGTTGTCACCCTCATGTGCGTTGCTATACAACCGACACACAACGGCCCTTCCAGGTAGGCGTCGATCAGCGCTTGCGGTGCATACTGGTCGAGCCTTGTGATGCTGGACTCCATACCGTCAAAATTGAATGCATTATTGGCTATGTTGACACTCCCTGATACCGGGATATTAGTCAGATTCGGGATGGGACCGCTGAATAAGTTGTATTGCAAATCCAGCTGGGTCAAATTGGCAAAGTTGCTGATACCCGCCGGGATAGGTCCGGTGAGTTCGTTTCCTCGGAGCTTGATGGTTTTCAATTTGGTAAGGTTACCGAACGTAGCAGGCAGGGTTCCCGTAAAGCCTGCGGAGAGGTTTAGCTCCTCCAAATCCAGCAAATTCCCGAATGAGAAAGGAATCGGGCTGTCGAAATCCTGTTCCGTTATTTTCAATACTTTAAGTTTCGATAAGTTTCCGATCTCCGCGGGTACGGATGTCAGTTCAAAATTCCTCTGTATTTCGAGCAATTCCAGGTTGGACAAATTGCCGATTTCAGGGGGAATCGCCCCTTTTATCTGTGACATCAGATACAGTTCCCTCAGTTTGGGTAGGGTAGTTATGGCGACAGGAAACTGAATTGCATCGGGAATATCCATTGCCTCGTGGGTACCCAGGTACAATATCTCCAGATTCACAAGATTTGCAAACTGTGCGGGAACCGGAGCGTAAGCGGTAATATGTAATTCTTTCAGCTTGGTCAGATTGCCAAGTACATCCATATTGTCCCTGCCTACCCTTGTTCCATACAAGTTCAGGTATTCCAGATTAGCCAGGTTTCCGAACTCTTCCGGGATATCGCCCTCCCAGGTACCGAATTCGTTTCCTTCCCCACGGAGGTCGAGATAAGTCAATGCGGTAAGATTCCCAATCTGAGGAGGCAAGGCTGCCGATATGAAATAATTTCCAAGATCGAGCTTCGTAACACGCCCACCTTCGCAGGTCACGCCTGCCCAGCCGCAAGGACTATCGCCGGGTGTTCCGGGAACGACCCAGGTCGTAAAATCGGAGTGGTTCTCGACCGGAATAGCGTTATAGACAGCCACCAGCGCCAGACGGTCGGTCTCCAATGTCTGGCCCAACGATTTGAGAGAGATTACCAGAAAAAACAGTAAAAGTTTACGCATGATATTTATTGTTATTATCCAATGATCACTTATCAATCAACAACTTACGGCTCTGATTTCCGATTTTTACAGTATAAATCCCGGATACCAGCCTCCCGATCCGTACCTGCTCTTTTTCTGCGACCTGTCTTTTCAGGACAACGCGCCCATTCTGATCGATAATCGTAAGCTGCCGGTTTTGACCTATACCGGATACGCTCAGGTATTCCTGTGCGGGATTAGGGAAAATATTCAGGATCGGTCCCTCACCTTTGACCGCAATAACCCGCGAATACTCAAATTTTCCATCGTAATCCAATTGTTTCAAACGGTAGTAAGTAGTCTCAAACGGGTTCAAATCTGTAAAATGATAAGTCTTGTCGTCCTCGGTATCGCCATTTCCATCCACAAAACCGATCTTTTCAAACGTCCTCGCATCGGCACTCCGTTCGATCTCGAAGCCTTTGTTATCTGTTTCCTCAGTAGTTTTCCAAACAAGTTTATTTTGACCGGCTTCCGCTTTTGCAGCGAAGCTGACAAGAGTAACGGCAGGGGTGGTTCTACAAGTACTTCCTCGGTTGACAGCACAAGTGCCGGAAGCGAACTATTCCGAACTTCGATCCGGTATTTTCCGCGTATTGCACGATGCACAGAGAAGGAACCATCGGCCCCGCCTCCCGAAACTTCAACGCCTTCCCTGAAAAACTTGTATGTATTGACTGTACCATCCACTAAGCCGTGGATCGCCCTGATAATGGACCTCGCTGCGATATTGTCCTGGACAATATCCATGGGAATGGTGCCCTGAGGAGCATACACATCAAGAACTGCCTGGTTCGGGATCATCCCCGCCAAATTGAATTTGTTATCGCTTATGTCTACCGCAGCCGTCGATGGAATGCCGGTAAGATCCGGCATAGGGCCTGTCAGGTTATTGTTGGACAAATCCAGCACCGTAAGGTTGGTCAGGTTATTGAGGGAAGCAGGAATAGGCCCCGACGCCCCGGCCCAAGGCATGGAAAGCGTTTTCAGCTTGGTGTAACTTCCAAAAAATGAGGGAATATTACCAATCGAACCCATTGTCGACCAAGCCCAACCGCCTGCTATCCCAAAATACAGATGTTCGAGATTAATAAGATTTTGAAAGCTGTTCGGGATCGTCCAGGATGGAGGTGTATCGAATGCAAGATGAGTTAACTTCGTCAACGACCCGATAACTTCCATATTAGTTCCGGTAAACACGTTCCCACGCATTTCGAGGTGTTCTAGTTTTTGAAGGTTTCCTAAAGTGGCAGGGATGTTACCTGTCATCGGATAAAATTCGGCGCCGCCTTGCTGGATATTCAAATATTTCAGCTCACTGAGATTCCCAACCTCCGGTGCCAGTGGGCCATTTACTTGAAACATGGATAAGTCGAGCCTCGTTACGCGCCCACCTTCGCAGGTAACACCTGTCCAGCCGCAAGGGCTATCGCCTGGCGCACCTGGAATATTCCAGTCGGTGATGTCATTAAAATTAGGCTCGCCGTATATTTCATTGATACCGGTACTCGTAGCATTGTAAATCGCCACCAACGCCAACCGATCGCTTTCCAGCGTCTGACCAAATGATTGAATTGAAATAAAAAGGCACAACAGCCCAAGTAGACATCTTTTCATAGCGTTACTAAAACGGTTAAGTAATTCCTAAAAAAACGTTGAGCGGGTGCCAAAAACGACAGAACTGGAGCTGCCGGGGCTATAAGAATATTGTATATACAAATGTAACCGAATGCGCGACAAAATCGCACATCGGTTACAAAAAATTATTGAAGCTTAATATCGGAGTTTCTGCTGCCTGTCAATCACTTCCAGGTGAGCCCCATATTACGGAAAAGGAAGGCGTAAATATCCGCCTGGCTTTCGAGCGCCTTTTTGGTATTGCTGGCGCCATGACCGGAGTTCGTATCGATCCGGATCAGTAATGGGTTGGCAGAAGTACTTCCTGCTTTTGCCTGCAATTCGGCCGCATATTTAAATGAATGCGCGGGGACTACGCGGTCATCGTGGTCGGCGGTGGTGATCATCGTGGCGGGATAATGGCCGCCCGATTTGATATTGTGGAGCGGGGAATAACCATAGATGACTTTGAATTCCTCCGCATTATCGCTGCTTCCGTAATCGGCGATCCAGTTCCAGCCGATGGTAAATTTGTGGAAACGAAGCATATCCATCACGCCCACAGCGGGGAGCGCTACTTTGAAAAGCTCCGGGCGCTGGTTCATAACCGCCCCTACGAGGAGCCCGCCATTGGAACCACCCTGAAGGGCCAGGCGCTCCGGTGAGGTATATTTCTCACGAATCAAATATTCAGCAGCCGCGATGAAATCGTCGAACACATTCTGCTTTTTGAGCTTCATACCCTGCTCGTGCCATTTCTCGCCATACTCGCTGCCCCCTCGCAGGTTGGCCTGAACGTACACACCGCCCTGATCAAAAAAAGGTATACGGGTAGGGCTAAACGCAGGTGGCAAACTGACATTGAAGCCACCATAACCGTAGAGTATCGTCGGATTGGTGCCGTCCAGTTTTAGCCCTTTTTTATAAGTAATGAATGCAGGAACACGCGTTCCGTCCTTGCTTGTGTAGAAAACCTGCTTCGTTTCATAATCCGACGGTTTGAATGCCACTTCGGGCTCGCGGAAAACGCTGCTTTTCCCGTTGGAAATGTCATACCGGAAGATCGTCGACGGGTAGTTGAACGAAGTGTATGTGTAAAACACGAATGTATCCTCTTTATCACCTCCAAAGCCTACGGCTGAACCCAGTCCGGGCATTTCGATCTCACTTTCAAGAACACCGGCGGGGTTGTACACATAGGTGCGCGAGGTTACGTCCTTCAAATAGGACGCAAACAGCTTCCCGCCCGCCAGCTGTGCGAATTCCAGCGGCTCCTCGCGCTCGGGCAGTACCGTTTCCCAGGTCCGGCCAGCCGTTTTGAAGAGCATTACCTTCCCATTTGGCGCATCGTCATTGGTTTCTATCAGAAAATCCGGGCCCAGGTTTTCGATAATACTGAAGCTCGCGTCGGTGATCTCCTCGCGAATAGGTACAAAACGGCTTTCACCCTTTTTCAATACCCAAACCCCGTTACCATCTTTGCCCTTCCCACGGTCGCTCACGCTCAGGACTGCATATTCCTCATCCTCGGTAGTGCCCACGGTATGGAAGCGTTGCGGGTTTGCAGGGTCTTCGAACACCAGCTTATCCTGCTCCTGCACGGTACCAATGCGGTGAAAGAACACCTGGTGATTTTCGTTTTTGGCGGCCAACGCGCTGCCATCCGGTTTCGGGTAGCGACTGTAATAGAAGCCGTCGCCCTGCCACGAGGCGCCCGAGACTTTCACCCATTCCACCTTGTCGGCAAGCATGGAAAGGTCTTTCATATTCATTACCTGGTATTCCTGCCAATCGGAGCCGCCTTTCGAGAAGCCTAGTACCGCATATGCCCCGTCTTTGGACAAACTGAATACGGTAAGCCGCGTGGTACCATCCGGCGAAAGCTTGTTCGGATCGATCACCACTTCCGGCGCACCGTCCAGGCCCTTCTGGCGGTACAATACGGCCTGGTTTTGCAAGCCATCGTTCTTGTAGAAATAAAAATATTCCCCTTTCTTTTTGGGGGCGGAATATTTGGGATAGTTATAGGCCTTTTCGAGGTCCCGAAATATCTTTTGCTTGAAAGGAATTGCATTCAGGTAGCCAAATGTAACCTTGTTCTGCGCCGCTACCCAAGCGGCTGTTTCTTCGGAGCGGTCGTCTTCGAGCCAGCGGTAGGGGTCGGCCACTTTCACGCCATGATACTCGTCATAATGCTCCTGCTTTCTGGTTTCAGGATATTCCAATCGCTGGGCATTGCCTGGTTCCGACAATGCCGATGCTGTCATTAAAGTCATCAGAAAAAATTTTGAATCCATGAAAACGGCCGTTATTTAATGATCTCCACTTCCAGCGAACTTGGAGCATCGGCCTGATGATAAATAGTGTGTCTGGCAGTGGTAAAATCCGAATCCTGCGCCTTATAAATGTTCTCCACGTACTTCTGCGGGTTCCGGTCGAAGAGTGGGAATGCGGTGCTCTGTACCTGCACCATAATGCGGTGACCCTTTTTGAAGGTATGCAACACATCCTGCAAACGGAATTTCAGGTCGGTTACCTTGCTGGCCACAACCGGTTCGGGCTTCTCGAAACTGTTGCGGAAACGGGCGCGCATTACTTCGCTGCGCACCATTTGCTGGTAGCCGGCGAGCACCACTTTCGGATCTGGCATGTAGGCGTGGTTCTTTTCGTCGTCGGGGTACACGTCGATCAGTTTCACGAAGAAATCGGCGTCGGTACCGCTGGTGCTGAATTTAAGCAAAGCATTGATCTCGCCGCCCAGGGTAATGTCCTCAGTCAGCACATCCGTTTCAAAAACGAGCACATCCGGACGGGTGGCCGCGAAGCGCTGGTCTTCCGACATGTATTCGAACGGTGTGAAACCTGACATTTGCTTGTAATTAGCCGTGTACGGCACCGGTTTCGACGGGTCGCTCACATATTCGGTCACCGATTTACCTTCTTTAGGCGCATCGAAATCCAGTTTGCCTTTTGAATGAAAAAACAGCTTACGCTTTTCAGCATTCGCTACCGGCCACTTATCGAAGGTTTTCCATTCGTTTTTACCTGTATCAAACAAATAAGCCTCCGGCAAACCGGTCTTTCCGTCACCGGCTTCTTTCAGGAAATGCTTGAAGAATTTGGCTTCGATATTATTCTGGTAGAATGTGGCGATGCTGTCTCCGAAATAAATATCGTTGTGCAAAGTATGCCCGGTTTCGCGGCTCCATCGGCCATGCCCGAACGGCCCTACCACCAACGTGTTGTACATAGAAGGGTTGTTCTTTTCAAGTGTTTTATAGGTATTCAAAGGACCGTACAAATCCTCGGCGTCGAACCAGCCGCCCACGGTCATGAAAGCATGTTTCACGCCTTTCAAATGCGGCAGAATGTCACGCTTTTTCCAGAACTCATCTTTGTTAGGATGGTTGACGGTCTCCTGCCAGTAAAAATTCTGCGAATAGTATTTATCAAAATTCTTCAAAGACCCCATTTCCAGGTTGAATGTGTAACCATCCGGCTTCGGCGTGAACATTTCGCCTACAAACCAGGAATCCGTGGTAGGCTTCGGAGGCTTAATGCCGAAAACCGGGAATGTAAGGTAATATCCCTGGGTAAATGCGCCGTTGTGATGGAAATCATCAAAAAAGAAATCGGCGATCGGTGCCTGGGGTGACGATGCTTTCAATGCGGGGTGACCGGCCAACGCACTGGCTGTGGTGTAGAAACCAGGATAAGAAATGCCCCATTGCCCTACCCTGCCATTGTTGTTCGCGACGTTTTTGAGCAGCCATTCAATGGTGTCGTAAGTATCCGATGCCTCATCGACGTCGTTGTTGCCTTTTTTCTGGTCTATATGCGGGGTCATATTCGTCCAGGTACCTTCGCTCAGGTAGCGACCGCGGACGTCCTGATACACGAATATGAATTTGTCGCGCATCAGTGCCGGACTTGGGCCCAGGCGTGGCGGGTATTTGTCTGCACCGTATGGGGCCACGCTGTAACACGTGCGTTGCATTAAAAAGGGATATTTCTTTTCCGCCGAAGCATCTTTGGGCGAGTAAACGATCGTATGGAGCTTCACACCGTCCCTTACCGGAATATCGTATTCCGCTTTCGAATAATTTTCGCGGATGTACTGCTCATCGGAAGCAACCTGTCCATAAACATGCCGGGCCAGCACGATAAGTGCTGCGCAGAGTAGATTTTTGATCATAGCTTGTGATTATTTTCTCTTATAAAAATTCAGTGATACGCTGGCGGCATTTCCCTTTTCGCTCAAAGTGTAGAACCCCTTGCTTTCGTTTTCAAAACAGATCGCCTCACCCTGCGGTTCAAGCGCAACCGTCAAAGTTTTGTTAGCGGATTTGACGAGTGTCTGGGCGACAGTTTCTCCATTACTTCTTTTCCAATAATATACCCCCAGATACGTGCGGACGACAATCTCGCTTCCGTCTTTGGAAATACTACCCGCCGTAGCCATTACCACGCCCGGTACTGAACCGAGTTTCTCGGCAACAACAGCTTCACCGGTCGACTGCGGAAATGGCAATCTGTAAATATTGGTATTCGGCGTTTCCTTCGACAAAATGAAAATATCCTTCGTAACCGGGTCCACGATCAATACTTCGGCGTCACGCGGGCCGTCGGGGTAGCTGAAAGTAATCTTTTGTAATGCATTCTGGCTGAAAGAACCGTCCATACCGGTAATTTCGGGAATCCGGTAAATGACATTGGTGGTGGTTACCGGCTGGTTATTGTTGCCAATGTCTGCAATGTAGGCGTACGACACGCCATTATCAGGTCCGGGACCTACGGCTACTTCCTCCCAGTCGTGGTTGTGGGCGCCGGGTACATTATATTCCTTAATGGCTTTCCCATCCTTGCCGATCAGGTAAAGTGAATTGGGCTGACCGGAATCCTGGATCGTCCAGAGGTAGCCGGGCAGGGTTACGCTGGCCGCCAGACCCGACGCCTCATCGATAATGCCAGTTGCTATCGGGAATTGTTCGGGGGTAGTTTCGAACTGGTCCGACAATCCATTTCCCCCGGGCGCCGGCTCGGGATCGCCACATGAACAGGTTACACAAAAAACAAGTGAAGAAAGAACCAGCCCCACTCGTCCGGCCACACTGTCATATACTTTCATAAAAAACACTTCATGTTAGATTTGCTAAAAATACGTACTTTTGCGGCATTTATTATCAGCGACTTTCATTATATCAGTATTAAAATAGTTATATGTTACGTACACATACCTGCGGGGAATTAAGCTTAGGACATGTAAATCAAGACGTTGTATTGTGTGGTTGGGTTCAGCGCGTCCGCGACAAAGGAGGCATGATCTGGCTCGACCTGCGTGACCGTTACGGCATCACCCAGCTTCTTTTCGAAGAGGGCAAAACCCCCGCAAATGTGTTGGAAACTGCCCGCTCACTGGGCCGCGAATTCGTCATTTCGGCCAAAGGTTCGGTGATCGAACGTCTGTCGAAAAATGACAAGATCGCTACCGGCGACATCGAGATCCGTGTGGCGGAACTCAACATTCTAAACCCCGCGAAATTGCCTCCTTTCCTGATCGAGGACGAAACAGACGGCGGCGACGATATCCGTATGAAGTACCGCTACCTCGACCTTCGCAGGAACGTCGTGCGCAGAAACCTGCAATTGCGCCACCAGGTTGCACGGTATACCCGCGCTTACCTCGATCAGTTGGACTTCATCGAGGTAGAAACCCCGGTACTGATCAAATCGACGCCGGAAGGGGCACGCGATTTCGTCGTGCCAAGCCGTATGAACCCCGGCGAGTTCTATGCATTGCCGCAATCTCCGCAGACATTTAAACAGCTTCTGATGGTGGCCGGTTTCGACCGTTACTATCAGATTGTGAAGTGTTTCCGTGACGAGGATTTACGCGCAGACCGTCAGCCCGAGTTCACCCAAATCGACTGCGAAATGTCGTTTGTGACCCAGGAAGATGTTTTGAATACATTTGAAGGCATGATCCGCGAGCTTTTCGCCAAAGTGAAGGGCATCGACCTGCCGACTGTTCCCCGCATGACCTACGCCGACGCCATGCGTCTCTATGGGTCCGACAAGCCGGATATCCGCTTCGATATGCAATTCGTCGAACTGAAAGGCGAAGACCAGGACCTTACTTCCGGAAAAGGCTTCGGCGTATTCGATGATGCCGGCCTTGTAGTGGGTATCAATGCTACCGGCTGCGCGGCTTATACAAGAAAGCAAGTTGATGAGCTGACCGACTGGATCAAGCGCCCGCAAATCGGAGCGAAAGGGTTGGTGTACGTTCGTTACAATACCGATGAATCGATAAAATCGTCCGTTGACAAATTCTATACAGAAGAAGAGCTTAAAAAGTGGGTAGAAGCGTTCGATGCCAAGCCGGGCGACCTTTTGCTGATCCTCTCAGGCCAGGGCGATAAAACGCGCAAGCAACTCAATGAGCTGCGACTTGAAATAGGCTCACGCCTGGGGCTACGCAACCCTGACGAATACCGTGCCTTGTGGGTAGTCGATTTTCCTCTGCTCGAATTCGGAGAAGAAGAAAACCGCTGGTTTGCAATGCACCATCCATTCACCAGCCCGAAACCGGAAGATATAGAACTGCTGGATAAAAATCTGGGCCTGGTAAGGGCGAATGCATACGATATGGTGATCAACGGCGTTGAAGTGGGCGGAGGTTCTGTGCGGATATTCGAAAAAGAGCTGCAACGGAAAATGTTCGAGATCCTTGGATTCTCGGCCGAAGAAGCGCAGGAGCAATTTGGCTTCCTGATGAATGCATTTGAATTCGGAGCTCCTCCTCACGCCGGTATAGCATTTGGTTTTGACAGGCTTTGCTCTATTTTCGGCGGTGCGGATTCGATCCGGGATTTCATCGCATTCCCTAAGAACAATTCCGGTCGCGATGTGATGATCGATTCGCCTTCGACGATATCGGAAGGGCAATTGAAAGAGCTGGCAATTCGGGTAGAGGGTGCGAATTCGTAGCCAAAACAGGATCGATCTGCCTGATAATTTAAATAAAATAAGATTTCGTAGATTTGCCCCGAGCATATTTTAAATTTAACCGCAGGACCATCCGGAAACGGATCGGTCCTGATTGTAATTAAACTACACTGCATGCATTATCAATCCTTTGTAAGAAATTATTTCAGGAATGCCTTCATGTTGTTGCTCCTCTTGGCCAACATCGGGGTTTTTGCTCAGAACAATACTTCTCCTCAACTTCCTACGACGGACCCGACACAGCCTAAAATCGACCCGTCACAGGTAACCAACCAGCAGGCAGTCGACTTTTATAATCAGGCTAAGTCGGCGGGGATGTCGGATATGGACATCGAAAGAGCTGCGTTGCAAAGAGGCTATACACTGGATCAGATATCTGCCATGCGCAAACGGCTGCAACAACGGCCAAATGAGAAGCAAACCAACGACCCGAACCGGGATCAACTGGACGAAACCAGGGACCAGGACGAGGCGGACGAACTGGAAGACGAAGCCAACAACGAGCGTGACTCCACCAATTCAGGCCGTTCGAGAAACCGTCGCCTGAGCCGCACTTTCGGCTCGGCTTTCTTTGCCCGTGCCACTTCCACATTCGAGCCTAACCTGCGCATCGCGACGCCCCGGAATTACATTCTCGGGCCCGAAGATGAAATCGTTGTGGATATTTATGGCAATGCGGTGGATAACTTCCGCATGAAGATCAGCCCGGAAGGAACTGTAAAAATGCTCAACCTTGCGCCGGTGTATGTCAATGGGTTAACGATCGAACAAGCGAGCGAACGCATTGTGAACCGTTTGCGCCAGGCTTATTCGACATTGAACCGCCCGGGATCTGGAACATATTCGTCCATTACGCTCGGAAATGTGCGCAGCATACACGTGATGATCACCGGTGAGGCTGCACGCCCAGGCACTTATACGGTATCGTCACTCGCGACTGCATTTAACGCGCTTTCGTTGTCCGGCGGGCCAAGCCTGAACGGTTCATACCGCAACATCGAAGTAATCAGGAACAACAAGATCCTCAGAAAAATCGACCTCTACAAGTTCCTGGTCGACGCCGACTTGCGCGACAATGTCGCCTTGCAAGATCAGGACATCATCCTTATCAGACCATTTGAAACGAGGATAGAACTGAACGGGCAGGTAAAGCGCCCGGGGATTTTTGAATCGAAACAAGGCGAGAACCTCGCAAGCATTATCCGTTACGCCGGCGGTTTCACCCCGGAAGCATACACGAAGACTTTCACTTATCAGCGTAATACCGGTACCAACTACATGATCGGGAGCATCGATTCCGTTCAGATCGAAACATTCGCCCCCAGAAATGGAGATATTTTCAATGTAAAACGGATATTGGATGTGGTGGCCAACCAGGTAGAGGTTCGTGGCGCAGTTACGTTACCCGGCCCATACGCGTTGGAAGAGCGTTGTAATTCGGTTTTGAAACTGATACAGGCGGCCCAGGGCCTGAGCCCGCGCGCATTCCTGAACCGGGCCATTCTGGAAAGATCCAGCGGCGAGACCCAAACGGGTATCGTGGCCATAGACCTCCGGAAACTCGTTAACGGCGAAATAGCGGATATTCCGTTGCTCGCAGGCGACATCCTGACGATCAAATCAGTAGAAGACCTTAAGGAATTCACGTTTCTGACCATTTCAGGATCAGTGATCAACCCTGGTAACTACTATTATTACAAAGACATTACCATCGCCGACCTTATTTTCCAGGCGGGTGGCTATACCGAGGGCGGTATCCCCTATCGCATTGAAGTATCGCGTCGCGTGAAGAATGATACGCTCGACCTGCCGTCTTCGCAGAACGTCCGCATTTTTTCAATCGACGTGGCCGATAACCTGGTACTTAATCCCGACGACCAGAAGTTCAAACTGCAACCGCAGGACATTATTGTAGTGCGCAAGTCGCCGCGCTATGAAGCCCAGAAAGCAGTTACGATCATGGGTGAGGTGAGGTATCCGGGCAATTACACCATTATCAATAATTTCGAACGTATTTCTGACCTGTTCGATAAAGTAGGCGGGCTGCGGTCGGAAGCATATCTGCCCGGTGCACGCTTCTACCGCAACCAGGAGCTGATTGCCGTCGATATTGAAGCAATCATCAATAAGCCGTCACTTGCATCAAACCTGTTGCTGATGCACGGCGATACGCTGATCATCCCGAGACGCCTGGAAACAGTTCGCATCCAGGGCGGCGTACACAACCCGTCGGTTATGAATTTCGATTCGAAGTTCAGCTACGATGATTATATCTCACAGGCGGGTGGTTATACCGAGCAAGGCTGGAAAAAGCGTGTTTATGTGTCCTATCCCAACGGCCGGACCCACAGAACGAAAAATTTCCTGTTTTTCAGATCTTTCCCCAAAGTTGAACCGGGTGCAGTCGTAACCGTGCCGGTGAAGGTGAACGAGCCGGAACGTCAGAAAACACCTGGCGAACGTATCGCATTGTTCTCTTTCATCGCATCGATTGTAAGTACAGTCACCCTGGCGGCAATTACCCTGAGCAGATAATTAACCATGATATCCCATCCAGAAAAAAAGCCGCAAGTAGCTGACAGCAAGGAGAGATCATTCGATGCTTCGGAAATACGTTTTACCGATATCATCCTGTTTGTAGGGAAGTATATCAAAATGCTGATGCTGATCGCGATCCTTTCTCTGATAGCGGGCGTGCTGTACAGCTTCACACTCACCAAAAAGTACGAAGCAAAAGTAAGCCTGCTGCCTGAATACGGTACTTCAAAAAGAGGGTCGTTCTCGCTGCTGAGCGCAGGACTTAATGGCGATGGTGCGGAAAAGCTCCAACCCGACCTTTACCCGACTATCATGCAGAGCTCGCCGTTTGGTGAATATCTACTCAAACAGCCCGTCGTCGACCAGGACAACAAATCGTATAAAACGCTCCTCGATTTTATGAAGTCACAGGCGAAACCCGGACTGCTTTCCGGTCTGTTCTCCTCTTCACCCAAAACGCCCAAAAAGGAGGTTAAACTCCATAAAGAGGGAATCCTTTCCTACTCCCTTCAGGAGCAATCCCATATCGCCGGTGCGATTTCCCTGCTTTCAGCCGAAGTAGATCAAAAAAGCGGCGTAATCGCGATCAGCGCAGAAACGGCTGATCCCTTTGTTTCGGCGATCGTCGTGGAAGCGGCTCAGAAGTACCTGATCGACTACGTAGAAGATTACCGGTCTTCCAAAGCTAGCCAGCGCGAGAGTTTGCTTGCCGACCGTGTAAAAGAAGCCAAAGCCAGGCTCCGCACGGCCGAGTATGCGCTCCAAAGCTACCGCGACCAGAACAGAAACATTTTTTCAAACACTGCCAAAATCGAGGAACAACGGTTGCAGGCTGAATATGTGTTGTCGGAATCGCTGTACAGCGATCTTGTAAGAAGATATGAGCAAGCCAAAGTTAATGTGAAAGAAGAGCGGCCGGTTTTCAAAGTTCTCGAACCTGTGAAAGTCCCGCTGGTGAAAAGCAGTCCGAAAAGGTTGCGCATCGGTTTGATATGGGGCTTTCTCGGAGGCTTCTTTACCCTTCTATATATCATCATCTTTAAAGAAAAGGTAATACAGAAGATCGTTTCGGGCGCAAACGAGTAAGAATGCAGTGCGCCTATACTCAACTTTGTACACATGCTTAGTATTTTGAATTCCCCGTTTGCCTCGCAGGTACCTGCACCGTTCATTGCCACCCATCTGAAATTCGTTCAAATATAACTGGTCGATGAAAGTTCAGCAGGAAATCAAGAGGGGGGCGATCATCGTATTTATCACGAAGTATAGCGGAATATTACTGGGGCTGGTTGTCAATTCGGTACTGGCCAGGCTGCTTTCTCCTGCTGAGTTCGGAATTGTCGGGGTCGTCACGGTTTTCATTACATTCTTCAACATCCTTAGCGACATCGGGCTGGGCTCCGCAATTGTCCAGAAACAGGATTTTACCAACAAGGATTTTTCGGACATATTTAAAGTGAGCGTCCTGATCAGCGTTGTGCTGGCGATTGCATTTGTATTGCTTTCCTATCCTATCGCATCCTTTTACGACGACAAGGTCTACATCCCCATCAGTCAGCTGCTCGCCATTCAGGTATTTTTCAGTGCGCTGTCGATCGTCCCCAAGAACATGCTCATTAAGACACAGGCCTTTAAAACCATTGGTTTCATCGAGGTCGGTAGTGCATTTCTGACCGGATCGCTGGCCATTGCGCTGGC
Source organism: Dyadobacter sp. (assembly GCA_965227755.1). GTDB lineage: Bacteria > Bacteroidota > Bacteroidia > Cytophagales > Spirosomataceae > Dyadobacter. Next base: position 3,117,934 of record CBDDGG010000005.1, read on the forward strand.
CTATCAGCATTTCAGTTTCTACTCCATCGTCTGGCGCTCGATAGCTTACAGTGTGCTCGTCTTTGCGCTTTATTTTGCCAATTCGGGGCTGAAAATACAATCGGGTATTTCGTTCTCAGGCATCCGGGGAGTCGCCAAATACTCTTCCTATCAGTTCGCATTCAACTGCGTCAACTACTTTTCGCGGAATCTGGATAATATCCTCGTTGGCAAGTTTATCGGCAATGCCGGCCTGGGCCTTTACAACCAGGCCTACCAGCTGATGATGTACCCGGTGTCCAATCTTACACATGTGATCACCCCGGTAATCCACCCGATCCTGGCAAAGTACCAGAACAACAAAACCGTTATTTTTCAGGAGTATATTAAAATAGTGAAAGTACTGGCCATCCTCGGTTTGCCGATATCGGTTTTCATCTATTTCTCCTCGCCGGAAATCATCCATATATTCCTGGGTGAAAAATGGACGGAAGTTGTCCCTATCCTCCGAATACTAAGCATATCTATCTGGATTCAGATGATCATGTCCAGCAGCGGTTCCATTTATCAGGCGGCAGGGCGAACTGATCTGCTGTTTACTGCCGGTCTGCTTTGCGGCGCGATCATGATCGTCTCCATACTATTTGGTGTCTTGTATTTCAAATCACTGGAACAGACTGCCGTTCTGCTCGTCATTGCCTTTTACCTCAACTTTGCAGTCATTTTTTATGTGCTGATCAACACCGTCCTGCAACAGAGCATTTTCAATTTTTACGCAATGCTCGCGCGGCAGATCCCGTCCTTAATTGTCCTGATCCTCGCCTACCTCGCCGAGGCAAACCTCGCCAAAGATTGGACTGCCGGACCTTCCATGCTGATTATCTCCCTGGGGATCAAGCTTTGTATCATGGGATTGGTTACGGCCGTTTTCAACTTTCCTTTGATTGAGCCTTATGTCAAAAAGCTTAGCACTCTGAAAAGCAAGTCATGAAGACGGATTCGAAACCTAAAATACTGTCATTCAGCCACTACGGAACACTTTACGGAGCGAACAGGTCACTTTTGACATTGCTAACCGCCACCCGCGACCAAATCGATTGGTGGGTTATATGCCTGGAAGACGGCGACTTCGTAAAAGAACTAGCCAACAACGGCATCGAATTCAGGGTTGTCACCTTTGCCAACGATATTCACAAAGTCCCGAGATTTCCGCAATGGTTTCACAGCATTAAAAGGTTTGCATTCAATATTGCGGCAGCATTATATATCGCGGCATTGGTCGCTAAAAAACGAATCGACCTGGTCCATACCAATTCGTCGGTCATTTTTTTGGGGGCGCTCGTTGCCTTCTTTTCGGGCCGCAAACATCTGTGGCACATCCGGGAGTTTGTTTATGAGGATTACCATTTGAAATACAATTTCGGAAAATCGTCTTTCAGGTTCTGGGCCAATAAGGCAGCACGCATCATCTGCATTTCAAAGAGCATTGCGGCAAAAAGGGTTATCGAAGCGGGTGTCAGTGCGCCGCACGTGGTAATCTACAACGGGTTGGTCGACGCGCTTCCCGCCAACGCTCCGCGCCCCCGGAATGAAACACCGTTGGCAGGCATCGTGGGCATCATTGATCCCGCCAAAGGACAAATGACGGCTGTGAAAGCGGTGAATACCCTTCTCAAAAAAGGGACTTCCATTAAGCTGGAAATTGTCGGCGAAATTGGTGATCCGGCTTATTATGAAGAAATTGCAAGCTATATTGAAGAACAGGGAATAGGTGAGTATGTCAGTTTCGCGGGGTTTACCAAAGATATTCAAAGCATTTATCGGCGTCTCGACGTGCTGCTCATGTGCTCTCCCAATGAGGCCTTGGGGCGCGTGACGATCGAAGGAATGATGTATGGCGTTCCGGTGGTGGCATTCGATTCGGCCGGTACCAGTGAAATCGTCCAGCATGAGCAAACCGGCCTGCTTTATCGATCCGACGAACGCAGCCTTGCCATTGAATTGGACAGGTTACTCAACGATCAGTCCCTGTACGCGGGCATAGCCGAACGCGCACGGGAACATGTTTTCCAAAATTTCACGATTTCAAAATATCGCGACAACTTTCTCAGGGAAGTAGAAAGTTGCCGTAAAAATTAAGTCATGCAGTATCCCAAAATTTCGATTATTACAGTTGTCAGGAACGGCGAGAAGGACCTGGAAAGTGCCATTAAGAGTGTCGTCAATCAGACCTACGATCATATTGAGTACATTATTCTGGATGGTCTGTCGACCGATGGTACGTTAGATATCGTCCGGAAATACGATGACCAGATCGCGCTCTGGAAAAGCGAGGCCGACCGTGGGATTTTTGATGCCATGAATAAAGGATTGGATCTCGCCACGGGCGATTGGGTCTATTTCCTTGGCTGTGACGATGTACTGGCATCGCCTACGATCATCGAAGAAGTAGCTGCCGAACTCACCCGGGCCGACGGCATCTATTACGGTAACACCTATCTTAAAAAAAGTAACCAGATTTATACCGGTAAAGTAAGCAAATGGAATATTGCATTGCGGAACATTTCGCACCAGGCCATTTTCTACCCGAAATCCGTTTATAAGCAAAAGAAGTATAACTTAGACTATAAATTAACGGCTGATCACGTCTATAACCTGGAATTATACAGCCGCTTTGCCGGGCATTTTATCTATATGCCGAAGCTGATTTCCTTATACAATGACCTGGGTATGAGCTCGGTGAATGTAGACCAACAGCATAAAAAAGACATAGTCGGCATCGTTTTCGATAATCTTGGCGGTGCGGTCGGTTCTTATTACTGGTTCCGGGTGAAGCTTTCGAATTTAAAAAACAGCTTGAAAGGTGGGAAATGAGTTTTTCGTACGGGCGATCCTCGATAACTGGCTCTATTACGGGGCTATTTATGCGGGATTTCTGTGCCTTTACCTTTTCCTTTACCGAAAGATCTATTGGGGTATCCTCGATCCGTTGTTGCTTACGGTTATCAATCTCACCGGCGGAGCGTTTTGCGTATACTTCCTGTATTCCGACGAGGCCCTGAAACCAATCTATGGCTGGTCATTTGTAGGGACTGAAATCGCACTCTTTCTTGGACTGACGATCGCCGCCTACATTCCTGTTGTAAAGCTCGGGGGCAATACAAATAAAGTTGAAATCCCGACCCAGGGCATCAGTGAGTTCGATATATTCCTTTTCGTACTTTGTATCGCCTATGTTTTGGTCGAAGCTGTCAATTTAAAAACGGTCGGTGTCGTACTCCTCAATAAGGAAGAAAACCACGTTTCCGCGTATGAGGGCCACGGGATCATCCGTGCATTTCTGCTGTCTTACCGGACATTGGTCATCATGGCGCTCTACTACAAGATTATCTACCTCAAAAAACGGTTCAACCTGTTCGAGTTGTTCATCTGCTTCGTACTGCTGCTCGATATTGCCACCAGCGGATCGAAATCGGCCATTGTGGTCTTCTTCGTAACTTACTTCCTGATCACATACCCGATGGTAGTTCAGGGAAGGATGAGCACGATCAAATTATCGCTGCCTCTTATAATCGTTCTTTTAAGCTTTCCCGTCGCAATCGTCATGATTTCGGTGGGTGCCGATGCATCCTCTGCTATCCAGCAGGTCGGATTGCGGCTTATGGCGAGTGGCGATATTTTTTTGCTGGGCTACTACGACGATGTAATGGACAGCATCCAGGAATCGTCATTTTTCAAATATGCTTTTTATCCGGGCTGGGGAACGATCCTGAAAAACCTTGGTTTCGAGATTACTCCCCCCGAGCCGATCGGTGTGGATGTGTTCGCGTTTTATTCCGGCCGCAGGACATCGGGGGCGAACGGGCGGTACAACTACCTGGCCTACCACTTCTTCGGGCTTTGGGGCGGGATTATCTATGCATTGATCATCGGATTGCTGGTCGGCTACCTGCGTAGCATGTTTAAGAATCTGAACCCACTGAATATGAACTATTATTCGTTCCTTTTCATGGTGGTGCTGATCAGTTGCTCGACCCGCCTTATCGACGATATTCTGCTGTTTGGTAATACAAGCTTCTGGGCCCTCTTATTTTTGACAGTATCTTATGTGGTAGCCAAAATCCTGTATATGGTGCTCCAAGTGGTCACCAGAACAAAATCGTATGCCTAATATTGTCTTTTTCATTTATAATATCTCGGCGGTTGGCGGAACAGAACGTGTAGCTTCGGTCATTATCAACGAACTTGCTAAAAGGAATTATAACGTTCACGTATTGGGCCTCTATGGCGATCCGGGGAAAATTTTCTTTCCCTTCGAGCCGAATGTGAAGGTAACCAGCCTGCATATCGACGATATGAAAGGCATCAGTAAGATACTTTATTCGCAACACAGGATCCGGCAGTTCGTCAACAGCAACCATATCGACACGTTTGTTACGGTGGAATCGATCATGGCTACCTATTCGGTCCCGTCGCTGGCATTTACCGGCATCCGGCATATCGTGTGGGAGCATTTCAATTTCAAGGTGAGCCTGGGTGTTCCGGCCAGGTCTTTTGCCCGGCAGCTCGCACTTTGTTTCGCCGACAGGATCATTACCCTGACGGCCCGTGATATCCAATTCTGGAAACAAGGCGCGTGGTACCGTAATGCCGAGTTAGTGCACATCCCGAACCCCATGTTCCTGGATGAGCAAAAATTGATCGAAAATCCATCCAAAACGGTCATTTCCGTCGGAAGGCTTACGTTTCAGAAAGGGTTTGACCTGTTGGTGGACGCCTGGGGAGGAGTACCTGCAGAACTTCGGAAAGAATGGAAGCTGCTTATCATCGGTGACGGGGAGGACAAGCCTCTTATTGAAAAGAAAATTGCCGAACTGGGTTTGGAAGATTCTGTGGAACTTGTCGGAGCTACGAAAGCCGTTTTTGCCTACTTCGAAAAAGCGTCCGTGTACTGTCTTAGCTCGCGATTTGAAGGCTTGCCGATGGTACTTCTGGAAGCATTGGCATTTCACCTTCCGATTGTTGCCTTCGATTGCGATACCGGACCGGAAGAGCTGATCGAGCATGGAGAAAACGGCATTCTGGTGGAAGCTGGTAATGTCAACAAAATGTCGCAATCGCTGGCCACCCTGATGGGAGACGACAGCCTCCGCGAGCGCATGAGGAAATATAAGTCACATAAGCTCCATACGCTCGAACTGGGCGGCATCATAGAGCAATGGAACCGCATATTGAAATAATAACCCGACACATTAAGAACACACTAGCATTGAAAAGACAAAAACTACTTTACATACTGCACGATGTGCAGATCGGCGGCGTGGAGGTAGCCTTGCTATCGGCCCTACCGGAGTTGAACAGGCAATTTGATCTGAAAGTAATGGTTTTGGGGAGTGTTGACCCGAACATGACCAGCCATCTTACGGTCGAGGAAAAAGCATGTCTGGTTCCTTTCGACTACAAGCTAATTATGTACCCGCTAGTCATTTCCAAGATGATCAGGTTCATACTAACCTTCGACCCGGACGTCATGATCGGCTCGTTATGGCGGGCATCTTTGCTGGCGACTATCGCAAAAAAACTCAGGCCTAAGCTACATTTCATCTCTTTTATTCACAATACTGCATTTTTTCACCGCTTCGACCGGCTATTCAACCAGGCGGCTATCCGCTATGCCGACACGATTTTCACCGATTCCAGGGCCACTGCAACCTTTGTAGCCAATCGTTTCAAGCCTTCGGTGCCCATCGAGGTCATCTCGTTTTTTACCAACCCGTCGCCGGAATTTAAAACAGCCCCGCCCTTCAATAATCAGGATGTACGGTTCATGTTTCTCGGGCGTATTAACACCGTAAAAAACCTACCTTTGGCTGTCGACACGATCCGCTACCTGGCCGACCGCGGGTACAATGCGTCGCTCGATATTTATGGCAGGGACGATGGTATGCTGGAATCAGTTACGGAATATATCCGGGCCAACCAACTTGAAAGCCGGATTCGGTTTCTGGGAGAAGTAAATGGCAGCCGGAAGCTGGAAATATTCAGGGATTATAACTTCCTGATCCAGCTGAGCGCCAATGAAGGAATGGCCATGAGCGTGGCAGAAGCAATGCAAAACGGACTGGTCTGCTTCGTGTCGGCGGTAGGTGAAATTCCCAACTACGCCACGGATATGAAGACCGCTATTTTTGCCGATATTAGTACAACCGAAGCATTCGGTGAATCTTTAAAAAAACTGGAATCCGTGATTGCCGATCCCGATCTTTACGACCGGATTTCGTCAAACAGTTACGATGGCTTTAAAACGGTAGGCACCTATTCGGAATCCCTGATACGCGGTATCCGGGGAGTCCTGCAGGGAAGCCTTGCTGTCGACACGCATTAATGTCGCGCTTAACAAGGGAAACGGGTCCTATGGAATTGTTATTGAGATTATGAAAATATTACATGTCATCACGCTTGCCGAACTTGGTGGCGCTCAATCCGTGGTGATCAATCTGGCGCGGGAGTCTGTCAATGACGGTCATGAGGTAATGGTAGCGTCGTCGGAGGATGGAGAACTTTGGAAAGTCCTTCCAACCGAAGTAGCCCAATGGAAGATCAATCCGTTACAGCGGTCAATCAGCCTCTCCAAGGAGCATAAGGTCGTGAATGAGTTACGCAGGCTTTACCAGGTTTTCAAGCCCGATGTGATCCACCTGCATTCGTCTAAAATCGGGATTCTCGGGCGGCTGGCATTTCCCCGGAAAAAGATCGTCTATACCGTTCACGGTTTCGACTCCATCCGGGTCGCGTTCAGGAAATTTCTCCATCTGGAACGCCTGCTTCAGATCAGAGCCAAACATATTGTCGGGGTAAGCAAATATGACTACCAGAACTTGCTGAGCGAAGGGATCAAAAAAAATGTTTCCTACATCTATAACGGCATTACCGATTATTCAAGCGACCCTCACGGCGATCAAAGTGAAAGTTATCGACGCCTGGCGGAAATGATCCGGTCCAAATCCGGTTTCAAAGTGATGTGTATAGCGCGAATTTCGCCACAAAAGAAATTTGAGCTTTTCTGTGAAGTGGCGGAATTGCTGGCCCCTCATAATGTCCATTTTTTCTGGATAGGCAACAAAGACGAAATGGCCGACCTCCCGGCAAATGCCTACTGCCTGGGCGAAGCAGAAGACGCGCACCGCCTCCTGAAATATGCCGACTTGTTCATGCTTCCCTCGAATTACGAAGGTATGCCGATGTCAATCCTTGAAGCATTGTGCTACTCTGTTCCCGTGATAGCCTCGGATGTAGGCGGGATCGGAGAAGTACTTAACGGACTGAACGGCAGAGCAGTAGCCAATAGCGCAAGTGAATTTGCGGGACAAATTCTGCATTATGCCAGCAACCCGGACGAACTTACCCAGGCAAAGGCCGAAGCCAGAAAGTCGTATGAAGCATATTTCACCGTAGGGGCGATGTACCGGATGTACCTGTCGTTGTACAAGTCGCTTGGCTAAACTTCACCGTGCGGACACATATGGAAGGTGTGCGATTATAGGAAATGTGATAAATCGATAAAATTGGTCGGGACCACCCGGGACGAAAAAAAAATGGGAAAATTCTTTACAGTAAAATAATATTTTGCGCTAAATCCTTCCCTATATTTGCTGGACGTAGTTTCACCCCTTCTCCACCAAATATAAATTTTTAGCAAAAAAGCCCTTCTCTGCCAAAAATTATATTTGATTTGACCCTGTTCATAATTTCGTATTTCAAAAGTTTATTCCTAAACTTGTAGCTTGACACACGCGTATTCTGCAATCACACTATTTCTTAGTTCATAAAATACACACATATGGGCAACACTTACGTATCTGACCGCAAGTACATTCACCGGCTTCTAAGTAAAAACGCCGTTTCAGAAGAAGTCCTGATTGTCACCAGCTACGACTACTTTCTTCAAAAACATGACCTGGCTCTGCTCCTGAAAAGATACAGAGAGATTATCCTGATCCCACATTCAGATAACGACGATTATCTCCTCAACCACACCGTAAGGCCACTGCTCGACAGATTTGAAAAAATACACCTGGTTACCAATCCTCAATATGATCGCCGTAACAGAGTAATCTACGAGTTGGTAGTCCGAAAAAACAAATCGATACGAATCACTACCGTTTACGATTTTTGCGAGAGAGACCTCAAAAAAGTATATATCCCGGACGACGTCACGGAAATCAATCCAAACCTTCTGACAGTTCCTACCTTCGGCAGAAGGGTTCGTTATCCAAAGAAAATCATCGACATAACGATTTCAATCATACTATTCCTGCTTACATTCCCGATCTGGATACTCAGCTACTTCCGTATCAAGTTTGAATCGCCAGGTCCGGTATTCTACTTCCAGGAACGCGTAGGCATGAACAACAAGCCTTTTAACTGTATCAAATTCCGGTCGATGCGGTTAGATGCGGAACAAAACGGGGCCTCATTTTCTAAAAAGAACGATTCGAGGATATTTTCATACGGCTCTTTCATGCGCCTTACGCGAATCGACGAGCTGCCTCAGATCATCAATATTTTCAGACGCGACCTGTCCCTGATCGGCCCACGCCCTGAGCGTCCGGTTTTCACTGAAACGTTCGACGAAATCATCCCCTATTATAACCTCCGCCACAATATCAAGCCGGGCATCACGGGTTACGCGCAGGTAATGTATTCGTACGGAGCAGGCGTATACGATGCGCGCCACAAGCTAATGTATGACCTGTATTATATCAAAAACTGGAATTTATTTCTGGAATTGAAAATCATACTCCTGACAGCCGTGGTCATTTTCGGCAAGAAAGGCAGGTAGCCCCTCTGACACCTCGTAGAATTCTTAATAGTCCTGGAATGAGGAAATTCTTTTATGTGCTGCTGTTCTCGGCAGCACTTTGCGCTGAAAGTTACTCACAGGATTCAACGTTTTTCTATTCCGCCGGAATAAACGCAGCGGGCTCAACAGCGGGTGTCCCCTTCTGGTTGCATGCCAATCAGAATGCAACGCGGCCCTTGAAAGGGTCATTTTTACAAGGCGCCGCCAGTTTTCACCGTGTCTACAACACAAACAATCCCCGCTTTTTCCAATGGTCGGGAGGCGCTGAGCTGGTAGGTTATGCAGGCAAGAAGTCCGATGCGTTCTTTACGGATTTGTTCATTGCCGGCAAAGCAGGACCTGTTGAACTTTCCATTGGTCAGCGGAAGGAATTCATGGGCCTTGGAGACAGCCTTCTCACGATGGGCCCCATTGCCATGTCCCCGAACTATCGCCCCTATCCAAAGATCCAGCTTTCTACGCCCAATTTTGTAAACCTGATTCCCGGTAACGATATCTTTTCTTTCAAGTTTTCTTATGGAGATGGGCTTCTCGGCTCGGCAGCCGTGCATTATGGCAACGTAACCAGCGTCCCCGACGTTTATCTTCATCAAAAATCGCTTTACCTGAAACTGGGTAAGCGCAAGCATCGCCTTAATTTATTCGGAGGGTTCAATCACCAGGCCATGTGGGGCGGCGAGGACAAGATTTTTACCGGTGGCCTCAAAAAGGCCGAAGCCTATGAGTATGTGATCTTCGGGAAACCTTGGAGCCATAGCCGGGTGGGTAACCATTTCGGGACGATCGACGTCGCTGCGGAGTGGAAAGGAAAAAAATGGGATATTTTTCTCTACCGTCAAACGATTTACGAGGACGGCTCGCTTAGCAACCTGTCCACTGTTTCCGACGGTTTAAGCGGGTTACGGTTCAAAAGAAGGCAGAAGAGTGAAAGCGGTCCGGTATTCCGGTTCAATACCCTGCTATTTGAATTTCTCTACACAAAAAACCAGGGCGGGGCGATATTCGATTATTTGAACGGCATTTTCGGGAAGGATAACTACTTCAACCACTACGTCTACAACCAGGGGTGGTCGTACCGTGGGAGAAGCTTTGGTACCCCGATGATTGCCCCTCAGACAACCACGCGTGAAAACCTGTTCACATCGGAGACGCTTTTCACCGCAAACAACCTGATCATCGCCTATCATCTCGGCGCGGAGGCTTCCTGGAAAAAGCTGAATTTCCTGCTAAAAGGGAGCTTTTCTCAGAATTCTGGCACTTACGATTACCCGATCCGGCCGCTGGTGAAGCAGACATCCCTTTTGTTCAGAGTCGAGGCGCCCCTTCTGAGTGCAAAAAATGATATTTTCGGTTTAAGTATTGCCTCTGATTTCGGCCAGCTATACAAGCAGAATATGGCACTCATGATCAGTTGGAGGAAATCCGGCTTTATCTGGTAACTTTAAATTTTAACATAACCACGGCTGACCAACTTTTCGCTTTACTAATGTCGTTCCCTATTTCCCAGATACGAATTTGCCTGATCCTTTATCTATTACTCATCGTCTTTGAATTACAAGCGCAGGACTCTACGGTATACTATAAAGCGTCGGTAACGGCAGCCGGAGCAACGGCCCAGACTCCATTTTGGCAGCATGCCAACCAAAACGGAAGCATCCCGCTGAACGGCAATTTCGGTATTGTCGACGCGGGGATATTTAAAGTATACCATCCTCATAACCCGCGGATGCTTCAATGGAGTGCCGGCGTTCAGGGCATTGCCAGCTACGGAAAATCGGCGAATGTGTTCCTTTCCGACTTGTATGCCGCAGTAAAAATCGGCAGAGTGGAGATCCTTGCCGGACAGAAAAGAATGACCGCCGGGCTCGTCGACACGACGTTTTCCTCCGGTTCGCTGGCCATGGCGGGCAACGCACGGCCATATCCGAGGATACAGGTCTCCGTTCCCGATTATTGGCCGCTCTACTTTACAAACAATTTCGTTTCGATCAAGTTTAGCTACTCCGACGGATACCTGGGAGCCAGCGGGATCAATTACGGCAGCGTCGCCCGCATCCCCGACACCTATTTGCATCAAAAGCAACTCTATTTGCGCCTCGGCAACAAGTCGACCCCTTACCGCATATACCTCGGCGCCAACCACCAGGCCATTTGGGGCGGTGAGGAGGAAACGATACCCCTCTACCGCCTCGATATGCTGAAAGCCTATTGGTATACTATTTCCGGCAAAACCCTCGATTACAAAAAAGTAGGAAACCATTTCGGGACGTTCGATATTGGTGGCGAATGGCGTGGGAAGGATTGGAATTTCTTTCTCTACCGTCAGAATATCTATGAGACCGGCTCTCTTTTCAAGGTTAGCAATTTTGAGGATGGGCTGAACGGATTGAGCGTAAAACGTACCAAACCGCTTCCAAAAGGCTCTTCCTATTTTGCATTCCACTCGTTTCTCCTGGAAGTAATCGGAACTCACAATCAAATCAACCGCTATCCGATCTCAGAACTTGTATTATTCGAAAGGGCCAACTATTTCAACAGCTACATCTACCAACGGGGCTGGTCGTATTATGGCTCGGGCATCGGCACGCCCCTGGCCCCCGCATCTTCTTCAACCGATAGCAATTTACCCCGCAATAACTCGGAATTCACAAATAATAATCGCTTCTGGGCGTTTCATACAGGTGTAACCGCCACGTGGCTAAATCTAAAACTGTCTTTCCGTGGCACTTATTCCAGGAATTCAGGCTCGTTCCTTACACCATTTGACGGTGTCAGGCAGCAGGTGTCATTGTGGTTGGGGGTTGAAAAAAACTTAAATATCTTGAAAGGTTGCAGTGTTTATTCGGCATTATCGTCGGATATTGGCAAGCTATATCCAAACACCTACGGATTAGCGATCGGGTTGCGTAAAACCGGCTTCCTCGATTAATCCGCTTAGCAGCAAGCGACGTATATGTTCAATATGATAATAGAAAAGTTATACTTATTTTTGTTGGCTATTATACACATTATGGACAACGCGTGAGGGCACACCTATGAGATTTCTTTTATTCATATTATTAACGGTGCCCTTCCTTGGCTTTTCCCAATCTGAGATCAAGGAACCTGTTATTTACACAGACTCTACCACCAATTATGTAGAATTCGTGGGAATGGGCAGTACCAACGGGTACACTCCATTCTGGATCCAGTCCAACCAGTACGGGGTCGTCCCGAAAACAGGCCCGAACCTCAGCGCACGGGCGGGATTGGAACATTACTGGACGATATCGGAGAACAAAACGCGCAACGAATTGCGCGTTGGTGCAGGTGTGGAAGCGGTGGGCAATTTTGTTCAGACCAAAAATATTCTTCTTCCGCAGGTTCACGCAACACTGCGATACAAAAATTGGGAACTCTATGTTGGCCGGAAAAAACAAGCGCTTGGCCTTGCCGACTCCACCATTGGCTCCGGCTCCTACGCCTGGTCGGGCAATGCATTACCTATCCCCAAGATCTATTTCGGGACAACACGGTTCGTGCCGGTACCTTTGACAAAAGGCTGGCTTTCTTTCCAGGCATTCTATTCCGATGGGCTATTTGAAAATAGCAGGCCTATTACCCAAAATTTAAAGTTTCACCAGAAAGCATTTTATTTACGCATCGGAAAACCCCATTCGTTGCTGAAACTCTATGGGGGTTTCAACCACCAGGTACAATGGGGGGGAAAACTTAAAAAAAATCTGGGTGTTAACGGTGAAACGTTGCAGATGCCCACTGGCTTTAAAAACTACGTCAATGCGGTTATCGGCTCCATCGGCGGCAGTGGCGAGGATATCACATTCTTTGATAGTACTAGTCGCATCGGAAATCACCTCGGTTCAATTGACGTCGCAATGGAGATCGAAACCTATGGAGCGAGTATTTTGCTTTACAAACAATTCGTATATGAGGATGGGTCGCTTTTCTATTTAACAACGCTCAACGACGGATTGTATGGTGCCCGAATCAAGCGAAAAAACTCGTATGGCGCCCTTTTTGAAATCAATGAGGCAGTGCTGGAAATGCTCTATACGAAAAACCAGGGCGGTAATGATTTTGTGATTGGAGACCCGAATAAAAGGGGGCACGATAACTATTTCAACAATCAGCAGGTCCGAGATGGCTGGGGCTATTTCGACCGGACGATCGGAACGCCATTCATTCCGCCCACTTCCCAAACCAGATGGAGATGGCCTAATTACGCCGACAACTTCACTAGCAACAATCGCGTAATGATGCTCCATCTGGGCTTGAAAGGTACATTATTCAGAAAAATTGAATGGATGGGCAAATTTTCCTTTTCCGAAAACAGCGGGGCGTACCTCGAACCTTTCCTCGGTTCACCCAGGCAATTTTCCGGCATGTTCCTGATGCAATCCAAGCTCGATGTACTCGGAGGCCTGACCGTAAAAGGTGCTTACGCAGCAGATATCGGCGACTTGTACCGCAAAACGTACGGATTCATGCTGGGTATACGAAAAGACTTTTCGATTTTCTGAGCCTTACAAATTATTTCTGATCTTTTCAGCAAGCGTCGCCAGTTCTTCTTGCGACGTTTTTATTTTCTTGCTGAAATCGGCATCGGCCATGCTATTCAGCGGCAGCAGGTGCACATGTGCGTGAGGTACTTCGAGGCCGATCACACTCACACCGATGCGCAGGCACGGCACCGACTTTTCCAGCGCCGGAACTATGCTTTTCGCAAACGCGAAAAGGCCGCCATACAACTCGTCGTCAAGGTCGAACAGGTAATCCACTTCCTTCTTCGGAATCACGAGCGTATGCCCTTTCGCAATGGGGAAAGCGTCCAGAAACGCGAGAAAATCTTCTGTTTCGGCGATTTTATGACAAGGGATCTCTCCCGCTACGATTCTTGAAAATATAGATGCCATGAGGATATGAAGTCGGAATATTGTGAGCTACTCCCAAAAATAGGAGCCGCCAACTTTCGATCCAAATATGGCCTTGAAAACTCAAAAAGTACTTAATATTGTGGACTAAAACTTTAACAAGCGAAACATGAATTTTACAAAATGGAAGGCTTTCGGAAAAGTATCCGTCATCGCCCTGGCTGCCCTGGCCTTTTCAAATGATGCAGAAGCTCAAAAAGGAAAATGGGTCACCCTTTTCGATGGGAAGAGCCTGAACGGCTGGCATAGCTGGCAACAGGACAAAGTTCTGCCACAATGGAAAATCGAAGATGGTGCGGTAGTTCTAGCCGAAAAAGGCGGAAAAGACCTCGTTACGGATAAAGAATACGGTGATTTTGAACTCGAACTGGAATGGAAGATCGCCGAAGGTGGCAACAGCGGGATCATTTACCACGTAGTAGAAGATAAAAAATACTGCTGCCCCTACTCCACAGGCCCGGAAATCCAGGTACTCGACGATGTGAAACACCCAGATGCGAAAGCTGGTAAAGAGGGCAACCATAAAGCCGGGTCACTGTATGACATGCTCCCCCCTTCCGATTTCACTGCTGTTAAGCCTGCAGGAGAATGGAACAAGGCCCGGATTGTTATCAAAGGTGGAAAAGGCGAAAGCTGGCTGAACGGCAAAAAACTGGTGGACTTCCCTACTCAGGGCGCTGAATGGGACAAGCTCGTTGCCAACAGCAAGTTCAAAACCTGGCAGGGTTTCGGCGCGTTTCCCAAAGGGAAAATTGCATTGCAAGACCACGGCGACAAAGTTTCTTACCGCAATATCCGCATTAAGGAACTATAATAAGCCGTTTTTAAGGTTTCCCGACCAATATTCGCGGCTGTAAACGCGCCTGAATGGCCAGTTTTTAAGCCGCAACAGAAGGGGCAGATAAGCGTGAGGCTCTTTGGACGACTTGCTGTAATGGTAAAGATCGTCGTCCGTAAGTACCAAACCCTTGTAGGCCCCTTCTTCTTTTACAGTGATATCCCCAAATGGAAGTTCTTTCTCAAATGCGGGATTCTGTCGCACTAACCGCTCCTTTAATAGCCAATCGGAACGGAATTGCCCGGTAGCAAGCGGGGTGGGCTCATATTTACCTTCCGAAACCTGTAATGCGTAATCCATGTAAGCTCTGAGCAACTTGGGACCTTCATTGGCAGTCTGCTCGGTTTGAAGCTGCGAGGGCCAAAGGCTGGTAACAAAGTAGATCTTCTCGCGTGCCCGTGTGATGGCCACATTCAGGCGGTTTTCGCCGCCTTGCATATTCAGTGTACCGAATTGCATTGAAATCCGCCCTTTCTCATCCGCTGCGTAACCCATTGAGAAGATGATAATGTCGCGCTCGTCGCCTTGTACATTCTCTATATTCTTCACAAAAAGACCTTCCGGCAAGACGATTTCTTTCTCCAATGCGTCCTGAATAGCTGCTTGCTGGTAAAAATTGAACGTCACCACACCAATGCTCTTGCCACTTTCGGCAAGCTCACGAATAAGCCGTAAAACTTCTTCCACCTCAACTGCATTGGTATTGTTTTTCCAAACACCCTCCGTTTTAAGGTATTGAATCCCCGGCTCGCGGTCGTTGATCTTGTTGAAATCAGGCAGCAGTTTTAGGCTCTTTTTGTAGAAATTTCGATTTGAAAAATCAATCAGATCCAGCGAAAGGCTCCTGTAATGGCCCGTCAGCTGATAGTGATCCAGCGATTGTCCCGCAAGATCCAGCAAAGATTCGATTTCAATGGCTGCCGAATACTCCTCGTCCTCCGTCCTGTCCTCGAACCTTACCCGGTAAAGATCGCTCGGCGAAAGCTGCTTGCTATCTCCCGTAACGACCCATTGTTTTCCCCTGAATGCAGCCGGCAGGCTATACTCTGCATAGCATTGCGAAGCCTCATCGAAAATAACGAGGTCGAACAAGCCACTTTCCATTGGAAAAATCGCCGACACCGCCTCCGGGGAAGCCATCCAGCAGGGAATGAGGGCAAATACCTCGTCGGCGTAGTTTTCCAGCAATTTCCGGATCGGCCAGATTTTCCGCTTTTTAGTAACCTGATGTCCTAATTCCCGGTAAGTAACACGATTACCCAGCCGGTTCTTTTCGACATCCTCGTAAGTCGCCTCCCGCAATTTGATGCTCGTAATATCCGAGCTCAGCTTTTGTTTCAATGCAATGCTTCCCTGCATCTGATCTTCCCATTGCTTCATTTTAAGCGACGTTACCGATCGCAATGCAGGATATTTGCTCTCGATATGCTCTATCCAGGCCAGTTTAATGCTATTTTCAAACAGGCTGAGGACCTCGTTCGCATTTGTGAAACCAAGTTCTGCACCTTTGACCAGCGTCGCCTGCGTAGCGCCTCGCTGCGACTCCGTCATTTCTTCCCATAGACGATCCATATCGGCCAGGGAATCGAAATCATTGCGCAAAGCATCCAGCAACACTTCACTGTAACCCGCGGGATCGTCGATCAGCGCAGCAATCTGCTCAGGCAACAGGTAGGGCAGCATCGCTTTCTCCATGCGGTCCCATACTTGCAGCCATTGTTTTAGATTTTGAATGGTCTCCGTAAACCGGTCGAGCTGGGTATTTGCACTCACGATTTCATGCAAAACCTTCGTCCATACGCCTGCATTCATACGCGCAACTGCGTCGGCGGCACGCTCGGCAGACTTAAAGAATGACAGATATTCCGCTGCACGGTCCGTCGAAAACTCATCTATAAATGCCGGATCAAAACCCAGGCTCACATTTTGAAGCCAGGATTCCAATTGCCTGCGGTTCCTTAGACGCTCTTCAAGCCGTATCAGATGGTCCAGGGAAACCGCGAGGCCATTGGCCGTCGCTACCCGCTCTATTTCTTTCTTTTCTTTACTAAAAACATCCCAGAAAAAGCCCGAAACAGCCGACTGTTTCGTTTCAAGCGACTTTTTGAGCATTACTTCAAATGCATTCAAATGCCCCGCCGGCAACGACATCTCAATGCCGCCCTCAGCCATAAAACCCTCCATCACATCCACCGCCTGACGCACCAACGCGAGCCGTTCGTGCGCATTTGCAGGCGCGCCGTTATATTCTCTCACCAATTTCCAGGACGCTTCGTCAGAAACCAGCTCTGTGACATCCGTAAGCCGCTCTATTGTTTCCTGACGGTTACGAAGGAACGCCTTATCGAAAGAAACACCCGTTACTTGTTCAAAAACAAGGATTTGCTTTTCAAATGCGGTAGGCCATTCCGACAGCATATTTTCCATTGCCCTCAATTCCGCCATTCCGAATGCAGCGAAACTCCGCCGTTTTCGCCAGGGATGCCCCGGCTGGATCAGGAATGCATAGTCGGAATAGGTTTTTAAATGCCTTTTGAAACCATCCCAGGCATCGATCCTGAATTGCCGGTAATATGGCCGCATATCGGCGTGCGGTGCCTGCGGATCGCTCGTGAGGTAAAGTTCTTTGATACTAACCCCGCTTTCGGTTTCATCGAACAACGCGGAGCGAAAACCATCCAGTTCGGATACCGTCTTATCGATCGCGCGACTTTCCTGGGTAAATTGTCTTTCCAGAAATACCGAATCGAGGCTATAATTCTGCTGACGGTATGCCTCTACTTTCTCAATTTGAGACGCAATCTGGCTGTAAAGCGCCGAGCGGTCGTTTTTAAAGTCGTGGATCAGGCCTGTGAAATCCTTCATACCGGTAGTCGCCAGACGTTGGTAAACCACATCCAGCGCCGCCCGCTTTTGACAGACCAGCAAAACGCGCTTGCCTTTTGAAGTAAAATCGGCGATCAGATTGCAGATCAGCTGTGATTTACCACTTCCCGGCGGCCCTTGAACCACCACCGAACGGCCCGATTTAACGGCCAGGATGATCTCTTCCTGCGATTCATCAACCGGAAAGGGCGTCAGCACATCCTCTTCCCTGGATTGCCGGGTTTCGCGCGCAGGAATTTCGGGTTCGGGATCGCCCAGCTCGATATCCGATTCATCGGCTAAACCGATCAGCGGCAATCGGAAACCCTCCGCTTCTTCCAGATCCAGGAGTTTGTTGTAATCCGGGACGAGATATGAACCTGCCTGCGGAAAAATGCCCAGAATAGCCTCGGGATAAAGTTTCAGCTCTCCGTTGCGCTCGTTAGCAACGAGGTCGGAGCTCTTTTCACCACTGAACGCGACGAGTTTTTCCTCAAAAAGCGCTTGATTAAAATTGAGCTTGAACGGCGTCGATTTCAGCCATTCGTATAGTTGGGTCCTGAATTCAAGAAAATCGTTCGGGAAATCCTCAAACGACTTTTCAAGAACCTCGTCAGGGATTTTCGCCTCATTGAAATGACCGTAAGCCAGCGCGAAACTTTGATTTAAAGCTACGTTGCTATCGTCGCGCCCGATAAGACACCATTGTTCACGGTCCATACGTAACGTCACCGGAAAAAACAGCAAAGGAGCGTGGATAGGCGTGCCGTCGGAAAGCTTCCCTTTCACGAACGGATAGCCTACATACAGGTCACGCGAGCCTCGTTCCTCTTCGATAAAGCGCTCCGTACGGGATATTTTGCGCAACCGTTTGCTAGCCTCATTAACCTTCTCCAAACGCGGGTCGGCCACATCGCACAACGCGACCCTGCCACTTCCCTGGATTACCTGTTTCAGTAAATCGACCGAAGGCTTCGATAGCAGGAAATCCAGGTCATGGAAATCCAGGAACTGCTCGGCCGACAAGCTCGTGAGTAACAGCGACTTGTTGCGGGTACTAAGATTGGTAAGTCGTTTTAGATAGGCTTTAAGAATCCGGCTCATAGGTACTCAAAACGCTGCCCGATGCCTAACTATTGGATAAGACCTCGTCCTCGACTTCCTTTTTTTCAGGAACGACGACCGATGCCAGTATACTCACCGCCAGAATACCTATGATTACATACAGCGAATACACCGTTTTGAACCCGATGGATTCGAGGTAATGGTGTGCGAGCATTTTCCCGCCTATGAAGACCAGCAAAACCCCCAGACCATATTTGAGGAAGCGGAAAAGCCCCATAATGTTACTCAGGAAGAAGAACATCGAACGCAGTCCCATGATCGCGAAGATATTCGAGAAGAAAACCACGTAGGGATCTTTGGTAACCGAAAACACTGCCGGCACCGAATCCACTGCGAAAATAAGGTCGGTAAATTCAACGATCAGAACTACTACGAAAAGCGGCGTAACGAGCCATTTGCCCTTTTTCAGGACGAAGAAATGTTCGTGCACGTAACGCGGGAAGACCGGAAGATATTTGGCAGCGAATTTCACAACCGGGTGTTTGGCAGGATCGATCTTCTCCTCTTCCCCTCCTTCGAAGAATATCTTGCCTCCCTGATAAACCAGCAGGAGACCGAAAATGTAGATGATCCATTCGAAGCGCTGCATCAGTGCCGAGCCTACGAAAATGAATACAAAACGCATGATAATCGCTCCCAAAACACCCCAGAAAAGCACTTTTTTGAAGTATTTGGCCCGTACACCAAACGACGAGAAGATCAGGATTATGACGAAAATATTATCGACCGAAAGCGCGTATTCCAGCAGATAGCCGGTAATAAATTCCAGTGACATATTTTTCCGGTAGATTTCAAGGCTTTCCTGGAAATCGCCTGGTATGAGCTTAAGGTGCGGTGCATACTTGCTTTTAATCGCTTCGAGCTCCCCGTAATTATCCATTCCATGTACCAGGTCGCCATGTGTATTAATGACCAGGTAGAATGCCAGCGCCAGCGCTATCCATGCGACAGTCCAGGCAGCCGCTTCACCAAACTTGACCACATGGTCTTTTTTGTTGAAAACGCCCAGATCTAAAAGCAGCATTACACTGATCACCAGAATAAAACCTCCAAAAAACAGCACTTCGTTGGAAAACATGAACAAGCAAATTTAGTTTTGAATGAAGGCCGGACTTACACTAAAACCGGACCATTCCAGCGGGGCCGCCCCGGCAAGTCTCAGCCTATACGGGTTAAAGGAGGCAAAGGTAAGCAAAATATGAAGTGGATAGGCGAAAACTGACAGGCGGTAAATGAGGCGCGCCTTACAGGTGTTTCGGAAGGATGAATACATTAAAAGACAAAATGGGTTAAATCACCTCCTACGCCCATTTTCGCTCGATTTTTTTTCAGGCGTTGATCAATTGATTTACAATTTGTTAATGTTTTTCTGAGATTTTTTTGCTAAATATTTTTGCCAAAAACTTGCGTCAAATACCAGACATCCCTACATTTGCACCACAATAATCGACAACGGTTATACAAAATACGCGAAAGTAGCTCAGCTGGTAGAGCGCGACCTTGCCAAGGTCGAGGTCGCGGGTTCGAACCCCGTCTTTCGCTCAGAGAGGACAAAGCACCGGAGACGGTGCTTTTTTTCTCTTCACTGGTACCGGTACCTGGCTTTGCCGGGGTGGTGGAACTGGTAGACACGCAGGACTTAAAATCCTGTGGGCCGAAACGCCCGTACGGGTTCGATTCCCGTCCCCGGTACTGAATTACAGGCAGTTACAAACTTCGGTTTGTAACTGCTTTTTTATTGGTACAACATAGGTACAACTACAGGATTAGAGATCAGGCCGAAAACTTGGGATCAGGCCTTAAGGTTGTCAAGCACATAGGTTTCAATTAACCTGGTTTGTTTTGGAGAGCTTCCTACCTACTATTCAGTTTCTACTACCCGAGTTTAGCCTCCGAAATCCTGAGTTAACATCCATCAGCCGCCAGAACGGTGTGTTTTAGGCACATATCGATAAGAAGATTGTGGACGCGAGCCACCCGAAAAAAGGTTCTAATCTCCAATTCAGAAAGACACGACCTCCTTGGTGGTGAATAGGCACTATTTCATCGAAAATTAGTCATTGTCTTTAAGACACCAAAATTGGTTAGTAACGTACCCCTGCCACCTTTCCCCACATCAAACAATATTGACTACTTAGTAATCCCTTCGCGAGTCGCTCCTATGTAACTTAGGGACCTCAAACAGCAAAAAGTACTCAAAATGATGAGATACCCCAAGTCGACACTCACTCAACCACGCGAACGCAAATCCATATCCAACAGCGAAGAAACCTCCAGGCACTACTTAATGTGGTTACCTTCGGGAGAAATCCACCCATGATTGTATCGTTTATAAAAATGCTTCAAATACACATGGGCATGTGCCCCCTCGCCAGGACACACAAGTCGATATTAACTTATCCCGAGATAAACAATGCTGCTTGTGTTCAAAATCAAATAGATAATTAGGATCATTCTCGGCAGGAAGCATAACGATGACTCGAAAAGCCAGTACAAATACCGAATAATAATTCGTCTTTGATCATAAATAAATAATCCCTAACTTCCAAAACGTCGATAAGTCTCCTATTTCACACTCAATAATCAAATAAATATTTACTTTCTTAAAATATTTATTAAAGTGGACACACAACCAGGGAGAATAGGATGACCGAAAAACTACAATTCAAAAGGCCCGACGAAACAAAGCAAAATAGTGTGAAGGTCTTAGCGGATATCATAATTGATCTGTACAACAATACGCTCGATGGTAGTCAGGGCCAAATTTTGAAAAGAGTAGGCAACGACAGTGACAAACTCTCACCTGAAACCATGAAATATCTAATATCTGGTTTATTGAGTAACACGCACGATATCATAACGGCCCGAGAAATAGGCAGAGCAATATTTCGACAGCATGATTTTCCCATCGACTCAAAGAGTGACTTCACCATATAACAAATAAAAAATGAAAGAAGCAGAGATAGAAGTTATTGAAAGCTCAAGCCTAGAAGAAAAAGAACTAGCAGCTAAACTCGTCAGAAATATTGAAGACACAAAGAATGACGATATACAACATGTCTTTCAAAAAGAAAGGGCTCTCGCACCAGGACATGCAGGCGCGGGCATGTTGGAAGCCGTCTTAACCATCATTTTCACTTCAAAAGCCATCGACTATCTTGCAAAAGCCATCGGAGATCAGCTAAAAAAAGAAAGAAAGTTTGAAATAAAGGTCACCGACAAAAAAACCGGCAAAAGTTATATTGTCAAATCCGAAAATAATTCAAATGTCCAGGACATTATACAAGAGCTAAAAAAAGTCCTCAATAATATCTAAAACTAATTAGATGGCCCTTCATATAAAAAATCCTGCCGTAGTGCTAGTAGGCGTACCGACATATCAGAACAACCAATATCATTCCCTCAATAGTGCGTGGGCTAACGTAAAATCTCTTCAACAAATACTAATCAACGACTTAGGTTACGATGAAAAAAACATCATCGTATGTCATGGAGATACAATCCTTGAACGCCGGCAATTTGCAAAGGAACTAAAGAAACTCGATAACCTGGACTTCGATGGAGTAATTTTCTACTACTCTGGGCACGGGATAGTTGAAAATGGTCGATATTATCTTGCGCTTGCTTCGACAGAGCCGGATAATATTATCGATACAGCCATAGATGTCCAAGACTATTATAAAAGATTGCTGAAACACGCTGCCGGTCGTCCGGTAATAGTCATTCTTGACTCTTGCTTCTCCGAGAGGGGCATAACAATCGACACCGAAACAAAAGTAGAAAAACAACTATTCCTAGTGTCATCTAGACGCAATGCAACATCTGAATATCCCCTTGATAGTGAGCATTCATTGTTCACTAAATATCTCATCGAAACTATAAAGGAATTCATAGCCAGCAAGCAAAGCAGCCTCCCCATTATCGATTTGATCAATAATCTTCGCAACAAAGTAAACGAAGAGAATAAAAACACAACAATCAAATGTCCCGACCCAATACCGCTTCTCTATGATCTCGATGACTGTTCACTGGCAGTGAGGACGGATCCTTTCGACAGAGATTCAGTTGCATTTGAGATTATCCGAAGTTTGGAAAAAGTGAACGGATCAAAATGCAGAACACTTCTCGCGAATTATCGAGATGATCCGGATGAAACAATTAAAAATCTTCTCGATCTTTATCCTACCCCAGTTTCATATGTCTTAAAGAAAATACTAAATCAACGTAATGCAATTTCACTTTCGCATTGCCGATCCTACTATCTCAACATTGTTAAGTTCATTTCATTTCTCCTCGCCGCAGATATATCTAACAATGATCTAAGTCAAATTCCAAATCAGCTGAAATTACAATTAAAAAAGCTCCAAAAACCCGGCGAAATGGAATACTATGAACTATACTTGGAGCTTGCAGACTATTTTTCAAAGCAGCGACCGAATGTGCTCGATGTTCGCGACTATTCGCCCGTCAATGCCAGTATTGAATCTCTACACAATCTGTACAATTCAAATCAATCGACACTGCCAGAAATGCGCCTAGGGTTAATCGCTCTAATCAAAAGTTTAAATTTTCTTACGCAATATAGATTAATCGCTGTGAGAGCGATAAATGTTCAACGAAACTACAAAGTACCCAAATATTACCTACACCAGTATTCGCTTTTAGCTAACGAACACCCTCTAAAGTACATAGATGGATTAAAGCTCGAATCACCACTATATTCGAGCACAGTCATTCTAGCAAATATTCAAGACATAGACAACTTCAGTGAACACACCAAGTACCTGAATTTATGGCCATTTATTATTGATAAGAATAGCTTCTTTGAGATGAATAAGATACAAAATGAATCAACAGAAGAGGAAGCACTTCCGGATAAAAATAGCGCAAGATCGAAATTTGGGAAAAACGCTCAACCAATAATCTACATATATAAGCATCTAAAAGATCGAAAGATTTTCTTCGATGACATGCGAGAAGGAAATACATCTCAACACTATCGTGATATCCACCAAGATTTACTTGATTCCGAATACGAACAAAATTTAAATTTCTTTACTAAAAACATACTCTTTTTTGACATATAATCATGGTATTTAAATTTTTGGATCCATTCCAAAAAGAGGATAAAGACTTCTTCTTTGGACGTGAGGAAGAGATTGATAGTTTGTTCGAGATGGTTGAGGCCACTCGGCTAACTGTAGTTTATGGACCAAGTGGTGTTGGTAAAACATCATTAATAAAATGCGGCCTAGAAAATAAGTTTCCGGAAATTGATTGGAAATTTATATACATCAGAAGGCTTGGTGTCGGCGACATAACAAAAGCTTTATTTCGTGCAGTAAGAGACACGGGATATACCTACATAGAAAGCGAATACCCAGACTTTCCGATCGCCAGACTTCTAAGAAGTGTTTATAATGACATTTATAAGTCACTCATTTTAGTGTTCGATCAATTTGAAGAAATTTTCCTTAATAATAGTGACAGCGAAATCATTGAATTTCAAAAAAACCTGAAAACTCTATTAAATTCCGAAATTGATTTGAGAATAATTGTTGTTATTAGAGATGATTTTTTTGGCCAGCTAGAAGTTTTTGAAAGATCAATTCCAACAATATATCGAAACAAGTTAAGGCTTGAGCGTATAAGTCCCAAAAACCTCGAAATTGTTGTTCAAAAAATGATCGAAAACAAGTTACAAGTACTTCCAGAAAATTTGCATGCCCTCGCAGCAGCGATAGTTTCAAATGTAAAGGATAAAAAAAGTGGTATAGTTGAGCTACCGTTCCTACAAGTATATCTCGAAGAGTTACAAGATCTTGCTATAAAAAATTCTTCGAATATTTCAATGAACATTATAAACAAAGTAGGGAACTTTGATAATGTCCTTGAACACATGCTGGATAGACAAATAAAAACGATAGCCTCAGAAGAGAAGATCGACCATGCCCTTGTTCGATCCGTTCTCAATTGTATGGTTGCCTGGAACGGAACCAAGATTGGCCGGTCATTTTCCGACATAATGAAAAATACTATTAAAGAAGAATTGCATAATAAAAAACTCCTCTAAATTGTGAAAAAAGAGCAAATACATGATATTCTAGATAAACTAGAGGAATCTAGAATTATCAACTATAGCAACGGAATTTACGAGTTAAAACATGACTCGCTTGCGAGCATACTTTTCAACAAACGGTCATTGGAAGAAAAGAAAATATCCGAGGTTATTGAGCATATCAAAAACACGTATACAGCGAAAGGTACTTTAAACGCCGAACAACTATCCTCAATAAAGCCTCACTTACACGAACTCAAAAATAGGCTTCCGGTCGATGTGTTCGCTTCCATAAAAGGTTCAATTGCTCTCGAAAATAGGAAACTACTAATAAAGAGGATCTCAATTATTTTGGCCGTGCTAGCAGCATTTGTATTCGGACTACTTCTTGCTATAGTACTATACTTTTTTTATTCCGAAAAGAACACTAAAATAAGGACTCTACTAGATTACGCTAATGTTCTGAGAATCACGGATTACACGAAAAGCTTCCGTTTGTCAGAAGCTGCCTATCTTCTTTCTGACGACAAGGGGGCCGCAGAGAGCAGTATAATAAATTCATATAATAGTTCAAACACAGTGCATTTTTATAATGAATTTGACGATCTGAGTGATAGTTCAAATATATCCTCCCTAAGTATATCTACTAACGACAGTATGATCGCAGTTGGTCATGAAAGTGGTATCGTCAACTTTTGGAATATAAACGGTAAACGTCACAGGGCGAACTTTCGGCATAGTTCAAAAGTTATATTCACGAGCTACACGTCCGATGGAAAGTATTTTGTATCAGCCTCCAAAAGTGAATTTTCTATAAGAAATTTATTCAACGGATCTCAATTTAAATCGCACAGAAACCCAAACCAGTTGATTAATATTAGCCTCTGCCCATCAGGTGAAAGCTTCCTTCTTCTGGAACTTGAAAATGGAAAACATGTGGTAAAACTATTTAACTTTTCTACTCAAAAACTTGAAGAAATATATCGGTCTCCTAAAGGGCAAAGGATCTTTTGGGCTAAATTCGGATCAAATAGATCTATTATAATGTGGATTGACAACTTTACTTTATTAGGCCTCAAAAATACAGCGGGAAAATGGGAACTAATACCAAAATCAATAGGAACTCTTAGTCCAAACGTTAGTGACATTCACATTGACACAACCCAAAAGCTCATTTTTGTCCCATATTATAACAATAAGGATCTCAATAGAGTTATAATTTACAATTCTGAGACGCTTGATATCAAACCTCTTCGTGGAAATATAGACAACGATCCAGAATTTGACTCCACATACTCTATCTATCATTCATACCAAGCTGACTTAAACGGTGATTTGCTCGCAGTTGCACGGGCAGATAATAATATATTATTAAAAAACGTAAAAAGTGGATCAGTAAAACTTGTCAGAGGCCACGAGGCTGATGTTTATTCCGTACAATTTACTCGTGGCGGCGATTACATCATTTCCGCTTCTAGTGATCAGACCGTTAAAGTGTGGGATCGCGAGGGGAATCTTCTTGAAAATTTGAATGGGCATGTCGACTATCGAACACAAATTGAAATGTCCCGATCTAACTCATATCTAGTAACAACAATTAAAGACAAACTTCGATTTTGGAAGTTTAGAGATCAGAAAACAGTAGTGTTTCAATTCCCCGGGGCCACGGCTTCGGATATATCTAGGAATGGACGTCTTGTTCTAGTAGCTCAGAGTAAAAGTCTATCAATAATCGAAATGGAAAAGATGGCTTATTCGTTGCGTCTGCCCGTGCAGTTAGACAATATAAGTTCAGTTGAGTGGTCACCATACAATGAAAATATTTTTTTGGTTACTTCACTTAACTGGTGCTACGTTTTTTTGCTTGATACTGCAACAAAACGCGTGACCTTGCTAAAACAATCTAGAAACCACGAAACACTAGTTGAAACCGCCCATTTTACGAAAATTCACGGACAACTGTATGTTATTTCCTGTTCGGCTTGTGCTGTGAAGAACGGCAATAGGTGCACTCCGAACACAGGGTATGGCGAGATCCATCTCTGGAGTGTAAATTCAAGCAATTACAATGTAGTACTGTCTGATATCTATCGGATATATCAGGCAGGAACGATAGGCGATTCTCTTATATTTTCATATGGCCAAGATGGCTTACTTCGGGTAATAGCTAGGGAGTCATTAGAGAAAAATGATAAGATGATAGATTTTGATAAAAAAATAAAATA
The DNA here is from genome assembly GCA_965227755.1 of Dyadobacter sp. Taxonomy (GTDB): domain Bacteria; phylum Bacteroidota; class Bacteroidia; order Cytophagales; family Spirosomataceae; genus Dyadobacter. The sequence continues at coordinate 3,144,818 of CBDDGG010000005.1, forward strand.
CAAATTAAGGTCGACTGCCCACTCTGATAGAATAAACTATGTAGAGTACAATGATCGAGCAAGAATGATTTTAACAGCTTCAAGAGACCGTACTATATCATTGTGGGAGTTACCAGAGTCGGGCATTGATTTAAAGAAGAAACAATCTTTCACAAGGCATTACGACCAAATATTCAAGGCTCATTTTTCTCGCGATGGCAGATATATAATATCTTGCTCCGAGGATGGATATGTCAAGTTGTGGGAAACAAGAACCAGTCAAGAGCGCTTATCATTGAAATTTATTGACACTCCGATTGAGGTAAAGATATTCCCAAATCAAAAAAGTCTTTTTGTTTTGACAAGATCTGGCACATGTCAAATAAAGCCTGTTTTGTTGGAAGTTAAGGATATTATTGACGAAGTGCAGACTAATGGAAATATTCGGGAATTATCTAAGTCAGAGAAAGAACATTTTGGAGTTGAAAGTAATGATCTGTTTTCTAAAGAAAGAATACGTGAAGTATGGAATGCATTACGCAAAAGGTCCAATATATAAATCTCTTGACTCAAAATCAATGCAAGTCATTTGCTTAGAGGATACGGCGTTCTACGAATTGATAGAACAAGTGGTTTCCAAACTAAAAGAAATCCGAAATAATAGCCACGACGAATGGCTATCTGACGATGAAACAATGCAGCTTCTAAAGATCAAATCCAAAACTACTCTCCAAAAACTTCGTGACGAAGGAAAAATCCGCTTCTCGCAGCCGCAAAAAAAAATCATCTTATATGACCGTAGTTCCATTGAAGAGTATCTGAATAAACACGCCAGAAATACTTTCTAACGATGGAAGACGAAAAAATCGACCCTGAATACCTCAGGGGCTTCAACGATAGCTATTTGATTGCCCAGCATATGTCCGGGTTATCGGAGAAACTCTCAAAAATCGAAGGTGATAGCCCGCGCCTACAAGGTATGCGCGATGGCCGCCAACAATTTTTGGTAGACCAAGTGAAAAGCAAGCTTCCGCATTGGCTCAAACCGGGCAACACAAGTAAAGACGCCCCCTCGCCTGAAAAACCGAAAACCCGCGACGTCGGTCCGCCATCTAAATAGGCTATTCCTTTCCGGGAGTGCCTTTCCCTTTGTCGGGTGACTTGCTCGGCTCCGTTGATTTCTGTTCCTGCACCTTCGTATAGCTCAAGCTCTGTGTAAACCTTGCCGACATCGAAAATGTCCTTTCCTCCTTTTGTTCCGTTGCTTGTGGTGCAGCCAGCGTCGATTTCTCTTCTGTTTCTTTGGCCCTGAAGTTTGTTCGCAGCTGCCGCATGTAGTCTTGCGAGTAGTTCATGTCCTTGGGAGCCTGCCGCAAACCATCCATTTCCTTATCCGATTTCCCTTCGAATGCGTTGGGATTCATTTTGTGGAACGTCGCCTCACGCAATTGGTTCGCGGTGGCGTCATCCAGGCCAAGCGCACCAATCTCATACTCAACCCTCTTATTAATCCCTGTTTCGATATCCGCTTTCTGCTTTTCGAGGTTGTAGACAACGTTGACAGGATGGCTTTGTTTGGCGGGCTTCAAAAACCCTGGCGGATTGTAACGCGGCACGTAGGGGTCAGGCTCTTTAAATTCGCGAGGCGTTCGGTCAAGCTCCTTGTCGATCAATTCCGTCTTTTTTCGCGCTTCCGTTACCATCTCTTCGATATATTCCATGTGCTCTGGAAACGGATAGTGCTCCTTTCGGCTATCTTGATTATCCATGTCTTGGAGGGTTTAAATTCTTGACATTGACTGAATTTATGGTAATATAAAAAGACAAACAATTAGCACTGGACAGATGGAGGCATGCAATGGAATACCAGGAACATCTGCTAAAAAACGTCTTTGGTGGCGACAAAGAGCGTTTCGACAAAGCCTGGCAGCAAGCACTCGACGAGGGTTGCGAAGGCGCAGTCAGCTGGAAAAAACTCGTTGCCCCTGCCCCGCTTCCCGAAAAACCACTCGACGTGTCTTCAATATATAAATCTAAGAGCACCAGTTACGATTTGAAGCAAGTTTCGTTCGAACCGTTCCAGTCCTTCTTTATTTGGAAACGCTAGGCACTAACTTCCGAAAACTTGTTCATAATCAAGGAAGTCCCCGTTAAATAATTTTGGGGTTACTTATTTAACGGTCAAAATATTCTCAAACCAATCTGATACTTTGTACAAATAATTTTACCCTCTTCATTTCTTGGTTATGCAGTCGTTTGATCTTGATCAGCCGATTATCGAGCTGGCATCGCCATCCGAGCGAAACTACTGGACATTGCGTCATGCTGTCGAAGGCGTACAAATCTTCGGAGGCATCGGCTCAGGCAAAACGTCGGGCTCAGGCAGGATGATCGCTTTAAAATATCTCAAAGCAGGCTTTGGCGGACTGGTGCTCACCGTAAAGCCAGACGAAAAACAGTCGTGGGTTGACTACTGCCAACAAACAGGCAGAACCAGCGATCTGGTCATCCTGGAACCCGGCGGAAAACACAGCTTCAATTTCCTCAGTTATGAGTCCGCACAGTCCGGCGGTGGCTCCTCCCTGACCGAAAACCTTGTCGACGTCCTTAAAACCGTTATCCGTGCCGGTGAAGAAAAAGACGCTGGCAAAGGCGACGATCCGTTTTGGGAAACGGCACTGGACATGCTGATGTTCAACGTTATCGATCTGTGCCAGCTCGCCTACGGCAAAGTGTCGATCAAAGACCTTTACAATATTGCCCAGACCATCCCTAAGAACCTCGACGACCTCAAAGCCGAGAGCCAGGAAGGCGCTAAGTATTTTCACAAAGCCTTCGAAACAGCCAAGGAAAATGTCAACGCTCAGGTAGAAGAATGGTATGCCACTCTCTCCTATTCGGACCAGCGCCGTTTGCAAGACGCACTGGAGTTCGAGAACGAGCTCTTGGAGGCCGTGCCGAATGCGCGTCTATTCAAGTTTATCGACCAGTTCTTCGTTGAGAACTTTATCTCCCTGACTGACAAAACGCGCTCGATCATCGACTTTATCTTTTCCGGTTTCTTGTTTCGTTTACTTCGGGAGCCGGTCTACTCTATGTTTTGCAGACACGAGTTATCGACTGTTACGCCCGAGGACTCACTACGAGGAAAGATTATCCTGATCAATCTCCCGGTCAAGACCTATCACAAGGTTGGCAGGGACTGCCAGATTCTATTCAAATACATCTGGCAACGCACCATGGAAAAGCGTGACGTTTCGCAGAATGACCGCCCAGTGTTTTTGTGGGCCGATGAAGCTCAAAACTTCATTCATGAGAAAGACGCTGACTTTCAAGCTACGGCACGTAGTAGCCGCGTTTCGACCGTTTACATCTCACAGAACCTTCCCAATTATCTAGCCTCCATGGGCGGCAAGCAAGGTGAGTTCAAGGTCAAAAGCTTCCTGGGAACGCTTGGTACCAAAATCTTCCACGCCAATGCAGATATCGAAACCAATAAGTATGCGTCTGAACTCATTGGGGACGCCTTCTTTGAAGAGTATGGTGACAGCGTGACCTATGCCAAGCAATTTTCCAAATCACAGTCCCGTTCAATGCGCCTGGAACGGGTCGTGCGTCCTGAGGAATTTGTCCGGCTTCGTACCGGAGGCCCCAACAACAGCTTCTGGGTGGAAGGCTACCTTCACCGGCAAGGTGACATGGTACTCAAAGGCCAGAATTATATCAAAATGCTATTCGCTCAAAACTATCAACCATAACAAACCTAACTTCTTCACTTATATGAAAAAGAACCTCTATTTCCGTTCCGTCTTCCGTCGCAAGAATGTCATTAAAGAAGCAATCCTCGATTTGTTTCTTTCAACCTGTTCCGTCCCTCGGCTGCTTCTGGAAGTGTTTATCCGCACTAACATGGGCGAGCGTTATTTCTCATTTTCCACTGCAATTATCGCCACAACTGTTCTGGCAATTCTGCCTATCGGAGCGAGCGTCGGCTTCTATTTTCTGGCCAGGTATGGGTTCCGTCGCGAGTTCGATATCTTCGAGTTCTTACTTCATGACCTGACCTGGTATCTGTTTCTTGCCGGGTTTGTAGGTATGTGCCTCGACCGTCGCCGCGAGATCAAACGGCTTCCGTCTGCCTTCGACTTTGGCCGTTACAGCCTGTCAACAGGTAATATCCATAACGGCTTTTTGAACTACCAACCCTATGGCAAGCGGCTATCTGTACGTACGATTGAGACGGTCATCGAGCCGGGTTTCTTCTTCGTAATAGGGGCAGGCCTCTGGCTCTTACAGCAGCATGTGGGCATTCTGATTGTCGTTTGTAGCGTCTGTTATTCGATCAGTTACCTGGGTGCATATCATCGCGGAGACAACTTCGTCATGGATCAAATTGACGAAATGATCTTTAACGAAGAGATGACTGCATCATTTGTTGACGGCCTGACACCGAACGAAACGCGTGGTGTCAACTACTACGGGCGTAAGCCAGCAGACGAGAATATGCGAAGGAAAGTTGCCGAAAATTTCGTCGAAGATTCCGAAATAGCAGTGGCCATGTGACCCCCTAAGCAGTGCTTAGGGAAGACGTCTGATGCAAAAGTTAACACAACGTATATCAATTCCCGTACACTGCCTAAGGGGTTTTCCGTACACAGCTCCTGGCCAAACCAGATAGGCATTTCTTTTAACGTAACCAGAAATATCAATCCCGAATTCAATCCTGTTGTAGACTGCATTTATGATACGGATGATCCAGGCCAGCAATGCTGACCATGCCAAAGCCTACTTCAAGCAAGCCCTCTCCAAAGCTGATTATTACATCAATGATCAGGAGTTGAACGGGCAAATCCGAGGCAAGCTTGCGGAGCGGCTTGGCATCACAGGTGTTGCAACAAAAGAGACATTCTTTGCTCTTTGCGACAATATCGATCCGACGACTGGCAAACACCTAACGCCTCGGACAAAGGCCGAGCGGACGACGGGATATGATATCAACTTTCATTGCCCGAAATCCGTATCGATCTTGCACGCCCTGTCGGGCGATGATCATTTGCTGAAGGCGTTCGAAGACAGTGTACAAGCGACCATGCGCGACATTGAGGCGGACGCAAAAGCCAGGGTGCGGAAGGATGGTCAATATGATGATAGGCAGACCGGCGAGCTGGTCTGGGCGGACTTCGTCCACCAGACTGCAAGGCCGGTGGACGGGCATCTGCCCGACCCGCATTTGCACGCCCATTGTTTCGTCTTCAACGCGACATGGGACGAAGACGAGCGGCGGGTAAAGGCAGGGCAATTCCGGGATATCAAACGGGACATGCCCTATTACCAGGCACGGTTTCACAAATACCTGTCCGACAATTTGATCGATCTCGGCTATGGTATCCGGCGCACCGACAAATTCTTCGAAGCCGAAAACGTGCCTCAGCGTGTGATCGACCTCTTCTCTAAACGCACGGATGAAATTGGCCGCATTGCCAAGGAAAAGGGCATCACTGACATTGATGAACTGGGCGAGCTCGGTGCCCGCACCCGCGCCAAAAAGCAGCCGGGTGTCGGGATGAACGAGCTCAAAGCGGATTGGCGCAGACAAATCCGCGAGCTAGGACCAGAGCAAGATGGCAGTGGCGAGCGGGCTATCCGCAATGCCCCTGATAAGGTGGTGGAAATAGTACATGCCAAGGACTGTGTCGACCATGCGTTGCAGCACGGCTTTGAGCGAGCTTCGGTCATTCATGACCGAAGGCTGCTTGAAACTGCCTACCGGCACAGCATCGGCCAGCGGGCGATTTCACTGGATCATGTTACCGATAGCCTAAACTCGGACCAGCGGCTCATGAGCATTACCGACCGTGGCCAGAAGCTTATGACGACCCGCGAGGTGCTGTCCGAAGAGCACTATATGGTCAAGCTTGCCAGAAGTGGTCAGGGCAAACTCCGGCCCCTCTACACAGAAGGCCCGGAGGTCAAGCTCGACGGCCAGCAGGGCGAGGCCGTCAAACACCTTCTGACGACCACCGACCGGGTGTCCATCATCCGGGGCACGGCAGGCTCCGGCAAGACAACATTGATGCAGGAAGCCATCGAGCATATGAAGAGGGCCGGAAAAACAGTCACGGTCGTTGCGCCGACCTCCGAGGCGTCACGTGGCGTCTTACGGAATGAAGGTTTCGCGCAAGCTGAAACCGTCTCTCAGCTTTTGGTCGATGAAAAAATGCAGGACAAGCTGAAAGACCAGGTCTTGTGGGTTGACGAGGCGGGCCTGCTTGGCACCAGGGATATGACTGCCCTGCTCGACCTGGCCACCAAACAAAACGCCCGGTTGATACTGGGGGGCGATACGCGGCAGCACAGCTCGGTCGTCCGTGGGGATGCCTTGCGCATCCTCAATACGGTCGGCGAGATCAGGACCGCCGAAGTCAGCAAGATTTACCGGCAGCGCGACGACAACTACCGCAAGGCAGTTGAAGACCTTTCAGCAGGAAACGTAAAGAGCGCTTTTGAAAAATTGGATGCGTCGGGGGCTATCAAAGAGATCGATCCACTTAGTCCCAACAAGGACTTGATCGACGATTACATGGCTGCCATCAAAAACAAGAAATCCGCTTTGGTGATTTCTCCCACGCACAAGCAAGCGGAAGATGTCACGGACTCCATCCGCCAAAAGCTGCGAAGCAGCGGCGAGCTTGGCAAACGCGAGATTACCATTGACCGGCTCGTAAACCGCAATCTGACCGAGGCGCAGCGGTCGGATTGGCGCAATATCAATGAGGGAAATATTATCCAGTTCAACCAGAACGTTGCTGGCATCCAGCGCGGCAGCCGCTGGACTGTCGCGTACAGTAACGATCACCACGTCCTTATCAAAGATGCCCAAGGCGAGACACAGACGCTGCCGACAGATAAAAGTGCCTGTTATGACATTTACCGGACAAAGTGGCTTGACCTTGCCAAGGGCGACAAGGTTCGTGTCACCCGCAATGGTTTTGATGCAAAAGAAAAGAGGCTAAATAACGGCCAGCTTTTGCAAGTCACCTCCGTCAAGAAATCGGGCGACGTTGAACTGCTGGGCGGCGACGGCAAGACCAGATACAAGATCGGCAAGGATTTCGGACACATCGCCCATGCCTATTGCATCACCAGCCACGCCTCCCAGGGCAAAACGGTTGATGAGGTGTTTATCTCACAACCGGCGGCTACCTTTCCGGCGACCAGCTCGAAGCAGCTCTATGTTTCAGTTTCACGCGGACGCGATAAAGTCCATATCTACACCGACGACAAAGAAGAACTACTGAACCACGCGCAGCGGTTGGGCGACCGTCAGTCTGCCCTGGAGCTCATGCAAAAGCGGAAGAATATACAAGCCGTGGCGGAACAAGTTGCGCGCGAGCGCGATGCACCGCAAAAGGAAAAAAATCAGGTAAGAACGATTACTTCTAAACAGCGCACAATCGATATCGACTATGAGCCAAGGATTTAAATTACGCTTCGACCAGATGCGGGAGAACGGTCCCGCGAAAACCGACGGCGAAGAAGAACCTGTTCTTGGCGGGTCGGATGATACGATGCACTCCGTTGGGCATGCCCGGAACTTGTGCTTGGTCTGGCCTGACGGCAGACGTGCGTTTTTCAACTATGCATATTTGGTCTCAGCCGATTTCGACCCAAATAGCGAGATGAACATCATCAGGCTCGGCTTTTCTTCCCAAAACGTTATTTTAAAAGGATATGGCCTGGAAGCGTTGTTTATGCAACTACTCGATCATCTGCCCCGGATTATCGCCGCGATTGATCCAAGATACATTCCAGTTGAAACAGGATCGGAAAGTATTACTATCAGTATCGAGATGGAAATAACAGAATAGTAAATTTAAGCCGGACAGATTACACTGTCCGGCTTAGATCTTTTAGTTTTGAGGTTCCTCAAACACATAGGGCCATTCTGTCAAGAACGTTTTGTCAAGAATTGCAACGATTTCCTTAGGTAGATATTCCTGCGGATTGTCATAGCCAACCTTAGCGGATAGTGGAATCTGATCGATACCATCCTTTTTAATAGAGCAGATGATATTGTGGGTTCGCCCTCCGGTTGCTTCGACTTGATAACCGTTACGAGCCAAAACGCCTTCAACACAGCAAGTATTGAATTCATTGGCCCAACAGTCGATCCTGAGGAAGGCCTCTTGCCAATGCCAATTGTATTTGCCTTCACAGTTTGTGCATGCGTAGTTAGACATTTGTCCTCCATAATATGAGATGTCAAAAAGCCGGGCAAGTTGCCTCGCCCGGCTGGGATGGATCAATCCTTTGGTTTATTCTTGCGAATGACCAGGGAAACCTTTTGCCCGAAAATATCCAGGGATACGGTCATGCCGTCTGCGTCGACATGTGCCCAGGCTGCGCCGGTCTTGTTCCAGTCTTTCTGGTCACTATCCTTTTTGTTGGTCAGGAAGTAAACAGCGTGGGTTGGGTATTTCTTTTCGGTTTGGTTTTCAAGTGTCATCGTAATCTCCTTTGTTTGTTGGTCGATGATGGCAGCAATACAGCGCAAAGAAAACGTGAAAGCTCCCCGCAGCGAAGCGGAGTCGTTAGATGATTTTTTTGCTTTGCAAAAAAATCAGGGATAAGCGCCGTCACGGATTTTGCGCTAGGCTGACAGCATATATTGACCAACGAATAAAGGCGTACTTCGATGATTACATTAAACCTTAGAAAATAACTATCTAGCACTTTAATTGTTCTTAACTATACAAAAGCTGATATTGGAAGATTGCTACGGATGGAAAAATCGATTAACGCAGTAGCTAGCGAGGCTCTGTTGCAAAACAATGGCTAATGCCTGAGAAGCGATATTACCCCAAAGCAAATCAAAATGTCACGGCAAATTAACTACCGTTTAATAAATTTATCACTAAGGAAATATTGGTTACATATTTATTAATTAACGTTACACAATTGAAATTCATGGACATGGAATCTACACAACAAAATTCAAAACTATCTTTTTGCTCGAAGTTGACAATCGCACTCATATGGCCGTTTATGAGCTTACAGGGATGCGACAAGCTTTCTCGAACCAGCACTGCCTACGGGCGGGTAACTGAGATTGGGGGATCTGGACTCGACAGCATCTCCGTCATTTTTGTAGCAGTTAAACTTGCGAGTGAAAAGCGATTACTACGTGTTTTTACCGATAAGGATGGCAATTATAGCGGGACTGTAGATGTTCCCAAAGGATACGGATCATTAGATGTTCTCATTCCTGGGAATGGCAATCCAAAATATACCGACGTATATCGAGACTACGATATATATATTAATGGAAATAAAACGAAAGAATGTTGCCCAGCAGAAATTGGCGGAAAGACACAGTACGATTTCAAACTATACAAATAACTTAAATCTTCATCTAATCGATTATCATGAAAAAAATTTACGCGTCATTACGAACAACGATATTTATTTGTATTATTATTTTGGCTGCTAGTACCTCCTATGCCCAAAATCGAGCGACGTATCGCGAAAAGGTCAACGCAGAGCTTTCAAAATTGGACCTAACTGGCATTAAGAATGGTATGTTTCTTAACTTGTCCATCTTCAATTCTACCGAATTGGATCAATTTCGGAATTTAAAACCGGACCAAAGCAAGATACATTCGAATGCCGAAAATTGGGAAAATCTCTACCAGCGGCTTTCACGTACTCAGTTAAAAGAAAACCAAAAAACTTTTCCTGAATTTGCCAATCTAACGGGAACCACCGTTCAGAATAGAACAAAGAACAACATCATCCCTATCGGTATATTAGATATAGAAGGGACATTACTGACTGAGCAGCAAGTAAAAAACGCCGAGCAACAGAAAAATAACCCGAAAAATGTTATATCGGAAGAATACGAAAAGATACGATTCTTGGTGGCTTCTGTTCTACAAGAAAACATTTATCAATCAGAAGTACAGTTCAAAATCAGCCCCGATCTTTTGATCACAGACCGCCAGTCTTCTATTAATGAAATCGAGATTGACTTCAATGATGGAAAAGGATTCACGAAGTACAAACTTGAAAACCAGTTAGTTAACCACAAATTCAATAAACTTGGAAAAACCCTGATCAAAATAAAGTTGTTTACGCCACAAGGTCCTTACTTGTTTGAAAGTGTCATTAATGTCGTACAATTTGACAGAAGAACACCATATAGGGAATTTCAGGTTACTGCTTCTCCGATTGCATTCGATACAGTCACTTATAGAAACGGCTCTAACCATCGTACAGCTACCGTCCCCGGTGCCAATGTCAGAATTCTTCTTGGTTGTGATGGTGTTTATAATAAGCCACTTCTTCTAGTCGAAGGGATCGATCTCGGAGAGGATGTAAACCTGGATGACCTAGAAGCCGATTGGATCGGGGGTGACACGCCTCCTTTGCAAAATTACTTGAACGAAGGTTATGATATTGTCCTTTTAGACTGGCAAAACTCACATGATTTCATCCAGAATAATGCGCAGGTTTTAAAAGCGGTAATTAATGAAATAAACCTGACCAAAGTAGGTACTAATCAAATAGTGGTAATAGCTACCAGCATGGGCGGATTGGTTTCAAGATGGGCTTTGAGAGAGATGGAGAATCAGTCCCAGCCACACCACGTTAGCCATTTAATCTGCCATGATACTCCGCACCAAGGTGCAAATATACCCATAGGGCTAACTCAACTGTACTGGGAAACCCCCACGGATGTGTATGAAAATCTCCTGGTGTATGCCCTCAGCAAATATTGGGCTAATTATTATTTTGCATTACAAGGACCTTCTTCCCGACAAATGCTCATGCATTGGGGTGGACAACCGAACGTTGGTGTTGGAAATAAACATCCCGATTTCGACATTTTCCGTACCGCATTAACAGCGCTAGGCAATGGTGGTTATCCGTCAACTTGTAGAAATGTTGCAATTGTTAATGGCAGCATGGACGCGTCGGACAGAACGCTTTTTAATGATTTTGGTTATGGAGGTAGAATTGTTCTCGGTTGGGTTCCAGGTTTCAGAAGAAATACTTTTTTCGATATCCACACAAATGCCCTTTCGCAAAACAATCAGGTCCTTAGAATAGCAGTGCTACAAATTCCGCCGAAATTCCCTACGTTTCTCCTAAAAACAATCAACTTTAACAATTCAGTTAACGACGATTTTCTCCCGGGAGGAAGGAGTTCCGTGAACGACCATATTCCTGAATTCATTCGCGAAAGAACGTTTAGATTCGCATTTGTACCAACATTTAGTTCAATTGACTTCCAGGGCCCCCGAACTACGCAGACGCAGAGGGAGATGTTAAGTGCAACGGCGGTCAATGCTGTAAATGGGGCTGGACGACAGACACCTTTCGCCGCGATCTATGGCAGAAATGCGAATTCATTTCATGCTGGTAAGTCATTACTACGCTGGCAAGATCTTGGGTTTGCAGAAGGTCTCCTTACTAATACTGGTTGCCCCGCTGCATCGCCACCACCTGCCCCCCAAATATCATTAAGTACCTCGAATTGTCTACCGTTTAGTGATTACAGGGAAAGTCATGGGTTTGATGTTACAGTAAATATCGCAGCAACAGGACAATCCTACCGCCAAGTCTTGACGATTGAGAAACTTGGAACCGAAGGGCAGCAAGAAGCCTATGTATTGGGGGGGCAAACCAGCTTTACCTTTCAAGTTTATGAACTAGGGCAATATCGAATTACATGCACAAGAAGTTACCCTGGTCGCCCTGACTTGACTTCATCAGCAAGCGCAGTATTCAATGCCAGCGATTGTAATCCACCAACTTTTGCACCAAATCCAGCTGCTCCATTACTTGTAGACAAGCACTGCGCAGCATTTTGGGAAAATGACTACTTGGTCACTTTTCAAAATGACACAACCCAACACGTATTTGCACATTTAACGCCAGTTAATAATAAACTTTATGCCTCGATTGGAGACGGTACAACTGGGGATTTTGTAAATCCTGCGACATTAGAGACTTACGGCTTCTTTTCAGAATACGCGGTATGTTTTTCACCAACAGACCCGCGCGCTCCCCTACCAGTTACTCTCCAAGATTTTAACGTACATACAGAAGGCCAAACAGCCCAACTCGCTTGGAGGACAACCAGTGAAATAAATAGCGAGCGTTTTGATATTGAACGTAGTCACACCGGCAGAGATTGGCATAAAATTGGAAATATATCAACCAAAGATGCTGGCATTGAAAATACAGATTACACTTTCACTGACACGGAACCGGGATCTAACTTGGTGTACTACCGTTTAAAAATGGTTGACACAGACGGAACTTTTGCATACAGCAAAATTGAGTCAGTTAAGTTTAGCGACGCAGGGATTATTGTGTATCCCAATCCCGTTGAAGGAGGGAAACAGCTTCAATTGTTGTTAAACAATAGCGAGGTTGAGAAAATCTTTATTTATGACCTATCCGGCAAGTCAGTCTATGAGGCGCAGGGCCCAATAGAATTAGTCAATACTAAGAATTTGATGAATGGCCGGTATGTGCTAAAAATTCGGCTTAAAGACGGCACTGAAAGCAGTCATACCATTCTTAAAAGATAACCCGACTGAAATCGGAGCGGGTAAAAACGGGCAGTTAAATCGTTCAAGGGCTGCCCGTTTAATTTTGTCAGAAACGAAATTCTCAAAACATATCACCAGTTGGCTTTGAATTGCTAGCGCTTCGCGTTTCCAAACGTTAGCAAACTCATAGTTCTAAGTTCCGAAACATAACCTATTAACTACACAATTCAGCTTATGAAAGCAAAACGGTTTACTTCTCTTTTTAACATACTTGTACTGATCCTTTACTTTGGCTCATCCGATTTAGTGGCCCAAAAATGGAGCGGCGTCAATGGTAATGAATGGCTTGCTGGCAAATATAACCAGCAATGGGTTCGGATCGGAGTATCATCAAAAGGCATTCATAAAATTGCCATTTCGTCACTGCCCGCAGCTTTTCAGTCAGCCGACAAGACAAAACTTCAGTTGTGGCATCGCGGGGTTCAGGTAAGCATCCTGAAAGCCGACAATAATGAGATCCTTTTCTATGGGGTACCCAATGACGGGGCGTCGGACGCATTGCTATATCGCCCATCCAGTTCACGCATAAACCCCTATTTCAGTACTTTCTCCATTGAAAGCGCTTATTTTCTTACAATCGCCCCTGTAAATGGTCTGCGTGCTGCTGTTGAAAATAGTCCTGTGGACAATAGCGTTGCGGCATCTGCATTTCACAAACAAGTTGAAGTAAAAACCTTCCAAACCGAGTATACGCATTTTTCTGTCTATCCAAATCGTCCTCCGACGTTCAACAGTTATTTTGAGGAAGGTAAAACGGCTACAGGTACGAGACTTCCGGTAGGGACTGCTGCCTCAAGTCCTGTTTACACCGCCAACCCGGCATCATCGGTAGTAACAGGTACGATTGCTAGCAATTTCAGCTTTGCACCGAAGAACGTATATCCAGGTTCGGTTCCCAAAGTCAAAATGTTGCTAAGCGGACGGTATGGGAAGGCAAAGCCGCAGATCAAAGTAGGCAAAACTTCGACGACGTTGAGACCTGTCATGACTGCCAATACATATGGTTTTGCTCCAATGGAAGTAAATTTCGATTTGAATCCAGCCCTGGATTATGACGCCAACGGCGGCACTTTCGGTTTTCAGAGCGTGATTAATCAGGCATGGTTTTCGGTGAGCTATTATACTATTTCCTATGATCAAACCATTGACGTAAACAACACCAACGAGTTTAGTTTTCCCACAGCACCAGCAGGATCGAAATCGAGAATTCCAGTACTGAACCCGCCGGCAAGTCCGTTGTTCTATGACATTTCGAATCCGGACAGCCCACGGATCATTCAGGGATTGGCCGCCAACCTCATGGTAACACGTAACGGTAACCCATTAAAGTTGCTCGCAACGAGTGATGCACAAAATATCAATGTTCTGGCAGCTAAAATCTCGACAGTTACCTTCCAGGACATTAATCCAGCCTCTTTTAACTATCTAATCGTTGCCTCCCAGAACTTAGTCTCTTCCGCGCAAGCATTTGCCAATTATCGCCAAACCGAATCACCTGGCGTAAAATATTCGCCCATCGTAGTTAAGATCAAAGACATCTACAACCAGTTCAACTACGGAGAACCGAGCCCGGTTGCGATCAGACGGTTCGTTGATTATATGATTTCAGATGGCAATAAATCGAAATACCTTTTACTCCTCGGCAAGTCTATCATAAGCTACCAAAAAATTGTTAAAGAGCTGCCGGACGAAGTACCAACAGCAGGTTTTCCCGGATCTGACCTGCTTCTTGTGGACGGACTTCGTGGAACTCCATATGATGTTCCAGCTATTCCCGTGGGCCGTGTTTCAGCCCTGACCGACACCGAAGTAAACGGCTATTTGCAGAAGGTCAGAGAATACGAGGCTCAAACCAATATCGCATGGAGAAAGAACGTAATGCATATCAGTGGAGGAAAAAGCTCCTGGGAGGTTGCTGAATTCGGCGGATATCTTTCCGCTATCGCTGATACCGTCACCAGTACACCTTTCAATGGATCTGTAATTCCGAAAGTAAAAACGGACCCTAACAATTTCATTGAAGAGCTTAACATTTCAACCGAACTGAATGGGACGGGGTTGGGTATGATTAGCTATTTTGGCCATGGTGCTACTTACCGAACGGACTTTAATGCAGGTTACGTGACCGACCCTGCCAAAGGGTATAACAATCCTAATAAATACCCTGTACTCTTTTACAATGGCTGTGGTGTGAATAACGTTTTCGGCAACCTCTTCGGAAACTCGGTGAATACCAGTTCTTCTAGGCCACTCTCACTTGATTGGCTTATTGCGCCTGGAAAGGGGGCAATCGTAGTTTTTGGGAACACCTTCGATTCGTTTGTGGTGACTTCAAATGAATATTTGGACCGCTTGTACCCCACAATCTTCTCGAAATCGGATAGCAATCGTGGAACAATCGGGCAGATTTTGCAGGATGTCGCATTGCAAACCAAACTTGCCAAAGGATATGCTTACAACCCGGCTGATACCCTTTTAACAACTTACTTCGACAGTGATCGTGCTAACATCCACCAAATAGTACTTCAAGGTGACCCGGCCCTACGAATTCTGCTCAATGAGGCACCTCTTTCAATGCGTTTAGCAGCTTTCGGTGCCGAGCTTGTCGGGGAAAAAGTGGATGTTGCATGGAAAATAGCTGCTGAAAATAGCAATAATCAGTTTGTTGTCGAAAGGAGCTATGACGGTCGCAATTTCGAAGAAATTAAAACCGATGGAATCAGAGTGGAAGGAAAGGACGATTCAAATTTGGAGGTATCCTACGCTTTAACAGATTCGAAGCCATTGGCTGGAAAGAATTACTACCGTTTAAAGCAAGTCGGTTTTACCTCGATCGCCGGAGGTTCCGCTGGGAAATCCGAAGAAACGCTTTCGCGTGTTATATCTGTGGAGTTCGACAAAAAACCTGTATTATCCGTGTCACCGAACCCGTCTACAGAATATTTTGAAATCAAACTGGATGTTCCGACCAAGATCCGCAAATGGAAACTGGTAGATATCAACGGTCGGGTGGTAAAAGATAATGGCACCGGAAGCCGCGTAAATCTGACAAACCTTTCGCCGGGTGAATACATTGTCGAACTTGTTACAGACAATGGCGAAAAGTACACCAAGAAGGTGATTAAATTGTAATTGTATTCGCGGGCATGGGTCAGTTACCCATGCCCTTGTTTCTATTGAAGATCGCACAAGGCACATCACTTGATCATGCAACTAACTGCAAGCTCCGAGTCTGAAAATCCATAGAGGCGGTAGTTTTACAACCAAGCATTTATCAGCTCATCCATGCTAAGGAAAGTGTATCATTGATTGGTGAGACGACTAATAGACGCTCTTTTCAGCGGACTTTGGTTCCCATTTTAGCCGCCTGGCATTCAACCGTCACCGATGACGTGAAAACCATTGCAAACTACGTTCGGCAGTAAACTGATTGTTGTAGATATCGCGATACACCAGCTTTACATTAACAATTGACAATTTGCCTCTTACCAGATCAATCTCTTCTGGTGTCAAAGAAGTCACATTTTTCGCAAAAATGTCCATCTGCCCATTTGGTGGCAAAACCTTCTTGATCTCACTATCAATACTCACCGAGAAAAATGACCGTCTATCCAAATCCAGATATTCATCAATTTTTGGGGAAACCGTCCCCTCCTTCGAAAAAGAAAGGCTCTCAATGATCATAGGCCCCAAACCACAATTTTCAATTTGCACGGCGAGCTGTGCTTTTTGATCGACAAATTTGATCTGGGCCAAAGGTTTCAATGACTTCTCATTATGTCTACGCTGCAAATACAGCTGATAAAACGTTGCAAGAAGCGCTAAGACGGCAATTATGGATGCCACGAAAACCAACCTTTCCTGATTGTCAGGGTAAAAGGGTTGTAGGGATTTGTGACTACATGATCTGATAATCCCGGAGTAATTTCAACCGCTCTTTTGCCAGCAGATCATAAATCCTGGGGATGAACTTATGGTAAATACTGCATTGTGGGTCTTTGCCGTGGACACGGTAAACCGGACACCCACTGGTACACACCGACCGGTATTTGCATATTTTACAATCACTCGACCGGTCAGTCTCCGCATGTTCCCCCTGCTCGATCATGTCGACCAGATCCAGTTCCTCGTCGAAAATGGAGAACGATTTTTGAGTGTCGTCTCCGAAATGGACATGGCAATAGTGCATTGACCCATCCACGTAGATCGCGCCACCGGAAAAACCAGATGCGCAGGTTTGGAATCCAAGCTCTACCGGTTTGAGGTCGCAAAACTGGTGCTTCTGTGAAAAACGCCAACCTCTGGCGATGGCGGCCTCGGCAATTTCATAAACGTCTGATAGCCTCTGTTCCAATAATTCCGGATCAATCCAAGTACCCTTGACGATAGAATACCGGAACGGGATATCCAGGTCGATCAAATAGCGGGTCAAGTCCGGCAACCCTTCCAAATTCTCGTTGGCTACAACGGTATTGACCGATACTCGGATTTTGCTATCGACCAACATTTTCAAGTTCTGATCCACTCGGGCGAATGTTCCATTCCCGGAATGAAACGACCTCGCCTGGTTTTGAAACTGCTCGACACCATCAAGAGAAACACCAAAACCGATATCATGGGCTTTGGCAAACGACATGATTTCGTCGTTGAGGATGGTCAGGTTAGTTAGGAATGAGATTTCGAGAGCGCATCCAAGCCTATGCAGCTGGGATTTCGCTTCGCATATAAAATCTGTCCATTTTTTAAATTGCAGTAACGGCTCCCCTCCGGCAAATCGAAGCTTGATCTTTGTGATATTCTTTGCACTGACTGTTTCAACAAGCTTTTGCAGCAGTTGCAGTCGGACATTTTCGGTCATGCCACCCGTAGTCTGCAACGTTGAGATATAACAGTAGCCGCAGGACAGGTTACATTTATTGGTCGTGTGTATCCAAAGGTTCAGAGCATCGGTGCCATCGGGCTTGCCCGGCAAACTGAACCGGTCATCGAAACAAATGATTTCCGTCTCAGACAATTGCGCTAGATATCCCTGCAAAGACGGAACATGCAAACCAAACCGGTCGGCCAGCTGTGAAACGTCGGTTTTACCGTCCACAGCGGAAAGGACGTCAAACTGTCGGGAGTTAAGAATACGCAGTGAATTGGGATAAAAGCAATTCACTGCATAAAACTGGTTGCCATCAATGTTCCTGACCAGCAATCCGGGTGATTTCTTCGGAATCAATTTGCACGCGGTTTGAGGTAGCACCATAAGATACGCAGTCGCAATCGTTGTTGACCTTTGCAAAGAGTTGCAAATCTCGTTGAGCCGCGCTTTCGAGCTCCATTACGTCGTCAAATAGGATGTCGGTGGAATTAATCATGGACGTTGTGGCTAAGATTTTATTGACTTATGGTTCCATCAGCCTGAATGAGCGGCTACCCGTTCATCCCTAAAGAAGCGCTGTGAGCGGGATATGCAAAGATAACAAGATGTCAGAATGTTATAAGATCTTATAACATATTTTTTCCTCAAAACTTTTTCATTCGCGGAAAAACGGAATGAAAGAAGATCGAGATCTGTCGAGGCTAAAGGAAATCGGGCTATACCTCAAAGAGTTGAGGCATCAGGCTGGGTTGAGTCAAGATGAGCTCGCTGCAAAATGTGACCTTACAAAGAGTAATATCAGCAACATTGAAAACGGCAAAAAAGACTA
Source organism: Dyadobacter sp. (assembly GCA_965227755.1). GTDB lineage: Bacteria > Bacteroidota > Bacteroidia > Cytophagales > Spirosomataceae > Dyadobacter. The sequence continues at coordinate 3,163,113 of CBDDGG010000005.1, forward strand.
TTTCTTTACGACGTTTCTGGAATATGCAAAGGGCTTGGATATGCACCCCAAGTCACTACTAGCGAAGGACTTTGAGTTCATCTCGCAGTACTAGCTCCTTTGTAATGTAAGAATGGCAAATGCAAATGTATCACCAATCTAACGACTAGTCTTTGGACTTGTTCTTGCTATCAAAAGTCTTTGCAATATTTGGCCCCTTGGCCGTAGCCGAGGTAAAACGTAGAGACTGGTTGAATTTCTCTGATGGAGACGAAGACTCTTTTATGATAGCACTCTCATCAGGGCTGATTGCCGTGCGTGATTTGTCATCCATCTGCTGACCTAGCTCTTGGTCCATTACTGGCTCTATTCCAATATGTGCCTGAAAACGGATCCAGGAAGCAATCTTCGGGTCGGCATCTTTAATTTCAGCCTCAACTCCTGCTAATACACTTGTTCTGAATGCGGCCTTTGCATCCTCCAGCACAGAAATTACTCTTGCTTGGCTATCATACCTCCCCTTACCTTGCTGTGGTGGACGGAAAGCAGAACCACTTCCTATGTCTGGAAAACTCTTAATCCTTTCATCAATCGATACAATCTGCCCCCTTGCCTCCCGTATCAAATCTTCGAGATGAGCATAAGGAGCTGGATATTTTTCGGTAAGTTCTTCAGACATAATCACAATCTGGGCTAACTGATGTTTGCTATTGTTAGACAAGAACTAAATTCCAAAATTTCCGTTAGAGAAACAACCGAGACTTGCCTGATAAAAACTCAACTGCTTTTTGTGCATGCGACGCTGCAGAAAAAATAAATCGCTTGTCATCCTTCAATACCTTTAACCAAGACTGGATATAAGCCGCATGCTGATCTTCGGGCATTGGTTCAAAATCCAACGTCGCACCAAGAAAACAAGCCCCCAATTCGGCCACCAGTTCTTCTTTGGCATATCCTTCATCACCAAATTGCTTGCGCCCGAAATCACGGTTCAGGCGAGAAGAATGCTTGGTCCAATGGGTGAGCTCGTGCGCCAGCGTGCTGTAATAATCTAACGGACTACCAAAACTTGCAAACGGAGGCATCTGGATTCTATCGGTTGTTTGATTGTACGCTGCCTTGGTGCCGGTATAAATATCAGCTTTGGTGCTGGCAAAGAAAGTCTCCAAGGTTTCAATACGTTGAGTAGTATCCTCGCTTCTATCAGCAGGAGTTTCGTAGTAGCTCTCTGGAAGACCATCGATTTGCGATGCATTAAAGACCGTGTAGGCTTTCAGATATGGGATATGTTTTTCTTCAAGTTCGCCTTTGTCGTTCTCTTCTTCTTTGACGAGCTTGTCCGCGTAAACCACCTGTGTGCCCTTCTCGCCTTTGCGAACGCAGGCTTTAAGATCTACCGCCTGTTTGAATGTCATCCAATGTGGCAATATATAGCCTTGTTCTGCCGCAGTTGCCCACAGGACGATGATATTGATCCCGCTATAAGACGCACCGTTCCAGCGTTTGGGAACTGTGATTGATCCGGCGAGATTTTCGCTATTCCAGGGTTTACGCCATGTCAATTCACCCTTTTCAAGGTCGGACAGAATCTTGTTGGTAACCCGAGCATAAATATCGCTAACTGATTGTCCGGTAGAATGCTGTCCGGATACATAAGCCGGGGAATGTGAGGTCATGTTTAGTTCTCCGCAGGTTGGGGATGATGGTGACCAAAAACCCGGCCGCAAGCGAATGAACCGGCAAGAATTTTGGTCGCGCGAGGAATGCCGAAGGCAGGGGAAAATTGTTGTTGGTGGAATGAGCGGGCCGGGTATCGTCACAAAAAAGTCATCCCCATTCTGCGGAGACAATGACGACGTGTTATTTGGCTAAGATCCGGTTACAGCTGCGGGCGGTTCTTGGCTGCTTGTGAGGCGATATGCCATTCATTGACCGAAAGGAATTCCTCATAGACCCGGTTCATTTTGAGATGTACTAAACCAGGCTGCCTGCGGACAAAACCATTGAGAACACTGGTCGCTCTATCCCCACCCGGGTCATTATCCATCCAGGTATACATGGTCTTATAACCGTAGTGTTGGATGTAAGGGGCTGCGACCGATGCGTTTGCATCTGTATGTAGAACGATCGTGTCATGCTCCCATGCCTGACAGTCAAGTTGGGTAAGTACGGAAAGGAAATCGAAAATGTCCTTGAAGATATGGATGCCACGTGAGGGCGGATTTGTTCCGCGGAAAAATGAAATGCCCCGTGGATGGACGAAACCGTTGAAAAAAGGGTTACGGAGCTCATAGCCTCCGTTTTCATTCTTCGTACCGATAGCGATGAATGTTCGACCGGTTTTATGGTTCAAGACTTTCAGCTCTTTCGCATATCGCCGAGCAGTCGATATCGGAATACCTAAACCTTCCAGGTATTTGATCAAGCCTAAAAAGTGTATCTGTTCCACCGATTTGACAAACAAGGCTTGCCCATCCACCTTATCAGCAGCCGAAAGATCTGCAACTTGCGCGAATCGACTATCACTCGCCATATTGGATATCCAGCGTGAGACATCCATAGGTGTATTAGCTTCGCCTGTAAATTTGAGGTAGCGCTTGGCAAAATCTTCGAGAGCACCTCCTGCTGGTATAGCGAAGTCGTACCAGCTATTTTTCCTGAAATAGACCCAAAAACTGGCCTCGTGCTCCTTCGTGATCGGAGAACGGTATAACGCCTTCGATTTCCCTATATGTTGGGGTTTGATTTGAAGCTTGTCCAGAATTTTGGATATAGCTATACTGTCCGCATGGTCCTTGTCCATTGCGCTCCTCCGAGGAAACTGATGTGATAAAGGGCACAGGGGAGGAGAAGTTTGTCCAGAACCTCTCCTCCCTGCTTATTAAAATTTGTGAATCAGGCGAAGAACATCCGGTTTAGATGGTTGTCAAGATCGTCTTTATGATAAAAAATCTTTCCCTCAACATTCTGTGGGTTAAGATTATACCTTTTGATTGAATCCCAAACGGCCATTACACCTACAGTAGTACCAAGGTATTCAGCAGCAGCCTTTCGGCTCATCAATTGTTGCGGGTCAGGTTCGTCGATTTCCATTTTAGCTCCTCAATCTATGTCGGGTTTGGCACCAGAAGAATCAACCGGTTATCACTAGTCGTTCATAGGATTTCTATCATAGATTGTCAATTTTAACTTAATATTCTCAAAGCGTTAAAGGTCGAACACATGATACATAAACCAGCGTAACTTATTTAAGGAACGGTTCCTTGTCATAGGTCTTTCCCACAGAAACAACGATATAATCATAGATATTCGTCACGCGGCGCTGCTATACAGAATCGTTCTTGATCGAAATTCATTCCCAATCATGAAGCTGCTCCGTCAGTTTGGCTCGCCCGTTTTCGACCGCGAGGCTTGCCAGTATATGGCGCTTTTTCGCTTTGTCGCTCTTCAGAAATCGCTAACGCATATGCGGTGGATCCCTCATGTAGAAATATCGAAGCGATAAAAACATGTTTACGATTTGCGAACTCAATGCCACCTTTTGAAAGGATTAAATTGAGCGGCAGCGCGTATCCGCGGCCAGTACGCACGATACCAAATGCGTCCTCATTATCAGTGGGGATCAAGTAAAGATTTTTAATTTTGCGCTTGCCTTGGTCTGTACCCAAGCGAAAACGCATTTCGTCGGGAACCAAGCCCAATTCCTCCATTGTCGTGGCCGGAAAAATCAGTTTACCAGCAGGAGAAATATATCCTGCTGGAAGTGGTTTTACTTTCGCTTTTCGTTCAGTTTCCGGCTGATTGTCCTCTAATGTAAAAAATCGTAAATTCTTTCCTTTCATGATGATGTGATGTTATTAGTGGTTGCGCAATATAACGTATAATGGCTAATGAGAATGAAGTCGGTCTTTGCAAGTACTTGCACAAAAACGATGCCCGCCATTTTTCACGCCTCCTGACAGACCACTGTCACATCCAACTGGATGAAATTACCTTCTCAAATGTCCGTGATCAACTTATCAAAAACAATTGTAATAGCGCCCGGCGTTATGCGATGAAATAAGCGCATTATTACTTCCACCCGTTCTACTCGTATCGTTGGTTAATGCGTAGCTCTACTGCTGGCCGAACGTTTTTCATTTGTTCAGTCTCACCCAAGCGGGAGATTTATTTTTTGTTATGCTCTTTTTCATCGCCAACAAGCTATGCTTGGCAAGCGCTTCGTGACGATTGTACAGCCTATTCGAATGTGCATCTTTAACAGCAAATGATTTTCCCTATCAGATTGAAAATCTCTAATATGCTCTTATGGCAACGTGCAAAGGAGAATGTGCATGACCGACCCAAACCAGTTTTTCCCCCTCACCGGCTTTTTACGTTTGCCGGAGGTTTTAAAACTGATCCCCGTTAGCAAAGCAACATGGTGGAACGGCTGTCGCATAGGCCGGTTTCCAAAACCATACAAGCTCGGGCCACGTACCACAGCCTGGAAAACTTGTGAAATCCAAAATTATATCAATAGGATTGCATTGCCCAAGGAATGACATGTAACCGATTGAGGAAACATTGTTATATTGGCTATTCATTTAGCCTAAACTAGTTTTTGTTTCCGCCAGCCCGGCTCAGGCTATTGCCTGCTGTGCAAAGTCTGAGACCGGTCTGTTTTTGCACTCTTATAACGTCGTCCAGAAAATCAGCAGAATCCTGTACAAACTTCTTGCGCTCCGGCAAATACTTCGCGCGATTGTGAGCTGAACGAATCTTGTCTGCATCTAATGCACCAACTGCTGATCACCTGATTTGCCACAACCCTGATAGTTAGCAAAGATTTTGTATAGAATACTCGCGGATAACGAGCCAACATGGAAGCAATAACAATTTACGATTTAAACGCTATGTATGAATATGTCCACCATAAATTGACCGGTGTGTGGGTGAACCAGGCGGCAATAACATGGAAGGAGTGGAAGCAAGAATCCGAACGGCATGATGTCGATCAACTGATTCTCTATATGCTCGACCCTGCTTCAAAGGCTATCCATATCATTTTCCCAGAATTTAGCATAGCTAAATGCAGTGGTTTAGATGGAAGCGTTGTGTGCAAATGAATATCGGTCACCACTCGACGTCTAACGCTCGCCTTGTTTGCTAAGCTGGAGTAGCAACATTGCGCCCCATTGCGTGGGCTGAGAATTGAATCGCCTACCTTCTTTCAGTTTTTCGATCAAAATACAATTGTGTCGGGGCGGGAATCTAAGAGCGTCGCTCATCAAATACCACCCGTCTCTATCTTAGCTTTTCCCCCAATATCTCAAATTGTTCGCGGTGTTTATCGGGATTATTCTTTTTGAGAATACCCAAATTGGGTTGCTTCCATTGACTTGAAGGAAATCTTTAACATCACAAACTGACCAGTCGGGCTCGGCATTTTAAAAACTGAAAGAAGTGTCCATCTGATTGTATGAGGCTATCACGAACTGTTTTGACTAGTAGTTTGCCTTACCATACCCGCGATAAGAAGAAAATCTTTTCCTTAAAGAAATAGACTGCATGGCAGAGCCTTCGTGATACCCGAAAAATTAATTATTGGGGATAAGAGAATAATGATAGATTTACACATCATTATATCGTCCTCAGGCATGAAGAAAAAGAAAAAACAAGTGGCCAACGAAATAGCCAGCGCGATGGCTTCGACGCTCTCCCAGGATCAGCAGCAGTCCAAAAAGATCAAAAAAACGATTACAAAGCTCTCTAAGAAACTGAGCAGCAAAATCCTGAAAGTGCAGGTTAAACAAGAGAAAAAGGCCTCCAAAAAACAAAGCGAGGGGAATTCAAATGCCGTTACCCCTGCTATTTAGCATGTCCCAGGTCGTACCTAATCTAAAAATCACCAGTGCTGACTTTTAGAGATCGGATTGGGGCGGCCAACGAGCAGAATTCCGGACCGTCTTGCAACGTATGGATGCCAATTTTTGTCACTAGCAGCAAAATCAGCTAATGTGATGTGCTACAAATTTCTGCCCGTCGTCTTTCTCCTGTTGAGTTCATGCCTTGCTTTTTCACAAAAAAGTAATAACAATCGCAAATTGCGCTTCGGGGTTTTCGGCGGAAGGCATATCCTGGGAGAGACCTTTACTTACGAAAAAATCAAATCTGTTTCCGGTCCGGTATTTGGACTGGACTTTTCCTACAATGTCCGGTCAGACAGATCAGGCGTTTCTATTCACATTCAGCCCAATTGGACAAGCTACAACCGGAACAATAAAGAACAGCAAACCTCCGACGTCTACAAAATCCAGGCCCTGAACATTCCTATCCTGGCGCGCTATGCCTTTGGAGCCGGAAAGGTTCGTCCGTTTATTGAAGCAGGTTTAAACCTGAGATCAAGGACTTCTTTCGACTTTAAAAGAAACGGAAGAATTTGCAGCTTTATCGGCCCGTGTTCATATGGCCAGCAAACGATTGACCTGCATCCGGAGCTCACTGATGACAAGATTGGGCTGGTAGCCGGACTTGGGGTCGAGTTAGATTTGTGGCAGCTGACAATCCCGGTTACAGTGAGGCTCAACGAGGGATTTGGAACATATGAAATGAAGCAGCAGCTAGCAGACTCCTATTATTTCGACAAGATTAAGACCAGAAACATACAGGTGACAGCAGGAATTACATTTTAGCTAATTGCCTGATCACTATCCAGATAGGCATCCACTGTAAAATTTTGGATGTATTGAAGCTCCCTTCTAAATTTAACAACTGCTTAATATTAGAAAAGTTATTTTGGTGGAAAATGCGCCAAAATGGAAGTACTGTTAATGGTTTTGGGTGGCCTTGGGTTATTTCTGTTTGCGATCAATAACCTTTCGGACACATTGAAGGAGTTGCTTGCTGGCAGCGCAAACAAATGGCTCAACCGTTTCACCGGCAACCTTATCGCATCGGTCCTAACAGGCACGATCGCTACGATACTGCTTGATTCGTCTTCCGCAGTCATTATCATGACCATAGTGCTGGTGAATGCCAAAGCGCTAACTTTCCGGCAGTCACTGGGTATCGTAATGGGCGCAAATATCGGCACTACGTTTTCAAGCCAGCTTATTGCCCTTGACATAGGACAATACTCCCCTATTCCGATCCTGCTCGGATTGATATTCAGCTTTGTTGCCAAAAGTGAAAAAGTAAGTAAAGCCGCCAGGGTGATACTTTATTTTGGTATCCTGTTCTTCGGGCTATATACGATGGAACGGGCTGTCGGCCCGTTGAAAGACCATCCTGATTTTTTATCGTGGATGCAGCAACTGGATAACCCGCTGCGTGGAACTTTCGTTGGCGCTTTCGTCACACTGATTGTCCAATCTTCATCGGCGACGGTCGGCATGGTTATCACACTGGCCAAGAAGCAATTGATTAATTTCCCCGGCGCAGTCGCGGTAATGCTCGGCGCAGAGCTGGGTACCTGCTCAGACACGCTTCTGGCCACCATCCGCTCGGACCGTCAGGCTGTCAAGACCGGGCTTTTTCATTTTGGCTTCAATCTGGTTTGCATCGCCATTGGCCTTGCGGTGCTGCCTTACTTTAACGAATTGATCCAGACTATTTCGGCTGGCGCTGGCATAGAACAAAAAATTGCCAATGCCCATATGGTCTTCAATATTGCCGGCGTGATGCTGTTCCTGCCATTTATCCCTTTGGTTGAAAAGATGCTCGACAGGTTCCTGCCAGAAAAGCAGAAAACATCCACCCAGCTCACATCGGCCTAAGCTGGTGCCTCTACCGCAATGAAAATCGTGGAAGCACCATCTTGCAGCATATTCAACGCCGGGCGTGACTGCTTCGCTTACCCCGCCCGGCGGAATTGTTACTTTTCGATACTGATTCTAAGCTTAACAAATTGTGTTTGCTCCGGGGCGATCTGATCATTGGCAACTTGAATAAATTTACCTTCCAGGCTTGACTTCAAGTACCGGTCCAGTTCGGGAATCTGGCTGTGGGATACTACCTGGCGCAGCTCATTGTTCTTACCTACCTGAAAGCTAACCACAATAATCCCCTTGCGAAGCCCACCGAAATGCAGATCGTCAACCTGGATATACTGGCTGATCTGGTTCGTCAGAGATTCAGGGGCATGTGCCGCCCGCCGATCTGATGAGCGCCCGTTCGGGGCAGCAGACGTGTTCATTGTAAAGCATAGCATTGCCGTAGACAGTGCAAAACCCATGAGGCTTGGGCATAAAATGGTCTTCTTCAAATTGATTTTCATGGCTAGAAGTTTTTTGCCTGCTGGGACATCCAGAAGGAGCCACAAAAGTAGGCGGGGAAAGTCTTGGTAGCTGAATATGAACTATCTATCGGCAAAAACCATTATCCACCGGCAAAATGATGACCGCTACCTTGGCGTGTGGTCAACTAACTATAACTGCTTTCAAGCTGTTTGTTTTTTTCAGGAGGCAACTTGCTGCCGCCAAAGTGGCCGGTAAAAAACCCGCGTCCGGCCCTGTGCTTAATAGCATGATTTGCTTACCTTTGCTGTTCATCTTGCTAATGCAACCATTGCGGTTTAGTACACCCTCCTTTCGAAGTCCACGTCCTTATTTGCGGAATTATTTTCTTAGACCACAAACCATATTTAGCATGTGAGCAGTGAAAAAGGAATGACCATGCCACAGGCCGATAGTCCAAACTTCGTTTATGCCGTTTACGATATCGACTTTACTGAAAATGCCCCTGGCCGTGAAATTGCTTTCATCGAACAGCGGCCCGCGTTAAGCAAAAATTCCCCGCAGCAAAGTGCTGACGAAATTTATTTTCAGACGCTGGCCGAAGCGAAGGGCTTTGCCAGGAAACACTATCTGTTCGGCGCAGAATATTTTTCATCCAAACAGCTTGATGATCCTGACAACCTGGCTTACTTGCTGATGGACAAGCTTATCTACCTGATTTCCTAGCCACGTACTCGCCAAAGCTCCGCTTGCTCACTTTATGAAATTGTTAGCCCGAAAGGCGCAAAGCGGATCTGCTGTATCTTAGTGGTATCAACAAAGCTAAATGAAATGGTACATGAAAAAATCTTCAAAACTGGCGCTGCCACCGAAGTAAAAGTGATCGTCAAAGGCTTCCCATCGCTAGACCGTGGGAAAGTATCCAGGTTTTTTGAAATAAAGGTCAGGGAAGACGGGCAGATGCAGTTCACAGACCGGACAGGCATTAGCTTGCCAGTACCGTCAGACATCCAGAAAGCTGACCAAAAGCAATTAGCTGACGAGTTTCTGGCCAAAAGTGGGATTTCTCAGTCGCAGCTCCAGGATACCGTCAAAGAATTCGATCAGATCCTTGATTCTTCCGTTCTATGGTAGAACACTTGGTTCAAGATAAACAAGTTCAAAACTTTGCCTGGCTTAGTAATCGGCGTTTTGTGGCTCGAAATTTGCCCAGCCATTTGACCAGTCATGCGCTTTAAACGCACCTATATCTGAATTGACTTCAAATCTGGTTGCCAGGGTAACCATCCTGCATACTCTCCCTTGTTAACCTTACTAACAAAAAGGGTGTCATTCTTATCCATCTTACTAAGCAATCGACTGCTCAGCTGTTCGGCGGTTTCTGATGTCCACACCAACCATGTAGAATCCATAATATGAGAGTACCCTCCGGTCTGCTTCAATTCAGAATAAAGTCCCTCATAATCTTGACCTGATTTATTCAGATCATAAGAAACGGAAAAAACTGACATATGAAATAATTTTGATTTTGACCTTATAGCCAAAAATTCCATTCCTTATCTAATGAAAATAGACAATACAGAAAATAAGCCATTGAACCAGCAATCCGAAACCGTATTGGGACTGCCTTGCAGACAAACTGTCAGTATCTAATATAAAATATGATTTTTTGCAAAATACGTCATCAGATGCTGTCAATACTTTTACCCAAAAATTCCAAGCTTTATAGACGTTATCATGGCCGGCAGATGGCCGAAGGTGAAAGTTCAAAAGAAATTGGGAGCGTCAAGGATGATTGCATACCTTTATGAAGCATATTAAAGTGATTACAAATGAAGGCCGTTATGATCACTGCTTTTGCAGGCGCTACCATTTTGTCAGGTGTTCTGCTACTTGCTCAGCCTACACGCTTTTCGTTAGCTACGTTTGTCATTGCAATTATTGCCGTAACAACAACTTATTTGGTGTACGAGGAATTTAGTTCCGATCCGAAGTTAGACAGCAAATGAAAGCCTATTAGCTTTGAGCATTGCTCAAAAGGCCCTTTGAATATACTGATTCAACGATACCTTGGAACAACATCTCAATAGTAGATAGGTCCTCCGTCCCGCATCCCTACTCAGGCAAACTAAGGCCTACCAGAAAACTATCTAACTTGTTAAATGCTTCACGTTGCTTTCCTGCCAACTCAGCACGTTGATACGTTTCCATGCCGCCTGTATGATAAGATATCACAGCGTATAATTTGCCAAGGATGAAACCCATTCTCCCCGGGGGTATATTTCGGGGTACATAACAATTCAAATCGGTGATACGACTTTCTTCTCAAAAGCTTATCGCCATGGTATGAATGCCTTCGCCGAACTAAGGCAAGGGTTTAAATGTTACTTAGCTGCAAAATTCAATATTTTCCCTAAATATTTTAATCGAAAGATGAGTTTAGAAATTGTACGAATAGAAAAAAATGGTGATGCTTCCCAAGAATATGTTGTTTTGAAAGCGATCAAAGCTGTCAACCTTAGTGACTATGCCCTAGTTGACAGGACATTTGACGAAGCAGGTAATGTCTCCAACATCTACAGGCACTTCTACCGATTTCCTTCCCAGCGGGTTGAAGAAGGGGAGTATGTTCTTCTTAGAACAAACAAAGGAACTTACAAGTACGGTACTACAAAGGAGGGTAACCATGTACACAGCTTTCATTGGGGATCTGATGCTCCGATTTGGAATGATGCTAATGTTGAGAGTGCAGAGCTTCTGATGGTGAAAACCTTAAGTAAGAAGGGTGCTGGACATACTACAACAGAAACTAAACCAAAGATCAAATTCAAGCTGCCCGGGTCCAAATAGAATGGCAGAAACATTGCAAGCAATCCGGAACTCGCAGGCTCGCTTAGACAAAGCTAATCATTCGTTGCAGATGCATAGACCCTTCCGCTTCTTTACTTGAGTGAATCACGGCTTGACAGAAAACTACCTAACTTGTCAAATGCTTCCCGCTGCTGTGCTGCTAGCTCGGCCCGTTGATAAGTTTCCATGATCTTATCTTCAGTTTTCTGATTCAGGCATTTCTTGATGATATGGGGCAAAATACCCAGCTCCTGCATCAAGGTTGCTGTTGTGCGACGTAAATCGTGAATTACCCATTTGCCATTGGGAAGGATCAAGGTTCGATTATCAACGACGCGACCTTTGACACCAACATCTTGCTGGCGGTCTGTTACCTGTTTAGTCAGAACCTGTCTGGTCACCGGCCCATCTCCTTTGCGATTGGGAACGAGCCAATCGGTAGTCCGGGTGCGGTGTAGCTGCCGGAGCTGCTGCAATGCAAACTCAGACAGATATACGTTATGACTGTTCATATTTTTCGAGTGCTCCGAAGGAATCAGCATAAGCTGTCTCTCAAAATCAAAGTGAGACCACTTGGCCCGCAAGATTTCATTGACACGGCAACCCGTTGCCAGAAGCAGCCAAATCAGATGTTGATAGTCGGTGCGTAACCCGGAAGTAGGTAGGTTGTCATGAAGCAATTTAAGTTCCGAAACTGTAAGGTACCGGTTCCGAGAGCGCTCTTTTCCGCCGACCCGTTCTTTCGTCAGTCGGCGTGTCGGGTTCAACGTGATCAATTCTTCATCATCTGCGTAACCGAAGAACTGTTTAAGATCCGACAACAGGCGGTTTGCCATGCGCTTCGATTTTCGGGTTAGTGGCCTATCCAAGATGGCTTTCACATCTGCCCGGGTAACTTCCGCGATATGCTTATTGCCAATAAGTGGGAAAACGTCTTTCTCAAATGTGCGCTCGATCTCTGCACCGAGGTCTTTCCGGTTCTGTAATTCAGCTCGCTTCCATTCCGAAAACACCGTTTTAACCTTACTACGTTGCTTTGCTTCCCAGTCATTGAAGTCCTTGGCCTTGTCCACCTTCCGGATTGCAGCTTCATATAATGGATCCAGGCCCCGGGCCAACAACTCCCTCTTCTCCGAAGCTAACCGTCTTGCCTCCCTTAGCGAAATTTCAGAAAGGGCTCCCAGCGACTGCTTACGTCGCTTATTCGCCAACGGTGATGTATATCGGAATATCCATTGCTTCGCTCCATAACGACGAACGAACAGGTAGAGCCCACCGCCGTCGTTGAGCATCTGATCAGCTTTAGCTGGTTGTACACGTTCTACTTGCTGTACTGTCAGCAGGTGCAGCTGCGCCTTAGGCATTCATTCCTCCTTGGTGAGCCAAAATGTGGACCAAGAATATTTCGATCCAGTGAGACCCGGTTATACCGTGAGGAACCAACTATACACTAAACAAATAATATCACTCAAGAAATTACACTGCGTTAAACCACATGAAATCATAGCTGGCACTGATGGCATGCAAGAGGTCACCGGTTCGAGACCGGTTAGCTCCACCAATGAAATCAATTATTTATATCATTTCTCTCCTCGACAATCTGAAATGCTAACCGTTCCGTGTACCATTCCGTGTACCAAAACAACTGTCATTAGATCTGACACGCCAATGCTAAGCGACAAGAACAACTGTTGGGGACGCCGTTTTTTGTTCTGGAATACGCCGCTCATAACGGTCTGGTCACCAGTTCACGTCTGGCCGGGCCTACCATGTTTTCAACGATCTAAATAATTCGCTTTTTAGAAATTTATTCTGAGATAATACAGGGGTTACAGTACTTCCAAGTCACGTGTGGGATGATCTTGTAGCCTTGCCCACTATGTTTTCAATTATTTAGATCACATCCGCTCAATATGCTCATTCAAGGGTTGCATCGGACTTACCGCCATATCAAAAGAGCTTTCGATGCCACATGTCACATCGGCATTTCTCAATATATGTTGAGAAATTGCAGTCCAAACGGATGGATCGTTTCAGTGCTCCTGATACGACCAAAAAACCATTAATGTTCGTATGTCTATATATCCCAGGGCATTGCTGTGTAGCCAATTGTGCAGTCAAGTCCAGCGACAGCCGCCTACACGCTTCTCCACCCAAAATTATGTTACCGATCCTGATATCGACCAAATGGCTATCAGCTGCAGTAAACCCAATGACAGGCTAACCTTTCACTAAAATTCTTCATTACAAACGAGGTCTCAACAATCACGCCTCGAACTGTTAGCTGAAACAGTTTGCAAAATTTGGAAAAGGTTGATCACTTACTCAACGATTTGACCAGAACAGATCGAAGTACATGTCTCTTTGAAAACCGTTAAATAAATTTCTTTGTAAAAAAGGAATCCATTTTATACCTTAATTCGGTACTTGTCAGCTATCAAGTTATTTCCACAAGGTCTAGCCATGTTAAGAACCCTCTTCTGTCGACTGACCCATTTCGCCGTAATTATAATCACATTGTGTTGCCATACGTCGAAGAAGTGCTCGCTTGAAGAACCAAAATGGAATAATGTAACCGATGGGTTTGATCAGGAACAATCAATCGCTCTCCTTGACAATTTGAAATCTCTGATGGTTTCAAAAAACAACATTGATGGAGATTCTGCAAAGATTGATAAAGAATTCGTCGCTCTATTTAACGAGATCATAAAAAATACAAATAAAAAGCAGTTTGCGATCTCTCAAGATGCCCAAGATATCCTAACGAAAGTAAGAGTTTTAGCATGTGACATACAATCTGGCTTGTTCGATGCAAATAGAGAGGAAGCTATAAAAGCATATCTAAATATTATTTCTCAATTAGATTATAAAAAGAAAGTAGTTGGGAGCGCATTGTTTAAAATTGTAGAGGTCGATACTCTGCAAACAATCACTGTTCGGGACACCGTAGAGGATTTCGTTTATTTAAACGGCGAATACGCCGATTTGGGGATAAAGATTGACGTTGATTCAGTCGACCCAAATTACAAAAAAATTGCCCAACGAAACGCGCCGCAAATCTATACGACAAAAAGATCAAAAATAAAGGTACGCCTCCATGTAATCAACATGTTCTCGGATTCCAGGCCAATATTGATCAGAAAGATAACAATCAAGCAGCATTATTTATGCAAATCTGAAATAGAATTCTGGAACTGTGGCGCGGGCTACAATAAAACTCCAACATATCCAGGTAGCGATATTTTTGAATCAATTCCAATTTTAGAACCAATTACTATTGATGAACGTGGCTCGTTTCAAAAATTTGATTACCTAAAACAAAAACAAATTACGATAAATCCGTCAAAACATGGAACCATTGACTTTGTGTTTGAAACACAACGAACCATAAGACGCTTAAATTGCGTCAAGCAGTTCTGCAATACCTGTGCGTCGTTTAGAGAAGACACATTTTATCCAGACAACGTGATTATAGAATTTGTTTCTGACAAGCCCGACATTTCTGATCCCGATGGCATGCTCTTTGGAGTACGGGATATTCTATCAGTATTAGCTCCGTAATAATATAATCAAGCATTCTAACCTAAATAAACGAAAATGAAAACACATCTCCCCCTGTATCTTCTTTTCTTGGTCTGCAGCAACTGTGTTCAACGAGGGACGACAAAGCCAACTTCCAGTGACTTCGGGCAAGGAACATGTACTCTCGAAAATCTGGAATGGAATACAGTAGTTGAAGGATTTGATCAGGAAAAATCCCTAAAAATATTGTCCGATTTAAAAGCAGCGGCTGAAGTCAAACAAAATCAGGTCATATCAACTGGAAAATTTGATGCTGAGTTCAGTAGCGCATTCAACAACATTATAAAAGTGACGAACAGGAAAGAATTCAAAGTTTCGCAGGACGTTCAAGACCTGATGATGAAGATCAGACGTCTCGGGTGTGACTTGCAAGCTGGGCTATTCCAGGGAAATGAAAAAGCAGCACAACAAAAATATTTGGACCTATTAGATCAAGTCGATGTAACAAAAAAAAAATTGGAGCCGACGAACTGATAATAATAAAAGCTGATGGGATTGAGATTGAGTATTCAGCTTCAATCTCAGCAACAGGTATTTTTTTTGATCGCTATAGCTCCCGGCTGAACACTGCCTTCAAAGAGTTTTCATCTAGCCAATCAAAGCAGTTGCCAGAAGGAACATACCGATTTAATCATGAAGATGGGAACACGGGCGAAATCACTTTGGAGCGACTAATTATAGAACCGAATTCACCATTGTACCCCTCCAAAAACTACGATAAGGAGGTTTTTGACCTTCTGTGTGCTGCGGCACTTGACGTTTCTATCTCTAAAAACGGCACGGAATCCAGCACCTTCTCAGCAGGAATACCAGATTTAGCTTTTTCGACAACTACGATGGAGCCGACGATAACATATTTTCCCGGTGACAACATTTTCGAGATAACGGCCAAAGGATTACAAGTTGAGAAAAAAGAGTTTGCTCGACGCAATAAAGGCGGAATTTCTTCATTATCCGACCTCTCACTAGGCGTGATAGAAGTCTCCATCGGGGATATCGTTCTGAATCGACTGTCAGAAGCTGCTGAGAAAGCAATGAAGAATTACAAAATTCGTGGGCTCAGCTTTGTAATCGCCGATCGACAATTTTCTTCCTACAAATTATGCCAGCATGATAATAATTCATTCAAAACATACTCGATGCCATTACCACAAAATATGCTTGCATCGAAATTGGACATAAAATGCCAAGACTAGATAACGTCTGTTGCACGAACAATAACGATTGGTTGTTTGTTCAAGTAAGGTAGGTGCACGATGCTTACACTTTCCCAAGAAGATGAGTGAGGCTGATCATTCTCGGAAGTTTTCTCGACACCAAGATGACCATTAACGCACTGAAAATATCTATAAGTTCGCATAGTCATAAAACAGCCCTTTGAAATTATATAAGATACGACTTAGAATTTTCTTCATACCAATCCGTTTAAAATATCCAAAGTCTCTCTTATATACTCATTTTCCTCATCCTTATATTGCGATAAAAATGAACGTTCGGTAACTCCACCGCCAATACAAATCATATGCGCTTTCCCATCGAAATACTTACGATTATAGTCTTCCACCGCGCTTCTATCACTTTTTACCTCAGCAATTGACATTACTATTTGAGTGTCCTTTGGTTTATTTTGCGAGATAAACTTCATTATAAGATCCTTATTTGCTTGCTCTATGTCTTCTTTGAATATAGCGTCAAGCATTAAAGGAAATCGGTGAATTCCTGGCGTCTGCTTTACAAGTTGATTGAAAGCAAAATGATAAGCCATCACTGTCTTGTGAAGTTCGACACCCTGAGAAGGAAATGCTGAAATCCAATACAGCTGCTTATAACGTTCTTCAACAGGTAACCTTACGCCCAGTTCTGATAGATATTTTGAAAATATTGGCCAAAACTGGCGATTCTTTTCCTGTCTTAAATTATCCATATCCCCATCACCCGCAAACGCCGACAAATCTTCTTCGATTCTTTCACGTTCGATTGCAAGTCTGCCTAACTTAAATGTGATGTTGTCAGCAAGTTTAATTTGCGATTTATTATTTATCCAAGTATCTACTGTTACATCATCGTGTACATAACGACTAAAAATATTATATTCTTTCTCAATTTTTAGTTTTTCCTCTTTTATAGACTTTTGTAGTGAGTTGATTTTGGATTGAATCGCTTTAATCTTATCCTTATATTTTCCCAATTCAGAATTTGTGTCATTCTCTTCCTGAAAATACTTATATGCGGAGGAAATTGTAACTGGAAGATACTGATTACAGGCAGGACATGTACCTGATTCCGGATTCTGTTCTTGATGATGCCTTGAAACTTTACGGAGAACAGCCTGCCTTTGTTGAAAAAATCCTAATTCGTTACAAAGTAAAACGTAATCATTTTCCTTTTTTGTAAGCTCTGAGTGTCTATCTGTATAAGATTCGATGTATGTGGTTGATGTTTCCACAAATCGTTCATCTGCTATTTTCGCAAGTTGAATATGCTCGTCCTTTGATTCAACGTTGGTTAGAAATGAGATTTCAGATAGAATAGATTTCAACTCATTTTCCAAGCTACGCTTTGTTGCTCTATCTGTGAAAGTGCTTATTCCAAGATAATAATCTAAGTAATCTTCTTTGAAGTTCCGGAAATAATCCAAACTGCTGAAGGATTTTCGAAGGTACACCCATCCAACAGCTTGTGAAACATAATACGGTAAAAAGAGCGTCTCAATAGGGGCTTCCTTATACTCATTCTTACTTTCTAAAAACAGCTTATAATTAAAGATGTCGTGCAAAAACTCTTTTAATTTAATGTGCTCGACTGAATTATTGCCATTAATCCCATTAAACCTTTGTGTCGGAAATCCCTCACGCTTTATAACCAATATCTCATCTTCCCTCAAAAAAGTTATCCTTTGGGATACTGAATTCTTGGTTAATGTGCAATCCAATCTAAACAAAACATTTTGATCTAGAATTTCTTTTAGCAAAACGTTGTTATCATTTATACCAACCGAATAAAGAATACTGTTAAATAGCGTACTTTTTCCAGATGTATTTCGTCCATGTACAATATTGGCTTGTTTGTTAAAAGTAGCCAAAAAGTATTTTTTATTTTCCTCAGAAAACACCAATAACCTATCAAGCTGTAAATTCATATTATCCTCTAATTTCAATGTACGCTGCGAAGATTGCGGCTTTTAATTCAAGTTCCGATAATTGACTTGTTCTCTCCTTTCTAAATGAAACGTATATATCCTCAATACAATCAATTTCATTAGTGTGATGCCCCCACAGTTGAGCATTCTTTCGAACATAATTTATGACTGCCTGATGCTCAACCTGTGTAAGGTCTTTAAAAAAATCAAAACTATTGTCAAAATGCAGTGGAAAAGCAGTCTTGTCGAAAACCGATATTGACATCTTGTTGAGGATGCTTTCTTCACGACTTCGCCACAGATCGTAAGCCTTCTGTTTTGTGTTAATAATGTTCATTGCCACCACAATCTCCTCGGATGGAACTCGTTTTGACTTATCAAGCAATTTTACCTGATTCCCCTGATTTAAGGTATTTTCAACGTCCCTGAAAAGTAATAATAAAGTATCAACCGCAGCTCGATGGTCATTTACATTTGACCCAAAAATTCTACTAAATTGACCAACAATACTATCTTTTTGCTGGATGCTAGCCTTAGGTAAATCAATATAGCAAAGTGAAAGGTTGTTTAGCTCTTGCAAAGGAATGTCTCCACTTGTAATTTGCTTTTGAAGCTCGGCTTTGATCTTATTTCCGATTGACTCTTCAAGGTCAATAAATTTAACTTTATTATTACTTTCGTTTACCGTTATAGACTTCATTTCCTCTTTACGAAGACCATTATGAAGAACTATTGAATTATTTGTAATAAAATCCAATGTGTGATCATACGATGTCGTTTTGGCGATCTCGTCTTTTCGAAGAGAAACTCCCACTTCCGTAATTTTATTAATAAGTGCGAATAAGTCGGTAGACATTCTCCACTGCGCTGAAGATTTTTTGGCCTGGTAAGCTTGAATGGATGAAACGATCTCTTGCTCTGTTAAATAGCAAAATAGAAAATCGTCATGGTGTTCAAGACAAATAAAATATTTCCTGTCTTTGATCAGTTCATATTTCTCGAACAATAGATAAAGCGCACAATGCTTTTGAAACTCGACACCAGTCGACCCATGTACACCAGCATTTGCTGTCGCAGTAGTTTCACTCATTGCTATCCTTAGTTTATTGGAGGAAATACGCGGCTATTTGATTACCGTGAGTTGATCTTTATCGAAAACCTGTAATAAAACAACTATTTATTTATAAAATCAAGCGTAATTTACAGATTTGCAGGTATTTATTTACATAGTTGAGATATTTTGAGCTGTAAGCACTAAATCGTTGTTGGTACCGACACACCTATCCTTGCTGTTTTCAGCTGAGCAGGAGTTGTTATGCGGATGTCACGATCAGGAAATTCTATGAACCGATAACTAAGTCTAATGCGTCATCTGTGGTCTTATTAATGAAGTTACTTTGATACCCCATCGTTGTTTTGATATCTGAGTGGCGATATAGACGCTGTAAGATGTTAACTGGTATCTTATCTGATGAAATCTGAGCGAAAGTATGTCTTGCTATGTGCATAGTGAGAGATTTCGTCAGACCGATGCCTTCCGCGACTTGCTTCAAGTAGTCATTACAGCTTTTTACCCTAGTCTTTATATAACTTTGTGTTGCATATGTATTTGAAAGATCATCTAGTCTTGTCAAATCAGGAAACACAAGGTCGCTCTTACTATCCTTCGAATACTGATCCAAAATCTTTGTCGCCTTTTCAGGTACCTTCAGTGACCCTGCTTTGAGGTTTTTACCCATCGCATAGTAAAGACGATCATTCTGAAAATCTGACCACTTCAATCTCAAAACATCCGAAACCCTCATCCCAGCGAAGTAGAATGATATTAGCCAAAGGTTTCGAGCATGATGCTGGCCAGCAGTCAACTCAGCATCTTCCAACAGCTTCACCTCCTCCGCAGTCAATCCAATCTTAGCACTGTCGGGGAATTTGATCGCAATCTTCCCTTTCCCGAACGGATAGTGCTTCGAGTCCGCAATTCCTGCGGAGATTGCCTGATTAAAAATCGTCCTAATAACTACAAGGTGGTTGACTACTGTTCTTTCAGTCACCTTACGCTTGCTTCTAAGATAAGCCTGGAACTGTCGCAGGAGCCCTGGATTAATATCAGCAAAACCGATTTCCTTCTGCTTCAAAAACTCCTTGAACCGGTTGATGCGCGGTTCATCCGCCGATCTCCGATTAAACTTGCCATTCTTTTCCAGTTGTTCGATGTAAAGTTGAGCCTGGGCGAAAAACCCAGTACCCGCTTCTCTTTTTATTGCCTTTCTGACGGTAGCGGCGGTTGTATCTTTCTTTTGCGTTGCCAGTTGAAGGATCTGATCATTAACCTCC
The DNA here is from genome assembly GCA_965227755.1 of Dyadobacter sp. Taxonomy (GTDB): domain Bacteria; phylum Bacteroidota; class Bacteroidia; order Cytophagales; family Spirosomataceae; genus Dyadobacter. The sequence goes on from CBDDGG010000005.1 coordinate 3,183,213, forward strand.
GCCAATCTTGCCAGGATCAAGTTATTTAGCCATACAGAGTTCGGATGAGACTTTTTGACCTTCCCTGCACTAGCGTCCCAATCGCCCTCTTTCAAATACTGCTTCAAATAGATATAGGTCGATGTCCGTCCGGTTGTGACGCGCAGTGCAAGTGGATAAGTTCCGTCCTCTCGCTTCTTCTTACGCAAAATTGCCTTTATTGTCGAGTCCATTGAAAGTTGTTAGCGACTGGTTTAGAGCTTCTAAGATACAGATATTCTATCGCAAATTGGTACAACATAGGTACAACAAATGCCGGTTTTGCTTGGTTTTATAAAATTCTGTATTTTTATAAATACTTGATTATCAATAACAATAAGACCAAATGACACCATATGAAACCAAAAATCGCAGGACTTAAAATCCTGTGGGCCGAAACGCCCGTACGGGTTCGATTCCCGTCCCCGGTACTGATTTCAAGCAGTTATGAACTTGGGTTCGTGGCTGCTTTTTTTATTACCGCGGCACCTGCATTCAAATATATAATCTGGCAAAATGCATCAGGAATTTGCCTCACCCGAGGCACTTCGGGATACCATCAAGCGCTTTGGGTATGAACGAAACGATTTAGGCGACCAGGAATCGGAGTTCGAGGTGGTGCCAAATTGTAAAAATGCCATTCCTATTTACAAGTATTTGCAGAAAAAATAATTACTCCCGCAAACAAGTCCGTTTTGTACAATTCCAGGTCATTCATTACTCCTATATTGTGCTTCACAAATGCCTAGCAGACAACACTGGTAGGTATCCCACGAAATTGCCATAATCATGGAATTCCAACATTTCCAGCCTGCGAAAATCCTGACGCCGTACATCCGGCATTACTACCTGTTCGAATCATCGGAGTCCGTGGGGTACGAGGACACGGTGTTTCCCAGCGGCGATATGGAGATCATTTTCAACCTCGGCAATGGCATTTGGGAGTCGTATCAACGCGGGCATTACGAAAAAAATCCGGCGATCGAGCTTTGGGGGCAGGTTACGCGGCCGTTACAAATCCGCTCGGTGGGTGTGCATTTGATGCTGGGCGTACGCTTTTTCCCGCACGCGACTTCGTTTTTACTGGATGATGAGATAGGGATTTTCAACGACCAGGTTTCGGACCTCTCCGATATCATGGGCAGGAATATCCGCGATTTACATATTCAATTGGCCGAAAACAGCTCCATTACCGCCCGGATTGCATTACTGGACACGTTCTTTACCGACCGGCTTGCGCGCGCACCGAAAAAGGTGCAGCGGCTGCACAAAGTTGCCCGCATTCTGAGCAGCATTACCCAGGGTTCCTCGGAGAATAGCATCGGCCGCATTGCGGATACGCACGGCATCACAACCCGCCACCTGCACAAACTGGTTTACCAGCACACCGGCCTTTCACCAAAGTCGTTCGATAAGATCCACCGTTTCAAAACGAGCCTTAAACTGATCAGCGAGAACAAATTGCCACTCACATCGATTGCCTATGACGCGGGATATTTCGATCAATCGCATTTCATCCGCGATTTCAAATCATTTACAGGACTCACTCCTTCGGCCTATCTGAACAACCTGTCGACGGTGAATCAGATGCTGATCAATTAAAAATCGGGGCGTTCCGGTTTGTACAATTACGGGCCTGGCTACTGAAATACCTTTGTAAGCATCAATCCATTTCAAAACAAAGGTAAATAACAGATCATGAGCCAATTCGAAACATTCTCACAGCTTCATCAACAAGCAGAACCGTTCCTGCTGGGCAACATCTGGGACGTCAACAGTGCGCACATACTGGAAGGCGCGGGCTACAAGGCCATCGGTACATCTAGCCACGCCCTGGCCGCCACATTCGGGTATGAAGATGGCGAAAATCTCCCGTTTGATATGCTTTTGCGCGTGGCAAAACGGGTGGTTGCAACGGTCAAAATTCCTTTCACAGTCGATATCGAAGGCGGATACAGCGATATGGCAGCGGGAATCGTCGAGCATATCAAGATGCTTCACGAAGCAGGTGTTGCCGGAATCAACCTGGAAGATACGCGGACCAAACCCTCGCGCACGCTACGGCCCGCCGACGAGTTCAGACAGCTGCTTACCAAAATCGCCGACGAGTTGGAACGGGAAAACATTAAAATATTTCTCAACGTCAGGACCGATGCGTTCCTGCTGGGCCTGCCCAACGCGCTCGACGAAACCATCAGCCGCATTAATACTTACGAAAACACGGGAATACATGGAATTTTCGTGCCGTGCGTGGCGCGTGCCGAGGATATCGCCACCATCACCCGCGAGACGATCCTCCCCGTAAACGTGATGTGCGTGCCAGCATTACCCGATTTCAATGCACTGAAATCGCTGAATGTCAAAAGGGTCAGCATGGGGCCATTTCTTTTCAACAAGATGTCGGCGCAAACCGGCACACTGGCGAGGAACGTCGTAGAAGCACAGAATTTCGCGCCTCTGTTTTCGTAGCATCGCGCAATTTGTATTTGTTACAAAACCAAAAACAGAAAAAGATAAGTTTCGAAAATATTTCAATCAAAATTCAAATTTATTCTACAATAATTTTCACGAAACGGTCAAAGGGGTCTTTCTTTTCGGGTTGATTTAATTTATATTTGAAGTTTCCCAAATCGAAAGATCCCTGCTGATTTACGGGAGGGCTTCTTCGGCATCAACACGAATCTTAGCCAACGATATACTAATGAAAGTTTCTCCCTCAGAGCCGTTTAAAATTGTATATTCAATTCTTAACCATGAGTATCTGGGGTACATCTTCGAAGCGTTCGCCGTTCAGCTTACGAGCCAGGGCGAATTTTCGTTTCAGGTCCAGAATATTTCTTCCAAAAACATCAAGGAGTTTCGCTCCGGGCTGGATACCAAGGATTTCGAGCTCGTAAAGCTGATCGACGATATCCAGCAGGATGCAGTTCTTAAAAAATACAACCCGAAAAAACTGAATGCGGTCGACTTCTTCCTGAAAGTCTACGACGCCCAGAAAGGCGATAAGGCCATTCAGGAAACGATTGCCGGTTACCTCGAAAGTTGCAAATCGCGGATTCTGGACAGGCTTGCCGGAAAGGACATTTTCATCATGGGTAACGACGGCAACCCGCTGTGGAAACCTGTGACCTGGGAACCTGAAAAAGCGACGATACGCTTCCATTTTATCCGGAACGAAGACAATACGCATTATTTCCCGACGATCAGGCATAAAATGCAGAAACTGGAATTCCAGTACAAAAATGCATTCCTGATCTGCGAAGATCCTGCCTGGCTGGTGCTCGACGGGCATCTTTACCATTTCGAGGGTAATGTCGACGGTAAAAAGATCAAACCTTTTCTCGCGAAGAAATTCATTGCCATTCCGGGGCAGGTCGAAGAGCAATACTACGGCCGCTTTGTGGCTCCGCTCATCGCTTCTTATGACGTGGTGGCCCGCGGTTTTGAGATCAGAAACGTGTCGTCGGTACCCAAAACAATCCTGACGATTTCAGAATATTCATCCAATCCTAAAAAATCCCCAGTGCTCTTTCAGGATAGCGAGGATGTGGAAGTGCTGGAAGAAGAGGATAATGACGTGACGTTCGAACTTGCGTTTCAATATGCCGGATTTTCCTTCCATTACGACAGCTTTGCGCATGCGTCGAGCGTGCATATGGAGAAGAAAGGCAATGATTATTTCTTCAATAAGGTAAAAAGAAATATAGAAGTCGAGGGCCAGCACGTACGGATTTTAAAGGATATGGGCCTGAATATCCGTAACGGAAAAGTTCAGATGCCTAAATCGGAAGCATTTGGCTGGTTGCAAAGCAATGCGATCGCATTGGCCGGGCATGGCATCACCGTCAGGCAAAATACAGCAGATACGAAACGCTATTTCCTGGGCTATTCATCACTCGATATTTCCATCCAGGAAGGGCGCGACTGGTTTGATATCCATGCGAAAGTATTGTTCGGGGAGTTTGAAATACCCTTTATTCAGCTCCGGAACTATATTTTAAACCGTAAGAAGGAATTTTTGCTACCTAACGGTGAAATAGCGGTGATTCCCGAATGGTGGTTTACCAAATACTCCGAGTTCTTTTCATTTACCGAAAACAGCCACGACGGCGATCAGCTACGCCTGCGGATGCACCATCTCGCATTGGTTCAGGAGCTGAAAGAGGATAATCTGGCCACGGCGGTGATCAGTCGAAAGCTCGAAAACCTGCGGAATTTTCAGCATATAGAGCCTGCGGAATCGCCGGTGAACTTTCACGGCTTGTTGCGCCCGTACCAGAAAACAGGTTACGACTGGCTGCGGTTTTTAAAACAATACCGGTTCGGAGGCTGCCTCGCCGATGATATGGGTCTGGGAAAAACGGTACAGACGCTCGCGATGCTGCAAGCTGAGAAGGAGGGTGGTGCCGATCGACCGTCGATCCTCATTATGCCCACGTCACTGCTCTACAACTGGCAGCTCGAAGCAAGTAAATTCACGCCCGAAATGCGCGTGCTCATGTATACGGGTACCAACCGCGAAAAAGATACGGCCCAGTTTGACAACTACGACCTGGTGCTGACTTCCTACGGTATTGTACGGCTGGATATCGACATTATGGAGGATTACCGGTTCAACTACGTGATCCTTGATGAGTCGCAAGCCATTAAAAACCCGTCGTCCATCATTACCAAGGCTGTAAGAAGGCTAAATTCGGCGCATAGGCTGGTTTTGACCGGTACGCCGATCGAAAACAATACCCTCGACCTCTGGTCTCAAATGTCTTTTGTGAATCCCGGATTATTGGGCAGCCAGACTTTCTTCAGGGATGAATTCCAGATCCCGATCGAGAAAAAAGGGGACGAGGAAAAGACCAAACGGCTTTACAATCTGATTAAGCCATTTATTTTGAGGAGATTAAAATCCCAGGTAGCAACCGATTTGCCCGAAAAAGTAGAGAGTATCCAGTATTGCGACATGTCGGACGAGCAGGAGAAGGCTTACGAGGAAGCCAAAGCCTACTACCGCAACCTGATCCTTCAAAGCATTGATTCGGAAGGGATTTCAAAGTCGCAGCTGGTAGTACTGCAAGGCCTGACCAAACTCCGGCAACTCGCCAACCACCCACTCATGGTCGACCCTGAATATGCGTATGATTCAGGCAAATTTGAAGACGTGCTCTATAAGCTGCAGACCGTCATGAGCGAGGATCATAAGATTTTGATTTTTAGCCAATACATCAAACACCTCGATCTCTTCAGGCATTATCTCAATGAAAAGGAAATCAACTACGCCTACCTCGATGGCGCCACGCGCGACCGCCAGGAGCAGGTAGAATCGTTTCAGAACGACGAAAACATCAAGATCTTCCTGATTTCCCTCAAAGCTGGTGGACTAGGCCTTAATCTCACCGCCGCCGACTACGTTTTCATCCTGGATCCCTGGTGGAATCCGGCCATTGAGGCGCAGGCCATCGATCGTGCGCACCGCATCGGTCAGGACCGTACGGTGTTTACTTATAAGTTTATCACCAAAAATTCGGTAGAAGAGAAGATCCTCGCATTGCAGCGCTCGAAGAAGCAGTTAGCAGATGATTTGATTTCCAGCGAAGAAGGGTTTATCAAATCACTCACGCGGGACGATGTTTTGAACTTGCTGTCGTAAAACGACCGTCACCCTGAGCGGCCCGGTCCGCTCAGGGTGACAGTAACGTTATCCCTGAACTATTTTCTTCCTTACGCTTCCGCCGCAGCCGCTTCACGGCTGATCAGCGCCTCGCGGTCGGGGCCGGTTGAAATAAATGTAATCGGCAGATTCAATTCCGCTTCCAGGAACTTCACATAAGCATTCAGTTCAGCGGGGATGGCGTCGAAATCGCGAACACCGTCGAGGGAAGTCTGCCAGCCTTTGAATTCTTTATACACAGGTTCAACACCTTCGTCGCAAAGATCGTAAGGTAGCTGGTCTGTCAAAGAACCATCTGCAAGGCGATATTGTGTACAAACTTTAATGCTGTCGAAAATAGTCAGAACGTCCACTTTCATCATGATCAGCTGCGTTACGCCGTTGATCATGATCGCGTATTTCAATGCAGGCAGGTCGAGCCAGCCGGTACGGCGCGGACGACCGGTAGTAGCACCGAATTCGCGGCCTTCCTGACGGATCTTCTCGCCTATTTCGTCATTCAGTTCCGTAGGGAACGGCCCGCTGCCGACCCGTGTGCAGTAAGCTTTGAAAATACCAAAAACCTCCCCGATCTGACGTGGGGCGATGCCCAATCCGGTTGAAGCACCGGCAGTCATGGTGGTAGAGCTGGTTACGAATGGGTACGAGCCGAAATCGATATCAAGCAGTGAGCCTTGTGCGCCTTCCGCCAGTACCGTTTTGCCCTGCGTCAATGCGTCGTTCACCATGTATTCGCTGTTCACGAGCTTGAATTGCTTCGTAAACTCAATAGCGTCGAAGAATTTCTCCTCAGCTGCGGGCAATGTTTCGGAGTAGTCGAATGAGTAGAAATCGAGGATAACCTTGTGCGCATCGACGAGTTTCTTGTATTTGGCTGCAAAATTAGGAGAAAGGATGTCTCCTACACGCAAGCCCAGACGTGCCACCTTGTCCTGGTAGGCAGGGCCGATGCCACGTAGAGTTGAGCCGATCTTGGAATCACCTTTCGAACGCTCATAAGCGGCGTCGAGCAAGGCGTGGGTAGGAAGGATCAGGGAAGCCTTTTTGGACACGAACAAATTGCTGATCAGGTCCAGGTTATATTTCGCAAGACCTTCGATTTCTCTTTTGAACACAACCGGATCCAGCACAACGCCATTTCCAATGATATTCTGGATATCGCTCCGGAAAATCCCCGACGGGATCTGGTGCAAAACGTGTTTGATACCGTCAAACTCCAATGTGTGTCCGGCATTCGGCCCACCCTGAAAACGGGCTACAACCTGATAGCGTGGTGCCAGGACATCCACAATTTTTCCTTTTCCCTCGTCTCCCCATTGAAGACCAAGTAGTACGTCAACTTTCATTCAAATATTGGATTACTGAAACTTAATATGGTGTAAGTGGCCCGGCAATGGGTGCACTACCGGGCCTGATCGTGATAATTATCTGTCTTCGTAAACTGCGGTCTCCCGCGGTGCCTCGGTGCGGTTCTGGCAGTTTTCCTTGTTGCAGTTTCCGTAGAAAATAAGCGAGTGGTGCATTACGCTGAAATTCAGCATCTCCCCTACCATGTTCTGGATCGATTGGATGCGCGGATCGCAGAACTCCATTACTTTATGACAATCTGTACAAATCAGGTGGTCGTGCTGCTTGTTACCGTACGACTTTTCGAATTGCGCGAGGTTTTTGCCAAACTGGTGCTTGGTAACCAGGTCGCAATCCACCAGAACGTCCAGCGTGTTATAAACCGTCGCGCGGCTCACCCTGTAACGCTTATTCTTCATGCTGATGTACAGTTCATCTACATCGAAATGGTCCTCCCTGGTGTAAATTTCTTCGAGTATCGCAAAGCGCTCGGGCGTTTTACGAAGTCCTTTATTTTCCAGGTAAGCCGTTAATATTTTCTTAGCGGCCTCGAAATTTGGTTTGCTGGCTTGTGGCATATCTCTAATATTCTTGCGCGAAAATACGCTTTTTTACTTAAATCATTCTCACATTCGCAAGCATAGTCTTGCTACCTCATTAATTACCAATCCAATAACAACATGGAGCGGCAATGGTTCAACAGGATTATTTCCCGCTCAGATTCGTATCGAAACGCTGGACATTATAAACGCCCTCCACCTGTTCCAGCTTTTGGATCAGGATATCCAAGTGCCTGGTATCCTGCACATAAAGTTTGATATCGCCATTGAAAACACCATCCTTGGTATCGATCGTCAACCCGCGCATATTGATGTGCAGCTCATTCGAAATGATCCTCGTCACATCGTTCACCAAACCCACCCGGTCGGTGCCCGACAGGTAAAGCCCCGCGAGGAACGCCTCATCTTTACCCGACCATTTGGCCTTGATAATGCGGTTGCCATGCTTGGACATCAGCTCGGCCGCATTCGGGCAGGTCGTGCGGTGTATCTTAATGCCCTCGTTGATCGTCACGAACCCGAAAACGTCGTCGCCGGCAATGGGATTACAGCATTGTGCCAGTTTGTAGTCGATCTTGTCCATGTCGTCTCCGATCAGCAGGGTGTCGCTGTCAGCACGGTCGCCATGAATCTGTTTTAAATATTTGGTCAGCGCCTTTCCGTCGGTGCCGGTGGCTGGCGCGGTATTGCTGGCTACACCGTTTTCCGATGCTTTCTTTTCCTTCGCATCCCGGTCGCGCTTGAACCGTTTCAGATCGTCGATCGGGATATAACCCTTGCCGATCCGGTAAAAGAAATCAGTGGTGGTTTTACATTCAAAAAATGCCCTGAGCTGGTTCATTACCTCGGCGGTGGCATCCATTCCCAGTATTTTAAGCTTTTTCTCCACAAACTGGCGACCGTCCGTCTCATACCGCCGGTTTTCCTCTTTCAGGAAGTCCTTGATCCGCGCCCTCGCCTTGGACGTTACGACAATGCGCAGCCAGTCCTCATTGGGTTTTTGTTTGCTTGAAGTAATGATTTCGATCTGATCACCATTATTCAAAATATAGCTGATCGGCACGAGTATCCCGCCGACTTTGGCGGCCATACAATGCGCGCCTACTTCGGAGTGAATATCGAATGCGAAGTCGAGCGCGGTTGAACCGGCCTGCAATACCTTAAGTTCGCCTTTTGGGGTAAATACGAATACCTCTTCATTGAAAAGATTACTCCTGAACTCGTCCAGGAACTCGATAGCCGCCGTTTTATCCCCAAATCCATTTTCCAATGTCTCGCGCACCTGCGTGATCCATTGCTCGATATTGCCCTTGACTTTGGTATCATTTCCTTTGTACTTCCAGTGCGCCGCATATCCTTTCTCCGCAATCTCGTCCATGCGCGAGGTACGTATCTGCACTTCCACCCATTGCCCGCTTTTGCTCATCACCGTCGAGTGCAGCGACTGGTAGCCGTTCGCCCGCGGTGTGCTAAGGAAATCCTTCAACCGGTCGGGGTTAGGTTTGTAATGGTCGGTAACGATGGAATATGCCTGCCAGCAGATCGCCTTTTCGCGGTCGCTTTCCGGCGGTGATTCCAGCACGATCCGGATCGCGAACAGGTCATATATTTCCTCGAAAGGCTTGTTCTGCTTCCGCATTTTGTTCCAGATCGAATAAATCGATTTCGGACGGCCTTTGAGGATAAAATTCAACCCCGCCGATTCCAGGTCCTGCGCGATAGGCTCCATAAACTTCGAAATGAAGCGGTCGCGGATGTTTTTCGTCTCGCGCAGCTTTCTGGCAATGGCCCGATACTCCTGGGGTTCGGTGTATTTCAAATAGAGCTCTTCCAGCTCCGACTTAATGCTGTACAACCCGAGCCGGTGCGCGAGCGGCGCATAAATGAATATCGTTTCGGAAGCGATTTTGAGCTGCTTGTCACGCGGCATGCTATCGAGCGTCCGCATATTATGCAGGCGGTCGGCCAGTTTTACGAGGATCACCCGCACGTCGTCCGAGAGCGTGAGCAGCATTTTCCGGAAATTCTCAGCCTGCTGCGACGAGCCGTATTCGAAACGGCCTGAGATTTTCGTCAGCCCGTCGATGATCTTCGCTACTTTTTTACCGAAAAGGCGTTCGATATCGTCGATACCCATATCGGTATCCTCCACGACGTCGTGCAGCAATGCCGCCACGATGCCGGTGGTACCGAGCCCGATTTCCTCGACGACGATCTGGGCCACCGCGAGCGGGTGATATATGTACGGCTCTCCCGACCGGCGCCGCATGTCCTTATGCGCATCGACGGAAGTATAAAAGGCTTTTTTGATTAATTTAGCATCATTATCCTTCAAAAAAGGTTTGGCTGTTCTTAAAAGCCTGCGGTATTTTTTGAGGATGTCCTTACGCTCCTGTTCCAGGTCAATGTTGAGGGATTCAACCAGTTGCTCCACTGCTATTTTCTAATTGGTATGCTTCACCAAAATAACAAATTTTAGCGACATTTTTCAACACGCTTTTACCCAAAGATAAAATTTTGGAAAAAGTTTGGAAGTTTTTAAAAAATAGGAATACCTTTGCACTCCCAATTCGACGATCGAGTTGAAAACAGGGAAAAGTGAGCGGGCGTGGCGGAACTGGTAGACGTGCTAGACTTAGGATCTAGTGCCGCAAGGCGTGGGGGTTCGATTCCCTCCGCCCGTACGAAATACAAGGGAATGACGGGGCGTCAGATTCCTGTTTTGTTTGGGAAATGAGTTGCTCCGTAGTATTGAAACCCGTCAAATGCCCTCAGGACTTCGTTTTGAGGGCATTTTTATTTTTTCAGTTCAAATGTAACAAAGGTATTTACCAATAGCTTAGCGACACATGGAAGTTTTGTTAGAAAAGAGTTCGCCGACCTTAGCCTCTCTGAAAGTAACGTTGACCAAGGAAGATTATCAGCCAAAAGTTGATAAAACGATCAAGGATTATTCGAAACGCGTGAACCTGAAAGGATTTCGTCCTGGCAAAGTACCATCCCATGTGATCCAGCGCATGTATGGTAAAAGCATTCTGGTTGACGAGGTGAACAATATCCTCAGCAATGCGGTAAGCAGCTACATCCGCGAAAACAAATTGCAGGTTGTAGGTGATCCTGTACCCGATCGCGACAAAGCCGCGGAAGTAAACTGGGATACCCCAAGCGCTTTCGAATTCAGCTACGACCTCGGTATCGCTTCCGATTTCGAAGCAAACCTGGCTCAGCTGCCCGCTGTTAAGCGTTATACTATTAATGTTGACGATAATGAACTAACGAAGACTATCGACAGCCTTCGCGAGCGTTTCGCCGACAGCATTCACCCTGAGGTAAGCGAAGCCGGTGATATGATCTTCGGTGAGTTGAAACAGGATGCGACCGAATTCACGACCCGCACCGCGATCCCTACCAAGCAAGTTAAGGAAGAAGCTGCCGCGAAGTTCATCGGTGTGAAAAAAGGTGACGTGATCACTTTCGACATTCAAGATACATTTACCGACGAGTCGGCGATCGCCCACGTAACCGGTAAGAAGAAAGAGGATATCGCTGATATTTCCGGCGAATTCGTTCTGACAGTAGAGGATGTAACGCGCTCAGCGCCTGCAACTTTGAACCAGGAGTTCTTCGATAAAGTATTAGGACCAGGACAAGTTGAGAGCGAAGAGCAGTTCAACGAGAAGGTTCTTGAAATCATCAAAGGCAACTACGAGCGCGAAACAGAGGCATTGCTCCGTCGCGATATCGAGACTGCATTGCTGGATTCAATTTCAATCGAATTGCCTGAGGAGTTCCTCAAAAGCTGGTTGGAGCGTACCAACGAAGGCAAATTCACCCGCGAGCAGATCGACGAGCAGTTCAGCGATTTCGCGAAATCTTTGAAACTGAGCCTGATCAAAAACAAGATCGCCGATCAATCGGAAGTTAAAGTAGAATATCCTGAAATTCTGGCGTTTACCCGTGAAATGGTAAAAGGGCAGTTCGGTATCTACGGCGACGACGAGTCGATGAGAGAAACGATCGATCGCGTGGCACAAGGTTACCTTGCCGACAAAGAACGTGACAACTATACGAGCGTGTTCAACCAGGTGTTCGACAACAAGGTTCTGGAAGTTATCCGTGGCCAGGTAAGCACCGACGAGCAGACCGTAGAAGTAAGCGAATTCGAAAAACTGGCGAAAGGCGAAGTGGAAGCCGAGGCTTAATTTTCAGCTATATAAAAAGTATTTTTTTTCACCGTCCCGGGTAACCGGGCGGTGTTTTTTATTTAAAGCCAATGCGTTCGCGCTCCTCTCCGATTTGCCGGATAATGCCGTCGCCGAACCATTGCTTGAATTTCGCCCTCCACTGATCCAATTCGTTCTGCAACCGTCGGTTCTCCGCCAGAATGCGGGTATTCTCCTGCCGGAGCCATTCGGTTTCCGACATGGACACATCAATGCCCAGCAACTCTGGCAGCGGCACGTCGAGCAGCTTAGCGACATTTTCAAGCCTCGAAACCGAAAGCTCGGTCCGGCCACGTTCAATATCACCATAGGCTGTCGTCGACAACCCCAGCATGTCTGCCATATTTTCCTGAGACAGCCCTTTTTGCAGGCGAATCTGTCTGATTTTTTCTGATAAATTGGATGTCACGTTCATAATGTCCGGTTATAATCCGTGGTATAACGTTTTTATGCTGCAATGTAATCACTTGACGGCATCGCTGGCTGTCGCATTTTTCGATAATTTATCGCCGAAATTGACAAGGATTATTCGGTGAAATAATCAAATTTGTGCCATGCAACCGGGAAACCTGCCGCGATATAGACAGAAACTAACCTATATTGCTTTTTGTTCTCGAAGCCAGTTGCCCTTTAACTATTGATAAATTAAAATTTAAATTTTTCGATGAATCACGGAAATGAATTTAGAAAATATGCCGTTCACCACCTGGGAATGAATGGTCTGACCGTAGACGGTTACATGAACCACACTGTTGAAAACATGACCCGTTCGGTAATCGAGGAACGTCCTATGAACTTCCGAGAGGTCGACGTGTTCTCCCGTCTGATGGCCGACCGTATTATATTTATGGGTACCGGTGTGGACGACAATATCGCCAACATCATCGTGGCCCAGCTGCTCTTCCTCGAATCGGCAGATCCTAAGAAGGATATTCTGATGTACATCAACAGCCCCGGCGGTTCGGTTTACGCAGGCCTTGGTATTTACGACACCATGCAATACGTTCGCCCTGATGTAGCGACCGTATGTACCAGCCTCGCGGCGTCCATGGGCGCGGTATTGCTCGCAGGCGGTGCCGCAGGCAAACGCTCGGCGCTCCCGCACGCACGTGTGATGATCCACCAGCCATCGGGCGGCGCACAAGGTACGTCGGTTGACATCGAGATCACCACCCGCGAGATCGTGAAACTGCGTCATGAACTGTACGAAATCCTTGCCAACCACACTGGTCAGACGCCAGAGCAAATTGCATTGGATTCGGACCGTGACAAATGGTTGAAAGCTTTGGAAGCAAAAGAATATGGCTTGATCGACGAGGTCCTGACCCGCGAAAAATAAGCTGAATAGCCATTCAAAATATCGCCCCGGCAGTACTCTGTCGGGGCGTTTTTAGTATATGGCCTAACCTTGATTTGGTAACCCGGTCAAAAAACCGGAAATTTGTAAATAAGATAACCACTAATTGTCAATTGAAAAGGAGATTTGAAACATTACATTCGGTCTTCTTGTTACCTTGACTCACACGTTTGTTTAACACGGCTTTTCCGTTTTTAGAGCCGGAAACATTCACCAAACTGCTAAAATCGAATCGATGGCACAAGTAAGTTGTTCGTTCTGCGGACGTAAGAAAAGCGAAGTAGATTTGCTTCTTTCCGGAATTGACGCTCACATTTGTAACCACTGTATTGCCCAGGGGCATCAGGTCGTTACTGAAGAGCTGGGACCGAAGGAGGATAAAAAAGAGAAGAAATCGAAACTTCCTAAATTAAAGCCCATTCCCCCTGTTGAAATCAAGCATTTCCTCGAACAATATGTCATTGGCCAGGACGAAGCGAAACGCTCACTGGCGGTGGCGGTATATAACCATTACAAACGCCTCAATCAGGTCAACACCGATGACGACGTCGTAATCGAGAAATCAAACATCATCATGGTAGGTGAAACCGGTACCGGCAAAACCTATCTGGCGAAATCGATCGCCCGCATTCTGCAGGTACCTTTCTGCGTGGCTGACGCGACGGTTGTGACGGAGGCAGGTTATGTGGGTGAAGATGTGGAAACGATCCTGACGCGCCTGCTCCAGGCCGCCGATTACAATGTAGAAGCAGCCGAGCGTGGCATTGTTTATATTGATGAAATTGACAAAATCGCCCGTAAGTCGGACAATCCTTCTATAACCCGCGATGTAAGCGGCGAAGGTGTTCAGCAGGCTTTGCTTAAACTACTCGAAGGTTCGATCGTGAACGTGCCGCCGCAGGGAGGCCGCAAGCACCCGGACCAAAAGATGATCAGCCTCAATACCGACAACATCCTGTTCATTTGCGGCGGTGCGTTCGACGGCATTGAACGCCATATCGGAAAGCGGATCAACACACGCCCGATCGGCTTCTCCGGCGACAACCGCATCATCGAGATCTTCGATAAGGGTAATCTGATGCGCTACGTGACAGCAATGGACCTCAAATCTTTCGGCCTCATACCGGAATTGATCGGTCGTCTGCCTGTGCTGACGCATTTGAACCCGCTGGATCGCGAAACATTGCGACGCATCCTGACAGAGCCGAAAAACGCTTTGGTAAAACAATATGCCAAGCTTTTCGCGATGGAAGGCATTACCCTGCATTTCGAAGAGGCGGTGCTCGACTACATTGTCGACCAGGCGATGATCTACAAATTGGGCGCCCGCGGTCTGCGCGCGATCTGCGAATCGATCATGACCGACGCGATGTTCGACCTGCCGTCGCAGAAGGACGTGAAAGAATTCACGCTCTCGCTCGACTACGCGAAAGATAAATTTGAAAAATCTTCAATGGCCTTGCTTCGCTCAGTAGCTTAGTAGTCATTGCATTAGCATTTTCACAAACGCCCTGCCTCTTTCAAAGAAGCAGGGCGTTTCTTTTTTCATCCCAATAATCCTATTTTTACACAAAAACACTATATTATTTTAAATGGAAACCTGGCTCATAAATAAGTCGATTGTCGTTATCGGGGGCGCTACTGGCGCGGGACTTTCCGCGGCACAAGCCTTTGTACGTAACGGTGCGAATGTGGTGGTAGTGGGGCGCAACCCTGAAAGCTGCCTGATGGCAGAGCTCAACCTGGGAAGCAATGCAAGGGCCAAACAGGGTGACGCAACACAGCAGCAGACGGCGCTGGATGCAATCCAGCTCTGTATCCGCGAATTCGGAAGTTTCGACGCATTATACCATGCTCCGGAAGAACACGAAGAGCCTGCGGCCGATGGACCGCTGCACCAGCTGAACCTCGAAAGCTGGCGCAAGGCCCTGGACCAGAACCTGACATCGCTGATGCTCTCCAACCAGGCCGCCGTAAGAACTTTCATGGGGATGAACAAGGGTGGATCTATTCTTAACCTCAGCCCGGAAATCCCGTCGACGGACAGTAACCTGGCAAGCCATGCGCGCGCCACTTCGAAAGCAGCTGTGATCGGTTTTTCAAAATCCATTGCCGCGACCTATGCAGAGCACGATATTCGCGTCAATGTGATCTCGACCGGTACCTCAACACCAGCCGATCTCGACGGTGCCGCGGTATATCTGATGTCCGATCACGCCCGATTCACCAATGGGCAGTTGCTCGTCGTCGACGGTGGCCGGAGTGTGCTGGAAGAGCAATACTGACGGCCGCCAAAAACGGCTGAGCTGTGAAGAAATTGCTATGAACGCAGAGAGAATCGCTTTTTTTCTTTTATTCGCGTAAAATAGTTCACCAGACACCGTACTCCTATGGCTACCGGACCGATTGTAACACTTACAATAAATCCCGCGCTCGACAAAAGCTCCAATGTATCGCGCATCGTTCCCGACAACAAACTGCGTTGCGACGCACCCAATTTTGAGGCGGGAGGCGGAGGTATTAATGTAGCCAAGGCCATTCACCGCCTCGGAGGCAACCCGATTGCCATTTTTACTGTCGGCGGCCCCACGGGCCAGCGACTGCACAAGCTCGTGAAAAGCGAGGGTGTGGAAACGATGGTGATCGAAACCAAACAGTGGACGCGCGAGAACTTTCACGTATTGGAGACCAGCACCGGCTTCCAGTACCGTTTCGGGATGCCCGGCACCGAAATGATGCCGACCGAAGTACGGGCGATCCTCGAAACAATGGAGGAGCTCGACCCGAAACCATCTTACATCATCGCCAGCGGAAGCCTCCCCCCGGGTGTACCCTCTGATTTTTACGGACAAATCGCTAAAATAGCCCACAATCAGGGAGCGCGGTTCATTGCCGATACTTCCGGCGACGCTCTTCGCTATGCTACCGAGGCGGGCGTATATCTTTTAAAACCGAATATCATCGAGCTAAGCGAGCTGGTAGGCGTCGATAAGCTGGAAATGGACGAGGTCGACGACGCGGCACGCGCGCTCATCATACGCGGGCAATGCGAGATCGTGATGGTGTCTATGGGTGCAATGGGCGCGATGCTCGTCACCGAAGACCAGGTAGAACACATCCCCGCCCCTCCCGTGCAACCGAAAAGCACGGTTGGCGCCGGCGACAGCATGCTGGCGGGCATTGTATGGACATTGTCACAAGGCAAATCCTACCGCGAAGCCGTGCGAATGGGCGTTGCATGCGGTACGGCGGCCACGATGAACTCAGGTAGTGAGCTGTTTAGAATGCAGGATGTGAACCGCTTGCTCGACTGGCTGAACCGCTACGGAAAACGTTACTCGGCCAGTTGATCAAATCTATGTACGAACAAATAGTAAGAAATCGCACGTGCGGTCTTTTTTAAAAAAATTAAAAAGATTTGTCATGTCCGAAACACATTCCCGCCGTCAGTTCGCGAAAATCACCGCAGTTGCTGCCGCCGCCTTAACTTTCAAGCCATTCTATATCCTTCACGCCAAGCCCAAACCGGATGGCGAGGTGATTGGCCATGGTAGCCACCGCTACAAGGTGCACCAGGGCTGGGGCAACCTCGATGCCTCCCAGTTTCCGGTCAACAACTGTCATGAAATGGTGCAGGACAGCAAAGGCCGGTTGATTATGGTGGGAGATGAAGTT
This sequence comes from Dyadobacter sp., assembly GCA_965227755.1. Taxonomy (GTDB): domain Bacteria; phylum Bacteroidota; class Bacteroidia; order Cytophagales; family Spirosomataceae; genus Dyadobacter. The sequence continues at coordinate 3,200,058 of CBDDGG010000005.1, forward strand.
AAAAACAATATCCTCGTGTATGATCGCTCAGGCAAGCTGCTTGAAAGCTGGGGACACGAGTTTCCCGGCGGGCATGGTCTGACATTATGGAATGCCAACGGAGAGGAATTTCTGTTCATCAGCGATCCTAATATCGGCAAAGTCTTCAAAACAGATTTGAAAGGAAAAATCCTGCTGACGATCGAACACCCTTCGAAAGTGGGGGCCTATAAAGAAGCGGACCCATTCAAACCGACTGAAACGGCCATCGGTCCCGACGGCACCATTTACATTGCCGACGGCTACGGCTCACAATGGATTTTGAGATATACACCCAAAGGCGAGTTTATCGACAAATTCGGCGGTTCAGGCGACGGCGACGCGCAGTTCTCCACCGCCCACGGCATCGCGATCGACTACCGCGACAAAGCCAACCCGACGCTTATCGTCACTTCACGCGCGCACAATGCATTCAAGAAATTCACATTAGACGGCAAATACCTGAGTACCATATTCCTGCCTGGCGCATATGTTTGCCGACCGGTTTTCAAGGACGACACGCTTTACGCGGGCGTTTGCTGGTCGCGTCTCCGCTATTTGAACCAGACGCCAAACTCCGGGTTCGTAACGATTCTGGACAAATCCAACAAAGTCATCTCCAACCCCGGCGGTACCAAACCGGAGTACAAAAACGGCGAACTGCAACTGATGTTACAGGAAAAACCAATATTCATGCACTGCCACGATGTTTGCGTAGACAACGACCATAACATTTACGTTTGCCAGTGGAATGCGAAGAAGACCTATCCGGTAAAGCTGGAAAGAGTTTAAGCAAATACAAGAGCTGGTCCGTTGGCAAATGTCAGCGGATCAGTTTGATGGTAATCCCGTTCATAACCATCGTCGAAACCGTCAGAATGCCATAAGCAGCCCCGATCGGCATTATCGGCACCAGCCACGCCACCCCCACCAGGAAGGCGACAAAACCATAGCCAGCCAGCAACAAGCCATACAATATTCTGATCGCCGCGTCGGAGCCCTGCTGCGAATGGGTGAAGACCGCCAGTGTGGAGGTCATGATCGGAAAAGGCGTCAGTATCCCACTCCATGTCGGGCCGAGGTAATCGGCGGCTTGTGTTAATACCACCACGAAGACCGTCGCTACCAGCATTCTTAGTGGAATATCCCAGGAAGGCTGTTTCCTGAATTCCGCCTTTGATTTAGGTTTTGGGAAAAAATATAACACCAGCGTCAGCACCGCAAGATTCAGTCCAACTCCCGCCGCGAGCGGAATATCCCGTCCTAACGAAAGCAATGCGACGGCAAAAAATGCCACATAACTGAGCAGTACGGTAGGCAGCCAGCGCAACCGCGCGGAAAGCGTCGCATACACCAATGCAAAAAGCATTGTTCCAACAGACCCCAGCAATGCGGAAGTGATCGTCGACGCCGCGAAGGTAGGGCCGTGTTCCAATGCGATGAAGAAAGAGATCGGCCCTGCAACCCACGGAAACCCGCCGATCCAGCCGCCAAGTCCCTCACCCCATTTACGAACGGCCATTGTTACCCCGGCAATGAGCGGGGGCATCAGCATGATTTTGGTTAAAAGCAGATCGGACAATGATTCAATGCGGCAAAATGGAGCACAAATTTACATTTAAGGACCTAATCCACTGAAAATTTGAGAAAATACTTCCCGATTTTAATTGCAACACAGTTGCAATCATCTTATTTTTGCAACGTTGTAACAAAAAGAACATAACCCGCTTCGAACCGTCACCAATGTCCTTCGCCAAAAGTTTCCTTTTTAACATCCTGCTCGCGCTGCTTTCGGTTACAGCCATTGCGCAGAAACCCGCGTGCGAATGCTTTGTGAAAGGCGTGGTGAAGGACCAGCACACCGGCCAGCCCATTGTGGGTGCTACCGTGCTGATCGTTGGGCAAAGCAATGGTGTTTTCACGGACGAGAATGGCCGTTATGAGCTCAGGAATCTTTGCCCCGGGAATTATACGCTTGAATGCCGTATTATCGGTTACAGTCCGTTCCAGCAAAAGGTTGACCTGACGGCCGGGCATGAAGAAAATTTCAACCTGCTCGAACAGGAAGTGCATTTGCATGATGTAGAAATCACTGCGCACCGTACCGACGCACCTTCATCACAGCCGTTAACCACTATTTCGGGCGCTGATCTGGACAAAACACGCGGACAGACGCTAGGCGAGAGCCTCAAAGGTGTTGCAGGTGTTACGACGCTGCAAACCGGTTCGTCCATTGCCAAACCGGTCATTCACGGCCTGCATAGCAACCGTGTGCTCATTATGAACAATGGTATCCGCCAGGAAGGCCAGCAATGGGGCTCGGAGCACGCACCGGAAATAGATCCGTTCATCGCAACCAGAATATCGGTTGTGAAAGGTGCCGCGGGTGTTCGCTATGGCTCCGATGCGATTGGCGGCGTCATTTTAGTAGAACCGGAAGAGCTGCCTGTGGATAAACCGGTTACCGGCGAATTGAACGCCGTGGGCTTTTCCAATGGCCGCCAGGGAGTATTATCAGGTACTGTGCAGGGTGGGCTGAACTTTGTAAAGGGTTTTGGCTGGCGTGCCCAGGGGACGATCAAACGTGGCGGAAATATCCGCACGCCCAATTATTTCCTCGATAATACGGGCATTAGTGAAAACAATTTCTCGCTAGCGGCGGGTTACCGTAATAAGGGCTTAGGTATCGATGTATTTTACAGTCGGTTCGATACGCAAATCGGCATTTTCTCAGGTTCGCACATTGGCAGCGTTACGGATTTGCTCAATGTGATCAAAAACGGCGAGCCATTTGTAAAATCCGGGTTCAGCTATGCCATTAACCGGCCCAATCAGAATGCGACGCACGAGTTGCTTAAAGCCGAAACACATTACCATTTCAAGGATGGCAACCGGGTGCAATGGACGATCGCGCGGCAGTACAACAACCGCAACGAGTTCGACCTCCACCGCCCGCGCAACGACAGCATAGCGGCGCTCAATCATCCTGAGCTGACATTCAAACTCACTTCATTGACAAACGACGTGGTCTGGGACCACAAACCCGTTGCCGGAAAAATCAGCGGGCAAATTGGTGTAAGTTCATTATACCAATACAACCTCATGAGCGGCCGCCCGCTGATCCCGAACTTTAACCAGTTCAACATAGGCTTGTTCTGGATCGAACGGTACGTGACCAGCAAATGGGAGCTGGAAGCCGGCTTGCGCTACGATTACCGGACGTTGAAAACCTACCGGATCGTGAACCGCGAGAAGATCGCCGACCATTTCGACTTTGGCAATTTCTCGGGAACGGCAGGTGCTACCCGCAATTTTTCCGAACGTTTTTCCGCGCGTGTGAATGTAGGTACGGCCTGGCGCGCGCCTAATGTGAGCGAGCTGTTCAGCGACGGCGTACACCACGGCGCCGCCGCGTACGAGAAGGGCGATGCATCCTTGCAGCCGGAAAAGGCGCTCAATTCAATCGCCAGCGTAAAATATGCCGCGCCGAAATGGAGCCTGGAAATAGGAGGCTACTACAATTACATTTTTGATTTCATTTACCTGAAACCACAGCCCGAACCCATTCTGACGATCAGGGGCGCATTTCCGTATTTCAAATACACCCAAACCGACGCTTCTTTCAAAGGCATCGACGTGTCGGGTAGCTGGGAATTTGTGAAACGCACCTCCATTTCGAGCAAGCTCACTTACCTGCGCGTGTACGACGAGCGCAACGACGGTTACCTCGTCATGATCCCGCCTAACAGGCTCGACAACCAGCTGAAATACCAGCTGGCCGACCGCGGCAAATGGAAGGACGGGTTTATTTCAATCGGAAACCTGCTGGTAGCCGAACAGAAACGCGTTCCGGCCAACAGCGACTTTTTGCCTCCTCCGAAAGCCTATTCACTTTGGAACCTGCAAGCCGGCGCGACGCTGAAAGTTTCGGAAAAACAGCAACTGGAAATCGGTATTAATGTGCAGAACGTGTTCAATACCGTTTACAGAGATTATCTGAACCGCTTTCGCTATTACGCCGACGATATGGGCCGCAATGCGTCGCTCCGCCTGAAATGGAAGTTCGGCGCTTAGCGAAGCCCGGCTTAACGAAGCCCGGCTTAACGAAGCCCGGCTTAACGAAGCCCGGCCTGAAAATGAATTTTAATACAATGTTTAAACCTATTACGTATGAAAATGAACCGTAAGTTGACCTCGATGCTGCTCGCCGGTATGACAATGGCCTTTGTGCAATGTAAAGATTCGGGCGATGATGTAGAGCCGGACGACGAAAACGAACTGATCACTTCCGTGACATTGAAATTCACCGAGCAAGGCACTTCCAATGTCAGCACCTTTTCCTACAAAGATGCCGACGGCGACGGGGGCAATGCGCCCACCAAATTCGATACGATTTCGCTGAAACCGAATACGACTTATATATTGGCCATTGAGCTCCTCGACGAGAGTAAGTCTCCCGTTGACGATATCACCAAGGAAGTGGAAGAAGAGTCCTACGAGCACCTTTTTGTGTATACACCCAGCCCCTCGGCTTTGCTGACTTACACTTATGGCGATAAGGACAAAAACAACTATCCGATAGGGCTCACAGGCTCCGCGAAAACCGGTGCGATTGGTAACGGCAAATTGAAAGTGCAGCTACGCCACCAGCCGGGCGCCAAAAACGGCACGCCAAACCCGGGTAGCGACGATGTGAATCTGGATTTCCCATTGAAAGTGAAGTAAAACAAAAAGGGATCAGCCGTTTGACTGATCCCTTTTTGTTTAGTTGCATTTGGGACAAACGCCCTGTATCAACAAATTGAAATGCTCGGGATTGTAACCATCTGGTAATTGTACCGCCGGAATGTGCAGGTTTTCGAGGCAATTGGTTTCACCGCATGCGCTGCATTTAAAATGGATGTGATCGTGCTGGTGCTTTTCCTCCGAACAGCTGTGCGAGCACAATGCGTAGCGCAGACCTTCGTCGTCCAGAACCTTGTGGATAATGCCTTTTTCGAGGAACGTTTTCAGTGTCCTGTATATAGTTACACGGTCATAATTCTCTCCCAACGCCCCTTCCAGGTCACCGTGCGATAATGCGTTCTTACGATTGATAAATGTTGAAAGCACGTCTTCGCGGCACGTGGTGGTACGCAGGTGATGCACTTTCAGCGTTTCTCTTAATTGGTCCATTGTTTCCAACAGTTTGATAAATCCCTCCCCTCTAAAACCTTTCGCGTCAAAGTTAAGTTCTAACCGGCTCAAATTCCAAGGATTCCGATTACACTTTCATGGACCGGATAGGCATAGCCGAAAAATATTCTGCAACCCCGTTGCAAGTTCGAAACAAGGGTGTTATTTTTGCAACATTATTGTATGTAGGAAATGAAAGCAGTACACTCACATGGCAGGGCCGACTACATTGGGATCTTGGGATCTGTGTTGTGCATTATCCATTGCATACTCGTTCCTGCATTGGCATTCGGGTCGTCGGTGGCTACGCATAACCATTCGCATATCGGCCTGATTTCCCTGGATTACTTCTTTATCCTTATCAACGGCATCGCGGTATACTATGCCACGCGCGATCACCGGTCGCTGGGCATTCGCATCCTGCTTTGGAGCGCATTGGCTATTTTCTCCGTTTCATTGATTTTCGAAGGCCGGCATCAAGCTTTCTCCTGGCTGGGCTACGCAGGTTCCGGATTATTGATCGCGGGTCACCTTATCAACCTCTACATTTGCCAGATCGCGCCTCGGTTGAAGTTCAGGACCCGCTGATCACTTGTCATATTCTACTTCAAAACGACTTAAATCCGGTCGGTTCGGACGCTTGCGGCTGAGTTCGTATTCGAAGATCGTTTTCCCGAGATTGGCCATGAAGGGGAAACCTACCGTATCGTAATCATACTTGTCGTCATTGAAGATACCGTCTTCGTTGCAGTAGATCACGGCGGTCACCATAAACTCTATTCCTTTCTCAAAATCGGCGATATAAGCATTGTCGAGCAGGAAGCCATAGGCATCGCCACATTTATTGAACAATCGGATATGGCGTGGCAGCCGCGTTTTAGTGGCGCCGAAAAGCAGGAATTTGACAAAACCATCGTAATAATCATCTGTATAACTAGCCGGATAGCTCGTCTCCACCGGGAATTGCGACATGTACTGGTACATAAACCGGTAATCGTCCTCCGTGAGGTTGAACCGCTGCGACGCCGGCACCTGGTCCGGGAAAAAGAGCGTTTTCAGCAGCCGGTGCTGTTCTTCGAGCGGGAAGAAGTTCTTTTTGGTAAAATCAAACGGCTCGTTCACCAAAACACCTTCCTTCATGTAGCCCTTACCTAGCATAACCGGCCCGGGCGCATTGTATTCTTTCTCATTATACTTCGCAGGCTGCTCCAAGACGATCCTGCCTTCCTTTTCAAAATGGACCGGGTTGGTGTAACGATTATTCTCCGGCCCTATCGGTGAATCGAGGCGGTGCAGGATCCGGCTATCTTTAAAACCCTTCCCATGCAGGCTGTCGTTAAACTCCTGCTGGCCGATAAATTCGTAAAGCCTGTTGAATGCATCGTTATCACTCGCCAGCAATATCTTTTTAGCGTAATGCGCCACCGACGGCAATCCGTTTTGCGCACTCGTGTCCGTCTTCACAGCCGTTTGCTCCGGCCTTACGGCTTCCGTAAACATCGGCGTGTACTTGTCGATGCCCAGCTTGTTCAGTTTCTCAAATGCGAGTGCGACTGCCGGTAGCTTCACCGTGCTTGCCGGATAAAAATACTCGCCGGTATTTACCCGGTAACCATGCGTAGTAAAGTGCGGGACGTTGTTTTTATTCCTGTCGATCTTCGTATAGAGAACCTGCACTTTATATTTTTCAGGGTTTTGCAGGATCTTCGAGAAGCGCTCAGGGTGCTTTTTTAACAATTTTTCGATGAAATTATCCGGATGGTACTGTGCGCGGGTTGGCAGGGTGGCCAGTTGTAACGACAAGACAAGCAACAGTTTACAATTTTTAAAAAAAAGCATGGAGAAGACCGGGCACGTGTTAGCCGAATATACGATTTTTTATTTTAAAGGGTGTTCGGAATTAGTTTTTACTCCCCGCATCCTTTTCCCTTAAGACATAAAATATGGCGAATAATGGAAGAAAACAAGTTGCGCAGCAGGGGCTGGTTTGGTAAATCGGGTAAGGACGGGTTCATCTACCGCGCCTGGATGAAAAACCAGGGCTACCCTGCCGATGAGTTTGAAGGACGGCCGGTAATCGGCATTTGTAATACATTTTCGGAGCTGACCCCCTGCAACGGGCACTTCCGCGAGCTGGCCGAATCGGTGAAACGCGGGGTGTGGGAAGCAGGCGGGTTTCCGCTCGAATTCCCAGTGATGTCGTTGGGTGAAACGCTCATTAAGCCCACGGCGATGCTCTACCGCAACCTCGCGAGTATGGACTTGGAAGAATCGATCCGCGCCAACCCGATCGACGGGGTGGTACTGCTTTGCGGCTGCGATAAAACGACGCCCTCACTCGTTATGGGCGCGGCGAGCGTGAATATCCCTACCATCGTCGTTTCCGGCGGACCGATGCTTACGGGCCGTTACCGCGGCAAAACCATCGGTACCAGCGACGTTTGGCGTTTCAGCGAGCTGCATCGCAAGGGCGAGCTCACCCAGGAGGAACTCTACACCGCCGAGGCATGTATGTGCCGCAGCGACGGCCACTGCGCGGTAATGGGTACTGCGTCCACGATGGCCTGTATGGTCGAATCGCTCGGGCTTACATTGCCTGAGAACGCAGCGATACCGGCTGCCGACTCGCGACGGAAGGTGCTGGCACATTTGTCGGGCCGGCGCATTGTGGATATGGTAAAGGAAGACCTGCGCCTTTCGCAGATCCTGACCCGCGAGGCATTCGAGAATGCGATCATGATCAATGCGGCGATCGGCGGTTCTACGAACTTTGTAATCCACCTGCTGGCGATTGCGGGCCGCATTGGTGTGGATTTACATCTGGATGATTTCAATGATCTCTGTAAAAAGGTGCCCCTGCTCCTCAATCTGCAACCTTCGGGCGGCTATTTTATGGAAGATTTCTATTATGCGGGAGGCTTGCCGGTTGTGATCAAGGAGCTTAGCGCCATTTTGCATCAGTCGGTTATCACGGCGAATGGTAAAACAATGGCTGAAAACTCGGCAAGCGCGGAATGCTTCAATCCGGAAGTGATCGGCACCATGGAGGAGCCCATTAAAGACCTGACGGGATTGGCCGTCGTACGTGGTAACCTTTGCGAGAATGGCGCGGTGATCAAGCCGTCGGCGTCGCTGAAACCGGAGCTGATGCAGCATCGGGGCAAGGCGATCGTATTTGAAGATATCGACGATTACAAAGCCCGCCTCGACGACCCTGATCTGGATGTGGATGAAAACAGCATACTGGTATTGAAAAATGTTGGACCAAAAGGCTATCCGGGCATGCCGGAGGTGGGCAACATGTCGTTACCTAAAAAGCTGCTCGCGCAGGGTGTGATCGATATGGTACGTATTTCCGACGGACGCATGAGCGGGACCGGATTTGGGACAGTAGTCTTGCACGTATCACCGGAAGCCGCCGTGGGCGGTAACCTCGCATTGGTACAGGACGGAGACTATATTGAACTGGACGTGGAGAACAGAAAGCTGCATCTGGAAGTGTCGGACGAAGAACTGGCGCACCGCAGGCAACTCTGGAAACCACTTGAACTGGGCTATAACCGGGGGTACGTACACCTGCATATCGCCCACGTAACGCAGGCGCACGAAGGCGCCGACCTCGACTTCCTCAAAGGCGGCTCGGGCGATAAAGTAACGAGAGATTCGCATTAACAGGCTGGTAATGCGGCCGGCGCACCGACGCCCGGCGCATTACCACCTTCAAAATTCAGCATTGCAATGACTAGTCAACTTTTTGATAACCAAGTCGCCATAGTAACCGGTGCCGGACAGGGCATAGGGTTTGAAATAGCGAAACAACTGGCTTGCCAGGGCGCCGGAGTTATCCTGAACGATACCAACAAAGCCCTCGCGGCGGAAGCAGCCAAGAAAATACGGAACAAGGAAGGCGAATGCGTGGCTTTCGCAGGGGACGCTTCCCAGCCGGAAGTAATCGACGCAATGGTCGACGAGGCTGTCAAATGCTTTGGTAAGCTGACATTAACCGTTTGTAATGCCGGCATTACGCTATTTGGTGATTTCTTTGAATACCCGGCTGAAAACCTGCGCAAAGTACTGGAAGTAAATCTAATGGGTTCATTCCTGCTCACACAGGCGGCAGCCAGGCAAATGCGGAAACAGAAATCGGGCGGGCGGATACTGCTGATGTCGTCTGTGGTAGGTCATCAGGCACACCAGTTCCTCGGTGCTTATGCCATGACCAAGGCAGGACTTGAAATGCTGGCTAAAAACCTGGTTATCGAACTATCCCCGCATGGCATTACGATCAACACGGTGGCGCCTGGGGCAACTTTGACCGAGCGGACATTGGCGGAAGACCCTACTTATCCCAAGACGTGGTCGGCGATTACGCCCATGGGCAGGCCTGCGATTTGTGAGGACATCGCCAATGCGGCGTTATTCCTGTTATCACCGCATTCAGGGCATATTACGGGGCAAAGCCTGATCGTCGATGGCGGTTGGACATCCGTAAGCCCCCTACCCGATCTCAGCAATATGAATGTCAAATAGCCCCTTTTATTCCCCCGAGAAAAGCTGCGCTTCCAGGTCGTCGATGGTTCCGTCTTTTGAAAAGAACAACTCGCGTGGCTTGGCAGCGGTGCTCGGGTTGACGGTCATGAAGCCCCGGTACTGATCGTCGGTGATGATTTTTAAAGACAATGCCCTTTTCAGCACCATAGGGAATGGTACTTTGAAGAAAGTAGCAATATCCGATGCCAGGAAGCCCGGTATTTTGGAAATATCATTCCTGAAAAAACTCTCCACCTCTTCAAAAGGCAGCAATGCTTCGAAAATCAGCTGCTCCGAGCGGGCGGCCAGCGATGCCGTATTCGAGTAGATCGTATGCAAACCGAGGGAGACAGTCAGCAAATGAATATGGTAATTGCGCTCATTGATATCCGAAGCCGCATTCACGAAAACCCACCCTTTCTGGTGGTAAATCGCCGAGAAACCTTTAAAAAGCGGGTCTACATTATGCAACTGTGCAATCTTGATGCCTTCGGGATACGGTAATTTGTGCCCGATCTGATGCACAATGTCCTGCGCGTAGGAAATATCGGCCACCTCACCAGCCGGTTCGATCATCCAGTCACCATTCACCAAACCTTCGAAGAGCTGATTCGTGATCCGCTGGCTTTCTACCTGCCCCAAATGCAGGACAATGCGGTTACCACGGACGGAAAAATCAAGGAGAAGCTGGTTTTTGGGTTGCTTTCTGGGCATGTCGGGAGTGCTGTTGAGGTGTAAGATTCAAATATAAGGCAATTTTATCGCCACTCCAAGGTGTTAAGGAGCTGAACCATATCGGCCTCGAGATAATCGATGACGGGTGCCAGTGAATCATTTTTCGTGGCCGTAGGGAAGTAAATCGCCCCCCTCATGAAATGCCGGGTGCTGTCGGTAGTATAAAACTGGTAGGGACTAGGCACATCGCCTTCAATCCTGAACAGCAACGCTGTCCGTCCCGATTTGCTCAAAACACGCTGTTCCTGGATCGACGAGGCCCTGATCTGATGCTTACTCGCCAGTTTGTAACTATCGTCGATGAAAGCCTTCAGTAAAGCCGGGTCGTTGTTCAGCGGCTTATAAGTAATCTGAATATTGGCTTTGAACCGTGGATAATTGATAAAAATCCAGTCTTTGCCTGCCATCTTAAATGTATCCGGCTCAACCACCGCGTATTTGGAATACTCAAATGTGTAGGGATACTTTTCGGGTAGCTGCCGGTAGCTATGTGCGGGAAGGTCAATGCGGTTATAGCCTTTGGGTTTCGGAACGTAATTCTGCTGCCCTTCTTTTTTACAGCCCGACAATAAAAGCACTGAAGCAGGCAGGATAATGCTAAAAATGAATCTGTACATAGAGTTGGTCCCATTGGCAAACTTGCGCAAAACTAACGAAAACAGCTTTACATTAATTTTATCTGAAACCTGTGAAAACAAAAAAGCGAAACTATCGGTGATAGTCCCGCTCTCCGGCGTCCGCCTCTGTTACTCGACGGTAACGGATTTGGCAAGATTTCTGGGTTGATCTACATTCCGGCCCCGCATAACTGCGATGTAATACGATAGCAGTTGCAGCGGGATTACGGAAACAAGCGGTGTCAGAATTTCATGGGTATTGGGCACTTCGATCACAAAATCGACCATACCGGGGATGAGCGTGTCACCTTCCGTCACGATGGCGATCACACGGCCTTTGCGGGCTTTCACTTCCTGGATATTGGATACGATCTTTTCATAGGAACTATCTTTCGTGGCCAGGAATACTACCGGCATATCCTCGTCGATCAGCGCGATCGGGCCGTGTTTCATTTCCGCGGCGGGGTAGCCTTCGGCGTGGATGTAGGAAATTTCCTTGAGCTTCAATGCCCCTTCCAATGCAACAGGAAAATTCAAACCGCGCCCCAGATAGATGAAATTGCGCGCATAAGTGAATATGAATGCGATCTCCTTGATTTTGGCTGCATTCTCAAACACCTTTTCCACCTTGGCAGGAATCGTTTCAAGCTCGATCAGCAACCGGCGGTACGTTTCCTCCGAAATCGTGCCTTTGCGCTTTGCCACGGCAATGGCCATCAGCGTGAGCACAGTCACCTGGGCAGTAAATGCCTTCGTACTGGCCACACCGATTTCCGGGCCCGCGTGTGTATAGGCGCCTGCATGCGTAGCGCGGGCGATGGACGACCCCACCACGTTGCAGATCCCAAATATCGTAGCCCCTTTGGATTTCGCGAGTTCAATCGCCGCCAGGGTGTCCGCTGTTTCGCCGGATTGCGAAATAGCTATTACAATGTCATTCTCCTTGATCACCGGATTACGGTAGCGGAATTCAGAGGCATATTCCACCTCCACGTTGATCCGCGCCAGCTCTTCAAAGAGGTATTCGGCTACCAGCCCGGCATGCCAAGAAGTCCCACAGCCTATCATCACCACGCGGTCCGATTGCGCCAGCTTGTCGAGATAATCGTTCAAACCGCCCAGTTGCAGGTGTGCGTCGTCCGCGCGCAGGCGTCCGCGCATCGAGTCGGCGATCGAGCGGGGCTGTTCGAATATTTCCTTGATCATGAAATGGTCGTAACCGCCCTTTTCGATGGTTTCGAGCTCCATTTCAAGCCGCTGAATGTATGGAATGGTTTCCTTGGTGCTTTCGAGGTGCTGAATGCTGAGCTTGCCTTCGCTGATCACAGCCACTTCGTAGTCGTCGAGATACACCACGTCTTTGGTATATTCTACGATCGGCGTGGCGTCGGAAGCGAGGAAATACTCATTTTCGCCAACACCAATTACCAGTGGGCTACCCTTCCGAGCTGCAATAAGCTGACCAGGATGGTCCAGCGACAGCACAACTATGGCATAGGCACCTACCACTTCCTTCAATGCGAGCCGTACCGCAGCTTCGAGCGTAGCACCGGTTTCTTTCTGTACATTCTCAATAAAATGGATCAGTACTTCGGTGTCGGTATCGCTCAGGAATTTATGGCCTTTACCGATCAGGTTTTGTTTGATCGACGCGTAATTCTCGATAATGCCATTGTGGATGATGGACAGGCGGCGGTTATTCGAATAATGCGGGTGCGCATTTACATCGTTAGGTTCGCCATGCGTGGCCCAACGCGTGTGACCGATGCCGATCGTGGCGGTTAGCTGCTTTCCGTTCAGTTCCGATTCGAGGTCGGACACCTTACCCTTTTTCTTGTAAATATTCAATTCGCCATTTTCGAGCAGCGCCACCCCGGAGCTGTCATAGCCGCGATATTCCAGACGTTTCAGCCCTTTTAAAATCAAAGGATATGCCTCCCTGTTTCCAACATAAGCCACAATTCCGCACATATTCTTAAAATATTTTAATTTTTGTGTATGTCCTAGACAGGGCAAATAAATGGGAAACAGCGGTCGTTAGCAAGCTTATTTTTAATTAAATACTAAAAAATATCCAATTTATCAACAGTGCTCGAACACGCGAACCATTCGTAAAAAACACAAAAAAGCCGGCGACTCTGAAAATCGCCGGCTTTTCTGCCCTGTGAAATCTATCTGTTAGCTTACCAGATCATTGTAGAGATTGTAATACGACTCCGAGAAATTCTCATCCTGCTCGTCGAGCTGCACCCTTTTTGGCGCGTTATTGAAAATTTCATTGAGGCTCGCGCTGCAATGCTCTTCGGCTTTCAGCACCGCGTCGGCATAAGCACATCCGATTTTAACAAAACCTTCAAAATCGGCAGAATGCAAATGTGCCAGCGCTTCGTCACTTACGTCCATAGCCTTGGCTTTGCTCTGCAAATCTGCATCGAATTTATAGTCAAATGCATTGTTATGTACGGTAAACACACTTTTCGTGTCCTTAAACATTGGATCGTTGCGGTAAGTGGTTTTAAGGTACAATGGAATCAGAGCCGTCATCCAGTCATTACAGTGCACCACATCCGGGGCCCATCCCAGTTTTTTAACTGTTTCCAAAACACCCTTGCAAAAGAAGATCGCGCGCTCGTCGTTGTCATCGAAGAAGTTATTTTCCTTATCGAAGAAAACGGATTTGCGATGGAAGTAATCATCGTTATCTATAAAATAGACCTGTAACTTCGCGTTTGGAATCGAAGCAACTTTGATGATCAGCGGCTTTTCTTCATCTCCTACGGTAATATTGATTCCTGACAGTCGAACTACTTCATGAAGCCTGTTTTTGCGTTCGTTGATCAATCCGAAACGCGGAACGAGTATCCTGATTTCTGCTCCTTTTTCCTGCATTGCCTGAGGAAGCTTTCTTACGTAATCGGCAACATCGGTTGTCTGGAGGAAGGGATTGATTTCACTGGCTACATACAAAATTCGTAGTTTCTCCATAGATCTTTTAGCAGTTTGTGAAAAAAAGTTTTGCAAAATTATACAAAAAAAATGGCAATTTCAAAAGATATTCCAAACTAATTGTCATATTGCGCCCAGTTTGGGATTTCCTTGTCCTGATGTTTCCATAATCTGCTTTACGTATTGTGCTATATTGAAAAAGCAATCGTAGCACGCAGGTTACTCCCCCAGTTTTCAGATTTTACATGGAAGTATTCACTTCGGTCAAAAGCCTCCGCCAGTTCTTAGATCAGCAAATTTTACAGCAGAAAACCATAGGCCTCGTGCCCACCATGGGCGCCCTTCACAAAGGCCACATTTCACTGATCGAAGCCGCGAAAAAGGACAATGATATCGTCGTTTGCAGCGTATTCGTTAATCCGACTCAGTTCAACAACCCCGAAGATCTGGCCAAATACCCCAGAACGTTTGACGCAGACCGTGCCATGCTAGAAAATGCAGGCTGCTCCGCCGTTTTTGCGCCGTCGGTAGAAGAAGTGTATCCCGAACAACCTGTGCTTAAAATGAACTTCGGGGCATTGGAAACTGTGATGGAAGGTGCTTCGCGACCGGGCCATTTCAATGGTGTCGGCATTGTGGTTTCGAAACTGTTTAATATTGTAAGGCCGCACCGTGCGTATTTCGGACAGAAGGACCTGCAACAGGTGTCGGTAGTGCGCCAGCTTGTGAGCGACCTCGCATTCGGGTTGGAACTCGTCATATGCCCTACAATCCGCGAAACCGACGGCCTTGCAATGTCGTCGCGGAATACGCGGTTAAACGACGCCGAACGCGCGATCGCTCCGGAAATCTATCGTATACTCGCAATGTCGGGCGAAAACCTGCGCGCGGGCACACAGGTAGCCGAAGCAGTCAGCTGGGCAAAAAGTGAATTTGAGAGGATCAAAGAATTTACGCTCGACTACTTTGAAGTAATCGATATCAAAACCCTGCTCCCTATTGAAAAGCTAGGCCCGGCAGGCTCAAATGCAATCTGTGTAGCAAGTTTCCTCGGCCCGGTAAGGCTGATCGACAATATCATATTCTGATTTACTCAGAAACCAGTTAAAACCAAGAAGGCCCCTTTCGGAGCCTTCTTTTTTGTTTTATGCCAGTTTCCAGTCGCCGCGGTACTTTCGTTGAACGAACTGGTTTGCTTCGTCGAAGTTCGTAACCTTCATGTTCTTGCCATCCCACAACAGTTTCTTGCGGCCCGGGTAGTCGAAACCTTTGCCATCGGCCTTCGCGGTGCGGAGGTTGTAGCTGCGGATACCGAGGTTACCCATGATCACGGTTTCTGTCAATGGACCGGCGTAATCGAACGATGACGTAAGCGCTTTGTGCTCCTTGCTGTTGAAACCAGCCTTGCAAGCGTCGCTCCATGACACGTGATGACCGAATTCCGGCATCGTCGTGTATTTGTTACCGAAATCGCCCGGCTTGTATTCCAGCTTGGTACCGTCTTTGAGGTATACTTTCGGTGCGATACCGTAAGTTCCGCAGGTCATTACCCCTTTTTCTCCGATCAGGAGCACGCCATTGCTGCTGTCCGGCTCGCCCAGCGGGTCGTTGGCAGGGATCAGATCCGGGTGGAACGGACGCAGACCGCCATCGTGCCATGTCAAAGTCACTTCCGATTTATTGACCTTGTTCGCAGGGAATTTCAATTGTACGCGTGATGACGGTGGGCAGCCTTCCGGAATGTATTCGGCGGTCCAGTCTTTGATGAACACCTGGCCTACACTGCATTCAACTTCCGTAGGATAACCCAAGCCAAGCGTACGGAACGCCGGGTCGATCAGGTGGCAACCCATGTCGCCCAATGCACCGGTACCGAAATTCCACCAGCCGCGCCATTTGAACGGGTGCCATGCGGGGTTATAATCTACCCAGTCGGCACAGCCTACCCACAGTTCCCAATCGATGTCCGCAGGCACTTCGTGTTTGCCGGTCGGAACAGGAATGCCTTGCGGCCAAACGGGACGGTTGGTCCACACATGCGCTTCGTGGACGTTACCGATAAGGCCTTTGTTAAACCATTCCTTCATTTGGTTCTGCGCGGGGTTTGAAGCGCCCTGGTTACCCATTTGAGTTACCACTTTGTATTTGCGCGCAGCTTCGGTAAGCATACGTGCTTCGTAAATATCGTGGGTAAGGGGCTTTTGTACGTACACGTGCTTGCCCCGCTGCATAGCCGCCATCGCAATGATCGCATGCATGTGATCGGCAGTCGAAACGGTCACGGCATCGATACTCTTGTCCATTTCATCGAACATCTTGCGGAAGTCCTTGTATTTCTTGGCATCCGGGTGCAGTTCGAAATTCTTTTTCACCTGCGCCTGCGACCAGTCCACGTCGCAGAGTGCCACCAGATTTTCGGCGCCTTTATTCCAGGCATTGTTGGTGTCTGAAAAGCCTTTTCCACCCACACCGACACCGGCGATGTTCAGCTTGTCGCTGGGGGCTTTATATCCTTTCCCCAGCACGTGCCGGGGCACTATGAAGAAACTTCCTATGGCCGCTGCGGATGACTTCTGGATAAAGTCCCGGCGGCTAGCGTCTTTCGGTTTGTTTTCTGTACTCATCGGTTTTGGTAATGAAAAAATAAAGTAGATTAATATAGATTAAAGGAATAAGTTTCTATTAAGGATCTAATACTATTAAATCCCGCTTAAATATAATAATGTTCTTATGAAACATCATGTATAGCGTCATTTCAAATATTACTTCAAATACGGTGAATAGCTGCATTTCAGGCTATTTACGTGAATAAATCTCCCGCATGCACGCGCGGGAACCACCGGCTCGGCCGCTACGTTTTGATGGCTGGGTATTATTCCTGTAACTTTGCGGAGTAATGCATTTCAATTAGACCAATACCACCGGGTAATGCAAATCACAGTAATGAAATCGAAGATTCACCGGGTTAAGGTGACTCAGGCGGAATTGAACTACGTTGGCAGTATCACGATCGACGAGGATCTGATCGACGCCGCGGGACTCATAGAGAATGAACAGGTTCACATTGTAAACAATAACAATGGCGAACGCTTTATCACATATGTTATCAAAGGCGAACGCGGTACCGGCATGATATGCCTCAATGGCGCGGCAGCCCGCAGGGTGCAGATCGGCGACATTATCATTATCATCGCGTACGGCAGCATGACGCAGGAAGAGGCGAAAACCTTTAAGCCAATGGTGGTTTTTCCGGATCACAATAATCATCTGGTAAGCTGAGCTTCCACATTTCACCTGCACTATACCCAATATTAGCATAGCATGAAAAACATACTGCGTTACACGATATCGCTTGTTCTGGCAGGCGGTCTGCTCTGGTTTGTATTTAAAGATATCAACCTGGACGAAATGCTCGACCGCTTTGCCAAATCCGACTGGCGGTGGATCGCGGTGTCATGCTTTTGCCTCCTGCTCGCGCACATTACCCGTGCATGGCGTTGGGGAATGCTCATCGAGCCGCTGGACCACAAGCCGGGCATTGTAAACAGCTCGATGTCGGTACTTACCGGCTATTTCGCCAACTACATCGTGCCGCGCATGGGCGAAGTAACGCGTTGCGGAACCCTTTACCGGCTGGAACGCATTCCGGTGAGTTTGAGCTTCGGTACCGTTGTGGCCGAGCGCATTTTTGATGTAATTATCCTTGTAATGATGATAGGACTGAACTTCATCCTTGAATTCGACCGGCTCAGTACTTTCTTTACAGACTTCTTTCAAAGTAAAATAGGCGGTAGCCAGGGTGGCGGCTCAGGAAGCGGCATGTTGCTCAGTATTCTGATTGTTGGCCTGCTCGCCATCGCGGTAGCAAGCATTGTGGTATTCAAAAATGCCTCGCTACGTAACAAATTGCAGCAGAATGCGGTCATCGGAAAAATCATCGGCTTCGCGCAAGGTATGCTCGAAGGGCTCCTAAGCGTGCGCAAATTGCGCAATCCGGGACTTTTCATTTTCAGCACAATCCTTATCTGGGTGCTTTATTACCTGGTTTCCTACGTGCTTTTCTTCTGCATTCCCGAAACTTCCGACCTCGGCCCGCTGGCCGGTCTGACGTTGCTGGTTGTCGGCGCGATCGGTATGACGGCGCCGACGCAGGGTGGCATCGGTGCTTACCACCTGCTGGTGGGTAATGTGATGGTGCTCTACGGGCTTTCGCAGAACGACGGCATCACGCTGGCAACGTTCATCCACGGCGCACAAATGCTCTTCATGCTGGTGATCGGTGCATTGGCGTTCCTCTATGTGCTGATTGTGAACAAAAACAAGGTCGAAGAGCCTGAGCAGGTTTCTGCGGCAAACTAATTGTAACTTTAATAGTCCTGAAAAATGGAAATGGAGTATGTTACGTTATTCCATTTCTTAAATCCATATTGTCTTTTACAATGAATTTGACAGAAAGCAAGATCCTGAGACTAGAAGAAGCCATCCCGACCGTTGAAGCATGGCAGCGCGCCGGGCAAAAAGTTGTTTTCACCAACGGATGTTTTGATATTGTGCATCTGGGGCACATCGATTACCTCGAAAAAGCCCGTGCATTGGGCGACAGAATGGTACTCGGCCTGAACACCGACGCTTCGGTGAGCCGCCTGAAAGGGCCATTGAGACCGGTGGTAAATGAGTACGCAAGAGCCAGGTTGATGGCAGCGCTCTCGTTCATCGATGCTGTCATTTTGTTCGACGAACCGACGCCAAGTCAGTTGATCGAAGCTGTAAAACCTGACATTTTGGTCAAAGGTGACGATTATACGATCGAGAACATTGCTGGCGCGGATTTTGTTTTGGGTAGAGGAGGTGAGGTAAAAACGATCGCTTTGGTACAAGGCTACTCGACTACCGCACTGATCGAGAAAATAAAACAAGGATATAAATAGCAATAACTATGGGACTTTTGATTGCTTTGATCGTAATGGGCGTCAGCTTTTACGTACAATGGCGCTTGAAGAGCAAGTTTGAAGAATATTCACAAGTGGGATTGAGCAACGGGATGAGCGGTAAGGAAATCGCTGAAACGATGCTCCGGGAAAGCGGCATTTACGACGTAAGGGTGGTGTCCGTGGAAGGCCGCCTGACCGACCACTACAATCCGCAGGATAAGACAGTCAACCTGAGTCCTGATGTATATTACGGGCGTAGCGTAGCTGCTGCGGCTGTGGCTTCCCACGAATGCGGGCACGCGGTACAACACGCTACTGCATACAGCTGGCTGCAATTCCGCTCGCAGATGGTGCCGTTCCTGAGCGTTGCATCGCAGTACATGCAATGGATCATTTTGATCGGGGTGTTGCTGATTAATACATCCATTATTCCGCTGGCTATTGGTGTGGCGCTGTTCGCGGTGACTACACTGTTCAGCTTTATCACATTGCCGGTTGAATACGACGCAAGTAACCGTGCATTGGCGTGGATTCAGAAAAACCGGATTGTGAACGAAAGAGAATACGTAATGTCTGCCGATGCATTGAAATGGGCAGCCCGCACCTACCTGGTAGCCGCTATCGGTTCACTGGCTACATTGCTCTATTACGTGAGCCTGCTGATGGGGCGCCGGGATTAGAATGTTTTAGGGCTTAGAGTTTAAAGCTTAAAGTTGATATTGTTGTCAGTCTTCGTTCGCGAGGGCTGACATTTTTTTGCTCCGACTTACTCTCTCACTCATAAACTTTGAACTCATCAACTTATTTCTTCCGCTGGTTCCAATACACGACCAGGTTATGCGTAGCGCGCCCGGCAGCTATAATATCGAGGTCGCCATCCCCATCCAGATCCGCGGGCAGCAAGTCCTCACAAGCGATCTTGATCTTTTCATCCAAAGTATACTCCGTCCATTTCTTGCCCTCGGCATCGGCTCCAACGTAAATGCGCACGCCGGTTTCGCCGGTTACATTCGGATTACGCCAGCCCATCACGACCTGATCGCGGCCCTGGCCGAAGAAATCCGCACAGGCTAATGCGTGGCCTTCCTTAATGCGGTCGGTGAGCACGGTGCGACCATCCTTGGTATAAACCACCAATGCGGTACCGTGCATTGGCTCGATGGTGGCTGTGAATAATTGCTTTTTACCCAGACTTCCGGTTCTGATCTCCCCTACCCCACGCTCTGGCACCATCCAGTTGCCCGAAGGCGCCCAGCCGTCGGCCCCGTCGAGAAATACCTGCACGCCTTCTTTTCCTGCAATGGATAGTCCGGCCATTCTTCCGGGGATTTCCATGGGCTGGAAGTTGTGGGTCATGTGCATATTAGTTTCAATGAGACTATATGGCCAGATGCCTTTTTTGTTTTCAGGAACATCGAAAACGATCAATTTGACACCCGCACCGTTCCCACCGGTATTCGCTTCTCCATGCAACGGCAACACAGCCAATTGAAATGGGCCATCCGCTGTTTTGACCCAATGCATCCGATGAATAGTCACTTCATGATGCAGGCGCACCGGCTCCCAGGGTTTCGTGCGATCGTCGGGCGCTACCAGGTAGAATACCGCCCCTGAGGTTTTCAGATCTTTTGTTTCGGACGGGTTCCAGCCTGCGCCTACTGCTACTTCCACCTTACCGTCGCCGTCGATGTCACGGGCGGCAATGCATACGTTGTCCTGCTCGGTAAGGTCTTGGGCAATCACATTGCGCGTCCATGCGCCGTCTTTTTTCCCCGGATTTTTATACCAGACAATTTCCTTCTTGTCTGCCAGCAAAATGTCCAGTTTAGCATCGCCATCGACATCGCCGGAAGCCACGCCATAGCCGATGCCAACCTTGCCGTCGATCGTCTCGCCATTGAAAGTCGCTGTTTGCGCAAATGCGCTACCAGCTATTGAAAATGCTATCGAGAACAATAGTCGTTTATTCATATTCCTGAAAACCGGCAACGGCCGATGGATAAAAGTTTTAACCTATTTTTTAACAATATACTTCAAAATACACTCTCGGGACATTGAAAAAACAGTTTTTTGTGTCGCTTTAACCTGCATTGCCTACTTTTGTGAATTATTGTAAAACCAAATATCCTTCATGAAAACAGTTCCTTTACATCAGCTCCACATCCGTTTGGGCGCAAAAATGGTCCCGTTTGCAGGTTTTGAAATGCCTGTCCGTTACTCTTCGGATCTGGATGAACATCACACCGTGAGAAATGCCGTGGGTGTTTTTGATGTATCTCACATGGGCGAATTCAGTGTGAAAGGGCCCGGTGCGTTGGCATTGGTGCAAAAAGTAACGTCGAATGACGCTACCGCGCTGTTTGACGGAAAAGTGCAATACGGCTACCTGCCCAACGCTACCGGCGGGGTAGTCGACGATCTGCTCGTTTACCGTATTGCCGAGGATAACTACTTTCTGGTAGTCAACGCATCCAATATCGAAAAGGACTGGAACTGGATCCAAAGCCATAATACCGAAGGCGTGGCCATGGAAAACCTGTCGGATTCCCTTTGCCTTTTGGCAGTCCAGGGCCCTAATGCGACCGCCGCATTGCAGAAACTAACCGACGTGGACCTCGCCTCGATGGAATATTACACATTCCGGATCGGGGAAATGGCGGGTATCAAAGACATTATCATTTCCGCAACCGGATACACCGGCGCGGGAGGTTTTGAAATATATGTAAAGAATGCAGACGCCGAAAAAATGTGGAATGCCATTTTCGAAGCGGGCGCAGAGTTCGGTATCAAGCCCGTGGGATTGGGCGCGCGCGATACGCTGCGACTGGAAAAGGCATTTTGCCTCTATGGTAATGATATCGACGACAATACCTCTCCGTTGGAAGCCGGCTTGGGCTGGGTTACCAAATTCACGAAGGATTTTATCAATTCCGAAGCATTGAAAGCACAAAAAGATGCAGGATTGAAACGAAAACTGGTTGGTTTCGAAATGATCGACCGGGGCATTCCGCGCGGGCATTATGAGCTATGCGATGCGGAAGGTAACAAACTGGGCGAGGTTACTTCGGGTACTCAATCGCCTACATTGCAAAAAGGCATCGGATTGGGCTATGTACCAACCGAATTCAGCAAAGCCGGTACCGAAATTTTCGTAAAAGTGCGCGACAGGTTGTTGAAAGCACAGGTTGTTAAGACACCTTTTGTTAAAAATTAATCCCTCCTATTTAAGTTCGATTGCATTTTTATGAAACAACTTGATGTTTGTCTTACCCCGGATTTACTTCATCTACACAAACTGGATAATTCAATAGTGGTGGTGGCCGACATTTTCAGGGCCACTTCCTGCATGGTAACCGGCCTCGCTTACGGTGTGAAGAGCATTACGCCGGTGGCCAGCGTCGAAGAATGTAAGTTTTTGCAGGACAAAGGCTATATAGCCGCCGCCGAGCGCGATGCCCGGAAAGTGGAAGGGTTCGATCTGGACAATTCGCCGTTCAGCTACATGCACGAAAGCCTGATCGGCGCGCAGATCGCGATGACGACCACCAACGGAACGCTTTCGATTTCAAAAGCCAAATCGTCGGCTGTGAAGGTCATGATCGGCTCGTTCCTCAACCTCGGAGCATTGGCCAACCACCTGAAAACCGAGCCTTACGATGTGCTGGTGCTATGTGCAGGCTGGAAAGGCCGGCCGAATCTTGAAGATACCCTGTTTGCAGGGGCATTGGCCGAGGCATTGAAGGATCAATTTATGCTGCTCGAAGACGGAACCCTGATGGCGCAGCGTTTATACCAGCAAAGTCGTGACAATTTGCTGGCCAGTGTCTCCAACTCGTCGCACGTGCGCCGCCTGCAACGCCTGGGCATCCAGAAAGACATTTCCTACTGCCTGCAAACCGACCTGTACGACGTAGTTCCCGTCCTCAGAGGCAGCACGCTGGTATCCATGAATTAATATTTACTCAATCCAAACTGCATGTTCCGATTCGTCTTTGTCATTTTTCTCGGGTTATTTCTGAACGCTGGCCACACCGAGGCTCAGCGTAGAACTTCTCCTCCCAGAAAGCAGCTGATAGCTCCCAAGAAAAAGGCCCCCGCCCCGGCCAAGCCACAGGCAACTGCTGCAACAGACACGACAAAGGCGCAAGTCCCTGCTACGGCACAGGACACTTCGGCTACTGCCCAGGATACGCTCGTAGCGCCGGGTGCTGCAGCTGCGGACACTTCGTCCGACACGCTGACGGAAGCTGCCGCTGAAGCGAAGCTGCCCCAGGAACCCAAAGCAGACAGCATTCACTCATTTAAAATCACCATCGAGGATATTTCGTACCTGGTGGTTTGCCCGGGTACCAATGTGACTATTCCGTTCAAAACCGAAGGGCCGTTTGATGAAGGCAATACATTTGTAGCGCATATTATCGACGTCACAGGGAAGTCGGTACCGATTTCCCTTCCCGTCAAGAAAAGCCCCGTGAAGGCGGTGATACCTTCCTACAAAGTCGGTGGTGAAGTTTATCGCATTCAGATTATCGCCTCCATACCTGTTGTAAGAAGCCAGGAAGTACCTTTAAGACTTTTGCAGGCGCCCGCAGCGAAGATCGACCTGATCGACGGCACGCAGACCGTACGCATTATGCCCGGGCAGGAGGCGCACCTGCGTGTGAACCTGACCGGCGCGGCACCATGGTCGTTCCGGCTTTCGGACAGTACCACGGTACTGCAAACGCTTTCGAATCCACATTATATTACTGTAAAACCAACGGACGTAAAGGCATACCGCGTTACGGGCGTTTCCAATGCCTGCGGAAGCGGCACTACTTCGGGCGAGGCCATTGTGAATGTGAACAATAATCCCGAACCTAAACTGGAACTGAAAGAAATCGAAAAAATCGCGAAACTTTGTGCGGGTGTTCCTTTTCAGGTGCCTTTCAATGCGACCGGAAAATATAAGGAAGGAAATAAATTCATCGTCCAGATTGCGGAACGCAGCGGCGGATTTAAAAACATTTCAACGCCTGATTCGAGCGGATACATTACTACCCAAATCCCTGACTCCTACAAACCCGGCGAATACCGGCTGCGCGTAACTTCTACTGCGCCCTACCTTGTAAGTCAGACCACAAATATTTCGATCGTGTCGCCCACCGTGGCCACTTTGCAAAAAGACTCACTGAGGCTGGGCGAAAATGAATCAGGCCAACTTACTGTGAAGTTTACCGGCGGAGGCCCGTGGTTTGTACTGCTTTCTGACGGAACTTATGAGAACAATATCCAGGAGTCGCCGCATAAGATTAAGGTAAAGCCGTTTTATGACACCAACTACCAGATCAGCTCGGCTGGGGGGCTTTGTGGTGTGGGTAAATTCTCGGGCTCGGCGAAAGTCACTGTAAAAAGTCCGCCGGCAAGCATTACGCTCGAAAAGTTACCGCAGAATATGGCCTGCGCGGGATCTACCATTGATATTCCTTACAAAACAGAAGGCCGCTATAATCCGAACAACAAGTTTACGGTCCAGATGACCGACAAATCCGGAAGATTTGTGACACTACCCACGACCGTGACGCCTACGGCAATGCAAGTGAAAATTGCCGCAGCAGCACCGGGAGACACGACCAAGATCCAGAAGATCCGTATCGTTTCCTCTTCTCCCGCAGTTTCGAGTGCCATTGAAGAACTGGAAGTAATAGCGCCGGACAAGGCCGTTGCGGAAGTCTCCGGACGCGGTACGGTTTCAGCCGGGCGTTCTACCCGTATTCAATTGAAATTCAAAAACGGGCTTCCACCCTGGTCATTCACACTTTCCGACGGCACGGCGATCAACGGTACATTCCTTAACCCGTACCTGATTTCCGTTTCTCCGGCAACCACCACAGAATATACCATTACATCACTGAAAAGTGGATGCGGAACCGGCACGGGGCGGGGTTCAGCCGTCGTAACGGTGGAAAACTAGCAGTCGGCCATGCGCAAAAGGAGGATACTGTTTTTCTTATTGGCTGTCATATCCGGCCCTTCGCGTATTCTCGGACAGACTTTGCCCTTGGGTGGGTGGCAAAGTCACTTCAATTATCTTTCCACCAAACAGGTTGTTGAGGCGGGTTCGCGGGTTTACTCCGCTTCTTACAACGGGCTTTTTTCCGTAAACACGGAAACGAGAGAAACGCGGACGCTTTCCAAACCAGATGGGCTCAGTAATGCCGGCATCAGCACCATGGGTTACCTGCCGTCCGCCCGGCTCCTGCTACTCTCTTACCGGAATGGCACAATCGATTTTGTTTACCTTAATGAACAATCCGAACCCGACCAGGTCGAAACCTGGGACCTTCTGAACGAAACCCAGGGATTACCTGCGGATAAGGCCATCCGACGTATTGTTTTCAGAGAAAATCTGGCCTACATCGCAACCGGCTTCGGGGTGCTCGTGCTCAACACTCAACTTCGGCAAGTAGAAGAAACGTATCGTTATATCGGGCCCAATGGTATTCAGGTTGCTGTCAGCGATATTGCGTTTGCCGGGGATTCACTTTTCGTCCTGAGCGCGCAGGGTATTCTGGTCACCTCGATGCGTGCAGATTTGAACCGGCAATATTTCGCGAACTGGAAATCAATAGCAAGTCCTGGCAATGTTTCAGGCATTGCATTCTTTTCCGGCACCATTCATGCGGCTGTTTCGGGAAAAGGTATTTTTAAATATGAAGATGGAAACTGGAAACTCGTTTATCCATCCGGTAGTGCCAATCTGCGGATCCTGGATACAGGCGATTTACTGACAATAACAAACGGAAACGTTGTTTTAACGCTTGACGCGCTTTACAAAGCCCAGACTTTTGACAGCCCGCTCTTCCGAAGCATCCGATCGGGTATTCGCACAGGGGCGAAAGCATTATGGGTCGGCGATCAAAAAAACGGCCTGATCACCAATCAGTTTTCAGATTTCGAGCCGCTCTCCCCGGCGCAGGGTGACACCACCATTGCACCGCGCCCGGATTCGACGATCACCGACCTGAATGGTTTGTCATGGACGCGGCTTCCCGAAACACTCGGTGGAGGTATTATGGTAGGCCATGCGGACGGCACACGGAAAAAAATACTTTCAACATCGATCGGCAGCGGTACATTACCAGCTTCCAAGATCAACAGCCTCGCGCTCGATCAGGACGGGTTCGTCTGGTTTGGGAGTGCAAAAGGCGTGGGGTACTTTATTCCGGATGGCGTTCTGGAGGCAACCCGCGTGGATGCCATCCTACCCATTTACGGTCAGCGCAGGTTATTCAATAATGAAGAATGCACTGCCCTGGCTGTTGAACCGGGCAACCGGAAATGGATCGGAACGCGGACGGGGCTTTATCTTTTCAACGAAGATGGTACTGAGCTGATCCGAAAATTCACATCCGCCGACAGCCCGCTCCCCTCGGACGTAATCCGTGCACTCCGGTTCGAGGCTCAGTCGGGATTGCTATTCATAGACACGCCCGCCGGCATGGTTTCTTACCAGAGCGATGCCAAAGCGCCGGCCGAAAATCCGGGCCGCATCACCATTTTCCCCAACCCAATCCGGCCGGATTATTCAGGCGCTGTGGGAATTAGCGGCCTGACTGCCCGCTCTACCGTCAAAATCACCGACCTTGCAGGCAGGCTCGTGTTCGAAACGCATTCGGAAGGCGGCCTTGCCTCCTGGAACCTGAACGATTACACGGGGCGCCGCGCGCGGGCCGGAATATATATTGTACTCATTGTGTCCGCCGATGGCTCTGAGCACCAGGCTGGTAAATTGGCAATTATCAATTAAAATCATAAATTAATCCAGGCGTTCGGCCAAGCGAACGCAGCAGACTATATGACGTCGAATCAGGAAAAAACGCCTTACATCGTAGGTATCACCGGCGGCAGTGCGTCGGGTAAGACCTATTTTATGAAAAACCTCATCGACGCGTTTGGTAAGGATGAGATCACACGCATTTCGCAAGACAACTACTACCGGCCGATCCACGAAATCCCCCGCGACGAAAATGGCGTAGAGAATTTCGACTTACCCGAGACTATCGACCATCACCTTTTTGCGGAGCATATTGCGGTCCTCCGGGCCGGTCGTACCGTACAGCAAAAGGAGTATACTTTCAATAATCCGTTGATTACTCCCGAGATCCTGGTTTTCGAACCCAGACCGATTATTATCGTCGAAGGGATTTTTGTTTTCTACTTCCCTGAAATTGCCAGGCTCATCGATCTAAAAATTTTTGTCGATGCCAAGGAACATGTTAAAATAAAACGACGGATTATTCGTGATAATAACGAGCGGGGTTACGATCTCGACGACGTCTTGTACCGCTGGGAACATCACGTCGCCCCGACTTACGACAAATTTATACTTCCGCTGCGCGCAGAGGCCGATATGATCATCAACAACAACTCCCGGTTCGATACGGGCTTGCAGGTGCTCATCGGCTTTTTGAAAAGAAAACTGGAAGAGCAATACAAACATTCATCATAATCATCTCAAATTCAACCGAGTTAATGAAGAATTCTTTACTGACAATTTGCCGGGCCTTTTCAAAACACATCACTATTCTTGCAATAGCTTCAATCGCCTTTTCCGCCTGCGACGACGACGACACCCAACCTGCCGACCCGTACCAATATTATCCGCTAACGATCGGGCATTATATCGTCTACGAAGTCAATCAGGAAGTATATTCCACAGGCCAGGCAGCCCCGGTTGTAACGAAATGGCAGGAAAGGGACGAGGTCGACAGGATTGTTTCCGATTCGGCGGGGATCGTTACGTATATTATCGCAAGATCCACCCGTAATTCAGCGACCGATTACTGGCAAAAGGTGAAAGAATTTGCTGTACATAAATATCCTGACAAGTTGCTGACCAATGTTGATAATCAGCCGTTCCTGTCGCTTACATTCCCGATCAATTCGCGCATTACCTGGAATGGCAACAGCTATAACAACCTCGACAAGCAGGATTCTTACTATGAGCCGGGGTTCAGATCTGTCAAAATCGGCGACCAATCATTCAATAATGTCCTGACCGTTTTCGAACGCAAAGACACCTCGATTATTAACCGATACGTGACGATCAAACAATATGGTCCTGGCGTTGGGCTTATTTCTGATGACCAGACCAACTTTGAATTTTGCCAAAACGATGAATGCATCGGCTCCGAAAAAATTGAATCCGGCAGTCACAAATCGCGTAAAATCATCGAGTTTGGCAACCGGTAATCCATAAATAGACAACCGTACAGTCAGCCAAAACTTGATTTTTTCATATTCGTTGTGAATAATGCTTGCAAATTCAATTTATCTGTATAAATTTACGACGGATACTGGTATTAATCATTCATTAACCGATAAACAATGAAAACATTGACATCGCACTCTACACAGACGAAAAAGTCTTACCGCAAGCCGGTTTTGGTACTTCATGGTGACGTTAGAAAACTAACCAAAGGTAAGCTGGGAAGCGCTTTTGACGACGACACTAGCGAAATGGACTATTCGCCTGACGCTTAATTTCCAAGTAGTCGGCGTTCTTGCTTTGCTGGGTCTATCATAATGTTGATTCAAGGTTTCATTCAATTTGGAAGAACCCAATGGTCACAAGACTCCGAAAATAGCTCTTCGATACAGTGGAATTCGGGAATTATTGAATATCCGGTAATTTCCAAACGGAAGTTTTTTCCAGAAACCAATATCATAGGTTTCGAAGGATATCAGCAAAACGATGTCAAAGTATGGGGCTCCAATGCCCCTTCTTTGTCATCGTTTTATGATTTTAAGACCTTTGTACAATCTTCGGGAAACAGGCTGGGGATCGGGGTGTGGTATCAGGAGGCTGAGAACAGGCTACACCTAGCCAGAAGCCTTTTTGGTACATATCCTTTGTATTACCTGTTTGTCCGTGGCCATCACTGCCTTTTTTCTACTGATTTGCATTCGATTTTGAAATCAGCAAGAGTAGAAACCAAGGTTTCGCTGAACAAGGCTCGCCTGCAATCTTTCCTTAAATTTGGGAACGATCACTTCAAGGACTATGATAGCGAGACCTTTTACGATGAAATCAAATGTGTATTGCCCGGACACATGCTATCTGTAACTCCGGAAGCTTGCACTTCATCCCCATATTCAAAGTTTCGGCTGCCGCAGGCAAACGATTCGTTACCGGAATATGCAGCACGTTTTAAGACGCTACTGGAAGATGCCGTCCATCGCTACGTTCCATCCGATGGCTCACCGATCGGGTCGCATCTGAGCGGCGGTCTGGACTCTTCGTCAGTTAGTACATTTTCCAAAATACTGGCACCCGAAAGTACATTACATACCTTCTACTACGATACCCAGGGAGCAGGGTCCGATGACTTCGAATTCGCCCGGGAAATTGCCCGTAATATTGGCTCTGTTCATCATGACATTGCGCTGTCGGATGATCAACTCACAGCAGTGATTTCGCACACCAGAATTCTCGGATACCCGCAACCCGCATTTGTCCCGCCTACTTTTTACGACGGAGTTTTCAAACTCGCAAGGGAATTTCAATGCCAGACCGTTCTAAATGGAAGCGGCGGCGATTCTATTGTCGGTAGCGGCCTCGAATACCCTGCTCTGCTTTACCGGCAAAAAAATTGGCCTTTATTGAAAGAAGTGCTGTCAAAGCGAACACAGTTTTTCTCAAAGGCCGATCAATTTGGAAACTGGGATCGGCTGACCCCGGATCAGAAAAATGCAATCGTCCAGCAAAACTTTCTTTACGGCAGACTTTCGTCGGCAGTCAAGACGATGAGTATCAGCCAAATGATAGCGTTATACCGCCAGCTCTCTACGCACTTCGACCTTGCTCCCGGATACTTTGCTAAACGTGCATTTTTGGGGTTTGTCAGAAAGCTTCAAGGCTATGATCTCCCGCCGCTTACGCTTTTAAGACAAGATCTTTCGGAAACTTTTGGCGAAGCAACCTCCCAACCATCCGATAAGCTGTCGACTTCCCTGCGTGGTGATCTCCCCAACGAGTTACAGCAGTCGTTTGAAGACATTTACAATCATCATACAATTTCGCAAAACGAGAACAGGTTCATTTTGGGCAGGCATTATGGCTTCCATAGCCGCTCCCCATTTTTTGATAAGCCATTATTTGAGTTATGCATGTCTGTTCCGGAAATCACCAAGTTTGGCAATGGAATGGGGCGAATGCATTTCCGGGAGGCCATGAAAGGGATACTCCCTGATAAAGTGAGACTAAGAGCCCAAAAAGCGCATGTTGGCCGCAGGGGGAAGAGTGTTACGCTTCAACTCTTCGAGCAAGCAAGGGAAATGCTTTACGACGGGAAAGAAATCTGGGACTACATTGACAGAGGCCAGTTTGACAAGACAGTTAAATTCCTTGAAACTGACCACCTACCCATGGGAAACTACAACCGAAGCCTTTTCCACGTAACGAGGACGGTTTCGGTTGCAGCCTGGTTCGAATGGCTTAAATCTGAAAAAATACTGGATTAGCACTTTGGCTTTTTCGTTATCGAAGGATATTTACCCTGCCTGTGAATGTTCGTTCCGACCCATCATTGCTGGTTACGATAGCCTTGTACACATAGGTACCCGCACTGATATTCGGGATCCAGTACCAGTCGGAAATAGATGAAACCGGCTTAACATGCTGATCCAATCGCTTCACCCCTTTCAGATCGTAAATGAGGTACCTGATTTGCTGAATTGAATCCGGCTTTATACCAGCCACGCGGAAACGCACATAATCCGTCGCCGGGTTAGGCGAACATATCAGTTCTATTCCGCCGGCTTCACCTCCAATTTTGAACTTGATCTGATACGGATTAACGGACGAGTTCCCTGCGTTATCCTGGGTATTGACGAGTATTTCATAAGTGCCCGCCGCGGCCAATTTCGTACGGTACTCGACTTGCACAACACGCTCCGCAAGTTGGGTAATGGTCAGATCTTTGTAAGGCACTTGAACAAAATCACAGTTATTATCAGCACATGGCTTAATAAAAATGTCCATCAAACTCGTGTCTACCGTCAACAAACGGTCGTCCGTGAGCGTGAACTTAATCGTTGGCTTTGTCCCGACGTCTTCGCTATCCTGAATCGTCCGCTCATTAAATGTCACATTGAGGATTGGCGCCACGATGTCTTTCACTCTTTCAGCAGGATAGACATGCTGCGTTTTGGCAACATTCCAGTCTATTATCAGCTCTGCGACGTTGTTTGACTCATTGAGCTCCTGAATTGTATTGGCACGGTCCAGCCTTACCTGAACTTGTTTTAGTGCACCTTTATTCGGAAAAGTTATTCGCACCGTATCCTGATAAGGCATGGCTGAAACCGTCTGACTTTTCACTTCGCTGGTGCCATCCTGAAAAACATAAGTCAATTCCACCGGCAGCTTTTCCTCACTATTGTACTTACCCTGATTCTTGATCACGATTGAGGCAGTCAGTGTAGCCGATTTCTCAATTGTCTTGTCCGCAGACTCAGAATAGATCATAATACTCTCGTCAGCGTCTACGGAGTAGTCCGGCGATGCTACATAGATCATTTTCAGCGCCGGATCGCCTTGTAAAAGGGCCTGATGCACATTAGCGATATCGTAGGCACTGTAACCATTGGCAAAAATTCGCCTGGCTGTCTCCACCTGGATTTTTCCTATGGACTGCTTGGAAGTATTTGCATCCATAAAAAGTGTAGTGTAAAGTTTTTCGAGGTAGTTGTTGGTCGACGAAACATAAGTATCAAAGGTGTTCGCAATCAGTGCTACCGTACCTCTTTTTGCTGCCAGAATCCAGTCGAGCGACAATGCGATTCTGTCCGAAGATGAAGGGCTGGTATTGAAGCGGGCACTAAATACGTTCCCTACTCCGCAACCATTGAAGTATAACAGCGGATATTTCCCCTGGTTGTTATAGGCACGCGCCGCATCGGTGATGTACCCAATGTCAAGGTCGGTAACTGTTGTCGAACCGTGTCCGAAATAGGTAAGAAGTCCCACCCCTGCATTAATCTCAGGCGTGATATTTACCGATTCAACTTCACCGATTCCCTGCTGTTTTACAAAAGGGGTGACTTTTGCACCGATATATCCCTTTTCTGCCAACGGTGCCAGTCCGGCCAGGATATTCTTAAGCTGGGTAATTTCCGCCGACGACTTCCCGCCGTTAAGATGCAGGATATTCTTTTTCCAGCTCACGTCCTGCACGTTGCTATGCTCGTATTCCTTTACTTTGGCCAGGTAATCATACACATTTTGATTGTTCAAAGCGGAAAGCCTTCCAACAGGTATGGCAGACACTTCTTTGGGCGCTCCGGCCAACCCTTCAACGAGTAATATATCTGAGCCCGGAAATCCGATCGTCGGAACTTCATCCGGAAGCTCACGCACCATTCTTTCATTAAATGTGATCGACTTGCCCATCAGGAACAGGTACTTTTCACGATTCCCGTCGGAAAGCATGTAATCAACAAATCTCCTTATTCCCACGGGGCTGGGTTCACCATAATTAAACTGGTCATAAATATCTGTTATTTTCATGACCAGCGGCACAAATGCTCCCCCTTCCGAAGACGTTCTGTAAGTAGCATATGCCTTGGCACCTTCTTCCAGCGTCTGGTTTGTAACGATCAAGTAATTGTATTTCTTGACATCCGGCTTCACAAGTGTAACAGATGTGATTTTCGCTGTCGCAATTGTGAGCGTCTCATTGGTCAGGAGTATTTTTAATGCCTTATCCTTAATGCGTGGCACTGTCAGGTCCGCGCCGTTGCCGGGAAGAATTCTGGGAACATCCCGATTGGAAATATCATAGACTTTGCTGGTCGCCGAAACGCCGGCAATCTTTACGTGTGTGCTAGCATCTGATGTTTTTGGGAAATTGAATTCAAGGCTTTTCTCAGCACTTATGCTGGTACTCTGGTTATAAGTAATCGTATAATAAGCTAATGAAAATCTATCGCGGGTATCCGACGCTACCGATTTCAGCAGCAATATCCCATTCCCATCAGTGGCAATGTCCGTTTCTTCCAGCTCAAACGAATACACCGATGCCGTAAAATTGGCATTAGGAATAGCTCCTACCTTCCTTGCCGACGCCTCAGTCTTGCCTGCATACACTTCAATAGACCTTGAGTTGTTACTCCGTCCGTGCACCATCAGCTTCACTTTCGGTTTCACGCCGGCGACTCTTTTCGTCAGTTGGAAATTATAGGTAACCGATTTTCCGGGAAGAACGGTAACGCCTGTTTTACTTGCGCCGTTCTCGAAAAAGCTGTTGAAAAAGCTGGCCCTGATCGAACTCAGCGTACTAAGGGAGTATTCGTTGGCAAATGCCTTAACATCTGTCTGTATGTGTGATTCTGTTACCGCAGCATTGCCGGACGTTGACCCGACTGTCTCGGCCCGCAACCCGTTTACCTTTCCGACTGTGAGGAAATATGAACTTTCGTCGGAATACAAACTTGTATACGGGTTCAGCCGGCTACTCATTGGCCGGTACAAAAGTGAGTCTATCGCTCCATCATTGGGGACGCCGTAAAAGAGGATTTCGTTGTTAGCTACGCCGAGAATCGCCACCTGAATACCCCGGTGCCACAACTGAAGTTTTTCAGGCTGATTGACCGGAAAACCGGCGGGCAATGCCGAGAAAGGAACTTTGTAAACTCCTTTCTGCGAAACTTTCAGCTTTACATACGGCTGATCGTATGAAATCCATTCATTGTTATAAGGTGCTCCCCATTGCGCAAACGACCCGTGGGATATTCCTATAACAAACAGCAGTGTGAGTGGGAGGTACCGTAAAACTTTCAGTGACATAGCTCAATTAAAAGAAAAAGGGCATGGATACCAGACCCATGCCCTACGAAAACAGTTACAATTTAATTACCTTCTTGGTGTATTTATCGCCGTTAACAGTAACAACTTCAATAAGATACTCCCCTGGCGAAACGTTGGTAAGATTCACACGGCTACCGGTTCCGTTGTCCATCACCAACCTGCCGTTAATGTCAACCAGCTTCCATTTGCTGATTTTGGTAGGAACATCCAGCTTGATCTCAAAATATTCCGTCGAAGGGTTCGGAGATACCGATAGAGCGGCTGTTTTGTCGAATTCAACCGAAACAATGCGTGACAGCGTTTCTTCGCCTTTTTTAACCGAGCCGTTTACCATCGAATTAAAATCAACTTGTTTCAGACGGTAGTAGCTTGTCCCGGCGAAAGGTTTCGAATCAACAAATGAGTAGGATACTTCCGAATTTGAATCGCCCTTGCCTTCTACTCTGCCGATCTCCTCGAAATTGCGCGCATTATAGCTTCTTTCGATGATAAAGTGGCTGTTGTTTCTTTCAGAAGCCGTTTTCCAAGTGATCTCGACCTTTTCTCCAACAGGCTTGGCATTGAAATAAACCAAATCTACCGGAAGCGGCGCCTCGTTGAGGAGGATTCTGAGCGCGGGGTCACCTTGGAGCAATACCTGGTGGATATTCGCCCGGTCAGCCTGATAGAATGCAGCTACACGGCTATTTTGTGCAACGTTGTAGGTGTATCCTTTTGCGGTTTTGGTTTGGGCTGCTACCTCCTGCAAAATCTGACCGATTGTACCGCGGTCTTTGTCCAACTTAGAGAAAATAAGAGGATATAGGCGGTCAAGGTACTCATTGGAAGTGCTTGCGTAAGCATCCCAGGTATTCCCAAACACTACGATCGCCCCCTTACCAGGCGCTATCAGCCAGTCAAGCGAAAGAGGCCTCGAAGAGCTCGTGTTTACCGAATTACCGAATAGGTTACTGAATATATTGTTTACACCGCATCCGTTGTAAAACAGCACCGGATACTTTGTTGTGTTATTATATCCTTTTGCGGGGTCAGTCACATAGCCGGGGTTAAGGTCGGTACGATACGTGGAACCGTGCCCAAAATAGCTGACCATACCTAAACCTGCGCCATTCAGCTCGGTTGAGATATTTACCTCTTCAATCACATCCGCCGCCTGCGTCTTAATTTTCTGAATTACCGCTCCATTGAACGGGCTGCTTGCTACTGTATTTCCAATCGATGATAGATAGCCCGAGAACTGAACGATTTCTCCGGCATCTTTTCCGCCGCTGACATGCATGACGTTTTTTCGCCAGGCAATATCCTTCTGTCCTTCATAATCTATCACTTTCTGCAGATAAGCATTCATTTCGGCATCCGAAAGTGCAGACACACGGCCTACCGGAATTGCCGGAACGTCGTCCGGGGTACCCTGGAGACCATCAACAAGCAGAAGGTCAGAACCAGGAAATCCAACTGTTGGAACCTCGTCGGGCAACTCTTTAACAATCTTGTCAGGTCTGGTAATTGACTTGCCGATCAGCAACAGGTATTTCGACTTGTTTCCGTCCGAAATCATATAGTCAACGAATCGTCTGATCGCAACCGGGCTTGGCTCTCCGTAATTGAACTCGTTATAGAGGTCCTTAATCTTAATTACAATCGGCGAATACTTAGTCCCTGGTGAATCATTCTGGCGGTAATTTGCAAACGCCTGGGCAGAACTGGCAAGGTTATCCGCAGCCACAATCAGATAATTGTATGATAGCGGGTTAATGTCCTGGAATGCCACAGTCGAGATTTTCCCATCCGCGACAGTGACTACCTGAGTCGCATTCGTCGCAAGCAACCTGAGCGCATTTCCATCGCGAGTTACCATCAAGTTGGCGGCATCTCCCTGGATAATTCTTGGGTTATCAACCTTTGAAATATCGTAAAACAACGGGTTAGACGGAGGACTTGCAACCGGAATCCTGGACTTAGAACCGGAGGCGGCAGCGGGAATGTTAAATTCATACGTATTCAAACCTTGCGCATTTATGGCCTGATCGTAAGAAACGGTGTAATAGCTCACAGAAAACCACGACGAAGCGATACCGCTCTGAAAACCGAACGTTCCGCCATTCGCGTCATAGTCCTGAGTCGGATCCAAAGGGAAATTGACCTCTAACGGGGCAAAATCAAATGTGTTCGCAGTAGTAACCTGCCTTAATGCCGACGAATTTTTACCTACCTTGATTTGAACCTGGGCGCCTCCCGAGCGGCCACTCAGCAGCAGCTTGACCTGGGGAATTGAACTGCCGTACACATTTTTGGCCGCAAAACTGAAATTGCTGGCAACCGAGCCCGGCTGAGCAGCGGATGCGGGGTTCGCGGTGTAAACCGGACTTCCCACCGGGTTACCGACCGGAAGCCTGGTACCTGTTCCCGTTTTCCCGTCTTCAAAAAAACTGTTGAATGTCGCAGGACGTGACGAGTAGAACGTAAAATGTGTATACTCGGTTTGGAAAGTTTTCAGCTCCACCTGATTATGAAACTCAGTAGCCGGAACGCCATTGTCAACGGGCGTATTTTCGGTTGCCGCACGCAAACCGTTGTCTGTTCCAATGGTCAGGAAATAAGCACTTTCATTGGAAAAGGTACTGAAATACGGGTTTTTCCGGGAGGTGGGCAGGCGATACAACAATTCGTCGGAAGCACCATCATTGGGAACTCCGTAGAAAAGTATCTCGCTATTGTCGGCCTTTAGAATGCTGACCTGGTTACCGCGATGCCACAACTGGAGTTTAGCCTTGTCGGCTGATTGAAAAGCCGCCGGTAATGAAGAAATCGCCACTTTGTGGATACCTTTCGCAGACACGCCGATCCGCACCCACTGCTGGCCATACTTGCCCGCAAGCCATTCATTACCATTAACGCCACTCCATTTCTGTGAAAATACATCGGGTATGCCAAGACCAAAAACAAACAAAAGCAAACCGAAAAGTGAAGTAAACCTTTTTAATCTCATAAGCTCAATTTTTATAGTGCATAACTTACACTGTTAGTGTATAATAAAACGATAAACTCCTATTGATTGCAACGAGAAAAAACAAACCGTATTATCAATAAACAAAAATACAATAAATTCAAAACACTTCAATATTCGATTAAAGCGGCAAAATGCACAAAGTATCATTACGCAAAATACAACAAGATCTTGCCGCAGGCATGATTTTTTCGTCCGCCAAATAATTTCATCCTTATATTTGTCCACAACAAGTACTCTAATACTCTAACCAAACCAACGATCAATATGTTGAAACGACTAATTTTCTTTGCTTCGGTTGTCTTAATCGGCGTAACCCTGGTAAACTGTGATGGCGACAAAGGCGATGTAGGACCCGCGGGTAAAGACGGGGCCGTAGGAGCCGCAGGACCTCAAGGTCCGAAAGGTGATACCGGTGTAGCCGGTAAAGATGCCCTCGGCGCGAGAATCATTACAACCGGTGCTCTGAAAACGGAAGCTGACGGGGGTTATTCATTCGGTATCAGCAACCTGACACCCGCGGATACAGCCATGCTCACCGATGCGGGCGTATTCGTTTACATCAAAAGCCAGAACTACTGGTGGTCTATTCCAGGCCCGGTTGGCTTTGCAAGCGGCGATACCACCACGTTCCACTTCCGTTATGCGCTTCGCAATGGCAGGACTTTCTTCGTTCAAATCAAACCTGTTAGCTGGACTGATGACTCTCCTACACCACCTGCAAGAGACCTCGAAGCGGTAAGGGTAATCGTTGTTCCGACAGAGAAATTCAGACGTAGCGCGGCAATCGACTGGAAAAATTATGATGCTGTCGTAAAAGCCTTGAATCTTAAAGAATCTGACGCAATCCAGGCCGACTAACCAAGTCTGCCGGAGTCCGTAGAAAAAGCCACCTTCATCGGGTGGCTTTTTCTTTTTTTAGCTCACTTTTGCAACATAGGAAGTTTTAATTGCCCCCTGCCAAGAAGTTACAAATCGCCATAACTTTTATTTTTGAAATTATACTATTTTCGAAACAAATATTGTTAGGACGATTGTTATCTAGCAGTGATTTGTACTTTTCCGGGCTTAGGCCTTCTTACCATATTTCCTTTTTTCGTGATGAATACCAAAAAGTCTTCAAAAACGAGCTCACCTGACGTGGTTTTGATTGGGGCAGGCATTATGAGCGCTACGCTCGGGGTTCTACTAAAAAAGCTTAATCCATCCATTACCATCTCGGTTTTCGAACGTCTCGACCGCGTAACTGCGGAGAGCTCAGATCCTTGGAATAATGCCGGCACCGGCCATTCCGCCTTCTGCGAGTTGAACTACACGCCACAGTTGCCCGACGGCTCCATTGAAACCAAAAAAGCCGTCAAGATCGCCGAGTCATTCGAGGTATCGAAAGAGTTCTGGGCGTACTTGGTGGAAAATGGTGTTATCGATTCACCTGATACATTTATCCACAATATTCCCCATCTGAGCTTTGTTTGGGGTGAGGAAAACGTGGAGTATCTCCGCAAACGTTACAAGGCCCTGACAAGCCATCATTTGTTCCAGGGAATGGAATACACCGAGGACAAGGATACGATCGAAAGCTGGATACCCCTCGTGATGAATGGCCGGGATGCCGATGAAAAGGTGGCGGCTACCCGCATGGAGCTCGGCACCGACGTCAATTTCGGTGCGCTGACGAAAGCGATGTTCGATTACCTCGAAAAACAGGACGGTGTCAATCTGTTTCTCAATTACGAGGTCGACGACCTTTCGCGCAAGAAAGACAATTCCTGGCTGATCGAAGTAAAAGATAGAGCTACCAAAAAGGAGAGCAAGATCACTACCAGATTCGTTTTCATCGGTGCAGGCGGAGGCTCGCTGCCATTGTTGGAAAAATCGGGTATCCCCGAGGGCAAAGGCTTCGGAGGTTTTCCTGTGAGCGGACAATGGCTGGTGTGCAACAAGCCGGAAATCATCGAAAAACATCAGGCGAAAGTATATGGTAAGGCTTCGGTAGGCTCGCCCCCGATGTCGGTACCTCACCTGGATACCCGCATTATCGACGGCAAGAAAGCATTGCTTTTCGGGCCTTATGCAGGGTTTTCGACTAAGTTTTTGAAAAATGGTTCTTACCTGGACCTCCCGCTCTCCATTAAACTGAATAATATCAAGCCGATGCTGGCGGCAGGTTTGCATAACATTCCGCTGACCAAATATCTGATAGATCAGGTAAGACAATCGCCACAGGACCGTTTGGAAGCGCTGAAAGACTACTTCCCGGAAGCCAAACTGGATGACTGGACCCTCGAAACGGCCGGTCAGCGTGTCCAGGTGATCAAAAAAGATAAAAAGGCTGGCGGTGTGCTCGAATTCGGTACCGAAATGGTAACTGCCTCGGACGGTTCGCTGGCTGCATTGCTGGGCGCTTCCCCGGGAGCTTCTACGGCGGTATCGATCATGCTCGAACTGATTCACCGCTGTTTCGCAGAAGCCAAGTCACCCGAATGGCAGCGCGAATTCAAGAATATCATCCCTTCTTTCGGCAAATCGCTCTCCAAAGAAAAGGACCTGGCCGCCAAAACCCGTGCCTGGACAACCGAGGTACTGCATTTAAGCGCCTCGCAGCTGGAAGAAGAAGTCACTGCGTGATTTGGAATGGCTGAAAATATGAAAGCCCCGGGGTGACTCGGGGCTTTTTGCTTAATCAATAAATACTTCAGAAAGATTAATGCTAAGGTCAGGAAAGACGGCTGATCGTAACACTTCTCCATTTATTTTCGGAGGCTGTCCTACAAACTTTCCGGATTCTTTCAACAGAAAAATATCGACGTGTCCGTACTCGGGAGATACTATCCAATATTCCCGCACACCACTTTCCTCATAAGCATTGAATTTGTGACTCATCTCCAATATTACCAAATCCCCATCCCATGCTTATTCCCACTGATGAACATCAAACAAGCGGTTGCAATGTGCAGAAGTATCCTCTGAATAATCAAGCGTTCAAAACGCCAGCGAGCGCAAAAACCGCAACCCTTCCACGGCTATCACCTCCCGCGAGGGCTCTACCTGCCGCCATATGGACGCTGCTTTGGCAATAACCTTCACATCCGGTGTAAACGATTCGATAACAATGTCGCCCTGGTAATGGATACGGTCCAATGCGGCGAAAATACGGTCCCAGTTGATCTGGTCACCACCCGGAGTACCGCGGTCGCTTCCGGAAGCATGCAAGAGGCCCAGCCTGCTACCCGCCTTCTGGATGGCCAGCGCCGGATCCTTTTCTTCCAAATTCATATGAAAAGTGTCGAGGTGTACCTGTAATGCATCGCTGCCGACGGTTTCGATCATCCGCAATGCCTGGTCGCAGGTATTGATAAAATCGGTTTCATACCGGTTTAGAGGCTCGATAGCGAGCTTTACATGGTGCTCCGAGGCAAAATCAGCGAGTATTTTCAGATTACCTGCAACAAGCTCCCACTGCCTGCGCTTTTCATCGTCAGTAACAAACTCCGCACGACCTACCGCAGAATAAACGGGCCCCGCCACAAGCTTGCTCCCAAGCACCGGCGCAATGCGGATAAGTGCCTCCACATACTCGATCGACGTCACCTGATCCTTGCGCGTACCGCGCAGGTCACGCCCCGGCCCGGTTGCCGCGCACACCGACCTGCATTCGAGCCCGCTGTCGTCCAATGCTTTTCTAACCAGTTCCGGATCGATATCGCCAGGATCTTCCAAGGCTATCTCTACAAAATCAAAACCCCAGTTTTTAAACTGGGGAAAATACGAGGTGCTTTCGTTCGTGAATGGTGAAGAAAACAGATAGGTATTGATACCAAACTTCATCAGTGCTTACTTTCCTTTTTGCTGCGTGAAAATGCGTACGCCCTTTTTGTTGCCGGTGACGATATCGAGCAGGCCGTCGCCATTCAGATCTTCGACTGTCACGTGCAAGCCTAAGCCCGAATTATCATCAATATCGTGCCTGATCCAGGTCGGTACTTTGCCGGGTTTATATTCAAACCATGAAATTAATGCAGGCTCGAATTCTCCGGGGTCGTTGCCATTGTGCGCGAAGTAGCGTTTGCCGGTGATAAAATCGGGGTGACCGTCGCCATTTATGTCTTTCAGCGCCAAACCGTGCGTCTGCGAGATGGTTTTATCGATGTCGTGATGGATCCAGACTGTTTCTTTTCCTTCCTTCTTCTGCTCGTGCCACCAGATACCATAGTTATGCGCCGACGCGCTGAGCACGTCGTTCAGGCCGTCGCCATTCAAATCCAGCACGTACATTTGTGAGCAATCCTGCCCCAGATCAGCCGGGTGAAACTCCCAGTCTTTGTCTTTGGGGTATTTGGCGGGTCCTTCCGCCGGGCCTTCCCACCAGCCGCTTCGCACGAGGACATCCTTGCGCCCGTCGCCATTGATATCGCCATACCCGATCCCGTGTGTGTACATATGCGTGGAGTTATCGGGATCGTTACTGATCACATGCTTCTCCCAGGCCGTTTCACCCTTTTTGGAAGGACATTTCAGCCAGATCACCTTCTTACCGGTCGGGTCGTTGCAAAGCAGGTCCAGCCGCCCGTCTCCGTCGATGTCTACCAATTGCGGTGATTCATTCCCTACCGACGAATAAATGGTGTGTACCGGCCAATGTCCCGGTTTATTTTGCGGGTTTTCGTGCCAGGCAGCAGCCTTGCCTGGCCAGTCGATGCGGATGAGGTCTATCCAGCCGTCCTGGTTAACGTCCAGGGCAAAATCCAGGAATGAATTGCTGTAACTGCCGTTTACAATAAACGAATCGGGCTTGGCCAGCTCGTGCGCCTTCCAGCTGGGTGCTTCGAACCAATAGGCCCCGGACAAAATATCTTTTTTGCCATCCTTATTCACATCGCCCATCGCGGCGCCTTCCGCGATGAACCGTTTGGTAAGGTCCGTCTTTTTAAATGTAATAGCCGATCCCTTCTTCCCCTTCGTCTGAGCGGACGCAGTTGTCCAGGCAAAGGTCATAATATTGATCAAACAAAGCCACTTCAAAACTCTTCCGGTTAACAACATCGGATTTATGGTTTAGGATTAATACTCAAATATCATTTTATCCCCAGCAGGTAGTCAAGCAGTGCGTAAAAGTCCTTTTCAGGGATGATATTACGGAACTGGTCGGGCATTAAAGTGTATTTGGATGCCCGGTATTCCTTCATATCGCCTTTTACCACCGAAAACTCCTGCCCTGTCATATCCGCGAACACGATCGTCTCTCCTTCGGTCCTTCGGTACAAGCCGGTAAGGGTCCTTTCATTTTTCAATGTGATATTATAAGCACGAAATGCCTCAGTTATATTCCTGTTGGGGTCAAGGATTTTTTGAGTTAATGCCTTATGCCCCCAGTTTCCAATGCCGTCGAGCTGCGGACCGACGAGCCCTCCCGAGCCCTGGATCTGATGGCAGCCGCTGCAATTCTGCACAAAAATCACT
This sequence comes from Dyadobacter sp., assembly GCA_965227755.1. Classification (GTDB taxonomy): domain Bacteria; phylum Bacteroidota; class Bacteroidia; order Cytophagales; family Spirosomataceae; genus Dyadobacter. Next base: position 3,242,328 of record CBDDGG010000005.1, read on the forward strand.
TTGCCCGCATCTGAAAATGTGGTCGCCGGTTTAAAATTCGCAATGCGCGTATCGATGAGCTTCTGGCGTTCTTCGCGCTCCTTTGCTCCGACCGTCAGTAATTGCCGCATTTGTGTTTGCTGAGAAGCGTCCGCATTGTTGGTAAGCCGCTCCTGCACCGGCACTTCGGTCGCAATATCAGCCCCGAGCTCCTCTTCTTTAAATGCATTCAACAAATAACCGATACCTTCCGACGTATTGGCCAGCACGGTTGCAATCACGATCTGAAGGTTCCGGGCTCCGCTCGCCAATTGATTTTTCAAAGTTTCATAAACAGAAGGCGACGCTGCCTGGCCCATCGCAACGGCCAGCTTTCCCCTTAAAGTCGGTAGCTCCGCAGGATCATTGAAAATACTCGCCAGAACATCCACATTTTCATTCGGATCAATATTCATCAATGCGCCTGCGGCCGCACTTCTTACCGTATAATCCATCCATTTGGTTTGTAAAATACTCCTCAATGCGGGTTGAAGAGACTGGATGCCGTATTCCCCTGCAATTTCCGCCGCGGTAACTCTCTGCTCCGAAATGGCGGACGGGCCTTTTCCGGGAATAGGAACAACCGCCGGCTCGAACTGCCCGATGCCGACAGAGCCTGTTTGTGAACTGTCCACCGCTTCGATATACCCCATCTGTCCCGCATATGCAGCCAGGTTGAAAGTCGCATTGCGAATAAGTTCTTTGAATTGCATTGCCTCTGCCTGGTTGACCCGGTACTCTGCAACCACCTTCCCGCTGTCAGCCAACCGGATTTTCACCGAGTTTTTAGAAAGCCCCTTTCTCTCTGCCCGGTTATGGACATCATTATCAAAAACATTCATTTTCAATGTCGCGGGCAATTTGAATGGCACCGAATACAATGCCGACTGTGGCCCATAGCCGCCTTTTTCGCTCAAAACGATGCGGAATGCCGGCATTACATCCACCAGAAAGTGCTCCGAAACCGTCCAGGAATTCACCGGATCGGCATCCTTGGTAACCCTCCTGATTTTCCAGGTTTCGGCTTCGGCAGAAATATGGGTCAAAAACTTCCCCGCCAGCCGCTCACCCCAGGCAACCATTTTAGGGCTTGGCGATACACCGCTTTGCCTGATACCCGCCTGGATCGTCCGGTATAGCGAAAGCTGCTTTTCCGGTTCATTTGCAAACTTCGCATTAATCAGGCCGATAGCCTTTTCGATCTGATAAGGTGCTGCAAGCCGGCCAATGTATTCGAGATTGTTCAAAAGCTCCCGCGAGTCCAACTCATGCGTAAGCGTATAATCGAGGACGAAAGCCGCACCCGCGGAAGACGGCACATCCAGCAATGCCCGGTTCAGCAATGCCAGTTGCATATCGGTCCATGGCATAGCGGGAACCCGCCACATTACGCTGATATTTTTCAGGTTTTTCCGTACGCCCAACAATGCCGTGTAGCGCAAATGCGTATCCTCCTGCGGCGTTTTTTCATACAAATCCATGAGTAATGCCAGGTTCTCCGGTTTGGGAAAGCGCGTCAGAACTTCTGCCGCTGCCCGTTGGATAAACGGATCGCCGCTTTTCAATGCTTCTGTAACCCGGCGGTAATGGGCGTCGGAGATGGCATTGCGTTCACTCAGAATTCGTAATGCGTGGATTTTTACGACCTGCTCGTTACCTGCCAATGCATCGTCGAGCAACCGGTCGTCGAGTGCGCCGAGGCGGTGCAATATCCATAAAGCATGGGTGTAAGAAGTTGCGTCAGCATGATTTGCTAACAATCTTTTCACCGGTTCAATAGCCTTGTCCTTCCAGGTATCCACGATCCGGTCGGCTACTTTAAGGCGCGTATTCAGCTGCGGATGTTTCAGCCCCTGCAACAGCTGCGCGATCGTTGCCTTCGACCAGTCCGTAACCGGCAAATTATCATGCGCCTCGGTACCTTTGTACGTTACTTTCCAGATCCGCCCGCTCACCCGGTCGCGGCCGGGGTGGTTCAGGGCAACTTCGTAGTGCCCGATGATCCTGTTATAAAAATCTGCAATATACAACGCGCCATCCGGCCCTACTTTAATATCCACCGGCCTGAACCACGGATCTTTGCTAACCAGCAACGGCTCCTCCTTTTTGGAAGACGGCGTCGAGCCGTTGAAAGCGACCGTATTCCGGTCGATTCGGCAGGTAACGACGTCGCCCGTAAAGAAGCTACCGCGGTACTTAGCGGGAAACTGCGTTGCGGTGTAATAAACAAGCCCGGCCAATGCCGTCGACCCCAGATCGTACGTCATCATTGCCGGGGCAAAACCCAGCCCGACGGGCGCCTTCTTGCCGAAATGCGGATAATCCCCGCCAAAAATCAACTGGGTAATCGGCTTGGTATGACAATCCACAGAGTACAAATAACCTCTCTCGTCATATGCATAGCCGAACGGGTTCACTCGTCCGAATGTCGTCTGCTCCAAATGGCTTCCATCCATTTTTACCCTGAAAGTGTTGCCGGAAGTCATCCGTATCGAATCGCCATCCGTTCCCGCAACATTCGAAACGTTGGAAAATCCATGGCACACATGCAGCCACCCGTCGTATCCGCGCATGAGGTTGTTGACCATCCCGTGCGTGTCCTTATGTCCAAAGCCGCCAAGCAATATCTCCCTGCTATCCGCCTTGCCGTCGTTGTTGTTATCCTTTAAATGATACAGATTCGGGATACTATACGCAATCGCGCCGTCGGAAACGGGCATAATACCGATCGGGATATTGAGGTTGTCATCGAAATGTGTGAAAGTATCGGCCCGGCCATCGCCGTTCTTGTCTTCGAGGATCGTAATGCGGTCTGTTCCGTCACTTTCGCCCGCTGCCACGGGGTATTCCGACGATTGTGTCACCCACAACCTGCCCCGATCGTCGAATTCCATATTCATCGGCTTGGTAATATCGGGCTCGGAAGCGAAAAGCGTTACTTCGAAGCCTTCGGGCAGTATAAAACCCAGACGCTCTTCTTCCGGCGTTTTGAAACCGGTCGTACGGATGTGTTCCGCATAAATGTCCGTCTCGGCTTGCCGGGGTGTATTCTTTACGGTAACATGCTGGCCGGACTTTTGGGGAGGTTTGCAACCTTGTGCATAAAACAACAGGGAAGTGGTCAGCAATGACAGACCGATCCGGAAAGTACTTCGGAATGGCAGCATAAGATCGAAGAGGAAGCAGGATTAAGGAATTTCGTTGAATAAGGTATTGATAACTAAACCCGGAAGGCCGGTAATTTTACTACATTAACTAGGATTTTAATTAGAATTCGGGCTATGATAGGCGTTGCCGCCAACACCATAGCCCAGACCTGTCAACATCAGTATTTCACAAAATGGGTACGTTCGGAATGGCCGTCACGGTATTCGATCTGTAAAATGTAATTGCCCGGTTTGAAACCGGTAAGCGGGACATTATTTTGCTTTGAATTCAATGCTATCCCACCATCCCGAACAATCCGTCCAGCCGCATTCAGTATCCTTACCTTCGCTACTTTCGACCAGTCCTTCACATCAACTTCAAGCCGGTCGACAGCGGGGTTTGGGAAAACCGCCAGCCCGGCGCCAGCCCACGACACTTTCCTGATCTGGCTGAACGCAAAAGTGCCATCCCGGTCGGCCATTTTGAGCCGGTAATAGCTGTCTCCCGCAAACGGATTGTCGTCCGTAAAGTCATAGGACGCCTGGCCCTTGCTCTCCCCCGCCGAGGCTACACGTCCCAGCGGCTGCCATTCTTTCGCATCAAGGCTACGCTGGATTTCAAAGAAATCGCTATTTGTTTCAAAGGAAGTTTTCCAGGTTAGTTTCACAGCCCTCTCACCTTTTTCCGCGTCAAATGCAATGAGTGTTACCGGCAATGCGCTTTGCCCGTTTACGAGCGTGAGCATGCGGACATCGAGGTCGGCCACATCCTTTGAAATATAATGCATTCCTAAGTCGCGTGTGCTGCCGGTCATTGTTACAAATGCCGACTGATCCGACCAGGAATTGGCGAGTTCCAGCAGCGATTCCGTATTTCCATTCAACTGGGAAGGAGCATAAATGATCCCGAGGCTCCCATGAAAATTGACTGGCTTGTTAAAAACAAAGGTCTTTTTGATGCTTGGATTCGGAACGCCGGGCACCGCAGTATAGTTAACTTGAAGCGAGTAATCGTCGCCCAGGTTGAGGCCTTCGGTGGGCACCAGTACTAGGCTGTCGACCGAGAAGACCGTTCCGATATTCACAAACAAGCTATTGCCCGTCACGAACTGGGCATGTGCGGCCAACTTTGTCAGAAAGAAAGCCAGGCATAATGATAGAGTCTTGATATTCATAATGATTGTCGTAGATGTGAAAGAGACTATTTCCTGGAAAGCAACACCCTGTTTCTTTTGGGTTTCCGACGTGCGGATGCAAGCTGTGCTTTGATGCTCGCAACCTCTGCGCGCAAATCATAGTTTCGCTGGCGCAATTGTTCGGTTCTTCTGACCAATGCCTGAATGGCGATCAGATTGACGCCGTCAAAATCGGCCTGGTTGATCGTCGTGTCGTTCCCGATCGTCCCGTATGCATCATGCCCGAATGCCTCGAAGAAGTCCTGCGCCATTGGGCCATAGTGACGGAATGTTTTAGGGGCCTGTCCTTTGTAATTCCATGAAGTCAGTTTCAGGTCCCTGATTTTATCCAGAAAAGCCTCGCCATCCACAGGAGCAAAGTTCTCCTTTCGGTTGACATCCGATAATACCTGCCAGGAATTGCCGCCGGCCGCCAGTGATATGCCGACAGTCTGATTGCTATTGGAATAAAACCGATATCCGCCCGCAAACCGCATAGACATCTGGTTGTCCAGATTGCTTTTCAGCACAAGGCTTTTGCTATTGTCCCCAAAAACAAACGACCCTTGTTTACCATCGGTCGATACCATATTCCCTAGCGCGATGGAATTGTTGCCGCTTGCCGTTGCCGACACGCCATGTACAAAAGCATAGTCCCCGGAAGCCGTAGTATTTTCACCGCTGGCGAATGCCGCTCTCCCTAACGCATTGGTCCTTAACCCTAAAGCTGTGGAACCCAAACCCGATGCAAAGACTTCGAAACCGCTGGCGAACGAGTAGCTGCCAGTGATTTGCGGATCCAGTCCACTGTTTCCCACCCGTTCACCCAGTGAGCGAAATGCGCCCTTATCGTGAAACCACTTCATTTTATGCTCCAACGAGTCCGGAAAACTGGGGTCGTAGTAGGGATTCAATTCCGGTTTCAGGCGCGCGCTTGAATGGAAGCCGGACTGAACATATAGTAATGTTCCGACGAATTTCTGTTTGTATATCATAGTGTATGGCTAGCGTTTACCTTTTGCTGACCAGAACCCGTCTGCCTTTCGACGGTCTGTCCCGAATGGCTATTTGTGCTTTTAATGAAGCTATTTCCTCCCGCAAATCGCTGTTGATCTGATCCATCTTTCGGATCAATGCCTGAATGGCAATCAAATTCACCCCGTCAAAATCCGCCTGATTAATCGTCGTATCCGTACCGATCACGCCATATGCATCTTTCCCAAACGCCGCGTAGAAATCCTGCGCCATTGGTCCGTAGTGCCGTAATTGTTTCGGATCCTGGCCTTTGTAGTTCCAGGAAGTCGGGTTCATTTTACTGATCTTTTGAAGGAAATCTTCGCCGTTGACGGGCGCGAAATTTTCTTTTTTATTCACGTCGGAAAAAACCTGCCAGGCGTTCCCATTGGATGGAAGCAAGACTCCGATAGTAGCCATATCATCCGTATACAATCGGTATCCTCCTGTAAATGCCATGGTCATTTGGTTACTCAGATTGCTCTTGATTGTCGTAACTCCATAACCAAAGACAAATGAGCCTATTTTGCCGTTGGTCGACCCGTTTCCGATGGCAACAGAGTTACCCCCGCTTGCAACCGCACCACTTCCCAAAGCAACAGATCCGATCCCATCCGCCGCGGAAGAGTATCCCATGGCTAACGATTTGTCAGCCGTCGCCGAGCAAGAATTTCCGATAGCCACTGCTCCTTCCGCTCCTGCGGTGCAATAACTTCCTATGGCAACACCCGATATGCCGCTGGCAGTACACATATGACCTTGTGCAATCGAACGTAATCCGCTTGAAGTAGAGTTATACCCACCAGCAACCGAGTAATTTCCGCTGGCCACAGACCTCATCCCAAACGCTGTTGATGAGTTCCCGCTTGCAAGCGTCTCAAATCCGGAAGCAAATGAGAAAAGCCCGATATTTGCTAGGTCAAACCCGCCATTGCCAACGCGCTCTGTAATCACGCGGAAAGCGCACTTGTTATCATACCACCTCAGCCTGCTTTCGACCGGTTCCGGATTATTGACATCATAGAACGGGTTGACATCCGGATTTAAATTGACGGTATTCACCTGTAAGCCACCTCCGTGTACATGCAACTTCGCCTGTGGCAACGTCGTCCCGATCCCCACCTGCGCTTCCGAGGTTAAGGCCACTAAACTAAGGACAGTAGCACCTAGTGCAAGCCATCCCACTCTTTTGTTTTTTTTCATCGTGCGTGATTGTAAAAGTTTAACATCTGACCTTAAAAATGCCCGAATGTCAATCAATTGGCTCACAATCGCGTCGATAGATATCCAAGTGGTACGCTGCGTTTATTTACCGGAACACACCATTTAAGTTTATCCCTGAAACGGTGATGTTTCGCTATCGTCTCAAAGAATAGCTGATGCTCTTCATTTTCCTGCTAGTGAGATACTGCTTTGGATTCTCGCGTATACGTTTCTTCCTTTTCCCTACGGCAGATTGGGCCTCTCCCAACTGAGCCTTAATCTTTACGATCTCTGCATTCATCTGTTCCATCTTTCGGATCAATGCCTGAATGGCAATCAAATTCACCCCGTCAAAATCCGCCTGATTGATGGTCGTGTCCGTACCGATGGTACCATATTCATCCTGTCCGAATGCATTATAGAAATCCTGCGCCATCGGTCCGTAGTGTCGGAAGGCTTTGGCGTCCTGTCCTTTGTAGTTCCAGGAAGTCAGGTTCATTTTGTTTATTTTTTGGAGGAAATCCTCGCCGTTTACCGGGGCGAAGTTTTCTTTCCTATTTTGATCTGAAATAACAGACCAGGAGCTTCCTCCTGGACCCATTACCAGTCCCAGCGAAGAATTACTATTGGTATACAGCCTATACCCCCCGGAAAACCTCATAATCATTTGATTATCAGTTATGTTTTTTGTAGAACCCCCGCTATTATCCCCAAAAATAAAACATCCGCTGTATCCATTGGTCTCGACCTGGCTCCCCATGGCGACGTTGTGGTGTCCAATTGCCTTAACTTGCACGCCATGAGCAAAAGAAGAACTTCCAACTGCTAAAGCCTCCTGGCCACTTGCGAAAGAACCCTGGGTTGCAGCGAAAGTTCTTATCCCAAATGCACTGCATGCTTCACCTGAGGCAGTCACTTCAAATCCCGAGGCAAATGAGTAATTTCCTATGGAGGTCTTGTCCAACCCGGTCTGTCCTACCCTTTCGCCCAAAAATCGCACGGCACTTTTATCCTGGAACCATTTCATTTTGAACTCGATGGGTTCCTGCTCTTGCGAATAAGGATTGTTTTCAGGCCCTACTGCGTCGCTTGTTCCCAGTAGTGCTCCATTGTGTACATGTAATTTCTCCTGCGGCAACGCCGTCCCGATCCCTACTTGCGCTTCGGAGACAAAAGCAATCAAACTAAGGGCGGCAGCACCTAATGCGACACACCCCACATTCTTCCATTTTTTCATCGTACGTGATTGTAAAAGTTTAACATCTGACATTAAAAATGCCCGAATGTCAATCAATTGGCTTACAATCGCATCGATAGATATCCAAGTGGTACGCTGCGTTTATTTACCGGACGTTCACGGTTTGTAGTGGTAGCTCCCGCGCCCCATCGGTGCCGCATCCCCATTCAGCCAGAAATCCATGACCTCACCTTCTTGTTGCATATTGTCACTCCATTTGAATTCAAAATCCGGCTCGCCTGAAATGCCCAGCAATGCTTTCGGGACTTTGATTTCCAGCTTGTTTTTGGAAACCGAATATTCTACTTCTCCCGCTTTCTGCCAGTTCCAGGCTGCATCGGTCTTTTCAACCAAGGCCTTTTCGCCCGGATTGCTGCGGTTAATAACGACGTCGTAACCTTCCCATCCCGTATTCTTGTCGCGGTCGGTGTCGATGAAAAGCCGCATCCAGCCGGGGTCGGTGCGGGGGCTTAGCGGCTGCGCGGTTTCAACATAAAAATAGATGTGGTCAGCATCGCGGGCTATTTTGGAGAGGACAATGTCGTTGCGGCCCGTGTTGTTGCGGTAGAACAGGCTTCCCCATCCGGGGCTGTTCCTGTGAATTGTACTACCCTTATGGGCCTTGAATGCAGGGGTGACATGATCCCACTCTCCAAACTGCCCGTCGATTTTGATCGTGACCGGCGATGAAAGCGGAAGCCCCGCCGGTAAACCTTTGAAGCGCCGGATATTAGCCGCCATCTGATAGTAGTAATTATCGCCGTGCCCACCCTTCATCGGTTCAATATCCCGGCTGCCCTCCTGGTCGAATTCGTCGGGAAATGCATTGGTTTGCTGCTGCCAGACGTCGTAGCGGCCTGCGATCCATTCGTTCCATCCGGTAATGAACACGAGCTCCGGGTTTATTTCCAGCGCGCGGTCCCATTGCTCCTGGAAGTTATGCCCATAATTCACGGCGCCCGGCTCGGTAATATGCCCTTTTGTGTGCGTGTAGCTTCGCCCGAACGAGCCTACCGCATTCAGTGCGGTAAGTCCACGCTCTCTCGTCCAGTTCTGTGCGACACCCACGGTAGCTTGCTCGAAACTGCCGTCGGCATTCTTTTTAAAACCATGCTGCGGGTAAATTTCCAGCCAGCCCCAATGGTCGGATTTCTCCGGACCTTTGTTGTACACCGGCTGGCCAGGCCTGAATGTAAAGAATTCGCGCATTTCCTTTTCCAGTTCCGACTGGCCCGACTGCCCCTTAATCGTTTCGGTGAATGCCGGATCACCCATAATGAAGGGTTTTCCTTTCCATTGAAACCACAGATCCTTGTATTTGCCAGGCTTGTAAAGATCCCGGTAAATCTCCCGAATGATCTCTTTTCCGCCGTCAGACACCCAAAATGGCAGCATAAATGCGATCTGCGGCGTTTGTACACCATCTTTTCGTGCTTGCGTAAACACCTCACAAAGCTTCATGTACGACTCTTTCCAGGTGATATTGCCATTGGTACAATCAAAAATGATCATATCCACACCCGCATCGGCAAGCATTTCGGCATGTTTGCGCAATACCCACTCATCGGTATCAATGTAGTACCCAAACAGCGGCTCAGCCCAGAACCACGGACTGTTTCGCTTCGGCCAGATCGGGTTTTTGAAATCATGGACAGCCTTCGGATCGCGTGCAAGGTATTCGGTCACATTCAGCGGGGGATTGCTCTTGGCTTGCTGGGTGTGCCAGGTCCAGTAAAAAAGGCCAACGAATTTGTCCCTTTTCAAATCCCCCACCTGCTTACGATCCGGCAGCTTGCGGCCTACGGCGTCGGTAGCGGTTACTTCCGCGGAGTAGTTTTGGGCGTTGAGGTGGAGAGGGAAAAGGGCAAGCAGGAAAAGTATATAGTATCTCATCAGTCCAGATTTGGGTATGGGTTAATTATTGATTTTGCGGGATAGTATGCTGCTCGTCGCCGTCATGCGGGCTGAGGTCGGTGACTTGCGACCTCGCTCTCCAACCCAAGGTTTAAACCTTGGGTTAGTGGTGGCTGCCCCTCTACACATCATATCCTCTACTGACTCACAACCCAAGGTTTAAACCTTGGGTCAGTGGTGGCTGCCCCTCCCCACATCATATCCTCTACTGACTCACAACGAAATTGAACCTCCCTCCCGGAGCCGCGTCCCCGTTCACATACCAATCCAGCGGGTTACCGTCTTCCTGCATATTGTCCGACCATTTAAATTCCATATTCAATGGCGTTTTCAAATTCGCCAGATAAGCCCGCGGAATGGTGACCATCAGCTGGTTGCCCTGTACCTGGTACGTAACCTTCTTTACATCGTGCCAGTTACCGGCCCGGTATTGCTGCAACGTATTTCCTGCCACGATGCGGTAGTCGTAACCCTTCCAGCCGGTAGTGGGTCTGCGGTCGGTGTCGAGGTAGAGGCGCATCCAGTTGTCGCCGGAATTGGGCGAAATTTCGGCGGTGGTTTGAGCGTAGAAATAGAGGTTTTTGTTGTCGTATGCCACTTTCAGCTCATCGAAGTCGTTCCGGCCGGTTTTGTTCACATACCTGTGCGCGGGCTCGGTTTGCGCGCCCGGGTGGTTGCGCTCCTGCGTGTCGCCCGTGTAGTCGCGGTAGGTCAGGCCAACGTCCTTCCAGTCGTCGAGGTTTTGGATGGTTCTGGCGGGAGCGGGTGACGAATTGGCTTCCACACCTTTGTACCGGCGTACATTGCCAACAAGCTGCATGTAATAGTGATCTTTCAAACCCGCCGTCAGCGATGGCTCGATATCCCGACTGTATTCGGGACTGGCCTGGTCGCAGAACCAGGAATGCTCCGGGTTCTTGTCGTGGCTTGGAAACTTGCCGGCAATCCATTCGTTCCAGCCTGTTACATATATAAATGGGGTATTTTGCCTGATGGCGTAGTCCCATTGTTCCTGCACATTATGGCCATAGACAATGTCTTTTTTCGGGTCACCGTGCGAGCCGCTCCGATAGCTGCGGCCCCAGTTATCCATATTGCCGTAGAACGCCGAGCCGCCCATTCCCGCAGTAGGGTTCGGATGCTGGGCCACGGAGACGTTGATGATCTCGCCCTCTCCTTTGGTATTATAATGTACTTTCTGCGGACGGGTGAACGAAATCCAAGGCCAGCCATTCACCTTCTGCTTTTCGGTAGGCCATTGGGATTCGCGGAATGTGAAAAAGGATTCGTAATTCCTGCCTTTGGCTTCACTGCTAATGCCGATGATCAGCGGCTTACCGTCGAGCAGGTACCAGCAGCCGGGATGGCGGTAGGGAGCACCTTCTTTGTAGAACATATCATAAGCCTCCTGCATCGTTTCACCTGACTCCGTATTGGTATAAAACACAATTTTAGGCGCGTTGCGGCCCTGTGCGCGCACGGCGTCCATGGCTTTCATGAGTACGTCGGCTTGCTTGGGATAGGTGAGCCGGTTGGTAGCGTCGATGACCAGGAAATCCACACCGGCGTCGGTGAGCAGCTGAATGCTGCGGAGGTGCACCCAATAATCGTCGGCTTTGTAATAACCGTAAATGGGCTGTCCCCAGTAATACATGCCGAGGGTCTTCGGATCGCCGCCCCAATGCGGGTTATCGAAATCTTCGAGTACTTCCGGATGTTTGGAAACGATTTCGTTGAGATCCCAGGCCTTGGCCGGAGCCACATCATGCCATAAAAAATAAAACATACCCACCTGCCGGTTCGATTTCGGATTGCCCACGGCATCGTTTTGCGGTAATGTGCGACCGAGATCGTCCGTACCGGCAAGCGGCTGAGCCTGCGATGTACAGGTCATGGCCGGAAGGATAATGAAGAAAAATAGCGTTATGTGTTTTTGCATTGATTTAACCCTTTTGATAAACATCTGAAACATTACTGTGGCATCTGTTATTATGGCCATTGCCGGATTGCCGGATCACCGGGGCGCCGGACCGTCGGGGCGCCGGACCGTCGGCTTGACGTCAATCCAGCCAGCCTGGATTCTGCCAGTTGCGGTCCGGCGATCCGGCGCCCGAAAGGCCGATGATCTTGTCGACTTCGCTCTGATCGATCGGGTACATCAAATATTTATCCGAGAATGCGTTCCGGTTCTGGAATTTGAAACGTTTGTAAACAAAATTGGATCCGTTTTTGGTAATGCGCATGCCCGTCACGAAGCGGTCGGTCTGGTCGAGGATTTTCCAGCGGCGGACATCGAAAAAGCGGTGTTCTTCGAATGCCAGTTCGATACGGCGCTCGTTTCGGTATTTCTTTTCAAATGCCTCCTTGCTCATGCCCAATGGAAAGCCCGGCATACCGGCCCGGGTCCGCACCGCATTCACTGCGTCGCGCGCCGACATGGAGAAGTTCCCTGCCTTCACCGGCACATCGGGCCCGGCCGATTGATAGGCCGATTCCGCAAAATTCAAATACAACTCAGCCAGCCTTAACAACCGTACTCCGCCGTCGGCATCATTGTTCTGGCCCGACCGGAAGTTGTTGAATTTCCGCAAATAGTAACCCGTTCGGGTATGTTTACGGTTAATGTCCGAAATCTCCTCGGCACCGCCCACGAATGTCTCCACCTTCTTGCCATTCGGCTGATCAAGGTTGCGGACCGAGCCATTGTAATAAATGGATGCATAAAAACGCGGATCGCGGCCTGTGTAGGGGTCGTCCTCTTTATACCCCGATTTTGCATTGACCACCGGAACCGTCCGGTTTTCATCCGAGTAGCCCGTGATGGGCGCTTCGCCGTTGGCCATTTCGTATGCATCGACCTGTTCTTGCGTCGGGCAGGGGCCTGTCCGTTCCATACCGGGATTGGTGGGCATGCCGGCATACCGCCACACCTGCATTTTGTCCCCGACATGATAGATCGTTTCCTTGTCGGTAGCGCGCTGGTCATTGGAACTTGTGAAGAAAAACAATGCATAGGCATTCTGGGCGATGCTGGCGGCTGGTTTCTCATCGAATAGCCGGTAGCCATTGGCCAGGCATTGCGACAGCGCCTCCGCATTGATCTCCGTCGCTTTCGCCCAGGTGTACGTGCCATCGCTCCAAAGCGGAGAGGCCGCATAAGTTACCGCCTGACTTTTGACGGCATACGCCACGGCGCGCGTCATAATGCCATATTGGTTGTCATAAATTTCCCAGGGCAGCCCATCTCGCGTGGCCGGGTATGACAATGCCTTATCGCAATCCGAAAGAATGAACGTTACAACCTCCGAGAATTTCGCCCGTTTGTCGGTAGAGAAGTCGTGATCGATGCCCAGTGGCTTATCGAAAACCGGTACGCCGCCGTAACGTTTGATGAGTTGCAGGTAGTACAATGCCCGGAGCGTATGCGCCTGTGCTGTCCAGGCATTTTTCTCGCCTTCGCTCGCGTACACGGGGGCCGTTTTGATGTTTTCGATAAAAACATTGCATTTCCGGATACCCTCGTACAAATCGCCCCATGGATTGCCGTCGGCGGAGTTTTTGCCGTAGGTTGTCGACGTCACATTGCCTCCGTACCAGACAATATAGCGCGAGCCGGGCGTAATGTCGTCGGCATCCTGGGCCTCGTCGGTGAACGAAGCACGGTCCATATAAGGCTTGGGCACAAAATCATAGCAGGAGTTGAGGTAACCGCGGGTCCGGTTGTAGTCGCTGAAAACCTGGTCCATGGTAATGCGGCCGTCGGTGGGCAGATCGAGCTGCTCGTTGCAGGCGGCCAGCAGGCCGGCGATCGCCGTGGCCAGCAGAAGTAGTTTATATTTTTTCATATCCAAAAACCTGATTTAGAAAGTCACACTGATACCCGCATTGAAAACCCGGTACACCGGAAAAGCCAGGTAGCCCTCTCCTTCCGGGCCGAAATCGCCGGATTTCATCTTGTCCCAGGTAATGAGGTTCTGCCCGCTTACGAGCACCCTCACTTTGTCCGCACGGATCACCTTCGACAATGAAAGCGGCAGCGTGTACGAAAGCTCCACGTTTTTCAGCCGCACATACGAGCGATCATACAGGTAGTAGTCGCTCGCCTCGTGGTTCACCGTCCGTGCCAGCGACAATGCGGGCGAAGTGATTTTCTCCCCGGCCGCATAGCGCTCCGGCGTCCACGCATTGCGGTGCAGCGAGCCAAAGACGCCGTCGTAATCGGTTTCAAAAACACCGGTTCCTCCATACATTGTCGAATAGTTGCCCACGCCCTGGAAGAGCAGGCTCAGGTCGAAATTTTTGTAGGTAAAGCCGGCGGAAATGCCGTAGGTCACACTCGGTACGACACCAGTCCCGAGCGGCGCCTTGTCGCGCTCGTCGATCTTACCGTCGCCGTTCAGATCCTGAAAACGCAGGTCTCCGGGTCGGGGCGTGCCGAAACTGTATTCGAGATTGCTTTGGTCAATTTCCTGCTGTGAATTGAAGAAACCATTACCGTTACTATAATCCACGCGGTACCCGAACATCTGTCCGAATGCATAGCCTTCCTCCCATTTGCGATAGGCATAATCCTCTGTTTTACGCGCTTCATTCCAGCTGATGATCTTGTTTTTGGCATAGCTGAGCATCAATCCGGCGTGGACGACGAAGTCTTTGGTAAACATTTTGGAATAGCCTGCATTAATATCCACCCCTTTATTCTCGAAAATCCCCGCATTTATTTTGGGATAATTATCCAGAGGAATACCCTGGTAAAGCGGGATCCTAGACAGCGCGCCTACCACCATATTGTCCATCCGCTCTTTGAACACATCCACCGAAACTGAAACTGCATTCAGGAAGCCGAAATCGATGCCATAATTCTGCTTTTTGGAAATCTCTGCGCGGATGTTCGGGTTACCCACCTGCCCTTCCTCGACCAGGTATTGCAGCGAACCGATCGGACCGCCACCTTTTACGGTCACATTATCCAGATAGGCGAAACGCATCAGGCCGCTCTGGTCGTTGGCCGTTTTGCCGTACGATGCGCGGAGTTTCAGGTTAGTCAGGATTGCATTGTTTTTCAAAAATGGTTCATTGGAAACCACCCAGGCAGCCGAAACCGCGGGCGTGCTGGTGTAACGCACATTCCGCGCATATTGCTCGGAACCCGAATAACCCAGGTCCAGTTTCACCAGATAGCGGTTATCGAAGCCATAGGAAGCCTCAAATCCCGAGCTGACGCGATTGTAGGGCAACAATCCGGGTGACGAATTGTCGGCCTTCGTCAGGTTCTGATAAAAGATATAGGCCATCCCGCCCACCCGGTGCCGTCCGAAATCGCGCTTGTAGTTCATCGCGATGTTGTAGGTGAGGTGGTAATAGTAGGAATGCCCTTTGGAATAGGCAAGCGGTGTGTTGTTCTGCGCACCTTTTTTGGTAAATACTAATGCCGAATCACTGGTTTGCACCCAGCGTTCATAGTCCTGTCTGGTAGAAAGGCTGCCTACCGAATTGGTCTGATAAGCCATCGTTCCGGTCAGGTTGAGGCCTTTGGTGAGAAACCCCATATCCAGGTCGAGGCCAAACTGCGACACGATATTGGTGACCGTATGCCGTGTGTAGCCAGTCCGGTTGAGCATGCCGTAGGTCGGCGATTCTACGCGTTCGGTTGTAACTACTTTGCCTCCGGCGTCGAGGATTTCTCCCGACGAGCTTACTACCTCCGGCGTCAGGGGGCCGTAAACGGTCGGAGGAATCTGAAAAATGCTCTTGTACACATCCGCATTGCCCGCGCCGCCGGGCGTGCGCTCACGCTTGACATTACCCGCGAGGCGGATGAACGCTTTCAGGTAGCGGTTCAGGCTCATATCGATATTAGAGCGGTAATTGACCCAGATATTATTCGCATTCGGGTCGTAGCGCGACTGGTCGGTTTTAAAATAACCTCCCTGGTGCATGAAGTTAATGTTCGAAAAGAACTGCACCTTGTCGTTGCCGCCCGTGACGTTCACGCTTGCGCGCTGCATGGCCGCGAAGTTTTTGAGGTAGCGGTCGTACCAGTTGTTGCTGGGGTACAAATCGCGGTTTTGGCCTGACCGATACCCGTCGATCTGCTGCTTACTGAAAAGGTAGTTCGCTCCCAACCCGTCATTCAATGCCGCCTGGTTACGCATGTCGGCATATTCGGCGGCATTGTAAAACGCGGGTTTCGTAGTAACCTGCTGCATCGACTGGTCGAAGCGCGTTTTGATCTGCAACGGGCCTCTCCTGCCCCGTTTGGTTGTGACGACCAACAATCCGTTAGCACCCTGAATGCCATACAATGCCTGCGTTGAAGCGTCTTTGAGCACGGTAATGGACTCGATTTCATTGGCGGTAATGTACTCCAATGTCTGATTGCTGTTGTAGGCATTGATAATGCCATCGATGATCACGAGCGGGCCGGTGGTGCGTGCCGCCGACAGGCCTCGTACAGAGAGATTGGTCGTAGCGCGCGAAAGTTCGGAGAATGTCTCCTGGGTAGTGAGGCCTGAAAGCCGGCCTGCGAGCGTTTGTGTCAGATTCGCTACCGGCGATTTTTCCAGCTCCTCGCCTTTGACGGTCGCCACAGCGCCGGAAAGTTCGCTACGCAGCTGAGTAGTGTAGCCCAGCTGTACGACCTCGTCTTTGAGATGTACGTCCTGTTTCAGGCGCACCTCGGTTTCCTGCTTGTCAGAAACACTAACTTTCTGGTTCCCATAGCCATAAAGCGAGAACACGAGCGCATTGCTACCGTCGTCGACCGTCATCGCGAACTCCCCTTTGATATTGGTGGCCGTCCCGTTCTTGCCGTTTTCCGAAAGGATTGTCACACCCGCGAGCGGCTGGCCGATTTCATTCAGAACCGTACCGGTAACCGTCGCCGGGAGTTCCTGCGCGTGGAGCTGCATTCCGGCCAGCAGGCAAACCAGCACGATTACTATTTTCGATTTGATAAAATGTATCATATCCTTGAAGATCTAGTCTTTGAAACCATTGATATTACCAGCCTGCATTCTGCCAATCGGCACCTGTAATGGAGCGGAGGCGGTTCGCTTCGTTGAGCGGGATGGGTACCCACAGGAACTTGTTGGCGTAGTTCTTGCGCTCGGTCGCACGGACGTTCCTGCGCAGGTAACCGAATGTGCCGTCGGCATTGCGGGTAATTTCCATGGCAGTTACCCATCGGTCGGTCCGGGCAAGGTCGTCGGTCGGCTTGGACCAGCGCCGGAGGTCGAAATAGCGGTTTTCTTCCATGGCCAGCTCTACCCGTCGTTCCGCGCGGATGCGTTTGATCAGGTCTGCTTTCGAAAGCGAGGGAGGTAATGCGGGCATTCCGGCGCGGGTACGGATCTCGTTGACGGCCTTTGTCGCATCTGCAACTTGCCCGGCCTCGGCCGCGGCTTCGGCGAAATTGAGGACCACTTCGCCCAGGCGGAACAGCTTCCAGTTGGCGCCGGCAATGGGGTTATCGCCGCCCGAATTCGGGTGCAGGAATTTGCGTTCATAATAGCCGGTGCGCGTGGCCTTGCGCGTGCTCGGATGAATGCCGGTTTGTGGTTCATTCTTATACGTAGCGATCACGCGGATGCGGTTCCCGATCGGGGCAGGATAGTTCTCAAAAGACTCCGGCGCTTCGGCAAAATTCCACATGGCCTTTCTTTTGGAACCATTGTAATAAATGGAAGCATAAAAACGCGGGTCGCGTTTAGCGTACGGGTTTTTAGGATCGTAAGTTTTGTTGGTGGTATTATAGTTTGGCTGCAAATGCTGGTCGTCGAGGTATGGTTTGTCCAAATCAAGGACTGGCTGGCCGTCGATGGTTTCGTAGGCGTCGACGAGTTCCTGCGTCGGACAAGTACCTGATTTATAGCCATCCTGCGAGCCAATACCATCGATATTCCAGATATTGCCCTGGTTTTCGCGGCTCTGGAAAATGGTTTCGCGGTCCACCGGATTCGGCGCGTACTTCATCGTTTGGGTGAAATACTCATTGTAAAGCGCCGTTTTCTCATTCTTGTCCGGGCCCAGGAATGCCACGTCCGAGAGGTAGGTCTGCGGCAGATTCACTTTGTTGTACAGCTCATACCCATTTGCCCGCAGGTTTTCCAAAGAAGTTTTATTGACCTGATAAGCCTCCTGCCAATAATCCTTACCTGCATTGTTCAGCGGACTCGCCGCAAACAGGATCATTTTGGACTTGATCGCCTCCGCCATTGCTTTGTTCACACGCCCGCCCTCGCTCTCGGTGGTAATGCGCCAGGGTAGTTCCGCCGTGCCTAATGCCACGTCGCAATCCTCCATAATGAATTTCACAACTTCATAATAGCTGGCTTTGGTGACCGTCGAAAAGTCTTGCTGGAAGTCGTAAGGTTCGCGCTCGATCGGCAGCACGGCACCGAACCATTTCAGGAGTTCGGAATAATAATAGGCCCGCAGCAAATGCGCCTCGGCTTTCCAACGGGCGCGGTCGGCAGGGTTACGGACCGTGGCCTTGTCGATGCGACTGATAAATAACGTGCAGTTCCGGATAGCGCTCCAATAACGTGCCCAGTAATCGCCATTGCCGCCATCGGTGCTGATATTCGTGATCGGGTGGCTGCCCGCGGAAGCGTCCCCATTATAGAGCCGCCCCGACATAATCCACGATTCTGCCTCAGCATCGGTATCCCACGACTCGTCGCTCCAATTCACCGGGCCACGGCTCCAAAAGAAGTAGCGCGTGCCTTTGACAGGCATATTGGCGTAGCAGCTGTTCAGGAATGCGCCGGTTTTGTCGTTGTCGGCGAAAATCTCGTCCATCGTCAGCTTGCCGTCCGGCGCCATATCCAGCACATTCTTGCAAGAAGTGACCGCCAACGTCGCCAGCATCAACGCATATAGTAAATTTCTCCGTTTCATAAGGGCTGTCGCTTGTTAGAAAGTAATATTCAAACCGAAATTGGCCATTTTGGTAACCGGGTAACCTAGCGAAGCGTCGTTCTCGGGATCGAGATGGCCCATTTTCAAATGCGCCCAGGTGAAGTAGTTCTGCGCGCTCACATACACCCGCATTTTGCTCACGCCCACTGCTTTTAATGCACCGGCGGGCAGCGTATAGCCCAGCACCAGGTTCTTCAACCGTGTAAATGAGCGGTTCATGACGAAAAAGTCATTCGCGGTGTGGTTGGTATTGCTATGTGTGCTGAGTGCCGGGTAGGTAATCTTCTCGCCTGCCGCATAGCGTTCGGGCGTCCAGGCCGATTTGTGGTAATCAAAATAAGTACCCCGGATAATGTACTCGTATACACCCTGCTGCTGGTAATTGCTCGAATATTTGCCTACACCCTGAAAGAATGTCGTGAGGTCGAAACCCTTGTATTCGAAGGTAAGCGAGAGGCCGTATATGACACGCGGAATGTTGGAGTAGCTGATGGGAGCCTGGTCTTTGTCGTTAATGACGCCGTCTTTGTTTAGATCGATGTATTTGAAATCGCCTGTCCGCGGCTCGCCGAAACCGTAGGTAGTGGTTTTGAGATAACTATCCAGCTCTTCTTTTGAATTGAAATACCCATTCCCATTGCTGTAATCGATCTTGTAACCCCACGATTGGTTGAGCGAAAACCCGGTGGAGCGGTAACGGTAGGCATAGGTTTCGTCCCTTACCGATTCGTCGACGAACTTCACCGTGTTATGGTTAAAGCCATAATTCCCTGAAACCATCAGCCTGAAATCCTTCGAGAATGCCTTGTTGTAGGACAATTCGATTTCAAAGCCTTTGTTATCCACCAGCCCCATATTGACCTTGGGTATGGCGCCAAGCGGCACACCCTGGAATTCGGGCACGGTACCGCGCGAGATCAGGATATTGCTGCGGCGCTCTTTGAATACATCCACCGAGAGATTGAGATCGCGCAGAACCTGCAAATCGAGGCCATAATTCTGCTTTTTGGCGATTTCCCAGGTAATATTCGGGTTGCCGAGCAGGCCCTGGTTGATCGTTTGCCCCAACCCCAGGCTGCCGAGCGGGCCGCCACCGCCAAGCGTGATATCGCTTTGGTAGAGAAACCTGGCAGAGCCCATTTTATCATTCCCTACCTTACCATAAGAAGCCCGAAGTTTCAGATTGGTGATGTAACGGTTGTTTTTGAGAAAATTTTCGTTGCTGATGACCCAACCGGCCGAAAACGCCGGAAAAAAGCCGTAACGATGCCCCGGCGCGAACTGCTCGGAGCCGTTATAACCCATATTGATCTCCGCAAGATAGCGCTCGTCGTAACCATAGGTAGCCCGCGCCGCGACGCCCAGCACGTTGAAAGGAATTTCCTCGCCGGTCGACTCCCAGGTATCTCGCTGGCCCAGGACCATGCCCGTCACATCGTGCTTGCCGAAAGCCCGGGCATAGTTGATGGAGCCCTGCATGTTGATATTATAGCGGGAGTCGGCTCCTTTCGAGAGTGTGAGCAGCGACTCGTCCGAACGCTTCACGGCATAGCTCAGCTGGTCCCTCGCCATATCCACCTCCGCCAGGTAAAGCCTTTCCGACTTTTTACCCTGCATGGCAGTAGTAGCTTTCGAATCGTAAGAGAGCATGCCTTTCAGGCTCAAACCCTTTGTAACGACATTGCTCAGGTCCCATTCGGCACCGAAAGAGGCATTCAAATTCGAACGGACCTCATTCCGCGCACCCATGCGGTTCATGATTTCGAATGCGGAACGGTCCATATATCCCGGATCGACGATCTGGCCGGGCGCTACGCCGAAACCGTCGATAGTCGTTGGGCCAGGTGTAATGGGCAATATCGTCTGCGCCTGGTAAATGAGGTCGCTCATCATCCAGCCGGTGTCGTTACCGTAGAGCCAGGCCGAAGGCATATTCACCTGTTCGATGTAGCTGCCGATATTAAGGAATGATTTCAGCGAGTTGGTAACCTTGTAGTCAAGGTTAGCGCGGAAGTTGTAACGATCCATTTTGGCTGCCGGATCATAACCCAGCACCGATTTCGGCTCGGTATTGAGGTTTCCGCCCTGGTGCAGGTAGCCGCCGTTGACGAAGTAGGAAACCTTGTCGGTCCCGCCTGTTACGTTCATGTTTACGCGCGTCTGCGGAGCATAGCGTGAAATATATTCGCGGTAATAGTCGTGATCCGGGTAAATGTATTTCCTGACCATCGCTTTTCTGGCATAATCCGGGTCGTTCGGGTCGAGGCCAGCCAGCGGATTGGCGTACTTGGCCATTACTTCCTCCGAAAAAGGCAATGGCGTAATGCCGTCGTTTTTGGAAGCCTCGTTGCGCAACGCCATGTATTCGAGCGAATGCAGGCGCTCGGGCTCCCGGGTGAAGGAAGTGTAGCTTTGCTCGGCATTGATCGTCAGCTCGTTTTTCCCTGCGCTGCCGCGTTTGGTAGTAATCAGAATCACCCCGTTTGCGCCCCTGACGCCGAAAACGGCTGTGGCCGAAGCATCTTTCAAAATGGAAACCGAGGCTACTTCACTGGCGTCGAGCGTACGGATATTATCGCGGGGCACACCGTCGATGAGGATGAGCGGGCTGCGGCCATTGGTCGTTGCTGCACCCCGCAGGTACATCGTCGCATCATCGCGTCCCGGCTGGCCCCCACCCGATTGGATGGAGGTCAGGCCCGGTAAGCGCCCCGACAAAGAGTTGGCTAAGCTTGCTGATGAACTCTGCTGCAATACTTCCGACGTAACCGACGATACCGAGCCGGTCACTGATACCTTTTTCTGCTCGCCAAAACCAACGACGACCACTTCTTCCAATGCTTTTTCATCGACTCTCAGGGTAATATCCAGGTTCGTAACATTTCCAATCCGGATTTCCTGGCTGACATAGCCCACAAAACTAAAAATCACAATATCCTTGTCCCCGGGCACCGAAAGCTGGTAAGCGCCCTCGATATTGGTAGAAGTTCCCACGGTGGTACCCTTCACCACCACGCTCGCACCGGGAATGGGTTCACCCTTTTCGTCGAGCACTTTACCTGTGATCTCGCGGTCTATCTCCCTTGGTACTACGTCTTCTGCGGGTTCTGTTTTCAATGAAGTCTTCTTCTCGGCCGCTTTTCGGAGCAGAATCGTCTTTTTGGAAACCTTGTATTCAATGCCCAACGGACCGAGCAGCGTTTCCAGCACGGTATCCAGCCGCTGGTTCTGGTAATCGAGCGTGACCTTCCGTTCGGCGTGGATTACCTCCGCGCTGTAAATGAAGCGTACCTTTGTTTGTCCTTCTATTTTTTCCAACACTTTTTCCATATCCATATCAATAACGGATATAGATATACGCTGACTCAAAATTTCCTGTGCGCGCAGGTCTTTTGCAAGTGAAAGCTGCACACAGAGCATCCACAGCAAACACGGGACAATGCTGATTTTCATGATCTGCCGAATGATCTCCCTGTAATGTTTTCCCATAAGTGAAAAGGTTTAGTAATACTATTCGCAGCCTTCCGACGTGACAACCACCGTGCCGCCGGCCACCGGGCTGCCGGCCACCGGACTGCCGGCCACCGGACTGCCGGCCACCGGACTGCCGGCCACCGGACTGCTCCGCATTTCGTACCGCGCATTCACGACCGCGCAAATCAGGTCGAGCTTTTCGTGTACCGGCTCGTCACCCAGCCTGGCCGTGAGCGTGCAATGCGAAATGGCTTTGGGGTCGAACTGAATATCGATGCCGTACGTTTTTTCCAATGCGGCAAATACCTCCGCCAACGGTGTCCGCCGGAATTCGAAATCCTGGCTCTCGGCCGGCAGGTTAAGCAGAACAGGCTTCTGCACGGTTTTGGTGATCATATTCAGACTTTTGCGGTTGAAAGTAACCTGTTCGTTCGGTTTCAAAATCAGTTTTTTACCGGCATTAACCTCGCTCCTTCCTTCATTTTCAAGCGCCGACACTTCCACAATGCCTGTTTTCACTACCAGTTCCACGTCCTCGTCCTCATCATTGGCTTTAATGCTGAAACTCGTGCCTTTGACCCTGGTAACCATCGAACCCGCGTACACAAAAAACGGTTGATCCGGGTTTTTCGCTACCTCGAAAAATGCCTCCCCCCGCAATCGAACCTCCCTGCGATCGGCAGCGAAAGTGGCCGGATAACTGATCCGTGCATGCTTTTTGAGAATCACCGAACTGCCGTCGGGCAGGTTTACGAGCTGGATCGCGTCGGTTTGATTGTAAATTTCCAGCTGTTGTAGCCCCTCCCCGCCGCGAAGACCAGCCACAAGGGTTTGCAGGTTTTGAAGGTCCTCTTTTTCCCTGAATAATGCGGTTACGATACCCAATGCGAGCAGCAGCATGGCGGCCATTTTGAGCCAGTTGCTTTTCCACCAGGGCAATGCACGGAGCTTGTCGTCCGGAATGGCGTTCAGGATCTCGCTCACGCGCAGCTTCACTTCCGTGTCCGGCAGGGCGTCGAGTTCGCCGCGGACCGCCAGCAGTACTTCACGGGCTTGCTCGATGTTGGCGAGGTGGCCCGGATTGTCCCGGACAAATTCTCTCCAGAACCCGTCCTGCTCCCCATGATAGATCCACCGCTGAAACGCCGGATCGTCGAGCCAATCCTTGACCTGGAAGTCGCTATAATTATTCATGGATTTTCTTTAACTATTCACTTTGATACGATGAGTAGTCCGCTCGCAAATAGTACCCACAGGTTTCAAAAAAATTTCAGAATTTTTTCAGTGCCAGGCGAGTTCGGAGCATAATGCCAGGAAAATCGCCGCGTATTGCCAGTACTCGCGCAGTTTCTGGATGCCGTATTGCAGGTAATTGGCTACGGCCTGGCGTTGCAGCCCCATGACAGCCGCAATTTCCTCGTAGGAAAGGTTTTCGTAATATTTAAGGTAGAGTGCTTCTTTCTGGCGTTTGGGCAGGGCGTCGATGGCTAATTTCAGGCGACGGCTCGTGAGCTGGTCGGTTTCCTGAATGATCCAGTCCGATTCAGGTGAAATATCGCCTTCCACATCGTCGTCGCGGATACCGGAGAAAACAGATTGCCTGCGAATGCGGCGGATGAGGTTGTTCCGCAGCGATTGGAAGAGGTAGGGTTTGATGGCGGCAATGTACGAGAGCGTCCCACGTTTTTCCCAGATTTCGAGAAAAAGGTCCTGTAAGCAGTCCTTGATCAGGTCACGGTCGGACGTGAAGCGGGTGCCATAGTGGTACAGCGCGGTGTAGTTCAGCTCAATGAGCTCACCGAACGCACTTTTATCCCCTGCACAAAACTGCTGCCAGCGTGTGATCAGATAGGTTTCTGGTGAACGTTCTGAATTTTTCACAGGATCAGGAATAGTCAGCGGACTGAAATACGCTCCTTGATGTCCGGGAATTCCCGCATCAATACGTAAATATCTGTACTGACTATCCCTCAACTATCCTGCCCTATCATGCTTTATTTAAAAAATTTCTCCGATTTGGTCAATATTCAACCCGAGTACCTTTTGCGCGATGGCGTTCAGCGCTGCTTTGTCGCCTTCGAAATGAAATGTACTCTGGCGATGTGTGATCGACTCGCCCTCCTTCAATGCCTTCACGGATGAATTCGATTCCAACTCGTAAAAAGGCCCCATTTGTGTGCCATCGGCCAGTTTACCGTCATTATAGGCATTCAATGCATCGCCATTATAAGGATCTTCATGCAGCTCCCAGGTCGATTTCATGTACTGGCCGTGCGGGTCGAGGTCGTATTTGATGATCGTGAGAATGCCTTTTTCGGCATCATAACTTCCCGCCACATTCCGGGCTGACTTCGGGCCGATGCCGATCTTGCTGCGATGCTTGCCGTCGGCTTTGAGGAATAACGTCGAATCTTTGATAACGAGTCGGTCGGCAGGTATTTTGCCGAAATAGTCGTCGGTAATGAGCCGCTTTTCGGATAATGCTTTGGAGAAAGGAGCGATAATGGTCGTCTGGTCCGACGGCCGGAACATGCCTAGCAACCAGATTCCCAGCATACCACTTTCCGGTTTCCATTCTTCATCCTGGTTGGTGATTGCATTAACGGAGCGGTAAGCGACTGCCTTCACGCCATTTAATGGAGGTAAATCGAGCAGATCGGCTATGTTCTCTTTCGTTAGCATTTGAATCTTCCGGCTGATCCCGATCACGAACATCTTGCCCGAGTAATTCTCGATCATCGCATTGACCTGAAACTTCACCGAAGAAGCATCCGACTCAACTACTTTATAGGCAACCGTGTCGATCAGCGCCGGTGTTTGCCAATTTTCAAATTCAAAAGTTTTTCCTTTTTTGAAATACACTGAAAACTGCCCTCCCTCCGGCGATAGCCAGAATCGCTCTTCTCCGCCGAAACCATTCATATGCGGCTGGTACTGCCCGCTTTCGATGAGTTTATAATTGATCCAGCCGTAGCTATTACCGGCTTCGCCATCGGCAGTGCTGGTCATCACGCGGCCCTGGTACGCCGGAATGATAATGGCCTGGGCGTCGGCATTATCCGGGGCTGATAGCACGACCGCTTCTTTGTATTTCTTTAAAAATGCGAGGTCGTAGCCGAAAGTCCCGGCTGCCTGCGTTTGTTCTGTTTCCAATTTATCGCTTTTGTTGTTCGTCGAACAGCCCGCAGCCATCATCGCCGCAATAACGACCGGATAATGCGCTTTCATGGCTATTCTTTCAAATAGTTGCCATAGCCGACGATCAGCACCGAGAGAATGATCACCAGAATACCGGTGACAATCGTAGTAATGGTCTTTTTAGTTACTCCGTTCCACTCTTTGAGGGCTAGTCCCCACGAGTTCGCTACCAGGATAATAAATGCCATATGCAGGATCCACGAGCTGGGCCCATTGCCCAACTTGCTCTCTCCCATACCGTAGAAGAAGAATTGCAGGAACCAGGTGGTACCGGCCAATGCCGAAAAAATATAGTTCGAAAGCAGCGGCGTCGACGAATCGGTGTAATTGCCGAAGCTTTTGTTGCGCGCGTTGAGGAGCATACACCAGATGAAGTTGGTGGTGAGGCCGCCCCAGAGGATCACGACATAAGTCACATTGTTTTGGAATAAAAACTCACCTTCACCCGGATTGGCCGCCTTCCAGACCTCGTTGGCTTCCTGTGCCATGATCTTGCCGGCGTCGATCCCGAATGCGAAACAGGCGCTGAGAATACCGGAAATGATGGATACTGTCAAACCGAGGCCTATTTTAAACTCGGTATTGTCGGCCGCTACGTGGCCTGTTTTCCGCAGATCACCGTCCTTCATCGCGCCGGCCTTGCCGCAAATGATGATCCCGATCACGCACACGAGCAAGCCCAGCAGCACCATTTGGCCCCAGCTTTCGCTGAAAAGCATTGAAATCGTATCCTTACCCGGTTGCGGGTTAAATTCGTAGTAAACGGAGGGAATCAACGCGCCGAAAACCGAGCAAAGCCCGAGGATGATCGAGCTCCCCAGCGCAACGCCCAGGTAGCGCACGCCCAGCCCGTACGTGAGGCCGCCTATCCCCCAGAGTACGCCGAAGAAATAAGTCAGAAAGAGAATGCCGCCGTTGGTATGGGCGATGATTTCGGTATAACCCGGAATAGTCAGGTAAGCCGCAAGGGGTGGGACGATCAGCCAGGAGAAAAGCCCTCCGACGATCCAGTACGATTCCCAGGCCCAGCCTTTGACCTGCTTGTAGGGAATATAAAAACTGCCGGAGGCGAAGCCACCGATGAAATGGAAGATAACACCCAGAAGAGCTTGCATGAATAATTTTTGAATTTTATCATGTAAGGGCGATCCTCCGGGTATCTACTTGAAGACAGGAAAACTCTTTAAAGTTGCCGTTTTTTCATTCGCCGACGACAACTTTCCTGACAACCCGGCTGTTACCGGCCTTCAACTCCACCAGGTACAAACCGGCTGGCCATAGCGCGGTGGATATTTGCTGCACCTCGTTGGCTCGGATGCTGCGGTTACGGAGCATTCGCACGCCGCCGGCTGTGAGTACATCGAATGTACCCGTTCTGGAAGAATATACTTTGAAAAAATCCACGGAAGGATTGGGAAATACTTTCACCTCTCCCCCATTACCCGGCTCCACTCCCGTAACCGATACGGGCAGGATGTTGGTCAGTAAACGCACACCGCCCGCGTTATTCCCGATCGCGACGTCGGGCTTTTTGTCGCCGTTCAGGTCGGCGATGGCCAGGGAGAGGTAGTTACCAAAATTCACATTGCCCGGCTGGCCGTTCACGCTCACAATGGCGCTGGCGCGTTCGGTCCATTTGCCCCAATCGGCATTGCTGAATACACGGATCGTCCCGGTATGATCGACTGTGGCGAGATCGGGCTTGCCGTCGAGGTCGAAATCGGTCACGGCTATCTGCGAGAAGCGACCGGCGAAATTGATGCCCACGCCCGCGAAAGAGTCCGTTTCGAGTTTGAATGCGTACTGTTTGCTGGTTCCTGTATTGGTATAATAATAAATGTTCCCCTGGGTTTTGCCTATAAGCAGGTCGAGGTCGCCGTCGCCGTCGGCATCGTAGAAATAGGGAGAATCTCCGGTTTGCAACTCTGCGGGCAGTGCAATCGTAACGGCGTCGGCGAGGTTGAGCTGGGCTGCGGCGCCGTTGGTACCTTTATTGGGAATGTAGCGGTATTCGAGTTTCAGGTTTGAAGTTGCAGTAGCTGCAAAACCGAGGTCTGCAACGCCATCCCCATTAAAATCCGCCCACTGCGGTTTGATATTGTAGACAGAGAGCTTAGAAAGCAGTTCGAGGTAATCCTGTGATTCGAAGGTAAAGTTTGGCACGGCGGCTGTCCCGGTGTTTCTCAAAAGCCATAAACTACCTTTGTAACCGCCCGCAAGCGGCATTCCGCTCGTTCCGATGAGCATATCCAAATCGCCGTCACCGTCGATATCAAAAAAGGTTGGCACCGCATTTTCACCGACATCGATCATCTGGTCCTGCATGAAGTTTTTCCTCACCAGTTTAAAAACCGGTTTGTCGCTCGTTCCTTCATTGTGGTAATACCAGCCGGATGATTTAAAATCCGTCAGATTGATATCATTAGCCGGAATACTGGGCGCGACCAGCAGGTCTTTGGCACCATCGAAATCTACGTCTTCATAAAACGCGGCCGGGAAAATATACAACGAAACCGGGTCCGTAGCGGGATATGTATTGGTAAAACCCGTGAAATTGGCAATAATACCTTTGGCGGAATTGGGCAGGAAAGAAATATGCTCATTGCTCACATGGCCCACGAGGAGGTCCTTGGTGCCATCGCCGTTGAGGTCGTGGAGCAGAATGGAATTGCCCGCGTGCAGGATGCGCCCGTTCGTCGGATCGGTAACGACCTCGCAATTGACGCCTACCACGAAATCTTCCAGGTCGCCTTTGTGAAAGTTACCCCAGCAATCGCCGTTGCGCTGAAAAACCGGGCTGGTCTGCGTGCCGAGGCTGTCACGCACCCCGAATTTCTCCATGCTCAGGTTCTGGTGCAGCTCTATATATGTTCCTGAAAAATCGAAGGTAAGGAGGTCAAGGTCACCGTCGTCGTCGATATCGGTGATAGCCGGAATGTCGGTACCCGACACCTGCATATTGATATTGCCCGAGAAGCCTTTGGTATACAACACATCCCGCACGAGTTTCCACGACCACACATTCCCTGTTTTGACCTGCTTATAAACCACAATACCCAGTGAAGTGCTGGCGAAGAGGTCTTTCAAGCCGTCGCCATCGTAATCGGCAAGGATCATCCAGTTGTCGACCTGTGGGAAAAGCGTTTCGTAATAGGGCGCGTGGATGAAGGTCTTTTTGCCTGCATTCACGGGATCGGGACCGGCCAGGAATGTAGTAACCTTGCTATTCGTGCGGTCGTAAACTACCAGGTCCTCTTCGGCATCATTGTTCAAATGCATTTTCAGGAACTGCGATGCATTGAGCCCCCCGCCCCAGGGGTTCGTCATTTTCGCGCCACCGACCGACACACTTGTAAGCGTATCGAGCTTGAACCAGGCTTGTTGCGCCAGCAGTTCAGAAGGTTTGTAAAAGCAAATGAGGCAGAGGAAAAAGGAGGTAAATTTGGTTCGCATCGTTGAGGAATATTCTATTAGTTTTGCATGTTTCCGCGGACGCCGCGCGGACTCCGTACAGGGCTTGTTCGTCCTAAACCTAACGAAATAAGCCAGCATAACTTTATAACGACCCGACATTTCATGTATACTTCCATAGAAACGCTTTACGATATTTACCTCAAGGGCGCTAAAATTTCCACCGACACCCGCCAGATCACGGAGGGCTGTATTTTCTTCGCATTGAAGGGCGACAAATTCGATGGTAACCTGTACGCCGCGGAGGCTTTGCAAAAGGGCGCCGCCTACGCCGTTGTGGACGACCCGAACGTGGTTGCCAGCGACCGGTTCCTGCTTTTTGCCGACAGCCTGACCGCATTGCAGGATCTGGCGCGCCATCATCGTAAAACACTGGAAATCCCGGTCGTGGCATTGACCGGTTCCAATGGCAAAACCACCACCAAGGAGCTGATCGCGAAGGTGCTTTCGATGAAGTACCACACCTACGCCACGCGCGGGAACCTGAACAATCACATCGGCGTGCCGCTCACGATTCTGTCGATCGATCCCGCGAAGCATGAAATGGCGGTAATCGAAATGGGTGCCAACCACCAGCAGGAGATCGCATTGCTCGCCGGCATCGCGCAGCCTACGCACGGGCTCATCACCAACATCGGAAAGGCGCATCTGGAAGGTTTCGGAGGCGTAGCAGGTATTATCAAAGGCAAGGGCGAGCTGTTCGACTACCTTTCCAAAAAGAAAGGGACCGTGTTTGTGAACTCCACACAGGATGTGATCATGGATATGGTGAGCAAGCGCCGGGCATTCGGCGAGATCGTATTCTATTGCTCGGAAAACAGCGCTGTGAACCCGACGCTGATCGGAGAAAACCCTTTTGTGGTATTCAGCAACGGCGGCAAGACTGTAACGACCCATCTACCCGGAAGATACAATTTCGACAACATTTGTGCCGCACTGGCGGTAGGGAAGCATTTTGGAGTAGACGATGCCGATGCCTACGAGGCAGTCGCTACTTACGAGCCCGACAATAACCGTTCGCAGATCGTGAAAAAGGGCACCAATACCGTTATAATGGATGCTTACAATGCAAATCCGTCGTCGATGGCCGCGGCCGTGGCGAACTTCGGCAGAATGGAAGCGCCCCGCAAGATATTGATCCTGGGCGATATGTTCGAGCTGGGCGATGCTGCGCCGGAGGAACATCTGGCGCTGGGGAAACAGATTGCGGGTGAGAAGTTCGATGTCGTAATACTTGCAGGAAAACTCATGCAACATGCATTACCCGCATTACCAAAAGCCTATTATTTTCCCGATAAATTCTCGTTGCACAACTGGATTATGGATAATCCGCAGGAAAATACATATTTCCTTATCAAAGGCTCGCGGGGGATGTCGCTGGAAACGGTGCTCAGCGTGATGCCCGATAGATAATTTATAATTACAGTTATTATAAGTATAATTATATTGCAAAAATCTATGGCATTATAAGCGATATTTATAACTTCTCCGTTCCTATAAATAAAACTAAATTCATTTAATTAAATCAACTCTTTCCTGGCATAGTACCAGGGCAGCGTTTGACCCATGTACTCATCGTTCGTAGTTTTGTAACACCAAAAAATACAATTTATAAACAAACGAGCAATCATGGCTAATAGACTGTTATCAGTGGGATCGCAATTCCCGGAATTCAAAAAGACATCCGTAGTATCGCTTGAAAAAGGAAACGAATTCTACGATATTACCTCGGAAGACCACAAAAACGCCGAGAAATGGATGGTGATGTTCTGGTGGCCAAAAGACTTCACTTTTGTGTGCCCTACGGAGATTGCCGAGTTCAATAAACACACTTCGGACTTCGCCGACCGTGACACGATCCTGATTGGTGCTTCTACCGACAGCGAATACGTTCACCTGGCATGGCGCAAAAACCACGACGATCTTCGCGACCTGCAATTCCCGATGCTGGCCGATACTTCGAAATCACTGGCGGAAGAGCTGGGTATCCTCGAAGCCAACGAGAAGATCGCTTACCGCGTGACTTACATCGTCGACCCACAAGGCATCATCCGCTGGGTAAGCGTTAACGACCTTTCGGTAGGCCGTAACGTATCTGAGGTATTGCGTGTACTCGATGCATTGCAAACTGACGAGCTTTGCCCTTGCAACTGGCAAAAAGGCGAGGCTACACTTGCCTAATTAGCCATTAAAAGCAGGTTCACAGTAGCCGGTTGCTTATACCCCGGCCCTGTGAACTGTCTTTTACTCACCCACGGGAAAACCTTCCCGCTCAAAATTCAGACGAACATGTATCCATTTGCAGCCACAGGGAACACAAAAGAGTCCCTGTATAAAGAGGTCAATTTGCCTGCGGAATTCGAAAGCGTGCTGATTAACAAGCTCGCGGCGCTTGACCACCGTTACCTCAAAGACCTGAAAATCAATGTAGGTAATGTTTTGAAATCACAGACATTGAACCGCAAGGAAGCACTGCTGCTCGCATTGTCGGTCGCAGTCAATGAAAAGAACGCAGCGCTGATCGCGGCGTTGGAAGAACTCGCTACCCTGGAAGGTGCCGACGAGAAGGAGATCGCAGAGGTAACAGCTTGTGTTTCATTAATGAACGCGAACAACGTGTTCTACCGCTTCCGCCACTTCATGCACAAGGAGTTTTACGATAATGCGCCTGCGGGCATCAAAATGAGCATTATGGTGAACCCCGTTTTGGGTAAAGAATTTTTCGAGTTGCTGAGCCTTGTCGTATCGGCACTCAATGGTTGCGAGATGTGCGTGACTTCTCACGAGCAGTCGGTACTGAACCATGGCGGTTCACAGGCACGTATATTCGATGCAGTTAGGCTTGGAGCGGTCTTCAAGAGCTTTTCTGTTTTGATATAAAACAAAACTAGCCAGGTCTTGAAGATCTGGCTAGTCCCAAATTATCCATCCTATTTCTCTATTGTTTTCTCTTTGGATACTGCATCACCCTATTCCATGTAGCTGATGAAGAAGGAGTTTCGGCCCCACATAGTACTAGGTTCGAAATCGATCACCAACGTGCTTTCATACTCGTCTTCCGAAAAGTGATTGCGCAGTTTCAGCGGTGCTTTACCGCCCTCCCCATTGTAATAGGCGGTCATTTCATACCGTCCCAGGGGAATATCCACCAGATAGCCGTAAGTCTTTGAATAAGGCTTACCCGACTTCATTTTCAAGGTCTTGCCCTTGGAACCATCGATAAGGTTCCCGACGGGCGTGAGCGTAAACTCAATGTTTTCTTCGTCGTAAATGCTACTGTAAAGCGACTTATTTAGCCCGACCGTTGCGCCGTAGTAGCCCTCGCCTTCCGGGCGCTCGCCGGTGAGTTTCCACTGGAAATTCCGCACGGCGCCGTCGATACTGAAACCCTCGTAAACATCCGGGTCCAGATCCAGCTCATAACGACGGCCATTGTATTGCTTCACAATCTGCGCCGAGGCCATGAATGTCCCTACCTTCGGCAGCTGAATCTCGTAGTTTCCATTCGCATCGGTGTTTCCGAGGGAATAGGAGGCGTGGATCATGGTATTGTCGATCACGACCTCCACACCCTTCACCGGATTACCTTCAGTATCGGTTACTTTCCCGGTTGCATATCCCTTTTTCGGGCCCTGCGCATTCACGCCAGGCTCATCCTTGGTGGTACAGGCCGCGACAAGCCCTATTATCAGGACCCATTGCAATGTCAGAATCCACTTTTTCATGATGATCAGTTGACCTTACGCAGCTCTGTGGTAGATGTACTATCCTCACCTTTCTCGATCGATTTCACGATACCCACTCCCGCTGCGGTCCAAAGCGTCACGTTCACCACTTCTGTCGAAATTTCCGGCTCTGTTACCTCCGTTTCGAACTTGGTATAAACCTCGTAGGAATACTCCCATTTGGTACATTTAAATTCACCTGCCGGCGTAGTGAGCGACTCCTCGCCCGTTGCCTTGCCGTTTTTATAGGTAAGACGCGCTTCGAGTTTCCCAAGAACCGAACCTTCGTCGCCCACCGGGATTTCCAGTTCCATCAACACCTTGATCGGTTCACCTTTAAATGTCAGCGCACTGTTGACCTTCCCATTGTTTTCGAGGTACTGGTAATGCGGGAAGCCGGTTACCTTGAACTCCGAGATATAGGCAATGTCGTTGATTTCGTTGACCAGCGCTTTCATCGCAGTAGGATAAGGCAACTCATTCGTGGTTGTACCGCCCTTGGCGTAAGCCTTGGAGACCAGCGTCATTTCTTCTTCATTTTCCCGGATAAGGTGGTTAATCGTGTGCACGTCCATTCCGGCCGAGTCTTTGGTGCTTACGATCTTGGTCACCATATCGCCTTCGGAGCCCTCCGAATCCGTGAGCTTGTAGGTGTAGCTTTTATCTTTTGCAGGAATGAATGCTTTCTCGGTTCCGCCGCCGTCTCCGCCGTCGGGATTCGGATTATCGTCGTCCTTGCAAGCGGTGAAGGACATAGCCAGCACAGCCAGCACCAACGCAGATTTCGCAAATCTGCTGATGGTAATCGAGGGTGATTGAATTTTAAATTTCATGGCAGTTTTAGATTTATTATATACTGATAATCAATTAATTAAACACTTCAAATTTTCTACAAGCATACATACAACAGGAGTACCACAAAACCCGCCACTGCGAAAGAGCCCCGGATGAAGATGAATTTCATCCATTCGTCCCGGGCGTTGACGTAGCCCTGGCGTGTATTCAGGAGGTCGGCGTTGATCAGCACATTGACCGGCTCACTGCATTTCAATGCAAGTACCAGATCCGCTACCAGCAGCAGAAAGGCGACCAGGACCGGCCCGTAGGTGAGTAATCCGCCAGAATTAACCGTCAGAACCAGCCAGGTAAGCATGGTCGCCAATGCCGAAATATAAAGGGCCTTCAACGGTCGCCTTACGCGCGGATCAACGGCTTTACGAAGCTCGATGAAGCTTTCGGGCGAGATGTCGAAAAGTGCCTTCCCAAAGCCGACGCGGTAAAAAGCGCCCTGCGCCGCCACGAAGAAGTACAACACCAAGCCGATCGCCCGCACGATATCCAGGATCTCAATCGATTTCATAGAGCCTGATCGCCGCCTGGCCTGTTGTATCCTTTTCCAGCTCTTTGCGGAGCTTTTCATTGAGGTATTTTCTGACGGAAACCTTCCTGACGTCGAGCAACACGGGTTCGGTCGTTTCCGACACCAGGTGGTTGCTGTGGGCGTAGTATCGGACGATCGTCGACTTTTTACCAGGGACCGTTTCCGCCACCCAGAACCCCTTTTCGGGGAATGGCTGCCGCGCAGAGCGCGCGGCTTTACTTACAGCCTGGTTTTGAATGCTTGCAGCAGCCAGCAGGCCCGCGAGCATATAATGTGTTATGATTTTCATGGCTACGACGTGGAACTATCCATTACAACACCCTACTCTTTCAGCAACTTGGCTTGCGCGTTGTCTTTGAATGTATTGGCAGTTTCAACGTCGGCATTGATCGTGCCCTGGTAGTTGACGAAAATACCGTAGCCACCGCTGTTGGCAATCAACGACTTGCGTATTGTCATGCGCGATTGTCCCCCATAGATTGCAATGTTGGCCTTCTTTCCCGACACGATCGCGATGTTGCCGCCACCTGAGACTTCCGCATTTTCGAGGATATTCTGATCGCTGGTCGAGAAGCAGATCATCCCTTTCCAGTATGCAGCCGCATTTTCAGCGCCACGGATCACGATTTTATTAGTTTCTGTGCCTACCGCATTGAAATAGCCGTCGTCGATGGTGATAAATCCGCCACGTCCGACTTCGATGGTCACACCCGGCAACAGCTTCCAGTTGGCGTCGGAAGTCAGGTTTTCGAGGATGCGGTAAGGGGTTTTGTCTTTGAAACCTTTCCATACCACTTCGGCTGTTGTATTTTTAGGCAGCGACGAAGCGAAGATCTCCACCACATTGCGGCCGTTACCGTTGGTGAACTTGGAATCTGTGTCAAGGTTCTTCACGTTTTCGGCGCTCAGGAGAAGACCTGCTTCGGAATTGTCTTTAAAATTGTTCTTTTCAAATGAAGCGAGGCTCGCTCCCTGTTGAATGTAAAGTCCGTAGCCGGCATTCGCCTCGAACAGACAGTGTTTGATATTGACCTCCGCCTTACTTCCCAGAACCGCCATACCTGCTTTGGTTGTGCTGTACAGGGGTTTGCTACCTGCGTGCAATACCTGTACGTATTCGAGCGTGTTCGCACTGCTCGACGAGCGGAATGTGACGCCCGACCAGAACCCTTTGGTAGTTTCCTTTCCGATAAACCGGATCGGTTTGGCCGAATCGCCCTTCGCGAGCAGTACACCGGCGCCGTCGTTGATTTCGAGACGGGTATCACGTGCGAATGCGATCACCACACCCGGTTTTATTTCCAGTTCCGCATTCACCGACACATTCGCGTTCACGATGTAATCCGGAATAGCGGGGTTATCAATGCGGTCGTTCAAAGTCAGTTTGGCGCGGATGTTAGCGTCGATCACGATCGGGTCGATGACAGCCGCAGTGATCAGGACTTTGTCTTTGCTCTGGCCATTGGCATTGCTGATGGTCAGTTCAACTTCATACTCCCCCGCAACGTCGGCGGTGAAAGTAGGCTTGGCAGTGGCGGCCGAGGCCAGTGCAGCGGCGCTACCTGCAGGTTTTTTACTGAATGCCCAGCTGAATTCGAACGGCTTGTTCTCACTGTCGGCAGAGGCGCTGCCGTCGAGTTTCACAACAGAGCCTGCGTTTACATTCTGGTCCGCTCCTGCTTTGGCGGTTAATGTGTCGGATGGTTTCACTTCTTCGTCTTCCTTGCAGCTACCCAGCAACAGGGTAAAGGACAAGGCTGCCCAAAGAATTCGTCTTGTTTTTAACATGGCTAATATTCCAAATAATTTAAATGAATTGTACTTCCATTTTTTTAATGGCGGTGCAATTTTAAACCGATTTGGCGAGCATCAGAAGGGCGGAAAAAGGAGTGTCGATTAACAGCGGATTTTGTCGACAAACGCCTTTTGCAGCACCGCTTAGAAGGTGAGCTTGAAGCGGCGCTGGCAGTCGTTGCGGAAATTGCGGCCAATGGGCAGCTCCTTTCCGGCAATTTCGAGCTTGTGGGAATGGTAGCTTTCGACCTTGTCGACGGAAACGATAAACGAGCGGTGAATACGGATGAAGGCGTCCTCCGGCAGCAGTTCTTCCAACAGGCTGATCTTTTGTTTTGAAACAAGTGCCTTGTCTTTCAAAACGACTTTGATATAGTCCCGCAAGCTTTCGATCCAGTAAATGTCGTTGACGTTCACTTTCACCATTTTGCGATCCACTTTTAAATACAGAAACACATCCTGGCTAGTCTGCGCAGTCTTTTGCGCAACCGAAACGGATTGGTTCGTCATATTCAAACCTGTAAAAACCTTGTCCATCGCACGCAAAAAACGCTCGAACGGAATGGGTTTCAGCAAATAATCAACGGCATTAAGATCGAACCCCTCAACGGCATAATCCTGATAAGCTGTTGTAAAAACGACCTTGGGCGGGTTTTTAAGGCTCCTCAGCAGATCGGTTCCTTTGAGACCGGGCATCTTTACGTCCAGAAACATCAGGTCGATCTTCTGTTGCTGCAAAACCTGAAATGCCTGAATGGCGTCCTGGCAGCGCGCCGCAACTTCGATCTCCGCAAAATTGGCGAGGTAGTTGTCCAGTACTTCGATAGCGTGGGGCTCATCGTCCACCAGAATGGCTTTCAACTTCATAAATATCAGATATCCAAACGTTTGTCAAGGTCAATTTCCAGAATCACGGCGAATACATCCTCCTCGTCCATGATTTTCAGGTTATGGGCCGAAGGGTACAGGATTTCGAGCCGTTTGCGCACGTTCGCGAGGCCTATGCTCACGTGATGCGGGCGATCGTCGTGCATGGCCGTTTCGGGTTTGCTGTTCGAGATCTTGAATTTCAGGGCATTGTTCTTCATGCGCAAATCCATATTGATCCACGCCTGCCCGATCTGCTCGCTGGCACCGTGCTTGAAGGCATTCTCCACCAAAGGCAATATCAGCAGCGGCGCAATTTTGTATTCGGGCGACAAGCCGTTGATACTGAAATTAATATCCAGTCGCTCCTCGTACCGGATCTTTTCGAGTTCAATATAACTTTTAAGAATGCTGATATCCCGTTCGAGCTGCACAAGCTCCGTGTTCGCCTCGTAAAGCATATACCGCAATATCTCCGCCAGCCCCATGACCACGCCCGGCGACTGCGGCGATTGTTTGAGGGTGAGTGCATACAGGTTATTCAATGTATTGAACAAAAAATGGGGATGCAGCTGGCCTTTCAGAAAATTCAGCTCCGCCTCCATCGCCGCCTGCCGTCTGTCGAACCACATTTTGAAAAACTTCACCGACAATGCAATCCAGACGAAAATATTGGTCTGCTCAAATGCGCTGATCAGGTATACCGGCTTCAAAAGTTGCTGTTTGAATGTCCCTTCCAGCTTGCGCCAGACGAACGTCGGGTCATTCTTTTTCACCGCATGATAGATGATCGGGTCGGCCACGAGTATTTCCATCAATCTGAAAGCCAGCGTAGAACCGGTTATGATCAGCAGGAAGAGGACCGCAAAATGTACATATTTCTTACGGTCGAAATACCGCGGGATGATCACGTAGGCGATCAGGTAGAAATAACCGATGTGGATCGGCATGAACAGGGCCACAATACCGATCGTGAGCCAGTAATCGGGCATGCCTGCACCGTAAATAATCGTCAGGATCGTCAGAACGGCGAGCCAGAACAGGATGTGCAGTAAAATTCTTTGATGCCTGGGGTAATTCAGTACCGGGGAAACAGGGCGCATGTAGCAAAGATAACGATTTCGAAGGCCAATACAGGCTTTGAAAAGCATTGTCGACCAACATCATACTATTGTCGACAAACGGCATCGATCGGGTAATCCTTGTCGGTAATCCTTTGGTGTACAGACAAAATATCTTCACCAACCGGTGAATCACAGGGGCATCACTTCATTATGCACCCATATCAAGCATTTGAAAGATAAAATATCCAAATTAAGCCCTCAAATCAGAATTTGTATCTGCAAATATTCCCTCCGGTGGTTTTTCTACTTAGTTTTGTGATAAAATCAAGATATTAACTAAACTGTAAAATAATGGCAACGTCAACCGAAACGTACATTCCGTACAAGGTAAAAGACATCTCGCTGGCCGAATGGGGCCGTAAAGAAATCACATTGGCAGAAGCGGAAATGCCTGGTTTGATGGCGATCCGTGCTGAATACGGTCCGTCACAGCCTTTGGCAGGTGCGCGTGTTGCAGGTTGCTTGCACATGACGATCCAGACAGCCGTTCTGATCGAAACTCTTACAGCGCTGGGTGCGGAAGTTACCTGGTCATCGTGTAACATCTTCTCTACCCAGGACCACGCAGCGGCGGCTATCGCGGCAGCGGGAATCCCTGTTTACGCATGGAAGGGAATGAACGAAGAGGAATTTAACTGGTGTATCGAGCAGACTTTGTTCTTCGGAGAAGACCGTAAGCCGCTCAACATGATCCTCGACGACGGTGGTGACCTTACCAACATGGTATTCGACGAATATCCTGAGCTGATCGACGGTATCAAAGGTCTTTCTGAAGAAACTACAACCGGTGTTCACCGCCTGTACGAGCGCTACAAAAACGGAACGCTTCACCTGCCTTCCATCAACGTAAACGACTCGGTTACCAAATCTAAATTCGATAACAAATACGGCTGCCGCGAGTCACTGGTTGACTCTATCCGCCGCGCAACCGACCTTATGCTGGCTGGTAAAGTAGCAGTAGTAGCTGGTTACGGCGACGTTGGTAAAGGTTCTGCCGAATCACTTCGTGGTGCCGGCTGCCGCGTATTGGTTACTGAAATCGACCCGATCTGTGCATTGCAGGCTGCTATGGACGGTTTTGAAGTAGTTACAATGGACGAAGCTGCCGATCGTGCCAACATTTTCGTTACTGCGACCGGTAACTACAAAATCATCACCGACCGTCACTTCCTCAAAATGCGTGACAAAGCGGTAGTTTGTAACATCGGCCACTTCGATAACGAAATCGACATGGCTTGGTTGAACAAATCTTACGGCCACACCAAATCGCAGATCAAACCACAGGTTGACATCTACAACGTGGAAGGCAAAGACATCATCGTGTTGGCAGAAGGCCGTCTGGTGAACCTGGGTTGCGCAATGGGCCACCCGTCATTCGTAATGTCCTGCTCATTCTCGAACCAGACTTTGGCTCAGATCGAACTTTGGACCAATACTGCTGCTTACGAGAAGAAAGTATACGTTCTTCCAAAAGCGCTTGACGAAAAAGTAGCTGCATTGCACCTTAAACACGTAGGCGCAAACCTGGATACCCTGTCCGACGAGCAAGCTGCTTACATCGGCGTATCCGTAGAAGGTCCTTTCAAAGCGGAAACTTACCGTTATTAATAATAGGATTGATAGTAAAAGACCGGCCTGCTCTTGTAGCGGGCCGGTCTTTTTTATGCCTTTTATATTCCTGAGTTTTATGCCTCGGGTTTTCCAGGCGCCTGCGCCGCCAGGTCAACCGGCCTTGCGGGCGTAGGGAATGAGATATTATTCTCGTCAAAGATCCGCTTCACCACTTTCATCGCCGCACTTTTCGCCGGGCCCGGACCGATCTTGTCCTGCCTGATCCAGAACAGGATTTCAAAATCAATGCTCTTCTCCGTGAAACGTGTGAAGTTGAATTCGATTACTTTCAAAGGATCGATAAAATCCAGCTTCCTGATCACGCCCAGCGCCAGGCCCTCCACCACCGCCAGGTCATCTTTGTAGCCAATGCTGCCCTCCATGCGTACACGTCTGTCGCCCGAATGCGTAAAATTCACGATCGGCTTCTGGAAAATGTCCTTACTAGGCAATTCCACCTGCTGTCCTTCGAAATTATCCAGCTTCACCGAACGCAACCCGATCGAAAGTACCTTTCCGGTAAATCCATTCGTCTCGATCACATCTCCTACCTGAATGGGTCGCTGAATGGCGATGAATGCGCCGGAAATGAAGTTGGTCGTAAGATCCTGGAATGCGAAACCAAGCGCCAGCGCCAGCACCCCCGCGCCTGCGAGCAATGACGTTACCGTTTTATCCAAACCCAGAACCCCCAATGCAAAGAAGAAGCCGGTAGTGATGATCGCAATGCGGGTAATGGTCGAAATCAACCCAACAAGCGCGACATTCTGTGAAGCATGGCCTAATATTCTTTCAATAAACTTTCCTCCCAACCGCGACAATATCCGGAAAACGACCAGAATGATGACGGCGATGAGCAAATTGGGTAAAAGGCGATAAGCTTCCACCGTCCAGCGGTCGACCTTGACGGCGATGGGATCTACTATTTTGGAAATTTGTGCAAAAATCATGGTGCTATTAATGCGGCCACCCTATCGAACTAATAAGCGACCGACTTCCTTTAAACAGGGCAAAACTCGGAAATGTTGTGTGGTTTGCAAAAATACGTTACACAAAACGGCGATCTGCCACCAAACCCTTTTTTACCGCAGGCTCTTCAGGTACTGCCATTAACCCATTGCATTTCGTATGATTCTGATGTCCGCCTATGTTTGATTCGATTCAAAATCGATTTTATCACACTTAAACATGATGATTATGAAACTATTTCGAGGCACTCCAATTT
This sequence comes from Dyadobacter sp., assembly GCA_965227755.1. Classification (GTDB taxonomy): domain Bacteria; phylum Bacteroidota; class Bacteroidia; order Cytophagales; family Spirosomataceae; genus Dyadobacter. The sequence continues at coordinate 3,282,827 of CBDDGG010000005.1, forward strand.
TCATTAAAGGTATCCTGATCGCGGGTATGTTGAGCGCTTGCCAGAATGAGAATGACACCGCCGTGCCGACGCAAGCACCTACAAGCACATCTGACCAAAATGCAAGAACCGCCGTAGCAGCCGGTGCGCTAATTAAGGACGGCAATATCGATTTGGCCTATAATAGCCAATATCCGACTCTTCTTTGGAAAGAAATTCATGCCAACAATTACTATGAATTCACCTACCAACCTCAACTGATTACGTCTAAAGGGTATAAATATGGTAACCCGTCAACAGAATGCAAATACACCCTCGATACGTTCGGGCGTTGTGTTCAGTCTGTCACAAACTGGGAGACCTACATCTACCAATACAATGCCAGTGGGCAACTCACCGGCTTCTACAATAAATATAAGCCGAACCAGCGAAGAGAACTTTCCTATGCGGTAGATGCTGATGGATGGAAAAAATCCCTGAGCATGGTAACATTCTATGATGAGTCGGGTATAAAAACCAAGGAACTAAAATTCAGCTACGGTGCGGCAGCAGGATTTCTCCCCGACAAATATCCTTTAACCCCGGATATACTGCCCGCCGAAGTCAGTAAGTATCTGCCGATATTTGGGACTTTCAATACCAATCTTGTTAAAATCCTGATTGAAGACAAATATCTTTCGAACGGACAAAAAGCATCCAGTACCAAATACATATATACTTATACTTTGGACTATGCAGGTAAGGCGAAAAATATTACCGTGAAGAAGCTCAATGGTACGCTAGTTTCCTCGACCGACAGAAAGTACTTCATGCCAACGTATAAGTTTTAATTACAACAATTGTACGGCCCGCGGTTACGCGGGCCGTATCCACGTGTACCAAGTCTGCTACAGTCTTTCCAGCAGCTCCTTTTTCTTCGCATTAAACTCTCCTTCCGAGATCTGTCCCTTTTCAAAAAGGACGTTCAGCTTTTCAATGGTACCGATGATAATATCCTGCGGACTTTTGTCCTGGGTTCTCAAATCAGCGTTGGATGTAACGTCGTAAGCAATCTCCGGCGTCGGCTGGCGGGGCGAGTCCGGGTCGGAAACCACCTGCAATGCCGACAAATCCACCTGCCCTTCCCGGCTGGTAAACCGATAGGAACTCGTGGCGCCCTGCTGTTGCGAAACGCCGGTTATCTGATGGTGCTTGGTGTCATAAATAGTGCGTTTACCGTCGTCCTCGACCACAAGCCTGTGTACCGGCGCGAAATACGCATACCGGAAAGTATTCTGAGAACCGCTGGACGTAGGATTTCCAAAAATAGCCGGCCAGGAACCAGATACCTGCCCGTGCTCCGACTCGTCGCTATCCTCGAACAATACCCCGGTGCTCACCAGTTGGGCCAGCTCATTGCAAAGCTGGTCGACCTTCGTTCGCAGCGAGCTGTTGAACATATCCCCGACCATCGTCATGCCCCCTTTCATCCATTGCCCTGCCCCACCGAGTTCCGGCAAATTGAATTGCGCCATCGTACCGTTTCCCTGGATTACCGCTTTCAAAAGCGATTCGACCGTTTCGGGCCGCAAACTATATCGCTCAGCGATTGCATTCACTTTTCGCTGTCCGTCTGTGCTTAATGCTTTCATGATTTCTCCTTTTTTAAACAACAGCCACAAAAACGATGCCATTGCATCCAAAATACCGCAGACTTACCGAACCCGGCCACTCACGCATTTGATTTCGGGCGACTTCTACATTGCGCCTATGTTTGACCCGACAGAAGTAAAAATGTCAAATCACTTAACACAAAACGTTATGAAACAACTTACTGTAACAGGGAACCTGCTGAAAGGGCTGGTACTGGCTGCACTGCTGACCGGATGCCAGAATGACGAAGTTATAACGCAAAATCCGCAGTCCGGCGTGACGACTCATGACCGAAATGCCAAGACCATCTTCACACCTCAATTACTAAAAGAAGGTGCGAATGAATTGGAATACTTTGGAGACTATGACCTAAATAGAGGGAAGCTCAAAAAGCTCACCAATGTTCCTGAGGGAGCCTACACCGAATATCAATACAATGGACAAACCATCCTAGCACAGCGCCGTAAAATTTCAACGAATGCCCTTGTTTATCAGGTCACCTATCAACTGGACGCATCAGGCCGGTGCATCGAAAGCCTGAGTACGGAAACAAATAAGCCATTGAAATACGAATATGGCCAGCTGGGAAGGTTGATAAAGGTTTACAACAAGAACATACCTAACGAGCGAATGGAGTTCCAATATGCCCAGAACTACCTTCCGTTATTGAATCAAATCAACTTCTTCGATCAGGGGAATAACCCGACAAAGGAGATCACCTATAACTACACAGTCCCAGGCGGAAATCAAATGGAAAACAAATATCCGACCAATCCAGACGCACTGGGCATCACAAGCAAATATCTGCCCATATTTGGCACTTTCCATTCAAATTTACCTACCATGGAATCACTTAAAAACTTGCCCTGGAACGGAGGACCATTTCCCGGAAATAGCCTGACATACATTTTCAATTCGGGTGGTTACGCTAAAACACTTACTGCGACCTCTAATATGACCAACATGTCAATAACCACAAGCCGCACCTACTCCTCTCCAAAATTATAACCCCGGTTTAATAACCTCTCTCAAACCGAAGGCTTATTCAACCAATCCGCTCACCCATCGGATTACTGGGATAATGAACACCACCTCTATGTTTGAAACGGTAATTATTACTCACACATTTAATCATTAATGATTATGAAAGGACTAAACATTGCAGGACAAGTTTTAAAGGCCATGGTATTTGCAGGCCTGCTGGCCGGTTGCCAAAATCAGGACCAGGTAGCTCCAACTGAGAGTGCCACTGCCAAAGTCAGTGACCAGAACGCAAAAACAAACGCAGAGCTCAAATTAGTAAAGGAAGGAGCGACAACATTACAATACATTAAGTCGGGAAGGTTTTTGGGCTATCTCTCAAAAGTCTCCGAAGCCGCATACTACACTCTGTACTCCTACGACGACAGCACCGGCGATCTTTGGATCACCAGCAAGCAATACAGCAAATCGTCGAATACTTTGATTAAAGAAGTCAAATATAAAACCTCCAACAAAAGGTGCATTAAAAGTATTGATATCACCAATAACCGCACGTCCGAATACAAGTATAATGAGGTCGGCCGTTTGGATGAAGTTAACATATCGGGCGGAGGAGTTTCCCAAAAGAAAGTGTTTAAATATGATTATATTCCCGCTACCGGTGCGGAACGCTTGAGCGACATAACGACATCAACTCCAGTAGGGGAATTCCAACGTGTAAACTATTTTTACACCGTAGGCGATCAACCTGCCAAGCAGGACAAATACTTCCTTAATCCCGAAAATTCCGGTTTCGATAAATACCTGACCATTTTTGGAAAATTCAGCGATGTACTGGTTCAACGGGCACAAATCACCCCGCTCCCATACACCAACCAGTCGAAACCGTTTTTCCAATACTATTATGGACTTGACTATAATGGCTATGTCAGTTCAATAACAAAAGAATACTACCCGCTGGGATATGGTTACAATGCTGGCAAGCAAACCAGTTACAACCTGCTAACATTTTCGAGCCAATGGGGTGGGTTGTAGTATAATATATTTTTAAATTCGATTAGAAAAATAGGCTACTATGAGCAGCCTATTTTTTCTTTTAATCTAAAAAGCCATTTATTATTAAATGCCAATGTTACAGCGGGCTGTCTGATCAACGACCCGCTTTCTACTTCTCTGCTTTCACAATCACCTCCCACTTGCGCTCCAATTCTCTATCATCCTTTTTCCCCGTCTGCCGCTTCGCCATCACCTCCGCTAACCGCTGCCTGTCAGAGGTCAATGGGTGCGTGCTTAGCAGTTTGAGGCTTCCAATATCCCCGTGCGAGCTTTTAAGCGTTTGAAATAGGTCGACAAATCCTTTCAAATTGATACCATTACTTTTCAGCACATCCATTCCTTTCATGTCCGCTTCGGTTTCCAGCTCCCGGGAATAGGTAAGATTGGCGAGCATATTCGAATTATCAGCGAGGACGGTGGCGACACCGTTGATGTCGTTCAGGAGCAACGAAAGAAACAGGTAACCGCCCAGGCTCCGGAAAATGTTGCGCAACGAATGCCGGTAATGCACGTGCGACACCTCGTGCGCGAGCAACGCGGCGAGTTCTTCCTTGGTTTTCATTTTGCGAAGAATGCCGTCGAATACGATGATGTTTCCGCCGGGCAGAGCAAATGCGTTGACGTCGCTCTCTTTCACGACGGTCACACGGATCGGGTAGTTGGTTTTAAAATCAATGGCTTTGGCAAAATCGTTTACCCCGGCAGTCAGTCGGTCGTCCACATCATAGGCGCGTATCATGTTCTCGTACATGCTTTCACCCATTTTCATCTCCGCGCTTACGGGTATGCGCGCGGCTACCGCACCTGCCAGCCAGGGAAGGCCAAACCAGTAGCCTAGGCCCATCAGCATCAGCACAGCGAAAGCCACGCTTACGATGGTGGCATTATTCAGTTTAAAAATGTCCGTGATCCGTCTTTTGAAGAATAGCTGTTCCGGGTAGCGCTTTTGGAGGGATTCGGGCAGAGCTTCGTCCTTGCACTCGATAGTTTGCTGCGGAAATTCTCCATACCGGAAGATAAAGAGATGACTGAAATTCTCGTCTGTCGCAATGCCCGGCAACATCCATCGCACCGAAGTGAGCTCGCCTGACGGATCACGGTAATGAATGAGCCAGTGATCAGGCATAAGGGTGAGCGTCGCGTCGTGTGCGATGGACAGTCTTCCGTCGTGATAACGGACATTAAAATTGTACATGAAGCCAAAGTCGGTTAAACAATCCCAATATCAATCATATCCGCGAGATCTTCGCCCGTCGCGTCGGTATAATCGGCCTCGGTTTGAACGATTGCGTTAACATCGAGCGGTCCATCGATATGGATATTGGAAAATACAAATTGCATTGCGCGCACGATCGCCCAGGGAGTCGCCAGGCCGAGGCTCAGAACGACAATCAGCATATTGACCACAATCAACTTGAAATATCCGCCGGCGGTCGCTGTCGAACGGAAAGTAAGCCGCGTTTCGCCCTGGTACATACGGATATTGTTCACATAATAGGCAAAAAGGTCTTTCACCCACCAGAAAGAGTAAATCCCCAGAGTCAATATCGAAAGGAAATAGCCTTTTACATTAAGCCAGAAAAAAGCTGCCCCTTCGCCTTCGTAGGAGAATGTGATATTTCCGAAGCGCAGGTTTTTGAAAATATATTTCCGGATTTCAATGACAAACCATGCACCATAAATGCCCAACGTACACAGGGTGATAAGACTGCCTATGATAAACATATTCAGGAATTCCTTTCTATCGCCCCGGTAACCGAAATGGATCCCCCGCCACGACGACCGGGATGTCCTATAACGAAGTGCGCCGTGAATGGCAATGGGTATCAGAAGCAGAAATCCGATGTAAAAGACAGCGGCGCCGATCAGCGTGATGGTCGTGTTGTTTGTTACAATTCCACCCAGCAAAATGCAATAAAGGCCCAGGAAAATCCCGATCGCTTTGATAAAACCGATAAACATTTCCTTGCCTGTTCCATGAAATGTAAAACGGCTTCCTTCGAACTCGGATTCCTCGTACATGTATTTCAACAAGGCGGCTCTTGCCCATGGATAGTAAAGCCCCAGCGTAACAAGTGTCAGAAGAATATTGACGATGTAAATACCGAATAGTTTGGCCCCTTCTCCGTAGAAGGTGACCTGGCGGGTTTCGTGCTGTTCCATTTAGTTAGATTTGAATTTGAAGAAGGTCAAATATAAAAATTTGAATTTGCTAATAAATTAATCAACCGTTAACAGGCACAAAAATTCGGAGGAGATTTATCATCCGGCACAGTTATTTTAGCAAGCTACTCACATTATATTTCATCAAAACAACTGGAAATCATGGATATTTATCAACTGGCCAACGAATATCTGGATACTACCGATGGAGGGGGCGATCCAAACGGTCCGCGTGAAACGCCTCCATTCGATCCCCGGCCGGAAGTGCCGTCGCCAGACATTCCCGAAGAAACGCCGCCTTATGAGAAGGAACCTGAGACGCCGCCGATAGAACCGCGGCCCGAACTGCCGCCGGTAGAACCCATCGTACCCGAAATAGAGCCATTGCCAGGCGAAGGACCTGGTACACCGGTATTTAAGTAACCGAATTCCACAAAATGTAGTATTTGAAGTTATTTCATCACCAGGCAATTATACTTTCTATTCTCGTTGCAAAAACTACTACAAAATTTGTAGCCGAAATTAAATTCGTTGTATATTCACCTGAATTTATTTGTAGACCCGACGAATGGCTAAAATTTTTACTATCTGTTTATTACTACTCTCCTTCTCTATTCAGGCTCAGTCAAATAAGCTACTTCCCGGAAAGATTGAAGCAGAGGATTTTGCGGCGATGAATGCCGTAGGCACCGAAAATACGTCGGACACGGATGGAGGCCTCAACGTAGGCTGGATTCAGGATGGCAGCTGGATGGATTATGCCGTGCAGGCACCGTCGGCAGGCTACTACACATTCAGATTTCGCATCGCGAACGGGTACAGCCCGGAAGCGACGCTGGCTTTGCAAACAGCAGGCGGCGCTACGCTTGGTCGGGCTATTCTACCTCAAACCGGCGGCATGCAGGGATGGCAGACGATCTCGTTCGTCGCATTACTTCCACAAGGAAATCAAACAATTCGCATTTTTGCCGAAAAAGGAGGCTGGAATTTCAACTGGCTGGAAGTGAGCAGCTCGCGCGCCCTCTCGTCGGGAAAGGTTGAAGCCGAGAGCTTCGACGCAATGCATGAAGTGCGTACGGAAGCTACCACTGATGAAGGCGGAGGGCAGAATGTCGGCTATATCGACGATAACGACTGGATGGATTATAACCTGGATCTCGCCAATGCGCGTGACTATGAAATCCAGTTCCGGGTCGCCAACGCCTATGGAAATGGTATTATAGAAATCCAGAATGCCGCGGGTACCGTGCTAGGGCAGGTAAATGTGCCTCAGACGGGTGGCTGGCAGAACTGGGTGACCGTCAGCACAACCGTCCCCCTCCCTGCGGGCAGCCAGGTGGTGCGACTTTTCGCCCGATACGGTGCATTCAATTTCAACTGGTTTTCGTTCGTTTCTGCCGGGACGAGGATCACCGGTACGATCTTGCCTGCCAAAGTCGAAGCCGAAAACTACAACGATTCTTACAGCGTACAACTCCAGAACACGGAAGATACGGACGGTGGCCAGAATGTAGAGTGGATCCAGGACAACAGCTGGATGGACTATGACGTGCACGTTACGACCCCGGGTATTTTCACATTCAGCTACCGCATTGCAAACGGGTACAGCCCCGAGGCGACACTTGCACTTAAAAACAGCGACGGAGCTGAACTGGGCAGCATATTATTGCCTCAAACGGGCGGTATGCAGGGCTGGAAGACGGTCAGTATGCTCGCTTCGCTCCCTGCCGGAAACCAGAGATTAAGAGTATTTGCCACCAAAGGCGGCTGGAATTTCAACTGGTTCGAGGCCAAAGAATCCCGCGTATTGACGAGCAGAATAGAAGCGGAATCTTTCGATGTAGCGTCGGATGTACGCACGGAGGTGACTGGTGACGTGGACGGCGACATTAATGTGAACTATATCGACGATAATGATTGGTTGGACTACAATGTGAATGTACCAACGGCCGGCACTTATACCATCAATTTCAGGGTGGCCAACCAGTGGGGAAATGGCAACATTCAGTTTAAAAATACAAATGGCACCGTACTCGGAAGCGTGGATGTACCGCAAACCGGAGGCTGGCAGAATTATACGACCGTTCGCACCACTGTGCAACTGGAAGCCGGCAGCCAGGTATTCCGCATTTTTGCCAACCGCGGCGCATTCAACTTCAACTGGTTTGAAGTAATCCCCGGTTCTGTTCAGGGACAATCTGTGATCACTTTTGAACCCATTTCAGACAAAAACCTGACGGATGGTTCGTTCAACCTGACCGCCAGCAGTACCAACCCGGAAACGCCTGTCCAATTTACTTCTTCCAATCCGTCGATCGTTTCGGTTTCGAATGCGAGCGGTATCTGGAAAGCATCCATACATACTGCGGGACAGGTAACGATTACAGCATCGCAAGCCGGCAACAACAATTATCTGACGGCAGAAAATATAGCCAGGACGTTTACTGTTTCCGACAATTCGAACCCCAACAATCCGGCGCTGGGTACCAAAATACCCATCGATCCGAAGCGCTGGTACCAGCTTACCAACGCAGCCAATGGCCTCGACGGGCTGTTTGACGGCAACACGCAGGAGAACGTACTCACGGGCTGGGGAAAGGTGATCAATAACTACGAAGCTTACTATCCATTAAAAGAAGGTGAGCAAATTACGCTCAACGGTGTAAAATTCTTCGATTTTACAGGTAGTGCGCAGGATTTTCCGCTGGTACTTTCGGTTATAACGGACCAATGGGAGCGCATTCCGGTCGCCACTTTCACGGGCGAGATCTACAACGGCTGGGTTGGTCCTTATCCGGATCGTCAGCTGTCGGGAGACGCGCAGTTCAAGCTGGATCAGCCGATGAGCAATATCCGGTATCTGGTTATGACGATGTCGAACACATTACCAACCGAGGTCGAGTTCTACGGCAGCTACACACCGGGCCCTGAGACGCCCAAACCGGCGCGGACCAAGCATATAACACTGAACGACATGCTCGGCGTAAATGGCTATGAATGGTATTTCCAGGACGGCGCGCACACCGAGTCGCTGGTGGAGGCGAAAGTGCAGGTCGCCAAAAGCTTTACAGGCCTGCGGCATTACATGGATTGGGAAAAACTGGAATCATCGGAGGGAGTTTTTTCCTACAATCCTACATTGAGCGGAAGCTGGAATTACGACCTCATTTACGAGCGCTGCAAGCAGGAAGGCATTGAAGTACTGGCTTGTCTTAAAACACAGCCCGGCTGGATGCGGGCGACATATCCCGAAGACCAGCGCGACCCCGAAAATGTGCCGGTGCGTTACGGAAAGAATTTCGCTGATCCGCTTTCCTATATCGAACAAGCAAAAGTTGCATTTCAATATGCGGCCCGTTATGGAAGCAATACCAACGTCGATCCGTCGCTTTTGAGCGTATCCACCACTCCAAGATGGACCAACGACCCGGTCAACACGATCAAAATCGGCTTGAACCTGATTAAATACATCGAATGTGACAATGAACGGGACAAATGGTGGAAAGGCCGCAAAGGCTACCAGACCGCCCGTGAATATGCGGCCAACATGTCGGCCTTCTATGACGGACACAAAAACACCATGGGCGCAGGCGTAGGTGTCAAAAATGCCGATCCTAATATGAAAGTGGTGATCGCCGGACTGGTCACCGGGCCTGATTTTGTCAAAGGAATGGTAGACTGGTGCAAGGAATTCCGTGGTTATAATGCGGATGGAACGGTTAATCTCTGCTGGGATGTGGTGAATTTCCACCTTTACACCGACAATGCATCATCCAGCCAAAGCGGTACATCAACGCGCGGCGCGGCGCCGGAGGTTACCAACGCGAAACAGATCCTCGAAAATTTTGTAAAAGTAACCCGAGAAGTATCCAACGATCTTCCGATCTGGAACACCGAGGCCGGCTATGACGTACACCAGGACAGCCCGCTGAAAGCAATCCCCATTGGCAACAAGTCCGCATTGCAAACGCAGGCCGACTGGATTTTGCGCACTTCGCTGTTCACGGCCCGCAATGGTGTTGAGAAATTGTTTTTCTACCAGATGTACGACGACAACGGCAGCGGCGGAATGTTCGCATCTGCCGGATTTGTAAACAATGACCAGACCCGCCGGCCATCTGCGGACTACTTCCTGCAAACTCAGAAGCTATTCGGCCAATATGAATACAAGGAAACACTCCACAACGACCCGATCGTGGACCGATACGAACTGAATGGCAAGTCGCTTTTTATCCTGACCGTACCCGATGAAGTCGGAAGAACTGCCGAATATACCGTCAACCTGAACCAGTCGGGTATTGCGCGGATCTACACGCCGACAGCCGGCGCCGATAATATGGCGATGGCCGAGTTGCCGATCGTGGACGGCAAAGTGACTGTTACAGCAGGAGAGACGCCCATTTTTGTCCTCGCTGCCGACGGACAGAATGCAAGACAGGCAGCAGTGGAAATGTTCGCGCCTGTTTTAAAGGAAGAAGTTTCGCTTCATGCCGACGCGAAAGTCTATCCCAATCCTACCTCCGATTTTGTGAGTATCGATCTTGCCAACGACAAGACCGGGCAAATCGAAATCCGCATTTTTGATGCGAAATCAGGAACGCTTTACAAGAATATGCAGGTGAATAAAACAGCCAACCGTTTCTCGCACCAGCTGAACATCACGCAACTTCCCGCAAGCGTTTACATTGTCGAAATCAAACAAGGCAACGACCGTGCATTCCGCAAGATTGCCAAAGTCAATTGACAGGACGTCATAGCATACAAAAAGCCCGGACTTCCAAATCCGGGCTTTTCGTTTTAATCCAGGTAAGAGGCGCCGCTCATTCGCCGGGCCCACTGTCCTCCGCTTTCGAGCCGGGCTATGTTAAACTTATCGCGATACTCTTTCGGCGTCACGCCGGTACTTTTCTTGAACAGCTGCCGGAAAGATTTCAAATCGTTATAACCGGAATTCAGCATAACTTCGAGTACGCTCTGATCCGTTTGCGCCAACAGTTTCTTTGCTGCTTCAATGCGTGTCCGCTGCAAATACTCGATGGGTGTTACGCCAATGGCCTGCTTGAAACGCCGCACCACATTTCTGCGGCTCGCCGGAATGTCCTGAATAAGTACTTCAATCGTACTACCTTCCTGATATTCCTTCTCAATCCTCTGCTGCGCCATATTCACCAACCCGTCGCCGTGGTTTTGAGGCGGCGTGAAGGTTCCGAAGTAAGTCTGTTGCTCGCGGTCCATGTCTATTGCAAACATTTTGGCAGTCTTCAAAGTAAGATCCTTTCCGCAAAAACGCTGTATCAGGTACAACATCAGATGGAAACTGCTGGTGGCACCGCCGCTTGTAAAAATTCCTTTGTCTTCCGTCACCACCGCGTCGCTCTTCATGATGATGTCCGGAAAATTCGAGGCTAGCGCCTCCGCTGCGTCTATATGCGTGGTGGCGTGCTTGCCATTCAGCAGGCCCGCTGCTGCGAGCAGGAATGCGCCCGTACAGAAGCTGGCCAGTTCCGCACCGTTTTTATATTGTTCCCAAAGCCACGGAATGCAGCACTGGTTGGTCATAATCGAAAGCTGGACATCCCCGGCACCGAACGCCGGCACGAGCACGAGGTCCTGTTTGATAAACTCGTCAATCGATCGCATCGGGTAAGCACCGTAGAACTTCCCCGGCTCGGGATCTGGCGAGAACAGTGTGATATTGAAAAAGTGCGGCTGATTTGCACGCTCGTAGAAGTTGTTCACCGATTCGAATACATCCAGAATCGCTGCTACGCTTAATAAGCGGTGCCGGTTGGTAATTAATAGACCTATTTGTAACATGTTGTTGATGTGGTTAATCTTTGATATTCAGACCAAAGCGGGCACCAATATAAAGATTTTGTCTCAAATACCCCTTCTGATCGGCGCTTTAAGCAATTGCTTCACATCTCATTTTTGTTAAATTTCAGGTTTCTATATTGATAAAAATTTGTTACACAATCAAAATCTATATCCTATGTCCAAATCGAAATTTGAAACATCGCTGGAATCCGGCGTACATCATCAACTCCAAACGTTAACCGGCAGCTGGGAAGGCATAACCAAAACCTGGTTCGAACCTGATGTCCTTGCCGACGAATCCGAAATGAAAGGTACCATAAAGTCCATCCTCGGCGGCAGCTTCCTCATGCACGAATACCAGGGCAGCATCAACGGCAAACCGTTCCAGGGCATAGCTGTTTACGGTTTCGACATTCCCAACAGCAACGCGCAGGCATTCTGGATCGACAGCTTTCACATGGGTACGGGCATGATGCTTTCCAACGGCACACCCACAGAAAACGGCTTTTCGGTTTTAGGCCAATATAGCGTCCCCGAATACCCCGCCCCCTGGAACTGGCGCACCGTTGCCGAGCTGCAAGACGCAGACACATTGATCATTACTGCCTACAACATTTCCCCGGAAGGCCAGGAAGACAAAGCTACGGAGACGGTTTATAAACGAATTGGTTAAGACCGCATTTGGGCCAGTTCATTTTGAATGAAGGTTTGCAATTGTTCCTTGCTTGGGAGATTTACAACATATTTGCTTACAAACAATTGCATATCGCTATCTGCGACCGCGTATTCGACCAGCGCCCGGTTCTGATCCGTCACCAGCAACAAGCCCACTGGCGGATTATCATCCCGGGCCATTATTTCTTTCTTGTAGTAGTTAATGTAAGTTTTGAGCTGACCGATGTGCTCATGTTTGACTTCATTAGTCTTTAACTCGATCAGAACATGGCATTTCAAGATGCGATGATAGAATACAAGGTCCACAAAGAAATATTCATCTCCGATAACCATGCGCTTTTGCTTTGCCTCAAAGCAGAAACCATGGCCCAGCTCCATGAGAAAAGCTTCCAGGTTATCAACCAGGGCCTGTTCCAGGTCATTTTCATAAACCACATCTTTGGCTTTCAAACCAAGAAATTCGAAGGTGAAAGGAGATTTGATGATATCCGCAATGTTCGGTCGCTGGGCGTTTTCTTCTACGCCTCGGCTTAGTGTTTCCGCATCAATGCTCAATCCCGAACGTTCGTAATAAAGCGTATTGATTTGCCTTCTAAGTTCGGATACGCTCCAATTGCTTTTAATGCATTCAATTTCATAAAAGCGGCGCTTTTCAATATTCCCGAAAGAGAAGAGTTGAACCAAATGAGTGTAAGATAGTCGTGACAGTAGCTTAGCCTGATGGAGATCTGGTCCCTCCGGAGATTTGGCAATCACCGATTGCCCAATTCCATACATCTCTAAATCAGCACTTTGAATAAATGACCTATTCAATAATCCCAATATTCCAAGCTCGCTTTTAATAGCTGCTCCAAGCTCCCGATACACCAGGTAGAACTGTCGGTAAAGCCGTAGGTTCCGATAAGATAGCGTTTCAAGATTGAGCGAATCTGCCAATCTTACCAACAGTCTCTCGCCATAACGAGCCCTGTCTTCCCCGTTCTGTTCAAATTCAACTATATAGAAACCTATTAACCAGTTCCTGACCGTCAAATGCTTGTTAATCGCCTTAGCAGCACTTTGCTGCAGTGTAAAATGGGTGTCGTGGATGGTCGTTACAAGTGAGTCGAAATTTGTCATGATTGATGAAGTTTTGGTAAAAAAACCAAAAGATCCAACAATCCCTCATTCCCGACCTTATTCAATTCTCCGATGGTATAACCCAATTATCCCCAGGTTCACAAAGCGATGAGTAGGCAGATTAACCTCCAATTTCGAAGCTTTGAAATACAAAAAAGATAACCACCAGCTAAGCCGATGGTCATCCGGATAATTTTAAGCGACTGCCACGGTAGTAGGTGTGCTATCAGGTTTAAGTATAAGTTGTTCTTGCTCTTCCGCAACGGCGTCACCCACAACCGGGCCGTTGTGAGACAGCTCACTGCCTTCCTTTTTAGACTTAAAAATGGGCCACATAAACTGGGCGTACCATTCCTCTTCCTGGTAATGTTTGATACCGTAGGACGACGGGTATTTGCGGGTAATGATGCCGGTCCCGAAAATGATATCCCAGAGGAAAAACATATTCCCAAAGTTGCCTTTGTAATACCCTATTCCGTCGTCGGTCGTATCGGCGTGGTGTGCATGGTGTGTGGCCGGAGTGGAAATCAGCCTTTCCAATACCCAACCGGCGGGTTTGAGCCATTTGATCTCGTAAAACGGCTTATCCCACGGAATACTCGAATGTGCGCCGGTAGTGATGAACGATTTGATCACCTTCACAAACAATGCGGCGTAGCCCAAACCCAGGTACGTCAATGCGATCGTCAGGTAAGTTTGTGAGAAAAACAGCGTGTAGATCACATTCTGCCTGCTTGCCATGGCCATACCCATATAATTGGCCGAATGGTGCGTACGATGAAAACGCCAGAGCCAGGGTACCTGGTGGTGCAGGCGGTGGTACCAGTATTGGGTCAGGTCATCGGCCACCGCAATGATCAGGAACGCCCACCAGAATGGCACCCATCCGAACGCATCTTTGGCGTCGGGCAGCACCAGCGGCAGGAATTTAAGTCCGAAATAGGCAACGAACGGCCTTATGATCAGTTTCGGAACCACAAAGCAGACAATGTCCAGGATCCGCTCGTTCTTGGTCCATTTGTTTTCGTACAATCCGGCCGCGAATTCGATCACGCCCAGCACCAGCACGATCACCGGCAACCCCCAGCTGCTCAAATTCTTGAAAACCGCCTCAATAAATGCAGGCGCTTTAAAGGGGAATTCGTTGCTTCCCTCCCATGGCCGGTAACCGAATAGCTGGAAGCTGGCAAACATCAAAATAATGGGTGCGACGTACAGCACCACGCTGATGAGGCCGTCGCGGGTAATCTTCCGGGCCAGTGCATTATCCAATTTCATGCGTGATCTGATTTTTATGGTGAAATGAGGTATCAGGTAAGTAATTTCAATGCCAGCCAAATGCCTCCGGCAATCAATACAAAAGGGATTAAGGTTAGCAAGATGCCGACGGCGATCTTCCTCGCGAGCAGCACCACATCTGAGAATGTGAACATGTTTGTAGGTAGTGTAGTAGTACCGGTTTAGTATAAACGCAGTTGATAGTATGGGTACGGAAATACCCCGGGACAGCACAGCCGGCAACTGAAATCGCCAACCACCGAAAATTTCAGATGATCAGCCATGACTGTCAGGCGGGATATTTCCGAGAAATGTCAGAGATGAATCGCCGTTTCAACAACAGCGACAGGAATCGTTTCGGAGCAAACAAAGTGTGTCCTCCCATGCTCCCCCCGATGGGACCTTACAAAGTAAATTAACCGCGCTCATATCTAAGATGCCTGGATTAATACTCAGCTCAGGGTGGTTCAGGAGCCTTGTTTTTAAATAGTATACTTATTTGATAGACAAAGTAAGTTTAATGTTTTCTAAAATACAATAGTCCCCGTTAAATTTCTTGAAAATAAAAAGATCCGTGGCGACAGTAACGCTCTGTCGGCCACGGATCAGACAGAAAAGGCGTCACTGACACCTCGCTGTCGATTCTATATAAACCAATTTATTTCAACTCGGCAAGCCATTGTTGTGCGAAAACGCGGGCAGTATTGGTAGGTGTTGCGCCCATTCGGTAACAGAACTTCCACACATCGCTTTTGCCTTCGTACGCCGCATTCACAAACTTTTTACGGCCGCTCACTTCCTTCGTCTGCGCCGCGAAGTCAACACCTTTGCTCTGGTTCAGGAAATCGGTGAGGCGGGCGGTGAGTACCTTTTTCGGGTCTTTCAACTTTTCATACTCGTCGGCGTTGCTTTTCGCATTCCGCGCCAGCGTCTGCTCCGACTGCCGGATTTCGTCATTGGCCAGGTACTCGGCATATTGTTTCTTGAATTCCTCCATATTGGTTTTCAGAAGCGGTTTGATCTTTTTGAAGAAAGCCGCATTGCGCTTACCATCCTCGATCTGCTTCTTGAAATCGGCGCGCTGTTCGGCCGGCAGGCTGCTGAGCATGCTTTCCATGCCCACGAAAGTCTCAGCCGACTGGATCTGAATGTCCACCACCGGCTCCATATCCTTCGCCTGCAATCCCTGCACGCCTTTCAAACGGTTGGCACGGATCTCCTGCTTGCGCTGCTCGCTCACCGTCGTTTCCAGTTTTGGATAGCTTTTCGTCACCCACTCGCTGTAACGTTTCTGAAAATCCTCTGAGTTGAAATAAGTCTTCACAAAAGAACCTGCCTTCTTAATGGCCGTCGCCTGCGCTTCGGGTGCCAGCGAACGGCACGCCGACTTTACAGAACTCCCGAAATACGGCACACTTACCGACGGGGCCTTCAAACTATTCCAGAGGCGATTCTGAATGTCTTTCTGACTGATTCCATATTCTTCGAACTCATCACTGAAAGTAAAATTCAGGAACGCAATGCAAAACACATAGAGGAAAAAGGGGATTATCTTACTTTTCATGGCTGTAATTGTATCAAGGGTAATCAATACTTGCGGTGATCCCGCTTATTGTTTTGTCGCGGTCATCTCGTATTCTTCTCCCTCGAATACTACGAAAATGTTTAGTTTGTCGTCTTTGAGGTTCCCCACTTTATCGGTGTTTTCGTAAATGTCGATCCCGGTGCTGCCGGCATTTTTCAGGTTCAAAGTTCCGAGGTCTTCGTCCGGTTCACGGTCACCGTCGATCGTCACTTTCATTTTTCCTGTAACGATTTCCGAAGAGAATTTGTCGAGCTGGATGGTGATGCTCGCTTTGGCTGCTTCAAGCGGATAATCATCGCCGTCTACCGACAGTTTGGTCACTTTATAAATCCCTGCAACTTTCGAGCTCAATTCCGGGGATACGTCTTTGTCCTTGTCTTCACAAGCGAACATCAAAGTGCTTAGCAACAACAGAGCGAAAATGTTTTTCAAAAATGTGATCTTTTTCATGGCTGTATTTGATTTGAAAATGGATAATGGATGAGATAATTTTTTGCCTTCCGACATCACAAAGGTAGCTTACCGGGATGGCGGAGATCAATCCTATGAAAGTAGGATTTTTCAAAAATCATATGTTTATAGGATATTATTAAAAGGTTTTATTTCAGACTTTTGCCACAGTAATTTTCCATTCCATTCTACTCTCCGGATCCAATGAAATTATATTTGCAAGCACTTTTACTTGTCCTTCTTTCCAGCGCGGCATTTGCACAAAACCCAGATCCTGCCGCCATTCTGAAGCGCATTCAGGCCAGCAGACAGGACACCAACCGGGTACTTGCTTACATCGAATACGGGCAGTATTATGAGAACCACAACCTCGACAGCGCGGCCAAATTTTACCTGAAAGCGGACGCCCTCAGCGAAAAGCTGAACTATGACACCGGCCGTTTCAAGTTCCGATCCAACTACACCTATATCCTCAATTTGCAGGGCAAATTCCAAGAGGGCCTGAAATTGAACCGTGAAAGCCTGGAAATAGCCAAGCGTACGAACCACCAGGTGAATATCGGCAAGAGCCTTAATAACATTGCTGCCAGTTACACCTACATGGGCAATTTCACCCAGGCGATCCAGTACTACCAGCAGGCCGCCAGCCAGTTCGACAAACTGGGCATGAAGGAGTTTCTGCCCCGGCTTTATATCAGCATTGGAACAGCATTCGAGCATGCCAATCTGTTCAACAAGTCGGTAGTTTACAAGCAAAAAGCATTGCAACTGGCCCGTCCGATGAAGGACAGCCTGCAACTGGCGGATATTCTCACCAACATTGGAGGTTGTTACTTCAATTTGAAAAAATACAACGAAGCCCTCGCGCATTTCAAGGAAGGGCTCGTGGTTGCGGAAAAAATACATTCTGATATTTTCATTACGCAGGCTTACGCAGGGCTTTGCCGGACGAACCGTCTTTTGAAAAATCTGGACGAAGCATGGGTCTACGGACAAAAAGGACTTGACCTCGCCCGCAAATCAGGGAATGTCTTTCTCGAACTCGACTGCCTTCGTGCATTGATGTTCCTCGCGGAAGACGCCAATAAATTAGACCTGTCGGCCAAATACACGAAGGAGGCGCTCACGATCGCCGAAGCCAACAATATGACCGACCATTTAGTGGAACTTTACGAAGATTACGCTACCGACCTCGCGCGGCAGAACAATTACAAAGCCGCCTACGATTACCTGATGAAATACTCGATCCTGAACGACTCCATTCAGGGAATCGACATTCAAAAACAATTGCAGGAACTCGATACCAAATACCTGACAGCCCAGAAAGAAAATAAGATCGTAACACTTGAAAAAGAGAAGCAGACCCGTAATACATTGATTTACGGCCTCATCGCCGGCCTCGTGGGACTGCTTGCCATTGCTATCCTGGTTTACAGAAACATTGCTTTCCGTAGACGCGTAGCCGAGCAGGAGGTACTTCAATTGCAACAGGAAAAACAGCTGGTAGCAACCAATTCTATTTTGAAAGGACAAGAAGAAGAACGCACCCGCGTGGCCCGCGACCTGCACGATGGTCTGGGCGGACTATTATCAGGCATTAAACTAACTTTGAATTCCGTGAAAGGAAACGTAATCCTGCCCGAGGAAAGCGCTATGACGTTTACCAGGGCCCTGACCCAACTTGACGGCGCGATCAGCGAAATGCGCCGCGTGGCCCACAGTATGATGCCCGAATCGCTTGTACGGTTCGGAATAATCGACGCACTGAGCGATTTTTGTGAGGGCATCAGCGCCTCCGGCAGATTAAAGGTAAATATGCAGGCCTTTGGTTTCGACGACAAACGCCTCGATTCGCAGGTCGAAGTTGTCCTTTACCGGATCATCCAGGAACTACTCAACAACGTGCTCAAATATGCCGACGCCAGTGAAGCGCAGGTGCAGCTTACCTGGGTTGAAAACAATGTGAGTGTAACCGTGGAAGACAATGGTAAAGGGTTTGACACTCAAAACCTGGAACAAAACAAGGGTGCCGGCCTCCGCAATGTACAGGCCCGGGTCGATTACCTGAACGGGACACTCGACATCCAGTCGAAACCTGGCGAAGGCACTTCGGTACTCGTTGAAATCATACTTTAACCCCAAAAAAGAACTTATGAGTGTCAGAATCCTCATCGTAGACGATCACCCGCTGGTACTGGAAGGATTGAAATCGCTGCTCGCCGACGCGGAAGGGGTGAAAGTCGTAGGAACGGCCACCAACGCGATCGACGCCATCGCATTCCTGAAAAACAACGAAGTGGACATCGCATTTCTCGACATCAACCTCCCGGACATCAGCGGTATCGACCTGTGCAAGAAGGTGAAAGATCAGTTTCCCGATGTAAAAACACTCGCATTGAGCACCTTCAACGAGCGGGCGTACGTCTCGCGTATGATCCAGAACGGGGCATCTGGCTACCTGATCAAAAGCTCGGGTAAAGAAGATATTCTTGAAGCCATTGCCCAGGTGCAGGCCGGCGGCTACTTTATGAATGTGCAATTTGACCAGGTGACACCCGCCACCGCGCCCAAGACGGTACCGTTTCTAACAAGACGGGAAAAAGAAGTGCTCATACTGATTGCGGAAGGCCTTACCAACCCTCAGATCGCCGAACAACTGTTCGTCAGCGTTACCACTGTTAATAGTCACAGACAGAACCTTCTGATCAAATTCGAGGTATCGAACACCGCTTCGCTGATCAAGCTGGCCGCGGGGTTGGGGTTAATCTGATGAGTACAATGTTGCCATACGGCATTCAATCGAGAATCGGATATACCAATTTTCCCGTAATCAAAATTTTCAAGAAACTGCCTGATCATCACCGGTCGATCAGGCAGTTTCTTGAAAATCAGTTCGTCGCCAAACTCCCGAACGGGAAAATCGCCGACGAAACATGGGCCCGGTTCATAATCTGTCCTAGCTCCTTGGCTTTATCGGGAAACTGAGGTGTTACATTGCTTTTTTCCTGCGGGTCTTTTGAAAGATCGTAGAGCTCTACCAATGCATCGGGATTACCTGCGGCTTTCAGCCGGACCGCCTTCCAGTTACCCTGGCGTACCGCCTGCCTTCCACCTTGTTCGTGAAATTCCCAATAGAGGTAATCGTGCTTTTTCTGTGTCGGTTTGCCTTTCAGTGCGTCGGTGAATGAAATTCCATCGATGTTTCGCGGTGATGACGCGTTCGCCAGCTCCGCGAAAGTTGGAAGAATGTCCCAGAATGCTCCGATATAATCACTTTTCGAGCCCGGTTTGATAGCAGCCGGCCAGCGCGCAGCAAATGGCTCCCGGATGCCACCTTCGTACAAATCACGTTTTACTCCCCTGAACCCGGCATTGCTGTTGAAAAAACTAGGATCGGCCCCTCCTTCGATGTGCGGGCCATTGTCACTGGTGAAAATGATCAATGTGTTTTTGTCGAGGCCTTTTTCCTTCAATTTGCTCACTACCTGCCCTACATACAAATCCAGGCGCGCCACCATCGCCGCGAAAGTTGCATGAGGGTATTCCTGTGACGCATATCCACCGTCAGTAGCACCCGGGCCATAGTCAGCGCCTTTGTAGGGCTTTTCTTCAAATTTACCTTTATAGTATCTGAAAAGGCTATCGTCCGGCACCACCAGCTCGGCGTGTGGAAGAATGTAAGGTAAAAACAAAAAGAAAGGCTGCTTACCGTCCTGCGCATCCACAAAGCTGAGCGCCTTTTTCTGGATCAGGTCGGGTGCATATTCCTTGTTATAAATGAGCCCTTTATTTCCTTCCAGCAGTATTTTTTTGCTGTTATCCCA
Organism: Dyadobacter sp.; assembly: GCA_965227755.1. Classification (GTDB taxonomy): domain Bacteria; phylum Bacteroidota; class Bacteroidia; order Cytophagales; family Spirosomataceae; genus Dyadobacter. The sequence continues at coordinate 3,303,386 of CBDDGG010000005.1, forward strand.
AAGGTGTTCCGGGTAATAGCGGTGCGCAAGGCTTTGGCAGTTATAACCATAAAACTGGTCAAAGCCCTGTTTATTAGGATCCCCTTCCGATCCGACGGGACCTAAGCCCCATTTCCCAAAAGCGGCCGTAACGTACCCCGCCTTTTTGAGCACTTCCGCGAGGGTAACCACCGAATCGGCGATAGGTTGCTGGCCTTCCGGTTCAACGCTCTTGTTCCCACGGATATACGTATGCCCGGTGTGCTGGCCCGTCAGGAGCGATGACCGCGAAGGCGCACACACGGAAGTCCCCGCATAAAACTGGCTGAAAATCATCCCTTCCCTGGCGAGGCGATCTATATTAGGTGTGCTGATAAGCTTTTGTCCATTGAAACCCACATCGCCATAACCCAGATCGTCGGCCAGGATAAATACGATATTCGGGCGTGCCGGTTTAGGTGTTTGGGCTTGGGAATGGTGATAGGAAAACGATGTGGCAAGGAGGGAAACCAGAAAACAATACTTTTTCATTGTGGAGTAGATTAATACACTTCAGAAAGACATTGCAACCCTTGGATTACTTGGATTTAACGCGGTGACGGCCTTTAAAATTGGGAGAAAGTGCCTGTTTCGGCAGTGGTAATGCCGGATTTGCAAAATCCGGAAAGCGGGAGCGTAAAAAGTAAATCGCGATGTATCTTTGTTCCCGATACCCTACGACAGCCCGGACGACTGGCATGAATTGACAACCACCGAAAATTCCGGCAAGTCGCGCCTGGACTGTCTTTTAGGGTATCGGAAAGCAGATACGTTCTGAATATCGCCAATCGGAAGTCCGATATAATCTACTTGTTTGATAGACAAAGTAAGGATAAATCGTTTTAAGAAACAAGTCAGGAAAAAAAGATTTGTGTTTTTTTGACGGTTAATTTGTCGGCGCATTCAAATCAGATGTACCCGAGGATTCCCGGAACAGGTGGCATGCCCATTCATGGCCTGAAATCCAATCCCTATTTCCGAACGGCACGTCCGATTTCGCGAACGTTCTTACCCGCCTTTTGCTGCAAATCATCGCCCATATCGTCTCGTGCCGCGTCGGCGATCTTTTCGAGCTCGGCAACGATTTCCGGGTTTTGTTCCAGCACGTCATAGCGTTCGGATGGATCGCGGGCCAGGTTGTACAATGCTTTCGGGAACTGATGGTCCTCCGGTGCAGGGCCTGGCTGGCCGTTTTTCCCGGGGAGTGAGCCTTCGTAGGTGCGCCCCGGGTGGGCAAAGACGAGTTTCCAGTCGCCTTTTCGAACCGCTTCGAGGCTGTTTTTGCGGTAGTAATAGAGGAAACTTTCGCGCGGGGTCTGGCTGTCGTCACCTTTGAGCAATGCGGTGAAATCGAGACCGTCGATTTTTTCTTTGGGTAATTTGGCGTTGGTCAGTTTGGCAATGGTCGGGAGGACATCGAGCGTTGAGAGGAGTTTGTTGGAGACCCTTCCCGCGGGGATTACACCCGGCCAGCGCATAATGCAAGGCTCACGCTGTCCGCCCTCGAAAGAGGTTCCTTTCCCTTCGCGGAAACCGCCCGCGGAACCGGCATGGTCGCCGTAGTTGAGCCAGGGACCGTTATCGCTGGTGAAAATTACGAGGGTATTATTGTCCAACCCCTGCGCTTTGAGCTCTTTCATGATCTCTCCTACCGACCAGTCGAGTTCCATCATGACATCCCCGAAAATGCCTCTTTCGCTTTTGCCACGGAATTTCGCCGAAGCGGCCAATGGCACGTGTGGAAGCGGGTGCGGTACGTACAGGAAGAAAGGCTTGTTTTTGTTTCTTTTGATAAATGAAATGGCTTTCTCGGTAATTACCGGCGTCAGTTCGCTGGCGTCTTCCAGGTTTTTGATCTCTTTGGCCTGCTTGTTGCCGTCGATCCAGTGCAGCGGCGGATATTTGGCGCGTTCCTGCCACGGGTGCAGCGGCCACATGTCGTGCGAGTAAGGCACACCGTAATATTCATCGAAGCCCTGCTGCAAAGGCAGAAACTCCTGATCGCTGCCCAAATGCCATTTCCCGAAGATACCGGTTGTATACCCTTGCGCTTTCACGAGTTCGGCGATGGTTTCTTCCTTGGGATTGAGACCCACACCAGCATTTGGCCCGAATGCCCCCGAAATACTCAAACGGTTGGGATAACAACCCGTAAGCAATGCGGCACGGGATGCGCTGCACACGGCCTGCGCAGCCATGAAGTTCGTGAAACGCGTGCCCTCTGTGGCCATTTTGTCGAGATTAGGTGTTTTGTAGCCCAATGCACCATTCACAGAAAGGTCGCCGTAACCGAGATCGTCGATAAAAAAGAGGATGATGTTGGGTGTTTTTGCTGCCGGTTTTCCGGCATTAAAGGCCATCAGCAGGCAAAGGCCTGTCGATACCAGCAGCAGGGAGAATACTCGAAACATATTAAAGGTTGGTTTTAGGTAAATAATGGCGCGGTTGGCACCGGCTCAAAATTAATGACCAGTTCGGATTTTTTTGCAGATTCGGGTTGGTGGTTAATTACGCAACTCACCTACCGTAGATCGTTTGCAGATATTGTTTTTGCAAAGTCGAAAAGTACAGCACACCGCCAATGACGATTGTCCAGATCAGGAACAGCAGCGTCGGGTGCGGGAAATAATGATAGGCAGTGATGAAGATCAGTGCCCCGCGTGCGAATTCGAGATAGAATACCCAGCGGCGCTGTTCGAGGATGGCCCCGCAGTTGATGAGGGTTACGAATATCACCAACGCTGCCATTACTTGTAAAAAAGTTTCTTCCTGGTGCTCGAATAGCAGGAGAAAGAACAAGGTGATTACAGTGATAGTGAACTGCAGGAGCACATACCTCCTGAATTTCTGCGATCGCACGCGGACTTTGTTTTTGGATAAAAACCGCTTTTCGACAATGCGCCGAACAGACGGGTCAAAATCCTCAGGACTGCCGAAAATGACTTTCAGCTTCGCAACAATCCCCTTCTGCTGTTGTGCAGAGTACCATATCTCGACCAGGAAATGGAAATGTTGCCAGAGGAAACTGTAGCTATCGAGCTGTTTGGTGAGCCCATAAACCGGTTCCTCCTTTTCCTCGGCGAATGTGCCGAACAGTTTGTCCCAAATAATGAACATATCCCCGAAGTTCTTGTCGAGGTAGGCCTCGTTGCTCGCGTGGTGCACGCGGTGATGCGAGGGCGTTACCAATATATATTCGAGAATGCCGAGTTTGCCAACCACCTGCGTGTGGGTGAAGAAAGGGTATAATCCGTGAACGATGAGCATCGTCGTTATCATCGGTGCCGGAAAGCCGATCAGCGGCAGCACCGACCAGAAGGCCGTTCTCACCACCGCCTGGAAAATCGTGATGCGGGTTCCCGCCGTGTAATTGAACTCCTCGCTGGTGTGGTGTACCACATGAAACCCCCAAAACAGATTGATCTTATGGCCCATCCGGTGATACCAGTACCAAACGAAATCGGTCGCGAGGATCAATGCCATCCACACCGGCAGGCTCGGGCGGATCTCGAACAGTCCGTAGTTTTTTTGGAGATAATCGTAAAAAAAGAAGAACGACCCGGCCGTAAACATGTCGATAAGCCGCTCTGCAACACCAACATTCATATTGGCAATGGAACTGTTAAAATTGAACAACTGTCGCCCAAGGCGCTTCGAAACCCAATATTCAATCCCGATCAGCAAAAGGAACAATGGAACGGCCAATGCCATATAGTTCAGTGCCATAACCGATTCTTTTACTATATTTAATTAATAGATTATATATACAAATATTGATTGCGCGATTGTATTTGCCAAAAATTTGGGCGAAAACCATTAAATAAAATCTAAAACCCTTTTATTCGTGGTTTTACAACGCAGGCACGTCCGCGTGCAGGATTTAGCTACTGATACCAAACCTCCCTTTTCCGGATGGAAAAAGAAAATACCTATTATGGGGTGAAAGAAATCGCCCGTCGTGCCAACGTCTCCATTGCGACCGTCGACCGTGTGCTGCATAACCGGTCGGGCGTTTCAGAAAAGACCAAGAAGAAGATCAACGACATTATCAAGGAGCTGGATTACCAGCCGAATATCCTCGCGAGTCGCCTTGCTTCGAAGAAAATCATTTCCCTGGCCGTACTCATTCCGCGGGTTTCGGAGGAAACCGATTTCTGGGAAGCACCCATGAAAGGCATTTCCCGTGCCGATTCGGAGATCAAAAAGTATGGCGTGCAGGTTACCACCTTCTTTTTCGACCTCAACGATCCCGTCACATTCAACGAGCAGGCCGCGGCCATTCTCAATGCAGGCTTTAAAGGCGTCCTGCTCGCCCCTTCGTTCATTGAGGAATCCCGGAAATTCGTCCGTGCCTGCCGGGAGAAAAAAATACCCTTCGTATTCATCGACTCCGACGTCCCCGACGAGGATAACCTATGCTACATCGGCCCGCATTTGTTCCAGAGCGGTTATGTAGGTGCCAAACTTTCGACGTATCGTTTGAAAGAGAAGCATAAAGTGGCCGTTGTGAACATTTCCAAAGAGACCGACAGCTATAATTACCTGCAAATCGAGGAAGGCTTCCGCTCCTATTTCAAGGACCATAACCTGCCGATCGAGATCATCCGGATCGATATTAAAGACACCGACAGCCTGTCCGTCACCCGCGATCTCACGCGCGCATTACACGGGCACGCCGACATTGAAGCCATTTTCGTCACCAATTCCCGCGTTTTTTCTGTCGCCGCATTCCTCGAAAAGAGCAAGCGCACGGACATTTCGCTGATTGGCTATGATTATTTAAAAGAAAACATCGCCTACCTGAATAAGGAGCTGATCGACTTCCTGATCTGCCACAAGCCCGAAGAGCAAGGCTACCGCGGCCTCATGGCACTTTACCAGACGCTCGTCCTCGGCGCGCCGGTGGAAAAGACGCATTTCATGCCCATCGATATCGTGACGAAGGAGAACCAGGCATTTTACCAAAACTAATAGCGCGAAGGTCAACCTTCGCGCCGACTATTCGCAGGCCTCCGGCCGGTCGTGATTGCATTTTACGCTTTTGCGGTATGGACCAGCCGGAGCCCTGCGAATATTGGGTGCAAATCCGGAGATTTGCGCGAGCGTCGGGAGACTTGCACCAGCGCCCACACATTAAATGTTGTATTGACACCCAAAAGCAGCATTTAATCATTAGTATCCTCCACATCACAAAATTTCTTGTAAACAATAACCGCGATTACTTGTAAATTAAAATATGTGTGTATATTTACGGGTACGTACCCGAAATCAAAAACGGGCTGGCTATTCCTGAACTCTTTTCCCCTTGTTTTATGCATTCGCTTAGCAGACGAAAGTTCATTTTCCAATCGGCAACCGCCGGTATCGGTCTGGGTTTAATCGACCATTTGTCTGCACTGGCCAGGCCTGCGGAAGGTAAAAGAGTCGGCATTATCGGACTGGACACCTCGCATGCCATTGCATTTACTAAGGCACTGAATGCGGGACAGCCGGATGCGGCCTATGACGGTTATAAAGTCGTGGCAGCCTACCCTTACGGCAGCAAGGATATCGAGTCGAGCACGAAGCGCATTCCCGGTTATATTGAAGAGGTTAAGAAAATAGGCGTGGAGATTGTGGGGTCTATCAAGGAACTGCTGGGGAAAACGGATGTGATATTGCTTGAGACCAACGACGGCCGCCTGCACCTGGAACAGGCGCTGGAAGTTTTCAAAGCGGGCAAACGGATGTTTATCGACAAACCGGTTGCTGCTTCGCTTTCGGACACACTGAAAATATACGAGGCTTCCAAAAAGTACAACATGCCCATTTTTACAGCTTCGTCGCTCCGTTATATCAAAGGGATCGAAAGCATCGACAAGAAAAAGGTGCTGGGCGCGGACACGTATAGTCCTGCCGTTCTCGAAAAAACACACCCTGATTTCTTCTGGTACGGCATACACGGCGTCGAGACGTTGTATACGGTAATGGGCACGGGCTGCAAAAGCGTAACACGGGTGAACACGCCCAATACCGACATTGTGGTAGGCATCTGGGCCGACGGCCGCACTGGTACATTTCGCGGGACACGCACAGGCAAACACGACTACGGCGGCACGGTTTTCACCGAAGATGGGAATAAAGTTCTAGGTCCCTATGCCGGTTATGAACCACTTTTGGTCGATATTATCAAGTATTTCAAAACAGGTGAAGTGCCGGTTACCCCCGAAGAAACCATTGAAATATTCGCTTTCATGGAAGCTGCCGATGAAAGCAAACGCCAGGGCGGCAAGAGCGTAACGCTGGAAAGTGTGCTCAGCAAGGCCGGCAAAAAATAGATTCCTGACATCCACCCCCCTAATCCTTTATCCCATGAAAGCACTTAGCTCCAAATTATCGCGAAGAACGTTTATCAAACAAAACTCCATGGCTGGGCTAGGTGTAGCCCTGGCTTCTTCGTCCGTGGCAGGGTTACCGGCGATCGGCTCGAAGTCGGCGCAGGTGCCGGCGATATTGGGCGGACCATCCGCCTGGGCGGAGGTGAAATGGCCGGTATGGCCGCAATGGAACCCGGAAACGGACGAAAAACAACTGCTGGAAGTTGTGCGGAGCGGAATTTGGTCGCGGGCCGATGTGGTGACGCAGTTTGAAAAGGAATGGGCGGCTGCTCTGAATGTAAAAAGAAGTCTTGCGGTGGTTAACGGCACCAATGCACTGGTGATCGCCATCAACCAGCTCGGGATCGGTGCAGGCGATGAAGTGCTCGTGCCACCCTACACGTTTATCGCTTCGGTTTCCTCCATCCTGTCGAACGGCGCAATGCCCGTTTTTGTCGATATCGATGCCGAAACATTCCAGATCGACCCGTCGAAAATAGAGGCTAAAATTACCCCACGGACAAAAGCTATCATGGCTGTGCATATCCTGGGACTGCCGGTGGATATGGACCGGATCATGGCTATTGCCAAAAAGCACAAGCTGATCGTGATCGAGGACGCCTGTCAGGCGCATTTAGCTGAATATGATAAAAAGAAGGTTGGAACGATCGGAAATGTCGGTTGTTTCAGTTTCCAGAATTCTAAAAATCTTCCTATTGGCGAAGGTGGAGCCATTGTAAGCAACGACGAGCATTTTATGGACTTGTGCTATTCGTATCACAATTTCGGGAATCCTTATGGTACGGCTGTCGGTTCTGTGGCTACCGGTAGCGTCATGCAGGGTACCAAACTCAGGTTTTCGGAGTACCAGGCAGCCATTGGTATAGCCCAATTGAAACGGTTGGATGCCCAGACAACCACACGCAATGAGAATGCCGCATACCTGAAATCGCTCATTAAGGACATTCCGGGAATTGTTCCGTACAAATTATATGATAAGGTCAATCGCGGCGCTTTTCATTTGTTTGCTTTCCGTTATCAAAAGGATGGATTCAAGGGCCTCTCCCGCGAAAGCTTTATCAAAGCTGTGAAAGCGGAAGGCGTACCCTGCATGAGCGGCTATTCGACACTTAATACGCAGCCATTTTTGCATGAAACCTTTAAATCGGAAAACTACCGGAGAATGTACCCGAAGGAAATGCTGGATATTAACAAGTACAACGAGCAGAACAAATGCCCGGTGAACGATAGAATCTGCAATGAAGAAGCGGTTTGGCTTACCCAGAATATGCTCCTCGGCACGAAAGACGATATGAAAGCCATTGCCTCGGCCATTGAAAAGATCCATCACAACGTCGATAAGATCAAAACGCTCGGACAGAAATGAGAGTAGCTATCGCATTGTCTTTGCTGCTTGTAACTTTTCTCCCCGCACACGCGCAGGGCTGGAAAGCGGGTGTGGCCAAAGTGGACATTACCCCTGCGGGACCGATGTGGATGGCCGGCTTCGCGGCGCGCACACATGCATCCGAAGGAAAGTTGCACGACCTCTGGGCAAAAGCGTTGGCGGTTCAAGATGCTAATGGCAAGCAGGCAGTATTGATTACAACTGATTTGCTGGGTTTTCCGAAAGCGATGTCCGACGAGATCAGGGCGAAAATCAATGAGCGCTATAAACTTTCCAAAGCACAGATTATTCTCAACAGTTCGCACACGCATTCCGGGCCTGTGCTCGGAGCGGCGTTGTCGGATATCTATCCTTTGAATGAAGGAGATCAAAAGAAAATAGACCAGTATTCTGCCAAACTCATCGGGCAGATCGTGACTTTGACTGGTGATGCGTTGAAAGCATTGCAACCCGCCAAGATCGAAACCCGCAACGGCGTGACGCGTTTCCAGGTAAACCGCCGGAACAACGACGCGGCGACATTGGAAAGATTAACCGAAATCACAGGCCCCGGCGACCCGGCCGTGCCCGTGCTGAAAGTGTCAGATGCGAAAGGTAAAATTATGGCCATAACATTCGGCTATGCCTGCCATCCAACTGTGCTGGCCGGTTACCAATGGTCGGGCGACTATCCCGGCTGGGCACAGATCGAGCTTGAAAAGCTGTATCCCGGTGCTACGGCTTTGTTTTTCCAGGGGGCAGGTGCCGACCAGAATCCATTGCCCCGGCATTCGGTGCCGCTGGCCATTCAATATGGTAAAACGCTCGCCGCGGCGGTGGAGCGCGTACTAAGTGAGGAAATGAAACCGCTGGAACCCCAGCTTTCGACCGCCTACCAGGAAGTACCCCTCTCTTTAACAACCGCCCCCACCCGCGAGCAACTTTCAGCAATGGCCGAAAAAGCAACCGGTTTTCAACAGAAATGGGCCAGGCGAATGATCGCACAGATCGACGAGAAGAAACCATTCCGGACCTCCTACCCTTTTCCGTTGCAGGTATGGAAGCTGGGCGACCAGGCCATTATGGCATTGGGCGGCGAACTGGTAGTGGATTATGCTATTAATTTGAAAAAGATATTCGGCCAGGACACATTCGTAATGGGCTATTCCAATGATGTGATGACCTACATTCCGAGCACCACCATTCTTCGCGAAGGCGGTTACGAGGGCGAAGTGGCCGCTATTGTGTACGGCCTCCCCGCGACCTGGGCGTCGGATGTCGAAATTGAAATACTGAACGGGATGGTGCAACTGGCGAAGCAGGCTGGGGTCGTCAAACCGGAATCCAAGGTTATTAAGAATTAGTGTTTATCCAAAGTCTGCCTCTACCCGTGAACAGTATCGATTATTCTATGACTTTCGAGCCGCTAGCAGAGCCCAAATCTTTAATTGCAAAGCATTACTACTCAGGCTTCCCGCGCGCACATGACACGTACAATGCGCTCTCGGCTGCGAGCGACGGGAAGATTTACTACCTGCTGTCGTCCGACAACCATGAGGTCGGCGGGCAGATGTTTGTCTACGACCCGGCTACCGACAGCACGAAGCACCTCGGCGACCTGACCGATATTTGCGGCGAGAAGTATTTGAAAGCCGTTCCACAAGGCAAAAGCCACGTCCGTTTTTACGAAAGGAACGGAAAGCTCTATTTCTCGACGCACGTAGGCTATTACCAGCTTATCGAGGGCATGGACCGGCTTCCCGAGCAGGCGCCGGAAGGCTATGCATTGTATCCCGGCGGGCATTTCCTTTCCTATGACCTGAAAACGGGGACATTCGAAGACCTGGCATTGGTACCCAACGGTGAAGGCATGGTATCCATGACCATGGATCGTGACCGCGGGCATTTGTACGGCATTACCTGGCCTTACGGCAATTTTGTCCATTACGATACCGAACAGAAACAGCTCCGGAACCTGGGCCCTATTTCGCATAAAGGCGAAGCAGGCACACCCGGCACCGATTTCCGGTCGCTTTGCCGCTCGTTGTTTGTAGATGCTGAATTGGGCGATGTCTATTTTTCGGTGGCAGAAGGTGATATTTTTACTTACAACCCTGAAACCCAAATTCTTCACAAACTCGAAAATGTAGATTTACGGCTGGACTATTTCGGCAAATACGACCCGACACGCCCCGGAAGCATGTGCTACAACTGGCGGAAAATATTCTGGCATCCCAAAGAGCAGGTGGCTTACGGCGTGCATGGCAACTCGGGTTATCTGTTCCGTTTTGATCCCCGGGCGGAGAAAATCGAGCTGGTAGAACGCATTACCTCCGAGCCTTCGCGAAAAAGCGGGATGTTCGATCAGTTCAGCTATGGCTACCTGGGTTTTCAGCTCGGGCCCGATGGGGAAACCATTTATTACCTTACGGGCGGGCCGGTTTACGAAAATGGTAAACGTCTGAAAGGTGAGGACGCCATTGCCAAAGGCGCGGCGCGCGGACTGGAAAATCTGCATTTAATTACGTATCATTTACCTACCAATACTTATAAAGATCACGGAGCGGTCTTTTATGAAGATGGTGAGCGACCAACTTACGTCAATTCGATTGCCGTGGGCGTCGATGGCACGGTCTACACGTTGGCCCGCTTCGTGCATGAAGGGAAGATCATCCAGGACCTGGTCAGAATCCCTAACCCGTTTCAATAACCAGACATTAACTTTTTTCTCAATGGAAAATCCAAATAACCCCAACGACGGTCGCCGTGACGACGGTCGCCGCGATTTCATTAAAAGATCTTTGGCCGGAAGCGCATTACTCACGTTCGGAGGCGTATTGCCCGGTTTTAGTCCGAAAAGTTATGCCAAAATCGTGGGTGCAAACGAAAAAGTACGCGTGGGCATGATGGGCGTAAACAGCCGCGGCCTCGCGCTGGCGACCAACTATGCATTGCAACCGAATTGCGAAGTAATATCGATCTCTGACGTGGACACCCGTGCTGCTGAGAAATGCATCGGTATTGTGAACGATACCCAGAAGTCAAAACCTGCCAATATCCCGGATTTCCGCAAGGCGCTCGAAAACAAGGATATGGATGCGCTCGTAGTAGCTGCGCCTGACCACTGGCACGCGCCGGCGGCCATTCTGGCTTCGAAGGCTGGCAAGCACGTTTACCTCGAAAAACCTTGCAGCCACAACCCCCACGAGGGCGAACTGCTCGTGGCAGTGGCGAAAAAATACAAGAATGTGATCCAGATGGGCAACCAGCGCCGCTCGTGGCCGAACGTGGCCGCGGGGATCAAGGAGGTGCATGACGGGGTTATCGGCCGGCCCTATTTCGCCAAAGGCTGGTATACCAATAACCGCGCTTCGATTGGCATCGGCAAAGAAACCGCCGTCCCGTCCTGGCTCGACTATGAACTGTGGCAGGGCCCCGCGCCGCGCCGCGCATTCAAGGACAACCTGGTGCATTACAACTGGCACTGGTTCTGGAACTGGGGTACCGGCGAGGCGCTCAACAACGGCACCCACATGCTCGACCTCATGCGCTGGGGCCTGCAAGTCGATTTCCCGACCCGCGTAACTTCCTCCGGAGGTCGTTTCCGCTACAAAGACGATTGGGAAACACCCGATACGCAGGTCATCAACCTCGAATTTGCAAACAATACCGCCATGACCTGGGAAGGCCGCAGCTGCAACGGGCGTACGATCGAGGGCAGCAGTGTGGGAGTTGTTTTTTACGGTGAAAAAGGTTCGCTGCAAATCGGCGAGGGCAATACTTACAAAATTTACGACCTTGATAACAAGCTGGTAAAGGATGTTAAAAACGATTTCGTGATCGATCCGCTGAATAAAATGAACCCGTCGCAAGGGCTGGATGCATTGCATATCCAGAATTTCTTTGACGGTATCAAAAAAGGCACGACAGTGGCGGCAGAAATTGTAGGCGGGCATCAGAGTACCTTGCTCGCGCAGCTGGGTAACATCGCGATCCGGTCGGGAGAAACACTGAATATCGATCCGACGAACGGGCATATTAAAGGCAGCAAAGCGGCGGAGAAGTTCTGGAAACGCGAGTACCAAAAAGGCTGGGAGCCGACCATATAAGCCGTATCACACCACAACCCAGGGTTTTAACCCTGGGTTCACAGCCAAACCCTGAAAGCTCAATGAAAAGCGAAGCCATTGCCATCAAAGTACAAGACCTGACAAAGCGGGAAACGACGATCTCCATCTTCCTGATAGGCCTGATGTTCTTTATTTTCGGTTTTGTATCGTGGGTCAATTCCATATTGATCCCCTATTTCAAAATCGCCTGTGAACTCACCAGCTTTCAGGCTTACCTCGTCGCATTTGCATTTTATATTGCCTACTTCGTAATGTCGGTACCGTCGTCTTACCTTTTAAAAGCAGTCGGGTTCAAAAAGGGGATGATGATCGGGTTCTGGGCGATGGCGTTGGGGGCGTTCATATTTGTGCCGGCTGCCATGTCGCGTACTTACGAGATCTTCCTGATGGGTCTTTTCACGATCGGAATCGGCCTGGCGATCCTGCAAACGGCTGCTAATCCCTACATTACCATCCTCGGTGCCAAGGAGCGCGCGGCGCAGCGGATCAGTATGATGGGTATTTGCAACAAAGCCGCCGGTATCCTCTCGCCCATCGTTTTCGCTGCGGTGATATTGAAACCGACCGATACCGACCTTTTCGCGCAGCTGGGCACCATGAGCGACGCCGAGCGCAGCGCTGCACTGGACGAACTGATCCGCCGGGTGATCAATCCTTACATTGGCCTCGGTACATTCCTTTTTGTATTAGGCTTTCTGGTTTTCAAATCGCCATTGCCAGAAATCGATACCGAACATGAAAGCCAGGAAATCGCCTCTGCCAATGCGGGTAAGAAGAGCATTTTCGACTTCCCGCACCTGATCCTGGGCGCACTGGCGATCTTCCTGCACGTAGGCACGCAGGTGATCGCGATCGATACCATTATTGGTTATGCCAATTCAATGGGTATTGATCTGCTCGAAGCGAAAGTATTTCCTTCTTACACGCTTTTCTGCACGATATGCGGGTATCTGATTGGTATTACAGTTATCCCCAGATACATCAGCCAGGTAAATGCGCTCCGGATTTGCACACTGCTCGGAACCATTTTTACATTACTCATCATCTTCACCCACGGACAAGTCACGTTCCTGGGCCACACCACAGATATTTCGATCTGGTTCGTCGTGCTGCTTGGACTAGCCAATTCGCTCGTGTGGGCGGGCATATGGCCGCTCGCGCTCGATGACCTCGGACGCTTTACCAAGCTCGGCGCGTCGGTCATGATCATGGGCCTTTGCGGCAATGCGATTATGCCGCTTTTCTACGGACATTTCGCGGATGTCGTGAATGTGCGTGAGGCTTATTGGGTGTTGCTGCCTTGTTATTTGTACCTGGTTTTTTATGCCATAAAAGGGCACAAACTGCGGAAATGGGGGTTTTGAAAAATGCGTAACATTAATCAATTATTACGGTGCGCTGCACCTATTTACCCATTATCGATTATAAACCGTCTACAAATTTTGAGGTGCTCTGCACCTGAGCGTTAAGGTGCAGAGCACCGTAATATTTGTAGACCGTGATATTTGCGAACCGTAATATATGTGAACCGTAATATTGGCGAACGTAATGTTTTTGGGTGGCACGGGGCCACAATTTCAACAATTCAAAACGAATGCGATTAAAAATCATAAACGGAACCCTCATTACCCCGTACCGCTACATCCGGAACGGGACTGTTTTGATTGAAAATGGGGTGATTGTGGGGATTGAAACGCGGGGTGTGGATTTTCCGGGTGCGGAGGTGATTGATGCGGGTGGACATTATGTGGCTCCTGGCTTCATCGACCTGCATATTCACGGTGGTGGCGGGCATGACTTCATGGATGGTAGCGTGGAGGCATTTTTGAAAATCGCGGAAACCCATGCGCAGTATGGCACCACTGCATTGGTTCCTACCACTTTGACGGCTGAGAAACAGGATTTGCTTGAAACTTTGGATTTCTATGAAAAGGCGAATGCGACCAACTTCAACGGCGCGCAGTTTCTGGGGATGCATTTGGAAGGCCCTTATTTCGCGTTGAGCCAGCGCGGCGCGCAGGACCCGCGGTACATTCGCAATCCCGACCCCACAGAGTATGAAGAAGTATTGGCATATTCCAACTCTATTACCCGTTGGAGTGCTGCGCCGGAGCTGCCGGGAGCTATTGATTTTGGAAAAAGATTAAAACAAAAAGGCATACTGGCCGCAGTGGCGCATACGGATGCGATTTATGAAGAAGTTCTCGAAGCCTACGAAAATGGCTACACGCTGGCGACGCATTTGTACTCGGCCATGTCGGGTGTTACGCGCAGGAATGCGTTCCGTTACGCGGGTACGATCGAAAGTGCTTTTCTGCTCGATATGGATGTGGAGATCATCGCTGACGGCGTGCATTTGCCTGCACCGCTTTTGAAACTCATTTATAAAATCAAAGGTCCGGACCGCATTGCGCTCATTACCGACGCCATGCGCGCTGCCGGAATGCCGGAGGGCGAAAGTATGCTCGGTTCGCTGAAAAACGGATTGAAAGTGATCGTCGAGGATGGTGTGGCCAAGCTGCCCGACCGCACTTCGTTTGCCGGAAGCGTTTCCACAGCCGATCGCCTGGTGCGTACAATGGTGAACATCGCCGATGTATCGCTGCTCGACGCCGTGCGTATGGCGACCGCAACACCCGCACGCATTATGGGCGTACACGACCGCAAGGGCACATTGGTGGCGGGCAAAGACGCCGATATCGTCATTTTCGATGCCGACATCCGCATTCAGAGGACCATTATCAAGGGAAAAACCATTTACCTAAACGCGATACCCCAAATTTAACTGACACAACAAATGAAAGTTGACCAACTGGAAATCAATATCTCCGAAACCCGCCAGCAAATGGGGGAAGCCGCGGCCAAAGCCGTTGCCGGGAAGATCCGGGAGATTCAGGATATGAAGGAATTTGTTAATATCATCTTTGCCTCGGCGCCTTCACAAAACGAGTTCCTGGCAACGTTGAAGGACGAGCCGGGCATTCAATGGAAAAAGATCAATGCATTTCATATGGACGAATACATCGGTATCGCCGCCGATGCGCCGCAAAATTTCGGGTATTTCCTGAAAGTACGGCTATTCGACCATGTGCCTGTTCGCTCCGTTTCGTATCTCGACGGTAACGCTACCGACCCACAGCAGGAATGCGACCGGTATGCGAAACTGCTCCGCGAGAACCCGATCGATATCGTATGCCTCGGTATTGGCGAGAATGGGCATTTGGCATTCAACGACCCGCATGTGGCGTTTTTCGATGATTCGTTGGAAGTGAAAGTGGTGGACCTCGACGATGCCTGCCGCCAGCAGCAAGTGAACGACGAATGCTTCGACACCTTCGGCGAAGTGCCGCAAACCGCATTGACCCTCACCATTCCGACATTGATGAAAGCCACATACGCCTTCTGCATCGTGCCCGGCGAGAAAAAGGCGCAGGCGATTTACCACACCGTGGCCGAGGACATCCAGGAAGCATTCCCGTCGACGATCCTCCGCAAGCACCCGCATGCGATCCTTTTCATTGACCAGGCGAGTTCAGGGAAGCTCAAAGAAATTTCGTCATACTCGCAGGCATAGTTCCGCACCGGAGCTATCTTGCATGTATTACCTCAACCCATTCAAATGAGAAAAGAACTCTTGACAATCGCTTTATTGAGCGCAATGGTATTCAATCAGGGATGTAATTCGAAGAAAGAGGAGGCCAAGGACGAGGAGCAAAAGAAGCCATTAAGCCTGATCGTGGTCGAGCCCGGCCACTTCCACGCGGCGCTGGTGCAAAAATCCATGTACGCCGACGTTGATTCCGTCGTGCACGTGTACGCGTCCGAAGGCCCGGATGTAAAGGCATATCTCGACAAGGTGGAGAAATACAACACCCGCCCCGAAGACCCGACGCACTGGAAAGAAGAAGTGTACACTGGTACCGATTTCTTCGAAAAAATGCTTTCCGAGAAGAAGGGCAATGTGGTGGTGCTGGCGGGTAACAACCAGAAAAAAACCGATTTCATCAAAAAATCCGTCGACGCAGGCCTGAATGTACTCGCCGACAAACCGATGGCCATCGACGCGGCTGGTTTCGACAAACTGAAAGATGCATTCACGAGCGCCGACAAGAACAAGGTGTTGCTCTACGACATCATGACCGAGCGGTATGAGATCACTAACACCCTGCAACGCGAGCTTGCATTGCTGCCCGACATTTTCGGCGAGTTGCAAAAAGGCACGCCCGGCAACCCCGCGGTATCCAAAGAAAGTGTTCACCACTTCTTCAAATATATTTCCGGCGAGCCGCTGGTACGTCCTACCTGGTTTTTTGACGTGAACCAACAAGGCGAAGGGATGGTAGACGTAACGACCCACCTTATCGACCTCGTTCAATGGAGCTGTTTCCCGAATGTAGCGCTGGATTATCAAAAGGACATTCAGCTACTGTCGACCAAACGCACTGCGACACAGTTGACGCCATCACAATTCAAACTCGTCACCAAAAGCGAAACCTATCCTGAATTCCTCAAAAAGGATGTGAAGGACACTTTGCTGAATGTGTATTCCAATGGGGAACTGAACTACACCCTGAAAGGCGTGCACGCGAAAGTATCCGTGATCTGGAACTTCCAGGCCCCCGAAGGCACCGGCGACACGCATTACTCGATCATGAAAGGCTCAAAAGCCAACCTGATCGTCCGCCAGGGCAAAGACCAGAAATACAAACCTGTCCTTTACATTGAAACCACCGACAAAAGCAAAGCTTACGAAGACGCCGTTGCGGCTGCATTCAAAGGTGTTCAGGACAAATTCCCGGGCATCGAGCTGAAAAAGATCGCTGCGGGTTGGGAGGTTGTGATCGATGCAAAATACGATACGGGCCACGAATCGCACTTCGCGCAGGTCGCTAACAAGTATATGGAGTATCTCAAAGCAGGGAAGTTGCCTGAATGGGAGGTGCCCAATATGATTGCAAAGTATTGGTTGACGACGTCGGCGTTGAAGCAGGCGAAGGGTGGGAAATAAGTGATGCCAAAAAACTAGTCTTTAGCCGTCGTCTTAAGACGACGGGAATAGATTTCTTCGGGACGAGCGGTTTGTGGCTGCTCGTCTTTTTTTGTTTATATTCGTTGGTCTTCAATTCAACAGCTATGAAAATTCTCAGTCTCGATCAGCTCGATTTACAAGGAACCTACTCCTACGCCGACTACCTGAAATGGCAGCTAGAAGAGCGCATTGAGCTGATCAAAGGCAAGATTTTCAGAATGTCGCCCGCTCCCGCCACAAAGCATCAGCAATACGTCGGCGAGATATTCCGCCAGATCAGCAACCACGTGCATCGTAGTTCCTGCAAGGCATTCGTAGCACCGTTCGACGTCCGTTTGACACCCATTCAAAAAGCCGATTCCGACAAAATACACACCGTCGTACAACCGGATGTATGCGTGGTGTGCGACCCGGCCAAGATCGACGCCAGAGGCTGCATCGGCGCGCCGGACCTGATCGTGGAAGTGCTTTCGCCCGGAAACACGGATCGGGAGATGAATGAGAAGTTTGAAATCTATCAGGAAAACGGCGTCAAAGAATATTGGCTGGTAGAGCCAAACGACCGCATCGTGCTGGTTTATTTGCTGGATGACACCGGCAAGTACATTGGTTTGAAGCCTTTCACAGAAACGGAAACACTGACTTCCCCGTCGCTTGGGTCGTTCCAGCTTTTGGTAAGGGACATTTTTGATGTTTGACAAACACACACGTATGCCGAACCTTTACATCATAGCCGGTTGCAATGGAGCGGGTAAAACAACCGCCTCGTTCACTATTTTGCCTGAAATTATTGAATGTAGAGAGTTTGTCAATGCCGACGTAATTGAACGAAGGTATTTCAAAGGAATCAAGAATTTATTCGATATTTACCTACCGATTGTTGATGGCGCATTCATCTTCGACAACTCTTGGGGTAAACGCGAGCTACTGGCGCAGAAAACGGTGGACGGCGGCATGAATGTTGTCGACGATCATAAATTCAACCAATTAAAGAGCTACTATGACCACGGTTAAAGAGCAAATGGAACTACGAGACAAGCTCCTCGCCGGCCTAGACAAGGCTTATGAGAAACTCATTGAATTCAAGAAGCAAAAAAACAGCGTGCTTGTAGTCATGCGAGATGGCAAAATCACGCATATCAAGCCAGAGTAGAATTCCCAAAAATTCGGTTAATAGCTTGTGCCCGCCTGCGAGACCGAGATAATTGATTCAACACGAATGATTGTGTTAGACTCGCCGTTATTTGCAGATTTGAAAAGGTTAAAAAGAGTGCGATTAACTTTAAAAATAATATGCTGAATTTCATCAAAAACCTTTTCAAAAAAGCAGACAACCTGCCCCCGAGAGAATTTAGCGAGGAGGAATTGGAAGCCGATTACAATGCAAAGCAAAAAGGTCTCGAAGATGTTCTAGGCAAAATGCACGATATCGTCGGCCATGCAATAATCCCTTTTGAGGTCGGCGGTGCTGTTGATATGTATTACTTTCCGAATCACATCCCTGGAACCGGGTTTGCAACGATGGAACTTTTGCAACCAGACGGAAGTGGCCCGCTTCGGAACCGGTATGGAACATATGAACTGGTTGCTTTCACAAGACTCGGTTATGACTCCGATAGAGGCGAGCCAACGTCGTTCGATCTGATAGAGCGGCAGATCTGTCATATCTTCACCACAATCGGCTTTTTCTCGCAGGAAGCCGTCCTGAACCCGGGCGAAACCTGTGAAGTCCCGAACGGTGATGATGAAGAAAACACCTGCCTGGTTTTCGATTTGTACGAGCCAGACAACAAGAAATTTATCGTTGGCGGCAGAAAGCACCATTTGCTCCTGTGCATTCAATTGTTCAGAAGTGAAATGGAGTATGCAAGGGAAAACGGCAGTGATGATTTACTGAAAAAACTGAAAGTGGGGGGTCATTACCCATATAGTGATCTGGATAGAGAACCTGTCGCCTGACCGGTAATTAGCCCTCCCCTCGCCCAATCCGCTCCACCTCTGCAAAAAACGCAATCAGCTCCTTAAACGAAAAGTAGGTATCACAAAGCTCCGGCGCGTGGCCTTGTTCTTTGAGGGAGATGATGTAGCCGGTGAAAATCGTCCAGAGTTCGTTGGACCAGCTTTCGGCGCTGCTGCTGCTCAGGAGCTTGCCTACTTCCCTGCCATAGGCCAGCAGGGTCGGGTCCGAGGGGGCGAGTGCGTGTGTTTCTGTGTTCATGGGGTCGGTTTCAGAAGTGTGGGACAAAACTTGCCTTTACGTTTTCAGTAAAGCACGCATTCCCGCCAATTGTATTCAATACTGCGGCCCGGTAACTTACGCCGAAATACCTGTAAATTACCCGAAAACTTCCCGCCGGATTTATATAAATTGCCATTTCAACGAAATCGCTTTCTGTATGACACATACTACCTCCAACCCGAAGATCCACGAAGGCCGCAACGTCAAGCGCTTTCGAGAAATGCTCGGCATCAAACAGGATTTCCTTGCCTTCGAGCTCGGCAGCGATTGGAACCAGCAAAGAATCTCATTACTCGAACAGCGAGAAAAAATCGATTCCGACATCCTGGAACAAGTATCAGCTATACTCAAAATACCCGTGGAAGCGCTCCGAAATTTCGACGAGGAAAAGGCGGTGAATGTTATTTCGAATACGTTCAATGACAATGCTGCCGTAGTTAACCACAATCCCGTTTTTCACCCTATTGATAAGATTATTCAGCTTCATGAGGAGAAGATTGCGCTTTATGAGCGGATGTTGAAGGAGAAGGATGAGATGATGGGGAGGTTGGAGCGGTTGATGGAAAACAAATAGGTGAGAAACGTGGACAGACTGCAAAAATACCAAGCTGCCATTATCAAACTTTGTAAAGCACACAAAGTGAAGAGTTTGTATGCATTTGGGTCTGTTTTGAGCGATAATTTTAATGCGGAAAGCGACATTGATCTGATCGTTGATTTCGCTAATATGGAGGTTGAGGATTACGCGGATAACTATTTTGACTTCAAGTTTTCATTGCAAGAGCTTTTTAAACGGCCGATTGATCTACTGGAAGAAAAAGCGATCAAAAATCCTTACATCAGCGAAAGCGTGAGCCAACAGCGCCAGCTTTTGTATGAGCTTTGAAGTGCCTCCTTCTCGATCGGCTCCCGTGTTGTTTCCCTTGAATCGTTCCCCCATTTGCAAAAGCACGCCAGATTTCATCGAACCGACCTTTCGCATGATAGTGTGTTGATATAGAACCTACTACTTGTCCCTGCCTCGAATAGCCTAACTATGTTTTTCCCGAGAAATATATTACTTTAAGAGACGTTAAGCCTTCTATGAAGTAAAGCATTCATGAAAAACATCAATCGAATACTTACAACCCTAAGCCTAGCTGCCTCGGACACAAGGGAAGATACCATAAAATCAATTGTACGAACAACCCTTAAAGAGACAATTACACAAATTTCTCTCGAAGAATTAATTGAGAACATCTACATCATTTATGATATAGAGCTCCACCACATCGAGTTTAACGATATTCTTCGGAAACTTCAAGAAGATGGAGAAATTGAAGTTAACAATGGGTCGCACTATATTCTTTCCCACAAAGAACGAGAGAAATTGATAGAGTCAGAGGCTCAACTCGCCTCAGAAGAAGTAATTCGCTATCAAAATTTAAAAAACTTTATTTCCGAGAGATTTCCTGATCAAATTGGCGAACTAGATTGCAAGCTTCTTTGGAAAACATTGAAAAATTACTTTTATGGCTGCTTTTTTCAGTATGGCATAAAAGCACTAGAAATGTTGCATCCTAAGTACGCCGGTCAAGAATTAAACAATCTAAACCAAGCAGAACTAATCAGTGAGGCGAGCAAAGAATTAAAGACATCTGAACTCATATTGGTGTTCAAAACCGTCGTCGACTTCTTTCCAGATTTTGCGACAAAAGAAGATTTGGATTTCATTGATGAAATTGGACAGAAAACACTCGCTTTCGCATCTCTTGGCCTAAGTCCGGAGGAAGTAGAAGACCAAATAAATATTAATCTCGTCAATTGGACTTTATATCTTGACACAAATTTCCTTTTTTCAATCCTTGACTTACATTCAAATGTTGAAAATGAAGCATCAAAAGAACTTTTAAAACTTATCATAGCAAATAAAAACATAATTAATATTCAATTCAGATATACTGAACTCACATTAAAAGAACTAAGACGAAAAAAAAGTGATTTCAAATCCTTAGATGAGACGCTTACCAATTCCGCAATAAATGCCATTTTGAAATCAGATGACCTTGACGATTTTGCCAGGCAATATTATAGTAAGTTGCTAATCGATCGAAAAAATACTATACATCCTTCCCAAGTTATCGACCTAGCTGAGGTTACGTTACCCAATTTAAACATACAAATTGCACGAAAGCAAAAGCAAATGGATGCTCTTGGTGAGAGTTTTATTGGTGAGAGAATAAATGAATATCAGCGATACATTGATCAAAGGAACGCCACTCGTGCAGAGCAGTCTAAGGCAAAGTCATTTTCATTCCGTATGTATTATCGCTCGGAATCTCAATTAACGCACGATATAATTCTTCGAGAACTCATACTTAGCTCTCGAAAGCAATTCAGCGCAAACGACATTCAAACCTTTAATGAAGTAAAATATTTTGGTGTCACTATCGATGATTTACTAATAAGATTTGATCAATATAAAAATGGATTCAGTGCTACGACGGTATATCCGACATTCTTTAAACCATCATTCTTATTAAATAAACTAGTACGACTTCTTCCAGTCAAGACGGACAATTACAAAAAAGCTTTTATCAAAGCCGTATCATCACGTGGGTACTATAAAGAATCTGATAAATCGAATGACATTATAAAAGTAGCAAGCTATTTAAAGTCTATGGGAATAGACAATGAAGAGATTCTTCTAAATCTAATATCTGAAAAGCTATTCATGGAGAAGTTTCGACAAGAAAGTTCAAAAAAAGATTTCAATAGTGACACTTTTTTTGAATCAGAAATCAATCAGATTATAGTTTCCAAAGAAAAAGAGATACAAGTTTCAAGAAAGGAAATTTTCAGATTAGAGGACCAACAAGTTCGAAACATCGAAGAGAAGGAAAATTTAAAATCAGATAAGACTCAACGCGAAGAAGAAGTTCGCGTTCTATCAAGAGCGGTTTTCCAACTCAAAAAACAGGTTCAGAGATTGGAGAATGAGAAAAAGAGTGTTGGCGAACCCGAATTAAATTTCAGGGAACCAAAAGAAAGTGAAGAAATATTAGCCTTGAAGAAGCAGCTCTCGGACAGAAATCTGGCACTCAAAGAGCTAGAAAACTCCAATAGAAAATCGGCACGAAAAAAGTATATTAAAAAACAGGTACTCTATTGGCGACTAAGGGCCTTTGGCTATATTTTACTATGTCTAACAGGTCTAACTCTATTAATTGTGTATATCAATAATTTGGTCAAAGAGCCAGGTGTGAAGGTAGAAGATATTATTCAAAAATATAGAGAAACTATTGCTTACTCCCTTTCTATTTGGGTATTAGGCGTGTTTTTTTCAGGGTTTCTCATGAAAAGATTCTCCGATCAATATAGTGCTTCAAACGTAAACGCATTTAAAGCCAGTATCGAAAAAGATCTACCTGATGAATTAAAAGAGATAAGCTAATCCGTTAAATTCATTTAACATAATAACTACACCGATACACGACACCCATTTCTTACAGAAGTCATGAAACTAGGTCAATTGCCTTTACCAAATAGAGCACCTGGCTAACAATGCTCTCCAAGATACTTCAAAATGGGTACCAATCAGCTTCGCAAATGGACTTGCTTCCGAGCGATTTTTTTCTCAATCCCCCCACTCCGTCTCAATACCCTCCCCCTAACAACCCCCCGAAAACCCTCCAACAACCCACATCTTCACCTACCCATCCAGGAAGCACCTTCTTCTCAGAAGCAAACTTCACCAACAACTCCACAGCCTCCCCATTCTCACGGTGCGCTACACCTCACAATGTTGATTTTCTAATCCGTTTCTACAAATCTTACGGCGCTCTGCGCCTTTTCCGAGATAGGTGCAGCGCACCGTAATACTTGTAGAAAATGCGTTCACAAAGATTTTGCGGAGGTGCAGCGCACCGTAAGAATTCACGCAAACGCATTTTCAAAATCAATCAATTAATCCCTCACCCCTGCCACTCCAACTCAACCCCCTCCCCTCGCACAAACCCCTGAAACCCCGCCAACAACCCCTTATCCGCCCGCACACCTCTCGGAAGCACCTTCCGCGACAAAGCAAACCCCACCAACAACCCCACAGCCTCCCCAATACTCCATTCCACCGGATGGAGCCGAAAACACCCATTCGTAATATGCGTAGTACCAATATTCTTATTAGCAGGCAAAATATTCTCCATCCGCACGGGCAGCAGCGCGCCCAGGGGGATCTGAAACGGCAGTGACCCGAAATCAATGTAATTATCCCCGCCGGTACTCGGATGCAAGTCAATATGGTAGTAGCCAATGCCGACGCTGTCTTCGAAGGTGGCGGCTTTCACGCCAGCAGCTTGCCCGGTGATGCTCGCGCGCTGGTCGGCACCTACGTGTTCTTCTTTGATGGTGAAAAGGGCCTTGATGCGGCGGGATTCGCGGACGTAGGGGTATTTGGCGAGGCCGTCTTCGGTGCCCATCACGTCTTTGCGGAGGCGGATGCCGGGCCAGCCTTTGCCGCCGTCGGGGCGCGGGGCTTCGGTTTGGAGCCAGTAAAGGAGCGAGAGGCTGAGTTGCTTGCCGCGCTCGAAATGCTTGTCGAAATCCTTTTCGCTGGGGCTGATGAGGTTGCCGAGGGTGTAGTCGTTTTGCGGCCAGTTTACGATGGTTATGTCGCCTGCGTAGGTGCCGGGTGCGAAGTTGGCCTTGTTGATAATGCGGCGGTAGAGCCAGAGGTTCAGCTTGTCGCCGGTCGCTATGCCTTCCGGGTGGAAGCCGAGCTGTTTCGGTTCCAGGGTTTTAGGGTTGGAGTACGACAAGTCCAGCAGCCTGCCCGACCAGGGTTTGGCCATTTTGGGGACGTAGTTCTTCCAGAAATCATATTCGCGCGGCTTTTCGATCACGTGGTTTTCGCCCGGGCGGTAGTCGATCGCGTAGCAGACGGTGAATGCCTGCACGTTTTCGGGATCGGCCTTTTCGGGGGCGTGGAATTCGCCGGTTTGGGCCTTGGATTCGGCTCCGGTGACGTATTCGGTGCCGGTCATGGGCAGCAGGTCGCCGAGCTCGGTAGCGTCCGCAAAATAGGGCGCGGTGAGGGTTACCTGGGTTTTGTTGCGGCGGTTGAGGGCGGTGAGCGATTGTACTTTGCTGCCTTTCACGTCTGCGGAAACGATTTTATGTTCCAATAGCAGCGTCAGCTTGCCGGAGCTGAGGTAGGGATTGAGCAAGTCGGTGAGCACGGCTACGGTTACGCGTGGTTCGTGGCAGAGCTTGGATACCGACCCGTCGCCGGGGTTGAGGTTTTTGCGGCTTTTGGCTTCGGCGGTAAGCGGGTAGTTTTTCTGATAGTACTCGCGCACGGCGGTGCGGAAGTGCCGGTAAGCCCTCGTGGCGCCGTGGGTTTCGATCCACTGGTGCTCGTCGGGTGGGACGCCTTGCTGGGATATTTGCCCGCCTATCCAGTCGGTTTCTTCGGTGAGAATTACGGAAAGTCCATTGCGCAATGCAGCCAATGCGGCCGCGCAGCCGCCGAGACCGCCGCCGGCGATCACGAGGTCGGCATTCAATGTGACTTTTGCATTCGTTTCTTTGCCGGAAACTGCATTCCCGGCTTCCCATTTTTCAGAAGTTCCTGACAGCAAGCTGCTGCCGAGCGTGACACTTCCCAGAAAATTGCGGCGTTTCATAAGGTTTAAGGTATTTAGGTAAGTAATAAAAAGAACGCTCATCGCAGGGCCGGGGCCTCGCAATGAGCGCGTATCAAACTATCAATCAATATTCTAACTCACTTTCCCCATCACATACATTTCCTCCATCGTCGGGGTCGGGTTGCCGCCTTCTTTTTCCAATGTAATAGCGAATGCGGCGGAACCTGCTTTGGTATGCTTCATTTTAAGGACTTTGCCGGTAAACGCATTGTCGAGCATACCAATGTCGACAGGCTTGCCGTCCACAATGCTCCAAAGCTGGTATTGCTTACCCTGAGGCGCTGCGGGGAGGTTTTGTACATCCAGCAGCACTTCGTTCGTCTGCGTGTTCCAGAATGCGGATACCGCACTTTCGGGCGATTTAGGCAAGCCGGCCAGATGTACATGTTTATAGGAAGGGCTACGGAACAATGCCGCCAGCGCATGGTTGTATTCGGCCTCTTTGTCAAGCCGATCCATATCAAGCTTCATTCTGTTCACCTCAGCGATCGCTTCTTCCCGATTCGCCTTCATGTCAGACATCCTCATGGCCGACCATCCTGCAAAAAGCGCGAGCAATACCGCGGCTGCGACGGCCAGCTTCGACCAAAAAGGCGTTACTTCCTTCGTTTCCACGCGCTCAAATGCATGATCGATCACGCGGGCCTCAGGCTGCGCGGGTTGCAAGGTAGCGGCAGTATCAGATAAGGTAACTGTCTTTTCTTCGATTATTTCTTCGGCCTTCTGCTCTTCTTCGGCCGGAGCTTCGAAACTCATCTGCGCAAAAATCGACTCTTTCAAGGAAGGCGGGGGCGTTGTCTGGTGTTTCAGTGCATATTCTTCCAATGCACTTTCTGTACGCAACAGCTCTTCCTTTATTTCAGGGTAAATATGCGACATACACTCCACCTCCTGTTTCTCCTGGGGAGTAACAGCGCCCAATACATATTCCTCCAATATACCGGACTCTATATAGGCTTGGATATTCATACTGCAAAGTATTGTTTTAACTCTTGTAATGCGGTCCGGATCCGCGATTTCACGGTGCCCAGCGGTATGCTCAGCTCCTCGGAGATTTCCTCATGCGTGTAACCCTGGAAATAGGCCATGTCAATGAGTATTTTCCGTTCGGGCCTCAGCATGTCGACGATCGCCTTCATGTCCGAACTGATTGTCTGTGAATCTTCGTACGTATCCTTTTCGTTAAGGACCACCGTGTTTTCAATATCATCCATCGCCGGTTTCCGGCCCTCCGCCCTGACTGCGTCTATCGCGCCGTTGCGGGCGATATTCATAATCCATGTAAACAATCGCCCTTTCTCCGGATTGTAGGAAGCGATATTCTTCCAGATCTTCAGAAAGCTTTCCTGCAACACATCTGCGGCCTTCTCCTCATCCCTCAACGTTTTTGAAATGATATTAAACAAAGCTCCCGAGTAATGGTCGTACAGGAATTCGAAGGCGCTTCGCTCGTTTCGTTTGAGCGCCGACACCAATTCCTCTTCCGAGTATTTTACCTTGCTTGTCGCCAAGATTTGCCTAACATTAAATTGTAAATTACTTACTGGCAATCTAATAAAATTTCCCTTATGGCGGGAAGGGCTATACCAAATTATCGCCTCGTTTCCATGCAAAAGGGATACTACCAGAGAGGGGGTTATTAAAGGCGCCCCGAACCTTATGTCTGATCTGGTCATCGTAGTGTGCTTTTAACCATATACGAACAAACCTATCAGCTTGGATTGACAGCTCATCAGTTGTTAGCCGGCAAGCCTCATTTCCGGAGACTTTCTACACGCCAGAGTGTCAGGACGATAAAGAAGATGGTCAGGCTGAGCAGATAGATCACATTGCGGGAGTCGATAAGACCCTTGCCCAGCGCCTGGTACTGAACGTCGAGGGCTATACCTGAGAGCAGGTTGGCTGCGAAACCATCGCCAAACATGCCGGAAACAGCGCTAAAACCTACGTACCAGATGAATGCCAGGAAAACGCCGAGGATAAATGCGACGATCTGGTTATCATTCAGAGAAGAAGCCCAGACGCCCATTGCCACCAGTACCCCGCTGAGCAACAGCAAGCCCAGATACGAGCCGGCGACGGCGGCAGAATCGACATCGCCAACCGGATTCCCCAGTTTGTAAACACTGTAATAATAAATAAGCGTCGGCAGCAAGGTAAGAACCACCAGCACCCAGTTCGCGAAGAACTTTCCGAGTACCAGATCGATATTGCGGATAGGCTTGGTAAGGAGCAATTCCAGCGTCCCGTTCCGCGATTCTTCGGCCAGCGAGCGCATGGTAATGGCCGGGATGAGGAAGATCAGCACATAAGGTGCGAGGCCGAAAAACGAGCCGAGGTCGGCGTAACCGTAGTCCAGGATATTGGATTCAGGAAAAACCCAGACGATAAGGCCGATAGCTGTCAGAAAGACCGCCATGACAATGTAGGCGATCAGCGAATTGAAAAAACTGGCTACCTCTTTTCGGAAGATTGCTAACACTATTCGGGGATTTTAATTGAAATCTTTTCAGGAATGCGTTACTCGAAGACAGGCTTTTCCTTCCGCATAATGGCGGCGATGATGAGCGAGAAAATGAAGCCCATGATCAGGTATCCGAAAATCACCGTCACGAACATGATACCGGGCGACATAAATTTCTGTGATACTTCCAGCGCCTGTTCAATCTGCGCGTCGTCCATCCCTTTTCCTTCCAGCTCTTCGCGCATCTGGTCCAGGCTCTGCGTGAGCATATTGGAGTCGATAAACTGGATATAGAAGATCGTGAAAGCCGAACTCAGCAGGCCCAGCACCGCAGAGGTAAGAGACCCAAGCCCGAGCCCTTCGCCATAGCTGATAAATCCCCCGTTCTTCTCGCGAAACTCTTTCATTGCCAGAACGATCGCGACGATCATAAAGACGTACGATAGCGACGCCAGCATTCTGTTCGACCCAAGCCCGGCAACGTACAGGATCGTCGAGTACACCATCGTTACAACAGCAACCAGAAGGCCATATTTCAAGGCAACGCGGGCGGTAGAGGTTTTTTCTTCCATGTGAAGGTTTAAGATTTGTTGTTTTGAAGAATGCTGTAATCCTGCTTTCTCAAAATCAGTGAAATCACCAGGATCGGAATGATCGCCATGACTGTCTTTTTACCTACTTCATCCATGATGATTTCCGAGGTAGCCATTTCTCCCACACCATTATACATCTTCAGAAACTCGGCTTCCCCGATATTCTTGACGAGCTCGGCTTTGCCTTGCAGCATCAGGTCCTTCATCTGGGCAATATATGCTGTAAAAACAGACGGGTCGATGTAAGTTACAAAAAAATAGATAAGCCAACCGGCGATTAACGCGCCGACGGTATTCACAACGTAACCGATGGTCAATGCTTCCCATAAATGCAGAAAGCCATTTCCGACTTTCTTGCGGTAATACCAGCAAGCCCCCGCAATGAGGATCACGTGAATCCCGATGTCGAGCACCTTATTGTTGCCGAGCGGGACGATGTCCATCGCGTAAAGGCCCAGAAAGAAGGCAAAGACCAATATGCCCAGCGCCAACCCGAACAGCAGCGAGAGTTTTAAAATAGGTTTATTGAAATATGCTAAAATCGAATTCATTTGAACCACTCCTGTTTACCATTGTTGATCACCCCTCTTACCTTCCCTCTCAGCGTCTGTCCCAGGAACGGTGTATTTTTTGATTTTGAATAACTTCTGCCGAATATCCATTCGCTATTCGGATCGAAGAATGTGAGATTAGCCGCCGAGCCTTCCGTTACGCTAACCTCGGGCAGGCGCAGAATACGGCGTGGCTGCACAGTCAGTTTCTCTACGATATCGTCCACCACCAGCCCGCTATGCATTACCGACAGGGCAAATGCAGTTTCCAGCCCGGTAATACCAAAATCGGCATGGTCGAATTCGAGGTTCTTGCTTTCCTCGTCATGCGGGTTATGGTCCGAAACGATGGCATCGATGGTACCGTCCGCCAGGCCTCTGCGCAGCGCTTCATTATCCTCGGTTGAGCGGAACGGCGGGTTCACTTTCAGGTTGGTATCGAAACCGATCAGGTCCTTGTCTTCAAATGCAAGCTGGTGCGCCGCGATATCCGCAGAAACGGGCAGCCCTTTGGCCTTCGCTTCGCGGATCAGCTCGACGCCCCGCACGGTCGACAGCAGCGAAACGTGCAGTACCGGTGCCGAAGTGTCGTAAGTATTTTTCTCTAATGCGTATTCAAGCAGTTTCAGGTCACGGATCAGCATCATTTCCTCCGCCAGGGACGGCATCCCTTTCATGCCCACGAGCGTACTCGTCACGCCCTCGTGCATTTGTCCGTACAGCGTGAGCTCGCGGTCCTCGGGGCGGTTGATGAGCAATGCATTAAGCGGACGCAGGTATAGAATGGTTTTCAAAAGCAAATCCGCATTCTGCACCGGGCTTTCGCCATCGGTAAATGCAATCGCGCCGGCCTGATGCAAATCCATCATTTCGGTAAAATCGACGCCATCGGCCTTCTTTGTGACCGCCGCCGCGGGATGCAACGTTACCAGTCCGCCGAAACCGCTGTGGCGAATATAATTGAGCGTATCCTTGGTGTCCACCACCGGCTGGGTATTCGGCAGCAATACGATTTCCGTAAACCCGCCATGCGACGCAGCTTCCCGAACCGAATGCAAATCTTCCTTATGCTCAAAACCGGGGTCGCGCCCTTGCACACGCATATCGACCCAGCCTGCGGAAACACACAAGCCGTTGCCGTCAATTGCCTCAGCATTGCCAGCGTCGAGGCTATCGCCAATTTGTTTGATCTTCCCGCCTTCGATCAGGATGTCTTTCACCTGACCATTGAAGGGCGATTTTTTATCAATTACCCGAACCGAGCTAACTAACAATTTCATATTTGTTTCAAACTAAACACCGGGAATGCAGCTTTGCGCCGGTTTCAAAAAAAAAGCTCCGAATGGAGCTTCAACTTAATATCAGGCACCTATGAATTCCTGGTACTGCTCAGCGGAAAGCAAACCGTCTTCATCGCCGGGGTTAGCCAGACTGATCTTGACCATCCATCCGCGGCCGTAAGGATCGGTATTCACGAGTTCGGGCTCGGCGTCGAGCTCTTCATTCACTTCGAGCACTGTACCCGCAACCGGGATGAAAAGGTCGGATACTGTTTTCACAGCTTCAACCGATCCGAAAACATCGCCTTTGCCGAGAGCCTCTCCAACGGTGTTAATGTCCACATACACAATGTCACCTAATTCATTCTGGGCATGCTCGGTGATTCCGATAACCGCTGTATCTCCTTCAATACGAATCCATTCGTGATCTTCTGTGTATTTGAGTTCTGATGGAAAATTCATGATAAAATCAGGTAAGTAGTGAACATCTTTGGAGCGCAAATTACAGGATGTAAGCTGTATTTTCCAAATCAAAATGTTATTCAGCCAAATTGAACTTCAGCTGCACGCCGCCGGCCGTGCTGGCGCGGTAGAATGAGTTGGAAACCAGCGGATCGTTGAACGTACGGTCGAAATAGAATTGTACGCTCAAACGGTTGTTGACCATGTAATTAACCGTCGGTCGCAGCTGGAAGTTGATATTTCCGGCAATCGGGATATTCTCCCCGTCGAACTTCCGCTGGATCGAACGCGTATCGCGGAACGTCATAGCCAGCTGCATCGTCATGTCGTTTTTCAGCTTTTTCTTTACGCCATTGATCTTGAACGGCAACGGCACATTGTTTTTTGTAAAGCCAATATTGACAGTAATGTCCTGGTTGAAGAGCTCGGCCACCTGCGAGTTCGAGAGGTTCAACGCAATCGTGCGGTCGCGGTTGTATTCGACACGCGCAGTTATACGGCTCTGCGTGCGCATCTCCACACCCACCAGCGGCTGGAATTTCTCCGAAAGGGTAATGGTACTCATCGCAAATACCGGAACATACTGGCCCAGGTCGTTCAGTCGTGACGACAACGGATAACCTGTTACCGCAAGGTTTACATAAAGTGCCTCATAGTCTAGCGACGATGTGAAGTTACCTACGCTGTAATTGGACATATATTTATGCCGCAACGTAAACGAGCTGAACAACCGCTTGAACGCCGGGATCGATGAAAGGCCATTATAGCTCAAGTCCCAGTTAGGCATCGGGAATTTCAGGAACGGGTTCGTGCGAACTGTTTTGGGGTCTTTACCGGTATAAGCCGCGAAGAAGGCCGAAATCAATACATCCTGCGATGTTTCGTTGTATTCACCGCCGCTCGTATTTTCGGCGTTCAAACGGTCTCTCAGAATAGCCCTGTAAGCACGGAACTTGTCGAACACCGGCGAAGAATTATCGCGTCGCATTTTCGCAAATGCAGTACGGAACGACATGAACGACATGCTGAACTGGCCATTCCGCAACGGGCTTTGCGATGCAAAATTCCCTGATGAATCGGGACGGTAGAATTCCTGGTAGGCGTCCTGCCGCGTCAGGCGTGCTTCGATGATCAGCCTGAAATCCTTGAAAGGTTCCAAGGTGGTATTGGCCGAGAAGTTCTTCGCGATCGTCTGCTGGAAAGGCATATTCTGCTGCTCACTTCGCGTGATCCAGCCTTTTTCCGCCGCTTTCACCTGGAAGTTCCTATCCTGCTGGCCCAGCACAAAACCCAGCCCCGGTGCATTAGCATTGTCCAGCCCAAAATACTTAGGTGCCCTCAAATAGCCTGGCAATGCAGTCGTTTCCAAAACGGAATAGCTGAAATTGATACCGCGAACGGTCATCAACGCTCTGGTGAGGTTCTTCACAAGGTCGGTTGTACGCATATCGATTTCCTCGATGTCACCCGGGCTACGCGCAAAGTTCTTCCTCACAGCCGACGGCGTATTCGCAAATTTCAGGTAGCGCAGCTTGTTGTAAAGCAATACAAAATCCACCTTTCCGGTAACGCCCCGCTCACGGCTGTTACGGATAATATCCCCAAACGGTAAGCCCGTCGTATCCTTCAAGCCCAGAGCATTAGCCTGGTAATTGTACCCGATGGAATGTTTATAGTCTGCCGACATCCAGTCCAGGACCGGGATTTTGTCAAGCGGTAAACGGTAAGTCAGGTCAATTTTCTGGTCAAAGTTTTTGATACGCCCCAGCTTTTTGAAATTGTTCCAGAGCGAATCTTTTTTCTCTCCCGTATTAATGTCGCCTTCCGGCTCATCGACGATCGAGTTGGCCGTGGCCGCGTAGGTCAGTGTCATGTTGCGCGTCAGGTTCCAGCCGAAGTCGTAGTAGCGATTGAACCAGAAATATTTTTCGAACAATGGCTGAATACCGTCGGTCGTGAGATCTGCATTACGTAATTGGGTTTTCAGGAAGCGGCGATCCACATCGGTACGCAGCGAAACCATGTTCGGCAGGAGCGTCACATTGAATTCCTTAATAAACTCCGCCCAACGGCCTGTCGCATTCCACTTTTTAAATGGCTCGATGGCCTTCGGCTGGCTGGAATACATGTACGAAATACCCGCCTTGTACATCCGCTGGTTGTACTCTTGCGTCAGGATATTCCGTCGTTTATCATCGCTGAATGCGTAGGTAAACGAGAAGTTTTCGAAGTCGTAGAAATGGTTTTTAGCGCCCGGCCTGGTCTTGATCTTCCGGACGTTCGAGAAATTGAACCCTCGCTTGACTGCATTTTCTTCCACCATCCGTCTGTAACCATTGCGCTGCTCGTCGGTAAGCAGGTTATCCAGCGACGTACTCAATGGCGTATCCGGGTCGAGCGGGTCGAAATGCGGTTTCACATTGCGCCTGTCGTAGCTTACAAACAGCGGAATCTGGAAACCCCAGTTGGCGGGAAGCAATTTGTCCAGCGCAATATTCGACGAGAATCCATATTCCGAAGTAAAGTTACGGGTACGCTCGCCAATGCGCTGCTGCACGGTCCCGAAACCGAACGTCTCGATCCGGCCGGAAGCGGTCAATGTCGCAAAATCGGCCAGTTTGGCATTAAGTTGCGCAATGGCCGCCATACCACCGGTGTCGTCGAATCCTTCAACGTGCATTTCATCTACCCAAATACAAAAGGATTTCGCACGCTCATCGACAGATTTAGGGTTTCGCATACCGATCATCATCACCTTCAACGCACTCATATCCGGATTCCCTACAACGGTGAGCTTATACCGGCCGTCGGAAGTAGTAATGGTGTAAGGTACGCTCAGGTTCTTGTCAATTTGCCGGTTCCGCTGTGCTTTCGCATCGATAAGGTCCGACAACGCGATATTGATCTCGTTACCCTCAGGCCAAATCTCCTCCCTTGTAGCCGTCCCAGGACGTGTTGCCTTCAAACCCGACAGATCGATCTCGTAATAATTCTGGGTCAGGTCCGTACCGATACGCATGAACGCCCCCACCATATTATCCTCGTTCTGCTCGTTCTGCATGTGTACATACATACGCAGGCGCTTGCGGAAAAGCAGGTCAAGGTTCACATTTTTGAAAACCGCGCGCGAGTCACCATCACGGAGGTCCGTCACGCAAAGGCTCATCGACTGCTCGTTCAGCAACAACGGCGGACGCTGGGTATTGTCCTGGTCACGTATCCAGCCCGGAGGAATGTCGTAACGGTATTTATCACTGTTGGACTGGCTGTTTTCTTCAACGCTGACAGTACCAACCGTAAATTTCGCATCATAAGGTTCAGGAACCTCCTGCAAGCCAGGCGCATCGAGGTTGTAGGTATATTTCCGGTATTGCTGGCCAACCATTTGGAGCTGCGCAAACCGCAGTACCACGGGCTGCTGGAAATCGGTCAGGTACATCCGCATGAACCGGATGGATTTAAACCCGTTCATACTTCCGACAATACCTGAAAATTCTTTGATAGGCACACGGAACAAATACCAGCTCTGTCCGTCGGCCGTGTTTACGGTCTTATCAACGATGTAACCATTCCCCACCGCGAGTTGCCCCGGTTTCAGGTCTATTTCGTATTCGTAATAGGATTCATTGTCGTTGATCGTGTTGTCGACGTTCATGTCTTCACCATCGGGAATGTTGGTTGAGGCCGGTGTTACATCCACAGATCTTCCCTGGCTTTCGGGGGAGTTGTTCTCCATCCCTACATAGTTTTTGTAACGTTCCAGCACTTTCAGATCGGCGCTGTCAAGATCGGCGCCGAGGAAGAACTGGAAATCGTCGCCGGAAGGGTCGGCCAGGATTTTTGCACGTGCTTCGGCGGTAAGGTTAGCAGGGAGGCGGTCGATGAATGTTTTGAAAAAAGTCCGCTCTTCCTCGTTTGTCAAACCGTCCAGGCCGACATCCTGTTTCTGACGGGCACCATTTTCATTGCTGAATGCATTGATCAGGTATTGCGATTTGGTAGCATAACCCCAGGCTGTCGAATCAACATTCACGCCCACTTGCTTAGGCACAAGCGGCAAACCGTTTTCAAAGTTGTAGCGCTCGTCAGGAATTACATCCTCCGAAATATCCCCCAGGTTGAACACCAGCTTTCCACCGGTGGTATTGGATTTAGGGTCCCCATAGCCATCTCTGATCCTTCCATTAGCGTCGTTGATGAACGGATCGAGCATCCAGAACTCAATACTTTCGATGTTGGCATTATCAAAGTCATTATCCGAAGTAATCGCACGGCTCAATGCCCCGAAGTTGTTCCTAGGGGTCTTCATACGGCCATCCGGATTGAGGTCGGTGTTGTAGTTGTACATCCCTCGCTCGCTGGGATAATAGGCAATGTCCAGCACCTGTTGCGGATAAGTTACCAAACCGGCAATGGCACGGTTCGGGAAAATCTGATTGGGAAGGTAAAGCCGCTCGTAATAGTTCTTGCGGTCGTCGTCATCGAAGTTGGTGGGAGGCTGATACCCGCCGCCGAGGCCCTGCGCCCCGCCGAAGATATTATCCACGGTATATGCCGAAATCTTGGCGCGCTTATAGCCGTAATTCAGGTTTTTACCATCAAAACCTCCTCTGAACTTACCGGGTACAGCTGCAAGACGCCATTTCTGTGGCTGCCGTGCAAGGTCATAAACCGTCCGTGCAGCTTCGAAATCGTCCACCAGCGAGCGATTGTTCACATCCTTTGAAACACCCGGAAGCAATTTGGCAAACTCTCCTTTGAACTGGATCGTCGACATTTCCTTGGTCTGGATAAGCGGCAATGCATCTAGCCATTTGGTCAGGAAAGGTGCGTCCTTGCGGAAATTCACATCAAACCCGAGCATGGTATTATTCACAGGCTCGTTACCGATAGACACCCTCGAGAGGAAGCCGGCGGTACGTTCCTTGTATTTCATGGCCGTCAGACCGACACTCAGGTTGCGGTTAAAAACATAGTCGAGACGCGTTCCTACCAAAGTTCTGATCTGGTTCTGGAACATGTCGGGGCGTTCATATTCGATCACGATTTCGCGGCCCGAAGCAAGTACGCTCGCATTCAGAATCCGCACACGGCCTATCTGCGCTTCTACAATATAATCCGAACCCGGAGATAGCGGCACACCGCCGGAAGTAACGGTTACAGATGTTTCCAGCACACCGAATGGCAGCTGTACCTCGGCCCCACCGCTCGATTGGTAGGCCCCTTTTATGAAAAACTTGTTGCGCTCCGAAACCTGCTGCGCATCGATCATCGTCGTACGGTACAGCTCGTTGAACACATATTTATTGCGGTAAACGTCCTCACCCGGTCCGAATTTCCTGGAAAGGTTACTACCGAATGGTTCCAGCACGGGGAAAATGATCCTCCCGGTTTTGCTATCCATCGTAATACCGTCCACAAAGTCGAAGTTACCGTCCGGTTGCAGGTCATTGACGGGGTTCAGGCGGTCGAGGCCGGAGAGGCGGATCAGCGGGATGTTGGCAATGCTACTTTCCTGCAAGTTGGGGTTATCGATACCGGTCTGGTCGTCTTTGTAAATAACTCGCAACTGGAATCCTTGCTTGTCGATCTGGCTGGTACCGAGCGAATAGATGTTTTTCATCATCAAATCCCACATCGGCAACTTGGTGTTGTTGCGTATTGTCGAGGATTTCAACAATTTCAGCGCGATTACCTCATTGTCCTTCCTGGCCTGATAGTCCTCGGTGAGCTCCCCTACCTTGAAAGCGCGGCCATTTAATGTATATTCATAGGAAACCGCAAGGACTTCGTCGTTGCGGAGCGCGTTGGTCAACGAGATATATCCGAGTTGCGGATGGAATGTATAGTCACGATCGACAATCAGTCGTTTCGCACCGCGCAGCAATTCGTAGTCGACTGTCTTTTCGAGGCCGAGGCCGGTTACCGCTGTATTCGTGTTATCGACCTGCCTGAATGCATTGTTACCCGTCAGTGTCTTGTACAGACCGTTGGCATCGTTGCCGGCTGGCGATGTGGACCGCACAGGCTGTAAGTTAGGGTTACCGGCGCGGTATGGAGCAGGCTCGCCCAAATCGGCGAAACCGACGACGTTCCGAAGCGACTCGGTGGTTGTCGTACGGTTGGTAACATACACTTCAAGACGTGTTACTGTCACACCCGAGGTAATGGTCGGTGTGTTTTGCAGCGAACTTTCGTAAATGTTCCTGAAATATTGGGAAAGGAAAAAGTTGCGGTTTTCGTCGTAGGTATCCGCCCGCAATTCAAAATCCCGGCTTTGCGCACCACCGCGAAGCGTGATCCGCTCTTTGCTGGATTTCTGTTGTGATGCAACGAAAGTGGCGCTCAGACGACCAAACTGGAAATCAGTTTTCAAACCAAACAAATTCTGAACACCGGGAATGAGCTGGCTGTTAATGGCCCAGTTGATATTACCCGCTTCTATTTTCCTGATAAAGCTCTCTTCGGGGTTTTTATAGTTCAACTTGATTGCATTCTCGAAGTTGAAGTTGGCCTTGGTGTCGAAGTTGGTCTGAAAACCGAGCTGGTCACCGAGCTTGGCATCAAAGTTGATATTGATCTGTTCGTTGAAAATGAACTGGGTATTCTTGCGCTGGCGGATCGGGATGGAGGGGTTATCCAGGAACTGGTGCATAAGTCCGAGGTCCAGCGATACAAAGCCGGTTGGTTTGAAATTCACGAAATCGTCGCCCAGCAATTTAGATAAACCTGGCGGAAGGTCGAGCTTAGGGAGCAACCCGCGCGCTCCCATAGCACTATTGCCGTCCTGCCTGCCCGCATACTCACGCAGGAGGCTTTTGAATGCCCGGTCCTCCTGGATCTTGTCATACGTTTCAAGGTCCATCCGCTCGGGAAAGCGGTAGTTTAATGTACCTCCTGGTGTCGGTACACCAGTTGTACCGACACCAGGAGTCTGGATTTTCTCGGTCACTGCAATTTTTCCTGCACTGTCGAGCGTAATATTCGTAGAGATATTGCTTGGTTCGCGAAGGTAAAATGGCGAACGAGGGCGTGGTTCTGTGAGACGGTTGGAATAATAATCTTTCCATCGCATGATCAGCTGCGAGCCCGATCTGTCGATGTTTTTCCTGGTGGTATCATCTTTAAGCGTGTCTGCAAGTATGGCCCATTCCTGTGCCTGCTCCGAATATGGTTCGCCCTTGCCGCCTGAAACGTTCACGAGTAACACCGCTCCGGCCGAAATGCTTAATACCTTAAAAAGAAATGAGTAAATCGTTGATGACAAGGTAATATACTTATTTAGAGAAGGTTGTATTTACAAACAAATCCATCAACACGATTCCACAGTTGTAAAATTTTTCACCAAATATCATTGCTGTTCCGGTTAACGTAACGCCAGTTTGATAAGATTTTCAACGCTAATAGACTGCCCCTCACGCTTGATGATGGCATCCAGACTTTTCTCCGCTGTTGCTTTGGGAATACCCAACGTAACGAGCGCAGCCAACGCTTCACTCCGAAGAGTGCCCGACGACGTTTCAGCAGATTTTGTACCTGTTGAAACGAGCTCTTCCTTTCGAATTTTGTCTCTTAGTTCGAGGATTACGCGTTGAGCAGTCTTGGACCCTATGCCTTTGATCGACTGGATCAGGCGCAGGTCTTCATCAATGATCCCTTGCCGTATTTCTGAGGAGGAAAGTGAGGAAAGCATTACGAGCGCTGTCGATGGCCCGATCCCGGAAATACTGGTCAGATCCAGAAAGAGCTTCTTTTCATCATTTCCCCCAAAACCGTAAAGGACGTGGGCATCTTCCCGTATATTGAGAAACGTTACCAGCTTGCACCGGGCACCAATGTCGGGGAGCGAAGTGTAGGTCTGTAATGAGATCCTGACCTCGTAACCCACTCCGTTGACATCGATAATAGCGTACGCTGGGTCTTTATAAGTTACAATCCCGTTAACGTAGGCAATCATAAAAATAGTATGTGTATGTTGAAGCGTTAATTTCTAGGTAGAAATAATCAGTTTCTGACCAGGCTTGATCGAGTTGCCCCTGATCTTGTTCCGTTTTTTCAACTGACCGATTTCCAGACCGTAGCGCTGCGAAATAATCCATAATGTATCTCCTTTTTGTACGGTATGATAACGTTTCCGGGTGTGACGCTGCTGTTTCGCCAATTGCTCCTCGTCCTGCTGCGGCTTTGCTTTGACAGCGATGCGCGTTGCCGGTACGGATTCCTTCACCTCTTTATAGATCACCAGGCGCTGCCCTCTGCGGATATTGTTGCGGCGGATGTGGTTCCATTTTCGAACCGACGCTACCGATACCCCGTATTTCCGCGCGATGCCGGCTACATTATCGCCGCGGCGTACGGTATACGACACGCGTTTGGTGCGGCTGCGTTGAACCACGTCTTCCTCGCCGTCTTCGTCATAATTTTCATCGTCCGATACATTCTGAACGTTCGAAGCGAGCACGTAAGGGAATGAACCATTACCGGCCAGCGAATCGGTTTTCGTGCTGTCGGCCCTGGCCACCATTACACCGGAAGGAAGGTATCTTTTCGTGCAGGAGTCCATGATCGATGCGCGGTTGCTCATCAGGTAGGTAAACTGAACACTTGGCACCTTCAATACGAAATCACGGGTCTGGTCGGGGAGAATTTTCTTCGTGATCTGCGGGTTCAGCTTCTTGAGTACTTCGAAATCGATACTCGCATTGTCGCAAAATGTTGCGAGGTCAATATATCCGTTGATATGAATGGTATCGTTCGGGATCTGGAACTCAGTGTTTTCGGGAAAAATGCCGTGGTCGTAGCCGTAATTCATCATGTAGTTCATGGCTACATACTGCGGTACGTACGAGCGGGTCTCGCGGGGAAGGACATTGTAGATCGTCCAGAAGGTAGTCCCGCGGGAACGGCGCATGGCGCGTTTCACGTTGCCGGGTCCTGTATTATACGAAGCCAATGCAAGCTCCCAGTCGCCGAAGATATTGTAAAGCTGTTTGAGATAGAGACAAGCTGCTTCGGTTGCTTTGGCAGGTTCGAAACGTTCGTCGATGTATTTATCCTGGTAAAGACCGAATTCCCGGCCGGTTGCCGGCATGAATTGCCAGAGCCCGCCCGCTCTCGCGTGGGAAATAACGGTCGGGTTAAGCCCCGACTCGATCATCGAAAGATATTTGAGTTCGGTAGGTAGCCCGTGTTTGGCGAGTGCTTTCTCGAAGAGCGGGAAATAGAGCGGCATGCGCTCCATCATGGTCTGCGTGAATTTTGCTTTTTTGTAGATAAAGTACTCTACAAATTCATGGGATGATTTGTGATAAGTAAGCGGAATCGATTTTTCAAGCTTTGCAAACCGCTCTTTCAAAAGCTCCTCCGGCACGGCGGGATTAGCCCCGATTTCCTGAACCTCCGGGAGGGACGGCATCAAATCATTTTCATCCTGAGCAATAGTCTCCACTGTATCCTGCCCGGACGTCAAACGCTCCTGTGGAACCATCGCCCCTGCAGGCGCATTCCAAAACCCTGCACACATGGCTCCGAGCCACAATACTCTTTTCGAAATCCTCATTAATAAATGTTTTTTGAAGGTTAATCAATTCACGGTTTTCAATGGCTTGTACCTGTTGATGATCCACTTACAGATAGAAGAATCCTTTTGGGTTTTGAACTGGCCAGATGAATCAGAATAATCTCTAATACATTTTTAAATATTCACACAACATTCTCATTCAGAATAACGTAACATGGCCGCCTGTTATTCTGGCACGATAATTTTCTTTGAAACACTGGTAATAAATACAGCCATTGCCTTCAAAAAGAGCGTAAAAAAAGGGACAATGCCCTTTCCGCCTTAGTGGCTCTGGTTGTATGTTACAGCCCCTTCCCTGTTCAGCTCGGTGAGATAGTTGGCAAATGCCAGCATTTTTTCCTCCCCGAAATAAGGAGCCATTACTTGAATCCCAATCGGCATTCCCTGGTCGTCCAGCCCGTTCGGGATGGATACCGCAGGATTACCAACGACATTCGCCTGCACAGTGAAAATGTCCGCCAGATACATTTGTAACGGATCTTCCGTCTTTTCACCAATCGTAAAAGCTGTGGTAGGTGTCACCGGGGAAATCAGGAAATCGAACTGCTCGAAAAACCGGCCCGTTTCCTCCCGCACCAATCTTCTAACGCGCTGCGCCTTGGTATAGTATGCGTCGTAATAATTTGCACTTAATACGAAAGTACCTAATAGTATCCTTCTCCTTACCTCGTCGCCAAAACCTTCTGTACGAGTCTTCTTGTACATGGTTTCGAGATCCACGGATTCAGGACTGCGGTAACCGTACCGCACGCCGTCGAAACGCGACAGGTTCGAGCTTGCTTCCGCAGTGGTCAGAATATAGTAGGTAGGCAAAAGCGAATCCAGCAGCGGCATGTCGATGCCCACCACTTCATGGCCTTCCGCACGGAGGCGGTTGAGCAAATCCGAAGTCTGCCGACGGATTTCCGGAGCAATGGCTTCATTCTCCACCGCATCGCGGATGTACCCTATTTTAGCTTTGCCTTTCCATGCTAAACCGGCGGTATAAGCAGGAACCGGTCGTTCTGAAACCGTGCTATCGAAATCATCGGCGCCCGACATCACTTCCAGAATCAATGCGGCATCGGCCACACTTTTGGTGATAGGGCCAATGCAGTCGAAAGACGAAGCATAGGCGATGAGCCCGTAGCGCGAAACGCGTCCGTACGAAGGCTTCACACCAATCACCCCGCAGAATGCGGCCGGCTGGCGCACCGAACCTCCGGTATCGCTTCCCAACGAAGCATGGCAAAGTCCGGCCTGAACGGCAACAGCCGATCCACCCGACGAACCACCCGGAACTTTGGCATTGTTAATGGCATTCAGCACAGGGCCGAACGAAGAATTCTCATTCGAGGAACCCATCGCAAACTCGTCGCAGTTTTGCCTGCCGATGACGATCGCGTCTTCATCGATAAGCCGCTGCACGGCGGTTGCGGTGTAAGGTGCCGTATAATTTTGAAGGATCTGGCTTCCGGCCTGCAAGCCGTGCCCGGTGAGTGAAAGCACATCTTTAAGACCGATCACCATGCCTGCCAGCTTCCCGGCAGTGCCATTAGCAATCTTCGCATCCACGGCCAGGGCGGCCCTTTTTGCTTCCTCGGTATAAACTTCGACGAAAGCGTTGAGATGCTTGTTAGCCTCTATTTTTTCCAAATAGTGATCAACCAACTTGACGCACGTCAAACCTTCTTCACGTAGATCTCTCTGAATTTCGGCCAGCGTCAGATACTCTTTCAAGGTAATTTTTTTGTGGGGTTGTAAATAAAGAATCAGAGCCGTTAAGTGCTAGCTTAATGGCTCTGGATCAAACCTTCGATAAGATGGAAGCGTTATTTGGGGTCTTCCATGCTTTTTTCAATATTTTCCTTAACGTCTTTAGTAGCGTTCTTGAACTCATTGATACCTTGCCCCAAACCGCGCATAAGTTCTGGGATTTTCTTTGCTCCGAAGAAAAGCAACACGAACAGAGCAACCAGGAAAATCTCCTGTCCGCCCAACCCCATAATTCCTAAAACGGTTATTGATTCCATATCTGTTTCTTTTATTAATGTTTACAAAAATAACTATTCTTTTTTATAACAACCAGACCTGCGTCCACTTTTATCCGATATTAATTGTCTTGGTGGTCTTCTCCCAATCGGCAAATTTCCGGATATCGTCCCCCAGCGTCTTGACGAGCCACACTACCAGCGCAACGTCGTCGGTGATGCCTATAACGGGCAGGAAGTCAGGAATAAGGTCTATAGGAGATACGAAATAAATGAGCACAGCGACTATCGACACCAAACTTTTCCAGGGAAGCTGCTTATATTCGCCGGAGGCATAGGCTTTCACCATGCGGAGCAGCAGCTGGACACTCGACTGGAATTCGGAGAGGTTTCCTTTGAAGCCTACCGTCTGGAGTTTTCCCAGCACCTCTTTGGCAAGTTCAAACAAGCGGGTAGTGTTTTTCGCATAACGTCCTGCTTTTCCTGTGGCCTTCTTAAAAAATATCGACTCTAAAATCCGCGAAATCATTGACTGGTCATTCATTGTACAAAGCAGGAAAAAGTGGTTTATAAAGCCATTATAACTATCAACTTACGGAAAAAATTGCGTTCCGGATGGCGACCGGGCTTCCAGCCGACCGCTTTGCGGCAAAAAATCAATTTCCGCTTGGTTTAAACAAATTATGTATCATACTTTTAGGAAAAAATATAAAAAGCATCAATTTCTATACAATTAACCATATTTCCCTATGAAGATTACTGTGGTAGGTGCGGGTGCGGTAGGCGCAACCACTGCCGATAATATCATTCGTCGTGAGCTTGCAGAAGAAGTGGTGTTGCTGGATATCAAAGAGGGTGTCAGCGAAGGTAAGTCACTGGACATGTACCAGACGGCTGCCTTACTGGGATTCAATACCAAGCCCATCGGCTCGACGAATGATTACGAGAAGACCAAAGGCTCGGATGTGGTCGTGATCACCTCGGGGTTGCCTCGTAAGCCGGGTATGACCCGCGAAGAACTGATCGGCATCAATGCAGGAATCGTAAAGGGAGTTACAGAAAACCTTCTGAAATATTCGCCGAAAGCGATCGTGATCGTAGTTTCCAATCCGATGGATACCATGACTTACCTGGCTTTGAAAGAATCAGGCATTCCCAAAAAGCGCCTTATCGGTATGGGCGGCGCCTTGGATAGCGCACGTTTCAAGACTTACCTGGCGTTAGCCATGGACGTTTCGCCGCTGGACATCCACGGGATGGTAATCGGAGGCCATGGTGATACTACGATGATTCCGTTAACCCGATTGGCGACGTACAATGGTATCCCCGTAAGCCGTTTCCTCTCGGCCGACCAGCTCGAAAAAGTAGCGGCGGATACGATGGTTGGCGGTGCGACGCTCACCAAGCTGATCGGGACTTCGGCCTGGTATGCACCGGGCGCAGCAACGATGATGCTCGTAGAAAGCATTGTCCGCAATCAGAAACGCATTGTGCCTTGCAGCGTTTACCTGAATGGCGAATATGGCCAGAAAGACATTTGCATGGGCGTACCCGTAGTACTGGGTCGCAGCGGTTGGGAAAAGATCGTCAACCTGCGCCTGAGTGATGCAGAAAAAGCTGCGTTTGAAAAGTCAGCGGAAGCCGTTCGGTCAATGAATGCGGCTTTGAACTTGTAAGCGACACTTAAATAGTTAAAATACAGGCCGGTCCGGATTTCCGGGCCGGCTTTTTCTTTGCC
This sequence comes from Dyadobacter sp., assembly GCA_965227755.1. Classification (GTDB taxonomy): domain Bacteria; phylum Bacteroidota; class Bacteroidia; order Cytophagales; family Spirosomataceae; genus Dyadobacter. The sequence continues at coordinate 3,346,867 of CBDDGG010000005.1, forward strand.
CTGATATTTGGTTTTGGTATCGACTTGTTTTAACTTATGCTTATATAGTATAATAATTTGTTAATTTAATACCATTTATCAACAAACATTTTATCATTTAAACACACGGACTATGAGAAAAACGCTATTACTTCTGCTTTTCATTTCCGCTTCGATTCAGGCTATGGCGCAGTCTGTGAAAGGGAAAATCATCGACGAAAAGAATGGCTCTCCCCTACCGGGCGTTTCCATTCTGGTACAAGGGACCAACACGGGTACAGTAACCGATGCGGATGGCAATTTCACGCTGAATGTGGCCGACGGGAATTATAACATCGTGATTTCCTTCATCGGGTATACGCCCAAAATCGTTCCGGCGACCGTCTCGGCGGGTCAATCCTCGCCGCTGAATATCGCATTAGCCGAGTCGTCCGAAGTACTTGGGGAGATTGTAGTGACCGGCTCACGCAGCGGCGGGCGCTCACGTATCGATTCCCCCGTTCCGGTGGACATTATTCCCGTTTCGCAGATCACCAACAGCGTCGGGCAGGTCGATATCAACCAGATATTAACGTACATCGCCCCCTCGTTCCAATCGTCACGGCAAACGATCTCCGACGGTTCCGACCACATTGACCCCGCTCAGCTCCGCGGCCTGGGACCCGACCAGGTGCTGGTGCTCGTGAATGGCAAAAGGCGGCACCAATCGTCGCTCGTGAATGTCAATGGCACCGTCAACCGGGGCACAGTAGGAACCGATTTGAATGCAATACCGGCGACGTCGGTAGAGAAGATCGAGATTCTCCGTGACGGTGCGGCGGCGCAATATGGATCGGATGCGATTGCGGGGGTGATCAACATCATACTGAAAAGCCGTACTGGGCTGAGTGGAAATGTCTCGTACGGCCAGAACGTTACCAGCTACGAGAAGAACTACATTATCAACAACAATAAGGATGCTTCCGTAAACATTTCGGACGGGGGTACCGCTCAGGTCGGTCTTAACTACGGGTTGAAAGTGGGCCAGAAAGGCTTCTTGAATATCACCGGTGAATATGTAAGCCGCGGCGCGACTAACCGAACCGGCACCTACACCGGCCAGATCTTCCCGGCTGTTGACGGTAAAGTGGTAGACGACGAAACTCTGGCCCAGAGAGGTCTCACCCGCAACGATTTCGATATGCGTATCGGCAACTCGGAGGTAAAAGGCGGTGGGGTTGTACTGAATGCCAGTATTCCCTTGACAGAACAACTTGAACTCTATGCATTCGGAGGATACAATAAGAAGAAAGGGAATGCAGCCGGATTCTATCGCTACCCCAATGGCGTACCTGCTGCCGTTCGTACGAATGTGTTCGCTGTGTACCCCAATGGTTTTTTACCCGAAATCAACAGCGATGTAACCGATATTTCAGGGGCAGCAGGTATCCGTGGAAAATTGGGCGAATGGCGGTTCGATCTGAGCAATACGTTTGGTAAAAATGATTTCGATTACCGCATTACCAATTCGGTGAACTACACCCAGGCGGTTTCGATCAGCAACTTTCAGCAGGAGTTCAATGCAGGGGGCAACGGGTTCTCCCAAAACACCATTAACCTGGATTTGGGGCGCAAATTCGATGTTTTGAAGGGCCTTAATGTTGCGCTCGGCGCAGAGCAACGAAGTGAGAAGTATACCATTACGGCAGGTGAGGAAGCTTCTTACAAAAACTACGACGTGGCCGCAGGCGTTCCCGCGGGCGCGCAAGTCTTTTCGGGCTTCTTTCCGCAGAATGCCGGCTCGCATTCCCGCCATAGCGTGGCGGGTTACCTGGATCTCGAGCAGGATATTTTCAAGGCGTGGGTCGTCAGCGCGGCCCTTCGTTTCGAGAACTATTCCGATTTTGGAAATACACTCAATTACAAAGTTTCGACCCGCTACAAAATCACCGACGGCATCGCATTACGTGCCTCGGCCAGCAGCGGCTTCCGGGCTCCGTCGTTACAGCAGCGTTACTATGCCAAGACGAATACGCTTTTCGTGACCCAAAACGGCCAGCAGGTGGCGCAGGAAAGCGGTACATTCACCAACGACAGCAAGCCCGCCGAAATCCTCGGCATACCGAAACTCAAACAGGAAACTTCCCAGAGCTTTACCGTCGGTACCACCATTCAGATCAGCAACGCATTTGAACTGACAGTGGATGCCTACCAGATCGATATCGACGACCGTATTGTACTGACCAATAATTTCAATGACGGCGGCAATGCGAATCTGAAAGCCCAGCTCGCGGCAGCTAACGCGACAACGGCCAATTTCTTTTCCAATGCGGTCGATACGCGCTCCCGCGGGATCGAAGGGGTGCTTTCGTACAATACCAGGTTCGGACGCAACCAGTCTCTACGGGCGGTGCTCGCCGGGACATTTATCCAAAACAAGGTCAAAAAAGGCGCCGATGGCAAGCCTATTATCCATGCGTCGGACATTCTGGTGCAGACCAATCAGGTCAATACCTATTTCAACCGGGAGGATTTGAGCAGGTTCGAAATCGCAAGCCCGAGAAATAAGCAAAGCATGACGCTCAACTATAAGGCGGGTAAGTTTGGGGCAATGCTCCGGGGTGTCCGGTTTGGGGAAGTAAGCTACCGCGATCCGACCATCGACCCCGGCAAGCCCGATTCATGGCCGGTAAATACATTGACCGGGCAGAAGGAGACACTCGACCAAACCTTCGGGGCCAAAATGGTAACCGACCTTGCATTGAGCTATGATGTAGTGAAAGGTATCGGCGTGACGATCGGCGCGAACAATGTGTTGGATGTTTACCAGGACAAGCACACGCATTCGGGCAATGTCAGCTCGGGCCGCTTCGTATACTCGCGCCGTGTTCAGCAGATGGGTTTCAACGGCCGGTATTTGTTCGCAAGGATCAATTTTAATTTTTAGGATAATCGATTTTAAGCTACTCCGGGTTTGAAAGGACCCGGAGTAGCTGCTTTTTAGATCGAAATTTGATACTGCAATGTCCAGCTGCCCTTGCGACCGTTTTTCGCTAACTCGTTAGCCACCGAAGCCGTTTTATAGACCGGTCGGTTCTCATAATTAAGCGACAGCTTGCCATTATGTGCCTTGATCAGCCAGTTGACACCTAGGTTATACACATTTGCCGCATCCTGCAAGCGGTCATAATCTCCCCGCTGTAACGAAGCATAAGGCATTAATGTGCCCTGATCGCCCAGCAGGCCTTCTTTTAGCTTATAACCCGCCTGTGCGTAAATCACATTACCCGTCCCGAACATAGGGTACGCGTTCCCGTGCGTGCCGCCCACGCTCGTGATAGGCTGCGTGGTACCGGTTGCAGGGTTCATAATACCGTTGTAGCGGAGGTAACCTTTCCCATAATCTGTTCCAAAATAACCCAGATAGGCCGACAATGCAGTTCCCTTAGCAGCATTCAAAGGCATATCCAGGTATGCAGCCACCGACCAGAGCGTCAAATTGCTGTACAGTGTGTCGACGGCTTCCTTGCGCCAGGTCGCGTTCTTTTGGGAAGTAATGCCCGCTTCTACGTTCAGGACTTTGCGTTTGCCTAGATAAGTGCCGGTCATGTAGCCTGGTGTCGTGTTGTCTTCGGTATCGAAAATATTGTAAATCAACAAGCCTTGAAATTGTTTACTGTTTTTGCGTTGCGAGAAAACGGCGTTCTGGTTAAGCGCCGCTGGTGCGGAACCGCTGGTTTCGACCGGGAACGGATCGGCTACCCCTATGCGATAATTGAGCTTACCGATCTGCCCGCGGCTGTAAACGGTCAGTTTTCTGGAAAACTGGTCGGTCTGGTCAACAGTAGCCTGCGCAAAAACGGGTACATCCATAGTCATGATCGTGCCGATGCTGGGCTGCGAAAAGCGGGAGAAGCCGCTCACGATCGTGAGACCGCCGCCGAAGCGAATGAAACTGTTGCCTTTCCGCTGCACTTCATATTCCCCGACCGCATCATGGAAAAACGCCGCGATCTTCCGCTGGCTGGGTGTCCCGACGGTATTGTAGGCCGGAAATGCGCTTACCTTATTGAAATTATTCATTCCAAACTGCGTGTAAAAAAATATCCGGTCGGTGAGCTGGCCAAACAGCTGCATGCGCGTACGGCGAAGGCCTATATCGAAAGTGTTTGTTTTAGTATCACTCAAAACGGTGGTACCGGGGTTATTGTCGTTCAACCGCAGCCATACCTGATTCGTGAATGTGAATTTCACATAATGTGAACCGGATTCGTTAAGATTGTAACGAATATCATTTCTCTTGTTGTCGCTTTGCGACATGACCGGCTCGGTAACGGCAGAGGTGCCGAGAAGTATGAGGGAAAGGATTTTTTTCATTTAAGGTACTATTGAGTTACATGCACTAATACCGTAGCAAACCCTTCTTAAAGAGCTGAAAACGACATTAATAGTTAATTGAAAATGATATTGAACACGGCAGAAAAACGACTCTCAAAAAGTCATTTCCCAAGCCGGGCCTTCAAATATAAGGCGGGTTGCGCTGCTGCCATACTCTTTTTGGCGACAATTTTGCTGCCCTCCTTTGCCCAGGAAACCCCTCCGCTGATCAACTATCCGGCCTCGCTTTACAAAGCCCACAATCAGAATTGGGACATGAGCCAAAGCGCTGATGACATCATGTATTCTGCCAATTCGGATGGTTTGCTGGAACACGACGGGGCTTCATGGAAACTCTATCCCCTGCCCGACGGCCAGATTGTCCGTGCTGCGCTTTACGACGAGCAAACATCGGATCAGACCGGTGGAAAAGTCCTGAACCGGACTGTCCAGGCCGAGCAACGCATTTACGTAGGCGGTTTTTCGGAATTCGGATATTGGAAAAAAGAAGCGGACGGCCAGCTAAAATATTATTCGTTAAGCAAGAAAGCGGGTTTCGCGAGCCTGAAAACAGAAGAAATCTGGCATATCCTTAAAACCCCCGAATACATTTATTTTCAGTCATTCTCAGTGATTTACCGCTACGACGGTAAAAGTCTGAAAGAAATCAAAAGCCCGGGCAATATCATGTTCATGCGGTTTGTCCAAAACCGGGTTTTAGTCCAGTCAATCGGCCGGGGTATTTACGAATTGAAAGGAGAGCAATTCGAACCGTTGGCCGGTACGGAAAGCCTTTCGCCCACCATTATATCCTCCATATTACCACACTCCAACGGTGGTGTCCTTATTTCCACCACGAAACACGGGCTTTACACCTGGCGAAATGGCACACTGGCTCCCTGGAACATCGCCATTTCCGAAGATTTGAAGAGAAACATCGTCAATCGCGCGATCGTCATGAGCCGCGATAGCAGTATCGTTTTCGGGACAATCCAGAATGGGGTTTATGTAGTATCCAAAAGTGGGGTATTAAGGTACCAGTTCAATAAAGAAACCGGACTGCAAAACAACACGGTGCTCGCTCTGAAAGAGGACGCGCGGCAACAACTCTGGATCGGGCTGGACCAGGGGATCGATATGGTCAAAATGTCGTCTCCCATCATCGCTTACCAAACCAGCGACAATCCGCTCGGATCCACGTATGCGGCGGCGATCTGGCGCGGAAACCTCTACGTAGGCTCAAACAAGGGGGTATTTGTAAAAAAATGGCTCTCTCCCGAGCCATTCCGCCCCGTTCGGGGCCTCGAAGGCCAGACCTGGGCGCTCAAAGTAATCGACGACCAGCTACTATGCGGCCATAACGATGCCACCTATCGCATTGAGGGCAACAGAGTGACCAAAATCTCGAATATCAATGGCGGCTGGATGTTCCTACCGGTCAGGAACGGCCGGGACACGCTTCTTTTACAGGGGGCTTACGTAGGGTTGCACGTGTATCGGAAGGACGCAAAAGGTGTGTGGACCTACGCTTACCCCGTCAAAAATTCCGTACCGATCCCGATCCGTCAGATCGTACGGGACAATGCGGGTACATTCTGGCTGGGGCATGCATACAAAGGGCTGTTTCAGACCAAACTCACACCCGCACTCGATTCGGCGCTGGCCTGGAAGGAATTCAAAGCACCTCGGGATCTACCCAGCGAATTTTCGGTGGAGGTAGTTCAATGGCTCAACGGGCAGGTACGTGTGCGCTCAGGCAATGCGTTCTTCCAGCCAAATCCCGCCGGCAGGCTCGTTCCCAGCAGCGATTTTTCGAAAGAAGAAGATAATTACAAAGTCAGGACGGGCCTGCATGGCGACTGGTTCAAAGTTTTCATGAACCGCGTGGCATTCTATCAGCCAGGTAAGGAAACGAGGATCCTCCCGCTCTCGCTTGTGCGCAACAGCGAGACCGTCGTGCCACTCTCGGAGGAATATTATTTCTTCTGCCTCGACAATGGCTACGCATTATACAATCGAAAGACCCGTGACGAGCAGAACGAAGCCGCCGGGCCGCCGGTGATCCGTAAAGTAGCTAACCTTCGTAACCTCAACGAAACATTCGCAACTTCGGGGACTCCCTCGCTTCCCGCAGAGGTGCGTTCGCTGCGCATTGCATTCGCATTACCGGTCTACGGCCAGAACGTGCGATACAAATACCGGCTAAAAGGCCTGACCGATCAATGGTCGGAGTGGACGGACCAGAGTTTTGTCGAATTCACGAACCTGGAATCGACCGACTATATTTTTGAGATCCGGAGCAACCTCAATGACACCATTGGCGCTTACCATTTCGGGGTGAAGCCTTACTGGCGCGAAACTTTGTTTGCCAAGATCCTCTTTGCCGTTGGCATTGCCGTGGCACTGGCCGCGCTCATCGTTTACCAGGAAAAACGGCTTGCCCGCCATCGCCGCAAGCTGATCGAGGAGCAGGAGGAAAAGCTACGCCAGCAACGCCTTTCCAGCGAAAGGCGAATCATGCAGATTCAGAATGAAAAACTTCAGAGCGACATTCAGAGCAAAAGCCAGCAGCTCAGCAACGTGGCGATCAACGTTGTTCGGAAGAATGAGATCCTGGAAGAGATCCGCGACGAGCTGAAACAGGTGAAGGCCGAAATGGGACAGCAGCTTCCCAACATCCATTATCAGAAACTCCTGCACAGTATCGAACGCAACGTAGCCGGCAAGGACGACTGGGTTTTGTTCGAACAGAACTTCGATGAAGTGCACGAACAGTTCTTCAAACGGCTCCGGCAGATATACCCTACCATATCCCCATCGGAACTCCGGCTCGCGGCCTGTCTTCGCATGAATCTTTCCACAAAAGAAATGGCTCCCGTTCTGGGAATTTCTGTGCGCGGTGTGGAAATTAAGCGCTACCGCCTGCGCAAAAAGCTCGGATTAGGCGTAGATGCCAATCTGGTACAATTTATGATGGACATTTGAAGCAATTGCACTAATCCTGCACCAGCCCCTTAATTATTCAACCAAACCTTGCATTATTCTCATTGATGTAGTGGTGATGTAGTGCTTTTTTTGATTCCTCCCCTCCTTCGAAGCTAACTTTGAAGTCAATAAATTCTTATAATAATTCAATCACCAATTTGAAACTGATGAAAACTATTGTACGATTACTGTACATGCTCGTTTTCCTGGCAATAGGGGGCTTCTCCTATGCGCAGGAAATAAATGTGACCGGGAAAGTCACTTCGAGTGCCGACAATTCGGCGCTGCCGGGCGCCAGCGTGCTCATCAAAGGCACTACTACCGGTGTCCCTACGGATGCCGAAGGTAACTACGCCATAAAAGTTCCGTCACCACAATCCGTGCTCGTCTTTTCGATGATCGGAATGGTTACCCAGGAAATCACCGTGGGCAACCAGGCTACCCTGAACATCGTAATGCAGGAAGATGCCAAAGCATTGACCGAAGTACTGATCGTAGGTTACGGTTCTCAGAAAAAACTCGACGTTACAGGAGCTATCACTCAAATCAAAGGAGCCGAGATTTCCAAGCAACCATCTATGAACGCTGTCAGCGGTTTGCAAGGCAAGGTTGCCGGTGTGCAGATAAACAACTCTGGTAAACCGGGCGAGGCACCGCAGATCCGTATCCGTGGTGTCGGAACGGCATATGGAAGTGCTAACCCATTGTATGTGGTCGACGGTGTGTGGTTCGACGATATCAGCTTCCTGAATTCGGGCGATATCGAAAGCATGAACATCCTGAAAGACGCATCCAGCCAATCCATATATGGTGTGCGCGCAGCTAACGGGGTAGTTTTAATTACTACTAAAAAAGGGAAATCAGGACAGCCGATCATCGATTACAACGGCTTTGTTGGTTACCAGAAAGTGACCAACCAGATCAAAATGGCGAATGCGAATGAATATGCCACGATGATCAACGAATTGAGCCGCGTCAATGGGAAATCGGATATCCTCGATCCTACGCAGTTCGGCGAGGGCACCGACTGGTACCACCAGATTCTACGCAATGCATTCGTGACCAACCACCAGCTTTCAATCAGCGGCGGTGGTGAAAAATCGACCTACAATTTCTCCCTCGGTTACCTGAATCAGGATGGTATCGTCGAAAGGAACAATTTCAAACGCTACACAGCCCGTTTGCAGAATGATTTCCAGGTTTTGAAAAGCCTGAAAGTAGGCTATTCGGCAACCGGTTCTTTCAGTAAATCGAAAGACGAGGCGGGCGGCATTTTCCGTCAGTTATATGCAGCAGGTCCCGTCGTGCCGGTTTATTATGCGGACGGCACTTATGGCGATCCTACCGATTACAACCTGGGTGACGGTAACAACTTCAACCCTCAGGTTACAGTGGATTTCTATAACCAGAATACCAAAAAGACGCTTCTGACCGGTAATGCCTATGCAGAATTGTCAATATTGAAAGGCCTGACATTCCGCACCAGCCTTGGCGGGCGTTACGGACAGGATGAAACCCGCACCTATGTGCCGCAATACGTTGCCACCTTCAAGCAACGCAACACCACCAGCTTCCTAGAATTCGTAAGGCCGCAAACACGCTACTGGATCTTTGAAAATACTTTGACCTATACCAAAGATTTCGGCCAGCACAGCATTACTGCCCTTTTGGGCCAGTCCGCTCAGCGTGACCAATCGTACAAGCTCACTGCCAATGCATTGAACGTACCTTATTCAAGCGAGGGAGACCTTTACCTTGCATTGGGTAGCGCCGACGGCCGTAACGTGAAAGACGAAGGAGATCTTGGAACTTACGCTTCTTACTTCGGTCGTGTGAATTACTCTTTCGGTGAACGCTACATGCTGAATGCTTCACTCCGCGCCGATGGTTCATCTAAATTCTTCCAGGGAGGCAATGCCTGGGGCTACTTCCCTTCTGTGGGCGCTGGCTGGGTGATCAGCAATGAAAACTTCATGAAAGGCCAGACGATTTTCGATAACCTGAAAATCCGCGGTAGCTGGGGTAAAATCGGTAATGCTTCCGTGCCTTCCAACTTGTCGACGCTCACGGTAGCGACCGGCGGCGGCCTGGCGGCGATCTTCGGCGGCCAGTTGAACACCGGTGCCAGCATTAACTCTATCATCCCTCCTACCACCTATTGGGAACGTGGGGTAGGTACCGACGCAGGTATCGAGGCCTCCTTCCTGAAATCGCGTTTGACGGTTGAATTGGATTATTATATCAAGAAAACCGAGCGCGCGATCTTCGACATTCCCGTCTTGACTTCAATCGGTACCAGCTCGGGCCGGATCGTGGGCAACCAGGCCAACTTCCAGAACAAGGGTTTTGAATTTGCATTGAACTGGCGTGACGATATCACCGACGGCCTTTCTTACAGCATCGGCTTAAACGGAGCGGTCAACAACAACAAAGTTCTTTCCGTATCGTCCGGTGCCAATCCTATTTATGATGGCGGCGTAGGCCTTACCAGCGGCGCGCTCGCCACACGCACCCGCGTAGGCGACCCGATCGGCTCGTTCTACGGATATGTAGTGGATGGTATTTTCCAGAATGAGGAAGAAATCAAGAATTCTGCCCAGCCGAATGCAAAACCAGGTGATTTCAAATACCGCGACATCAGCGGAACGAACGGCGTGCCCGACGGAAACATTTCCGGCCTCGACCGCCAGGTAATCGGTAACCCTAACCCGAAATTCACCTACGGTATCAACACCAGCTGGACTTATAAAAACGTCGACCTGATGCTTGACTTCCAGGGGGTAGCCAAAGTGGATATTTATAATGCCAATATGGGCTGGCGTTATGGTAACGAGAACTTCACCAAAGACTTCTACGACAACAGATGGCATGGTGAAGGCACTTCGAACACCTACCCTTCCGCCAATATCGGTGGAGGCCAGAACTACCTGCCAAACACATTCTTTGTCCAAAGCGGCAGCTATTTCCGGGTTAGAAATGCACAAATCGGCTATACATTCCCGCAGGCATTCAACGAAAGGTTGAAACTTCGCAAGCTGCGTCTGTATGCCAATGCGCAGAATCCTTTGAATTTCTTTAAATACAAAGGCCTGTCACCCGAAGTAAGAGCCAACGAAAACAAACCGACGCAAGCCGGTATCGACGCCAACGTGTACCCGCTTTCAGCGACTTACAACTTTGGTATTAATGTCACTTTCTAAGATCACAAGCGATATGAAAAATATAAATTTTAAAACCAATTTGAAGCAGAAAGGGCTATACCTGGGGCTTGCAGCGCTCCTGATCCTCCCTTCCTCTTGCAGCGACAGCTTCCTCGACGTCGATCCGCAGGGAAAACAGGCCGGTGCCGTTTTCTGGGAAAGCGAAGCCGATGCCACCAAGGCAGTGAATGCGATGTATGCCAATTTGCGAAGCTGGAACAATACCGCTTTTGCGCCCATTGCCCTGGAAAGTATAGGTTCCGACGATGCTGAAAAAGGAAGCACGCCGTCGGATGCGACTTTCTTCAACCTGTATGACACTTTCACAGTAGGCTCCACCGACGGGCAGCTTGGCGGATTCTGGGAAGGACAATACCAGAATATCAATTACGCCAACCAGGTGCTCGGCAACATCCCGGCGATCAGCATGGATGACAACCTGAAGGCGAGATATCTTGCTGAGGCGAAATTTGTGCGCGCTTACTCGTATTTCAGGCTCGTCAGGGCTTTCGGCGACGTGCCATTGCGCCTTAGCCTGCCCAAAGACGCTACCGAATACAATCTGCCGCGCACACCCAAAGCGGACGTGTACGCAGCCATCGAAAAAGACCTGACCGAAGCTGCGGCTGTGTTGCCGCAAAACTACGCCGCCGCCGATCTCGGTCGTGTTACCAAAGGTGCGGCGCAGTCGCTTCATGCGAAGGTTTCTATGTACCAGGGCAAATGGCAGCAAGTTTTCGACCTGACTACCCAGGTTATCAACTCAGGGCAGTATTCCCTCGTCTCCGACTACGAGGCATCATTCCGCGTGGCCAATGAAAATTCCAAAGAATCGATATTCGAAATCCAGAACGAGCTGATACCTTCCAACAAGGATGCTTCCAACTCACAGTACTCTCAGGTACAAGGTGTTCGCGGTGTAACAGGTGGCGGCTGGGGCTTCAATGTCCCGACCGAAGCGCTTTCGAAATCATTCGAAGCGGGCGACCCACGCAGGGACGCGACGATCATCTTCCGGGGCGAAACAACACCGGCGGGTGACGCTATTCCTGCAACAGGCGACAACCCGATGTATAACCAGAAGTCGTATGTGCCATTCAAACAGTACGTAACGGGCTTCAATGAAGGTTCGCAGCAGAATGTGCGTGTGATCCGGTATGCGGAGGTACTGCTGATGAATGCGGAGGCCGCCAACGAAGTCGGCAACACTACCCAGGCGCTCGCTTCACTTGAACTCGTCCGTGCCCGTGCGAGAGGTGCCAGCAAAACCATCCTGCCAAAAGTTACCACTACCGACAAGGCCGCGTTGCGCACCGCGATCTGGAACGAACGCCACGCCGAACTGGCCATGGAATTCGACCGCTATTTCGATGTGATCCGCCAGGGACGCGCCACCGAAATCTTCGGCCCCAAAGGCTGGAAAGCCGGGAAAAACGAAGTATGGCCGATCCCCCAGAACGAAATCGACCTTAGCGCAGGCGTGCTGACCCAAAATCCAGGTTATTAATCCAAACCACGATCTATCGATGAAAACTTTTAAGAATAAACTGACCGTGGCATTGTGTGCAATGACGGTGCTCGGGGTGACCTCTTGCTATGAAAAATTCGATCCCGAAAGTTACGCTCCCAGCGTGACGATCGGGGGCTTTACCAGCTCCGACGAAATCGCGAAGGCAAACCTGGTGGCGCATTTCCCTTTCGACGGCAATTACTCCGACGTGGTTTCCAATACCGCCGGGACCAATACCGGCACTACGTTCGCCAACGGTCTGAAAGGTCAAGCCATGAAAGGCGCCAAAGACGGGTACGTACTTTTCAACCCGACGGCCGCCATTCTGGGATTAAAAAGCTTTACGATGACATACTGGGTAAACAGTCCGTCGACCAAAGCTGCGGGCGGCATTATCGGGCTGGTGGGTTTGTCCCAAACAGATGGCTTCTGGGGAAATATCGAGACCTTTTTTGAAAACGGCGGTACCGAGACCGACGGCATTTTCAAGGCTCACATCCAGAATGACAAGGTCGACGCCTGGGTTGCCAAAGAGGGCATTGTAAACCTCTATAACTCCTGGACGCACATTACATTGTCTTACGATGCCACTTCATCAACTTTCAATATATATGTGAATGGCTCGAAAACAGCTACTACAACGGTAGCCAAATTTGGAGAGCTAAAATGGAAGAACCCAGGTAAAATGGTATTTGGCACCGTGCAATTCCAGACCAAGCCCAGCCTTACCACAGGAGCCGCAGCCCAGGACTGGGCAAGCTACCTGACCGGCCTGCTCGACGAAGTGCGGATTTACAATGTTGCTTTAAAAGATGCCGAAGTGGATGCACTTGTCAAACTGGAATCAAGAGGGAAATAATGCCTTTTAAACACCTGTGGAAACAACCACTTCTTTTGCTGTGTTCAATCATCTGGCTCGGGGTTTCCTGTAAATCGGAAAAGGAAGACCCCGGGCCATCCACTCCCGGAATACCGGCCTCATTCGGATTCAATAGTCTGAAAGTGAATGGCGCCTATTCCGGGTTCAAATACAATGATGTAAACCTGAAACCAAAAATCAGGTTTACATTCTCCGCCCCCCTCGATAACGCGACTATCACAAGCGGGGTTACTTTTCAATCCGCTGCGGGTGAGGCAATCACTTTTACGTCAACGCTTGAAAATGGCGACAGCTCGGTGGTAATCACGCCCTCCTCCGATTTAAAATACCTTACAAGCTATACAGTTGTTGCCACAAAGGCCCTGAAGTCCAAAGCCGGAGGAATGCTCCTGAGTGAGGTAAAGGTAGAACTGGTAACCGCGCTGGATTCGTCCGACAAGTTCCCCCTGATCAGCGACGAAGCCCTGCTGACCCTGGTACAGCAACAAACCTTCAAGTATTTCTGGGAATTCGCGCATCCTGTGAGTGGGCTTGCACGGGAGCGCAACACGTCCGGCGACGTCGTAACATCCGGCGGCAGCGGTTTTGGCATTATGACTATTCCCATCGCTATTGAGCGGAAGTTCATCACACGGGTCCAGGGTTTGGAAAGAATGCAGAAAATCGTCGGCTTCCTGAAAAAGGCCCAGACATTTCATGGTGCATTCCCGCACTGGCTGAATGGCGCTACCGGCGTGGTAATACCATTCAGTACCAAAGACAATGGAGCCGATCTGGTCGAAACCTCTTTCCTGATACAGGGATTGCTTACGGCCCGACAGTATTTCAGTGATAGTAATGCGGCTGAAACTGCCTTACGGACTGATATCAATGCAATATGGGAGGCAGTGGAATGGGACTGGTTCCGGAAAAGCAACGAAAATGTGCTCTACTGGCATTGGAGCCCCGATTATGGTTGGGAAATGAACCATCAGATCAGAGGCTGGAACGAATGCCTGATCACTTATGCATTGGCTGCTTCGTCGCCTACCCATGGCATCGATCAAACGGTTTATGCCAATGGCTGGGCAGGTAACAGCACATTTACAAACGGGAAGGAGTATTACGGGATCACATTACCGCTCGGCGAGCCGCTCGGAGGGCCGTTATTTTTCACGCATTATTCATTTTTAGGCTTAAACCCAACCGGCCTGACCGACCGCTTTGCCAATTATTTTACCCAAAACAAGGCCCATACCCTCATCAACTACAACTATTGCAAGGCCAATCCACAGCAATACTACGGTTACAACGACCAATGCTGGGGGCTTACCGCCAGCGACATCCCGAACGGGTACAATGCCAACTCGCCAAGCAACGACAAGGGCGTGATCACACCCACGGCTGCCTTATCCGCATTCCCATACTCACCTGAGGAGTCGATGAAAGCATTGAAATTCTTTTACTACAAGCTTGGGGACAAGCTTTGGGGAGGGTACGGTTTCCATGACGCATTCTCGCTGGACCAGTTGTGGTTTGCCGATTCCTATCTCGCCATCGACCAGGGGCCGATCGTGATCATGATCGAAAACCATCGCACGGCATTGCCATGGAAACTTTTCATGAGCAGCCCGGAGGTCAAGGCCGGCCTCAAAAAGCTCGGATTCAGCAGTCCGGCGCTTTAACATACTTCCATTAAAATATTACTCGACTATGAAGCTATACTTCCAACTCCTACTATGCCTTACACTGCTGGCAGGTTCGCAGGTAGACTGCCGGGCGCAGAAAAAGAAATCAACGGCTGTAAAACCGGCGGCCTTCAACCCGGCCGACCGGCCCAAAAATTTGTCGGACACCGCACTGCTGGAACTTGTTCAGAAGCAGACTTTCCGGTATTTCTGGGAATTTGGCCATCCCGTAAGCGGGCTGGCCCGCGAGCGGAGCAACATTGCATTCGACTATGGTGACGAAGTCTGTACCATCGGCGGAACCGGTTTTGGCGTGATGGCGATGATTGTCGCGGCGGAAAGGCAATGGCAGCCGCGCGATTCTGTTGCTGCACGATTGTTGAAAATGGTCAAATTCCTCTCGAAAGCCGATCATTACCACGGCATTTTCCCACACTGGCTCAACGGCGCAACGGGCAAAATCATCCCGTTCGGCCGCAAAGACGATGGCGGCGACCTCGTAGAATCTTCCTTCCTTTTCCAGGGGTTACTTGCCGTAAGGCAATACTTCGACCGTAACAATGATCTCGAAAGAGAGCTCCGCAGCCGCATTACCTGGATCTGGAACGAGGCTGAATGGGACTGGTACACCCGCGGAAATCCCAATCAGCTCTACTGGCATTGGAGCCCCAACAACGGCTGGGCGATGAACTTCGAGTTACGCGGCTACAATGAGACGTTGATCACCTACATTATGGGCGCCTCCTCCCCGCGTTACCCGATTACGCGTCAGGTTTACGACAAATGCTGGGCGCAAAGCGACCATTTCCGTAATGGAAAGGAATATTATGGCGTAAAACTGCCCCTCGGGTTCGAATATGGCGGGCCACTATTTTTTACCCACTACTCGTTCCTCGGCCTCGATCCGCGCCATTTGAAAGATCAGTATGCCAATTACTGGGAGCAAAATGTGAACCATTCATTGATCAACTACAAGCATTGCGTTGCCAATCCGGGCAAATTTAAGGGATATGGCGAAAACAACTGGGGGTTGACCGCGAGCGATACGTACAACGGCTATAATGCGCATTCACCGACGAACGATTTCGGAACAATCACACCTACCGCGGCATTATCGTCTTTCCCCTATACGCCGGAGCAGTCAATGAAGGCGTTGCGCCATTTTTACGATGATCTGGGCGACAAAATTTGGTCGGAATACGGCTTTACCGATGCATTCAACGAATCGCAGAATTGGTATGCCAAATCGCACCTGGCCATCGACCAGGGACCGATTATCGTGATGATCGAGAATTACCGGACGGGCTTGCTATGGAAGCTGTTTATGAAAGACCCCGAGGTACAGCAAGGCTTAAAAAAGCTGGGATTTGAAAGCCCCGCATTAGGCTTATCCAACAGAAATTAACCGCTTTTTAGCTAAAATTCACAGAAAGGCCGGCCGCAAGCCGGTCTTTCTGTTTTATGGAATATAATTGTACCTTGATATCGTTTTTGAAAAGCAGATAATGCGCCATTCTAAACGTAAATCGACATGAAACCACTCTTTCACAAAGCTGCCTTGCTGATCGCGCTGAATGCAATCGCATTGCAGGGATCGGCGCAGATATGGACGGTCTCCGAACCGGAGAATTTGCCTGAGAAACGACATGAAAACGCGATGGCTACCGCGAATGGAAAATTGTATTTATTAGGAGGGCGCGGTATCAAGCCGGTGGATGAATATGATTTCAAAAAAGACGCGTGGTCGAGCCTTGCCCCCTCGCCACTCGAAATGAGCCATTTCCAGGCGGTTACCTATAAAAATGAAATTTACGTATTAGGCGCATTCACTGGCGGTTACCCGCACGAGGTACCGATTCCGGACATTTATATTTTCAATCCTGTCAAAAATGAATGGCGTAAAGGAGCCGCCATTCCCGAAAACCGGAGACGTGGCGCGGCAGGTGCATTTGTGTTGAATGACAAGATTTACCTCGTATGCGGCATCCAGGACGGCCACTGGGACGGCCAGGTTACCTGGTTCGACGAGTTCGACCCGGCGACCGGCAACTGGAAAACGCTCTCCGACGCACCGCGTCCGCGCGACCATGTGCAGGTGGCAGTGCTGGATAACAAGCTTTACGTAGCAGGCGGACGTCTGTCGACCGCACGTATCAACCAGGTTTTGAATACCGTGATCAGGGAGGTGGATGTTTATGATTTCAAAACCGGCAAATGGGCGACGCTGGATGCTTCAAATAACCTCCCTACCCTTCGTGCGGGAAACACTACCGTCGCTTATAACAATAAAATACTGGTAATAGGCGGAGAAAGTGACGCGCATGTGGAGGCGCACAGCGAGGTGGAGGCGTTCAACCCGCAGACCCAGAAGTGGGAAAAGCTGCCTTCCCTTCACCAGGGACGCCATGGTACGCAAGCTGTTTCGCTTAACAGGAAAATATACATAGCCGCCGGTTCAGCCAATCGCGGTGGCGGCCCGGAACTGAACGACATGGAAATACTCGATAAATAATACACTTCATTGTTAACCCCAATTCAAATGCTCAGGACACTTGCCGGTATCTGCTTATTGTTTGTTTCACTCGGTTCTTTCGCGCAGAAAAAAGCATTCACCCACGCCGACACATTAAGGGGATCGATCACACCCGAACGGGAATGGTGGGACCTCTCCTATTACCATCTCAGCGTAAAACCCAACGCCAACGACAGCACGCTTACCGGCAGCACCGCGATCACCTACAAAGTGTTGAAACCCTACCAGACCATGCAGGTAGACTTGCAGGAACCGTTGCAGATCACCAAAGTAATCCAGGACGGCGAAGCGCTAACCTACCGCCGTGATGGCAATGCATTTTTCATCACATTAAAGAAAAAGCAGGAAACCGGCAAAGCCGAATCCATAGAGGTTTTTTACACCGGCAAGCCCCGCCTCGCCAAACGTCCTCCCTGGGATGGTGGCGTACAATGGGTACCCGATGGCAAGGGCAATACCATTATATCGACCTCCTGCCAGGGATTGGGTGCTAGCGTATGGTGGCCCTGCAAAGACCATATGTACGACGAACCCGACAGCATGCTCATCAGCATAACCGTACCCAGGAATATGACGGACGTCTCGAATGGAAACCTGCGGTCGCTGGTCGAGAATAGCGACAATTCGCACACTTTCAACTGGTTTGTCAAAAACCCGATCAACAATTATGGCGTGAATATGAATGTGGCCAACTATACAAGCTGGAAGGAGACATTCAAGGGCGAGAAAGGCGATTTGCAATTGAGCTACTATGTGCTGCCGCAGAACCGGGAAAGGGCGAAGGAGCAATTCAAGCAGGCACCGAAGATGCTAAAAGCGTTTGAGCACTGGTTTGGCCCATATCCCTTTTATGAAGACGGCTACAAGCTGGTGGAAGTGCCCTACCTCGGAATGGAGCACCAGAGCTCCGTTACCTATGGTAATGAGTACAAAATGGGTTACCGCGGTCGCGATCTTTCTAATACCGGCTGGGGGCTGAAATGGGACTTTATCATCATCCATGAGAGCGGGCACGAATGGTTTGCGAATAACATTACCTATAAGGACGTGGCTGATATGTGGGTACACGAAAGTTTCACCAACTACTCCGAAAACCTTTATACGGAGTATTATTTCGGAAAAAAGGCAGGTGAAGATTACGTTATCGGCACCAGGGAGCTCATTGCGAATGACATTCCTATCGTAGGGGTCTACGGAGTTAACCAGGAAGGGTCGAAGGACATGTACTACAAAGGCGGAAACATGCTCCATACTATCCGCCAGGTGGTAAATGACGATGAAAAATGGCGCCGGATCCTTCGCGGGCTAAACAAAACTTTCTACCATCAGACGGTCGATGGCCCTCAGATAGAAAATTATATCAGCGAGCAGGCGGGAAGAAACCTTTCAAAAGTTTTCGATCAATATCTGCGGGACGTGCGGATACCCGTTTTGGAATATGCCTTCACCGGCAAAGGTCTTCAGTACCGCTGGATCAATACCGTTGAGAACTTCGACATGCCGGTTAAGGTGAAGCTTGCAAGCGGAAAAGAGGAATTTCTCTATCCGACGAACGACTGGAAAACACTCAAAGTAAAAGGCGATAAGTCACTCACTGTTGACCGCAACTTCTACGTGGAAGCGAAAGAGGCCAAACAGGCTTCGCTATAAATCCCAGCATTCCATTATCAGAAGGTCGCCCTTCTGTGCGGAAACCCGGACCATGCCATCAGCCCCGGCTTCGTTACTGCTGCCGGTTCTGTGCCCCATCGTCAGGGTTTCATTGTTTAAATTGTATTTCAATCCGGCAGTTTCAATGCCGTCTACTGTCCCCACTGGTATTAGTGAAATGGGTGTTCCAGCGGTATACCATTTTTCGAAAGTGCCTGTGAGCGGGAATATCTTTGAATAATCATCCAGTAGTACAAGCTTAATTTTATCCTTGTAGCGAACCAGGTCAGTAATGTTCGTAATCGCGTGATCTGCCCTGCGCCCGGTAGCCCACACGATATTAGCAGCGGGAAAGCCGCGACCGACCAGGAACTCTATCGCTTTGTTCAGATCGGTTTTATCCTGGTCCGGTGTATCGACGATCTCCAACGGGTGCTGTCGCTCGCGAACCGCTTCAAAATCATGTGCAACATCAAAATCGCCCAGCCAGGCATCCACTTTAATACCAAGGTCCAGCACACGGTAAATGGCATGATCCAGCACGACAATGTAAGGACTCCATTCCAGCAACTGCCCCAACAATTCCGGAGAGCAGGCCTCCCCATTTGCAATAATCAAAGCAGGCTCCTGCTTCTCCCGAACAATATGATGTGACGACATTAAATTATTTTGGTCTTTATCAACTCCACTAGGCTCTCGACGCCTATTGTCAGCCTATCGAGGCGGTCTTTAATTTCCACGACATCCGTTTTGAGTTGAGCGACGTCTGTTTTAAGCACAGAAACGTCGGTTTTCAGTTCTGCGACGTCAATTTTCAGAACGGCAACGTCGGTTTTCAGTTCAGCAACGTCGGTTTTCAGTTCTGCGACGTCGGTTTTCAGCACAGCAACATCGGTTTTCAGTACGGCAACGTCGGCTTTCAGTACAGCAATGTCCGATTTAACGAGACGGAACTCATTCCGCATTTCGTTAAATCCGTTGTTGACCGTAGTAGTCAAAGTGGCTAATCCTGCTGCTATCATCTCAATTTGCTTTCCATGTTCAACAGTAACATTTTCAAGTTGCTCAATGCGTTGTTCCAGGTACATTTGCGGATGTAGTTATAGTGTATAAATGAAATTCTACCGCCAATAAGTGGCTGTTTCATTGATACGTCTCATTCGCAGTTTGGTAACACCAGGTAGAAGGATATTTTTTACACCCCCAGTTCCTTTGCCCTATTCCAGTAAACATCCATCTCTTCCAGCGTCATATCTGATAGCGACTTGCCGTTTGCGCGGGCCGCTTCTTCCAGATATTGAAACCGGCTGATGAACTTCTTATTGGTCCGCTCCAATGCCGTTTCAGGATTTATGTCTACAAATCTCGAATAATTTACCAATGAGAAGAGCAAGTCGCCAAACTCGCCTTCGGCTTCCTTCTGATCAATCACATCGGTGGTTTCTATATTAAAGTTTTGCTTGAATTCGTGCAGTTCCTCCTCCACCTTGGCCCATACCTGCTGCTTTTCGTCCCAGTCAAACCCTACTCCTCTTGCCTTCTCCTGAATGCGCATCGCTTTCACGAGTGCGGGCAGGGATGCGGGCACCCCCGAAAGCACCGATTTATTGCCTTCTTTTAATTTTAGCTTTTCCCAATTTTGCTTCACAGCCTCTTCGGTATCGGCCACAAAATCGCCGTAGATATGCGGATGGCGGGCAACCAGTTTATCGGATATACCATGCAGTACATCCTTGATATCAAAATTATAGGCAATACCCTCAGCCTTTTCTGAACCGATTTTGGCATAAAAGACAATATGCAGCAAAACGTCACCTAACTCCTTCCGGATTTCAGGGAGGTCATTGTTCAAAATCGCGTCGGAAAGCTCATAGGTTTCTTCGATCGTAAGATGGCGCAAACTTTCCATTGTTTGCTTTCTGTCCCAGGGGCATTGTTCCCGGAGCTCGTCCATGATCGTCAACAAACGGTCGAAGGCCATAAGCTGTTGCTGACGGCTCTCGGGCAAATCACTGAATTGTTTTTCCATATCACAAAGATACTGCGAAACCCTTTACTGCCCCGGTACAAGCGGCAATTTAAAGGCCGTTTGAATAAGGTTGCTCGTGCACTTGGCAATGACCCGGCCCTGGGTATTAACCAGCTTGCCTTCTACATGGATAATATTTTTCCCGGCCCGGATTACTGTCGATTTAGCCACAAGCATATCTCCAACTACCGCCGGGTTCAGAAAATCGCAGTTCAGGTTGACGGACGTGAAGCCAAACTCCCGCCCCAACGCGTAAACCATCGTCCCCACAATATCGTCCATGATGGTGGCAGCAATGCCGCCATGCAATGTGCCCATCGGGTTGCACATATCCTCCCGAACATGGTATTCTACCTCCATTGCGCCTTCCTCAATCGAGAGGAGAACGCCATTGAGCCATTTGGCTACCGGAGAAAAGTGCTGGTCCATCGGCCTGCCGATAAATTGACGGAGAAAAGAAAGTCGCTTGTTTTCAGTTTGCGGGTCGGTCTGCGTGTGTGTATTCATATGATGGCAGGATAGATTGAATAGTTATGAATGCGATTTTTAAAAATAGTAATTATCATAGAAAAATTGATGGCTACGAGTCAATGCTATGGATTTTATTGTTACGTATCGAAGGTTATTACTACCTTTGCCGGAGTTTTTTGCCAGAGATAAATGCTTACTCATATATGAATTTTACGTTATCGCAGGTTCCCGAGCGTTCCCAGAAACCCAGAACAAAAGGACTTACCATGGTGATGGACAAAGGGCTGAGTGTCAGGGAAGCCGAAGATATGCTGTCCATCGCATCGTCTTACATTGATATCGTAAAACTGGGATGGGCCACTTCTTTCGTAAGCCCTAATTTGGACGAGAAGCTGGCGATTTATAAAAGCGCCAATATTCCGGTGTATTTTGGCGGAACATTGTTCGAGGCTTTCGTTGTCCGCAACCAGTTTGACGACTATCGTAAATTACTGGATAAATACCAACTTACTCACGCAGAGGTATCTGATGGCTCCATTGAAATGCCGCAGGATGTTAAATGTGAATATATTCATACCCTTTCCAAACAGGTTACCGTTCTTTCCGAAGTAGGTTCCAAAGATGAAAACAAGATCATCCCTCCCTACAAATGGATCCAGCTCATCAAATCGGAGTTACAGGCCGGCGCCTGGAAAGTGATCGGCGAGGCCCGCGAGTCGGGTAATGTAGGTTTGTTCCGTGCAAGTGGCGAAGTCCGTCAGGGACTTGTGGAGGAAATCCTTACTGAGATCGCATTTGAAGATATGATTTGGGAAGCTCCCCAGAAATCTCAGCAAGTATGGTTCGTGAAGCTGCTCGGCGCCAATGTCAATCTCGGAAACATTGCCCCAAGTGAACTGATCCCGCTCGAAACGATCCGTCTCGGCCTTCGCGGTGACACGTTCAACCACTTCCTGAATACCAAAACCAAACAGAAGTGGAAAATTGATTCCAAATAGTGCAGACCAGTAAAACAGATTGTCAACTTAAAGTATAGCTATGGAATTTTTAACTCAGTTTATTGATTTCTTCCTTCACTTGGACAAGCATTTGTTCAATATCGTGGAAGAATACGGTACACTCACTTATGTCATTCTGTTTTTGATTGTCTTCACCGAAACCGGCCTGGTAATCATGCCGCTGCTACCTGGCGACTCGCTGCTTTTTGCCGCAGGGGCCATTGCCGCTAACGAAACTACCGGCCTGAACGTCTGGCTGATCATCATTATCCTCATTATCGCAGCATTGCTGGGCGACAACGTCAATTATTTTATGGGAAAAACCTTTGGCGGCCAGATCAAGAAACGCCAGAAGATACTATTCCTTAAAAGGGAGTATCTGGAAAAAACCGAAGCATTCTACGAAAAACACGGCGGCAGCACGGTAATTATGGCGCGCTTTATACCCATCGTCCGGACAGTAGCACCATTCGTTGCAGGCGCAGGAAGCATGAATTACTCGAGATACATTGTTTTCTGTATCGTCGGCGCATTGCTTTGGGTACCTACCCTCACTTTACTCGGGTACTTCTTCGGAAACATGGACATCGTGAAAAAGAACTTCGAGCTGGTGATCTTCGGTATCATCGGAATTTCTATTCTCCCAATGATTTTCTCTTACCTGAAAAGCCGGTTCGCGAAACCGAGTGCGGCTTAGGATTACTTCGGCTTTCGGCTTTCGGCTTTTGTTTGCTGTCACATTTTAAATAAAGCATAAAAGATAAGGCGTTGCAATTGAATGCAACGCCTTATCTTTTATTAGATCAACAAGTTCGAAAGCCGATAGCCGACAGCCGAAGTACCATTTACGATCTCGAATAATTCGGCGCTTCCTTCTGGATCATGATATCGTGTGGGTGGCTTTCCTTCACACCGGCCGAGGTAATTTTCACGAATTGCGCTTGCTGCAACGACTCGATGTCACCTGCACCGCAGTAACCCATACCGGCTTTCAAACCTCCCACCATCTGATAAATGATCTCGGAAACTTTGCCTTTAAACGGTACGCGTCCAACAATACCTTCCGGAACGAGTTTCTTCACATCGTCCTCCGCATCCTGGAAATAACGGTCTTTCGAACCATCTTCCATCGCCTCAACCGATCCCATTCCGCGGTAAGCTTTGAATTTTCGTCCTTCGTAAATCACAACCTCACCCGGAGCTTCATCGCTACCTGCCAGCATCGAACCGATCATGATCGTGCTTGCGCCGCCAGCCAATGCCTTGGTCATATCGCCGGAGAAACGGATACCGCCATCAGCGATCACCGGAACACCAGTGCCTTTCAAAGCTTCCGCTGCCCACATTACCGCGGTCAGCTGAGGAACGCCGATACCGGCAATGATACGGGTTGTGCAAATACTGCCAGGACCAACCCCAACTTTCACTGCATCCACACCAGCCTCGGCCAATGCCTTTGCAGCTTCGCCTGTTGCCACGTTACCGGCAATTACATCCAGTTTAGGGAATTGTGCTTTAATGGACTTCAACGCGTCGATTACACCTCTGGAATGACCATGGGCGGTGTCCAGGCTTACTACGTCTACTCCCGCTTTCACCAATGCTTCAACGCGTTTCAGCAAATCGGGTGTGACGCCCACTGCCGCGCCTACACGCAAGCGGCCATATTCGTCCTTACATGCATTCGGGTGTGACTTGCGTTTCAGAATGTCTTTGTAGGTAATCAGACCTGTCAGGCGATATTCTGCATCTACGATCGGCAGCTTCTCGATTTTGTACTCTTGCAGGATTTTCTCCGCATCGTCGAGCGACAACCCTTCCGAAGCAGTAACGAGTTTGTCTTTCGTCATGATGTCGGTTACCGGCTTGCTCATTTCGCGCTCAAAACGAAGGTCGCGGTTGGTAAGGATACCAACCAGCTTGTGATCTTTGTCGATAACGGGAATCCCTCCGATCTTGAACTCGCGCATGATCTGGTGCGCGTCGCCCAGTGTCGAAGTGTCGAGCAGCGTGATCGGATCGAGGATCATGCCGCTTTCAGAACGTTTTACCTTTCTCACCTGCTCAGCTTGCGCTTCCAGGGACATATTTTTATGGATTATTCCAATACCACCTTCCTGAGCCATTGCGATGGCCAGCTCAAATTCCGTTACCGTATCCATAGCAGCTGAAACAATAGGAATGTTCAACTCGATGTTACGGGTAAGCTTGGTTTTAGTTGTGGTGTTACGAGGCAGGACTTCTGAATAACCGGGGATTAACAGAACGTCGTCGTAGGTGAGTGCCTCGAAGAGGACTTTGGATGGGTCTGTGCTCATAGCAAATAAACTATTGTTATTTGCCGGGCAAAATTAAGAATAAGTTCTGAGTAAATAAAATCGAATTGTATTTTTTTATGACACCAGCACACGCACTTTTTTAATCCGCTTCTTGTCGGCCGACTGTACTTTGAAGGTAACCTCCCGGTGTGTAGCGATTTCACCCGTCCTAGGAAGCCTCGAAAAGAGTTCCAGCAACAGCCCTGCCAGCGACTCGCTGTTGCCCCTAACTTCATCAAAATAATCGGTTTCCAGATTCAGGATGCGACAAAGGTCATTGATAAGTACCCTCCCTTCGAAGACATACGTATTTTCGTCAACCTGCGTATAGTTGACCTCCTCATCCTCGTCATATTCATCGTTAATATCCCCGAAAATTTCTTCAATAATATCTTCCAGGGTGATCAACCCGCTTGTGCCGCCATACTCGTCGACAACGATCGCCATATGCACGCGACGGTTTTGAAAATCCTTCATCAGGTCGTCGAGACGCTTGCTTTCGGGTATAAAGTAGACTGGTCTCAGCAGCTTTTGCCAGTGAAAATGCTCGTCGAGGTGGATATGCGGGAGCAAATCCTTTACATTGAGAATGCCTTCAACATGGTCCAGATCATCCCGGTAAACCGGCACCCGCGAGTAGCCCGATTTATTGATCCGGTCCATCAGCTCATGAAAATCGAGTTCAATATCAAATGACGTGATCTGTACCCTGGCCTGCATGGCTTTCCGCGCATTGGTCTGCCTGAAATTGGCCAGGCCCCGCAGCAAATCGGTTTCTTCCTCACTCTCAGCCTTGGCTTCGAGCATTTCGGTTGTAATCTCGCCGCCCTGGGGTGTAAGTACGCCAAACGAATACCCGAGCTTCATGATCGGCTGGGTCAGCGGCTTGCATATTTTGATCAGTAATTGAGTAAGACCCGAAATTTTCGGGATAAACTCCTGCGCTTTACGTGCGCTGTTATAACGCACTATTGCATCGAGCCAGATCCATATCACCAGGAATGCCAGCACCGCCCAACGCACTGCTTCATTGCCTGCCTCCATTTGCAACCACGCCAGCCGGGCCGCGAGCAGTAGTGCGAACAGCGTAATCCCACGCTGGACCAGCGAGAGCGCCAATTGCTGAATACGTGTGGGTAATTGACTTTCGCCTTCCGCTTTCCGCTCCCAAGGGTTTTCCATTGCACCGGATGCGGCGTAAGCAGCACGGACGCCCGAAAGAAAGAGGGCTATTAACAGCAGGGTAATGACAAGAATAAAGTCGTAAGGGGCCAGGAAATCAAAGGGTATGATAACCCCTGCCAGAGTGGGGTGCGTACTTTTCTGGGGAAAATCAATCCCCGTACGCGTTCGGGCAAGCGGGTCGTCACTGTCTTCTGTTTCTTTCACGAAAGTTCAGAGAATGTTCAAAATAGGTATTCAATCAGATAAATGTAGCGAATCCCGCTTAATAACCGTATCTATTCTGGCACAAATACATTTTTAAACGGGATTCGTCACTATCTCACTGAATGCGTCAGAACGGCAGATCGTCGTCGTCGCCATTGCCCGCAGCCATCGACGGCGGTATCGGATCCGAAGGCCGTGGCCCATTGTTAGCGCGTGGCGCATTGCCGGATTGCTGGTAACCGCCCTGGTTGCCTCCCTGATTGTAATCCCCGCCGGAACTACCGCCCGACGGACCGCCGCCCGACGGACCGCCCAACAGTGTCATGCTATTCGCGCGGATCGTGACGCCCGTCCGCTGCTGGCCTTCCTTATCGGTCCAGGTATCGGTGCGGATGCGCCCTTCTATATAAACCTGATTTCCTTTTTTGAGATATTTCTCTGCTACTTTGGCCAATCCTTCCCAAAGCTCGATACGGTGCCATTCGGTATTATCGACCCGTTCGCCGTTTTTGTTGGTATAAGTCTCGGTAGTAGCGATATTGAACTTCGCGACCGCCGATCCGCTTTCGAGGTACCGAACCTCCGGATCGCTTCCCAGATTACCGATCAGAATTACTTTGTTAACGCTTCCTGCCATGATTTTGAATGCGGTTAATGTTTGTTGCAACCTTAAATATAGGCATATTCAGTGGAAAACGCCTGTTAAATATCCTGCTCGGTGATCTTTCCGGTCACTTTGTCTTTCAGGATCAGTTTGTTGCGGCCGTCGTGTGTCACCTCCTGCTTGATCAGGTAGTGCGTTTCGTTATAGGATGTATAATTAGATGGTTTTTGCACGCCCTCGCGGCCACGCCATACCGGCAGTTCTACCTTTTCCCAAAGCTTTGTTTTGGCTGATTTATACGCCGCGTCGATCACCGCGTTCACGATATAACCGTCGTAAAAGCTCTCCGCCGGCTCAGTACCCTTTTCCGCAGAGTTGAACATATCCGTAAACATGTGATTATACCCCAGGTCATTCACTTCATCACCTACCGGAAACAACCACCCCGTATTGCTTTCGGCCTTTTCTGCCACATATTCCTCGCCGACGCCATCCGGGTTCTGCCCGGTTGTAAACATTTCAAAACCTGTTCTCAAAAAGTTATTGATCCAGATCGTACCCTCTGTTCCCATTACCTCGTCACGCAAATCCATTCCGCCTCGGAACGTCCAGCTCACTTCAAACTGGCCGATCGCGCCGTTTTCGTATTTGACTAATGCAATGGCATGATCTTCAGCATCGATCGGCTTCACCTGCGTATCCGCCCAGCACATTACTTCAACCGGTTTGATGTCCTTACCAATAAAATTGCGGGATATTTCAATGCAATGGCAGCCCAGATCGAGGATACAGCCTCCCCCGGCCTGCTCTATATCCCAAAACCATTCGCTATGCGGGCCTGGGTGCGCCTCGCGGGATTTGGCCCAGATAATGCGCCCCAACGAACCGTTTTTCACACTTTCCAGGGATTTCAAAAATTTCGGGGTATAACAAAGGTCTTCCAGATATCCCGCAAAGATCCCGGCTTCCTCAACGGCTTTCAGCATTCGTAATGCCTCCGCACCATTTCTTCCCAGCGGTTTGGTCGACACCACGGCCTTTTTATGTTTGGCACAAAGCAATACCGCTTCCTCGTGAACATTATTCGGCAAAGCAATACAGACCATATTCACGTCGGGATGCGCGATCACTTCCTCCATATTCGACGACCAGAAATCGCAACCATAGTCGTCAGCGAATTTTTTGGCACTTTCTTCCCGCCTGGCGTAAATGGCTACAACGCGGTCGCGGCCGCGCTGCCCGTGAATGGATTCCGCATAAAAACGTCCGATAAAGCCGGACCCCAGCATTGCGATCTTCTGCATATCAGCAATCAATTTAATATTTTAAAACAAGTCATGTATTGTCATTAATAGTCAGGAGTTGTTTGTCAAAAATTGACGCTCCATGATTATCAATGACCAGAAAAAGATTAAGACGTCTTGACTTCGTTCTCCCAACCGGTCGATTTGAGTGCCGGATCATTCTCCTTTTTAAGAAAATCCGCATTCTCGAACGACCCCGCGTTCCATTCCAGCAAGGCGTGGTCGGGAACGATGGAAACGGGGACCCGCCACGAAGTCGAGGTTTCGGAGTAGGCAATGTTCGATTGGGAATTGTAGCAGGATATCAACGACCACCGCGGATGCTCCGAAAGGTTCGCCTCCGAGCGGTGCAGTAGGTTGCTATGGAAAAACAATGCATCGCCAGGCTCCAATTCGCAATAGATCAGCTCCATGGTTTTCAATGCATGGTTTACCATCTCCATGTCTGCGCCTACCTGCTCGCCCGCAAAACCGTGATTTACCCGGCCCATTTTGTGCGAGCCTTTGATTACCTGCAGACAGCCGTTTTCCTTATTGGCGGGCGTCAGCGCGATCATCACGCTCATAAGCTGATCCGGGAAAATGAACTGGTTTTTATACCAATACCCATAATCCTGATGCCATTCCCAGGCCCCCCCAACTTTCGGCTCTTTCTGCATGAGTTTGGTATGAAAATGGCAGACCTGGCTCTCCTCCTGCAAAAGCTGCCATACCGAGTTCACCATTCTTTCACTCCGGATCAGATAACCGAACACATCGTCACCCGGTGTAAACCATAGCGAAAGTTTTGTCTTCTTTCCCGACTGGTCGTTCAGGTCCATCGCATTCTTCTGCATCACCGAATTTTCGACCGCGGTATCATATAGTTTCCCTACCTCCTCGGCAGAAAACAAGTTTTTCACAACGATATAGCCGTCGCGGTTATAATCGGCGATCTGGCTGGCATTCAAGCTGAAACTTCCCATGACTACTACTGATTAAGTGTTTAGTGCAAAAATATATTACTTAAAACACAATTTTACCAAACGCATTACTTCTACAAACCTGTTCCTGACAGAAATGATCAGGCGGTCAGAGGTAATTTTCCTCCCGCAAAACCGTATCGATCAGGATCGGCTTTGGAAGCACTTCGACTTCTTCATGATTATAAAAAGCCATTCCATGTGGCAAATCTATCCGTTCGGTTTCGGGAATTTCAAGCCACCAGAAGCGCACTTGCAGCCGCTGGTGCGTGAGGATGTGGGAGTACACTTTGGGGACCTCGGTCAGTCGCCCCTTTTTTAGGAGGTTTTGGAAAACCGGGTCAGATATAGTCAGGGAGTCAGGGGTTGTGGCGGCGGCTTGGGATTCTATGAGATGGAAGTCGTAGAGACCTTTCCAGATGTCGCGGCTGCGGCGCTCGTACATGGCGAGCCTGTCGCCTTGTTTAATAATGAAGTAATTTAAAAACCGGTGTTTTACTGTCAACTTCTTGATTTTAACAGGTAGCTGCCCCTGCATTTGATGCTCGTAGGCGAAACAGCGATCGTTGAAAATGCAAACAGTACAATCAGGCGACGCTGGAACGCATTGCAGCGCGCCGAATTCTATCATCGCCTGGTTATAAGTAGCCGGGTCTTCCTTCGAAACCAGCTGCCTGGCAAGCGCTGTAAACTCCTTTTTCCCCTCATTACTCAGCATATCCGACTGAATGCCGAAAATCCGCGCCATCACGCGGTACACATTGCCGTCGATCGCCGGCACCACCTCGTCGAATGCGAAGGAAGCAATGGCAGCGGCCGTGTATTGTCCAAGACCTTTTAATTTCAAAAGCTTTTCGGATGTTTCGGGAAATTTTCCATCATACTCCCCGACGACCTGCCTTGCGGTGAAATGCATGTTCCGGGCACGTGAGTAATAACCCAGGCCCTGCCACAACCTCAGCACATCGCGCTCATCGGCAGCTGCCAGGTCAAATATGGTAGGGTATTGTTCTACAAATCGCTCAAAATAAGGCATTCCCTGTGCCACGCGGGTTTGTTGGAGGATCACTTCCGACAACCAAATTTTATATGGATCTTTGGTTTCCCGCCAGGGTAAAGAGCGGTGGTTTTCAAGATACCAGGATTTCAGCCTTCTGTTAAAATCTATCACCTCAAAATCGTCCGGTATCATATTATTTTCACTTATGTGCACTGTTTTTTAATGAATTATATAAAAAAGGGGAAGATCATCCTTTTAAGTTTTATTAAAATTACCGTACCTTTGTGTTCCCAAAATTTACAGGAGTAAGTAAATTAATGAAATAATATCCACTTAAAGTAAACAATCAAAGTGACTAAGGCAGACGTAATCGCACAGATTTCCGAGAAAACAGGCGTAGACAAGGGCGACGTTCAGCAAACGCTAGAATCGTTTTTTACCGTGGTAAAGGACTCACTTTCTGATGGTGAGAACCTTTATGTTAGAGGCTTCGGTAGTTTCATCAACAAAAAACGTGCGCGCAAAGTGGCCCGCAATATTTCAAAGGGAACTTCCATGATTATTGACGAGCACTTTGTACCAAGCTTCAAGCCAGCAAAAGTTTTTGTCGAGCAGGTAAAAGAAAGTGACAAACTGAAAGCAGTCGCTGAAAAGTAATTTACCTGAAAAGGTTGAGTTATAAGATTTATGAAAAAGTCCATTTTACTTTCTTGCGTGCTTGCGGTTGCACTGGTAGGAACGCTTTTTAGCCTCCCGAAGGTAGTCGTGAACAACAAGGGCAAGGATGTGGACAAGGAGAGGGGCCAGTCGGCCGCAACGGCACCCGCTGCTGCTTCGGCAGGAGCAACTGAATCCTCTTCCAAATCGCATGATGGAGCCGCTTTATCTCCTGATCAGCAGAAAGTTGTCGATCAGCTCAGAAGCGGCTTCAATCAGGCGGGTGACAAGGACAAGGTTGGCGCGGGTATCAAGCTTTCGGACGAGTTTGCTAAGCTTCAAAAATTTGACAGCGCCGCATTCTACGCCGAAAAAGTAGCCCTGCTCTCCCCTGCCATAGAAAACCTGATGCGTGCGGGTGACCGCTATTATGAGGCGTATGGATTCGCGGTGGATGAGCAGAAAGCCAAAAACCTGGGTTCCAAAACCCGCGAATATTACCAAAAAGCAATTGACCAGAATCCTGGCCTGTTGACTGCCAAAGCCAACATGGCGATGACCTACGTGAACACAGAGAACCCGATGCAGGGGATTTTGATGTTGCGCGAGGTAATCGACACGGACCCGACCAACGAATTGGCATTGTTCAATTTAGGGATCCTGTCCATGAGGTCTAACCAATATTCGAAAGCTGCTGACAGGTTCAGACAGATTTTAACCAACAATCCTGCCAATACGAAAGCCAAGTTTTACTTAGGGCTTTCACTGGTCGAATTGGGTGACAAGGAACAAGCAAGCAAAGTTCTGTCGGAGGTTAAAAAAGAGGAGAAAGATCCGGTAATCCAGCAAGCTATCGGCGAGTTGGAAGGCCGTCTGGGAAACTGATCACCAGATCATTAAGGAAATACATTACTTATTTATAAACGACATAATCATGCCTTGCGGAAAAAAGAGAAAAAGACATAAGATCTCCACTCACAAGAGAAAGAAAAGACTTAGAAAAAACAGACATAAGAAGAAATAATTGGCTATGACCGGGTTTTAAACTATTAAGATCCGGTCATCCTTATTCACCACGTTTGTATCCCGCTAACAGTCTGATATGCGGGGAGTTAAGTATCAACATTATCGAGCCATTCAGTTGGTTGAACATTGAGTAACGAATTACTAATCAATTCTACTCAAAAGGGAGAGCGTATAGCCCTTTTGCAGGATAAACGTCTTTTAGAATATCACGTAGAAACACCGGACCAGAGCTTTACCGTAGGCGATATCTACCTCGGTACTGTGCGGAAGCTGGTGGCAGGGCTCAATGCTGCCTTTGTAGACGTTGGTTTTGAAAAAGATGCGTTCCTGCATTACCTCGATTTGGGGCCCAACATCAATTCTTTGAATAAGCTCACCAAGGATGTTATCGCCAAGCGTACGCACTCCGGCAACTTGAAGAATTTCAAGATGGAGCCGGAAATCGAGAAGCTGGGAAAAATCGATAAAGTCCTTTCCAAAAACCAGCCAATCCTGGTTCAGATCGTCAAGGAGCCTATTTCTACAAAGGGCCCCAGGCTTTCATGCGACATTTCGATCGCCGGACGATACATTGTATTAGTACCGTTCTCCAATTCAGTCAACCTGTCCAAAAAGATTACCGACAAGCAGGAGAGAAACCGCTTGCAGCGATTGATGTCGTCTATTAAGCCCCAGAATTTCGGGGTGATCATCCGTACGGTTGCTACCGGCAAGGATGTGGACGAGCTTAATAAGGATTTGCAGGACTGTCTGGACAAATGGGAAAACGGTATCAAGGCATTGAAAGATGCCAAGCCGCGCGACCGCGTGATCGGTGAAATGAACCGTGCTTCTTCAATCATCCGCGACATGCTAAACGAATCTTTCGACAGCATTACAGTGGATTCCAAAGAGGTTTATGACGACATTAAGGCGTACATCCACAACATTGCGCCGGAGAAAGAGAACATTCTGCGCCTTCACAATGGGAAGAACAAGCTCTTCGAACAATTTGGTCTCGAAAAGCAGATCAAATCGTTGTTCGGCCGCTCGGTAAGCCTTCCTAACGGTGGTTACCTGATCATCGAGCATACGGAAGCGTTGCACGTGATCGACGTCAACAGCGGTAACAAATCCAATTCGGAGGAAGACCAGGAAGCTACGGCATTGAGCGTGAACCTCGAAGCCGCGAAGGAAATTGCCCGTCAATTGCGTCTGCGCGATATGGGTGGCATTATCGTCGTGGATTTCATCGACATGAAAAAGGCGGAGAACAAGCGAACGCTGTTCGATGTCATGCGAGATGAAATGAAGGGCGATCGTTCTAAATACACCGTTCTTCCACTTTCAAAATTTGGCCTTCTGCAAATCACGCGTCAGCGCGTACGGCCTGAAATGAACATCGTCACCCGCGAAACCTGCCCGACCTGCGGCGGTACCGGAACGATCCAGGCGAGCATTCTCGTATCCGACGTGATCGCCAACAACCTCGATTACATTCTCACCAAGCAGAACGAGCGCGGGATTACGATTTCGCTCCACCCGTTCCTGCATTCCTATTTTACAAAAGGATTGATTTCCGAGCAGGTGAAATGGTTCTTCCATTACAAAACCTGGGTAAAACTTATCAAAGATTCGTCATTGGGCGTGGTTGATTTCAAATTCCACAACCGTTACGGGGAGGAGATTGAGATTGTACCAACGAACTGATTAGTCAGGTTTGGTCATTTATAGTCGGGAGTGGTCATTGCGTGGTTATTTGCCTTTCCAGATCGGTTCCCGTTTTTCTTTGAAAGCTAACGTGCCTTCTTTGGCATCTTCCGTTTTGAGAAGTTTATCCAACTCCATTTTGAGGTAGGTATGCTGCTCATTTTGAGGCATGTTCTTCAATTCCCGCAAACTTTGCATTCCTGATTGTATTGCAAGCGGCGCATTGTTGCAAATCTGCTTGGCTAATGCTTCCACTTCTTCCTCAATCACTTCCTTCTTCACCAAATGCGTTACAAGACCTATTTCGAGTGCTTCCTTACATGAATAGGCCTTTCCTGTAATCGACATTTCGAGGATCTTTCTCTGAGGCATGATCGGCAAAAGCGACGCCATGACCTGCATCGGCCAAATGCCGCGTTTTACCTCCGGCAAACTGAAAGTAGCCTCGGGAGCACTGAAAACGAATGTGCAACCGCATATGATCAGAAATCCGCCGGCCAGTACCGGTCCTTCTACCTGAGCAACACAAGGTTTTAATAGTTCATTGAATGCGTCGCCAAGTCTCGCTTCTTCGCGGATTACGGGTAATGTGGGATTCATGGCATTTGCTGAGGCATCGTGAAATGCGTTTAAATCGGCACCTGCACAAAACACCGGGCCTTCCGCTTTTAAAACTACACAGCGAATATCGGGCGCGTAATGCGCATAGGCGAGTGCGAAGATGATTTCCTCAGCCATTGTCGGCGTGAAAGCATTGCGCTTTTCCGGGCGGTTCAATGTGAGGGTAAAAAGATGTCCGGCCTTTGCAGTTCTGATGTGCAAAAACCGGACGTTATCGAAAGCTCTGATGTCTTCTTCGGTGTAGAATCGCATGCCAAAACACATTAAGTTAGCTTTGGCAAGTATAGCAAATTATCGCGTCACCACGCCCTCGACCATTTTAATATACTGCGCAATACCCTCTTCGATCTCATGCAGATAAATAAATTCATCGGCGCTGTGCGACCGTGCGGAATGGCCGGGACCCATTTTCAGCGACGGACAATCGAGCAGCGCCTGATCCGAGGTTGTTGGAGAACCATAGGCATTTCGGCCCAGTTTCAAACCTTCGAGCACGATCGGATGGTCCATCGGAATGCTCGAAGGCCGCAAACGGATCGAACGCGGCGCTACTTCGGATTGAATATTGGCTTTGATCTCGGAGATAACCTCTTCCAACGTGTACTGGTCCGTCACGCGCACGTCGATCGTGAATGTGCACGCATCGGGCACTACATTATGCTGCGTACCCGCGTTGATGATCGTCACCGACATTTTGATCGGGCCGAGCGTGGGCGAAACTTTGGGAAACTTGTATTCCGTGATCCACTGAATGTCTTTCAGCGCCTTGTAAATGGCGTTTTCACCTTCTTCACGCGCTGCGTGCCCAGATATACCCTTTGCCGTGCAATCCAGCACCAGCAGGCCTTTTTCAGCCACGGCCAAATGCATTTCAGTAGGCTCCCCCACAATCGCGAACGCAATTTCGGGGAGCTCCGGAGCTACGATTTCGAGGCCCTCTTTCCCTGAAATTTCCTCTTCGGCTGTCGTGGCAATCGCAACGTTATACGTCAGATCCTCCCTTTCGTAAAAATGGCAGAATGTTGCGATCAGCGACACGAGGCACCCGCCGGCATCGTTACTCCCCAATCCATACAACTTCCCGTCCTGCTCGATGGCTTTAAACGGGTCTAGCGTCCAGGATTTGTTCGGTTTCACCGTATCATGGTGCGAGTTGAGCAACATCGTAGGCTTGCTCGCATCGAAATGCTTGTTGAAAGCCCACAAGTTGTTCTTTTTAGTATGAAAAGGGATGTTCTTTTTAGTAAAGAAATCCGCAAGAAGTCTTGCCGTGTTCTCCTCTTCCTTACTGAAAGAGGGTGTTTCGATAAGGTTCTTTAAAAGCTCAATGGCCTCCCTGGAGAGCGTTTGTATGTTATCCAAAGTGTTTACCATCTTACTTGTCCGTCACCTTTAACAATCCATTTTTCGGTTACCAGTTTTTCCAATGCAAATGGGCCCCTGGCGTGCAGTTTCTGAGTCGAAATACCGATTTCTGCACCCAATGCAAACACTCCGCCATCTGTAAAGCGGGTAGAAGCATTGGCATAAACCGAAGCTGCATCTACTTCCTTCAAAAACGTTTCGATAGCATCCTCATTGGTGGAGACGATGGCTTCCGAATGCCGCGACGAATAATTTTCGATCTGTTTCAAAGCATCTTCCAGCCCGTCCACCACTTTCACCGAGCATTTGAAATCCAGGAATTCCTTTCCAAAATCGTCTTCGCTGGCTTTTTGGAGATAAGGATATTCAGCGTTTTTCAGAATTTCGTAAGATTCTTCATCTGCGAATACTTCCACATTCCATTTGATAAAATCCTCTCTGAGTTTTGGCAAAAATTCACCTGCCACTGCCCTGTCCACAAGCACAGTATCCAACGCATTGCAGGCTGCCGGTTTCGAGACCTTCGCATTCACCACAATCTGAGCGCCTTTATCGAGGTCGCCTGTCTTTTCAATATAAGTATGGCAAACGCCTGCCCCAGTTTCAATCGTCGGCACAAGTGAGTTTTGTCGAACAAACTTGATCAGTCCTTCCGAGCCTCGTGGAATGATAATATCCACATATTGAATGGCCGTCAGCAGCTCACCCACGAACTCGCGACCGGTCGGCAGCAATGTAACAGCAGCCGCAGGCACACCGAACTCCGCCAGTGAATCATGAATAAGGCCTACCAGGTAAGTATTGGAATGCTGCGCTTCCTTGCCGCCTTTCAATACGCATGCATTTGCAGACCGCAGGCACAGCGAAGCCACGTCGATCGTAACATTCGGGCGGGATTCGTAGATAACCCCCACCACTCCTAGCGGAACGGCAATCTTTTTCAGGGAAAGTCCCTGCTGAATGGTTTTTTCAACAAAAACTTCACCGGTGGGATCCGGGAGCCCGGCTACCTCAATCAGGCTTTGCGCCAGTTCGTCGATCCGCTTCTGGTTCAGCAGCAGGCGGTCTTTTTTCGGGTCGGCATCATCCATCAAATCCAGATCTTTCCGGTTTTCGGCGATGATATTTTCGGCATTGGCCAGCACTCTGGCAGAAAGGTTGATCAAAAGATCAGCCCTTTGCCTGTCTGTCAGCCGGCGAACGGCAGCTGATGCCTCCCGCGCTTCCTTTAATTGAGGTACTATCGATTCCATTATAACAAAACTATATCATTGGCATGCGCCACTTCAAAATTCACTGTTTTCAGGTTCGTGCGGATTGCCGAAGACGTCTCACGCGCACGTGCGACCGCGATCATTTCATCTTCCGAAGAATATATTTCGATGATCTCGCCCGCTTCAAAATCGCCCGTCACTTCGGTAACGCCTACTGCGAGCAGGCTTTTCCGCTTCAATAACGCTTTGGACGCACCTTCATCGACATGCAATGTCCCCGAAACAAGCCCGCCGCTACCCAGCCAGCGATTGCGGGCCGATAATGTACTTTTGCCCGGGCTTATCAGTGTCCCCGCATTGCCTTTCAATGCTTCCAGCAATTCGTTTTGCTGGTTCATTCCAAAAATCACCACGCGAATGGCCATTCTCGAAGCCAGCTTGGCGAAAGTCAGTTTGGAAGCCATTCCGCCGAGCCCAAGGAAAGATTTATCAGTCCTGACAAACTTAAAAACCTCGTTCACATTGGATACGTTCCGAAGAATTTTACCTTCCTCATCCAGCAACCCGCCTACCGACGTACAGAACATCAGCGACTCAGCCCCAAAACCAACAGCCAGCAAGGTTGCCAGCTCGTCGTTATCCGAAAATTTCAGCTCGCGGTCGCTTACCACGTCATTTTCATTCACGATCGGGATAATATCGTTCACCCATAGCTCCTCAAACGTTTCTTTCAGTTGCAGGAATTTATTGCGGCTTGCGAAATGCTGCCGCTCGCAAAGGCTTTGGGCAATGTAAATCTTGTTCGGGGCAAAATAGGTCGCGTAAAGGCCTACCAGCAGCGGGTTACCGACCGATGCGGCTGCCTTTCGCTGGGTCATTGTGCCCTTATAATCATTAATATAAGCCTTACCAGCCCCCACCGCACCAGAAGAAACGATGATAATGCGGTACTGCGAATGGATTTCCGAAACCTGCCGGGCTATTTCCGAAATGATCCTGACATCAGGTTCACCCGAAGGAAGCGTAATAGAGGCCGTCCCGAACTTTATGACGAGAATTGGTTTTGACACTTGGTATTCAAATAAGCGGCACCATCAAGGTATTTCCGATGCCCGGTAATCAATCTGGCGCCAAAAATACTTCTTTTCGGACGAAAACGGATGCGCCGGACATTCCCGTCGCGCATTTGGCACATTATAATTCGCTTAAAACCGCGCCGTTGAAGATTCTCCTGAGTTTTAGTCCCTTTTGCAGCTCATCGAGATACTGATCGCGCGGGATCTCGATAGCGCCGTAGCGGAGCACGTTGTCATTGATGAACTGCGTATCCAGCAATGCGAAACGGTTCATTTTGAGAATTTGTATCAAATAGTGAAACGCGACTTTCGAAGCATTACTCTCGATCGAAAACATCGATTCACCAAAAAACACCCCATTGATAGAAACGCCGTACAACCCTCCCACAAGCCGGCCTTCGCGCCACGCCTCTACGCTATGGGCGTAACCGATCTCGTGCAACGCCGTATAGGAAGCGATAATTTCCTCTGAAATCCACGTCCCAGGCTCCGCAGGCCTAGGGAGTGCGCACCCACGCATGACGCCTTCGAAATCGGTGTCGATACGGATATCGAAATGCTTTTTGTTGAGCACCGGGCGGAGCGATCTGGAAGGTTTGTAAGTGTCAATTGGAATAACGGCCCGCGGATTGGGCGAGTACCAGTAAATCGTACCGTCCGCCTCGGCCATCGGAAATATGCCATTGATATAGCCGTTGAGAAGGTCGTCGGTACTGATAGCAGACATGAAAGCCACTGAATTAAGGGAATAATATTGTTGATCGAAGTGTGAATAGCACAAAAACGGGCGCGCATGCAAGTTCGCTCTTTAAAACTTTACCGTGCAAAACGAACCATAAAAATATATCTTCTGTTTCTTTGCTGTAAGATTTTTTTTTTGAAAATTTGCAGCCTCTTAGACGCACAAGCAAGTCAATGAATCACAACGGCATACATACAGTTCTGCATACTACGCCTTTCCGATTCAGGTCCCCGCGGACCGCATAATCTCCTTTTACCTACGTGGTAAATATCTAATACCCGCAACTTTCTTACAATTTCTAGACGTCCCATCGTTTTTCTCTGGGTATAGTTAATTATTGTCTTGAACATTTTGTCAGCTTAGTCATCAATGAAAAATACCGAAGTAGTGGGCAGTAAGTTTATCGTACAGACTGCCAATGAAAATCATCTCCATTATGCCGAACGGATTTGTGCGGAAATGGAGGAGAGCGCTAAAAAGCGTGGTACCGGTATAGCCAAACGTTCCCCTGTGTATATAATGGAGAAAATGGTGGAAGGAAAAGCCATCATTGCTACAACGGACACCGGTGAATGGGTAGGGTTTTGTTACATCGAAACCTGGGAGCATGGAAAATTCGTGGCGAATTCGGGACTGATCGTACATCCCGATTTCCGCAACAGCGGCATGGCGAAAGCTATTAAAATGAAAGCATTCGAACTGTCGCGTCAAAAATATCCTGATGCCAAAATTATCGGTATCACTACGAGCCTTCCGGTGATGAAAATCAACTCGGATCTGGGCTACGAGCCTGTTACATTCAGCGAACTTCCCGCCGACGACGCATTCTGGAAAGGTTGCGCGAGCTGCGTGAATTACGATGTACTCACCCGGACCGGCAGAAAACACTGCCTTTGCACGGGAATGATGTATGACCCGGAAGATAAAAAACCTGCCGCGACGCCTACTTCCGGAAGCGAAACGGCAGCCGAAAAGCATACTTGGGATTTTCTGAAAGAATCGAGCCTTTACGAGCGTTGGATGCGCATTAAACAACGCATTTTGCTGCGAAGGGAAGAACGTGCCAAAAAGAAAAACGCCGGGGCCGTGCTGGTACATTAATGTGCCGCACACTTTGATAGATATCGTATCTTATTTTAATACCCCGCCCGGCAACCGAAAAGGCCCGAAGCGGGGTATTTTTTGTTATTATCTGTGAGCACGCGATCAGCAGCTTTTCCCGGTTTGGGAACATGATTCCGGCAAACTTGCGTACTTTTACAGCCAGTATGAGAATTTTCACACGAGGCACACTACGAGCATTTTGGGATTACAAACCGGACGCCCGGCCAGCACTGGAATTCTGGTACGATGCTATTGAGAAAAACAGGTTCCAAAACCCTAACGAGGTGATCGGCTTTTTCAAGAATGCTGACACAGTTGGAAATGGCAGGATTGTGTTCAATATAACGCATAACAAATACCGGCTTGTCGCCAAATTCGAGTATGAAAGACAGTTGGTGTTTGTACGGTTCATCGGAACCCACAAAGATTACGACAAAATAGAAGACATCAAGAACATCTAGCAGATCACAGATAATGAATGCATTAGCAATCAATTTAAATGAGATCACTATCAAGCCGATCACCAATCAGGCCGACTTCGAAGAAGCTGGCAAGGTGATTAATGCATTGATGGACGTTGATCTGCTCGAAGACGAGGCAGAGCGTAAAAAGGCGCTGGATATTCTGGAAGCAATTACCGTCCTGGCCATCGATTACGAAAAAAAGCATTATCCGATACCCAAACCAGATCCGATCGAAGCGATTAAAGAGCGGATGGAACAATTGCATTTGAGCAGGAAGGATGTCGCTCCATATTTCGGCGGAGAAAACCGGGTTTCGGAAGTTCTGAATAAAAAGAGAAATCTGACAATCAAAATGATCAGGGAAATCAGTAAGAACCTTGGCATTCCGGCAGAAACGCTTCTTGCCGCAAGTTGAGTTATTCAAGTTGTGTAAAATTTAGTTTTAGAATCAGTATCCATACCATATTATTATAATGTCACAGCCCAAAGTAGTATTAGCGTTTAGCGGGGGACTTGATACCTCCTTTTGTGTAAAGTATTTAGCCGAAGACAGAGGTTACGAAGTGTATTCGGTCTTGGTTGACACCGGTGGTTTTTCGGACGAAGAGCTGAAAACGATCGAAGCGAATGCCTACACTTTGGGCGTGAAGCAGCATGCCACGATTTCAAAAACCAAGGAATATTACAACGACTGTATCAAATACCTGATCTTCGGTAACATCCTTAAAAACAATACTTACCCGCTTTCAGTGAGCGCAGAGCGTATTTTCCAGGCAGTTGCCGTTGCTGAATATGCCAAGGAAATCGGAGCGAGCGCGATCGCGCACGGAAGCACGGGCGCCGGTAACGACCAGGTGCGTTTCGACATGGCATTCCGGATCATTGTTCCGGAAGCCGAAATCATCACGCCGATCCGCGACCTGAAACTTTCCCGCGAAGCGGAGATTGAATACCTAACCGCGAAAGGTGTTTCCCGCGATTGGACAAAGGCTGCTTACAGCATTAATAAAGGACTCTGGGGTACGTCGGTAGGTGGCAAAGAAACCTTGACCTCCGACCAATACCTGCCGGAATCGGCGTGGCCTACTCAAATCACCAAAGCGGAGCCGGAACGCATTACTTTGGAGTTTGTGAATGGCGAGTTGAAAGGCGTTGCCGGCGAGACTTTTGAAAACCCGGTAACGGCTATTCAAAAGCTGGCGGAAATTGCTCAGCCATTCGGTATTGGTCGTGACATTCACGTGGGTGACACGATTATCGGTATAAAAGGTCGTGTAGGCTTTGAAGCCGCGGCTCCGTTGATCATCATCAAAGCGCACCATACGCTTGAAAAACATGTTTTGACCGAACAACAGCTTTACTGGAAAGAGCAGCTTTCCAACTGGTACGGCAGCTTGCTGCACAAAGGGCAGTTTGTAGAGCCCGTCATGCGTAATATCGAAACATTCCTGGGCGACACGCAGTCACACGTGACGGGCAAAGTACATGTTTACCTGGCACCTCACCGCTTCCATGTCGAAGGGATCGAGTCGCCATACGACCTGATGTCATCGAAATTCGGCAGCTACGGCGAAATGAACAACGCCTGGACCGGGGATGACGTAAGGGGCTTCTCAAAAGTGGCTTCGAACCAGGTGATGATTTATGGGAAGGTAAGTGATTCGGTAAATCAGTAATTGAAAATATGACCAAGATAGAGCTTCAAAGTCAAATCCAACGGAAAGTCCAGGGATTACCTGCTGACGTTCTTCAGGAGCTTTATGACTATCTGGAGGCTATTTTGGAAAGAAGAAAACAGCAATCCGAACTGAAAGAAGGATTGCAAGAATGGTGGAATGGCATTGCCGATTTTTCTGATGATTTTTTAACTCAACGTATCCAGCCTCCCGTCGATAAATCCGAAAATTTATTCGAATGAAATATCTGTTGGATACCAATATCGTGGCCTATATCATTAAGAAAAGGCCCATTGAAGTCTTGCATAAACTGCAATCCCTCGACTGGTCGGAAATCGCGATCTCGTCCATTGTGGTAGCCGAGTTATGGTATGGCGTTGAGAAAAGTCAGCTAAAAGAGCAAAACAGGGCAGCATTGGAAGCTTTTCTGAGACCGTTTAAGATACTGGATTTTGACTCACGGGCAGCCGTAGCATATGCTTCGATCCGTGCCGATTTGGAAAGTAAAGGAAAAATAATCGGAGCCAACGATCTGCTGATTTCGGCACATGCATTAAGCCACGGATTAATCCTGGTCACCAACAATGCCAAAGAATTTGAACGTGTTGGTGGCTTACAAATTGAAAACTGGATTACAAATGAGTAACATTAATATAGGCATCATAGGCGCCGCCGGCTATACCGGCGGCGAACTGATCAGAATTCTGGTAAACCACCCGAATGTGAATATCGCTTTTGCGCATAGCAAAAGTCAGGCTGGCAAGCCTGTGCATGCCACCCATACGGATTTGCTGGGGGATACTGATCTGGTATTTTCCGGTGACGATATTCAGCCCTTGCTCGATCAGCAGGGTTTAAATGCCATTTTCCTTTGCTCGGGTCACGGCGAATCCAAGAAGTTTCTGGACGAATACCAATTGCCGGAAGCGGTAAAAGTGATTGACCTCAGCACGGATTTCAGGAATGAATCGAATGGATTTGTCTATGGCTTGCCCGAATTGCAACGAGAGCAGATCAAGGGGGCGACTAAAATCGCAAACCCGGGCTGCTTCGCCACGAGCATCGAACTGGCCGTTTTGCCGCTTGCCAATGCAGGGTTGATCACGGACGACATTCACGTGAGCGCGGTCACAGGCAGCACCGGCGCGGGTCAGGCGCTGAGCGCGACAACCCATTTCACCTGGCGGAACAACAACATGTCGATATACAAGGCATTCTCGCACCAGCATTTGACCGAAATAAAAATGACCTTCGGAAAATTACAGGCTGGTTTTGCCAAGGCAGTCAATTTCGTGCCTTACCGCGGCGATTATACGCGGGGCATCATGGCCAATGTCTATACCCGTTTTGAAGGTACACTGGAAGAAGCGAAAGAGCTTTACAAAAGCTATTATGCCTCACACCCGTTCACGCACGTGAGCGATGCACCGATCGATTTGAAGCAGATTGTGAATACGAATAAATGCTTTGTTCACCTGGAAGTTCACGACGGCCAACTACTGATCACAAGCATTATCGACAACCTTACCAAAGGCGCATCAGGGCAGGCGGTACAGAATATGAACCTGCTGTTTGGATTGCCTGAGGATGCAGGACTGCGGTTGAAGGCTCCTGCGTTTTAATTCATTTAAGATTCTAAATAAGATCATACAATGTCACACCTATTTGACGTCTACCCAATCTACGATATAGAACCCGTAAAAGCCGAAGGCAGCTACCTCTGGGACCAGAACGGCACCAAGTACCTCGATCTTTACGGCGGCCACGCGGTAATTTCGGTCGGTCATTGCCATCCTTACTATGTGGATAAGCTGACCAAACAGTTGAATGCGATCAGTTTTTACTCCAATTCTGTAAAAATCTCGATTCAGGAAGAGCTGGCGGAGAAACTGGGCGAGCTTTCGGGCTATCCTGATTACAAACTGTTCCTCTGCAACTCCGGCGCGGAAGCGAATGAGAACGCATTGAAACTGGCTTCTTTTCACAATGGAAGAACCAAGGTTATTTCATTCTCGAAGTCATTCCACGGTCGGACGGCCGGTGCCGTAGCCGCTACGGATAACCCGTCCATCGTTGCGCCTATAAATTACAAAGAGCACGTTACCTTCCTTCCATTTAATGATGTAGCCGCGGCTGCAGAAGGCATTACCGACGAGATTTGTGCGGTAATTGTAGAAGGTATCCAGGGTGTAGGCGGTATTAATGTGTGTTCCGACGAGTTTTTGCAAACATTAAGACGCAAATGCGACGAAACCGGCGCAATCCTGATCCTCGACAGCGTGCAATGCGGCTACGGCCGGACCGGGAAATTCTTCTCGCACCAGTTCAGCGGCATTACGCCCGACATCATGTCGATGGCCAAAGGAATGGGCAACGGCTTCCCGATCGGCGGCATTCTGATCTCTCCGAAGTTCAAAGCGAGCTATGGCTTGCTGGGAACCACTTTCGGCGGTAACCATTTGGCTTGCGCGGCCGGCGTGGCGGTTCTCGACATTATGAAAGAAGAAAACCTGATCGCGAATGCGGCGGAAATCGGCGACTACCTGCTCGAAGGCATTAAAGCAATTGGCGGATATAAGGAATTGAGAGGCCGTGGGCTGATGATCGGGATCGAGTATGATTTCCCGGTGAAGGATTTGCGGAACAAGCTTTTGTTTGAACACAAAATGTTCACAGGCGTTGCAGGCGCGAACACGATCCGTCTTCTGCCTTCGCTCGCATTGGGTAAAACGGAGGCCGACCTGTTCCTTGAGGCGCTGAAAAAAGAAGTATCTGTCGCTGCCGTTTGATTTTTTTTGAACTAATACCATCCTTGCCATAGTTGAGAATAGGAACACCTATCTCCGAAATTTTAACCTGAATGAAACACTTTCTGTCCATCAAAGACGTCACCGACCTCCCACAGCTCATTACCAGTGGCATCGCTGCTAAAAAGGACCCGTTTGCGGACCAGACGCTTGGGAAAAACAAAACCATAGGTCTCTTGTTTTTCAATTCGAGTTTAAGGACGAGGATCAGCACCCAAAAGGCTGCCCAAAACCTTGGCTTGAACGTGATCACGATGAATGTGGGACAGGACGGTTGGGGACTGGAAATGGAGGAAGGTGTGATCATGAACGGCGACAAGGCCGAGCACGTGAAAGAAGCGGCGGCTGTCATCGGCAGCTATTGCGACATCATCGGCA
This sequence comes from Dyadobacter sp., assembly GCA_965227755.1. Lineage (GTDB taxonomy): Bacteria > Bacteroidota > Bacteroidia > Cytophagales > Spirosomataceae > Dyadobacter. The sequence continues at coordinate 3,391,521 of CBDDGG010000005.1, forward strand.
TCCGTTCGTTCGCAGGTTTGCAGGATCGTGACAAGGATTATGCGGAAATCGTTTTCCAGCAATTCAAAAAATATGCACAGGTACCAATCATAAACCTCGAATCGGCGACGCGGCACCCGCTGCAATCGCTGGCCGACTGCATTACGATCGAAGAATTCAAACTGAAACAACGCCCGAAAGTGGTACTTACCTGGCTGCCGCATTTCAAGGCACTACCGCAAGCAGTGGCGAATTCTTTCTGCGAGTGGATGAACCCGATGGACGTGGAACTCGTGATCACCCATCCGGAAGGTTATGACCTGTCTCCCGAATTTGTAGGCAAAGGCCAGGTGATTTACGACCAGGACAAGGCGCTCGAAGGCGCGGATTTTGTGTATGGCAAAAACTGGTCGTCATTCAACGAGTACGGCAAGGTTTTGAATACCGATCCCTCGTGGATGATTACCGAGGCAAAAATGGCTTTGACCGACAACGGCAAGTTCATGCACTGCCTGCCCGTACGCCGTAATATGAAAGTAGCCGACGAAGTCCTCGACGGCCACCGGTCATTGGTGATCGAGCAGGCGGCCAACCGCGAATGGTCGGCGCAGGCGGCATTGAAAGAGGTCTTGTTGGGATTGTAATTGCTATTTTGCAAGACTGAAATAAAAATGAGGCGGTCGCGTGCGGCTCGCTTCGCATCATGAAACTGATATTGAAATGAGTACAACCGCATTGGCTCAACCCTCTGATTCAACAACCCTGGATGAAGTCCGTAAAACCGGCGTATTGATCGTGAACCTCGGCACGCCCGATAGCCCGTCGGTGCCCGATGTCCGCAAATACCTGCGGCAGTTCCTGATGGACGAACGCGTGATCGATATTCCCTATCTGAACCGCTGGTTTCTGATCAACCTGATCATCGCACCGTTTCGCGCGCCTAAATCCGCAAAAGTTTACAAACAGCTTTGGCGGCCCGACGGCTCTCCGCTGAAAACCTATGGTTATTCAGTGAAAGATAAATTGCAAAAGGTATTGGGCGACGACTACATCGTCGAACTGGCGATGCGCTACCAGAACCCCAGCATTGAAAAAGCCCTCACGGCATTGCGTAAGGAATGTCTGACTGAAATCATCGTTGTACCATTCTTCCCGCAATATGCTTCCGCCTCAACCGGTTCGGTTTATAAGGAAGTAATGCGCGTTGTGAAAGATTGGGAAGTACTGCCCGAAATCCGCTTCGTAAACCGGTTCCTCGAACACCCGAAATTCATTAAGGGTTTTGTGGATTTGGGTAAAAAATATATGGCACAGCACGATTACGACCATTTCGTGTTCAGCTACCACGGCCTGCCCGAGCGGCAGATCACCAAAGGCGACGTTACCGGCAGTTTTTGCCAGTTTGGCAGCTGCTGCGACAAGCTGGATCACCGCAACCAGCATTGCTACCGTGCCCAATGCTTTGAAACAACGCGCTTGCTCGTGAAAGGAATGGGTATTCCCGAAGGTAAGTACACAACCTGCTTCCAGTCGCGATTGGGCAAAAATCCGTGGATTAAACCTTATACCGATGAGGTAATCCCCGAACTGACCAAAAAAGGCGTAAAAAGCGCATTGGCGTTCTCTCCGGCATTCGTAGCCGACTGCCTGGAAACAACTATTGAAGTTGGAGAAGAATATAAGGAACTATTCGAGAAGGAAGGCGGGGTGCATTGGCAACTCGTCGAAAGTCTCAACGACAGCGACATCTGGGTCGAATGTCTCGAAGATATCGTAAAAAACCCGGCCGCCTGATTCAGGCGCCGGGTTTTGGCTTTTATAGGATAATGCTTTGTATTACAAGCTAACGCTCTCCTTCTTATAAAGACTGATCAGCGTCTCGGCTGCATAGTCGATTTCGGCTTCTGTATTGTATTTCCCGAACGAGAAACGCACATTAGCCCTGTTTTCATCGATTTTAAGCTCATTCAAGACATGCGAACCAATGTCGGTGCCGCTCGAACACGCGCTACCGCCGGAAACGGCAATTCCTGCAATATCCAGATTGAACAGCAGCATATCACTGATGTCCGAAGGCGGCAGACTTACGCTCAGAACGGTATATAGACTTTTGCCCAGTTCTCCCGAATTTCCATTGAAACTCACTCCTTCAATACCTTCTCTCAGTTTGCCGATCATACGTCCTTTCAGGCCTTCAATGTGCTGCTGATGCGCATCCATATCGCGGTAAGCGATTTCCAATGCCTTCGCCAGTCCGACAATACCATAAATATTCTCGGTTCCGCCGCGCATGTTGCGCTCCTGCGCGCCCCCGTGTACGAAAGGATTAATTTTAATGCCCGGACGAACGTACAAAAAGCCAATGCCTTTCGGTCCATTGAACTTGTGCGCCGCACCGACGATAAAATTCGTTTTCAGCTTTTGCAGATCGTGGCGGTAATGGCCCATCGTCTGCACGGTATCGCTGTGAAAAATCGCGTCGTATTTTTCACAAATATCACCCGCAGCTTCCAGGTCGAGCAGGTTGCCTATCTCGTTGTTACCATGCATCAGGGAAACCAGTGAGCGCGGTTTTGAAGCCAGTAATGCTTCCAGATGTTCGAGATCCACCTCCCCTTTTTCATTCAGCTTCACAAAACTCAGCTCGATCATGCCCAGTTTTTTAAGGTGTTCCAGGGTATGCAGCACGGCATGGTGCTCGATACGCGAGGTAATGGCGTGTTTCAGGCCAAATGTCTCAATGCTTGAACGGATGGCCGTATTGTCGGCCTCGGTACCGCCTGAGGTGAAAAATATCTCGGCCGGTGCCGCATTCAGGATTCCTGCGATATTCTTCCTGGCGCGCTCGATGGATGAACGTACGGCACGACCGTAGGAATGAATGGAAGAGGGGTTACCGAATTGCTCGGTCATCAGCGGCAGCATGGCTTCGAGAACCTCGGGGTCCAGCTGCGTTGTAGCCGCATTGTCCAGATAGACTTTCATTGGGATATTAAATTAGAAAGATCACTCATTGTCAGTTCAGACAACAAGTGACCCAAATTAGCTTAGCAACAGCGTTATTATTTCTTCGGTTCCGAAATAATTTCCTTAATATCGGAAATGATCTTATTCGCGAGGCTCGTAGCGGTCGTCTGCGTCTCCGATTCCGAGTAAATGCGGATGATCGGCTCGGTGTTCGACCTGCGCAAATGCACCCATTCACGGTCGAATTCGATGCGGACCCCGTCCACGGTGTTCACAGGCTGTTTGGAATAACGTGTCTGAATGCGGTCGAGGATATTGTCGACATTGATTTCCGGGGTAAGCTCGATCTTGTTTTTCGAAATATAGTAATTCGGATAAGACCGTCTCAAACCCGAAGCCTTCTTGCCCGATTTCGCCAAATGCGTCAGGAACAATGCGATACCTACCAATGCATCACGACCGTAGTGGCTTTCAGGATAAATTACCCCTCCATTACCTTCTCCGCCGATCACCGCCTTGTTCGCTTTCATGGCATTAACTACATTCACCTCTCCTACCGCAGAAGCCAGATACTCGCCGCCTGCTTTGATCGTCACGTCGCGCAATGCCGCGGTGGACGACAAGTTGGATACCGTATTACCCGGCGTGTGTTTCAACACATAATCCGCAACGGCAACCAGCGTGTATTCTTCTCCAAATGGTGTACCGTCCTCGCACATGAGCGCGAGCCTGTCCACATCCGGGTCCACGACGATACCCAGGTTATAGGAACCATTGTTCAGTTCCTTGCTGATATCATGCAAATGCTCGGGAAGCGGCTCGGGATTGTGTGCGAAGTTCCCGGTTGGCTCGCAATTCAGCTTTTTGATGCTTTTCGCATCGACACCCAACGCTTCCAGCAGCATGGGTACGGCTATTCCGCCAGTCGAGTTGACCGCGTCCACGACGATCCTGAAATTCGCATTTTTGATTGCTTCCACATCAACCAATGCAAGTGAAAGCACGTGGTCGATATGTTTTTGCAGGTAACTATTATCGGTGGAATAACTGCCCAGCTTCTTCACATCGGGAAAAAGAAAATCTTCCTGATCCGCAATGCGCAGTACTTCGGCGCCTTCCGCTTCTGAAATGAATTCTCCTTCGTTGTTGAGTAGTTTGAGGGCATTCCATTGGATCGGGTTGTGGCTTGCTGTCAGAATGATACCGCCTGCCGCACCTTCCGCTTTCACGGCTATCTCGACAGTCGGAGTGGTAGAAAGGCCAAGATCGAGGACATTAAGCCCTACACCTTGCAAAGTACCGGCTACCAGGCGGCTTACCATTTCACCGGAAAGCCTGGCATCCCTGCCGATTACGACCTTTAGATTCTGTGGATTTGTACGCCTCACCCATGTCCCGTATGCAGCAGCAAACTTAACAACATCAATCGGAGTCAGCGCCTCACCCGACTTTCCACCCACTATTCCCCTGATTCCTGAGATAGATTTAATTAACGTCACGATCTAGAATTCCTCTTTATGTTTAGTTGCAAAAATACTAAATTCCCTCTCCGTAATTAGATTTTTCTACAAACAAAAAACAATAATTGAGTTTCTGGACTCCTAATTTACGCCTGTTTACAACTTTGTTGATTTGCCGGAAAACCAGCTACAATATACGTTTTCAGGCCAAAACAAGCGGTTATACCTTTGTAAATTCTCCCATTTTGCCGAATACCGGGTCCATCCATTCCAGCGACAATTTTTGTACGGAATTGCTCAGCAGCGCACTCCATTGTTTGCCCACGTAATCGAGGTCGTCCTTCTCGAAACGATGCTCCACGAGCTGGAATGAGTCCTTTTCGTACATAACGACATCTATCGGATAGTCGACGTCGTTGGAGCTTACTCGGGTCGAATCGAAGGACAAAAATCCTATTTTCAATGCGTCCTGCATCGACGACTCGAATTTGAGGCTGCGGTACAAAAGCGGCTTGCCGTAACCCGAATTACCGATGATGATAAACGGCGAACCATCGCCCACTTCGACCCAGTTGCCTTCGGGGTACAATAAAAAAAGCTTGTGCTCCGCATCCTTTTCCAGCTGCCCCCCTACAATCGCGAACAGGTTGAACACCAGCCCCGCATTGCTCAGCGCGTACCGGTCCTCCTCCGCCACCCGCCGCACCTGCTGCCCAAGTGCATTCACCGCTTTATAAAGCTTGTCGAATGAAGTGTCCCGCTCTTCGAGGACTTCCTTGAAATACGTGATAGCCTTATCCCGCACCGACCTCAGGCCCGAGGTCATTACAAAAATCGAATGCTTATCAGACTGGTAAACAGATACTTTCTTATTGGTCGAAACCTCTGTTCCGGAAGTGAGGCGTGTATCGGCAATGGCCACCAGGCCGGATGCGACTTTGATACCCAGGCAATATGTCATGTCTTAGCGGCTCAATAATGATAGAGAGTCGCTAAGATATAAAAGTTTTGATCAGTTCATCCACTGGCTTTTGAAATGCCCCTGGCTCTGGCTTTGCGACTGCCCGGTCTCCAATCCGAAGTACATATCGAAGATTTTATTGTCCACCTCGTTATTCTTGATCTGGAATTTGTCGAGGTAGTCGTGCAGCCCCATTTTGAAAACATCCTCCACATCGGTGAATTCCAGCTCGCTGCGGATCTTGCTCAACGAGCGCTCGGCCGGATTGGTATAGCCGCGCTCGGGAATAGAGCCGGCGATCGCATACAACGACAGCTCAGCCTGGCGCACGCAATACGCGATAGAGCGCGGGAAAAGTTTGTCGAGGATCAAAAATGCCACAATATTCATCGGCGTAAGCGCCCGGTGCGTTTGACGGTACATGTTATAGGCACTCACCGATTTCAATACCGCAGTCCAAAGCATCAAATCGAGCGTGGAGCCTGAGGTGCCCGCATCCTGTAACAACGTAAAATACTTCACATCCAGGAAGCGCGAGCATTTGTCGGCCCGCTCGATATGCCGGCCAAGCCTTCCGAAATGCCAGGCCTCATTGCGCGTGATCGACGAATCGACTACCCCGTGGAAGAGCTGGCAGTTTTTGCGGATGTCCGTAAAATACGACTGCATATGGTCCATATTCCGGAAATCGTCGGGCGAGGTTCCTTTAATGGCCAGGTAAAACGTATTGATACTTTCCCACATTTCCTTCGAGATCGTCTCCCGGATCGTCCGCGCATTCTCGCGGGCTTCGTACAGGCAACTGATGATCGAATTAGGGTTACGTTTATCGAACGTCATAAAATGGATGACATCCTCCTTAGTAGGCTTATCGTAATATTTATAGAAGAGAAAGTGGTCGGCCGTCGCGATCAGAAGCGGTTCCCATTGTTCGTCCACATCGGGCGGGAGATCCAGGGCCAGGTTAAAGTTAACTCCCACGAAACGGGCGTAATTCTCAACCCGCTCCATGTAACGATTCATCCAGTAAATAGAATTCGCAACTCGGCTCAACATAAGTGGAAAGTAATGTCTCTAAAAATGTAAATCAGAATAATCATAATGCGATCAAACCAAAATACCTAATAATATTTTGCAAATACAAGCATATGCAAAAAGTTATATTATTTCATTGCAAATTATTATTCTACAATAATTCGCGCCCCTGCCTTGGAATCTTCCCGAAACCTTCAAAATTTGTAACTTAACCTTTCATCAAACCATAACCCGTATTTCCTGTGTCAAAGAAAGAACAATTTATTGCAGCAATTCAGAAATCTTATCAAACTGACAAACCTGTAATTCATTTGGGGTCGGCCATTCTCGACGGCGAGATCATCGGCGAGGCCCGCGTGAACCTTCCCTTGCGCATGATGAACCGTCACGGACTGGTTGCCGGAGCTACGGGATCGGGTAAGACACGCACATTGCAGGTATTCGCCGAGCAACTTTCGGCGGCGGGCGTACCCGTTTTTATGTCCGACATCAAAGGCGACCTTTCCGGTATCGCACAGCCGGGCAAAACGAATGCGGCCCTGGAAGAACGTGCACAAATATTAGGCACCGTTTTCGAACCTAAAGGATTTCCTGTCGAACTATATTCATTGAGCGGCAATAAAGGCGCACAAATGCGCGCGACCGTGCTGGAATTCGGCCCCATACTGCTTTCCAAAATCTTCGAACTGAACGAAACCCAGGCCGGCGTACTCGCTATCCTGTTTAAATATGCCGACGACAAGGATTTGCCGATGGTGGACCTGAACGACTTGAAGAAAGTCCTCAACTACCTCGCCGAAGGCCCGGGCGCCGCTGAAATCAAAGCCGATTACGGTACTATTTCTGCGTCAACGGCCGGAACGATCCTGCGCAAGATCGTGGCGTTGGAGCAGCAAGGAGTGGGTACGATTTTCGGTGAAAGATCATTCGATATTGCGGATCTTATTAATAAGGTCGATGGCCAGGGCGTGATAAGCCTCCTGAATGTCTCCGACGTACAGGACAGGCCCGCATTGTTCTCGACATTTATGCTGAGCCTTCTGGCCGAGCTATACCATAAACTGCCCGAAGCGGGGGATCTGGACAAACCCAAACTGGTTTTCTTCCTCGACGAGGCGCATTTGCTGTTTAAAGACGCGCCAAAAGCTTTCCTCGAACAAATCGAGCAGGTTGTAAGGCTGATCCGTTCCAAAGGTGTAGGTATTTTCTTCTGTACCCAAATGGCGCAGGACGTGCCGGTATCGGTGCTCGGTCAGCTCGGTAACCGCGTGCAGCACGTGCTCCGCGCATTTACGCCGCAGGATGCCGAGGGATTAAAACAAACGGTCAAAACTTACCCTAAGTCGGATTTTTATACGATCGATCAGCTCCTGACGACCCTTGGTATAGGCCAGGCATTGATTACGGTTTTGAATGAAAAAGGTATTCCTACCGAAGTCGCGGCCACGCACCTGATGCCGCCCGCTTCCATAATGGGGCCGATGGTGCAGGCAGACTATGATCAGCACGTACAGCAATCGGATGTTTATGCCAAATACAAAGATCCCCTCGACCCGGAAAGCGCCTACGAAATCCTGACCAAGCGAATGGAGGAACAGGCACGTGCGGAGACAGAGGCAAAGGAAGCGGAAGTGCAGGCGAAAGTCGAAGCCAAAAAGGAGAAAGAACAAACGAGCATGATCTCAGATGCGCTCAATTCCCCGCTCGCCAAACAAATCGGGCGAGAAGTGGTTCGCGGCGTTTTTGGAATGCTGTTTGGTAAAAAAACTTCTACCCGGAAAAGTGGCGGCGGTTTGTTCGGATTTTAACAGCCTGTCCCGCAGAGCGCACGGGGCTGCCCGTGCGCTCTGCGGGACAAAATACATATATCAAACATCGGTATCATACCCTAACACGCAACGCTGATCGGCTAACTTATCCAAGTTTTCAGGCACGTCGAGGCGTGTTTTGGCATTGTCGAATGCGTCGCGGTATTTCTCTTTCAATTCGCGACGTTTGATCGCTTCCAGGAAACGGCGTGCATCGTCTTCATTTTCCAATACCAGTTCCGGAACGACAGTCGGTTTATTGGAGTCGTCTTTCGCGACCATGGTCACATAGGAAGTATTGGTGTGCCTCACAGTGCGATTTCTTACGTTCTCGGCAACAACCCTGATACCCACAACCAGCGAAGTTCTTCCCACATAATTCACCGACGCATGCAGCGACACCAGGTCGCCCACCTCCACCGGTTCGAGGAAATCCACCGCATCTACGGAAACCGTCACGCAATACGTCCCCGCATGCCGCGACGCGCACGCATATGCGACCTTATCGATCAGCGAGAGCAATATGCCCCCGTGAATTTTCCCGCCAAAATTGGCATAGGAAGGGATCATTAGTTCTGTGAGGGTAGTCTGGGAAAAACTGACGGGCCTGGGCTCCATATATGTTGTTTATTTTTTCAAAAAGATAGTCTTACCGGTTTTGGCAGCCTCCTTGGCCGTTTCCAGTATCTCGACGACGGTCACATTCACCGGCAACCCGTACAAGTCGTTGTGATCAAGCTTCAAACGGCCCTGCACCACATCCGCCAATACCGAGAACGGATCGGTGTAGGGTGCGGGGCGGGGATCGAGTTTGAGCGTTTCTTCGGGTGCTTTTTCCTGCAAGCGCTGACGTACTACGGTCGGGTTCACGGCAATGGCGTAACCTTTGTTACCATATACTTCCATGTCTTTTCTTGCAAAAGACCAGTTCCACGAGCCCTGTATAATGCATTGCGCCTTCGGATATTGCAGGATAATGGACGCCTCATCATCTACATTCTTGTAAATATCAGGCTTATTCTGATGCGTAACGGCGGTTACCGAAATGGGCCGTTCGCCTTTCATGAGCCAGGTCATCAGGTTGGCGCCATAGCAGCCAAAATCAACTAATGCACCGGCGCCGTTTTTAACCGGATCGGTCAGAATAGCGAAAAACTCCTTGCTAACCCCGATTTCCTTGGGCCCCTGATGACCGTCGTTGACCATTACCTTGCGGATATCGCCCAGTTTCCCCTCCTGAATGAGCTGGTTCACGTGCTGGTTGCTCGCATACCAGGAGGTTTCATAGTTGGTCAAAACCTGGATATTGTGCTGCGTCGCGAGTTTCTGGATTTCCTTCGCATCGGCAAATGTTGTAGCCAGCGGCTTTTCCACCATGACATTGATCTTCCGCGGCGCACAAGCCCGAACCACTACCACGTGCTCATTGATCGCCCCGAATGCCGAAACCGCTTCCGGTTTCGCCTCGTCCAGCATTTTGTTCAGGTCTGAATAAAACAGTTTCGGGTCCAGTTTGTAGCGCTCGGCAAACTGCTTCACCAGCTCGGGGTTTGTTTCCCAGATGCCCACCAGCTGAATATCGGTCTTGTCTTTCCGGTTGAAAATCCAGCCCACATGGCCGTGGCTAAGCCCTGCCACCGCCACACGAACGGGTTTCTGAGCCATGGAAGAAAGGCTGAGCAATGCAAAAAAGAGGCATACAAGTGTTTTCATCATCGCTTTCGGTTTAGGATAATTTATCAATAATATCTTTAATCACTTCCTGCAAATAGGTACCATTGTACGGGCCGTACCAGCTCATGGTTTTGGTCTCGTACAAATCGCGGTTGAAGTACTTGTCGTGGGTAATATAGCCGATATAGCCGCCGTTGAAGCTCGTCACCATCAGGTTGAGGCCTTTTGTTTTCGCATAAGCATCCAGTACCCCGGTCAACTCACCCGAAAAGTCGCAAGGCATGCCCACCATCAGGATATTACCGATCCGCAATGCTTTTACATACACAGGGTACTCGCCAAATGCTTTTTTGAATGCCCACGGCCGCAGCACGATGTTCATCGTCAACCTGGGCGAAGGCTCCCGCAGCGGCAGCGGCAAAGTAAGGCTTTCCACCAATGCATTCTTAGAATCTTCCTTCAAGGTATTGGGAGACAATAATGCGTTTTGGACACCAAATGCCTGGTTCTTCACTTCATCAAAATCATCTGTCCCTTTTTCGATGGGCCCCATGCTGCCTACCGCGCCGGCCATATACATCGCAAAATTGTAGCGGCCCTTTTCCAGCGAATCCACGAGCGCGCCCGGGTAGTCGCGCGAGAGCACGATGTTTTTGGAATTCAAAACCGTGGAATGTGCTGCGAATGAGCTCAGGATGGCCTTCTGCCCGCTTTTGGTAACGAATGCCGCCGAACGTATCTCGGGATCGATGCCCCCCTCCTCGCCTACCAGGCGGTTACGGATGTCGAGCGAATCAAGTGATTCCAAGTAGGTCAGTTGCACGGGCTCTATCTTCCTCTGCGCGTCGGTAATGGCTTTGTGAAATGCATTGGCCAGGTTTTCAACAATGGCCGGATCGTATTTCCCGGAAAAGAAAAGCGAGGAAATGCCTGTTCCCCAGCCACCTACACTGTTATGGCTGTGCGTAGCACCGAAATAGATATGCTCGAAGGGGATATCGCCGGGTTTCAGCTTTTCCTTTAATGATTCGATCACTGTCGGCGGAATGATCAGCAGGTCGGCGGCGATGATGGCGGCCCTGGTATGGCCATTGCCGATCACGATCGCACGTACATATACGGAATCGTGCACCGCCGTGTACGGTCTGCCGCGACGGTTACCATAGCCCGCAGTGGGCGTAGGCGACGCCGGTGTGATGTTCACCTTTGCCCAACCGGCCTGCAACGCGCCGGAAGTACCGGAGGTATCGGTTTTTGCACCCGCAACAAGCGCTTTCCATTCCTTGTAGTAGGCCATTTCCTGATAAGGCGTATGGTCCATGGTTGTGATCATGGTGCCAATGGCGATTACGAGCAATAGCAGGAATATCCCGATAATTTTTAAAAAAATGCGCAGCACTTTCATGGATAGCGAGTTTAGGTTTGATGAAAAGCCGACAACCGGCGTTTTCTATTGGTATCAAAAATACCCGGCAAACCAGTTTCAGGTTCATGCCGGGTATTAAAAGTTTATAAAAAGGGCTAAAAGACTGATCAGGCCTGTTTTACGAGCTGAATATTGGCGATCAGCTTCACGTCCTCACCAATTACTAAGCCTCCTGAATCGGTCAGCTGCATGTAATTCAGGCCGAATTCCTGACGGCTCAAACGACCTTCCACCTCGAAACCGATGCGCAGGTTCCCGTCGGTATCCTTTTCAGCACCGCCGTATTCGGCGTCGAGCTCGATGGGTTTGGTAATACCTTTGAGCGTGAGCAATCCCGAGAGCTTATAGTTATCGCCTTTTACTTTGTGAAAATAGTTGGATTGAAAAGTAATATGCGGAAATTGCTCAGCATCGAAGAAATCTGCCGAACGCAAATGAGCGTCGCGCATTTCCACATTAGTATCGATACTGCCCACATCGAGTGAGAAGTGAATTTCTGCGTTTTCAAAATTATTAAGATCCGAAGTGGCCCCGCCTTCAAAGTTCTTGAAGGAACCTGTGATCGTCGAAATGACCAGGTGTTTGATCTTGAACTGCACTTCGGAATGCGCCGGGTCTACGATCCATTTTGTTACTGCCATAGGTGTATTATTTAAATTTCACGAAATACTGTTCGCTCTAAAATTAACATTCCTGATGTACAAACGTCGATTAAAACGATTTAATTCTGACTGACGAGGCGGTTCACGATAAAATAAATGGCACGTAATTTTTAAGTAACTAAGCATCATTACATTTAGCACAAATACAAATTCGACTCATAGATGAAAATGAAGGGAAGAAGCATATTCACGTATGACGTGCATGCCCCCACTACCATAACGACCATGTTACGCCCTCGCCGTCAGGAAGGCCAATCTATCATTCAGGAAGGTTTTAACATAGAGCCGCCGGTCCCGTTTTCGGAATATACCGACCTCTACGGGAATCCATGCCAGCGCACGATTCTCCCCGTAGGCAGGGTTACGATCTCTACCGAAGTGCAGGCACAGGTAACCCCCACGAAGCCGATCCCGAATCCGCCGCCTGCGTATATGCTTGTAGGGGATTTGCCGGATGAAGTCATGCATTACATCCTTCCAAGCCGTTACTGTCAGTCGGACCTGCACGAAATCAATGTGTTAGCCATGGAGATAGCGGGCAACATCCTGCCCGGCTACGAGCAGGTGGAGGCGATCCGTACGTGGATCCATAACAACGTGCGCTACCAATACGGTTTTTCGGATGCCGCTACCACCGCATTCGACACAGCCCGCGCCCGTGTAGGCGTGTGCCGCGATTTCACGCACCTGGCCATTGCATTATGCCGTAACCTTTGCATTCCGACGCGCATGACCGTGGGTTACCTCGATAAATTAAAGGACATGGATCTGCACGCCTGGTTTGAAGTGTTCATCGGCGGCGAATGGTACACATTCGACGCGGTACAGGAAAAAACCGAAGGTTACCGCATCGAGATCGCCCACGGCCGCGACGCCGCAGATGTGGCGATGGTTACCCAATACGGCAATGCGACGTTGCAATCGCTGCAAGTGGATGTGGAACTGCTTGAAGCGGAACAATAACAAAAAGCCGGTACCGGATCCCGGTATCGGCTTCGCTCTATTTGGTCTTAGCTATTAAAATGGGGCTTAAATAACGCCCAGTTCCTTTCCGACTTTCGTAAATGCTGCCACAGCCTTTTCCAAATGCTCCTGCTCGTGCCCGGCGGAAATCTGCACGCGGATACGCGCCTTGCCTTGCGGAACGACGGGATAGAAAAAGCCGATCACATAAATGCCTTCGTCGAGCAGTTTGGCTGCAAATTCCTGCGCCAGTTTTGCTTCGTAAAGCATGATAGGGACGATCGGGTGCTCGCCTGGAAGAATATCGAACCCGGCTTCGGTCATAGCCTTGCGGAAATACTGCGTATTCCGTTCCAGCTTGTCGCGTAATGTTGTTGATGAAGTGAGTAAATCGAGTACTTTAATAGAAGCCCCTACAATGGAGGGCGCTAATGTATTTGAAAACAAATAGGGCCGTGACCGCTGGCGCAGGATTTCTACGATCTCCTTTTTCGCAGCTGTAAAGCCGCCGGATGCACCACCCAATGCCTTTCCGTACGTACCTGTGATAATGTCGATACGGCCCATCACATTGCGGTACTCGTGTGTGCCCCGGCCTGTTTTGCCTATGAAGCCTGTGGCGTGGCATTCGTCGATCATCACCATCGCCTGATATTGCTCGGCAAGGTCGCATATCTTTTCGAGCTGGGCAATGGTACCGTCCATGGAGAACACACCGTCCGTCACGACCAGAATCCGACGGCTGCCTTTGGCATCTTCGAGTTGTTTTTGCAAATCGGCCATGTCGTTGTGCTTGTAGCGGAAACGCTTGGCTTTGCAAAGCCGGATACCATCGATGAGCGAAGCATGGTTCAGTTCATCGGAGATAATGGCGTCCTGCTCGTTCAGCAAAGGTTCAAAAACGCCTCCGTTGGCATCAAACGCCGCGGCGTAGAGAATGCAATCCTCCGTACCGAGAAACTCCGCCGTCTTGCGTTCGAGTTCCTTATGAATATCCTGCGTGCCGCAAATAAACCGCACCGACGACATCCCGAAACCATGGGAATGTATCGCATCGATACCAGCCTGGATCACATCGGGATGCGAAGACAGACCAAGGTAGTTATTGGCGCAGAAATTAAGCACATCCACGCCGTCGGTAGTAGCTATGTGCGCCGATTGTGGCGTGGTAATCACGCGCTCTTTTTTATATAAACCAGCCGACCGGATCGCTTCCAGTTCGCCGACAAGTTGCTCTTGAATGTTGCCGTACATGGGGGGAATTTTGAATGAGTGAATGACTGAATTTTGAATGATTGAATGAGTCAATGAGTGAATTTTCAATGACTGAATTTTGAACGACCGAATGAGTGACTGTATCAATGATCTGAATGATAGGATGACCTAATGAATCAGTAAACCGGTGGCAAAAAAATTCCACAATTAAAATCATTCACTCATTCAGTCATTCAATCATTCAGTCATTCAATCATTCACTAACCAAATGGTACTTCTTCCGCAACTCGCTGATCATCTCTTCGGTCATCTTATCGAGCGAGTATGACGGGCGCCAGCCCCAGTCTTTTCGGGCCTGGGCATCGTCTATTTCCTTTGGCCAGGAGTCGGCGATGGCCTGGCGGAAGTCGGGGTTGTAAGTTATGCTGAAATTCGGAATGATCTTTTGAATGCTTTGCGCGATTTCTTCGGGGGAGAAGCTCATCCCGGCGAGATTATAAGACGTTCGCACGGCAATCTTTTCTGCGGGCGCTTCCATCAGTCGGACAGTGGCATCCATAGCGTCGCTGATGTAGATCATCGGCAAGGTCGTTTCAGGCTTCAAAAAGCATTCAAATGCCTCTCCCTTCACGGCCTTGTGATAAATATCGACCGCATAATCGGTAGTGCCGCCGCCGGGCATCGACTGGTAGCCGATAATGCCGGGATAACGCAGCGAGCGGATATCGACGCCGTAACGTTTGAAATAGTAGTTCGCCCAGTTCTCACCGGCGGCCTTGCTGATACCATACACCGTCGACGGATCGAGGTAGGACCATTGCTCAGCCTGCGTATCCACACGATCACCGAAAACGGCAATGGAGCTTGGATAAAAAACTTTGCTTACCCCGTTTTCACGGGCCACTTCGAGCACGTTGAACCAGGTTTGCATATTGATATGCCACGTTCGGAGCGGCTCCTGCTCACCTTTTGCCGAAAGGATCGCGGCGAGGTGGTAAATTTGCGTCACGCCGTATTTCCTGACGATCCCCGCCATTTCACCGGCATTGGTCGCGTCGAGTTGCTCAAAGATTCCGGTCGGGAATTCGGGCATGCGGAGGTCGGTCGCCACTACTTTTCCCAGTCCGTAAATCTCCCTCAGATATTCTACCAGAACAGATCCGATCTGTCCGTTTGCTCCTATTACTAAAACGCAGTCCGTTTTCATAAAAAACCACTTTTGGATAAAGCATAAATCACTTGCAATTTCCCATTTACGAAAACTATTTTCAACAAATGGCTTATTTTGCAGGAAACATTACCACACTATTTGATTTTTGAAGCAAAATTTACTTTTTGAAGTCCGATTATAAAGCCGTATCAGTAAATATTATCGCCCCATGGAACAGTTGGACAAAATCGATACCAAAATCCTCCGCATCCTGCAAAAAGATGCCAAAAAAACGACGAAAGAAATCGCTACGATGCTCAACCTGACAGTATCGCCGGTGTATGAGCGGATCAGAAGATTGGAAAGTTTGGGTTACATCAAACAGTATGTAGCCATTTTAGATAAAAAACTCATTAACAGGCACGTTACAACCATCTGCCAGGTATCCATGCGCTACCACAATGAGGCGTTTATAGAGAAGTTCGAACAGGAGATTCAAAACCTCCATGAGGTGCAGGAATGCTACCACATGGCAGGGCAGGTCGATTTTCTATTAAAAATCAATGTCGCAAGCCTCGACGAGTACCACGATTTCGTGAAATACAAGTTGTCCAAGATCGACAACATAGGCGTGCTCAACAGCACCTTCGTATTGAAGGAGATCAAGCACACCTCGGAGTTTTATATTTAAAGGCTTCGCTTCTTCACGTCGAAGGAAACGGTTTTGCTGCCAGCTATCCCATCCGGGGTAATGCCCTGGATCACGACCTGGTAGCGGCCCGTCTGGTCGGAAGTGTAAAACTCGATCGTCGCTTTGCCGTCTTTGCCGGTCGTGACGTTTGGCGCCCAATGCAGCAGGTTCCGGAAATCGGCGACGCGGCTGTTAGCATTGTTACTGTCGTATTTCGGTGCATAGAATTCCCTTTGCGCCTGCACGCCTTCGTAAGGCATGACCAGTACCTTCGGATCGAGTTCAAAACCACCGAGATCACCGCGGTAAGTGGAGAAACTTACAATGCCGGTAAAGGTCATGGGCCCCAGGAAATAGCGCGAGCTGATGAGTTCGATTTTCTTTACTTTCAGCGGATCCATTTCGATGATCTTGTCGGCATCGAAAACCGGGATACCGTCCAGGAGCATGAGCGGATCGGTGGTGTAATAGGTGTTAGGAAGCAATTTATCGATCATGCGCAAATGGAACTCCTTCTGCCGCTTGCGCACCAGAATTCCCTTAACATATTCCCTCAAAACCTCTTCCATCGTTGGAAAACGCGTAAAGTCGTCGAGAAAATACTTCTCATCCGGCATCCCAAAGAACGGCAGCGAGTCGGTAAGTACGGCTTTTTTCTCGGTGTAAACCCGCGGAAGGAATGCATTGCCGGTCTGCATGTTGATAGAGCGGGTAAGCAGCTGGTTTTCCAGGTTTTTGTCAAAGAAAAAAGAAGGAACAGGCGTTGTCGAAAACTGTTTGGAGAACGGCGTCGCTACCTCGAAACGATAAGTCGAGTCGGTAGCCAGATTGGTTTGCAATGTAATTTCCTTCGGCCCGGTGAACTGGCGTACTTCAAATTTAACCCGGCCTTCCTTATCGCTCATGTCTACGTACAAGCGCGCAGGCACGTCCAGCGAAGCAAGATAGGCATCCTTGTTCACCGCCGGTGTTCCGTCGGCCCGGTTCAGTATGCGGGCGTGGATAAAATGCCCGTCGTACTCAGGCAAATGTTCGAAACTTACCAGCTGGCCACCGAAAACCTTGTCCCATTTCAGTCGGCGCCAGCCGTGGGTGAGCATCAGGTTGTCCAGCTGCCGGTCGGTGTCCTGGTTTACATTTTGAAAATAATAGCCCGGGTTCTCAATGTCGCCTTTCAAATCGGCGGTGAGCCACAAATAACTGTGAATATCATGCTGCCGCTGATACTGGATCGAATCGTCCAGGTATACCGCCACCGATAAATTACTCCAGGCGGGCAGTGCCTGCCCCGCGGCAGCTGAAATGTTCATCACTGCTTTCTCCCGCCCAATGAAGCTCTTGCCCATTTGCGCATCGATGTTCAGCTGTTTTTCGGGCCGTTTGAAATACAATCTTTCACAAACCGGTTTCAGCTTTTCATTGAAGATCGTAATCTGCGAAATACCTTCACCGAGCCTGGCTTTTTCGAGCATAAAAACTACCTGGCCTTTACCTAGCCCCTTTTTCCCGAACACCGCATTGGCTTGCCGCGTGTGTGCGAGCAGGTATACATTCACAGGATCTTCACTTTCCAGCTTCGCCGTTACCGTCACTTTCACCAGCGCCGACGTCGAGTCTTTTACCTGCATTACATACCCCTGCGGCTCCACTTTGGGTAATTCGTATTCGAAGCGTTGCCCTTTGCCATCGGTTATGGCCGCTTTGTAGGCTGCATTTTCTTCCGGTTTCAGGGTAAAATAGCCAATACCATTCAGTTCGGGCTCAAACTCCCGGACGGTTTCATTCTGCTGGTTCAACACAACCCCTTTAAACTTAATACCCTTACCATCGACTCCTGCGCCGCGGAATGCAATCTTGCTTTCGATACCGCTCACCAAATGGCCTCCTTCCGGGAAAAATTGCACGTCATAACGGGTTTCTTCTTTCGAGGCCCTGTCGGGATCAAAGCGTACAAATGGGTTCAGGATAGAAACGGAGGTTTCAAAATAACTTTCTGCCGAGAAGTTTTTCATCCAGTTGGTGTAACACCGCAATTTGTACTTGCCACTCACGAGCGTGGAAGGAACGAGCGCGGACCCGCTTCCCCGGCCGTCGATCATCGCGAACTTGGTTTGCAATACCGCATTGTTTTCACTGTCCAGCACTTCCAGATACGCTACTTTGCTCAGATCGAGGAAGCGGTGCGTGGCGCCATTGAGATTATAGGCTTTGAACCAGATCGTTTCCCCAACGAGGTAAAACGGCCTGTCGATATGCACGTATAGCTTTTCCTGCACGGCCCGCTCGGTGTAAAGGCCGAACCGCTGCCGCATGGAGGCGAGCATAGCATCGTCCTGCGCATACGAGGGGCTGTAAAGTGCCAGCGCCAGCAAACCACTAATAAGTGTCCTGAGTTTCATTGTATATTTTCAAACAATAGAATGATCATTGATCCCAAAATGCCGGTTTCGTGGTAGTGCCGCCCTGCGACCGGCAGTCCGCACACGATTCCGACGTGCCAAGGTAGCCGCTCTTCGGCGGCCCCATTAAAAAGTAAAGCAATACCGCGGAGCCATTGAACGCTTCGTCGTACGTGAGCGTATCCGGGGCCATACAGCGCGGATATGACCCTAATGTTTCTCTGATAAAAATCCGCTTCTTTTGTTCCTGCGCCGCGCTGAAATATCCAAATACCAACTCCTTAGCGTCGGCTTTGGCGTGAATATTGCCCGTTACCTGCGAAGGCTGCGGATCGAACAGGCTTCCGGTCCCCTGCGTGGTTTTGGCGAGGTCCGTCCAGTATTCAAATGCCTCCCGCGTCAGCCCGTATTGTTTCAGGAGAATTGTATACCCAAAATACAGTTTGTTGGACGCAATGTCCACGATATTGACAGGCAGATCGCGGATAATATCCTCACTAAGCTTGATTGTCGATCCGAGCTTGATATCCCTTGATGCCAATGTCCGCCAGCAAACGTTGACGTTATCGGTTCGCGGAACGATCTGCTTCGTCGTGTAGTCACGCGTCAGGCTCGAATAATAAGCCATCCGGTATTCATAGGTTTCCTCGAAATTCCACCGGTAGAAACGCGTCTGATTCCGCGGATCATGGGTATTCACATAGATCATCATCGCATTCCTGCCCGCATCCACCCGGTAGGTAATACTGTCGATGGGCGGTGTTTTGCTCACAACGACATAATCGGATTCATATTCCCTTCCGTCGAAGCGCCTGATCCTCAGCCGGTATCGGACATCGGGATTAAAACTCGTCGGCGGCAACTTATACGAGCCGTCACCCACGTCCTGGAACGCATAACTTTCGCCATTTTCCGCATCGGCAGTAATAGTAGCGCCCGCTTCCGTTTCAAACTGCTTGCCATCGTTCACGGCCTGGGTGTGACTCAAAACGACCCTGCTGGTATCGCCACTTACATTGAGGAAACCGTCCACCACGAGGTAAGTCCCGGGATTAGTCACCTCGGGCGGCGAGAACGGCTCTATGCAGCTGTTGATCACCAACCCTGCCGCTACCAGCATTCCGGATGACGCCCATCGCCCCGATTTCCCGGCCCCAAGGTCACTTTTCAGTTTTTTGATGAAGTTTATTCCTTTCACAGTCATTCCCGATAAAATCATTACCAAAATGAAGGTCTTTCAGTCGTACCCCCTTGAAGTCGACAATCGGCACAGGAGTGTGCAGCTACCAGCACAGAGTCCGAACGCGGGCCCCAATAGGTAAGGAGTAGCTTTGCGGTATTCAGCGCGCATTCGTCTCCATCCCGCGGCGAGCAGCGGATCGGGATCGTATCAGGTTCCGTACAACGCGGGAACGTGCCGAGCCGCGGCGATACCGTGAACCTCCGGGTTTCTTCCGTTGACGCGCTGAAATAGCCGAATGCCAGCAAGCGCGGATTGGCCACATTGCGGATATTGCCGGTAATTTGCGACGGCAATACATCAAAAAGGCTTCCGGTACCCTGTGTCGTTTTGGCCAGATCGGTCCAGTATTCAAATGCCTGTCGCGATAAGCCATATTGCCTCACCAGAATGCTGTATTTGATAAAAAGCTTGTTGGTAGAGATCGGCACGCGGTTCAGCGGCAGGTCCTTGATCACGTCGCTGCTCAGTTTGACGGTATTACCCAGCAAAATGCTCCCCGACTTCAATTTCCCCCAGCATTTATTGATATTCTCGGACCTGGTGACTACGGAATCATTCCTGACCATCAATGCGGAATAGTAGGCGGCTTCGTATTCCCAGGTTTCCTCGAATTTCCAACGGTAAAACTGCGTCTTGTTCTGCGCATCGTGCGTGTTCACATAAAACACAGCAGCATTCAGCACCGGATCAACTTTGTAGGTGACACTGTCGATTGCGGGCGTTATGCTTACCCCGACAAATTCGGATAAGTACTCCTGACCGTCCTTCGTCTTGATCCGCAGCCTGAACTTGCCCGCGCGATTGTATTGGCGTGGCGGCATTGTGTAAATGGCCTGACCGGTTTCGGTCAAAGGCATTGTTTCACCATGCTCTTCTTCCACGGCCAGCTGTGCCCCCGTTTCAATGGTCGGCATTGCATTTGCATTTACATTCTGTGTTCTCCGCAGCTCGATCCGCGTCGAATCGGTACCACTGACGTTCAGGAACCCGTCGATCACCAGGTAATTCTCATCCGAATTCACCTCCGGTGGCGAAAATGGTTCGATACAACTGTCGACGATCAGCAGCAATACAAAAAAACCTATTTTTAAAAACCAATATCTCATAGCCTGTCAGAATCTGAAATTGTAGGTTATAGTCGGAATCGGCTGTCCGAAAATGGAAAGCTGGTAACCATTCACCCTTCCTCCGACGGTCTGGAAATAAACCGAGGTCGGATTTTTCCTTCCCAAAAGGTTATAAACCGCGATCGTCCAGGAGCTGTGCGCGAGCTTTTTGATCCGGTGGTTGCCTTCGATATTCATGGCTAAATCCATCCGGTAATAGTCTGGAATTCGGAACTGGTTGCGGTCGGCATAATACACCCGCTGCGAGCCGTCGATAACATATTTACCGATCGGCGGCGTGTAAGGCCGGCCTGTGCTGTAAGTAAAGTTGAACGACAGGCTGAAACGGTGCGAGAAGCGGTAGTTGGAGATCAATGTAAAATCGTGCGGCTTGTCATAATTGCTCGGGTAGAAATTCCCCCCGTTCGGAGCGTCGGGCGACTCGCGGTCGATCGCGCGCAGGAGCGTCCGCGCATACGTATAACCCAGCCAGCCGTTCAGCTTTCCGGTCATTTTCTTAATCATGAATTCCACACCATAAGCCTTCGCTTTGGTATTGATCACCGCCGCTTCAATATTATGGTTCATGAAAAGTGAATCGCCGCCTTTGTAGTCGAGGAAGTTGCGGATGTTCTTGTAATAGCCTTCCAGCGAAACCTCAATTTTATTACCCCTGAAATTTCGGTATAAACCGACAGAAAGCTGGTCGCCGATCTGCGGTTTGATGTAAGGATCGCTCAGCTTCCAGATGTCGGTCGGTGAAACCGTCATCGTGTTCGTCAACAAGTGAATATACTGACGCAATGTGTTGTAACTGGCTTTCAGCGAAAGGTTATCCAGGATGCTGAACCGCACCGACGCCCGGTATTCGGGCCCGCCATAGGACTTGATTTTCTTACCTGATTTGTATTCTTCTACGCCCTCCTGGTAAATGTAGTCGATCGGGAAGCCGGGCAAATAGGTATTCACCGACTTTGGTCCCAGATACTGGAAGAAAGACCATCTCAGACCGCCGGAAATGGACAATCGCGGACTA
This sequence comes from Dyadobacter sp., assembly GCA_965227755.1. Classification (GTDB taxonomy): domain Bacteria; phylum Bacteroidota; class Bacteroidia; order Cytophagales; family Spirosomataceae; genus Dyadobacter. Next base: position 3,413,296 of record CBDDGG010000005.1, read on the forward strand.
ACCTCCCATTTGTCTTCAAGATACAATGCGCTTTCTGTCGCTTGCTCGGCTTCCAGTTCGTCGGGCACGATGAGCGATTCGCTGCCGCGGGGTTTGAATGAGCCGGGGTGCAGTTTGTAATAAATGGTGCTCAATCCAAATTCCAGTGTGTGTTTCGGATGCAGCACATAACTGAAATCCGCCTTGAAATTGGACTGATTAATATCAAACTTCAGATCAAACGAATTGAGCGGAAGGCCCTCTGCCTCCATCGCGTACTGGTATTTGCTGTGCGCCGCGGTGAGGACTCCGTAAAGACGTGAATTGAAGGTGTGCTTCCATTTGATAGAGCCTAGCTGGTTCTGGTAGGAATATAATGTATCGCCATAGAGCCGGAACTTGTCGCTGCTGGTGTAGCCGGTCAGCGAGAGGCTGTTCTTTTCATTGATTTCATAATTCAAATGCAGGTTCACGTCGTAAAACGATGCCGAGCTCCGGTTATAGTTTTCATTATCCAGCGCCCTGATCACCCAGTTGGAGTAGGTCGAGCGCCCGCCCAGCAGGAAGGAAGCCTTATCCTTTACCAAAGGTCCTTCCACCGTAGCCCGGCCGGTAACAAGTCCTATCCCGCCCGACACCACGAATTTCTTCTTATTACCATCCCGGCTGTTGATATCGAGCACCGACGCCAGTCTGCCACCGAATTTGGACGGGATTGTACTTTTATAGAGCTCCACGTCTTTCAAAACATCGGGATTAAATGCCGAGAAGAATCCGAAAAGGTGTGATGGATTATAAATCACCGCGTCGTCATACTGAATGAGGTTCTGATCCACCGAGCCACCGCGAACGTTGAGGCCGGTACTGTTTTCTCCCACCGATTTGATGCCCGGCAATGTAAGAATGGTTCTTAAAAGGTCTGTTTCGCCAAATACCGTCGGCACCTGTTTCAGGTTCTTGATCGTCAGTTTCACGGTACCCATTTGTGTACCGACCACGTTTTTGTCCATGCCGGCCTTTACCGACACTTCCTTTAAAGCGATCACGCTCTCCCGCATTTCAATGTCGAGTTTGCCATCGGAATAAAGAATTACCTGCCGCTGTGTTTCGCGCATACCCGTGCTTTTGATGCGGACCATCTGCTTCCCGCGCGGGATCGTGAGCGCGTACCGCCCGAGCGCGTCCGTAGTGACACCGATGGATGGCGAGTTGATAAACACCGCCGCGCCGATCACCGGCTCTCCCGTGACCGCATTCCTTACGTATCCTGTGATCGTCGAGTTACCGGGCGTGATCCTGTGCTTTCGTATCCCGATTTCGTGCACCTTACTCTCGGCAGTCGATAAAAGTTTCTCCTTGATATCGCTTTCCGGGCCGGCATAGGCAATAGAGTCGGTTTCACCCGCGCGTTCCGGGTTGAACAATCCGGGTGTCAGCTGGGTGATAATCTTCTGGCCATGCGTGATATAAATGCGCTTTTGCCCGTCGATGGCGTATTCGAATTCGGAGCCTTTAAAAACCTGGTCCAGCACCTCCCGGAGCGAGAGATTGCTCACATTCAGGTCGAGCGTGAGGCTATCGAACCGTGTGGCGTCATAGTAGAAGTAATAGCCTGTCTGCCCCTCCACTTGTTTCACAAACTGGTCGAACCTCGCCGAATCCAGCTTCATTGTGATTTTTTTCTCGGGCACATTCTGGCCGTAGGAAAAGTGGGTGGTAAAAATGCAGCAGATGATAAGGGTTAAGAGTAAAAGTATTTTCATTTGGCTAGGTTGTCGTAGGTTTCTACCATCTTCACAATGGCTAATTCACGGCTCTTACGGAATTTGATCTTATTCTCCCTCAGTACTTTGCGTAATTCCCGCTTGCGGTCCTCAAACAGCTCCAGCATCGATTTCTTAGTATGCACGGAATGGTAGCGGCCATCTTTAAACACATAGAAAAAGTTCTTTTCGGGATAGTAGGCGATCACTCTTTTGTCGACGATTTTCTCCTGGCGCGATTTCGTCCTGCGCACGAGCGTACGCGACTTGCCGCCGTAAACCACATCGTAAAAACCGGTACGCATTTGCGGGTTGATATCCTTCCCCGATTCGAGCCGCGCGAAATGGTGCTGGTCGACGATAAACGAATCCACTTTAACAGTCTGCAACAATATGTGGTCCCCATTGAAATGGCGGATCACCACCTCGTCATGGAAAATGTCATAGAGTATCGGGATACTGTCGAACCGCTGCCCGTCGTAGAGCACCATGCCGTTGAGCCAGCGGCGCTGCTGGTAAAACTGATGTTCCTCCATCCGGGCGTCGTACACGTAGTACTGACGGCCATTGTAAAGATTCTGGGAAATGGATGTGGCGTTTTTGTAAAGGGATACCGGGTAAGCAGCAGCCTCTCTGGCCGAAGAAGCATCGGCCAGTGTCCCCTGGGCATAGGTTTTCCCCGAAAACAGGGCACAAAGGAATAATGCAGTGGTAAAAATACGCATCTACGCAGTTAATTTTAATGCAATACGTTCAAAGGCTATCGAAATGTTGCAGTACCGGGGCTAGTACTTTATGAAGTGAACATAAGTTACATACTTCAAATGTAAATTAAATATTTTATTCGATTTATTAAACTTAATCATAAAAGAATCAAATGCTATTTATCTAATGCATAACGGGCGGTTCCTCCGAATCCCCTAACTTTGGTCTTTTATCGGTACCACACATCTTACTTACCTTCTATGAAAATTCTGATCACCGGTGGAGCCGGTTTTGTTGGCTCTTCGCTGGCCATAGCCTTGAAAACGAATTACCCTGATTATCAGGTTTACGCGCTGGACAACCTCAAAAGAAGAGGCTCCGAGCTGAATATACCCCGTCTCAAAAAAGCAGGCGTCGAGTTCGTCCACGGCGATATCCGTAATAAAGAAGATTTTGACTCCATTCCGGCCGTCGATACGGTGATAGAAGCTTCCGCCGAGCCGTCGGTACTGGCGGGGTTGGACGGTACCCCCGATTACCTGATCAATACCAACCTGGTCGGCACTGTCAACTGCCTCAACTATGCGTTGAAACACAAAGCCGGGTTCATTTTCCTTTCCACCAGCCGCGTGTACCCGATCAAGACGATCGAGACATTGAACTTCGTGGAAGAAGAAACCCGCTTCGCATTGTCGGACGAGCAACCGGTACCGGGTGTTTCATCCAAAGGCATTGGCGAGGAGTTCCCATTGAACGGCGCGCGCTCGCTTTACGGTACTACCAAGCTGGCTTCCGAGCTGATCATCCAGGAATATAATGAGTTTTATAACCTCAAAACCGTCATTAACCGCTGCGGCGTGATCACCGGCCCATGGCAAATGGGCAAGGTGGACCAGGGGGTAATGGTACTCTGGATCGCGAAGCATTATTTCGAACAGCAGCTCGGCTATTTCGGATACGGCGGCACCGGCAAGCAAATCCGCGACATGCTGCACGTCGCCGATCTCTATAACCTGATCAACTGGCAGCTGCATAACCTCGACAAAGTGAATGGCGAAATCCTGAATGCCGGCGGCGGCTTGCAAAGCAGCGCTTCGTTGCAGGAGCTCACCAAAATCTGCCGGGAGGTAACCGGCAAAACCATCCCGATCAAAGTAGTTCCCGAAAACAGGACTGCCGATATCCGCCTTTATGTGACCGACAACACCAAGGTCACGGCATTGACAGGCTGGGAACCGAAGATCGGCATCCGTCAGATCGTAGAAGAAATCACTGCCTGGCTGGCCGAAAACGAAGCCGACCTCGCCCCGATTTTGAAATAGAAATAGCACGAAGCTCTTGCTTCGTGCTCACTATCCGCAGGCCTCCGGCCGAGCCATAACGCAAAACGATTGTGCCCGTTCAGACCGGCCGGAGGCCTGCGAATAGTAGGCACGAAGCAAGAGCTTCACGCCATATTGCTCCATTTTGAAAACAAAGACTGCAATCAAGTAGCTTCCAAGAACTACCTGATTGCAGTCTTTGTTTTTAAAGCCTATCCCGGTCACATTCACTTATTTGAAATATGAAGTTCATCGAATGCCCCCGCGATGCCTGGCAAGGCTTTCATCCCTACATCCCGCCGGAAATCAAGCTGGAATACCTGAACCAGCTCATCCGGGTCGGTTTTGATACGATTGATTTTGGCAGTTTTGTGTCGCCCAAAGCGATGCCGCAAATGCAGGACACCGCCTGGATTACCGAGCGGCTGGACCTTTCAGGCAGCAATACCAACCTGCTTGCCATTGTTGCCAACGAGCGCGGCGCCGCGGATGCCTGTGCATTCGGGCAGATCACTTACCTTGGCTATCCGTTTTCTGTTTCGGAGACATTTCAAATGCGGAACACGCAGGCTACCATTGCGGAATCGTATGAGCGGGTGAAACGCATTGCCGACCTATGCTCAAAACACAACAAGGAGCTGGTGATTTACATTTCAATGGGTTTTGGTAATCCTTATGGGGATGTGTGGGCCCCGGAAGTGGTGATGGAATGGGTAGAAAAATTGTCAAAACTGGGTGTAAGTACATTTTCGCTGGCGGATACCATCGGCGTGGCCCGGGTTAATGACATTGGCTGGCTGTTCACCGCATTGATCCCGCATTATCCCGAACTGGAATTCGGCGCGCATTTCCATAGCCGCCCGAACGAGTGGCGCCCGAAGTTACAGGCTGCTTACGATGCAGGATGCCGTCGCTTCGATGGTGCATTGCTGGGGTATGGGGGCTGCCCAATGGCCCAGGACGATCTCGTAGGCAATATGCCCACCGAAAGATTGGTGGATTTTGCCAAAGAACAAAAAGAGTTGGTTTGCCTGGATACCAATGAGTTGCAGAAAGCCCGTTCTATATTCCAGCAGATCGTCGGATAAATAAAAATGCGCCGAAAGATTTGAGCTTCCGGCGCATCGATTCAGTATCTAAATACCTTTTAAGCAAACTTGCGTTTCACGATCGCGAGTAATGCGGTAACCGCCTCCCCGTTTACATCCCAGGCATATTTGGAAGCATAGCGATGCCAGATCAGGTTTTCGGCTTCTTCGAAGCTCTTCACACGGTCGAGCTCGTAAATCGCTTTATCGAAATGTTCGCTGTTGCGGTCGAAAAGCTGGTTCACAAACATAAAACGCTGGCCGAGCGGGATGCTTCCCGCTATGTTTTCGACCTTTAACGGCACGCTTCCGTATGATTGGTCCTCCGAAGGCTTCGGCAGATCTACTTTGAAACGGCTATTCAACGAATCCCTTTCCGGGCTCGATCCTGCATTGGCTTTGGCGACAATCTCGCTGATCACCGCGGATGCCGGTTCTGCACGCGGTGCTGAGGGGCGGGCAGTGCCCGGCTCCAACTGGCTGAATGCCGAGTCGAAGAACGACTCGTGTTTATGGGGCTGCGGAACGGCTTTCGTAGATTCCTGAATATGCAATTCACCGATATTGATCGGGAATACTTCTGCGAATTGTACCAGGTGTTGCTCTTTATCGTCGATCAGATCAGCATTGTCCTTGAATTCGTACAACCAGCTCACGGCCTGTGTCTGGTACACCGAATCGGAACCGCTGTCGGTCAGGCGGCCCAGCATCGCTTCGGCGATACCCCGGTGGATGTGCGTATATTTTACGAGCCGCTCGGCCTTTTCGTGCGTAAACTCGGCATCGGCAACGACCCTGATCTTGTCTTCGAAATAGTCGGCGGGCACCAGGAGCAGTTTCAACGATTCTTTGACCGAATCGGCCAGCAGCGGTTCGAGGTCGGCCCGTTTCACGGCGATGTGCTGCGAAGCCGTGTTCATAAACTCTTCCAGCGCACTTTTTACATCTTCACTGGAAAAATCAAAATAAGGGCTGCGGAAGGCTTCGGCATTGTTTTTCCATTCTTCGAACAGGCGGTTGAGAATACCCAGGTTGACCTGTCGTACGGGTGTCAGTTTTAATAATCCGGCACCGGTAACGACGTCCTGCGACCTGTACACTTCGTTCAGAACTGTTGTTGTGAACCGTGCGGAGTACTGGTTGAGTGCGATTGAATTCAGATTATCCGGCATAACGAATAAGCAATTTTGGTAACGTAGTGTTGGGAAAAATATGTTTGATTTGTAAATATAAAATAAAAATCGACCTTTCAATGGGTCGGTTCGACACCAAAGTATGTTTGTAGAACCATCTCACAGAAGAGAATTTCAAAATCTCCGTACCGGCTGGATCGAAGTCATTTGCGGATCGATGTTTTCCGGAAAAACCGAAGAACTCATCCGTAGACTCAACCGCGCCAAAATTGCCCGGCAAAATATACAGATTTTCAAACCTGCGCTTGATAAACGTTACCACGAAGAGAACATTGTTTCCCATAACGACAATTCAATCCCTTCCATACCCGTACAATCGTCGCAGCAAATATCGGACCTGGCGCAGAATTGCGAGGTAGTAGGGTTCGACGAAGCCCAATTTTTCGATGAAGGAATTGTGGAGGTATGCGACCAGCTGGCCAATGCCGGAAAGCGCGTGATCATTGCCGGCCTGGATATGGATTATATGGGCAAACCCTTCGGCTGCATGCCACAACTGATGGCTATTGCGGAATATGTTACCAAAGTTCACGCCATTTGTATGGTCTGTGGGGAGGTAGCATCGCATTCCTACCGCCTTTCCTCATCGAATGAGCGTGTGCTCCTTGGCGAGACTGACTTATACGAGGCACGTTGCCGGAGATGCTTCAATCTCGGCGAAAAAGCCTACGATTTATATTCCAAATGAAGAACCAAAGGCTGCTGATCCTCTCGCTCATGCTGAATGCGGTTTTGATCGCGGCTATTTTGGCGTTTGGCTATATTTATCGTGATAAGATCGCGCAGCGCTTCGTGCGACTAAGAGGTAACCCGGCGATCGTCATGTACGGCAACTCTATTACCGCGCAAGGCAAATGGGTGGAATTGTTAGGCAGAACCGATGTAATGAACAATGCATTACCCGGGCAAACCACCTATCATTTCCTCCAACTGATCCAGTCGCACGTCATCGACCTGCATCCGAAAGTTTGTTTCCTTAAAGGGGGTATCAATGATATTACATTAGGAGTCGGGCAGGAAAAGATCCGGGCTAACTTCAAAACCATGCTTAAAATGCTCATGCAAGCAGGCATTACGCCGGTTGTAACATTGACGGTCTACGGCCAAAATGATCCTTCAAGCAAAGAGGAAGTCGATGCATTAAATGGCTTCCTGGTTTCATTTTGTACAAAAAACAAGATCACTTACATCGACCTGAACCGCTACATTTCAGATTCAACAGGCCTGCGTGCCGAATACGCGATTGACAAACAGCATTTGAATACCAGTGCTTACAAAATCTGGGCAAAAGAAATCACCAGGGTTTTAAAAGAGAAAAACCTTTAAAATAACGAAAGCCGCTCCTTTCGAAGCGGCTTTCGCATTTATGATCAGTTCCGATCTCAGGCATTCACCTGGTTCATCACCTCGGTTTGCTTGCGGATCGACTCCATGTGAACGAGCTTGAACAATTCGTCCACCAGGTTTGGATACAGATTGAGGCTTCTGCCCCAACCAGCGCGTGTTTCCAATACTTCACGGAAACGATCCACCTGGTAAGCTGCTACGTTGTTATCGCGTTTGTATTCAGCCAGTTTCTCAACCAGGGCCATGCGGTTTGCCAAAGTTTCGAGCAATTCACGGTCGAGGTTATCGATTTTGCCACGAATGATTTCCAATTGTGACGAGTAGTCGCTACCATAAGACTCTTTACGAACATGCAGGTCGTGCAGCATTTGTCCCAATGCAGCAGGCGTAAGCTGTTGCGCAGCGTCAGACCATGCCTTGTCCGGGTCGCGGTGTGATTCGATGATCAGACCGTCGTAGTGAAGGTCAAGCGCGCGCTGAGCGATTTCGTACAAATAAGCGCGTTTTCCTGCCATGTGGCTAGGATCACCGATTACCGGCAACTGAGGGAAAATCGTTTTCAGCTCGATCGCAATATTCCACATAGGCGAGTTGCGGTACTTGTGCTCCTGCGCGTTCGAGAAACCGCGGTGGATCGCACCGAGTTTTTTCACACCAGCCTGGTTAAGGCGTTCCAGTGCTCCAACCCACAGTTGCAGGTCGGGGTTCACAGGGTTTTTAACCAATACAGGTACATCAATTCCTTTCAATGCATCAGCAAGTTCCTGTACGTTGAATGGGTTCACGGTAGTACGTGCACCAACCCAAAGGATATCAACGCCGTATTTCAATGCCAGTTCGATATGCTGAGGCGTAGCAACTTCCACAGCCACAGGCAGGCCTGTTTGCTGTTTCACCGCTTGCAACCATGGCAAAGCTGCCTCTCCCATGCCTTCAAAGCTGCCTGGACGAGTTCTCGGTTTCCACACCCCCGCACGGATCACGTGCGCAAATCCTTCCTCTTTGATCTGGGTTGCGGTTTCTAACATTTGTTCCTCGGTCTCTGCGCTGCAAGGCCCGGCGATTACCAAAGGCTTACCTTCGGTATTGATCCAACTGCTAAGCGGTAGGATATCTAAAGAAGCATTCATACTCAAAAACTTGTCCTTAATAAAAAATTGATAATTGTAATATTTTGATCCGGTATTATGCGTATTTCTTCGATTGCCCGTACATTTGACCCCACAAAAGTCAATCAACTTCTTAACGTGTATTACTTTCTTCCTGTGGTCAGATAATGAATTGTTAAACAGTTACTCAGGAAAAACGTACATCAAAAATGGCATATCCGTCACCAAACGACCAAATACCTGTATTTTTTGAAGATACTTCCGTCGCCTTTGCATCCAAATCAGACGCCAAACTAAGGAAGACATACTGGTTATTCAGCCTTATGAATCAGGCTCGAGTCGTAAATTTAGGCACTTTTTTTATAAAGCTCGCGCTAAAACTCAACTTCCCTATAAAAAATCTCATCCGGGTCACGATTTTTGAACAATTCTGTGGCGGTGAGACGATTAACGACTGCGATGCTACGATCGCCTCCCTGCGGCAGTCGGGTATCGGGACGATACTGGATTATTCCGTCGAAGGGGAAGACAAAGAAGCCAGTTTCGACGCAACAGCGGCCGAAATCCTCAAAACAATCGACAAAGCGACAGGCTCGGACACTATCCCTTTTTCGGTTTTTAAAGTGACCGGAGTGGCGTCATCCGACCTGCTCGAAAAGGTTCAGCGGAAAGACGAACTTTCGCAAGAAGAAAAAGAAGCCTTCGGGCGCGCACGTGAGCGTGTACAACGGCTGTGCGCACACGCATACGAAAACCATGTCCGGATTTTCATCGATGCCGAGGAAAGCTGGATCCAGGGCGTGATCGACGACCTGGCCTATGAGATGATGCAGCTGTTTAACCGCGAGCGGCCCATTGTTTACAATACCTACCAACTCTACCGCCACGAAACGCTCGAAGCTTTGAAAAGCGCTTTCCTCGATGCACGCCAGAAAGGCTACTATATCGGCGGCAAGCTGGTGCGCGGCGCTTATATGGAAAAAGAGAGGTTGCGTGCACGTGAGCAGGAGTATTTCAACCCTATTCACACTTCCAAAGAGGCAACGGATGACGATTACAACCATGCAATCGATTTCTGCCTCGACCGCCTCGAACACATTTCGATCTGCCTTGGGACACATAATGAATACAGCTCCCAATATTGCGCCCTCAAAATGCAGAAGCTCGGCATCGAACGCAACGACGACCGGATCTGGTTCGCGCAGTTGCTCGGCATGAGCGATAATATCTCCTTCAACCTGGCAAAGGCGGGCTACAATGTGGCCAAATATGTTCCTTATGGCCCGATCGACGCGGTACTTCCGTATCTGATCCGTCGCGCCGAAGAAAACACGTCCATTGCAGGCCAGAGCAGCCGTGAGTTTTTGTTAGTTAAAAGTGAATTGAAGAGAAGAGGAATCGGTTCTTTATAAGTAAGTTATTACTTTCGCATTCCAAAATTTGTCCATTGTATTAAAAACCGAATGAACCAATCCAGAAATCCAACCCCCTATCTACTTCTAAGCGTACTCCTTATCGGGATTGATCAGGCTTCCAAACTTCTGGTTCATCAATACATGCAACCCGGCTTTTCAGGACAGATCGCGCTGATTGGGGATTGGTTGAAACTGCATTATGTACTGAACCCCGGCATGGCTTTCGGCATGCAGCTGGGGCACGAATACGGTAAATTATTCCTGACATTGTTCCGCCTCGTGGCGATGGTAGCGATCGGCGGCTATATGATCCACCTCGCACGCGCGGGAGCTTCCAAAGGCCTGCTATGGGCATTGGCGATGATCCTTGCGGGAGCGGTAGGCAATGTGATCGACAGTACTTTCTACGGGGTGTTATTAGACAATGCGCCCTACGGATCGCCTACCCCATGGTTCCACGGACAGGTGATCGATATGATCTTTGTCGATTTTTGGGAAGGCTTCATCCCTGACTGGGTGCCTGTATGGGGCGGCCAATATTACTCAACACCGATCTTCAACATCGCCGATTCATGTATTTTCATCGGCGTTTGCAGTATTCTGATATTCCAGGGAAGTTTCCATTCGCACGGGCCGGAGGAAGAGGGAGAAAAGGAGGAAAGGGAGGAAGGAAATGTTGATTTGCCTGGATCTTCTCCAACCGAAACCACGGCAAGCGAAACAGAACGCGGACCGCAAGACGACATTCCGGAATCTACCTCCGCTGAGCGGGAAGAGGACGAAAATAAAAAAGAGAGCATGTAGCTCTCTTTTTTTGTGGATATGCTTTTCTGATCAGTTCTCGTCTTTGGTGTAAGGGACAAAATCCTTGAACGTCTTTTTAATCGCAGTGTCTGTCGCCTCCTTCTTGTTCTCCCAATTGGCATCGAGCTCCAACGCTACAAGGCCGCTCAGGTTCATCAAAGCCTTAAACTCGTCGAGCTTTCTGATAAAGTCTGGCTGGCGGCGAGCCGATTTCTGGCCCCATTCCCGTGCGAACACGTCGCCCTTGTTTTGCAGTTCGTTTTTCTTCTGCATTACATAGTTGAACCGATCGAGCAGGCCATTCACCGACTTTCCAATCACTTCTGTCGCTTCCAGCGTTCCCACGGTCGCGACAGTCGTACCGCCGATCGTTGTAATATAGCCGCGGGTCTGCTGGTCTTTTGTGGCAATTACCGGCGCCAAGCCCGTAGTAGCTCCCAGGGAGGCATTTAACAATGATCTGCTACGCTTGCCTTTCTTAGCACGGGTATAAGCCCTCTTCAATTGCCCTTCCTTTTCGGTCATCTGCTCGATCAGGCCCCACGCGTTCACGAGCGAGCCCCTGTACAGGTTATACACGTATGTGTCGCGCAGGCTCTCGTCGATGGTGTTCTTGATCACAAATTTCACGGTACGCTCCTTCTTGTTCTGGGCTTTATCCATCACGTAGAATATGATGTTAAATGCAAGCGTATCGAACGGGTCCTTCACAAAGTCATATCCCGGCTCCCAGATGAACTCATAGCTGGTGGCCGTATTTTTAACCAAAGCGCTTTGCGGGACTTTCTTGTTTTCTGAAATAAAATTGAATGTCGTAATATCCTCCTCCCCGTTCGGGTCCGACAATGTGAAGCGGAGGTTAATGCGGTTGTTTTCGGCGCTGCGGACAACCGAGCTCTGGGGAATAATCGAAAAATCCGGTGCAAGGTCCATTTGGGTCACATCGAGCTTCAGACGGCCTTTCGTACGTGCTTTCGAGGGTTGATCTTCTACATAAAACTCCATGTACCTGGGGCCCTTTTTCAGGATAGCAAACTGCTGGCTCGACGGCTCCCAGGTAATCTCCCCGGCAGCCGACAATTTCATCCCCTCTGGCATTTCTTCCAGAATGGGTACGAACACGATCGGGTCGCCATCCTGGTCCCGTACCGAGCCCATATCGATCTTGTAAACGTTCTGTGTTTTGTACTGAACGTAGAACGGCTGCAGTTCGTCAACCTGGGGTGGCCGGTTTACGTGGTTTACTTTGAAGACAATCTCACGCGAAACATTCTCGCCGGCGGCATTTTGTGCTTCAAACACAACCGGGAACGTCTTGGTGGTATTGATACGGTCGGCAATATCGAAGCCCGGCGTCCATATGAAATGACCGGTAGAGTCGAATTTCATATCCTTTACCAGCCCGCTCGCAACAGAATACCTGACCGAATCGCTCTTTCCTCCTTTGGCTTGAAGATGAAAATTGATCTCTTTTCCTTCATAAAGTACGTTCCACTCCGCTTCCGCCGGGAATACTAGTTGTAACGGGCCCGTTGAGGTATTGTTCTTCATATTATCCTGCCCCTGGGCCCTCAGTACTACAAAAACGGGTATCAGAAGTATCAGTATTTTATGAATTTTTCTTGTTAACATGACATCAAAAATATAATTAATTCCATGGGTGAAAGAATACTTTGATTTTAACGCAAAACTAGTAAATCCTGTATAGAATGCTCTGTGATTAGTTGTAAAATTGAAATCCGCGAAAGTACCTTTCCACGGAATAAATCAGTTTGTACTTTTCAAATACAGCCTTCCAAACGGGTTTATAAATAAAGCAAGTCAAGTAACTTCCGACACCGAAAGCAAAAACCGGAGCGCAATCCTTTTTAAGACTGCGCTCCGGTTTTTAAAGTTCAATATCTACCTTATTATTTTTTCTTTGGGGTTGTTGCCGGAGTGGTAGCAGGAGCCGATGCAGGTTTCGCCGCCGGCGTTGTGGCTGCTGGCGCCGCTGCTTCTACTTTGTCGGGATCAACACCCAGCTTGCGAAGGATAAGGTTCGTTGCATTGTTTTCTTCCGAGGCTGCGAACAGGATGATAGGAGTTGTTCCTGCGCCTGCATCCATGTTCAGGATAAACAGGAAGCCGCTTTCTTTACCTACTTCCTGGATCGCGTTGTTAACCTTTGTCAGGATCGGCTCGAGCAACTGCTGCTGCTTTGTTTGCAGGGAAGTTTGCGCATTGTTACGCATTTCCTCGATGCGGGTAGAAAGATTTTGAAGCTCTTTCTCTTTATCAGCGCGGATGACGTCGGTCATGTTCGCACCGTTTTTCTGATATGCTTCGTATTTCTCCTGAGCCTCCTTGTAAGTTTCCCCGATGGCCTTATCCAGCTGCGCTTTGGTTACTTCAAGCTGGTTTTGCATCACTTTTGCTTCCGGCAATTTGCCGATTATGTAGTCGACATTCGTGTAACCTATTTTAGTAGGCCCACCTGCCGGGGTAGTCTGGGCTAAGAGAGGGGTGGTGATTATGGTCATCACGACCATAATAGCCATCAATTTTTGTTTCATTGCTCTGTTACTTATTTAAGTTTATTGGTTGTACTTTTTTGTTTTGGTGAGTTTTGCGCAGGTGGGGCTGGCTGTTGCAGTGCCGGTTGTTCCGGCTTGGCATTTTTGTCACTGCTTCCAGCCTTGTTGGCTTTCGGATCGATTCCGAGCTCCTCCATCACGTAGTCCGAATAATCGTGTTTCGGATTGGTGTAGAGCATCCCTACATCGCTGGATTTATCAAACATAAAGTCGAGCCTCCGCTGGCTGCAAACCTTGGTCACCGCGCGTTGCACTTTTTCAAGTACCGGCTTCATTAGTTCCTTTTTCTTCTGGAACATCAACCCTTCCACACCAAATATCTTGCTGTTGTACTCGCCTGCTTCCAGCTCCTTCTCTTTTATTTCGTTCTGCCTCTTCCGTTTCAGTTCGTCCGTCAGCAGGATTTCCTCCGCCATGTAGGCACGCTGCATGCGGTCGACCTCGGCAAACTTGTCCCGAATTTCCTGCGACCACTTGTCGGTGAATTTCTTCATCTCCGTTTGTGCAGCCTGGTATTCGGGCATTTTACTGGTAATGAACTCCATGTCCGTATACCCTATTTTCTGGGCATATAGTGCTGAACTGCATAGAATTGACAAAACTAGTAAAATAAAGATGTTCTTCATGCCAAGCTGCTAATATAATTTGCAAACCTCTTAACGAATACCCCGTCAGATTATTATCTGATTTGCTGGCCGATTGTAAAGTGGAACTGCGGTCCGCTCCGGGTATTCTGCCCCTGGATTTTATCGAATCCGTAACCCCAGTCGATCCCGAGAAGACCAAACGCCGGCATGAAAATCCGCGCACCCACACCCGCCGAGCGTTTCAGATCGAACGGGTTGAACTCGCTGTAAGTACCCCAGTTGTTACCGCCTTCCGCAAAACCGAGGATGAAGATCGTTGCTTGCGGATTGAGTGAAACAGGGTAACGAAGTTCCATCACATATTTGTTATATACGATACCTCCACCCGACGCCGGATAACCGTTAGCAGCCAGTGGGCCGACTTTCTGATCCTGATAACCGCGAAGACCGATAATGTCCTGATCCGCGAGCGAGAATGTACCCTGACCTGCCAGACCGGAACCACCCAGAATAAAGCGACCGAAAGGGCTGTAACCAACCTTGTTCCCGTACGCACCCAGGTAACCCATATGTGCGCGGGTACTCAATACCAGCTTGCCTACGATGGTCGCATAGTAGCTCGCATCGAACATCCATTTGTGGTATTCCACCCAGCGGTAAGTATCGGTTTTGTCGGAGAATGCTTTCTTTCTGAACACCGAGTAAGGCGGTGTGAAAGTCGCGCTTAATGAGATATTGCTACCGCTTCTCGGGAATTGGAAATCACTCAATGTGTTCCGTGAAATGGTGGTATTAAACGAAATGTTGTTTGAAACACCCTTGCTGTATCCAATCCGGAAAATATCGAGGCTGTCGAGACGGTAACGCTGGTACGACAGCGAGTGCGTCATCACGAGGTTACGGTCCGGCTCTTTCAGACGGCGGCCGAGAGAAAGTGTGATACCGTTGTTATAGTACCCTCCGCGGTAGCTGACCCTTCCGCCTCCTCCACTTGTATTATAGCCGTAATAAGAGCTCAAATCAGTCATGCGGTAAACCGTACGCTGGAAAGAAACCCCGAAGTTGATCGGCTTTTTACCGCCCAACCAAGGTTCGCTAAACGACAGCGAGTAAGTTTGATACTGCTTACCGTTGGCCTGGAAGCGCAATGAGAGTTTTTGTCCGTCACCGGAAGGCAATGGACGCCAGGTTTCACGGTTCGGGATGTTCTTGATAGAGAAGTTATTGAAAACCAATCCAAGCGTTCCCACGAACCCGATATAACCGCCCCAACCCCCTGAAAGCTCGATCTGATCGGATGGCTTTTCTTCAACTGTATACTCGATATCCACAGTACCGTCCGACTGGTTAGGGATCGGGTTGATCTGGATTTTTTCAGGGTCAAAATAACCCATTTGCGACAATTGGCGCTGGGTGTTGATGATCTCCGTCTTGCTGAATTTCTGCCCTGGCAGCGTAAATAGCTCCCGCAATACCACGCGGTCGCTGGTTTTGGTGTTACCGTTCAGGAGAATGCGGTTGATGGTCGCCTGCTTGCCTTCGAACATGCGAAGCTCCACGTCGATCGAATCGCCTTCAACGGCTCTCTCTGTTGGGTCGATGCGGAAATAGAGGTAACCGTCGTCCATGTAAATAGAGCTGACGTCGGAGCCTGGGATGCCGTTGATCTTCTTTTCAAGTTCTTCGGGATTGTACACATCGCCTTTCTTCACACCCAGGCGGTCGCTCAGGTACTGCGAGGGGTACAGGTAGTTACCTGACCATGTGATGTTGCGATAGTAATATTTCTGACCTTCGTCGATCTTCATGTCGATGCTGATCGTCTGGTCGCCGTTTATGATGGTGTCGAACTGGATAGTAGCGTCGCGGTAACCGCTTTTCCGGTAATAGGCGATCAGTTTCTCCTTGTCCTCGTCGTATTTTTTAGGAATGTATTTAGAGGGGTTGAAAAGACGACCGATGCGTCGCTGCTTGGTGCCTTTCATTTTGCGTTTCAGCAACTGGTCGCTGATAGCCGTATTGCCTTCGATATTGATCTTCTGGATCTTGACTTTTTTACCCTTCGTGATCGAGAAGTTCAAAGTGGCCTGGCCACGGGTCGAATCGGGGATTTGGAGGACTTTTACTTTGGTATAGTAAAAACCTTTATCCATATAATATTTCTTAATGACCAGTTGGGTGTTCTTGATGATCGTCGGCGTGATCACACGGCCTTTGATCAACTTCACTTTGTCATTCAGCGTCTCGCGCTCGCCCTTACGGATACCCGAAAACGACACTTTGTAAAGCCTTGGGCGTTCCCTAATGTGGATATTCAGCCAGACTTTCTCGCCTTCGATCTTGGTCGCCATAATTTCCACATCGTCCAGCGTACCGAAATCCATCATTTTCTTGATAGACGACGTCACTGCCGGTCCCGGAATACGGATTTTGTCGCCGGGTTTTAGACCGGAAATAGAGATCATAGAGTTCGGATCGAGGAACTGGGTACCCGAAACCGTAACTTCTGCAATCGTGTATTCTTTGGGATTGGCGGGATCGATGCCCAGATTAGTCGGAGCAGCGGTTGGTTTTGCGCCTCCGAGGCCTACACGCTGCGCCTGTACCGAAACGCAGCAGCACAGCAGTATTAATGCGGAAAGACCTTTGAGATGTGCTAATGATTTATTCAAATGTTTCACTGGGTTCATATAATTCTACTTAGCACCATTCGCTTTAATTTGTTCTCCCGTTTTACCGAAGCGTCTTTCGCGGTTCTGATACGAAAGTATCGCCTCGTACAAATGCTCCCGGCGGAAATCGGGCCAGAAAAGATCCTCATAAAAATACAGTTCAGAATATGCCAGTTGCCAAAGCAGGAAGTTGCTGATCCTGTGGTCACCGCCTGTCCGCAGCATCAGGTCCACCTCGGGGCGGCTGCCCGTCGACAGATTGCCTGCCACTACATCCTCATTGATTTCCTCGGGTAGCAGAACACCGGCACGAACGTCCTCGGCGATCTTGCGTGCTGCCTGGGTAATATCCCATTTACCGCTGTAACCCAATGCCAGGATGAGATTCAGGCCGGTATTGTTGCGTGTTGCTTCGATGGCTTTTCCGAGCTGGTTCTGGCAGCTGCGGGGCAGGCTTGCCGTATCTCCGATCGTATCGAGCTTCACATTGTTTTTCATCATCGTGGGCAGCTCGTTGCCTATAGATTGTACGAGCAGTTCCATCAGCGCTCTTACTTCAAACTCCGGGCGTGCCCAGTTTTCTGTTGAAAAAGCATACAATGTCAGACAAGAAACCCCGAGCTCCGCACATCCTTCCGTCACTTCCCTCACCGCCTTGATCGCATTACGGTGACCAAACACACGCGCTGCTCCCTGGTTTTGGGCCCATCTTCCGTTACCGTCCATGATAACGGCGATGTGTTTTGGCAGATTGCCCGTATCAATGAGCTCCTTCATTACTCCTGACTCCTTTTAACCTTTTTTAACAAAACAAAAACAACATGATCGAAGCGCTTGCCATCGGGAATGATTTTCAGCCGCCTCGGGTTATTTCAGGAATCACTTTGCCAGTAAACAAATACGCAGCAACCTGTCAATGTGTGCCGAAAATCCGCACAATTCATTCCTGATCCCGTCCATGACCAATCGGAAAGCCCTGATGGACAACACATTAACCTCCAAAATAACAATGGAAATTTAAACGAGGGCGCAATTTAGGAATAAGAATCAGGTCTACAAAATGAATATTCCGGTACAATCAGGGTGTAATTCGATTAATTATCAAGAAGATGGCGGATCGCGTCGCCGTAGGTACTCCCGCTGGTGACCTGTGAAACCTTGCGGTCGCGCATCACGATCACGTACTTGCCGTTAAAGTGTTTCTGGATTTCCTTGATATGGTGGGAGTTGACAATACCGGCCCGGCTCACGCGCAGGTAATGCTTGGGTAGCTTCTCTTCGAGCGAAGTAAGCGTGTAGTTGAGCAGGTACTTCTGCCCGTCGAGCGTATTCAGGAAAACGTATTTTTCCTCCGCTTCGAAATGCGTGATCTCCGTCATCGGAATCAGCAGAATCCGGTCGCCGGATTTCACCGACAATGAAAATATCTCCTTCTTCGGCTTCATTTCTTCCAGCAGCCTGAGGAGGTTTTCGGAGTAAGGATTAAAACTGCCCGAATGGCCATTGGCTGCCTGGGTAATGTTTTTGATCTTGTCGATCGTCTTCAAAAGCCTGTCGTTCTCCACCGGTTTCAGCAGGTAATCCACAGAATTTTCTTCAAATGCCCGGATCGCGTACTGGTCATAGGCCGTCGAAAACACTACCAAAGGCATTTTGGTGAGTTTGGAAAGCATTTCGAAGCCATTCAGCAGCGGCATTTCGATGTCCAGAAAAATAACGTCGGGCTGGTGTTTGTCGATTTCAACCAGTCCCTCGGCGCCATTTTTGGCTTCCGACACGATTTCGAAAGTGTCGGTATGCTTTTCGAGCAACCTTCTGAGGCGGCTCAGTGCAAGCTGTTCGTCGTCGATCAGGATGGTTTTAAGCGGAAAATGCATGGTTCGATTGTTGATGTTGTTCAATAGCAGATTTCTGGATGGCAATATTAACCGATTTGTGCGGTTGGTTGAGCAGTTCCAGGCGGGCATTGTCCCCGTAAAGCAGTTTCAGTTTGTCCTGAATGCTGCGCATGCCGTAACCGGCGCCCAAAGTATCGGAAAAAGCCGGCCCGTTGTCATGGACGCACAAATGCAGCCACTGATCCTTTTCATAAATTTTCACTACAATATTTCCCTGCTCGGCCATTCGTGAGGTACCATGTTTGATCGCATTTTCAACAATGGGCTGCAAAATGAATTTCGGTACCTGCAGGTTTTTCAACGATTCTTCTTCCACCTCGACCGTAAACCGCAGCCTGTCGCCAAACCGGACTTTTTCAACCTGTAAATAGGTCTCGACCATTTCCAGTTCGTTTTCAATGGTGTCAAAATAATCGCTCGTCTTCCGGCCAGTGGTATAGCGGAATAGTTTCGAGAGCAGTAATGTCATTTCCTCGGCCTTGTCGGGATTCTCGTGGACAAGGCTGGCAATGCTATTCAAGGAGTTATACAAAAAATGTGGGTTAATGCGCGCCTGCAATGCATCCAGCTCGGCGCGGGTTTTCAATTTTTCAAGGTTGAGTAACTGATATTCCTGATCGGAGATTTTTCGTGAAATCTGCCGCCCCTCGCGACTTAGAAAATAGAAGACGTTGGCGATCGCGACGGGCGCCCACGCATACCAGTACCAGGGCGCATCTTGCGATGGTTCGGACGGGTAACGCGTAACGTAGTCGTTCACGATGTTGGCAGCAAAAAAATAATGTACAATCAACGCAAGTACGCTGTCAAACAAAAACACGACGATGGACAGGATAATATGCTTGGCAAACAAGCTTTTGATAATCATATCGAGCCAGGTAGTGAGCCCCTGCGTGACCAGTATCGTACATACACCAGTCGCAATATTGAGTATTACCAGGTATTTGTAAAAGGCAAGACGGATCGGCTCCTCGGTGAACGACAGTTCGGCGGTAAAATACGCTATCGCATTAAAACCATATAATATCACCGCGCCGAGGATCGCCGCTACCAGTGTGCCTACCCAGCCCTGGTTCTGGATAATGGCGATCAGGCTGAAATCCTGCCAGTTGAACGATTTTTCCTGTGAAGTAAAACTGAAATTAGCCCCCTCTACCCGTGCCCCGCTAAGGTCCACATCCGAAAGACTACTGAAACTCAGATCTGCATTCCGCAAATCGGCGTTCCGGAAAGTCGTCCGGTCGAGGGCCGAGAAACGAAGTTTTGCATTGCGCAGATTAGCCCCGTCGAAGTTGATATCCTTCAAACTCGAAAAGCTGAAATCCGCATTTTCCAGATCCATGTTACTGAAATCCCTTCCGTCCAGCGATGAGGCAGTCATGCGCAACGGTTTCGTTTTGTAGTCATCCATGCTAAAAAACCCTAAACGTTAATATCAGTTTGTCTGAGAAAGCATCCATTCGGTTTCCATTTTGCCCCAATCCGGATGGATAGCGGTCTCCGGCTTGAAGGCGCTGAATTTCTGCTGTGCTTTTTCCAGCATCGGCTTGGCCACCTTTTTCCCGCCGCCGTATTCCTCAGGTGTGAAGAACAGGCTCGAACCTTCCAGGTAATAAATCCGCGGGTTCTCCGCATTGATCGACTTAGCCGATTGCAAAAAGCCTGCAAACTTCTCGCCGTCCACCTGCCAGCGGTTCATAGGATCGGCGGCCAGGTGTATTTGCGATTGATATGCTTTCAAAACTTCCAGCTCGTCGTTCGGCTTGCCCGCAAGGCCCTCCGCGTCTTTCAATAAGGCATTAGCCTTATCCAGATACTGATCTTTTTCGGTCAGGGTCGCGCCTACGAAGCCCAGGAGCACATTCGTATAGGCGGCATAGTATTTCGGAAGCCATTCTTTCGGCTCGGCGGCGGCGATGCGCTCGAAGCGGTTACCTATGTCCTGCAAGGTCTTCGGGTCCGGTTTGGAGCGGTCGATCGCCATTAATGCATTGATTCCGTCGCTCATCGCCTTGGTATACTTTTCATTCTGTGCCCGCAACATACCGGTGGCAAGCACGAACAACAATGCGAATGTGAATAGCTTTTTCATTGTTTTGTCTGTTTTAAAATGCTGGTTACTTAATGTTTAAAAATCGTCCTTTTCAACTTTGGCTTTCCTCGAGAGCATGATCTGCATGCCTACGAAAAAGCTGCGGTAACTCTGCGGACCCACGGCGTAGCGCGTCTGCCCGTCGGGTGTGTAGCGGTAGGTGAATACATTACGGGTGTTAAGGATATTGTCGACCGTGGCGTAGAATATCACCAGGTTGCCTTTGATATTTTGCAACTTGCTCGCCTGAATGCTCACATTATGCACCGCCGGCGTGCGGTCTTTCAGAAATTCGTCATTGTTAGGGTTGTAATATGGCCGCCCGCTGGTAAAAGCATAGGTCGCACTGAGATTGGTTTTGGCTTTTTCAAACCATTTTTTAGTAATGAGGCTGATATTATGGTTTGAAATGAATGTAGGCGTCGCCGATTGTGAAAATTGCTGGAATAGCCTTTTGGAATCCACAAAACTGTAAGTAACCCAGTAATCGAGGTTTTTAATCGATTTCTGGTCGCGCCAAAAGAAGTCGAAGCCCCGGGCATAACCTTCTCCGCCATTTGTGGTCGTGCCCCAGGGGAAGCGATAGGGGTCGGCATCGTACTTCTGCCCGGTGAATTCCCGTACAAGCTGTGCGTAGTTCTTATAGAATGTCTCCACCCGGAACGTGCGCTGGTTTTTGATAATCTGGTAATTGAGGATCACATGATCGGCACGCTCGTATTTCAGGGATTTGTTTAAATAAAGGTAGCGATAGTCAGGATTTTGGTAGAATTGCCCCGCGGCAAGAGAGAACTGGCTGTACCGGCCGGTTTTGTACGCGAATGACAACCTCGGGGCAATGTTAGCACGGCTGATGATCGAAGAATACTCACTACGGACACCCATCCGCCCTGCCAGCGCCCGGGTAATGTAAATTTCCGACTCCACAAATGCCGCTGTGTACCGGTCTTTCAATTTGTAATGCCGCCCGTCTACGCCATTGCCAAGGTTGATTGCATGCGCCTCGGCTCCGAAGAGAATGGTATTGTTTCCTGTGAGCAGGCGTGTAAGCACAATGCGCGCCTGCGTACGCTCGTCGAAGCGGTCGAAGTGGACGCCGTCGTAGGTCATGTTGTCCTTATTGCGACTATATGAAAGGCCCGAGTTCAACGTCCAGCGACCGTCGCCCCAGGAATCGGTGTAGGTACTGGTGGTGAATGCATTGTTATTTTTTAATACCAACCGCATTTTGCCGGTATCCGACGAGGGATCGTTGCTGTTCATGCTCAGATGGCTGTCGGAATACATTCCGTAGACTTTCAGAATACCGTTTTTCGTCGGTTTCCAGCGGTATGTCAATGATGATCCCTTAAATTCCGGCGCATGCAGCCACTCCACATTCTGTTTCACTAGCTTAAAAAGCGGCCGCAAATTGCCATAGTACACCACCGCCGACACCGACTGGTTTTTATTGGCATAATCATAATTCAAGCCCGCGTTGGCCATGTTCAAGCTAATGCCTAATCCATTGTTACTAACTTTATCCGTCGTATTCAACAGCAATACCGACGACAATGCCTGCCCATACTGTGCCGAATAGCCACCTGTGCTGAAAGACGTACCCTTAAACATAAACGGATTGAACCGTCCGCGCGACTGCACATCGGGCAAAGAGCTGAAAAACGGGTTTTGAACGATCATCCCGTCGATCACGATCTTGGTTTCCTGGCCGGAGCCGCCGCGAACAAACAGCCCCTCCTGCTCCCCTACCCGCTGCGCGCCGGGCAAAAATTGCATTGCGCCAGTGATATCCGCCGCCGCGCCTGCGGTAGTCACGATATCCAGCGGTTTGAGCATGGCCATTCTCTTTTCATCCGACGCCTCGAATGCCCCCGCGGTAATCACCACGGTATTCAGCTCGTTGGCAAGCTCTTCGAGTCTAATGGACAGGGGCGGTATGTTTTCTTTCAAGTTGATCTTCTTCTCAAACACCTCAAAACCGACGTAGCTCGCCGCGATGGTAGCCGTATCGGACTCCGAGGTCTGGAATGCGAAAGCGCCGTTCGCGTCGGTCGTTCCGCCGTCGTAGGTGCCTTTCAGGAACACATTTGCACCCGGTAACCCATTTCCCTTCTGGTCGGTAACCTTGCCCTGAATGCTTTTCTGGGCAAAAACAGCTGGCGTAAAGAATAGTAACAGACAATAAAAAAGCTTCATGGCTAATAGATTATGTGTAACTGTTGACACAAATCTATTGGCCATGAAGCCGTTTACTAAGTGATTTCCGACGAAGTGCCGGTTTCAGCAGGATGAATTCAGCCGCTGACGGAATGAAAAACCGCCGGTTTTAGAGTTCTTCCAGCAAGATATCCTTCCAGCGTACTTTGATACCGCCACCGTCGTGGATCTGCAATGCTATCGAGCCTTCACCTGCGCCGATTTTAGCGTCGGTCAGATCCACCATTTCGTGACCGTTGAGCCAGGTTTGCGTCCGGTCGCCTTCCGCGCGAATGCGCAGCGTGTTCCATTCGCCCATTTTCAGGAAGCCTTCTTTCTCTTCCGGAATCTGCACGAGCCAGTTGCGGCCGTACGATTCGTAAATGCCGCCGGTATCGTGGTTTGGCGGAGCCACTTCCACCTGCCAACCCGAAACTTTGGTACCGGTTACCGTTGAGCGGAAGAATACACCGCTGTTACCGTTGGCCTCCTGTCTGAATTTGAGGCTCAGATCGAAGTTCTTGTAAAACTTGTCAGTAGTGAGGTAGCCGTACTTTTTGTCGGGACCGCTTTCGCAGATGAGCTCTCCGCCTTCGACGTACCATTTTTCGGTACCGTGGACGGTCCAGCCTTTGAGGTCTTTTCCGTTGAATAATTTGACAGGTTTTTTCAACGGATCGGTGGACGGCCCTTCCAGCGCGAAAAACGCCGAGTTAAGCATCAGAACAGCCGCTCCTGCGACGATCAATCGTCTCAATTTTAGCATGGTTATTATGGGGTTAGGATTAAAAATTTATGGTTACAAATTCTATCAAACTACATTTTGCATTAGTTTTACAAAAATTAACCACTTGGAAAGCTATGAAAAAAAACCGTTTTGGGGGGCGTTGGGCGACATTTTTTTTGGCAGCAGGGCTATTTTCGGCGATTTTGATTTCCTGTAAGGAAAATGAGGCCGATAAGGTTGGTCAACGGACTGTAACGGATATTATTAATGAAAATCCGGAGTTCAGTATACTTAAAGAAATCATGCATCATGCAACATTCAGTGATGCACTGAGAACGCAGGATGCAACTTTTTTTCTCCCGTCGAATGACGCTTTCAATAAGGCTAACATTGCCAGTGCTTCGATGATCACGCGCATGTCAAAGGATTCAGTAATATGGTTCTTGAACTCCCACGTCCTCAAAAATATCGTAAACGTCGACACCACGCTTCCAACCGACAGTGTACAAACAGTCAGTGGCAAAAAGATCAAGTTTGTGAAACAGGCAAACGCGGTGAATGTAAACAATGCCGAGATCACCAAGAAAAATGTTTCGGCTGCCAACGGCCTCATTCAGGTAGTAGACAGCGTCTACGTAAAAGTTAAATAGCGATATAAAGCATAAAAAAGAAGAACCCCGAAGCGCTTGCTCCGGGGTTCTTCTTTTTTATAAGCTCATCTTCTCAGAACTGCTCAATATGCGAGAAGAAGAAGTTTCCTTCGATTTCGGCGTTCTCGTCTGAATCCGATCCGTGGATCGCATTAGCTTCGATCGATTTTGCATACAACTTGCGAATCGTCCCTTCTTCTGCATTGGCAGGGTTGGTAGCACCGATCAGCGTACGGAAATCAGCCACCGCATTCTCCTTTTCGAGGATCATCGGAACGATCGCCCCGGATGACATATACTCGCAAAGATCATTGTAGAAAGGGCGTTCCTTATGCACCGCATAAAACTCTCCGGCACGCTCGGGGGTAAGCTTCGTTTTTTTCAGGGCCACAATCCGGAACCCTGCTGCTTCGATCATTTTGATAATTGAACCTGAATGACCATCCCGCACAGCATCCGGTTTGATCATGGTAAATGTCTTATTCGTTGGCATACGTACTTGGCTAAATTGATTTTGGGTGCAAAGCTACTATTTTTCAACCTATATCCCCGAACCTTTCGTCCTCAAAGGGCCGCCTAATGTTAAATCACCGCCTGATTGCCAGCCTTTACCGTCTACAATGAAGCAAATCCCAACAGTTTTGTTAATTTTGTGGGCTCTAAGCAAACAGGAAATACCTCTTTTGAACTAAGTTACTGTGAATCAAATTATTGAAGAGCTCTGCTCTTTTTTATCCCAACCCCAAAAAATCGTTATCACAACGCACCGCGACCCGGATGCGGATGCATTGGGTTCGTCCCTGGGCTGGGCCAGTTATTTGCTCAAAAAAGGACATGAAGTGACAGTTATCAGTCCTACCGACTATGCGGCAAACCTACGCTGGCTTTCGGGTATGGAACATGTGCTGGTTTACGAGAAGGCCTCTGAGCAGGGCAAATGCAAAAGGAAGATCGAGCAGGCGACGCTGATCTGCTGTCTGGATTTTTCGGCATTGTCGCGGTTAAAGGACCTGGGCAAGGTGGTCCAGGATGCGGCGGCCCCGAAAATGATGATCGACCACCACCTCGAGCCGGAGCATTTTGCGAAATGGATGGTTTGGGATACCAAGGCGGCAGCTACGGCACAGCTGGTTTACGAACTCGTGAAAGAAATGGAAGGCGGCTTGCCTGCTGAGCAGATATTCGATATTCCTATGGCGGAATGCCTCTACGCAGGCATTATGACCGACACCGGCTCGTTCCGGCACGGTAATGTAACGCCCGCCGTGCATCTCGCGGTAGCCGACCTCATGCGTACCGGTTTCGATTCCAGTCGTGTTCACCGGCTTATCTACGACAACGCACCGCTTTCGCGCCTCCAATTCCTGGGTTATGTGCTTTCTCAGAAACTGGTTGTGCTACCCGAATACCGCACGGCATATATGGTACTGACCGAAGCCGAACTGCAAAAATTCAACTCGTCGTCCGGTGAAACGGAAGGTATTGTGAATTATGGTCTGCAGGTCGAAAATGTAGTGATGTCGGCCATGTTTATCGAGCGTAAAGGCGAGGTCAAAATCTCGTTCCGATCGGTGGGCTCGTTCTCGGTGAGAGACTTGGCCAGTACGCATTTCAGCGGCGGCGGGCACAAGAATGCCTCGGGAGGCCGGTCCGAACAATCAGTAAATGAAACGGTTACAAGATTTTTAAGCATACTTCCCTCATACCAGGAAGAACTCTTGAGCGTTGACTAAACTTAAATTCTAACTTCACCAAAATATCTTCTAATTAACACGTCCCAATGAATTTAAAAACAATCGGTTATGCGATGGGCATAACTATTCTCGCAGCCGCTTGCAATCAACATCGTCAGCAGGTTACCGAAAGCGGCCTTAAATACACGCTTTTCGATCACGAAGACGATGCAAGGAAGGCCAAACTGGGGGATATCATGACATTCCACCTGGTGTTGAAGAATGGAACCGACTCTACGCTCCGCGATACATATAAAGAGAAAAATCCGGTCAAAATGGTATTGCAGGCACCTCCTTACAAAGGCAGCTTTGAAGAAGGCCTTACCTTGCTCGCTACCGGCGACAGCGCCAAGTTCATGGTGAATGCCGATACTTTGTTCGCGAAAATCGGTCAGCCGATGCCTCCGATGATCAAAAAAGGTTCGGAGCTGACTTTCACTGTGAAGGTGATCAGTGTACTGACTTCGGAAGAATTCCAGAAACAACAGGCTGAGGCTGGAAAGAAACAGAAGGATATCGACGCGAAAGTTATCGAAGAATACCTTGTTAAAAACAACCTGAAAGCAAAAGCCAGAAAAACTGCTTCCGGCCTTGTTTATGTGCCACAAACGGAAGGAACGGGCGAAAGTCCTGCCGCCGGCGACAATGTGAAAGTACACTACACCGGTAAATTCCTCGACGGCAAAGAGTTTGACAGCTCTAAAAACCAGGGCAAACCGCTTGACCTGCAAGTAGGCGCAGGAATGGTGATCGCAGGCTGGGATGAGGGTATTACCCTGATGAAAAAAGGTGAAAAAGGTTTGCTGTTGATCCCTTCAGGTCTCGCTTACGGACCTGAAACATACGGACCAATCCCGGGCAACTCGGTATTGCAGTTCGAAATGGAGCTGCTCGACTTTACAAAAGGCGCTAAACCGGCTGGTCCTGCCCTACCGGCACCTGCTCCTGCAAAATAAGTTTCCTAAGGCTACGGCTTTTGTTAATGCCACGAAGGCACGAATTAAACACGAAACGCATTCGTGATAATTCGTGCCTTCGTGGCATTTAACCCTACCCATTTTTTGCGTAAAATGCATCCCGATCACAATCATTTTACGCATGAAACTTTGCTTCGCCACCAACAACCGGCATAAACTCGAAGAAATACAAGCATTACTCGGCGATCAATTCGAGTTGCTTACATTAAATGACATCGGCTGCGAAACCGATATCCCCGAGCCATTCGATACCATCGCCGAAAACTCCCGTGAAAAGGCCCGGTTCGTACGGGATAATTTCGGCATAGACTGCTTTGCCGACGACACCGGCCTCGTCGTGGACGCCTTAAATGGCGAACCAGGCGTCAAATCCGCGCGCTACGCCGGTGAGCAGCGCGATTCCAACGACAATATCGACCTGCTTCTGAAAAATCTCGCAGACAAGGAAAACAAGTCGGCCCGTTTCCTGACTGTCATCACATTGTCTTTGAACGGCCATTATCACCAATTTGAAGGAACCGTAGAAGGCGTCATTATCGATGAAAAACGCGGTGCCAACGGTTTTGGCTATGACCCGGTATTTGTTCCGGAAGGACAGCCTCGCACATTTGCAGAAATGACCATGCAGGAAAAATCGGGGCTGAGTCACCGGGGCCGCGCATTCGCGAAACTCGTGGCATTCCTGAAAGAACATTGACTTTTATATCCATCATTTAAATCGTACGGACATGTCGGACTTTAATTCAGATAATTATCGCTACGACGGTAGCAAAAAATTTGACATCAGTAAGGCCAAAACCAGGTTCAAAGACATCTACGCCGACAAGGCCGAGTACGAGACCATGCAGGACGAATCGGCCAAAGAACTCGATGAGTTGCAGAGCATGATGTACGCACACAACCGCTACGGCCTGCTGGTGATTTTCCAGGCAATGGACGCCGCGGGCAAAGATGGTACGATCAAGCATGTGCTTTCGGGCGTAAATCCGGTAGGCGTTAAAATTCATTCCTTCAAAAGACCTACTGAAACCGAGCTGGGCCACGATTTTCTCTGGCGCACGAATCTCGTGTTACCTCAGCGCGGTACGATCACGATTTTCAACCGCAGCTATTATGAGGAAGTGTTGGTAGTGAAAGTCCAGCCGGAAATCCTGACGCAATCGCAGCGCTTACCCTCGGAGCTGACAGAAGACCTCGACAAACTTTGGAAACACCGCTATTCCGATATTCGGAACCTCGAAAAGTACCTTTTCCGAAATGGCATCCGGGTTATTAAGTTCTTCCTGAATGTCTCCAAAGAAGAACAGGCCAACAGGCTGATCGAGCGCATTGAAGATCCTTCCAAAAACTGGAAATTCGAGGAGCAGGATGTAAAAGTGCGTGACAAATGGCAGGAATATATGCAGGCATACGAAGATTGTATCAATGCGACCGCCTCCCAGAAAGCACCCTGGTTTGTAATCCCGGCAGACGACAAAAAGAACCTGCGCCTTACCGTCGCGAAAATCATTGCAGAGGAACTGAAAAAAATGAAAATGGCATACCCCGAATCCGGCCAGCAACGAACCGAGGAGCTGCACCATTTCATCGATGTCATCAACGAGCAGACGAAACAGCCATAACAAAGAAAGGCCGCTGATCGATGATCAGCGGCCTTATAGCTATGCATGGTGTGAAGTTATATCTTATTTTTTGATGGTGAAATTACCGCCACCAATTTTATATCCTTCCGCATACAGCTCCACATTATATTTTCCTGGGCGGAACTTGTTAGCGTTATCGTACAACATTTCCACTTTCTGGTTGTTGTTCTGATAAGCGATCGACTCGCGGGTTGTAAATTTAGATGGTGCTCCATCGATTTCAAACTCTCCTGAACCGGTAGCATCGTCAGCTACAACTGCTCCGTCCGGATCCAGTACCCGCACATAAATATCTTTTGGCTCCTGAGCAGTCAACTCGTTTTCGGGAAGGTTGAAAACCAGTTTCAGCTTATCAACGCGGCTGGCTTTGTATTCTTCGCGCTCTTTGGTTTTACCTCTTGAATTAACAGTCAGCACTTTCAAATTCTGTGCTTTCAGCGAAGCTGCTTTACTTACTTTCGCGCTCAACTCTTTGTTAGCCGCGGTAAATGTGGTTACGGAGTCTGTTAGTTCCGCCTGGCGTTGTACCAGTCGCTCACGTTCGCTTGTAAGCGTTCCCACGTGTGTGTGCAGGGAGTCATTGCTCGCCACCAGTTGCTCGTTTTCAGCTTTCAGCTGTGCGATCATTTCGTCTTTCTCTGTCAGGAATTTCTCATATTCCTTGATCTTGCCGAGATACTTGTTGGTTTCCACTCTTCTGCTGCGGCTGAATGCTACCTTGTCAGCTTCAAGTTTCTCCTTCATCTTGGTCAGTTCAGTAACATCACCTCCCAATTTCTCAACTTCTGCAATTTTCGCATCCAACACAGTGGAAATAGAATCCAGTTTAGTTTTGGTTATAGCCAACTCTCTTGCTTTTTCGACTACCATTGACTCTTGCTGGGTCAACTCTTGTTTCTGAGTTGTGAACAAGTAGCCGAACATGGCTGTTGCAAGCCCAAGGACAACTACCATTGCCCAGGCGATGCTTTGCTTATTTTTCTGTTCTTGTTGCATTGACGTTAAGTTTACTTGTGTGATTTAGTTTCTCATGAGACAGGTTAAAAATTAAATCCGGGTCTACATGCTGTTCTGACTTCACATCAAACAATTCTGTGCCGCTCAATGCCGACTGCCCTAAATGGTCATATGATCGAAATCGCCAGATCGCTCTGGAATGCAAAAAAGAGCCTCATTATCATAAATTTGGCCCTTTTTAAATAACATTTTTAGAATCTAAAAATTCCTGCAAACCGTTGGCTATCTCAAACTTGCAATTGGAAAATTGGGTAATGTTACCACAAAATATGGTGTAGAGGTACATAGAAAATAATGCAATAAGCTCGTTAAAGTCCTATTTGCCCGCGAATACCAAATTTCTTCTTCTCGACGAAGATGAGCTTCTGGTAACCATTCACTTCATAAGAGTTTACTTCCAGGAGGCTATTATGTTTCCGTGTATCGAGGACCAACTTCCTTTCCGAATTGTAGATCTTGTTCTTCGTCCGGATCAATGCCTCTACATGCAGCGGCTGCTTTAAAACCGAATCCGTATCGATTTTCAGGTAGGCCACCGGCAGGTCATTACCCGGCCTGAGGCGGTACTCATAATGCAACGGTCCGGGTTGGACCACCTCATAGCTCTGGCGATAGGAAGGTTTATTAATATCAGCCTGTACAAACAGTTCGAGTTCCTTCTTCCAATCCACTTCCCGCGTCACCGACACTTCCCGTTTGTTTCCCAAAACCGCCGTTTTACTAACTTCCGGTTTCTTTTCATTCAAATACACGATTTGATTTTCGATAAAACCTTTCAGATCGTAATAAACCTTGGGAGCGTCATCGCGGGTTTCTTCCTGACGGCAGGAAACCAATGAAAAAAGAAGAATGGCTGCAACGATGGTAAGGAAGCGGTAATGCATGGATTTCTGATATGGCTAAAAAAACAGAGAGCCCGCCGGACTCTCTGTTCGTTAACATCAATTGATGTCGTAAAGTTTTAGAGAATGCTGGTACCCGTCATTTCCGCAGGCTGAGCGATTCCCATCAATGCAAGAATGGTCGGCGCGATGTCGGCCAGCTTTCCATTGTTGATTGGCTTTTGATATTCGTTATCCACCAGAATGCACGGCACGAGGTTCAATGAATGCGCGGTGTTTGGTGAACCGTCATCATTTGACATGTAATCCGAGTTACCATGGTCGGCGATGATGATCGACGAGTAACCGTGGTTCAAGCCGGTTGTTACGACGGCCTGCACACATTGGTCAACGGTTTCGCAAGCTTTCACCGCTGCTTCAAACACGCCGGTGTGGCCCACCATGTCAGGATTAGCGAAGTTCAGGCAAACAAAATCTACTTCTTCTTTCTCCAACTCAGGTACGATCGCGTCACGAATGTCGAATGCCGACATTTCGGGCTGCAAATCGTAGGTAGCTACCTTTGGTGAAGGGCAAAGCAGGCGGCTTTCACCCTCGAAAGGCTTCTCGCGGCCTCCTGAAAAGAAGAATGTCACGTGCGGATATTTCTCGGTTTCGGCAATGCGGATCTGCTTCTTGCCGGCTCCTTCAAGCACTTCGCCTAATGTATTGTTGAGATTATCCTTATCAAAAATCACATCCACCCCTTTGAAAGTATCATCATAGTTGGTCATGGTGATGTATTTCAAGTTCAGCTTGTGCATATTCTGCTCATGGAAATCCTGCTGCGTAAGCACCTCGGTAATTTCACGGCCACGGTCGGTGCGGAAGTTGAAGCAAAGCACCACATCGCCGTCCTGGATCAACGCGAGCGGAGAACCGTCGGCATTGGTAGCGATAATCGGCATGATGAATTCGTCGGTGACGCCTTCTTCGTAGGAAGCCTGTACAGCTTTCAAAACATCAGCCGCGGGCACGTGCTTACCTTCGCCGTGTACCATGGCGTCATAAGCCAATTTCACACGCTCCCAGCGCTTATCGCGGTCCATTGCGTAATAGCGACCGGTGATGCTGGCAATGCGGCCTGTACTTTGCGCCATCGATTCATTCAACTCGGTCAGGAAGCCCAATCCGCTTTTAGGATCTGTGTCGCGGCCATCCGTGAATGCGTGAATGAATACGTCACTCAAACCACGGTCCGCAGCGATTTGGCAAAGGCCTTTCAAATGGTCGATATGAGAATGCACGCCGCCATCTGAAACCAGACCGATGAAATGGATCTTCTTCCCCCCGGCCTTCGCGTAATCGAGCGCCTGCGTAAGCGCAGGCTCCTGTGCGAGCGTGCCTTCGGACACCGCGAGGTTGATCTTTACCAGATCCTGATAAACCACACGACCGGCACCGAGGTTGGTATGGCCTACTTCGGAATTACCCATTTGTCCGTCGGGAAGGCCGACAGCCAGACCACTCGCTTCGAGTTTGCTATGCGGGTATTTTTGAAGGATGGAATCGTAGAATGGGGTTTTTGCCGCTAAGATCGCGGAACGGTTTTCTTCGCCGGACTTGGCGATCCCCCAGCCGTCCATGATAATAAGGATGACTTTCTTGCTCAATGTATTCTGAATTAAGATGATATTTAAGAGAGTAAAGCCTTACTCTTCCTTTTTGCTTTCGACAGGCTGATTGTTTTCGTCCACAATCACATATACTTCTTCGT
This sequence comes from Dyadobacter sp., assembly GCA_965227755.1. GTDB lineage: Bacteria > Bacteroidota > Bacteroidia > Cytophagales > Spirosomataceae > Dyadobacter. The sequence continues at coordinate 3,445,387 of CBDDGG010000005.1, forward strand.
TGGGCCGGCGCATCATAAACTTCTCACGCGCCCATTTTTCGAGCATTCTGGGATTTCCGAAAACCTCATTCCGCTCTTTTTTTACCTCACGGATCTTCTCCTGGAGAATTGTCTTCTCCTTTTCGAGGTCCTTCATCTTCATCCGGTTCGACATTACGATCCGGATATTGTTGTTGTCGAGGAACAATATCCATATCAGCCACACGACGAATGTGGCAATATAGAAGTTCTTTAATGTGTGCAGAGACCAGAATGAGTGGTTTTTCATACTTGAAATACCCTTAAACAAGAACCGGAGCGCTGGGCTCCGGCTCTTTATGGTTTGATTAGAATTTCAATCCTGGGAAGTATGCGCTTTCGCCCAGTTCTTCTTCGATGCGGAGAAGCTGGTTGTATTTCGCCATACGGTCAGAACGTGAAGCCGAACCTGTTTTGATCTGGCCTGTGTTCAATGCAACCGCAAGGTCAGCGATCGTAGCATCTTCCGTTTCACCCGAGCGGTGCGACATGATGCTCTTGTAGCTGTTGCGTTTTGCAAGGTTTACAGTGTCGATCGTTTCAGTCAAAGAACCGATCTGGTTTACTTTCACCAATACCGCGTTAGCGATTTGTGATTCGATACCTTGTTGCAAACGGGTTACGTTTGTTACGAACAAATCGTCACCTACAAGCTGGCATTTTTTGCCCACAGAATCGGTCAAAGTTTTCCAACCAGCCCAGTCGTCTTCGTCCATACCATCTTCGATTGAGATGATCGGGTATTTAGCAACCCACTGGGTCCAGTAGTCAGCCATTTCATCAGAAGTCAACTTACGGCCATCTGATTTTTTGAAGTGGTACAGGCCGTTTTCGTAGAATTCAGAAACAGCAGCATCCATGGCGATGAAGATTTCTTCGCCTGGCTTGTAACCTGCCTTTTCGATCGCCTGAAGAACTACCTCGATAGCCTCTTCGTTGGATTTGATGTTTGGAGCGAAACCACCTTCGTCACCTACGTTGGTCGAGTAGCCTTTGCTTTTCAATACAGTTTTCAAAGTATGGAAAACCTCAACACCCATGCGCAATGCCTGTGAGAATGTATCAGCTTTGGCAGGCATGATCATGAATTCCTGGAAATCGATAGAGTTATCCGCGTGGCTACCTCCGTTCAGGATGTTCATCATCGGTACCGGCAATGTGTTTGCATTGGTGCCACCTACGTAACGGTACAATGGAAGGTTTGCTTCCTGTGCAGCAGCTTTCGCAGCGGCGAGGGAAACACCCAGGATAGCATTGGCGCCAAGCTTCGCTTTGTTAGGCGTGCCATCCAGTTCCAGCATAATTTTATCGATAAGGTTTTGCTCGAATACGGAGCAACCGATCAGTTCAGGGAAAATGATGTCGTTTACATTCTCAACCGCCTTCAAAACTCCTTTTCCAACGTAAACGCTCTTGTCGTCATCGCGAAGCTCAACAGCCTCGTGCTTACCGGTAGAAGCACCGGAAGGAACAGCAGCGCGTCCCAGGTAACCATTCTCGGTACGAATATCAACTTCTATTGTAGGGTTTCCTCTTGAATCCAGAATTTGTCTTGCATGTACTGACTGAATCGTACTCATTTGCAGCTTGTGGTTTAATTAAATTGGAATATGGTTAACGCTACAAAATAACGCAAAAAAAATGGTCATCCATAAACTCCAATTCATTTTAGGCTAAATTTACGGTCAAGTCAACTACACCATTTACAATGAAATTATCCCATATTCTGACCATCTCATTACTTAGCTTACCCCTTTCATTACAAGCTCAGAAACAGCTCACTACGGAAGAATTCGAAAAACAGCTGGCCAAATCCGGCGATGCGCAGCTCCTGGATGTACGCACACCCGACGAGTATGGCGAGGGCCATTTAGCGAAAGCGGCGAACGTTGATTACAAAAGCCCCGATTTCAAGGAAAAAATCGCGAAACTAGACAAGAGCAAGCCTGTATATGTGTATTGCCTTTCCGGTGGGAGAAGTGCGGCGGCGGCGACTGCGTTGCACGAGAGCGGTTTCAAGGAAGTGTACGATATGAAAGGCGGTTACCTGAAATGGAATACTTCTGGAAAAGCCGTTGAAGGGGCCAACAAGGCTGGCGTGAAGGGGATGAGCTCAACGGAATTTAACAAAATCATAAACTCCGAAAAGGTCGTCCTGATCGACATTCACGCCAAATGGTGCCCACCTTGTGTGAAAATGCTTCCGACCGTAACGAAGCTGCAAAAGGAATATGCGGGAAAAGCCAAAATCGAAACCATCGCTTTTGATCCAAATAAAGGACTAGTGAAGGAACTGGGTGTGGATGAAATCCCCGCTTTCCTGCTTTACAAAAACGGTAAGCTCGTGACCCGCAAGAATGGCTTTATGGAAGAAAAGGAATTTCGCGCGTTGCTGGATTCGCAGCTGTAAACCGATATTCATGCAAACAAAAAAATCCCTCCGCGTGAAAGTGGAGGGATTTTTCGTATTATGATTTGCTTGATTCGAGCAGCTTAATAAACTCGTCGAACAAGTAACGTGAATCATGCGGACCTGGTGATGCTTCCGGGTGATATTGCACCGAGAATGCCGGATAGTCCTTTCTGCGGACACCTTCGATCGTCTTATCGTTCAGGTTGATGTGCGTTACCTCAATGTCCGGATGACTTTCTATCTCATCCGGCTTCACCGCAAAACCGTGGTTTTGCGAAGTAATCTCGCAAAGGCCTGTGATCAGGTTTTTCACCGGGTGGTTCAAACCGCGGTGACCGTGGTGCATTTTGTAAGTATTGATTCCGCTAGATAGCGCCAGCAGCTGGTGACCAAGGCAGATACCGAAGAGCGGCTTGCCGGTTTCCACCATCTGCGTTACGCTGTTAACGGCGTATGGCATTGCCGAAGGATCGCCCGGGCCGTTGGAGATGAAAAAGCCATCGGGCTTCCATTCCATTACTTCTTCGAAAGATGTTTTCGCAGGGAAAACCTTGCAGTAGCAGCCTCTTTGAATGAGGTTCAGCAAAATACTCTTCTTGATACCGTAATCCATGACAGCGACACGCCATTTTGCAGTGGTTTCGTCACCCATGTAGTAAGGCTCCTCAGTTGTTACTTCCGAAGAAAGCTCCAATCCATCCATGGAAGGGACTTTCTTCAATTCTTTCATAAGCTCCACTTCGTCGAGGATCTCGGAAGAGATAATGGCGTTCATTACTCCCTTCTCGCGCACATGGCGAACGAGGTGGCGCGTATCGACATTGCTGATGCCTACGATGTTTGCCCTTTCGAAATACTCTTGCAGAGAGAAATCAGCGGTGTCGCGCGAATAGATCTGTGAGAATGTGTTACAAACCATCCCGCGGATCTTAACCGAGCCAGATTCCTCCTCGTCTTCCAACTGAACACCGTAGTTGCCGATGTGCGAGTTGGTATTTACGATAATCTGACCGTAATAGGAAGGGTCTGTGTAGATTTCCTGGTAGCCGGTCATGCCCGTGTTAAAGCAAATTTCGCCGCCGGTGGTTCCACTTTTACCCAAAGCGAGTCCTTTGTATGCTGTTCCGTCTTCTAGCAACAACAGAGCTTCCTTTTTCTGATTCATATTATGGTTTAATCTGTTTTCCGGGCTGTTTTACGCCATTTTGGGGCGGCCGGTTCAATTTTGGTGCAAAAATACGAATTTTCACTCATAAAAAAGGGTTAAACGAAACCGTTCAACCCTTTTCCTATATTTCAATTTCCGATTTCCAAACTATTCCTTTTCAGTTTCGCCTGGTGTTTCTTCTGTTTTCGGAGCTTCTTCCTCAGCCGGAGCCTCAGTTTCCGCTACGATCGGATGGTCTTCTTTCTTAACAGGGGCAGCTTCAACAGCTCCTTCTTTCTTACCACCTCTTCTGCTGCGACGAGTCTTAGCAGGTTTGTCGGCATTGGCAAGCAACAGTGCATCATTGAAATCAACCAGCTCGATCAGCGCAGTTTCAGCCGCGTCACCCAAACGATTACCCAGTTTGATGATGCGAGTGTAACCACCCGGACGAGATGCGATTTTGTCTGAAACGATTCCGAAAAGCTCTTTTGTCGATTCTTTGTCGTTCAGGTAAGAGAATGCTATCCTTCTGTTGTGGGTAGTATCTTCTTTCGCACGAGTCAGCAAAGGCTCAACGAACTTGCGAAGTTCTTTTGCCTTAGCCAGGGTTGTTTCAATTCTTTTGTGAAGGATCAAAGAGGAAGCCATGTTTGACAGCATCGCCTTGCGGTGTGATGCGGTTCTTCCTAAGTGATTGTCCTTTTTACCGTGTCTCATTGTTTTGTTGTTTAGTTGCTTCGAGCGGCGACTGGCGCGCTACAGAATACATACTTATGATGGAATTTAATTAATCCTCGTCCAGACGGTACTTCGACACGTCCATTCCAAATGTGAGCTGTTTGTCGGCTACGAGTTGTTCAAGCTCGGTGAGTGATTTCTTACCGAAGTTCCGGAATTTCATCATATCCGAAATTTCAAGTCTTACCAGGTCACCCAGCGTTTTCACGTCGGCAGATTTCAAACAGTTGTAAGCGCGTACTGAAAGATCCAGTTCAGACAATGAAGTCTTCAACAGTTTTCTCATACGCAGCATTTCCTCATCAACCTGATTGTCCTCCTCAGCTTTCTGCTTCTCAAACGTCATCGTTTGGTCAGAGAACAGCATGAAGTGTTGGATCAGAATATTGGCAGCACCTTTCAATGCATCCTCAGGGTGGATAGATCCATCTGTCTGGATGTCGATCAAAAGACGTTCGTAGTCGGTACGCTGTTCAACACGCGTGTTTTCAACGCTGTATTTCACATTTTTGATAGGCGTATAAATGGAGTCTACCGCGATGTAGCCGAACGGAAGCTCATTGGCCCGTGGCTCGTCTGCCGGTACGTAACCTCTACCTTTATCCAAGAGAAGTTCCATTTCGAACTCCTTTTGATCATCTATATGGCAAATGACCAGATCCGGATTCAGAACCTCAAATGCGCTTGTAAACTTACCAATATCGCCGGCAGTGATTACCGATACATTCTTAAGGTTCACAACGATCCTGCTCTCACTCAGGTCAGAAACTTTTTTAAAACGAACCATTTTCAGGTTCAGGATGATTTCTGTAACATCCTCAACTATACCTTCGATAGAAGAAAATTCGTGAAGCACGCCTGGGAACTTCACACTCGTGATGGCGTAACCTTCCAAAGACGAAAGGAGAATTCTACGCAACGCATTACCAATGGTTACGCCGTATCCTTTCTCTAAAGGCTTAAACTCAAACAACCCGTGAAAGTCGTCTGCTTTCTCCATGACGACCTTATCAGGCATTTGGAAAGCTAATATTGACATAGTCCTTGCTCCTTTTATAGTAGTAAATGATAGTTGATCACGCTACCTTACCTTTGCGATCGCAAAAAATGCGCTGTTGCCAGCAAAAAAAGCACTACCCCGAAATTTCGGGGAGTGCATGTAATATGAAGATTATTATTTAGAATACAACTCAACGATCAGCTGTTCGTTGATGTTTTCCGGAATTGACTCGCGGTCGGGAAATGTAATGAACTTGCCAGACAATTGCTGAGCGTCCCATTCCAGCCAGTTGAAACCTTTTGCGCTGTGTCCTGCAAGGCTGTCAGTTACTGCTTCGAGAGATTTTGATTTCTCACGAACTGTAACAACCTGTCCTGGACGTAATGAGTAAGAAGGAATGTTCACAATCTCACCATCAACAAGGATATGCTTGTGCGAAACGAGCTGACGGGCAGCGCGGCGAGTTGGAGCAATACCCAAACGGTAAACTGTATTGTCAAGACGAGCTTCGCAGTATCTCAAAAGGTTTTCACCTGTAAGACCCGCTTTAACAGCAGCTTTCTCGAACAAGCTACGGAATTGTCTTTCAAGAATACCGTAGATGAATTTTACTTTTTGTTTCTCAGCCAATTGCAGAGCGTACTCCGACTTCTTTGACCGACGACCCTTTCCGTGCATTCCGGCAGGGTAATTTTTCTTTGCAAGCGCCTTGCTTGGACCCATGATGGGCTCTCCGTAACGTCTTGCGATTTTGGTTTTGGGACCTGTATAACGTGCCATTAAAACTATTTGTTAACTAAAATTGATAAATACCATTCTGTAACCCCAGTGTCCAAATTACGAATGGGTACCTTTCGGTACTAACTACTATACTCTACGACGTTTTGGAGGACGGCATCCGTTGTGCGGAAGCGGAGTGATGTCACGGATTGTGGTCACTTCGATACCTGCATTCTGGATAGTACGGATCGCAGACTCACGGCCTGATCCCGGTCCTTTTACGAAAACCTCAGCTTTACGCATTCCGAGGTCGAATGCCACTTGCGCAGCGCTCTGTGCAGCAGTTTGTGCTGCGTATGGAGTGTTCTTCTTAGAACCACGGAATCCCATTTTACCCGCAGAACCCCAAGAAATAACTTGTCCGTTGCTGTTAGTAATCGAGATGATGATATTATTGAAAGAAGCTTTGATGTGTACCTGACCAACAGGCTCCACAACAACCACTCTCTTTTTTGCTTTATCTTTTCTTTTATTCTGTGCCATTGCTCTTGGAATAAGTTGTGGATCGCTCCACCGCTCACTTGATTATTTAGTAGCCTTTTTCTTGTTCGCGATAGTTTTGCGTTTACCCTTACGAGTACGTGAGTTGTTTTTCGTTCTCTGACCACGCAAAGGCAATCCTTTACGGTGACGGAGGCCACGATAACAAGCGATATCCATAAGACGCTTAATGCTCAACTGAACCTCAGACTTAAGAGCGCCTTCTACTTTAAATTCCCCAGCAATAACCCCACGGATCGCGCCAGACTCTTCGTCGGACCAGTCGATCACTTTTTTGTTCAAATCAACACCTGCCTTTTCGAGGATTTTCTTAGCCGAGCTACGGCCGATCCCGAAAATATAAGTTAATGAGATTTCGCCTCTTTTGCGATCTGGAATGTCTACTCCTGCAATACGTGCCATAATTATTATCCTTGTCTTTGTTTATACCGTGGGTTTTTCTTGTTAATCACATACACTTTACCCTTCCGGCGGATAACCTTGCAGTCTTCGCTGCGCTTCTTTACTGATGCTTTGACTTTCATCTGATTAAACTTAGTGTTAATTTAAGGTAATCGATCCCCTTACTTGTACCGATATGTAATCCGGGCTTTCGATAGGTCGTAAGGCGACATTTCCAGTTTTACTCTGTCACCCGGCAATATCTTGATATAGTGCATTCTCATTTTACCGGAGATATGCGCTATCACTTCATGCTTATTCTCTAATACAACACGAAACATTGCGTTTGACAATGCTTCGAGAATTACTCCGTCTTGTTCGATTGATGCTTGTTTTGCCATTCGTAGCGTTTGTTACTGTACTTCAACCATAAGGCTGGTGTTGGCCGTCACTTTTTCAATGTAATCGAATGTTGTCAGAATCTCTGCCTTTCCCTTCCGCACTACAACGGTATGTTCGAAATGCGCGGAATACTTTCTGTCGTTGGTACGGATTGTCCAGCCATCGCGCTCCTGCACTACTGCTTTCGCTCCCAGATTGATCATCGGCTCGATAGCTAGCACCATGCCTTCTCTCAACCTTATTCCTTTGCCGCGTTTCCCGTAGTTCGGTACTTCCGGAGCTTCGTGCAGATCCCTGCCCACTCCGTGCCCTACCAATTCTCTCACCACTGTATAGCCACGGTCTTCAACGTAACTTTGCACTGCGTGGCCAATATCACCAATCCGAAGGCCATCCACCGCTTGCTCGATCCCCTTATACAAGGATTTCTTGGTTGCGGTCAAAAGGTTCATCACCTCTTTGGAAACTTCTCCAACCGGGTAAGTGTACGCGCTGTCGCTATGATAGCCGTTCAGCTTTACCCCGCAGTCGATGGAAACGATGTCCCCCTCTTTTAGCACGTAGCCCCCGGGAATCCCGTGGACTACAACTTCATTGACCGATATACAAAGAGAGGCCGGAAATCTGTTGAATCCCTTGAATGAAGGAATTCCACCGTTATCTCTGATATATTCCTCCGCCACTGCGTCCAACTTTCCGGTTGTAACACCCGGTTTCACCCAGGTAGCAACTTCCGCATGAGCCTTTCCAAGTAGCTGAGCACTAACCTTTATCAGGTTGATTTCCTCTTCTGTTTTAAGATAAATCATTTCAGATTGCTACGCTCTCGGTACGCCCTTTAACACGTCCCGACTTCATCAAACCTTCATATCGACGCATGAGCAAGTAACTTTCAACCTGTTGCAAGGTATCCAGAACCACACCTACCATGATCAGCAATGAAGTTCCCCCGAAGAAGTGAGCGAAGTCGGTCGAGATTCCCAGAAGGCTTGCGAATGCAGGCAAAGTAGCAACTACTGCCAGCATCAACGCGCCTGGAAAGGTGATACGATCTAGAACAGAGCTGATGTACTCAGATGTCTGCTGACCTGGTTTCACACCGGGAATAAACCCGCCTCCACGCTTCATATCATCAGCAATCTGCTGAGGGTTTACCGAAATCGCGGTATAGAAGAAAGTAAAAACAATAATCAATACTGCGAACAGCAAGTTGTACTGCCAAGTTGTGTAGTTAGCGAAAATCGTTGCTACGTTGCTGGCGAAATCACTTTTCTCTGCGAAATAAGATGCACCCAGTGAAGGGATAAACATCAAGGCCTGAGCGAAAATGATCGGCATTACACCGGCTGCATTCAACTTCAACGGAAGGTATTGGCGCTGACCACCCATTACACGGTTCCCTACCACCTGCTTAGCATACTGAATAGGAATACGACGAACTGCCTGGGTCAACATTACTGCCCCCATAATTACAAAGTACAGGGCGACGATTTCCAGTACAAATACCAGGATACCACCACTGCCTCTGGATACGAACTCTTTATAGATCGCGCCAGGAAAACGCGAAACAATACCGATCATGATCAGCATCGAAATACCATTACCGATGCCCTTGTCTGTGATTCTCTCACCGAGCCACATACAGAACATGGTACCCGCCGTCAGTACGAATACGGACGAAATGGTGAACATACTTCTGGAAACCAGAAGAGCCTCGTCAGGTACAGTAGTATTCAAATAAGCGGTACCTTGAACAAGTGTAACAACGATAGTCAGAACCCGGGTAATTTGGTTCAGCTTTTTACGGCCCGATTCCCCTTCCTTCTGCATTTTCTGGAAATATGGCAGGGCCATGGTCAACAGCTGAATGGCAATGGAAGCAGAAATGTAAGGCATGATACCCAACGCGAAAATGGACGCCTTACTAAAAGCGCCACCTAAGAAGGTATCCAGCAACCCCAACAATCCCTGAGTGGATACATTCATTTGATCAGGTTCAACACCTGGCAACGCAACGTAAGACCCCAACCGGAAGATCGTTATAAACAAAAGAGTGTTGAGAATACGTGTTCTCAACTCCTCAATCGCAAATATGTGTTTTATAGTCTCTAAAAATCGTTTCATCTTCTGGGCTTACAACGCTCTGTTCAAAGTAAACAAATTCTGTCGGGTATAGCAGCTAAATTACAATTTAACCGCTTTACCTCCCGCCTTCTCGATCGATTCGATAGCCGACGCGGAAAACCCATGAGCCTGAACTTCAACAGCAGAAGAAATCTGTCCCCTGTTAAGGATCTTAACCAGGTCATTCTTCGCGCTGAGACCATTTTCACGAATCAGATCCAACGTTACTACCGCAACTCCTGTTTTTTCCACCAATGCCTGGATAGCATCCAGGTTCAACGCCTTGTATTCAACGCGGTTGATGTTATTGAAACCGAATTTCGGCAGACGTCTTTGAAGCGGCATCTGACCACCTTCGAAGCCCAGCTTGCGGCTGTAACCTGAACGCGACTGCGCTCCTTTGTGTCCACGTGCAGCAGTGCCCCCTTTACCTGAGCCCTGACCACGTCCGACCCGCTTTCCTACCTTAACGGAACCAGCAGCCGGTTTTAATGAACTTAAATTCATACTATTGGAATATTAGATTTCTTCGACTTTAACCAAGTGGCTTACCTTGCGGATCATTCCCGCGATGGCATCGCTGTTTTCTTTCTCAACAGACCGATTCAATTTACCAAGACCCAACGCTTTAATCGTCAGTTTTTGTCTCTCAGGGCGGTCAATTGTGCTCTTAACTTGTGTAATACGTACTTTTGACATGATTACTCTCAGATTGAGGATAATCCCGAAGGATTATCCGTTGAATACTTTTTCCAATTTAACGCTGCGTTGGAAAGCAACCTGATGCGGAGCTCTCATTTTCAAAAGAGCGTCAATTGTAGCCTTGATTACGTTGTGCGGGTTCGACGAACCTTTTGATTTCGCAAGTACGTCTTTGATACCTGCACTCTCCAGCACTGCGCGCATCGGGCCACCCGCCAGTACTCCTGTACCAGGAGCAGCAGGCTTGATCAGAACGAAACCACCGCTGAACTTACCTTCCATTTCGTGAGGAACGGTATGTTTTAGCATAGGAACCTGGATCAGATTTTTCTTAGCATCGTCAATTCCTTTGGCGATCGCGTCTGTTACTTCGTTGGCTTTACCCAATCCGTAACCTACAACTCCGTTTCCGTCTCCTACAACCACGATGGCAGAGAAGCTAAAACGACGACCACCTTTTACTACTTTTGCTACCCGGTTGATCGCTACAACGCGCTCTTTCAGGTCTGATTCGTTAACCTTTGAAGGTCTTGTATTTGTAGACATAGTCTTTGTTATACTTAGAATTTCAGGCCACCCTCACGAGCTCCGTCGGCCAATGCTTTTACCTTACCATGGTACAAATATCCATTACGGTCAAAAACTACTGCCTGGATACCTGCTTCCTGCGCCTTCTCTGCGATCTTCTTACCTACCTGGGCAGCAACTTCAACATTTGTGTTTTCTTTTCTGCCTCCCACATCTACCGATGATGCACTTGCAAGGGTAATCCCTTTGATATCATCGATAATCTGCGCATATATACTTGTGTTTGAACGGAAAACCGAAAGTCTCGGGCGTTCTGCACTTCCCTTCACCCGTTTACGGATGTGAAGTTTCAGGCGTGTTCTTCTATCTGCTTTTGCGTTAGCCATCTTAAATCTTATCTTACTTGTTTATAACATTGACCGGTGGCTACGCACTATTTCTTAGAAGCAGACTTACCTGCCTTACGACGGACCACTTCGCCAACAAACCGGATACCTTTACCTTTGTAAGGTTCAACTTTGCGAAGGGATTTGATTTTCGCAGCTACCGCACCAATCAGCTCTTTGTCGATACCTTCAAGGATTACCTTAGGGTTCTGACCTTTTTCTGAGGTAGTAGTAACTTTAATCTCTCCCGGGATCGCCATGAAGATATTATGCGAGTAGCCCAATTGAAGTTCGAGAACATTGTTCGCCGAGCTCGCCTTGTAACCTACCCCGATGATTTCAAGCTCACGCTTGTAACCTGCGTCCACACCGATCACCATATTGTTGATCAATGAACGATAAAGGCCGTGTAGCGCTTTATGACGCTTCTGTTCTGTCGGGCGCTTAACTTTAAGCTCGCTTCCCTCAACCTCAACCGTGATATCACTATCCACCGCCTGAGTAAGGGTTCCTTTTGGCCCTTTTACAGATACTACGTTATCTTCTGCAACCGATACGGATACTCCCGCGGGCAAAGTGATAACTTTATTTCCTATTCGTGACATTTCCTGAATAACTTTTAAATATTAATACACGAAACATAACACTTCACCACCCACATTCAGTGTCTTAGCTTCTTTATCTGTCATTACACCTTTCGATGTAGAGATGATCACTGTTCCTAAGCCGCCCAATACCCGTGGCAGTGTTGATGAACCTGAATATTTACGAAGTCCAGGCTTACTAACCCTCTCCAATTTCACAATTGCAGATTGCTTTGTCACAGGATTATATTTCAAAGCGATCTTGATAACTCCCTGAGGACCAACCTCGTCGAATTTATAGCTTTGAATGTACCCTTTGTCAAAGAGTACTTTTGTAATCTCTTTTTTTATGTTGGATGCAGGTATCTCAACAACCCGGTGCTTCGCTTTGATAGCGTTTCTGAGTCTCGTCAGATAGTCTGCTATGGGATCCGTTAACATGTTTATGCCAAGTTTAAACACCCCCTTTTGAACGGGAGTGCAAAGTTAAGTAATTGAAATCAGAATTGAAAGTATTCTTACCAACTTGATTTTGTAACTCCTGGAATTTTTCCATCTGACGCCATGTCGCGGAACAGAACCCGGGAAATTCCGAATTTACGCATATAACCGCGAGGTCTTCCAGTGATTTTGCACCGGTTGTGCAGGCGTACAGGAGAAGAGTTACGTGGTAACTTGTCAAGACCAACCCAGTCACCGGCAGCTTTCAACTTGGTACGCTTTTCCGCGTAACGTTCTACTAGTGCTTGTCTTTTTCTCTCCCGTGCTTTTACTGATTCTTTTGCCATTGTCGGTAAATAATCTTAGTAGTATTTTCTTATTTATTCGCGTTGGTGAAAGGCATTCCCAATGCTTTCAGCAATTCGTAGCTCTCTTCGTCAGAGTTGGTAGAGGTCACAAAAGTGATGTCCATACCAGTGATCTTACTCACTTTTTCGATGCTGATTTCAGGGAAAATGATTTGCTCCTTCACACCGAACGTATAATTTCCACGTCCATCGAATCCTTTGTCGCTGATACCTTTGAAGTCACGTACACGTGGCATTGCAATGCTCGTCAGACGGTCAAGGAACTCGTACATCTTGTCACCACGAAGCGTTACTTTCGCTCCGATCGGCATGTTTTCACGCAACTTAAAGTTGGAAACCGCCTTTTTGGAGATAGTAGCTATTGCTTTCTGTCCTGTGATCAGGCTCAACTCTTCCACACCGGTGTCAACAAGTTTCTTGTCTGCAACAGCAGCACCGATACCTTTGTTGATAACAATCTTTGTCAAGCGGGGAACCTGCATGCTTGATTTATACTGGAATTTCCCCTTCAATTGCGAAACGATTTCGCTAACGTATTTCTCTTTTAATCTAGGCGTCGCCATGTTTGAAAGTGATTATGTGGATTGCCGACCCACGCGCTTGGTTATAAAAATCAACTGCTTTTTCGGCAAATCCGGATTACAATAAGTTTCCGGATTTTTTTGAAAAGCGTTGCAGTTTTCCTTTGTCGTTCGCTTTGCGGCCTGTTCTTGAAGCTTCACCTGTCTTAGGATCCACTACCATCAGGTTACTGATGTGAATCGCGCCTTCGCGTTTTTCGATGCTTCCTTGTGGGTTTTGCGCGTTTGGCTTAACGTGCTTGGTGATCATGTTCACACCTTCCACAGTAGCTCTCTGTTTTTCTACAAGCACCTTGGTGATGACGCCAGTTTCGCCTTTTGCGTTACCTGAAATCACTTTCACGGTATCACCTTTGCGAACGTGCAATTTTGCTGGTGCTTTTTTATTTGTACTTTCCATTGAGGTATTCTCTTAACAGTTTAAAGAAATACTGATGTTTTGATTTCTTACAACACTTCTGGTGCCAGTGATACGATTTTCATGAACTGCTTCTCGCGCAATTCCCGGGCAACCGGTCCGAAAATACGTGAACCACGTGGCTCATCGTTGTTGTTCAATAAAACTGCCGCATTATCTTCAAACCGGATGTAGGTACCATCCTTACGACGTACTTCTTTCTTCGTACGTACAACAACGGCTTTGGAAACCGTTCCTTTTTTCATATTGCTCGAAGACAGAGCGGATTTCACTGTCACGACGATCTTATCGCCCACCGAAGCGTAACGCTTTCCAGTTCCGCCCAATACCCGGATTACGAGTACTTCCTTTGCGCCACTGTTATCGGCTACTGACAGTCTTGATTCTTGTTGTACCATGATTACTTCGCTCTTTCAAGGATTTCTACTAATCTCCAACGCTTGTTTTTGCTAAGCGGACGAGTTTCCATTACGCGGATCGTGTCACCGATTCCAACCTGGTTTGTTTCGTCGTGAACCATCAGCTTGGTAGTCTTAGTCATAAACTTACCATACTTCGCGTGTTTCACTTTACGCACGACAGTGATCACACAGGATTTCTCCATTTTGTTGCTCACTACCTTGCCAATTCTCTCTTTACGTAAATTTCTTTCTGTTGCCTCCATAATTTCTAAACTGTTTACTGTTGGTTAGATTTAGCCGACAGCTCTGTTAAGAGTCTTGCAATTTCCTTACGTGAGGCGCGAATACGCAAAGGGTTCTCAATTGGAGAAATAGCATGCGCAAATTTCAACCGGAGTAAGCGCTCTCTCTCTTGGGCGATCTGCTCTTTCAGCTGATCCTGCGACAGATTCTTGATTTCTTTACTAGTCATTGCTTTAAATAATTAGCGTTCTAAATACGTTCGGACTAACTTCTATTCCTGATAATCCCGGCGTACGATGAACTTTGTCTTAATTGGCAACTTTTGTGCTGCCAAACGCAATGCTTCGTTTGCGGTATCCAGCGCAACACCAGTCGCTTCGAAAATGATAGTTCCAGGTTTAACAGGGGCTACCCAATACTCAGGGGCACCTTTACCTTTACCCATACGAACCTCTGCGGGTTTCTTGGTGATCGGCTTGTCAGGGAATACCCGGATCCAAACCTGACCTTCGCGTTTCATTGCACGTGTTACCGAGATACGGGCTGCTTCGATCTGGCGAGCAGTCAACCAACCTGGTTCCAGCGCTTTTATTGCAAACGATCCAAAAGCGATCTCATGTCCGCGGGTCGCGAGACCGTTGTGCGAACCTTTGTTCTTTTGTTGCTTGCGAAATTTTGTCCTTTTCGGCTGTAACATGATTCTAATCTATTTGAACCGGTCTGATACCGGAAAGTATCTGATTACTTCTTCTTGTTCTTATTGCGTTTGCGACGATCTGCATCACCACCACCGCCTTCACCACGTGGAGCTCCTCCATCGTTTCTGTCACGGCCACCTCTTCTGTCGCCACGTCCGCCACGGTCGTTACCGCCACGTTCGCCACCTTGCGCACTTCTTTCAGCTCTGTCTGATGCCGCAGTTGCTGCGCTTGGAGTCAGGTCACGCTTTCCGTACAATTCACCTTTGAAGATCCATACTTTGATACCGATCTTACCGTAGATAGTTTGTGCTTCGGAGATAGCGTAATCGATGTCCGCTCTCAATGTATGCAAAGGAATACGTCCTTCTTTGTATTCTTCTGTACGGGCCATTTCAGCACCACCCAGACGACCTGCCAAACGAATTTTGATTCCTTGTGTTCCTACACGCATTGCAGAAGCGATCGATTGCTTCATTGCACGGCGGTAAGAGATACGAGCTTGCAATTGCTGAGCGATAGCTTCGCCTACCAGTTTTGCATCGATTTCAGGACGTTTGATTTCGTAGATGTTGATCTGAACATCTTTGCCTGTAATCTTTTTAAGCTCTTCCTTGATTTTATCAACCTCGCTACCACCTTTTCCGATCACGATACCCGGACGGGCAGTGTGAATGGTCAAAGTGATGCGCTTAAGTGTACGTTCAATAACTACTTTTGAAATCGATCCTTTCGGGATACGTGCTTTGATGTAGTTACGGATTTTTTCGTCTTCAACCAGTTTGTCAGAGAAGTCTTTTCCTCCGTACCAGCTAGATTCCCATCCTCTAACAATTCCTAGTCTTAGACCTATCGGATTAACCTTTTGTCCCATTCGAAATAGATCGTTTTACTTATGATTCGCTAATTACTGCTTCATTTACTGACACCGACGCGTCGTCTACCACGATTGTAATGTGGTTGGACCGTTTACGGATCCTGTGTGCTCTTCCCTGGGGTGCAGGGCGCAAACGCTTCAACATGCGTCCACCGTCAATGAAAACGGTTTTAACGATCAGGTCAGCGTCTTCCAGTTTCGATCCTTCGTTCATTTGCTGCCAGTTGGCAACAGCAGAAAGAAGAACTTTGTGCAAAACCGGCGATGAAGCTCTCGGTTGGAATTTCAAAAGTGCCAACGCTTTGCTGACCTTCTGTCCGCGAATCATGTCGGCCACCAATCTCATCTTACGAGGAGAAGTAGGCACATCCTTTAATATAGCTCTTGCTTCCATGTTTCTTTTCAGATATCGGCTCGTCCGTTAGGACCAGCTACGTCGACAAATTATTTTCTTCCTTTATCTTTTTTAGCGGTGTGGCCACGGAAGTTACGGGTTGGAGAGAACTCGCCCAGTTTGTGTCCTACCATGTTTTCAGTTACATACACAGGGATAAACTTGTTTCCGTTATGTACTGCAAATGTGTGCCCGATAAAATCAGGCGAAATCATTGAGCGCCGCGACCAGGTCTTGATGACAGATTTACGCGACGAGTTATTCATCGTTTCAACTTTGGCTTCGAGACGAAAGTCGATATATGGTCCTTTTTTTAATGAGCGTGCCATGTTCTACTTATTTTTTACGACGGCTGATAATCAATTTCTCAGAATGCTTGTTGCGGTTACGTGTCTTGAGACCCTTCGCGAACTGACCATTTCTAGAACGAGGCTGACCTCCTGACGAACGGCCTTCACCACCACCCATTGGGTGATCAACAGGGTTCATAGCAACACCACGTACGCGTGGACGACGTCCCAACCATCTTCTGCGTCCTGCTTTTCCAAGCGAAACGTTCATGTGGCTAGCATTGGAAACAACTCCAACCGTTGCGATACAAGTTGAAAGTACCATACGCATTTCGCCAGATGGCATCTTCAATACCGCGTATTTGCCTTCTCTTGCTACCAGCTGCGCGTAAGCTCCGGCGCTTCTTGCAAACTGACCACCTTTACCAGGAGTCAATTCGATGTTGTGTACGATCGTACCGATAGGCATTGATCCAAGAGGAAGCGCATTTCCTACCTCAGGAGCTACTGAATTTCCGGACACGATAACTTGTCCAACTTTCAGACCGTTTGGCGCGATGATGTATCTTTTTTCTTCGTCCTCAAACTGGATCAAGGCGATACGCGCTGAACGGTTTGGATCGTATTCGATCGTAAGGACAGTAGCGGGAGCGTCGAAACGGTTTCTTTTGAAATCGATAACGCGGTATTTTCTTTTGTGACCGCCACCAATATATCGCATGGTACGATGTCCCTGGCTGTTACGACCACCTGTTCTCTTGATGGTTTCCAGAAGACTTTTCTCAGGTTTCGACGCGGTGATCTCCTCGAACGTAGGAGCCGAGCGGAAACGCTGACCAGCACTTGTAGGTTTTAATTTTTTAACTGCCATTTGCTATTAACTCGTCTAATGATTTGAAATCGTTCAACTAGGCTTCACCGTAGATATCGATGGCTTCGCCTTCGGCTACTGTAATGATCGCCTTTTTAATTGTTGACGTTTTTCCAGTGACAAACTTACCTCCCGATGTGCGGGATTTGCTTTTACCAATGCTGCGCATGGTATGAACGCTTTCTACGGTAACCCCGAACAGTTTCTCAACAGCTTTCTTGATCTCTACCTTGTTTGCAGTAAGGGAGACTTCGAAAGCGTATTTACCTTGACCACCCTGAGCCGTTACCTTTTCGGTTATAATCGGACGTTTCAGTACACTCATTGTTATTTGTTCAATTGGGTTTCCAAAATAGAAAGAGCAGATTCACTTATCAGAAGACGGTCTGCATTCATCAGGTCATATGTATTAACCGCGTCCACAGTTGTAACTTTCGCTTTTGGAATGTTACGGCTAGACAGGTATACATTGTTGTCGATCTCTGGGAGGATCAATAATGTTTTTGTATTCACAAGAGAAAGTGAATTCAATACATTCAGGAAAGACTTCGTTTTTGGAGCTTCGAAAGTGAATGCTTCCAGAACCGAAACGGCGTTAGCTTGCGCCTTAACAGAAAGTGCCGAACGGCGAGCTAGTGCTTTTACTTTCTTGTTCACTTTGAAACCATAGTCGCGCGGACGTGGACCGAAAATACGGCCACCACCTACGAACACCGGAGACTTAATGCTACCCGCACGAGCTCCGCCGGTTCCCTTCTGGCGTTTGATTTTACGTGTAGAGTGGTTAACCTCTGCACGCTCTTTTGATTTGTGCGTTCCCTGACGCTGGTTAGCGAGGTAAAGCTTCACATCGAGATAGATCGCGTGCGTGCTAGGTTCAATGCCGAATATTTCCTCAGACACAGTTACCTTCTTGCCGGTATCTTCTCCTTTTATATTTAATACGGACAGTTCCATCGTACTACTTCTCAATGATTAGAAATGAATTCTTCGAACCCGGTACTGAGCCACTCACTACGAGAATGTTTTGCTCAGGTATCACTTTCAGAATACGCAAATTCTGAATCTTTACACGATTGTTACCCATGCGTCCACCCATACGGATACCTTTAAATACGCGTGATGGGAATGAACAAGCACCAATCGAACCTGGGTGACGGGCTCTGTTGTGCTGACCGTGCGTCTGACCGCCTACCCCCGCGAATCCGTGGCGCTTTACAACACCTTGGAAACCGCGACCTTTAGCAGATCCCACAACGTCAACAAACTCGCCTTCTTCAAAGATGTCCTGAACGGACAGTGAAGTTCCAAGTTCATGTTCCACTTCGAATTCCTTGAACTCAACCAATTTTTGTTTGGGAGTCGTGTTGGCTTTTTTGAAGTGGCCAATCAGAGGCTGGGAGGTGTTCTTTTCTTTCTTCTCACCAAAACCTAACTGGATAGCCTTATAGCCATCCTTTTCTTCGGACCTAACTTGTGTAACAACACAAGGACCAGCTTGGATCACAGTACATGCCAGAGCCTGCCCGTCAGCATTGTACAAACTAGTCATTCCGATTTTTTTACCAATTAAACCAGACATGTTTGAAATTTAAATTTAGCAGGTAAAAACCCCTTATTCTTTAAAACGGACTGCAAAGGTAGAAAAAACGATTTTAACATCCTAACAGCCCAAAAATATTTCTCGCTGATAATCAGCAAAAAAGGTCAGATGAACGAACATCTGACCTCATTTTCGAAGAAGCTGACTGGTTATCGGTGTAACCCTGTGCCTGTCAGGCCTTTCTGAGCTCAGATGTGGTTTCCAGAGGAACCCGGACCTTCATCCAATTTATGTGGTGGCTTAAATGAATAAGCCGGCATTTACTATACTTTGATCTCTACATCAACACCGCTTGGCAATTCAAGCTTCATCAAGGCATCTACCGTCTTAGCGCTTGTTGAGAAAATGTCCACCAGACGTTTGTAAGTACAAAGCTGGAATTGCTCTCTCGATTTCTTGTTAACGTGCGGCGAACGAAGAACAGTGAATTTCTCTGTCTTTGTTGGCAAAGGAATAGGACCGCTTACTACCGCGCCTGTTGCCTTTACTGCCTTAACGATTTTCTCAGCTGACTTGTCAACCAAGTTGTGGTCGAATGACCGAAGTTTGATACGGATCTTTTGATTCATTGTATTTGTTTGTTTCCGGTTCAGAAAATCTCGCCGGATCGCTCCGGCAGTACACCTTTGAAAGAACCATTTACTTCGCAGGCTATATCATAAAGAATGCGTTGCAGAATTGCTCCTGCAACGCATTTTCTTGTATTAAGCTTTAACGAGACCTTTCGCTTTCTCGATAACACCGTCAGCGATGTTATTAGGTACGATTTCGTAGTAAGCGAATGTCAGGGATGCAGTAGCGCGGCCTGATGACATCGTACGAAGGTCAGTTACATAACCGAACAATTCAGAAAGAGGCACATCAGCTTTGATAACCTGGGCACCGTTACGGGTGTCCATACCTCTCATGATACCGCGACGACGGTTAAGGTCACCTGTGATAGGTCCGGTGTATTCGTCTGGTGTCAGAACCTCCACGTGCATGATAGGCTCCATCAGTTTCGATCCTGCGTGACGTGCCGCTTCTTTGAAACCAAGCTTGGCAGCCAATTCGAAAGAAAGTGAATCTGAATCGACATCATGGAATGAACCGTGGAACAAACGTACTTTCATCGAATCCAAAGGATATCCTGCAAGCGCACCGTTGATCATCGCAGCTTCAAAGCCTTTCTGAACAGGAGCGATGAATTCGCGAGGGATAGCACCACCCACAACTTCGTTCACAAACTGCAAACCTTGTTTCGGCTCTTTTCCTTCTTCGTTATCGTCACGTGGCCCGATTTCGAATACGATATCGGCGAATTTACCACGACCACCCGTTTGCTTCTTGTAAACCTCGCGGTGTTCAAAGTTCTTGGTAAGGATCTCTTTGTAAGCAACCTGAGGAGCACCCTGATTTACTTCCACTTTGAACTCACGACGCATACGGTCGATGATGATTTCAAGGTGAAGCTCACCCATACCTTTGATGATCGTCTGACCAGTCTCCTCGTTACTTTCAACCTGGAGGGTCGGATCTTCTTCGATCAGTTTGGTGATCGCCTTAGAGAAGTTATCGCTATCGGCAGCCTTCTTAGGCTCGATCGCGTAACCGATTACCGGCTCTGGGAACACCATCGATTCAAGTACGATCGGTGATTTTTCCTCAGAAAGGGTATCCCCTGTTTTGATATCTTTAAAGCCTACTACCGCGCCAATATCACCTGCTTCAAGCCTATCGATCTGATTTTGCTTGTTAGCGTGCATTTGGAAAATACGGGAGATACGCTCCTTGTTTCCTGAACGGTTGTTCAATACATATGACCCTGATTCCAGTACACCCGAGTAAGAACGGATAAAGCAAAGACGGCCTACATAAGGGTCAGTTGCAATTTTGAATGCCAATGCGCAGAAAGGATCTTTTTCAGAAGGCTGACGGCTGATCTCGGCACCTGTACGTGGGTCGGTTCCTACAATAGATTCACGGTCCAGAGGTGAAGGCAAAATAGCCATCACATAATCCAGCATAGTTTGAACTCCTTTGTTTTTGAAAGAAGAACCGCAAACCATAGGAACGATCTTCATGCTGATAGTAGCAGCGCGCAATGCAGCAAGGATTTCATCTTCGGTGATCGAGTTAGGATCTTCGAAGTATTTCTCCATCAGCGTATCGTCGAACTCAGCAACAGCCTCGAGCAACTTCTCTCTCCATTCGGTAGCTTCTTCCAACATATCGTCAGGAATTGGCACCTCGGTGAAAGTCATACCTTTATCAGCTTCGTTCCATTCGATACCACGGAAGTTAACCAGGTCAACAACACCACGGAAAGTATCTTCTGCACCGATAGGCAATTGAAGAGGTACAGCGTAGCTGCCCAACATTTCTTTAACCTGCGTACAAACTTTCAGGAAGTCGGCACCTGAACGGTCCATTTTGTTAACGAAACCGATACGGGCTACATTATAGTTGTTAGCGAGACGCCAGTTTGTTTCAGACTGAGGCTCAACACCATCTACTGCACTGAAAAGGAACACAAGACCATCCAATACACGAAGAGAACGGTTTACTTCAACAGTGAAGTCAACGTGTCCCGGAGTATCGATGATGTTGATGTGGTATTTTTCGTCGCGGTAGTTCCAGTTAACTGTCGTAGCAGCGGATGTAATAGTGATACCACGCTCCTGCTCCTGCTCCATCCAGTCCATCGTAGCGGCACCATCGTGCACCTCTCCGATTTTGTGGCTAACCCCTGCGTAGTAAAGGATACGCTCCGTTGTCGTTGTTTTACCGGCATCAATGTGCGCAGCAATACCAATGTTTCTTGTTAATCTTAAATCACGTGCCATGACAGATGGTGATGTGTTTTTATATATTCAAAGTGCAATTCTGTGCGAAGCTGTTTTGAACTTTCCGGACAACGTAAAGTGCTGGTTTTGAAAATTCAGAGCGCAAAAGTATAAATTGTTGATTATAAAAACAATTAGAGAAAAGTTATTTTTATAAAAACCTCAAAATAAAAAATCGGGAACCTGGATAAACCAGGCTCCCGACCATTGTATTTCTGCCCTTCTGACTAGAAACGGAAGTGCGAGAACGCCTTGTTGGCATCTGCCATACGGTGCGTATCGTCTTTCTTCTTCACAGCAGCACCTTCACCTTTCGCAGCAGCGATGATTTCGCCGGCCAGACGGTCAACCATTGTCTTCTCTCCACGCTTGCGGGAGTAGTTGATCAACCATTTCATGCCCAGTGACTGCTTGCGCTCAGGACGAACTTCGGTAGGAACCTGGAAAGTAGCACCACCCACGCGACGGCTCTTAACCTCAACGGAAGGCGTTACGTTGTTCAATGCTTTTTTCCATGTTTCCAGGCCATTTTCGCTGGTTTTTTTCTCAACCAGTTCCAATGCATCGTAGAAAATAGTGAAAGCAATGCTTTTCTTTCCTTCGTACATCAGGTTGTTAACGAATTTGGTAACCTGTACGTCCCTGAACTTAGGATCAGGAAGAATATATCTTTTCTTAGGTTTCGACTTTCTCATTTTGTCTTAATGTTTTTAACGAGGTTTCGTTTTGCAACTTATTCACCCTGGGGTAATTACCAGGATTACTTCCCTTTTATAAGAATTGAATTACTTAATAAAAGCAGAGAGAGTTACTTTTTATTTTTTCTTACCTTTTACTGGTGCTGCCGGAGCTTGTCCTGGTTTCGGACGCTTAGCACCATATTTAGAACGACGTTGCTTACGACCGTTCACACCTGCGGTATCCAACGCACCACGAATAATGTGGTAACGAACACCTGGCAAATCCTTCACACGACCACCGCGAATCAATACGATCGAGTGCTCTTGCAGGTTGTGGCCTTCACCTGGGATGTAGGCATTCACCTCCTTGTTGTTCGACAGACGAACACGGGCTACTTTACGAAGCGCCGAGTTTGGCTTCTTAGGCGTAGTAGTGTACACCCGGGTGCACACGCCCCTGCGCTGAGGGCATGAATCCAAAGCCGGAGACTTGGATTTCCATGTAATGGTCTCTCTACCTTTACGGACTAATTGTGAAATAGTAGGCATTTAACAATTTGATTTTGATTCGGTTACCTAACCGATCGTTTGTTATATAAACACTTTTCCCGAAAAATCGGACTGCAAAAGTAATAATCCATCCTTGATTTACAAAACGTTAACAACTTTTTTTACCTTCTCCCCACTATTCTCTGTCAGGAATTGTCAGGTTGTGGTCAGGAGGTTGTCGGAAAATAGGCATGAAGTAACCGTCGGGTTTTGAAGGAAAGGCTTCTTTTAAGGAGCAAATGCATCTAAAAATCCTGAAAAGCTCATTTTTCGAATAAAATTCTTCCTATATAGTATCCTGAATTTTATTTCCAATCGTTGTTTATTAGTATTGTTTTTCAGAAACCCAGTGCGCGTCGAATCGTTTGATTTTATACTCTACATTATGAAACTTTTCCGGAGTTACTTTACTCTCATAGTTTGTTTTGCAATCTGTTTATACTTGTCCGGCTGCAACTCGGCGATGCAGGCATATAAAGACGGCCAAAAGAAATTTGCGAACGGAGAATATGATCTCGCTATCAAGGGTTTCCAGAAAGCCGCCGAAGCCAATATCGAGCCGGTGCAAACCAGCTACCTGATCGCGGAGTCGTACCGCCTGTCCAACCGCTTCAAGGAAGCCATTCCCTACTACAAAAAAGCGATCGACGGCGGCGTTACCAATGCTGACGCCCAGTTTCAATATGCTTATGCATTAAAAACCGCCGGGCAATATGATGAAGCGTCCGCGCAGTTTGCCGCTTTTGCCAAAGGCCAGAATGTACCGCAAAACTTGCAGGAAAGGGCATTGCGCGAAGTCGAGATCATCCGCATTGCCGACCGTTTGAAAGCGACCAAAATGGAAGTCGAACTGAAAGACCTTCCGCTAAACACAGCAGGCGCCGAGTTCGCGCCGACAGTAATTGGGAGCGAGCTGGTATTTTCTTCTTCCAAAAAGGAAAAAATTTACAAGAACAACGGCCAGCCGATGCTGGGGCTCTATAAAATCAATATCGCCTCGGATCCCGGCAACACACAGGGAAATCCTGTTTTGTTCAGCCAGGACATTTTCTCCCCGGAGGCCAACGAAGGTTCGCCCGCGTTTTCTCCGGATGGCAAGACGCTGGTTTTCGCAAGAGGAAATACCGGCAAAAAAAACAGCAGCGTCGATGTCGACCTTTATATGAGCCGGAATATAAATGGTCAATGGACGCCGCCTGCTCCGCTTCCGGTCAATGACTCTCTCGCATGGGATGGCTCGCCCGCATTCTCCCGCGACGGCAAAACACTCTATTTCGCGTCCAACCGTGCTGGCGGCGTGGGTGGCATAGACATTTACCGCACCAACATGGATGCATCGGGCCGGTTCAGCCGACCGGTGAATATGGGCAGGGACATTAACACGACCGGCGATGATATGTTCCCATATGTAGCCGAAGGCGGAAAGCTCTACTTTGCTTCCGACGGCCATCCCGGCCTTGGTAAGCTCGACCTCTTTTCAGCAACCAGAACACAGGGTGTCATCACGATTGAGAACATGGGGCTGCCATTTAACAGTCCGCAAGACGACTTTGGATTGGTATTCTATCAAAACCTGAAAAAAGGCTTCTTTGCTTCGAACCGCGAGGGCGGCAAGGGCGACGACGACATTTACTACTTCGCAGCCCCGGAAGAAGAGGACACGACAACCGTCGCAAAACACACCGACCCGAACGATCCGCTTAATCCGAACAACCCGAACTACATTAATGGAAAGCGGAAAGTAGTCCGTTACTTCCTTGCCGGAACCGTTCTGGCGAATGGAGAAACCCCTACTCCGATCGATTCGGCGATGGTACGCATCCTGCCCGATACTTCGGATACGCAGATCGCAGAATTCCCGACTGCGAAGGACGGCAAGTTCGGCCGGCAGCCGGTGGAAGAAGGCAAAGCGTATCAGCTGCTGGTTCAGCGCAAAGGGTATATCAGCAAGCGGGAGCCATTCTCGATGTCGGGACGTAACATTCCGCCGATTTTCCTTACCAAAGAACTGACGGACACCACATTCAATATTACGATCAAGCTCGATAAGCTTGAACTGAACAAAACATTCGTGCTGGAAAACATCTACTATGATTTGAACAAATACAATATCCGTCCGGATGCCGCCGTTGAGCTCGACAAGCTCGTCCAGATCCTGAAAGATAACCCGACCATGACCATCGAGCTTAGTTCACACACGGATGCGCGCGCAACCGATGCCTATAACATGACGCTTTCCCAAAACCGTGCGGAATCCGCAGTGGCGTACCTGAACTCCAAAGGCATCGAAGCCGACAGGATGGAGGCCAAAGGTTACGGCGAAAGAGAGCTCATTGTTCCGAATGCCAAAACAGAGGAAGAGCATCAGCGCAACCGCCGCACCGAATTCACCATCCTGAGTTACTGATTTTACCCAACCATACGAAAGCCCGCTGCGAACCGATGGATTCCGCAGCGGGCTTTTCTTATATGCCCCAAGCCATCCTGGCGCGGGGTCGCCTAGATCGGTTCATTTTTGTATACTTGCATTTCATAATATGTCCCAAAGAGTAATTATCAGTTAGTATAAATGGCCCGACGCATAATCTATTGGTTCAGGAATGATTTAAGGTTAAAGGACAACCAGGCGCTCTTTGCAGCTGTGGATGCCGCCGATGAAATCATTCCCGTATATGTTTTTGATCCCCGTCAATTTGAAAAAACAAAGCTCGGTTTCCGCAGGACGGGTGCATTACGTGCACAGTTTCTGATCGAGGCGGTAAGCGAGCTGCGTCAAAATATAAGGCAAAAAGGTGGCGACCTGCTCATACGCTCGGGCACACCCGAGACCATCATCGCCAAGCTCGCAGAAGATTTTAATGCAGACTATGTTTACACCAGCAAAGAAATTGCCCCACAGGAAACCCGCATTGAGTCTTCGCTGAGCAAAAACCTCAAAACGGCGAATGTCGACATCAAGCTGTTTTGGATGGACACGATGATCAATGCATTCGACTTACCGTTTCCAGTATCCAAGCTCCCTTCCGGTTTTACGGACTTCGAACGCTTACTGAGCAATGACCTTAAAATAAAGGATCAGTTTCCAACGCCGGCGACGATCACATTGCCCGCCGACTTCGAAGCAGGTTCTATTCCGGGATTACCCGAGCTTGGAATAGACCCGAATGAAATCCCCGCAAAAACCGCAGGCGTATCACCCGGCGGAGAAACGCATGCACTGGCTGTTTTGAAAGAGTATGTGGAGCAATATGTCAAAAAGGACATTGCCTACCCCTCGGCCGAGCCGCTCACCGATACCCGGCTTTCCGACTGGCTTTCGCTAGGCTGCATTTCCGCATCTTACATTTATCGTAGTGTAAAAACGGCCCAGTCACACGCGGTAACGGAAGATGCCATCATCACTAATTTACTCAAAAGGGAGTTTCTGCATTGGACATTGCTCCGGTACGGGCCGCGGATGTTCAAACCGAGCGGTGTCAAACATCATTTCAACCGTCGCTGGAAGAATGATAACGCCACATTTGAGAAGTGGACAAGCGGAGAAATAGAAAACAACACTATAAATGATGTCATCAGCAAGCTTATTGCCACCGGCTTCATCACGGCATCGGAGCGTGAGGTCGCGGCAAGATACCTGGTTGACGACCTGGACATCAACTGGACCTGGGGTGCGATGTACTTTGAAAGCCTGCTACTGGACTATGAAGCTTCCGTCAACTGGGGCCGTTGGAACACCATCGCCGGTGTCGGCGAAGATTGATCCGGCACAAACAAGGTAATATCGTCTCAGGAGACCGGCTATGTAGATTTTCTAACAGATTTTGCTAGCTTTGGTCAACTTTGAATCACATTCAATAACTCTAAACTGAATATTAAAATGTCAAAAGGACTCATTGCAGTTATCGTCGTTGTTCTGATTCTCGGATTCGTTGGCTGCGGTAAATATAATGGCCTCGTACAGAAAGATGAGGTCGTAAAAGAAGCATGGGCCGGAGTGGAAAGCCAGTACCAGCGCCGCGCCGACCTTATCCCCAACCTGGTAAATACGGTGAAGGGAGCTGCCGATTTCGAAAAAAGCACATTGACGGCCGTGATCGAGGCGCGTAGCAAAGCCACGCAAACCACCATCAGTGCAGACCAGCTTACCCCTGAAAACATCGCCAAATTCCAGGCTGCACAGGATCAGTTGAGCGGTTCACTATCGCGTTTGCTCGTCTCAGTTGAACAATATCCTCAACTGAAAGCCAACCAGAACTTCCTCGAACTGCAAGCCCAGCTCGAAGGCACCGAAAACCGCATTACCGTAGAACGCGGCAAGTTCAACACCGTCGTAAAAGACTATAACCAGGAGGTTCGCACATTCCCGACGAATCTCTTCGCGGGAGTCTTCGGTTTTGCCCAGAAAGGTTATTTCACAGCCGCTCCGGGTACCGAGAAAGCGCCTACCGTACAATTCTAAGGTTCGCGCCGGGCCCCTTTCATAAGCCCGGCGCTATGTTTTTTCCTCCATCCGTATCAACCCGGCTCCATGGCAACCGAATCCCTATTTTTCACGGAAGAAGAGCAGCAATACATTATTGACGCTATTCAGGAAGCAGAAAAACAGACCTCCGGGGAAGTGAAAGTGCATATAGAAAAGCAATGCCCTGTGCCGGATGTGATGGAGCGGGCTAAGGAGGTCTTCCTGTTTTTGAACCTGCACCAAACAGCCGAACGCAACGGGGTACTGTTTTACCTGGCCTACGAAGACCGGAAATTCGCAGTACTGGGCGATAAAGGCATCGATGACAAGGTAACTGCCGACTTTTGGGACAGTACCAAAGAGCTTCTCCGCAATCATTTCAGGGCCGGAGAGTTTAAGGAAGGGCTTCGCCACGGCATTCAGGAAGCTGGTCTGCAATTAAAAAAACACTTCCCCTTCCAGTCCGGCGACATCAACGAACTTCCGGACGATATTTCGTTCGGCCACTAATCCTATGAAGCAATTCATCATTTACCTACTGCTCGCCGTCGCGACATTTGCCGGTGTGCAGGCACAGGATATTCCACCCAAGCCCGATCCGCCAAGGCTCGTCAACGACCTTGCCAACCAGCTTAACCCCAGCGAACGGCAAATGCTGGAACAAAAGCTTATTGCGTACAACGACTCTACATCCTCCCAGATCGTGATCGTAACAGTGCCGACTTTGGGCGACTACCCCATCGCCGACTACGCTTTCAAGTTGGGTACCGAATGGGGTGTGGGGCAAAAGGGGAAAAACAATGGCATCGTATTGCTCTGGGCACCCAACGAGCGGAAGATATTTATCGCAACCGGCTATGGCCTTGAAGGAGCGATTCCGGATGCCATTGCCAAACGCATTGTTTCACAAGTCATCACACCGCGATTCAAGGCCGGGCAATTTGCCCAGGGCCTCAACGACGGCGTCGATATGATATTCAAATATGCCACCGGCGAGTACAAGGCCGATCCCAAAGAGGACAGCGGCGACGGCGGCGGCTTTCCTCCCCTGCTGATTGTCGGGATCATATTCATCATCATCCTTATCATTATGTTCCGCAACAGAGGTGGCGGAGGAGGTAACCGTGGCTATCGCGATAGCGGCATTCCACCCATATTCTTTCCCTACACCACCCACTCGGGCCGTGGCAGCTCCTCAGGGAATTGGGGCGGATTCGGGGGTGGCGACAGCGGTGGCTTCGGCGGCTTCGGGGGAGGTAGTTTTGGAGGTGGCGGCGCCGGGGGCGATTATTAGTATTTCAAACAAACAGCCATTCAAAAGCGGGCAGAAGCATAGTCTTCCGTCCGCTTTTTACTTTAAGGCCCTGCTTTCGACGTATAGTACCTGGCACGCTTTTTTGTACATAACCCATAAACAATATCACCAAAACCTAAACAAAGTTTTATGGAAAGGAAAAGCAATACCGGTCTGGTCGTAGGATTGATCCT
Source organism: Dyadobacter sp. (assembly GCA_965227755.1). Taxonomy (GTDB): domain Bacteria; phylum Bacteroidota; class Bacteroidia; order Cytophagales; family Spirosomataceae; genus Dyadobacter. The sequence continues at coordinate 3,474,283 of CBDDGG010000005.1, forward strand.
GATGACCATTCTTGCAGCCGTGTTCGGATACCTTTATTATAAAGAACACAACATCACACAAAAGCAGGAAACCGACCTGGAAGCACGGGTGAAAGAACTCGCAACCTCCGAAATCAAGCTGGACTCTATCTCCAAACAGCTCGACGCGCGCATTCTCGAGGTACAGGGACTGGGCGGCGATGTCGCCGAACTGCAAAAAGTGAAAGCCTCCCTCGAAAGCGACCGGGCTGCATTGCGCAAAGGCAATGTGTCTATGGGTCGGAAAATCAAGGAATATGAGGAATTTCTCACCAAAAAGGACACGGAAATCGCACAGCTCCGGGAAGAAAACCAGCAGCTGATCAGCCAGAACGAAGGCCTTACACAGGAAAAGAACGAGTTACAGACCAGCCGCCAGGCCGTGCGCGACTCACTAAGTGGTGTAGTGGCACAAAAGACCGAGCTTGAATCGAAAGTGACCATGGCGGCCGCATTACGCGCACGTAATGTGAAAGTGTACGCCATATCGTCCAAGGGTAAGATTCGCGAAGGCGAAAACGTAAAATCCAAAAGGGTCGACAAAGTGCGCGTGGACTTCATCCTCGAAAAGAACCCGCTCACAATGACCGACGACAAAACTATCTACATGCGCATTATCGATCCGAGCGGTGCGACCATTTCGGACACCAAAACCGGCTCGGGCGTATTCCAGTACAACGGGCAGGAACAGGGCTACACCATCAGCAAGGATATTACCTATTCCAACAATAATCAGGATGTAAGTATCCTCTACGATCGCGACGCTCCATTCACGTCGGGCAAGTATACGATCGAGCTCTATTCCGAAGGTTTTTCGATCGGCGAAGGCTCATTCTCCGTTAAATAACCCGGTCGTCCGGCCCGCTTTCAAAGCGGTAGCAGTTGTTACAGACTGCTACCGCTTTTATTTTGGTGATTGATTGATATTTACCCATAATTCCTATCTTGCACGATAAAAACGTATCGTTTACAACCCCAAAAACCAAATAAAACACTTCTCTTTCTATGTCTTCACAGATTTCCCAAAAACACCCCAAAGGACTGTATGTCTTGTTCTTTGCCGAAATGTGGGAGCGTTTCAGCTACTATGGCATGCGGGCCATTCTTCTGCTTTTTCTACTTGATAACATCAAAGGTGGAATGGGAATGAGTGCAGCCGAAGGGACGGCTATTTACGGCCTTTACACCGCGTCGGTATACCTGCTCACACTGCCCGGCGGTTGGCTGGCGGATAATATTCTGGGGCAGAAAAAGGCCATATGGTACGGAGGTATCGTGATTATGCTGGGGCACATTATCCTGGCAATACCGGCAGGCTCGGCGATCTTCTTTCTTGGTCTCAGCACAGTCGCCATCGGCACCGGGCTTTTGAAGCCGAACATCAGCTCCATCGTGGGTGAACTTTACCCGGAAGGCGGCGCACGCCGTGATGCCGCATTCTCTATCTTTTATATGGGGATCAACCTGGGCTCGTTCCTGGGCATTGCCATTGTGGGCTACCTCGGTGAGAAAATCAACTGGCATATGGGCTTCGGCGCGGCAGCCATAGGCATGCTGTTCGGGTTGATCGTATTTAAATATGGAAGCGCCACATACCTGAAAGGGCTCGGAGACGTTCCGGCTGCGAAGGATCCCGGCGAGGAAGCCGTTACACAGGCATCGGGCAACAACAAACTGCTGGGTTACGGATTGATTGCACTGCTGGTGGTGTTCCTGATCGTGCTGCAATCATCAGGTACTATTAATATGACTACCGCCCAGGGCCTCGCACAAGGCGCCGGGATCATTATCGTATCTATTTCCGCTGCGTATTTCCTGTTCATTCTCATCGCTGGCGGGCTTACGCGTGTGGAGAAATACCGTGTCGGCGTGCTGATCATTCTCTTCCTGGCCATTGCATTGTTCTGGGCGGGTTACGAGCAAGCGGGTACTTCCTTGCAGATTTTTGCCGAACGCCATACCCAAAGGATGATCGGCGGGTGGGAAGTGCCATCCAGCTGGTTCCAGAATTTCCAGCCTACTTTCGTACTGATCTTCGCACCTGTTCTTGCGAGCCTTTGGATATCCCTTTCATCCAAAAACCGTAACCCTTCCATTCCCGTCAAATTTGCGATGGGTTTGATATTGCTCGGTCTTAGCTTCTTTGTAATGGTAGCGGCTTCTAATATCGCTGTTAAGGGTGAACTTGCTTCACCGTTTTTCCTCACATTTACCTACTTCCTGCACACGATTGGTGAGCTTTGCGTGAGTCCTGTCGGATTAAGCTCTTATACCAAGCTGGCGCCCAAGCGTTACGTCAGTCAGTTGATGGGTATCTGGTTCGTGGGCGCATCGCTGGGTAACCTCATTGCCGGGATATTCGCAGGCGGTTTCGATGAATCGAATATCCTTCAAATGCCGGCGCTGTTCAATCAGGTGGCCATCATTACGACCATCTTCGGCCTCGTCCTGCTGGTATTCTGGAAGCCGATCAAGGGCTGGATGGGCGGCATTCACTAAGTCTTTTTATATACTTCAAAAACAAATACATCAAAAATGAAATCAGCCGCATTCCGCGTTGCCGCTCTGGCCCTTGTTGTGAGCCTGGCAGGATGTAAAAAAGAAAAGGAAGAAACCGACACCACCAAAGTTCCCGGCTTCGATGTGAGCTCGCTCGACTCAGCCGCCAAAGCTTGTGACGACTTCGATGCGTACGCTAACGGCGGATGGAAAAAGAAAAACCCGATACCCGGCACAGAGAGCCGCTGGGGGGCATTCGGGATACTGGATAAGGAGAACAAGGAGGTTCGTCTGAAAGGCATTATCGAAGAAATCACCAAAGTTCAGGACCGCAAGAAAGGTACCGAAGAGCAACAGATCGCCGACTACTACCAATCGTTCCTCGACACGGCAACGGTGGAGAAACGCGCATTGGAGCCTTTGAAACCTTACCTCGACAAAATCAATGCCGTGGCTTCACTGAAAGACCTCGCTGCCGTCACCGGCGAAATGCAGAAGGTTGGCGTGAAAACCGTGACCGGATTTGGTGTGGAGGGAGACCTGAAAAACAGTAAGGTCAATATCCTCTACCAGGGTCAGGACGGGCTGAGCCTCGGCGAGCGCAGCTATTATGACCGCACCGATTCCAGCACCGTGAAAGTGCGCGGCGAGTTTGTAAAGCATATCGATAAAATGTTCTCGATGGCGGGTTTCCCCGATGCGAATCCTGGCCAGACTGTCCTCGACTTTGAAACCAAAGTAGCGAAGCTGCAACTCACCAACGTGGAGCTGCGCGATCCGGTGAAGACTTATAACAAAATGGCATTCGCGGATTTCGGGAAACTGATCCCCGATTTCGACCAGAAGACCTTTGCAGAAAAGCAGGATGTCAAGACCGACACGGTCATCGTTCAGAACAAACCTTATTTACAAAACCTGAACAAACTCCTGAAAGCGACGCCGATTGCCACTCTGAAATTGTATACCAAATGGCAATTGCTCTCGCGCTTCGCGGGTTACCTGCCCAAGAAGTTCGATCAGGAAGATTTCCGCTTTTTCGCGACTGTAATGCGTGGTACCAAGCAGCAGAAGGGCCGTGTGGAACGCGCGATCCGTTCTACCGATGGTTTGCTTGGTATGCCGCTCGGTAAGCTGTTTGTGAAGAAATACTTCCCGGAAGAGGATAAGAAGAAGGTTTCCGAAATGATCGAAAACGTCCGCACGGTATACGGCGAACGCATCGATAAGCTGACCTGGATGAGCGACTCAACCAAGGCCAAGGCGCATAAAAAGCTTAAAGCATTTACTTACAAAATCGGTTATCCCGACAAATGGAAGGATTATTCTTCCATCGAGATCGCGCCGGACAAGCTGTTCGAGAATGTGATTGCAGCCTCCCTGTTCACGCACAAGGAAACGGTCGAGAAGATTGGCAAGGAAGTGGACAAGAAGGAATGGCTTATGACGCCGCAGACTGTGAATGCTTATTACAATCCGTTGAACAACGAGGTCGTGTTCCCGGCTGGCATCCTTCAACCGCCGTTCTACAACCGCAATGCCGATGATGCGATCAACTATGGCGGTATCATCGCCGTGATCGGCCATGAATTTACCCATGGTTTCGACGACCAGGGTTCGCAGTTCGATGATGAGGGTAACCTTAAAAACTGGTGGACTGCTTCCGACCGCGTCAATTTTGACAAGCTGACCAAACGCTATATCGACTATTTCAGCGGCATCGAAGCATTGCCCGGTTTCAAGATCAATGGTGCATTGACCATCGGCGAAAACGTAGCCGACCTCGGGGGCCTGACCTTGGCCTACTATGCTTTGGAAAAATCATTCAATGGGAAAGAGCCCGCACCAATCGACGGATTTACCTGGAAACAGCGCTTCTTCCTCGGCTGGGCGCAGGTATGGCATATGAACACGACCGACGAAGCATTACGAAACCAGGTGCAAACCGACCCGCATTCACCCGCCCGCGACCGCATCAACGGGCCTCTGCCGCATTTGAAAGAATTCCAGGCGGCATGGACCTGTGGAGCCGGAAGCAAAATGATATTGCCTGATTCGTCCCGGATCGTGATCTGGTAATTTGTCTGCCTGAGCGGAGTCGAAGGCCGTTTCAGTACCGGCCTTCGACTCCGCTCAGGCAGACAAAGAATCAGGATGACAGCTTAGTCAAATTTGACAAGACCTCTTCTTCATTTGCCTGCCAGATATTTGTTCCGGTAAGCACTGGGACTACACCCCTTAGCCTGCCTGAATTGGCGGGCTATATTTTTGCTATCCCCCAGCCCCATATCCAGCGCAATTTCAAACACCGACATATCGGTATCGAGCAATTTCTGTGTGAATTTCTCGATGCGCAGGTTGAAAATGTATTTATAGATCGGGTAACCGGTAATTTCCAGAAAACGCTTTTCCAATGCACGGCGCGAAAGCGGGACTTGCTTCACCACCTCATCCACGTGCAGGTTTTTATCGATGTTCTGGTGGATGTATTTCAGTGATGAGGCAATATGGTCGTCGTTGGTAGCATAAATGTCCGTCGAATGCCGGGTAATAACCTGTGTGGGCTTTACTATCACGTCATAATATTCGGAAGTGCCGTGCCTGATCATGTGGTCCAACAGTTTTGCGGCATCATAGCCGCCCTTTTCCACATCCAAAGCAATACTTGAAAGCGGCGGATCGGACAAGTCGCAGATCATCTCATCATTATCAACACCCAAAACCGCCACTTCCTCGGGTATGCGTATGCCTACGTGCCTGCACGCCTCTGTGATGTGCTGGCCCTGGTTATCGTCGCAGGTCATGAGCCCGATCGGCTTGGGCAGCGATTTCAGCCAGCGGCTCAGCGAGCTGGGTTTGTAATACCATAACTCGGTCGAACGTGCCTTCTTATGCTCGAAATAATGGACTTTGTGCCCTTTCCTGCGCAGATGCTCCTCGAAACCTTCCGCGCGCTCGCGTGACCACACGATGTCGTTGAAACCGTAGAAAGCGAAGTTGGTAAAACCCTTTTTCAGGAAATAATCGGCACCCATTTGGCCGGCTTCGTGGTAAGCGCCGGTAATGTTGGGAATTTCGGTGAAGCGTTCTTTAAAGTCCTGCGCGATAACGGGTATTCCGGCGCGTACGATCTTGTCGATCTCCTTATTATACAATTGCCCGACAATCCCGTCGGCACCCCATTCGAGCGCCCATTTCAGGATACCGTCGATCCCGATCGTTTCGCGGTGGAAAAGTGGCATCCGGCAGAAGATCCAGGGACCAAATTCCCTCGAATACGCATTGATCCCCTTCATCAGGCTTTTGCTGTATTCTTCGGCAAAATCTAGGAGGAGGATGATTTTGTGCATAAATAGGAAGGAGAAATCTTAACTCAACTTGAATAGCTCTTTCAGGCTCGAAACAGTTTCATTATTGACCAGCGGTTTGGCCCACAAACCAATACTGAGAATGTACCCGAGCGGGATCAGCAGGAAAAGCATTGCGAATTGCAGCCCTACCAGCTCTCCCAGCCCCCCGACAATCAGCGGAACCACCGCGCCACCGGCAATCCCCGCGCACAAAATACCTGAGAATGTCCCGTGATGCCTCGGCACCGAATTTAAAGCCAGGGAAAATATCACCGAATACATGACGGAAGCAAAAAAACCAGTTAGCGGGAAAGCGATCAATGCGATCTCCTTCGAGCCGAACAATGCCATCAACAACGACACAATGCCTCCGCAGGTGAAAAATACCAGTACTTTCCGGCTGTCGAGGATTTTCAACAATATCAATCCAAGGAAGCAACCGACCGTGAGCAGACCCCAGAAATAGGAAATCACCGAGGCCCCCGTAGTGGCCGGATCCACCTCGTGATAGGTTTGCAGAAACTGCGAAATCCAGTTCGCGATGCCCTGCTCGGTACCCACATAGGCGAATATCCCCAGGAAAAACAGCCATACCAGCTTGTTCTTTGCCAACTCGCCGAACGACTTCCCGACATCGATCCGCTCGTCTTCGAGCAATTCCACTTTCGGGAACTTCACAACCGCGATCAACGCCACCATCGCCAGCGCGATCACGGCGAAAACCCAGTAGAGCGATACCCATTTCAGATCTGCGGGCACCAATCCATTTAATATATCAATCAAAAAACCGGAGTTCCCTGAATGCACATTTAATACTAAATAGCTGTAAAGCAATGGACTTAGAAACGAAGCCGCGCCAAAAAACAGCTGCGCCAACACGGAATAGAATGCAAACTTCTCTCCCCCGCCCGAAACTCTCAATAATGGGTTTATGACAACCTGCAAAATGGCCATTCCAATGCCGATCAGGAACAATGAAGACAGCGCTATTAAAAAGCTGGGAACCAAAGCAAATAGCAATGCCCCGCCAAATGCGAGCAGGAACGCCCCGATCAGCATGATCTTTTCGCCGAACTTCTCGACCATTAACCCCGCCGGAATCGACATCACGCCATAAGCGACAAAGAACGCGAAAGGCAGAAAACCGGCCAGACCAATGCTGAGATCGAAGCTCTTGACGATATCGGGAATGATCGGACCGAGTATATTGGTCAGGAAGGAGATGACAAAAAAGATCAGGAAGATCAGAACGACTATGAAAATGTTCCTTTGCATGAGGGAGTGGTTTTGTTACATCAATCGTCGAGCAATGCCGCTGCACCCAGTAATGCTATGTTTTCGTTCTCGGAGAGCAGCAATGTAAGTTTTTTCAAAGACTCGGGATAGGCAAAGTCCTGGATGCTTTCCAGCATACTTTCCTGGAAAAAGCGGTTGGCCTTGGCAATGGAGCCGCCCATAATGATGGCCTCGGGATCGTATGTGTACATAATGGCCTTGATTACCGCACCCAAATGTACGCCGAATTCCTCCCAAACCTCAATGGCCTTCTTGCTGCCTTTCAATGCCGCTTCGTGCGCCGCAAATGCGTCGATACCCAGGGAATCTTCAAAAAACCGGCTGCATACATAGTTTTCCAGCACAGTATCTTTATAAGGCAGCATCCCGATTTCCCCTGCCCCGCAATTCCTACCCGCGTATAAGTGGTTATCGATGATAATACCTGAGCCCAGCCCCGTCCCGATCGCCATCCCGATCACCGACCGGAACTTCCGCGCCAACCCGAAACGGTGCTCGCCGAGTACGAAGCAGTTCACGTCATTATTCACCGAAACCGGCAGGTTGAACTCCTTTTCCACAATGTCCCGTAATGCAACCTCTTCCCACGACGGGATGTTCAGCACATTATAAACAATGCCTTTATTGACATCCACCACCGACGGCACGCCTATCCCGATACCTTTGACCGGGTAGGCCGTCAGCGGACGGATCACGTCCATCAGCTGATCGAGCGTTGCCGACAGCGAGTGTTTGTTGGCCAGTAATGTCTGATTTTGCCGGGTAATGTGGCCACCCGATTCGATACCGGCACGAATGTTCGTGCCGCCGATATCTACGCCAATGTTCATCGAAGGAGAGGGGTTGAGCGGTAAAGCTGCGTTAAACGATTAGTTCGGTCAGCGGGCTGTAACTACGCTGCTGCGGCTTGATCTTCCGGCGAGATCGAAGCTTTTCAGCGTAACAGTACCCGAAACTTTCACAGGATTTTCATAAAGCTGCGAGGTTTCGGTAGGCTCGGAGCCGTCGGTCGTGTAGCGGATTGCCAGGCCCGGCAGTTCCACATTCGCTTTCAGCATTCCGTTTTCTACGATCGCGCCCGGTTGAGGCAGGCGATAATTGTAGCCCCCGTTGATATACTTTAGTCTCGGGAGATGCTTTTGGGCTATTGAATTTGCAAAAATATTCCATCCCTCGGCCATCATGGCCTTTCTGGCGGCATCGTCGGCCACATTTTCCCACTTCCGTTCGGCCGCCCAGGCGCTCTCGGAGAAGCCCAGTAGCTTCGGCAGGATCGAATATTCCATCATATCGCGGCCTTTGATCGTTTCGCTCCAAAGCTGCGCTTCGATCCCATAAACGTTCTTGCGTGCCTCGGGTTTCATGAGCTGCTTACCTGCAAATTCCTCCTTCATAGGCTTGCCCATGGACGTCTCCTCTGTCGTACGGAACATATTGAAAGGCGCAAATGCCCAGTTGTCGCGCGTGTCGACAAACCCGCCCCAATATAAGCCCGGCTCTTTCGGATCGTTGTTGTAGGACATGTCAAAATAGAAGTTGGTAACATTGCAAAGCACCACCTGATAACCCGCATTAGCCAGGCGATTACCCAGATCTACATCATACACGTTATTCCAGACATAGGGAAACACCTGGTGCCCCACGAACTCCGGGTTGGCCAGGTATGCCCCGGTTTCTGTCTTGTTCAATGCTACTTCCTCCCAACCATGCACTTTCAGGTTGCGTTTTTCGAGCATAGGAAGTAATCTTCCAAAAAAATAGCTTTGCAAATAGCGGGGACCTTTGATCTCGGGATGCTCCTGCAAAAGCTTGGCCGCCATCGGTGATTTTGTCCAAACGCCATCTGCCACCTCATCGCCGCCGGTATGGAAAGTGTCCATTTTCAAACCGGCCTGCTCGTACAGTTTAGCGATTTCATCGACCACTTTCACAAAGAAATGGTAGGTGGATTCGCGCGCGACGCTCACGACATTGTTCTTGTAACCCTGCGCCGAAATATAAACCGACTTGTCGTCCGGATCGATCAAACGATATTCATTCGCCTCTTTCTCCTTGCCTTCCTTCATCAACCGCTCATACCGCGCCTCCATCGATTTGATCGCCGCCAGCGCATGGCCGGGGAAGTTCAGTTCCGGGATAATTTTAATGTGCCGCTCGTGTGCGTATTTCAGTATTTCAATGAAATCCGCCTTGGTATAATAGCCGCCTCCGTGCTTGCCTTTCTCATTGGCAACCGGCCCTGACCCGTAGCCCGGGTGCAATGCGTTCGCATTCATGCCTGATGTGTGCTGGCGTTGCGCGCCTACCTGCGTGAGCTCCGGCAAGCCGTCGATTTCTATCCGCCAGCCTTCGTCCTCTGTCGTGTAGAGGAGTAAATGATTGACCTTGTAACCTGAAAGCAAGTCGATAATGCGTTTCACCGACTCCTTGGTCTGGAAATTACGGGCTACATCCAAATGCAAGCTCCGGAACTGGAAGCGTGGCGCATCCTGTACCTGTACAAATCCGAAGCCAACCGAAGCGACAGGTTTTTGGTAAGCGTCTGTCGGCGCAAGTTGCAAAAGGCTCTGAACGCCGTAGAAAACGCCCGCAGCATCGCTACCCTCTATCGTAATGCCGTTTTGATTGATATTCAGGTTATATGCTTCGCCCGAAACACCATTGACAGCAACCTTGCCGGTTTTCAAAACAATCGCTGCTTCCTCCGATGAGGCCTTGTCGGGTAATCCGGCCCGGATCGGCAAATCGGTACCGGTTAATGTTTTCAATTTACTGATCAGGTATTTGGCCTCATTTTCGAGACCTTCCTGATAAAATACATTTGTTTTCCCTGTGAGTGCGAATGTACCTGCGCCGGGAACCAGTTTCACAGGGCTTGGGATGATTTTCAAAAGCTGCTCCTCGCCCACTTTGGTAAATGCCGTATTGGCTTTATAACGCGTTTCGGCGGTGGGAACCTCTTTCAAATCCATTTTACCCCGCAGAATCTGTTCCTTGGTAACAAATGGCTCAATCGTATAATCAGCAACCTGAACGATTTCCTTTTCTTTGCCTTCCTTATCATAAAACACGAAATACAGCCCCAGCGGCGCATCCGTTTCCTTGACCACGCCTTCAGTACCAGTGTAGGTAATGGTCATCGAATCCCGCGGGCGCATGATAAAATCCTTCGCGGGCACCATTTGGTACCAGTCGCCATTGATATGCTCTATCACCGCAGGTTGCGGCGTTTTGTTCGACTGGATCGGCCGGGGCGACATATTCCAAAACAGCTTCCAGTTAGAACCATCCAGCGTAAAATCGCTTCCGTTGCGGATCGTAAACTGTGCTTTAAACGTTCCGGCAGGTTCAGTAAAATTGCTGACGAGCTTCCACGAAACCGCGATTTTCTCGGCCTGCTCTTTGGATACATTACCTGACCTATTGCAGCCTGTAAACAGCAGCACACCAAACAGGATCAGCGAAAGCGGGAGTAGTTTCTTCATAGGGTCAAAAAGGCTGGGAATGATTTTCCGGGTGTTCAGAATACAACTTCCTAATTACTGACAATTGCGCAAAATATACTAGTGGAGGGTGCAAAAAGCGTCGGCGATAGCCCTTTTATGCTCCATCTCCGTACATAACCCTATAAACGGCTGCTATGGAAAACCCTTCGGGCTCATTGTCTAGGTTACTTTCGCTGGACGCAATGCGTGGCTTTACGATTGCGGCGATGATCATGGTTAATTTTCCGGGCCATGAGGATTATGTTTTCCCCACGCTCCGCCATACCAAATGGAACGGGCTCACTTTTACCGATCTGATCGCGCCCACATTCCTTTTTATCGTAGGCGTTTCAATCACATTGGCCTATTCCGGAAAGCTGAATGCGCCCAAAGGACTGCTATACCGCAAGATCATTATCCGTTCGCTGAAAATATTTGCCGTCGGCATGTTCCTGAATATGCTGCCTGATTTCAACTTCTCCGACCTGCGCTATACGGGCACGCTCCACCGCATCGCGATCGTATTCCTGGTGTGCGCGATCCTGTTTTTGAATACCACCTGGAAACAGCAACTCGGCATTGCCGCTACCATCCTCGTGCTCTACTGGCTTGCATTAACCACCATCCCAACACCCGGCATCGGCAGAGTTATGCTCGAACCGGGCATCAACCTGGCCGCGTGGATCGATCAGCAGTATTTGCCCGGTAAAATGTGGCAGGGTAACTGGGACCCGGAGGGGATTCTGAGCACATTTCCTTCCATAGTAACGACGATCACCGGGATGCTCGCGGGCAGACTGATGCGCCAACCAATTTCACCGAACGAAAAAAGCAATTTCCTGCTAACCGCCGGGTTTGCCACCGCCGCATTGGGATACTTCTGGAACCTGATTTTCCCTGTCAACGAAAACCTCTGGACGAGCTCGTTCGTGCTGGTGACGTCCGGCTTTGCCTCCATGCTGCTCGGCGCATTGTATTTCCTGATCGACATTCGCGGTCGCACAAAAGGCATCGCACCGGGCATCGTTTTCGGGGCTAATGCCATCGCGGCCTACGTTCTGGGCGATATTCTCGCATTGGTATTTTATATCATACCAATAGGCCGCGATACCATTAACCACCATGCCGTAGCCGCGTTATCACAAACAGGAATGGACCCACGCCTTGCGAGCATGATTTACGCGCTCTTTTTTGTGTGTATCAATTTTATCCCCGCTTACGTACTCTATAAAAAGCGGATTTTCATCAAGCTCTGACCTCATTCTATGCGTTACGGAACACCTCTACGTTTTTTAATACTGATCCTTCTGACAATCAGGGCCGGTGCTGCATTCCCGCAATCCATTGATTTATCCAAAAGCCAGATATTCAGTCCGACTGACAAGGCTACCCTGCATAGAAGCATTGAAATACTACAAAATGAGATAGAAAAGCGGACGGGGATTAAACTTCCTGTTACGAAAAAGCTTCCGAAAAGCGGGAATGTGATCCTGATCGGATTGGAGAGCGAAATTACCAGGTTACCCGATCCATATAAAAGCGCCGTTACCGCATTGTCAGACACGAAAAGCGAGGGTTTCAAGTTGGTCGCGGGTCCTTTGAATACCGTTATTGTTGCGGGAAAAGATGCACGGGGAATATTGTATGGCGTCGGGCGGTTCCTTAGGAAAGCGGAAATGACCCGCGGTAAGTTGCAGGTCGACGACCGGTTGACGATCAGTACCAGCCCTAAGTACCCGATGCGCGGCCACCAGCTCGGTTACCGTCCTAAAACGAATGCCTACGATGCATTCACGATCGCCGGTTTCGACCAGTACATTCGTGAACTGGCATTGTTTGGCGCAAATACGATTGAAATACTTCCCCCGCGCACCGACGACGACGCTACCAGCCGACATATGAAGATACCGGCAGCGCAAATGATCGTAGAGCAATCGCGCATTTGCAAATCATACGGTCTCGACGTCTCGATCTGGTATCCGAATATGGGCAAAAACTACGTTCACCCCGACTCGATTGCGAAAGAACTGGCAGAACGCGACCAGGTATTTGCGAGTTTGCCCAGGCTCGATGGTGTATTCGTACCCGCTGGCGACCCCGGCGAACTGGAACCGGATGTGCTTTTCGCCTGGTTGGAAAAAGAGGCGACCGTTTTACAGAAATACCATCCCAAAGCCAAAATCTGGGTTTCGCCCCAGGTATTCCGGCCCACACAGAAATGGTTCGATGCATTTTTCAGTCATGCCAATAAGGAGTATCCCTGGTTTGGCGGGGTAGTGTTCGGGCCCTGGGTAAAAATCCCGGTGCAAAAGATCAGGCAGATGCTCAAACCGAGTATCCCCATCCGCCATTATCCCGACATCACCCATAACTACTCGGCGCAATACCCGGTACCGCATTGGGACCTTGCATGGGCGATGACGCTCGGGCGTGAGAGTATTAATCCACGTCCTTTGGATGAAAAAGCCATTCACAATGCACTGGACCAATATGGCATTGGGAGCGTAAGCTATTCGGAAGGGACGAACGACGATGTCAACAAGTTTGTATGGAGCGATCAGGACTGGGATCCCGGAATAGAGGTTATGGAAACCCTGCGCGATTATTCCAGATTGTTTTTGGGGCCTGAATACAAAGAAACAGGTGCACAGGCTATCGCGGATCTTGAAAAAAACTGGCGCGGCGAGGTTATCGGCAACGATGGGATCGATATCACCCTCCGCCAATGGCAGTCGATGGAAAAGAACGCACCATTAAAATTACTTCAAAACCCAAGGTTTCAAATGGGGCTGATCCGGGCGTATTTCGATGCATATACACGCCAGCGGCTCATTTATGAAACGGAACTGGAACAGCAAGCGCGGCGCGCATTGGCGACTGCCGGTACATCCGGGGCTGTGAAGGCCATGCGCAAAGCAGAGAGTACGCTGGAAAAGGCCTGGAAAGAGCGCATTCTCCCGGACTATCAGCAAAAATGTGATGACCTTGCCGATTCGCTATACAAAAGCATCGGCGCGCAGTTAACTATGAAGAAACATGGCGCGATGTCGGGCAGGGGCAATTTTATAGACCTGATCAATATGCCGCTGAACGATGCACCCTATTTGCTGGATCAATTCAAAAAGATCGAAAAATTGGGGAGCGAGGCTGAAATACTGCGGGAGATAGATCAGCTCCTGCATCGCACGGATCCCGGCCCGGGCGGCTTTTACGATCATTTCGGCGATCCCGAAAGCTGGTACCGCGTTGTACCGAACCTGCCCTGGGAAGAAGACCCCGGCAGTTTGCAATCGCCACGGATTGGTTTTGGGGTCGGGCTGGTTGGAGAAGAATGGGTGGATGAAATTCAGGCAACCGGTTTCAAAGGGCAGGTGACCCCGCGTGCATGGATGAAGCAGGCCAAAACACTTTATGACCAGCCATTGCGGATCCACTACGGTAGTCTCGACCGGGACGCGACCTACCGCATCCGGATTTCTTACACCGGACGCTTCCGCTCACGCATGAAGATGACAACCGACGACGGCCAGGCTATTCATGATTTTATCCAGACCGGCGAGCAGCCTACATTCGAATTCAATATCCCGAAAGCGGCCACTATTGATGGCAAAGTCACATTTGAATGGACTTGCGGTGAGGGTGAACGCGGCTCGCAAGTGACAGAGATATGGTTGATGAAACAATAATTGAAAATCGCTCAATGGAATCCACATTACTCGAAAAACTGAAAAACGGGGGCAATGTATACGGCACCTGCATTACCGCCGCCGGCCCGATGTGGCCCGCGGCAGTGAAGAGAACGGGTGTCGACTTCGTATTCATCGATACCGAACACGTGCCACTGGGCAGAACCGAGTTGGCCACATTATGCCAGCAGTTCCGGCATTTGGGCATTACGCCTATCGTACGCATTCCCTGCCCCGATCCTTACCTTGCCTGCCAGGCCATCGATGCAGGTGCAAAAGGCATTGTTGCCCCCTACCTCGAATCCGAGGCGCAGATAACGGAGCTGGTAGGCGCCACCAAATACCGGCCGCTGAAAGGAGAAGTATTGCAGAATTACCTCAGCGGCGCCGTGCCTATGCCGGAAAATTTGCAGGACTACGTGGCGAAATACAATACAGGAAATATCTGCATTGCCAATATTGAGAGCGTCCCGGCGATGGATAACCTGGATGCACTGCTGTCGGTGCCGGGGCTGGACGCCGTTTTCATCGGCCCGCACGACTTGTCGGTAAGCCTCGGACTACCCGAGCAATATGATCACCCTGAGTTTGAAAAAGCAGTTTCCTACATTATCCGCACCACCCGTGCCAAGGGATTAGCGATCGGCATTCACTTTTCACTGGAACCGGAACGGCAGATTCAATGGATGAAGGAAGGGGCGAACATTGTTGTACACAGCTTCGACGTAGCGCTTTTCACCCAAAAACTGAATGCGGACCTTGACAAAATAAAAATGGCGGCCGGCGACCCGGCGGCCGGCGATCCGGCGGCCAGAAAAAATGACGCTATGGTGGTATAGGGCTTATTTCCCTTGCCACATCATCAGTCCTTCGATCAGTGCGGTAAGCTGCTCGAAGGGCATACTGGGCGTGAGATAGGCGTGTGGCCCCATTGGATCGTCCTGCCAGCTGTTATTGCCTCCTTCCAGGACGATCTTCCCGCGTTTTACGCCAAAATAAGGCTGAATCCCCCGCACCGCTACCAATACGGCGGTCTGGTCCCAGCTCATCCGGCCATCGGCGTCACCTTTGGACAACGGCATAGCCATCGCAAATACCTCTTTAACAGGACCTTTAAGACTTTCGTTAGCGATTACGCGCTTGCCTGTTTTAATTTCTTTACCAATTTCCAATCCGCTGAAAAGGATTTCGGTAGGCCACTCGGCAAACACTTTCGCGGACGCAACGGAATCTACCAGCACATTATACTCGCGGCCTTTCGGGAATCCGCCTGCCATTGAAACGAGTTGCTTTACTTTTTTCCTTACAAGGTTACTACCCGAAAGTTGTGAGTTAGCATCCGGCCCGGAGTCCAGCAAATCCGCCAGATTCGTCAGAAAACCAACGGTCACGATGGTAACGCTCTGGTCGGGCTGTTTAGCGAGGATCTTTCGATAAGTTTCTACCGCATTGGGCGCGTCCGAAGTTTTGGCAATCTTATGCGGGTATTTCTCTACCAGCATTTCGGGCCATTTTTGCGTGGCACCGAAATTCGCCCCTTTCCCTTTCGGAGCACCGGTAGGTAATTCGGGCCGGCCAAAGTAGGTGTTCAGGATCTCGATAGTAGGCACTACCAACTCATTTTTATTGGAAGAAATTACTGCCAGAGGTCTTACTTCTCCTTTATCGGCCAATGCATGCATGACTGCCATCGCACCGACATCGTCGTAATCAGGGCCGATGTCGGTATCCAGGATCAGTGTATTGGCCAGTCTGCCCGTTTGAGCGTAGGAATCAGAAATAGAAAAGAGGCAAAGGATCAGTAGAACTTTGTTCATGACATTCATTATTCAAAATGCGGTCTGTTGTAAAGCTATTCGCTTTTCCCCGCCAATATGCTGCATGGGCAAGATTTTTTAAACGATAGCAAAGGTTACATCAGTTTTTCAACACCTGGAATGCCTGTTTCGTTTCCCCGTTCACTACTTCCAGCACATATATGCCTTCCTCAAACTCCCGGCCGGACAGATCGACCATCCGTCTCTTTTCCGGGTTCAATGCATCGCCGCCGAGCTGCTTCAAAATTCTGCCGTGCAGATCATATACGTTCACCGATACCGACCGGCTTGCGGGCACATCGTCGCCCAGGTAGAAGACGCCTTTGGATGGATTGGGATAAACCGACCACTCGGATTGTCCCTCGAATGCGACCGGTCGCACGCGGGAGTATTGATAAGTGCTGTCGATATCCACCATTTTCAGCCTGTAATACAAGTTACCCCATTTGCCCGGCACCTGGTCTACATATTCGTATTTCCTCCCGCTTTTCAGATTCCCCTCACCGAAAACCTGCGCCAGCTTTACAAACCTCCCCTGCCGGTAAGCTTCATCACCTGTGGCCACTTCGATGTCGAAATGGTCGAAATTCTCTTCGGAAGCAGTTTCCCATTCTACAATAACATCCTTTGAGTGTTCGTCACCCTGCTTTTTACGGGCATTAAAACTCACCAGCTCGACCGGCAAAGCGCCCGGGTTTCCTACAAACTCCTTCGAAAGCCAGAATTCCGAGAACGTTTTCATTTTCATTTCAGCATAATACCCTTTATCGTAGGGAACTATTATAACTTCCCCCGCCGGGTGGAACGACCATCCACCATCGGTACTATTGGTCAATGAGCCGTCTTCTTTCGAGGTATTTGTCGCATTCCGGTATTTGGAAATACCCAGTTGAAATGAATTTACCGGCTTGCCGCATGTCCCGCAACCTACTGCATTGATCAAAGCCTCGCTTTCAGTTTCGAGAAAGTAGAACCTTACCGTCGCTAAATCCGCCAGTTCATCATTCGCCGGTTTTATCGTGAAACTCCTGTCAAGATAATATTGACCGTTGCCATTTCTAACCCCGGCGGTGTTCAAATATGTCTGTACCTCGGTATTGCCCATATTCTGCCCATTGGGATTAATAGCCGCCATCAATTTCCCGTTGCTCGTAAAATTCACCCAACCCGAACCGGATACCTGCTGACTGGCCACTCCACCGGCACCGTCCAGTATGGGCGAAACCTTATCGAAAATGTGAATATCGTCCAGGGCAATTCCCTCGCGGTGTGTAAACCCGTCGGAAATCAGTACAAAACGTAATTTGAGATTGGCAAAACCGGCAGGTAAGGCAATGCTTGCCACGTGCCACCGCAGGTAATCCTGCATGGCCCAGGCTCCGTTACCCGAATAGGTCTTATTATACCAGTTGGTACCCTGCCCCACCGAGCCCAGGCGTGTCCACGGCCCGCCGTTTCCGGAATACTCGATGTATACGTAATCACAAGGCGTAGGCTCGCATACTTCGAGGTCGATCGCCGCGCTGAAACTAAGCGTAGGTGCGGTCAGGGCGCTTACATCGAAGCAGGGTGAATACAAATACGATTGTTCCTTATCATTATAGCCACCTGCCAGATTGGTCTTCCAAACCTTCGTACCGCTGGCCGCTTTGTTCAATCCGCCGGAGGTCGGCGTGCCCCACTTCCACGAGCTGTTCGTTCCTTTGGCACTCCAGAAGCCATCGCTATTTTCAAAATTTTCGAGATACGGGAACGTGCTCAGCACCGGTGCGTTGAAAACTTTAACCGCCAGCGTGTCGTTGTCCCGAAAACTGTCGGTTGCCAATCCCGACCATGCTTTGAGGTTTAACGCCCCGATCGTAGAAAGATCGGCCTTCGGCCCGAAAGTAAAATCGATGGTCGTACGCTTGGCGATAGCAGGAATCGTGTCACGGAGAATAGTCCCGTTCGGCAGGGACAATGCCACGGGCAGGTCGGTAATATCCCGCGCCGAGCTATTCCGGATACGCACGGAGATTGTTTCCGCATTGCTTAGTCCGCAACTCTCGGTAGGGGGTGCGAGCAGTGCGAGCATTTGAATATCATCCGTAACCGAAACAATGCGGATATCATCAAAAGAATACCCCGCCCCGTTGCTGTAATCCGAAGTGATCATTTTACCCCATTGCCCCCAGCGGACCTGAAAGCTTGACGAGAAATTCTCCGCATTCGCCGAGAGCAACGCGCTTATTTCGAGCGGAACGGTTGTCTTGTATCCCTCCGTGGTCAGGTTCTGGTTTGCAAAAAGGTCGTAAGTCTCGATCCATGCGTCGGTGTCCTTGCCTCTTATCCACACCTTGTTATTATCGTTCGTTTTTTGTCCGTGATTTTTATAGGAAAATATCAGACGCAGATCATCTGTATTGATATTGTATCCCGCCAGGTTGAAAGTACCCGTCAGGTAACTCGTGTTACCCGCGGAATAGGCCCGGTTCGCATCGAGCGTCAACGCTTTCTGGCCCGATGCCGCAAAACCCGTGTTAATGAACGTCCTGATCCTTCCGGCGTCGGTGTTGGCGCTGAAATCATAGCGACCGTCGCCTGTGAGCCCCATTTGCGCGACCGTCACATTCTGCGCGGGGAGGTTTTCCATGTTATCATTAAATGGCAGTGCCAGCTGATCATTGGGTAGTTGCCTGAAAAGCCTTGCCAATGAATCATTAGCCGTAACTATATCGGCGTTACTGTGGATAAACACTTTAATATTATAATCACCGGGATTGGACAAATTGGCGCCTACCGCGAATGTATGGTCGTAAGTCTTTCCTTTTTCGATAAAAGGAGTGATCGTTTCCACCGGTACCGCTACCCCATTTAGCGTATACCCCACATCCAGCGATCCGTTGAAATCGACGTCGTCGAGGTTTTTGATCCTCATTTTGACAAAAACCGCCCCGCTCAGTTCCGTCGAGGTACCTTTCCTCCCCGACGACGCCGGCGTTACAATGGATTCCACTTTGAGGTCATTATTCGAAATACTGCCGGCGCATGTTCCGGTATCCGGCTTACGTGAAATGGCCAGCGCCCTGCGCCCGGCCTGCCCGTTGATCCGCGCCCGCACGGAGACGTAGTATGTCGAATCTTTCAGCAACCCGCCCAAAGCGTAGGTTGTACCGGCGGTTGTTGCCACTGGCACCATCTCCTTTCCTTTCAGCATCATTACTTCGTAGTCAGTCGCACCTGTCACCGCTGTCCAGTCCAGCGAAATGTAGCCTTCGCATTGCAGGGCCGACAACGTAACGCCCGGAACGCCAATCACCGTAAAAGTTTCGGAAATGCTCTGGGCGCCGGTGCTGTTCTGGATCACCCGCACACGCACTTTGTCCGACCGTATCCCCACAGGGATCGCCCATGCAAGCTGGCTGGTTCCCGCCGCGACAGTCGAAATATTTGTCCAGGTACCGCCATTATTGCCGCTGTACTGCACGGTAAAAGTGCTGGCACTATTACCGAAGGCGTCCCATGAAATATAGATCGGGTCACCGTCTTTCAGGCGCTCTCCTCCCATCGGGTTGGTAATGGTGAGGGAATTGGGAAGAATGTCATAAACCACGAAATACTCCTGAGTCGGCGCCTGGCCTACGGTCGTCCCTTTTACTGAAATCGTGTAATCCCCCGCTGCCGGATTGTTAATCACAACCTGTTCCATGTTATTGCGGTTATCGACACCCGTGGTAGCCACATTATTTACATTGGCAACCGAGGGGTCGAGTACGCGCGGCAGGACAACATTCGAGGCGGGATTTGTTACCTGAAGGTCGAGATTGTGAACCAGGTTCTGCGACACCAGCGTACTGCCCGCCGGATCGTTCCAATAAAGCATTACTTTAAGCTGCGCCGTATTCGCCGGAACGCTGATGGAAAAATTATTGGTTGCCTGATGCGCAACCTGCGCAGTGGTATAAGCTTGGGATTCTAGCATCTTTACCGAACGGAGCAGATTAAGCCATCCGTATCCATAGCGGTAATCGGGGCCCTCATTGCCTTTATCGACGGCTCCGTTCACCAGCAACGCTTTCATTAAACCATTTTTGGGATTCTGGTTCCCATTTAGTTGCCTGTAACGCTCATACAGCATCGCAAGGCCTCCCGACACCGCCGGTGTAGCCATGCTTGTCCCGCTTCCGCTGCCATACAGGTTTACCGGAATCGTGGAAACAATCCCGCTCCCCTGCGCAGTAATTTCGGGCTTCAACCTCCCGTCCTTAACCGGCCCCCGGCTGGAATTGGCCATAATCCCGCTCGTCTCGCCGGTAGCGCCGACGGTAATCACGTTCTTGGCCGTCTGGTATCCTCCCAAAACAGTACCAAAGCCCACCGCGAAAGGTGCACAGGTGGTAGAGCCGCTGTTTCCGGCGGCAAAAACGTGCTGCAGATAGGGCATTTCGAACGCCTGCTGGTCCAGAATATATGAATAAAGGTCGTAGGCCCCATTCGTTTCGCAGGTAATCACATCCGATCCGTACGAATTGTTGGTAATCACCATGCCAAAATCCTGCACATATTGGGGCGAGTAGGCCAAAATCGACGAATAGCTTTGGGCTACCACGGTCGCTTTGGGTGCATAGCCCGCGTAGCGCTCGTCCATGAGGCCCGCTCCGGCCATCGTACCCATTACATGCAGGCCGTGCGAACCGGCCTCGATAGGCGCCCTGTTGATGATGCGGGTATTGAAATCAATGTGCCGCAATGGATTGGACTCGTCGCCGATCCCTACGACCACACCCGCTCCGGACAAGTTTCTATTACCCGGCAGCGCGGATTTCAGGACATTGGCGCGACCATTTGTGGTGCTTTTATTGTTCAGCTGGCGGTCGGGCTGCGGCACAGCCTGCACGTATTGGACGAATGGCTGGCCGGCGAGCCTTTTTAGCTCCTTCACCGGCCCCCTTACCGTCAGTATCTGGTAATTTTTGTACTGATCCGACACAACTTCGTATTGCTGCCCCTGCAATGCCGACCGTATCTCTTCGTAGCTGAACGACCTGGGATAACTGATCCATAAATCGATGGTAGTAGGACCTGTAAATGCATGGGGTGGTATATTGCCGCTGGCGAGCCCGGGCTGCATTTTTTGTTCCGGACTAAGCTCCACAATAGCCCTTCCCTTACTCCGGGCCAGTGCGCCCGGGTTGCTGCCGGCAGCTATCGTAGCAGTGTAGGCGTAATTCGGAATGTATTCGAGTAATTCGATGCCTTCCGCTTGTAGTTCGCGGCGCTCTTCTTGGGTAGGAATATCGTCGAACTGGATTATTACGAAGGATTTTTGCCCGGCTGTCGAGAGCCTGAATGCCGCATTGGCACGACCGGTTGCGGATGAAACATTTCGTTCTGGGACAATTGAGCCACTTTTGAGAAGGATTTGGTAATCCTGGCGCTTCTGGCCTCTAACATTGCCAATCAACAGACTGGCCAGCCATAGTGTGTAGTAAAGATTTTTCCACTTCATAATTTTTGGTACAGATAAAGGATAGGTAATTCTACTTTATTTAACCTAATTATGCAAAATAATTCGGGCATAGTTTAATATAAATTAACCTGTGCGGGAAACTAGTTGAGGTACAGCGTCATGAGGCCTTACCAGCGCGCGAACCGTGAATCGTATACGCGAATTTACCAGGCCCTTATTCTGCACGCATTTGTAATTAGCTGGTGGCTGGTATAACTTAGCAGCCTCAATTTTTACCGTCGTCGCACGCATCCCTATGAACTTATACGGCCTGATCGGATTCCCGCTTACCCACTCTTTTTCAAAGCGATATTTCACGGACAAATTCACGAGAGAAAAGATCAAAGAGAGCAGTTATGAGCTTTTTGAGATAAAATCCCTGGAAGAATTGCCCGAATTGCTGAAACAGAAGCACGGCCTCCGCGGATTGAACGTGACGATCCCCTACAAAAAGGATGTGATTGCCTACCTCGACGATCTCGACGACGCCTCTGCCGAACGCATTGGCGCGGTAAACACGATCAAAATTTACGCCGACGGCAGCACAAAAGGCTTCAATACCGATTACTACGGCTTTCAGCAGTCGCTCGTGGAGTGGCTCGACAAACGCGGGGAATCCTGTGTGAACTTCAAAGCCCTGATACTGGGCAATGGCGGCGCCGCGAAGGCCGTCCAGGTTGCTTTGAGGGATCTCCAAATGGAATATACGCTGGTATCGCGCCAGAACAGCGACGATTGCGTATCCTATGATGGCCTTACACAGGAAGTGATGGATAGCCACCGCCTGATCATCAACACCACCCCGCTGGGAACTTATCCCAACACAGAGGAATGCCCGCTAATCCCTTACCAGTTGGTGACAAGGCACCATTTCCTGTACGACCTGGTGTACAACCCTGCCGAAACCCTGTTTCTAAAAAAAGGCGGTGAACAAGGTGCCGCCACGATGAACGGGCTGAAAATGCTTGAACTACAGGCGGAGAAAGCCTGGGAGATATGGACGACCGAGGAAAACCTCTGGAGCGTTTAAATCCGGCTGTAAAAAGTCCACAAATCATTGCCGATTTGCTCGGAGCCCCTGAATATGCCCCGGGGCATAGGAGCGTTTACGCCTTCGCCGATCGTCAGCTTGCCCTGACAGCGGCGGATCTCATCCCATAAGCCGCTTTCAAGAAAAGCGTTGATGACCGCGCCGCCGCCCTCCACCAGTACCGAATGTATTTTGCGCCCGTGCAGTCCTTCCAGCAGCTGGGCTATTTCATCGCGCTCCCGATCGATTTTGAGGTAAGCCGTCGAAGGCAACGCGTACCGCTCGGGATCGGTCGGGATTTCGGTTCCATGATCGTAGTTGACCACGATCGTACTTTGGGAATTATCCAGCAAATGAAGGTGCTTCGGCAATTGAAGGCGCCTGTCGGTCACGATCCTCACCGGGTTGGTTCCCGCCCAGTGACGCACATTCAGACGGGGATTGTCCATTAAGGCCGTTTTATACCCTACCATGATGGAGTCTTCCTCCGTACGCCACTTGTGGACGCGCATGTTGGACAAAGAACCGCTGATGTGAACAGGAGTACCGGCATGAGGGCCCAGGAAACCGTCGGCTGTTTCGGCCCATTTGAGGATCACGTAGGGCCTTTTGCTCGTCATGGCCGTAAAGAACCGCTTGTTCAGCTCCAACCCGCGTGCTTGCAGCATATCGCATTCTACCTCAATACCGGCATCGCGCAGACGCCCTATGCCTCTTCCCGAAACCAACGGATTAGGGTCGTTATTACAAATGACTACTTTTCTCAACTGCCGGCTCACGAGCAGGTCCGCGCAGGGCGGCGTTTTGCCGGTGTGCGAGCAGGGTTCCAGCGTCACATACGCCGTGGCTTGTGGCAGTAAATGCGAATTACCTTTCGCGTCGGCATCCTCGATCGCTCGGACTTCCGCATGCGGGCCTCCGTATGCGCGGTGCCACCCTTCCCCGATAATCCGGCCTTCATGGACGATCACACAGCCTACCATCGGGTTCGGGCTCACCGATCCGCGGCCGTATTCGGCGAGCTCCAGGGCCCGTTCCATCCATTGATTGTGCGTCTCCATGTGGCAAAAATACAAATGCCCTTTTAAACTCAACTTTCGGGAGTTCCCATAATTTGCTAACTTTCCGACATTAGATCAAAATCAGTGAAAATGACTTCCGCACGCCAGCTTTATTTATATATAGTTAAGAACATCACAGTTTATCCGCAAAAAGAAGCGCAGGCTATTGCATTCATGCTTTTGGAGCATTATATGCGGCTCCGCAATATCGACGTGCTGGTCGACCGTCCCATTCCTGAAAACAGTACACAACCCGACTGGGATGGCATTATCAAACGCCTGAACAACAACGAACCCGTTCAGCACATCATCGGCTCCACCGAGTTTTGCGGGCTCGAATTCCGCGTTTCTTCGGCGGTACTCATCCCGCGCCCCGAAACGGAAGAGCTCGTGCAGATGGTGACGCGCGACTATGCCGAGCCTGATAAAAATATTTCGATCCTCGACATCGGAACGGGTAGCGGTTGCATTGCGATCGTGCTCGCGCGCTTCTTGCCGCACGTGAGCGTGCATGCGTGGGACGTTTCCGACGAGGCGCTGGCGGTTGCCAAAGAAAACGCCCGCCAGCTCATCGCCGACGTTACATTTGCCAAACAGGATATGCTCGATGTGGCTTTCCCGCTTCCGGGCAATATCGTTCAGTTCGATTGCCTGGTGAGTAACCCGCCCTATGTGACCTATTCCGAGGCCGAAAGCATGCGCCCGAATGTGCTCCGCTTTGAGCCGCACGAGGCATTGTTCGTGGAAGACAACGACCCGCTGCTTTTTTACAAAGCCATTGCCGATTTTGGTGTGCACCATCTGAAACAGCACGGCAAATGCTATGTCGAGATCAACGAGCATTTCGGTGCTGAAACCAAGCAGGTTTTTGAAGAAAGGAATTACAAAAAAGTAGAGATCCTTCGCGATATCAATGGTAAGGACCGCTTCGTGAGAGCTATCTGGGCCTGATCCATTTCTAAATTTTACTCAATTTCATGTATATAGAAAAAATCAGGGAGGTTCTGGACGAGATGGGCAAGGTAGTCGTGGGGCAGGACAAACTGCTGAACCGACTGCTGATCGGCCTCTTTACCGGCGGCCATATTCTGCTCGAAGGTGTCCCGGGACTAGCCAAAACTTTGACCATCAATGTCATGGCCAAAGTTCTCCACCTGGAATTTAAACGTATCCAGTTCACCCCGGATCTGCTTCCGGCGGATTTGATCGGAACGATGATCTACAAGCCGAAAATCGGCGATTACGAAGTTAAAAAAGGGCCTATTTTCTCCAATCTGATCCTGGCCGACGAGGTGAACCGCTCTCCGGCCAAGGTGCAGTCCGCGTTGCTGGAAGCGATGCAGGAAAAGCAGGTGACAATCGGCGACGAAACTTTTCTGCTCGACCGCCCTTTTGTAGTACTCGCTACGCAAAACCCGGTGGAACAAGAGGGCACCTACCCGCTGCCCGAGGCTCAGATCGACCGATTTATGATGAAAGTCTACGTCGATTACCTCGACAAGATGAAGGAGCTGGAAGTAATGCGCCGGATGTCGGATATCAATTATGAATATAAAATCAGGCCTATTCTGAACAAGGAGGACATTTTCGCGATCCGTGACAATGTCAACAAGGTCAATATCTCCGATACGCTCGAACGTTACATTATCGAGCTGGTATTTGCAACCCGCCGCCCGCTCGACTACGGGTTGCGCGATGAGGCACGTTACATTCAGTTCGGGGCCTCGCCGCGGGCTACGATTTATCTCAACCGTGCCGCAAAGGCCCTGGCTTACCTGGAAGGACGTGATTACGTACTGCCCGAGGACATCAAGGAGCTCGCACCAGACATTATGAACCACCGTATCCTGCTGAACTACGAGGCCGAAGCCGACGGCGTGCGCACTATGACCATCATCGATTCCATTCTCCGGAAAGTTGCCATTGGATAGTTCACGGCACCGGGTCGTGGCCGTGGCCTCCCCAGGGATGGCAACGTGCGAAGCGTTTCAGCCCCATCCAGCCGCCTTTCAACGGGCCGTGTTTCTGTACGGCCTCGATCATATATTGCGAGCAGGTAGGCGTATAGCGGCACGAATTGGGCAAGTAGGGTGAAAGTGCCGCCTGGTAAAACCGCACGAGGGCTATGAGTAAAAATTTCATTTCGCGTCTTGTCTCATATTAGTATATTTGACCATTAACATCACAAACGCATGCTTTCATATATCATGTGGGACGTCAGTCCCGAAATATTTACCATTCCGGAAATCGCCGGTTTTGGCCCCTTCCCTGTTCGTTGGTATGGTCTTCTTTTCGCTGCCGGGTTTCTGGTCGGCCAGCAAATTATGATCTATATTTTCAAGAAAGAAGGAAAGTCGCTGGAAGATATCGACTCGCTTACACTTTATATGGTGCTATCGACCGTTATCGGTGCCCGTGTAGGACATTTCCTTTTTTATGAACCCGAAGTATTGTTTAAAAATCCCCTCGAAGTGATACTGCCGCCTTACGCCGGGCTTGCTAGTCACGGGGCGATTATCGGGATAGTTACCGGGCTTTGGTTGTATGCACGCTCGCGCAGAGGCACGGGCCAGACGTTCTTCTGGGTCGCCGACCGCATGGTGATCACCATCGCATTGGGTGGCGCATTCATCCGTTTTGGTAACCTGATGAACTCGGAGATCGTAGGAAAGCCTTCCGACGTTGCATGGGCATTCATTTTCAGGCATAATATCGAGTTTACACAAATCCCACGCCACCCGGCGCAATTGTACGAATCCATTTCCTGCTTCATCCTTGCTTTCATATTGTTCGCGATCTGGAACAAGTATAAAGCCGCCACGCCGCGTGGCCTGATGGTGGGCGTCTTCTTCGTATGGGTGTTTACGCTGCGCTTCCTGTATGAGTTCCTGAAAGAAAACCAGGAGGCATTCGAAGCGAACTACGCATTGAACATGGGGCAGATACTCAGTATTCCTGCGGTATTGCTCGGGCTGTACTTTATCATTCAATCGCGGAGGGACCCTGCGGAGCTGACAAGCTGATCATCACGAAAAGCAGTAAGCGTGCATCAGTGCGGCGTTTTCATTACATTGTAATTAGTTTGAAACAACTCTAACAATTGTCAGATGAAAACATCCTTTATAGCCGCATTTCTCTCTTGCGCCCTGCTCTTAAATGGTTGCGGCAGCAAACAGGAAGAAAAAGAAGCCGAAGAAAAAGCCGCCAGCGACAGCCCGGCCGATGCTCTTCAGGCCATTGCCGATAAAGCCAAGGAAATGGGCGACCGCGAGGCCGTCGATCCGGTGGATTTCCGGAAGCTGAAAGACCTCCTCCCCGAAACCCTGGCCGGTATGAGCCGCACAGAAGCGACTGGCGAGAAAACCGGGGCAATGGGTTTTACGGTTTCTACGGCCCAGGCCAAATATAAAGGAAGCTCCAACGAATCGCTGAATGTGGAAATCGTGGATACCGGAGGCATTGCCGGTGTATCGACCATGGCGCTCGCAGCGTGGTCCATCGCCGAAATCGACAAGGAAACCACCAACGGTTACGAAAAAACCACGAAAATCGAAGGCTACAAGGCTTTTGAGAAATACAACAACGAAAGCAAGTCCGGCGAAATTAACGTGCTGGTCGCCGACCGTTATGTAGTGAACGTGGAGGGCGATAACCTGAGCGTCGATCAGTTGAAAGAAGCCCTGAAAGCAATCGACCTCGGCAAGCTGGGCGATATGAAATAGGCCATAAAAAGAGAAAGCAGAAGCGTCGGTGCTTCTGCTTTTCCAGGTTTTAGGAATATATAATTCTGGGCTAACTTGGGTGCTATATCGTTGCCAGATCCACCTTTTCACGCAGGATCTGTTTGGCCTTCACCAACTGGTTTTTGACAGTATTCTTAGATATCCTTAAAAACTCCGCTATTTCCTGGTAGGATTTCCCTTCTTCGATATTCAGTTTCAAAATCTGGCGCCGCTTGATCGACAACGATTCGACCGCAGCCTGCACCACGCTCAGCCTTCTTTCGGCTTCCTCCTTTTCATCCTCCCCTGCCACACGGATCGCTTCCATGTAATGCTTCCGTAGCTGTTCATTCTTTTCGAGTTTCTTGAAATGGTCGAACGCCATATTGCGCAGGCAGGTAAACAGGTACGAATTGAAATTATAGTCCGGCTTGATCTGGGTCCGTCTCACCCAGATTTTGATGAACACATCCTGAACCATGTTCTCAGCTTCTTCCTCGTCTTTGAGCAATGAAACAGTAAACCGCAATGCGGGCGTTTTGTAGTGGTTATACAACGCTGCAAAGGCCGCTTCGTCGCCTTGCGTCACTCTGATCAGGGTATTTTCGTCGGGGTAGGCCACAGTCGTACAGTTTAGCTTTATAGAAAAGGGGACTAGATAAAGAGATTATATTATTAATTAAAAAACTTTTATTCTTGGTTTGATCCTATTTACCAACCGGCAATAAATCACTTCTTGTATTGGTTGGTAATCAGTCGGGCACTAAAATAAAATTATTTCCAACATCACCCTGGCAGGGGAAAATTCTGCCTTCGAAACAATCGGCGATGCTTTCTATTGAGCGGCGTATTTCTAATTGTTTGATAAATCTACGGTTCTGATTTTAGAATTTGAGTCGCAAACTGCGTAAAAATATCTTCATTTTGCGCATCGTTGTACGATTTAATCATAACATAATAGTAACTTATCATTTATCACATATTTGCTCATTACCAGCTACTTCTTAGCGAAAAATACAATGAAATAACCGGGAGTTTTCCGACCCTTTTCCCGGCGGTGCATTTAACAATTTTGTAACATTTGCGGCAAATCGCGGTGCCGGCGATAGCCCTCCTTCCCGCATCAATCGTATTACCCCAAAACAGCTCAATATCCATATCCATTTTATCCTAAATCCAGACCAACCTTTGCTCATGGATCAAAGCCGCATCAATCAGATCTTGGAGAAAATCTCCGCCGTTCGGGTCGCCGTGTATGGCGACTTCTGTCTCGATTCCTACTGGGTCATGGACGACCGCACTTCCGAAGTTTCCATTGAAACCGGTTTGCAGGCCCAGGCCGTCGCCCGCCATTACTATACGCCGGGAGGGGCAGGGAATGTTGTGGCCAACCTCGCCGCGCTGAAACCAGCCGGCATCAGGGTTATCGGGGCCGTGGGAGACGATATGCAGGGACGGGAACTTACGGCGCAGCTCCAACAGCTCGGAGCGGATACGAGCGCATTCATCATTCAGAAAGAGCATTTCAATACATATAGCTATCTCAAAAGGCTTGTCCACGACCGGGAAGAGCCCCGCATCGATTTTGGTGTATATAATGAAAGGAGCATTGAAACCGATAAGCAGCTCGTTGCCGCACTGGAAAAAGCGTTGCAGGAATGCGATGCCTTGATTTTTAACCAGCAAGTGACCGGAAGCATTACCAATGCCCCATTTATCGACGACGTCAACGCCCTGTTCAACAAGTACCCTGATAAGATTGTAATGCTGGATTCCCGGCATTTCAACGACAGCTTCCGGAACACTTATCTGAAATGTAACGATCGCGAGATTGCCTCTTTAAATGGGCTGGACGTTACACCGGAAGAAAATGTGCCGGTAAGCGATGTAAAGCGCTATGGTGCCGAAATATTCGGGCGGTACCAAAAACCGGTATTTGTGACCTGCGGCGAGCGTGGCATTATCGCCTTCGACGAAGCGGGTTACCACGAAGTACCAGGCATTCAATTGAAAGGCAAACTCGACACCGTAGGCGCGGGCGATACGGCGATCAGCGCCATTACGCTCTGCCTGGCAGCCGGGCTGCAGCCGGCCGAGGCTGCACTGTTCGGCAACTTCGCCGCGGCGGTAACGGTCCAAAAGTTATTTACAACGGGCACTGCAACCGGCGAAGAAATCGCCGTCGTGGCCAAAGACCCGGATTACATCTACAATGCCGACCTCGCCGAAAACGAACGGGCCGCGACTTATTATCCCGAAACTGAATTTGAAATCTGTGTACCCGAGATCCTCGACAAGCTCGGACATATACGCTATGCCGTTTTCGATCACGACGGCACGATCAGCTCGCTCCGGCAGGGATGGGAGGAGATCATGGAGCCGGTCATGATGAAATCCATTTTAGGAGAGCAATATGATACCATCGATGCCGGGACCTTCCATAAGGTGCAGGCGGAATGCAAGGCATTTATCCATAAAACCACTGGTATCCAGACCATTTACCAGATGGAAGGATTGGTAAATCTGGTACGCGAGTTCGGCTTTGTACCCGAAGACCAGATCCTCGATAAATTCCAGTACAAGGAAATTTACAACGACGGTCTGATGGAAATGGTGAACAAGCGCATGGACAAGCTGGCCAAAGGAGAACTCGGCCAGGAAGACTACACCTTGAAAGGTGCAGTCGCATTTCTGCGGGAACTTAAAGAACGGGGAGTGACCATGTACCTCGCCAGCGGTACCGATGCCGAGGATGTGAAAAACGAGGCCCAAATGCTCGGTTACGCCGATTTGTTCGACGGAGGCATTTATGGTGCATTGCGCGATTACACCAAGTTTTCGAAGAAAATGGTGATCGAGAAAATCATCCGCGACAACAACCTCCAAGGCAAAGAACTGGCGGTATTTGGCGACGGGCCCGACGAAATCCGGGAAGGCCGGCGAGCGGGAGGCATTTCGGTGGGCATTACCAGCAACGAGGTGCAGCGTTTCGGCCATAACCCGGCCAAGCGTCCGCGGCTCGTAAGGGCAGGTGCACAACTCCTGATCCCCGACTTCTCGCAACATAAAAAACTGATCAGCCTGCTGTTTCAGGAAAGCGAAAACTACGCGGAAGCCTGATGCGACGTTTTGAAAAACAGCTGATTGCCTGGCTGGCTGGCGGCTTGCTGCCCTTGCTTTTTTCGTGCGGTAATGATAAAACTGCCGACAACGAGCCGTCCTTTTACCAGGATGTGCCGTTCGCGCAGGAATATCACGACGCCCACCCGATGGAGGGCAACGACGTAAGGGCTGTTCTACCCGACCGCGATGGTAACGTATGGGCAGCTACGGCAAAAGGTGTTTTTCGTAAAATGAAGGATTCCGGTAACTGGGTGCCAATGCTCGATGGCCATGCGAATGGGCCGTCGTTCGCTTTGGCGCAGGACTCCGCCGGTACCATATGGCTCGGTACCTGGAACGGACTTCATCAGTATCGGAACGGCTCTATCACCAAAGTGGAAGGCCCCGCAGGCCCTATTTCAGCTATTTGTACGAAGGCCGGCACCGTCTATGCCATCGGCCCGAATGGCTTTTGGAAAGGGAATGTCAAGGGTTTTACAGTACAAAAAGCAACCATAGCCAGGTCCGTACGCGATGTGATAAGCGACGGGAAGGACGGCTTAGTGATAGCCTCCGACGTTGGGCTTTACCATTGGACGCCCTCGGATTTGACTCACACCTACAAAACCGACGCATTGATCGCCGCTTATAGCAAAGGGCTGGCATACAACTATGACGGAAAGCTCTGGATCGGCGGACTGGGCGGGGTTACCATTCAAAATAATGGCAAAAAAGAATCCGAGCTGAGGACAAGCCACGGCATTCCTTCGGCTTACGTCACAGCCGTACGCCTCGCACCCGACAGTTCGATGTGGGTCGGCACGCAAACGGGCGTTGTGCGCTTCCGAAAGGACGGCAGCCGCTCGCTGCTGTTTTCGAGAAGGTGGTTGCTGGACGATCAGGTAAACGATATTGCATTTGACCATGAAGGCAATGCATGGATAGCGACGCCGCAAGGGGTGAGTGCTATCAAAAAGCGGGATATGACGCTGGCGACGAAAAGTGATTTTTTCTATGATGTGTTAATGAAAAGGCATATCCGTGCGCCGTGGATCGCGGGACAGGCGCATTTGCGCGTGCCGGGCGATACCACAACCTGGGAGCCTGAGGATGATGACAATGACGGTGAATTTACGGGTAACTATCTGGCGATGGAAAGCTTCCGGTATGCCGCTACCAAAGACCCGGTTGCAAAGGAGAATGCAAAAAAGGCATTCGGTTTCCTGAAATTGTTACAGGATGTGACGGGTACCCAAGGCTTCTTCGCGCGTACGATCATACCCGCGACGTGGACGCACATGCACGACGGCAACCGTACCTACACGGAACGCGAACGCGCGGACGAACTCGTGAAAGAGCCGCGTTTCAAACCTGTGGAAACACGCTGGCATTTGTCGGGCGATAAAAAGTGGCTCTGGAAGGGCGACACAAGCAGTGATGAAATGTGCGGGCATATGTTCGGCTACTACTACTATTATACGCTCGTAGCGGATGCCCCGGAAAAGAAAGTGATCGCCGCGCATGTAGGCAGGATTATCGACTACCTCATGCAGCATAAACTGAACTTCGCGGATGTGGACGGGAAGGCTACGCGCTGGTCGGTATGGTCGCCTGACCAGCTGAACCGCGACCCCGAATGGCTACCCGACCGCAGCCAGAATTCGATGGAAATGCTCGCATTCCTGAAACTGGCGCATTTCATGACGGGTAATGCCAAATATCAGAACGAGTACATCAGGCTCATCGAAAACGAGCATTACCTCGACAATATGAAAGAGGTGACCAAGCAAAACCCGGCCTGGTTCATCTATTTCGATGTAGTACTGCAAGCCTATCTCTACCCGATCCTGATCGGCTGCGAAAAAGACCCTGAGCGTTTAAAATTCTATAAAAGCCATCTGGAAGAATGGTTTCAAAAGCGCAAAGACGACCATAACCCACTAATCAATGTTATTTACAACCATTGCCTGGATAAAAAAGCAGAGTTAAAAAATTCGGTTGATTTGCTGATCGACACGCCGCTGGATCTTGTAGACTGGCCGATTGATCACAGGAAGCGGGAAGATATTCAGGTCGTGCGAACGCCTACGCTCGAAGATGAGCAAGTAAGAGAATTGCAACCCGCCAGCATCCGGCTGACCATCCGTTGGGACAAAAACCCATGGACATTGGCCGGCGGCAACCCGGAGGTGGAACGCGAGCCGGTTTTCTGGCTGCTGCCCTACTGGATGGGCCGGTACCTGGGAATGATTTCGGAATAGAACCAAACATTCGATTATGAAAACCTATCTTTTGTTCATCAACCTGCTATTACTGCTCATGCAAGAAACATCAGCACAACAGACCTACGCCGAAAAACTCGGCTGGCCGAAAGGCGCGAAGGTCATCATCTTCCATGTCGACGACGCCGGAATGTCGCAGTACTCGAATGAAGGGGCAAAGAAGTCGGTGCAGAACGGCATCGCGACCTCGTGCAGCATTATGATGCCTTGCCCTTGGGCGGCAAGCTTTGCCAAATTCGCTGTGGCGAACCCTGGCATGGATGCCGGCCTGCACCTTACACTCACCTCGGAATGGCAAGATTATCGCTGGCCGCCGTTGAACGGCATTGCGCATTCGGAAGGACTGGTGGATGATGAAGGTTGCATGTGGCACGAGGTAGAAGATGTGATCAAACACGCAAGCCCGGATGTGGTCGAACAGGAAATACGCGCGCAGCTGAGCCGGGCATTGAAACTCGGATTGAAGCCCACGCATCTGGACTCGCACATGGGCACGCTGTTCGCCCACATTCCCTACCTGGAAAGATATATCAAAGTCGGGGCCGAATATGGCATTCCGGTGATGTTCCCTGGCGGCAATAATCAGCTGTTGAAAGAATGCCTGAACAATCCATTGGTCAAAAAGCTGAAAGCCGAAGGAAAATGGAAAGAAGGGATGGAGCTTCCCGAACCCGAGATCACGAAACGTTCGGCGGAATTCGGGCAGAAAATATGGGCGGCGGGACTTCCGGTATTGGACGACCTGCACACGATCAGCGGTGATTGGAAACCGGAAGGCGGCGACGTGAGCCCGGCACAATGGGGCAAATACAAAGCGCAAAAGTTCATCGAAACGATCGGCAAAATGCAGCCGGGCGTGGCGATGATGATCGTCCATAGCAGCGACATCACCGATGATTTCAAATACATCAGTGCCTCTGGCGGGTCGCGGTACGCCGATTTGCTCTCGATGCTCGATCCTGAGCTAAAAAGTTTCATCCGGTCGGAAGGCATTATCCTCACCACCTGGAAAGAAATGATGGAAAGAAGGAAGAAAGTCAAATAACCAATCAATACAATGCAAAAGCCCCTATTATTATCCCTCCTACTACTGACCAGCGTTACGCTCACGCGGGCGCAGGTGCAGCCTGTTTACAAAGACAAGCCGTACTTGCAGGATTTCAGCATTAAATATTATGCAGATACCACCCAAACCTCGTTAATGCAAATTGCCGCCGACCGGAATGGCGTTGTACAGATGCTCGCCAGGGAAGGCCTCTGGCAGCCCCATGCAGGCCAGTTTCTATACCCGGGCAAGGTAGTCGCCGACCGGAATTACCGTTACATGAAGGATAAGCGCATCAGCGCCCTTGCTTCTTATGAAAATCAACTCGTATACCTGACCGACCAGGTCGTGTTCAGCAATGCCTGGGCCGGAACATTGTTTTCCAAACACAATCTTCCCAAAGCCAGTTTATTCGCGGGCGGAAAGGATTTTACATTCCTGGTTTCGGACGGTGCCTCTTTGGAACTGATAAAGGATTCAAAAAGCCTCTGGAATGGAAAGCTGCCGGACGATTCCGTCATTGCCCTGGCATTCCAGAACAGTGCAAACCAGTTCTGGATTTTGGGGAATAAATCACTTTATAAAGTGGGGATTCAGGACAAAAAGCTGACCAAAATGCTTACCGGGTCCGATTTTACGGCATTTGATATTACCTCGAAAGATTCCAGGATCATCATCGGTACGCTTGACGGCTTTCTTTCCTTTGATATAACAACCGGAAAGCAAACCGGCAGCATTAACCGCAAATTACCAGCTACCAAAATCACTGCTGTAAAGGAAGTGAACGGTAAAGTGTGGTTCGGCTCCGATCTGGGGGCATTCGCATTACGCGCCGACGGAAAATTCGATTATTACTTTGGCGAACGCTGGTTGCCGGGCAACGTCGTTACGGATATTGAAAAAGGCCTCAAAAACTCGGTACTGGTGCTTACTACCAAAGGCTTGGGCCAAATTCAGTTCAAATCCATGACACTGGAAGACAAGGCGAAACTTTTTGACGAGCAAGTACGGCTCCGCCACATCCGGAACGGGTTCAATTCACAACTCACCGGCCTGAATCATGGCGACTTGTCCACCGGCTTCACGGAAGATTCGGACAACGACGGACTATGGACGGCTATGTACCTCGGCGGCCAGATTTTCCGGTATGCGGCTACCAAAGATCCTTACGCATTGCAAAACTGCCGTGAATCCATGGACGCGATGGAACGGCTTTATACAGTGAACCCGGTTGCAGGCTTTCCGGCGCGTTCCTTCGAGCGTTCGGGCCATATCAATGAGCTGCATGATGTCGAGCGTTGGCAGCATGCTCCCGAAAAAGAATGGGACTGGAAATCAACCACAAGCAGCGATGAGGTGATCGGCCACATTTTCGCTTTCGGCGCCGCGGCCGAATTGATCGATGATCCAAAAATCAAGAAACAGGCGGTTATGCTCATCGATACGGTGATGTCGCACATTTTGAAAAACAATATGTACCTGATCGACTTCGACGGCAAGCCTACGATGTGGGGCAAATGGCATCCCGATTATGTAAATTCGTTTCCGATCAACGTAGGCGACCGCAAACTGAACTCTTCCAACATTGTGGCTATGCTGCAAACCGCTTACCATTTCACCAAAAAAGAGAAATACAAGGCGAAAGCATTTGAGTTGATGAATAAGCATGGCTATTTCGAGAACATGATGCGGTCTATGAATATCATCGGACGTGCGCCGGAAGATGCCGATGAGCACGCGAAGCACATGTCCGACGGATGGAACCATTCGGATGACGAAATGTATTTCCTGGGCTACTGGGGGCTTTATCGCTATGCCCTCAACGATACGCTTAAAGCCAATTACAAAAAGCAGATCATCGACCACTGGCAAGCGGAACGTCCGGAGAAAGAAGGGGCCTGGAATATTTTCACCGCACTAACGGGTACCAAAGAATTTGACCTGAACGAGTCTGTCTGGTATTTGCAGGAACATCCGATGGACCTGATTGACTGGGTGATCAAAAACAGCCATCGCAAGGATATTGACAAATTGGAGCCTAATTTTCGCAAACAATCGACCCGGGAAGTTCTGCCGCCGGACGAACGTCCTGTTCAGCGCCATAATGGCAATATGTTCAGTCTCGACCGGAATGGCGGCAATGGTACCGGCGAGCATAGTGCCGGGGATATCTGGCTGCTGCCTTACTGGATGGGCCGCTACCTGAATGTTATCAGCGCCCCTCAAAAGTAGATTTACCCATGAGACTTGTTTCTATCCCGGTTCTATCGTTTTTAATACTAATGAGCATGCAATCCTGCCAGACCGACACCGCAGAAAAACAGATCACTCACGATCTGACCTACCATCACGACCTGGACAACAACGACAACTTCTCGCCGGACGGCCAATGGCTTGTGTATGACACCAGGACGGACGACGGCGGGATTGCGGAATCGGCGCGGATTGAAAGGATAAACATTGAAACGGGAGAGAAACAAGTCCTTTTTGACATTGAAAACAACGGAGTTTGGGGGCCGGGAGCCGGGGCTGTCAGTTATAGTCCCAAAGAGCAGGCTGTCGTATTCATTCACGGCCTTGCCAACAGCACCAAAGAAAATCCTTACCAGCAATGGCGACGCACGGGGGTGATCATCCACGACGACCGTCCGAATGTACCCGTGTATATGGATGCACGCGACGTGACGCCCCCGTACACCCCCGGCGCATTACGCGGGGGCACGCACAGGCATGAGTGGAGCGGCGACGGGCAGTGGATCGGGTTCACCTATAACGATGCCATTCTGAAGGCATTGGAAGATTCGACCGGGCAGAGACATAACCTGCGAACGATCGGTGTTTCCAAAAAGATCAAGGCTGTTAAAGTGGATGAAAATGCCGAGAATTTGTCTGGCGAATGGTTCAGCGCACTGGTGGTACGGGTAGTGCCAAATCCATCCCCCGGAAGCGACGAGATCAGCCATGCCGCAAGTGACAGTTGGGTAGGAACAAATGGTTATGCTCTCCAAAATGGAACTCGGCAAATCGCCCGGGCTTTTCTGGGCACCGTCAAAGACAAAAATGGAACCGATGTACCCGAGGTTTTCATCGTCGATATTCCCGACGACATTACCCAACCCGGGCCGCTCGGGCCGTTGGAAGGAACCAGTACTGATTTCCCAATGCCTCCCAAAGGTACCGCGCAACGCCGACTGACTTTTACGGCAAATACATCACATCCAGGCTGTTCCGGCATTGTTCGGTCTTCGCCGGACGGCAGCCGGCTCGCATTTCTGGCCAAAGACGCGAAGGGTATCAGCCAGATTTTCACCATTTCACCGAATGGCGGCAAGCCACGTCAAATCACCGAATATGCATCCGACGTTACCGGCAACCTCCGCTGGCATCCGGACGGGAAGCATATTACCTATGTTTACGAAGGTCGTATTGTGCTTTGCGAGGTTAGTGAAGCACCGTTTAAAGAAAGAATTCAGGTATTGACCGAGCCCTCCGTTACCCCTCCGGGTAATCTGGTCTGGTCGGCGGACGGGAAGGTACTCGCGTTTAACCGGATGGTGAAGAATGAGGCTGGGAAAGGGACACAGCAGGTGTTTGTGCTTAATGTTAAAGAGAACTAAAAAGAAGTTGCATCGGCGAAAACAACTTTTCTATAGATCGCGTAAAGCGGCAGCTCTGCATTGAAATAGGGAAGCTTAATTACATCTTCCATTTTGTCATAAATCTGTACATACCAACGCTCGTCATCACGGATATATAGTTCAACAAAACATCTTGTCTGCTCAACAAGAAGGTAGTATCTAAGCGATTGTATAAGTAAATACTCTCGAAGTTTATCTGAACGGTCAATTGGTGTGGTACTGTCAGCCAAAACTTCAACTATTAACAATGGGTTAATAACATACTGGATCAAGTCCCCATTTTCATCGCAGATTACAAAATCAGGAATGCGCAAAATATTATTCTGCTCAACTACCACTCTGACGGAGCTTTGAAAACATATAAATGATTGATCGTTGAGGAGCCTTCCGAAAAAGATATGGACGTTTCCAGCGATTGCATTGCCGATCAATGTATCAGATTCAATCTCCACAATTTCCCCTTGAACAAATTCAAATCTACCCTCCCATTTTTGGCAGAATTCAAAATACTCAGCAATGGAATATTTTCCATCTTTTGGTGACTCCGACATAGACAATTATTGATTGCAGGTGTGATGTTTTTACACCATACAATTTACAACTTCTCCAACCGAGTCGATGACCTTCTGATAATCAGTTCCGAGCGCAGAATAATTGGTTCTGAGTGATCGATGGGTTTGGTTCCATTTAGTTGACCGATCATCGTAGTCATGGCCGTCTTGCCCATCTGGTAGCCCGGGTAAAAAATAGTGGTGAGCTGCGGTGATACTACCTGTGAAACCGGGTCATTATTGAACCCAACAATAGCGATATCTTCCGGGATCGCATAACCCTTTTCTTTTAAGGCTTGCATGCAGATCGCCGCGCAGAGGTCGTTAGCGATAAAAAGACCGTCCGGTTTTTCCTCCGTTCGATCGATTTGTTCCGCTATTGCTCTGCCAGCTTCCTGGCTGAGATCGGTCGACAGGACCAGGCGATTATCCAGTGGCAGGTTCTGCCCGGCAAGCGCGCGTTTGAAACCTTCGAACCGATCGGCGTACACATTTCTTCGCAGGTCCCCGGTAACGTGCATGAGCCTGCGGCAACCTTGATCCAGCAAATGGCGCGTTGCATCATAGCCGGCCTGCTCGTTGTCGATCAGCACCGCGCCGCATTGCGGATGGGTCATAATGCGGTCGAAGAACAGGACGGGGATGTTCCGGTTGATAAAAGTAGAGAAATGCTCGAACGAATCGGTGTCGTAGGCAACGGATACCAGCAAACCATCCACGCGGCTGTTAAACATCGTTTTGGCATTCGCCCGCTCTTTCATCTCAGACTCCAGGGACTGGCTGATCAACAAGTTGTACCCTACATTGTTGGCCACTTCCTCCATTCCTGCGAGGACCGTCGACATAAAATTACTGTTCAGCCTCGGAACAATCACGCCTAGCGTATTAGTCTTACGGGTCCGCAAATGGCTCGCAAATGTATTGGAACGATAGCCCAGCTCGGCCGCCTTCTCCGCAATGAGCGCCTTGGTTTTCGCGTTAATCGCAGGGTGATCGTTCAATGCCCTGCTGACAGTCGCGGGCGACAATGCCAGTATTTTTGCGAGGTCGTAAATGGTAATTTCCTTTTCCATTATCCTTTTGTTGTAGGGGCTTCCGTGGAGTAATTCCGTCTGTTTGTTTACACCCGAATTTGGCGGCATTTTTTACACGGAAAAACCAAAAGCCAAATTTACGGCAATTTAATGCAATCGGTTACAATACAATATTATATTTATATTTTTATAAAAATTTCATCCAATTATGATTCAAACCATGCGCTGGTTCGGCCCGAATGATCCGGTTTCGCTGATGGATATCCGCCAGGCGGGATGCAGCGGCGTCGTTAACGCGCTGCATCAGATACCCGTTGGCGATGTCTGGACGAAAGAAGCCATTCAGGAAAGAATTTCGCTGGTCGAAGCGGGTAACGACCGGTATACTGCTTTGCAATGGCTGGTTGTGGAAAGTCTGCCGGTGCATGAGCACATCAAGAAAGGACTCCCCTCGCGTGACCAATACATTGAGAACTATAAAGAATCGTTGCGCAATCTGGCAACAGCCGGTATCCGGACGGTGTGCTATAACTTCATGCCGGTACTCGACTGGTCGCGCACCGACCTTACCTATACTTTTCCCGAAGGCCATAAAACGCTCCGGTTTGTGTGGGAGGATTTCGCTTTGTTCGACCTCTACATCCTTCAACGGCCCGGCGCCGAAGCGGATTACGACGAGCTAGTGAAGAACGCGGCGCGGGAGAAGTTACTGAAAATGTCACCTGCCGAAATCCAGGGCCTGACGAACACCGTCCTACTGGGCTTGCCCGGCTCGGAGGAAGCATTTGAACTCGCTAATTTTCAGGAATTACTCCATGCATATGCGGAGATCGGCGATAAAGAGCTGCGCGAAAACCTCTACTACTTCATCCGGCAGGTGGCACCGGTGGCACAGGATGCGGGCATTCATCTCTGCATCCATCCCGATGACCCTCCCCGTCCATTGCTAGGTTTACCGCGTGTAGTAAGCACCGAAGCCGACTTCGCCCAGCTGATGGAAGCCTGCGATGTCCGGGCGAACGGCATCACATTCTGCACCGGCTCGCTGGGCGTTCGTGATGATAATGACCTTCCGGGGATTGTTCGCCGGTTTGGCGACCGCATCCATTTCGTCCATCTCCGTACTACCAGAAGAGAGGCCGAAGACCGTCGCAATTTCCACGAGGCCCCGCATTTGAATGGCGATGTGGATATGTATGAGGTAGTGAAAGCATTGCACCAGGAGGAGCTGCGCCGCAGTGCATCCCATTATCACGACAACCTGCTACCTATGCGCCCCGATCACGGTTTCCAAATGCTCGACGATTTGCATAAAAAGACCTATCCCGGCTACTCCATGATCGGACGGCTCAAAGCGCTCGCCGAGCTGCGAGGGCTGGAAATGAGCATTGCGCGGTCGGTACGCGAGTTTTAATCAAGATTTTATAGATTTTAAAATAATGTCCGTTAACAGTCAAATCGAAACAGTACCATCCTTGAATGTCTTCTCACTGGAAGGCAAAATTGCCCTTGTCACCGGCGGCGGGAGTGGAATCGGCTTTTATATCGCAAAATGCCTCGCACAGGCGGGCGCAAGGCTCGTCATTACAGGAAGGCGCGAGGATGTTTTGAAAGAAGCGGTACCAAAGCTCGGTGTGGATGCACGCTATTTTGTCAATGACATAACCGATCTTAAATCGCTGCCCGCATTGGTCGAAAATATCGAGACCCAGGTCGGCGAAATCGATATTCTCGTCAACAATGCAGGTATCAACATGAAAAAACACGCGGTAGAGGTATCCGATGAAGACTTCGACCGCATTATCCAGACCAACCTGCACGCCGTTTTCTCGATCACCCGCGAGTGCGGCAAGCGCATGGTGGCACGCAAGCGAGGCTCTATTCTCATGATCACCTCTATGGCCGCATTATATGGTATCGACCGCGTGGTGGCTTACACAGCCTCGAAATCTGCAGTTGGCGGGATGGTGAAGGCATTAACGACTGAATTTTCGCCCTATAACGTACGCGTAAATGCCATTGCACCCGGTTTCATCGAAACGCCGATGATGCTCACCGCCATGAACGGCGACCCGTCCCGCCGCGACAAGGCCATGGACCGCACACCGATGGGTACCTGGGGAAAACCGGACGATATTGGCTGGGCAGCAGTATTCCTTAACTCGGAAGCCGCGAAATTTATCACGGGCGTTTCGCTCCCTGTGGACGGCGGCAATTCAATAGGATTTTAGTTAAACCTTTTCTTATAAATTCAATGAAAAAACAAAACATCCTGACAACATGCCTGCTGTGCCTGCTATTTCTGGGGCTGGGACGACCGGAAAGCACACACGCACAGAAAATTAAGTGGAACAAGGTCAAAGTCCTGGTTTATACCAAAAACGGGAAAGGCTATGTGCATGACAACATTGCCAATTCCAAGGTAGCAATTCTTGAGCTGGGAAAACAGAACGGCTTTGCGGTGGACACAACTTCCGACCCGTCGAAGTTTACCGATGAAAACCTGAAACAATACGACTGCCTTGTTTTCTCGAATACCAATAACGACGTTTTCGATACCGACGCCCAGCGGGTTGCATTGATGCGGTACATCCAGGCAGGCGGCAACTTTGTGGGTTTGCATTCAGCTTCGGGCACCGAGCGTAAATGGCGTTGGTTCAAGGATCTGCTGGGTGGTACGTTCTTCTGGCATGAGCCGGGGCAAAGCTTTTCTGTGAAGGTTCTGGACCCAAAAAATCCAGCACTGGCACATCTTGGCAATGTCTGGCAGCGCCAAACGGACGAATTCTATTTTATCAAAGAACTGGGTGTGAACCTGAATGTACTGGCGGTGAATGATCATTCTACTATCCAGAAACCAGCCGGCAAAGCACTCGATACATTCGGCGATGTGTTTCCTTCTGTTTGGTGGCATGAGTACGATGGCGGCCGGGCGTTCTACACGTCGATCGGGCATCAGAAAGAAGATTATGAAAAGGAAGATCTGCGCAAGCACATCCTAGGCGCCATTGAGTGGGCCATCGGGCCGCAGAAGCCAAGAAATTACAGCAAAGCTTATGCGACCAGCCCGCAAGATGCGGTGCGAAACGCGATTCCCGCCCTCTCCAAATAATCACGAACATATCAGTCATTAATCCTAAATCTGCATACAAAATGAAAGATCAGAAGGAGCAAAATCAGGACAGAAGGTCATTTTTGAAAGCCACGGCGAAAG
This sequence comes from Dyadobacter sp., assembly GCA_965227755.1. Lineage (GTDB taxonomy): Bacteria > Bacteroidota > Bacteroidia > Cytophagales > Spirosomataceae > Dyadobacter. The sequence goes on from CBDDGG010000005.1 coordinate 3,516,598, forward strand.
GAACCGCCGGTATAATTGCCGCATCGATGTTCCCGACCATCGTGCCGTCGACTGTTTTTGGCAAAAATGCGCCGAGCAACAAGATCAATATCGGGCAAATCGGTTTCGGCCGCATCGGCTCCACGCACGATTTGCCGGAAGTGATCAAAAATGAGGCAGCGCACGTGATCGCAGTCGCCGATCTTGACAAAAACCGCCTGGCAAAAGGCAAAGAATGGATCGAGCGGAAATACGTAGAACGTACCGGAAAGGAGAAATACCTGGAAGTAAAAACCTATGACGACTACCACGAAATACTGGGCAGGAAGGACATCGACGCGGTTATCATCAGTACGCCTGATCACTGGCACGCGCAGCCTGCCATGGAAGCAGCAGTCGCCGGCAAGCATATTTACATGCAAAAACCCACTTCGCTGACGATCAGGGAAGGCCGCCAGATGGCCGATATGATCAAGAAAAAAGGGGTTATCTTCCAACTGGGCAGCCAGCAACGTTCCGTCAACCCCTGGCCGCAGTTCAAGCGTACCTGCGAGCTCGTGCGTAATGGGCGTATCGGAAAGCTGAAAAAAGTATATGTGGGCCTCCCGGGTGATCCTGCGGGCGGAAGTACGGCTCAAATGCCCGTTCCGTCCACCCTGAACTACGACATGTGGCTCGGCTCAACGCCCGAGATTTATTATACATTAGACCGCGTACATTCGCAAACGGACATCAACGACCGTCCGGGCTGGCTTCGGCTCGAACAGTTCGGCGCGGGTATGATCACCGGCTGGGGCTCGCACCACATCGATATCGCGCATTGGGGGATGGATACCGAACTCACAGGGCCGATCGAGATCGAAGGCAAGGCCACCTTCCCGGCCAAAGGCTCAGGCCTGTGGGATGTACACGGCGATTTTCTGGTGAATGCGTTGTATGAAAATGGCGTGGTAATGGAAATCGGCGGTACCAATCCTAACGGCGTCAAATTTGAAGGAACCGACGGCTGGATCTTCGTTTCACGCGGGAATGTGGGTGTTACCGCTTCCGACCCTGTTGCTGCGCAGAATGCTAAAGAAAACAAGGCATTCTACGCCAGCGATCCGAAAATCCTCGGCTCAGTGATCCAGGCTAACGAAATTCATCTGTACGAAAGCCCGGAACAGCATCAGAACTGGATCGAAAGCATCCAGAGCGGCAAGCAGACCATCAGCCACGCCGAGATTGCGCACCGCTCCTGTACGGCGTGTCTCCTCGCACACACGGCTATGAAATTAGGCCGAAAAGTGAAATGGGACCCGAAAAAGGAGCAATTCATGAATGATAAGGAAGCGACCGCAATGCTCTCTCGCCCGCAGCGTGGGAAGTATGGGACTAATAATGTGAAAGGTTAATCAAAAATGGGCAGCGAAATCGCTGCCCATTTTTGATTTCAATAATTTCCCTTATACTCTCTCGGCGTATGCCCGATGTACTTTTTGAAATTCCTGTTAAAGTTCGATAGCGAATCAAAACCGCTGTCGTACGCGATCTGAGCAATGGTCCATTTGTCTTCAAGCAGGAGCTTGCAGGCGTGGCCGATACGGATCTCGTTGACGAAGTCGATAAAAGTTTTGTTCGAGCGCGCTTTGAAATACCGGCAGAATGCGGCTTCGGTCATGCCGGCAAGGGAAGCCACGTCGCTGAGGCGGATTTCCTGGAAAAAATGTTGAAGCACATAGTTGTGTACTTTCTGCATCCGCTCGGTTTCCGAAACTTTGAAGTTATTGACATAGCCGTAGCTCGAAATAAATTCACCGCTGTTGTCATGAGCCAGTTGGTCGAGCAAGGTCAGCAACTGCAATATGCCCTTGAAACCTTCGACCGCGGTGAGCGAGACCAGTTCGTCGCGAATATGTTCGGCGAGCGCGCCCTTGTAGCAAATCCCTCTTTTGGAGTCGGCCAGTAACTGCCGTAGGCCGAGCATTTCGGGCTTGTCGAGAAAGTCTTTCCCTAAAAAATCTTCCTGGAAATAGAGCACGATCCCGTGGGTTATCAGCGGGGAGCCTGGTTCAAAATAGGCAGGGTCGCTGCGCCAAAGATGCGGCACATCCGGCCCGAGAAACACGGTATCACCCGGACCGAACGTCTGAATGGAATCCCCGATCAACCGTTTGCCAGTTCCCTCTAGAACGGTAAATAATTGGTAGTGCGGGTGAAAATGCCAATTGGGGTCAAAATGGGGCTCTCTCAGCTCGTGTACGGTAACAGTGCGAACCTGGCTCTCTATATTTTTATGAATGGGTGCTTTCATATTCTGTCAGAATTTTACCCAAAATTTTCGCAATATTACACTATTAATGTCAAAATACGATCATTATGGAAATTTATTCCTAAAAATAGATTCAGCTTTCCGCAAAAGATTATCGCTTTATCACCGTTATAAACTATGCCGTCGCAGTTCGGAACGCTGGCACATTTTTTATAAATTTATAGAGCCGCTCAACTTTTTTGCAACCTTTTTCGCGAGTTCGATGTCAATCTTAGGTAGTTCTGAAACTTATTTACGTGTATGAAAGGCCTCATAATTCCGACAGCATCCGTGCTGTTTTTTTCGCTGCTAGCAGGTTGTGGAAAAACGACCACAATCAGCAGTAATGTGGAGTTGACCGGCAAATGGCAATTGGAAAGCATTGTTCAGGAGGATGATACTATCAGCAAACCCGCCACCAGCAAAGGCGTGATGGATATAGGCCTCAATTTTAAAGAGAAGGGTGAGCTGGAAGGCACTACTTCCACCAACATTCTCACAGGTTTTTACGAAACCGCCCAGCAGAATACGATACAGATCGGCGGAGGCGGAACGGAAAGAGCGGAAACGAGCTGGGGGAACCTGTTCGTGAATGCGCTGCCCAGCGTGAACTTGTACGATTTGAAAACCAACAAGCTGGTTCTCTATTACGAAAACAATAACCAGCTTATTTTCAGCAGAGTGCAGTAAAACAGCATTGATATACGCTTCATCAATGGCGGTCCTCTCCCAAGGGCCGCCATTTTTGTTTTCCGGCTATGAATCAATTTTACCCCGATATGCAAGCAGATACCTGCCAACTTATCAATATCAGCTAACTACTCGTCAAATCGTGTATATTGAACAGTACTTTTTTACTTTAAGATTGTATACTGAAAAGACCCGGGCACCTGACTCCCGGCTTATCCATTCGCCAGCGAGATAAATTCGATTTTGATGAAGTACAGCATGAACCTCCTTTTGTGGGGAAACCAGATTGACGAAAGCCTATTTCCTACCCTCGAACTCATTAAAGAGATCGGCTTTGACGGCGTCGAGGTGCCGATTTTCAATACAAATCCCGAACATTGGTTCAAATTCCGGCAGAAGCTCGACAGCCTGGGCCTCGCCTGCGAGACGGATACGATCTGTGGCCCTTCGGAACATTTGATCAGCGCGGACCCGGCCATGCGCCGCCACACGATCGATCATTTGAAAGGCGCTCTTGATTGTTCATTAGTACTCGGCGCAACCCGGTTAATGGGCCCTTATCATTCCGCATTAGGGGTTTTTACAGGAAAACCGGCGACTGAGGAAGAGTGGCAATGGGGAATCGAGGGAATCCGTGAAGTAGCAGATTACGCGGAATCGCTCGATATTACCCTCGGTTTGGAGTACCTGAACCGTTTCGAATTGTACCTGACCAGCTGCGGCGACGAGATTATCCGCTTCGTGGACGAGGTCAACCACCCGAACGTCAAGATCATGTTCGACACTTTCCACGCCAATATTGAGGAGAAAAATATCGGCGACACCATCCGCAAGGCCGGCGACCGCATTTCATTCATCCAGCTTTCTGAAAACGACCGTTCGACGCCCGGCAAGGGAAATGTGGATTGGGAAGGCGTATTTCAATCTATCCGCGATATTAAATACGACGGCTGGATCAGCATAGAGGCATTCAGCCCGAAACTGCCGGTGGCCAATATCTGGCGTAAGATGTTCGATTCGGAAGAGCAGCTGATGCGCGACGGTCTGGCATTCATTAAATCAAACCTCGGCTAGCCCGCCTATTTATCGCCAGCCAAATGTAACTTTTAGCCACATTTGGCTGGCGATAATAGTTTTAGTAGAAAAAGTTGAATAATTAGAATGAAATAAAAAGTGAGGGTGGAATAATATAAATCATTATTTGGGATTGGTCTAAATAAGACTACTTTTGCCAGCGTTTGGCATTAGCCGGTTTAATTAATCCCTGTATCATGAGGATATTTTGTTTACTCATCCTTTCTCTTTGCTGCTCCCTCGCCTTCGCGCAAACAGGCCAGATCAAAGGCAATATTAAGAACGCCACGGGCCAACCCGCGGAATCTATCAACCTGATTCTCAAAGGAACAGGCAAAGCAACACTCACCGACGCTGACGGTGATTTTGAATTCAACACATTGGCCCCCGGCCGGTACCAGCTCGTGGGCACAGGCGTGGGTATCAGGCGTATCGACCGTAGCGTGCATGTGAAGGCGGACGAGACCGTTACACTTGAAATCGTCTCCGAAGAAAGCACGCAGGAACTGCAAACCGTGGAGATCACTGGTCGCCGGGAAACTACCTACAAAAACGATCTTTCGTTCATCGCGAGCAAAACCGCGACGCCCATTAAGGAAGTACCACAGGCCATTGCTTACATTACCAAAGAAGTAATGCGCGACCAGGGAACATTTCTCATGGGCGATGCCGTGAAAAACATGAGCGGCGTGAACCAGTTTACATTTTACGACGATCTGACGATCCGCGGCTTCCGTATGAACGGCGGCAGCACTACGCAGCTTGTCAACGGCCTCCGTACATTCTCGGGTTTCTGGAAACAGCCGCCGGTCAACTACCTCGAACGCGTGGAAGTAATCAAAGGGGCGGCATCTGCATTATATGGCAATACTTCACCCGGTGGGACCATCAACCGTGTAACCAAAAAGCCGCTCGCGACGCCTCAGAAATCGTTGAGCTTCACAACCGGCAGCTTCAATACCCTGCGTACGCTGGCCGATTTTACCGGGCCGATGAACGAAAGCAAGACTTTGCTCTATCGCCTCAACCTGGGTTACGTGAATGCACAGGGCTTCCGGAATCTGCAGTTCGACAAAAATATCATTATCGCGCCATCGGTATCATTCCTGCCTACCGAAAAGACCCGCATCAATTTCGACCTCGTTTTCAACCGCTCCAACAGCCGCCTCGACCGTGGGCAGTCGGTAAAAGGAAACGATCTTTATTCAAGCTCAATCCGCACTTCGCTGAATGCGGTGAATGACTATCTCAATGAAGAAACCTACCTCATCACGACTTCATTGAACCATCAGTTTACCCAAAATACCTCGTTTAACGTCGCCTACCTGCGTACAGGCTATTCCGAAGACCTGCTCGAACACCGTAGCAGCAATGTGAATGCAGTGGATTCGGCCGGAAAAGCCATTGAAAACCTGGTAGCACGGCAGGTGTTTATTCGTAAAACGAAGTCGTTCATGGATAATGTGTCGCTGTTCTTCAACCACAACTTCAACACCGGCATTGCGGAACACAAACTGGTAGCGGGTTATGATTTTATCCAGTCGTCGACACCAAAAGGCTCCGGTCAGCAAACCGCGAATGGCTACCTGCTCAAAGCGGGCGGCGCGGCGGCCTACAATGCCAAAACGCCAGAAAAGTTTGTTTTCTATAACTATACGGAGAACGGTGTTACTTACAGCATTCCAAAACCCAACATTTCACATTACGACCTGACGTTGCAGAACAACAACATGGAAGATCCTTCCAAATACATTTACAACGTGACGGCCAATTCAGCAACCACGCCGGTGCTTTACAAATTGCATGGCCTGTATTTGCAGGAACAATTGAAAATCAAAAAGTTACAGATCCTGCTCGGCCTGCGCTATGATACTTATATCGACAAGAAAGGCTATACCACCAACAACGAGTCGAACGTAACGCAGCATGCATTGCTGCCGCGCATCGGGGCTGTGTATTCGTTGACCAATCGTATCAATGTGTACGGTACTTACACGCAAGGCTACAACCCCCAGGATCCTGTCGTACAAAGCAATCCATTGTCCGGCGGGCCATTCGATCCGATCCGCAGCAGCCTTTCCGAAGCCGGTTTGAAAACCGAGTGGCTTGATGGCCGACTGACCGCGAATGTTTCGGTCTACAAAATCACGCAAACCAACACTTTGTATTCCGCCAATGCAGCCGACCGCCCCGATCTGATGATCCAGGTTGGTAAAGAAACCGCAAAAGGTGTTGAATTCGACGTGACGGGGAATATCCTTCCGAACTGGAATGTGATCATGACTTACAGCTACAACGACGCCAAGATCACCGATGCCGGCTCAAAAGCTACCGACCAGGTGCTGGTGAATATGCAAAAACCGAACGCGCCGAAAAACCAGGGAAGCATTTGGACGAAATACACATTCGTGGACAACGTCCTGAGCGGCTTCGGTGTGGGCCTCGGCGGAAACTTCGTGACGGAGCGTAACCTGTCGCTGAACAACAACCAGAAATTACCGGGCTACGAGTTACTGAACGGGGCTGTTTATTATAAAATCGACAAGTTCCAGTTCCAGGTGAACCTCAACAACCTGACCAACAAAACATATTGGGTAGGCGGTTACGATTACCTGCGCCTGTTCCCGGGCGCGCCGCGCAACTTCATGGCGACCATTTCTTACACTTTTTAAAATGCGTGCTATTTCATAAAATCTGTGAAAAAGACATTCAAGAAAATTGCATCGCAACTACATTTATGGCTGGGGGTTTCCTCCGGCCTTGTGGTTTTTATAGTGGCGCTCACGGGAAGCATTCTGGTTTTCGAAGAAGAGCTGGAACCGGCGATTTATCCCAAATTCCACCTCGTAGAGGCTCCGAAAGATCAATCGCCACTTCCGCTTGATAACCTACGCGCTGCCGTTACAAGCCGCTATCCTAAACAACGCATTGCCCGCATTGCCATCGAACCGCATCCCGACCGGACGGTCATATTCGGCTTGGTGAAAGGGAAGAAGGAAAAGGATGTTTTCTCGGTGGCTGTAAACCCATACACTGCTGAAATCACGGATACAAGGCAGGAAAACGAATCTTTCTTCCACATAACACTTCAATTACACCGTTACCTGTGCCTGGAAGATACCGGCAAGGCGATTACCGGCATCGCTTGCGTAATGTTTATTATCATCATGATCACCGGCCTCGTCCTTTGGTGGCCGAAACGCAAGCAGACCAAACAGCGCCTGACCATCAAATGGGGCGCCAAATTCAAGCGTCTCAACTGGGACCTGCACGCCGTTTTCGGCTTCTACGTGCTGCCATTTACATTTCTGATCGCATTGACGGGCCTTGTTTGGAGTTACAAATGGGTCAACAGCATGATTTTCCTCACATTGGACGGCAAGCCGCAACAGAAACGCGAGGCACCTGCGAACATCAGCATTGCCAACGCCGCCCCGACCGGCGTACTCGCCAATGTCATTACCGAAACCGATCGCCTGCTCCCCCACCCGGGCCGCATTCAATTGACCCTTCCCGAGTCCGACAGCCTTTCAATTACCATTTCCAAAGTCAATGAAAACGCTTCCATCAGCAACGTCGTCGATTTCCTCTATTTCGACCAGAACGATGGACATTTGCTCAGCAAGCGGCTTTATGATGATGAAACTGCGGGCATGAAGGCTCGAAGACTTGTGTTCCCGATCCATACCGGAAGCCTTTGGGGCTGGCCTACAAAGGTTTTGGCTTTAATTGTGACTTTGATAACAGCCAGTTTGCCGGTTACGGGAGTGATTATTTGGGTGGGGAGGAAGTTTAAGAAGGAAAAGAAGCCGACCCGAAAAAGCCCTGCTGCGCCACGTCCAACCGTGCGCACAGGAGCGACCGTTAGTTAATTGATTTCCGCCGGATAAGTAGAACCGGTTACTTGATAAATAGATGCCCGGTAGAATTAAGATGCTCTTAATTTTATCGGGTATTTTTTTTATTAACACTTCATCAGACATTAATGGTTATATTTAGTTATCCAACTCTCAGGGATTTCTTTAACAAATACCCCGATTCCAAAGAGCCACTAATTGACTGGTATAAAACGACAGGAAAGGAGAGTTTTTCGAACTTTCACGAGGTAAAGCGACGTTTTAACGCGGTGGACTCAGTCGGAAATGAGCTTTTTATATTCAACATTGGAGGCAACAAATACCGATTGATTGTCCGAATCCATTTCGACGTGCGCACGGTTTACATCAGGTTTATCGGAACCCACAAACAATATGATAAAATTAATGTTCGATCACTATGAAAGACATAAAACCGACTTACACGGTTACCAACGACGGCGAACATGCAATGCTGATTGAGAAGGTAGGAGCGTTGATGAAAAAAGGCGAGGCAAATGTAACCGCCGAGGAGAAACTACATATTCGCGCCATGGGTGAGGCGCTGATGGCATATGAGCAAAGCACCTATCCGATTCCTGACCCTTCCACATTCGGAGAATTCCTTGAACGACGAATGTATGATATGAGACGTGAGAATAAAAACCTAGCTCAAACACTCGGAATATCACAAAATGAGCTTGAAAGGGTTATTTATGGTGAGCAGAAACCGGATGTTTCGCTGCTAAAAGTGATCAGGGAGAAGCTTGATATTCCTACTGACCTCATTCTGGATCACGCCTAAAAAAATCAATCATCCCGCAAAAATTGTAAATCATCAGTGGGATTTTCCCACAGAATATTATCTTTGCTTCATGCAGACTTTCAGCTCTGTGGAGGAAGCGTTCGAGTGGTGGCTTAAAAATATATACCCCGCGATCCCCGCAGAAACCAAAGAAGGCAGATACCGCAATGCATGGCGTGACTACACTTTCAAAAAAGGCATTTCACAGAAACGCATGAAAGACATTCTGTCTGATTTTGGTGACGTTCATGAGAAAACCACCGTCACATTTCATTTAAAATAAGCCCTTGTTGGAAATATACACAAATTCGTATATTTGTATTAATGAAGACGTTTACTTCCATGGAGGAGGCTTTCCAGTGGTGGTTAACGAATATCTACCCATCACTTCCGGCCGAAGTAAAGAAAGGAAAATTGACTTACGCATGGCGGGACTTTACCTACAACAGAGGTATTTCACATGCAAGAATGAAAGAAATCCTTTCTGAGTTTGGAGACATCGAGGTACTGACCTTAATCAAATACTCTCCGAAGTAAATTTTTTTGAATTGAATTTGTTGGAAAAATACACAAATATCCCCTAAACTAAAAACCTATGGACACACTTGGAACACCCGCAAATGCAAGCCTCAGCACCGCAGAAAATGCATTGACACCTCAGAGAACGATAATAAAAGAATTTTTTCTGAAAGACAGCGGCCACGAAATGATAGCATCTCTCAATACATTAATCGAGGCCTACCTATTCACGCCCAATCTGGCATCTGTCAGTTCTGAAATGCGAGAACATATTGTTAACCAGCTGCGTGTGGCGACATTCATCGCGAAGCTCGATGCCAGTAATAGCGCAGTTACTAAGCATTCACCTCCTCTTTAACCAAAGCCTTCAACCCCAAGACCTCCATCATCTCCCTATCCTGCCCCATCCCCGGATTAGGCGTTACCAGCAGTTCCCCGTTCTCATTCGTAAAAATCGAATTGGCCCCGGCCATAAAGCAGAATGCCTGCTCATACTCGCTCATTTCCATGCGTCCGGCGCTGAGGCGGATCATGGCTTTCGGCATGAGAATGCGGGCGGTGGCGATCATGCGCACCATTTCCCAGGTATCGACTTTTTTCATGTCGCCCAACGGCGTTCCCTGCACGCGGGCGAGGGCGTTTACGGGTACGGATTCCGGGTGCTCGGGCATGGTGGATAATGTGTGGAGCATCTGAATGCGGTTTTCACGGGTTTCGCCCAGACCGATGATGCCTCCGCAACACACGGATATGCCCGCATTACGCACGTGGTCGACCGTGTGCAGGCGGTCGTCGTAGGTGCGCGTGGTGATGATTTGCTCGTAATATTCGGCGGACGAGTCGAGGTTGTGATTGTAGGCATAAAGACCCGCGGCTTTGAGCTTTTCGGCCTGGGTCTCGGTGAGCATGCCTAGGGTGCAGCATACCTCGAGGCCTAACCCGGCTACTTCCGTCACCATGTCGAGCACACGGTCGAAATCGCGGTTATCCTTCACTTCACGCCAGGCCGCAGCCATGCAGAATCGGCTCGAACCACCCTCACGGGCGCGGCGGGCGATGGCCACCACGTCGTCCTTTTTCATCAATGCTTTTACATTAATGCCGGTTTGGTAACGGGCCGCTTGTCCGCAGTAGGCGCAGTCTTCCGGGCAGCCGCCGGTTTTAATGGACAATAATGTGCATACCTGAATGCGCTCCGGATCGTGCCACTGCCGGTGGACGGTCGCAGCGTCGTAGATCAGCTGCAGTAAGGGGCGATTGTAAATGGCTTCGATCTCGTCGATCGTCCAGTCGTTGCGGATGGTTTCGGTTTGCATAGCAGCATTGTTTTCAAACCAAATGTAGCCGGCGGGCCGGCGCAGTACTGCGTCCGGTTTGGAAGAAAGATCATAGTCCGGTACAACAAAAATGCCTCCTGGTTTGTAGTCCGGGAGGCATTTGGGAATCGCATCAATGCGCCAGCTTAATATACTTTCGCCAGCAAATGCGGACGCTCTTTTTCAAGTTTCAGGATCAGCTCGCCAAACAGCGTGTTCACCCACGCGAACCACTTGCGCGTAAATTTCGAATCATCATCCTTATCAAACGATTCGTGCATGAAACCGGTGTTGTTATGAGTCGTTTTGAGCAGTTTCAGTTGTGCCTCGATCTCCTTGTCGTCAGTAGATGTGATGGCGCGCGCGATGATGCCCATCGGCCAGACCTGGTTCACCAGTGTGTGCGGGCTACCAAGACCTTCACCCGCTTTCCCTTTGAAGAAGTAGGGATTCACATTGCTCAACACAAATTTGCGCGTGTTGATATAAATCGGATCTTTCACCGACACCGCATTCAAATAGGGTAAGCTGATAAGTCCGGGAATACCGGCATCGTCCATCATCAGGTGATTTCCAAAACCATCCGCTTCGAATGCATAGATCTTCCCAAATTGCGTATGCTCCAGTACGCCGTGTTTTTTCAATGCCGCTTCCACTTCCGTAGCCAGCGCCCTGAAATCCGCCGACAGCTTCGCGTTTTTCGTGGCCGATGCTTTTTCCAGCAATTCGGCTACTTCGCGGAAAGAAACGACGGCGAAGAAGTTCGAAGGAATGAAAAATGAGAATATAGTCGCATCATCCGACGGCCGGAATGTGCTGGCAATGAGTCCCACCGGTTTTATCGGGTTACCGTAGCCATTGCCCGGAACCGTGTCGGTCGACCAGGATGTGACACGACCGAACTTATAGGGCCCCGGGCCGTCTTTACGCTGTTGCTCCTTGCAGGTTTGCAGCACCAACTCCATGGCCTTCAGCCAGTCGGCGTCAAATGGCTTGGTGTCGCCGGTGGTTTTCCAATAGTTGTATGCCAAACGAATGGTGTAGCAAAGTGAATCGAGCTCCCATTTCCGCTCGTGGAGCATGGGGTTCATCTTGGTCTGGTCCTTGCTCCATTCGCTTTCTTTCGGGCGGTCGTAGAATGCATTTGCGTACGGGTCGATCAGAATGCATTTGGTCTGGCGGTTGATGAGCCCGGCGACCATATCTTTCAGCTTCGGATCATCTTTCAGCAACGGCAGGTAAGGCCAAACCTGCGCAGTACTGTCGCGAAGCCACATGGCGTCGATGTCGCCTGTGATCACGAAAGTGTCGGGCTTGCCGTCTACCGGATTGTAATGTACGGTCGTATCGATGGTATTCGGGAAGCAGTTTTCAAAAAGCCACGCCAGTTCGGGGTCTTTGATCACCTTTTTCATGCGAGCGATGGTGGCTTCCACGGCCGGGCTTGTGAAATTGCGCTTGTCGGCGGGAATGCGGACTACCGGAAAATCAGCACTTTTTGCAAACGACCATTTGGGCATGGCCAACCCAGCGACTGCCAGCGCACCCGCTTTTATGAAATCTCTTCTTGCGAACATGAGGTAGGTTTGTAATGGATGCTTAATTAAGAATAAAAAAAGCAATTTAGACAAAAATCGCAGATGCTCTTACACAAATTTCGAAACCTCAGCCTAACCGTTTGATAACTAATGAAAGCCGTTTAATCAAATCTTAAACACGGGTTTTCCGGTATAAATCAGCAGGCTCACAAACCACGCAGGACGGCCCCAGAGAAATCAGCCGTTGATTCACTTACATTAGGTTTAGGATAAATATGCTTCAAAGATCGCGGACCATGTGGAGGTACCGGTGCCCCATAAAGTCCTTCTCGCCGATCACTTCAAAACCCAGGCGTTCGTAGAGCTTTTTGGCTGCCGGGTTCACCATATCTACGATCAGTCCAGCCCGCTTATGCCCGAGGGCTCCCGCATGTGCGCACAAGGCGCGGATCATCTGACTGCCAATGCCCTTTCCCTGGTGCTTCTTATCCACATTGATACAATCGATATAAAACTCGCCCGGGCCAGTTTCGTCGTTCGGGCTGAAGGTCGGGTCGGCTTCCCTCAATTTATCCAGGACAGGCTGCCGTAATGCATGCAGCATCGCACCGTCGTAGCCGTTGATGGAGCCGATAATGCCGGCTTCGGTTTCAAAAACCAGCGTGTGGGTGTGGCTGTACTGGTTGGCCGGGTGCAGGAAGAATTCGCGGAAGAAGGGTATCGCATCGGCATGGTTATCGGAGCGTGCGAAAATACCTGCGATATGCCCCATGCCCAGGATCAACAGCGGAGCAACGGCTTCGGCATCTTCGGGGCGGGCGGTTCGGATCATGAATTGAGAATTTTGGTAAAGAAAACGGCCTAATTGTCGCAAAATCGGCATTTTGGGCCACTTCTTCTAGCTATTTTTTGCATTAAAAATGATATTAACTCAAAAACAGGTCAAAATACGCACAGTACTAATCAAAACCCGAAAAGTTTTTAGCACTATTTTGCTTTAAAATTGTATTGTCGATTAGTATACATACCAACTCACCTTTAAATACCGGGCAATCCGGCATGGGTCTGCGCCGAAACGATTCGTTTTTCCCGCTAAACCACTGATCTACTGAATCATTAACCTGTTAATCAATATGTCTAAGAAAATTAATGTTGCCATTATCGGATTAGGCTTCGGCGCCGAGTTTATCCCCATCTACCAGCAACATCCCAATGCCAACATGTACGCGATTTGCCAGCGTACCGAATCGAAACTGAATGAAATCGGCGACCAGTATGGCATTGAAGTACGCTATACCGACTACGACGAACTGCTGAAAGACCCTAACATCGACGCGGTGCACATCAACTCCCCTATCCCCAACCACGCCGAACAGACATTGAAAGCGCTCCGCGCGGGCAAGCACGTGGCATGTACCGTTCCTATGGCTACGAGCGTGGAAGACTGCATAGAAATCGTGAAAGCCACCCGCGAAACGGGCAAGAAATATATGATGATGGAAACCGTGGTATATGCACGGGAGTTCCTGTTTGTGAAAGAATTGTACGAAAAGGGCGAGCTGGGCAAAGTTCAGTTCCTGAAAGCGAGCCACCAGCAGGATATGGAAGGCTGGCCCGACTACTGGCCGGGATTGCCTCCGATGCATTACGCGACGCACTGTGTAGGGCCGGTAGCCGGCTTGCTGAAACTGGAAGCTGAATATGTTTCGTGCTTCGGCTCAGGAACTATCTCTGAGGACCTGATCAAGATCCACAATTCACCATTCGCGGTAGAGTCGGCACATATCAAATTCAAAGACAGCGACTTGTCGGCTTATGTATATCGTTCATTGTTCGATGTGGCACGTCAGTACCGTGAGAGTTTCGAAGTTTACGGCAGCAAAAAGTCATTCGAATGGCCGTTGATCGAAGGCGAAGATCCGGTGATCCACACTGCGAAAAAGCCTGAGCATGAAATTCCCGAGAAAGTAGCAACACCGGATTACGCGCATTATTTACCGGAGGAAATCCGTCATTTCACCGGTCACGGCGTTTATAACCTGGACGATAATGCACACTTGTCGTTCGTGCAGGGCGGCGGCCACGGTGGCTCGCACCCGCACCTGGCGCACGAGTTTATCAGCGCATTGATCGAAGGCCGCGAACCGTTCCCGAATGCATGGCAATCGGCCAACTGGACCAGCGTGGGTATCCTGGCGCACGAATCGGCATTGCAAGGCGGTGCGATCATCAAATTGCCGGATTTTCAGAATGTATAGATGAAAGATTTTGGAGGTGATGAATGAACCCATATTATGAATGCATATCACCCATTCCAAAACAATAACAATCATTGCCGTCGCAATATCAACAAATCTTTCGATGCGCTGCACCTTGGAAAAAACGGATGACGTTTGGATTTTCTACAAGTATTTTGGTGCTCTGCACCATACGTTGGGAGAAAATCAACGGAGGTGCAGCGCACCGCAAGATTTGTAGATTGATCGAAACAGGTCACAATCAATACAAAACGCCAAGGTGCAGAGCACCGCAAGATTTGTAGATTGGTAGATTGGTCGATTTGTCGAAACAGATTACAATCAACACAAATGCCGAGGTGCAGCGCACCGCAAGATTTGTCCACACATTATAAAAAATGGCAAATACCTATACACAACTATACATACATATTGTTTTTTCGGTGAGGGGGCGTGAAAGCCTGATCAAAACAGCGTGGAAAAACGACTTGTATGCTTACATGGGAGGAATTATCCTCAACCACAGGTCGAAACCTTTGGCCATTAATGGAATGCCTGATCATGTTCATATCCTGATCGGCTACAATCCATCAGCGCCATTATCGATATTGGTCGAAGAGATTAAAACGTCAACCAATAAATGGATCAGGGAGCATCACAATGTTCCAATGTTCAGTTGGCAGAAAGGCTATGGAGCGTTTTCATACAGCCGGAGCAGTATCGATAACGTGATCCGGTACATAGCCAATCAGGAGGAACATCATCGAAAAAAGACGTTCCGCGAAGAATACCTTCAAATGTTGCGAGACTTTGAAGTTGAATACAAAAGCGAATACCTGTTCGATTTCCAGGAAATTTTGGAATGGAGCTAACGGATTTTATTTAATTCCTAATACAACAAGAAACAATTAACCTCAATGAAAACCAAAGCGTTATCCTTTATCCTAGGTATTGTCCTGCTGGGATGTGCCTCTCAGCAAACCTCCCAGAACGCGTCGGTTAAAACTGCTTCCTCCAAGGGCGAAGCGAAGGCGCGCCGGTTGGAAATCCTGTTTCTGGGCGACAAGGGCCATCACAAGCCCGCCGAACGCGTTCCGCAGATCATGGCTGCATTGGGTCCCAAAGGCTTCAACTTTACCTATACGGATAACCTCAACGACCTGAACCCCGAGACGCTGAACAAGTATGATGCACTGATGCTGTACGCCAACTGGGACTCGATCGCGCCGCAACAGGCGAAGTCGCTGCTCGACTATGTGGCCAGCGGAAAAGGTTTTATCCCCGTTCACTGCGCT
Source organism: Dyadobacter sp. (assembly GCA_965227755.1). Lineage (GTDB taxonomy): Bacteria > Bacteroidota > Bacteroidia > Cytophagales > Spirosomataceae > Dyadobacter. The sequence continues at coordinate 3,532,195 of CBDDGG010000005.1, forward strand.
TCCTATTGCTTCCGCAACAATGCAGAGGTGGTGAAGCTGATCGGTGGACAGTTCTGGCGCCATACCTGGGATACCATCCAGCCGATATGGACGAAGCCCGACCACCCCGCGATCGCAGGCGTGAAGCCATTCAAAACGGTGGACGAAACGTACCTGCACACATTGCTGCAACCCGACAACGTCGTGCTCACAGAGCGCCTGATCCAGAAAGACCAGGAAAAAGACCGTCCCGGAAAGCAGAAAGAGCCCTATACCTGGGTGAGAACCCACGGCAAAGGCCGCATTTTCTACACGGCCTACGGCCACGACGAGCGTACCTGGGGCACGCAAGGCTTCCAGGACCTGATCGAAAAAGGTATCCTCTGGGCTGTAAACGACGATGCACGCAAAGCTTTGGCGGCATTGGCGCCGAAACCGTTCGAATACCGCGAGGCTAAGCTTCCGAACTACGAGCAGCGCCCCGGCCCTCAATTGCAGCAGTTGCCGCTTTCGCCGGAAGAATCTGTCAAACACATTCAAATCCCGGTTGACTTCACATTGGACGTCTTCGCACACGAGCCCGACGTCATGCACCCGATCGCGATGACGTGGGACGAGCGTGGCAGGCTGTACGTGCTGATCACCAAAGATTATCCCAACGAACGCAAAGACACAGGCGGTAGCGACTACATCCTGATCTGCGAGGATACGAACAAGGATGGCAAGGCCGACAAATTCACCAAATTCTCCGATGATCTGAGTATTCCAACCGGCCTGGCGTTCGCTAACGGGGGCCTCGTTGTATCGCAGGCACCGCATATGCTGTTTTTGCAGGATACCGATGGCGACGACAAGGCCGACGTGAAAAAAATCCTCTTCTCAGGCTTCGGAACCGGCGATACCCACGCGGGCCCTTCCAACCTGCATTATGGCTTCGATAACTGGGTTTACGGGTCGGTAGGTTACTCCGGCTTCAAAGGCAAAGTAGGCAAAAGTGAGGAGTTGGATTTCGGTCAGGCATTGTTCCGCTTCAAGCCGGATGGTTCGGATATGGAAATCGTTGCCAAAACTTCGAACAATACCTGGGGATTGGGCTTCAACGAGGCTGGCGATCTGTTCGGTTCTACCGCGAACAACTCGCACGGCTGGTACAGCGCCATTCCAAACCGCTATTTCGGGGCCAGCAAGGTCGACAACGGTAGCCGCAGCACCGATACCCACAAAGACATGCAGCCGATCACGCCGAAAGTGCGTCAGGTTGACGTTTTCGGTGGCTTTACAGCCGCAGCGGGCCACAACTTCTACACCGCCCGTGCGTACCCGAAAGAATATTGGAACAAAGTCGCATTCGTTTCAGAGCCCACCGGCCACATTCTGCACCGTAACGTGATGGTGAAAAAAGGTACGGATTATGAAGATCAGTTGGGTTTCAACCTCCTGGCAGGTGCCGATGAATGGGTTGCTCCCGTGTTCGCGGAAGTAGGCCCGGACGGCGCCGTTTGGGTAGCCGACTGGTACAGCTACATTATCCAGCACAACCCGACCCCGAAAGGCTCCGAAAACGGTAAAGGTAATGCCTACGAAACGCCATTGCGCGATTTTACACACGGCCGCCTTTACCGCATCGGCTGGAAGAATGCACCGAAATACACGCCGGTTGCGTTGAGCAAATCGCGTCCGGAAGAGCTCGTTGCGACTCTCAAAAACAACAATATGTTCTGGCGCCAGCACGCACAACGCCTTTTGGTAGAGCGGGGAAACAAAGATGTGGTGGCAAAACTGGTTGAATTTGTTAAAGACAAATCGGTTGACGAAATCGGCTTGAATACTGCTGCTATCCATGCATTGTGGACGCTGGAAGGCTTGAATGCGATCGCTGACCCGCAAGTATTGCCGGTAGTGGTTGAGGCGCTGAAACACCCATCCAACGACGTACGCAAAACGGCTGTAAAAGTGCTTCCCCGCACGGCAGCCACCGGCGAAGTATTGCTTGCCGCCGATGCGTTGCACGACAAAGAGCCGCTGGTAGTGCTGAACACCCTCCTGGCATTCTCTGAAATCCCTTTAAGCCCGCAGATCGAAACGGCTGTACTTGCATTGCTGGATAACTATTCCAATGTGGAAGACCGCTGGATGCCGGATGCATTTGCCGCTATCCTGAACTCGCATGACGGAGCTTTGCGTCAGAAATACCTTGCTCAACGTGTTGCGAAAGCTGGTTCGGCGGGTGCAACCCAGCAGACTGCCGCTGCCAGCCACGCAGATCACTCGGCTATGAACCACGAAGGCCACGGTGCAAGCAAAGTGACCGTACAAGGCACTGCCGATCTTGCTATCACGAACATTACCATTGAACCCAAAACACCTTACGTACGTGAGTATGCAAGGGTAACGATTGAAATTACCAACATTGGCTCAGTACCTGTTACCAAAGAGCAGGTGCCCGTGGTGAACGTAGGTATCCGCAGCCGTTCTTTAAATACCAACTACATCAGCCGTCAGCTTACTAACGGCATCGCCCCCGGCGAAACGGTGAAGCTGGTGGAAGGTAACAACGGCCCATGGAAAACTGCGTTCGGTTTTACTTCCGATGAAGCGGGCAAAGTGAACGTAACGGCGACTGTGGACGTGGATAATGTGGTTCCCGAAAAAGACGAGAACAAAAACAACACGATGAGCAAGTCGTTTGAAGTGCGTCGCCTCGACCGCCTTTCCGACTTCGCGCTGGAACGTACCGTACGCGGCTACACTTCTTATGCAAGCGGCGACGATGTGCTGAAACTTATCCAGACCTCGCAATCACTCGATGCTCAGGGCCGCAATGCGATCATTAAAGGCATCCTGGGAGCTTGGAACCCGAAACGCAAGGAAACAGCGAACGACGAAGGCCGTAAGTTGCTGGCAAGCGTTAAAAGCACGATCCCCGACGACCTGAGCAGCCGCTATACGACCTTGTTGGAATCTTACGGTATTAAAGAGGAAGTTGCAGCTGATCCGAATGTACAGATCGTGACGATCAAAGCGATTCGTGAAGAAATGAAGTTCACCGTCACCGAATTTACAGCTGTGGCTGGTAAAACAGTTGAAATCGTGTTCGAAAACCCGGATGCGATGCAGCACAACATCGTGGTAGGACGTCCCAAGTCTACCGAGATCATCGGCGCTGCTGCCGACAAAATGATCACCGCCAAAGACGGCGCAGAGAAGAATTATGTGCCCAATATCCCTCAGGTTCTGGCCGCGACACCGCTCGTGAACCCCGGCCAGACTTACCGCTTGAAGTTTGTGGTCCCCGATCAGGTTGGAGACTATCCGTATGTATGTACGTTCCCTGGCCACTGGCGTCTGATGACCGGGGTCATGAAAGTTGTAAAGGAAAAAGGATTGTAATTCTTAACTGCATGGGCCTCTGGCTCAAAAGCAATTCAAGTTTAGCGTATAGTCATCAACGTTCAGATTCGCAAGGCACTAAAAGTGCCTTTGCGAATCTGGATGGCTGATTTTAGAGCACAAAATGTGCGACGCGTTCCCAAGACCCACGGGCAACGTCGCCAATGCGCAGGAGGTAGCTGCTACCCCGGCTGGCCTCTCTAAACCGGTCACGCCCTGGATAACCTAAAAATGCAATACATCTCTTGAAAACACCCCTCGCATGAGGTACCATTCGGCGTTTCTGCTTATATTTAGTATTATGAAAGTCGTACAATTCACCATTCCCGTTTCCCGCGAAAGTACAATTGTTGTTCAGGAGGAAAAATTACCGCACTACTACCCGCATTTGCACCGTCACCGAGAGGTCCAGATCGAATGGGTAGTGGAAGGTTCGGGAATCCTGGTAGCGGGTAATTACATGCAGCGATTCGAATCGGGCGACATTTATATTATCGGGGCCAACCAGTCGCACATTTTCAAGAACGACGAGTCATACTTCAATCCCGACGAACCCAGGCAGATCCACTCCGTTTCCATCTTTTTCGATCCCAATTACTTATCCCAAAATATCCTGAGCCTGCCGGAGATGGCCAACATCCGGAAGTTCGTCCACGGGGTCCATAATGGTTTTCAAATCCCCGAAGAAGCGCGGGAGGCTGTGCAGAATATCATTTCAGAAATCATCCACCACAAAGAAAGTCAGCGGGTTGCGGCATTTATCAAGCTACTCTACCAGTTCTCGACGACCCGCGATCTGAAACCGCTGGCTACCAGCAACAGCGAGCAAGTCATTTCCGAAGTCGAAGGTATTCGCATGGACCGCATTTTCCAATACCTCGTCACCAACTACAAGCGCCACATTTCTCTGGCTGAAATCTCCGAGATCGCCAACCTCACGCCCCAGGCATTCTGCCGGTATTTCAAGAAGCATACCGACAAAACCTTCGTAAGTTTCCTGAACGAAGTACGGATCAACGAGGCTTGCAAAATCATCCTTTCCGGCAAGTTCGACAGCTTTTCCGATATCTGCTACCAGACCGGGTTTGACCATGTGACGAATTTCAACCGGGTATTCAAAAAAACGACCGGCATGTCCCCGGGAGAATATCAGAAGGGTTTCAGAGATATTTAAATTGGTGTAAAAATACCTCCTGTACGCTGAAATGGGTAAATTGGGAATCAAACAAACGCTTGCCATAAATCCCTTAACTTGGAAAATACGATTACCCAAACCTGGCAAATCTGGATCGATACGGGCGGGACTTTTACCGATTGCCTGGCTATTGATCCGACCGGAAACAAAACGCGCATCAAAGTACTCAGTTCCAGTTGCCTACGCGGCCGCATTACCGGAAAATTGAGTCCAAATACTTACCGGTTCGAAGCCTCCTGGCCGTACGACGGCGATCTCTTCAAAAACTACACATTTAAACTGCACGGTAACAATGCGCATAGCCGCATTGCAAGCATCGACCGGCAGCAACACACAATCACATTACCCGACGATCTGGCATTTGTCCAGCCCGCTGATTTTGAAATAACCACAGGCGAAGAAGCACCCATTCTCGCAGCACGGCTGCTGACTCGGACGCCGCTCGACCAGCCGCTCCCGCCCATTGCGATGCGATTGGGTACCACTAAGGGTACCAATGCGCTGCTTGAACGGAAAGGCGCTAAAACTTTGCTGGTCGTTACAAAGGGTTTCAAAGATTTGCTCTATATCGGCAACCAGCAACGCCCGTCGCTTTTTCAGCTTGATATCCCCGAACCGAAGCTGCTTTACAGCGAAGTTCTCGAAGTGGATGAGCGGCTTGACGCGGACGGGAATGTAATTAGTCCATTCCAATTATCCGATTTTAATTCCATTAGACAACCTTTTGATTACAAGTCAGTCGCTCTTTCCCTGCTGCATTCATATCAAAACTCCGACCATGAAAAGCAGGTAGCAGATTGGTTTGCCGGGCAGGGAGCCCAATACATTTCCACATCTTCTGAGCTTTTCCCTTTCTCGCACTATCTGAGAAGAACTCAGACCGCGGTAGTCAACGCTTACCTCGACCCGATCCTCGACCAATATCTGACCAACATCCGGCAGGCGTTGAACAGCGGTAGCCTGCAAGTCATGACCAGCACCGGCAGCCTTTCCGAAATGAGCGGCTTCCGTGCGAAAGACAGTTTGCTGAGCGGCCCGGCCGGCGGGATGGTCGCAGCCACCAATTTTGCACAAAAACTGGGCTTCCCTAAGGCCATTACCTTCGATATGGGCGGAACCAGCACGGATACAGCGCTGATCGACGGGCAACCGGAATTGAAATACATCACCGAAATCGACGGTATTGAATTCCATAACCCTACCCTGGCCATTGAAACCGTGGCTGCGGGCGGGGGGTCTGTTTGCTGGTTTGATGGTTTTTCACTGCAAGTCGGGCCAGAAAGTGCCGGTGCATCGCCGGGCCCGGCGTGCTACGGCGCTGGCGGGCCGCTAACGGTCACGGATATCAATCTGCTGCTGGGCAAACTGGAAACATCGAAATTCAGCATTCCCATTAACGCAGAAGCCGCCATTGCGAGACTGGAAGAACTGCGCACCGGTATGCAATCCCAAACCGGCAACCTGCTAAGCCATACCGAAATCCTTACCGGCCTGGAAAGCATTGCGAACGAGAAAATGGGCGACGCGATCCGCAAGATTTCCGTGGAGAAAGGCATTAATCCCAATGCATTTGCCCTGGTAACCTTCGGCGGGGCGGGAGGCTTGCACGCGTGCCAGCTGGCCGAATTACTGGATATGGACACGGTGCTACTGCCGTACGATGGCGGGCTTTTCAGCGCGGCAGGCATTGGCGAGGCGCTGATCAGCACGATTGTTTCCAAACAGATCCTATTGCCGTGGCCCGAAGCTGCGAAAAGCATTGCCCATTGGCAGGATGTTTTGGAAAAGCAAGCCGCCGATATTTTGCAAAACCAGGGCGTAGAGGCTTTTGAAACAGTATTTTACCATGTTTACCTGCGTTTTTCAGGCCAGGAAAACACAGTTGAAATACCCTGGTCGGGCGACACGACGCTCGCTGTCTTTGAAGAAACTTACCGGACCCAATTCGGTTATTTCCCCGCCAATGCCGTGGTGGAACTGGAAAGCATCAAACTGAAAGCACAGGAGCGAGGCCCCCGCATTGAACCATTGTTAGTCATTGAAAATGGCCGGAAAGCAGCGCATTCAAGTTACCATAAGCCATTTTTGAATGATTTGAAGCTGCCCGAAACGGCCGTTTTCGAATGGGACAACCTTCAACCCGGCGACCAGCTGGAAGGGCCTTCCATTCTTCTCAACAATACGTCAACAACTTACTTAACGAAAGGCTGGAAACTCGTGGTCCAGCACAGCCAGGACGCCATTGCCTGGAAAACGGAGACTGCACAATCCCAGGCCGAAAGGCAGAGCGAGGAAGTCGCATTGCAGCTTTTCACGAACCGCTTCAAGGCCATTGCCGACGAAATGGGCGTCCAGTTGCAGCGAACGGCGTTTTCTGTCAATGTCAAAGAGCGCCTCGATTTCTCCTGCGCACTGCTCGACGCCAGGGGCGAGCTCCTCGTGAACGCGCAGCACATTCCCGTGCACCTGGGTAGCATGGGCATATGCGGGCGCCTCGTGCGCGAGGCCATCGCGATCGGCCCCGGTGACGTGGTGATTACCAACCATCCGCGTTACGGCGGGTCGCATTTGCCGGATATTACTTTGATTGCCGGGGTATTTACACAGGATGAAACGTGCGTCGGGTATGTGATTAACCGGGCACATCATGCGGAGATCGGCGGCAAAACACCGGGCTCGATGCCGCCGGATGCAACCTGCCTGGCAGAAGAGGGCGTGGTGATTGTGCCGCAATACCTGGTGAAGGCGGGTGAATTTCAATGGGAGGCATTGCGGGACTTGTTCACGACGGGCCCCTATCCTACCCGGTCTTTCCTTTCCAACGAAGCCGATATCATTGCCGCATTGTCGGCATTGAAAAAGGGCAGCGCACAGTTGCTGAAACTGGTGGAAAACCACGGATTGAAAACGGTCCGGAAATACATGGAACTGCTGAAACAAACCGCCGTTTCGCAGCTTCGGAATGCATTAAAGCCATTGCAGGGGCAGTTTTTCGAAGCTTCGGAACTGCTGGACGACAATCATCGGATAGCTGTAAAAATCAACATATCCGATAATAAGCAGGTTTTCGACTTTACCAGTACATCGGCGGTGCATCCGAATAACCTCAATGCCAATATCTCCATTCTGCACAGTGCCATTCTGTACGTATTGAGGCTTTTGGTAGCAAAGGAAATCCCCCTTAACGACGGCTTAATGCAGGACGTGGAGATCAAACTGCCCGACAACAGCTTCCTGCACCCGCAGTTTTCCGACGACCCGTGGCAATGCCCTGCGGTAGTCGGCGGCAATACGGAAGTGAGTCAACGACTGGTCGATACTTTGTTGAAGGCATTCGGGATGGCAGCTTGCAGCCAGGGTACGATGAACAACTTTCTTTTCGGGAATGAGCAATTCGGGTATTACGAAACAATCGGCGGCGGCGTAGGTGCGGGGAATGGGTTCAACGGGCGTTCGGCGGTACATCAGCATATGACCAATACGCGCATTACCGATCCCGAACAGCTGGAACGAAAGTATCCGGTGCGGCTTTTGGAATTTGGCGTTCGTCGCGGTTCGGGCGGCGCGGGGCGTTGGCACGGCGGGGATGGCATCGTGCGGAAACTGGAATTTCTGGCGCCATTGCAGGTTACGTTGCTTGGCCAGCACCGGCGATATGCCCCTTATGGAATGCAGGGAGGTGAAGATGGGCTTTGCGGAAAGCATACACTTTTTTCAAATGGTTCAGTGAGTGAACTACCCGGGATTTGTAGTCTGAAAGTGAATGCGGGAGATGTTTTGACTATTGAAACGCCCGGGGGCGGTGGGTATAGTGTTTAAATTTTAATATGTCAAAAAACAAAAACGCCCTGCTAGGCGCCGCATTCCTCATGGCCACCTCCGCGGTAGGCCCAGGTTTCCTGACGCAAACGACCGTCTTCACCGAAAAGCTGGCGACCAGCTTCGGCTTTATCATTTTGCTATCGATATTGATCGACCTCGCCGTCCAGTTCAACATCTGGCAAATCATCACCGTTTCCGGTAAACGTGCCCAGGACCTCGCCAACGACCTTTTCCCGGGCCTAGGCTACCTTCTCGCATTTCTCATTGTCGCGGGCGGGTTAGCTTTTAACATCGGCAACGTCGCCGGTGCGGGCCTCGGCATGGAAGCCATGACGGGCGTTTCCGTCCAAACCGGCGCCATTATCAGCGCAGCCATGGCTATCGGCATTTTTCTGTTTAAGGAGGCCGGCAAAGCCATGGACATTTTCGCCAAAGTCCTGGGTTTCGTTATGATATCACTCATCATCTACGTCGCGTTCACCGCGCACCCGCCATTGGGCAGCGCGATCCGACATACCTTTTTCCCCGAAAAATTCGACCCTATCGCTACCCTTACCCTCGTGGGCGGGACCGTGGGCGGATACATTTCCTTCGCGGGCGCGCACCGCCTGCTCGACTCGGGCGTGCGGGGCGAAAGTGCGTTGAAGGAAGTCAACCGCGGCGCATCTACCGGCATACTCATCACCGCGATGATCCGTTATCTGCTCTTCCTTGCCACGCTAGGCATTATCCTCGCCGGTGCGCGCATTAATCCCGAAAATCCTGCCGCCTCCGTATTCGAAAATGCAGCCGGGACATTCGGCAGACAGCTGTTCGGGTTGATGATCTGGGCAGCCGCCATTACTTCCGTGGTGGGTGCGGCATATACTTCCATTTCATTTCTGAGGTCATTTCATCCGCTTGTCGAGAAATATCAGTCCTATATTACCATTGTTTTTATCCTTATTTCGACGGTCATTTTCCTGCTCGTCGGTCGGCCGGTGAAAGTGCTGGTTTTTGTGGGTACCTTAAATGGCTTTGTACTGCCCATTGCCCTCGCCATTCTGCTCGTTGCAAGCCGGAAACAGCGGCTAATGGGCAGTTATAAACACTCGATACCGCTCCAAATCGCCGGCTGGGCGGTTGTGCTGATCCTGTTGGCGATGGGTCTAAATGTATTCTAAATTAAATTGATGCTAATCCCTTAACAATGAAGAAAACGCTGCTTCTCACGCTTTCATTCTTTGCAATTCATACGCTTCACGCCCAGAAACCGCGTGAACTCGTCATTAAAATCAATACAAAAAACCAAGCTCAGCAGATCGACAACTTCGGTGCCGCCGGAGCATGGTTTACCGAAGGCATTGCCAAAAACTGGCCCGCCCAAAACCGCGAGCAAATGGCGGAATGGCTTTTCAGTAAAGAATTCGACGCCAATGGCAATCCCAAAGGCATCGGACTTTCGGCCTGGCGTTTCAACATCGGCGGCGGCACAGCCGAGCAGGGCGACAGCAGCGGCATTACCGACTTTCGAAAACGCGTTGAATGCTTCCTGCGCCCGGATGGCACGTACGACTGGTCGAAACAAGCCGGTTATTTATGGTTTACCAAAAAAGCAAAGGAGTATGGCGTCGAAAACCTGATCGCATTCTCCAACACACCGCCGGTGCAGTTTACGAAGAATGGTTTGGGATATAAGACAACGAAAGACTATCTCTCGAACCTCAAACCGCAGCATTATGGCGATTATGCCGGATTCCTGGCAACCGTTTTGAGGCATTTCGATGATGAGGGTTTGCATTTCAACTACATCAGCCCCGTCAACGAGCCGCAATGGGATTGGTACCACGCCGCCGGGCAAGGCGCCAAGCAGGAAGGCAGCTCCTGGCGCAACGACGAGATCGCCCACGTCACCAAAGCCCTCGACAGCGCATTGACCGCCACCGGCTCGACCTCCAAAATCCTCCTGTCCGAAGCCGCCCAGCTCGATTTCCTCTATGGCAAAACCGGTAACGCGACCCAACAAACGCAAGCCTTTTTCAATCCTGATAGCAAGCTGGCCCTCAAAAACCTGAAACACCTCCCGCCCCTCATCGGCGGCCACAGCTACTTCACCGACAAAGGCGACAGCGCCCGCATCGCCATCCGCCGCCACGTGGCCGACACGACCGCCAAATACGGCGTCACCTTCTGGCAAACCGAATACTCCATGCTCGCCGACGGCTACCGCGAAGGCAAAACCGGCCGCATCCCCGCCATTGACTGCGCCCTGTTCCTCTCCAAAGTCATCCACGACGACCTCGTGTACGGGAACGCCGCTGCCTGGCAGCTCTGGAACAGCTGGGAGCCCGGTAACCCGGATTTCGACACGCGATATTACCTCATTGCGCTTAAACCCGCCAACAAAGAATATACCGATGGCACCATCACCGCCACCAAGAATTTGTGGGCTTTGGGCCATTACAGCCGCTTCATCCGCCCGGGAATGTACCGGCTGAATATCGTGCGTGGCGACAAGCTAAGCAACGAGCAAATTGCACAGGATTTGATGGTATCGGCCTACGCGAACGAGAAGCAGGTCGTGCTGGTGGCTATTAATTATGGGAACGAGGAGCGGGTCTTGAAGCCGGAGGTCAGTGGGTTTCGAGTGAGGGATGCGGAGGTTTATTTGACTACCGGGGAGAACGGGGTTGATATGAGAAGGGAGAAGGTTGGGAGTTTGAAGGGTGGGGTTAAAATTCCGGGGCGGGGGATAATGACCATTATCTTAAACAACTAATAATGTGTATTTTAGCCTCATACTTTTCCAAACAATAAGGTAATGGAATATGACAGCGTAAAAACTGATGATGGCCGAACAGTGCTATTCAGTGTCGAGGAATTTTACGAAAAAATTGTACTTCAGAACCATTGCTTTATTTGTGGTGCGCCGCCTAATTCGAAAGAATTCAACAATGAGCATATTCTCCCTGATTGGCTGTTGGCAAGGTATCAGCTACATAGTCAAATCATAAACCTTCCAAACCAATTGGGTCAACTTTACGGCAAATACACCATTCCATGTTGTAAAGACTGCAATTCGGAGCTGGGAGACAAAGTGGAGATTCCGATGAGTAAGCTGCTAAAATTGCCGTTCAACGAATTTACTCTCGCACTGACAAATTCACATCAGAATATCAACCTCCTGTTCCAATGGCTAAATCTTATCTTTTTAAAGACACACTTGAAAGATATGCATTTTGATTGGTCCATGGACAAAAGGAAACAGAGTCCTAAAATTGGCGCATCCTATATGTGGGAATCAATGCATCATATTCACTGTATTGCGAGAGCCTATTATACAGCTGCACAAATCACTCCACAAGCGATGGGCTCTGTTTTTATCATACCTGGCATTCAGCATGACTCGATTCCCCAATTTTACTTTCATGACAACACAGCTGCGCAGACAATACTCTTTCGCATGGATGAAAAGGTGATAATATGTGTCTTGAATGACTCATGTGCCGTCCTAAACGCTCTCGCCGAAACTCTCCGAAAAATTACTGCACCGGTAACCCATTTCCAGATGTGCGAGCTGTTTGCAATCGCGACCCATTGCAACCTAAGCATCAAAAACAGACCTGTATTTTTTTCAGAAATCTCCGACAAAAGTGGTTACCAAATAAAAGCAGACCTTCCTCAACTCGAATTTGATAAGGATAAGGTAGGTATCACTGTTGGAGAGTTGCTTTATTTACAGGTTAAGGAAATGATCACTAAAACTCCCGACACGGAAAGAATACTAGCCGAAATAAAAGAAAACAAACGGGCTTACCTATTTAACCCGAATGGCACATTTTCCGATCATCGAACCGATTTCCAATAATTCGTGAGTTCGGGCTTGATACTACTTGCCGCGCTTACCGCTGCCCCCCGCGCAATGGTGTTTAATCCATTATGGTAGCCACGATACCATTTTCCGTGAATGACGAAACAGTACGTAAGGCCTGGCAATACTGCCGGTCCCCATGCGCCGGATTTGAAAGAATTGAGAGAAGAGCTTTCATCGGAATCTGTTAAACGTGGGCTTCGAGAACGCACTCAAAGCATTTGTTGACGATCCATCGGACGAAAGCCTTGACCTGGTCAATCACGCCCGGGCCTATTTTGCAAAGTGTATCGACACGATGCACAATCGATCTTTAGGCCAAGCACAATACTACCGGCAGAAGCAGTTATCGAAAATAACCCGCTACAAATCCTCTAAATCACTATCCAACTCCCAAATTTCATCCTTATACTCCGTTTCCTCAGGCTTTTCACGCACAACTGCCACTGATCGGGTAACGTTAGAAAAGGTTGGCCAGCCGGAGTCCAGATCGATAGTTGTGGTCATGTAAGTATGCATTTTCATATTTAAATTCTGCAAAGCACTGTCCCCGACCATGTCAGGGTTCAAGCCAGACTCTTCTCTTGTCTTTTTAAGGAACGCCGTGTAATCATTCACAAAATTGCTCATATCGGCATATTTATCCACATCAAATCGAGCCATGCCAAGAGAGTCGAGAGAGGCAAGGTACAGATAGCAATCAAAATTGATCTTTTTGCCTATGAGGGGATTCATGATACCTTCCTGATAATTTAGGGTATCGTTTAGGCCCGTCTTGTAGCCGTGAAAATTATGAAACTGGCTGATAAACGTTTCGTATACACTGCCGAAAAGAGCCTTACCTCCCGCCATTTTATCTACCACAGAGGCTAATGCCTTTTTCTCTCCTTCTCCTTTCAACTTCTCCTGCGCAATTTTTGTTAGGATTTGAGAAAACTCGCCCAACTTTCCTTCAATCGCCTCACGGTTCGCAAATGATTCAAAAGCACCATTTGCATCTGTTTCATAACGTAATACGAGATCTTCATTTTTGACATTCCACAAATCAAGCCCCTTCAACGTATCAAGTGAGGTATCACGTTTATTTTCAAGCATCCGATACGTCATTGCATAGGACTTATCGGTCGAGTCTGATACCTCAAATTCCACAATAGCATCAAAGTCTTTCTGTTCCGAGATCAGGCTGTCCCCCTTGAACTTCTTGACTACCTTCGAAGCGCGGTATTTCTTTTTCTCCCCTTTCTTCCAATAAGCCACAACTTGTACTGAACCAACGGTGGTATCGGTCGATACCCATCGAACATCAGTTAAATCCTGACAAACAGCTTCTGAGTCAAATAGAGAACATAGAATGGTAACAAGAATAAGAGTTTGCAGACGAATCATAGGAAGGTTAAAATGTAACTGTAACAACGTCGCAAGTTAACACATATCTACTGATTCGCGATTTCACAGCTCAAAACGTTCCTATCAAAAAAGGGAACAGCGCAGTGCCATTCCCCACTCTTAAAAGTTCAACTAACCTACTTATTCAAAGCCGCATTTACATCCAGCCGACCACCAGTAACCGTCTTACCAGCCAATGAAGGCGTCGGTACGGCGCTCGACAAAATAGCATTGCGGATCTGAGCGACAGACGCACCCGGATGCGTAGACGCATACAAGGCCACGGCTCCCGTCACGTGAGGGGTCGCCATAGAAGTGCCGTTGTAAGACGAATAAGTGTTATAGGCCGTAGTCGAGTTGATCGCAACCCCAGGCGCCCCAATGTCTACGGTAGTTGCACCATACTGGGAGAAACTTGCCAGGGCACCGTTTTTATCGATCGCTGCCACTGCAATCACATTGGGGAGATTGTAGTTGGAAGGATAGCTGGCTGTAACGTCGTTGTTCGTCCCGGCGTTACCGGCAGCAGCGATAAACATGATTCCCGCATTATTGGCGCGGGCGATAGCGTCATAAAGTGCTTGTGAATAGCCTCCGCCACCCCAGGAATTGTTGCTGGCCACGATATTAATCCCGCGATTTTTCAGGTTGGTGAGATAGTCCACAGCCTTTACCGCATTGGCCGTTGTGCCGCCACGGCGACCTAGAAACTTCGCTGAAATCAGCCTGATGTTCCAGTTTACACCAACTACCCCCTGTCCATCCGCTTTTCCGCCAATTGTGCCCGACACGTGCGTGCCGTGGTCGTCGAGCGAGCCTTTGGTCCCTCCGTCGTAGATGGACGCATCGTTATTGGCAAAGTCCCATCCATTAGTATCGTCTGCAAGGCCATTCCCATCGTTGTCGGCGCCGTCTGCGGGGTCCGCAGGATTAACCCAAACCTGGCCAGCGAGATCGGGGTGCGTGAGTTGAATACCTTCGTCGATCACACCTACGTAAACCGAAGTGAGACCGGTTTTGCCAGCCGCCCATGCCGCCGCCGCATTACTCCCGTAAGTGCTCGCTGGGCTCGTCGTCGGGCCGTACATTCCCCAGAGCGACCCGTTTGTAAAATAAGTATCCGTCGAAACGGCCGTATGGTAATACACATAATTGGGTTCGGCGAACTCCACGCCCTCCGTGCCATTGAGTTCGGCAATGGCCTCCAACACATTTTTATTAACCTTTACCAGGGCCAGCCCTTCTTTCTTACCTGCCCGTTCCATCGCCTTTGTCAGGATTTTCTCTACGGGTTGCCCCTTCACTTTGTCGAAAGCCTTTTGCTTCGCAGTTGCCGACACGCCTTCCTTAAACTGGATCAGCAATTCCCCATCCACAAATTCACTTTCACCACTGGTCCGCAACGAACTGCCGGAAGGTTCCGAAGGTGTGGACGACTGGTTTTCTACGGAAGTTTCCTGACAGCCTGCAAATGTAAAAGAGATGACCACAGCGGCAATCAACGCCCTAGACGTCAGGAAGTTGTACATACTTTTCATAGTTCAGATTTTTAAGGTGCGATTATGACCCAATGTGCAGAAAAATTACTTTACGATAAAGACTTCTGTGCAAGCAGATCAAAATAAATTCCAAAAAATTTGCGCAACTCAAAAGTTGCATATATATTTGCAACCATCAAGTTGCGTATTTCGATCGAGTATGAAAGGAGATATATTCCAAGCTATTGCGGACCCTACGCGGAGGGCGATTCTGGTGTTGATCGCGACGCAGTCCATGACGCCTAATGCGCTGGCAGAACATTTTGATACTTCCAGGCAGGCGGTTTCGAAGCACATTAAGGTACTCGCCGATTGTGAGCTATTGACGCAGAACAAGGTCGGGAGGGAGATCCATTATTATTTCAATCCGGTCAAAATGAAAGAGTTCGACCACTGGTTGACACAGTTCAAAAAACACTGGGAAGACCGTTTTAATCAATTAGATCAATTATTAATCAACCTAAATTCCGATTCAAATGAAAAGTAGCTTAGTAATGAATTTTTCGGTAGACAAGGAGAATAGCCGTGTCAATGTAGAACGGGAATTTGCCGCTCCGGTGGGAAAGGTTTGGGCAGCCTGGACACAAAGCGAACTGCTCGACCAATGGTGGGCACCACGCCCGTGGAAAGCGCGGACCAAATCCATGGATTTCCGCGAAGGCGGCACCTGGCTTTACGCGATGGTAGGCCCGGAAGGCGAAGAACATTGGGCCAAACTCGATTACAAGACGATCAATCCACAGAAAAGCTTCTCGGGGATCGATGCATTCTGCGACGAGAACGGGACACTCAATGAGGAGTTCGCCCGGTCGACCTGGACGAATACTTTCACCGAAGCCAATGGCACAACCACTGTTTCGGTAGTGATTCAGTATGACAAATATGAAGACATCGAGCAGATCATGCAGATGGGCTTCAAGGAAGGCTTCACGATGGCACTTGATAATCTGGACGAGTTGCTGGAAAAGTAATCCGGGCACTTCATCAACAAACCAAAAAGGTTAATGCGAGTCTGAGCCAATGTCAGACTCGCATTAACCTTTTTACAAATTTATTCCTACTCAACCGGCGCGACATCTTTCTTTGCCACCATGTAATAAACTGGTATCCCCAGCAGCACGATGATCAATCCGGGCCAGGTATATTCAGGTTTGTAGATAATGAGCAGCACGCAGAATGCCACGCCCATAATAATGTAAATGACAGGTAAGAACGGGTAACCGAATGCCTTGTACGGCCTCGGCGCGTCGGGGCGTTTTTTACGGAGAATGAATATCCCGATGATGGTAAGCATGTAGAACACCACTACCACGAAGGAGATCATATCCAGCAGGTTACCATACTTTCCGCTGAGCGCCCACAACGAGGCGATTACGCATTGCAGCCAAAGACCGATTTCTGGCACGGCATTCTTGTTCAATTGTCCTACTTTTTTGAAAAACAAGCCGTCTTTCGCCATCGAGTAATACACACGGGCACCCGACATGATGAGGCCGTTGTCGCAACCGAAAGTAGAGATCATGATCATGACTGCGATCACGATCGTGCCGGCATTCCCGAAAATGACGTGCGACGCGGAAACTGCGACGCGGTCTTTGTCAGCGGCGGCAATTTCCTGCAAAGAGAGCACGCCGGTGTACATCACGTTGGTGAGCACGTAAATGACTGTAACTATGATAGTACCTAATGCGAGGCTGAGACCGATATTGCGTTGCGGGTTTTTGATTTCGCCCGCGATGAATGTCACGTTATTCCAGGAATCGCTGCTGAAAATAGAGCCTACCATAGACGCTGCAATAGCGCCGAAAGCGGCAATGGTGGTGTAGGATTCTATGCTGCCATCCGGAGTGAGCTTGTGCAAATCCCACATCCCCTCGCCCCAGTTGGCCGCCCATACTTCGGGTTTCATGAAAATCAACCCAAAAACGATCAGGCCGAGAAGGCTGAGAAGCTTGGTTAATGTAAATGTGGTTTGAATAATTTTACCACTGTTCACGCCACGTGTATTTGTAAACGTCAGCACCACTATGACGACAATGGACAGCAGCTGGGCGGGACTTATTTTGAGAAACCCGAGATCCAGTGCAACCAGGTCTTCGCTGAATTGCGGGATCAGGTAAGCGGTAAATTTGGCGAATGCCACGGCTACCGCAGCGATAGTGGCAGTTTGAATGACGGTGAAAAAGCTCCAACCGTACAGAAAACCGATCAGGGGATTATATGCTTCTTTGAGATAAATATACTGACCACCAGCCTTTGGAAACATCGCGCTGAGCTCGCCGTAGCTTAATGCGGCGGTGAGCGTCATGAAACCGGTGATAAGCCACACGAACATCAGCCAGCCAACACTTCCGGTATTGCGCATGATGTCGGCGCTGACAATAAAAATGCCCGATCCGATCATACTGCCGGCAACGAGCATAGTGGCGTCAACGAGACCTAATGAGGGCTTGAAAGAGGTGTTTTCTTGTGGCATAAGGGGTAATAGGTTATTAGGTCAGGTGTTAAACTGTGTAAACTACGAAGTATTTGGACTACTCACAATATCCCCGCCCCACCCACTCGATAAAATGGCCCCAGAAATGCTGCCTATTGATACCGCTCAGGGTCGTAGAGCGCCACATCCACGGAAGGTTTTACACGTTCGGCCAGTTCAGCCACGATTTTCCCGGTTCCGGGCCCGAGGCTGATACCCATCATGCCATGGCCGCCAGCGACGATCAGGTTGCTCAGCTTTTTGGAATAACCCAAATAAGGCAGACCGTCCGGTGAGCACGGGCGGAAACCGTACCAGATGCGGTCCTTTTGAGGAACAGCCACATTCAGTTCGGGGTAATATTGCGGAATTGAATTGACGATCCCCTCTACCCTGTTCATGTTGATCTGATTATTCAGCGGCGCGAGTTCCATCGTACCGCCAAAGCGGACCTGCCCGTTCATAGGCGTTACGGCCACCCGGGCTTCGAGGAGCAATGCGGGATGAACGATCGGATGCTCCGCATTTGGCTCCATGAAAGAGTAACCTTTACCGGGCATTACCGGAATGGATAGTCCGGCTTGTTTGGCAAGCTGCGGAAGCCAGGAGCCGCCGGTCATCACTACCAAATCGCCTTCGTAAGTTTTGGCAGCTGTTTTTACTCGCTTGATTTCCCCGTTTTGAATGTCAAAACCCGTTACTTCGGCATTTTTGACTATTTCCGCACCTTGCGCGGTAATGTTCTTGATCAAACCATTAACCAATGCAGTCGGGTATAAATGCGCGTCGCAGCGGTAATGCACGGCGCCGGCTACATCGAGTTTAATACCCGGTTCCAATGCCTGCACCTGCTCGCGATTGAGTATATCGATGTCAAGACCTAGCTGCCGGCCTTGTTTGCCAACGTGGATTTCCTCTTCGCCGGTCTTGTCGGATTTATAGAGCATCAATATGCCCTTTTCTTCCAGCCCAAAATCCAGGTTTTCGTCGCGGGCGAGGTCTTCGTACAGCTTTTTACTCAACAAATGATAATCGCGCAAATGCGGGGCTGCGCGCTCGACGTTAGCTTCGGTAGCCGCTTTCATGAATTTCAACCCCCATGAAATCAGCGAAAAATCGAGCGATGGCTTTACATAAAAAGGGCTGCGGCTGTTGAACATCCATTTAATACCCTTCGAAATCATGCCCGGGGCAGCGAGCGGTATAAAATGGCTCGGCACGATCATCCCCGCATTGCCGATGGAGCAATTATCGAACAAATCGCCCTTGTCGAGCAACGTCACTTTCCATCCGCTTTTGAGCAAATAATAGGCCGAAGCCAGACCCGAAATTCCGCCACCGATGATGACGGAGGTGCCTTTTTTGGTGTTCATTGTTTTTGTTTTGCTTTAAGCTTTAGGCTGTAAGCTTTAAGCTATTTTTAACTGTATTACTTTAAGCATTGGCTTATTGCTTTAAGCTTTAGGCTATAAGCTTAAAGCTATTTTTAACTCTATTACTTTAGTTCAGGATATAAAGCATTAGCTTATTGCTTAAAGCTTACAGCCTAAAGCCCTTTAAATCACCTGAAACCCGAATGCATAAGGATCTTCCTCGTCGTCGATGAAGATGGTATTATGCCCGGTGATCACGGCCCATCCTTCGATCCCCGGAACTATGGCGGGCTTGCCGGCGATAGTTGTTTCTTCCTCCACGGTTCCGATGAATTTGGACCCGATAATGCTTTCGTGCACGAAACGGTCGCCTTTTTTGAGCTTGCCTTTCGCGTGCCATTGCGCCATACGCGCGGAGGTACCCGTACCGCATGGGGACCGGTCGATAGCCTTATCGCCGTAGAACACGGCATTACGTGCGGTGGAAGTCGGGTCGAGCGGTGCGCCGGTCCAGAGGAAATGGCTCAGGCCTTTGATATGCTCGTTTTCGGGATGGACAAACTGGTATTGCTCGTTCATTCGCTTCCGGCACACCCGGCTCCAGCTGATCAGCTGGTCGGCAGTGTAGTTTTCAATGCCTTTAAAATTTTCCTGCGGATCAACGATGGCGTAGAAGTTGCCGCCGTAGGAAACATCGACAGTCAATGTGCCTAGGTCAGGGCATTCGACCGTGAGTTTTTCAGCTGCGAGAAATGATTTGATATTGATCAGTTTGACGGACTTCACCTTCCGGCCTTCCTGCACATATTCCACCAACACCAATCCGGCAGGCGTTTCGAGGCGCAGCTTACCCGGTACTTTGGGCGTTACCAGGCCTTCTTCAATGGCAATCGTCACCGTACCAATCGTCCCGTGGCCGCACATAGGCAGGCAGCCGCTGGTTTCAATATACAATACTCCGATGTCGTTCGCCGGATCGACGGGCGGATAGAGAATGCTGCCGCTCATCATATCGTGGCCGCGCGGCTCGAACATCAGGCCCTTGCGGATCCAGTCGAATTCCCTCAAAAAATGGAGCCTGCGCTCCATCATGCTGTTGCCCTCAAGCAGCGGCCCGCCACCTGCGACTACCCGTACGGGGTTCCCGCAGGTGTGGGCATCGATACAGAAAAAAGTCTTACGCATAAAAGGGCTCTAGGCTTTAAGCTGTATGCTTTAGGCCGGGTTTGTTTTTGATCGAAGCTTTAGGATAAGCTTTAAGCTGTAGGCCGGGTTTGTTTACCAGTATCTGTGCCTACAGCCTAAAGCTTAAAGCCCTATCGCCTCCTTTGTCACCTCATTATCCACCGTCCGCCAGATTCCTAGCGGGTTGGTGTTTTTCAATTCATCGGGTAAAAACTCGTCGGGCCAGTTCTGGAAGCTCAACGGGCGGGTAAACCGCTTGATCGCATCCGGGCCTACCGATGTAAACTGGCTGTTGCTCGACGACGGGAATGGCCCGCCATGGTGCATCGATTTGCACACTTCAACACCCGTAGGAAAGTTATTGAAGATAATGCGGCCGCATTTGTTCTGAATAGCAGCCACCAACTCGCGGTGCGAAGCCAGGTCTTCACTGGTCGCCAGCAATGTTGCAGTCAGCTGGCCGTGTAGTTTCTCAGTTACCGCCAACACCTCTTCCGCATTCCGGCATTTCACGATCAATGCGAACGGACCGAAAACTTCGGTTTGCAACTCGTCGTTGATCAGGAAGTCCACGCCGGAAACAGTTGCCACTGTTGCAGCACCTTGTCCATCCGCCGCCTCGACAGCTGCTATTGCTACCAGCTCGACGCCGGTTTGACCGATCACTTTCTCGCGATTACCACGATATGCGACTGCGATGCCCGCATTCAGCATGGGTGCGGGAAGGATATTGACAATCTCCTGGTTCAATGCTTCGATGAAGCCTTCCAACGCAGGGTTATCTTCGGTGATCAACAATCCGGGATTGGTACAGAACTGACCTACGCCCAATGTCAGAGATCCCGCATATTGTTTCGCCAACTCGGTAGCAGCTATGCCCAGCTTGCCTGGCAGCAGGAATACCGGGTTAATGCTTCCCATTTCGGCAAATACCGGAATAGGCTCCTTACGCTTGTTGGCAACTTCCACCAATGCCAGCCCACCACGGTTCGAGCCGGTAAAACCGACCGCCTTGATCACCGGATGAGCTACCAATGCCTGCGCTTGTTCAATGGTTTCAGTGAAAATATGGGCAAATGTCCCTTCCGGAAAACCGCTTTTGGCAACCCCGCGACTGATGGCATCCGCCATAATCTGCGACGTTTTCGGATGGCCGGGGTGTGCCTTCACGATAACGGGACAACCCGCGGCAATAGCACTCGCCGTGTCTCCGCCCGCCGTCGAGAATGCAAACGGAAAGTTACTTGCCCCAAAAACCGCTACTGGCCCTAATCCTACATTCGTTTTGCGGATGTCAGGCTTGGGCACGGCACTTTGCGGGTTGGCGGTATCAATGCTCGCGTCGAGCGAATAACCTTTTTCAACCGCATCTGCATAGCTTCGCCATTGGAATACCGTCCGCGCTTTTTCGCCGTTCAGACGTGCCTCGGGCAGGTTGGATTCCGCCATAGCCGTCTGGATCAGCTCGGGACCGAGCGCCTCGATCTCGTCGGCAATGGTGTTCATCAATGCAACCCGGCGGCGCAGTGCGTAGGCGTTCATCGCTACGAATGCTTCCTGGGCTTTTTCAAGAATAAGATCTAAATCGGACAATTTCATAATTTGATGTTTTGACAAAATGGTAACAATCCCAGCCTCGAAATCTAATGACTATCGAAGGCTTTTTTGTCAATATTACGGTTATTGGTTGGGTTGAGACCATTCGAAACATCCCTCTTGCGGTGCGCTGCACATTGCACGATCATCGAATCTTCCACAATCACAAGTATTACGGTGCTCTGCACCTCGCGAAATCTAGGTGCAGAGCACCGTAATACTTGTCGTAATGCCAATATCCTTATGCCACCGACGTATCCGCAGTCAGATTCAAATAATCGGGCAATTCAGGCTGCGTGGCAATGGCCTGATCGATGATCGCGAGCACCTTCTCCCGCTCAGCACCGTGAAGCGGCTGACGCGGCGCGCGTACGTATTCTGAACCGATACCCATTTTGGCAGCGGCCAGTTTGATATTTTGTACGAGTTTGGGATGAATATCCAGTTCCAGCAACGGCAGGTACCAGCGGTAAATAGCCAATGCCTCCTTGTATTGACCCGCTTTCACAAGGTTAAAAATCGCAACGGTTTCTTTCGGGAATGCATCCACCAGGCCGCCGATCACACCATCCGTACCGAGCATTACTTCTTCCATAATCAAGGTATCCACCCCGCAGAAGACACGGAAACGATCGCCGAACTTGTTGAACAGGCGGGTTACATTGCTTACGTCGCGCGTCGACTCCTTGATGGCGTGGATGTTCGGAACTTTGGCCAGCTCTTCGAACATATCCAGCGTTACCTCGATCTTGTAGTCGTAAGGATTATTATAGATCATGATCGAAAGCGATACACTTTCGGCGATCGTCTTGAACCAGGTCACCGTCTCGTCGTTGTCGGCTTTGTAGCGCATCGGCGGAAGGATCATCAGGCCGTCGGCGCCAATGCTTTCGGCTTCCTTCGCGATGCTCACCGCTTCGGCGGTAGATTGCTCAGCAACGCCGAGCACTACGGGCAGACCGGCAGGAAGAGCCTGTTTAGCATATTTCACCAGCTCCATTTTCTCGGCCCTGGTGAGTGTACTGGCCTCCCCGAGCGAACCACCAACGATCACCCCGGTAATACCTGCTTCAACCTGCGCTTCGAGGTTCTTGCCGAACAGCTCAAAATCAACTGTATCATCTGATTTGAATGGCGTCACCAACGCGGGGAAAATGCCGTACCATGCTTCTTTGTTCATATCCTGCTTATGTTAAAATTTTAGTCCAAAATTAATCCATGCTTCCATGCGGATATTCACATGTTTTAATCAATTCTTGACATATTTTAACATACTCCCCAAAATACGCTCAAAGCTTGTTTTCGACGAACACTACCTGTGCCCTGTCGGCCTTTCTGATCCTTTTCAAAAAATCGACCCATGCTGCAAAGTCCTTCGATGCGTAGCGTCCGCCGTTCATTACCACTTTCCTCGCGCAAATGAGCTTATTGTTCTCATAGGTCGTTTTCAGTTCATAGCTACCGAATCCGGAACTGATCTGGAATGCAGGCAATATGGTTTCCAATTTGTAGTTGGCCGGAACTTCGTATAATACCGTATCAAGATCGGTAAAGTTGTAATCCGAAACCGGCAGGTAGAAATCGGTGGTGCGCTCCGTGGTAGCAGGCATATCAAACGTCCTGCTCATCAGGCTCGGTTTAATGAACAGGCGGGTACCCGTTTTGCTAGCGCAGTTGCGGACGTTCAGACTGAGCTTTTCGGTCACCGACGGCTCGGGTTCCACTCCTTCCGCAAGCTCGAAGTGGCGTAAATCCATGCTGGGAAGGTTGATATGGCTCACCAGCCATTTCTCCTGCTCCTCTTTAGTACGGTACTGGATCAGCTGCACGCGGGGCTCGTGCTGCAAGCCGGTGTACCGCGACCGCGCCTCGATCTCGCCGTCGCCCGTCTCGTGAAGCTTCACCATTGCCCGGCTTACCTTTACATTCTGCGGTGCTTTGTAGTCGGGCGTCATCACAAGTTTTCCACCCGTGGGTAATACGAGCAATGCCGGACGGCTGCCGGTGAAGCTGCCCATGAAGTTAGGCTTCGTATTCGGGCTTGTGCATTCGAGCCACACGGTGTCTTTTCCCGCAAATGCGCAGGCGATCACGTGGTTGAACTTGCTGCTCGGGAAGTCGGACTTGATTTTCGCTTCTTTCCCGGCCCGGATCAACGCGGCACAGGCAGGCACGCCGGCCACTTTCAGCGCGGCGAGAGTGAAATTCGTAAGCGCTTTGCAATCGCCGTAACCGGTTTTCGCGACCGTCATCGCGTCGATGGTCTGCCATCCGCCGATTCCAAGCTGAATGCTCACGTACCGCGATCTTCCTTGCATCCATTTATAAATCCGGCCTATTTTCTCCCTGTCGGATTGAGCACCTTTGATCAACGCCTTCACTTCGTCCTGAATATTGGGAGGCAAAAGGTCCCTACCGGCATTCAACGTATAGTAAAAGCGGCTCAGATCCTCCCAGGTATTGAAATTCCCCTTGTAGTCCTGCACCTCAAAATCCGAAGGTGCGGTAAACACCAATGGAATCCGGTCGAAATGCGGTAATGGGTAAAAATCGTCGGATCGTGGTCTGGCATAATCCTTCTGTGTCCATTCATAAATTTCCGAGCCGTCGGTGTCTTTCGATTTCTTCACTGCGGGTGCACCGTTGCACTCCTGGTACCGGAACGCAAAACCAGTCGGTGTTTTAACCCTGAAATAGGAATATTCCACCGCTGAACCCTCCGCCGGGGCAGGCGTCCAGTCGGGGAAAAACATCATGTTCCGCGTGCGTACTTCGCTGATAAATTCGATGGTATAAGGATATGGATAGCTTTTCTTGCCAAAACTGGCAGTCTTCACCCGATTATCCGAAATGTCGCCACCGGCCATACCATCCCCGCGATCTTCGACATCGGAATTCCGAAGGCGCTTCACCACCTTGCCATTGGCGTCGTACAAAGTCCCCGACAACTCGGTCACCTTCCTGAACTTGTCGTACCATTCCTTCGTCGATCCGTACTGATCTTCCCCCTTTTCGTTAAAAATGGTGACGACCAGACGGTTTCGCTGGATACCCTCCGCCTGCGATTTGATATCCCAGAACAATTCATCGACGCGAATCACCGCGTCGGCATCCTTTGCAAGCGCCGGACTGATTTTATCGACGCTGTAATCGGCCTGGCCCGAAACAGACGCAGGTACCAGCAGCGCAGTACATATAATAGTATTCCAAAAAAATGACTGAAACTTTTGCATGAAACGGGATGGTATTAAATGGGCTTTTTCTTAATTACCAGTGGCTGGGCATGCTTCTGCACCACGCGCTCGAAAAGCTCTTTCAGATACCCATATTCTTCGGGCGAGAAGCGCGTCCTGCTGACCTGGATCATACTGGTGACCTGAATCACATTGCCGGTTTGACGTACCTGGTAGGAAAACTTACCGCCTTTGTCCGGCAGTACGATAATCTCCGCCTTGGGCGTCTCTTCGAGGACATAACCGTCGGGAAGCGTAAAATTCCCTATAAATGAATTGGATATTCCAGTGGCTAAATCAATAGGGTAAATGCGTTCTTTGGATTTCAGCGGGTTTTTAGTCCACCGGCCCGCCATGATCGGGTTGAAATAGAAGACACCGGGCGATGCATTCTCGTCTTCCAATTCAAAATCACAACTCACATTCACGGTGCCTTTGTAATCGTCGGCCTTGTTTTTGATGGCCAGGTTCTGGATTTTCCATTCGGGAATTGCTTTCTTCAATGCATCGTGGTACACGTTGTCGGGCTGTGCGGCATAGGACGAGCGCCAGTCGAGCGCCTCGTAGCCGCCGTAAGAAATGCTGTAACTGCCCTTGATCAGGCCATCGCCGGGCAGGATATTCGCATTGATCAATTCCAGTTTGCTATCCGAATCGGTCGGGTTGATTTCCACAAACCGGCCCGGGCCTTTCTTCGGGATCAGCCTGCCGGAACCATTCAATGCCCGCTCAGGAAGCAAACCCGGCTTCGCAAACGATTCCGATGCGTCGAGGAAGTAGGTCTTCCCCCCGATCTTCGCCTGCGCGATCACATAATTGAAGCTCTCGATCATCGGAATATACTGGTTCAGGTAGCCGTGCGCGCGGGTGCTGAGCAACACCGGATCACATTCCACGTCCAGCTCACGGAGCAATACGGTAAGCATCAGGTTAATGTCGCATGCATTGCCTTTCCGGTTATCGTAAGCTTTTTTGATGCCGTCGCCCGCATACAGTCCCGAGTACCCGTCCCATTTCATACGGTCCTGAATGTGTTTGTACGCCAGGACCATCCTTTCCGTCGAGTCGGTTGTTTTCTGTGCGATTTCATCACGTACTTCCTTCAAAAAGCCGCTTCGCCGGAGCTCTGCGCCGAACCACTTGGCCTCGTCGAGCGTCCTGTCCACATTTTCCCAGGTTTGCGAATAGTTTTTGGTCATTTGCCCGGGCACAGTCACGCTCGCCAGCTCGAAGACGATCTTGGAAAGATAATCGGCCTCCGTGGTGATGAATGGCTCATTGACAAACGCCGGGGCATCTTTTACCACAAACCGGTACGACCTTCCCCCGCCGTCGAACCTCGAATGCCCTACCGAAACATTGGTAGCTTCCTGCTTATTTATATGAAGTTGCAGATAGCCCCCCATCGTCATTTTGTAATCGAGGAAATTGGGGATCACTATATTGTACTCGCTCCACCGGGAGGGAATCGATGCCTGAAAGATCCATGGATTGGGCTCATTTTTCACGTTCAGCGGCGACACCACCGAGTACGAGTATTCGATAATCGAACCTTTTTTAACATTCGGAAGGTTAAACTTGGTAGTAGCGATCGATTCTGCCGATTTTTCACGCCGGACAGTCTTTCTTTCGAGTTCGGTACGGACTATCTGATCATTTTCGAGGTTGTAGGTGTAGCCCTTTAGGTCGTCGACCCATTCCTGCTCCTTATAGCTGGGCCCATCGTAGCATGGAATGCTCACTGAGGCCCGCGAGAGTGCCGATTCTTTGAGGATCTTGATCCGGACCCACATGTTGGTTGTCATGAGCAAACCTTTCTGGTCGTCGTAGCTAAAATGCACGCTTCCGCGATCGTACAGGTAAACAGCATCGGCGGTACTGTCGCCGGGGTAGGCAGTCATTTCAAGCGAAGCTCGGTCGATCAGGCCCAGTTTCGGTTTGAAATCGTCTTGGCCGAAAGCATTAAAAGTGAATAAAAATAATAGGAATTGGATGGACAAAACATTCCTGCGGCACAGACCGGACGGTCTGAGAGGAAGTAAAAAGTTAGTCATGAACAAGTAGATGAGGAGTAACAAAATTCCTGCATTATCGGACAGTTATTTCGATTTTCAAAGAGAATTTTATCACCGAACCCGGATTTTTTTTCACTTGAACCGAAACTGGCCGAATACGGATTTTAATGCCTAATTTTGACACAAAAACCAGGGTGCAATGTTGCATTTACCTGTTCCTGCAAACCCATAATCTTAACATTTATCTTTAATCTATGTCATCTTTTGAAAACGAAAGCCCCATCCGCGTACTGGTAGTCGGTTGCGGGAATATGGGTGCTTCCCATGCCTTTGCCTACCAGCTTCTGGACGGTTTCGAGATCTGCGGGATCGTTTCGACCGGCAAAAGCAAGGAGGTCCTTAATGAGAAACTCGGCGGCGGCTACGCCCTTTTCAATGACTACGAAACGGCATTGAAAGAAACGAAGCCCGACGCGGTTTGTATTTCAACCTACCCGGATACGCATGAGGATTTCGCGGTAAAGGCACTGGAAGCCGGTGCGCACGTGTTCATCGAAAAACCGCTTGCCGACACCGTGGAAGGGGCGAAACGTGTGGTGGAAGCTGCCAAAAAGGCCAATAAGAAAGTAGTAGTAGGTTACATCTTGCGCGTACACCCGTCGTGGGAGCGTTTCGTTACCGAAGCGCAAGGCCTTGGCAAGCCGCTGGTCATGCGTATGAACCTCAACCAGCAAAGCCACGGCTACATGTGGGGCGTTCACCGCAACCTGATGAAGAGCCTCAGCCCTATCGTGGATTGCGGCGTACATTATATCGATGTGATGTGCCAGATGACCCGCTCGAAACCACTCCGCGTCAATGCGATCGGCGCGCGCCTTACCGAAGATATTCCAGCCGGAAATTATAACTACGGTCAGCTTCAGATCTGGTTTGAGGACGGTTCAGTAGGCTGGTACGAAGCCGGCTGGGGTCCGATGATCAGCGAAACCGCATTCTTTGTCAAAGACGTGATCGGACCGAAGGGCTCGGCGTCGATCGTTGCGAAAGACGCGGGCGGGACCGGCAAGTCTTCTTCTGTGGAAGCGCATACAAAAACCGAGTCGATACGTGTACACCACGCCGATCTGAACGGTTCGGACGAATTTGCGAAAGAAGACACCTGGATCAACCTGGAAGACGAGCCGGACCACCAGGAGCTTTGTAACCGCGAGCAGCGTTACTTCCTTCGTGCGGTCACCGAAGATCTCGACCTGACCGACCATTTGCAGGATGCTGTGATGAGCCTTCAGATCGCATTCGCTTGCGACGAGTCGGTCAAGACCGGACGCACCGTCGACCTGGCCTGATCACATATTGCTTTTTCAAAGCCCTGCTTTCCGATCTGAAAGCAGGGCTTTTTTATACGATTTTATCCTAAAAGCAATTGAATAGTACCCTATACTTATAGGATTTTTGCAAAAATACATCTCCTCTCAGAGCTACTAAATAACGCTCATTTTATCCAAAATTACCCTATAACTCACTGACAGGCGGCCAGGAACGGCAATTTTGTACAATTAGAATGCAAACGTTTGCATAAATAATTCCGCATTTTTCCGCCCTCTTTATTCGAAATCTATTGTTAAATATTATAATATTGCAACGCGTTTTCTTAAAGACTTTTATTAACGCCAACTGACGCCACCGATTATTTTGAAGTATTTACCGGGCAGATGATCGGTTGCAGCCCCGAAAGTCCGCCATCCATTCCAGCCTCCGTCGGAGAAAACGTGACGTTATCTTTTTGCCTTTTTTGACATAGTGCAGTCAGGACCTGTGATCATGATTTGATTTCAAAAACCTTGGCAGGGATCGTTACGGCATGAATGGAATATGATTTATTGAATACCAACTATAATTATTTAACTACTCACCGAAACATTTTAACTGTAAACCGCAAACTATGATTAAACAAAAAACGCAAAAGCCTAACGAACAGAGATTTATGACTAAAATTCGTGTTTTCCAAGACTGCATGAGAAACGTTTAACAAGCCTTACTACATGAAAAATACCGATACCCACCAATGGTTGCTCCAAATGAGGAGCATCCGTAACTCTTTATTGCTCCTGCCCGCGCTCGCAAGCCCATTGCTGGTGAACGCAGCCCTTGCCAACTCCGGCATTACTACGACAATCCGCGCTGATAAAACAATCAAAGGAAAAATTACCGACAAGGAAACCGGCGACGGTCTTCCCGGTGTAAACGTGGTTGTGAAAGGCACCAGCAGCGGTACTACTACCGATGGAGAAGGCAGCTATACACTTTCCGTACCTGATAATGCCACGCTGGTTTTCAGCTTTGTGGGCTATATCAGCCAGGAAGTAGTCGTTGGTAACCGCACTTCCCTTGACATTTCTTTGGCTCCCGATTCCAAGGCACTTAGCGAAGTAGTCGTGATCGGGTACGGTACCGCGAAGAAATCCGACCTTACCGGTTCCGTAGGTTCCGTGAAAGAAGAACAACTGAGAGAGCGCCCAGCTCCCTCCCTCAACCAGGCTTTGCAGGGTAAGATCTCGGGTGTGCAGGTGAACGTCAACTCGGGTCGTCCGGGTGGCCGCGCCAACGTACGTATCCGTGGTTTCAGCTCCATCAACTCGTCCAACAACCCGTTGTACGTAGTCGACGGCGTAATGCTCCCGCAAGGTAACCAGAACCAGCAGAGCCAGGCAATCGACTTTATCAACCCCAACGACATCGTGTCTGTCGAGGTGTTGAAAGACGCTTCTTCGACCGCTATCTATGGTGCGCGTGGTGCCAACGGGGTAATCATGATCACTACCAAAAAAGGTAAATCAGGCGAAAGTATGATCACTTACGGTCTTGACCTGAGCGTACCGACTGCCGGCCCCAAAAGAGCGAAAGTGTTGAACGCCCAACAGTATATGGACGTGGAAGACCTTTCTTACAAGAACATGCAGAAGTTCGACCCGGCGGGTTGGGATGCGGGTAAATACAAAACCCACGATCCACTCGTACGCCGTGCCGCACTGGCAGCAGCTCACCCCGACGTTTTTACCAAACGCGCGGATGGTACCTTTGCTCCCAATTACGACACCGACTGGTTTGATGAGGCGACTCAGCACCGTGTTTCTCAAAACCACCAGCTGGGTTTCAGTGGCGGTAACGACAGAACCACCTACTCATTGTCGCTCAACTACCGCGACGATCAGGGTCTGATCAAGACGTCCTACCTGAAACGCTATTCAACCCGTTTCAGCATCGACGACCAGGTGAAGAAATGGTTACGTCTGGGTGGTACTTTGAGCTACAACAACCAGGCTGAAAACCTTGTCGATATCAACGATGCGGTACCTCGCCAGATGGTGGAAGACTTCCCTTTCCTTCCTGTGAAATGGCCGGATGGATCTTACGCCAACAACCGCGATTATCCGGGTGCTGAGGGTTCGTTCAGTTCGGTACACCGTTTGAACGGACGTAAATTCAACCTGAACACGCAAACTACCCTGGGTAGCCTTTACGGAAACGTTACGCTGGCAAAAGGCCTTGAATTCCGCTCTGTGCTGGGTGTGAACGTGATCAGCCAGGAAGTTAACCAGTCGCAAACGCGTACTTTGACGCCTAACGAATTGGGTACTGCCAGAAAAGAAAACAGAAAAGAGACTTTCTGGTCATGGGAAAACTTGCTGACCTACAACAAAACATTCGGTATCCACTCGATCAATGCCCTCGCAGGTATTTCATGGCAGGAAACCAATGTTAGCACAACCGGTGTAGGTGCTCAGAACTTCTCAACCGACTATTACACTTTCGACAACCTGGGTGCTGGCTCTGTTGCGCCTTCGTCCAACCCATACGTGTCAGGTGCGTCTCGCTTTGCGTTTAACTCGTACTTCGGTCGTTTGAACTATACATTGCTCGACAAATACCTCCTGACAGTGACTGGCCGTGCGGATGGTTCTTCGAAATTCGGTGAAGACCACAGATTTGCATTCTTCCCGTCGGCAGCCCTTGCATGGAAAGTGTCTGATGAAGAGTTCCTCAAAGGCAACCCGATCATTTCTAGCTTGAAAGTTCGTACCAGCTACGGTTTGACAGGTAACTCGGAAATTCCTCCATACTCGTCACTCGGCTTGCTGAGATCCAACTACGCTACGGTTTACGGCGACACGCGTTTCGGCGGAACAGGTATCAACAGGCTTGCTAACAACGATTTGCGCTGGGAAAAAACAGCTCAGACCGACGGTGGACTGGAAATCAGCTTTCTCAAAGGAAGAATCTCTCTTGAAGCGGATTACTACTACCGCAAAACCACCGACATGCTCCTCGATGCTCCCGTGCCACGTACCAGCGGTTACGCGACAATCCGTCGTAACATCGGTTCAATGGAAAACAAAGGTTTCGAATTTGGTTTGAACACGGTTAACATCGAAAAGCAAAACTTCTCATGGAACACCAGCTTCAATATCTCGTTCAACAGAAACAAAGTATTGTCACTGGCAACACCATCGGATATCTTCGGAGTGGGCGGTCCTTCGATCACCAACCAGACGAGCGTTATCCGTATCGGCGAACCTGCGGGCGCATTCTGGGGACTTACCCGCCTGGGAACATGGAGCGAAGCTGAAAGAGATCAGGCTGCGAAATTCACCAGCTACCGTGGTAACCTGACTATGCTTCCAGGGGATATCAAGTACAAAGACGTGAATGGCGACAATGCGATCACCGACGCCGACCGCGGCATTATCGGTAACGGTTCTCCGAAAGGCTGGGGATCGCTTTCAAACAGCCTCCGTTTCCATGGCTTTGACCTGACCCTCGACCTGCAATTCTCGTATGGAAACGACCTGATGGACATGAACCTGCACGCAAGTGAAGACCGCCAGTCATTGGCCAACAGCTACACTACCGTTCTTGACGCATGGACTCCGGAGAACCAGAACACGCCGATCGCACAAATCCGTGATACCAAGGCTGGTTACGTGACCAACGTAGATACCCGCTGGATCTTCGACGGTTCATTCATTCGTGGCCGGAACCTGTTGCTGGGTTACAACTTCCCGTCGGAAATTGCCAGCAAGTTGAAACTGAGCAAACTGAGACTGTATGTTTCAGCTCAGAACTTCTTCATCATCAGCAAATATCCGTTCGGTGACCCAGAGCAGACTCCTATCCGCGGTGGCGATGCCGACAACGTATTCTCGCAAGGGATGATCTGGCACAGCTATCCTAAACCAACCACGTTCCTGGGAGGTATTCAGGTTGCATTCTAATCACCAGGATCGTTGTATCATCAAAAATGACATTCAACATGAAACTTAATAACAATAAATTCTATAAGCTTTTGCTCTGCGGAGCGATCCTGCTGGGACCGACCGCCTGCTCCGACTTCCTCGACGAGCAGGATCCCTCGAACCTTCAACCGGACACTTTCTATACCATCCCCGACCACGCGGAAGCGGCCATTGCAGCCACTTATGCTGATATGCGTTTCTTCGGTGACGGTGCAGGTATCTTCTCGGCCAACTGGCAGATGCTGGAAGCCGTAACCGGTACTGCTACCACCGAAACCGGCCAGAACTCCGACCTGAATAACCTGTACGCCCTCATTTATGATGGTAATACAGGACACATCAGCAACTGGTGGAACGGCGTGTACCGTGTAATCGCGAACGCTAACCTGGCAATCGAGAAAATCCCGGGCATTCAGTTCCCTGCCGCCAACGAGGCACAGAAAGTGAAATTGATCGGTGAAGCGCGGTTCCTTCGTGCATGGGCCTATTTCTACGCGGTAAGATTGTGGGGCGACGTTCCTTTGGTAACCAAGCCACAGACTGCGAGCTCCGAGGATTTCTTCCCTGCAAGAGCATCTCAGGAGGAAGTTTACAAACTGATCGTTGAAGACCTTCAGGCTGCCGAAGCTGCCGGATTCGCGGACTTCAACACCAACGGACGTGTGTCTAAAATGGCGGTAAAATCGCTTTTGTCGAAAGTATACCTGACCATGGCTGGCTTCCCTTTGTCAAAAGGACAGTCGCATTACAAGCTGGCGGCCGACAAAGCCCTTGAAGTGATCACCTACGCCAAGGCTAACCCTTCTACGCTGGGTCTTTTCGCGACTTACAAGGAGCTGCACGATGAAAAACTGAAAAACCGTATGGAGCACTTGTTCCAGATCCAGTACAACACCGTAGTAGCAGGTTTCCCGCTGAATGACTTCTTCCCGAACTTCAAAGCGGTAACCTACGCGGGACCTAGCGGAACCGGTAGCACCGTGCCTACACTGTCGTTCTACAAGTCGTACGAAACAGGTGACCTTCGTACCAAAGATCAGGAAGGCTGGTTCTACACCACCTACTATACCAATGGTACGGGCGATAAATTCGAGCTGGGCGCTCCTTATGTGTTCAAGTACTTCAACATCGCTGCATTGGGCGGACCGGGCATTACCCCGACCCGTCTTAACAACCTGAACGTAAACCAGATCCGCTTTGCGGAAGTACTGCTTATTTATGCAGAGGCACAAGCCGAATTGGGTACGGTTAATCAGGAAGCTTACGATTCTTACAAGCGCATCCGCGACCGTGCACAGCTAAAAACGCCTGCAATCGGTACATTCACCCCGGCTAGCTTCAAAGAGGCGGTATGGCGTGAGCGCTGGTACGAATTCGCTTACGAAGGCATTACCTGGTTCGATATGGTACGTTTGCGTAAGGTATTCAACGAGGAAACCAAAGGCTTCGACAACTTCGTAGGCCACAAAAACCTCAACGTGAGCGGTGGTGCCGCATTGCAGGAAAAACACCTGTTGTTCCCGCTGGGTATTCAGGAGATGAAAAACAATCCGAACCTGAAACCTCAGAACCCGGGTTACCAGCAATAATTTCTTATACGCTTTATAAAAGCCGGCCTTCATCTGAGGGCCGGCTTTTTTCGTTCTTATTATTGAAATTCCGCACCCAAAGCCATTTACCCTTATATTCACAACCAGAGATTACCAAAGCGATTTGCTGATGTTGGAAAGGATTTTTATTGCCGCCGGACGGCTTGCTTATGGTCGGACAGCCCTGCTTTACCTGTTTACCGGTATCATGCAGGCGAATGCGCAATTGGTCATTACAAATCCTGTTTCAAATCAGGTAATGCAGCGCAACGCATCAGGCACGGCCTCCATTCCCCTCACCGCCTACACGCATTACCCCTACACCCGCATCGATGCCGAGTTAATACCCGTCGAAGGCAACACGAATGCCGGGCAAGAACTGCAGTTCGACCCGAAACAGCTGACCCAGGGATTTCTTCACGCCGCATTCAGCGCCCGCACTGGCTGGTATCGTCTTAAACTGACCGGAACAACCGCCAATGGTATTACTGATTCAGCAGTGGTAGACCGTGTCGGCGTAGGCGAAGTGTTCCTCGTAGCCGGCAATTCGAATGCGATGGGATTGCCCGGTCTCGGCGCCAGAGACGCTTCTTCCAATGTGATTTCATTCAATGCACTCAACAAAACCCTTAACAACGAAAACATCACCGTAGCGCCCGACGGCCCGATGCCAGCTCCGCAATTTGAACCGCTGAAAAGCGGCAGCAACATTTTCCCGAATGGCGAAACTTCGTGGTATTGGGGAGAATTGGGCGATTTACTATTTCAAAGATGGAAAACGCCAGTGTTGTTTTTCAATACCGCCTGGGCAGCCGCTAATGCCGAGAACTACCGCGACGCAGCTTCCGGCAAGGACGCCTATAATTTATATGTGGGAAAATTCTGGCCCAACAAACAGCCTTATAGTAATATCGTCAACGCAATGCGTTACCTGACCTCTCTGACGGGCGTGAGGGCAGTGCTATGGTCGCACGGGGAAAACGATGCGCAGCTAGGATTTAGCGAAACACAATATTTCGATGGCATCAGGACGCTCATTCAGAACAGCCGCAGGGATTCGGGGTATAATATTCCCTGGTACATTGCCCGCAATTCGGCCAGCAATCAGCAAAAAGACCCTTATCTGCCCGTTCTGAATGCCCAGAACCGGTTAATAGCCCAGCCTCGTTTCAATGCATTTCAGGGGCCCTACCTCGACACCATCCAGATACCGCGTCCCACTTCCGCCCATTTTGAAAATGTGCCCGGCGGCATCCAGGGACTTACACTCGCGGCAGCGGCATGGAACAGGAGCTTGGCCGACACAGCCATTGCCAAGACCATTCCTTTACAACCCGCGTACGCGTTACATACGGGTGTGACGCCCGCACGTGTATACCCGGGCGCAGCATTCGATCTGCCATTTACAGCCACGGGCAATGCCCCCTCAGCAGTGCAAATTATGGCAGAACTGCTGGATGCGCAGGGGCAGTTCATCGCCAATGCGGGCACGGGTAATGGCAATCCGCTTAAAATCCAGCTACCTGCCCACCTCGCTGACGGGCAATACCACATCCGGCTCACGGGACTCAACCCAGTTCTGCCCGGAAGCATCTCCCAGCCGGTGTATGTCGAACGCGCATTACGCACCATTGAATATGTAAACAGCATCGGTCTGCGAAATGCGGGCAGTGCTATTCATGTTTCCTGGGCCGTGGCTCCCGCACCCGGGCTCGCATCTATGACCGTTCAGAAAACAGCCGACGGGTTGCAATACACAGACCTTGAAACCTTCCCTGCCCCGGCCGCAGGCACGTCGGGCGTATTTGGTTTTACAGATAATGATCCTGGTAGCGGGACGATCTTTTACAGGATCAAAATGGTGTATACCAATGGCACCATCGCCAATTCCACCATCGTAACGCTATTCCGCGATGGCGCCCCGGCTCCGTGGACCGTTTTCCCAAACCCCGTAATCCAGCAGCAATTTTATATTATCCCCGCATCCGACATCACTGCAGGCGTGGGAGCTGACATTACTTGCCGCCTTTTCGACACGGCTGGGCGAGAACATCCCATTCAAACCTCGGCAGGCGAAGCATTAGGGCTCCTATCCGTTCGTCCACGGTATTCATTACCTGCCGGTAAGTACTTCGTTCAAATAACTTTCGCCGGACAGACCAGTGTGCAGAGCATTGTTTTTTATTGAAACAACAGCTACCTTACTAATAATGAGCACGTTCCAACTATCACCTGGCACAGTGTGTCCATAAGGTCGATTCTCCGTTCCCAAAACTGCAAACCCTTATGAAAAGATTATTACCTGTTTTGCTCTTTTTAGCTTTGGTTAATGCCTGTAAAAAAAGCGAAAACCCTGTCCCGCTCGAAATCTCGGATGCCAGGCTGCAAGACTATCACATTATTTCCATCGCCTTCGACCCTTCCGGCACCGCGTGGTTAGGAACGCTCAGCCAGGGGCTCATCCGGCATAGCGGCACCAACATCGCCGTTTTCGATTCGACCAATTCCATTTTAAACAAAGCCGCCATCTGGGACATTGAAGTCGATAAAAAAGGAAATGTCTGGCTTGGAACCGATGCTCTGATCAAATATGACGGGTCAAAATTCACCCGGTACGAGTCGGGCCTGTACAACCTGCCGCGCAATGCGGTGCGCTCGGTTGCTATCGATGGTGCTGATAATGTCTGGTTTTCGGCAGGTGCTTCCCGCCAGGGCGGATTGGTTAAATATGATGGCAGCCGCTTTACCGCATTCACACCGGAGAACTCCAAACTTCCGGGCAATCTGATAGCAGGCATTGCCATCGATCGGAAGAATACCGTTTGGGTTGCACTCAACGACGGGGTCACCGCTACCTCAATTGTGCGTATCAGCGACGGGAAATGGGACATTTTCGGAGAAAAAGAACTCGGTTTTAATCCGTACTACTACGGCAACATCGTGATCGACAAAAACAATGACTTGCTGGCTTCTATCAATTACGGTCTATCCAGTACCATTGTGCCCGGTCGCCCGCAGATTTTCAGGTTCAACGGGCAATCGACCCAGGTTATCAATCTCCCGGACGAGAATAAAAAGTCGTACATGACTCAACAAGTCTTCGCCGATCGCGATAACCGGATCTGGGCCGCGTTTTGGGACGATAAAGAATATGGCGTTTTCCGGAACGGGAAATGGGAGCTGAAAGATCTTGAGGAGAGCGGCGGCATATTTGCCATCAACCAGAGTCCGTCGGGCGAAATCTGGCTCGGGGCGGGCAAAGGTGTTTATATTTTGAAGTAAAAAACAAATGTCGCCCTGAGCGGAGTCGAAG
The DNA here is from genome assembly GCA_965227755.1 of Dyadobacter sp. Lineage (GTDB taxonomy): Bacteria > Bacteroidota > Bacteroidia > Cytophagales > Spirosomataceae > Dyadobacter. Next base: position 3,569,429 of record CBDDGG010000005.1, read on the forward strand.
GGCGACATTGATATATATTAATCCTCGAAAAGACTTCCCAAACCACCGATCACCGAACCGCTTTCTTTCCTGGCATTTGGCCCTCCAACCGAAAGTCGCTGGATCAGTTTGGAAATCGGCATCGACTGCACCCAGCAACGGCCGGTACCGCGCAATGTGGCCAGGAACATTCCTTCCCCACCAAATACCATCGATTTCAGACCGCCCGAGCGCTGGATATCGAAGCTAAGCGATTGCTCGAATGCCACTACGCAACCGGTATCGACGCGCAAGGTTTCGTTGTTCAGCTGCTTCTCCATCACGACACCGCCCGCATGCACGAACGCCATCCCGTCGCCTTTCAGCTTTTGGAGAATAAAACCTTCCCCGCCAAACAATCCCGATCCGAAACGCTGGTTGAAATGGATTTTCATGCTCGTACCCATGGCCGCGCAAAGAAAACCGTCTTTCTGCACGATCAGCTCGTTGCCGTAGATTTTGGACAAGTCGATCGGCATGACCGTTCCCGGATAAGGCGCTGAGAATGCTACTTTCTTCTTACCGACACCCCGGTTGGTAAAATGTGTCATAAAGAGCGATTCGCCCGTAATCAGGCGGGTTCCCGCTTGAAAAATCTTGCCCATAATGCTCTGGTTCGCTTCCGATCCGTCGCCCATTTTGGTTTCGAACTGAATGCCGTCTTCCATAAAAAGCATAGCACCCGCTTCGGCGATCACGGTTTCGTTCGGATCCAATTCGATTTCAACGACCTGGATGTCGTCGCCGATGATTTTGTAATCGATTTCGTGTGAGATCATTTTTTCGTAAAAGGTTTTATAGGTTGCTCAAAACGAACTGCGCGGACGACCCGCTATTCCTCCTCCTCTTCTTCCTCGGATGTTTTCTTCTTCGATTTCCGGGTTTTTCGGCCGGGGATATCCTCCCGGTCGCGGAGTTTTTTATCATCCACATTTTTATTCAAAAATTCATTGATACGGTCCATGTCAAAGCTCGTGGTAATCTCACCAAAAGAATTGATCTGAATATCAAAACCTTCCAGGTCTTTGTGCACGCGTGGTTTTTCGGGTGCAGGCTTGGACGTTTCCGACTGTTTTTTCTTAGCCATGTGTTTGATGCCAATGGGCCGCAGCGCGGTCCGTTATTCACTTGTTACGAAAATATGCAATGATCCCCGCCGTACCAATGGTTTTTGATCCTGCGGTTGGCCCGGCCCTATGCCAGCCTGATTTGTGCTGACAAGCGGTTCAGCGCCGTTTCGAGCCTTTTAACGACCTCTTCCTTTCCAAGGATCTCCATGATGATCATCAGATCCGGACCAGCGCCTGCGCCGGTCACCGCCAGGCGCAATGCCTGCATGATCTTGCCCATTTTGATCCCGGCCGCTTCCATCGTCGCCGAAAGTACTTCCTTAATGTCGTGCGCCACGAAATTTCCCTCAAAACCGGCCAACGCCTCTTTGAAACCTCCGATCGCATTCACGGCCTCTTCGTTCCATTTCTTGATCACCACATCCTGATCGAATTCTTCCGGTGCCGCAAACAAAAAGAGCGATTCGGAGACGATCTCCTTAACGAAATGCACGCGGTCTTTCAGCAAATGCACGATCTGCGCGAGCTGACCGTCGTTTACATCGATTCCTTTGGCGCTGTACAATGGTTTCAACTGGTCAATAATGGCAGCATCGTCCATTTGTTTCAGATATTGCTGATTGAACCAGTTTGCCTTCTGAATGTCGAACCTCGCACCCGCTTTATGTACGCGGTCGAAGCTGAACGAGGCAATGAGTTCGTCCATCCTGAAAATCTCCTGCTCGGTACCGGCGTTCCAGCCTAGCAGCGCCAGGAAGTTGGCGGTAGCCTCTGGTAAATAGCCTTCTTCGCGGAAACCGCGGGCCTTGTCGCCGGTATTGGGGTCAGTCCATTCCAATGGAAAGATCGGGAAACCACCCAGGTCGGCATCGCGTTTCGAAAGCTTGCCGTTACCGTCCGGTTTGAGCAGCAATGGCAAATGCGCGAACTGCGGCATGGTACTTTCCCAGCCCAGGTAGCGGTATAGCAATACGTGCAGCGGAGCCGACGGCAGCCACTCCTCCCCGCGGATCACGTGGGTAATGCCCATCAGATGGTCATCCACGATATTCGCCAAATGGTAAGTTGGCATTCCATCCGACTTCAAAAGCACCTTATCATCGATTTGCGACGAATGCACCACCACCCAGCCGCGGATCAGGTCATTGAAACGGATGTCCTCCTTCGGGCTGATCTTCATCCGGATCACATAAGGATCGCCGCTTTCCAACCGCGCCTTGGTTTCCTCGGCCGACAGCGTCAGTGAGTTGGTCATTTCTGTACGCGTGATCGCATTGTATTGTACGGCAGCCACTTTCGCAGCTTCCAGACGCTTACGCATATCGTCAAGCTGCTCGGGCGTATCGAAAGCATAATATGCCTTTCCTTCCTGAACCAGCCTTTCCGCATACTCGCGGTACATTTCTTTTCTTTCCGATTGCCGGTAAGGTGCATGAGGACCGCCTTGCTGAGGGCCTTCGTCGATGCTGATACCCAGCCATTCAAGCGCTTCCAGGATGTATGCCTCGGCTCCCGGAACGTAGCGGTTCTGGTCGGTATCTTCAATGCGAAGCAGCATCTGGCCGCCCTGCTGGCGCGCAAACAGGTAATTATACAGGGCCGTACGCACACCACCCGCATGCAACGGGCCGGTAGGACTAGGCGCAAAACGCACCCTGACAGGTTTGTTATTCATTATTCAAAAAATTGATTACAAGTTCTATGGTATGTCAGGTGTTGTCAGGAGTTGTTAGAATTCTCTCGTGTATACAATACTTGACCACACCTGACTATAAGTGACTACATCTGACTATTTCCGACATCGTTACTCCACCGCAATAACCGATATTTCAACGTTAACGTCTTTCGGCAGGCGTGCTACCTGTACCGTCTCGCGCGCGGGAGGTTCTTTGGTGAAAAAGCTGCCGTAGATTTCGTTGACGGAGGCGAAGTCGTTCATATCGCGGAGGAAAATACTGGCTTTCACCACGTTCTGAAAGCCAAGGCCGGCTGCTCCCAGGATATGCCCGATATTTTGCATGACCATCCCGGTTTCCGCTTTAATGTCCCCGGATTTCGCCAGCTCCGCGGCGATCTGCCCTGAAACGTAAACAGTACCATTTACTTTAACAGCCTGGCTGTAAGGACCAATGGGGGCCGGTGCTTTATCTGAAAATATGATTTGCTTGGGCATAAGTGACAAGAGTTGATGCCGCAAAAATACCAAATTATGCCGTGCATACCGCCTTATTCCACCTTAAAAAGCGCTTTCAGCTCGGTGGCTTCGGCAGCATTCAACCGCCCGGCCAGGACGAGGCGCAACTGTCGGCGGCGAAGAGCACTCAGGTACAACTCGTTTTCCTCGTCGGTTTCCGGTTCCAGCGGCGGAACTTCAATAGGCCGGCCGTTCTGGTCTACCGCCACAAAAGTATAAAATGCACGGTTGGTACTCACCCGCTGACCAGCGGGAATATCCTCCGCCCAAACTTCCAGAAACACCTCCATCGAAGAATTGAATGCCCGGGTAACCTTGGCATGCATCGTGACGATATTGCCCAGACGGATCGGCTCCGTAAACGACACATTATCCACAGAAGCCGTTACCACAATGCGGTTGGAATGCTTCTGTGCCGAAATGGCCGCACAAATATCCATCCAGTGCAGCAGCCTTCCTCCCATCAGGTTATTCAGTGTATTGGTGTCGTTGGGAAGCACCATTTCGGTCATGGTCACTTCGGATTGATGGGGCTTTTTCGGTTTCAGCATGTTGGTATTGAGATGATTTAAAACTTGGGGCAGCGGGTCTTTTTCCGTTCCTGGTTCTGGGCGCGGTTGCCGATCAGGTACGTGGCCCGCACCTGCAAGAACAGATAGCTGTCTTTGCTTTTGGCGCTTCCGCGGTTCCAGCCCGGCTGGCGTAATGGCTCGCCGATCTCCGACGAGCGGTCGGACAGCTGCCGCGCAAGGTCGCTCGGAAGCTGGTCAGGATTGGGATAAACCGTGCTCACATCGTCCAGGTAGTCCGACTTGACGAAGTTATTGCAAAGTTCAAGGCCGATACTCAGCCTTTCAGAAGTTTTGTATGAAACGCCTATTCCGGCGGTAAATACGAGTGGCAATCGTTTATATTTCACCCCCTCCGTCGTAAGCGGTGCCAGACTGTACCACGTGCCGTCGAGCTTGGCTTTCGGGTTCAAATGCGTAACGCCCACCCCTCCGAAAAGATAGGGGTTAATCGGCGCTTGCCGGTTATATGCGAATAAATCCGCCTGCAAACCCAGGTTAATATCCGGGTTGAATGTCTTGAATGAAAGGTTATTCTGATAATTTTTGGAATATTTCTGGTTTCCCGAAACCTGGTAGAAACGCAGTTCCCCGCGCGCGCTCACATGCTCGGTAAGCCTGTACAACGCGCCTAACGACACCGACGGTCCGAGGCCAAGGTGCTTTAAATTGACACCATCATTTAAATCGCCCATGTAATAAGCCACGCCCGCTCCTGCCGTCACGCTCAATATCCCGAATGGGTCGGTATATCGGCCTCCGAACTTGGAGCGGCCCTGCCCCATCGCCAGCTGCTGAAATACGGTCAGGAACAATGCAAAGGATAGTAGAATCTTTCGGCTCATGTGTGATGTCGGTAATGCGTGTTGAGTGATGCAAGTTGTAAAAGAAACTGATTTATCCCAAATTAGTGAAGTTAATAGGAGTTACATCAATATTCCTTATTCTCAACCATTTGTCATTCACACATATTTACTATGAAAAATCTAAAGCTCTACGCCCAGGCCATCTTTATTTCACTTACTGCTGGCTCATGTTCGCTGGACGACCATCCACCGCAGCCATCCTGCACTTATCTCGGGTATTTCCAGGTCCAGCAAAGCCACAATGGGGCTGTTAAAAATGTATTTAATGACGATTACAATATCGACCAAACCAGCGACCACCATCCGAAAAAGACAACGGCGCTGCGAACCTACGTACAGCGCGATACTGTCAGAAACGTTGAAATGTACACCAGCACCGATTCCGATCAGTCCACTTTCACCTATGACAACGGTTATCTCATGCAGATAGTCAGAACAGACATTACCGATCAGCAATCGGAGACTAATAATGTTTTCTTCCTGCAATACCGGACTAAAAAACTACACACGGAGACTTCTGAAACAACCGATTTTAAATACGAAAACGGCACATTACAGGAGGCGAATTTCAAGCAAAGCATCTCCTACACGACCAGTGATCTGGGCACCATAACTACGACCTTAACGAACAAAAAGGTCTATCAATATGATTCGCAAGGCCACTTAAAAGCGGTTGTTTTTACGGAGTCAACAGGATGGAATTCGGTAACCAACTATGCAAACGGATTGATTACCTCGATCACCGGCAACGACCTGCATGGCCCCTACACCGAAACTTTTGAGATGAAAGATGGGGTAACTAAGAAGATAACGCACTCCGACGGCGGAGCTCAGGAATTTACATACGACCAGAAAGGGAATATGACTTTAATCGAAATAAGCAGGAACGGCGTTAGAAGGTCGCAATACCAGTATTGGTACGACGACAGTCCAAGGCCTGGGAGTTCTGTTTCTTTCACATACAAAGGTATTCCAACACCCTGGTTTCTGAACGGCACCCCTCAGAACCGGCAACGATATGACGAAGTCAATAATGCCGTAAAAGTGGAGACCACAAGCTGGGAGACTCAAACAACCCTTATAGCGACAATCAACTTCATTTATACTTACAATGCCTACAAATACCCTGCTACCCGGTCAGATTCCTGGAATAACGATAACGGTGTAAACAGAGGTTTTACAAAGCTTACCTACAAGTACGGAGACTGCCAGTAAGGATCCGGACAACACATTTTTTTAAGGATAAACAAACAAGGCCCGCAATTGCAGGCCTTGTTTGTAGTTCGTGGTGAATATTAAATGATTGTCTTTAGTCTCTTTTGATCGAACTGGCACCGGAAGTGCTGGAATGGATGTCCTTCGCACCGCCCGAATAACGGATGCTGCTGGCACCACTTGCTTCTGCATTGACGGTATTGCTCGCCAATATCGCCGCGCTGCTCGCACCCGACGCGTCGATATTGACGGTTTTGGCAGAGAAGTCGCGACCTTTGAGCGACGATGCGCCCGAAACATCTCCGGTCAGGACATCGCCTTCGCCGGTGAGGGTCAGCGAAGATGCACCGGAAAGATCAACGGTTACTTTGGGAGAAGCCACACTCATAGTGACGGCCGATGCACCGGAAACTTCAATTTCCATCTTTTTCACGCCGCTGAAACGGGCCACATTGGCTTTGGAAGCGCCTGAAAAATCAACGCCTTCGAGGGCAGGCATCGTAATGCTGATCTCGACCGTCTTCCGGTTCCTGTTCCAGCCATTGTTTTTATATCCCACATGCAGGGTACCGCTTTTCACTGCCGACTCCATATCATCGAGGTCTTCGGCACGGCCGGTTGCCGTTACGCTGAAACTGCCTCCCTGCTTAACATCTATTTTGAATGCGCTGCCCATAGATAGCTTGTTGAAGCCCGACACGGAAAACTTACGAGTCTCCTGCGCGGATACCTGGCACGACAACGCCGTAATCAAAAGGGCTGCAATAAGGAATAGTTGCGTTCTTTTCATGGTTTAAAAAGTTAGATTTTCCGAAAAGATGAAAAAAATGCCGGCTATGTTGCACCGGCATTCAAAATATTACGGCACATTGATGTTGCTGGCACCGCTGGCATGCTTGTTCAGATTAGGCACATGGCCCAGCTCGACTTTCGAGGCGCCCGACGCATTCACATCCGCGTTCTGGATATTCATTTCGGTGGCTGTAACCTTGCAGGCACCGTGAGCATCCAGCTTGGCCGACTTGGCCGAACCCCTCAGCGTGGCCTTCGAAGCTCCGGAGACATTCACGGACAATTGATCCACGAACACATTCAGCTCGGTTTTGGAAGCCCCCGAAATATCCACACTCAACTTTGACAGATCTTTGAATTCGGTTACCAACGTTTTGTTGGCTCCGGAAAGCGACAGGTTCTCGATCGCCGGCATCGTAATCACGAGCCCTACGCGCTCCCATTTTTCATGGTCGAAGAGGTTAAATTCGCGGTTGCGCTTCACACGCAGCACGCCGTCTTCCACCACTACCCTGATATCATCGATATTCTCCTGGTTATCCGAATCGGCGGTTACACTGTATTCCGTACCCTGGCGGATGATAATGGAATAGGCTCCGCCGATATCCACCTTTTTGAAGTCCGAAACGGGGAATTGCTTGCTGTAACTTCCACGCTCGCCCAGTTCCAGGTCGCTGTTATCGTTGTATTCAAAAGAATAGCCGTCCTGGTCGCCTTCGCTGTTCTCGCTGCGGATGTATTTCAAAGGGATGTTGGTACAAACCAGCCCCGAATCGCGGCGCATAACCCATACGAGCTTGTTCCAGGTAATATCGTCGGCATCACGCACGTCGTATTTTTTGATGTTCTGCTGATGTACGTCCCAATCATTCAATTGGTTATAGAAGTCGCGTCTCATCATAAAAGGTTTGTCGTATGGCACACTCACCGTCAGGTCGATCTGCTGGTCGCGGAACCTCGAGCGGCTGGAAAGCGTCGGACCTTCTGTGAATATGAAAACCGAGTCGCGGAACTGCGGATCATATTTGATATCTCTCGCATTTTTCTCGGCATCCTCGCGGGACCGGCCTTTTGCGTGGAGTGTTTTTTCCAGTTTAATACTGTCGCCAGCGTTAAATCCGGCCAGTTGTACATCTACATCAATATTCTCTTCATCATATACATAATTGTAATCCAGGGTCAGCGTCCCGCGCGGCACCGCATAATAGGTGGTTTCGGTCACTTCCCCTCTTTTGGCAAAGTTTCGCTGGTAGTTAACCCCGCCGACAGTGGCCCCGATGATGCCCACGATCCAGAGACCGAGCAAAGTCAGCCACACGCTTCCGCCTACGATCCTTTTATTGGAAATCAATGTAAGGCCCAGCAAGAGGAAGGTTACCAAAGGAATAGCCGCCACCAATATGCCTGAGAGGATCAGTATTTCGGGCAATTCCTGATAGATCAGCATCGGGATCGGCAGATCGTCAAACACCCCCGCGCTGGTAAGGCCCAGCGCAATGCCCGCTGCAATCACAATTCCTAACAAGCCCAGTGCCGACATTCCGATCAAAAATGCACCGATCAGCACCCTTACAATAGGCCCTAGCCCTTTAAGCAACTTCCCCAAAGCGGCAACAACCAGCCCGATGGCGCGAAAAGGGAACAGCAATATCTTGGTAGCAATGTGTTCTTCTCCCCCTCTTTCTTCCAAATTGAGGCTCTGCTTGATGTTCGACTCAATATTGGAGAGGGTAATAGGCTCCCCCTGCATTTCCATTTTTTCGGTCAGCGTATTGGCATTCGGCGCGATCACCCACAACACGATATAGATCAGGAAACCGGTTCCGAACAGCAGGATCGACAATACCCACAGAAAACGCACCACGCCCAGGTCAACCCCGAAATAGGAAGCCACACCTGCGGCCACACCGCCTACGACTTTGCGGTCCGGATCGCGGTAGAATTTCTTGATGTGCGCATCTTCCTCCAAAGTGGTCGAACCAGGGAAAGCGACCCACATGGCAATGTAAACCAGTACCATGAAGCCCGATATTGGCCCGAAAACCTCCTCCGCATTCATGTCGAGCATTCCCGAGCCTGCCGGCAAGCCGATTACCGCGAACAGAAACGCAAGCCTTACCCAGATGGCATCGACCGTAAAGTAATGCGCCAGACCAGCTGCCACCCCTCCGAGCAATTTTCTGCGAAGATCACGGTAAAGTTTTTTGGGTCCGCCCGGCCTCACCGGCTCGGTTTTGGGCGCGTTGTAAGTAGAATGGGTTTCCTGTTTCGGCGCGGATGATTGCGCCGAAGCCGCTTCCAGCGGGTCGGCCAGAATATCCTCAGCCTGTTCGATCGCCTCGAAATCGGCCACGGTACCCATCGCCGCGATCAGCTCGTCGACGTCCGACAGCGAGATCACCTGCTTGCTTTCTACCTTTTGCTTATTCAAAAAGCGCTCCGCAATCCTGCCCTCAATGTCTGAAAGGATCTCTTTGCTATCCGCGAACGAAGAAAAATACTTCTGGATAGAGGCGAGATACCCTTTCAGTTTCTCGTAGCCGTCCTCCTCGATATGGAAGATAATGCCGCCTATGTTTATGCTGATTGTCTTTTTCATGATTGGAATAATCGAATGTCTCTTAGTGATCAGTTAGGGTCAGGAAGATTGCTTGAAGCCGTTTTGCTCAACTCCTCTGTGCGTTTAATCACGGTTTGCACCGATTCGGCCAGCTCAAACCATGTGGCCTGCATCGCATCCAGGAATACCTTCCCCTCATCCGTCAAAACATAGTATTTCCTTGGAGGGCCCGAAGACGACTCCACCCATTTATAATCCAGCCAGCCCGAGTTCTTTAATCTGGTAAGAAGAGGGTATAAGGTTCCTTCCACCACCATGATGTGAGCGGACGTGAGTTCATCCAACATATCCGAAGCATATACTTCGCCCCGGGATATGATGTGCAGGATGCAGAATTCCAAAATTCCCTTCCGCATCTGCACTTGGGCATTTTCAATATTCATGTGGTTTCATGAGTTAATTTTAAATGAATATGTTCATGGCTAACAGATAGAATTTAAACTTCTAACAATACAAAGGTATACACAGGTACTTTGCGATGCAAGGTACCATGTTAAAAAGATCCTTGCGTTGGGATGAATGGTTAATTTAATATGCCGATCGGTTGAAAATCATTTTGGCGCCGAACTTATACTATCTTGTGCATGTACGAATGAAATCGTCACTTCTGAAACCCTGACAATTTTGAACACAAAACCACAACTTTACGTCATCGCCGCGATGAGCGAAAACCATGTGATCGGGCTAAACAACAGCCTGCCGTGGCACCTGCCCGACGAGTGGGCGCATTTTCGAAAAGTCACTTCCGGGAAGGCATTTATGATGGGCAGAAAGAGCTTCGAAGCCCCGGATGCGCTGCACTCGGAATACCGGAATGTGATTATTACCTCCAACCCGCCAGTCGACGCTGAGCCGCATACGCAATATGCCAAAGATATTTCCGCGGCCATCGCGTTACTTTCCAATGAAACCGACGTATTCGTATTAGGCGGCGCGAGTATTTTCCAGCAAATGCTCCCGCTGGCCGACAGAATGTATCTGACCATTGTACACGCACAAATCGAAGGCGACGCGTATTTCCCGGCATTCGACCCGGACGACTGGCAACTGGAGAGTTCAGAATTTCATGGCACCGATGACGCTCATGCCTATTCGTTTTCCATGAACCTGTACGTCCGAAAGCAGCCGGAATAAGCCTGACAGTCCTTGTGCGTCAAAATTTAAATAAGATGACAAGGACATCGACACACGCTCTAATAATCCTTTTTTGCATTTTCTGCGATGCCAATAGCAATGCGCAAAAACGCTATGGCAACGAATGGATCGACTACAAGCAGACTTACCTGCGCATTCCGGTCGCAGAAACCGGCATTTATAGAATTACCGCCGCCGACCTTTTGCACGAAGGAATTCCTGTCGATTCGATATGGGTTTCCGGCATACAAATGTTCGCACACGGCAGCGAAATACCGATCGAGGTGACGGGCGAATCATCGGGCAGGCTGGGCCGCGATGGTTATATTCTGTTTTCAGGCAAAAAGAATGACGGCTATTCTGATACCGTGCTTTACACGAAGCCTGATGCAATGCCCCATCATTACTATAACCTTTACTCCGATACCACCGCCTACTTTCTGACCTGGCAGCACCGTGAACCCGGATTACGGACCAGCTTCTCCGCTCCTGGCACCGTCACCGACAGCGCTGCATTTCATTGGGAAGAAGCATTACTCCTTTTCACCTCCCACTACCTGCCCGGAAGGTTTTTCCCACCGGAAAGCAATTATGAGACCGGCTCATTACTGACCGCCTACGACGAAGGCGAAGGCTGGACAGGCCCGGAATTAACCGGGCATGCTCCTTTTGAAATTGTGTTTAAAACCAATCAGCTCTTTAAAGAAAAGCGATCAGATATTGACTGTGAAATACGCATTGCGGGTTGGTCCCCGGGCGGGCATTCATTTGCATTATGGCTGGGTAGCGACAAGAATTTAAAGAGAAAATTGGCCGATATCAGTTTAACTGGGCGGGAAGCCAGGATTATTCAGTTTCAAATACCAATTGAAGATTTCGATGAAACCGGGCAGCTGCCATTAACGGTATTACCCGTCGGTTTGGGAGGGCGTATTTCTGTCTCGTACGCGCGTATGCGCTATCCGCAGGCCGGTCCGCGCATTGCACCTGAACAGATGAAAATCCTGCCTCCGCGTCTCGTGAAATTCACTCGCATCGATCCCGAAGCAGAATACCTCATCATCACCCACCCCCTCATGCGGGTACCACCGCCCGGGCACGGTGCGGGCGGGCACGACGCGATCGATGCGTATGAGCGCTATCGCGCGTCAGACGCCGGCGGTGGTTACAAAACCCAAGTTGTTTTGAGCCATGAACTTTATGACCAGTTCAATGCCGGGCAACCCGGGCCTCAAGGTATCCGCAATGTGATTCGCTGGTTGCATGATCAGGGAAGTTTGAAATTCGTCCTGCTGGCCGGAAGGTCTATCGATCCGCAAAAAGCAAGGAAAACAAAGGATTCGTGGACAACCGACATGGTACCCAATGCAGGCTGGCCAGGTTCGGACGTAGCCCTTGCGACCGAACAAGGCTATTTGAATCCCCTTGTCCCGATCGGCCGCATTAATGCATTAAATTCTCAGCAACTGCTCGATTACCTCGGCAAGGTCCAGGCCATAGAAGCGGAACCTCCCTGGGCAGCCTGGCGAAAGCGGATATTGCACCTCAGCGGCGGGAGGTCGCGCGACGAGCTAAACCAGTTCAGATCTTATGTTCAATCATTTGAAAAGAAACTCGAAACCACTCCATTCAACGGGAAAGTGACTACGATTTCGAAGCTTACCGATAATGCGGTTGAGGCTGCCGGCATTGATAAACAGGTCAACCAAGGTGTGGCACTTATTACGGTGTTCGGCCATTCCTCCATGCATGTTACCGACATCGATATCGGGCGCGCAAGCGATCCGGCGAAGAATTTTCAGAACCACCCACGCTATCCGGCAATCATCGTAAATGGGTGCGCGGCGGGCAGCATTTTCTATTCAACCCAGACATTGAGCAGCGACTGGATTTTTACAAAAGAAAGCGGAGCGGTACTCTTTTTAGCCCATACTTTCAATGGCCCGTCGACCGCATTGAAACGCTACACCGAAATATTCTATGAAGTCCTGGCCGATTCCGCATTTACCAACGAACCGTTTGGCCTGATCCAAAGGGAAGCGATCCGGCGGAACCTGTCGCGCAACCCTGGCATTCAGGATAACATCACGGTCCAGCAAATGACCTTACACGGTGACCCTGCCATCCGCATTTTTCCGGCCTCGCCAGCCGGTTATCCCGTCGACAGCGATCATGTAGCGACCGACCTCCCACCGCTGATGCAGGTTTCTATCGACGGGAGGCAACTCATCGGCGGAGATATTATTTCCAATAAACCGACTATCCGTATCCGGGTTTTCGACGACGTGCTCCCGGACGCCAGCAACGATACAACATTGGTGGCTATTTGGTTGAAAATGCAATGCAACGGATGTACCGATGCCCGAATGCCGATGCGGAATGCGGCTGGGAAAAATATGGATGGGCGGTTTTATGAAATCATTCTTGAACCTGCATTAGTCCCTGGCAAATACCTCCTTACCATCCAGTGCCGTGACAAAGCGGGGCATTCGGCGCCTCCGTACCAGATTCATTTTGAAGTAACCGACCACAGCGGACCGATAGAGGCGACAGTTTCCCCAAATCCGTCCGGGCAGTGGTTCAGGTTCATAATTCGAAACCGGGGGCCTGTCGCTACCGACTTCGAACTGACTATCCGGAACCCGCTGGGAACGAAGGTATTTCGGATGGTGTTGCATTGTTATGCCGGACGAAACGAATGGTTCTGGAATCCGGCAGCCTCCTACGCGGGGCTTCCCGCGGGCGTGTACCATTACACGATCAATCCCGTAGAAGCCAGCCTCCCCCCGGCGATTCCCATCGAAGGTATGCGGGGACATTTGCTTTACGCGCCCTGAGCCAGCGTCGCAGAATGCCTGTTTTACCGCTGTACCTCATTTTGTTTCCACAAAAACTTATTATTTTTGTCCATTATATAAAAGATATCCCATTGAAAGAATACGGAAGTAACGTACAAAAATTGGCCGACCACATCGTCACGATCGAGGATAAGGCTAAGCGCACACTTTACGCGCATATCCTGGTCGAGCTTATGCGTCAGATACATCCCAACATGCGGGATAACCAGGACTACACCAACAAGTTGTGGGACGACCTGTACATTATTTCCGGCTTCGAGCTGGATGTCGACAGTCCTTTCCCCCCGCCATCTAAGGAAGCCCTGGGCAAAAAGCCGCTCCGGGTTGAGTATAACCAGCAAAACCTGACATTCCGCCACTACGGTCGCAATATCGATTTGCTTCTGGAAAAGGCTTCGCAGACTGAAAACCCGGAAGACCGCCTCGCGTTTGTTTCCTACATTTTCCGCCTGATGCGTTCATTCTTTAACGCGTGGAACAAGGATAACCCGGAAGACAACGTTCTGCTCGTACAGCTGGAACAACTCAGCAAAGGCCGTTTGCAAGAAGAAATCGACTATATCCGCAAATCGGGGCCTATCGATGCGGCACCGAAAGACCGCAACAACAATCAGGAGCGCAACCGTGTGAACCAGACAGGCGGAAATAACTTCAAAGCGCAGTCCAGCCACAATTCCGACAGGCAGGGCAGCAACCAGGGCAACCAGAACCGCAACCGGAACAACAAATTCTCGAACCGGAACAACAACAATAACAACAACCGGAATAACAACCGCAAAAAACCTGGAATGTAACATCCAGGTTTCATTTTATACCGTCTCAATTGCCCAAAATCTTCTATGGCATCATTCAAAATTACCGGGGATCGACGTCTCAAGGGTGAAATCGTGCCGCAAGGCGCGAAAAACGAAGCACTACAGATTATCTGCGCCGTGCTCCTGACCAAAGAGCCGGTTACGATCCACAACATCCCGAATATCCGCGACGTAAACCAACTGATCAACCTGCTGGGCGATCTGGGCGTACGCCGTACACGTCTGAGCGAAACGTCCATCCGCTTCGAAGCCGACGATATTAACCTCGATTACCTCGAATCGGATTCATTCCGCCAGAAAGCCGCTGCATTGCGCGGCTCGGTAATGCTGCTCGGGCCGATGCTGGCACGTTTCCGCAAAGGACGCATCCCTCGCCCGGGTGGAGACAAAATCGGCCGTAGAAGACTGGATACCCATTTCCTCGGTTTTGAGAAACTCGGTGCGGAATTCAGCTATGACGGAGAAGATGGCGGGTTCTACCGCGTAGATGCAGCCAATCTGAAAGGCACGTACATGCTTTTGGATGAGGCTTCCGTAACGGGTACCGCCAACGTTTTGATGGCGGCGGTAATGGCCGAAGGCACGACTACCATTTACAATGCAGCCTGCGAGCCTTATTTGCAGCAACTTTGTAAAATGCTGAACCGCATGGGTGCCAAAATCTCAGGTATTGCTTCCAACATGCTGATTGTGGAAGGAGTAACCGAGCTGAAAGGCACCGAGCACACCATGCTGCCTGATATGATCGAAATCGGTAGCTTCATCGGCCTGGCGGCTATGACGCAATCCGAGATCACCATCAAAGACTGTCACATTCCCGAACTGGGGATCATTCCCGATGTTTTCAAAAGGCTGGGGATTCAAATGGAGTTCCGTGGCGATGATATCTTTATCCCGGCCCAGGAGCGCTACCGCATCGAAAACTACCTCGACGGTTCTACACTTTCTGTTGCCGATGCACCATGGCCGGGCTTTACACCCGACTTGCTGAGTATCGTGCTCGTTACGGCTACGCAGGCGCAGGGAACGGTTCTCATTCACCAGAAAATGTTCGAAAGTCGCCTGTTCTTCGTCGATAAGCTGATCGAAATGGGTGCGCAGATCATTCTTTGTGATCCGCACCGCGCGACGGTGATCGGACATAACCGCGAGATGCAGCTTCGGGGCATTCGTATGACATCACCCGATATTCGCGCCGGGGTTGCATTGCTGATCGCGGCGATGTCTGCCAAAGGCGTAAGTATTATCGACAATATCGAGCAAATCGATCGCGGATACCAGCACATCGATACACGTCTTAACGCCATCGGCGCGGAGATCGTGAGGTTGTAATGATATAAAAATAACAATGCCCGGGACTCCAATGGAATCCCGGGCATTGTTATTTAAAATCGATCCCTACTTCTTCTTTCCGTAGGTACACTTGCTATTGTCGGCCTTCACATAGTAGGACTTGTAATTGGTCGCTTTCGGGTCCATACAGCCTTTCAGATCCAGTATCTCCACTTTTCTGAACTCCACCGGATGGCTTTCGCTTTGCAGTGAGATCGAACCGTGATCGAGCAGCTGTCCGGCGATCATCAGCGAAGGATCGTGACCGCTAACGTTTCCGCCTCCCAGCTGGGGTTTGTTGTATTCCAAAACCATTTCCCCGTTTGCGAAATGCTGGATCAGCGAGTCGCCCAGCACGAGTACTTCCGCGCGAACCCATTGATCGCCATTGTAGGTTTTAGATTTGGAATTAATGCAATGCTGCGTAACCAGCTTGCCGTCGATCACCACATTGGTGCCTGGTGTGCAAAGGTTACAGGTCGTGCGGGTCTTTTCGTTTCCACCCAATAGCTGCACCTCGATCGACGCGGGGAAATCCTGATTCTTACCCATTGTAGCAGCCGGCTGCCCGTGTACCATGATACCGCTGTTGCGCCATGCCCAGCCTTCGCCCTTGGGCGCCTGCTCGCCTACGAACCGGTATTCAACGGCAATGCGATAATAGGAGAAATCACCCTTGTAGAAGATATGACCGTATTTTTGCGCAAAATCGTCGTATTTGTCGTAACGGACCACCATCTTGCCATCTTCCACGCGGAAAGTATTATTATAGTTGTCGTTCAGGTCGTAGCCGCGGATTTTGATGTCCCAGCCATCCAGGTTTTTCCCGTTGAATAGCTGCTTCCATTCCTGCTTGCCGGCATCATTCTTTTGGCCGAAAACCATAAGGCATACCAGGCTGAATAGGATCGTGAGTTGTAATTTCATGAATACTGGTTAAGTTAAGATTGAATCGCGCCTTCGACGTATGTTTGCTGCGCCGACAGTAAATATACGATTTGAAAAACCATACATGTGCGCGGGCAATGCATAAAAACCCTGGTTGGCCACGGGTTTTCCAATCCAAAGACAGACTTACTTCGTAGTTAACTTATATTAAAATATCCTTATCCTGATCACAAAAGTTGTATGGGCCTGAAAACGAAAGAGAAAATCGTGATATTCTGGTTTCGGCGCGATCTTCGGCTGCAAGACAATGCCGGGCTCTATTATGCGTTGCGTTCCGGCTACCCGGTTGTCCCCCTGTTCATTTTCGACCGCAATATTCTGGATGATCTCGAAGAGAAAAAGGACCCGCGCCTGACATTTATATATGATGCTATTCTCAAAATCCGGGAAGAGTTAAAGCAAAAAGAAGCGGATATGCTCGTAGAATACGGTTTCCCGGCGGAAATCTGGGAGAGGCTTGTCGATGAATACGACATCGCCGAAGTATACACCAACACCGACTACGAGCCCTATGGCACCAATCGTGACAAGGAAGTTTACAGGATTCTAAAGAAAAAGGATATTGTTTTCAAAACCTGCAAAGACCAGGTCATTTTTGAAAAACAGGAAATACTGACATCGCAGGGAACGCCATACACCGTTTTCACGCCTTACAGCCGGGCGTGGAAAGAAAAACTCAACGATTTTTATCTCAAACCTTATCCTACGAAAAAGTATTCCAGGAATTTCTACAAATGGCACGATGCGGCAATGCCCGCATTGAAGGACATGGGGTTCGAAAAGATCGACTATGAATTCCCTTCCGACCGCATCGATAACGCTTTACTTGATGGCTACGCAAAGGAGCGTGATTTCCCTGCCAAAGAAGCTACGAGCCGCATCGGTATTCACCTGCGCTTCGGTACCGTGAGCATACGCAAGCTAGCGAGCCAGGCTAACGGTCACAGTGATATCTTCCTGAACGAATTGATCTGGCGGGATTTTTATCAGCAAATTCTTTCCAATTTCCCCCACGTAGGCAAAGGCGAAGCATTCCGAAAGGCTTATGACTTTATCAAATGGCGCTACGATAAGGCCGATTTCCGGAAATGGTGTGAGGGAAAAACGGGTTACCCACTGGTAGATGCCGGAATGCGTCAGCTCAATGCGACCGGTTTCATGCATAACCGTGTGCGGATGGTCACGGCCAGCTTCCTGTCCAAGCATTTGCTGATCGACTGGCGCTGGGGTGAGGCTTATTTTGCCGAAAAGCTGCTGGATTTCGATCTCGCAGCGAACAATGGCGGATGGCAGTGGGCTGCGGGATCAGGGACGGATGCCGCACCGTATTTCCGGATATTCAACCCGGCATCGCAGGCGGAGAAGTTCGACCCGGACATGGAATACATCAGAAAATGGGTACCGGAGTTTGGCACCGCAGACTATCCCGAACCGATGGTAGATCACAAAATAGCCCGCGAGCGTTGCCTGAAAGCCTACAAAGATGCGTTGGACAAGACCAACCAGTAACTATTTGCCCCCTGCGACCACCGTCACCATATCCTCAGCACGCAGGTAGTTGTTGGCCATTTCCATCACATCCTCAGCAGTAGTGGCGTGAATGCGGTCGATATACTGGTTGAAGAAATTGGCGGGCAGGCTGTCCAGCAGCAATATCTTCCGGCGGTCGGCCACTTCGAAGGCGGTATTGAGTGAACCGGCAAACTCGCCGGCCATAAAGCTCTTGACGGTCTGCAGTTCTTCGGCGCCCACCAGCTCGGTTTGCAACCGGGATATTTCCTTTTTGATCTCGTCGATCGTTTGTTGAGTAAATTCCTTCTTCACATCCGTACCGATCATCAGGTACCCCTCGTTACGCAACGTCACCACGTGCGAAGAGATCCCGTAAGTAAGGCCTTTTTCTTCACGGATATTTTTCATCAGCCGAGACCCGAAATAACCGCCCAGAATCTCATTGGTGACCAACATTTTGAAATAGTCGGGATGGTGGCGGTTAAAAAGCACACGGCCCATCCTGATCGAAGACTGAACACTTTCCGGCCGGTCCACGATCGCCTCGTCGCCCTGGTAGGCTTCGGATGCCTGGAACGAAAATTTTCCCGTTTCGATATCGAAAGAATTTTGCCCTAACGTCGCATTCACATGCTGCACATCGGCCTCGGTAATTTGTCCGGCAAGCACCGCTGTAAATTTGCCGTCCCGGATAAACCGTTCATAGTGCGCGCGGACAGACTCCATTCCCAGCGCTTCGATTTCTTCCGCACTCTGGCTCTGTCCGTAAGGGTGGCCCGCACCGAACAACCGCGCCCGGAATTCGGTAGTGGCCAGATACGCGGTTTTTTCCCGGTTCACTTTCAAATTCTGAACGGTGATATTTTTCAGTTCCTGAAACTCCTTCTCCGGGAATGTGGCACTGCGGATCAGCTTCTGCACCAGCGGCAGTACCTCGGGCAGGAAGCGCGACAGGCAATACACCACAATTCCGACGCGATCGGACGTGTGGGTCAGTTCCGTGAACGCTCCGAGCTGGTCAAATGCCTCGCTGATTTCCTGCGACGTCATCCCCTCGACACCTTCCGTCAGCATTTTAACGGCAAAATACGATGCCGCCGTCTCGCTCTCATACCAGTTGCCTGCTTCGAAAATGCATTCGAGACGTACCACCGGCTGATCTCCGATATTGATCACATGCAATGCGATCCCGTTATCGAGCGTGTAGGTTTGAGGACCCGGCAAATTTACGGTTTGAATGACTTTGAAATCAGGAGCAATGGTACGGTCCAGCATGGGATGCGATGAGTATAAAAAAACGAATGACGTTGCAATAACGCCATTCGTTCTGAATAATTAAATTCTGTTAATGCTTAGTTTTCGTTGTCGCCTACGTCCAGCTTCTCGGCTTTGTTCAACCCGAGCGATACTGTGATACGCAACGTCTGCGCAAGCGGGCTTCCTTGTGTTGTAGGGAACATGTAGGCGAAGTCGGCACCCCATTTGTCTGCGAAACGAAGGCCGGCACCCGCGGTAAAGAAACGGCGGTCACCTTTGTTTTTGCTCTCTCCGAAATATCCTGCTCTCAAAGCGAAGATATTGTTGTACCAGTACTCCAGACCTGTCGCGATGGCTACTTCCTGGATTTCTTCTTTAAACCCGTCCGGAGCATCCGAGAATGAACCGAATACGCCGTTCAGCAAAGGTTTGGTATTGATATTGGTTTTCCCGTCGGGAGTAGGCACCATCAGTTTGCTGAAATCAATGATGAAATTAAAGCGGTTTCTTCCGTCGCCGGTATACGACAATCCGGTACCTACTTTCAGGGTTGTAGGAATAAAGTTTTCTGTTTCGCTGCTGGAACCGTAGTTGATCTTACCGCCCAGGTTTGAAAGCACCGCGCCCAATGACCACACCAGTTCGCTACCGGTATCTTCATTTTTGAATTCCTTCTTGTAGTAAGCGCTGATATCACCCGCCGCTACACGTGCAGGGCTCAGCGAAACATTATTGACTACCGCATTTCCGGCAAGGTTCGAGGAGATGTATTTCAATGTCAAACCCATCGAGAAGTTTCTGCCCAGCTGGCGTGAATAAGTTCCGTTGAAAGCAACTTCACGGGAATTAAAATAACCGATATTGTTACCCACGGCATCCCGCAAATCCAACTCACCGTTGTTGAAATAATTAGCAGAAAATGCAACTGCCTGACGGTCGCCCAATTTCTTGTAAATAGAGACATAGCCGAGCCACATATCGTCCACCAGGTAACGGAGCCATGGAGTATAGGAAAGCGAAACGCCAAAATCCTTGGTATTGTAAGGAAGCTTTGCTGCGTTCCAGTAAGCTGAATTTGCATCGGGGCTGAGTGCTACACCGGCTTCTCCCATTGCTGCACTTCTAGCATCAGGGGCAAATGTCAAAAAGGAAAGTGGTGATGCCGGTATTCTTCTTGTAGAATCCTGCTGAGCGAAAAGCGTACCTGATGTTAAAAAGAATAGTGAGGATAATGTAACAAAAAAAAGTCTCATAGAAATTGGATTTGCGATAGGAAGTGCCTGTATCAGCTTCTTTAAAGGGTCAAAAATACAATGAAAGATAGTTATTACTAAAAAATTGATAAGTTTTATTATCTTAAGGAGACCGGATCAATTTCCCGGCTTTCTGATCGTAAGAATTGTCTTTTAACGATCTGATCAATAATTGGTAAACCAGGGATTGCCCAACCGGCGCCGTCCTGAGCCACTGCGTGACCTCCAACCTTTCCCTGATAACCGGCTCGCTGTTATAATAGCGCTTTTTGTAAGTACCCAAACGCTGACCGTTAACAAGCAATATATTAAAAATTAATTCTACGTCATCATTGACCCGGTTGTGCCCCAGCTCGAATGCAATATCCTTCTGAAATGGGTTAGGGTAAATCGTAAAGGTGTTGAGCTCAATTCCCTTGGCAGCGCCTACTAGAAACCCGAACGCTATTTCAGAAAAGTTAGTATACGCATCCCATACTTTTACACGGACAATATATTTTCCGGCAGGAAGATTATTTAGCGGATAATTGATAGTGCCCGATCGATAATTATCCAGATCCGCTACGTAATAGTCGTTCAAAACGACCGTCAGCGTATCATTCAAAGTCATTGTAATGTCGTGTCCGATCCCCGCCCGGGATATGCTGATCCCGCTCTCGTCGCTCGTCCGCAGCACGAGTACCGACGACGGCTCGACCGTGTCGCCATCCCGGAATGCGGGGGTATTCAGGTAGCCCGCCAGCTTGGGGGGAATGGTGTCCTTTTGCTGCACGACGCTTCCGCCAATGACCAGGGCAAGTTGCGCCGAAGCATCCACGGTGCTGTCGGCGCTCACCGCGTACAAGCTCGCACGACCAAGGCCGATGCGGTAGTCGATATCTTTCGGCATTTGCAAACTGCATTGCATGCGACCATTCTTCACCGACACATTGCCATCGAACAGCTTGCTGCGAAACTCGGTATAAGCCTCGGCGCTACCCTCATTTCCCAGCGTACGGAACTCGATCGGCTTGTCGTAAACCACCAGCCTGGCCGTGCCATTGAAGCCAGCATCCATCTTTCCGGTTTGCGGATCAAAAATTTCCGCATGGAGCGTTACGCTCTGCAGTGCACGCAGGGTATCGGGCGGCGACGTCCACCGGACTCCCTTTTTCCCGGGCGTCAAAACCATAGATGGATCGGCCAGCAGTGTAAAATTCCGGTTCAGGCTGCCGGCCAGTGCATTGTTTTTGGTGTATTTGAAAAAATCGCCCAGTCGTTCGCCCGGTTTTGCATTTAGAAATGCTTCATAAAATGCTTTATTCAATATAAAATTGGTACTGGAATAAACCGGCCGTGTAGTGCTTATCGCGCCAACCGCTGCTCCTTTGGGACTTAAAACCATCAATTCGGCGCCGGATACAACGCCAGGGTCGTCGTACCGGCCAAAGTCACAGGTAGCCGTGATCAGTAAGGGCAAGTTTTCCATACCGCGGCTCGAAAGCATGTCAGCCAGTGTCAATACCTGCTCTTCTGCCCAGCCGCTGGTGCCCCCGTGGCCGGTGTAATTCAATATCAGCGTACCATTATCGATCGCATTTCGGATCGCCTTGTTAATGCCCGGCGCTTTCTGCCCGGCATCGGTGGTGGTTTGCGGCAACTCGTCGATGAAAGTTCTTGCCGAAAGCAGCCTCCCCTGGATAAGGTTGGCGAGCAGATCCGCGTGACGCTGGTGAATGTTCCCATCGCCGTCATCGGCTACAAACCGCACCGAATTTTTCCAGAGCCCAAATGACGATTCGTAGCGTATCAGCTTGTCGACGACGATCCTCGCTTCTTCTACCGACTTCACTGGCAACCTCCCTATTCCAATATCGACGGTATGATCGCCAGCGGTAGTCTCATTCCAATCGCCCTCATTGGCATCCATAAACCCGAAATAATCGTCGGAAGAATAGGTATAGACCGGATTAAGCGATTCACGACTCTCATACACGGGTACCCACGCAGCGCGCTGCGCCCGCGATTGATTTTGGAGGCGGTTCCGGTAATCATAGGTTGCATCACCAAACAATAACAGATATTTCAACTTGCCCGGTACCTTCTGGTAAAGCTGCCTGGCAAAGTCGCGGATCGCGGTGATGTCGGGCCGCCCTGAGGCATACTCGTTATAAATCTGGTCGGTCGTAACGACCAGAACATCCAGTCCGTCCCGGCTATTTCTAAAACCCGCCAGGCGGTTGGCTTCGGTCGCCCAGGAGACTGGTGTGACAATGAGCAGATCCGGCGTCGCCGCCGCGGCGATATTCTGGTTTTCAATACGTTGCCAGTTTACAGGCTGCAATGCGTCAGCCGTTTTAAAACTGATGTACTTTTGAAGAATTTTACCGCCTTTTGCAGTCCACCTGAAAGCTCCCGAAACATCTTTCCGAGATATCGAATGCGGAGTAACCGGATTGGTGATATTCCAGAGATTGAACCCTTCCGACGAGCCCTGAAACTGATAGGTAATGGTATCCGCCGGCTGCGGCAGGAAGTAATAGATTTGCTGACCTTCGTAATTCCTCAGTTCGCGTTCTACCTGTAAGCCGATATAATCCAGATAAGCCTCGGCAGCGTTCTGCCCGTTTTTATTATAGGTTACGCCAATATTGAAGTTTCCCGAGGCCGGCGCGTTCTTTAACAAATAGGTATTCCCGGTCTGCAATGCCTTTACATCATAAGTACCGGGGCTCACCGTCCCGATAGCCTCCTGGCCTACCTCCCCGCCGTTAACCTGCCATATAAAACGTGTTGGCACCTGCGCCGCGCCGATCGTGGACGTCCTAAGTTTAAAGTCAGACGATGGTACTACTCCCGGCATAGTGACATTGATATTAAAACCCGATGGGCCACCCAGATATTCGCCCCACCATTCACGGCCGGATTTAAGTGTATTGGACAATTCCGTTTCGTGAAACCAGTAGTCGTCGAACTGACTGATCGTTTTTGAAGCGGCGACCGACAGCCCTGCATCGGATTTGACCCTCAGCCCATCACTCGCTGTGAAGGTGATAAAGTAAAAACTCGAATCGGAATAGTAATTGAGCTGATGCCGAAGTTGCGTCTTTGCAGCGTCATACTGGACAATATGCGGGCCTTCCGCGTAGAAGTAAACAGCGTCGCTTTTGTCAAACTTCCCGTCCTCTTCGCCGCTGACCCAAATGGCATTCTCGCTCAATGCATTCAGATACCGCGAATTATTGGATTGCGGCAGCATGGCACCGCCATTTCCGTAGATGTGAATGCCCGCAGGCCGCACGGAAGCAATATCGATCCCCATTTTAGAAAGCAAGTCTGCATCGACGCGGTAAATGCCCGATTCCGTCACAGCCAGTTTAAACCATTGACCTTCGGACAATACTGATTTTTGTGCGCAGGAAAAAAAGGAAACCAGCAGTGCCAAACAGCTCAAAACTGCGTGGCAGGCCATTTTTCGGACGTCAACATGCTTCAACGAGGGCATGAGCAGGGATCGTGTAGAGACGCTGAGAGGCTTTGTCCGTGCAAAGTACGCGCGTGCGCCTGAGCGTCCCACGGGTGAATGTCCTGTTTTGGAAAACGAAATTGGCACCTTCATCCAGCTGAAACAAACATACTTTGCCGGTATGCAGCTCCTGCTCGTCGTATTTTCTGAGCGCATTAAAAAGTTTCTGATCACCGCCGGTAGATGCGGCGGGGTTTTGAGCATAACGAAGCAAATGGGTAAGAATGTCTCCCGGAAAAATACTTTCGTGCATTACCGGCAGCAGCAGCTCCCTGAACTCATGCTTCCACTCGGCACCGTGCGGGGAAACCCGTCTCCTGCCGCGGCCTTTGTATTTGTAATGTACAACACAATGCGCCACTTCATGCAGGTATGTAATGAGGAAACTGTAAGGATTCAGATTGACATTGACCGTTATCCGGGGAACCATGCCCGGCTTTACGGTAAAATCGCCCAGGCGGGTACGGCGCGGGCGTGAGAGGAAAAAATCAAAGCGGTGGGTGCGATACAACTCCTGGCAATACTCAGCTGCCCCATCCGGCACATACGACCCCAAAGACACGTTTTTCATACCCCGAATAAAAAAAGAAAAGCCCTACTTTCATAGGGCTTTTCAAGATTTTCGACTCGTACGTCTGATTACTTCTTAGTAGTATCAGCAGCAGCAGTATCAGTTGCAGCAGCAGCAGCTGTGTCAACTGCAGTTGTATCAACAGCAGGAGTTTCAACAGTTACAGCAGTAGTATCAGCTGATTCGTCAGCAGGTTTGCTAGTACAAGCAGCGAAAGCTACCATCCCGGCAACAAACGCAAATGCAAAGAATTTTTTCATTTCTTGGGTGTAATTAAGGTTCGATGCAAAGGTAACAGGATCGAATTGAATATTCCTAAATTTTGAGTTTGTATTTTTCCAAGAACTTAAAATTTCCTTAGAAAATTCTTAATTCACTTCAATTTGTCCTATTAATTCCCCCATTACCCCTAAACGCTTTCCAACTTTTGGTTGTAAGCCTTCACGCATGCGGCGATTTCAGGTAACAATTCCTGGTTAGCTTCGATGCCGTTGCCTACCACGATCACATCCGCGCCCGATTGCAGGGCAGCATCCGCTTTTTCGTAAGAATCGATCCCGCCACCGACGATAATCGGCGTGTCCACGGCGGCGCGTACGGCTGCGATGGTTTCACCCGGCACAGGGAACAATGCACCGCTGCCGGCATCGAGAAAAATGTTTTTAAGGCCAAGGTATTCTCCCGCGAGCGCCGTACAGGCCGCAATACCCGGCTTGTCGCGCGGGAGCGGTGTGGTATTGCTGATATAGGATACGGTCGTGAGCTTGCCACTTTCGATAAGCATATAGCCCGTCGGCAACACTTCAAGGCCGCTTCTTTTCAATAACGGTGCAGCGATAACGTGCTGCCCGATCAGCAGCTCGGGGTTGCGGCCAGAGATCAGCGAGAGCAGCAGAATGGCATCCGCCGAAGGCTCGATGTGCAGGCTGCTTCCGGGGAAAAGTATCGCGGGAATGTCGGTATGTTCATGAATGGCGGCAATCAGCTTGTCGATGGCGTAGTTGGTAATGAGGCTGCCGCCTACGAAAAAGAAGTCAACGCCGTGCCCAGCCGCGTATTCGAGGAATTTCGGGAATGTGGAAAGGTTAACTTTATCCGGATCAAGGAGAACAGCAAACGATTTCCTTTTTTCGGCTTTACGTTCGGAAAGGAGGTCTGCGATTTGATGTTTCGCTGCTTTCATTCGGTTTTTCGTTCGTCTTCAATAAAATGTTTCAGCTTCTGGCGCGCCCACCCCACAGCCAATGTCCAGGCTAAACTTTGAACGGCTTGTCCGACCGCAGACTGGGTTTTGATTTTGGTGACTTTCTTGTCGACAGGCTCGTCCGGCTCTACCAAAATTTCCTTTTTCTTTTTCCCTTTCGGCAGCAATGCATTCATAACAACGAAAGTCGTTACCACAACCCCGCCGATCACCAGCGCCTGCTTACCATATTCGGTGGCCTCTTTTTTCAACCCGCTCCATTGCGTTTCCAGCTTGTCGCGGTACAGATCCGCATCCTGCAACAAACCTTCTTTTTCCTTGTCCGTATCGGATGAAAACGGCTTCGTGATTTTTACCGAAGAATCTATTGAAGAACTCATTTCAAATCTGTTTGAATAGTACCTGGGAATTTTTCAAAAGGAATCCAAAAATAGCAATTCAGAGAAACTTATTGCCAAATAAAGCAGCCAAAAAGCATTATTCCTCCTTCACGCTAACAAAACGAACGATTATTTTCCGGATCAACCTGATCCAGGTTTCTTTCCAAATGATGGTAATGGCCAGCTTGATAATGAAAATACCCAGCAATATCACAAAGCCGAGATAGTCGCTGTGCAGCCACTTGTTCAGGAATGTCCCGAGCAATATGACCAGCAAAATAAGGATCGTCAGGCCAAGGCAGAGCAGCAAGGCGGCATATATCCCTATTACTACGGCCCGCTCGATCTTGTCGCGGGTCTCGATTTTAAACAGATCGATCCTGGTTTCGAAATATTTAAAAAGGGTGTCCTTGATTTCTTCCAGTTGACTCAGCATAGCGGTAAATTTCAAATCATGTGAAATGTTTTAAGGCCTGAACAACAGACTTTTTCACATTAATCCAAAAACATACCAAGGATTGCCGAGACGACCGAAACGATGAGCCCGAAGAACAATGCGGAAATGAAACCATCGATCCGGAAGCCGTCTACAAGCGACGCAGCGAGATAAATAATGAAAACGTTGACGACGAAATAGAACAATCCCAGCGTCAGGATCGTAATGGGCAATGCGAGAAGTTGCAGGATGGGTTTAAGGAATGTGTTCAGGATACCCAACACAATGGCTACGATAATGGCCGTGCCAGTACTCGCAACCACAACCCCGGGCACTAAATTTGCGGCGACGATAATCGCCAATGTACTGATTACAAGACGCAGGAGCAACTTCATACGGATCTGGTTTTTATTGGTGACGGCTACGAAGTACGTCAATTACCTCATCTAAGTCAATGTTTTTTTGTTCCAGCAAAACGAGCAGGTGGAACAGCAAATCCGACACTTCGTTCTTGAAAAGGTTGTCGTCGTCATCCTTCGATTCGATAACAACTTCAACTGCCTCCTCCCCTACTTTCTGCGCGATTTTATTGATCCCTTTTTTGAAAAGGCTGCTCGTATAAGACGTATCCGACGGGTTCAGTTTCCGCTCGCGGATCACATTCTTCTGAAGGTAATTCAGGAATGCAGCCTCGCCCGAACGTGTGTCATCAATTTCCGGCTGGCTATTTTTTTCCCCAAAACAAGTATCCGCGCCGGTATGGCAGACAGGGCCGGCGGGGGTAGCTTTAATGAGCAATGTATCGCCGTCGCAGTCGGCCGCAATTTCATTTACAAACAGATAATTGCCCGACGTTTCACCTTTTGTCCACAGACGCTGCTTGCTGCGGCTGAAAAAAGTAACGGTTCCCTGTTGCCTGGTAACGTCCAGCGCTTCGGCATTCATGTAGCCCAGCATTAGCACTTTACCGGTATTCACGTCCTGAATAACAGTCGGCACCAGGCCGTCGGCCGATTTATTAAAGTCAATGGATGAAAACGTCTCGCTCATTTTTGATTGTTTATTAAAACATCCGCATTGTCCGCAGCATCGGGGCCTGGGCAACCGGTTCAGTAGATTTATTAAAATTCCGCGCCACTACCGGGTCAGCCGGATCGGCAGGTCTTTATTTTTAAGATACTCCTTCAAATCCGGAATATCGATTTCCCGGAAGTGGAAAATGCTTGCTGCCAATCCGGCATCTGCTTTCCCTTCTGTGAAAACATCGTAAAAGTGCTCCATATTTCCTGCGCCCCCGGACGCGATCACCGGAATATTCGCATTGCCCGAGATGGCGGCCGTCAGTTCCAGCGCAAAACCGTTCTTCGTCCCGTCGGTATCCATCGAGGTAAGCAGGATCTCGCCTGCGCCGCGCTCTTCCACTTCCTTGGCCCAGGGTATCGAACGGATTTCCGTCGCTTTCCTGCCCCCGTGTGTGTGCACGATGTGCTCGCGACCGTTTTCCGTTTCGATATAACGCGTATCGATCGCCACCACGATGCATTGGCTGCCGAATTCGAGCGACAGTTCATTAATCAGGTCCGGGTTCCGCACCGCCGCCGAGTTGATCGAAACTTTGTCCGCGCCCGCATGCAGGAGCGCCGACACGTCCGCGATCGAGGAAATGCCTCCGCCGACTGTAAAAGGTATGTTGATGGTCTGCGCTACTCTGCGGACGAGGTCGATAAATGTCGAACGGCCGTCGACAGTGGCTGTAATGTCAAGGTAAACCAGTTCGTCGGCACCCTGCGCTGCATACATTGCGCCCAGTTCGACAGCATCGCCGGCATCGCGCAAGTTCACAAAATTAACCCCTTTGACTGTCCGGCCATCCTTTACATCCAGACAGGGAATAATACGTTTTGTAAGCATATTTTAAACTGAAAAACGCTGTAATTCGGCCAGGCTGATCCGGTTTTCGTAAATGGCTTTACCGATGATCACGCCGTAGATATTCATTTCCGCCAGTTTCTCCACATCCTCGATGCCCGCAATGCCGCCGCTGGCGATAATGTTCAGGTCGGGACATTTGTCCTGGAGATTTTTATATAAATCAAAAGAAGGACCTTGCAGCAAGCCGTCTTTGGCGACATCAGTACTGATGGTATATTTAACGCCCTTCTCCACATATTCTTCCACAAAATCGTACACCCAGATAGCGGTACCTTCTTCCCAGCCGCTTACCGCGATCTTTTCGTTCTTCGCATCCGCGCCGAGGATGATCTTTTCACCGCCATAAGTTTTAATCCAATGCTCGAACAAATCGGGCTGCTTCACGGCAATGCTGCCGCCGGTAACCTGCTTTGCACCGCTTTCGAATACGGTTCTGAGGTCATCATCCGATTGTACGCCCCCACCGAAATCGACATGCAGCGAAGTTTTGGAAGCAATCCTTTCCAGTACCTTCCAATTGACGACCTTTTTGGCCTTCGCACCGTCGAGGTCCACCAAATGCAGCCTTTTCAGCCCGGCGTCTTCGAATTGTTGCGCTACTTCCAGCGGGTTTTCGTTGTAAATCTTCTTCTGACCATAATCTCCCTGCGTGAGGCGGACGCATTTGCCTTCAATCAGGTCGATAGCGGGAATAATCTGGATCATGGGATTCGGGGCAGGCGGTTATCAGAGTTTGAGAAAATTTTCGAGGATTTGCTGGCCGGCATTCCCGCTGATCTCGCAGTGGAACTGGGCCGCGTAAAAGTTGTCCTTATGCAGCATCGCGCTGAATGGCAATGCGTAATCGCAACTGGCGACAGTGTATTCGCAAACCGGTGCCGCATAGCTGTGTACGAAATAGACGTACGCATTGTCGGGCAGGCCCGCTGTGAGCGGTGACTGATAGCCGGTGATATTGTTCCAGCCCATATGCGGCACTTTCAGCCCGGCAGTCGCGGGAAAGCGCTTCACATCCACGTCGAAGATACCCATGCATTCCGTATTGTTCTCTTCGGAAAAGCGGCACATGAGCTGCATGCCCACGCACGTTCCGAATACAGGTTGTTTCAGTGAAGGGATCACTTTATCGAGACCCACATTGCGCAGGTAGCTCATGGTGGTACTGGCCTCGCCTACACCGGGGAAAATCACCTTGTCGGCGGAGCGGATCTCGGCTTCATCGTCGGTATAGAGGTAACTAGCGCCAATACGGTCGAGCGCGTACATGACCGACTGCACATTGCCTGCATTGTATTTGATAATGACGGTTTTCATACCATTCAGTGCTTGAAATCGACAACAAAAAAGCCCGATCTTAACAATCGGGCTTCTGGGATACTATGTATTCAACCTTATTACAACACTACTTGCAAAAACACATCACCCTAGACGTCCGAAAGCCAGAAGGCCATGATGCAAATGATATGTTTCAGCTGTTAACATGCCACAAATGTAAGCAAAAATTACAATAAGCGGACAACAAAACGCGTAAATATTACATTAAAATTTGCTTAGAGAAACTTCGTACCTTGCGGTTAACAAATGGCCCTGAACCATGATAAAAGCAACTATTCTGCCACTATTTTTTCTATTCATCACCTTGATTTCCATTGATTCCCAGGCACAAAACAAAGAGCTTGCCGACCGTCTTTTCAAGATTCACGAAACCTACCGCGAACAGTCCCTTACCCAGCGCCGTTTCAAACAAAAAGACATTCTTCCGCTGATTTCCAGGCGGCAGGGCAATGCCATGTACCAGATCGAAAAGGTAGGAGAATCCTTCGAAGGTAGGACTATTCAAATGATCAAGATCGGGAACGGCAGGAAGAAAGTGCTGCTCTGGACGCAAATGCATGGCGACGAGCCCACCGCTACCATGGCGAGCTTCGATATTTTCAATTTTCTCGAAGGGAAAAACGACGGCTTCGACGATCTGCGTAAGAAACTGCTCGACAATACCACCCTATATTTTGTCCCCATGCTCAACCCGGACGGCGCCGAACGCTACCAGCGCCGGACCATGCAGGGCATCGACATGAACCGTGATGCCGCAGCCCGCCAGACACCCGAAGCGCAAATCCTGAAAGGCCTCGTCGACCGTCTGAAGCCCGATTATGGCTTCAACCTCCACGACCAGAGCCCGCGCTACTCGGCAGGCCGTAGCCCGAAAGTGGCAACGATCTCGTTCCTGGCGACATCCTATGATTACGAATTGTCGATCAATGACGTACGCGAGCGCTCCATGCAGCTGATCGTTGGCATGAACAAGATCCTCCAAAAGTACATTCCGGGCCAGGTAGCACGCTATGCCGATGACCACGAGCCACGCGGATTCGGGGATAATGTGCAGAAATGGGGTACCACACTGGTATTGATCGAATCGGGCGGCTATGTGGGCGACCCGGAAAAACAATACATCCGGCAGCTCAATTTTATGGCCATTTTGTCCGCCCTGGATAAGGTTTCGGACAATTCCCTGACCAAAGAAAATCGCGAGGAATACTATAACATTCCCGAAAATGGCCGTTGGGTATACGACCTGGTGGTACGCAATGCGACCGTCCGGCAATCGGGCAAATCGTTTACCGCCGACCTGGGCATTAACCGGACAGAAGTGAACTATGCGAACGCCACCAAGTTCTTCTATTACAGCAAGGTCGAAGACTTCGGTGACCTGCACCCGCAATACGGTAGCCAGGAACTCGACGCTACGGGACTTACTATCGAAAAGGGAAAGCTTTACCCCACCGCATTCAAAAATGTAAGCGAGATCAGCAAGCTGAATGCATTGAACCTGCTTAAAGAAGGTTACACCTACGTACGCCTCGCGCCCGACACCAATACCCGCGCACTAGGCCTGTACTTTACCACCGCGCCGCTGCATATCCTGAGAAGCGGGCAAGCCGTACCTACCGGCACGCCGGGCCTGGGCGCCACCGCCACGTTCATTCTGAAAAAGGGCGGAAAAGTGAAATATGCCGTGATCAACGGCTTCGTGCATGATTTGGATGACTTCGATGCAGAAAAAGGACAAGGAATTGTCGAATAAGTTGCTGATTTTTAAGGAAAAGTACAATTTTTAAATAATTGACGCGTAACATAGGGTTAACATTGGGGTAACATTGGCGATCTACTTTTGTGTCGAAAATTTGACACCTTAAGATGAAAACCAAACTTTTTACATTACTGTTTACCCTCGCTGCCGTCGTCACGGCATTTGCAGATCCGGGCTCGATACGTGGCTCGATCAAAGACGCGAAAACCAAAGAGGCCCTTATCGGTGCCTCCGTTCTCATAGAAGGCACACAAATAGGTGCTGCCGCCGACGTCGACGGGAATTTTGTACTTACCAATGTCCCTGTCGGCACCCACAAAATCATCATTTCCTTCGTTTCGTACCAAACCAAAGAAATCCCTAACGTCCGCGTAGAATCCGGAAACATTACGGTGATCGACACCGAGCTGGACGAAGAAGGCAAAGCATTGCAGGAAGTTGTTGTCCGCGGAAACCGTGCTACCAATACGGAGGTAGCGGTTATCAGCGAAATCAAGCAACTAAAACCGATTGCTGTCGGTATTTCCGCCGCACAAATCCAGAAATCACAGGACCGTGACGCAGCGGCAGCGATCCGCCGCGTGCCGGGTATCAGCATTGTCGACAACCGTTTCGTAATGATCCGCGGATTGGGCTCGCGATACAATGCAGTGTTGATCAACGACGTGATAACCCCTTCCAGCGAAGTGGATACCCGTTCGTTCTCATTCGACCTTATCCCCAGCAATATCATTGACCGGATGATCGTCTACAAATCCGGTTCTGCCGAATCGCCAGGTGATTTTGCAGGTGGTATTATCAAAATTTACACAAAGCGCCGTCCCGATCAGAACTTCACCGATGGTGCCCTTACAGTAGGTTACCGTGCCAATACCACCTTCCAGAGCGTTCAGTCGCATTCACGCAGCGGAGCCAACTGGCTTGGCTTGTGGGGCGCCGACCAGACGCTTTCCAGCGCATTCCCGAAGCGTTCTGCCGATTTCAATACCCTCAGCGCTGCCGAAAGAGCTGGTTATGGAAGAATCCTGCCTAACAGCTGGGCTTTGAAAAACGTGAATGTATCACCGGATCTGCGCCTTGCATTCAACCTTGGCCGTCGTTTCGATATCGGCAATGTGGATGTGAGCAACATCACGAACATCAACTACTCGATGACCAATCAGGTTTCGGACATCGATTTGAAACTGTATCAGAATGGTCTGAATGCAAATGATGTTTTCGAGAAATACAAAGACTCCAACTACTCACGCCAGACGCGCATCGGTGTGCTGCATAACTGGACGTTCCGCTTCTCTCCTGTATTTAACCTGGAATGGAAGACGTTGTTCAACCAGATGGGCAATACCGAAACCGTTGCCCGCGAAGGCCAGCGCGTGGTGGATGGCTATGATATTAAAAATTACTCAGAGCGTTTCGAAAACCGCAGCATTGTAACAACCCAGGTTTCGGGTGACCACAAAATCGGTGACCTCACGAAACTGAACTGGATTACCGGCTTTGGCTACACAGGCCGCTGGGAGCCGGACTGGAAAAGGATCCGTTTCCAGCGCACAACGCCCGAGCCAGGCGCGGAAACACCGCCATACCAGGCTGTGGCCCCCATCGACCCTAACCCTATTGACCTGGGCCGCTTCTACTCCAAACTCAGTGAGCGCGTATTGACATTGGCGGTAAACGGCGAGCATGCGTTCGGCAACCCAGTTGATCGTGAGCCTAACAAGATCCGTTTCGGGGTGTACGGCGAGCGTAAAGACCGCGACTATTCTGCCCGCTTTTATGGTTATACCAATGTAGGAAATGCCTCCGAAATCCTTCGCAGCGACCTCGGCTCGATTTTCACTCCTCAGAACATTACCGGCGTAGACGGCGGTCTGACTATCAAGGACGGAACCAAAGACCTGGACTCTTACACCGGTATCAACAACTACTACGCGGCCTATGTGAGCGGCGATGTAAACTTCGGTTCGAAAGCCATTCTGACTCTCGGTTTCCGTGGCGAATACAACAACCAGCAGTTGCATTCAACGATCGTGAACGAACGGAAAGAGCTTGTTAACAACATCGTGTTCATCCCGCTCCCATCCCTTAACTTCACTTATAAGCTGAGCGAAAAACAGAACCTGCGTCTGGCTTACTCCTCAACCCTTAACCGTGCCGAATTCCGTGAAATGGCGCCATTTACCTATTTCGATTTCAACCTTCTGGCTGACATCCGTGGTAACACAGCGTTGAAAACCGCGAAAATCCAGAACATCGATGCGAAATGGGAGTTTTACCCGACCACGAATGAACTGATCTCGGTAACCGGTTTCTACAAGCATTTCAAAAACCCGATCGAAACATTCCTGATCCCGACGGGTAATGGCCTGGCTTACACGTTCATCAATGCCGGGTCTGCACAGAGCTACGGCGTGGAAGCAGAGGTACGCAAAGGCTTTGCCGAGTCGTCCAACCGATTCTTCCAGAACCTGACATTAGTAGCCAATGCATCGCTGATCAAAAGCAGTGTTGACCTCGGACAAGTAGTGGAAGGACCGGATTTGAGCGGTGCCATCCAGAAATACGACCTGACAGGCATTACCGACAGCAAACGTCCGATGGCTAACCAGTCACCTTACCTCGTGAATGCGGGTGTTTACTACGCGGAACCAAGCGGCTGGCAGTGGAACGTGCTCTACAATGTGTTCGGACAAAGAATTTTCGCAGTGGGTAACGTCGACAACCCGACAGTTTACGAAATGCCCCGCAACGTGATCGACCTGAATATCAGCAAGAAATTCAAAAATAACCTTGAACTGCGCCTGGGTATCCAGGACCTCCTGAACCAGCCTGTACGTTTCTCGCAGGATTTCAACCACGACGGCAAAATCGGCAGCGACGTGACCACCAAAGGACCCAATGCTGACCAGGATATCCGCAAGTTCAAACGCGGCAGCTATTTCACATTGACCGCTGCTTACAATTTCGGAAGAAGGACAATCATACCATAATTCAATCAGTACCAGCAAGGGCGTAAGCCGGAGTAATATTAGTCACAAATCAGTAAAACCATCCAATTGTAAACAAACTTGAATTCACTATGATTAGCTTAAAAA
This sequence comes from Dyadobacter sp., assembly GCA_965227755.1. GTDB lineage: Bacteria > Bacteroidota > Bacteroidia > Cytophagales > Spirosomataceae > Dyadobacter. The sequence continues at coordinate 3,604,099 of CBDDGG010000005.1, forward strand.
ACAAACTGTTTTCATTACTCCTTCTGACAGGTCTGGTTGCGGGCTTGACGGCTTGCGACAATGACGATGAGCCGGACGAAACTCCGCAACCTGTGTTGGCTGTTACCGCGATCGCTCCGGCATCTGGCCCGGTTGGAACCAAAGTAACGATTACAGGAACGAAGTTCGATCCTACACCCGCTAACAATACCGTATTGTTCAACACCACGCAAGCTACTGTGACGGCTGCAACTACCACTTCATTGGAAGTAACCGTTCCGGCTGGCGCTACTGCCGGGGTTATCTCCGTAACAGTGGGTGGTGTTACTGTAAAGAGCACTACAAGCTTCACCATATCCGACCGTACGACTGTGGAGGTGAAGGACGAAATCAAGGCTAACACAACCTGGACCAAAGACAAGTTGTATCTGTTGAAAGGCTTTGTTTATGTAACACCTGGTACTACCCTGACTATCGAAAAAGGAACGATCATTAAAGGTGCTGGTAAAGATGCAGATCCTACCGCTTCCGGAAAAGGTGGTGCTTTGATCGTCGAAGCAGGTGCGAAACTGGTTGCTATCGGTACTGCCGAAGAGCCAATCGTATTTACTTCGGCCAACGATCCGGGCAAACGCAGCTACGGCGACTGGGGTGGTATCGTATTGATCGGTAAAGCTCCTAACAACCGTCCTGGTTCACAGGCATTCGAAGGCGGTATCCGCGGAACAATTGGAACTGGAACCGCTGCTGACGATAATTCAGGAACATTGCAATATGTACGTATCGAATTCGGTGGTATCGCATTGAGCGCGACTCCTAACTCGGAGATCAACGGTTTGACACTCTACGGTGTAGGTTCGGGTACAACAATCGATCACGTACAGGTTTCTTACTCAGGTGATGATTCTTATGAGTGGTTCGGTGGAACTGTAAATGCAAAAAACCTGATCGCTTTCCGCGGCTACGACGATGATTTCGATACAGACTGGGGCTTTACAGGTAAAGTTCAATACGCTGTTTCACTCCGTGACCCTGAGGTTGCTGACCAATCAGCTTCCAACGGCTTTGAATCCGACAACTACGCAGGAACAGGCGAGCCTGCAACTGGCCCTAACAACGGTCTGCCATTGACTGAGCCTACTTTTGCGAACGTTAGCCATTTCGTAACGGACAAAACACCTTCTACCGCTCCTACCCCTAAAGGAACAGGTCCATACCAGTCGGCCATGCACCTTCGCAGAAACACTGCTATCAGCATCCTTAACTCGGTATTTGTAGGCGCTCCGGAAGGTCTTCGTCTGGACGGATCTGCAACCGGAACCTGGAAAAACGCACAGGACGGCAAACTTGATCTGAGAGGTATCGTATTGTCGAACAACCTGACTGCAATTGTCGGAAAGGGCGAAATTACAAACGACCAGGCTACTACCTATTTCAATACTGCTGCACGCAAGAACGAAACAAAAGACGTGGCTTCACTTTTGCTGAACAGCGCAACTTTCAACCTTGCTGCTCCAAACTTCCTGCCACAGGCTACTTCCCCTCTTTTGGCTGGTGCTACCTGGGAAGGCAAAGGTGCTGATGCATTCTTCACAAAAGAACTTTTCAGAGGTGCTTTCGGAACAACAGACTGGACCAAAGGATGGGCAAACTGGGATCCGCAGAACACGATCTACAAATAAGCATTCTTAAAATCTTATATAATTGGTGTCAGAATTTGGAAAGGCCGGAAGCATATGCTTCCGGTCTTTTTCTTTTGAGAACATGTTAAACCGACTAGCCGTCTTGTAGCATTTTAACCACATTATTGGTTTACACTTCCGAAAGAAATATCTTCGGGTTTATCTATTTTTGTCTTGACAATTAATTTGTCCGGCGTTCACGCTTTCCTAACCCTGGTTTAATGTCCGAGTTTCAGGCTTACCTTCAATTGGGATTCAGCCATATCACTGATTCCAATGGCTATGATCACATTCTTTTCATCATGGCAATATGCTCGGTCTACACGCTGGTAGACTGGAAAAAAGTAATCGTACTGGTAACCGCATTTACCGTGGGGCACTCCGTTACACTGGCACTAGCTACTTTGGGTTATGTCAGTGTCAATCCCGACTGGATCGAGCTGATGATTCCGTTGACCATACTTCTCACTGCTTTTATCAACTTTTTCCACAGGATCCCCAAAAACTCCTACGCCCCCAGAGAGAAGGCGCCTGCATTCAGATACCCGCTCGCATTAGGCTTCGGTTTGATCCACGGATTGGGCTTTTCGAACTACCTGAGGGCACTATTAGGCAACGAAGCGGATATTTTCACCCCGCTGCTCGGGTTCAACGTCGGGCTCGAACTGGGGCAACTCATTATCGTCTTTATTATCTTAGCCGTCGCATTTGCGATGATCGAGCTCCTCCGGGTGCAGAAATTAAGCTGGATACAGATATTATCGGGTATTATCTTTGGAATGGCGCTTTCGCTGATCCTGAACAATGAACTTTTCCGCACACTCACAGGCATGCCTGTCGACTCATAAAAGCCAAACTATTTATGACCAACCAACTATGAAAAAAAAGTTGCTCCCGTTACTAATGTTGCTCGTGTCGTTATGCACCGTGGCACAGCAGCTCCCCACTTCCCCTAATTACCAGGCCAACGACCGTTTTGAGCAATTGGGTACCACCCTGCCCACACCCAACACCTACCGTACCGCTTCCGGCGCACCGGGTAAAGAGTACTGGCAGCAGCGGGCGGACTATGACATCAAAGCCGAACTCGACGACGACAACCGCCGCATTATCGGTACTGAAACCATTACTTTCTTTAATCAATCCCCGGATGATCTGAAATACATCTGGATGCAGCTAGACCAGAACCTTTTCAAAAACGACGGCATTGCTGCCAGGTCACGTACAGGCACGGTCAATCAGAAAGGTATGAACCTCGACCAGTTGCAGGAAATGAACAGCGCCCGCGGTGCAACCCTGGATCCCAAGGTCGAATATGGTTATAAAATCACCGCGGTAAAGGATAAAGCCGGCAAGGCATTACCCTTCACCATCAACGGAACGATGATGCGCATCGACCTTCCGCTCGTGATGAAAACCGGCACCGCGTTCGTGTTCAGCGTGGATTGGAATTACAATATCACCGAATACTATGGCCGCAGCGGCTTCGAGTATTTCCCGAAAGACGGCAATGCCAACTATTTCATCGCACACTGGTTCCCCCGCCTGGCCCCGTACGACGACGTCAATGGCTGGAACCACAAGCAGTTCCTCGGCCAGGGCGAGTTTGCATTGATCTTTGGTAATTATAAGGTGGCCATTACCGTCCCCGCCGACCACGTGGTAGCGGCCAGCGGCGAATGCCAGAACTACGCGCAAGTCCTTACCGCCACCCAGAAACAGCGTCTCAAACAGGCCGAAACTTCCAAAACGCCGGTGATGATCGTGACGCAGGCTGAGGCTGAAAAGGCAGAAAAGCGCGAGAACAAGAACCCAGGCAAGAAAACATGGATATACAAAGCCGATAATGTACGTGACTTCGCTTTCGCGAGCAGCCGGAAATTCATCTGGGACGCCATGCAAAGCGATGTTTACAAAAGCGGCCGCAAGATCTGGTGTATGTCAATTTATCCCAAAGAAGGCAATCCGCTATGGGAACAATACTCGACCCGCGCGGTGGCTCACACTTTGAAATCCTATGGCGCACGGACATTTGAGTACCCTTATCCGGTGGCGATTTCCTGCCATTCGGTAGCAGGTGGCGGCATGGAGTATCCGATGATCAGCTTCAACGGCGGACGCCCGGAGGAAGATGGTACTTATACCGAAGCGACAAAATATGGTATGATCGGCGTGATCATCCACGAGGTGGGCCACAACTTCTTCCCGATGATCGTCAACTCCGACGAACGCCAGTGGGCATGGATGGACGAAGGTTTGAACACATTCTGCCAGTACCTGGCCGAAAAGGAATGGGACTACAACTTCCCGACACGCCGCGGCGAACCTAACCAGATCACGGAATATATGTCGTCGGATAAATCGGTACTGAGCCCGATCATGGCTTCGGCTGAGAATGTCATCGGTCTTGGCCCCAATGCTTATGGCAAACCCGCGACTGCATTGAACATCCTCCGCGAAACCGTCATGGGCCGCGAGCTGTTCGACCATGCATTTAAGGAATATGCTACCCGCTGGCGTTTCAAAAGCCCTACCCCGGCTGATTTCTTCCGCACCATGGAAGATGCCTCGGGTGTAGACCTTGACTGGTTCTGGAAGGGCTGGTTCTACGGCGTCCAGCCCGTTGATCAGGATCTGGTAACCGTCGACTGGTTCAGCATTAATACGCAAAACCCGGCCATCGAAAAAGAGATTGCCCGCAAGGAAGATGCGCGTAAGAAAACGACCATGAGCAAAATTCAGGATGCGAAAACCAAGGGCGAAACCGTGGTTGCCCAGGATTCGACCATGGCCGATTTTTATAACCGTTACGATCCATTCAAGGTAACCGACGCCGATAAGCAGAAATATGAGCAATACTTGGCGACATTGTCGGAAAATGAGCGCCAGCTGATTCAGGAGAATACCAATTTTTACACGTTGGCTATCAAAAATAAGGGCGGTGTTCCAATGCCGGTAATCGTTAAAATGGGATTCGAGGATGGTACCGACTCTGTGGCCGTATTCCCGGCAGAAATCTGGCGCTTCAATGATGTGCAGATCAACAAGGTGATATCGACCAAAAAGAAAGTAGTCCAATGGACACTCGACCCCTACCAGCAAATCGCCGACATCGATACCGAGAACAACTCGTTCCCGCGCATCGCGCAACCAACCCGCTTCCAGATCTTCAAGGAGCAACAGCAGAAAAAAGCACCCAACCCGATGCAAATGCAAGGCGTCGGCGGCGGGAAGATCAGTACCGATCCCAAGAATTAGCGTTATAATCAATAATCGTTAAAGCCCTTTCCAGCATGTCTCGGAAGGGCTTTTTTATGCAAATTCAAAATGGAGTTTATGTAATTCAAAATAGTTCTTGCGTAATTTCAAAGTTTGAGCCATACAACAAAGCATTCGTAGTACCAAGCCAGCCTGAACCTGTATCAACCTGGAAAACATTAAATACAAATTGCATGAACATCGTAATTCTCGACGGATATACTTTGAACCCCGGCGACCAGGACTGGGGGCCTATTGAAAGACTGGGTAATGTGACCATTTACGACCGATCGGCCCGGGAGGAGATCGTGGAGCGTGCCAAGGATGCTGAAATATTGCTGGTTAACAAGGTGGTACTTTCCGGAGAAACGCTGGCGCAGCTGCCCAAAGCCCGGTACATAGGCGTAATGGCTACGGGATTTAATAATGTCGATATCGATGCGGCCAGAAAACACGGCATTACCGTCACCAATGTGAAGGCCTACGGTCCGGCTTCGGTTGCACAGCAGACTTTCGCATTGCTGCTGGCGATCGTAAACCGCGTGGAAACGCACAGCCAGAGCGTGTATGCCGGAGATTGGGCCGCTTCCGCTGATTTCTGCTACTGGAAAACGCCTCTTACCGAACTGGCCGGAAAAACGATGGGGCTGATTGGTCTCGGGGATATCGGCTCCCAGGTCGCGAAGATTGCTGCCGCTTTCGGAATGAAAGTGATCGCATACCGGAAACACCCGGTGCCGACGGAAGGTGTCGAGATGGTTCCGCTCGATGAAATTTTCCGCCAAAGCGACGTCATAAGCCTCCATTGCCCGCTTACCGACGAAACACGCGAGATTATCAACCGGGAGAGTCTTTCAAAAATGAAGCCCGGCTGCATCGTGCTTAATACCGGCCGCGGGCCGCTCATTCACGAGCAGGACCTGGCCGATGCGCTCAAAAACGGCACTATCGCCGCAGCCGGACTGGATGTACTTTCGGTGGAACCGCCCAAGGCCGGCAACCCGTTGTTATCCGCTCCGAACTGCGTGATTACGCCGCATGTGGCATGGGCAACGTTCGAGGCGCGCCGACGATTGCTGCAAATGGTTGCCGACAATCTGGAAAATTTTCAGTCGGGAAAACCAGGCAATGTGGTTTCCTGAGATCGACGCCAAAAGGACGCACATCGCGCACGTACACTAACAAATCGTATTCCAGGCCCGAATAATCGCGTACCTTTGCACCACAAAAATTCACGCACGGGGCGCGTGCGACGGGTTTTGCTATCTTTCAGTCCGTTTTCATTTCGTATATGGGTGTTTGTTTACTCCTGATTTCATTTGCCTGTGTTTTTGCGATCTTCTTCCTCCGCTCCTCCGAAGCCGGGGCTTATACCAACCTACGCAGGTCATTCCTGTTATCGCTGATCACCAATGCAGGCATCGTATTCATTTACAATGAAATCGCCTCGTTTTTCAACCTCATTAATACCACATCTGCGCTGGCTTTCTGGCTTACGGAGGCTTTGGGCGTATCGGGGCTGGTCTACTATCTGAATCGCTCCGGGAGAATTGATCTCAGCAAATTGAGGGTACTAAAAGACGCGTTCCGTCTGGCCGGATTTGGAACGACCCACAGAATAGTGATCGCCGCCGTAACGCTCCTTTATATGCTCCCGTTGTTGTTCCTTGCAATATATGCCGCGCCGAACAACTTTGACACGCATATGTACCATTTGAACCGGATCCTGATCTGGATTTATAATGGCAACCTGGGCCACTTCCCTACCATGCATTTGCAGCAGTTGTATCTCAATGTATTTGCTGAATACCTGGTGCTCGATACAGTACTGCTGTCCGGCTCCGATCAGTTTTCGGGCCTGATCCAATTCAGCGCCTTTGTCGGCTCGATCTGCGGGATCGGGTTGATCGCAAGAAAATTCGGGCTGGGCAGGGACGGACAATTGCTGGCATCGATATGTTTCCTGACGCTTCCGATCGGGATTTTTGAAAGTACCAGCACGCAAGTTGACCTTTGCGGATGCTTTTTCTTTATCGCTTTCGTGTATTTCGGTTTTGAATTACTGGAAAAGAAGTCGACGCTCGCACTGGTGGCGATGATGCAGTCACTGGCATTCGGTGGCTTTTCGAAATACACCATCCTGATCTTTGCCATACCGTTTGCCATCTATTTCGGTGTCCGCATCCTGGTGCAATATCGATTCGCCTACGCCATGAAAGTGCTTGCAGTGGCCGTGGCACTGCTGACCGTGACATTTTCTCCCTTCTTTTACCGCAACTATTCGCTTTTCGGGCATGTGATGAGCCCGTTGAGGGATACCCGGTTTGCTTCGGAAGAGCTGCCCGCCAAGAAGCATTCGGTGCTTTTTACGGTTTCCAGTGTCATCAAAAATGCCGGACTGAACATTGGCCTGCCCAACACCAGTTTCAACCGTGCGCTGGATGACAGGATCCGGTCGTTTCACGAATCCATCGGTGTCGATATCGACGACCCCGATCTCAGCGTGGACCCGTTTTCGGTCAAATACTCGGTTCATGAGGATATGATCCCGAATACGATCCACTTCTGGCTGATCGTCGCTGGCGGCATGGTGCTATTGTTCCTGCCTTTAAACCGGGATGTGAAATGGTTCTGGACGTGCTCGGCGCTGGGTTTCCTGCTATTTTGTACATTAATGAAATTCCAGCTCTGGAGCACACGCACGCAGATGCCCCTGTTCGCAATGGGCGCGATCATGATCGCCTGCGTGTACTCGCTTAAATTCCGCTGGAAAGCCGTTTACCTGATCATTCCATTGCTGCTCACATCCCTGCCGTTCGTTTACGGTAACCCCAGTAAGGAGCTTGTTTCAATCAGTTTTGTGACACGAAAAGCATTGGGGCATATTCCCGTCGCGATCTGTGAAAGCAGTGACGAAGCTGGAAAAATCTATGAAAAATACCTGAGCGACTACTACGAATTCCCGGGCAAAGACAACTGCCATCCATTGAAAAGATGGCCCGACTATGCCGAAAGGACCAAGGTATTTTCACTGTTGGAAAAAGCGGGCTATTACGATCAGGACCGTACTTCCAATATTATTTCCATGAACCGCAACAGGGCCTATTTCCTGAGCAATCCCGACAATTATCTCAGCTTTAAAGAGCTTCTGCCGCACATCCCGACCGATCGCAACGTGGGCGTGATGTTCCGTAGAAATGTGGGTTATTACCATTTCTGGAGCGCGACGGACAACAAGGTGCAACGACCCGGCCAAATGGATTACATCCGCTACATGAAGGAGCTTTCGCCTTTGAAAAACGCACAGAAAAAATTCTGCTACGAATATATTCTTTCCGACGACCCGACGCTGATCGACTCATTTATTCCGCGGGGCAACATCGCCCGCATTTATTCGAGCGAGTTGCTGCATTTGGTAGAACTTAAAAAGACCAGCTGCGAGAAATACCCATTCTGAACCCCATTCTTATCGAAAACCATGGCCCACGCAACTCAGCCGATGACACTACGGGTAATTTCATTAGTGGCACTGGCAATGAGTGCTTTTGCGGCCAATTCGCTGTTGTGCAGGATAGCACTTACCCACACCGCCACCGACCCGGCCAGTTTTACCATCGTGCGCATGCTGGCTGGAGCGGGTACGCTAAGCCTTATTGTGCTATTACGCAAACGTGCGCCTGGCAATAATGGCAGCTGGCAAGGCGCATTCAGCCTTCTGGTGTACGCGGCCGCATTCTCCTTCGCCTATGTGAAGTTACCCGCCGGGACCGGGGCGTTGCTATTATTCGGCTCGGTACAAGCGACGATGGTCGTGGCCGGCTTGTATCAAGGCGAACATTTACGCGTCATGCAGTGGGTTGGCCTGCTAACCGCATTTTGTGGCCTGGTGGTTCTGGTTGCGCCCGGAATCCACGCACCTGACCCATACGGCGCAACGCTCATGGCCGTTGCCGGAATGGCATGGGGATCTTACTCACTTCTTGGAAGAAAACAAGGCGATCCGCTTAAAGCAACGGCTGGTAATTTTCTGAAAGCGGCCCCGTTTTCATTGCTATTGCTTCCTTTTGCGGATTCCATTGATTTGCCGGGCGCGACGTTAGCGGCCCTGTCAGGGAGTATCAGCTCGGGTGTAGGATATGCGATATGGTACAGCATTCTGCCCTCGCTCAAAGCCGCTCAGGCAGCATCGGTACAGCTAACCGTCCCCATCATTGCCGCTTCGGCAGCTATTTTTATTTTGGGTGAGAGCCTTACCTGGAACCTCGTTATCGCATCTTTTGCTATTTTGGGAGGTATTGCACTGGTTATTTTTGGAAAAAATCGCCTCTAAACGACCATATTTACCCATACCAACGTGAAAATGAAGGGATTTCAGTAAAGCAAATTTTTACTATCAAAAATTTGCTTTACCTTTGCACTAATCTATAAAAGAAAATTATGAACAAAGGAACAGTTAAGTTTTTCAATGAGACCAAAGGTTTTGGTTTCATCGCTCCAGAACACGGTGGAGCTGACATTTTTGTACACGTGTCGGGATTGAAAGATGATGTCCGTGAAAATGACAGCGTATCTTACGAAGTTGAAGAAGGCAGAAAAGGGTTGAACGCGGTGAACGTGACCATTATCTGATCAGATATAAACGAAAAGTGAGCAAAATCCTCCTGAACAGGGAGGATTTTTTGTTTATAATGGCAACAGCCCAGACGGCGTTGTCAGTGATCTGATGGTTTTGTATTATACCCAACGCGCAAGTGCAGGGCTTATCATTTCGGAAGGGATCAATATTTCGGAGCAGGCAAAGGGCAGCCCGGGGACGCCCGGCCTGTTCACGCGGGAGCAAATTGATAGCTGGAAGAAAGTGACGGAAGCCGGTTTTGACGGCGTAGAGCTTCATGCGGCCTTCGGCTATTTACCAAATCAATTTCTAGCCGAAAGCTCGAATCAGAGAACCGATGAATACGGCGGAAGCATTGAAAACCGGAACCGCTTTGTTCTGGAAGTAATGCATCAGCTCGTTGATGCGCTTGGGGAAGGCAAAGTCGGGATTAAATTGTCGCCTGCAATTCCCTACAACAACATTATCCACCAAGACCCAATGGCACAATTCACCGCGTTGATCGGTACGCTGGACGAAATACCACTGGCTTACATACACCTCATGAATGCGGGTTTCCCGGCAGATCAATTCCCCCATTATCCTGAAAATATCCTGGAAACTTTTGGTACGCTAACCCGCCATACCGTCATCGGCAACATGGGTTACGATCGAGAAACAGGCGAGCAGGAACTTGAAAAAGGCATCGCAAAAATGATCTCGTACGGAGCGCTATTCCTGGCCAACCCGGATTTGCCAAAACGCTTTGAATTAAAGGCGGCGTTGAACCAGCCGGACAGGGCGACCATGTATGGAGGTGGAGAGCATGGGTATACGGATTACCCGTTTTTAAATGCTAATTGTTAAGTGAAAAGCACCTGACTCGCGAAAGGTGCTTTTCTGTGGTTAAACGCCAAGTAAAAAAGCTCCCATCCTGCTTTTTAAACTCAAATTCAACAGTTTAGCCATGCTTTTTCACTACCTAAAAATCGCCTTCCGCTACATTCAGCGACATTATGTGATCAGTTTCGTCAACATTGGCGGGCTGGCGATCGGGCTTACGGCCACCTTGCTTGTGGCTGCTTACGTAGCCAACGAGTATAGTCACGATCGTTTTCACGCCGATGGAGACCGGATTGTAAAAGTGGAATTCAGTCACAATGATGGTGAGAAGTCCTATTACGTTCCATGGGTTTCGTACGATTTCGGGCAGGCAGTGAAGGATCAATGCGCCGAAGTACAACAGTTTGGAAGGATATCGGATCAAAGTTTTTACAGCCGGCTCGTCCAGAGCGATGCCAAGCACAAAAATTATGAAACCGGCTTTGTGGCAGCCGATAACGGTTTCCTGCAATTGTTTTCTTTTGAATTTGTTAAAGGAGATAAAAAAACGGCCTTAACAAAACCCAATACCGTCCTGCTCACCGAAAGCATGGCCGCCAAATATTTCGGCAACCAGGACCCGATCGGAAAAACGATCACTTACGACAAAACACTGGTTTTCGAGGTGGTCGGTGTTTTAAAGGATCTGCCCTACAATTCGACCATCAAATTTGATTTTCTGAGCGACCTTATTTCTTACCGGGCTCGTGAAGTTCAGGACATGAAGGGGTATCTGGACAAAAATCAGCTGAAAGAACAAATCAACAACGTGGGCGCAACCGGGTCGTACAATACCTATTTTCTGCTGGGCCGGAAAGCGTCCCGGGAGGCAGTTGTCCGGAAAATCCCTTCCCTGCTTTCTCCTTATTCCCAAATAAAAGATACCAAAGACAGCTACGATCTTTTCCCGCTTTTCGATATGCATTTTGAAAGAGATGACAAATCTGCGAAGCAAAAAGCAATTGTCTTTTCGGTCATCGGGCTACTGATCCTTGCGCTGGCCTTGTGCAATTATGTGAACCTCACGACGGCCTCATCCTCCACCCGGGCTGGCGAGGTTTCGGTCAGAAAAGTGGTTGGAGGGCAAAGGTTTGCTTTGATTTTGCAGTTTTACCTCGAATCGGTGATTTATGTGACCATCGCATTTGCATTGGCGGTAGGCTTATTTTTTGTCTTGAAGGATTATTTTTACAAATCGCTCGAACTGCCGGTGGACGCCTCTTTTTTGAAAAGTCCCTGGTTCATTTTTTCACTGATCGGCTTCTATATTTCAAGCATACTTCTTTCCGGCGGCTATCCTGCCCTTCTTCTTTCGCGATTGGCTCCTGGCCAGATTTTCAGGGGTGGTTACGGAACAATGGGCAGCGCCGCAAATGCACGAAAGGTTTTCACCGTTTTCCAATTCACCGTTTCCATCGCACTCATCATTGGCTCCATACTGATTACCAAACAAATGCAGCTTTTTCAGAGTAAAAATCTGGGCATTAACAGGGACAGGATTGTGACCGTATTTCTGGATCGCGAAGATGGGCTAGCCAAACACTATCAGGAAATCCGGCGGGGCGTGGAAGGCATTTCAGGCGTCGAGTCGGTTACTTCATCCAGCTTGCTGATGTACTATCCCTACGGTAACCAGGTGGAACTGAAAAGAATGAGTAGCGACAAAAAGGTAGGTGTCAGTTACTTCCCTGTGGATGATCAGTTTGTGGAAACCATGCAGATCCAATGGGTCGCAGGCCCCCGGAAAGCGTCGGGAAAGAATAAGGGGAGTGGTATTGTGCTGAATGAAACTGCGGCGAAAGCATTGGGAATCAACACCGGAAACTACAACCAGACACTGGATTTGGGTGCAAAAATGCAAAAGGATTTATTGGGTATCGTCAAAGATTTCCACTACACTTCGCTCAATCAGAAGATCAAGCCGATGGGATTGCAAATGGGAAGCGATACTATTTTTTATGACTATCTGTACATCCGGCTGGCGAAAAATGCGGACGCTCAAAACACGCTGGCATCGGTCGAAAAAATATATAATCAGTTCAACAACAACCGGCCTTTCGAATATGCGTTTCTGGATGACACCTACAATAAAATGTATAAAAACGAGCAGAAAACCGGCCATATCGTGTACTGGTTTACGGGTGTTGCCGTCGTAATCGCATGTCTGGGATTGTTTGGGCTGACGACCTTCTCCGCGGAGCAGCGCAAAAAAGAGATCGGAATCCGGAAAGTGCTCGGCGCGACAGTGATGAATATTGTTACAATGCTTTCCAGGGACTTTTTGAAACTGGTATTCATATCCGTCTTACTCGCGTCACCGCTCGCCTATCTGGCAATGAAAAGCTGGCTGGAAGATTTCGCTTACCATATTCCGATCAGCGGGTGGATATTTGTTCTCGCGGGAGCGGCCGGATTGTCCGTTGCAATTGTTACGATCAGCTTTCAGGGTTTCAAGGCGGCGACAGCCAATCCCGTCAAATCCCTGAAAGCCAATTAGCAGTCATTCAACCCAATTCTTGCTATACCCTTTCAAACGATGCTCTGCTCTGGCAGCGTGATAGTATTGGTGTTATCCTTCGGGTTTCACAAATTCTGTCTTTTTAGTTCTGCCACAGCGTGGTCAGCGGCCCTTGCCGTCATAGCCATGTAAGTAACCGATGGATTCACGCAGGAGGAAGATACCATAGCTGCTCCGTCGGTCACGAACACATTTTTGCAGGCGTGCACCTGGTTGAATTTATTCAGTACCGAATTTTTAGGATCCTTACCCATACGCGCCGTACCCATGTCGTGAATGCCCAGGCCCGGATGCGTGTCTTGCCGGTTGAATCCGGTGACGTTCTTAAAACCTGCGACTTCCAGCATTTCCACTGCCGAGGCCATCATGTCTTTCCGCATTGCCAGCTCATTTTCACCGAAAGCGGCGTCAAAAACGATCATCGGAATGCCCCATTTGTCTTTCTTTTCTTGGTCCAGAAACATACGGTTCGATGGATCGGGGAGGATTTCTCCAAAGCCGCCAAAACCCATTGTCCATATGCCGGGGTGCGACATATCTTCTTTGAAACTGGCGCCAAAACCGTTCATCGCGATTCCCCGTTTCCAATCTGACTTACTCGCACCTCCCTGATACCCGTATCCGCGCAAAAAATCCTTTTTATCGGTTCGCCAGTTTCTGAAACGCGGTATATACAACGCATTAGGTCTTTGGCCAAAAATATAGTCGTTTTCAAATCCCTCAACCGTCGCATTCGCGCCCACACCCAGGTGATGGTCCATGATATTCCTGCCGACCTGGTCGCTGTCATTGCCGAGTCCGGCAGGAAAACGGTTCGATTTCGAGTTCAGCAAAAGCGCTGCCGTGTTCATCGAACCGGCATTCAGAAATACAATTTTTGCAAAAAACTCTTCCACGGCCATCGTATGCTGGTTGATCACACGAACACCTTTGGCCTTCTGTGTTTTTTCGTCGTAAATGATCTCGCTCGCAATGGTATCATGAAGGACCGTCAGCTTGTTTGTTTCCCTCGCTGCCGGTATGGCAATGAGCTGTAATACGCGCCATAGGGACATCCCCTAGCGCATTTGCTGCGGTATTGGCAAGACGCCCGCCCAAGATCCGTATGCCAAGGTTGTGGTTTTGTAAGATTAGCGACGCGTCCGATCGTAACTGGCCGGCCTAGCTTTTTCATCATCTTCTCCTTGAAATAAAGCTCGGGAGCACTCATAGGCATTGCCGGCAGATAATGGCCGTCAGGTAATACTTCCCAGCCTTCCGCCTGGCCACTGATGCCGACAAATTTTTCGACGTGGGTATACCATGGTTCAAGATCCTCGTACCGGATCGGCCAGTCTATTGCGACGCCTTCTTTTGCATTCGCTTCGAAATCCTTTTTGTTCATCCGGTACGACTGCCGGCCCCAGTGCATCGACTTCCCGCCTGTATGATATGCCCTGATCCAATCGAAAGGACGTTTTTCTATGTATGGATTCTTTTTATCATCGGTAAAGAATGGGCCTGTCTCCTCATTAGCCAGAGTCCCGAAACGGTTGTTTGCCCAATATTCCTCGGCGGAATGGATCGAGACCTTGCCTCTGTGCTCAAACTCCCACGGGCCTTTCATCGCCGTGTCGTAGTCTTCGATGTGTTTCACTTCCCGTCCGCGCTCGATCATCAACACCTGCAAGCCTCTTTCGGTCAGTTCTTTTGCCGCCATACCGCCCGTCATTCCCGAACCGACCACGATCGCGTCGAACGTATGTGCTTTATCTGATTTTAAATTCAAGTTCATGGTAAGGTTGGCGACTAGTATGCGAAAGATTTCTGGTTGGGCTTCATTTTGATCATTTCCAGCTTACCCGGAATAGGTACATATTCAAAAGACGATTTTATTCCTTGCTCGGAAGTAAAATACCCAAGCATCGTAAGCTCCTTCATCAGGCGCCAAAAGGGCAATCCTTTTGCCTGGGCCGCCATTTGTTCCCTGTCTTCGTTATCGCCCATTTTGGTCTGCTGCACCTGATATGCCTTCATTTCCTCCACAGAATCGATTTCGACCTGCTTCAACAATGCAGTTCTTTGCTCTGCACCCACATTGAGGAATTGCTTCTTTTCCAGATTATTCAGCCCCTCGACAAAACTCCTGTGCTCCGGGGCTTTGTAACAATCCTGCAACATCATCACAATGAACGCCGGAACGCCCACATCCTTGGCTCCGGGCGTGGCGGTCTTCGGAATGATCATTTCCGAGACTTCAGCAACGATCAGTTTTTGATTTTCGGTCAGCATGAACTCGCCCGGAAAACTCTCCGGGGGCACACTGGCTTCCCAGCGCTTCATTGCCAGCAAAGTGGGAGCTGAAAACGCCCCTCCGAGCATGGCCGCAACCTGTGTAATAGCAGTTCTTCTGTTCATCGATCGATTCCGGCTGGTTTGACGAGGTGATTGAGTATATGACAATGTAATTTATTGTATATATTTCAAAACAATTTAGATATTTTGTACCTAAAAATTAACTAGTCATGAAGTTTAAACTCATTCTAACGCTGTTGCTCTTTACCACCTGCTTTGCTGCATTTAGTCGCGAAAAGTATACCGGAAAATATGAAAAGGACCTTACCGCCGAGGAGAAAGGCCTGATCAAGATATCCGTCATGTACCCATTCGCTGAGGGCAAGACCTTCAATATGGAGTATTACGAAACCAAGCACATGCCTATGGTCGCGGGTTATCTAGGGCCGAACCTGGTTAAATATACCATTGAGAAAGGGCTTTCCAGCGGTGTTCCCAACCAGTCTTTGCCTTATATGGCCATTGGCACATTTTATGTTAAAAGCCTGAGTGAATATCAGGCAGCCATCGCACCGAATATAGCAGCCATTCGTGCAGATTTTGCCAACTATACCAATGCCATTCCCGTCATTTTAGTAAGTGAAGTCGTGAAATAGATTTATGCCGCCCGTAATGCCCG
Source organism: Dyadobacter sp. (assembly GCA_965227755.1). Classification (GTDB taxonomy): domain Bacteria; phylum Bacteroidota; class Bacteroidia; order Cytophagales; family Spirosomataceae; genus Dyadobacter. Next base: position 3,619,965 of record CBDDGG010000005.1, read on the forward strand.
GGTAATTTACATGGCGATGCCTGTATGTTACCCGGGAAAAGAAAAGGATTACAGTCTACGCAAAACGGGAAAAATAAGGAAGAATGAATACGAAATATTAATGAGCCAATTTGAGTGACTACAACCTCCAATTTCAGGCACAAAAAAAGCCTGAAAAAATCAGGACCTTTTGGGGAGGGAGACGGGTCTCGAACTTTGCCTTTAATCGGCTCTTAATCAAGGTTTTGTCTCCTGTATTTGGGGTAAACTACACGAAAGACTCACTATTTTTTATACATATAGTACAACAGTATATTTGTTATGTATAATTCTTTTAGCGAAAATTGAGGTGTTTGGTGGTGATTTTCGCTGGTTTTTGAGTGCGTTTTCGGGTGGTTTTTGGTGTTCAAAGTTTGGAAAATGCCTGTGGTTTTTGGCGGTGATAACTGCGATTTTGTTAACGTAAAAATAAGAAAAATACGTTTGCCATGGAAACTATAAATCTAATCCGGCGTTGTTTGCGAATCAGATATTTCATTTATGTATACTTCTAATCTTTCCATAAAAAGATCATACGAAGGAATTAGCTCTGAGATGGAAATTCTTCGGTTCCAGCTTCCCAGCTTAAGAGGATTAGGTGCAAGTCCTGTAAACATCACTGCCGTTTCTGCACAAAAACTGTAATTGATATTGGATGGAATATTTAAGGCTTCAAGCTGCTTTTCAGCATAGCCTAACATGATTTGACCCTTTTTATCAAACGTCATAATACTAATTCTAAGCCCGCTTCCGGCCGGATCAGGGAATTGGAGTCCAAAACTGGATGTGTTCCATTCAACAGTTAGGCCGATTCGCTGACCATCTGCTATTACCTTTTTCACAAAATCGACGGTGTAGGAGTTTGTATTTTGCAGCAGCTGCTCAAAATAATCCTGGGCCGAAAGTGTGGTTCGGCCTGATGATCTCCTTTGCAATGTTTCTGGTTCAGTCCCAAGGTCGCTGTCGATATTTAAAGTTAATCCAGTAGAATAGTCTCCTTCTACACGTACAACAGCCCTTGTAATTTCCCTTGTCCTGGTCACTACTTGCGGAATGATTAACAAGGGATCAATAGAATCGCCAAGCCTGTATACATGCAGTTCGACCAGTGCCAATGTAAAGTGTAGCTGAGGAGATTGTGACAGATACTCGACCATTTCTTCAACGCTTTCACGAATTCCGTCTCCAACGATTAAAAGTAAGATACGTCCTCTTTTTAGGTTTTTGTTGATGTTGTCGATTAGCGTATGTTCCTCTATATCTTCGCAGCCCGGATGTCTGCGAACCTTCGCAACAACCCCTTCAGAACCTTGAACGTGACCTTTCAGGCTAATATCCAGATCCGAAAAAGTCCATTTACTTAATTCTTTGGCATAGTCCAGGATTTGTCCAACCACTTCTCTTCTTGCTTGCGGATTCCGCCAAAGTTTTGTCTCTACAATTGTTATATAGCCATCTGGTGAGATGAGCAGGTTATCAACGTAGCCAGCCTTCGTTTTTATTTCCCTGCCCATAGAAATTGCTGGGGCAAATCCGGATTCAATTTCACTGATTGGGAGAAGGGAAGGATTTTCATGAATGAGTTTTTGCAGCCAACTTTCGGAGAATTCATTGCTATACAGCGGTACTCGTTCCATGCTGCGGGTTGCATTATTCGAAATTAACAGAGGCTGCCCATTCTGTCTTTTCCCGTTTGTTGTCATAGTTATAAATTACTGTTTGTCGGAAGAGATATCAAAGCATATTCATCCAGTACTTGTTGGAGGTTTTGAAGATTGGTCAAGATGCGCGACATATCAAGCTCTTCGCCCGAACTCGATGGGAGAGCATTCACCACAATAGCGAGCGTCGATGTATTCCCTAGCCTAAATTTTTTGGGTCTAGCGACCAGGAGTCCATATTGAGACGCCAATTCTCCTAGCTGGGAACACAGCTCGTTTAAATAGTCGATACTTGGTGCCTTGCCTTCAATTTTGATTTTGACCTGTAAATCAACCTTAATCTTATTTTCAATCTGGATATACAATTTAAAGTCATTAATCTGTACCCAGTGATACCAAAATCCCCAAAAACCGCCAGTAGGATTCGATACATAGTTCCAATCAGTCCATTCAGGGATAAGCTTTTGTAAATTAAGGTAGAACCCTTGGGCGGCACTTTCGTCAGTGTTTATTGCTCTAAGATTAGAGCACGAATTCGTTAACTCCTGCAATTGTGTCAAGTACGATTGAAAGTCGTTGAAGATATCATTGTTTACCTGGCGCCTATTAAGTATTTCTAGTACTGTCTCCCTGTCGATCGTCTCATATCCCTCTTTGTTCGCAATTAGCCCTAGAGATGAAAGGCTTTCATTCCCAGTTTTTAGATATATAAATATGAGCGTATGCGGCTTGCCATCGTATTCGTCTTCCACAAGTTTTTTGTAACGGGCCAGTTGATTAGAGTGCCTGCCAGTGTTGGTTTTGTCTTCTATGCATATGAAATACTCACCATTCACTTCCGCCCATACGTCTATATTGTGCCATTGCCTACCAGCTACAACCGTAGTTACGGTGTAATTATCGGTTTGTCCAATTAGCCTTCTAACAAAATCCTGAGCCGTACGATTCAACTCACTATTGATACGTGCATTGGCTTGATCTGCCCATTGTAATAGCCATGCAAAAAAGCCATCTTGGGATAATTCCTTTGTGGCTAATCTAAAGATGTTTGGGGTTTGAGTTTCTTTCATAAGTTCGGAAGAGAGTAAAATTTAACTCAATCTACGTTGTTAAGACTAACCAAACCGACTTATTTGTCAAATTGTTTTTGCAACATTAGCTAAGTACTTTCTCAAACCAATCCCATGCAGCAAGGCCTTTACGAGAATTTAATCACCAAGCTTATCGCGTCAAAGATCAGCTCCCTCGATAAACAACAATTTTTTGTAAAGGAAACTCCTGTCGAAAAGAGTGACGTCGCTCGATTGCTTAGTCAGCATGTAAGTCGCCTTCTGAACTACGGTCTCAGCTTGGTATCAGGAGATGATAGTATTGATCGTCAAATTGAAGTATCAAATAAGATTATAAGCGTTCTTCGAACGGAGCTTGAGCACGCTGATTTTGACGAGGATTTAATCTCCCTAAATGGAAAAATCCTGAATGCTGTATTCGCGAAAATGGATGCGCCTTTCTCCAATTTTGAAAAACATATCAAAGAAATAACGCCATTTACAGGTTTAGCACAAAGCGAGTTATTCACGGGTTCGAATGTCGGGCTTTCGCTTGAAAGTGAGTTGAAAAAAGAAATCCTGTCTTCTGATAAAATATACTTCCTTGTTTCCTTCATTAAATGGTCGGGTATTAGAATCTTCCAGAAGGAACTTGAAGAATTTACCCGTCGAGGTAACCCTCTTAAAATCATCACCACCTCCTACATGGGTGCAACAGACTTGAGAGCAGTGGAGTTTTTAGCGGGGCTACCTAATTGCGAGGTGAAGATTTCATATAACACAAAAAATGAACGGCTACATGCCAAATCTTACCTATTCTTTCGAAACACTGGCTTCAATACCGGCTACATAGGATCAGCCAATCTTTCTAGGACTGCATTAACCAGCGGCTTGGAATGGAACTTGAAAGTGACGACTCAGGAAGTTGGCCACATCATCGACAAGTTTGCGAAAACTTTCGAGACGTATTGGCAAGACCGGGAGTTCGAATACTTCCGACAAGGGGAACATTCCAAGAAATTGAAAGTAGCACTCGGTAGAGAGAAGAACAAAGGCCAAATCGAAAGGTCTTTTTTCTTTGATATAACTCCTTTACCGTTCCAGGAAGAAATTTTAGAAAAGCTTCAAGCGGAGAGGCAAATTCATAATAGGAATAGAAACTTGATTGTCGCTGCGACAGGTACAGGCAAAACGGTAGTCTCTGCATTTGATTTCAAGAACTTTCGAAAAAATCAGCCTCACGCAAGACTGCTTTTCGTCGCACACAGAAAAGAGATACTGATGCAGGCAAGGGCAACTTTTGCAGGCATTCTGCGCGACAATAACTTTGGTGACCTCTGGGTTGACGGCATTGAGCCAGACAACTACGATGTTGTGTTTGCGTCCGTGATGACACTTGCAAATCGCATGGAGGATCTTCCGCTTTCGGAAAGCTTTTATGACTTCATTGTCGTTGATGAAGTGCACCACATTGCGGCAAATAGCTACCGACCAATTTTAAACAAATTTAAGCCGAAGGTGCTTCTTGGCTTAACAGCGACTCCTGAGCGTACTGACGGGGCAGATATTCTGGCGGATTTTTGTGATACAATTGCAGCCGAAATCAGATTGCCTGAGGCGATGAACAGAAAACTGCTTTGCCCTTTTCAATATTTCGGAATTAGCGACAGTACAGATTTATCAAATGCAACCTGGCAGAATGGACGCTATCTCCCAAGCGAGCTGACGAGAATTTACACGCACAATGATCTTCGAGTGGGAGAAATAATTAATCATTGCAGAAACTATCTCACAGACTGTGAGGATGTCAGGGCATTGGGTTTTTGTGTAACTCGGGAACACGCCATTTACATGGCGGAAAAGTTTACATTGGCTGGGCTAAAAGCGGATTACCTTATCAGCGGAGGCGACCGTGAGGAACTGAGATCTACCATTAAATCTAAATTGTTGCGTAAGGATATCAATTACCTCTTCGTGGTTGATATTTTCAATGAGGGTGTCGATATCCCTGAAATTGACACAGTGCTGTTTTTAAGACCTACCGAAAGTTTGACGGTATTTCTTCAACAACTTGGTAGGGGTTTGCGACTGTCAGAAGGTAAGGAGTGCCTGACTGTTCTTGACTTTGTTGGCAATGCCCGGCCGGAATACGATTTTGAAGGTAAATTCAGGTCACTCATAGGTAAAACAAATACTTCCACGCTGGAAGAGCTCGAACGTGATTTTCCACATCTGCCATTGGGATGCTCCATTGTTTTGGAAAAGAAGGCAAAGGAAATCATTCTAAAAAACATACGATCAGCGACCCAACTCAATACAAATCAGCTCGTTACCAAAATTGCCAATTTCCGGCATCAAACCACATTGCCTTTATCGCTTAAAAACTTTGTCGCATTCCATAACATTCCGCTGCAAGCGATTTACAAGAGAGCGACTTGGAGCAGACTTTGTCAGTTGGCGAATCAGCTAGACAATCTATTGCCAATCAATGAGGAGGAGACGAAGCGCACGATACTGAAAAAATGGCTCTGCTGTAATTCATTTAGCTATTTAACATTCATTCTGAGGATGGCGAAGCAGAGATTTCAGGTAGATGTAAATGCGTTACCCGATCATGAGAAATTAATGCTTACCATGCTTCACTACGACTTTTGGCAAAGCCCACGCGGAGCAGAGGACCTATCAGCAAGTATTGCAAAAATTGGAAGAAATGAACAGCTAGTGAGCGAAATGGTCGAGCTGCTCGAACTGGTTATCGACAGAATTGCGCACATCGAAATGGACGCTGATCTGCCTTTCGTTCAACCGCTCAAAGTACATAGCCGATATTCGAGAGAACAGATCTTGGCCGCTTTCGGAGAAAGCACTTTTGAAAGGAAATCCAGCAACCGGGAAGGGGTCGTAAACCTGGAAGCGAATAATGCCGAACTGCTCCTCATAACGCTGGAAAAGACAGAAGCAAATTACTCTCCAACCACATTGTATAACGATTACGCAGTCAGTGAAAAGATGTTTCACTGGCAGTCTCAAAACACGGCCCGGCCTGAAACCGGCAAGGGGCAGTCATATGTAAAACAAAAACAAACGGGGAAATCGATTCTTCTTTTTGTGCGAGAGAAGAACAATGATGAATTCAATAATACGATTGCCTATGTCTTCCTGGGCCTGGCGGACTATATCGACCATTACGGAGCGAAGCCGATGAGTATCAACTGGGCATTGCGCGAGTCAGCTCCGCATTATCTTTGGAAGGATATGGCGAAGATGGCGGTTGGGTGAGGTGACTTCATTGTAAACAGTGCGGGCATCACCTTCGGCAGTTATTATGGTAAAATGTATTACCGCCAATACACTACTTGGTCGCCATGGCCAGCCCGAAGACATTGCGAAAGCAGCAGTATTTCTTGCTTCCGATGATGCGGGGTGGATTACTAAGGAGTAGCTTTCTGTTTTGGTGGATGTATGGGTTTAGATGAAATGGCTTCCGCAGCAAAAGTGCCCGCAAACCGTAAGTAATAAAACAGCTATGATACTTTTAGTATCGAAGCTATTTTATGTTTGGCATTTTTCACGGATTAAAGATTTTTTTATGCTATTACCTCAGATAGACATTACTCAGCGACTCGGAATCGATGCCGTGTCGTCATTTTTCTCAAAGTTGGGATGGATGTTTAGAGAGCAACCAACATTGGATACCGGAATAGACGCCCATGTCGAAGTTGCCCGCGATGGTTTTGCTACTGGAAAAATAATAGGTATCCAAATCAAGACAGGAGCAAGTTATTTGAAGAATGTTGGTGGAAAATGGGTATTTTATGGAGATCCGAAACACCATGATTATTGGTTAAATCATTCTCTACCAGTAATCCTAGTGTCGCATGTTCCTGAAACAGACATGACTCGCTGGGTGCAAATCGATAGGAAATCTGTTGAATTAACTGACAAGGCTTGGAAGGTAGCTTTTCCTGACAATCAGTTTTTGAACAGAGAATCCATCAGTAAATTAGTTGATATAAGCGATGGATCGGATGAGGCGATTAAAAATCGGAAATTGTTTCTGGATAAGCCGATGATGAGCGCATTGCAAGAAGGCAAGACAGTTATAGTCGAATTTTTCGAGGATCTGCACAAGACCTTGAAAAAGGTTATTATACAGGTAAAAGTTTTGGACGGCTCGGAAGTACTATTTACGAAGGAATGGGGAGTGGCTTATGCAGGTTCCGAAGCACATGACGTAATGACTAGCTTTTTCCCTTGGGCTCAAATTGAAGTTGATCATCACTATTATTCAAAAAATTTAGACAGGAAGTCATTGGAATATGTATTTGATTTCAATGACATTACTTCGAAGCCAATATATCCATATGATATTCAGTTCGGAGAATTTGGGAGGTATCGAATTAAATTGTTTTTGAATGATTTGGGGAAGTCCTTCTTGTGTTATGCCGATTTTATTGAGAGCGGCACCAGATCAAAAATGTGGGAAAGGTAATGTTAGGCATGGAACGATCTGCTAGCCATTAGCAAGCCTGTATCTGGTGGAGTCTGCTGATGTAGATACATAAATGAAGCAAGATGCTGACTACATGTCTTTCACAACCTGATTGAGGACGTCGTTAAGTAAAGCAAATCTAGAGATCTAACTTTGACGGATAATTTGAAGAAGGGATTATAACTAAATGATTTATAATTATAGCGTGCTAGGAATAGATATTTTAGACGACGAATTCATCTGTGCTGACCATTTTAGTGATCAGCATTTAAGAAATTTTATCCTCAGTGGTGCTGGCACACAGCGTTGTAAGTATTGCGAAACGCCAAAGGCTTGTTCAAGTCTAACTAGACTCGCCCGGCATATAGAAGAAGGGATTCGATCTGAGTATGAGGATCCCTACTTACGAGGTGTTGCATATGACTCGGATGCAGAATTTTATGAAGACCGTTTTCCAGGTGTGCATGTTCACAGTACTATTCACGTTTTAGAGTCAGAAATTGAGGTTGACGAGTTTGAAATTCTTGAAGATATCAGTGCTTTTTTTGAAAACGAATATTGGTCAGAACTTGACAATATGTTTTCACTTAGTAAGCATGACATCATGTATCAAGGATGGGAGGCATTCAGATATATTCTGAAACATGAGGTGAGATATCTGTTTTTCTCTGAGAGCTGGAAAGAGACAAATTCCGTTGACTACGGTGATGACATTAATCCATATTTAATTCTTGATGAGGTTGCTGGTGCAATTGAGAGGTTAAATCTTTTTAGAAAATATCCCATTGGTAGATTTCGAGTTTTCAGGGGAAGGCAACATGATAAAGAGATAAATAAGAATGCTCACGACCTAGGCTCGCCACCCAGAGAGAATGCCCGCGCCAATCGAATGAGCCCGTCTGGTATACCAATGTTTTATGGCGCGTTTGATGTGACTACATGTGAACTTGAAGTAGTTGATTTATCTTGGGGCAATTCGAGAATCACTATTGGCGAGTTTATAAATTTAAGTCCATTAAATCTTATTGATTTTGGTAAATCTTCATTCATACCTAGTTTATTTGATTTGGATGAGAGAAAGCATAGAGCTGTTGGTCGGTTCATCGAGTCCTTTGTTAGCGATCTTAGCATTCCAGTTAGCCTAGATGATAAAGATCACCTTGAATATGTTCCAACTCAGGTCGTAACAGAGTTCCTTAAGACTTTTTTTAGTAGAAATGGGAAGGTTGATGGAATTATTTACAATAGTGTTAAAAACCCGCCTGGAAAATGTGTTGTACTTTTTTGCCCAAATGGATCAATTACTGATATAACAGATTCAAGCATGGAAAATTTACTTTCAATAAATTCCAACTTAACAGAACCATTCGTTTTAGGCTTAAATACTCGAAACTATTTCTACGACATACAAATTACCCCAGATGATTCAAATTCTGAATAACGATGTTATTATCGACCGTTAGGAATTGATTTTAGTGTCTGCCTTCCAATGGCTCGTACTCAATACTAGTAGCGCCAGTTGCTGTTTTTTAATTTTAACGTATAAATTTGAAAACTTAACACGTATCAAATGGAGAGACATGTCAAAAACCAACATTATGTTCCACGATTTTTATTGAGGAATTTTAGTAATGACTGTGAAAATAAGATTTGGTGTTATGATAGAGCATGGGAAAAGGCTGGAAATCGCAGCATTAGTAATGTAGCTAGTGAAGATTATTTTTATGATGAGACGCCTGGAAAAAAGGATGGAAGTTTGGAATATTTCTTGGCCAATGCTGAATCTTTTGCCGCACCTTTGATAAAAAAGATTATTGAACAAAAGGATTTAAAGTTACTCAGTCAAGAAGAGAAAGATATTATTGCAACATTTCTGTCCCTTCAGTATAAGCGGACAAAAGTTTCGCTGGCTAGAACTGAAAATATTAATCAACAATTAATTGATGGAATTAATAACTGGATGCAGGAAATTGACTCTGAAATCAAATTTGATAGTTTGTCTGGGAAAGACTTGTGGAGATCGGCGTTTTCAGCAGCATCTGACCTTACCTCAATACTTGTTAACAAGCACTGGGCTTTAATAGAATCCGATAACAAGTTCTATACCTCCGACAATCCACTCGTTTTATATAATGCACTACCTAGCCCGGTCAGAGGAAATCTTGGACTAAATTCAAAAGGTATCCAAATGTTCCTTCCTTTAAATCCTTCGATTATTCTTGGCCTTTTTTGTGAGAAAATTTACCAGGCTCCGAAAGAACTAAATCGTTGTGGACAGTCAGAAATAGATTTTGTGAATTCACTTCAAGTAATTTCAGCAGATCGTTTTGTTTTTTCCGTTGATGGTGATTTTTCACTAGTTGAGGATATGCTCAAAAATCCCTAGAAACTTTCCTAGAATAACTGTAATTACAATATTCACTGCAATCAAATCACTCTAAATCGGAAATTGCCTCCTGAGCCAAATAACGTCTTGTATTTTTGATAAATAATAATAAGAAGTTCCAGACCACGCGTCCGTCGCCTCTTAATAAAAATGGGGGCGAACGCTTAAGAATTGGAGGACTGTTGGCGACAGTCCTGTTTTTGTTGTAGCTCAGAAAAATACCTGCCAGTGACCCAAATCCATTCACCAGCATAAATCTGGGTGATTTTCCCTGCTCCAAACGAACATTGCTTTCCCAAATACTTTTTTCATCTCAGCGCAATCGCCCATCCTACTTAAAGCAAAAAGTGACAGGGGGCACCCCTTGGCTGCAAATCCATGAGGCGGTTTAAGGAGCGGCATTTTGCCGCGGTAAATAGCCTGATGGATTTGCAGTCGTCATTTTTTGCTTTTTACCTTTCGTTGCGCTGTGGTGCAAACGCAATTCTTCAATAAATCAAAATCCCATCGAAAGCCCTTTCTGCTTCTTCCGTTTAGGCTTCTTCAACTGATGCGGCGTGTACTCGCCATCCTTAACCGGAGACAACAAAGAATCAAGAGACCTGTCATTCTCCATCGAACTACCATTTCCAGTATGATAAACATTACCCGCACTAGCAGCCTGGCCTACATCCATCCCTATCTTTTGAGACTTTTGCTGATGAAGAGAAAAAGGATCCTCGATGCATCGTTCAGTAATTCCCTTCGCGCTATACTGCTTGCCCAATGCACTTCCATTGAAAACACATTTCGTACGGTGGTCTAAATATGTGATCCCGTACAGCTTGCCTTCCTCATTTTTTCGGATTACCGTATCGATCCCGTCCTTTTGAAGAATATTGATCAGCCTGGGCAAGGACACGTTTTGTTTGCCATACAAAGTAAAATCTATACTATTCTTAACACGTAACGAGTCCTTCGTACGGTTTGGATTCATCTCATTGTAAAGAAAACGCACTTTCAGATATCTATGTGTTGACTTGAAATGAAAGTCGCTTGCTTTGATAGGCACCCCAACCCGGTTGCCATTTTTATCCAGCACGCGGTATAAGATGCCATTATTCTTTCTGATCCTTGAACCCTCTGAGCCGATGTCCGCCGCAACATTATAATAGTTGAGCGCTGCATTCAATTCACCCATCGTTGTGAACTTGTAATCATTCAGAACCTTTTCGAGCACATTGGCAATAGCCTTCTTGGTTTCTGATTTTCCATACTCCGCTTTGATGCTGACTGGCTTCAAATTAAACTCCTGCGCTTTTCGATCTTGTGCCTTCACCAAACCAAAATCTATTTCAATCTCCTTCCTGATTTTCTCCGATTGATTTTTGCCCAGGTTGTGCAGTGAGATCCGGCTGCCATCAGCTTTGATGTTGGTCGTCACGATATGCACATGCGGATGACCGGCATCCCGATGCTCGTATACGAGGGCGGGTTGTTTCTCAAATCCAATACCTTCCAAATAGGCTTTTGAAATCTCCGCAAGCTGTTCTTTGCTCAGCTTTTCTGACGGATCAAAGTTCAGGGACACGTGAACCGTATTGACCTTTGTCCTTTTGTTCAAGGTTAGTTGTCGCTGAATCCGGTTTAGCTTTTGATCAAAACTCAGGGCATCCGCATCCTTGGGATAGTTAATTGCTGAAATGCATTCCGCATGCCCCTGTTCCAACTTGTTCTCATTGTAATGTAGCACCGCCCGGAGCCGACTGCTGGTGTGGATCACTGCAACCATCGATCTGCCAGTTTATCGGTTTGCAATTTGATCTTATGCAGTATCGAAAACAGGAATGTCTTCTCAGCTTCGTAGCTGGCGATCCAGTTTCTAAATTCTGAAATTTGGTTGACGGCATTGAGGCGTTTGGTCGCCTGGTTGAAGTTGTTGCCAAGCCGGTTTAGCTCTTCCCGCAGCTCCGACAATTCACCAATCATCTGATCTTGCGAACCGTTCCTTTCGATCACAGTTACTGGTCGGTTGAAGATCAAGAGCCTTAAAAATTCACTTAATTTCCGGCACGTGGTGCGGCTCCGTTTGGCTTCCAGGCTGGCATATTCTTTTGGTGTTAACCGGAAGATTACAAGCTTTGTCTTGTTCGATTTCTCTTCTTTCATCACGATCCTATCTACACTTTCAAACATTAAAAACTCCTTCACAAACCTGGACCGACTTTGGAGGGGAGGGCCAGATCGGGTGCGCAGCAACCGGCGATTGTATTACAATCGTACATCTGGCAGACGCGCAAAGCAGGCGGCTCATTTAGATTTCAAAGCCTTTGAAACCTTGTGCTGAGCCGATTTGTGAATCTAGTTTATTGCAATGGGATTTGCCTATCCTGTGTAAATTTGCCTTAGGATGGCGTGACGTTTTATGCTGGTAGTAGTCTATTCAAAAAAAGTTGCGTTTAAGTCGAGAATGTTTGTGTTTGTTCGAGAATTCTTGAAAATGTTCGAATTTGCTCGGGACGGGTATCCTGTAACAAAGGGATTGACTATTGTAAATGCCTAGTTCCTTTGTTGCTTAGAACAAAAGATTTGTTCGAGCTGACTTTGACTGGAATGGAAACTGTGCGGACGAAAGGGGGTTTCTTCGATTTCCTTATTTATATCAGCCCTTGCATAATTTCAAACTACTTACCATATTTAACAAAACCTCTCTATCATTTCGACAATATACTTGCTGACCAATTCTTATGACTGATAAACAAAGAGTACCTGCAAAATATCTTACTGGCAAAATTTTAAATGACCAGTGGAAAGTTGGAAATCTTAGGACTAAGAATCCAAATGGAACGGGCGGAAATTTCTCTTTTTGCTACGATGTTAGCAACGAAGCGAGTGGCAAAAAAGCATTTTTAAAGGCGCTAGACTTTTCAGGGGCATTGGCATCGCGAGAACCGCTAAAGGTTTTGGGATGGCTTTCCAATGCGTTTGATTTTGAACAGAATGTATTAGAGCTTTGTCGGGATAAGCGGTTGACCAAAATTATTTCCCTTATTGATGTCGGAAATATTTCACCTGAGGTAGACTCATCCATCCCAGTGCCTTTTTTTATTCTTGAATTAGCTTCGGGAGATATCTATGAGCAGATAGACTTCGAGAATGAAATAGATCATCTGTTAAATTTAAAAACTCTGCATAATGTTTCTACGGCGTTGTTCCAGTTACACAGAAATGGCGTGGCTCATCAGGATATTAAGCCGTCAAATGTTCTCGTTATGAGTGAAGTAGATCATAAGTTAGGTGATCTAGGGCGGGCTGATCTTCGCGGTAAGCCAACACCATACCAAAGCCTTCCGTTTGCAGGTGATCCATCATATGCTCCTCCTGAGGCACATTACAAATCAACTCATCCAGACTGGGTCTTTCGAAGGATTGCGAGTGATGCCTACCAACTTGGCAGTTTAATTACCTTCCTTTATACGCAACAAAGTATGACAGCGCTGTTACATATGCACTTACATCCGCAGCATAACTGGAACAACTGGAATCAAACATATAGGGAAGTTTTACCATATCTGCATGTGGCCTTGGAGCAATCGGTTGATTACTTTAAAAGTAGGATCAGCGACACTGAATTAGCTGATGATCTTGCGCAGCTTGTGTTTCAACTTTGTGACCCCGACCCAACGAGAAGAGGGTTTGCCAAATCTGCTTCAAAAAGGCCGACTTCGATTAATATCGAGAAATACGTTTCGGTTTTTGATCGTCTACATAGAAAATATAGAATTAAATTTTTTAAAGGAGCTTTGTAATGGCAGGTTGGGATAATCGGGACAAAAAAAGAAATGTAATACCACGTTGGCGTGATTTAAGTCAGACTACAGCGCTTGGAGAATTGGACCCCCTAAAAAGAGCTTTAAAATCTGAACACGCTCCCCCGTCAGATTTTCATGAAAAGAAGAAGGTTGATTGGGCTTTAAACAGAACGGTTAAGAATTCTATCGAGCTATTAAACTCTTCAATAGTGATTGGTGATGACGAGTCCCTAGATCAAGTGGTTTACTATCTTGGTAACCATTCTTTTGGTGAATCTAAGATAATCAGATCGCTTCTTGATAAGTCAACGAATGCTCATAGTGATGCCAATGTGAGTAGTTCGACTCATAGCATTACGGACCTAGACAAGGTTATCGGTGAGAAAATCAAAAAGTGCCGAATCAACATACATCGTAATCCATTCAATGCTGTAAGCTGGATAGAGCTTGCTCGATTATATCTCATAGTTGGCAAGAATGATACGGCGGAGCGATGCGTTTTAACGGCAATTCACTTATCACCTCACAATAGATATATTAGTAGAGTGGCAGCTCGCTTCTTTGTACACGCTACGGATTACAATAAGGCAAGGCAAATACTTCGATTTAATTCGGCGTTTAATCTTGATCCCTGGCTCATTGGTGCTGAGATCGGAATTTCGTCATTGCAAAACAAAAGCTCTTTGCAGATAAAAAAGGGTAAGGATCTGATGGGCTCCAAGAACTATTCATCATTTGAGCTGAGCGAGCTAGTATCTGCCCTAGCAACAGAGGAGCTGATTTCTGGTAGCGTCAAAAATTCTAGAAAGCTGTTCAATCAGTCGCTAATTCAGCCAAATGATAATACTCTGGCCCAAGCGGTTTGGGCGGTCAAGCATGTCAGTAATATCGAAGTGTTTGACAAAAAGTTTGATTCGATTCCCAGCATCTACGAGGCAAGTGCCTACGCCTATTATAATACTCGCCAGTGGGAACCTGCGATGTTAAATATCCTTGAATGGTTTATAGATCAGCCATTTTCCATTGATCCTTCGACTTTGGGTTCCTTTATAGCAAGTTCTATTCTGGAAAGGTATGATGATGCCATAAAACTTTGTAAAGTAGGTCTGCGCGCTACCCCTGAAAATTTTACACTAATGAATAACCTTGCATTTTCGCTTTTGGGAAAGGAAAAACCGGAAGAGGCGAGAAAAGTGCTAGGTAAAATTAGCGTTGAAACCCTTCCAAATGAAGAGAAGGTGGTGTTTTACGCAACGAAGGGCCTGCTGATGTACAAATTGGGTCATAGCTCGAATGGTGCGACGTTTTATGATGAATCGAGTGCTTTGGCTGAGAAAATCAAAAATAAAAAGTTGAAACTTATGTCAGAGTTTCATCACTTGATAATTCAACTGGAAACGGAAGGTTACCCAGATCATAAATTTTTGAAGTTCGAACAGTTTGCAAAGGAAATTGTGGATAAGAATGAGATTTTTTTCAATGATCTCGTTAACAATGTTATCCGGCGACGTGAAAAGTTTATTTCGTCGAGAAGCTTGTCTTAGTTCAAATCTTGTTTTCTCCTATTGGATAGATTAAGACAAATATGTTGTACTTGTTGTCGAAGTAATCGTAAGCAAGCGGTAATTTTTCACCGCATACTTGACTCGAAAATGCATTTGTAAAGAATTTCCGATTTGAGGCATAGTCCCTCACGAAGTCGAACTTTTCGTCAAATGTGGCTGCCCATTGAATTGTCCCAATTTCTTTGGTAAAGGATTTCGACTGGAAATAATTCTTGATCCGCAATATTGGTAGCCAGCGCGTGCTTTCGTTATCGACGGTTAAGACCAATAGAGCACATCGTCTTTCGTTTTTTTCTACCATGCGCCTCAATGAGGCATGAATTGATGCTCCGAACATCTTAGATAGCGCTACTGCTGATTTAAGCTGCAACGGAAGAGAGCTCATATGCTCAGTGAAGTAGTCTTGTTGAAATAGAGAAGCTGAAGCGAAATAATTCGCTTCAGCTTCAAAGCCTGCACTGATATCAGAATTCAGTGTTTCGTCGTCATCTAAATACTTTAAGAAATCACCCTGCCATGTGCATAGTTCATGGCCAACTTCATGCAGTTGTACAAATCTTTTCTTGATAACGGGTAATGCTGAATCGATAAAAATCGTTTTGCGTTCTCTATCAAGCATTCCGCGGATGTTCGCCAAATTGTTACGCGATCCGAGTGTTTTTGGATCGGGCGACCTAGTGAATTTGTTTAAATCAATTTTGTTGTTTTCCTGCAAATTTGCATGTTTGATCAATCGGTCGATTGGAGTAGGGAATACTCCTAGCGATTTGCTGTCTTTCAAAACATTAGCTACGATTGAATCTATCTTCTTTACTTTGGCGTCAGTCATTCTTTTTATAGCGCATGTATTTCAGATAATTTAAAAGCTCTTCTTCTTCCTCCCGGGTTACATTGTGTTCAGACGAGAAGGAAAACCCCGTGTTAGTTGCTCGTTTTTTTTCAACTATTCCTGCGGCGACCATCAGATCATCAAAGTCAACTTCAAGCAGCTCAGATAGCTTATATAGGGTGTTGGCAGACGGTTTCTTGATTTTGTCATTTTCGAGCTGGCTGAGGTATGCATTAGATATTCCGCTTTGGATTTCGACCTCTCGAAGAGTAAGACGTTTTCTCTCTCTTTGAGTTTTTAAAATGTTTCCTACAGTTTTGTCCATAATTGAGGCTATTAGTTATGTCAAAGCTACATCTACTAATTCTAAGAAGCAAATTCTAAATGCTATGCTTAATACGGTAAGCAAATATATGAGTTAACTTGCTCTAATGCAATATTTTGCTAAAAATATCAAAAAATAATTTAGATTTTGCTTGCTAAACTTAGCAAGCATGTAGTACATTTGCATGTATTCAAGCTTTAAAACAATACATACAATGAAAACACAGTCAGCGGAGGCATCCCAATATGCAAAAGATCCACTTCCTCTTATTATACATGGGAAGACGTTCACATGGCCGCATCAATACATCACTGGTGCGCAAATCAAGAATCTCGCCGGTATTGCACCTGATGCAATACTTTATATAGGTTTAAGCGACCCATATGATGATGAAATTATTGCAAACGACACCGAAGTCAACCTGGCCCGGCAGGGGATAGAGCGATTTTATTTGCGAGAACCGCTTGAATTGCGGTTAGGAAAAACATTGTACAGGTGGGATCAGCCATTTATCAACGAAAGTGAACTTCGTACTTTGTTCGGGGTTGCGGATGGTGACGAGATTTGGTTGAAGATCGTAGATCCTTACGATGATGAGCATATCACCGGCATCAAAAAAGTGGATCTCACTCGTCCAGGTATTGAGCATTTCTATGTCAAGAAGCTGGTTGTCACGATTCGGGTTAACTACAAGGAATACCAAATTACCAGAGGTCAGCATGAGGTGCGCGAGTTGAAGCAACTTGCAGGGGTGAAATTGTCAGATGAACTCGATCAACTCATAGAGCATCAACTGGTGGCACTTGACGATTCGGCAACAGTTATGATTGTCGGTGACGAACAATTTTTCGCGCATGTAAGGGACGGCTCTTCATCTTAATACCACATCCAGATGCAATTCGAAAACGATGAAATCGCCGAACTGAAGTTGATAGCCCCTGACCTGAGTTTAGCTCAGGAGGGGGGCTACACCTTCATCCTGATTACAAACCTGTGTATGCCTGAAGGTTGCACACCAAAGTTTGTCAATGCTCTCCTTTGTCCAGAACCACGCGACGGTTACAATTCGCGCCTGTTTTTATCAGAACAGATTAGTAACCGACTTGGGCTTAACTGGAATGGTAACATCAGAGTTCTTGAAAAAAATTGGTACGCCATATCCTGGCAGACACAACCTGGGCACAGATTGGCTGAAAAGTTGATTTTGCACCTTAAACCTTTCCGAGAATGAGTGATACAGCAAAACAGGATGTTTCTATCCGTATTCCGGGGAAAATCCACAAGAGAATGTTAGATGACTTGCGTCGACCTCATAGTTTTGCATATGAGCGCATAGGGTTTTTGTATACAAAATCGAAAATGCTCGTGACCGGGAAAGTTCTTGTACTGGCAGTCGATTATCGAACTGTTGACGACGATAACTACATTGAAGATGAGCACGTTGGTGCGAAAATCAATTCTAATGCAATTAGGGCGGCAATGCAGAACTCGATCAACTCAAAATGTGGTTGTTTTCACGTTCATTTACATGATCATTCTGGAATGCCTTCTCCAAGCCAGACCGATCGTCGTGAACTCCCGGGTATTGTCGAAAGCCTAGCCAATATTGCGCCGTCAGAAGTCAATGGTTACCTTATACTCAGTAATGATTCGGCAATATCTCAGGTCTCTATGCCTGGAAAGCGTCAATTGATGAATGTGAATTTAGTGTCGATAATCGGAGATCCCCTAGGCCTGGCCTTTGCGGGTAAAAGAAAGGAGGCGATGGACGTATATAGTCGACAGTCATTTCTTGGCTATGATAGCCAATTCGTTTTTGGAAACATTCGCGTCGGCATAATAGGATATGGTGGCGGAGGATCCCACATAGGACTTCAATTGGCTCACCTCGGTATTGGAAACTTGGCAATATTTGATCCTGACATAGTAGAAGATACCAATTTAAACCGGCTTGTTGGGGCGTGGGCTAGCGATGCAGAAAGAAAAGTTCTTAAAACTGAGGTAGCTAGAAGAGTGATTTCAAATGTATGCCCTACAACAAACGTATATCTGATCAACAAAAGATGGCAGGAAGCCCCCGACGAACTCCAGGCTTGTGATGTGATTATTGGTTGTGTGGATTCCTATGGTGAGCGTCAGCAAGTGGAAGCTGAATGTCGTAGGTATTTGATTCCCTACATTGACATAGGAATGGATGTTTACAAAGCAGACAGCGATCCACATTCGATAGTTGGACAGGTCATCTTGTCGATGCCAGGGGGACCATGCTTAACGTGTTTAGGCTATTTAACTGATCAGAAACTGGCAAAAGAGGCGGCCAAATATGGAAAAGTTGGTGGACGCCCGCAGGTTGTCTGGCCGAACGGCGTTTTGGCATCCACTGCTGTTGGTATGTTTGTTAACCTTGTTACAAACTGGACAAAAGAAGAAAAAATACCTAGGTACTTAATGTATGATGGGAACACAGGATTTATTCAACAGCATCCAAGGGGCGAGTTCGCACCATCTGAATGTAACCATTATTTATTGGAGATTATAGGGCCTCCCGTGTTTGTCACAATTTAATTAATCTTAAACAGCTCACAGATATGGTATTTATCGAATTCATGTTTCAAGATTTCATACACTTTATAGGAGTGTGCCTTGTCCTCTCTGGCATTGGGACTTTTTTAGAACGGTTGTGGAATAGACTCTTGCGGTACCTTACTATCAGAAAAATCGGGTATCCGCCACCGAACTGTAATGTAGATGGCACGGCGTCAAAAAAAGGAGCAGAAGTCGTCGAGATTTCAGAAGCAACTTAAATCGTGGTGTTAATGTGCTGACCTAATGTCAAACGTAGATATGCCAAATCAAAAAGACTAGCCCCAGTTTAGATAAACATTGATTATGGTAATCTTAGCTCATTGGCCCCGTTATCAGATGTACAAAGATACAGATGTCGATAGTCCATCTACGACTAACTAACAAGCGATGTTGATACCTGAACCTTATTTTTGAGTCGCCGCGGTCGTCGACTGCGGCTGGCGGTAGGAAATGCACCTGCCTACTTGTCAACCTGTGAAGGTGAGGCTATTTTTGAACGTTTAAACTTGGTATGAATTTTAAATCACAGATAATGAGAAAATTTTATTTTGCATTTTTATGCACCTTTTTAATCCATCCTTCTTTCGGACAGGAAAAGTTAAATTCCTCGAAAACAGTCCCTCCCAAAGTGATTGCTACCAAGGCTGCCAAGTCGTCAATAGATACGACGGTTGGTCGACAATATTTCAAAAAACAATCCAAGGACTTATATACGTTAGACACCGCTTTGTCGAATAGAGTAAACAAATTGGATCGGGAGGTAATGCAAATCCAAAGCCGCAAGCCCGGAGAAAGTCGTCTGTTAGTTTCAGTAATTACATTCTTATTTGGTGTTGCGTTCACAATTTTGTGGTCATGGTTTAAGGATAGACAAACATATTTCAGAGCTGTCCGACGCTGGAGCGCACATTTTCAGGCGATTATACCAGCGCTTGAAGCGCAGATTGAATCCAACACGGAAGTAGTTACGAGTCTGGAGGATCAGAATGTTGATCCCAAACCTATTTTCTTACAAGCAATGTTAAAAGGTGAAAGTTTTTCGAAACTGGATGGTGGTGAGCTTTTCAAGTATCTGCAAGAAAAGGATGACAGCAACGCTGTTGCGAGATATTCAGGTATTCTTCAACTAATCGCGGGAATGTCCACCATTCATGAATCAATCGAACTTGTTCGGGATGAATTTCGCGAAGACTTTTCAGAGATGGCGGTCGGGTTGAGGGCATGCACTCTGGATTTGCAAGAGCAGGTATTGAGAATTGTTGTAGCAAATGCGGATGAACCGCGCGGTGAAGAAGTTCTACCTTTCATTAACGACCTTGTTAGAATCATGCGGGAACAGACTGTAAATAATCCAACTCCTACACCGAGGGCGTCTATGGTGGCTGAATTTTATAGGCCGTTACATCAAAATTTTCAGTCGCTACGCAGGCAATTTGACACAAAAGACGCTGAGCGTTCTAGTCTCGAGGCGATTAACCTAGCAAGTGGGTTGACACCGCGGAGAGAGCAGTGCGCTGATAATCTTAGAGCAGCGAATACTCATCTGGAAGGATATATTGATCAACTCGAGAACATCAACGAGCTAATTATCTGGCAAAATATTTATTGGTTGCGATAATCAATCGCGGACAATAACCATCATTTGCAGTTCCCGCTTTATAGCAATGTTCTATGTATTCTCAGGCGACCTACGCACAGTTTGCTCAAATTCCAATAACCACATTACTGGAATGTGAACTCATATTATTGCAAAAATAAGGCCGCCAGAATCTTCCTAGCGATTAGGGTGAGAAAGCGTGAAGCAAGTTCGATTTACTAAGTGAACCCACGGATGTGATGTATCGTTCGTGCAACAAGACAAAACCAAAAAAGTTCTCCTTGGTTCTTAGATTTGTTTTCCGTTAGGTGAAAAGACCTAGAAATTCAGCTAGAACAATCATGTGTACAACTTTGAAAAGCTTCTTTCAACTTGTAGTGGAGCAAGTAGCAGCATTACACTTATGTTGCTACTTGCTCCACTAATTTCTATCAATGAGCCTTCAACCGCTCCCGCAACCCCTTCATATCCTCACTAATCTTCACGTCCAAGATCTTAGCATAAATCATAGTCTGCTTCAAAGACCGATGTCCCAGCATCTTCGAAACGGTCTCAATCGGCACCTTATTACTCAGCGTCACCGTGGTAGCAAACGTATGCCTGGCAATATGAAAAGTCAGCGTCTTTGAAATCCCGCACAGGTTGGCAATCTCCTTCAAATAAGCATTCATCTTCTGATTACTCAAAACCGGCAGTACAACGCCAGCCGCACAGCATTGCGGATGATCCTTATACTTCTCAATAATTTCCAGCGCCGTATCCAGCAATGGAATGCGTGTAGGCGCGTCTGTTTTCTGGCGGGTAGTGTCAATCCACGGCTCGCCATCCATTCCGATAACAATATCCGTAGTCTTCAATTGCTTCACGTCCACATAAGCAAGCCCGGTGTAGCAGCAAAACAGAAAGATATCCCGCACCTGGCTGATCCGTTCAACCTCAAAGACCTTTTCAGTTAGCCGTTTCAGCTCGTCCCTGGATAGCGGGTTCTTCACAATTTCCTTTTTGGTAAGCTTAAAGCCCTGAAACGGATCTTTCTTCAACCACTTATTATTGACGCAGATTAGCACAATCTTTTTCAGATTGCTCATATACTTGATCGCCGAGTTATGATTGCAGCCTCGCGCACTACGCAGCCAGAAATTGAACTCCGTGATAAATTCAAAATTCAGGTCTTTGATCGCCATATCATCCTTCTTATATTTCCACTTGATGAAGGAGGCAGTATGTTCCTTCGCGGTCTTATAACGCTTTAATGTGAGCGGGGCGAACTCTTGGCCGACAAGTGCTTCCATCTGCTCATTGTGGTGCGCAAAGACTTCAAGGATTGTACGGGTTTCATTGCTTTTGCCAAGCAGAATATTTTTTAAGCCCTCAGCAGAAATTTCTTTGTCGTCCTCGGTGAGAATCTTCTTGGCTTGGTAGACTTTGGCGGTGAGCATATCCAGGTACGCATTCAGCGTCTTGGCATCCTCCTTGTTTCCGGCAGGGCGTCCGACTGAGGAATTCCACCTTTCGGTATTCCATAACTTCTTGGTAGATAGCTCAGCGACCTTGCCATCGACTGTAATTCGCAGGTAAACGTAGCGAACTGTTCCTTTTTGATTTCTGGCGGGCTTTAAATAGAAAAGCAGGCCGAATGTTTTTTCCAACATAACACAAGCATTTAAAAGTGGTTAAATATCGAATTACCACGCTTGCCAATCAAGATGTTTACGTCGTAAACATCTTGCTATCAATTTGTTATGCCGTTTCCAGTGAGTCTTTTTCTCAAAGTGAGTGAACTACACGAAAGACTCACTGGAAACATGGGAATTTTTGCATTTTTTGATATGATCTGAAAAACAAAAATGCCCGCAAATCATTGATTTACAGGCATTTTGTTTGACTTTGAACTGTTTTCAAGGGAGGGAGACGGGTCTCGAACCCGCGACCTCTAGAACCACAATCTAGCGCTCTAACCGACTGAGCTACAACCTCCGTTTTCGGAATACAAAAGTAGGAAAAGGTTTGCAGCTTGCAAGAAAATTCCGGAAAATTTTTACAAACTACAAACCCTTCCGCAAGCCGGAGCTTGATTATTTGGCCGCAGTGTACAGTGCGTCAGCAGCTTTCCAGTCTACAACGTTCCAGTAAGCGTCGATGTAGTCAGGGCGCTTGTTTTGATATTTCAGGTAGTATGCGTGCTCCCACACGTCGAGGCCGATCACCGGAGTTCCTTTTACTTCCGCGATATCCATCAATGGGTTGTCCTGGTTCGGGGTTGAGGTGATAGCGATTTCTCCGCCTTCTTTGACGATCAGCCATGCCCAGCCCGATCCGAAACGGCCGATGGAGGCTTTTTTGAATTCATCTTTGAATGCTGCGAATGAACCGAATTTCGCGGTGATGGCTTTGCCAAGTTCGCCGGTAGGCTCTCCTCCGCCGGTCGATGAAAGTGATTTCCAGAAAAATGAGTGGTTCCAGTGACCGCCGCCGTTGTTGCGTACAGGTGCCGGTGCTTTGCTGATGCCAGCCAAAAGCTCTTCTATGGTTTTGCCTTCCAGCTCAGTTCCTGCAACGGCGGCGTTCAGGTTGGTAACGTAAGCCTGGTGGTGACGGTCGTGATGTATCTCCATGGTCAATGCATCGAAGTGTGGCTCCAAAGCATTGTTTGCGTAAGGTAAGGGATCAAGTGTAAATGCCATTTTCAGTGTAGTTTAATGATTAAAAAAATTGTTATACCAGTTAGGCTAACAGCAGAATGCCGCTTTATGTTCTTAACCCCCTGAAAAATTTGAGTAGTAACTGCTGCGATTCTGTCGCCATAATGCCGGTTACAAGCTTGGTTTTGGGGTGTAAAAGCGGCTGTCCGATCCTGGAAAATCCGCGCTTTTCGTCCATTGCCCCAACGACTACCCGTTTGACTTGCGTCCAGTAGAGCGCCCCCGCACACATGACACAAGGTTCAAGGGTCACATACAGCGTGCAATCGGTGAGATATTTGGATCCGAGGTGGTCGGCGGCGGCGGTGATGGCGATCATCTCGGCATGAGCAGTGACGTCGTTGAGGCGTTCGGTCTGGTTATAACCTCTTCCAATGATCCTGTCTTTGGCAACCACGAGCGCGCCGACGGGTATTTCGCCTTCTTCATATGCCTTATGGGCCAGCGCGAGGGCTTCTTCCATAAAGTAATGGTCCATAATGTCTGCCTGTATATCCATGATGCGGGTAAAAGAAACGGGACATCCATTGCATTGCAACAAATGTCCCGTGCTATTTTTAGAATGAATGATCAGGGTTTCATCACACGCTGAACGGTGCTCAGATTGCCATTCTGAATTCTCAATAAGTAAAGTCCCGAAGGATAATTGGCAAAATCGACCTCGGTTTTTTGCTGTTTGATAGCCTGGGTCGAACGCGGACGGCCGTTGAGGTCTACCACTTCGATGCTCGCTTGTTTCGGTGAAATAGTACCGGTCACTTCAACGGTGCACTTGCCGTTGATCACGGTCGGGTAAACCTTCGCCCAATCTGCCGGTGCGGGTGGCTCAACGCCCAGGATCGGGTCTACCTGCACTCTTGCAGTACCAACGCCGGTACCGATTCCACAGCCGTTTGTCACCTTGGTTATAGCGTAAATGGTGGTGGTTTTCGGGGCCAGCTTGAAATTGTAAGGCGTCGCACTCGCGGTGATCAGTGTGTCTTTTACACCATTATTCAATGTAAATATCCAAGGCGACTTTCCGGTGATTTCAGCTTTCAGATCGGCGGTTTCGCCTACGAGAATCGTTTGTGTCCCTGTCAATGTCGCAACCGGCAGCGGACTTGCATTGATCGTGATCGAGCTTACGCTTCCTTTTACGGTGAAATCCGGGTTAGTGCCCGAGCTGATCACACGCACGAAGTAAGTGCCTCCTTTGGTGGTATCAGGGAATGTGGCCGATACGGAGTTCGCGGTGGCCGTCGACGAAATAGTATAGAACTTGGCATCCGCATTCTCGGTCGCGACCTGCAACTTGAAGGTATTACCCGCAGGGAAATCACCCGATTGCTGGAAAGGCACGCTAAACGGCTTACCAGCACAAATCTCGGAAACGGAAGCGTTTCCTGTGTTGATAGTCGGTACTTTAACAGTAACCACCGCTCTGCCGTTGATAGTACCTTTGCCGCAGACATTGGATACTTCGGTAAGGAGGTAGCTGGTAGTAGTGCTTGGCTTAACCTGCACCTGATGGTCGGCCTGGTCGGTAGTGTCGGTCAATCCGCCCGACAAGACATAAATCCATGGTCCGTCGCCGGTAAACTTGATATTGATCGTCGCCGTCTGCCCAAGGTCGATCGTAGGGGTGCCCGAGATCGTCGCGGAAGGCAGCGATTTGATATGGATTTTGATCTCTTCTTTCGGGCTCTCGCAGCCATTCGATCCCGTTTGCGTTACATAGAACGAGTAATCCTGAACCTTTTCCGTGAAAGGAATAAACGGAACACCCTGGAACTCCGTGTCGTTTGCACCGCGGTACCATTTCAGGATAGTTCCGGTCGCATCAAGCACCGGCGCGGTTGCATTCTGGCAGTATTCGAGGTATGTTTTGGTGACTGGCTTCGGCGTGGTATTTACTTTAACGTCGATCTTGGCACGATCGCCGATGCAACCAGCCAATGTTTGTGCTACATAATAAGAAGTTGTTCCGCCCTCGGCTGTGGAAGGTACCGGTGCATTAGAACTTGAAGTCCCGCCGGTCGCCTCGGTACCGAACCAGTTCAATGTTGCATTGGTCATTGCCGTTGCTTCGAGGGGCTTCGCTGCGATAAACTGGCAATATTCTATCAGGGATTGTGAAACGCCTGGGAGGCCTGGGAGTGGTTTGACTGTCACTTTCTGTAAAACACGGGTGGTACTTTCGCAGCCTTTGCTGGTTACCTGTGTTGCATAGTATGTCGTTTCCCCGGCATTTTTCAGATTGATGGAAGGGACACTTGGATTCGCAGTACCACCGCTTGCGGCTGTATACCAGTTCAACGTATTGCCTTCCGATGCCTGGGTCGGGAATGTGTAGTTTTTATCTGAACGTTCCTGGCAGAAAGCCTCGGACAATGCGCTAACCGCAGCCGGCGTCGCGTTGACCACCACGTCGAGTTTGGCACGGGAGCTTTCGCATGAAAGGCTTCCGTAGCTGTTGGACTGGGTGACATAATAGGAAGTTGTTCCGACCGCGGTGGCGGTCGGCGTAGGTGCCGTGGCGGAACCGGTACCACCGGTTGGGGCAGAGTACCATTTGTAAACACCGCCCGACGGGGTCAATGCAACAGGTTTTGCACCAATGCAATAGTTGACTGGTGTTACTACCGTTGGAGCTGCCGGAGTGTCTTTAATGACCACATCGATTTTTGCTCTCGGGCCTTCACACAATCCTGCGGACGTTTGACTAACGTAATAGCTAACCGTTCCGACGGTGGTGGTTGCCGGCGCAGGGGCGCCATCCAGTGCGGTACCACCGCTGGCAGATGTGTACCATTTAAGCCCTGTGCCCGTCGCGGTTAACGGTGCCGCTGCCGAGTTCTGGCAAAGGTTCACAGTCGCCGTAACAGTAGGCGCGGTAGAAGGGTTTTTAACGACTACGGCTACTTCCTTTCTCTGAATGCTTTCACAGCCATTGACGGTCTGCGATACGTAGTAGCGTGTGGTTCCGGCCGCATTGGTTGCAGGTGTTGGCGCAGAGGGCAGCGCAGTTCCGCCACTCGATGCCATATACCATTTCAGGCCGCTACCGTTTGCCGTTAGCGGTGACGCAGTTTCATTCAGACAGTATTCAACTGGTGATGTGGCGGAAGGAGCGGCGGTTTCATTGATTGTTACTTTTATTTCGGCTCTGGGACTCTCACATGCGCCTATTGTCTGAGAGACGTAGAAACTCGTAACGCCCGCTGTTGCACTTGAAGGCTTTGGAGCGGTTGTTGAGCCTACGCCGCCCGATGCTTGAGAATACCATTTCAGATTGGAACCAGTGGCAGTAAGGGCGGCAGTTGTGGCACCCAGGCAATATGAAACGTTACTGACGCCTGGTGCCGCTGGCGGTGTACATGCGCTCACAGTGACGGTAATTTGTGCCCTCGTACTTTCGCATCCACTCACTGTTTGCGAAACAAAATAGATGGATGTTCCGGGAGCTGCTGTTGAAGGGGTTGGAGCAGTCGCGGAACCCGTTTCCCCTGGTGCATTAGTTCCGTACCATTTCAAATTGGTTCCTGTTGCGGTCAATGGAACGGCAGCATCGCCTACTGTATAAGATTTATTGGCCACCCCCGGAGCTGCCGGTGGTGTACATGCAGTAACAGTCACAACAATCTCCGCACGTGCACTTTCACAATTGCTGACAGTTTGCGAAACAAAGTAACTCTTCGTTCCGGGAGCAGCAGTCGAAGGAACCGGGGCGGAAGCTAATGGAGCTCCGCCTGTTGCGGCTTCGTACCATTTCAGATTGGTACCCGTCGCGGTCAAAGCGCTCGGCGGATCGCCTACGGTATAAGATTTATTGGCTACTCCCGGAGCCGCCGGTGGTGTACATGCAGTAACAGTCACAACAATCTCCGCACGTGCACTCTCACAATTGCTGACGGTTTGCGAAACAAAGTAACTCTTCGTTCCGGGAGCAGCAGTCGAAGGTATCGGAGCGGAAGCTAATGGAGCTCCGCCTGTTGCGGCTTCGTACCATTTCAAATTGGTTCCTGTCGCGGTCAATGGAACGGCAACATCGCCTACTGTATAAGATTTGTTGGCAACGGTTGGTGCTGCGGGTGGAGTACAAGCAGTCACAATCACGTCCATTTTAGCACGCGCGCTTTCACATCCCGCAGGCTTTTGAGATACATAATAGCTGGTAGTTCCTGGTGTATCAGTTGTAGGAGTTATAGACGGAACTCCGGTCCCTCCGGTAGGATCGGTATACCACAGCAAACCGGTTGCAGGAGTGGCTGTTAACGCCGTAGCAGTAGCTCCCTGGATATAGTTGACGGGCGTTACAACAACGGGTGCAGCTGGCACCGCGTTAACTGTCAACGCAACGCTTTCAGAGCCAGTGATCTGGATAACTGCGGCCAGTTTCGAAACTACACGAAGTTTATAGCCAGCCCCCGCGGCGGTACCTGCGGGGATAGTTGCAGCGATGGGCGAAGTGGCGGAAGTGCCGATTTCAGTGGGCGTCGCGCTGAATGCACCTGCGGCGTCTGACAACTGAGCGACAAAAACGACTGCCGGCGCTACGGTTCCTGTGGTTGTGAACGGAACCGAAACATCGCCTCCCGCACAAGCTGGTGATGGGGTGATCGTCCCCGTGGTAATCGTCGTCTGTCCGAATGAAGCTGCCAGGCAGAATAGCGTGGCGAAAATGGTAAGAAAACTCTCTTTAATAAATGTTCTTTTCATGTATCTGTCTAAATATCTTTCCGCTAACCTTTTGACTGGTAAAGTTAGAGATATTTTTCAAATACGCTGAAGGTGATTTAAGGAAGCTGGCTTTTCCGTTGGATCAATGAACCGTACACTATGTCCTGGATTTTGCGGCGTGTACGCTGGGTAGTAATCGCCGTGTTTTCCGCATCGGGATTGACCCGGTTGGATAGAAATACAAACACCAGATCTTCCTCGGGATCTATCCAAACCATTGTACCCGTGAAACCCGTGTGCCCGAAAGAGTTGACAGAGGCCAGCGGGGACACATAAGAACTGTTACCATCGGCGGGCGCCTTGTCCCAGCCCAGTCCGCGGTGATGCGACTCATCGTACATGCGCGAGAAGAACGGCACCGTGGCTTGTTCGTAATAGCGCTTTCCGGCATAATTGCCCTTCCAGAGATTCATTTGCAGTAAAACAGCCAGGTCGCGTGCCGTGCCAAAAAGGCCCGCATGACCCGAAACGCCGCCTACGATTGCCGCCATCTGATCATGAACGGTTCCTTGGAGCAGCTGTCCTCGGAAACGGTAATCCTGCTCGGTAGGCGCGATCTGCTTTTCGGGAAAGCGACGCAGCGGATTGAAACCGAGATAGGCCAGTCCCAGCGGCTCGTAGATATTGGCGGCCACAAAAATGTCCAGCGGCTGGCCGGTTATCCTTTCTACAATTTTTTGCAGGGTCAAAAAGCCGAGATCGCTATACAAATAACCGTAGGTACCAGACCGGTCGCGGCGGTTGTTCATCGGGGATTCCACAACCCATTTCCAGACGGAATCGCGCAATGCACCTTTGGCAAAAAGCTTTGGTGCGACTTGCAAATAATAGGCGGTATCCTGTTTCGAACTGTAATATTCAGGCAGCAGGCCCCCGGCGCTGGTTTTGGTCCTGTCCCAAAGCGACGGGTAGAACGAAATCAGGCCCGAGCGGTGCATAAGCAGGTCACGAACGGTGAAGTTCTGTTTGCTGGTACCCACCAGTTCAGGCAGGTATTTCGATGCTTTTTCGTCCAGGTTGATCTGTTTCCGGTCGTAAAGCAGCATTACGGCCTGCAGTGTGGCCGAAACCTTCGTGAGCGAAGCGAGGTCGTAAATCGTTTCGGGTGTCACGCGTTCATTGGTCCGGTAGCTCAGCCCGCCGAATTGTTTTTCATAAATGATCTTGCCCTGCCTGGCCACGAGCACCTCACAGCCCGGGAAAACGCGGTCATTCACAGCCGCTGTGGCGATTTCATCGATTTTTTTAAGCGAAACGCCATCCATACCCACGCTCTCCGGCGTACCGAATGCAATGCGGTTGATGGAAGTCGTGCTCACGCCAGTCCCGGTTTTGTAGGCCAGCACCGACACCGGCAGACGGCCTTTCGAGCCCAATGCGCCAAAAATGATCTGCGGCACAATCTCCTGCTGGTCCTTTCCGTCCTGGCTGGCGCAGATCAGCACATCGGTTACAGGGAAGTACTGAATGCTGTACGGCGTGCCGAAGAGGCAAAGAATCACTTTTTTGTTCTGCTGTTTGAGCTGGTTCACAAAATCGGCCATGCCCGCGGTAACGCCATAATTCCTGCCCGGCTTGGAGCTGATGCCATGAATGTCGACGATAACGGTAGGGTAAGGTTCCAGATAGCCAAGCATTTCGGTGATCTGCTCCTGCGAAGAAGGTCCGTCGTAAAACGAGTAGTTCCGCATGGGTTTGTAGGTCGAAAGCATTTTCTGGAATGCCGAGCTGCTGCCTTCGCCGATGCTTACCGACGCGATATTGTTGTCCGTTACCGAACCGATCGGGAGCAGGTTGTTGTCGTTTTTTACGACGGTCACCGAAGCTTCGCAGAGCTCACGGTAAAGCTCTTTGCTCTTCTCGGTGTTCAGGTCGGCGTACAGGTTATTAATGTCGACAGGCTGGTAGTTGCTCAGTCCCGCCCAGTATTTGGCCTGCAAAATGCGTTTGACCTTATCGTCTATAATCTTTTCGCTGATCAGTTTCTGGCTTATAGCGTCCTTAATGCGGGTTATGGTCTCGGGAATACTCTCCGGGTAGAGCAGCACGTCGTTGCCTGCTACCAGTGCTTTGAGGTTTACGTCAGCGGCCTTGCCGTTCTTGAGCACGCCGCGCATGTTCATGGCATCGGTAAATACGATTCCACGGAAACCGAGGTCTTTTCGCAGCAGGCCGTTCACAACCTTGTCCGAAAGCGAGCTGGCCTGGTTGGGGGTGTTATCCAATGCAGGAATGTACAAATGGGCATTCAGAACGCCCATCAGGCTATCCGCAATCATCTCGCGGTAGGGGTATAGATCCGTGTTAGTGAGTTGTTCCAAAGAATGCGTCAGCACCGGCAAAGTGAAATGCGAGTCCGCATCCGTATCGCCATGGCCGGGGAAATGCTTGGCAGTGGCGATAATGCGGTTGTGCTGCAAGCCTTTCATATAAGCGATCGACTTCCGCGCCACATTCTCCTTGTCCTCACCGAAAGAACGTATCCCAATCACCGGATTATCGGCATTGCTGTTAACATCCGAAACCGGCGCGAAATTGATATGAATGCCGAGGCGCTTGCATTGGCGGGCAATGTCGGTGCCCATGCGATAAATGAGCTGATCGTCCTGGATCGAGCCGAGTACCATTTGCTTGGGGAAAGAAATCGTGCTGTCGAGGCGCATACCCAGGCCCCATTCGCCATCGATGCCGACAAAAAGCGGAATGTTGGAATGCGATTGGTAGCGGTTGGTAAGCTGTGCCTGCCCCACCGGCCCCCCCTGGAAGAATATCAGGCCGCCGATCTGGTAATCGTTGATCAGCTTGTCGATGTATTTATAATGGGATTCGTCGCGGTTCGAATAAGTAGCCACCATGAAAAGCTGGCCGATCTTTTGCTCGATGCTCAGGGATTTGAGGGTACTGTCCACCCATTCGTTTTCGGGTAGAACGAGCACCGGATCGCGGCGCTTTTTGGGAGCTTTGTGTTTAGGTTCAACGGCAGCAGGCACGTTTTTGACCGGTACCGTCTTCACTGCCATCATTTTCCAGGCAACAGATGCCATAGAGGTAAGCACCACCAGTGCCACTACAATCACTACAACACGAAACCGGCTGAACCACCAATTTTTCATACCTGAAAACACTGACTTAACGAGGGAATGTTAGGTTTACAACTTCAACAACTGATATTTGATTTTATCAAAAGTCACAATAATAACAAATTTCCGAGTCTTTAAATCCTGTAAAATATCGTTTTAATGCAATTCTAATATTTGCTTGACCGAATATGGTCATGGTAATTACTGTCGGAACATCAAGCCTGCTGTGTCAGATTCTTGAAAATATCTTCCAATGATTCGCCTGTTTCGCGCAGCTCCTGCAACGAGCTGTCGCTCACCACTTTCCCTTTATTGATGATGATCACCCGATCGCACAATGCTTCTACTTCCTGCATAATGTGCGTGGAAAAGAGCACTGTTTTGTCCTTCCCGGCCGTGCGGATCACCTCGCGGATCTCCTGGATCTGGTTAGGATCGAGGCCGGTTGTAGGTTCGTCGAGGATCAGCACGTCCGGATTATGCAAAAATGATTGCGCCAGCCCCACACGTTGGCGGTACCCTTTGGAAAGCTGCCCGATCTTCTTTCGGCGCTCCGGTTCAAGCCCGCACATCGCGATCACTTCATCGACGCGCCCATTCAACGCGGCGCCGCCCATTCCGTACAGTTTCCCCGAAAAAAGCAAGAACTCCGACACATACATATCCAGGTACAGCGGGTTATGCTCGGGAAGGTAGCCAATGGCCCTGCGCGCAGGCATAGGTTGCGCTATCACATCGAAATCCGAAACTTTGGCCAGGCCTTCGGTAGGTTTGAGATAGCCGGTGAGGATTTTCATGGTCGTTGACTTACCTGCCCCGTTCGGCCCCAGGAAACCTACGATTTCACCTTTTTTAAGATTAAATGAAATCCCGTCGACCGCGCGCTGCGTTCCGTAAACCTTCGTCAAGTTGGTGACTTCGATCATTTTTAATTTTGAATGATTGAATGAGTGAATGATCCGCCGTGGAACGGGGAATGAGTGAATAACAATTCCTGACTATCACGTGACTACATCCCTGACTCTTTTACACTTTAAGAAATAGTTTATTCCTGTAAAGTAAATACATAAATGCCCATTGTACAGCGATAAATGCAATTACTTCGCCCACCGCTTCTGCTCCATGCGGGAAATAGCTTAATATGCCGCCGAACAATGCACGGGCCGTATAGCCGAAGTCGATGAAGCGGCCGACCATGTATATCACAATCGAATTCATCCCGATTACAACAAAAAACAGCACCCATTTGCGGTAATTGAGCACATCCACGATCCAGTAGAACAACGCCAGCAGCAGAGTACTGAACCCACCTGCGCAAAGCACGAACGAACTGGTCCAGAGGTTTTTGTTGATAGGGAAAAAATAGTCCCAAACGAGGCAGATCAGCAGACTGACGACCCCTGCAAAAGCCAGGTAAATGACTTTATTTCTTTGGGAAATGATTTCGTGGCTGGTTCGGAGCAGCTCGCCTGCGAATATGCCCATCAATCCGGTCGCTATGGCCGGAATGGTGGAAACCAGTCCCTCGGGATCATGGATCGTCAGGTGCAGGCGACCTGGGATAATCATTTTGTCGATATAGCTCGCGGGGTTGCAGTCGATGGTCAGGAGACCCGCTCCGCAGCCGGGCACGGGGTAGAACATCATAAAGAGGTAATAGCCGATCAGGAGCCCGCCAAACCAGATCCACCGCGCCCGAAAGCCGAAATAGAGGTAGATGATCTGCGCGAACATGCCCGCGAGCCCGATACGCGCGAGCACACTCGGGTAACGCATTTGCGACCATTCCGTTTCGAAAAGGCCATTGTTATAAATGATGCCTAAAATGACGAGGATAATGCCCCGCTGGATCACTTTGCGGATGAGCTGGGAAGGTGGTACTCCTTTTTCGAGGCGGCTGCCCAATGAAAAGGGTGTCGAAACGCCGGCCATGAAAAGGAAAGTGGGAAAAATGAGGTCATACGCCCGGAAACCGTTCCACTCGGGGTGGGTAAACTGGTGAGCCAGGAATATCGCCCACGACCAGCCGGTCACTTTGGCGAGCACATGGAAAATCTCTTCGCCACCGGAAATCCAGAACATATCAAAACCACGCAACGTATCCAGGGACAATAACCTTTGTGAAGGAGCACTATCTTTCATCTGACAAAACAGGGTGTAGGGAAATAAAATTTGGAAAATTGAATGGAGTTTGAAATAAAACCACTAGCAACTACTGTAAAGATTGCAAAAAATACCATCCGAGCTTCCGTGTAAAACTATATTTATTTGAATAAGCCTATAAGTCTCGGGGATAATGAAATAGTAGGGCGATATATAAGGGCCGGTCGAAACACCGTTATAAGCTTCGAATTTTTAACCCATTATCACCCCATGAAAAGAATCCTGACGCTGATCTTCGCCCTCGGACTACTATTCGGCAGCCTTGCTACTTCCAGTTCCTTCGCTCAAAGCCGCCGTGGCGGCCACCAAGAGGATGCTTACCAAAACGACGACCCGGCCACCAACAGCAAGCTCAACAACCGGCGGCTCGAAAAGAACATGGATAAGTACGCCGACCAGCTTCAACTCAGCAAGCGGCAGCAGAAACAGCTCAGAAAGATCGACCGCCGTTATGCAAGAATGGAAAGGAAAATGAACAGGAGAAGTGATACCAAACGCGGTAGCGAGCGCCGCCGCGACCGCAAGCGCCTCGCTGAGGAAAAACGCATTGAAATGATCTCGGTCCTTACCCCGGACCAGCAGCAGACTCTGGAAGCACTGTCGAAAAAGGGGAGGTTTAGTTTTGACCAGCTATTTGGGAGATAGGCTATCGAAGCGATCAAATCACGATATTTTTGGATTTGAATCCTTAAATATTAGGAATGCCGGTTACAAACGAACAAGGCCTGACTATTCCTGACAACCTCCCGACCATTGCGGACAATCCTTGACTATTCCTGACAACCCCTGACAATTACTTCAACCGCTCCAACCAAGCCTCAATCGTCGGTCCGGAAAGGTCAAACAGCAAACCGGGCAGAATACCGACCAGGATTGTCAGGATCACCAGTGGCACTAGCATGAGTGTTTCCCGGCGCGTGAGATCGGTAAGGATTTGCGTGGTAGCATTTTTGTACCAGAATGAACCGAAAAACATGCGTTGATAGGTCCAAAGGAAGTAGCCCGCGGCCAGTACAATACCGAGCGTCGATAGGGCGGGGATCCAGACAGGCAGCGCGTCGGACTGGAATGCGCCCATCAGGGTAAATAGTTCTCCCACGAAGCCCGAGAAGCCGGGTAAACCCAGGGAAGCAAAGAATGCGATGCCGGTAATGACAGTATATTGCGGCATGACGGTGATCAAACCGCGGTAATGATCGATGCGGCGGTCGTGGGTACGGTCGTAAAGAACGCCGGTCAGCAGGAAGAGCATCGCCGATAATATCCCGTGGCTAACCATCTGGTAAATAGCACCATTGAACCCTTCCGGGGTAAATGCGGCGATCCCGAGGAGCACAAAGCCCATGTGTGAAACGGAGGAGTAGGCAATCATTTTCTTTAAATCGCTTTGACCCAATGCATTGAAGCCTCCGTAAACGATCGAGATCATACCCAGAACGCCGAGTGGAATGGCGCTGTAAAGTGCTTCGGCCGGGAAAAACCCGTCCACGATACGTATGAAACCGTAACCGCCGATTTTCAACAAAATGCCTGCGAGTACCACCGATATGGGCGTAGGCGCCTCCACGTGTGCGTCGGGCAGCCATGTGTGTACGGGCGCGACCGGAAGTTTGACTGCGAAACCGATGAACAGCAACCAGAATGCGAGCAGACGAACCGGTATGTTGCCAATGAAAAATTCGGAGGCTGCACTCAGGATCGAGCCGGGGATGTAATTGCCCGGGTCGGCGAGGTAAGTGAAGCGGAACGTGTGGATCAGTTGCTCGGGGGCGATTTTGCCGTCGAATAGCCATTGCTGGATCTGCGGGATCATATCGGGATGGATCGCGTCGTCGGGGCCGATAAGGCCGACCATACGGGCAGTTTCCACCGGGTCGATCACAGAAAGGTACAGGCCGATCATCACGATGAGGATCAGTAACGAGCCGAGGAATGTGTAAATAAAGAATTTCAACGCCGCATACTCACGCCGCGGACCACCCCAAAGGCCGATAAGGAAATACATCGGCAGGAGCATGAATTCGAAGAACAGGTAAAACAGGAAGAAATCCTGGGCGAGGAAGCAACCCATGACGCTGCCGCTCAGCAGCAGGTATAATGCAAAATAGGCCCTTGCCTTATGGTTAACATTCCACGAACTCACCACACCGACCAGCAGTACTACCACAGCCAGCAGCACAAGTGGGAAGCTGATGCCGTCCACGGCCAATGCATAATCAATGGATACAACGCCCAGCGAACCGATCGGTAACGTGATCCAGTCCCTGACCTCGGAAAGTTGCAGCGCAGCGTCCTGACTATTGAATGATAAATAGGATACTGCCGTAATCACTACTTCCAGCAGCAATGCAACCAGCGCGATGAGACGGAAATTATCCTGGCGGTCGACCGGCCAGAATGCAATGGCCGCCGCGCCCAGTAATGGTATGGCAATTAAGAAGGTGAGTATATGATCAATCATCAAGCATTAATTTAACCGGCCGGCTGCATCACATCGCAACGAGCCACAATATCAATAAAAAGACACCCATTACCGTCACGATGTAGTACGACTGTATCCGGCCGCTCTGCATGTTGCGGGCGGCGCGCCCGGCGGAGCGAATCGAGAAGACGGTCAGGTGTACGGCACCATCTACAAACATTCTGTCTACCCAGGCAATGAAATGTCCGAACACCAGGCTTCCTTTCGCAACCAGATCGACAAGGGCGTCGACAACATTTTTCTCGAAAGCTTTAAGGTACTTCGTGATTAAATCGAAGGGAATGATGAAGTATTGTTCGTCGGAATAACCGCGCAGCCAGCTCCATGGATTTTGAACGGGTTCGGCAACTGGTATCGGATCATTCACACGAAACGGATTTTCGGCGCTCGCCTGTCGGTAAGCCAGGAAAATCGAAAGGAATGTAACGGCGCTCGCCACAAACGGCACCCATACCAGATGCTCGCCATGTTCCTTACCAATCCAATGCAAAAACCAGCCCTCCGCATTAAATGGATTGATGGAAAACCAGAAGAATAACGACAGCGCCGAAAGCAGTGCCATAGGCAGCCACATCGCCACGGGTGACTCATGCGGATGCACGACGGCCGGAAACCTTTTTGCTCCAAAAAACACCAGCCACACCTGTCGCGTCATGTAAAAGGCCGTTAACCCGGCCGACAAAATAACCAATACAGGGAACAAGTAGCCCAGCGGGCCATTTTCCGCAGCCCATAGAAATCCTTCGGTGATGATCGCGTCTTTGGAAAGGAACCCTGAAAAGAAGGGTAATCCCGCCAACGCAGCAGCACAGATCGAGAAGCAAATGAATGTGATCGGCAATGCGTTTCGCAAACCGCCCATTGTACGCATATCCTGCGGATCAAAATCGGGCTGCCCCTCGTGCGGTGTCACCGCGTGAATAACCGAACCGGCAGAAAGGAACAATCCGGCCTTGAAAAAAGCATGGGTCGCCAAATGGAACAATGCAGTTTGCCAGCTTCCAAAACCGACGGCCATGACCATCAGGCCTAGTTGCGACATAGTGGAATAGGCAAGGACTTTTTTAATATCCCAGCCTTTTAATGCCTTCACTGCACCGGTTACCATTGTGATCGCTCCAACAACAAGTATTACAAAACGCGCATCGATGGTTAGCAGAAAGGATATTCTTGCCAACAAAAAAATACCCGCTGCGACCATCGTAGCCGCGTGGATCAATGCGGAAACGGGCGTCGGGCCTTCCATGGCATCGGGCAACCAGCCCGAGAGGGGGAACTGCGCCGATTTACCCACGCAGCCGCCGAACAGGCAAATGCCAATGGCTGTGAGGACGCCCGGCGGAATGGTACCGATTTCGGATGAAAGCACCTCCAGGTCCGTAGAACCGATATAGTATAAGAGCATTAGAATGCCCGTCAGAAAGGCGGCGTCACCGATACGGTTGAGCACAAATGCCTTCTGCGCGGCCCAAACGGGTCTTTTTTTAGTATACCAAAACCCAATCAGAAGGTAAGACGACAACCCCACAAGCTCCCAGAAAATGTACATCATCAGCAGATTGCTCGCGAGCACAATCCCGAGCATCGAGAAGAGAAACAGCTGTATGAATGCAAAATACCGGTTTATGTTCCGATCGTCGTGCATGTAGGCTGTCGAGTAGAGCTGCACGAGCAGCGCCACGAAATGCACGATGACGAGCATCATGGTTGAAAGCACATCAAATCGCAGTGAAAGATCGATATAGCTGTCGCCGACGGAGAACCACGGGATTGAAATCTGCAACCACCGGTAGGGAATGCCCGGATCTGTGCCGGGAATGTAGTTGAAACTGATCAGTAGCCCCACCGCGGTAGCCAACACCCCGATCCAGCCGGCAAATTTATTTAGACTTTTTCCACCAAGCCAAAGCAACAAAAAGCACGAAAACGGCAAGCCCAACAGCAAATAAGCAGGTAAGTGGAATGCGGTGTCGGGCATAAGTGCGGGAATGCTTTTAATTTCGGCAAATATCCTGAATTCGCGGCCGAATTCAAACAATGCTAGATGTCTTTCTCAATATCGTCGATCTTCACCGAACCGTGGACAACTTCCAGCAGTTCGCGCAGATCGTACGTCGAGCGGTTATACGTATTACCGAGGACAATGATCACCGCGTCGTCTTCGGGGCAGACCCATAGCATGGTGTTGTAGCCCTTCCACCAGCCGCCGTGGTAGATGAACCGGGGCGTGTGGTCGTCTTTGATATGCATCCTGAACCCGTAGCCATAATTGCGGATGCCGTCCCGTTCGAAGCTGCGCGGCCTGAATGCCTCGTCGAGGAGTTTCTTTTCGATGATTAAGCCTTTGGTGAGCCCATTATAGAACCGGTAAATGTCCAGCGTGGTCGAAAAGAGTCCTTTGTCGCCCACGACTTCGTCATAATAATCCTTTTCCAGCTTGCGCCCGTACTGATGGCCGTCGGTCCTGTTTTTTGTAGCAGCGATAGTTGTGTCGGTTACCAGATAGGTATTCTGCATGCCAAGCGGCGTGAAAATCTGGCTGTTCAGGTATTTGCCGAATGAATCGCCGGTTACCTTTTCGACGATCGCGGCGAGGACACAGTAGTTGGTATTGCAATAGTTGAACGACCTGCCTGGCCGGTTGTAAGGCTGCGGGGTAGGCACTACTTTGGCATACCAATCCAGAATATCGAGGTTGTCGGGATATTTTCTTCCGTGCCGGACGCTGTCGTTGAACGAATAAATGTAATTCGGGAGCCCGCTGCGGTGGCTCAGCAGCATATCCACTTTCACGCCGTGATAGGGGAAATCAGGGAAAAAGCGCTGCACCGAATCATCGAGCGCAACCCGGCCTTCCTGGATCAGCTTCAAAACCGCAACAGCTGTAAATGGTTTCGAGAGGGACGCCAGCTGGAAACGGGAGTCGGACGTCAGCGTGTCCTTCGCCCTCATATGCGCGAAACCGAACGAGTTCTGGTAAAGTATTTTGCCTTTTTGCACGATGAGTACATTACCGTTGAAGCCAGCGTTCCGTTTGCGCCTGAAAATATCCTCGATCTTCGCGATTTTTTCCGCCGTTGCGGCATCAGGGTTCGTCACCACGACAGGATCAAGGTTTTTAACCGATTTGCCCGACACGGCCACGTCCGGGGAGCCGCTGTTGCTTTTTCGGACTAATCCCCAGGATATCAACAAAATAACCAGGACGGCAATTGCCATCCACCACACTTTCGGCTGCACTTTTTTCAACATAGGCTTTTGGCCTTTAAT
This sequence comes from Dyadobacter sp., assembly GCA_965227755.1. Taxonomy (GTDB): domain Bacteria; phylum Bacteroidota; class Bacteroidia; order Cytophagales; family Spirosomataceae; genus Dyadobacter. The sequence continues at coordinate 3,658,683 of CBDDGG010000005.1, forward strand.
ATTCAGAACGTTGCTATGCTAACGACACATCGAAAGCATTTTCTATATTTTACCATTACAAATTAAGCGCAGAATGCCTTACGGAACCAACACTTTCAAATGTTCTTTTCTACCATTCTTCTCGTATGTAACAAAATAAATGCCAGAAACGAGCGGGCGTAGTGGGATAAGATGAATGTAACTGCCGGCTTCGTCTTCGCGCCGGAACGGGACAGGTATACCCCATGATGTGTGTATGCCCAGGATCGCATCGCGGTTGTCGGGGGCCAGTATGGTGATGATTTTGGAAGAAGCCGGGTTGGGCGTGATCCGAACTTCAAAGGCCTTTGGGGTAGGCGCGATCGCGATCGGCTTGCAAGTAACAAAGCCCGAGTCTTTATCGACGAGTTTCAGCCTGTAATAACTGATACCTGCTGGCGGGTCATTGTCGACAAATGCATAAGATACCGGCCCCACGGTTTCTCCCGAGGCGGCGATCGTCCCGATCGTGGTAAAATCCTTCATGTCGCTGCTCCGCTCGATCACAAATTCCCTGGAATTCTTTTCCCAGGCCGTTTCCCATTCCAATGCAGTGCACCCGTTTTCTGAATGTCCTTTGAAATAGGCAATGTCGACCGGCAGGATAATGGCTAGCACGTCGCCGTTCACGGATATTTCGTCAAACCACAATGTTCCGTAAATATCGACCGAATTATAGGCATAGATCCTGACCGTGAACGTATTGCTTGAAAGATTGGCATAGCTCACCGGGATATTGTACGAATTGAAAACACCGCTGTTACTGATTACAAATGCATTCAGGTCAGCTGCGAAGCCATCCATACTGGTGCGTACGATGATGCTGTTCGGGCCGTTCGGCGAGCGACGGAGGCGGAATGCAATGGAGGTGATGTTGTATTTAAATGAGTTGGCCGAAAATGTGAACTCCATGTAGCGCGACGCCGAGAAAGCAGTCGGCCACGGCCTGATAATGTAACCGGCAACAACCGCGCCGCCGACGCTGTAAACCGTTGGTAATGTAAATGTGTTGGGCCCGCCGGCGAGTACCGCGTAGGAAGGGGTGAAGTTGGCATGGTCCGAAACCCCGGCCTGGGTGTAATCCATCGTCCATTTGACATGGAACGGCTCCTGCGAATGGGCATTGAAAACAAAAAGCAGTACCGCGGCCATTGCCACAATACTGCTTTTCAGGACATGCATGTTCCTTTTCATGTGCGTGCTGTTTAAAGTAAAACTTACACTATTTGCTTTACTCTTTACGTAAAGCCATGAAAAAGGTAACAGCTTGTAGAATTAAAATTCTGCGCTTTTTGGATAGCGGGGGAATGGTATCACGTCGCGGATGTTGCCCATGCCGGTTACGAACTGAACCAGACGTTCGAAGCCCAACCCGAAACCCGAATGCGGTGCCGTTCCAAACTTGCGGGTATCGAGGTACCACCACAGGTTTTCGGGATCGATGCCGATTTCCTTCACACGCCCGAGCAGTTTCTCATAACTTTCTTCACGCTGGCTTCCGCCGATGATCTCGCCGATGCCCGGGAAAAGAACGTCCATTGCGCGGACGGTTTTGCCATCATCATCGAGCTTCATATAGAATGATTTGATCTCGCGCGGATAGTTGGTAAGAATCACCGGTTTTTTGAAATGCTTTTCTACCAGGTAACGCTCGTGCTCGCTCGATAAATCGATACCCCAGCCAACAGGGAACTGGAATTTGCCTTCTTTATGTGGTTTCGATTTCAAAAGGATCTCGATCGCTTCGGTATAAGTCAGGCGTTCGAACGGGTTATCTACCACAAAGCTCAGTTTTTCCAGCAAGGGTAGCGAACGCTCGTTCTGTGGTTTGTTCTTGTCTTCCTCTGCCAGGCGGTTTTGAAGGAAATTCAAATCGTCCTTGCAGTTGATCAATGCATATGAGATAACCTTTTTGACAAAATCCTCAGCCAGGTCCATATTGTCTTCCAGCTCAAAAAACGCCATTTCCGGCTCGATCATCCAGAATTCCGCCAGGTGGCGCGTCGTGTTGGAGTTCTCGGCACGGAACGTCGGGCCGAAAGTATAGATCTTCGAAAGTGCCATCGCGCCCAGCTCGCCTTCCAGCTGGCCCGAAACGGTCAAATTAGCTTCGCGACCGAAAAAGTCCTCTTTGAAGTTGATCGCGCCTTCCTCCGTACGCGGCAGGTTGTTCAGGTCGAGCGTCGTCACGCGGAACATTTCGCCTGCACCCTCGGCGTCCGAAGCCGTGATTACCGGCGTATGCAGGTAGAAAAAGCTCTTTTCATTGAAGTACTGGTGCACTGCGAACGCCAATGCGTGGCGGATACGCAGGATCGCGCTGAACGTGTTCGTACGCGGGCGCAGGTGCGCGATCTCACGCAGGAATTCCAGGGAATGTTTTTTCGGTTGCAGCGGATACTCCTCAGGATCAGCCGTTCCGTACACTTCGATGTCGGTGATTTTCACCTCTACCGTTTGCCCCGAACCTTGTGATTCGACGAGCTCTCCGGTTACTTTAAGGCACGACCCGGTGGTTACTGTCAACAGCAATTCGGCAGAAAACTGACCGGGTTCAGCCACTGCCTGGATATTATGTATGGTCGATCCGTCATTCAACGCGATGAAAATCGCGTTTTTGCTTTCTCTTTTTGTTCTTACCCAGCCCTTTACGACAACCGATTGGTTTTCAGGCGCAGTTTGTAAAATTTCTTTGATTTGCAACGGTCCCATTTTTTCTATTCAATCTTTAAAATGTCAGCCGGGAAATGCCCGGTTTTTTACGAATGAGGCGCAAAATTACAAATTCGGGCTCGAAAACCTATGGTGAGCATGCAACTTACTTTTCTGTGGAACCCAATCATTGTACAGTCTGGTTTTCAGCTTAATTTTGCTTTCATCATCCTGATTAAAGCCTGTTGTTTTGAATAACCGAATTGCGACCATTTTATCGGTGGTTTTCCATCCGCTGATACTCACGACATACCTGTTTGCATTGCTCTTTCTTCTCGTACCCGATCTCGTGGGTGTAAGCGCATTCGAATTGCCTGCGCTGGGAAGCCTGCTGCTCTTGCTTTGGCTGAATACCTTTATCGCGCCGGCGATTATGATGTTCTATTTCAAAAAGATGGGCATGATTACCTCTTTGTACGTGGAAAATGCTGCCGAACGCCGCATTCCTTATCTCGCCTGTGTGATCATCTACGGTTTGGCGACCTACCTGTTTGGCTGGCAACTGCAACCCATAGGCGAGCTTGCGCCGCAGATTTCAGTCATTCTTGCCAGCGTCACATTGTCATTGGCGCTGATTGCGATGGTTAGCTATTTCTGGAAAATCAGCGCCCACGCGACCGGCATCGGCGGCGCCATCGGCATTTTGTCGGGCCTGATGATCCGGTTCGACGAAAGTGCATTACTATTGCCACTATTGCTGACGATCCTTATCGGCGGCTGGCTCATGAGCGCACGCCTGCAATTGAACGCGCACACGCCCTCTCAGATCGCCGCCGGTGTATTTTGCGGACTTTTCGTCAGTAGTGCCACCGTTTATTTCTTCTTTTGATACAAAACACTTCACCGCATGTATCAAAACCTGATTTTCGAGAACCGCGACGGCGTCGCCCGCATTACGCTCCACCGTCCGGATGTATTTCACGCATTGAGCCCTGCGCTCATCGCCGAGATCACAAACGCTGTCCAAACCGCGGCAGACGACGATTCTGTCCGCGTCGTGCTGCTCACCGCAACCGGCGACAAGGCATTCTGCTCCGGCGCCGACCTTAAAGAAGCGGCTGGCTCAGGCAAAAGTGCCGGCGAGATCCTGAGGGATTATTACGAGCCCATGATCACTGCCATTCGCGACATTCCGAAGCCGGTAGTATGCCGCATGAATGGCCTGGCCGTTGGCGCCGGTTGCTCGCTCGCGCTGGCCTGTGACATGGTGATAGCTGCCGAAGACACTTACCTCAGCCTCCTTTTCGTGCAAATAGGCCTGATGCCCGACGCCGGTGCGACATTCATGCTCCCGCGCCTGATCGGCGTTGCACGGAGCTTCGAGCTGGCCTCTACTGGTAGGCGTATACCCGCTGCCGAAGCGCAGCAAATGGGCCTCATTACAAAAGTCGTGGCCCGCGAAGCGCTCGATGAAGAAACCGAGCAGATCATATCCTACTACCGTCACGCCCCGACGCTGGCCATCGGTGCTATGAAGCATGCATTCAACCAATCGATGCATTCCAACCTGCCGCAGATGCTGGAAAACGAGCGGGAAAGTCAGGAAATGTTGTTTGGCACGCGTGATGTGAAGGAAGGAATCTCTGCATTTTTGAAAAAAAGAAAGCCTGATTTTCAGGGGGAATAGCTGTTTTTGGTAAATTTTTTACTAAATTTCTTTGCTGGAATTTGCGACTGCGAAATTCAGTCCCTACATTTGCAGTCCAATTCGGAAACGGTTGCGTAGCTCAATTGGATAGAGCACCTGACTACGGATCAGGAGGTTTGGGGTTCGAATCCCTACGTGACCACGAGTTAAAGCATCTGAGTTTTCTCAGGTGCTTTTTGTTTTCATCGGATTGGCTACGGATCAGGAGGTTTGGGCCGGGCCGCCGGGCGGTTCGAATCCCTACGTGACCACGAGTTAAAGCATCTGAGTTTTCTCAGGTGCTTTTTTGTTTTCATCGGATTGGCTACGGATCAGGAGGTTTGGGCCGGGCCGCCGGGCGGTTCGAATCCCTACGTGACCACAGAAAATGACGAAAAGCCTCTTTACTTCTAGTATTGGGGCTTTTTTCTTACTCGCATAGCTACTGACAGTTTGAATTTGTTTACAGACACTCTATAGGCCGCTCCATACAAACCTATCTACTCATAATTTACTGCGTAATGTATATTTTGTAAGTTTAGAGCTGAAATGTTTCTACTTATAAATCATTACAATAAAGCCCTGTGCTCAACCCAAGGTACTTATCACCGGTATTTCTTTATCCTTTCATTTAACTCATTGTTTATGAGGCAATATTTGCTCTTTTTCCAGCTGGCTTTGTTATGTTCTTTTAATGCCAGGGCTCAATTTTCCGCAGGGACCAATGGATTTTACACCTCTGCAGCTACAATCGTATCTATTGATGGGCTCACATTACAGCCAACCGTACCTCTCCATATTCAGAACAATACCCTGACAATCTCTCCAACTGCGCTGCCGGGAAATCCGCCCAGTATTACGCGCGTTTATACTTTGGATTCACCAGTTACCTTTGCAGGCCGCATTGGACTTTTTTATCGCACTTCGGAGCTTAACGGGAACACTGAAACCTTGCTCCAAGTGGCTTATAAAAATGGAGCACCTGTTACTACAACCGGAAGCGTGGTTAATACCACTTCGCATTACATCTATAATGATTTAATAACTCCGGTTACATTTAGTGCCGTAACAGCGGCGCAGTCAGGCGCTCTTCCGGTTACTCTGCTGGGATTTACAGCTAAAAAGGAAGGATCGGCTGCCAGTCTGAACTGGTCAACTACCTACGAGTCGAACAGCGACTATTTTAATGTGGAACATAGCCGTAATGCCAAAGACTGGAATACGCTTTCAAAGATCACAGCAGCCAATCAGAGTAGTGGTTTGAAAAACTATGGTTTTTCACACATTTTGCCATCGGCAGGCGCTAACTATTACCGGCTAAAAATGGTGGATAAAGATCAGTCCTATGCTTACAGCACGATCCGTGCGCTTCATTTTGAGCAATCTTATCAGGTTTCCCTTTATCCCAATCCGGCCGTTGAAAAAGTCCGGATCAGTATTGATCACTGGGAGAACATTGCTGGTGTCAAACTTTTAAACGCGCAGGGATCCACGCTTTTAGCATTTCACAAAAAACCGCTGTCTAACGAAATCAATATGAAGGGTCTTTCTGCTGGTCTGTATGTAGTACAACTGCTTTTGAACGATGGAAGCACAGCAACAATCAAAGTGATCAAACAATAACTATCTTAACTTAATTAAGAAATGAAAAATTTACATACAGCCTATTTTCAAGTTAGAATGCGTCTCAGGTCCTTTAATCATCTGGCAGCATTGATTGTGCTGCTCCTTATTTCATTGCGGGCCCAGGCCCAGGTAGGGATCGGTTTAACACAGCCCAAAGCTTTTTTGAACGTTGCGGAAGGAAAAACAGTGCTATTCGGAGCCGATACTGCAGGTGTACAATCACAGATTCCCAGAAGGTCATGGACGATACCAAAAATGGTCTGGTTTGGCAGAAAAGGTGCCTTTCGGGCCGGCGGGATCTCTAATGACGAAAACAACTATACCCTTTGGGACGATGCGAATGTAGGCAGGTATTCCTTCGCTAGCGGTGAAAGTACCAAAGCCGGCGGGGAGCATGCAACGGCTATGGGGTTTGGTACACAGGCAAACGCGGAAAGCGCAACTGCCTTTGGTGCCTGGACATTTGCAAATGCGGATCGTTCAACGGCTATGGGTACTTCTGTCATTGCAAATCATCGAGGTTCATTTATTATTGGTGATGATAGCAATTGCTTGGGTTGTACCTACAATACCACAGCTATTAACCAGATGATGATGCATTTTGCGGGCGGGTATATTTTGTATACCAGCAACGCCCGACAGGAAAACTCCCCATCCGGAATACAGCTCCAATCCAATGCTAATGCATGGTCGGTGATATCCGACTCGACACGGAAGGAAAACTTTCGTACTACCGATGGGGCGCTCTTTCTTAAAAAGATCAGCGGGATGCGGCTGGGAAGCTGGAACTATAAGGGGCAGGACGTGAAGCAATACCGCCATTACGGCCCAATGGCACAGGACTTTTTTGCAGCCTTCGGGCACGACGGATTGGGGGTAATCGGAGAAGATAAGTCCATTAACCAGGCTGATTTTGATGGCGTAAACCTGATTGCAATCCAGGCTTTAATCAAAGAAGTAGAAGCCTTAAAAGCAGAGAACAAAAGCCTGAAACTGGCAGAGGCATCCATGAAAGCTGAAACTCAGTCACTGAAAGAGAAAATGCAGCAATTTGAAAAACAACTTTCCACATTAATGACCTCCGGCACCGTTTCAACGATATCAAAATAAGGGGTAAATTAGGGAAAAGAGCAGCGGAAGCTGGCCCTGCGCAAATCCGTCGTGACTTGTATAACCGGCAAAATTATTTCGCAAAGCATTATTGATCACGAAGACTATGCGCTCTTTTTAAAAGTATTGATATTCAGTCGATTATTTGAGTGGTGGCGAATCCCTACGTGACCACTTGAAAATGCCTAAAAGCCCCTTTACTTCTGGTATTGGGGCTTTTTTCTTATGCGAATGGCTACTGACGGTGTAAGTTTGTTTACGGACACTAAACGGATCAATCTCAAAACTTGTGGAGGGAATAGCATTTTATAGGAATGCATCCCGGTTTCATCATCCATTTAATCTGTGGTTTCAAAATATGCAAATGCCTTGTTATGAGGGCTACATTCCCATATCAGAAAATCAGGGATGTTTTCCCAGTCTTCGAACAATAGCTCTGGACGGCAGCCGCAGCTGTCCAATTCATTCCTGTGAAATTCGTAGCAGTCTCCCAGGAACTCTTTAAGAAGCCTATGTATCGACGCTGACTGAAGAACCGGTCTATCGGGAGCTTACCGGCCTGGAAGCGTGGTTTCGCTCTCCTGTTCCTCGGCCGAGGTGGAAAATGGCGGTGGCTACGCTTTGCGGTGTGTATCCTGCCAGTCTGTTTCTGACTTATGTAATTGGCCCGCACATTCAGGGGCTCCACCCTGTATTCAGGATTTTGATTGTGGCTGGATGTATGGTTGGGTTGCTTACCTGGGTTGTGATGCCGCAGGTTACGAAGGCGCTGAAACCTTGGCTCTCGGGGCGGTTGCAAAGTAATAAGCAAGACTGATAGTCGACTGGCGATTGCACCTCAGCGCAACGAAAGGTACAAAGCAAAAAGTAACGGCTTCAAATCCATTCGCTATTTACCCCGGCTAGGCGCCCCCGGCTAGGCGCCCCCGGCTAGGCGCCCCCGGCTCTCGCGGCTCCTTAAACCGCCAATGGCTTTGCAGCCAAGGGGTGAACCCCGTCACTTTTTACTTTGACTGAAGATCGCGATTGCGTTGAGGCCAATACAAAACATGAACTGAAATGCTTATACTTAGCAAATAAATCCAATTTGAAAATACAAGAGGACCCATTCGACCCGATACTCCAAAATGAACTTATGTCGACAGAAAAATACAATCGCAACCTCCTTTTATTTTGCCTTTTCATATGTGGTTTGATGTATGTCGACTCGTACCTAATTCCGCTCAAAGATGATTTCAGAACCGTACTTAGGCAGGACTATTACAGTACCAGTACACTGCGGCATAAATATGAAACATTCGAGTTTGAAACAGAAAACGGATACTTTCCGGTGACAAGAAGGGCATTTTACTTGATTAACGAAGGCCAGAGGATTGTCTTGATGAGGTCAATTGTCACCAACTCAATCCAAAAAATTAGGACATCACAAAGCAAAGATAGCCTTACCATTGAAGTGGGCTTCATTAGGGGACGATCAGGGATTCTTTATATTCCAGCTCTTTGCTTATGTATTATTGTCAATTTGTCCGCGAATAAACGATTGGCCAATGAAGGAAAGCGAAAATATCTTCCTTATGTATGGTTAACAGGTTTGTGGGTATTCCTCGCCTTCCATCTCGGATGGGAAACGATTTTCAGATAATCAACATTTAGATAACCTGAATAGTCGTAAGTTTCCGCCGCTTGCGGGCCAATTTTATGTTTTCGCCCAATTGTTCCAGAATTTTCTGAAACCTGGGTAGCACAACTTGCTTTTTAGTTCGCATAATGTTGATTATTATCGACATTATTATCGAAAGTGTTGTTAAACGACAACGTTATCATTTATCAACCGAAGCATTTGTCTCTGGCAAATTATTCGATCGGCCTGCTCTTATATTGTCAATCATCCTTTTGGATCGCAGCGATGAAATTCAGTGCTGCCTTTGCAAGGTCGCCGTCAGGGTATTCTGCGAGCATTCGCTTATAGTAGGATATCGCCTTCTCACCTTCGCCGATTTGACTGTAACAGAAGGCAATATTGTTCAATGCCATTTCTCTGAACGAAATTTTAGAGGAGCTCAGAAGGGTCAAATACCGGTACTTATCAATCCAAGGGTAGCTATCCAAAAAGTCATAGCTAGATTGAAACCTGGGAATTGCATTCCTAAAATCACCCGCTTTGATAGATTTAACAGCTCGATTATGATCCTTCAATGCAAGGAACCGCAGCAAGAAAATATAAAGCGTATGCTGATTTCATGTCATAGGAACTTAACCTACAATACTGATATTATGTCACCGCACGTTATATTGCGGTTAACCATGATAATGTACTATCCATGAAAAACTCTACGTCCTTCTATTGGCTGATTGCGAAGCTTATTTTCTTTTCCGCCGCGAAATCCCAGGCTCAATATCATGTCGGCATTCGCGCAGGTGTCAATTTCGCTAATTTCAGGCCTGGGGCAATTTTTGATTATGATCCCAGGGTTGGAGCAAACGTTGCATTGCTTTTCAATAAGACCTTAAACTCTCACCTGAGTATTCAGTTTGAACCTGGTTTTTCACAACGCGGGGCACGATATGAGACTTCCGGGGAAGGGCCTTTGGACGGGGTTATCCTGAAAAGTGAAGATACAGGGAAATTTCTGATGAACTTCATTGAGCTTCCGGTTTTGCTGCAATGGAAACCCAGGATCGGAAAGTTTACGGGTCTCGTTTCCCTGGGGCCTGAACTTCGTTATCGTGTCGGCCAGGCGAAGTTAAAGTACACTTCCAAAATCACATATGATGGTGTCGTATCGAAGGATGAGTCCGGTGTCGTTAAAGTGGACGGAGGCTTCGGAAAAAGACCATTCGATTATGGCATTGCTGGCGGCGTTGGCATTGGCTATCCTATTAAGTCACTTACTATCTTCGGTGAAGCGCGCTATCACTTGGGACTTCGGCCATTGGTTGAGGATCTAAAAATGTACAACCGCGGCTCGTCAGTTCACCTCGGCGTGCTGGTTCCGATGGGAAACTAGGACATAGACAAATCAAACTCATACGAAGCCAAACGAAACGATTCGCTGCCATTCCAATAGTTCACGCCATAAGTGATCTTTTCTAACTAGATAATCGGAAAATTTCCGATTATCTAGTTAAATTTACACATGGACTTATCCCAAAGCATACGAAACCTTTCCAGCCAGCCATTAACACATCAACTGCTCACCTCACTGTTGAAAGGCTACAAACGCCCCAACGATAAAATCCATGAGCTAATCTCCGCTGGCATTATTGAACCTGTCAAGAAAGGTTTGTATCTACCATCCACAAAACTTTCAGAAACACGTACAGAGCCATTTCTTCTCGCAAACCACATGCTTGGTCCGAGTTATGTGTCTTTCGATAGTGCGTTATCGTACCATGGACTGATCCCCGAGCGGGTGTTTGAAGTTTCATCTGCAACAACAAAGGCCTCGCGCCGCTTCGACACGCCAACTGGCACATTCAGTTTTACACGAATGCCGCTCCCCTATTACAGCTTCGGGATACAACAGGTCGCGGTCGGAAAAGATCAGAATGCACTTATCGCTTCCCCAGAGAAGGCTTTATTTGACAAAATAATCAATACAGCGGGCTTAAAGCTCCGGAGTAAAATCGCAGCCGGCGAATACCTGATTGAAAATCTGAGAATGGACGAAGATCAGTTGAAACAGTTGGATGTACAAGCAATGGAGACCTGGCTAAGCGATTCGCCAAAACGAGAGAGCTTGGCGCAGGTAATTAAACTCATCAACGAACTATGATCAAGGAATGGCTGGCAAGTTACAATCCTGCCAACAAGGATGATGCAACTCAGGCGCTGCGTGAAATCATGCAGGAAGTTGCGTTGGCGGGGCTCTATCGCAAGGGCTTCTTTGAAAAAGCAGCATTCTACGGCGGCACCGCACTCCGTATCTTTTACGGACTCGACCGCTTTTCCGAGGATCTCGACTTCTCGTTGCTTAAAGCTGACCCCGATTTTTCGATCAATACTTATATACCTGCCATCGTCGATGAATTCGAAGCGCTGGGAATGCATGTATCGGTCAAGGAAAAACAGAAGACAGTAAAGAACAGCATTGATTCCGCATTTCTGAAATCCGAAACGATCTGGCGGGAACTGGTTTTGGAAGGTGTCGTGCCTCAGCAAGGGCTTGAACAAATAGCTAGCATCAAAATCAAACTGGAAGTCGATACTATGCCGCCTCCGGGATTTGATACCGAAGAAAAGCTCTTGCTCCAACCATTTTCATTTTACGTGAAGTGTTTCAGCATTTCCGATCTCTTCGCAGGTAAAATGCATGCGCTGCTTTTCAGGAAATGGAAAGACAACGTGAAAGGGCGCGACTGGTACGATATGGAATGGTATATCCGAAAAGGTGTTGCCTTGAATCTTGAACACTTCGCGCTACGTGCGAAAGACAGTGGGGATTGGGATCAGGAGAATATCAGCGAAGTGGAGTTTCGGAGTTTATTGAATGCGAAGATAGATTCCGTTAACTTCCAGCGGATCAAGGATGATGTTCGGAGATTTATACCGAATGCCAGCGTTTTGGACATTTGGAGTACTCAGTATTTTCATGATCTTGTGACAAAGCTAAAGTTTGATTTCAAGAAGTAACCAAGAGCCCTACTAGTGTTGAAAATGTTATCCTTACTACTCGTCTTTTTGTTTTCCGTCAGTGCTGTCGCACAATCAGAGAGCTCATTTTCATACGAACAGCAGCCCGTATTAACATGGGATGACTTCAAGGTAGCTTTCACCAGTGAAAATGATTCCGTAGACGCGTTCGTATCGATTTCATTGCAAATGCGCCAGGTGGGAACGAGTTATAAAATGGGCTACGCCCGATCCAGGATATATGAAGCCCACGCCGTAGTAAATAGAAACTCCTCGTGGGTTAAGGCGGGAACACGGGATTCGTCTGCCCTCAGGCATTTACAGTATGCTTTTAACCTCGCTGAACTCATTGCTAAAAAACTGGTATGGGAAGTTTCCGAGGCAAAGATCAGACCTAGGCAGATGAAAAAGGTTGATGAGATTTCTGCTGTGTATGTTAAGTTTTACAAGCAGTGTCTGAGAGGCTATTATGATGACACTGATCATGGCCGAAATAAGGTAAGACAAGCCAAATTGGAAGCAATGATCGACAACAGTCAGTTAAACTCTGAAATTACTATTGATAAGGCAAACTGATGGCAGATTGACGACTTGACGTATCGCACCAACTCAACTTATGAAAGGTAACATTCGCTAGAACTCTCCTATGACAGGAACGCGAGGCTTTTCACAGAAAAGGATGAGGCGAGAGGAATTACAATTATCAATCGTAAAAGATAAAATTACCCGACAAACCGGGATGACTCCACGACGGCAAAACCAAATGCCCCCTTCGAATAATTGAGGATAATTTTCCGGGAACGCTTTATTGTGTCTTCTTTATCGCAGTAAAAGATTAACTGTTTCACCTCGCCATGAAAATCGACCATCACGTAAGGCTGAGAACACCTTGCGCTCTTTCCCCTTGCCAACGATCCTCTTTCCACAATCTCGAATTCTTCCGCAAGAATGATCTTACTGCGAAATTGTTGATTCAAAAAAAGTAGCGCGAAATAGAAAAATCCAGCACCAATAATTGATCTGGTAAGAACAGCGAATGTTCGCGAATAAGTAGTGGCCGCAAAAAGAGGTAGTAACAAGTTCGCCGCTACTATGCCAAAAATGCATGCTCCGAGTAGGTACTTTGCGTCGATAATTGTCTGCCTATACATACTAATTCCCCAGATCATTAACAGCAAGGAGACAAAAAACAGAAAATTCACGATTCTGTTGCCGTTAGTCGATGGAGGTCTTCGTTCCGATTTTCTACTTTTATTTGTCATTATCGTCACTCGCGGTAGATCGCTTGTAATTTCAAATATAGACAAACGGTATGTCATCATTTGCCACTTCCGCTTTGGCTGCTCTGAATCTAGGTTTCAGATGCCACAGAAATTTTTTAATTTTACCCGCAGCAACATCGCAGTTACCACCGAATCCACAGGCATTTTCCAAACTTTGAACACCCAAAACCACCCGAAAACTCACTCAAAAACCAGCGAAAATCACAAGCCAAACACCTCAATTTTCGCTAAAAGAATTATACATAACAAATATACTGTTGTACTATATGTATAAAAAATAGTGAGTCTTTCGTGTAGTTCACTTCAAATACAGGAGACAAAACCTTGACTACAAGCCGATTAAAGGCGAAGTTCGAGACCCGTCTCCCTCCCCAAAAGGTCCTGATTTTTTCAGGGCCTTTTTTTGTGAATTCAAACGAGAGTCAACGCCTGCTTCACCAGGCTCATAATGTATTCCAGATTTGTTGTGTCTGCGACCGTAAGCTCGTAATCTCCATTGCCCCAATGCCCGGGAACTGTTTTTTAGGTTGTTTTCTCCGCGGATCAGATCCTTTTGCGTCAATCACTAGAGTACAGAAATACCACGGTTTCCACGAAAATTCCAAGAAAACAATTTGTTCGAATCTCCATCCAATCAAATGAGGGAAACTTTTTAAATAATAACGATATTATCTTCCAGCGTTCATAAGGAAATCAGGCCCCAACATTAAAGATGTTACGTAAAAACAACTAATTCGAACTGCCATTTTTGCGATGTTCACGAGTCAGCCAGGCAACCCAAATCCAATCGCTATTTTCTTGAGCTTTCCTCCAACACTTCCAAACTGCAACACCCCATGCCCATCCACGTAGCCATCACCCGCAAAGTCCTCCCAGGAAAAGAAGAAGAGTTCAAAGAAGCACTTCGGCGTTTTCTGGGAGATTCGTTTCTACATGGCGGCGTGCACGGCGCGGCTATGATGACCGCTTTACCGGGCAGCGAAAGTCGGGAAATTGGCATATTAAGGACATTCGCCGATCATGCCGAGCGGGATGCTTTTTACAATTCGGACCTCTTCAGAGATTGGGAGGCCTATGCATCGACGCTGACGGAGGAGCCGGTCTATCGCGAACTCACCGGCCTGGAAGCCTGGTTCCGCTCACCGGTTCCCCCGCCGAGATGGAAAATGGCGGTGGCAACGCTTTGCGGCGTGTATCCTACCAGTCTGTTCCTGACTTATGCTATCGGGCCATTCATTCAGGGCCTCCATCCCGCATTGAGGACTTTGATTGTGGCTGGATGTATGGTTGGGTTGCTTACGTGGGTGGTGATGCCGCGGGTTACGAAGGTGCTGAAACCGTGGCTTTCCGGGAGCCCGCAAAGCAAAAAGTGACGACTGCCCTGCGTTGAAAATCGATTGCCGACCTCAAAATACATGCTATTACAAATGGACAAATCAAACGGATACGAAGCCAACGCGGCGACATTCATTCGCTGCCGCTCGAAGGGCATCAATGGCGTCGGCGCGCCATCTGTCCGGCACTGGGCAAGGTCGCTACCACCAAATGCGACAGTTTTGGATATAGGCTGTGGCGTCGGCCTGCCCATTTCGAAGGCATTGGTGGATGAAGGTTTGACCGTTTATGGGATTGATGCGTCACCTTCGATGATTCAAATCTTCCAGCAGAACCTCCCGAATATCCCCGTCGCCTGTGAAGCCGCGGAAGATTCCTCCTATTTCAATCGGCAGTTCGATGCCATCATTGCCTGGGGACTACTGTTCCTCTTGCCGGCAGAAACACAGGAAGTTGTGATTCAAAAAATGGCAAATGCGCTGTACGCCGGCGGAAAGCTGTTGTTTACGGCTCCTTTCCAAGAAATGAAATGGGAAGATGCCATTACAGCAATAGAATCGGTATCGCTTGGAGCGGAGCGGTACAAAGCGTTGTTAGTCGCATCGGGCCTTTCGCTCATCGAGGAATTTGAAGACGAGGGAGAAAACCATTATTATCATGCGGTTAAGCATTAAGCCGATGAGAAGATAATCCAAAACAAGCCCCTATGACCATGACAAAAGATCAGGCCATCGAAGAAGCAAAGAAGATAGCTGCTTTGATACCCGTAACGAAAGATAATCCCACTATTAGTATCACCGTTCCCGACGAGAGTTCTCCGATCCAGTCAGTCTGGATCGCGACTTTTAAACAGGAAGCATATTCAGAAATGGACGATCGGGGCTTCTGGATGGACTTGATCAGGTGGGAGTTCGAAAGTATTGTCGGGCAAAATCAAATCAAAGGCCAGGAATAACTCATGCTTTATCGCGCCTCTATGACTTTCACATCCCTGAACATAAAAGCATTATCGCTAAGTCTTACGGCTTTCCCGCTGACAGTGGTTACATTTCTCAGTACAACTTCCTTTGTTTTAACATAAGGATATTTTTCCCGATAGGAATTATCCGTCATTTCCGGGTTGAAATTGGCGAAAATGGCAGGCCCCTGGTAATTTTCCGGGTGGCTGGCATCGTCGATACGGAGACCGTCGATGGTGATTCGCTCCGGCATGTAACAAGTATATCCAAAATCATGCTGACCTGAATAAAACCCGCTTATCAAAGAGGCGCTGGCGGGTTTGCCGTCTGCCGGGACGAATACACAATTCCGGATGATCAACTCCCCTTGCCATGTACTGCCGTAATCGGGGCGGAGGTTGACAATGCTCCTGCCGCGAATAGTACAATTCTCTACCAGCAAGCGCCCGCTGCCAATCGCATTGATCCCCATGTGGCCGAGGGTGGAGTTGCGGATGGTAGCATTGGCGACACCCTGATGGGCATCAAAACGCGAGAGCGTACAATGGTCGTAAAGCAGGTTTTTGCAGAAATTAGAACCCAGAATACCCCAATACTTATTGTCGTTGATGTCGTTGGTCTGGCTGCAATCCACGAAGGACACGTTAAGCGCCCGGTTGGCAGAGAGATCGTAAGTCCCCATCGAAACGGGCTTCCCGGCTGTACCAATGGTGCTATAAGTCGTGTGGCCCGTCAGGATCGTGTTCCTTACGGTCACGTAGGAGCAATCGCCGATATTGATAAAGCCTCCGTAGGGTGCACCATGTTCTCCTTCTCCCGTAATGCGATGTTCCAGCCCGTCGATAACCACATTGGACCGCCGGACCGCGATGTTCCGGTTGTAATAAGTATACTTCGATTCCGCTTTATTGGCAATGGTGGTGAACCGGCCTCCGGTGATTCTCAGGGGCTTCTCGTCGATGGGTAGGGCGGTAATTTCCGTAATCTGGTCGAAATCCCAGATGATCGGAGCATTCATGTCGACATTACTATGCTTGTCAACCACAAAAATATCGGTCTGCGAAGATCCATTGTTTTGATTCAGCCCAAACCGTATGTATTGCCTTACATTCGAATTCGTGACGGTGATGAGGCAGGGACCGGGCAACGAAACGTCGATTTTTTGCTGGTTTCTTCTAAGCGAAGCCACCTTTTCCAGCTTGAAAGGTTTAAGGCCCGAACTAACTATAAAAACAGAAGCGTTACGGTTCTGCACTTCGGTATCATCGATGATGAAGGCGGCCTTGCCGAAATCGGTGTCGGTCCGGATCACCACCGTACGCTCTTTTCCTCCAATATAGTAAGTCGCACCATCGTCGGCCTTCACCGACAATCCGTACAGGTTGGCAAATGCATGGGTGGCGGCAATCGCATCAGCATCATCCGCCTTGCCATCGCCCCGCGCACCGAAGTTGCTATACCGAACCACCCCGGCTGCTTTGTATTTGCGGGCGTCCCGGGGAGCTACGTTCACTTGTAGTGCGCCTTTTTCATTGGTAATCAGCTCGGTCTTCCTGTTTTCGGACGTGACCACCACACTGTCCGACAGGACCTTGTTTTGTCCATGTGCCACAAACCGACCTGTCAGAAAAAGAAATATCAGAAGCGCGTATTTTGCCATAAGGGTTAGTTAAGTAGTCCTTGGTTTCAAAAGACACCTTCCGGGAAAAATACTTTACAATCCGTATACGTAACCCATTTAAAACAAAAGGTAACTTAGCCAGTATATTACTGATATACAATACTTTCGATAATAAATACAATACACTCACCACATAACCTTTCATCGCCATGACGTTCAGTAAAATCTTCGCCTCCGCCGCCATTTTTTGTTTGGCGATCGCCCTGTCCTGTACCGACCACTCTAATCCTGACCCGGGAAATCAGTCCTGCATGCGTGTGGACGGCAGCCCAAGACTTTATCCATGTGAGTTCGAAATAGTTCAGATTGATTTTATGCGGCAGAGTTCCAACGACGCTTCGTTTGCGACGCTTACACCTTCAAACCACGATATTGTACTACCTAGAAGCCTGGCCTTCTCTTATCAGCCAATGAGTTTTCAGAGCGCAGAAGTTCTTTACAAAATCCGGCTTCATATCAAACGCGTGGCAAATCCTGCTTTCCCGGCGCCACAGGGATACTGGATCAGCGACAGCCGTCCATTGGGAGGTACGGCGGACGATGAAAGCCTGCTGGCACCTAACATTTATTATCCGGCGCCGGCATTGAACATGGCTGTTGGTCAAACGATTCAGGTATTTTCAAGAATGTGGATTTCCATCGGTCCGTCGCTCCCCACCCGGGTTTCGCTAATGACGTCGATCCAGAACCCTGCCACTTTCGCAGCGCTCAAAGCTGCCCCTAACAATTATACTTTGGTGAGGGATTTGTCGGAAGCTTATTACTTACCTTATAATGTTACTTACGAGCCCGAACAATGAAGTAAGAATTGCTTTCACGTCAGCGGCGAGGTCAGACGAATTCCGCATCTTTCCGTCTGATTTCGTCGTTCGGTTTAGCAAATACGTAGTCGATCGTTTTGCATAATGATTCCGAATACAATTCCACACGTTGGAAATGATTGAAGCTATTATCTGAAATCTCCCTGTAAACTTCCGGGTTACGAATACAGTTCTCAATCTTTTCCAGCGACTGTTGCCACTTCCCGGGTTCCCAGATATCCGCGAAAACAGCCGTATTCATATCCTTGGCATAATGCCGTATTTCCCCCACGGGTGTTACAAAACAAACGAGGCCGTTTTGCATTCCCTCGGCCACGCTCATGGCCATTCCTTCGTTGGAACTTAATTGAATAAGAAAATGATATTCCCGGAATGCACTTTGCTTCTGAATTGAAGTCAAACCACCTTTATATTTAATCACATCCGTGAGGTTCGCCAATTTGATTTGGTCGTTAAGCGATTGCAAAACCCCATCTTCCCGACCGTATAAATCCAGCTCGGCATTAATTCCCTTTTCTCTGAGATATTTGATAGTATCCACCGCCAGGTTCAGGTTCTTCACCTGGCAGAGCCGCCCCAGAAACATAAATCGTGCATCCAGACCAGTTAGCGGCAGATTTGATTTGTGATCGGGAGATTTTTGGGTAAAAAACGAAATCACCGCGATGTTGCGGTCGGGAGCATATTGTTTCTCAACGAAATCCGAAGTGGCTGAACAGTCTGTAAATATATAATCGGAGTTCTTTACCGCACTGACTGTAAACAACTTATCCAGCTTGTGAAAAAACGTGCTACTATGGACAAAAGAAATAAGCTTGATTCCCGGCCAACGTTTCTTCGCCAAAGTGGCAAGCATGGATGCCCGCCATAATGAAGAAATCATAATCTCCGGACGAATCCTTCCAATAAAACGAAGCATTTTTAACAGACCTACCGGATAACCCCACAGCGGATAATTAAATACATGCATGCAGGCCTTTTGAGGTTCGGTCAAATGGGCGACCATTGTCGGATCGACAGTTCCAAGCACCATTACTGTAAGATCGTATTTCTCAAAAAGCGCTGGGATTCCGGAAATCAGGGCTACCTCTACTCCACCTATCTGAATAGAATGGGTAATATACAGGAGTTTTGTTTTGCTAGGCATTTTCAGGAGTAAGGAAGGTGAGTAGCTAAGTATACGTGCGAACACTCATCAAATCTATCTTACATTCCCGACATTACAACCAATTATTTCAATTTTTTATTAAATTAATCATGTTTCTTATTAAATGGTTTTAGAACCAATTTGTTATCATTCAAAAAATAAAAAAGCCAACCGTTTTAAAGTTGGCTTTTTGGGCAGAAATGTAAATCCCGAAATGCTGTTGTGAGTATAGTGAGATAAATCAATACTCCAAATCCCTGACTTTTTTAACAACCCTGTTAGCGACAATTTGATAACCAAAGTTATTAAGATGAATTTCATCTGTGTTATTGGCAGCACGCATGCGACGGGGGAAATTTCCCTTTTCAATATCTTCCAAATCACTCACGGATGGCACAAATCCGATGTTATTCATCTCCGACTCGGTGGGCGGCGTCATCGCGACGTATGACTTTCCGTATAACATGGCCAGCTGGTCGTTGAACGCGGTAACCTTCGCATAGCGGTCCGTTCCTTTGTTCTCAGTTGCTGCAGGCAATATCCCCAGCACCAGGTATCGTCGGGGCTCGGCAATGTAATCCACCGAGCTTTTGATCGCCGCGAGAATATCCCCTTCCGGCTTTCCTTCGGCTATGTCGTTCCGCCCATACCACAAGACCTGTGTAGCCGTCCTGAGACGCACCGCATCGTCCAGCTCGAAAACCGAATCATCCGGAATTTCGATAGCGGCAGGTGCTTCGGCCAGTGCTTCGGTATCGCTTTGAGCAAGCGGCTCCACAGTGTAGCGCTCCCCTATCTCCGGCACAAATTTGCGTGTAATAGTGCATTGCACGCCCGCGAGCGTACCGGTCCGACTATAAACGTTGGCATTCAGCGGGGTCGACAGAAACTCATTATTGATCTTTGTGACAGCCACCGGCTTTACACCATCGAACTTCCCCCCTGCCACCGACAATGTCAAAGGAACACCTCCCTGCCGTATCGCGATCGATAATGCTATCTGTCCGTTGATCCCGTCATTGAACACCGGTCGTTCCGGGAAAACGTCTCCCACCCAGTCTCCTAACGGTCTGGTCCCACCGGTTCCGATAGTGAGACTATCGCCAAAGAATGCGAGCGTTTTGTCTCGTTTGTCCTTTTTGGAAGGAATGATTTTGTCGAGCAGGTTATCGCAGGACGTCAAGAGCATTGTAGACAAGGCAGCCGCCCCAGATTGGCGAAAAAAGTGCCTGCGGCTCATACGGCCATCAATAACGCGGCCGGAATTAGTGTGTTGAAATGATTTCATTTGATTTATGGAACGTTGCTGTCAAGGTGCTTTCGGGCACACGCGGCACGTGTGCATAGCCTATCCGCAATAATCGTTCCACGCACGATCGGGCCGCTGCTTTTTACATTGTCAAGGAATTTCTACAACGTTGCTTTAAAAGAAATTAGGATTATATCCATTAATATGGATTATTTCCATTATTTTTGAATCATCCAATATTGCTATACATAAATTGGGTTTTAGGGTTGTATAATGATCACATTCCGGAGGTATTGCTTCCGGAATGTCTGTTTTGAGCGGAGCAGCTCATTCCGACCCCAGGCTCTTCACCGGGTTACTCAATGCCTACCGAAAGGTTCGCGGCCAACACGAAAACCCAGGCCTCAATAGCTATTTTGTAGGACCAAAACCTTTTGTTGAACAACCCTGTCGTGCCCGGCCATCCGGACGACGTAAATACCCGAGGCCATATTGCCGAGCGGGATATTCACCGGTCCGCTTCTGCCCCCGATTTTCTCCATCAATACCACCTGCCCGCTGGTATTCACCACTTCTACTGTTTGGAAAGGCTCTTCCACGAGCAATCTTAATTCGTTGCTGCTGATCAGCGAGGGACGTACAAAACGTTCGCTCAGATCCTCCCCGCCGCGGTTGACGGTAATCATTTTGGAATACCTGAAACTTTCATCCGTATCCGTCATTTTCAGCCGATAGTAAAGATTACCATTTTCAACCGTGCTGTGTGTGAATGCATACAAATTTCCGGCTGCGGCATTCGCACCTTCTACCGAGCCTATCCTTTCAAATTGACGCGCATCGCGGCTATATTGAATATCGAACGATTTGAAATCCTTCTCCATAGAAGTTTGCCATGCCAGCCTCACCCCTTCGGTGCCGGGTGTTCCCGAAAAATCGACCAGCGTGACAGGCAACGGGTTCACCGCCTCAATCCGGTATACGGCAGTAGCTCTAACTGCATAGATTTCCCCCGACTCGTCTTCACCGATGTCCCTCACAGCCGTAAATGTGGATGTTTGATATTGTTTTACAGACCCGTCCGAATTGATTTTATGAATATCACCTGAACCATAATCTACCCCGATGTAATAGCCCTGCATCACGGGCCAGTCGCTGCCGCGGTACACCACCCCGCCGATCACCGACGTGCCCCTTACTGTGCGGGTTCCGTACGTGTAAACAGGCTTGGTAAAACTGGCCGAATCGGGGCATTCGTTTGTTGCAATACCCGGCGTATAGCCGTTACCCTCGAAGCACCGCCACCCGAAGTTCGCCCCCGAGGCATTACCGGCTGTGATGTGATTGATTTCTTCCCAGGTGTCCTGTCCTACATCTCCGATCCATAAATCGAAAGTTTCACGATCGAAACTCCAACGGAATGGATTTCTCAGTCCCCGGATGAAAATCTCGTTCGAAAATGGATTAGTGGGCGGTATGACATAAGGGAGGCCCGAGCCCAAAGGCGGGTTGACGTCCAGCCGCAGTATTTTACCCAGCAGGCTCGTCGTACTCTGCCCGTTAGCGTTGGGATCGTAGCCCGAGCCCCCATCGCCGGTGGAGATGTACAAATAGCCATCTTCGTAACCAAAATGCATCTCCCCTCCATTATGGTTGGTGTTGATCGGGTGCGGGATTTTCAGGATTTCCACCCGCGTATTGGCCAACACGACATTTCCCAGTGGATTGGCGGATGTGTACCGGGCTACCACCAGGTCGCCGGCGGTGTCGGTGTAATAAGTGTAGAGGAATCCATTGGTCGAAAAATCAGGATGAAAGGCGACGCTCAGCAGCCCTCCTTCACC
The DNA here is from genome assembly GCA_965227755.1 of Dyadobacter sp. Classification (GTDB taxonomy): domain Bacteria; phylum Bacteroidota; class Bacteroidia; order Cytophagales; family Spirosomataceae; genus Dyadobacter. Next base: position 3,680,725 of record CBDDGG010000005.1, read on the forward strand.
CGTGGTACCAACTACCTGCCCGCCGCTATTCATATTGAGATACTGGATGGGGGTTGTAAGGGCTCCCGGATTGTAGGCAGTGATAATACCGGAGCGCTCAACAATAAAAATCCGGTTGGAATTGTCGCCTGCATGTACAAGTTGCATAGCGGAAGTCAGCCCGCTGATGACGGCTGTCGGGTTGATCTTCACATCGGGAATCTGTGCGTCAATGCGCATGGAAGCAAGAACGAAGCAAAATACCAGGACATGGGCCCGCAGTATTTGATAGTGGTTGATATGTTTCATATTTAACGTGGTTAATAGACAACATTACTTCTACTATTTATTACGAAATCTTACTACAATTGTCGTGCCCGCGTCCGCCTCCGAAAATGTGGGCAAAGAAAAAGCCCCCGAAGTATAACTCCCGGAGGCTCAATATTTTGGACCAACAAAGATTGATCAGTAATGGAATGTGCCGTATTCGCTGCTGATCGTCAGCTTTTTCTCGTCGGAAGCCTCCACCCGGCCGATCACCTGCGCGGCGATGCCGAATGACTCTGAAATCTCGATCACCCTTGCCGCATACGCTTCCGGCAGGTAAATTTCCAGCCTGTGTCCCATATTGAACACCTTATACATCTCTTGCCAGCTTGTGCCGCTTTCCTCCTGAATGAGCCTGAACAACGGCGGTACCGGCAGCAGATTGTCTTTGATAATGTGAAGGTTATCAACAAAATGTAGAATTTTTGTCTGAGCCCCGCCACTGCAATGTACCATGCCATGGATTTGCGCCCGCATCTCGTCCAGCAGCGCCTTGGCTACGGGTGCGTAGGTACGTGTGGGTGAGAGGATTAGTTTACCCACATTCAAAGGCGCCCCCTCCACTTCGTCGGTCAGTTTTTTGCTGCCGCTGTAAATGAGGTCGTCGCTCACCTCAGGGTCGAAACTTTCGGTATATTTTGAAAGGTATTTACCCAGAATATCATGTCTTGCGGAGGTTAAGCCATTGCTGCCCATGCCGCCATTGTATTCGCTTTCGTAGGTAGCCTGGCCGTAAGAAGCGAGCCCTACGATCACGTCGCCTGCCTGGATATTGGCATTATCCACCACTTCCGAGCGTTTCATGCGGGCGATTACCGTGCTGTTGACGGTCACGGTGCGCACGAGGTCGCCCACGTCCGCCGTTTCGCCGCCTGTGCTGTAAATCTCGACGCCATAACTCCGAAGCATATCAAGCACATCTTCCGCGCCATTGATCACCTCGGCGATCACTTCACCCGGAATACGGTTTTTGTTCCGGTCGATGGTCGATGAATAGAGCATTGGCCCGGTCGCACCTACGCAAAGGAGGTCGTCGGTATTCATCACGATCGCGTCCTGTGCAATGCCTTTCCAGACAGAAATATCGCCTGTTTCTTTCCAATACAAATACGCCAGGGAAGTTTTGGTACCGGCACCGTCGGCATGCATGATCGTGCAATAGTCGGGATCGCCTGCGAGGGTATCCGGTACTATTTTACAAAAAGCCTTTGGAAAAAGTCCTTTATCGATCTTTTCGATGGCTTTATGCACATCTTCCTTTGAAGCCGATACACCGCGCTGGAGATAACGGTCGGTAGTTTTCATCTGAACGTATTGATTAGTAAGCTATCCTGATTCCGCCACAAAAGTAGGCAAAAAGGGGGCTTAAACCTTTACTTTAATGAAAGTAGTGGTTAATATTGGCCTTTTAAAGCCCTGAACCCACTTTCGATTTCATGCATTTTTTGATTCGTTCAGTAATTTTAACCGCCTTCTTATTTGCTGCCGGCTTGTTCGATAACCGCTCTATGGCACAGGCTCCGAAGCCGGGGGATGCCGCAGCCGACACCCTGAACCCGATCCAGTCGCTGGTATCCTTTGCCACCAGGCATTTACATATTCCCTACCGTTCCGGCGGGTCGTCCAAAAGAGGTTTCGATTGCTCGGGTTTCGTCCGGTATTGTTTCAACCAATGGGATATTACATTACCGCACTCCAGCGCCGCACAGGCCGAGCACGGTGAAGCCATAGAACTCGGGGAAGCCAAGCCTGGCGACCTTATTTTCTTCAAAGGCAACAGTACCAAAAGCAAACGCATCGGGCACGTAGGCATTATCACCGAAGTGGCGCCCGGCTACGTAAAATTCATCCATTCGGCCTGGAAAGGAGGCATCCGCTACGACCTGCTGAATGCGGCCTATTACAGCAAGCGGTTTGTGGCGATCAAAAGAATGATGGATTAGCCCAAAACATGCCCGATTGATCGTAAATTTGCAGGATCGATATTGATTCAGTCTTTTATCATTCCTGCATTTTGAAACTCTGGCAAAAGGAAAATACAGTCACTTCTGAAAAAATAGAACGTTTCACCGTCGGGCGGGATCGCGAGATGGATTTGCACCTGGCCGAATTCGACGTTCTGGGCAATATCGCCCACGCCACCATGCTCGAAACCATCGGCTTGCTTACAGCGGACGATCTCGCAGCGTTGAAAACCGAACTCAAAGCCATTTACCGGCAAATCGAAAAAGGCGAATTCGTGATCGAGGATGGCATCGAGGACGTGCATTCTCAGGTAGAACTACTCCTTACACGCAAACTCGGCGATACCGGCAAGAAGATCCATTCGGGCCGCTCCCGCAACGACCAGGTGCTTGTGGACATGAAGCTCTACACCCGTGCAAGGCTTTTTGAAGTGGTGCAGGCTACGGAAAAACTTTTCGACGTGCTGACGCGCAAATCGGAAGAACATAAAAACGACCTGCTCCCCGGCTACACGCATTTGCAGATTGCCATGCCCTCGTCCTTCGGGCTGTGGTTTGGCGCCTACGCCGAAGGCCTTATCGACGATATTATCCAACTCAATGCCGCCTACCGCCTCGCCAACCGCAACCCGCTCGGCTCCGGCGCCGGGTACGGCTCTTCGTTCCCCCTCAACCGCCAGCTGACAACCGAACTGCTGGGGTTCGAAGGAATGCACCATAACGTCGTGTACGCGCAGATGAGCCGCGGGCGCACGGAACAGGCCGCATTGAGCGCCATCGCGTCACTGGCGGCAACTGTTTCGAGGCTGGCCATGGACGTTTGCCTTTACAACAGCCAGAACTTCGGCTTCATCGTATTGCCCGACGACCTCACGACCGGCAGCAGCATTATGCCGCACAAAAAGAACCCGGACGTGGCCGAACTCCTGCGCGCCAAAACCAACCGCATGAAAGCATTGCCGATGGAGGTAACGATGGTGCTGAGTAACCTGCCGTCGGGTTACCACCGCGACATGCAGCTGCTGAAAGAAATCCTGATGCCCGCATTCGACGAAATCCTCGACTGCCTCGACATCGCCGCATTTATGCTGGAACATGTGAAAGTAAAGCAAAACCTGCTCGACGACCCGAAATACGATCTGCTATTCAGTGTAGAGCGTGTAAACGAGCTCGTGATCGCCGGTGTACCTTTCCGGGATGCTTATAAGCAGGTGGGAGCCGAAATCGGCGACGGCACCTATACCGCACCACGCGAGCTGAAACACACGCATGAGGGCAGCATCGGGAACTTGCAAACGGATGAAATTCGGGCAAGAATGGGGCACGAAATACAGGCATTCGGCTATGATAAGATAACCGCCGCTTTTGAAGCATTGTTACAATAAAATACCATGAAACCCCGGTCCGTCATTGTCTGGCTATTATGCTGTATTGGGTTCGGCCTGATAGCCGCTACCAGTGCCGATTATCCCGACCCTGCCGGACCGGGTAACCTCAAAGTCATCTTCTTTCTCGATCCCGAGTGCCCCGTCTCGAACGCATACATGCGGGAGATCAAAAGCATTCATTCGGATTACGTTAAAAAGGGCGTCGCATTCGAAGCCGTATTCCCCGTCCCCACCGTCACGCGGGGCGATATCAGACAATTCCTGCTCAAATACCAGTCGACCATTCCCGGCTACCAGGATACCGGGCTGCAAAAGGTAAAACGCTACCAGGCCACCGTCATGCCGGAAGCTGTCCTCGTCAATGCAAGCGGGGAAATACTCTACCGCGGGGCGATCGATAACTGGTATTATGCTTTGGGTAAAAACCGTGCGAAGGCAACCGAGCTGTATTTAAGAAATGCGATTGAAGCTGTGTTGAATGGAGAAATGGTAGTTAAAAGCCGGACGGAGGCGATTGGTTGTGTGATTAACCAGTAAAGCTGCATCGTGTTTTAAAGAAACGACTACAAACAAAAAGGCAGGCCAATCGGCCTGCCTTTTGCTCTTTAACTAAATCTATATTAATAAATCAAGGCTTATCCCACCAAACGCGGCCGGCTGCATCCTGCGGGCTGTTTCCAAAGCCTGGAATCGCTGCCATCGCTGCATATGCCGCTTTTTTGTTAGTCACGTTAGGATCTGTGTCGTTGATCAGGCCAAGCGGAGCACGACGTGGGATTACCAGCGTAGCGCCCAGGTTTTTCACCGCCGGCAAAGGCACAACAGATGTAGTGTTAGGGAATCCTGTACGTTTCCACAATGCCCAACCTTCCTGAGGCTGCTTGAAGAAGTTCAGGTAGCTTTGGCTCGCGATCTGCTCCAGTGCTTTCGCATTATCGAATGCGATGCCCGGCATTGCCAGGTATGCAGTGATTTCCGCATCAGTTACGGCAGTATAGTCAGGAGCCTGAGCACCTTTGGCGATTTCGTCATACCACATAATTGAGCTCTTCACACCTTCTTCGTACCACGACTTAGCGGTTCCCGTTCCTATTGACTTGGTCGCCAGCTCCGCACGCATGAAGCAGAACTCGGCGTAAGTGATCACAGGAAGATACGAGAAGCCTTTTTTCGAGTTTATACCGGCGCTCCACAAGTTCGGTTGCAGATATGAAATCGTATCGATGGCCGTACCGTCTACCACCTTAGCAGTATAATATTGCTGCTGGATAGCCGATTGTTTTGACACGTCAGGGTCCGTAAAGCTACCCAGGTAACGGCGTGCGGGAACAGGCGTTCCTGCGGGCAGTTTACCTGCTTTAACCAGCAACGCAATGTTGGTTGCATTGTAGCTGTTTGGCGAGAAGAATGCGTCGATACGCGGATCTTTTTTGTCCCACATAAAATCTACGATCGGCTTAGGCGCACGAAGTGTAGTCGGGTTCCAGTTGGAGTTTCCATCGCTTCCCGTAAAAGAATAGATCGCCTTGAAAACCCATCCATCCTCATTGGAGCTCATCAGTTCGGCAGCAGGCGAAGCCAGTACTTCGTTGATGATCGGCGTTGCAGCAGCTGCATCAACCTTCAATACACGTATAGCGATACGCAAGCGAAGCGCATTGGCAGCTTTAATCCATTTGCTGACGTCGTTTTTGTAGTACTGATCGTAGCTGCCGAGGCTGATCTGCGCTACCGCCGGCGTTTGCTTCAGTGCAGCGATCGCCGCTTTCAGTTCAGCATCCAGTTTTGCGAAGACTTCCTGTTGCGTATCGTATTTCGGCTGCAAAGTTCCGCCGTAACGACCCTGGAACGCTTCCGAATAGGGAATGCTTCCGTAAATATCCGACACGTAGAAAGTATAGTATGCTTTCAGCACGTGTGCGATCTGGATCATCTGGGCGTAACGTGGCTGCGTTTCCGCGTCCATTTTCAGCACCAGTTGTTCCAGGTCGTACAGCCTGTCGCTGATACCGTTGTACTGACGGCCGTAACGTTGTGAGAAGTTATCAACGTTCTGGGTAAATGCACCCTGGTTACCATTGACGTCAGTAGCGTACTGCATCCATGGCATGATACGACGGTAGATATCATAGTAATATTCGAAATCCTGGCCGTGAACGCTGGTTGTTGCATTCAGGAACTGGTTTTCGGGCGGAATCGAGTTCAACGCGTCCGGGTTATTGTTGATATCTACAAAATCTTGCTTGTCGCAGGAAAACAGAAGTCCTGCGGCAGCTAATGCTAAGATTTTACCTTTTATGAATTTCATTTCAATGCTATTTTAACAATTCTGACTGATTAGAGACCAATACTTACAGATACACCCAGGTTGCGCGAGAATGGCAAACCTCCGTATTCCATGAACTCACCGGCCTTGTTACTGTACAAACCTTCTGGGTTGATACCGTCTTTCGCAGTTTTGTACAGATAACCCAGGTTACGCCCTACCAGGCTCACACGCAGTGACTGGATTTTCGCTTTGCTGATCAACGCAGCGGGCACATTATATCCGATCGATACTTCGCGCAATGCTACCCATGAGTTTTCGAATGTCGAGTACTCGCGGATACCCGATCCCCATTGAGTAAGGTTCAGATAGTATTGGTAAGCAGGGATTGGCTTTACATATCCGGCAGTAACAGCGTCGGCATAAGACATACCGCCGAGGTCTTTTTGCTGGCCGTCAACCACTACTTTGAAACCGTTGGCCAAAACACCTTCCGGGATGATACCGTCGTTGCGAACGTTTCCGCTTGCATCGGTGAAGGTCACACCACCCAGCTCGGTATTACGTCCCGGCAATGTAAATGCGAATGCACCGAAAGAAGAACCGTACTGGTGGGTTGCAGAAGCCATCATACCACCGATTTTAGCGTCAGCCTGAACGGTTGCCGTGAAGTTTCCGTAACGGAACGAGTTCACGTTGCTTGCCAGGAATTTCTCCATTACTGTACCCAGCTCTTTGGTGCCTTGTCCGTAAGCGCCACTTCTCAGGTAAGCGATACCACCTTCCGCAGAGCTGTTAGCACCAATTACTTTCTGGCCGTTCAGCGCAGGATTGTCGCTTTCGTAGCGAGCGAATGCATAGGAAGTAAGGATCGTTCCGTAATCTTTGCCTACGCGTGCTACCGACGACATGTCAGCACCGAAGCCCAGTGAAAGCGTATAAGTATCTGTACCTTCTACGAGTTCGAGCACCTTGTTGCGGTTACGTGAGAAGTTCACGCTGGTATTCCATTCGAATTTGTTGGTTTTGATCGGAGTAGCAGTCAACAAGATCTCAACCCCTTTATTCTGGATACGGCCTGCGTTTACGATTCTGCTTCCAACACCTGATTCAGAAGTAGTGTTCAGGCTCAGGATTTCGTTTTTAGTGATTTTGTTGTAGACAGTCGCGTCGATACCCAAACGGTTATTGAAGAAACGGATGTCCGCACCGAATTCCAATTCGCGGGCCAGACGGTTTTTCAAGCCGTAGTTAGGCAGTGTGTTGTCTTTGAACCCTGAAAGGTTAACAAATGAACCGTCAGCCTGTGTAAATGTTCCGTTCGGACCATATTTACCGGTGTTGTTGGTAGCCCATGCATCGGTATCACCACCCGTGTAGCCCAAGCTCGCACGCAGTTTACCGAATGACAACCACGAAGGAAGGTTTTTCAACGATTCGGTCGCGATCCATGAAAGCCCAACAGAAGGATATGAATAAGTGTAGTCACCGCTTCCATCCGCATAAGTCAAGGTAGACGACCAGTCATTACGGAAGCTCGCGCTCAATGTCAACGCGTCTTTGAAAGTCAGGTCACCATATGCGTACAAAGCGTCGATTCTTTTCGATGCACCAGGCGTGTTGGAGTAATTCAGGGTATTCACGGTGTTACTCAATGAATACACATCAGGTACACGCAAGCCACCGTTCGTAGCGCCACGGAAATAACGGCCACCATTGATACGGTTCGTTTCACCACCAAAGTTGAATGACAGGTTAAATTTGTCGTTCAACTGCTTGTTGATCATCACCAAACCCTGGAAACGACTTTGGCTCTTGTTGTCGGTATACTCTCCGTACTCGCCACCGCTGAAACCTCTGTCGGCACCTCTGTTTTTGTTGTTACCTGCATAAAGCTCGGTTTGTACGTTACCACGGAGCAAGAAGCTCAACCAATCGGTAATATTTCCGTTCAGGTCGATATTGCTGCGGAATACTTTCTCGTTACGAACCTGCTTGTATTGGAAGGTTTCGAACATAAACTGGCTGATAAAGTACGGGTCTGCAACGCCCCCCGTTTTACGTCCGCCATTCACCGGGTCAATGTAGTTTTTAGACCAGTAGTCGATGTCCATGTTACGCGGACGTGCATATACGAAACGGAATACCGGGTTGAAGTTACCGCCCTGACGGATCGGGTTCACCATGTCGTTATCGGTATAGTCGGCGCTCACGTCGAGGCTGAAAATCTTGCCGATTTTCTGTGTACCGCGGATGTTGAAGTTATTTCTCTTCAGCTCCGTACCAGCCACCATGATTGAGGTGTTTTTCAGGGATGAAAAAGATGCACGGAAAGAACTGCGGTCGTTACCACCTTCGATAGCCACGTTGTGGTTAATGTATTTCCCTGTCTGGAAGAAGCTCAACGGATCGTTTGCTTTCCATGGCACCATGCGGCCGTCCTGGTCACGTACAGTCTGTCCTTTGAATTCCGGACCGAAAGAGAAATTGTAGTTGGCACGATCCACCTCGTCTACACCATCAGCACCTTTGGTAAATGTAGGATTGATACCCGCACCGAACTGGTTTTGCAGGTCGAGGAATTTGTAGGCAGTTTCAAAAGTAGAAGTATGGTTGTAAGTCACACCAAGGCCTTTGTCGGTACGGCCTTTTTTGGTCTGGATCACAACTACTCCGTTCAACGCTTCCGAACCGTACAATGAGCTCGCCGCAGAACCTTTCAGAACTGTCATCGACTCAACGTTATCCGGGTTGAGGTTTTTCATAATGTTACCGAAGTCCTGCGCAGCACCCCACGAGTCAGCACCGGTTGTTCCCGGGCGGATCAAAACACCATCCACGACGAACAGTGGCTGGGTGTTAGGGCTCAAAGATGCGTTACCACGGATACGGATACGCGATGAAGACATCGGACCGCCGGTTCCCTGGTTGATCATCACACCAGCCACTTTACCTTGCAATGCATTCACCATGTTGGCGTTCGCCGTGCGGGTAATATCCTGTCCCTGAACAGACTGAACAGAATAGGATAGCTTTCTGGCTTCGGTCGACATACCGAAACCGGTGATAACTACTTCATTAAGCGTTTTGTTGTCTTCGTCGAGGTTGACGGTCAACTGGGTGGCGTTACCCACCGGTACTTCTTTTGTTACAAATCCAATTGATGAAAAAACAAGCACAGCTGAACTGGAAGGCACAGCAACGCTGAACTTTCCGTTGGCATCTGTTGCGCCACCTGTGTTACTTCCCTTAATGAGGTAGGAAACGCCGGGCAAAGGATTTTGATCCTTGTCGAGCACCGTCCCGTTGACGGTCTTTCTGTCTTGGGCAAAACTCCAGGTACTTCCTGTGAGGAGGAGGAGCAATGTTACCAGACGTGTTAAAGTAGTACACTTTTGTCTCATGGTAAACTTGGTAAATTGAAATTTTAGGTGGTTTAAGTAAACTGGACTTAATACTCTGATCCGAAGACCGGCAATCAACCGATGCTGATTCCCATTTTGCACATCAAAAGCATTGTAATGTCAAAAATAAATATTTTTGTTAATAAAAATATAACATTTATTAAAAAATATTAATAATTAACATACAATTATGATAGACTATTTGCCTATTCGTTCGTTTAACCGTATTTTCTGAATTACCTGTAAGCCAATACCTCTGCCCTGTTTTTGCCCGTTCACAATGGCGGAGCGGTAGTGGATCCCCCCGTAAAGCCGACTGATCGCCGCCTCTTCGGCCGCCGCAGCGAACGAGGCAAAATGCCTTACCGGCAATCCGTAGGGTGTTTCCGTATGATCGTCAAATGCAATGCCTGTCCCCAGCCCGGCTTCCAGTACCTCCGCGGCGGCTGTTGATATGACGCTGTGCCCACTGGTATATTCCGGAAATGGCGGTGTCTGCAGCAATGGCCGCCACTTTTCGTCCATGTACGCGTTAATCACCGTTTCCGGCCTGATAAACTGGCTACGGTACTTTTCGTCCCAGCAACTGATGAAACCGTCGAACAATGCAATGGAAGTGAGCAGGTACACCGCTGAGGACTCGATCCAGCTCTTCCCCAGGCGCTCCGTCGCCTGTCCGGCGATCGAAATCCAATGGCCTCCCGGCGAAAGTTTCTTCGTCGCGAAGTTCAGATGGCCCTGTGTGTTGAGATAGAATGGGTTGCAATCCCAGAAACTGGCAATCAGGATTTCTTCCTTGCCGAGGTTGCTGGTCTTTTCATAAACTTCTTTTACTTCCTTCATAAACACGCTCGCGGGCTCCGTGCTGAATGCGGGAGGCGGAACCGGCTTGAATTGCGCCGCCGAGTCGAGCGAAACGGGGCGGATCTGGCTCCAATAAGGCTCCACGGCGTCGATATAGCCCGGCGGTGTGGGCGTCCATTTACCTTTTTCCTTACTATATGTATACCGTCGTTTTTTCCTCGTTGCAGCATAATTGTCGCGCGCCGACCATGCCAGAACGCTGTCGCTCACCATTGCACCCAGGCGCAGGGAATTCTGGTAAACGGCCTCGTCGCGTTCTCCACAGCTCGCAAGAATACTTTCCGCACTGTCTTTAAGCATCGGTTCGGAAAAGACCAGCTGCCCGCCGGTCCTGAAAAACGCATATAAAGCAGCCAGTTGGTAATTGATTTCACCGGATGCGGCCCCGACTAATGCGGCTGGGCCTTTTTCGCGGGGAGCTTCGATCCTGGGAAAACCATTGGCTTGGCCGTAAAGACTTTTGTAGCCCTGGTGGCCGAGCACCAGCGTCTCGTAAGCCGCAGCATTGGCATACAGATAAATCCGGCTCGCCACCGGCGGCGAAAAAATATCATGCACGATCACCCGCGTGAGGTTCTGCTCCGCCCTATGCAGCAACGCCGTTCCTGGCTGCGCATGCGCAGCTCCCGCGAGCATACATAATGCATAAGCGAAGCATCTGACGGCCCTATTTGCAATCACTTTTTCCATTCCAGCAAGACGGGCTGATCGTCGTTAACGGTAAACAATATACGCTTTTTATTCAACAAAACCGCACTGCGGACATCGCCACCTATCCACAAGCCGGTTTCCGAAGGCGAAAGCGCCTCGAAACGGAAGGGGGCCACCTGCTTCAGCACCGCTCCTACCGACGCGTCGCAAGGCCCCAGCTGAACGCGGTACGGTGAAAAGTTACCCGCAAGGACCAGGTCCGTTTTACTATCGCCGTTCAAATCCTGCGCGATAATGCTGCTCGTCCTGGAAAACTGAACGACTTCCGGGAGCTCATGCCGTTTGAATCCGAAGCTCCCCAGATTTTCCAGTACAATGCTGCTCAGTTCTTTGCAATACACTTTCCTGCTATTTTCGACAGCATCTTTACCAAAAACATCCTCTATCGAAGCATCGGCATAGCCGGCGTAGTTCGTGTATTTTCTTTTGAGCGCCGTCATCTGGTCGAGCATTTCGTCGCGGGAGAACATCGGGTAGCTTTTCCCGCCGATATAATAAGTACAAACGGGGTCGATTACGCCGTTTTTGTCGAAATCGTCATAGTAGATCACTACCGGCTTGTCGGGTGTTGGTTTATATTGATTGTTTAAACCCGCATTACCAAGGATGAAGTCGGGGTCGCCGTCGCCGTCGAGGTCGGTGGCTTCCATCGCAGCCCACATTCCATCGGTATCCTTGAACTGCTCAACGACCTGATTTTCAAATGTGGTACCTGTATTCTTAAAGGCCATAACAGGCATCCAGTCACCCGCAACGAGCAGGTCGGGCTTTTTATCAGCATTTAAATCCGTAAAAATTGCCGCGGTAACCATTCCGGGATTCAGCAAAACGGGCACGCCGGCTGTCATATCCGTAAATTTCACACTAGTGCCCTGGGTATCATTCCTCAACAGATAGCTCCTCGCCGGCATCGGGAACGAACCGGGCACCGCCCGACCTCCTACGAAAAGATCAAGGTCGCCATCACCATCCACATCCGCTACGGCAATGCACTGCTTTGGGTTGCGCATGGAGGGCAGCGCCAGGACTTCTTCACGGAAAACACCCTTTCCGTCGTTCAGATACAGGTGATCGCGGTATTCGGGCGCATTTTCTTCAAACTCGTTCCCCCCGCTCACGACGTACAAATCCAGGTCGCCGTCGCGGTCGGCATCGAAAAACAACGCATTCACTTCCTCGCAAACCACATTCTGACGCCAGGGCTGGGCAGCGGCGCCTTCGAAAGTACCATCTTGTTTTTGAATATAAAGTACCCCAAACTGGTGCGAGGCACCGCCAAGGAACACATCATCAAGGCCGTCGCCGTTTACATCTCCCTTCGCCAGCGCCGGTCCCAGCCTGGAAAGCTGGTAGGGCAGCAGAACTTCCACTTTGAAATCCACAAAATCATTCTCCTGATGCACAAAATCGATCCCGGACGCCTGCGGCCCCACTCGATGAAACCATGGAGCGGCCACGGGAGCATCTGGCTTCGGATCGCTACCGTCGGCCTCCTTCAATACCACCAGCCCAGCTCCCTGGTTGGCCAGGGTGGTAGTCTTACCCGAAGGCCATTCGATCCTTACCGAATCGGCCTTTGTGGCATTACCCAGGCCGAAATGCAGGTCGGTGGTGACTGTCGACTGGTAGCCGCGCACCGGGTAGAGCTCCGCATATTGCATAGTCCCTCCCGCATACACACGCGCCCTCGCACCGAACGCCTGCGAATTGGCATTCACGCCGGTCAAGCGCAGCGTCAGGCCCTTTTTATTAGTTTGATTCTGATAAATGGAAACCGGTTCGTTAATGTGCGAAATGACCATATCCAGGTCGCCGTCGCCGTCAAAATCCGCGTAGGCTGCCGCATTCGAAACCGCCAGCTCATTCATCCCCCATTTTTCAGAAACGTCCTCGAAACCCAAGCTTCCCGATGCACCGGAATTTCGGAACAAGTAGTTCCTGAGCCTGTTGGAAGGCATTTTCTGCACCAGATCGTAGGTTTTGAAGTTCAGGTTGCCTTTTGCAGCTTCCTTCATCTGCTCGTCGGCCACGGTATATTTCAGGAAATCCATATTGGTAAAATCCCGCAGGTAGCCGTTGGTAATGAGCAAATCCTTCCATCCGTCGTTGTCGAGGTCGGCCATCAAGCCCGCCCAACTCCAGTCGGTATTGCTAACGCCCGCCAGTTGGCCTATTTCACTGAAACGCACATTGCCTGCTTCATCGATTCCACGGTTCAGGTGCAGCATATTGCGCATATTCTGGTGGTAATACCCGCTGTCGAGCAACAAATGGTACTGATCGTACACATCAGGGCCTTTGAGCAGCTTCTGCCGATGGTTGTCCTCCGGCAGCATATCGAGCGTCAGCACGTCGGGCAGGCCGTCGTTGTTGAAATCGGCCACATCGGCCCCCATTGAAAACCGGGAGACATGGGTAAACGACTTACGCAGCGACTCGGTAAATGTGCCGTTCCGGTTATTGACATAATAGCAATCTACCTCCGTATAGTCACTCGTCGTGTACAGGTCCGGCCAACCGTCCTGGTTAATATCCGCCACGACCACGCTCAGCCCGAAGTTCAGTGCATTGTTGATAATGCCGGCCTTCTGCGTCACGTCCTGGAATTTCAATTTGCCCTTGCCACCGACGTTCTCAAAAAGCCGGTTACCGAAATAGGGGTTCGGCGTGGCCCGCATTTCCCTGGTGTTCAGGAACGGATTGACCGTGTGGTTGGAGTGGTTCAGCAGGAACATATCCAGGTCGCCGTCTTTGTCATAGTCAAAAAAGGCCGCCTGCGTGGATTGCGACCCGATCGCATTCAAGCCCGCTTCCACCGCTACTTCCTTGAAAACCGGCACGCCGCCTTTGACGCCCTGATTAATGAACAACTCATTGTTCTTATCCGACAATTTGCGGTAGAACCCTGAATGGCAAACGTAGATATCGGACAGGCCATCACCATTTACATCCGCCACGCTCACGCCCGTCGCCCATTTGCCATTGCCTTCGAGCTTCGCTTTCCGGGTTACGTCTTCAAATGCAATGCCTCCTTCCGGCGAGCGGTTGAGAAATAGCTTGTTAGGGACCGTATTCCCTGAAATAAACAAATCGGGCTTGCCGTCGGCATTGAAATCGCCCACACCGATCCCGTTTCCGTTGTAGAGATATTCATACCGGAAAATGTGCAGCGAGTCGTTCTCTTCGATCCGGTTTGTGAAATTTACCCCGGTTTCCTTCGGGGGCAACTTCCTGAAACCAGGCTGGGAAAAAACGGTAAATGGCAGCAAAAACAACAGATAATAGAGTTTACCCATGCAATTCCGTTAATGAAACAATAAGAATCAATTCCATTTAAAAACAAGCCCCTCGTCGCCCGGCTGCCTGTCTACATACATCAGGATAAGCGTCATCATCTCCTGGTCGCTCCGCATATTGCCCGTCGACATCACCAGTTGCGGCGGGTTGTGGGGGTTGGCAGGATTACTGGCCGTGTTATCGTAAGTCGCTTCCACCGTCACCACCGCCCCTTTCGGCAGTAACACCGGCTTTTTGTATTTATAAATCTCCTGCCAGCGGAAGTCCCACGCAGGCACGTGTACGAGGCGAATCGTGTCGCCGGAGGCCAGCGTCGCATAAGCCTTGAACTCCTTGCCCAGGTAATGCATATGCGGCCATGCGTACAGGAGCGAAATGTCCGGCTGGTTATTCGCGATACGCAGCTTGAAACTGCTTACCTCGTTGGCGAAGATCATCAGCGGCGGGGTAATTTCCTTTTCGCCGATACCACCCGAGCCGAGGCTGATCACTTTTACCTTACGTTTAATAGGTGTTTTTTTGAAGAATACATTCAGACCGTCGATGCTTTGCGCGTCTACCGAGCTGGGACCGAAATGGACCGTAAGCAGCACGACACCCCGTTTAGGCATTACCCAACCCATATCTTCGGGATAAGCTTCCACCGTCGTTCCCGGGATCCAGCCGCCATAATAGGTCATCTCCTTTTTGTACTTGACCCACTCATAATATTTGTCCCCTTCCGGCCCGCTAAGATCCACAAAATCGACCGTATTATGCAGGTCGACCGACGCGTCCGGCACCGGATGGATCGCAAAATTGGCGTGATGGATCAGCTTCTTGTTATTGGAAGTAAACTCGATCGCCTCAACATTGGCCTCTTGCGCCATTTCAAACGGTATTTTGAACATGACGAAGCGTTCCTTCGTGTCGCCTTTCAGCGTGAACGCCTCTTTCATGCTCAGTTTGAGGTCGGGCTTGCGTTTGTAAGCGGTTCCGGCGTCGAGGCGGGCCTGCAGATCCTGCTCAGCCTTGACATTGGCTTTGCCTTTGGGCGTACCGGCGTCGATCCATCCGACGATCGTTTTGATATCTTTTTCGCTCAGCGAGCGGTCGTTTGCGAAGGAGTTGTAGTGGTTGTCGGCCTTCCATGGCGGCATATACCGTGAACTGACCACCTGCCTGATGAATTTGGAGCGCTTGGAAACATCCTCGAACGTCACCAGCGAAAACGGAGCTGCCTCGCCCGCACGGTGGCACGGTACGCAATTGGCATGAATAATCGGTTGTACATCCTTATAAAACTCGGGAGCCTGGCCTGCACACCAATCACACAACAACGACAAAAAAACCAGGATCAGGCCTTTTCGAAACAGCATGGTAATGAGTGGGTTTAACTCATGCAATTTAAGAACTTTAAATTAAATTTTAAGAAAATTTAATAATTGGACAATAAAATTGCATGTGCTCATCGGACACATCACTGTTAACTTAAAAGCTTGGGAATTGAAGGCCCAATCTTACAGTGTTAACGAAGCACAATCGCCGTTCCGGCCCCACCCGAAACCGCATTCGCCAGCTCATCCGCGTGGCAGATGGTCACCTGCTTCACACCCGAATGCAGTGCTGCGAATGCATTGTCGAGCTTAGGTATCATTCCTTTATTAATAGCGCCGGTCGATTTGTACTCTTCGTAAGTCGCAGGCACGAGTTTGCCGATCACCGCATCGTCGTCGTCAGGATCGGAGAGGACCCCTTTTTTCTCGAAACAGTAGATCAGGTTCACTTCAAATGCTTCCGACATCGCCACGGCCGTCGCGGACGCCATCGTATCGGCATTCGTATTCAGGAGCAGGCCTTCGGCGCTATAAGTCAATGGAGCGATAATGGGCGTGAGGCCGCTGGCCAGGATTACGTTGATCTGCTTTTCGTTCACGGCTTCGATGTCGCCCACGAATCCGTAGTCGATCGTCTTAACGGGCCGCTTGACAGATCGTATGATACCGCCGTCAGCACCCGTTAGGCCAATGGCATTGCAGCCCGCAGCTTGTAATTGGGCCACAAGGTTTTTGTTCACCAATCCGCCGTAAACCATCGTTACCACATCCAGCATAGGCTGGTCGGTAATGCGGCGGCCGTCGACCATCTGCGTTTCGATCTGCAACTTCGCGGCGATCTGCGTCGCTACCTTTCCGCCGCCGTGGACGAGGATTTTGGGGGCATCGAGCTGTGCAAAGGCTTTGAGAAAACGGGAACAGGCTTCGGGATTGTCGATCACATTACCGCCGATCTTGACTACGTATAAGGCTTGGGACATGTTAATAACTGTTAACTAATCTGAATTTGAGGCGACAAAGGTAGCAGAAACGCGAATTGGTGAAAAAGGGAATTTCAAATGATGAATTTTTTTGCCCAATTTACGTTGGATAAGAAAGCTCTATCAAAATTATAGATTGATCGCCGGACAATTCGCCCGCAACGACCCGGCAAAAGCCATTACCCCAAAATATCGACATGAAACGCGGTCTTATATTCATTCTCAGCATTTGTCTTTTTGGAGCCGGCTTCGCGCAGGCGCAAGTACAGAAAGCAAAAGCACATTGGACTTACACATTTTCCAAACCGGAAGTAAAAAAAGGCGAGACAGTCGACCTGATTTTTACCGCAACCATCGACAAGGACTGGTACATGTATTCTTCCGACTTCGACCCGGACCTGGGGCCGATGCTCACCACGTTTACCTTTGAAAAGAACAAGACTTTCGAGATCGTCGGCAAACTGAAACCACAGAACCCAAAGACGAAATTTGAAGAAGTGTGGCAGGGTAATGTTCGCTATTTTGAAGGGAAAGGCGTTTTCAAACAAACTGTCAAAATACTGGCCGACAACCCGGTCATCAAAGGTACCTCCGAATACCAGACTTGCAGCCACGTGAGCGGCCTGTGTATTCCCGGCGGTGACGATTTCGAGTTTAAAGGCTTGAAAGTTGCCTCTGCCGCCCCTTCGGCTACCGAACAGCCCACTGTTGGGGCTACCGCACCGGTCGACAAGCCGGGTGTAGCGCCAGTGACGGCGCCAATTGCTCCGGCCACCACCAATGACACCTCGATAGCCATTTCGGCAGGGGACATTCCTGCAACCACCGCCAGCTCTACCGCTGCCTCGACCACCATCGAAGCCACCGAAAAACCTGCTTCCGACGGCTCATTGCTGGGCTTTGCGCTGGCGGCATTCCTCTCCGGTCTGGTCGCATTGCTTACCCCCTGTGTTTTCCCGATCATCCCGATGACCGTGAGCTTTTTCACCAATCAGGAAAAAGGCAAATTCAAGGCATTTCTATATGGTATTTCAATTGTCCTGATCTATACATTAATAGGTACCGTCGTTTCGCGGCTGAACGGCCCGGCATTTGCCAACTTCCTCAGTACCCACTGGCTGCCTAACCTGCTGTTTTTTGGTATTTTCATCACATTCGGGCTATCGTTCCTCGGGCTTTTCGAGATCGTTCTGCCGAGCGGTTTTGTTAATAAAATGGATCAGAAGGCCGATCAGGGTGGTTATGCGGGCGTATTCTTTATGGCATTTACATTGGTACTTGTCTCGTTTTCCTGTACCGGACCGATCGTGGGCAGCTTGCTCGTAGCCTCCGCAGGCGGTGAAGTAGTAAAACCCATTGTAGGCATGGCCGCATTCTCGGCGGCATTTGCGATTCCGTTCACTTCGTTTGCATTGTTCCCGCAATGGTTGAAATCATTGCCCAAATCCGGCGGCTGGCTGAATACCGTGAAAGTGGTGCTCGGGTTCCTCGAACTAGCACTCGCTCTGAAATTTTTCAGCATTGCCGATCAGGTTTACCACTGGCATCTGCTGGATCGTGAGATTTACCTGGCATTCTGGATCGTGATTTTCGCCTTGCTGGGCTTCTATCTGCTCGGTAAGATCCGCACGCCGCATGATTCGCCGATAGAAAAAGTGAGCGTACCGCGCCTGCTTCTTTCCATCATCACGTTTACATTCGTCGTGTACATGATCCCGGGCATGTGGGGAGCGCCCCTCAAAGCATTGGCCGGCTACCTGCCGCCGCAATCGACCCTGGATTTCGACCTGAATAAAAGAAGTACAGCCACTGCAACGCCATCCGCCATTTCCGGCGAAGCACGTAAGTACGCCGACCTCTTCCATTTACCCCACGAACTGGAAGGCTTCTATGACTACCAGGAAGCATTGGCTTATGCCAAAAAAGTCAACAAACCTGTTTTCATCGATTTCACCGGCCACGGCTGCGTCAACTGCCGCGAAATGGAAGCGCGGGTGTGGGTCAATCCCGCGGTATTGCAGCGCCTTCGCAATGACTATGTGATCGTCGCATTATATGTAGATGACAAAACTGAGCTTCCCGAAGCGCAGTGGTATACTTCCAAATACGATAACAAAGTGAAGAAAACCATCGGCGCGCAGAACGGCGATCTTCAAATCGTCAAGTATAACAACAATGCGCAGCCGCATTACTGCCTCGTCGACCACGAAGGCAACCTCCTTGTGGCGCCCAAAAACTACGATCTGGACCCTGCCAAGTTCGCTGCGTTTTTGGATAGCGGGAAAGCGGCTTTTGGGAAGAAATAAGCGTCGGTTTACTCCGTTTAGAACTTATCCCCTATCATTACGGGAACTTTCTAAACGCTATTTCTATAAAACCGACCCAAACTATGCCCAAACGCTGGCTTACTGCGCTAACGCTGCTCACCACCTCAACGATTTTTGCCCAATCTATCCGGCCGCCGGCAACGCCGCTCGTGACTGTCGACCCCTACACCAGCGTATGGTCCTTCGGCGACCAGCTCGCGGGCTCTGTCACCAAACACTGGACAGGTAAGCCGCATCCGATGGACGGCCTCATCCGCGTCGACGGCAAAGCTTACCGCTTCATGGGTGCTGCCACCGTGGAAATGAGAACCATTCTGCCGACGGCCAAACAGGAAGCTTACACTGCCAAATTCACCACTACTAAACCGGACCCGAAATGGTGGTTCAAAGACGGCTACAACATCAGCACCTGGAAACAGGGTCCCGCGCCCTTCGGAACACACGAGCGTAACGACGCCATGCTCAAAGGTGGCACCGAATTCCAGCAGGAGCTCTGGTACCGCCGCGATTTCAATCTCGCAAATGTCGATTTTGAAAAACCTGTCCTGAATATTTTCCACGATGATGACGTGCAGGTATTTATCAACGGCGTGCCGGCATTCGATTGCGCACCATGCTTTACGGGCGATTATGAGTTCAAACCGATCAGCCCGGCGGCGGTGAAGGCATTGAAGAAAGGCAAGAATACAATTGCCGCCTATGTGAAAAATGGCGCGGGGCCGGGTTATATCGACATTGGCCTGGCCGATGAAATTGCGCCGAAAGGTTCTGATGCCGTGACTCCGGCGAAGCAGACCGGTTTTGAAATAAAGGCAACACAATCGGTTTACCGTTTCGAAGCCGGACCGGTACAGCTGACTGCCCGCTTCGTGGCGCCTTTGATTATGGGAGACATGGCGCTGCTATCCCGGCCTGTGAACTATGTTGTATACGAGGTCAAATCATCCGATGGCAAACAGCACGATGTGAGCATTCTCAATGCTGTATCCGGGCTTTGGGCTACCAACGACGCGAGCCAATCCGTAACGGGCAAAGAAGCCAATCAGGACGGTTTGACTGCATTGTCCCTTGAAAATACCGTCCAAAACCTGCTCGCCAAAAAAGGTGACGACGTCCGCATCGACTGGGGACAGGTCTACCTCGCCGCTCCGCAAAGCGCGGTCAAAGGGTCTGCAATCGGCCTTTCAACGGATATTATCAAGGAATTTGCATCCAAAGGCTCCCTTGGCCTCGACCAGGCGGGTGCTGCACCTGCGGATACCAAATCAATGGGTTTGATATTGAATGCGGGAAAAGTAGGAGCTGAAAGCAAATCACTCCATACATTGCTCGCTTATGACGACGGCTATTCGGTTCAATATTTTGGGAAGAACCTGCGCCCGTGGTGGAACAAGGATGGTAACAAAACCATTGCCGGCGAACTGAAAAGCGCAGAGGCCGATTTCGCCAAAATCCTGCAAACATGCGACGACACCGACAAGGCAATCTACGACGACGCGTTGAACGCAGGCGGCAAACAATACGCAGAGCTCTGTGTGCTCGCCTATCGCCAGGCCATCTCAGCACACAAGCTCGTAGCCGATCCGACCGGTACGCCGCTGTTTTTCTCTAAGGAAAATTTCAGCAACGGCTCCATCGGAACTGTGGATGTGACTTACCCCTCGGCCCCATTGTTCCTGCTCTACAACCCGACCTTGCTCAAAGGAATGCTCGAACCGATCTTCTATTATTCCGAGAGCGGCAAATGGACGAAACCTTTCGCCGCGCACGACGTGGGCACCTACCCACTCGCGAACGGGCAGACGTACGGCGAGGACATGCCTGTGGAAGAATCCGGCAACATGCTCATCCTCACCTATGCCATTTGCAAAGCCGAAGGCAACACCGATTTCGCCAAAAAGCATTGGAAAGTACTCAGTACCTGGGCCAACTACCTAAAAAAAGAAGGCTTCGATCCCGCCAACCAGCTCTGCACCGACGATTTCGCCGGCCATTTGGCGCGGAACACCAATTTGTCTGTCAAAGCGATTATGGGCCTGGCGTGCTACGCGAAAATGGCTAAGCAAACAGGCGACCTGAAAGAAGCGAACGAGGTGAATGCATTAACCAAAGACTTCGCCCGGAAATGGATGCAAATGGCAGCCGACGGCGATCATTACGCATTGACTTTCGATAAAAAAGGCACGTGGAGCCAGAAATACAACCTCGTCTGGGACAAGCTACTGGGTTTGAATGTATTTCCAGAAACCGTCGCCCAAAAGGAGATCACTTATTACCTCACCAAACAGCAACCTTTCGGCCTCCCGCTCGACAGCCGCAAGACATACTCCAAATCCGACTGGATCATCTGGACTGCTACATTGGCCGAAAAGCCTGAGGACTTCCAGGCGTTGATCCAGCCCATTTACAAATTCGCGAATGGCACCACCGATCGCATTCCACTCTCGGATTGGCATGAGACTACCAATGGAAAATCCGTTGGGTTCCGGGCGCGATCGGTAGTTGGGGGGTATTGGATGAAGGTACTTGGGGAGAAGTGGAAGTGATAATAAGTTAGTTCGATGTCAAATCCGCAAGGCTGATCGCCAATCATTCATTGATAGAAGCCGCTTGCTCATTGGTCTTCTGAAAATAGATTAAACGAGATCATTTCGAAGCCTTCTGCTGAAACAAGTCGTGTTTCCGACTTGACAAGCATTAAGTTATAACTTAACTTAATGACAAAGTTCAGCATTCGCTTGTCTGACAGGGTCGCACCAACGAAAATAAGGCTATACAAGCTGGCGATCAATAACACCTGCCCGGTCGACGAATTTGAGGCTCTTTTAAGACAAGAAGGTACGTTGATCTCTGAACTTCGGCAGATCTATTCCGTCATTGAAGATACTTGCAATCTCTTTTCGCTGCCTAAAACGAAGTTTCGACTTTTAAAAATGGGAAAGTCATCCTACCAACTATATGAAGCAAAAAGCAAGAATCTGCGCTACTATCTATTCAAACTGGAAAAGACAGGTCGTGTAGTCCTGCTGGGTGGACGTAAGGGCAACCAGAGC
The DNA here is from genome assembly GCA_965227755.1 of Dyadobacter sp. Classification (GTDB taxonomy): domain Bacteria; phylum Bacteroidota; class Bacteroidia; order Cytophagales; family Spirosomataceae; genus Dyadobacter. Next base: position 3,702,601 of record CBDDGG010000005.1, read on the forward strand.
GCCGACTTGAAATATTTAGAAAGGCTAATTAAAGAAATCCATTCCAAAGGAATCTTAAACTTGAACAACCCATGACCAACCGTGAAGAAATTATAAATGGCCCCACCTACTGGCTTACAAAAGTACAGATCCAGGTTTTCAATCTCCTCAACACCTATATGGAAGAGAACAATCTGACCCAAAAGCAGGTCGCGGAGAAATTGAATGTCTCCCCCTCGTATGTATCTCAAATTCTGAACGGGAATTTCAACTTCACGATTTCCAAACTAGTCGAATTGTCTTTGCTCGTTGGGAAGGCGCCAATCATTCATTTTGAGACGATTGAGCAGATTTTGAAGGCGGAGGCGACGCAAGCGAAAGCAGAGAGCAAATTTAAGAGGAAGAAAATTGCGGATATGAATATCCCAAAAGCAAAAATCGCCTAGTTATCCTTGTAGATTTAACGCTCGATGTTAAATCTACAAGGATGTCAAGCGACTCGTCCGCACGCCAAAAATCTACATTCGCGACAGCGCCCCATAATTACATATCTCTTATTTATAAAAGTCGGTATGTCAGAATTTCAAACTTACGAAATCAGTTTCAACCGCAAACCCAATTTCCGGGTCAGATACCGGCTTTATTCCTATGAAGAAGGTGGCCGGTATAGTCCTGCATTATAGATGCGATTTCCACTACAAAAATGACGGCAAGTTCAAGCATTCGCTCTACATGATCTGGCCCGAGTTCGAGGATGAGAATGGTCGCATACTAGATGAAACGGAATACGCTCCAATGTCGGGCACTGCACGAATGTGGATAGTCAGCAAAGAGTTCATCCCCTACCATAAGGAGTTTTTGAAAGTTGGAACGATTGGGTATTTTCAAGAAGGTGGTAGGAAGGTTGGAGAGTGTGAGGTGATTGAGTTGATTGAATTTTAAGTAAAATTGGCCTCACTCCCTTCATTTGGCAAGTCCGAGCTGTCTTCTAAGATCGCTTATCAAAGCATAGTACTCCGAAATAGGAATCACTTTCCTCGAATTCTCCTCTATCTTCTTTCCTTCCTTCGTCCAGAGATAGGGATAAAAACTGACCACGCTATCACCAGACATTTTGGATACCTCATCCTTCCACGACTTCCAACGATAGCCATCATAAAAGTTATCGAGGTCATTATTGAAACAAAATAACAGAAAGTCTGTATAACCCATATCTAACGGCTCGAAATCCAGTGTATCAGGCGCGAGATAATAAACTTTGCCAACATCGTTCCCCAACGAACCATCATTCAAGACAAAAATTCCACCAATAGCGTCGTCAGCAATTACAAGTAAGGGCACATCCTTGTCAGAGGCTTTGAGCGGGCTAACTTTGGGCCAGCCCGGTAGAGACCGCATTAGCCGTTCGCTTCCTGAACCGAGAATGCGTATCCAGCCATTGTCCACCAAAATTCCCCCACTCATATAAACGATAGCGCCCATTGGCGAGCGCGTCGTCACCTGAGTATCATATAATGACTGTCGCGCTTTGAGGCTGTCGGCAGATAGGATTTCTACTCGATTGGTAGCCGCCTTGATCCAATCTAAAACGAATGGCCAACCTGGATCTTCGTTATTAATTAATTCTTCCACTGGTCGCAACTTCTGTTGCCCGAAAGTACTCAATGCGATAAGGAATGATATGGACGTAAGATAAATCTTGATTTTCAAGTTCGCGTAGATTTGGATTAACCAGCGCAGAAATTAACCAATTTTTTGCTCATTCCTACCGTATGAAAATTGCAATTAAATGGACGTTGCAGTTTACCCAGCAGTTCTCCAACTTACTCCTTCCCTAAAAATTATTTATTACAAAGAATCTGCAAGATATTGCCCTGCTATGGTGTGGGTGTTTCGAAAGTCCCCCGGACGCTGATAATGGCGTTAGGACACCTAATGCAGGGCATTTTCATTCATCCTAACACATTATCATCATGTCAACTTCATCACACACCACCGAGTCCGAGGACTCGGTATGCCTCGCTTATGGCAGGCAAGTAAAAGAACTTTTGAACGTAGGCAGCCCTTCCGAAATGCTCGATCACCTATGGGCGATTTACAGCGATTCGATGGCGTTTCAACAGGAGGCTGGCTACAACCCACGGATTGGTGACACTTTTATGACCTTCAGGGAGCTGGTGTTTTTCTTTCAGCGCATTGAGAGCGTGAAAGCTTAAATGACTCGCGCCCCTGTCATCCTGAGCGCACCGGGCCGCCGGGCGCTCAGGATGACAGGGGCGCGAGTATTGGATTATTTTCTTATCAGCTGCGTCTCGAAACTTCTACGCCTCCAAAACCATCTCCTCCTTCACTTTCCGCTTCTTGCGATTCGTAAACCGTTCCTTAATCCGATCCACTACATAATAAGCGCTAGGCACAAGGAACAAGGTCAACAGCAACGAGCTGGTCAAACCACCGATAATTACCCAGGCCATCCCATTCTTCACCTCTGCACCGTCTCCGGAAGCCAACGCGATCGGCAGCATACCTGCGATCATCGCAATGGTTGTCATCAAAATCGGTCGCAGACGTTCCTTGCCGGCTTCGATGAGGGCTTCTTTCAATGCATAACCTTCCTCTTTCAGCTGATTGGCGAAGTCGACGATCAGGATCGCGTTCTTGGCTACCAATCCGAGGAGCATGATCATACCGACGATCGAGAAGATCGTGAGGCTTTCCATCGTGAGCGCGAGGGCGGTTAATGCGCCTACCAATGCAACCGGGATCGAGAACAGTACAACGAACGGGTAAATGGTACTTTCGTAAAGCGCTACCATGATGAGGTAGATGAGCACGATACCCAGCAACAATGCCACGCCAAGGCTACCGAATGCATCGGCCTGGTTTTTCAGGTCACCGCGGTATTCGATGCTGATGCCTTCGGGAAGCTTCACTTTCGCCATTTGGGCTTGAATATCGGCACCGATGGAACCCGACGGTCGACCTACTACCTGCGAGTTGATGGTAATGGACGACAGCCGGTCGATGCGTTGCAACACGCTTTCACCCATTCCTTCCTTGATCGTCGCGAATTGGGAAAGTTCGAATGTCTGGCCCTGGCTGTTTACAAATGTCAGGTGGCGGATATCATCGGACTTGGAGCGGTCGAACTGGTCGAGGTTGACCATAATGTCGTATTCTTTGCCATTTTGCTTGAACTTCGAACGGTCGTCGCCACGGAAGGCGGTTTGCAATGTAGCGCCTACTTCGGCTGCATTGATGCCGAGTTGTGCCATTTTCTCGCGGTCGAGCGTTACGCCTACTTCCGGTTTCGGATCGTCCACCGAGTAATCCACGTTGGAAGTACCGGGTACCGAAGAAACTATGTCCTTCACTTGCGCGGCAGTTTTACGGATCACGGCCATATCGGTCCCTTTCACAGCCACCTGGATCGGCGCCTGGTTGGCATTACCGGTAATCGAGGTCGGTGCGACGGTCACTTTTACGCCCGGGATTTGCAGGATTTCCTTCTGGATATTCTGGCCGAACTCTTCGGAAGAAACACTACGCTCCTTTTTATCGACCAGTTGAACGGTCAGGTCGGCGATATTGCTGTTGGAAGTAGTTCCCAAGCCGGTACTGCTGTAACCGACGTTGGTGAACACTTTGGTCACTTCTTTTTTACCCAAAAGAATCTTCTCAACCCTTTGTGCTACCTGATTCGTCTGGTATACCGACGCTGTCGGCGCCAATTCGATCGACACGTTCAACTCGCCACGATCGCTTTGCTGCATGAATGCCGCTCCCACGAATCCACCCGGTACCAATGCGATGGAGCCGACGATCAGGAAGATGGATAGCAGGAAAATGTAGCGCTTGTGGCCCAGGACCCAGGTAAGGATCCGGCCATATTCTTCTTTTATATTATCCAGAAACTTCTCAAAACCCAGGTTCAAACGGCCCCAGAGGCTGTTTTTATCCAAAACTTCTATTTTGCCGAAACGGGAAGCGAGCAAAGGCGTGAGTGTGAACGACACCAACAAACTCATCAATGTCGAGAACACAACCACGAGCGAAAACTCGCGGAGAATGTTGCCGATAAGGCCCTGTGTCAACGCAAGCGGCACGAATACCACGACGTCCACCAGCGTGATCGCCAATGCGGTAAAACCGATCTCGGCACGGCCATCCAACGCCGCCTGCCAGCGGCTTTTACCCATTTCCATGTGGCGGTTGATGTTTTCCAAAACCACAATGGAGTCATCGACAAGGATACCTACGACTAGCGACAATGCCATAAGCGTCATCAGGTTCAGCGAGAAGCCCAGCACACTCATCAGAATAAACGTCGGGATCATCGAAGAAGGCAATGCCACAAGGATAAACATCGAGCTCCGGAAGCTGTGGAGGAAAAGGAGCATTACCACGGACACGATCAGTACCGCCAGCCCAAGGTCAAACACGACCGCATCCGCCGAAGCCAATGTGTAAATAGATTGGTCGGAAGCGATGTTGAATTTCAGGCCCTGCGACGCATATTGTTTTTCCAGGCTCGTCAGGCGCTCGCGGGTGAGCTTGCTCACATCCACTGCATTTGCGTCCGATTGTTTCTGGATTTGCAATGCTACCGATGGGCGTCCGTTGATGTGGTTCACAGCCGTAGCATCGGCTACGCCGTCGTACACTTCCGCGATGTCTCTCAAAAAGATCTGTCCGCCGTTCGAGGATTTACCTACTATGACATTTCTCAGGTTCGCGACAGTCGTCAGTTTCGCATCGAAACGAATCGAAAGCTGGTCTTCCTGGGTTTTCACCTGACCGGCGGGATAGGACGTATTCGCATTGTTGATCGCAGCCGAAACCTGGCTGATCGATAAATGGTAAGCCTTCAACTTATCCTGGCTGATATTTACCTGGATCTGGCGCTCGGTACCACCGATAATAGTCACCTGGCCCACGCCGGTTACGTTCGAAAGCTGCGGTTTCAGCTTGTCGTCGATCAAATCATATAGTTCAGATGGCGACAGGTTTGCGGTCACACCCATTCTCAAAACCGGGATTTCGTCGGTCGAGAACTTGTTGATAACCGGGCGGTCGGCATCGTCGGGGAGAAGCGAAATCACTTGCTCCACTTTCCGCTGAGCTTCCTGCTGCGCCAGATCGACGCTTACGCCTTGTTTTAGCTGGATAATCACGGAAGAAACACCTTCCTGGGAAGTCGAGTTGATCTGGTCCAGCCCTTCAATGGCCGATACGGCGTCCTCGATATGCTTCGTCACGTTCGTTTCAACCTCGTCGGCAGAAGCGCCGCGGTAGGTCGTCATCACGCTCACAACGTTCGCCTCGAACTTAGGCAACAGGTTGTAAGATAACTGGTTGTAGCTAATCAAACCGAATAGTATCAATACTACGAATACTACGGTTATGAAGAGCGGTCTCTTTACGGCTACTTCGGTAATTGACATACTTCTTTCAGTTTGCTGATGAACCTTATTTTGTAATGGTAACCGCAGCGCCTTCGCTCAGGTTGATCTGTCCGGTCGTAACCACCGTTTCACCCGATTTCAGACCTGCCAGCACTTCCACATTGTCGCCTACCTCGCGGCCCACCTCAATTTTACGCTGTTTTGCTACGCCGCCTTCCACCACGTACACGTACGGGTTACGCACACTTTCCACGAGCGCGCTGCGCGGGATCAGGAGCGATTGTGCACTGCTCTTTTGCTGGAATTCCACGGTCACGAATGTACCGGCTCGCAACTCGGAAGAGTTTTTAACTACAATTTCAACCGGATAGTTGTGCGACTCATCGCCTTGCGGGGCGATGTACGAGATCACGCCGTCGATCCTTTTACCAGGGAAAATACTGGTGCTCACCTGCACGTGCTGACCTTCTTTGAGTTTATACACATCATTTTCATTGATCATCACCTGCACTTTCAGCCGCGACACATCGAGAATCGTCCCCAGCGAAGTACCTACATTCACAAACTCGCCCGGCTCGATATTCTTCTTCACAATGCGGCCGCTGATCGGCGCCTGAATGGACGCGTCGCTGATCTGCTGTTTGATCTGCTCGGCCTGATTCAACGCATTGTCGTAGTTGTATTTGGTATCGTTCACCTGAACTTCGGTGGCCGCATTACCTGCCAGCAATTTGGAATAGCGGTCGGTATCCTTTTTCAGTTTATTGATATTCAACTCGGTAGCTTCCAGTGTCAGTTCTTTTAACTTACTGTCCACTTTCACAATCGTTGTACCTTGTGACACATGGCTGCCAAGCTCGTACCTGACTGCCAATACCTTACCCGCTGCGGTTGCCATAATTTCCGCTTCTTTAAAAGGAATAAGACTACCTGTCCTGATCAGTTGCTGATCGGCACTGCCTTCCTTCACGGCTATGGCCGTAACAGGAATGGTGACGTTCTTATTTTCAGGCGCTTTATTTTTTTCGTCGATCTTGGCTTTATTGGCCACCAGCCTTATCCCGATCAGAACGCCGATAATGGCGATGGAACCGATGATGATGAGTTTTCGCTTCATAATTTTGAATGAGTTAATGAGTCGCCGTGGAACGGGGAATGAGTGGATGTTGATGAAGTGTATTACGGTAATGCTGTGAAGAACTCGTTCAGGGTTCCGGTTGATTGCTCCAACCCTAATTTTGCCTGGTAGTAGCTCAGCATGGAATTGATATAGTTGCTTTGAGACTCTTTATATGAGGTTTCAGCATTGAGCAAATCGGTCAGCGGTACGGTGCCTTCCCTGTATTGCAGCGTCGTCACGTCGTACACCTCTTTTGCGAGCGCCACATTATTTTCATCACTCGACAGGTTCGATTTCGCTTTTTGCAACTGCGTCAATGCGTTGCTGTTTTGCAGCTCATAGTTCTGTACATTGAGTTTCAGCTGCTCTTTCTGCGTCATCAAATTCAGGTCGGCCTGTTTGTATTGCGCGTCGCGGCGGAAGCTATCGAAGATCGGGATGTTTACTTTCAAGCCAATTGCACCATAGCTGAACCAATTGCCCCAGGAAGTACCTAGTTCATTACCCAGCGCCTGCATGCCATATCGGCCATAAACCGATACTTTGGGTAAATAGCCTGCCTTGATGCGCGCTTTTTCCAGGCCCTGCAATTCCATATTCAGGTTCTGTATTTTGAAATCGGTGAGGTTGGAAGCATCGAATGCACCGGGTTCCACGAGTTTTAAAGGCTGATCCAGCGGGTTATCCGCCAGTTCAAGCTGCTCGCTCAACCGCATTCCCATCTGGAATTTCAGCTGGTTTTCAGAAAGCGTCAGATTACTTTCAGCCAGGGTCAACTGCGATTTAATGTTGTTCAAATTCACTTGCGTGCGGTCGTAATCCACTTTTTTGATTACGCCATTATCGAGTTGCAGTTTCAATGTGGCCAGGATCTGGCTGGTTTTGTCCAGGTTATCCTTCAAAAGTGCTACCTGCTGGGAGGTCACAAACACCTGATAATAGGCATTCGCTACATTATATATGATCGTCTCCTTCGTCTTGCGCGAGTTCAATACGGCATTCTCCTGATTCGGCTTGTTGGCCTGGATGCCCACCAGTAGCGATTGGTCGAAAATCACCTGGTCGACCTGTGCCGACGCGTTGCTCTGGTATTTGGTGCCCAGCGCCACCCGGCGGTCCTCCCCTCCGAAAAGCGCACCCGGCAATACGGTCGATTGCAGTTTCAGGTTATCGTCGAGTGAGGCAGTACCCGCTACCTGCGGCAAATATCCCGCCAAAGCCTCACGCCCCTGCTGAACCGACGTACTCTCCTTATACTGAGCTATTTTGACATTACCATTATTCTTGATCCCGTAGGCAATGCAATCTTTCAGGGTCAGGCGCGTCTGCGCCCAGCCCGGCACCACCGAAGCGGCGACTGCGATCATTGCGGCTATCCATTTACTTTTCATTTTGACCTGTTGTTGATTATTTGTGGCTAATGGTAGATAGTTGACCCCTCTACTGGTGATATATCAACTATTAATCTAAAAAAATTTATTTGTCTACTATTTTGACGACGCGGTCCAGATACCCCAGAAACGTCGTCCATTCCTGCTCCGTAAAATGCTCCATAATCTGGTTATTGAAAGCGATCGCAAGCGATTGAATGCGTTCGCAGACAAACTTCCCGCTCGGTGTAAGTGATATCAGGTTCTTTCTTTTGTCCTCAATATCACTTTCAATTTTCAGGAAACCATCCTTATGTAATGTTTGAACAGAACGCTGGATACCCGCTTTATCTTTTTGCAAAATATTCGCAATGTCCTGCTGCGTACGCGCCTGTTCCTGGAAATATACAACCATAAGAATAGGCAGCTGCTCGGCCAGAACGGGTATACCTTCATTGACAAGCTCTGCATTCATTTTCTTAAAAACCGTCTTCGTAACGGCCCCCAGTTTGAACTGCAAAGAGTTCTTTAATTCTTCCCTAAGGTTCTGCCAGCTATCTATGTTTGCGCTCATGATGATACAAAGGTAAATTGTGTTGATATATCAACCAAGTTTCAAACGAAAAAGTTTTTGATAAGGTGATCAATGGTTGGATTGTTGGGATGAGTGGCTTGGGCTGAAGCCCTCGTGACTCCTGATACGCCCCCCAACTCCAGGCTTAAGCCTAGGGTTAGTAGCCAACACCCTGGCTGGCTGACCCAGACAGTTGCCGCGCCGCAGGTGGTACGCGCCAGACATTGGGGCACCTATATGCGTACGAGGGCGGCATGATCCCCCATACCGCCCTCGAGTCATCAGTCTATGCTTCTCCTACTTGCCCAGCGTCTTGAAAAGCGACCCTTTGGCCACCTTATCCGTTAACGCCATACCATTGATAATAGCTAGTTCGTCGAGCTTGCCGTCTGGCTGGTTGTTGTCTTTCAATACCTCGCGCAACGTTGCATCGCGTTGGGCAGCTTTAATGCGGATGCGCTCTGGCTGGCGGTTGAGGATACTCTGGTCCGAAACCGATTTGAAGCCTTGTGCTACTGAGCGGAACTGTCCCGCATTGGCGGCATAGTTTCCGGCCGTAGCCACACCGTGGATGGCGTAAATATTGCCCCCATACTGGATCAGCCACGTACCTACCTGCAAGGTGTTGGCCGTTGCCGCGGCTGCCTGGCCGGTTTGCGATTGCTCCACCTGCTGCGACACCATCACCAGCGCCGGATTGCCATTAATGGTTGCTTTATCGTTTTCAAGCACTTTTAAACTGTAATTTTTCACCACCGTCTGCGCCGCCTCCTCTAATGTCTTGCCCTGGGCCAGGGTGAACAGCATCATCGACTTACCATCTTTGGCCGCCATCTGGAATTGTACGGGCGAATTTTCATACTGCCAGCCGCTCGGTACCGGGAACTGGAATTTCAGCGACGGGTGATAGAAGTTGTTGTTCTCTACAAAGCCCTGCTGAGGGTCGTTCCCATAAATAATGCCGTCGATCTTGCGCAAATACACATCCCGGTTCACATTGTACTTGCCCGGGTGTGCGGTCTGGTATTCGGTAGCCAGCTTGCCCACCTTCGTCATACGGTCGCCCGGATCGGGGTGGGTCGATTGGAACGTCGGGATCGCCTGGCCGGCTTTCTCGGAGATCCTTTTGAGCGTACCAAAAAAATCGGCCATTTCTTTGGCGTCATAGCCAATCTTGCTTGAATAGTCGACACCGATTTTATCGGACTCGGTCTCGTGGTCACGGCTGTAACTCAAAAATAGCAAGCCTAATGCCTGCTGCGCCTGCTCACCCATCGCACGCACCTGTGGGGAGAGTACCATCCCTGCCGCCAGACCAACCTGCCCTAATATCTGGGAAGTCTGCTGCCGGGCTGAGTGCCGGGCTGTAATGTGGCCGATCTCGTGGCCCAGTACTCCGGCGAATTCGGCCTCATTATTAAAATGTGCCATAATCCCCCTGGTAAAATATACGTAACCGCCGGGTACGGCAAACGCGTTGACCACCGGGGAGTCCACGATGAAGAATTTGTAGGGTAAATCGGGCCGGTGCGAGATCTTCGCCATAGCCATACCCTTTTCGTTGATGAAAGATTGCAGGTTCTTATCGTCATAAATGCCCATTGTGGCAACAATAGACGGGTGCGATTCGGCTCCGAGCGCGATCTCTTTCTCTTGCGACATAAAGACGATCTCTTTCTTACCGGTCACCGGATTTTTGGAACAACCTGCCAGCATTCCCACCGCCACAAACGCGGGCAGAATGCGAAATGAGTATTTCATTTTCATAAAATTCTAAAAATGACTTGAATGAAGGGATTGGTCAAAATTAAAAGTTCTCACGAATTATATGCAAAGAATCATGCCAAATAGTGACTGCTGACCGCGATGTCGACCATAGACCATGGTCCGCAGTCGATGGTCAATGGTCTATGGTCCACACCGGCGATCCTCAAAAATATTTTCCATTCCGCTCGCATATTATCTAAATTACGTCTTCGTCCGGAAACGGGCTCCACCCGGGTGGAACAAAACTTTTGATACAAACAACGCTGACCTTCATTGCATGCCCCCCAGAGCATGCCGCATTTACTGCACTATGAGTTTTAAAAAGATCACATATAGCGCACTTCCTTCCTGGCTGGCCCGGCTCGATTTCCTGGGCCTTTTCGAGAAAGACCCGTTCGGCAACTTCCTGTCTGTCAAAAGATTACTAATATTCATATTGGGCTGGTTTACGTATTATCGTTATACGGCCGTCAATAAAATCCGCATTACAGGCACCGAAAACCTCATCGACCTGCCCGATCAGGGCGTACTTTTCCTGTCGAACCACCAAACCTATTTCGCCGACGTTATCGCATTCTTCCATATTTTCTGTGCCGTCAAATGGGGCTATAAAGACACCATGTCCCCTCCGTTTTACCTGCTTTCACCCAGGGCAAGAATGTACTACGTGGCCGCAGCGGAAACGATGAAAGGTGGTTTTTTACCCAAAGTGTTTAGTATGGGTGGGGCCATTACCATCGAGCGCTCGTGGCGGGCCAACGGAGAGGACGTAAAACGCCAGCTCGACACCTCCGCCCAGGACCGCATCGGGATGGGTTTGCAGCATGGCTGGGTGGTGAGTTTCCCGCAAGGAACCACCAAACCGTATGCCCCTGTACGTAAAGGCACTGCGCACCTGATCAACGACCATCGCCCTATCGTCATTCCGGTCGTCATTAATGGTTTCAGAAGGGCTTTTGATAAAAAAGGGTTACGTTTTAAGAAACGGAACACCAGGCTGACCGTACAGTTCAAACCACCCATGCATTTCCGGCCCGACGAATCGGTGGAAGAAATGATCGCGCGCGTAACGCAGGCGATCGAGCAGGAAGCGTCGCCCCATGATGGCTCGCAACAGCCCGAAATCTAGCCTGGTATGCTTTTTTCGAACCGCTTTTTATGGGAAAGAAAGTATTGATCACCGGCGGCACAGGCCTTATCGGCAAGCGGCTGACACAAATGTTACTCGATAAAGGCTACGAAGTCGCATTCCTGAGCCGAAAAAAGGCAAGTATCCCTTCCGTTCAGGTCTTTGAATGGGATATCAAAAAGGGCTATATCGAAGAAGGAGCACTCGATAACCTGCATTTTCTCGTGCATTTGGCAGGTACCAATGTAGGCGAGGGACGCTGGACCGAAGAACGCAAAAAATCCATTCTCGAAAGCCGCACCGAATCGATCAGTCTCATCGCCCGAAAGCTCGCCGAAAAAAAGATAAAACCGGCAGCGTTCGCATCGGCCTCAGGCATCAGCTATTATGGCCAGGATACGGGAGACAAGCGAAATACCGAAGCAACACCCGCCGGAAACGATTTCCTCGCGCATGTGAGCATCGAATGGGAAAAAGCCGCGGACGAAGTTGCCGCATTGGGTACAAGAACCGTCAAGCTCCGTACCGGCATAGTCATCAGCAAAAACGGCGGCGCAATCCCCAAAATAGCATTACCCGCTCGCTTCGGTGTAGGTGCACCGCTGGGTTCGGGCAAACAATGGATTTCCTGGATCCACCTCGACGATATGTGCAGATTGTACATTGAAGCCCTTGAAAACGAAAACTGGCAAGGGGCCTACAACGCCGTTGCGGCACCGCCCATAACCAACGAAGGCCTCACAAGAGCCATTTGCAAAGTTCTTCACCGCCCGCAGTGGTTCCCAAATGTCCCTGCATTTGCATTAAAACTCGCCTTCGGAGAAATGGCGGCGGTTGTGCTGGGAGGAAATTATGTCGTGAATGAGCGGATAGCAAACGAAACCGGCTTCACCTACCAATACGGTGATCTGGAAGGTGCATTGCAGGCAGAGCTTGTTTGATGACGGTCGGCGGTCCATGGCGGGCATGCAAAATCGTTACTCTTCCTCCTCCCCCTCCAACTCCTCCTCTTCGACCGTCAGCACCTGCACGGTTCCAAGCCATTTTTCACGCTGCACTTGCGCTTTGAAATCATCCAGCACATTCAGTTGCACATTACCGTTGCTGAAAACCGACATTTGCAATCCTACAAATGCGAGTGCCTCATTCAGGCGGTCTTCGAGTGGTGTGGCGCTGAAAATGCATTCCTCCCAATACCATTCCAGCGACTCGCCTGCCACTTCCTCCACAATACCGATGTAATCTTCGAGCGAATACCCGACGAACGGCTTCCCGAAACGCACCCATAGCAGCTTCATTACGTCATCCAGCGACTGGGCGTGATTGGTTTTCTTCCTTAAATACAAGTCGAGAATGAGCGCTACCAAAGCGCCTTTATGGTAAACCGATACTTTACGGTTGGGAATGCCCTTTTCGTAACCATCGAGCCAAAGGTCAAATGACGATTCTGCCAGCGATTGTGCGGCATGTGCGCTGCTTTCAAAATGCCGCTTCATATAAACCTGCAATTCTTTCACATACGTTTCCTCATTGAAAACGCCCGCTCGTCTCAGGAAAAGGTCGCCGTAATAAGTAGTACACCCTTCGGCTACGAAGCAGGTGCGGAAGTAATTTTCCTTGGTAAAATCATAGGGCAAAAGCTCCGCCGGACGGATACGGATGATATTCCAGGCATGGAAAAGCTCGTGCGAGCTCACGCCCAGGAGGTCGGAATAGAGGCCTTCACCCTCATCGTCGGGACCCAAAACGATCATGGTGGAGTTCTGGTGCTCCACGCCGTGGTAGAATGCCGTGGGCAGGATCAGGTTCAGGAAATGATAATCCTTTTCAGGAAACTCCCCCATCATGGCAATCTGCTCCCGCGAGAAGCGGCGAAAATCGCGCTCGATACGCCGCCAGTTGGGTTTGAGGTTACCATGCATCCATATTTTGAACTGAATGCCGCGGACTTCATATTCACATTTCTGCAAAGTTTCCGAAGCCAGCATCGGGCTGTCGACCAGTTGGTAAAAATCCCTGGCCGATAATGCATTCTTTCCCGCCGATGGCAATCCGCATGCAATCTGGTAACCTTCGGGCAAAGCGAGCTCCACGCGATAGGGCTCGGTAATGCGGCCTTCGGTGTACATACAGAAGTTGATGAAATTGAGGTACCACAATTCCTCATCCACATAACTGCTGCCCGCATTTTGAATGGATGCGTAATAAGTATAATGTATACGCACCTCGTTTTCACCCGCAGTTCCAACCCGCCATCGGTCTTTGGTTACCTTATGCAAGGGCAGTTTGTGACCGGCGGCTGATATTGCTTCGATAAATTGAATATTTTTGGCGAAGTTTTGCAGCTCGTACCGGCCCGGGCGCCACGCCGGCAGCTGGATTTCGATCTGTTCGCTATTGATTTCGGAAATGGAATAGGTAATGTCAAGAAAACGGGATTGTGGGTCTGGTACCGAAATGTGATAAAGCATAGACGAAACGCGTGGTGTTAAGAGGGGCCGGATGCGCAGTTTCCAGTAGACAAAAATCAGATAGTCCTACGTTACCAGTTACAACATTATAAAATAAACGATTTTAAGATGAAAAGTAAAATCCTCCTGCCAATCCTGTTCCTTCTGGCGGTTTTGATCAGTCCTTCGCTTATGGCCCAGAACGATGAATACTACCGCCCCGACTCGCTTCGGAAGGATCAACCGGAAAGAAAGGAAGTGCCTCCCGTTGAAAGAAAACCCCAGGACCAGAAGCCCGTTCTGGCAGAAAAGAAGAAATTGGACGATTTTAAGAACAAATCGTTTATCGATCGCCTGAGGCTGGGCGGAAGTTTTGGATTGAGCCTGGGAACCGTTACGAACATCAACCTTTCGCCAATGGCGGGTTATCACCTGACCGAAAGACTCGTTGGGGGTGTGGGGGCTACCATCATGTATTTTCGCTACAAATATTATGAAATCAACACCATAAACTATGGTGGCCGGGGGTTTCTGATGTACAGTGTGATTCCAGAAGTTAATATCATTGGTGAATTTGAGGCGTTAAATGTTGAAGCCTCGTATCAGAAGCGAAAATGGCTGGGCTCTCCTATGGCGGGGGCCTCATATTCACAACCGCTAGGTGGAAAGTTTATCAAAGCGGTGCATTTAACAGCATTGTACAATTTCAGCTACGACAGCCAGATAGATAAATACAACGGCCAAAACCTGTCACCTTATGGCAGCCCGTTTGTTTTCAGGGTTACATTCCTGTAATTGCAGCCTGGCGTAAATTTTAAGTCTTCATTTGAACTAACCACTCAGATGAAGGCTTTTTGTTCAATATCAACATCAATTATGGAAAACCCCGTTTTAATCTTCGGCGCCGGCGACCTCGGTATGCAGGCCCTCGATATTTTCAGAAGAAATAATGTACTCGTTTACGGTTTCCTCGACGACCATGCGGAGCTGCATGGCAAAGAGTTCGGCGAAGTGACCGTACTCGGCAATACCGATGACACGAGCTTCCTTAATATAATAGGTTCCAAATGCGAGGCATTTGTCGCCATCGGCGAGCGCTCGGTACGGGAGCGGCTCGTGGAAACGCTGAACGAGGATTACAAGATGATGCCTGTAAATGCGGTCCACGACAGCGCGGTGATCTCGGGCATGGCGGCGATCGGGCACGGTAACTTCATCGCGGCCCGCGCCACAGTGGGAGCACGCACCGTCGTAGGGCACCATTGCCTGGTACAAACCGGCGCAATCATCGACACTTCGGCTATCGTGGGCGACTTCGTGACGGTTGGAGCGGGTGCGATCATTAATGACCGCGTAAAACTGGCCGATGGTGTATTCATTGGTTCAGGGGCGGTAATTGTAGCAGGAATTGAAGTAGGAAAGAATGCACGGATCGGTGCGGGATCGGTGGTTGTCGAGAATGTACCGGCGGGAGCTACCTATTTTGGCAATCCGGCACGAAAAATCTGATAACACCAAGGATTACTGCCGGATAGCAACAATTTTCCGGCCCAATGTTTTTTATTAAACTGAAACACATTACCTTTGCACTCCTTTTGACAGAAAAAGTGAAAGAGCTAAGTAAATACAACATAGACATTTACGGTTTGGAAGACAAACAGTATGACTATGATATGGAGTCTGGCGACGCTTTTTTTGAAGAAATGGAGCAGGATCTGATTGAACACGGGCACTTTAAAACGCACGTTGTCCTGAACAAATCGGCGACGATGATCCAGCTCCGTTTTCACACAATAGGAAGCGTAACCCTGACTTGCGACCGCAGCCTGGAGACCTTCGAAGAACCGGTGGATTCCGACGAACGCATCATATTAAAGTTCGGCGATCACAACGAGGAACTCACGGAAGAGATCGAGATCATCAGCCGTAACACGAACAGGATCAATGTAGCGCGTTATATTTTCGATTTTATCGCGTTATCGTTGCCCGTGAAGAAGCTCCACCCGAGCCTGCGTACCGAAGAAGACGAGTTTGACCTCGAAGACGACGAGGAAGAAGGAATGCTGGTTTACACTTCGGGCGACGCGGAAGAAGGAGACGAAAGCGAGGAAGAAGAGAAAGTTGACCCAAGATGGGAAGCGCTCAAAAAATTGAAAAAGTAGTAATAGTAGCCATAGGTTTCAGCCTATGGACATAAATCGTAAACAATAGACAAAAAATATCATGGCACATCCTAAGCGGAGACATTCCAGCACCCGTCGCGATTCACGCAGAGCGCACGATTTCCTTACCGGAAAGCAGTTGGGAACTGATGCTACAACCGGAGAAATCCACCAATTGCACCGTGCACACGTACACGAAGGCAACCTGGTTTACAGAGGTAAAGTTGTAGTTGAAAACTATACTAAAACGGTTTAGTTTCAGTCGATGAGCAATTCAATTTCGCAGCAGCCCTATAAAAGTTGTTGCGAAATTCTTTTTTACTGCGGCACATCTGCTAAATTTACACCTTCGGTTTCTAACTTATTTGTCAAAATAACAGCGTGTAAATGAAAATTGCGGTAGATGCTATGGGGGGAGATTTAGCTCCGCAAGCAATTGTTGAAGGGGTCATCCAAGCCTCTTCTGAGCTACCATCCGAGGCGAGAATCGTTTTAATTGGACGTGAAAACGTGATCTGGGACATCTTCAACCAGCACAATTTCACCCCTACTAATGTTGACGTCGTTCACGCAGAAGATGTTATCGAGATGGGGGAACATCCTACCAAAGCCCTTTCTCAAAAACCCAATTCCAGTATCGGAATAGGTTTCAAGCTTCTGAAAGAAAAAGAGGTAGACATATTCTGCAGTGCAGGAAATACAGGCGCAATGCACGTGGGCGCCCTTTTCAGCATTAAAGCCATTGAAGGTATCCTTCGTCCTGCCATCGCAGGGCTGGTGCCGCAAGTAGGAGGCGGTTACGCCGTCATGCTCGATATTGGCGCCAATGCCGATTGCAAACCAGAAGTACTTTCCCAGTTTGGTGAAATCGGCTCGATTTTCGCCCAGCATACTTTCCAGATCGACAAGCCGCGGGTTGCATTGATGAATATCGGGGAAGAAGAGCAAAAAGGCTCTCTCACTTCCCAGGCTACCTATCCCCTGCTGAAACAAAACAAGCGCATCAATTTCATCGGAAATATCGAAGGGAAAGATCTCTTCACCAACAAGGCCGACGTGATCGTAACCGACGGCTTTACGGGTAATATTTTGTTTAAACTCGGAGAGTCTCTGTACGAGATTTCAAAGAAAAGAGGTTTCCAGGACGATTTTATCGACCAGACGAACTACGAGTCCATCGGAGGCAGTCCCATTATCGGGGTTAATGGAAATGTGATGATCGCACACGGGGTATCGACACCGCTGGCCATCAAAAATATGGTTGACTGGGCTTACAAGCAGGTAAAATCCAAAGCTTACCAGCACATAGCCCAGGCATTGAGCTAACGACGGATGCTGACAACCACATGACTATGAAAAAACTGAAACTGTCCCTTTTTACCAAATCTATTCGGATTTTGAATAGTTGATTTATCATGACCCATATTAAAGCCTCTATAACAGGAATACAAGGTTATGTACCTGATTACGTGTTGACTAATGCAGAATTGGAAACAATGGTTGCGACGAACGATGAATGGATCGTTAGCCGCACAGGTATCAAAGAAAGGCGTATTCTAAAAGGTGAAGGTTTAGGAAGTTCACATATGGGTGCAGAGGCAGTGAAGGGATTGCTTGCCAAAACCAATACACGCCCCGAAGAAATTGATCTGCTCATCTGCGCTACCACCACACCTGACTTTGTTTTCCCCTGCACAGCGAACCTCATCTGCGATATGGCCGGCATCCGTAACATCGGAAGCTTCGATATCCAGGCAGCTTGTTCAGGTTTTATTTATGCACTGACACTCGGCTCGCAGTTTATCGAGACCGGAAAATATAAAAAAGTCATCGTCGTAGGTTCGGATAAAATGTCCGCCATCGTCGACTATACCGACCGCAAGACCTGTATCCTTTTCGGTGACGGCGCAGGCGCTGTGCTGCTCGAACCGGATACTGAAGGAAACGGCATCCTAGATTCGATCATCAAATCGGACGGTGCAGGTTTCCCCTACCTTAATCAGAAAGCCGGAGGGAGCCGCTATCCGCCCACCCATGAAACGGTAGATAACAGGCTTCATTATGTTTATCAGGATGGTGCACAGGTTTTCAAATTCGCTGTAACAAACATGGCCGACATTGCTGCCGATATTATGGAGCGCAATGGCCTGAACAGTGATAACGTAGCATGGCTGGTGCCTCACCAGGCCAACCGACGGATCATCGAAGCGACGGCCAACCGCATGGGCGTCGGGATGGACAAGGTGATGATGAACATACACAAATACGGAAATACCACGGCGGCGACAATCCCGCTTTGCCTGTGGGATTATGAATCACAACTTAAAAAGGGAGACAACCTCATACTTGCCGCTTTTGGCGGAGGCTTTACCTGGGGCGCGCTGTATCTCAAATGGGGTATCGGAGCCTAGGCCTGTGATTTTCATTAAAGCATTATCATACAATTCATTAGCATAAAAATGGCAACTACTGCAGATTTGCGTAACGGTTTGGTGATTCACTTCAACCATGATCTTTTTCAGGTGATTGAATTTCAACACGTGAAACCCGGTAAAGGCAACGCGTTCGTACGTACCAAACTGAAAAGCCTTACTAGCGGCAAAGTCCTGGACAATACATTCTCGTCAGGCGCAGGCATTACGCCTGTACGTGTGGAGAGACACAAGTTCCAGTTCCTATATAAAGACGAGGTTGGCTTCAACTTCATGAACTCCGAGACATTCGACCAGGTATTGATCGACGAAAAACTGGTGACCAACGCCGACCTGATGAAGGAAGGACAGGAAGTTGAGATCCTGATCAATACTGAAAACGATGCTGCGCTGATTTGCGAATTGCCTCCATTTGTTGAGCTGACCGTTACCTACTCGGAGCCAGGCCTGAAAGGCGACACCGCCAACTCTCCCAAGAAAGCCATCGAGGTAGAAACAGGCGCCCGGATTATGGTTCCTTTGTTCATCGAAGAAGGCCAGAAAATCAAAGTCGATACGCGCACATACGATTACGTAGAAAGGGTTAAATCTTAATTAAATGGAAACCAAAGAAATCCAAAAACTGATTGACTTCATCGCCCAGTCGGGACTTGATGAAGTGAATATTGAAACGGCAGACCTGAAAATCAAGGTAAAACGCTTTGCAACTGCACCGGTAGTGGCCTACACTTCGGCACCTGTTGCGGCACCTGCACCAGCAATCGCTTCTGCGGCTCCGGCGGCAGCTGCACCGGTCGCCTCGGCAGAGCCGGCGGTTTCCAAAGAACCAGCTTCTTCGAACCTCATTACCATTAAATCCCCGATGATCGGTACATTCTACCGCGCATCAAGCCCGGAAACACCTGCATTTGCCAACATCGGTGATGAGATCAAGCCCGGAAAAGTAGTTTGCGTGATCGAGGCGATGAAACTGTTCAACGAAATCGAATCCGAAGTATCAGGTAAAATCGTGAAGATCCTGGTTGAAAACGCAACACCGGTAGAATTCGACCAGCCGTTGTTCCTGGTTGAACCTGCATAACGCAGCGAACAAAAACTCACTGAACTACATGTTTAAAAAGATACTCATTGCTAACCGGGGTGAAATCGCCCTGCGTGTAATCAGGACCTGTCGTGAAATGGGCATCAAAACTGTCGCGGTTTACTCGACAGCCGATCGCGACAGCCTTCACGTACGGTTTGCCGACGAGGCCGTTTGTATCGGTCCTCCGCCCAGCAGGCAATCGTACCTGAGCATTCAAAATATCATTTCGGCAGCGGAAGTAACCGGCGCGGATGCGATCCACCCGGGCTACGGATTCTTGTCTGAAAACGCCGAATTCTCGCAAATCTGCGCTGATTACGGCATCAAATTCATCGGTGCTACCGCCGCCCAAATCAACGGGATGGGCGACAAGGCTACTGCGAAAGCGACGATGATCAAAGCCGGCGTACCAGTCGTACCAGGCTCGGAAGGCTTGCTCGAATCCGTTGAGCAAGGCAAAGAACTCGCAGAAGGCATTGGTTATCCGGTTATCGTGAAAGCAACTGCCGGTGGCGGTGGCCGCGGAATGCGGATCATCAACAAGCCGGAAGATTTCGAAAAAGCATGGACAGACGCCCGTACGGAATCTGCCGCTGCATTCGGAAACGATGGTTTGTACCTCGAAAAGTTCGTGGAAGAGCCACGTCACATCGAAATCCAGATCATCGGCGACCAGTTCGGCAAGGTATGCCACCTTTCGGAACGCGACTGCTCGATCCAACGTCGTCACCAAAAGCTGGTGGAAGAAACACCATCCCCGATCATCACGCCGGAATTGCGTGAGAAAATGGGTGCTGCGGCCATCAAAGGCGCTCAGGCGATCGGTTACGAAGGTGCCGGTACCATCGAGTTCCTGGTCGACAAACACGGTGATTTCTACTTCATGGAAATGAACACCCGTATTCAGGTAGAACACCCGATCACTGAGGAAGTGACGGATTTCGACCTGATTAAGGAGCAAATTAAAGTCGCGGCAGGCGAGCCTATTTCAGGTCAGAACTACACGCCAAAGCTTTACGCGATGGAATGCCGTATCAATGCGGAGGATCCTGCAAATAATTTCCGCCCTGCTCCGGGGAAAATCACCAACCTGCATTTCCCTGGCGGCCACGGTGTTCGCATCGACAGCCACGTTTACAGCGGCTACACCATTCCGCCAAACTACGACTCGATGATCGCGAAACTGATCGTGAGCGGCCAGTCACGCGAGGAGGTACTCACCCGCATGAAGCGTGCATTGCAGGAATTCGTGATCGAAGGCATCAAAACCACGATCCCGTTCCATATCAAGCTCATGGATGATCCCGGCTTCAAATCCGGCAATTTCACCACGAAATATCTGGAATCATTTGATTTTTCGACGCTCTAATCAGCGGCTCTTATATGCAAAAAGCGGTCGGCAGGAAATCTGCCGACCGCTTTTTATTTGTGTATTATTGAATTTACGCTACCATTGTGGTTGATGCGATTTCAGTTCGTCTCTACGAATGCACGGTTTCCTGCGCTACTGCATCCTCATCTTCCTCCATCATTCTTTCACCCTCCAACCGGTAAGGCTTATTGAATGCCTCCTGCCTCATCGCAAAACGCGTAGCCAGCTTGCGAATGACGTCCTTGGACATACCTTTTTTGTAGTTCAGAATCTCGGAAACATATCCTTTGCTGACATTCAGCAGCTCGGCAATATCCTTTGCCCTCATTTTATGATCCGCCATGAGTAATTTCAGCAACTCGACAGGGTCGGCATCAGTATTTAAAGTACTATGTTCCGCATCATAATGTTCGATCAGGACCATTAGAAGCTCGGCCTCCTCCTCATATTTCCCTTCGGCCTCACCTGAATCATCCAGTCTTTCCAGCTCACGGCAATATTCGTAGTATTGCTCTTCTGTTTTAATGACTTTGTATTTCAGCTCTCCCATTTCTAGAATTGATTAATTGAATATTGCAGTCCGCGCTTGCACAAATGGGTATATTCTGCATGAGTGCCAATCCAGCTAACATACAAGCGCACAAAGCTCTTTCCAAATACATATTTACAAATCATGCGATAATTGTTTCCACCAATATCGAAAACGACCCTGGGACATCCGTTACCAAGAAAATCAACGGTCGGATAATTATCACGGATATCCTCAGGAGCTCGCCAGTTTGCGCCTTTTAGCCTTCCAAGCCATTCTTCAAATGAAGACTCGCTTCTCGCATGATCCCGAATGAATCCTTTAATATTCTCTTTTCTAATCAGATGTATCTTCATATAAAGTGTGTGAATATAAGAAAAGTTCTCATAAAGAGAACTTTCAATTAAACAATAATTCCTAGATCCCCCTGAACACTACACCACCTGCGGCAGCGCATAAGGCGAACGGTATTTCCTCGTAAGCAGCTTGTTAGCCTCATCATCCCCTACAAACTTCTCCGTTTTGTTGTCAAATGTCAGTGCGCGGCCGGTGCGGTAGGCGATGTTGCCTAAATGTGCCAAACCGGAGGATAAATGCGCGGTTTCAACTGGGCCATTGAGCAGTTTGGGATCTTTGGCAACAACGGCGTCAATAAAGTTTTTGTAGTGATCACCACCCGCTTTGCGCGAAGGGCCGGCCTTTTTGTCTTTGCTTAGAAAAGTTTCATAGTAATCATAACCTTTAACTACCATATAGCCTTCCGAGCCATAGAAGATATTGCCAATGCCTACCCCACCCTCATCATTCGTCATCCATGGCCGCACTTCGAATTCGATGATCTTCTTTTCTTTGGTATACACAAATGACGAGCTCAGCACTTCCGGGGTCTCCTTTGCGTCGTTCCAGAGGAATTTGCCGCCTGAGGATGTGATTTTGTCCGGGAAGGTTTCAACGCCCAGGCCCCACATGCACATATCCGTTTCATGTATGCCCTGGTTCCCAATGTCGCCATTGCCGTAGTTCCAGTGCCAGTGCCAGTCATAATGCACGTAATTGCGCGAGAATGGCTTCATTTCGGCCGGACCGGTCCAGAGGTCGTAGTTAAGGCCTGCTGGTACGGGCTCTGTGCCGCGGTCGCCGATATCGGGACGCCATTTGTACACGAGGCCGCGGGCCATGTACACGTTGCCGATCAGTCCGTCGCGGAGGTGCTTGACAGCCTCCTTCAATGCTTCGGAGCTTCGGAGTTGCACGCCGTGCTGCACCACTCTTTTGTATTTATGAGCAGCCTCCACGAGCTTGCGGCCTTCGTGCAGGTTGTGCGAGCCCGGTTTTTCGACATACACATCCTTTCCAGCCTGGCAAGCCCAGATCGCAGCTAATGCATGCCAGTGGTTAGGCGTGGCAATGCTGACAGCATCAATCGTTTTATCGTCAAAAACTTTGCGCAGGTCATTTTCGGTTTTGACCTTCTTGCCCGTCTTCTGCTCGAATTCCTGCGCCCGTTTTTGCAGAATATTGTTGTCCGGATCGCAGAGCGTCGCCACTTCCACATTGCTCAGGGCGTTAAACCCGGAAATGTGGCTCTGCCCGCGTCCGTTCACGCCCAGCACGGCCACGCGTACGCGGTCGTTCGCACCGAAGGCGCTCGCGGGAATGATGGCAGGGATCGAGAGCGCTACCGCAGCTCCCGTTGTGTTTTTTATAAAATTTCTTCTCGACACCTCGACTGGTTTGTCCATATGAAAGAATTTAGGATTGCGAAAGTAGACCCGGCACAAGCATTCTGACCGGCAATCAGTTAGACGAAATTAAGAAGCAGCTCCCCTATTAGTCTACTACCAAAAAATACTACTCATTTTAAATTAAGTACTATTCCCCTGCTAGATAATTTGAATAATCCCGTAGCCGCTTACGAACAGAATAGACAGCACGCTGATCCAGAAGAAAGCATCATAAGTTACGGTGGGCTTTAACACCACGGGCAACTCCCGGTAACGGAATACCAGCGACACGTACACGACCAGCAGCAGCAACACAGAAGTGGCTATGCCGCCGAGGATAACCATCCTCACGGGAGCCTGGAAAAAGAGAAACAGAATGCACCAGACCGCCGGCAGCACCCATGCAAGTATGCCAATGCTCTTTTTCTGCTCCTGCGAAGATTCAAACCGCATCCAGCCGATCTGCCCGAATGCATCGGCCCATACGCGTGCCCAACTGGCGGCGGCGGTAAATAATGTGGAATAAAGCACGAAGAATGCACCGATCAGGAAGATATTCTTCGCCCACGGGCCTAATGTCTCGGTAAAAATGCGGGAAAGTGTTTCAACCATCTGATAACCTTCGGGAACTATGCCTCCGGAATGCAAAACGGCCGCTCCGAGCAGGTAAAATGCTGCGGTAACAATGGTATACACGACCATCGACATCACCGCATCGAGGTACATCACCTGAAACCAGCCTTTCGCACGCTCGGACCATTCCTTCGATCCGTCATTCGGTCCGGTATAGGCGGCGTAACCCTTTTCGATGCACCAGTAATTGTAATACATGATTTCATCACCGCCGACACCCGTAATACCAAAAGCGCCGAATGCCGTTGCGACCAGTGCCGTCGGCAGCGAAAACTGGAACCCGCTTTCAATTTGCGCCCAATGAATGGCATACTTTGTCCACTGAAGAGAAAACAACGATATCAGGATCACGACTGTAAAAAGCACGATCATCACCAGCGAGCCTTTTTCGACCGCGCCGTAATTGCCTTTATAAACCCAGAAGGAAGTGATCAATACAGAAATGATAGCCCAGAAATTAACCGAGACAAGCGGAAACGCCATATTCAGCACAATGCCTACCCCTCCGACGATGCCGCCAACCTGCAATAGTTTCAACCCTTGTAATGACAGCCATAACCAGATGCTCCAGTGTGCCTTTCTGAGCCTGAGTCCGGGGAGGCTGTTGAAATTGTGCATGATGAAGGTGCCGGTGTAAATGGCATTCTTACCAAATTCCAGTTGTAATGCGACTTTGGCGAGGCAACTAAGGATGATCAGCCAGAACATGACGAACCCGGCTTTGGCACCTAACGCGGTGGTGGCGATAAGCTCGCCGGAGCCTACAATGGCGGCTGAAAGGATGAAACCGGGACCGAGGTAACGCAGTCTCCCCAGAAAAGTGGTGGGCGGGTCAAGAATTTTGGACATAAGGGGGAATTTATATCCAAAAGCTAAGAAGTGCCTTAGCTTACTTTTTATTGCCACGAAGGCACTAATTAACACGAATGCCCTTCGTGCTCCTTAGTGCCTTCTTGGCTTTTACAAATTCCCGACAGCCTGGTGAATCTGCTTCACCGTATCGACATAATTATGTTCGCTAGGCAATCCGAAAAGCGACTTCTCCTTAATCATCTGAGCCACATTCTCCGGCACCAGCTTCTCCCAACCCGGCTCGCCCCGCTTGATCATTTCAAGCACCAGGTCGGTGGTGATGTGCATATGCTCGGTATTGTAATTCTTGATATCCTCGATCTTGTCGTTGACGATCAGATACTGGAACAACGGCCGCAAATGATCCGGCACGCGGAAGTTCTCACAGCTGTACACCGATCCGTCCGGCTGCAATGTCGGGTAAATGTAGAGCTTTACCTTCCGGCTGAACAACGTCGCAAATGATTCGAGAATGCCTCCTTGGAGGAACTGATAATGCTTTTCTTCGAAAATATCCTGCAAATTCGGGCTACCCAGAAGCAAGCCGGATTTCAATTTGGTAAGCCGCGAGAGGTAAGCGACGAGCCGGTAATATTCATGATGGTTGGAAATCATCACCATATGCCCCAGCGAGCAGAGAATATCCACGCGGTCGAGGAAATCCTTTTCGTCAATATCCCGGTCTCCGGCTTTGAGGTTATGTAGGGTCAGCTCCGAAATGAGTACGACTTTGGACTCGTCCACATCCTCTTCTGCCAGAAACTGGCGCTGGCCGTTGCTGATCAGGTCGATATGCACATTCGTGATCGGGCGCAGGCGGCCGCGCATCATGAGGATGTGCTTTTTGTACAACGCTTCCGAGGGCTGCAACACCCCGCCGTCGCTACCGAACAATGCAGCATCCGTGAATCCATTCTTCACAAGCCGCAGGCTCATCAGGCGGTTATCGACTTTCGCGAAATCGGGTCCGCTGAAACGAACCATATCGATTTCGATCCGGTCGATCGTCAGATCGTCCATGAGCGACATCAAAAGTATTTCCGGCGATTTATGATAATAATAACAGCCGTAAATCAGGTTTACACCGATAATGCCCAGTGCCTGCTGTTGCAGGATATTCTCGTCGTCGCGCATGCGCACGTGGATCACGACGTAGTTTGTCGGGCCCATGGGCGTGAGCTGAAATTGCAGGCCGATCCAGCCATGAGATTCGTTCGTTTTTTGAAAATTGAGGGCTACTACGGTATTCGCGAAGGCAAAAAATGTGCTGTCTACACCCCGCTTTTCCGAAAGCCGCTTTTCCACGAGGTTATACTCGCGGTTGAGCATTTTCATCAGGCGTGATTCTACCACATACCTTCCGCCCTCCTCTGTTCCATATATCGCGTCGCTGAACGTCATGTCATAGGCCGACATGGTTTTGGCGATGGTTCCGGATGCGCCGCCGGCTTTGAAAAAGTAAGCCGCCGTTTCCTGGCCCGCCCCGATTTCCGCAAACGATCCGTAGATCCGGCGGTCGAGGTTGATCCTTAGTGCTTTTTGTTTTGTACCAAGATTCTTTTCGTACATAACGGTATATTAGTATAATGAAGAAGCTTACATGTAAATATAAGAAAAATACAGTCGTGCATTAAGCCGAATTTCTGATCTTCTGGCAGCAGAATGGAAAAGTTATATAATTTATTTACTTACGGCACTTTGATGCAGGGTTTTGACAACCCCTATGCCAGGAAGCTGCAATTGTCTTCAAACTATATAGGAAAAGGGCATTTCAACGGAAAATTATTCCGTGTGGAGTGGTACCCCGGCGCACTGTACGAGCCGGGCGCGCCTACACGTGTGCATGGAGAGATCTATCAGCTTACTTCGCTTGAAATACTAAAAGAACTCGATGAATATGAGGATGTTCTGGAAGATGAGGCGGCTAGTTTGTATGTACGGAGGGTAATTCCTGTCAGAAATAGTCAAGAGGTGGTCATTCCCTGCTGGGCATACTTGTACAACAAACCCATTACTGAATTACCGTTGATCGCAGATGGCTATTTCAGAACTACGCCCTGAGGCTTTCGCCGATAATGCGGAGGCCGTCCAATGTTAATTTTCTGTCAATTTCTGTAAACTCGTCGCGCAGGGTATCGATAATGGACGACAAGCCACCCGTCGCGACGGCAATGCATTCACCACCCAGCTCCGCCCGGATCCTGCCCAACAGCGATTTGACCAATCCTTCGTAACCCAGCAAAATACCCGCCTGAATGGCTTCGACCGTGTTTTTACCAATGGCCGACGGCGGAAGCTGTAATGGCACTTCCGGTAGCTGGGCCGTATTTGCAAACAATGCTTTTACAGCTGTTACCAAACCGGGCAGTATCGCTACCCCCAGTATTTTGCTTTCTTTGGAAACAGTCGTGAAAGTCAATGCGGTTCCAAAATCGACGACCACGCAATTCTCTTTATAACGCGTTGAAACTGCCACAGCATTGGCGATCAGGTCCGCCCCGATTTCGTGCGGGTGATCGATTTCGATGGATAATGCAGGGTAAATCTCCGGCCCGACTACAATAACATCGTCGCCAAACAGCGCACGAAGCATCCTCAGCATAACGGGTGTCAATGCAGGCACGACGCTGCTCAGCACCACTGTTTCCACATCACCGAACCACAATCCTGCTTCCAGGAAATGCAACCGCAGTTTCGACTCGTAGTGCGCCTCGCTTTCCTGTACCAGCGAGCGCATCCGCCAGATGTGCTCCCAGTCACCTGAATCGTAAAGCCCGAAAACGGTATCGGTATTGCCAAGGTCGACGGCTAACAACATAAAAGAGAATTTACATGTGAGGGCAAATTAAAGGCATTCTTGAAATAAAACTTCATGATACGCCGCTTTTGCCTCCGTTTCTTTTTGATAATCTCTAATTTTAACCCCCGAAATAAAAACGAGTGCTTTCTGCTCATTCATATGTCTTTTTCTACCCTTCGCGGACTTCCGATACTGCTTCTTTTGACACAATTTCTGAACCACGCCGTTCAGGCCCAGGCTATTCCCGAATGGCAGGATCCGCAGGTCGTCAGCATCAATACCGAAAAGCCCCGTGCCGATTTCTTCCCCTATCCTACCGAAAAAACGGCATTGGCGATGGATAAAAAAAGCCCGTTCGTGCAATCGCTGAACGGGACCTGGAAGTTCAAATGGGCTCCGCATCCGTCGAAAGCGCAGCTGAATTTCTACGACCCCAAAATCTCAGACGCGAACTGGGACAATATCCCGGTACCGTCCAACTGGCAGGTCGTGGGCGCGCGCGAAGGCCGCAAATACGACCGCCCGATTTTCAGCAATGTCAAACATCCATTCAAAGCAACGCCGCCGCGCATCACCGCAGATACCAATGCCGTAGGCATGTACCGCACCACGTTCACGGTGTCGGATGTGAAGGACAAACAGGTGTTCCTGCATTTCGGAGGCGTGCAATCGGCCTGCTATGTGTGGCTGAACGGCGTCGCGATCGGTTACCATGAGGACGGCATGACGCCGTTTGAGTTCGATGTGACGGAAGACGTAAAGCCGGGTGTCAATAATCTTGCGGTGGAAGTAATCAACTGGTCGGACGGCAGTTACCTCGAAGACCAGGATTTCTGGCGGCTTTCGGGCATTTTCCGCGATGTAAATTTGCTGCTTTTGCCAAAAGTGATGCTAACCGATTATGCTGTCAGGACCATTCTGGATGCCGGTCACGAAAACGCCACGCTGAAACTGAATGCCTATGTCAAAAACTACGGCGAACAGCCTATTCACGCGCATCAGGTACTTTTTACATTGTACGATGCTTCCAAATCGGTAGTAGCGACGCCCGTGAGCCAGATGGTCGGCACATTGGAAATGGGTAAGGAAGGCGCTGTGCGTGCCGAAATGCCGGTTCCCAGCCCCGCCAAATGGAGCGCGGAAACACCGAATTTATACACGCTGACTGTCCAGCTCATGAACTCCGACGGTAAAGTCCTGGAAGCAACCAGCCAGCGCGTGGGTTTCAGGGATGTGAAGATCAAAGGCGGGCAATTGCTCGTCAATGGTAAGGCGGTAACCATCAAGGGTGTCAACCGCCACGAATTCGACCCGGAAACGGGCCGCGTGATCAGCCGGGAGTCGATGATCAGGGACATTACCTTAATGAAGCAGCACAATATCAATGCGGTGCGGACCTCGCATTACCCCAATGCCTCCGAATGGTACGATCTGTGCGATCAATATGGCTTGTACGTGATGGACGAGGCCAATGTCGAAAGTCATGAGCTTTGGAGCAAAAACATCATTCTCGCCGACAACCCGCAATGGCGCTCAGCGTTTCTCGCCAGAGGCAATGCAATGGTTGAAAGGGATAAAAATCACCCGTCGGTGATCATCTGGTCGCTGGGTAACGAATCGGGAATGGGGCAGAATTTCGTGGATATGGGTGACTTCATCAAGCTCGCCGATCCCACACGGCCTATCCATTACGAAGGACGCAAGGACTATAAGCCAACGACACTTAGCAGCTTCGACATTGTTTCGGTGATGTACCCATCCACGCAGGACATGACCGACCTGGTAAAAAAAGACAAAAGCCGCCCGCTCATTGTGTGCGAATATGCCCACGGAATGGGTAACAGCATCGGTAACCTGAAAGAATATTGGGACCTGATCGAAAAGCACCCGACCATGCAGGGCGGCTTCATCTGGGACTGGGTTGACCAGGGCCTGAAACTGACACGCCCCGACGGCAGCACTTACTGGGACTATTTCAACTACATCGACGTCGCCAACGCTG
Source organism: Dyadobacter sp. (assembly GCA_965227755.1). GTDB lineage: Bacteria > Bacteroidota > Bacteroidia > Cytophagales > Spirosomataceae > Dyadobacter. The sequence goes on from CBDDGG010000005.1 coordinate 3,731,985, forward strand.
GCGACGGCCTCGTGAATCCGGACCGCACACCCCAACCCGAGCTGAATGAAGTCAAAAAGGTTTACCAGTATGTAAAGTTCGAAATGCCGGACTCCCTCAAAGCCAGCGAAAAGAGCATTACGCTGCATAATACGTACGACTTTCAATCACTCAATGCATTTGAACTGGTATGGTCGGTGATCGAAAACGGCAAGGCAATTGGCAAGGGCGGAAGCATTACCAACCTGAATGCATCGGCCCGTCAGAAACAGCACATTACCATCCCTTACGAGCTCCCCGCTTCGGCAAAACCCAATTCCGGGTATTTCCTGAACCTTAGTTTGCGATTAAAAGAAGCGACACTATGGGCTCCGAAAGGTCACGAGGTTGCCTGGCATCAGGTTCCGGTGATCAAACCGGCTGCTCCGCGCCCAAATCTCAGCCTATATGGCGAACGACCGCTCCGGATCGCACAGATTACCGCCGCCCGCGTGCAGATTTCAGGTCAGGATTTTACAGTAGTTTTCGATAAAAACGAAGGCCGGATGATTTCTTTTAAAAATAAAAAGGAAGAAATGCTAGAAAGCGGCCCTTATGCCAATTTCTGGCGTGTACCGACCGACAACGACGAAGGCGGCGCCGCGAAAAGCTATGCTGCACAATGGCGCAACTTTGGCCTCGATACGCTGGAGCGTGTTTCTTCCGAAATGAAAACCCAGCGATTGACGGCGCAGATCTACAAAGTGACGCTCAACCAGACATTAAAGCAATCAAAAGGCGAGATGAATGTGCAATCGGTGTACATGGTTTTTGCCTCGGGCGACATCCATGTACAAAACACATTCACGCCAAGTGGCGAATGGCCACCGCTTGCCAAAGTGGGAATGCAGTTGAGCATGCCGGCTACATTTACCAAAACACAATGGTACGGCAACGGCCCACATGAGACTTATGCCGACCGTAAAACGAGCGGAAAAATGGGCATTTACGCCGGAACGGTTGCGGAACAGCATTTCCCCTACATTTCCCCGCAGGAAAACGGGAACAAAACAGGCGTTCGCTGGGCCACTGTCACCAATGCAGAAGGTACCGGATTGCTCGTGCTGAGTGATACGGCATTCAATTTCAACGTCCATGATTATACGGACAAAGACCTGCTCGCCGCCAAACGCCGCGCGGCGGTATTGAACCGTGGCACTTCGACCGTCGTAAATATTGACCTCGCCCAAATGGGCCTCGGTGGTGACGATAGCTGGTCGCCCCGCGTACATGGTGCATACCTGTTACCTGCGAGGGCGTATTCGTACGCGTACAGGCTGAGGCCGATCGAAAACACTTCGAATATCGAGCAAATCGCGGCGGTGCGTTTGCCGTATGTAGATCAGAAAGAAACGAACGAGACGGTGTCGATTGCCGAAACAGCCTCCGCCAATGAAGAAACCGTAGGCGAAGATGAGGAAGAAGAGGCCGTGGCCGCACCAGTGCGCAAAACGACCGTCAAAAAAGCGACCGTCAGGAAAAAGGTCGTGCGGAAAAGAAAACCTGCCCGCCGACGTCGCAGGAGATAATGAAAAAAGACTTGGCAAGTTCAAGAAAGGCTTACCAAGTCTGTAACACCCCACAGTTTTAATAAAGACCTGCGGTCCGGCAACTTGCAGAACGTTCCCGGACCGCAGGTCTTTATCATTTTTTATACGGAGCCAATGCATATTGCGCCTTCACCTGGATGATCTGCGCGATTTTTACGAAAACCACTTTAGGTACTTCAATGTTGTGGTCGACCAGCGCTACCTCGAAGTCGGAACTGATTGTGATCTTGCCGCCCTCGATCTTCATTTTCCCCTTGATCGTCCGCACTTTGGTAACACCGTGAACAGTAAATTTCCCGGTCGCCGACACATCGTAATCCCCGTCTTTGGTATAATCAGGCGCCTTATCGACCTTACCCGAAAACGTAGCCGTCGGATATTTCACCGATTCGATATAGTTTTCGTTGAAATGCTCCTGCATCAGTTTGTTGGGGAAGGAAAACTCGCGCATATTCATCCGGATCGCGATCTCGTTGTTAGCCGTGTTCAGGATCACCTGCGACTTTTTGTTTTCCGCTTCGATATTTTCCAGGGGCGTCGACGCCGAGAACTTCGTATTGCCGCCGGAAGTGGCGAACATTTGCGCAAAAGCCGTCCCGGAAAGCAAAGCGATACTGAACATGGCCAGACAGGCCACGCGAAAAAAATGCAGTTTCATAGTTTGGATCAGTTTGGCTGCTTCTTGTTCTTCTTGTCAAAGCTGAATGTACGGGAAATGTTGAACCCGTAATGAATATCCCCTTTGCCCCAGCTGCCGGTGGTTTCGCCGATAAACTGTTTCTCGATCATGCCGAGGGAATTGGTGAAATGCAGTTGGAAAACGTGCCCGCCGGTTTCGATATCGACGCCGAACGACATAGAATCGTGGTAAGGGGCTGTCAGAGTATTCTTTTCCCGTGCGGTATAGAAATACTCACCATTCAGCGAAACCCGTTTCGAGAGCTTGAAACGACCGCCGATACCCACCGCGAACAGCACCTTTTCATCGCCTGTTACGTCCGGCATGGTCCGGTACAAATAGGTTGGCGACAATTGAAGCGACAGCCGTTCCCCGAATTTCCGCGCTATCAGCACCTGGGCCGTGTAATACAGCTTGTCCTGAAATTCTCGCTCCTTATCCACCGTAGCCACGCCCGTTCCTCCGAACAACGTCACCGAAACCGGGATATTTCTTGCACCGCTGCTCTGTTTCAGCAATTTATATTTGGCAAAAAAATCATACACTTTTTGCGACGTACTGCGGCCAACCCCTACCATCAGATCATCGGTAAGCCCGTATTCAAAACCCAACCGCATTGTGGCCTGATCGAGCCCGAAGAACTGGTAGGCGCCCGAATTCAGTTTACCGAAACGGTGCGAAATGCGGAAATCGAGGTGCTTTTTCTTCATCGTTTCCACCGACTGGCCATTCACTACGCGGGTCGATTTGAAGGTAGCGGATACCGGAACGGTTTGCGCGCTGTCCTGTTTCGACAGCTCATTCAGCAAGTCATCCTGTGCATATAAAACTGTTGACGAACACATCAACATCACGAGTAGGCGGAGTACTTTCATGATCAATTCTGATTAAGCTTTCACGGTTAAAGTGTTGCCGTCGGTGGAAACGGTTACTGTATACGTTTTGAGCGGAGTAGCAGCGGGACCATTGGTCACGGCTCCGGCAATGCTGAATGTGGAACCGTGGGTTTGACAGAAAATGTCGTTGGACCCCGACCTGTATTGGACAGGATTACCCTCATGTGTACAGATTTTGCTCAAAGCAATGTAGCTACCGGCCGTAGTTTTTGCGACCAGCACATCACCCGTGATAATAAAACCACCGTTGGTTTTCAGCTTTGTATTATTTGAATTAGCCATATCAACCGTAAAATTGATCGCAGTGCCTGTTGTCGTGCCTGTGATTCCGCTACTGCCTCCGCCCGGATTTGGGTCCGGATCAGGATTGGGATCGTCGTCTTTGGATCCGCAGGCTGTCATAGTGGTACCGAGGCAATAGAATGCCATTAACGTTGAGGTACTGAGCCCAAGACTTCTCAGGAATTCGCCTCTTTTCATGCTTCCTTTTTCAATGGAGTTCATAGTAATAAAAATTAATTGGTAGGACTTAATTCAATGCTAATGTGGGCATAGTGCTCACTTGAAAACGGGGGTATAGCGCACTGATAGCCAAAGGCCAGTGGTTATGAGGTTGACTTTTCCGTACCCGACGCGTTTGAGCGGCATCCGGATCGAAGGCTCGGCGAGGAGCGATAGTTTACGGGAAATTCTGTATTCGTAGCCCGCTGAGATATTGGCGTGGCTGAACAGGTACCAGCCGGTATTGCCTTTCCAGCCCCGGTATTTAATGTCCGGATCAGTCTCATCTACGAAATAGTATTTATATTTTTCGCTATTCATATGGTAGGAGGAAAACCCTCCGCTCGCAAACCACCGCGACCGCGCTCCCGAAGCAATATCGTACCGCAGATTGAGTGGTATTTCCAGCACCTTGCAAACACCGTCCACACCGGTCATCTCCGGCGGATAATAATGTTGGATTTTCGGTAGTTCGTAAGCGCTGGCCGGTGCAAAATAATCTTTCCTGCTCCATACCACACCACTTTGTACAAACAGCCTCCGCAAAACCGAATACTCCACCAACAGCGATACCGCCGTTCCCGGCTTCGAAAAATCCTTCAATCCTACGGTGCTCAGATCAGGCGAGTAACCGAACCGGATCGCCATAAGCGGCTGGTCTTCTGCCGCCAACGACGGCTTCTCGGGCGCCGGTGCCTCCGCAAGCTCGTACACGGGGGCGGAAATCCCGGGCAACTGCAATGCGTTCCATTTCAGCACCTTGCTGTTCAATGCGGTAGCAGAAATTAATGTGCGGCCCGGCGCATCGGCCTCCTTCATCGGCTCGCTTACGGCTACGTTCTGGCCGGTCGCATGCAGTGGAGAAGTCTCCCGGCCCAGCACTTTCGTACCGTTGTCGCCCGCATTCGCATCGCTTTTCAAAGAAAGAGCCCCGTCGCCTCCTTCCACTTTTGAGCGGTTAGGCTCTAAGTACACTCCGCCTGCCTTAGATCGGCTCCGGGGCAATGTTTTACTGCCTTTACCAACGGCAGCATTCAATTCTGATTTTGAGGAAGATTTACCAGCTTCTTTTCCACTGGCTTTCAGTTTGTTATTAATATCTTTTTTACTTCTTACGACAACTTTATTCCCGTTATCGACAAGTCTATTTCCATCATTAACACTCGCATTCTCCTTCCTGGTACCCTCAGCCCCCTTCCGGGACTTTTCTGAGTCGTCCGCAACACCTAACTCTCTGACAATACCTGACTCCTCGCCCTCACTCTTCATCCCTTTATCCGCTGTCACACCGCTCTCACTTCCTTCATCCTTCTTAGCTCCATTCTCCTCACTCCCGACAACTTCTGACTTCTCCTTCCTCCCTTCTCCCTTTCCTCCCTTCTCCCCTTCAAAGGAGTACAGCACAATCCCTGCCGGTATCAGCAGCGCCAGCACACCCAGCGGCCACCATTTCCGCCACCATCCGGCCGGAGTTTTCCCGTCCTGCTGATCGAGTCGCTTCCGCAGGTCATTCCAGTCATCGGGTTCGTATATCGGATCAAGCTCTTCTGATGACTTTCTGAAGAGCTTGTCCAGTTCGTCATCTGGCAACTCTATCATAGTCGTCAATATTAATCTTGGATAACATTTCTCTCAACTTTTCCCTTGCACGCGACAAATTGGATTTTGACGCCCCAACCGAAATACTCAGCTGTTCTGCAATTTCTTCGTGTGTGTAACCGTCAATGACTGATAAACTGAACACCAACCGGTATGCCGGCGTGAGGCGCTGGATCAGTCCGACCAGCTCGTCGTGGGAAAGCTTGCTGATAACCGTTTCATCGACGGAAACCTGTTCCGCGACCTCCACGTCGTCAAAAACATCTCTGCGAACTTCCTGTCTGTAATGATCGAGGGCTGTGTTAATCATGATTCTGCTCAACCAGGTTTTAAATGGCCGACCCGCATCGAAACTATCAAGCTTCGTGAAGACCTTCAAGAATCCATCGTTGAGTATTTCTTTCGCCTCTTCCCGGCTGCGTGTATAGCGCAAACAAATGCTCATAGCATAGCCGTAAAACTGTTTATACAACAGCTCCTGACTGCGGCGGTTTTTCTGTAAACAGCCGTCGAGTAGTTCTTGAAGAACGGCGGAGTTATACTCGGGCATGCTATTTGCTTTTTTGAACTTATACGTCGAATTGAAAAGCAGGGTTGCCTGGCGGTTGAAAGTTTTTTACAACATTTTTTACACCGGCAGAAAGGCACATAATCCGTTCATTGAAAATTTATGAATTTTTAGCCACAATCGCACGTAAACTTGGCGACAATGTCCTGCCCGGACGGTACTGCCCGGACGGCTTTGAATTATTGCTTACTTTTGCGGGCTAACTATCCATGTTTACCAAAACCCGGATCCATTCATTTCCGGCTGTACCCGATCAGATCTAATGGCCAACGATGTAAAATCTCCATTTGCAGTAAAAAAGATCAAGTGGGAGGGCCTGAAAATTACGCTTCACCTGCTGCGCTACCTGCGCCCCTACCGCGCGACGTTCGCGGCGGGGATGCTGTTCCTTGCATTGTCCACGGGCACATCGCTTGCATTCCCGAAGCTCGTTGGAAGTATTATCGAGGTAATCGAGGGGAAATCTCAATTTACGATCAACCAGATTACGCTCCTGCTTTTCCTCGTCCTGCTGGGGCAGGCGATATTTTCGTTTTTCCGGATCTATCTTTTTTCCAAAGTCAGCGAAAAGGCTGTCAACAATATCCGGCTGGATGTTTTCAGCAAGATCATCACATTGCCTGTCCCGTTTCTGGAAGAGCGTCGCGTAGGCGAGCTCACAAGCCGCATTACCTCGGATGTTTCACAACTCGCCGGATTGCTGTCATTTACACTTGCGGAGCTATTCCGGCAAGCGGCCACGCTGATCGTCGGCATGTCCATTCTGTTTTATACTTCCTGGAAACTCACGCTTTTCATGCTCGCGACAGTGCCGGTACTGGGGGTTGCTTCGGTATTCTTCGGACGGCACACGCGCAGGCTGTCGCGCAAGGCGCAGGACCAACTGGCGGCGGCTAATGTCGTGGTGGAAGAAACCCTGCAATCGGTTAATGTGGTGAAGGCATTTACCAATGAACCGCTGGAGATCAACCGGTACAGGACTATCCTCGGGCGCGTCGTGGATCTTACATTATATGCCGCACGCTTCCGCGGCGGTTTCGCTTCGTTTATCATATTTGCCATGTTCGGGGGGATTGTCGGGGTAATCTGGTACGGAGCGGCGTTGGTACAAGCGGGCGAGTTCGGGTTATCCGACCTTTTTACATTTATTCTTTACACCACCTTTATCGGGGCCTCCATTAGTGGCATGGGCGATTTGTATGCGCAGATTAACCGGACCGTGGGCGCCTCGGAACGTATTTTCGAGATTTTAGGAGAAACCCCCGAAGTTTCCGTCGACGACGTGCAAAATGCGCCTACAGGCCATATCGAAGGCCGTGTGACTTACCATGATGTGCATTTCGCTTACCCTTCCCGCGCCGACCTTCCGGTACTGAAAGGTGTGTCGCTGGATGTGCAGGCGGGTGAAAAAATTGCATTGGTAGGATACAGCGGTGCCGGCAAGTCGACCATTGTGCAGCTCCTGATGCGATTTTATGAGTACCAGTCCGGCGAAATCCTCGTCGATGGCAAGCCCGTGAAAGAATACGGCATTTCAGCATTGAGAAAAAACATCGCGATCGTACCGCAGGAAGTAATGCTTTTTGGCGGGACGATCTACGAAAATATCGCATATGGCAAGCCTTCGGCATCACGGGAAGCCATTGTGGATGCGGCAAGACGTGCCCATGCGCTGGAATTTATCGAATCCTTCCCCGAAGGTTTTGAAACGATTGTCGGCGAAAGGGGCATCAAACTTTCCGGCGGGCAGCGGCAACGCATTGCTATTGCGCGGGCTATTTTAAAAGACCCCAAAATCCTTATTCTGGACGAAGCAACGAGCTCGCTCGATGCCGAATCCGAAAAACTGGTGCAGGTCGCTCTGGACGAATTAATGAAAAACCGCACGACGATCGTCATCGCCCACCGCCTGGCTACCATCCGGAAGGTCGATATGATTTACGTCCTGCGCGAAGGCCGGATCGCCGAATCGGGCACCCATCAGGCATTAAGCACCATCCCCGACGGTGTGTATGCCAATCTCATCAAACTCCAATTTGAAACCGCAGAAAACCTTTCATGAAAAACGCTGAGCCAAAACTCTCCGCATCGCACCCATTTTTCCAGTTACAAAAAGAAAAAGCGGCAGCGGCGGAACAAAAGGAGCATGAAAGATTCAAGAATATAGCCCTGCTACGGCTGGCTGCATTTGCCGGAATGGTGATCCTGGCCGTGCTTTGGAATAAAACAGGCATAGGTTACTGGGGAATAGGGATTTTGATATTCCTGGTGATCTTCCTGATGTTGATGCGAAAACAGCAGGAAGCCCGTACCAATCGCAATTTCCAGCGAAACCTGGTCGCCATCAATGAGGACGAGCTCGGCCGCCTCGATCTGCGGTTCAAAAGACCGGATACAGGTGCCGAATTCCGTGAAAAAGACCATAACTATTCGGATGACCTCGACATTTTCGGAGAATACTCCCTTTTCAAACTCCTCAACCGTACCCACACGGCCGAGGGCAGCCGCCGGTTGGCCAACTGGCTCAAAAACCCGGCAAATGCGCCCGAGGTAAACCTCCGGCAGGTAGCCTCCAGCGATTTCAGCCAACATCCCGAACTGATACAGGGCTGGGAAGCGACCGCATTGCTGCACGAACATGCCGCGAAACATGTGGGCGAATTCCAGGCATGGGTTGCCGAAACATTCGCCGCGCCGTTGCGGAACACGTTACCCTGGCGCTGGTACCCGCTGGTAACGCTGGTTATCGCGGTGCTGTATTTCACGGGCATAATCCCGGGCATTGCCGTGTTGGCGAGCCTTGGCATCCACCTTTTCATATTGGGCCGGTATGCTGAGTATGTAAAAGTACTGGCCAACAGCACGACTTCGATGGGACGGACGCTGACGGCCTATTCTGAATTACTAAAAAAAGCGGAATCCGCCCCTTACCAATCGGCCTGGTGGCAATCGCGGAAAGAACGGATCGCCGGCTCCTCGGCGGCGCTGGCCACGGCCGGCACCCTGTTCGAAAAGCTCGATTACCGCAATAATCCTTATTTTGCCATTTTCGTTGGCATCCCGACGCTCTGGGATATGCATATCCTGAACGGCCTTGAAAACTGGAAAGCCGCGCATCACGACCACCTTACCAACTGGCTCGATGTGCTGGCCGATACCGAGGCAATGAACAGCCTGGCGGGCCATGCGTTTGCCAATCCGGAATACACAGTCCCGGAGGTAAGAGACAGCCCCGAAGTTACGATCCTCGCCAACGGGCTCGGCCATCCGCTGATTCCTGCCGCAAAACGGATCAGCAACAATTTCGCCATGCAGGGCACAGGCAAGACGATCCTCGTGACCGGCTCGAATATGTCGGGAAAAAGCACTTTTTTAAGAACAATAGGCCTGAATCTCGTGCTCGCGCAAATGGGCGCGGTTGTGAGTGCGGGCGCATTCGCCTGCTCTCCTGTGCGCGTATTCAGCAGCATGCGTACCCAGGACTCGCTGGAAGAAAGCATTTCATCCTTCTACGCGGAACTCAAAAGGTTGCGAAAACTGCTGTTGCTGGCCGATGAACACCACCAGGCGCCCGTTTTCTATCTTCTGGACGAGATATTGAAAGGTACTAACTCAGCCGACCGCCACCGCGGCGCGGAAGCGCTTATCCGCCAGCTGCATTCCAAAAAAGCATCCGGTATGGTTTCTACCCATGACCTTGAACTCGGCGAATGGGGCGCGACGGAAAATTACATTCACAACTTCCATTTCCGGTCGGATGTGGAAAATGGCCAGCTGCATTTCGACTACCGTTTGCACGAAGGCATCTGCAGGAGTTTCAACGCATCGGAACTGATGCGGATGATGGGCATCGCTATCGGACCCGACAAATCCCCGCTTGCACACTGATACCGGGCATTTGTACGGTTGTTTAAGGATTTGCGTAACTTTACTGTTTACATTTACGTTTAAAACACTGATCCGGTAGCGGAGATCGAACTTTTTTGATTAACAATTAACCCGTAACGATTACAAAACCTGAATGGAATTACAGAAAGCATTGGAAATATTGATCATGGCAGGGCAGCTTATCCTGGGCCTGTCGATCCTGGTGGGGTTGCATGAGTGGGGGCACATGGCCGCCGCGAAACTGTTCGGTATGAGGGTTGAAAAGTACTTTATTGGCTTTCCTCCAAAAATTTTTAGTTTTCAGAAAGGTGAAACAGAATATGGTATAGGCGCTATCCCGCTTGGCGGGTTTGTGAAGATTTCCGGGATGATCGACGAGTCGATGGACACGGAAGCAATGAGCCAGGAGCCTCAACCTTGGGAATTCCGCTCGAAACCAGCCTGGCAACGACTGATAGTGATGCTTGGCGGGATCATCGTGAATGTGATCGTAGGTATTATCATCTTTATAGCCATCGCTTACCATGACGGCAAGAAATTCCTTTCGATCGACGAGGTAAACAAATACGGTATCGTAGCAGGTGAGCTCGCACAGGAGCTGGGCCTTAAAACCGGCGACAAAGTAATCCGCGTCAACGGCAAGCCTTTTACTGATTATAATGAACTGGTTAGCTCCAACGTTTTCCTCGGCAGCAACAGCTCTTACACCGTTAACCGCAACGGCCAGGAGGTTCAGATCGAAATCCCGAACAATTTCATAGAAAAACTTTCCGATCCGGACGAGAAACGCAATTTTATCCTTCCGTTGGAGCCGTTCAAGATCGGCGAGCTGATCCCCGGCATGCCTGCTCAAGCGGCGGGATTGCAAACCGGCGACAAGGTTATTTCGATTAATGGTAAGCCCATCCATTTCTTCCACGAATTGCAGGCACAGCTCGAAACCCTCGCAGGCAAGGCTACTACATTGGTCGTTCAGCGCGGCGCGCAACAAAAAACACTGAACGTGGAAGTAAGCGAAGAAGGCACACTGGGCTTCTACCCCGAAACCCTGCTCCATTTCACCACCGTAAAATACTCTTTCGGGGAAGCGGTGGCCATTGGTACTGAAAATGCCTTCGGCGTGGTGTACAACAATATCAAAGGTTTCGGTAAAATATTCCGCGGTGAAGTATCCGCTTCCAAAGCGCTGAGCGGCCCGATCGGGATCGCTCGTTTGTTTGGCGGCGTTTGGGACTGGGGCCGTTTCTGGTCGCTTACCGGCTTGCTTTCAATGGTACTCGCATTCATGAATGCGCTTCCTATTCCGGCACTGGATGGCGGTCATGCGGTGATCCTTTCCTACGAAATCATATCAGGCCGCAAGCCTTCCGATAAATTCCTTGAAAATGCCCAGAAAGTAGGTATGGTACTCCTGCTGGGCCTGATGGCGTTCGCCATTTTCAATGACGTATGGAAAGTGGTATTTTAATGAAAGAGAGGAAGGAGGAAAGGGAAGAAAGGGAGGATGGAAAAAGCATTCTTTTCTTTCATTTCTCCCTTTCATCCTTCCTCCCTCTCCTCCTTTCCTCCCTAATACTCCTATCGTCATTCATACCGAAACACGACTACCACGTTTCGGTTACACAAATACAATACAATCCGGCCGCCCGGTCGTTTGAGGTAAGTATCCGGATATTTACGGACGACCTCGAAAAAGCACTGTCCCTAACCCATTCCAGACAACGTTTTGTGATCAAAGACAATGATCAAAATGATCGTTTCGTTGAAGAATACATTCGCAAATCATTTGTTTTGACAGATAGTCAGAAAAAAAACATTCCTATCAAATATGTGGGAAAAGAACAGGAGGCGGACGCGACATGGCTTTACCTCGAAATTCCCTTTCAGGGCACTTTGAACGGCTGCAGACTTTTGAATGTTACGCTCATGGAAGCTTTTGACGATCAAGTCAATATGACAAACGTCAAATTCCAATCCGAAAAAAAGACGTTTTTATTTAAAAAAGGACAGACTTCTCACCTGCTGTAATTAGTTTGTGACCGCTCATAAAAATGCATGACATAATGTGTAGTGGCACGGCTATTTTGTTTTATAATGCCTTTCTTTTGAAAGTCATTATTTATATATTGGGAAAAGATTATCTGTCAATTTGACAGAATGCCTATGAAATTTGAACCTTCTGATCTATATAGCCGGCTGCTAATGTCCGACTCGGACATGGATAGCCTTGAAATCGTTCCTCTTGGTGGCCCCGATGGCTCTGACGAGCCTTTTGAACTCCCCAACGAACTAGCAATACTCCCGATCAGGCAAACAGTGCTCTTTCCCGGAATGGTAATTCCTGTAACGGTCGTGCGCCAGAAGGCCATCCGGCTCGTCAAAAAGATCTACCGTAATTCCGATATCAATCAGCGTATTCTCGGTGCCGTCACCCAGGCCATTCCCAACAAGGAAGACCCTACGGCGGAGGATCTCTACAATATTGGCACCGTCGCACAAATCCTGAAAATGATCACATTGCCTGATGGCAATGTCACGATTATCGTTCAGGGGCGCCAGCGTTTCGAGATCAAAGCCATTGTAAATGAAGAACCTTATTTAACCGCAGAAGTGCGGGCAATCGAGGACTCATTTGTTGGCCCTACCAAAAAGGAAGCGAAAGCTTTGCTGCAATCGCTTCGCGATGGTGCGCATAAGATCATGCGCCTGAACCCGGAAATCCCGCAGGAAGCACGGATCGCGCTGGATAATATCGAAAGCCCGATCTTTTTGATCCACTTCCTGTCATCGAATATCAATGTAGAGATTGCCGACAAGCAGAAATTGCTCGAAGAGCGTAACGGCCACAGACAGGCAACGCTTTTATTGCAATACATGATGCGGGAGATCGAAATGCTGGAACTGAAACGGGAAATCCAGACGAAAGCCAGCTCGGATATCGACCAGCAGCAACGGGACTATTTCCTCCGCCAGCAAATTAAGGTTTTGCACGACGAGCTGGGAATGGATAGCCCCGAGCGCGATCTCGACGAAATTCGCCTGAAAGCCAGTCAGAAAAAATGGCCGGAGCAGGTGAAAGGCCACTTTGAAAAGGAGTTGACCAAATTGCAGCGCATTAACCCGATGGCGCCGGAATATCCGGTGACGATGAACTACCTGGAAACGCTGGTGGATTTGCCGTGGGGACAATATACCAAAGACAATTTCGACCTGGTAAGGGCGCAGAAAATCCTCGACACCGATCATTTCGGCCTCGAGAAAGTAAAAGAGCGCATTATCGAATACCTGGCGGTGCTGAAACTGAAAGGTAACCTGAAAGCACCGATCCTGTGCCTGTATGGCCCTCCCGGTGTGGGTAAAACCTCGCTGGGCAAGTCTATTGCAAAGGCGTTGAACCGCGAATACATCCGTATGGCGCTTGGCGGCGTCCACGACGAAGCCGAAATCCGCGGTCACCGGAAGACTTACATCGGAGCGATGCCGGGCAAGATTATTCAGAATATCAAAAAAGCAGGTTCTGCCAATCCGGTATTTATCCTCGACGAAATCGACAAGGTAAGTTCCGATTACCGCGGCGACCCTTCTTCCGCATTGCTGGAAGTACTCGACCCGGAGCAGAACTCGTCATTCACCGATAACTACCTTGAAGTAGAATACGACCTTTCAAAGGTACTTTTCGTAGCCACCGCCAACTCGCTCGATACCATTCACCCCGCATTGCGCGACCGGATGGAGATCATCGAAATGACCGGCTACACGATCGAAGAGAAATTGCAGATCGCCAAACGTTACCTCGTTCCGAAACAACGCAAGGACCACGGCCTGAAAGCGACCGATGTGAAGGTCGACGACGCGGCATTACTCAAAATAATCGAAGGCTATACCCGCGAATCGGGTGTGCGGAACCTCGAACAGAAGGTAGGCTCGGTAATCCGCAAGATCGCGAAATCGGTGGCGATGGAACAGGAATACCCCAAGACCGTCAAAGCGGACCAGGTGGAGAAATACCTGGGGGCGGAGATTTTTGATAAAGACCTGTATCAGGACAACGACTTTGCCGGCGTGGTAACAGGCCTTGCATGGACATCGGTAGGAGGCGAAATCCTCTTTATCGAAACAAGCCTCAGCCGCGGCAAAGGTGGTTTGACGCTGTCGGGCCAGCTGGGCGATGTAATGAAAGAATCGGCTGTTGCCGCATTATCATATCTCAAAGCCAATGCGGAGCGACTAGGTATCGATTATCGTATTTTCAACCACTACGACCTCCACGTACACGTACCTGCGGGTGCGGTGCCCAAGGACGGCCCGAGTGCGGGTGTAACGATGGTCACTTCCATGGCGTCGATATTTACCCAACGCCGGGTGAGGCCGTTTATCGCCATGACAGGCGAAATCACATTGCGCGGAAAAGTACTTCCGGTGGGTGGGGTGAAAGAAAAGATCCTTGCTGCCCGCCGCGCAGGTGTGAGGGAAATCATCCTGTGTGTGAAAAACCGCAAGGATGTGGAAGAAGTACCGGCCAATTATATCAAAGACCTGACCTTCCATTATGTGGACCAGATCGACGAAGTGCTTGGTGTCGCACTCCTTCCAGAAAAAGTGAATAATCCGATGAGCTTCGTTTTCCCCGATGAAAAGAAAGAAAAAGAAGAAAGCGGATTTGCTGCGATGACAGTTTAGGTCAAACCAAAATAATATATGGAAGAGGTGCCTGAAGGGTACCTCTTTTTGTTTAGGGGTTATACTTTCCAAACGGCGTCATACTGTCAAACCTTTTATCTACTGAAAAATGTCGTTACCGCAGCTTTCTCCCCAACTGCTCGACCAGCAGCCCGAACTTCTTCCCGATCACCGGAAACTTCTTGCATTGCCTGAAAAAATCATCCAGTTCGGCACGGGTGTGCTGTTGCGTGGCCTACCCGATTATTTCGTAAACAAGGCCAATGCACAGGGTATCTTCAATGGCCGGATCGTGGTCGTGAAATCTACCAGTACCGGAGGAACGGACGCTTTTTCGGAACAGCAGAATATTTTCTCCCACAGTATTCGTGGTATTGAGAACGGCCGGCAGATCGACGAAACCGTTATCAATACCAGTATCAGCCGCACGCTGGCAGCATCCAGCGACTGGGCCGATATTCTCGAATGCGCCCATAATTCGCAGCTTAATATCGTTATTTCAAATACGACGGAAGTTGGCATCCAGCTTGCCGACGATAATATTTTTGCCAATCCGCCCTCGTCCTTTCCCGGCAAGCTGACGGCCTATCTGTTCGAACGCTTTAAAGCATTCAATGGAGCACCGGAATCGGGGATGGTGATCGTTCCTACGGAGCTGATCGTCGGCAATGGCCCTAAACTGAAAGCTATCGTGCTTGAACAGGCAAGCCGCCATAGCCTGGGCGAGCCGTTTATAGACTGGCTCGAAAAGCATAACCACTTTTGCAGCTCCCTGGTCGACCGCATTGTCCCCGGCAAGCCGGATGCGGAAACAGTGGAGGCCCTCTCCGAAAAGCAGGGCTTCCGCGACGATCTGCTGATCGTTTCCGAAGTTTACCGACTGTGGGCCATCGAAGGCGACCAGCATGTGCGCGATGTGCTGAGCTTTGCGCAGGCCGACAAGGGCGTGGTGATCGAGCCCAATATCGACCTCTTCCGCGAACTGAAATTGAGACTGCTCAATGGGACGCATACGTTGGCGTCGGGGCTTTCTTTTCTGCATGGGCTTGACACCGTCCGCGAGGCGATGGAGAATCCCGAAACAGCCCGATTTATCGCCGATGTGATGTTAAAAGAACTTGCACCCGCTATACCTTACCATGTAGATCCTGCTCAGGCACAGGAGTTCGGCGGGCAGGTGCTCGACCGCTTCCGTAACCCGTTTATCCGGCACCAGCTGATCGACATTACCGTACAATATACGGCCAAGATGAAAATGCGTAACATTCCGACGCTTCTGAACCACTATCAGCAATCCGAGGAAGTGCCTGCATTGTTTGCAAAAGGATTTGCGGCATTTCTGAGGTTTATGAAGCCTACGGTACATAAAGACAACGCCTATTACGGAGAACGAGATGGCGAGCCGTATTCGATCCGCTGCGATTCTGCAGCTTACTTTGATGAAAAATGGAAGAATGCCGCTTCGCCGGTCGAACTGGCGCAGCAGGTTTTGAGTGATGTGTCGCTTTGGGATACCGACCTTACATTATTGCCGGGCTTTGCCGACGCTGTGAAAGGCTATATGACCGAGCCAGTCGCTACGGGGACTTCCACACTTTGAGTTGATTATAGAGTTCGGTGGCAGAGATTTCACCGGAACTGAAATAGATCTCATCCTTCCCTGTTTTGATCAGCAGGTAGGGATGGGATTTTTTATTGATATACAATTTGACAATGCGGCCATCGTCCGTTTTGAAAGAGCCTTTTTTATACTCTCCACCCGCAAAGCCGTTCGCTTTGCTCGAAATGTCGGGCAGGCTGTCGGTCACCTTAAAATAGGTTACGTCATCGCGCGCGATTTTCATCCCGGAAAGGCCTTTGATCTCCAACGAGCGGGTGGTAAGTAATATCTCGCTGTCCTTCATTCCTGCATACATAAGGAAGCCCACGCCGACCACTACCACAATGATTATGGCCATTACAATGTAGGTTCCTACCCGCTGCCCGCTTGTGCCCGTGTAATAGCGGTTCCCCACGGCTATCATGTACACATACGCTAACAGCGGATACATGATCATAAAGACCGTAGCCCAATTGGTGCTATAAATATTCAGCAACAGCACTCCCGCCAGCACGCTGATACCGAGGAATATGTGGAAGCGATTAAAAAACTTTACGTAGGAAACTATGTCCATCTTGGCACGATCGGCCTCGGACATCATATTGTACCCCGACAAAAGGTACTTCGCATTACCCGGCGTTACGATAAACCCGAGTGAAAACAAGACCAGCGAAATAATGAGGGCTACGGTAAGCATAATTTTGTCACGGCTAATTGCCTTATAAGTTACAAACTTATGCGTAAGAATGTCAATTGGCTTTCATTTTGGTAAATGCTTATATTTGAAAAAAAGCACATTATGATTCTCCCATTGAACATACCTGCACATCAGTCTTTCACCGACGACGAGTTGGTCGCATTCTGCATGGCCAACCCTGAATTGATGGTGGAAAGGGATGAACACGGTCAACTACACATCACTATGACTCCCACCTTTATCCTTAGCAGCTCCAATAACAGCGAATTGATCACCGAAATCGGTCTCTGGAACCGTAAGTACAAGGTAGGTAAAGTGTTGGAGTCAAATGGCGGATTTTTTCTGGAAGACTCGTCAATGCGCGTGCCGGATGTGGCCTGGATCCATATTGATCGCTGGAATGCACTTAGCAACGCGGAGAAACGGTCATTCCCACGCATGGCCCCGGATTTTGTGATTGAACTAAAATCTGAAACCGACAGCCTGGCCGACCTGCAGGGGAAAATGACCAAGTGGATCAAAAATGGCGTGAGGCTTGCCTGGCTCGTGTGTCCGGACAGCCAGACGACCTACATTTACGAACCGGGCAAGCCTCAACTTGCAATACATTTTGATCAAACGCTGTCAGGCGGCGAAGTGCTACTCAATTTCTCCACGCGCCTGAGCGATATTTTGGAATACTAATCAGCTATTGGCCCTGAATTCCTTCACGAGCGCAATGCTTTCCGCCACTTTTTGCTCGATCCATGGATAATTCCCTTCTGCTACCACATCTTTAGGGAAAAGGTTGGAGCCTAAACCTACTGCGTATGCGCCCGCACCGAACCATTCGTTAATGCTTTCTTTGGTAGGCTGCACACCGCCGGTTACCATGATCTTCACTTTTGGCATAGGCCCGCGGATCGCACGCACGAATGCGGAACCTACCACCTCGCCCGGAAACAGTTTTACCACTTCGGCGCCGGCTTGCTGCGCATTGTATATTTCAGTCAGTGTAGAAACGCCGGGAATCCAGGGGATACCCGCCTTCAGGCAGGCATGGCCTACTGCCGGATTGAGGCATGGCGTTACAATAAAGTCCGTGCCGGCATCGATGAATTTTTGTGCGGTTTCTGCATCATAAATGGTCCCGATACCCAGCGCAAGGCCGGGCAGGCTTTCCTTTACGTAAGCCAGAAGCTCCGTAAATACGTTGTAGGCATTGTCACCGCGGTTAGTAAATTCAAATGCACGCGCACCTCCGCGGTAACTCGCATTGATCACCTCTTTGGCAATTTCGATATCGGCATGATAGAACAGCGGCAGTACGCCAACTTCGTTCAAGAGTATCAGTGTTGTTTCTTTATCCATGATTGTTGGCTAGGCTCCTAGCGTTTGATTCTTCCTGAGGTCTCTCCCTGGCGGATGGCTTCCACTTCGGCAATGGTCGAGATTAATGCATCTCCTTCGATGGTGTGCTTCAATGCGGATGCCGCTACACCGAATTCCAGGGCTTTTTGCTGGTCGTCGAAGGTGATAAGCCCGTGAACGAGGCCTGCGATGAATGCGTCGCCGCCGCCTACGCGGTCGATGATCGGGTTAATTTCGATGTCTTCCGTTTCAAGCAGCTCTTTGCCGTTCCACAAAAATGCCCTCAGCAGGTTATGAGATGCACTGATCGACGTTCTTTTGGTATCCACCACAGTTTTCACTTGCGGGAAAGCCTTCTGTAGGTTGACGCAGGACTCGACAAAATCGTTTCCATCGATGCCAAAAATCTCCTTGATATTGATGCTGTTGGCAATCACAACATCTGTTCCGGCAGTCAGCTCGGGCAGAATGTCGGATGGTTTCTTACCATATTGCCACAAATTGGCCCGATAGAAAATGTCTCCGGAAACGGTAATGCCGTATTTACGGGCGGTTCTGATACCATCCAGCAACGCATCTGCGGCTCCCTGCGACAATGCAGGGGTAATACCCGCCCAGTGAAACCATTTCGCATCTTTCAAAATGCTGTCCCAATCGAGTTCCTTGGGATCGATGGTAGCAAGAGACGAATTGGCGCGGTCGTACACGATCTGGCTGCCCCGCATGGCCGCGCCGGTTTCGAGGAAATAAACGGCCATCCGCGGACCTCCGTAAATGATGTGCGATACATCCACACCATGAAAATGCAGGTACTGGGCCGCCGCACGTCCAATGGGCGAGTCAGGGAAGCGGGTGACATGCGCCGTGCTGTGCCCCCAATATGCCAGGGCTGTCGAAACATTCGCTTCGCCACCGGCATAAGTTACATTCAATTGACGGGCTTGTTCAAAACGGGAAAAACCAGGAGTGGAAAGCCGCATAAGGACTTCCCCGAAGGATACTATCTGAGCCATATTTTAAACTATTGCCCGTTTGCCAAAGAATGAACTCCCTGACGGGCCATTGAAAAATGATTACGCTTCAAAATTAAGTATTAACATTAAAATAGCCCACAACAAAATGTCTGGGCTATTCAATTATGAGTGTATTTAAATTCGGATTTTACTCAAAAACCAAAATATTTGTTGGCGTTGTTGTAACTGATACCTTCTACCATCTTGCCGAGCCACTGAATATCGTTGGGCAGCTCGCCGTTTTCGACGTCCTGACCGATCAGGTTGCACAGAATGCGCCGGAAATATTCGTGGCGCGGGTACGACAGGAAGCTGCGTGAATCGGTAAGCATACCCACGAAACGGCTCAGCAGACCCATATTCGAAAGTGCATTCATCTGCCGCTCCATACCATCCTTCTGATCGAGGAACCACCAGCCGGAACCGAATTGCATTTTACCTGCAACAGTACCGTCATTATAATTCCCGGTCATCGTAGCCAACACCTCGTTATCAGCCGGATTGAGGTTATACAAAATCGTTTTTGCCAGCTGATCCGTCGAATCCAGCTTGTTCAGGAACTTCGAAAGCGCCTGCGCCTGGCTGTAATCGCCAATCGAATCCCAGCCGGTATCCGGGCCCAGCTCACGAAGCATACGCTCGTTGTTATTACGCAGCGCGCCCAGGTGGAACTGCTGCGTCCAGCCTTTGGCGTGGTCCATCTTAGCCATATCATACAACAGCACCGATTTGAATGCCAGCGCCTGGCTTGCAGAAGCCTTCTCGCCCCTCAATGCAGCTGCGAATGCCTCACGGGCCGCAGTTTCATCGAATTCTGCATAAATATGCTCCAAACCATGGTCCGACAGGCGGCCTCCCATCGAAGCGAAGAAATCGTGGCGGTTCCGCAACGCAGCCAGCAATGCTTCGTAAGAGGTAATCTCGCCAGCGCCGGATGCCTGCGAAAGTTTGGCCAGGTATTGCTTGAAATCGTCAGGCGAATCGATCAGCAGCATTGCTTTGTCCGGCCGGAATGTCGGCAAGACCCTGATATCGAAACCGCTGTCGCTGATCGCGCTGTGGTAATTGAGAGAATCCGTCGGATCATCCGTCGTGCAGATAACCTTTACGTTCATCCGGGTCAGCAAGCTCTTCACCGAGTAATCGGGCTGGCGCAGCTTGGCCGAACATTCTTCGTAAATCTCGCGGGCCGTATGTTTATTTAAAAGTATGTCAATGTTGAAATAGCGGAGCAGTTCGAGGTGCGTCCAGTGGTAAAGCGGGTTCCGCATTGTGTAAGGTACCGTAGCTGCCCATTGTTCGAACTTCTCCCAATCGCTCGCTTCACCGGTACAATACCGCTCGTTGATACCGTTCGCGCGCATAGCCCGCCATTTGTAGTGGTCGCCGTAAAGCCAGATCTGCGTCAGATTCTCAAACTGCTTGTCTTCCGCGATCTGATCGGGCGGCAGGTGGCAGTGGTAATCGATGATCGGCATTTCCTTCGCATAGTCATGGTAAAGGATACGCGCGGTTTCCGAACGGAGGAGGAAATCATCGGAAATGAAGGTCTTTTGTACTGCGGTGCTAATCGTTTCCATTCTTTTTCGTGTTACAATCACAAACTTCTTTCAATCCCGTATTCGAGCCCGCGCAGCTCCGCAAGCCCCCGCAGGCGCCCGATGGCCGTGTAACCAGGGTTCGTCCGCTTCGTTGCCGACAAATCATCGAGCATACGGTGGCCATGATCAGGACGGAAAGGCATTCTCAAATCGGTTCTACCTTCATTTTCCCGCCTTTTCTGCTCCAATACCAATGCGCGCATCACACCGTACATATCCACGTCGCCATCCAGGTGATCGGCTTCGTAAAAACTGCCGTCGTGCTCGCGCTTGGTGGCGCGCAGGTGGATGAAATGAATCCTGCTACCCAGCCTGTCGACCATTCCGGCAAGATCGTTATCCGGCCGCACACCGTATGATCCCGTACAAAAACAAATGCCATTGGCCTGCTTGTCATACGCTTTCAGCAGCATTTCCGCATCATTTTCTGTGCTTACCACACGTGGCAAGCCCAGGATCGGATAAGGAGGATCGTCCGGGTGGATCGCCAATCTGATCCCGGCTTCATCCGCAACCGGGGCGATCGCCTGGATGAACTGGTACAAATGCGTACGCAACTCAAAATCGCCGATATGCTCGTAGGTTTTTAAAACCTTTCTGAATTCTTCGACTGTAAAACTCTCTTCCGAACCGGGCAGGCCGGCGATGATATTACGGACGAGTTTCTGCTTCTCCTGCTCCGGCGCGGTTTCGAGCCATATTTTGGCGGCTCTTTTCTGTTCATCGGTGTACAAATCATCCGCCTCCGGCCTTTCTAAAAGATAAAGATCGAATGCTGCGAACTGCGTTGCGTCGAAGCGTAGACCGGTTGAGCCATCTTTCATCGGCGCGTCCAGATCAGTACGCGTCCAGTCGAGAATGGGCATGAAATTGTAGCAAACGGTGTCAATACCGCATTGCCCGAGGTTACGGAGCGACTGCTGATAATGAAGGATATGCTTTTCAAAATCCCCTGAACGGGTCTTGATCGACTCGTGCACAGGCACACTTTCCACAACCGACCAGGTAAGGCCTGCGTCTTCGATCAACTGCTTACGAGCCTGAATTTCCGATACTTCCCAAACTTCGCCGTTTGGAATATGATGTAATGCGGTTACGATTCCGGTTGCCCCGGCCTGACGGATATCCTGCAACGAAACAGGATCGTTAGGCCCGAACCAACGCCAGGTTTGTTCTAATGCCATTTTTTTACTTCGGCCATCGGCTGTCGGCTGTCGGCCTTCTTTTACTTCGGCTTTCAGCTGTCGGCCGTCGGCCCTGGATTTAATTTCTAACAAAAAATTTAATAAGCCGACGGCCGATGGCCGACAGCCGAAGTCACTAAGCCACTAACCTATGCTCCGGCACGCGCTCACGCAATACCTTCAACGCCCGGCTCATCTGTGTTTCCACTGTTTTAACCGAAATTTCGAGGCGCTCCGCGATATCACGGTAACGGAGGCCTTCTTCGCGGCTGAGGCGGAAGATGAGCTGGCACTGGCGCGGCAACGCCTGGATGCAATCTTCTATATGCGAATAAAATTCATTATACGACAATTCTTCGGCTGGCGAAAAATGGTCGGCGTGGCTCATATTCCACTGCACCGACTCCAGCGAATCCCGCTCATTCTGACGGTGGATACGCAGTTTCAGGTAATCCAGTGCCTGGTTACGCACAGCCCTGTAAATGTAAGCCTGAAAAGAGGTATGCACCTCAATCTGCTCACGATTTCTCCAAAGTTTCACAAATACATCGGATACCACTTCCTCGGCTATTTCCCGTGTTACCACCACACGCATGGCATAGTTGCACAGCGAACGGTAATGACGTGTAAATAACTCGCGGAACGCATTATAATCACCGTTAGTCACCACTCTGCCAAACAGGGTTTCCAGTATACTTTTCTGAGAACAGGCTGATGGTAATGTACTGGCAAATGAGTTTGTCTCCATGTAAACTGAGCTAGGTTAATTATAGAAAATTTCCTGGAATTGTAGTGGTATTTAGCCCCTTGTCTTCGTCGATGATTTACCTAGTTTAAACACTCGATCGCTGATACACAAAAATAAATCTTGAAAAAAAGCAATAAATTTACGCAACCGTTCCCGGAACCGTTCCCATTCCCGCAATTTTTCCCGGAACTTTGTGCGAACATCGGTAAGTTTGTGCAACAACGGTCGCTGTTGTATTTCCGGGATTTTTTAGGAAGATTGTACTATTTTTATATACCCCTATGAAAAAGGTTTCTATCACCATCAAAGAGATTGCAAGGCAGCTCGGCATTTCCAAATCGACCGTGTCCCGGGCATTACGCGACAGCAGCGAAATCAGTGAAGAAACCAAACAAAAGGTGATTGATCTGGCCGAGCAACTCAACTATTATCCCAACCCGATCGCAATCAGTCTGCTTAAAAACCGGACGCAAACGATCGGCGTTATTGTACCCGACATTGCCAACCGCTTCTACTCGTCGGCTATCGGCGGCGTGGAGGATATCGCTTACAGCCGCGGGTACCATACGATGATCTACCAAAGTCACGAATTGCTCGAACGGGAGCGCTCGGCTACGCGGCATATTGCCTCGAGGCGGGTCGACGGCCTGGTGGTAGCGATTTCAAGCCAGTCGGAGAATATTGACCATTTCGCATCCTTGCAGGAGCAGGGCATTCCTGTCGTGTTTTTCGACCGTGTGAGCGACGCCATGAACTCTCATAAGGTGAGGGTCGACGATTACCGGGGTGCGTTCGACGCTACTGAGCATTTAATCAAAAGAGGTTGCAAGCGCATTGCGCACATTGCCGGCCCGAAACCCGTTTCCATTACGCGATTCCGTTTGGAAGGCTACAAAGACGCATTAAGGAAGCACGGCATCGAGTTTCAGGAAGAATGGGTATTGCACAGCGAGATCACGCAGGCAGGCGGTACCGAGCGTACCTACCAGCTCATGGCCTTGCGCGAGCGCCCGGATGCAATTTTTGGCGCAAGCGACCGCATTACCATGGGCATTCATTCCGCATTGCGGCAGCTCGGTTACAGAATGCCCGACGATGTGGCCGTGGTGGGTTTCTGCGATCTGGCGATGTCGTCGCTCCTCGATCCGCCGGTGAGCTCGGTAACACAGCCCTCATTCGAAATGGGCCAGCAGGCCGCATCCCTGCTACTGGACCTTATTGAAAGCAAAAATACCCCGGCCGAATTCGAGACCAGGGTATTGCAATCCAATTTGGTGATTAATAAATCGTCTATGCGGCATTAGCCGGGTAGTCGCTACTTGATAGTCGCTACCCGGTAATAGCCTTCAATTTTCTTTCAAATTCGACGAGGATACGCTCTTTCATCTGAACCTTACGCTTTTGGATGTTGATACGGCCAACGGCTTGCTTGTCCTGTTCAGGGTCGCCGGTAGCGGTGCGGTCAAATTCAAGCTGCGCGAATTCCAGATCGCTTTTCTCACGTTTCGTAAGCCATTCGAGCTCGCGGTATTTGGTGCGAAGCTGTTCTTCGGGGCTTTTCAGGTCGAAAGCGGGGTATTTGCGACTGATAACGCGTGCCAGATAACTCAACTCAAATATCTTGTCGCACACCATGCGGAACCTTTCGGCCAGCTCCTTGTCCGCCAGCTTGAACGGGATCTTGATCTCCTTCCATTTGCTGAGCAGGGCTTTTGCTTCCTGTGATGCTTCGATAATATCGGGCGACTTCAAAAGCGTCTCGGCCTGTGCAAGCAGCTTCTGCTGCTCCACGATACGCGGGTCAACGCGCACTTTCGGCTCGATGCCTTTGGCGGCATTATACTTGTCGTAGAATAGTTTAAGGAAGTGACGGTACGCCTTATTGACTTTGAAAAAGCGCTTCGGGGGAACCTCGCCTACATTGTTCCATGCATTGCGCACGTCCCTTGCTTTCGAATAAGCATCGTCGAGATCTCTCGAATAGCTCAGTGTTTTCGTGATCTTGATCAAGCGCTCGTATTCTTCGATACGTGCCTGGTTGAGCTTGTTCTGCTCGTCGAAATAATCGCGACGGCGTTGGAAGAAATCATCCAGGATTTGCTGGAATGTGGTTTCAATTTCATCCTGATATTCCTTGTCGACCGGCCCGGTGCGGATCCATTTGGCTTTGATTTCCTGAATCTGGTCCGTTGCTGTGGCATAATCTACGACAGCGGCGGCAACTTTCACATCCTCGATCAGCGCCCGTTTGATTTCCAGGTTTTTAAGCTGGTTGACTTCGATAAGGCCTTTAAGATATTCTTCTTTCTCTTCCAGCCTTCTCAGCAGGGGCACAAAATCACCCAATGCATCGAAACCTTTCAACTTGCGCTGCAACTGGATCAGTTTGGTAAGATAAGAGCCCTTATTAAGTGCTTCATCAATTTCGCGTTCCAGCTGTTCTACTTTGTTCAGGACAATGTTAAAACGATTCTTGAAATAGTCAATCGCTTCCTGTTCAGTCCTTTTTACTTCTCCAATTTGCCGGTCGGGGAAATCCAGATACCCCTTTAAAAATACTTTGCTGTCCTTAACGTAGCCGTATTCATCATTCAATGTGGCATTTTCCATTCTTTCAATTTTTTTTATCTGCTAAGTGTAGGGATATATAACGATATTTGTTACGCACAAATTAAACAAAAAATGAGTAACGAAACCATTATTTTCTCAATGTCGGGGGTTAACAAAATCATTCCTCCCAACAGACATATTATTAAAAACATTTATTTATCCTTTTTCTATGGTGCCAAAATAGGCGTCCTCGGTCTGAACGGCTCAGGTAAATCGACGCTCCTTCGCGTCATCGCCGGCATCGACAAAGACATTCAGGGTGAGGTAGTTTTCTCTCCCGGATACTCCGTCGGAATGCTCGAACAGGAGCCGAAACTGGATCCTACCAAGACCGTTCGCGAGGTTGTAGAAGAAGGTGTACAAGAAATTGTAAATCTATTGAAAGAATTCGACGAGATCAATGAAGCCTTCGGTGCGGAAGACGCTGATTTCGACAAATTGCTGGAAAGACAAGGCGAGGTTCAGGAAAAACTCGACGCTTCTGACGCCTGGAATCTCGATAACCGGCTCGAAATCGCGATGGACGCTTTGCGCTGCCCGCCATCGGATACATTGATATCCACGCTTTCGGGTGGTGAGAAACGCAGGGTCGCGTTGTGCCGCCTCCTGCTGCGCCAGCCGGACGTGCTTTTGCTCGATGAGCCTACCAACCACCTCGATGCGGAGTCGGTACTGTGGCTCGAAGAGCATTTGCGACAATATAAGGGAACGGTAATCGCCGTGACCCACGACCGCTACTTCCTCGATAACGTAGCCGGCTGGATCCTCGAACTCGACCGTGGCGAGGGTATTCCATGGAAAGGCAATTATACTTCATGGCTCGAACAAAAGCAGGAACGCCTGAAAAAGGAGGAAAAAACCGAATCCAAACGTCAGAAAACACTGCAGCGCGAGCTTGAATGGGTACGCCTGGCACCGAAGGCACGCCAGGCCAAGTCCAAGGCGAGGTTGGGTGCTTATGAGAAACTGCTCAGCGAGGAAGGCCGGGAGAAGGAAGAAAAACTGGAAATCTTCATCCCGTCGGGACCGCGGCTTGGTAACAAAGTTATCGAAGCGCACAATGTCTCGATGGGCTTCGGCGACAGGCTGCTTTACGAAAACCTCAGCTTTGCATTGCCGCCGAACGGCATTGTAGGTATTATCGGACCCAACGGTGCGGGGAAAACCACTTTGTTCAAGCTCATTACCGGTCAGTTGAAACCGCTGACAGGCCATTTCGACGTAGGTGAGACTGTGCAGCTCGCCTATGTAGATCAGGAACACGATAACCTCGACCCGAACAAAACCGTATACCAGAGCGTTTCCGACGGCAACGACTGGATCATGCTCGCGGGCAAGCAGGCGAACGCGCGTGCATATGTGAGCCGGTTCAACTTCGGCGGAGGCGATCAGGAAAAGAAGGTAGGAACGCTTTCCGGAGGAGAACGTAACCGTGTACACCTTGCCATGACATTGAAAGAAGGCGGCAACCTGTTGCTGCTCGATGAGCCTACCAACGACCTGGACATCAACACTCTTCGGGCATTGGAGGAAGGTCTTGAAAACTTTGCAGGCTGTGCGGTGATCATTTCCCACGACCGTTGGTTCCTCGACCGCGTCGCAACGCACATTCTGGCGTTCGAGGGAGATTCGCAGGTTTACTGGTTTGAAGGAAACTTCTCCGAGTACGAAGAAAACCGTCGCAAGAGATTGGGTAACGACGCAACTCCCACGCGGATTAAATATAAGAAGCTGGCATAATTGCTCCCACAAATACAATTGTCCACGAGCGCTCATCTACACAGGTGAGCGTTTTTTTATGACCGCTTGTAGAATTTATTTTCTATTTCTCTTGAAATAAAGTTTTATTATTCTACCTTTCAATCAAATTCATACCATCCTTTATCAAGTTTACCATACTAAAATACTTTGAACTGATGGCCCAACTGGCCTAATACTGAAATTCCTCTTCTATTTCCATCCTGATTCTCAACTGGATTCTGCAGAAAGCCGTATCCTACCGGAGGCTATCTGACACTCCATAAATTTCTATATCCGTTATAGAAGCAATTAGTACCATTTAAAACAGCCCGAAAACCTGTAACCGCCCACGAACAAAAATTTTATGCGCTTCAAAGGTCTGCCGCTTTCATCCATTTACGCACGTTTATTGACCATCGCATTTTTTCTTGCCATGCTTCTTTGCCGGCCCGCTGTGGTTCTGGCCCAGCGCGAACTGATCCTCAACACAACCGGTTACGGGTTCGACCGAACAGCGCCTAACGGCATCAACACCGAGCAGTGGCAATACATCCTGAAATTTGCGAACCTCAAATACAATGGCAAGGATGCCAGTCCGACGGCTATCAGGCTGCACATACAGTGGGAGCACTATGAGCCCACCCCGGGCAACTACCAGCGCGCAAAGATCGCCCAGGCCGTGAAAGCCATTCTGGATATTAACCCGAACATGAAAGTAGCGCTTCATTTCTCTTACCTCCGCCCGGGTTACTGGAACGACAGCTTTCTTTCTGTGGCAGACGTTGCCCAACTCTCCACAGGCTCGCTAATGCGCGAAGCGGTTGCGCATACCTATCCATCGGTGTACTCGGAATACGCTACCGGCCGCTTCCTCGCTTTCGTGGACGACGCGCTGGCACAGGTCCAGGCCTATTCCTCGAGGATCTTGTATGTGGCAATGGGAAACAACGGGTCGGAAGAGTTTTATATACCTAACAAAACGGTGAATTCGGTCAACTATGCCGGTATGTTCGAAGCCAAAGCACTGGAGGCCTGGCGCACGAAGTTTCTTCCGGCAAGGTTTCCCGGACAAACCAATGTCACCTGGGGCCGGACTTCCTACCCGATCGCCTCCGCGCCGCAGCCAACCGACGGAAATTACAATTCCGAAATAGGCCGCGACCTGCATCGCTTCGCGGGATGGGGTTTGCTGAAACTTTTCAAAGGTTTTTATCAAACCGTCAAAAACCGTAATTCTTCCATTAAAGTACTGCACTTTATATCTGACTTCGGTTCCGTGCAAGGCAACAACTGGCATTTGCACAGCAGCACGCTCCTGCTCGCGCTGGAATTATCCGACGGCATTTATCATACCGACGGCACCAACCAATGGGACCTTTGGAGAAAAATAATGGGAATCGACGTCATTAAGGGCACTTACCCGAACAAAATAGCCGGCGTGGAGTTCGACCCGATAGACCTTGCCCAGCCCGATGGCGGTTCGGGGATCAATGGCGGTATCCCGTATGAGTGGTTTCCAAGGGCCTACAAGCACGGCGCGGACTATGTGCACATCGCTATGCATTATAATGATATCGAAATGCAGCAGCTCGCACCCACGCTCGCATTGTGCCGCGAACAATATGTTGCGCCATCGTACCAGCCGCCGGCACGTGCGGAAGCCCTTACGATCAATATTTTCCCGAATGTTTTCACGGGAAATTTCCTTTTTGACAAATGGAACCAGATCGGCGGCCAGAACTTCGGGCAAACCGACCTTCGTCCTGTATCTATCAGAATGACGGACACTGGTTATTGGGAAAACCTCTGGGATAGTGGCAACTACCTGCCTTGCTCGTTTTCTGTCGGCGTTAGTACCTCCCCAGGCAAACCCCTGGTAGGATCGCCGGTGACGCTCACTGTCAATTGCCAGGGGCCTGAATGCAACACGGCCAGCTATGTGTGGAGCGGCGAAGGGGCCAACAACATGACCGGCAGTTCGATTACATTCAATGCTCCCAGCTTGCCGGGCGACTATAATTACACCGTTAGATCAACACGAAGCGGGTGCGGCGCCAAAACGTCTTCGAAAGTCGTCCCCGTGACGCGCGCACTGCCCGTGAAGCTGATCAGTTTCACCGCCATAAAAGAAGGCCCGCAGGCTCAACTTGCCTGGTCCACATCCGAAGAGGTAAATAGCGAAAGGTTCGGCGTAGAACGGAGCAGCGATGGCAAAAAATGGGTAACAATAGGCTCTCTGGCCGCCGCTGGCGACATATTGAATGCGGTAACCAGATACAATTTCACCGACAACAACCCACTGCCCGGCGAAAACCTGTACCGCCTTAAAATGATCGACCGTGACCAGACATTCTCATATAGCAGGATCGTAAGCCTTCATTTCCCAACTACGTCGATCGTAAGCATCTATCCGAACCCAGCCAGCGAAAAAATAATGATCTCTGCGGATAACTGGAAAAATGTCAGGACAGTCAGAATAGTGAATACCGCGGGCCAGGCGGTTTATAGTTCGGAGAAGCCGCAACGGGAGATTGATATTCGGCGTCTGGCTTCCGGCTCGTATATAATCGGGCTTGTACGGGACAATGGCGTGCAGGAAAATGTCAAGTTCGTGAAGGAAGCCGGGAAATAGGATACAGGCGGGATTTGCCCAAAGGCCAATTCTTGCTAACTTTCGAACGGAATCAGTTTTTTTGAATTGTCAATGAGTCAATCTTCATCTTTGCATAAAATACATTTCATTTCGATTGGCGGTAGTGTCATGCACAATCTGGCCATCGAACTACATTTAAAAGGGTTCGTTGTGACGGGATCCGATGATGAGATCTATGAACCATCGTCGAGCCGGCTCGCACAATATGACCTGCTTCCGCCCATTACGGGCTGGTTTCCAGAAAAAATCACTTCCGACCTGGAAGCCGTAATCCTGGGCATGCACGCAAGGCAGGATAATCCCGAGCTGGCCAAAGCGAAAGAACTGGGTATCAAGGTGTATTCGTATCCCGAGTATATTTTTGAGCAAAGCCAGAACAAACAACGCGTGGTGATAGCCGGCAGTCATGGGAAAACGACCATTACTTCGATGATCCTCCATGTTTTGAAATACAATAAAAGAAATTTCAATTACCTGGTCGGCGCGCAGATCGAGGGCTTCGACAATATGGTGAAGCTTTCGGAAAATGCACCCCTGATCGTGATCGAAGGCGATGAATACTTCACTTCGCCCATCGACCCTACGCCGAAATTCATCCATTACCAGCCACATATCGCATTGATCAGCGGCATTGCCTGGGATCATTTCAACGTCTTCCCGACCTGGGAATCGTACGTGAAACAGTTTGAGCTGCTCGCTGATTCCCTGCCCAAAGCCGGTGCAATCATCTTCGACGAGACGGACGATATGCTGGATGTAATCGGCCAAAAAGGCCGGCCCGATGTTGCGAGCACACCTTACAACGTACATCCGCACCGGATCGAGGATAATAAGACGATATTGATCACCGCCGAGCAAGGCGAAGTCCCCGTCCTTGTTTTTGGAAACCATAATATGAAAAATATCAGCGGCGCGCGTGAAGTATGCGAGCGCCTGGGTGTGACGGACGAGGAGTTCTATCAGGCGATCCGCACATTCAAAGGGGCGTCGAAAAGGCTGGAACTGCTGGGCACCAATGCAACGGTGAATGTTTACCGCGATTTTGCCCATGCGCCTTCCAAAGTCGAAGCCACTACCAGCGCTTTGAAAGAACAATTCCCCGAAAGAACCCTCGTAGCCTGTGCCGAGCTTCACACGTTCAGCAGCCTTAACAAAGGATTCTTGTCGCAATACCGCCGCAAACTGAAGGCTGCCGATGTGGCGATTGTCTATTTCAACCCGGCGACGGTGGAGCATAAGCGACTCGAAAGCCTGTCGGAAGAAGATATCAGAACCGCATTCAAACGCGATGATCTGAAAGTATTCACGAGCTCGTCGGAATTGGAAGCATTCTTAAAATCGCTGACCTGGCAAGATGCTAATTTACTGCTGATGAGCTCTGGCACATTCGGCGATCTTGACCTTAAAAAACTGGCTGCGGATATTCTGGCGTAGTCTGCCTGTCCCCAGCCCTGAATCTTAAAATCCGTTCATCCTATGCAATCCATAGTTGTATACTGCGGTTCAAACCCGGGAAAGAAAGCGCTGTATGCCGAAGCCGCCTACCAATTAGGCGCAGCATTGGCACAGCGGAACATCAAACTTATTTACGGCGGCGGCAATATGGGCCTGATGGGCCGGGTAGCTGACGGCGCAATGGATAATGCCGGATTCGTCACCGGCATTATCCCGAACTTCCTGGCCAAGCTGGAAGTGGCACATAAAACATTGTCGGAGTTGCATTTTGTGGATACAATGCATGAGCGCAAAGCCAAAATGGTGTCGATGACCGACGGCGTCATCGCATTACCTGGCGGCTATGGCACGCTCGACGAGCTTTTCGAAATCCTGACCTGGGCGCAGCTCCGCATATTTCATGGCCCGGTAGGGATTTTGAACGTCAACGGGTTTTACGATCTTTTACTTCTGCAACTCGATAAGATGGTGGAAGAGGGCTTTTTAAGGCCCGATACACGCACCCTTTTGGTAGTTGCCGGAGATCCTGCAACGCTCCTTGAAAAAATGGAAGCCTTCCGTTCGCGAAATGCGGAAAATAAGCCGTTGGACGGGTCGTTGTATGTAGACAAAAACTAGCCATCCTGTTAGAACAATGCGTGCATTCTGCCTGTTAGCCATTACGGTCGCCACATCCATTTGTGCCTACGCACAGTTGGAAAACCTCGGAAAATCGGTTAATACCGAGTACAACGAGATCAGTCCGATCATTTCGCCCGACGGCAAGACGATCTATTTTTCGCGGGTAAGCCATCCGCAAAACACGCATGGCCCGAAAGGCAGCCAGGATATCTGGTTTTCGGAACTGAAAAGCGACAAATGGACGCCCGCACGAAGGCTGCCCTCACCTCTCAACAAAGAGGATTACAACAGCCTTTACAGCATTACACCCGATGGCAACACCCTGTTGATCAAGGGTGCATACAAAAACGGCACTTACGAGACGCGGGGTTTTTCAACCAGTAAAAAAACTGCCAGAGGCTGGTCCGCCCCAACCAAGCTGGATATTCCCGGCTATACCAAGCTCAGCAAAGGCCAGTTCGACTGCGGCTATCTTTCCAATGACGGGAAGGTGCTGGTAATGTCTTTCAGCGAGAAGAAAAACAGCAAGGTCGACGATTTGTACGTCAGTTTCAAGCAAAAGGACGGTAGCTGGACGAAACCGCTCAATCTCGGTTCTGAAATCAACACCGAAGATTTTACCGAAACAACCCCTTTCCTTGCGCCCGATGGCGTGACGCTCTATTTTTCCAGCGACCGGAAGGGTGGGCAAGGCAGCAACGACATTTATTACAGCAAACGGATCGATAAATCGTGGAAAAGATGGAGCAGGCCAGTGAACCTCGGCGCGGCCATCAATACCGACGGTTACGATGCCTACTACACCATTTCCGCATTGGGTGATTTTGCCTACATGGTTTCTTTCAAGGACACGGAAGGCAAAGGCGACATTGTCCGCTACAACCTGCAACCCAAACCTTCACCGGCTGATTCCACACAAACGCAGGTTGCGGTTGTCCCGCCGTCGGACCCTGTTGTGATGATCAGTGGAAAAGTGATCGATTCTAAAACCGGTAAGCCTGTTGAAGCAACGATTATTTACGAAGACCTTGCCACCGGAGAAGAAGTAGGGACTGCCACTACCAACCCCACCACCGGGGAATACAAACTTGTGCTTCCTTACGGCCAAAAATATAGCTGGCGGGCCGTTGCGCCTAATTTCATCGCGGAAGGAGAAAACATTGACCTTACCGACACCACCAACAACGGTAACAAAAGCTTCAAGGAGATTACCAACAGATCATTGAAACTGATCCCGATCGAGGAAGGCCAGATCGTGCGGCTTAACAATATCTTCTTTGCCACAGGAAAGGCAACGCTCCGCGACGAATCATTCCCCGAGCTGAACCGCATTGCCATTTCAATGCAGGAAAATAAAACGCTCGCCATTGAGCTGGGCGGCCATACCGATAACACGGGTAGCGCGGAATTCAACATAAACCTGTCGCAGGAACGGGCCGACACCGTTCGCGAATACCTGATCGGAAAAGGTATCGAACCCGACCGCATTGCCAGCAAAGGTTACGGCGAAACCAAACCTGTCGCCAAGAATGATACGCCCGAAGGCCAACAGCAGAACCGCCGCGTAGAATTCAAGATATTGAAGAAATAGGGGCAACCGGCTCACTGCTCCTCTGTCTCTTCGCAGCTTTCATCCCAAACAATACCCGCAAGAGGTTACTCCTCCGGATCAGGAAATGATAGGTCCCCAGGCAAATCAGGAATGTTGCCACGCACAGGTACATAAACTTCACGAACCAATGCACGGGAGCCAGGATTAGCGGATAGGCCAGGCAAATGATCACCGTTTGATGCAGGATGTAAAACGGATACACCGCCTCATTGGCATATTTCAGGAATGGATTAGTGAATTCAAGGTAAGTATAGCCATACCCGAAGATCGACAGCAGGATGCACCACGCATTAGTAGTCTTGATTATGTCATAAACGAGCCATTGCATGGCGTTCATATCCCTGTCGACGGTCCAGTAGAATGCATACAAAGCAATGGTCAGCGTAACCCAGATGCCCAGCATTAACCTCCGTTGCTTTTGAAGCGTTTCCCAGAAGCGGGTTTGGGTGCAGAGCACAAAACCGGTCACGAAAAGTGTAAAATCGTGGAAATGCTCGTTCCAATCCCGCACCAGATTATGCGTTGTCGGAAAATGCTCCGCCAGCAGAACGCTCCCGCTAACATGCCATAGTACAGGTATGCTTATTAAAATCCATGGATTAGAGAAGAATGCGGCCAGTCGTTGCGTGAAGCCGGTATAACGACGCAGCCAAAGCAGCAACGGAAGCCCCACGAGCGAATAAAAGAAGATATATACCAGGTACCACAAATGGTGCCAGCTGAAACTTCCCTCCGGATAAGGCACAAACTGGAATACGGTTTTGTAAAAATCTCCATAGCCATAAGTTTGGCCTTGTGTGAGCCGTTCGAAAAAGATCTGTGGCGGCACGATCACAAACATCCCGAAAACGAGCGGTATGAAAATCCGGACAAAACGCTCTTTCAGAAAAGCCGCCGGCCCGCGATTTCCGAGCGCGAAATAGACTCCGGCACCCGAGATCATAAACAGGAGCGACATCCTCCATTGACTGCTGAACCGCATCGGCCATTCGACGGCATGCGTTACGACATTGTTCTTGATGTGCCAATCCCAATGGTTAAAAAACATTCCGACGTGAAAGAAGATCAGGATTCCGAATGCGATGACACGCAACCAATCGAGATCGTATCGGCGGATGCTGGGGGAAGCGGATGGTAATGGGTCTTGCTTTGTTTCCATGACAAATAGTTTTGAGTGATGCCCAAAACTAGTGCCCGAAACAGGCTAAAAACGACCGTTCTGATCCGTTCGAAGTACTTCCCGATAAGTCAGAACTTCTGATTGACGTGTTTTTTGCGGTATTCCGAAGGAGTGGAACCGGTTATTTTCCGAAATGCCGTATTGAATGCCGACTTGGAGTTATATCCTACCATTTGACCGATCTCCTCGATCTTGATGTACGCATTACCCTCATCGGCAAGTAGCCGTTGCGCCTCCTGAATGCGGTATGCGCCCAGAAAGTCGAAAAAGCTTTGTTTCAATTCTTCATTGAGTATTTGCGACAAATGGTGGGTCGACACGCCAAGTCTTTTGGAAAGTGCCGGCAGCGAAAACCCCGGATCGAGGAACGGTCTTTCTGCCAACATCACCGCTTCCAGTTTGCCCAGCGTCGCAGATTGTATTTCCTGGGTCAATGAAGATTTTTCATATTTTCGCGTGGCCCGCTCGTTCTGTTCATGAAAGAACAGCGATCTTCTTAGCACTGTGAAGCTGATAATATAAATGATCAGGGAAATGAATGCGGCGATAATATGGTCGCCCAGGTCGTGCGGGAATGAAGTCCGGACGACAAAGAAAACCAGTATCAGGAATGTCAGCTGTAAAGACATATCCCTGAACCACGAAAGCGAGCTCTTTTCGCCCGTAAAAAACGAAATCCCGCGTTCCCGGAACGCTCTGATCAGAAACCAGAAACCGGCGGCACTGTAAATGACCATACTTGCCAGCGTGAGGTCGTTGATATGCCATTTCGGGTAAAACATCCACTCGTTGCCATACGTGGCAGCCCCAATTCTTTCTAATTCAGGGTGGAAAGAGCCAATGTTCGCATTATACTTGAATGCCAGACTTTGCGGGTAAATTAGCAGGCACATGTATGCGAGGTAGACCATCGAAGGGATGAAATGCATCCATGCCCGCCTGGATACCCGCTGGTTTACGCCTGTTTTTGTATATAGGAACGCCGCTGGGGCCATCAGCAGATTCAACGGTTCGCTGAAATCGACCAGCCAGAGCACGCGAAACATATAATTGGTATACCCCAACCACACATCGCTGATAATTACCGACATAGCCAGGATTAGAATCCCGAGAAAGAGATTCGAACGATTGCTACTCTTTGCGTGCGATAGGAACACATACGCGAGTATCAACCCCTGCACACAACCCAGCAGCATAAATAACGAAAAAAGGTCCGTACGGATCGGAGGCGAAGCTGGGATCATATTATTGCATCTCGGATTCCAAATATACGAATTCGAATAAGCAATTCAGGAACAGTATGCGTCGGGAACGGTACTTAGTAAAGTACGATCAGGAAAATAAATACAACCAGCCAGAGTGCTCCCGTAAAATGCCAGTAGCGGGTAAAGAGCCTGATGCGAAGGCGGTTTGGGGGATTGACGCTATATACGAACGAATCCACATAACTTCTGTTCTTAATGGCTTTTCTGAACAGATAACTCAAATACAATACGCCACCTATCATGTGGAGAAGGTGAAGACCGGTTAACAGGTAAATAAATCCTTCGGACGTGTTGACGCCGCTGAAAACCCCGGAATTGACCATTTCCATCCATCCCCCGGTCTGCAACATGATAAATATGAATCCAAGGATCAGTGTAGCACCCAGGAATACCCGGTAATGCAGGAAGCGTTCGTTCGTGAAAGCGAGGTTTGCCTCGTGAAGGGTAATACTGCTGAACAGAATAACCAGCGTACTCAGCCAGAACATATCCGGCAGCGCGACCAAATGGGCCGTCTCCTTGTGGGCGCGCAAAAGGAAAATAACAAAGATGGAGGTAAAAAGTACCGAGCTGCCTGCAACTCCCAGCCAAAGCATAAAGCCAAGCGGCTCACGTCGTTTGGTGAAAGGATTTTCAGTTTGCCTGGTTGTGTGCTTCGGACTCATCTCCCAATCATTGATATCTTCGAAAAGCGCAATTCAAGGTGAATATAACGACTTATTTACACCTTAATACATAACCCGGAGGTTAAATTTATTTAAGAAAACCCTGCCACAGACGAAAATCGGGGAAATGCTGTTTCACATTTTGTTCTTCTCCGAAAATCCCGAACAGTGTGGATCCTGAACCGCTCATCGCTGCGTATTCTGCGCCAAGAGCGTACAGTGTTTCCTTTATTTCCTCCAAAAGAGGGTATTTCCGGAACAGCGTTGCTTCAAAATCGTTCCTGACACGATTTCTCCATTCCGTGATAGGCTCCCGAAGTATAGTACGTAAATTTTCGGTGCTTCGTTTCGCGACTACGCCGGAATATGCTTCAACGGTCGAGATATGTATTCCCGGATTCACCAGCACGATCCATTTTCCGGCAATGTTAATATCGATATTGTCGAACCGGTCGCCTTTTTCGAAGCAGTACACTGGCTTGTTCCTGATGAAGAAAGCGCAGTCGCTGCCGATCAGTCTTGCGTATTTCTCCTGCTCTTCAACCGAAATACCCAGTTCGAACAACTGGTTCAATGCCCTTATGGTAAACGCCGCATCCGCCGACCCGCCACCAAGCCCGGCGCCGATGGGCACTGTTTTCAATAAATGCATTTTGACCGGAGATAGATTGAAATCCCTCCTGAGCATTTCGTAAGCTTTCGTGCAAAGGTTGTCTCCGGCATTGCCCGGGATAGTGATCCCATCGGTATGAAAAGAGAAGGTTTCCGCCAAAGTAATTTCCAGCGCGTCCGACCAACCTATTGGGTAGAAACAGGACTCTATGTTATGAAACCCATCCGGGCGCTTTTCAACGATATTTAAACCGATATTGATCTTGGCATTCGGAAATACTAGCATTGTACTTTCAATTGCGGCAAATATTTTACTGTTCCCATCGCCATTCCTGGCCGATAATCAGCTCTTCTTTCAATCCTTGTGATATCAGGTAGTCACGGGTCTTTTGATCCGACAATTTCTTCACGGCAATGTTCTCCGCATTGGATAATGCGTACAAATACATGGAAGCGATGCGTACGGTATTTTCCAATTGGTCTTTGTTTACCAGACTGAAATCATCGCAATCCGCGTGATAGCATTGCAGCACATTGGGATCGAGATGCCCCGACAAACCCGCGATGGGCACACCTTCAAGCATAAAAGGCTGATGGTCGCTGTGCAAGCCGGCCCTGTTCGTCGTCTCGTTTTTATAGTCGCCATCCACCGAGCGGATAGCCTGACCTACCGTCGCAAAGAATTCGGTCATTTCATCCCGTCCGAATGTATTGGCTCCGTTCGGATCGTTGGTCATATCGAGGTTCATCATATAGGACACCTTATCGATCGTTCCGGACTTTTTGAGCTCATTCACAAAATGCTTCGATCCCAGCAGCCCCTGCTCCTCGCCCATAAATAACACAAATTGAATAGTCCGCTCAGGTTTCACCTTCAATGCCTTGAATGCCCTGGCCACATCAATTACGGCAAAAGACCCTATTCCGTTGTCGATCGCGCCGGTAGCCAGGTCCCATGAATCGAGGTGACCACCGATAATAACCTTCTCGTCGGACTTCCCTTTCAACGTTGCAATTACATTACGGGCTTTGATAGGCTTCGAAATGTTGTGCATGTCGATATGCGCTTCCAGCGGGCCTTCGTCTTTGATCCATTTCCTGATCTCATGGCCACTTTCATTGGATATACAAACGGCCGGAATGGAGATGATAGCCCCTGTAACCGATGCCGTTCCCGTAAGCAAAATTTTGCCGGGTGCGCCGTTGACCATGATCATTCCCCGTGCACCGTATTTGATCGCCAACGCCGTCTTTTCCGACCGGTGCAGGTTCTTTTTACCGGTTACGCCAACCAGGTTAATGTTGGCCATCGCAACTTTACCTTTTACCTTATCTTTCAAGGCCAGAAAGTCTTCCTCCAATCCATTGCCGACATCTACTATTTCACCCTGTAAATTGGATTCCACGGGCGAGTGCGCCAGCGAGACAACGGGAACGTCACGAAAATTGTCACTGCTGCCGGGTGCTATGGACAACGTGACCGTGTCCCGCATCCAGGCTTCAACTTCAAAAGGTTGATAGATGACATCGGTGAAGCCATAACTTTTCAAAAGCTTGAAAGCATATTCCTCTGCCTTCTCACCATTTACACTTCCGGTAAGCCGATGCCCGATGGTCTTGGTTGCTTCTCCGAGTGTTGCGTAGGCTTTACTATTCTCTCTGATTTCCCTATTGAGGCGTGAGAACGGTTTCTCCCATTTTTTATCGACTGGGCGAAACTCCGAAAACAACAAAAACAACCCACCAATGAGTACGACTTGTACAACTTTCTTCATAATTCCCGATAAAGGATGTCTGCAACTTGAAATTTTTCCTCAAATATCGCATAGATATTTGACCTCTTGCAAGATAAACACAAAGGAGACCCTAAAATCAACCCTTTAGTTTCATCGCGTCATTAATATACCCAATTTCTGACTGATCTGACATCACTTTCCCGTACGAATTCCACACATTTTTATTTAAGTGTAAAAATTACACTTATTATGTTTCTTTTCTTAAAGTTATTTGAACATTTTTGTATTTTTTAGCACTTATATTTAAACATTGAAGCACTTTAAATCAAAATAATCATATTTCGCAATGTATTTCCTTGGATTCGATTTAGGCAGTTCGTCCGTCAAAGCTTGTTTGATTCACGCGGATACCGGGGCAGTTGCCGCCTCCGCATTCTATCCTGAAAGAGAAATGACTATTGCAGCTCCCAAGCCGGGCTTCGCGGAGCAACAGCCTCAGACGTGGTGGGAAAATGCTTGTCTGGCTTCTCAGACTGTTATCAAAAAAGCAAACGTGTCCCCCGACGAGGTAGGCGCAATCGGGATATCGTACCAGATGCACGGGCTCGTAGTCGTGGACGAAAATCTGAACGTCCTCCGCCCGTCCATCATCTGGTGCGACAGCCGTGCTGTCGAAGTAGGTAACCAGGCGATGGATGCATTAGGCGAGGAATATGTACTGCCTCATTTACTAAACTCCCCGGGCAATTTCACCGCGTCCAAACTGGGCTGGGTGAAACAGAACGAGCCGGACGTCTATGCGAAGGTCCACAAGTTTATGCTTCCCGGCGATTACCTTGCCGCCCGCATGACCGGAGAAGTCGTAACAACGCCATCCGGCCTTTCAGAAGGGATATTCTGGGACTTTGTCAACCAGCGCCCGGCCGATTTCCTGTTCGATCACTTCGGGTTCAGCCAGAATATTCTTCCCCAAGTGCTTCCAACCTTTGCCGAGCAAGGGAAAGTAACTGCTACCGCCGCTGCCGAGCTCGGGTTGCGGGCGGGGATTCCCGTCACCTACCGCGCCGGCGACCAGCCTAACAACGCTTTTTCGCTCAACGTGCTCGAACCTGGCGAAGTTGCTGCGACTGCCGGTACTTCCGGAGTAGTCTATGGCGTGAGCGACCAGATCAAATTTGATCCGAAATCGCGGGTTAACACATTCCTTCACGTAAACCCGATTTCGTCGGCATCGCGCTACGGCGTTTTGCTATGCGTAAATGGGACAGGAAGCCTGAACGGCTGGCTGCGTAATGCATTGTTCCAGGGAAATATTTCTTACCCTGAAATGAACGATCTTGCTGCGCAGGCACCAGTTGGCTCCGATGGTCTGTTCTGCCTTCCTTTTGGCAACGGGGCCGAACGCATGCTCGAAAACCAGGATCCGGGAAGCACCTTCAAAGGGCTTCAATTCAGCCGCCATGGGCTCAGCCACTTCACGCGCGCGTCACAGGAGGGCATTGTTTTCGCATTGTACTATGGCATGGAAATCATGGAAACAGTGGGCGTCTCTCTGAAGAATATCCGGGCGGGCGAAGCCAACATGTTCTTGAGCCCCGTTTTCAGGGAAACTTTTGCCAATGTCTCCGGCGCTACTGTTGAACTGTACAATACCGATGGTGCACAGGGCGCAGCCCGTGCAGCCGGCTTCGGACTCGGCTACTACAAAAGCCGTGAAGAGGCGTTCACAGGCCTCACAGCATTGCGCACGATCGAGCCTGACGCAAATCTCGTACAGGCGACACGCGAGGCTTACGGCAGTTGGAAAGCCGCCCTCGAAAAGAGCCTTTGATAAAACAACACAGGCCTCACGCCAAACCAGGCATGAGGCCTGTTGCTATTAACGCCGTCACACTGCCGCTTCCTGCTTCTTCTGAATTTCCTCCACTTTATGGGCAGTCACTTCCGTGCGCCTCACTGTGCGATTGTCTTTGTCGACATACTGCCTATACGTTAGCCGTCCCTCAATCGAAACCATTTTCCCTGTCGTCAGAAATGTCTCACAGCGCTGCGCCAATTCCCGCCACACAACCACCGTGTGCCAGACTGTGCTCTTGACTTCTTCTTTGTTTCTGTTAACATAGCCTTCATCCGTTGCCAGTGAAAAGCTGAGCATTTTACCGCCTTCAAACTCCTTTACATTGATTTCGCGGCCTACATTTCCGACTAATTTTACCGAGTTCATTTTGATAATGTTTAGATGATGATTACTGATACCGGACCGGACAATGCGAAACCGGCAATGCAAAGGTGTGGTCGTCAGGACAATGAAGTCGGTTTTTAACCGCTTATAGTCATATAAAAACATTTGCAGCCGTTTGCAAACGGAAAAACACGGGCTCATGAAGGTGGCAGGTGATTTTTACTATATTGCAGGCCAGGGAAATATATACACACTGCCGGACTTCAAACGGTACGGCGAAACGAAAAGGACATGAAGAATTGTCAGGAATGTGGTAAACCCCTCATGGGTAGGGTCGACAAAAAGTTTTGTTCCGACATGTGCCGGAATAGCTTTAATAATCGCCTCAATTCGGATTCCCACAACATTGTTAGGAATATGAATAACCAGCTTCGGAAGAACCGCCGGATTCTGGAAGAGCTTTGTCCGGACGATAAATCCAAGACAACCAAGCACATTTTATTAGCCAAAGGCTTTGATTTTAACCTTATTACCAACATCCGACCGACCCTCAAAGGAAGCATTTACCACTTCGTTTATGACTACGGCTACCTCGAACTGGACAATGATTTTTATCTGATCGTAAGGGATAACCGATTGGAGAAATAGATATTTTTGCAGGAATTCAAACTACCACCGATGAAAAAAGTAAGCCTCAGCGATTCCGGCCCGAAGGTCTCGGAAGCAATTTATGGTTTCTGGAGATGGACCGACGAAGGTGCCGTTACCACCACTCAAATTGAAAAAACGGTCAACCTCTGCCTCGATCTGGGCATTAATACATTCGACCATGCTGACGTTTACGGCGACCATACGATTGAAGAGCATTTTGGCAAGATTATCGCCAACAAGTCGTTCAAGCGGGAAGACATTGTACTGTTCAGCAAATGCGGTATCAGGAGGTCGGACGATAAATACCTGACATACTACGATAATTCGCGTGAGCACATTATCAATAGTATCAACGGTTCGCTAAAAAGGCTCAAGACGGATCATCTGGATATCTTTCTGCTGCACCAAAGCGACTTGCTCGCCGATCCCGAAGAAACAGCCATGGCATTGGCTGAAATCGTAACCTCCGGGAAGGCGAAACACATCGGTGTAGCGAATTTCACGGTGTTTCAGCACCAGTTGCTCGCCTCGTACCTTCGTATTCCGATCGTTACCAACCACATCGAGCTTAACCTGATGAATACGACCGCAATCGAGGACGGACGCATCGATTTTATTAAGCAGAGTTTCAGCAAACCCCTCGCCTGGGCGCCCCTGGCAGGAGGTAAAATCCTGAACGGAACCGACGAGAAGGCGGTACGGCTAAGGGCCAAGCTGGACGAGGTCGGTAAAAAATATGACGCTAATATCGAGCAGACGGCAGTCGCCTGGCTCATGAAACTGGGCACACTACCC
This sequence comes from Dyadobacter sp., assembly GCA_965227755.1. Lineage (GTDB taxonomy): Bacteria > Bacteroidota > Bacteroidia > Cytophagales > Spirosomataceae > Dyadobacter. Next base: position 3,774,334 of record CBDDGG010000005.1, read on the forward strand.
ATTATCGGTTCGCTCTCGGAAGCACGTATCCGCAACGGCGCGAGCGCTTCCGACGTAAAACTAAGCCGGGAAGATTGGTATGAAATTTACCAGGTTGTCGGGAAGTAAAAAAGTGAAGGAGTATTGTCGGGAACATGGCAATACTCCTTTGGTTATCAATCCTTCAACTGCTTGGCATCCAGCTTTCTGATGATTTCCTTTTTATTGAAAAGCAACCGCCACACGGCAAAAGTCGTATCCTGGCCAGTCATGCATTTTTTGCATATGATACTTCCTGCCGAAACGGGCGCATTGTAGACGAGCAAAGTGTCGTTCAGCTGTTGTAAGTTATCTCCGGCCTTCGTATTGCTTTTCGCGCTGTAAGCATACGCGTCCAGAATTTCGCGCTCTTTTGGATACAGCGCAGTGCTTTTAAGGTCTTTTGTACCAAGCAATTGTACCTTGACCCCATATTCTTTTTGCAACGCAGCCACAACGGGGATACCACTCAGGTCCTGACAATGTTTCAAGCCGGTATCGGCATTTTTTTCAAGTTCGCTCCTTAAAGATTTCTCCGCGATCTGCGCAATTTTCTTTCCCCATTCATCCGCCGAAGACACCAGTTGCACATTGGTAACCCGTTTGATCTGCGATGCTTTTATTTCCCGGTTCAGTTCTTTCGTGTTTTCAATGCGCCCGCTTTTAAAGTCGCAACCCGCCAAAGCACCAGCCAGGATTGCAATGCATATGATTCTTTTCATTGTTCCAGATATTAGTTTAATCCATCAAACGGTTTCATCCATAGTACGCAGCCAGCCCCTTGAAACCATTCATTTAGCTAAAATGCGTATCTTTGTGCCCCGAATGCGAAGTGCCAAAGATATTCAATAAAGATGATCGATAAATTAGAAGCTATAAAAGAACGGTTTGAAGAGGTTTCTCAACAAATCATACAACCGGAAGTTGTCTCCGACTCCACACGTTATTCCAAGATCAGTAAGGAATATAAAGACCTTGGCAAGATCGTGGATCAGTATGCGCTTTACCAGAAGTTGCAGAAGGACATCGCCGGCACCAAGGAACTTATAGCGACTGAAAAAGACGAAGATCTCCGCGAAATGGCAAAGGAAGAGCTCGATGAGCTTGTTCCAAAGCTGGCAGATCTGGAACAGGCCATCAAAGAACTGCTTATTCCGAAAGATCCTAACGACAGCCGTAACATCATCCTTGAAGTCCGCGGCGGTACAGGTGGCGACGAGGCAGCCATTTTTGCCGGCGACCTTTTCAGAATGTACCAGCGTTTTTTTGAAAAAATGGGCTGGCGATCGTCGGTCATGGACTATACCGAAGGTACTAATGGCGGCTATAAAGAGATTATCTGTAAGGTCGAGGGGGAAGACGTGTATGGCAAAATGAAGTTCGAATCGGGTGTGCACCGCGTACAGCGCGTACCTGCTACTGAATCCCAGGGACGTATTCACACATCTGCCGCTTCGGTGGCGGTACTGCCGGAAGCGGAGGAAGTGGATGTACAGATCAATATGAACGACGTACGTGTCGACACTTTTCAATCGTCAGGCGCGGGTGGACAATCAGTCAACACGACTTATTCCGCGGTACGTCTGACCCACATTCCCTCAGGACTCGTCGTAAGTTGCCAGGACGAGCGTTCGCAGCTCAAAAACAAAGATCGCGCGTTGAGCGTACTGCGCTCACGCCTGTACGAGATCGAGTTAAAGAAACACAATGACGCGATCAGTTCGCAGCGTAAATCAATGGTAGGAAGCGGCGACCGTTCCGACAAAATCCGGACCTACAACTACCCGCAAAGCCGTATTACCGATCACCGGATCGGCTATACCGTATACAATCTTCCGGCCGTAATGGAAGGCGACATTGCCGAACTGATCGAGAAGCTGCGCATTGCTGAAAATGCGGAACGGATGCAGGAAGGAGAGGCTGTTTAAGCCTTACTTAGCAGGATACAACTGCGCGTAAGTCTTTGCCTTGTAGCTTTCGAAGTCTTGTTTTTTGTGATAATCTTCTCCGAAAAAAGTAATGATCTGGTGAAACTCCCTGGCTTTCAAATAGCCGGGCAGTGGCTGGATCATATTGAAGTGATCGTCCAGGAAGACTGTTGTAGGATAGCTTGGCTGGTTGTTGGTTAATGCCAATGCGATCTCGTTGATGCCGCGACCGCCCTGTTCGAGGTATTTGAACTGCTTGTCACCAAGCTTGATCGTCCCTTTTTGCTCCGCATCGAGCTTTACGGCATAGTATTTCTTGTTGATATATTCGGTTACGGCCTTGTCTTTGAATGTCTCACGATCCATGACCTTGCACCATCCGCACCAGTCCGTGTAGACGTCGATCAAAATTTTGCGGGGCTCTTTCTGGATTTTGGCATATGCTTCTTCGATGGTCAGCCACTGGATACCTTCGGCGGGCTCCCCTACGGTAGGCTTGTTGCCCGTATCGGCTTTGAAACTGGCGAGGAATACCAGCATTACCGGAAATATTATCAGCGATGACAGAAGTCTTTTCATGGTAATTTCTTAGGTTTCTTCTCGTAAACAAATCTCAGCCACAAATCATTGCTCGGTGCGCCGCGCCAACCCGTAAAACACGATCGACATGGAAACCAGCAAAGTCATTCCAATTTTACGCATTTTTGACGAAACCAAAGCCAGGGAATTTTACATCGGCTGGCTCGGCTTCCAGGTCGACTGGGAGCACCGGTATTCCGATGACGCACCACTTTATATGCAAGTTTCGCGCGGCGGCCTCACGCTGCACCTGTCGGAACATCATGGCGACAGTACACCCGGCGCTAAAATCTTCATCGAATGCACCGGCGTGCGGGATTTGCATAAGGAACTGAAAGAAAAACAATACAAATACAACCATCCCGGACTGGAACAGGAGCCGTGGAATGCTATCTCCGTCACGGTGATCGACCCGTTCATGAACCGGCTGGCGTTCAACGAGCGGCTTTAAGCTTTTTTGATTTTAGCCAGAGAAACCAGAATGCCGCCCGCTATGATTAGTAACATCCCTGTCAGCATGGATAGGGAAGGAACAGCTTCTCCCATTAGAAAACCGATCAATACCGAAAAAAGAATATTGGAATACCCCACAGCAGCGACGCGCCCGGCTTTATCGAATGTGAACGACTGCGTCAGCATTCTTTGTCCCAAAAGCGCGGTAAGGCCTAATGCAAGAAAACCAAGCCATTGATATGCCGTCTGGGGCCATTTAAACGTCCCTATCAAAAAATCGAGGTGCTCCATGGGATAATAGGTTCCGACCAGCATCGATAAAATAGGCATGACAATGCCGCTGAGCATAAATGAAAGGATAATCGCGCGCGTGTCGTACACGACGCCGAGCTGACGGATCGAAAGGTAGGAAATGGCTGTCAGCAATGCATTGCCCAATCCCAACGCGTTATCCCGCAACGAAGAGGAAAGATCAGGCCGGAACACGAATAAAATGCCGGTAAAACCGACGAATATGGCCGTCCATTCCTTGCCATTGAGCGTTTCGCCGATGAGCAGCCAGGAGAAAAGTGCCAGAAAAATCGGGTAAGTATATTGGTAAGTGGATGCTCGACCAAGCCCGAGGGTCTGAATCGCGTAAAAAAGCATGTACAGCGACAATGTACCCACCACGCCCCTGAAAATGAGCAGTCCCAGTTTCCCACCCTCCTGCTTCATCGGCCTTCGCCAGATACTGCTGGCGATAAAAACCACCCCAACGATATTCCGGAAAAAAACCAGCTGGACAATGTGAAACTCCCTGCCAAGCCATTTCGAGATCGCCGATGTAAGCGAGAAGAAAAATGCGGCCCCCAGCATGAGGTAAATACCCTTCAGGGAAGACGCGGTCGGGAAATTTTCAGTGGAAGCGGCCAAAGGCAATCAAAATTTGCCACAAAGATAGCAGTTATCGCACACAACGGAAAGTCGGCGAAAATGCCTAACTTCGCACCCGCTTGGTGCCATAAGCTGCTTCTATTCAGCGATTAGGCTTAATAGGGAATTCCGCGAGAACCGGAAGCTGTCCCCGCAACTGTAAATCTGCCAACACGCGCCCGATTCTTCATGCCACTGTCCTGCGACGGGAAGGCACCGGACGCGAAAGACGAGCCAGGAGACCTGCCAGAGCATTTGATCGGATCGTTTTCGGAGGAAAGACGGAAGATCGCCGCCAATCATTGCGATTTAGAGTGTTTACCGACCGGAGATTTGTGTGTTACTGGATTTTATGGGCAAGTTTTGCGCTGGCATTGCCGGGTTATGCGCAAAAAGACTCCATTGCCCTCGACCCTGTGGTAGTAAGGGGATTTGTCCCTCAAAAATTTATGAGCGGTCTCAAAATCCAGCACATCGATTCCGCCTCGCTTGCCCAGGCGCGGTTTCAAAATATCGGGGACGTTTTATCGGCGTATACCCCTATTGCATTTAAAAACTACGGGCCTGGCCAGCTAAGCACGGCATCTTTCCGCGGTACGTCCGCAAACCATACCGCGGTTCTTTGGAACGGGCTCAACATCAACGCCCCTACGCTCGGACAAACCGACTTTTCGACCATTCCTGTGGCTGGTTTCGACCAGCTTTCGGTACAGTACGGCTCGGCGGCAAGCATTGTGGGTTCCGATGCCGTAGGAGGGAGTATCTTGCTCGGCAGCCATGCATCGGTAAAACCGTTTCATGTGTCTGTCGGCAGGCAACGAGCGAGTTTTAATAACCACCAGGCCCAGGCCGATGTGCGGTATGCATTGCCGTTGAACAGCCAATGGGCATTTTCGGGCAAAACGGCATTTTATGATGGCAGGATGAACAACGATTACCCGAAACCGACCCGTAACACTTATACACTTCTGCCTACTGAAACTTTCCAAAAAGGCATTGTGCAGGATCTGTTTTTACATGCACGGAACGACCAGGAAATTTCTGCACACGTTTGGCTTACCGACAATAAACTAACGCTCACCCCCAGCGATGAGCAAGGCCGTGAAATGACCCGCACCACCGCATACCGCACCATGGTCCGCTACCAGGTACGGACACTCACACTGCGCACCGCGTGGGTACGCGACATCATCGATTATGCCAAAGGCGACCTCTCACATCCCGACCATTCGGTAACTGACAAGTTTGCTTCACGAGTTGAGAAGGACTTTACGCTAAATCCCGGAAGCAATGTAAATCCTGTTTTCATCAAAACCGGAGGAGAATGGACACATTACCGCTCGCGTGTGCCCGGGTATGCGCAGTCCCCCGTGAGCGAGAATCGCACCGATTTTTTCCTGCTGACACGCTGGCAGCCGACATCGCGGATCACCGCTTCTGTCAATCTCAGGCAAGGATTCGTTACCGGTTTCAATCCGCCATTCACGCCATCCATTGGTTTGGAATATAGTATAGTTCAAAAAACACTTTATAACCTTGTGCTGAAAGGCTCCTTTGCCCGAAGCTACCGGGTTCCGACTTTGAATGAACGTTACTGGAAGGATCTCGGCAACCCGGATATCCGCCCGGAAACGGGTTGGAACAAAGAGGCTGGCTTCGAACAGACATTTAAAGCGGCTTTGGGCGGCACACTGCGTACCTCCGCCACTTTTTACCATAACCGCATCAAAGACTGGACCTACTGGAACCCTTCCAGAAACTACCGGGTGGAAAACCTGCAACAGGTGCTGGCGAGAGGGATCGAATTGCAGTTGAATTACCAGCGGCAAAGCGGCTCCTGGCGAACAGGGCTGGATGCCGGTTATGCATTCAATAGAAGCAGCCAGGAAAAAGCCTATGATAACTATTCCCAGGACATTGTGGGTAAGCAGCTGGTATTTGTGCCCGAGCATACGGCCAATGCAAATGTATTCGTCCAATTCAAATCCACAAGGGTTACCGGCCAGTTGCAAGCGGCCAGCAAGCGCTATACGACATTCGATAATTCACAGTTTCTGGATGGTTATGGCCTGGTGAACCTGCTGGCCGAGACGACCTTTGCTTTTTACAAATTCAAGTTCGTTTTACAAGGGCAGGTACGTAATGTCACCGACGCGTTTTATTTAAATGTCAGAAATAATGCGATGCCGGGAAGAAGTTTTGCATTAAGTTTAACCTTTAGTTATGATTCTCAATAAATCAATGAAAATGAAAAAACAATTAGCCAGTTCATTAGCAGTAGCGTTTTCAACCTTCGCAATATGGTCCTGTAACCAAAGCGATCCGGCTCCGAAGGGCGACTATTTGAGTGGTGTTTTTGTAGTGAACGAGGGCAACTTCTCCCAGAACAATGGTGCGATTTCCTATTTTGCACGGGAAAACAACACTGCCGCCGCCGATATTTTCGCAACAGCAAACGGAACGGCATTGAAGGGCGGCGTGCAGGATTATGCAGCCTCCGAGGAGCAAGGCATTATCCTCGTCGATAACTCAACGGCCGGCCAGGACAAAGTGCAGTTCGTGGAACGGTACACTTTTAAAGACGAAGGTTCCATCGGCGCACCGGATATCGAGAATCCCCGCGAAGTAGTGATCGTCGGCAGAAAGGCATATGTTTCGTGCTGGGGTACGGACGTCAGTAAATATTCTACCGGCTACATTGCTGTTATCGACCTTACTAGCAAGAAGGTCACTAAAAAGATCAATGTGGCCGACGGCCCAGAAAATCTGGCCTACGCTAATGGCAAACTTTACATCGGAACCACCCAATGGGGCGCTGGAAACAAGCTGGCGATCATCAATACAACTGCCGATGAAACGACATCGCCGATTGCAACGGCAGGTATTGCCAATCCGGTAGGTATCGATGCCAATGGGAAGCTATGGGTGAATGCAAGCAATAAAATGCTGCGCATTAATACGGAAACCAATGCTACCGAAGCGACGCTGGCTATTGCTACGGGCGGCACCAAAACACCCGGTAATTTTACATTCAGTAATGACCTGAAGTCAATTTTCTTCGTGCTTTCATGGTTCGATGATGCTTTTAAAGAGCATGGGGCAACCTATAAGTTCTCCATTTCCGATACACAGATTGCCATGGTAACGCCACTTATCCCGCGTCCATTCGTCGGCCTGGCCGTCGACCCGACGCAAGGATTGCTTTACGCAGGTGTGAGCCCGTCTTATACGCAGGCAGGCTACGCGGTACGATACCGCGCGGACGGAAGTTTAGTCGATTCCATCAAAGTTGGCATCGCACCGACGGGCTTCTTCTTCCAGTAGCACGCTGGCATTCTGAGCAACATACAAAAAAAAGTCTCCCGCTTGGGAGACTTTACTATTTTGGGACCGCGCCACCTTATTTGAAAAATCCTTGCGGATCGGGCAACTTGGCTTTTAAAAGTTCTACGAAGTCTAGATTCAACTGACTGAAATCCAGCGTCCGGCCTTTGTGCAAATGATCCCACGACTTGTCGAGCTCATTGAGATTATAATGCAGCAATGCCAGATTGTATTGGCCGAGCGCGTAGGTTGAATCAATTGAAACCGCATGTTTCAGCAATTCGGCTGCCTCGTCCAACTCCTCTTTCCGGCTGGTAATCGCGTATAGTTTGAGTTCAACCGTCGATAAATCCACGAGCAGCGGTACATTGTCTCCCTGCAGGCTCACGCCCTTACTCAGCATTCTTTTGGCGTCCACCCAGTTTTCGCGCTGGTACGATACTACCCCAAGCCCCCAGTAAGCCTCCACATTCTTGTCGTTCAACAATTGGGCGAGATTGAAGCGGTAGCAGGCAGTGTCCAGAGAACCTTCCTGCAAATATTCCCAGGCACGGGTCGCAAAAAAGCTGCTGGCCTCTGCACGGCTGGAAAACGATTTGTCGCATTCACTCAGGAATTTGATCTCTTCATCAATCTGCTCCGATGTCTTACTCACCTCCCCGAAGAGCGGGATAATGCGCCTCTCTTTCAAATCAAGGGGCTTTTTGGGGGCAACGTTGGTATCTGTGCTTGGACCCGCGCTTGCCAGATGCGTGTTTTGAGCAAAGCTCAGCACAGGTATCAAAAAGGCAAGCCAAATTACAACAGACTCTTTCATAATTGACTTTAATAGAAGAACAGGTTTCTATTGTCCAAGTTAAACGGTTTTATCGGAATAGTATTGCATTACCTTCGTTTACTTCTTCCGGCTGCTCCCCTGCGACCCTTACTGGTATTCCCCGAAGACTTTCTCGCTGTGGGATAGTTGTGTTTTTTCTCGTGAAATGCCCCTTTGAATGTCGGGTCGTCCTTCCGGCGCTGGTTGTCGATCTCGCGGAGCATATCCTGACGCTCCTGAAAGGGCGTTTCGGCAATGTATACCTCTTCCGGGAACTCCGCTCTCGGAATTTCCGTACGGATCATCGCCTCAATCTTGCGGATATGGTATTCGTCGGCGATGGTCATGAAAGTGATCGCATTGCCCACAGTGTTAGCCCGTCCTGTCCGCCCGATCCGGTGTACATAATCTTCATAGATCAGCGGCACATCGAAATTAATCACATGGCTCACTTCTGTGATATCGATGCCCCGTGCTACCACGTCCGTCGCGACCATTACCCTGATATTCCCTTCCCTGAACGCCTCCATGGCATTAATCCGGGTGTTCTGACCCTTATTCGCATGTATTACGCGAAGTTCGGCCTCGGGTACTACCCTATTCAGGAGATTTTGATGCACGAGCCCGGCCACCTCGCGGCTGCGCGTAAATACGAGCACCCGTGTAAAGGTCTCCTTGTCTTCCAATAGGTAGGAAAGCAAATTGACCTTCGTGCGAAAATTGGAAACTTCGTAAAGCGTCTGCGTCACCATTTCGGCAGCGGTAGCCTGCGGGGTTACTTCGATACGGGTAGGGAATTCGAGGAATTCGTGGGAAAGGTTCTCCACTTTACCTGAAAATGTAGCCGAAAAAAGCATATTCTGCCTTTTGCGCGGAATAATTTCCAGCAACTTGCGGATTTGCGGCATAAAGCCCATATCCATCATTTTATCGGCCTCGTCGAGCACCATTACATTCAAATGCTTCACCACGATCTCTTCCTGGAAATACAAATCCATAAAACGCCCGGGCGTAGCCACAATAATATCGACGCCTTTTCGAAGCTCTTCAATCTGTGTTTTCGGGCCTACACCGCCATAAAGGACAACCGTGCGGATATCGGTATACTTCGAGAGTTGCGTGATGGCCTCGGAGATCTGCATCGCCAATTCACGCGTGGGCGCCATGATCAGTGCCCGGGGGTGCTGTCCCTGGGCATATTTGATGCGCATTAACAATGGTAATGTATAAGCGGCTGTCTTGCCGGTACCTGTTTGGGCGATACCGAGAATGTCCTGCCCGGCCAGTGCTACGGGTATAGCCTGCTCCTGAATGGGTGTTGGTTCGGTGTACCCTGCTTCTTCAATCGCGTTGAGCAATTGACGGTTGAGCTTGAAGTGCTCAAATAAGTTTTGCGTAGTCTGCATTCCGCAAAGTTACGAAAACTAAAACGGTAGCCGGTTATCAGCCTTTCACAACGTCATCGACAAGGCCGGCAGAACCGATGTAAAGGGGCGATCGTTGGTGGAAGGATTCCGGTGCGATGTCGAGGATACTACCAAAGCCATCACTCGCTTTCCCGCCCGATTTTTCGGCAATGAATGCCAGCGGATAGCATTCGTAAAGCAGCCGCAGCTTGCCTTTCGGGTCTTTTTTAGTGGATGGATAAAGGTAAACACCGCCTTTGAGCATATTCCGGTGAAAATCACCCACGAGTGAGCCAATGTACCTGGCGCTGAAATTTCTGGTTTTGCATTGCGCGATATACTGCCGCACAAATGGCGGGTAGCTGTGGTAATGCCCCTCATTCACAGAGTAAATCTTCCCGTCAAACGGTGTACCGATATTTTTATGTGATAGAATAAATTCGCCCAGCGACTGATCGAATGTAAAGCCATTCACACCATCGCCTGTGGAATAGACCAGCATCGTCGACGAACCGTAAAGAATGTAGCCTGCACCGACTTGCTTACGGCCGCCTTGCAGAAAATCCTCCATCGAAGCCGGGCCGTTGATAGGCGTTACCCTTCTGTAAATCGAAAAGATGGATCCGATCGAGACATTTACATCAATATTGGAAGAGCCATCCAGCGGGTCCATGGCCACTACGTACTTGCCGTGGTTGTTGCCGGTGTGTATAATATCCTCTTCTTCTTCGGAAAGGATCGCACACACCTCCCCCCCATTTTTCAGTGCGCGGATAAACCGGACGTTGGCGACGATATCAAGCTTTTGCTGGTCCTCTCCCTGCACATTTTCGGTTCCGTTCCCACCCGCAATGTCGATCAGACCGGCGCGGTTGATCTCCCTGTTGATGATCTTACCCGCGAGCGCAATATCGCGCAGCAGCTGCGACAATTCGCCCGTCGCGTACGGGAACGCGCTTTGGCTGTGCATGATAAACCTGTCGAGGGTTACACCCACCGGCACCACCAGGTCCTGTACTGTTTTCGTCGCCATAGTCGATTGAATCACATGAGATTGGCGGGAAATTTACACCCGGATTTTTCCTATTTCCAAACAGTTCGAACTAATAAAATTTTTTAAAAATGGATATGATTTTATCTCCATTAATTCATTGATTAATCCTAAGGGTGAGCCATTTACGTAGTCGTCGCGTTGCACTTTTTAAATGTCTGCAAGACATTAATCCGTATTCTTGCATAACAAAAAAGCACAAGGCGATAATGCCCTGTGCTTCACAAAAGAGTTGTATTTCTGACGCTTATTTGAGCCTCGCCAGCGCGTCGGTCAATGTCACGATCTTCGCTTCGGCATCGGCCTGCTTCTGGCGTTCTTTTTCTACGACGTCGCCTTTCGCGTTGGCCACGAAGCGCTCGTTTGAAAGTTTCTTCACAACCGAGTCGAGGAAGCCTTTGGTATATTCCAATTCACGCAGAAGATTCTCGCGCTCAGCTTCCACATCCAGCTCGTCGGCCAGGTTTACGAAGAATTCGTCCGATTTCACACGGAATGAAGTCCCTTCCGCTTCGCCTGTCACGTAACTGATACCTTCCACATTCGCCAGTTTCTCGATCAGGGGCGTCAATGCATTGTAACGCTCGTTGGCTTCTGTCCGGATCGCCAGCGGCAATGCCGTTTTCGGACTGATACCTTTTGCATTGCGCAGGTTGCGGATCGAGGAGACCAGTTCGAACAAAATATCAAAGTCATTCAGCAAAGCCTGATCAAACTCACCTGCCTGCGGGAAATGCGCGATACAAATAGATTCCTTCTCACCTCTTTCAATAATGTTCTGCCATATTTCCTCTGAAATGAAAGGCATGAACGGGTGCAACAGACGCATCTGGCGATCGAAGAAATCCAGCGTCGAATCGTAAGTCGATAAGTCGATCGGCTGTTCGAAGCCTGGTTTGATCATTTCGAGATACTGTGCACAGAAATCGTCCCAAATCAGTTTGTATACCGAATTCAATGCATCCGAAATACGAAATTTCGAGAAATGGTCCTGCACTTCGGCCAAAGTTTGGTTCAGTTTGCTTTCAAACCATTGTACCGCCAGTTTCGAGCCTTCGGGAACCGGCAGCTCGCTATCGACCGTCCAGCCTTTTACCAAACGGAATGCATTCCAGATTTTATTACCAAAGTTCCGGCCCTGCTCGATCAGTTTTTCGTCGTAAGGCAGGTCGTTACCCGCCTGCGAACTGAAAAGCATACCGGTACGAATGCTGTCCGCGCCATATTTATCGATCAGATCGATCGGATCGGGTGAGTTGCCCAGTGATTTCGACATTTTGCGGCCCTGCTTATCGCGAACGATGCCGGTCAGGTACACATTCTTGAATGGATACTGGCCACGGTATTCGTAACCCGCGATGATCATCCGCGCTACCCAGAAGAAAAGGATCTCCGGCGCAGTGACGAGGTCGTTGGTCGGATAATAATAATTTACATCCGCATTATCCGGCTCTTTGATACCATTAAAAACCGAGATCGGCCACAGCCACGACGAGAACCAGGTATCCACCACGTCGGGGTCCTGGGTAAGGTCTTCTTCGGTCAATGCAAAAAGCTGATACTCGTGCTGGGCTTTGCGCAATGCCTCCCGCTTCGACTTTGCGACGATGATGGTACCGTCGTTCAGGTAGTAAGCCGGAATGCGGTGTCCCCACCAGAGCTGGCGGCTGATGTTCCAGTCGCGGACATTCTCCATCCAGTGACGGTAAGTATTTTTGAATTTCGCAGGAATCAGCTGAACCGTATCGTTCATCACATTCTCGAATGCCGGCTTGCTGATCTTCTCCATTTTCAGGAACCACTGCTCCGATAGACGCGGCTCGATCACCGAGTCCGTCCGCTCCGAATGGCCCACATTCGACCGATATTCCTCCACTTTCACCAGGTTACCCGATTCTTCCAGCAGTTTGATGATCTTTTTACGGGCCACAAAACGTTCTTCGCCGACGAGGATCTGCGCTTTATCATTCAATGTACCGTCTTCATTCAAAAGATCGATAATCGGCAGGTTATGGCGTTTTCCAAGCTCATAGTCATTGGTATCATGTGCCGGCGTGACTTTCAAACAGCCCGTCCCGAACTCCATTTCCACATAATCATCCGCGATAATGGGGATAGCCCGGTTGATCAAAGGAATCAAAACCTTCTTGCCGATCAAATGCTGGTAACGCTCGTCCGCAGGGTTCACACAGATCGCCACGTCGGCCATGATGGTCTCCGGACGGGTAGTAGCAATCACAACCCCTTCCTCCATACTCCCTTCTCCATTCTCCCCAGCAAGAGGATATCGCAGGTAGACCAATTTCTGGTTCACCTCCTTCATGATCACCTCCTCGTCGGACACGGTCGTACGCGCCTGGGGGTCCCAGTTCACCATCCGGTGGCCGCGGTAGATATCACCTTTATTGTAGAGGTCTATAAAAACGTCGATCACCGAATCGTACAAATCCGGCTCCATTGTGAAGCGCGTGCGGTCCCAGTCGCAGGAAGCGCCGAGTTTGCGGAGTTGTTTCAGGATAATGCCGCCGTATTTGTGGGTCCATTCCCAGCAATATTCGATGAACTCGTCGCGGGTAATATCGCGCTTGCTGATGCCCCTTTCTTTAAGCATGGCCACCACTTTGGCCTCGGTAGCAATAGATGCGTGGTCGGTACCGGGTACCCAGCAGGCTTCTTTGCCTTCCATCCGTGCCTTGCGCACGAGAATGTCCTGAATGGTATTATTGAGCATATGCCCCATGTGCAGCACGCCTGTGACGTTCGGCGGCGGGATCACAATGGTGTAGGGTTCTTTGTCAGGATTGGGTTTCGACTGAAAGAACTTGTTCTCGATCCAGTAGGAGTACCATTTATCCTCTATCTCCTGAGGGGCATAAGTTTTGGAAATCATTGCGTGTTCAGAAATTTACCGTAACTGTCGGTTAGTCATCTTAAAAAGACGGCAAGTTAGCGGTTACGGGCGATATTTCTAAACTATTTACTCCTCTTTGCGGACCGGCAGCCAGATCGTAAATGTGCTTCCTTCACCCGGTTTGCTATGCAAGCGAACCGTGCCTTCGTGCGCCTCAACCATCTTTTTGACATAACTCAACCCCAGCCCGAAGCCTTTCACATCGTGCACATTGCCTGTGGGCACGCGATAGAAAGTATCGAAGACCCGCTGTTGCTGGTCGCGGCTCATGCCAATGCCCCTGTCGGTAATGGATACCGCAATACCCCCGTTTTCATTTTTGGTATTGATGATTAAATGCAGCTTTTCGGGTGAATATTTGATCGCGTTGTCGATCAGGTTATTTAAAATATTGGAAATATGCACCTCATCCGCCGCGACTACATCTTCTTCCGCATCGAAATTCAGGTCGACCTCGCCTTCCTTCTGCTCGATCTGCACGCTTTGGCCGTTTAACGCCGCCCCGATCAGATCGTGAATGTTGGCGTCGGTGATTTTGAGTTTAACATGTCCTTTGTCGAGCAGCGCCATTTGCAAAACTTTCTCCACGTGTGTCCCGAGCCGCTTGTTTTCCTCCCGGATAATGCCCAGGTAACGGTCCAGCCGCGCGCCTTTCGGGTTATCCATTAACGAGGCCGAATTCTCATGCGCCATTTCCGCCGCCAATGCGATCGTGGAAATAGGCGTTTTGAACTCATGGGTCATATTATTGATAAAATCATTCTTGATGTCGGAAAGCTTTTTCTGACGAAGAATGGTCGTAACGGCCATATAAAAACAGGCCATGATCACAATGATCAGAATGCCGGAGCCCCCAAACATCACACCCATATTGCTCAGAATGTAGCGTTGCTGATCGGGAAAGAATACATATAGAGCACTCTGCGCGCCCAGCGTTTCGCTCGGGAACAGCGCTGCTTTGTACGACCGATCCTCCCACTCGCCGGGGCGCATGCTTACGGTGGAGAATATCAGGCTATCGGTCGACCGCCCGCGCATAGCGCCTTGTACGGCAAATTCGTAAGGCAATGTCACCCCGTTCTGTACCAGCTGTTTCTTCAATAAAGTATCCAGCAAAAAGCGGTTTACACGCTGCTCGATGGGGCGTTTAGTATAAATAAAATCCTTCATTACCTCTTTCAGCAACTCGGCTCGATCGGGTTCCGCAGAGCTGAGGATTGCCCGCGATTTCAGCTTGCCGCTTTTTCCATTATCGGGTAATGCGACTTTCCTGTTTGCAAGGTTTTGGACAACCGAATCCTTTTTCGTCCAGTCACTGCCCTTCCGGCGAATTTCGGGATCGGCCATGCCACGCATCGCATTCCCCAGGCGGCGTTCGTCGTCGATCCTGCGGCGCATAAATTCATCGATACCAGCCATGCCGTATTGCTGCGCCTGGAAAAACTCCTCCATAATGCGCTGCTGATGGTCCACCATTACCCTGAAATTCGGGCTCAGCACATCGGTGGGAACGGCTTCGGTGATGATCTGGTAATGGATTTCCTCGCCGTTCGGACCGATGGCAATTTCCATTCGCGGCTGCATGCGCGGCACTGCTTCCTGCACAGGCGTCCTGGCCTTTGGCGGAACCGTCCGTTTCATAGGCATTTCGCGTAGCTGCGCAATGCGGTCGAGCTTACTTTTCCGTTGTTCGGTTTCGATGCGCCGTTGCAGCAAATACATCATTTCCTGCTTTTCCAGCCGGTGTACCACCTGCTGTACCGATTCGGATACCTTCTGATTGAACTGGTCGTTCTTGATCGCAATAGCCTCCCTGATCCAGTACCATTGAAAACCGATCAGGCCGATCAGGGCCAGGCACATCAGCCCTACTATGATTTGAATTTTCCTTTTGGTCATAATTTCCGCTTCCCATGTGCAACGCGGGCAATGCTTTTCCCGACATTTTGCCAAGAACAAATTTAAGGTTTCGCACCCGGCCGAAGGTGTTTTTAACATTATTTAACAACGCCCCAAGCAACATGGCCATGGTTTTGCAATTCATTCAGGCTCAAAACAAAAAATCCCTATGAAAACTGTTTCTATTCAAAAACTGACATGGTCGCTGCTGCTGGTGGCGGCATCGGCGCTGCTATCCGTTGCGCAGGCGCAATCCGACAAAAAAATCAAAACCGCCGATACGGACGGGAAGACGAGCATCCGGATCAGGGTAACCGAAGATGATAACGGCAAGGTCCGCGACATCGAGAAAAGCTACCAGGTAGGCGCGCTGAGCGATGACGAAAGGCAAAAGTTCATCGACGAGGTGCTCGACTCCCTGAATGTGGACAAGAAAAGCAAGCAGACCATTTCGATCACTGTCGACGACGGAGCCGACGGTGTGACCGCAGCCAAAAAGCGTAAAAAAGTGATCGTCGATCACCGCGATCCCCGCGAACCCATGGTATTTCACTGGGATGGTGATTTCAAACACGACCTTGATTGGGATTCGGATAAATTCAACGAAAACATGAAATCGATCCAGAAGAATTTCGACAGGAACTTCCATCCGAAAGCCAAGATGATGATGCGCGATATGGAGGATTTCGGAAAGAATTTTGGCAAAAGTTTCGATTATGCATGGGATAGTCGCGAAAATGTAAAGTCCGCCAGCATCCGTTCACTGAATGCGTACACCAATAATCCCGCAGACGACGTCCTTAATCTCCGTTTCAGCGTACCGCAAAAAGGGAATGTGACGGTGACCGTAACCGATACAAAAGGCAAAGAAGTGGGCAAAAAGGAAATCCACGAGTTCGAAGGAGAGTACGTAGGCCAGATCGAACTTAAGAAAAATACAAAAGGAACGCTGTTCGTAACGGTGGTTCAAAACGAAGATGGAGCGGTGAAAAGGGTGGTCATACCCTAATAGGGGCCACTTTTACGATAGCGAATCCCCTTTGTCAGAAATGATGAGGGGGATTTTTCTTGTAAAAATTATGCAACAATTTCGCTGACATATAGTAAGAGTTGTAAATTTGCCGCAAATTCACCATTCTACGTCGACATCAATTTTTGAAGCAACTATGCTGAATCTTATACTGTTTGGCCCTCCGGGAGCGGGAAAAGGTACCCAAAGTGAAAAAATAATCGCAAAGTACAATTTGATCCACCTTTCGACAGGAGATCTGCTACGCTCGGAAATTCAAGCCGGAACGGAGCTGGGGCTAAAAGCCAAGACTTTGATGGACCAGGGTATTCTGGTACCTGACGAGGTGGTGATCGGAATGATCGACAACAAGCTGAAAGAGCACCGCAGCGCGGCTGGCTTCATTTTCGATGGCTTCCCGAGAACTGTAAAGCAAGCCGAGGCGCTGGATAATTTGCTTGCCAGCTACAATGAAGGCATTTCGGTAATGGTCGCATTGTCGGTCGACGACGATGAGCTGCTTGCCCGCCTGTTGAACCGCGGCAAAACCTCAGGCCGTCCAGACGACCAGAACGAGGAACTGATTGCGAAGCGCATTCAGGAATATAACAGCAAAACAAAACCCGTTGCCGACTATTACCAGGAACAAGGTAAGTTTGTCGCGATCAACGGAATAGGCGAAATCGATCTTATTTTCGGGGAAATCTCCGAAGCGATCGCAGCAGCCTGATCTCTCTATTTTCACTATACTCACATGGCCTCCTCTAACTTCATAGACTACGTAAAAATCAATGCGCGCTCCGGTAACGGCGGTGCCGGCTCTCTGCATTTCAGGCGTGAAAAACACGTCGAAAAAGGCGGCCCGGACGGTGGTGATGGCGGGCGCGGAGGCCACGTGATCCTGAAAGGCAATGCCCAGCTCTGGACACTGCTGCATTTGAAATACACCAAGCACGTAAAGGCATTCGACGGCAAAGGCGGTGAAGGCGGCCGGCGCACGGGCGCCATCGGAAAAGACATTATCCTCGAAGTTCCGCTGGGCACGATCGCCAAAAATTCCGAAACCGGCGAACAGCTCTTCGAAATTACCGAGGACGGGCAGGAAATGATCCTGCTGCGCGGCGGTCGCGGCGGAATGGGGAACGACCATTTCAAATCGGCGACCAACCAGACCCCCCAACACGCCCAACCAGGCGAGCCCGGCAAGGAAGACTGGTTTATTCTTGAGTTGAAAGTTTTGGCAGATGTAGGTCTGGTAGGCTTTCCGAATGCCGGAAAATCCACATTACTCTCGGTAGTCTCCGCAGCCAAGCCGGAGATCGCCGATTATCCCTTCACCACCCTGGTACCCAACCTGGGCGTAGTCCCCTACCGCGATTACAAATCATTCGTAATGGCCGACATTCCGGGTATTATCGAGGGCGCCTCCCAGGGCAAAGGACTTGGCTTGCGATTCTTAAGGCACATCGAACGCAACTCCATCCTGCTTTTCATCGTACCTGCCACCAGCGAGGACATTCAGGCCGAATATCAGACGCTGGTGCAAGAGCTACGCTTGTATAATCCCCAGCTGCTCGATAAAAACCGCGTCCTGGCTATCTCAAAAATGGACGTTCTCTCTGATGAAGAGCGGGTTACACTACAACAAAATCTACCTAACGGCATCCCAGCTCTATTAATTTCTGCAATAACCCAAGAAGGGATTGAACAATTAAAAGATAAAATATGGGAACTGATCAATTCGCCGTTCCCCGTACAATAATAATTTCTTGAAAGAGGCAACCTTTCGATGCAAATTGTGTGTCCAAGTAGTTATTTCAAAGAATTTACAGTCACCATGAGACACTATCTACCGTATTTGTATTGGGTAGTATTTAGCATTATTTCTTTCACCGCACACGGACAAGTCAGCATTGATTTCCCTTCGGATCGCGCTGTAATACAGCGTGATAAGGCTAACAACGCTAACATTAACATTGCAGGCAGCTACACCAAGCCCATCGATCGTGTGGAAGCCAAAATCTCGGCACTCGTGCCAGGCCAGGGCGTCGACAGAGACTGGACGAACATCAGCGACGCCAGTATCCAAGGCGGCTTTTTCTCCGGATACATTTCCGCGCAGGGCGGTTGGTACCGGCTGGAAGTAAGAGGCTGGAAGGGTAATCAGCTTGTGGACACCAAAACGGTCGATCACGTAGGCGTAGGCGAAGTGTTTCTCATTGCCGGGCAATCCAATGCACAGGGATTTAATGATCCCAGCTATAACAACCAGGGAGCCCAGGACGATCGCGTTAATTCCATCGACAACTACGAAGTGGGCGACTACCCCTTTGAATTGCCGGAACGGCCCAAATTCCACCATGTCGACGCCCAGAGCTGGATTTCCCCCCGCGGTCCCGCGGCCTGGTGCTGGGGACGCCTGGGCGACCGCCTCGCGGCGAAACTCAATGTCCCGATTTTGTTTTTCAATGTAGGTTGGGTTGGTATGGCAGTTCGCAACTGGCGCGAGAGTATCAGTGGTAACACGCAGTCAGTTTACGCGCCTATTATGATCAAACCTGACGGGATGCCTTACGGGAATCTGCGGAATGTCATTCAAAGATTTACTCCTATCACCGGACTACGCGCCGTTCTCTGGCTCCAGGGCGAGGCCGATAATTTCAAGGATACGAACACCGACTGGTATGCCGACGATTTGAAGACCGTGATCGAAAGCAGCCGAAATGAATCGGGAAGGAATATTTCCTGGATGGTTTCCATTACCTCCTATGACAACGGTCGCCTTAACGATGTGAACGTTACGAACGGACAAAGGAAAGTGATAAGCTCTGTTCCAAATGTTTTCGAAGGCCCCAACACCGACCTTATCCAGATTCCACGCGAGAATGGTGCTCCCGACGGCGTCCATTTTATGGGAGATGGCCTCACTCAGCTCGGCGATGCCTGGTTCAATTCGCTTACAGACGATTTTTTCTCAAGATCAGAGCCATACCAGAGCCAGAGGCCGCTGCGAATCACGGCAAGCTGCGCGGGTAACGGTAATGTGACCCTCACCGCCGATCCTGTTGGACTAAACTCTTTTAACTGGAGCAATGGACAGTCTTCCAACAGCATCGTAGTAGGCAACGGGACCTATTATGTGAAAGCCCGCGATGACAAAGGCAATTACATTTTCTCGCCCGAAATACGTGTAAACGAGCAAATCCAGCCTAATCAACCTACCGTGACCGTCGAAGGAAGCAACCCGGTGTGTATCGGCAACACCGCGACACTGGTATCGAGCACTTCCGAGAATGCGGTATGGAACACCGGTGCGACCGGTGACAGACTTCCGGTAACCACCGGTGGGGATTACTTCGTTACAGTCAAAAATATTTATGGCTGCGAGGCGACTTCTCAAAAAGTGAGTATGCAGGTACTCAATTCACCCCTTCCCGATAAACCGAAGATCGCGGCTTCCGGGGCAATTATTTTCTGCCAGGGCGGTGAAGTGAACCTCACGTCGGATTCCAAAGTGAAAAGTGTATGGTCCAATGGGGCCAACAATGCCACCATTACTGTGGTCAGCTCGGGCGATTACCGGGTAAGGGCGCTCGATGCAGTGGGGTGCTTCTCACCTGAATCAGATGCTGTGACTGTGAAAGTGAACCCGCTGCCGGCCAAGCCTACCATTGCACTAAGCGGCGAAACAACATTTTGCGACGGCGGTAATGTTACCATGACTTCCAGTTACGATTCCGGAAATATCTGGAGTACCAATGCTACCACCAAATCCATTGCGGTAGTTACCACCGGAAAATTCACGTTGAAGCAAAGGGATACCAATGGCTGCGAATCGACCTCGGACGAGGTAAATGTCAAAGTGAACCCGCTCCCCGCAACTCCCGTCGTGACCTCGCTTCGCCCGACTACGTTCTGTGAGCGCGACTACACCACATTGCGCAGCAGCGACGCCTATTCCTATCTTTGGAGCAATGGCTCGACCAACCGCGAGATCGAAATCCGCGCGTCAGGCAATTTTACAATTTCAGCCAAAGATGAAAACGGGTGCGTTTCGCCTGTTTCCCCGGTGGTTGCCGTAGTAGTGAACCCACTGCCGCCTACTCCGGTCATCACTGCCGATGGCCCGACTACTTTTTGCGCCGACCTGAGTGTTAATCTGACTTCAACCAGCGCCACGGGCTATTTGTGGAGCAACGGAATATCCTCCCAGACCCTGAAAGTGACGGTCGCCGGTACGTATTCGGTACAGACGATTAATCAATTTCAATGCTATTCCGACCCAAGTAACCAGATTTCGACGCAAACCCTCGCGCTTCCTCCGGCACCTGTGGTGACGGCACGGCAGGCTACTACTTTCTGCGATGGCGACACCATTGTGCTGAAAGCCGCTAATGGCAGTGCGTTTTATTGGAATAACGGTCTTGAAGGCGATAGCATCGAGGTTTTCGCAACGGGCGACTATTCTGCACGTATTCAGGATCAGCAAGGGTGCTATTCACCATATTCTGCACCGTTGCCTGTGGATGTGAAGCCGTCCCCGAGCGTGCCGGTCATTCGTAAGACCGGGGTTTATACATTGTTCGCCGAAAACAACCTCAATACGGGCGATCACGTATGGAAATACAATAACTCAGAACTGACAGAAACCAGTGCGACATTGAAAGCGGTGAAAGCAGGTAACTACGTCGTAAACAATACCATAGTTTACAGTCCGACGCTTACATGTTACTCCGAGTTCTCGGAGCCATTCCTGTTCTATCTCGACACCAACAATCCGGGTTTTGTGGCTTATCCTAACCCCAACACGACAGAAAGGGTCGCTGTCGAGACGTTCGCCGATCTGGTGAATGCTGATATCCAGATCATCGATAGCCGCGGGATTATTCACCGTACTTTCCGCGTTCCGAAGTTCGATAGTCCGAAGTATTTCAACCTGACGGGCCTCTCGAGCGGGATGTATTTCATCCGCATCAACTCGTCCGCATTAACTGCGACGCAGAAGCTGGTGATAGTAAGATAATAAACTGACTTGCCAAACAGCAGGAAAAGACGAAGCACTAACGATTATCTGCTTCGTCTTTTTTGCATTTTGAAAATGCGCGCCCATTCGAGCGGAAAGACAGTGGCCTGTCCCGATTGATCAAAAAAACGGAATAGTGATATTTTAGAGAAAATATTCCGTTACATTTGTGACCATTTTGTAATTGAGCATTTTAACAAAATTATACTTCGTTAGAGCCCAGAAAACTTTACCTGTATCAGAATTCCCAATGCATAGTAGATTTATTCTTCCGGTAGTGGCCAAGGCGTTGCTGTTGATTTGTATTTTTTCGTCGGTAGCATTTTCCCAAGAGAGATCCCCCATTAGAATTACTTCTCCTGTTTTTCAGTCTGTCTACCAGAGAGACGAAGCAGGTCAGAGAGAAATTCAGGTTACTGGTGTATTCACCCTTCCGGTTGAAAAAATCGAAGCAAGGGCGGTACCGGTTCTTCAGGGGCAAGGTGTGGAAACACCCTGGCAAACTTTGCAAACCGCTCCCGAGGGAGGTGTTTTTTCAGGAAAGATCACATTGATCGGCGGCTGGTATTCTCTGGAAGTTCGCGGTATTTCTGACGGAAAAGTGATTGGCCGCGATGTATTGGCCCGTTTTGGTGTTGGTGAAGTCTTCATAATCGCCGGACAATCGAACGCTCAGGGCCTCAGATTATATCCGGGGCCATCGGCCACCGACGACCGGGTCCTTTATGTGTCCAATTACAGCAACGACACTGTCGATAGACTTACAGATCCTATCCCGCCGGAATTCAAGAAAATAAGCAGGGACCTTAACGTTGTAGCACCGCGCGGTCTGTCGGCCTGGTGCTGGGGCCTCCTGGGCGACCAGCTCGTTTCCAAACTAAACGTTCCTGTTCTGTTCATCAATGCTGCCTGGGAGGGGACATCCATTGACAACTGGGCAAGCAGTGCAAAAGGCCTTACTACTAAAAACATGTACGGCGGCTTTGTCTATTCTCCGGAAATGCCTTACGCAAACCTTCGCATAGCTGCGCGCAACTATGCCAATCAATATGGTTTGAGGGCCATTCTCTGGATGCAGGGCGAAACTGACGCATTATTTAATACACCACCGGCGAATTACACCCGCGATCTTCAATTCATTATGAACCGCCTCGGTTCCGATACCGGAAAACGCATTACCTGGGTAATCGCCCGGACCTCGCGGACATCGGCAGGCTTCAATATCGAATCAAGTGTGAATCCGAAGATCGTTGATGCGCAAAACGCTGTCCTTAATACACCTTTTAACCCAACCTATCCCGGCCCCGAAACCGATCCCCTCCTGCCTGACCGCGGAGATGGCACGCACTTCGTCGGGAAAGGCGTTAACGATCTCGAAGGAACCGTAAAAGCACTGACCATCCTGGCCAATGCCTGGGCCGGAACACTGGATGCCAACTTCTTTTCGACCGTAACACCAGTGAACCCCGCCATCGTACCTTCGGTTACTGCTGCTTGCGTTACCGACAATAATGGCGTTACATTAACACTTCCTGCCGGCTATTCGTCCTATAAATGGAATACCAATGAGGTTTCCAGCGCAATCAAGGTTACAAACGCTGGTACTTACAGGGCTACTGTAAAAGACGGCTCCGGCAACTCGATCCTTACGCCGGTCGTCACCCTGGACAATAACGCGAAACCAGTACAGCCAAGCATTATCCAGCAAGGCCAGCAGCAGGCCTGTGCGGATTCCACTTTCCAGTTTTCGGTTCAGAACGGCGGAGAGATTTACAGCTGGTACAAAGAAGGCTCAAATACAGCCGTTGCAACCGGGGCAACTGCCAGGCTCGGAGAAAGCGGCAACTATTTTGTGAAAAGCCGCAACATTTTCGGGTGTACTTCCGAAAATTCAACCGCGTCCTCGCTGATTATCCGGGCCAAAATTTCGAAACCGACCATCGAACCATCAGGGCCTTTCAGCATTTCGGCCAGCATTCCCGAAGGCGGAGAAGTCAATGAGAGCTTTATCTGGAGACGCCCGGGCTATGAAAGCGACACGACCGCTGCACTGCTCAAAATCCTGAAATCAGGCGTTTACACTACGAAAGCAAGGGTTACCTACGCAATCGGCAACAATAACCTTGTTTGCTACTCCGATACTGCTTCAAGAGAGTTCAAAACCAATGAACAAAATGAAGTGGTGATTTACCCGAACCCAAGCCAGGGTGCTTACATTTACATCGAGTCGCGGGACAATATCAGTAATGCTGCGATCGAGCTTTTCGACATCCGGGGCAACCTCATAAAAAGTACCGCACCGAAGCTGCTCAACAGCCGGATGCAGATCGATGTGGGTCTTTTGCCGACGGGTAAATATATTCTCCGTGTAACCGGCCAGGGGCAGAGCCTTACGAAGCAAATTGTAATCAGATAAATATTTATTCTTGAATAAGTACTAAATAAGCCCCGCCACAACGGGGCTTATTTAGTATGATACTAATTAGACAAAACAAAAAGGAAAGAATTTGATTGATAAATTTGCAAAGCCTAATTTTGAGAGACGGGGAGGAATGTAACTCACTGGCAACAGTTTTTACGGCTTTCCTGCCCCTTTGTAACCGGATCATTGTAATGAAAAACGAATATCTTCCTTCCGACTACTTACCCATCATTGTGCAATTTTTGCTCGCCGCCGGCTTCATTGGTGGCACGATGATTGTCACTCACCTTATCGGTCCGAGCCGCAAAAGCAAAAAGAAAGACGACCCGTTCGAATGTGGTATCGAGTCGGTTGGAGACGCCAGAACACCTATTTCCGTGAAGTACTTTCTGGTGGCTATCCTATTCGTTCTGTTCGATGTAGAGGTCATTTTCATGTATCCCTGGGCTGTTAATTTCAAGGGTCTGGGAATGTTCGGGTTTGTTGAAATGTTGTTGTTCATGGCCCTGTTGCTGTCCGGTTTCTATTACGTAATCCGCAAGGGTGTACTGAACTGGGAAGAATAGGCTTCGAACATTGAAATACAAAGAATTATGAAAGAAGTAAAGATAGTGGAGGCTCCGCAAGGACACAGCGGATCCGGTTTTTTTGCAACTTCATTCGACGAAGCGATCGGTCTGGCACGGAGCTATTCCCTCTGGCCATTGCCATTTGCTACTTCATGCTGCGGGATCGAGTTCATGGCTACCATGGGCGCGCATTACGATATTTCGCGTTTCGGTTCCGAACGTCCGAGTTTCTCGCCACGTCAGGCCGATTTGCTGATGGTAATGGGAACCATTGCGAAGAAAATGGCGCCGGTTGTGAAGCAGGTTTACCTTCAAATGGCCGAGCCCCGTTGGGTAATGGCCGTTGGCGCATGCGCTTCGAGTGGTGGTATTTTTGACACTTACAGCGTATTACAGGGTATCGACCGCATTATCCCTGTGGATGTATACGTACCCGGCTGCCCGCCACGCCCCGAGCAGATCATCGACGGCCTGATGCAGGTCCAGTATCTGGCACAGAACGAAAAGCTTCGCCGCCGGAATACCGACGAATACCAGGAACTATTGGCATCATATAATATTCAGTAACCCCCATGCTTACTAACCAGGAGGTAGCCGAAGGGCTTTTGGAAAAATTCGGGGACCAGGTCTTCAACTTTGAAGAACCTTACGGGCTTTTGACTCTCTCGACAACCCGCGAAGAGATTATCCCGGTAATGGAGTTCCTGAAAGACCATAAAAACTATCAGGTGATATTCCTGACCGATATTACAGGTATTCAGTATCCT
Organism: Dyadobacter sp.; assembly: GCA_965227755.1. Lineage (GTDB taxonomy): Bacteria > Bacteroidota > Bacteroidia > Cytophagales > Spirosomataceae > Dyadobacter. The sequence continues at coordinate 3,799,425 of CBDDGG010000005.1, forward strand.
GATAATGCAGGCCAGGAGTTCGTGGTGGTTTACCATATGCACAGCTTCGTGCATAACTTCCGCATCCGCATTAAGGTAGCCATTCCGGAAGCTGATATCCACATTCCGACAGCGACCGGCCTCTTCGCGAGCGCCAACTGGATGGAGCGCGAAACCTACGATTTTTTTGGTATCTTGTTTGATGGGCATCCGAACCTGAAACGCATTCTGAACATCGAGGAAATGGATTATTTCCCAATGCGCAAAGAATACCCGATGGAGGATGCTACCCGTGAAGATAAAATTGACGCCCTTTTCGGCCGATGATCTATATTGAGTAAGATATGGCAGATATTGAATTGTTACCGCATAATGTCCCTTCTCAAAGCGAGTTGCCCGAACTCGTAGAAGAACTGACCACCCTCAACCTCGGCCCGACACACCCTGCCACCCACGGTATTTTCCAGAACATCCTCAAAATGGATGGCGAGAAGATCGTTTCGGGCGAGCAGACGATCGGCTATATCCACCGTGCGTTCGAGAAGATTGCCGAAAGAAGGCCGTTTTACCAGATCACCACGCTTACCGACCGCATGAACTATTGCTCCTCCCCGATTAACAACCTGGGATGGCATATGACGGTGGAGAAGCTGTTGGGCGTAGAAGTTCCCAAGCGCGCGCAATACATCCGCGTGCTTATGATGGAGCTCGCACGTATTACCGACCATATTATTTGTAACAGTATCCTTGGCGTTGATACCGGCGCATTCACGGGCTTCCTGTATGTGATGCAGAAGCGCGAGGAGGTCTACGAAATCTACGAGGAAGTGTGCGGAGCGCGCCTTACGACCAATATGGGCCGCCTTGGCGGTATGGAGCGCGATCTTTCGAACACGGCTATCCGCAAGATCAAGGAATTCATCAAATCGTTCCCGCCGGTTTTGAGAGAGCTGGAAAAGCTGCTCAACCGTAACCGGATCTTCATGGACCGAACCATTAATGTAGGCCCTATTTCAGTCGACAGGGCGCTTTCATATGGTTTTACAGGCCCTAACCTGCGCGCAGCAGGCCTCGACTACGACGTGCGGGTGATGAACCCATACTCGTCTTACGAAGACTTTGAATTCGACGTCCCTGTTGGACAGAATGGCGATACTTACGACCGCTACATGGTCCGTAATGAAGAAATGTGGCAAAGCCTCCGCATTGTGGAGCAAGCCATCAACAACCTTCCAGAAGGCCCCTATTACGCCGACGCTCCCGAATATTACCTGCCTCCCAAAAACGAGGTATACCGCAATATGGAAGCGCTTATTTACCATTTCAAAATTGTAATGGGCGAAATCGACGCACCGGCAGGGGAAGTGTACCATGCTGTGGAAGGAGGAAACGGCGAGCTGGGCTTCTACCTGATCAGCGATGGCGGCAGGACCCCGTACCGTCTGCACTTCCGCAGGCCAAGCTTTATTTATTATCAGGCATATCCTGAAATGTGCAAAGGCTCAACACTGTCGGATGCAATCCTGACGATGAGTAGCCTGAACGTAATTGCAGGTGAACTGGACGCTTAAAGTTTGTTAAAGACCTATTTAGAAATGACCGAATCACCTAATCTGGTTGCGTTCACACCCGAACGACTTGAAACAGTAAAAGAAATTATCGCACGTTATCCGGAGGGCCGCCAAAAATCGGCTCTTTTGCCTGTTTTGCACGTTGCCCAGGAACAATGGGGCTGGCTGAGCAGCGAGGTCATGGATTATGTGGCAGGTATTTTAAAAATAGAACCTGTCGAGGTTTACGAGGTAGCTACCTTTTATACCATGTACCACCTCGACCCGGTTGGCAAGCACGTAATCGAATATTGCCGTACAGGACCTTGCTGCCTCATGGGCGGAGAGGACGTTTATGGTCATTTGAAGAAAAAACTGGGCATCGAAGCCGGTGAAACCACCGCAGACGGCCTGTTTACATTGAAAGAAGTAGAATGCCTCGCAGCATGCGGCTGGGGACCGGTTTTCCAGATCCGCGAGCAGTTCTACATGAACCTGACCAATGAGAAGGTCGACCAAATCATAGAAGAGTTAAGTAAATAAGCTTTCAGAAGCTGAAAATATTATCCTCAAATGGCTAGAAAAATTTTAACGGAGCATATTAATGTCCCCGGTATCGAAACCTTCGATGTTTATCGTAAACAGGGAGGCTATACTGCCGTTGAAAAAGCTATCAAAACCATGACCCCGGAAGAGGTGGTGGAAGAAGCGAAAAAATCAGGCGTGCGCGGCAGAGGTGGTGCTGGTTTCCCGATGGGAATGAAATGGGGCTTCCTGGCCAAGCCCGAAGGCGTTCCCCGTTACCTCGTTTGTAATGCAGATGAATCGGAGCCTGGTACTTTCAAGGACCACCATTTGATGAAATGCATTCCTCACCTTCTGATCGAGGGTATGATCATTTCGAGTTTTGCGTTAGGTGCCAACAAGTCGTTCATCTACGTACGCGGAGAGCTCATGTACGTGATCCGCATTCTGGAAAAAGCCATTGCGGAAGCAAAAGCACAAGGATTTTTAGGTAAAAACATTCTTGGTTCCGGTTACGACCTGGAACTGGTGGTACAACCGGGCGGAGGCGCCTACATTTGCGGTGAAGAAACTGCATTGCTCGAATCGCTCGAAGGAAAAAGAGGCAACCCGAGAAACAAGCCGCCGTTCCCTGCGGTAAAAGGCCTTTACCAAAGCCCTACGGTGGTTAATAACGTGGAGTCTATCTCCAATATGCCGTGGATCATCAACAATGGTGGTGACGCTTATGCAACCATCGGAATCGGAAGAAGTACCGGTACGAAGCTCATCTCGGCATCGGGCCACATTCAGAAACCAGGCGTTTACGAAATCGAGCTGGGTGTGAGCGTGGACGAGTTCTTGAATTCCGACGAATATTGCGGCGGTGTCCGTAAAGGTCACTATTTGAAAGCATTGGTCGCCGGCGGATCGTCCGTACCCATTCTTCCAGCGAACCTTATTACAAAGACAGCCGCGGGCGAAGATCGCCTGATGACATACGAATCGCTTTCAGACGGTGGCTTTGCGACAGGTACCATGCTAGGTTCAGGCGGATTTATCGTTTTTGACGAAACAGCCTGTATCGTTCGCAACACCTGGAATTTCTCGCGTTTTTATCACCACGAGTCCTGCGGGCAATGCAGCCCCTGCCGCGAAGGAACGGGCTGGATGGAGAAAGTCCTCCACCGCATCGAGCACGGCCACGGCAGCATGCACGATATCGATTTGCTCGTAGATATTTCAAAGAAAATAGAAGGTAACACCATTTGTCCGCTCGGCGATGCAGCGGCCTGGCCCGTAGCCAGCGCGATCCGCCATTTCCGGGATGAATTTGTGTGGCACATCACCCACCCGCAGGAAGCAACACAGCCGGGCGCGGTTTATATGGGTGAAATGGTATTAGGTTGATGAACGTTCGAAGCAGCCTTGTTTGGATCAAAGACAAATCGCTGTTACTGTCGGTGTTGTTCGGGCTGCTGAGTGGTCTCGCATTGCTGATCGTAAAAATGCAGGCCGTTCTCAGCTACTCTCCCGACATTTCGGGAAGCGAGGCCAGCGGGATCGCTGCTATTCAGCTCCTGCTGGATGGTCAGGATATTTACACCGATCCGGAAAAAGCGCCGTTCAGACTGACCCAGTACACACCACTATATTTTACGATCGTTACATTTTTTGTGAAAATCGCGGGATGGACAGGCACCGATGTTCACAAGATTTATCTCGCCAGTCGCCTGGTATCAAACTTTTTTACATTAACTACTGTGAGCATAGCGGGTTATTTCATTTACCGGGTCACAAAACAAAAGATCGCCGCCCTGCTGACCGGGCTGGTACTCTTTCATGTTTTGTCGTTCTGGTTTCTGACGACCTCCCGCCCCGACAGTCTCCTGGTATTACTGACGACGCTTTTCATCGTCTCGGTGTATTATGCATTCGAAAACAATGATCAAAAACTCTGGTTTTTGGCTATTTTCATAGGTGTTTCTGCTTTTTTCGTCAAACAAAGCGGCTCTATTCTTCCCATTTCGGTCGGCGTATTCTGGCTGATCCAGCGGGATTTCAGGATGGTTTTGAAACTAACAGGGTTTGGATTGCTGACATTCGGCTTGTACCTGGCTATTCTTCCGATCAATACCGTCGAACTGTTCTTTCTCAACATTGTGGGTGGCGTCGCCAATTCGGCAAGCTGGGGCTGGTTTTACGACTGGACATTGCAACATTGGCTGTTCCAATTCGCCCCCCTGATGGTGCTGAATGCTTTGGTGAGCGCATACACGATCTATTATCGTCCGAAAGGCTTTTACCTTTTTTTGGTGATCGCATCCATCCTGTTCTTTCTGTTTGCCACGTCAACGGCATTCAAAATCGGCGCCGGAGTAGGTTACTACCAGGATTACCTGATCGTAGCCGTCATCCAAGTGGTTCTGTTCTTTTCCATGAATAGCGATTTCACCGGGCTCAAAACCGGTTTCGTCAAATCGGGCACGGCACTATTCATGATTTTTGTGTTCCTGCACTGCTCATTGTATGTCTTTATGAAATACAAATCGGGTACGTTCCGTAATTTTGAGGGACTTTATATAGAGGACCGTAAAGTAGCGGCCTATTTGCATGGACAGAAGAACCTGAAACCGACGGAGTATGTGTATATATGCCCCGCAGAGAATTTTCAGGGATTCTTTTTGAGTTTGTTTCTATTTAAAAATAATTTGATTCCTTTCCCCGATCTGGTTTACCTTGCAGACCAGAACGGTACATTCAACTACGACGAGTTCAGGCGAATGGTCGACGAGAAAGGAATTCGTTACGTGATTTCACCAAAAGGCAAAGCTCCTGCAAACATTCTGGGTTATAATTTTGCGAATACGCTGAAATATAGCTCAACAATGGGTTCGTATGATATTTACGAGGCTGAAAAGAGATAGCATAATGTATTACTGGCATGGAAGAAGTTAAACCCCAATTGTTGAAAATTACATTCGATGGCATCGAGGTCGAAGTAGAACCCGGGACTACCATCATGCAGGCGGCGCGCAAGATCGCAGAGGCGGATGACAGCCAGGGGCACCTCGTTCCGCCGGCGATGTGTTACTATAAACCGCTTCCGGTTTCAGGAGGTAAATGCCGCGCTTGCCTGGTAAGGGTAGCCGCAGGTTCCGCCAAAGATCCCCGCCCGATGCCGAAACTGGTTCCGTCCTGTATCACGCAGGTTCAGGATGGAATGGTGGTGGAAAACACGACCAACCAGGCCGTGCTCGACACCCGCAAGAGCATTGTGGAGTTTCTGCTGATCAACCACCCGCTCGACTGCCCTATTTGCGACCAGGCCGGTGAATGTCATTTGCAGGATTTCGCATTTGAGCATGGTTCGGTAAAAACCCGTTACGAGGAAGAAAGGCGGACATTTGATAAAATCGATATCGGTCCGCATGTGCAGCTGCACATGACGCGGTGCATCCTTTGCTACCGCTGCGTGTACACCGCCGACCAGATTACCGACCAACGCGTTCACGGCGTAATGAACCGTGGAGATGCTTCGGAAATCAGCACCTACATCGAAAAGGCGATTGACAACGACTTCTCCGGAAACGTCATCGACGTGTGCCCGGTAGGCGCATTGACCGACAAGACATTCCGTTTCAAAAACCGTGTGTGGTTCTCGAAACCCGAAGATGCACACCGCAACTGCGACAAATGCTGTGGCAAAGTGACGTTGTGGTACCGCGGGGACGAGGTAATCCGCGTGACGGCCCGCAAGAATACCTGGGGCGAGGTGAACGATTTCATTTGCAATACCTGCCGTTTTGAGACCAAACAAACCAGTTCATGGGTATTGGAAGGCCCTACCAAAGTGAAACGCAGCTCGGTGATCTCGGCCAATAAATACCGTAAAGACCTGGTTGCCAAGCCTGATTTCGCGTTGAAACTGGCAGCAACGCAGTTCAAACAGATCGACGACTCGCGCCCGTATGTGACCGACGAGGAAACGATCCGTCACCAGAGCATCGAGAATAACGATAAGGCCAACCACCGTTCACTGGCGGCCAACAATAATTAAGAGAATCAGTAAAAGCAGCCGGATAAAATTGCTTTCAAATGGATTTAGTAGAATTTCTTGTTAAAACCTCAACCATCGTTGTCGTTTTCGGCCTCACCCTCGTCATCGCCATGTACTCTACATGGGCCGAGCGTAAGGTGGCAGGTTTCATTCAGGACCGCAGCGGGCCTAATCGCGCCGGTTGGGGCGGACTTTTGCAACCTCTTGCCGATGCAGGTAAAATGTTTTTCAAAGAAGACTTTATTCCCGCATTAGCGAACAAATGGCTGTTTATCGCAGGCCCGAGCCTCGCGATGCTTACTGCATTGCTTGCCAGTGCTGTAATTCCTTTCGGCAGCACCTTCCGTATTGCAGGCCATGAAGTGGCATTGCAGGGCGTGGAATCGAACATCGGAATCCTTTACGTTTTCGGTGTCGTGGCGCTGGGGGTTTACGGCATCATGGTCGGCGGCTGGGCTTCCAACAACAAATTCTCACTCCTCGGGGCGATCCGCGCGGCTTCTCAGAACATTAGTTACGAGGTAGCAATGGGTCTTTCGCTCATCGCGATCCTGATGATGAGTAGCTCGCTTTCGCTAGGCGAGATCGTGGCTCAGCAGCACGGTATGAACTGGAATATCTTCTACCAGCCGCTGGGTTTCATCATTTTCATCACCTGCTCTTTCGCCGAATGTAACCGTGTACCCTTCGACCTTCCTGAGTGTGAAACGGAGCTAGTAGGTGGTTACCATACCGAATACGGCAGTATGAAGCTCGGTTTCTACCTGTTTGCGGAATATATCAACATGTTCATTTCCTCCGCGATCATTTCAGTGCTCTATTTTGGCGGTTATAACTACCCTGGAATGGATTTCGTATATGCGCAGCTGGTTAAAGCATTAGGTACCGAAACAGGTCATAACATCGCCACATTGATCGGAACGGCTGTTTTCTTCGGAAAAGCATTGTTCTTCGTGTTCTTCTACATGTGGGTACGCTGGACTATCCCGCGTTTCCGCTACGACCAATTGATGAACCTGGGCTGGAAAAAGCTGATCCCTCTTGCTATTTTTAACATTATTATCACCGGTGCAGCCGTGCTTTTCTTGAAGCCTGTGATCACCGCGTGGTTGAATTAATTCCAAAATCGTATTGCCATGCAATTGACAAATCGCTCAAAGCAAGTAAGCAATAAACAAATGACGCTGGCGGAGCGCGCCTACCTGCCTGCTATTGCAACAGGTCTCGCGATTACGATCAAGCACTTTTTTGCGAAGAAAGTAACGATCCAATATCCGGAAGTAAAACGGTACCTGGGACCCGTTTTCCGCGGAAGGCATATCCTGAAAAGAGACGCCGACGGCCGCGAACGCTGCACAGCCTGTGGCTTGTGCGCAGTTGCATGCCCTGCCGAAGCAATTTCAATGGTGGCAGCCGAGCGCGTGAAAGGAGAAGAAAATCTGTACCGTGAAGAGAAATACGCGGCGGTTTACGAAGTGAATATGCTCCGCTGCATTTTCTGCGGCCTTTGCGAGGAAGCTTGCCCGAAACAGGCCGTTTACCTGCGCCACGACGAGTTCGTTCCCGTATTTACGGAACGCGACCAGGTGATCTGGGGTAAAGACCTCCTTGTGGAAGATATGAACAACCGCTATACCCGCGAAGCGTGGACAAAAGAAGAAGCGCGTGCGCTGGATGCCAAACGAGCCAGCGGTGAGGTCACCAACGTCGTTCCCCGAGCTATTCCCTGATTGGTAAACCAAGACTGTCAGCAGTTACTAACATTATGAATTCAGCAGTATCATTTTTTTACTTTCTATCGTTCCTGACCATCCTGAGTGCCGTGATGGTCGTGGTATCGCGTAACCCCATTCACAGCGTACTGTACCTGATCCTGACGTTCTTTACGCTCTCCGGTCACTACATTTTGCTGAATGCGCAATTTCTGGCTGCGGTGAACATCATCGTGTATGCCGGGGCGATTATGGTACTTTTCCTTTTTGTGATCATGTTCCTGAATATGAAGCAGGACCAGGAGGAAGCCAAGACGAATCTGACCAAAATAGCCGCCACAATCGTCGGCGGGACGGTATTTGTGATCCTTTTCGGTGCTTACCGTAAAACAGCCATTGCCCCGTTCGACCCGCAAACTTACGATTCGCAGATCGGTATGATTGAAAGCCTCGGGCACATGCTTTTCCGCGAATACCTGTTGCCATTTGAGTTGGCTTCTATTCTTTTGCTGGTGGCCATGGTGGGAGCTGTATTGCTGGGCAAAAGAGAGATTGGCGAACGCCACTTCTAAGAGTTAATGAGTTCAGAGTTGATGAGTTTAGAGTCGATGAGTCCAGAGTTTAAAGTTCAGTTTATCACAGCCAGATCTTTAAACCTATAAACCCTAAACTCATAGACTCATAAACAAAAATGGAGATGCTCTTTCGAACATCTCCATTTTTGTTTTATAACCTTCCGGCTTATGCTTCCTCCACTTCGGAATACGCTTCAACCGGGATACAAGAGCAAATCAGGTTGCGGTCGCCGTAAGCGCTGTCTACGCGGCTTACGCTTGGCCAGAACTTGTTGAAGCGCAGGTAAGGCAGCGGGAAGGCAGCCTTCTCCCGGCTGTAAGAACGGGTCCAGTTTTCGCTCAGCAACACGCGTGAAGTATGCGGTGCATTCTTCAAAACGTTGTCGTTACGGTCTGCTACACCTTCTTCCACTTCACGGATTTCGTTGCGGATCGCGATCATTGCGTCGCAGAAACGGTCAAGCTCAGCTTTCGATTCCGATTCGGTTGGTTCAATCATCAATGTACCTGCAACAGGGAATGAAAGGGTTGGCGCGTGGAAACCGTAGTCCATTAAACGTTTTGCCAAATCCTCAGCCTCTACACCGACAGCTTTAAAGCCACGGCAATCGACGATCATTTCGTGCGCGCAGCGGCCATTTGTGCCGGTATAAAGCACTTCGTAATGCCCGTTCAGGCGTTCCTTGATATAGTTTGCATTCAGGATAGCGAATTTGGTGGCATTTGTCAGCCCCTCGCCGCCCATCATGGCAATGTAAGCGTAAGAGATTGTCAGAATGCTTGCGCTACCATAAGGTGCCGCGGAAACCGCTCCCGCTTGCCCGGCTGGCAGATATTCAGGCTGCGTGCTGAAATTCACGTGTCCGGGCAGGAAAGGCATCAAGTGTTCCGCCACGCCTATCGGACCTACTCCCGGGCCGCCGCCGCCGTGAGGGATACAGAATGTTTTATGCAAATTAAGGTGGCAAACATCCGCCCCAATGCTGGCAGGGCTTGTAAGGCCCACCTGCGCATTCATATTCGCACCATCCATATAAACCTGCCCGCCGAATGAATGGATCATCGAACAGATTTCAATAATACTCTCTTCGTACACGCCGTGTGTCGATGGGTAGGTTACCATCAAACACGACAGTTCATTGGCATACTGCTCCGCCTTCGCACGCAAGTCTTCCACATCGATATTACCGCGCTCATCGCATTTGCTTACCACCACTTTCATACCGGCCATTACAGCGGATGCCGGGTTGGTACCGTGTGCGGAAGAAGGGATCAAGGCAACATTACGATGTGCCTCGCCGCGGCTTTCGTGGTATGCGCGAATGGCCATCAGACCGGCATATTCACCCTGTGCACCTGAGTTCGGCTGGAACGACATCGCCGCGAAACCGGTGATTTCACAAAGCCAGGTATTAAGCTCGCTCACCAGCTGTGCATAGCCGCCCACCTGGTTCGTAGGCGCAAACGGATGCAAGCCGCCGAATTCCGGCCAGGTAAGCGGGATCATCTCGGCAGTCGCATTCAATTTCATAGTACAGCTACCGAGTGAAATCATGGAATGTACCAGTGAAAGGTCTTTGTTTTCCAACGATTTCAAATAACGGAGCATTTCGTGCTCTGTGTGGTGGGTATTGAAAACCGGGTGCGTCAGGTACTCCGAGGTTCTTACCAGGTTTTCGGGAAACGAAAATTCAAGCTCCTCGTCGATCACCATTTCACCCTGAAAGCCCGAAACTTCTGCAAATACATTCAGCAAAGCGATCGCATCATCGAAAGTTTTCGCCTCATCGAACGAGATCGAAACGGTTTCGTCTCCCTTATAGCGAAGGTTAATGCCGTATTTCACCGTCTGCTCGCGCAGCTTCCTTGAAAGCGGCGTCCTGATTGTTACCGTATCGAAATAGCTTTCGGTAACAACTTCATAGTTGAATTTCTTGATTGTATCTACAAACAGCCGGGTGAGTCCGTGCACGCGCGCCGCAATGCTCTTGATACCCTCCGGACCATGATACACCGAATATGCGCCTGCTATAACAGCCAGCAATACCTGGGCGGTACAAATGTTGGAAGTCGCCTTTTCACGACGGATATGCTGCTCGCGGGTCTGCAACGCCATGCGCAGGGCGCGATTGCCTTCTCCGTCCACCGATACGCCGATGATACGGCCCGGAATCTGGCGCTTGAAGGCGTCTTTGGTAGCGAAATAGGCTGCGTGCGGGCCGCCGTAACCCATTGGTACCCCGAAACGTTGCGAGGACCCGATTACTACATCAGCCCCCATTTCGCCCGGCGATTTCAGGAGCGTCAATGCGAGCAAATCCGCTGCAACCGCTACGGAAATACCCAGTTCGTGGGCCGAAGCGATAAAATCGGTATAATCGATCACCTCTCCGTCCGTAGCAGGGTACTGAACAAGCGCGGCGTAAATATTTTCATCGGTAAGATCAACTGTGGCGTGGTTGCCAACTACCACGTCGATACCGATAGGCTTCGCGCGGGTATACACGAGGTCGATTGTCTGGGGATGGCAGAGCTCCGACACAAAAAATGTATTGGCTTTCTTTCTCGAAGCGCCTTTCAGGGCGTGCAGCATGGTCATCGCCTCCGCCGCTGCCGTCGCTTCATCGAGCAACGATGCATTGGCAATCTCCATACCTGTCAGATCTGTGACAACCGTCTGAAAGTTCAGGAGCATTTCGAGCCTTCCCTGCGCGATCTCTGCCTGGTAGGGCGTGTAGGCAGTATACCAGGCCGGGTTTTCGAGGATATTTCTCAGAACGACGTTCGGTGTAATCGTGTCGTAATAGCCCGTGCCGATATACGATTTCAGCACTGCGTTTTTTGAAGCAATTCTTTTGATGTATTGTAAAAATTCCTGCTCCGATTTGGGTCTCGGCAAATTCAGTGGTTTTTGTAGGCGGATCGCGGAAGGAAGAGTCTGGTCGATCAGTTCATCCACTGACCCGGCTCCGATGGTCTTCAACATTTCCTGCAATTCCTGCTCATCTTTACCGTGGTGACGGTTTTCAAACTTGTCCTGGTTTCGAAGATTAACTTTCATTCAAGTTAGGCTGAGAATGCCGCTATTAGGTGATTTTAAAATACAAAAGTAAGCAAATCCAAGCAAATCTCTCAGAGATTGATGGCTATGCTTACTCTTGAATATGTACAAATTGTATCTGCAGGAAGTTCCTAATGGTTAGGGCAGCCGCAATCGGTTTTCCGTTTGAATATCCCGAGGAATTTCTTTGACCTGGGTTTCTTGTAACCTTTGTATTTTTTCTTTTTACCAAACAGCTCCACTTTGGCCGCTCCGGGCGTTGCAGCAACACCTGCCGACGACGCGGGTTCTACGCCTGAAATACCGCAAACCAGTGCCAGTACCAAAAGCCAGGGGGTAATTTTCTTCATGCTCTTCATGCGATGGTTCTTCAAAGGTTATTTATCCAACGCAATGCACGCCCCTTTCGGTATGCATTGCCCCGACCCTTTCACAATTTTCCGAAAATTTTACGCCTTTACCAATTCCAGTATCGTGATTTCGGGGAGGATACCTACGCGGCCAGGGTAGCCTAAGTAGCCAAATCCGCGGTTGACATACAAATATTGGTCATTCTCTTCATACAGTCCGGCCCATTGCTTGTAACGATACTGCACCGGGCTCCATCTCACCTTGCCAATTTCCACGCCAAATTGCATTCCGTGCGTATGACCCGCAAGCGCGAGGTCGATGTCCTTGTACTGCGGCAGAACCTGCGCCTCCCAATGGCTTGGATCGTGCGAAAGCAATATTTTGACAGGATAGTTATCCGTATGCTCGTAAGCCTTTTCCAGGTTTCCGTATTTGGCAAAATTCCCCGCTCCCCAATTTTGGATACCAATTAACCCGATAGATTCACCGTCGACCGTAATGGCCCGGTTTTCATCCAGCATCAGTTTCCAACCCAGCAATTCGTGTGCCTTTTTCAAATCCGCGAGGTTGCTGGTCTTTGCCTGAACATTCTGCCATTGGAAATAATCGCCATAGTCGTGGTTTCCAAGTACCGAATGCACGCCGAGGGGCGCTTTCACTTTATCGAAAATATTGATATAATCCCTCACCTCCATCGCCCGGTCGTTTACAAGGTCGCCCGTGAAAAAAGCGATATCCGGTTTTTCCTTCATTAATAATTCCACGCCGCCTTTCACAGCGGTTTTATTGAAAAAGCTGCCCGAATGGATATCCGAAAGCTGGGCGATTTTCATACCGTGAAACTGCCGTGGGAGGTTTTTCAAAGGCACTTTTACGCGCCGGATCCGGTAATCGTGCGCCCCGGAGAGAATTCCATATGCGAATGTGCCCATTAACCCGGCACCGGCAACCACAGCCGTAGTCGCCAGAAACTGCGAACGCGGGATCGTTGGCTCACCAGTTTGCGGGGAGGGCGTTGCAACGGAAGGAGCAAAAAAGCTGACAATCCACTGAAAAAAGCGGCGAACATCGTCGACCAGCAAAATGGCAACCGCCAATAATTTAGAGAGATAGGGAATGGCGATGAATGCGACCACGAAAGTCCGTGTGGTACTTTTGAAATAATCAGGCGGGAGCAACTGCATGCCAATGTAAGCGCCAAGCGTAACCAAGGTAAGCGCCCAATATGCGCCTCCAATCCAGCGCTGCGTTAAGGGAGCGAGTCCGCGAATGGCCAGTTTCAAGCCTTGCCAGACGTACCAGTCAATGGCAAAAAGGATGAATGTAAGTATGATAAAAAAGAAGGTTCTATTCATTTTAAAATGATCGTTGTCATATCAACGACAAACACCGGCGAAACCTTTCACGTTCAGTATGGTGTCTGGATTCTTTGCCATTGTACAGCAATGGAAAAAAGCCCGGGCCGAAGGTTAATTTTAGTTGCTAAACGGTTTTAGGTATTTTTGTACCTTATTCCATATAAGTTATGCCCAAATACGACTTCAAACGGTTCCACATTCGCTCAATGAATGCAGGGTCCGACCAGGAAAGAGCGGAGATCAATCAGGAGTTGAAAGACCTCTATGCCTCCCTGCCCGACGACGAGAAAAAGATATTCAATGAAGAATTACAGCATTTCCTCACACACGAGGTTGCGCGGATCAAATCGGATTATGAATCTGTCAAGGGGTTAAATCAGCCTAATTAGCGGATTTTCAGTTAAGGCGCGGATCGATGGGATAATGCGCGATGGAACGGTATTCGCCACCCATATTCCGAAGGATTTCGCGCCAGAAATTGCCCGGGGGCGTTGAAAACAGAAAATCGGAAGTGGTACTGGAAATAATCCACGAATCCAGCTTGATCTCATCGTCGAGCTGCCCGCCGCTCCATCCGGAGTAGCCTATGAAGAACCTGACGTCCTCCTGTTTCATCGTGTTCAGGTTCAGGAGGGTTTTTACGGCATCGAAGTCGCCTCCCCAATAAACATCCTTCATGATTTCCGTTCCGCCTGTAACGAGGTCGGGACGGCGATGGATAAAATGCAGTGTATTCTTCTCAACGGGGCCGCCCAGGTGGAGCGTGATGTCCTGGTAAATAGTCTCATCCAGCACATCCCCGAGAAACAAGTCCGTCGTCTGGTTCAGTACAAAACCAAAACTCCCCTGCTCATTATGCTCGCACATCAGGATTACCCCCCTTTCAAAATTGGGATCCCCCAGAAAAGGCTTCGCGATAAGCAGGCTTCCTTTTGAAACTTTGGCGGCAGACGGCATAACCTGACAGATTGTTAATTCAACAACGAAATATATTTATTTTTCGCACTGAAAAACGGATATTGCCCAAAATATAATAAAAATAAGATCATGGCATTGATAAAATCGGTCCGCGGACACCATCCCACCTATGACGAGAGTTGCTGGTTTGCAGAAAATGCTACGATTGTAGGCGATGTGGTAATGGGAGAAAATTGTACTGTGTGGTTCAACGCGGTGATCCGCGGGGATGTTAACAGCATCCGTATCGGCCACCATTCCAATGTCCAGGACGGCGCCGTGATCCACTGTACCTACCAGCGTTTTGCAACGACCATCGGCAACTATGTTTCCATCGCGCACAACGCGATCGTGCACGGCTGCACGATCGAGGACCACGTACTAATCGGGATGGGTTCGATAGTAATGGACGGGGCAGTCGTAGGCGAAGGTGCGATTATCGCCGCAGGCGCGATCGTCACCCAGGGTACCAAAGTGCCCCCCGGAACGATCTACGCCGGAAATCCCGCCAAGTATCTGAAAGACGTTTCTCCTGAGTTGAATGCCGCCATTGACCGGACAGCGAATAATTATCTGATTTATTCGGGCTGGTTTAAGGAAGAGGAAAGTCAATAGGCCCTACTCCGCCATCCCCTTCCGCGCATTCATATACCCTTTGATAACGGTGAACGTCGTAATCGCCAAGAAGAATAGGATAATGTACTGGACGTAATCTACTATCCAAGGGAATTTCTCTCCGAAAAGGTACCCCCCGCCGGTTAATGTAAAGATCCAGATCGCCCCGCCGACTACATTATTTATCAGGAACGAAGGAAACGACATTTTCACCAATCCCGCAAGAATGGGCGCGAATGTGCGCACGATCGGCAGAAACCGGCTAATGACCAGCGTCCTGCTTCCGTATTTTTCAAAATACTTCCGGGTGGTTTCAATGTGCTTCTTCTTGAAAAAGAAGGAGTCCTTCCGGTTTTCAAACATATCGCCGAAGTATTTGCCGAATATATACCCGACCAGCGAGCCTAAGATTGCGGCTGTCAGCATACTGATCAACAAAATGAGGATAGGCACGTCGAGAATACCGGTACCGCAGAATACGCCAGCCAAAAATACGAGATAGTCGCCTGGCAGGAAGAATGCGAAAAACAGCCCATTTTCCGCAAATACAATGAAAGTAATCACCAGGAGTCCGCCAGTACGGATAATTTCCTCTGAATTAAGAATGTACTGGAAAAACTCGACAATTGAATCCATAATCTATAATCTGAGAGTCGATTTGCGGCTACCGACGTGCGACGGTAGCCGCGAGCCGGGCGGTTTGTTGATTTTTAAAATTAAGCATTTTCCGACAGTTCCAGCCAGCGCATTTCCTTCGCCGCCTGACCGTCAGTGATTTCCTCGATCTGCTTCGACCATTTTGCGAGTTCCTCATGCGAGCCGCCATTATTCAGGCTCTCCACAAGCTTTGCCTTCGATTGCTCCAATTTGGCAATATCGGCTTCCAGCTGCTCCATTTCCTTTTGCTCTTTATAGCTCAGCTTCCGTTTCGCAGCGACCGGCGCGGCCACGACTTCCTTCGATGGAGCCGCTGCAACTGGTACAGCCGGTTTCGCGGGCGCATTGCTGGCGGCGGCTTTCTTTTCAGCCTCCTGCTCGTCCTGGAAATCCCGCAATTCGGTATAATTACCCGGGAAATCACTGATCTTACCATTTCCGTCGAACACAAATATATGCTGCACGAGGCGGTCGAGGAAGTAACGGTCGTGAGAAACGATCATCAGACAGCCCGGGAAATTGAGCAGAAACTCTTCGAGCACATTCAAGCTGTCGATATCCAGGTCGTTCGTCGGCTCATCGAGAATCAGGAAATTCGGCTGCTTGATCAGAATCAACAGAAGCTGCAAACGACGCCTTTCTCCTCCGCTGAGTTTGGAAATAAAATCATATTGCTTGGAAGGCGAGAACAGGAATGCCTGCAACAGGTGCCCTACCGTAACCGTTTCGCCGGTGCCCAATTGAACCACTTCCGCGACGTCCTTCACAATGTCGATCACGCGCTGGTTTTCATTAAATACCAGATCCGTTTGTTTGTAATAACCAAACTGAACCGTTTCGCCGGTGCTGATCTTTCCCTTGTCAGGCTGCAATTCGCCCGTGATCATATTCAGCAAGGTCGATTTGCCCATTCCATTTTTCCCGACTACGCCAATGCGGTCGCCGCGACGGAAGGTATATTCGAAATCCTTGATCAATTCGCGCTCGCCGAAGCCTTTGCTGATGTTTTCCAGTTCGATGATCTTGCTACCCAACCGCGAAGTCCGCACATTGAGCTCCATTTGAACGTCGAACTTCTTCTGGCTGGCTTTTTCTTTGAGGTCCTCGAACGCGTCGACACGGTATTTCGCTTTTGTTCCGCGTGCTTTGGGCTGCTTTCTGATCCATTCCAGCTCCTTGCGCATGAGGTTGCGCGCCTTGTCGATGGTAGCAGCTTCGAGTTCTTCGCGTTCTGCCTTCTTTTCGAGGAAATAGGAGTAGTTTCCTTTATAGGAGTATGCCGAACCGTGATCCAGTTCGAGCATCTGGTTGCAGACTGTGTCGAGGAAGTAACGGTCGTGGGTTACCACCAATAATGTCGTATTCGAAGTATTGAGGTATTCTTCCAGCCATTCGACGGTATCGAGGTCGAGGTGGTTGGTAGGTTCATCGAGAATAAGCAGGTCCGGGTCTTCGAGCAGCACTTTGGCCAATGCTACGCGCTTGCGCTGCCCGCCGGAGAGTGTTCCATATAGGTTGTCGGTATGATGGATACCCAGCCGGCCGAGAACTTCCTTCGTTTTGTACTCGAAATCCCAGGCATTGAATTTGTCCATATCCTCCATCACTTCCGCCAACTCGTCATGGTTGCCGCTTTCGATCGCATGCTCGTAGCGTTTCACGACCTGTGCGACCGGATTATTCGAAGAAAATATCACTTCCAGCACCGGTAACGATTCATCGAACGCAGGGCTTTGGTCGAGATACCCCACGCGGATATCCTTACGAACACTTACTTCACCCTCATCTGTGGGGATCTTGCCTGTGAGGATATTCAGAAATGTGGTTTTTCCCGTCCCGTTGGTACCGATCAACGCTACCTTGTCGCCCTTACTGATCCCAAAACTAATATTCTTAAAAAGCCACCGGTCACCGAATGACTTTGCGATATTTTCCGCCGAAAGGTAATTCATGATTAAATCTAAAATTCTGTATATACAAAGGTAGGACAGATATCAAACAACAAAGAAAAAATTCGCTTTCATAGGGTAAATAGGCTAATATTGCCACTTATATTCAGTTAGATGGTTCCATTGAACACATTCATTATCATGTCCAAAACATCCCTTTACCTAATCTTAACCGTTTTTCTTTGTTTTAAAGTAGCAGCGCAGGACAGTAATTTTAAAAATTATACGCAAAAAATCGGAGGCAGCCCTCAGGTGTACGACATGGTCGCGATCCCAGGCGGTGAATTCACGATGGGCAGCCCGGCCGGCGAAAAAGGTCGCAGAGCCGACGAAGGTCCTCAGCACAAGGTCAAAATCGAGCCCTTCTGGATGGGCAAAACCGAAGTAATCTGGGACATCTACGATTTGTACGCTTTCAAGAACATGGAAAAGGAAATGGGCGCACGCCACCCGGATCCAGACAAGAGCGTTCAGAAAACCGATGCAAGTACCCGTCCTTCCCCCCCTTATGTAGACATGTCTTTCGGAATGGGCCGTTCGGGTTATCCGGCTATTAATATGACGCAATATGCGGCAATCTATTTCTGCAAATGGCTTTACGAAAAAACAGGTATTTTCTACCGCCTTCCTACCGAAGCAGAATGGGAATATGCCTGCCGCGCGGGTTCCAAGACAGCCTATTCTTTCGATGAGTCAAAAATCGATGAATATGCCTGGTACCGCAAAAACAGCGATGCCGCTTACAAAAAAGTAGGACAAAAGAAACCCAATGCATGGGGGCTTTATGATATGCATGGAAACGTGATGGAATGGACGCTCGACCAGTACATTCCTGACTACTACGCCAAGCAGCCAAAAGGCGAAGCATTCGCACCGGTAACCGAACTTTACCCTACTTCCGTTCGTGGTGGCTCGTGGGACGACGAAGCGGCAGATCTCCGCAGCGCTGCACGTGTAGCTTCGAAACCTGAATGGAAAATCCTCGATCCGCAATTGCCCAAATCAGAATGGTGGATGACCAGCGCATCGTTTGTGGGTTTCCGTGTTGTAAGGCCGCTTAAGACGCCTTCACCAGAGGAAATTAAAGCCTATTACAATCCTAAGTTGATTGAAGACTACTGATCATATTTAAACTCTTAATAAAAAAATGGAACAAAACAGACGTAATTTTTTGAAAGCATCGAGCCTCATCGCGGGCGGTGCCATCCTGAACCCGTTTACCGGCTATGGCTATAACAGTGCCGTGGGTGAAACGATCAAAGTTGCGCTCATAGGCTGCGGTGGTCGCGGTACCGGTGCTGCTGCACAAGCATTGAGCACTTCGCAAAACGTACAGATCGTGGCTATGGCTGATGCTTTCAAGGACCGTCTTGAAGATTCCTACAAAAACCTGACAGCGAAAAAATATAAAAATGCTGCGGGGCAGCCGGTCGACATCAAAACCAAAGTGGATGTTCCCGAAGACCGGAAGTTTGTAGGGTTCGACGCATTCAAAAAGGCCATCGCATTGAAAGATGTAGATGTGGTGATCCTCGCAACGCCTCCGGGCTTCCGTCCTTCGCATTTTGAAGAAGCCGTAAAGAACAACAAGCATATTTTCATGGAAAAGCCGGTCGCTACCGACGCGCCGGGCATCCGAAAAGTGCTTGAAGTAGCAGAAGAAGCTAAAAAGAAGAAATTGAACGTCGTGGTAGGTCTGCAACGCCATTACCAGGCCAACTACCGTGAGGCGATCAAACGCATTCACGATGGCGCAATCGGCGATATCGTAGGCGGCCAGGTTTACTGGGTAGGAAGCAGCCCCTGGATGAAGGAGCGCCAGCCTAGCCAAACTGAAATGGAATACCAAATGAGAAACTGGTATTACTTCAACTGGCTTTGCGGCGACCACATTTCAGAACAACACGTTCACAATATCGACGTGGCTAACTGGGTGAAAAAGGGATACCCTGTATCGATCCAGGGCTCAGGCGGTCGTCAGGTGCGTACCGGAAAGGCTTACGGTGAAATTTACGATCACCATACGCTCGATCTGGTTTACGCAGACGGAACCGTCATTTCCAGCCAATGCCGCCAGTTCGAAGGAACCTGGAACCGCGTCGACGAAGCGTTCGTTGGAACCAAAGGCCGTATCGATAGCTTTGATGGCAAGAAAACCGCTTTGAAAGACTACAAAGGCGGCGTGATTTACCAACACGACGATAAAGGCGATAAAAACCCATATCAGGTAGAGCACGACGAACTCTTCGCCGCCATCGCAAAAGGTGAATACAAGTTCGCCGATGCTGAAAACGGCGCGAAAAGTACCATGACAGCGATCATGGGACGTATGGCTACCTACTCCGGCAAGCAAATCAAGTGGGAAGAAGCGTTGAATTCGGATATCAACCTGTTCCCCGACAAACTTGCGTGGGATGCGTCTCCGAAAATCCTGCCAGGTCCGGATGGACTTTACCCAGTGGCGATCCCTGGTAAAACGCAGGTGATATAATCAAGACCAATAACGCAAAATGGCCCGTTGAGGGCCATTTTGCGTTTTAATAGTATTTCTCAAAGTGAATAACTATATTCGGTAAGAGAATTCTTGACGATACTTATTGTAGAACGAAATATGTAGTCGGTGAAGCTTAGCCTTAGAAACGCTGTTCTTATTCTTCTTGCCGGCATGATTGTGCTGGCAACCGGTTCGTTTTTAAACTCTGCCAAAACCCAGTTCAGCGATCCCGTTATTCTGAGCGGGCTTGCGATCGAATTCATAGGTACGATCTGGCTGGTTTTATATCTCAACCAACGACGCAGGCGCCATAAAGCCTGACTACAACTTCGCAGATCTGTTTCTCAGATAAAAATCCGCCAGAACCAATGCAGCCATAGCTTCTACGATAGGAACTGCGCGTGGTACAACACACGGGTCATGGCGGCCTTTTCCTTGCACAATCGCAACATTACCAAACTGGTCGACGCTCTCCTGATCCTGCATAATCGTAGCAACAGGCTTGAATGCCGTGCGGAAGTAAATATCCTCGCCATTTGAAATCCCACCCTGAATACCACCCGAATGGTTGGTACGCGTGTGTACATGACCACTTTCGTCTGTGTAGAAAGCATCATTGTGCTGCGAACCGGGTAGCAACACGCCGTCGAAACCGCTCCCGTATTCAAAGCCTTTGACAGCATTAATACTCAACATTGCCTTGCCGAGCTCCGCATGAAGCTTGTCAAAAACAGGCTCCCCCCAACCGGCCGGCGTGCCTTTTACGACACAGTTAACAACTCCGCCGATTGAATCACCCTGCTTGCGGACGCCGTCGATGTAATCAAACATCTGCTGAGCCATCTCGGGGTCGGGGCAGCGCACTGCATTGTTTTCGGTTTCTGAAAGATCCAGTTCCTGGTAGCTTTTTTCCAGCTTCATTCTGCCCACCTGCGACACATAGGCCTGAACAGTGACGCCCAATTCAGCCAGTAACAGCTTCGCGAGTGCACCAGCAGCTACGCGGGCGGCAGTCTCGCGCGCAGAACTGCGTCCGCCCCCGCGATAGTCCCGAATGCCGTATTTGACCTGATAAGTGTAATCGGCGTGAGAAGGCCTGAATTGCGCCGCTATGTGCGAGTAATCCTTGCTGCGCTGGTCCTCATTCCGGATCACCATGGCAATAGGCGTACCGGTCGTTTTTCCTTCGAACACGCCCGAAAGTACTTCGAACTCGTCCGCTTCCTTGCGTTGCGTTGTAATTCTCGACTGCCCCGGCTTTCTGCGTGTCAGTTCACTTTGTATAAAATCGGAATCAAATGGAACGCCCGCCGGGCAACCTTCTATCACTACACCGATCCCTGCTCCGTGCGATTCGCCGAAAGTGGCTATTTTAAATATCTTACCGTATGTACTGCCCATTAAACTTACTTTCTAAATACCCAAATCATTGTTACCAACAACACTGCAATCACGATGTTGGTTAAATCTTTCAAAATCTTTTTATAGTCGATCGTCTCGCGGCTGCTGTCGAGGTTTTCGAGATTATCATACAAACCGGAAGAACCCGATAGAGACAAATTAGCCAGTTTGTAGTCGTCACCTCTCACTTCCAATGATGCTGCGGAAGTCAATGTATCGTATTTCTGCTTCTCGACATCGAAATAAATCCAGTGAAAATACCTGCTCAGCGGAAATTCTCCATCTTTTCTTGGGACAACAAAATAGTTGAATGTCTTTTCTCCCACGACACTCTGATAGCTCCGCTTAATCACCTGACTAACCTCCGGCGGATAAATATCGAACGACGAACTTGCCTGGATCTCCGGCGCAGGAATCGCCGTAATATTGCCGACTCCCTCCACCTTGAACATATATCTGACACTTTCGCCCGGATATACCAGATCGCTCGACAATCTTTCTTTCAAACTGTACTGTCCAACGGCCACCTGATCACGCAGCGGGTGATCGGGAAGCTGCCTCACCACCACCGTTACAGGCCTGGAATAAAAGCCTTTTACCAACTTCTTTTCAACATTAACCGCCCGACCACTTTCTGTCACCAGCATGTTGAGCTTCACCGACGGCAATACAATATCCTCCGCAGTGATGGGAAAGAGCCGCGCCTGGTACATATTATATTCGGCATATTTCCGTCCGCGGATCGTAACCTTTCGTTTGATGATCTCCTCGACCCCGATATTTTCCTCCCAGCAGTTCACTGGCCTTACGGCTTTGAGAATGCTTTGCAACTGCTCGTTAAACCGGTAAAATTCCATTTCCACCGGTGCATCCTCAGCAATATAAAGCGATATCCTGACTGCAAAACCCTGACGAATATATACTTGTTTCTTGTCTGTCTGCACAGACAAAAATACAGACTGACTATTGTCTTCGACTTCGGTAACGGCTACGTTATCGTCCGGCCCATTCCCGCTTTCATCACCAGCCTTCGCAAAAACGACCATCGTTTCATCCGAGTGCAGTTTGAGATTGTTAACGGTCAATGTAAACTCAGGGATCAGATAGTTGCCCGCCTTTTTGGCAAAGTATTCCTGCGTGATGGTTTGTATAACCACTTTCCGCCCGTCCACCGTATTCACAGAACTCGTAGCCGACTTACTTCGCTTTTCCAAGTCCCTGATTTCCGGGAAGATAACTGACGGCCTGGTCTCCACATCCCGCAAAACTACCGAGATTAAGAATGGCTGGTCTAATGTGAGATTTTTCGAGCCATACTCAATCGTCGCAAGGTTTTCTGAGGACTGAGCCAAAGCAATACCCGAAAAACACAAAAAAATATTTAATAACGCATATAATTTCATTTCAGTTTTTCGTTATCTTTATTGGAATTGCTGAAAACGAAGCGTTTTTAAGGGTTTCTTCTGTTTAATCGTTGTCCCTAAACCACAAAACTACATAATACTATGGCCTCGATGCTTGAATACATTAAAATTATTCTCCAAAAAGTCAGCTTCGACCGCAAATTATTTGAAAAAGAACTCCGCAAAGCAATACGCATGTTAATGCCCGCCGAGATCAAACGACTGAGACAATGGTGTTACGACCATTATGCGACGGTTCACCTCCCAGTATTGAACACGTGTTTTGAACGACTTTCCTCGTTGAATTAGCAACCAAACTACCATTTGATAATCGAGAGCTTAGAAAATAAGAAAGCCGCCCGGATTCGGGCGGCTTTTCTACTTTTATGCTTTTTCGGAATTACTTCTTCTTAGGGGCTGGCTTCGTTGCCGTACCAGCCGCAGGCTGTGCTGCCGGCTGGGCCACAGCCAATCCTAATGCCTCTTTCGCAGCAGCATTATCCGGATCTACTTTAAGCAGTTTCTCCCAATATTCCTTCGCTTTCGCTTCGTCTTTCAAGGTCGACTGAGCGTGGAACGCGAGGTATCCGTAAGCCAGTTTCAGATATGACTTGTATTTGCTCGGATCTGGATCTTTCTCGGCCAGTTCCGTCAATTTCAGGTAATATGGCTGTGAAATACCTTTATCGACGTTCTCTTGTCTGTCGTACGCGTTGTAAAGCGTACTAGCACGCCAGTAGTATCCGTATGGCCAATCAGGCAATTTGCGGGTTACAGTAGCGAAGATCGAATCCGCTCTCAGGTACATGTTACGCTTGTCAGTTGCGATTTTCACGCTATCTGCGAAGTTAGCATCGCCACTTTTTGGAACGATGTAGCTCTGTGCGGTCTGGAAGTTGGCAAGACCTTCGTAGTAGTAGTCGTTAGCCGTTGCTTTCGCAGTGTCCAGGCTGTTACCTTTTGAATAAGCAGCAGCAGCCTTAGGATAATCCTTAGCAGCGTAATACAAACCAGCTACTTCTTTATAAGCCGCTGCTGCTTCCGTTTTGCTGGTATCCATTTCAGCGCCTTTCTTCATATACTCCATACCCAGTGAGTCGTAGCCTTTGCCATCGGTTGATTTGGCATTAAGCGCACGGCCAAGGTATTTGTAGTCGTCGCCAATCACTTTATCAGGAGATCCTTTGATGAATTCGTCAAGGCTTTTGATTGCTTCGTCAGGCTTGTTGGTCTTGAAATAAGCCCATCCGTACATACGCTTGATGATCGGGTTGTTAATCTTTCCTTTCGCTTCTTCGAGGAATTGAAGAGATTTTGTATAGTCATCTGCGGTAAATGCGAACTGCGCACCGCGAAGTTTCATTTCAGGGTCGGTGCTGCCGCTCTTTTGAAGATACAGGTCGAAGTTTTCAGCTGCTTGCTTGTATTTCTGAGCAAAGAAGTAGAGTTCAGCAAGATCCTTGTAAGCAGGTGCGAAGTTAGCGTCAGATTCAATTGCTTTTTTGTAGTTCTCCAATGCAAGGTTATAGTTCTTACCACGCAGGTAAACAGAACCAATCGCATTGTGCGCAGCCGGATAATTTGGCTTCGCGGTCAGGGCATATTCGTAAGCGGTTACGGCGTTACCACCTTCATTCCGCAGCATCAAAGCGTCTCCTTTTGCCAAGTATGCGTCAGCAAGATTTTTGTCGCGTGCAATCGCCAGATCCAGCAAACGGATGGCTTCGGCAGGGTCGCTATTTTTTTCGAAAAGTGTATATGCCTCACCTATTCTGAAAAGAACTTCGGCATCTTTCTTCTTCTTCTTTTCTGCTTCATCGAAGAGTGCTTTCGCTTTTGCGCGATCGCCTTTCGCAAGGGCAACAGTTCCAAGACCTACCTGGTTCAGGTAAGATTTCTCGTCGATCGAAACCCCTTTTTCAAATGCCTTTTGCGCCTCGTCCAATTGGTTGGTTTTGATATAGTAATAACCAAGGTAGTATTGGTTATCAGCAGAAGGGCTTCCTTCAGCAAGTTTTTTGAACACATCGCCCGCTTCATTATAACGTTCTCCGTGAATTAATGCCAAGCCATCCTGTACCGTCTGTGCGTGTAAGTTAACAAACGCTAATAAACCAAATACCAATGCTACTAATTTCATTCTCATGTTTCTGTTCATTTTTTACCCGGTTAAAATAATGATAAAAAACTTGGTTTTTCAATAACAAGCCCCAAATCTACTAATTGTTTACTGTACTATAACTCTGTCTTTATTTCCAGTTCTCTCGGATAAACCACGGTCGGCAGTAAACCCATTTTCTGAATGATCAGCCCTCCCACGTCCCGGGCAATGTAGGTCATCAACCCACCGCCGAGGCCCGAATATCCTTCCCGGCTGATAATATATAAGTCTCTGTAGAGCGGATAGCGCTTGAACTCCAGTCCTGCCTGAAACGGCTGGATATAGTCCGATAATGAATCAGGCTGGGCGTCTTTTGCCACTCCCATTACCCGAATACCTCTCGAAAGCTCCTCCGATGCCAGCGAATGGCCGTCACTGATCCAGTTCACCCCGATAAAACC
Organism: Dyadobacter sp.; assembly: GCA_965227755.1. Taxonomy (GTDB): domain Bacteria; phylum Bacteroidota; class Bacteroidia; order Cytophagales; family Spirosomataceae; genus Dyadobacter. Next base: position 3,824,613 of record CBDDGG010000005.1, read on the forward strand.
GAGATGGGTCGGGTTCTCTCTAACGTCCTTGATTACATTCTCATTTGATCCCGCTGAAATTATTCTCAGCTTCTGGATATCCTTAATGCCGAATTTGTTGAGCACGAAGTTCAGGTTGCTTGCATTGGCATTATCAAAAACCAGTGTAATCAACCCCTCCTGCACACCTTTAATCTGCGACCAGTCCGTAATTTTACCTTCCATGACTGCTTTCAGCTCCGGAATCGTGATGAGACTATCCGGATTGCTCTTCCCAATCACAAGAGCGAGGCCGTCCGTTGCGATATGCTGGAACTTCTGGCTGCCCTTTTGCTTCCTGATGATTTCCAGTTCCTTTTCGTTCAACTGGCGTGTCGCGAAAATGATCCTTGCGCTGTCGTTCAACAGCTGACGGATCGCTTCCTGCTCCGGTTTGTAGTCAACCTTGAAATGCGCATCAGGGTAAATCCCCTCGTACGCACTCGTGAGCGAATTGACCAGCGGCTTGAAAGATTCGTCGGCCGCGATCGTGATCGTACCTTTTCGCGGATTGTCCAGATCACCGCTAGACGAAGTACACCTGAGTAACCCCGCTACACCTAGCGTTACCAACAGCAGCAGTCCTGCCAATCTCTTTTTCATGACTCGTCGTCCTGGTTTCTTCTCAACACTCTGTAACCCCGATAGGCTCCGTACAAAATAAGTATGCCAGCAAAAGCATACCTCCAGACGCTGCCGATCGGCAACAATCTAAATGAGAAGGAGGAGAGGATCAAAAAGACCCCTCCTCCTACGTATGCCAGAGCCATTACCGAAGAGGTCAGATCACCGAGCTTTTCATGCAATGGTTTCTCCCTCATGCCTTACTCCAATTGGAAGTTGATCGGCAGGTTGTATTTTACACGAACTGCACGTCCTGACTGCTTTCCTGGCTTCCATTTAGGCATAGCTTTCACTACGCGGATCGCCTCTTCATCGCAACCAAAACCCAATCCTTTCAAAACCGAAACATCCTGGATACTTCCGTCAGTGTTAACAACGAAGGACATGAAAACCCTTCCGGAAACGTTAGCACGGGATGCTGCACTTGGGTACTTGATGTTTTTACTAAGGTACTTGTACATTTCTGCGGTACCTCCCGGAAACTCCGGTTGTTGCTCAACCACTGTAAATACCTTTTCAGGCTCAGGGGCTGCCTCTACTACTGTTCCTTTGCTAGGCGCTGCAACAGCTTCAGGTGCAACAATGATCTCATTCGCGTTAGGGTCACCCTCGATGGTTTTGTCCGCAACAACAGCTTCTTTAATTTCTTCAACTGTTGGTGGTGGTACCTCTTCGGGAACCTCTTCATCTTTTTTCACCTCAGGAGGCAAGAATTTCACCGTGTTCACTTTTGGTGCCTCCACTGGTGGTGGTGGCGGTGGTGGTGGTTCTGCCGGGTCTATTGGTGGCGGCGGGATTTTCATCAAATCCACTTCAACCATTGGTGCTTCCTCTTCCTTACCTGCCGTCAAGCTGTTAATGATCGACGGTGTAAACATAGCAAGGACAAAAAGAGCAGCTCCAAGTAAAGTGGCCTTCGTCACATCTCTGCGATAACCCTGACGAAGTGAAAATGCACCGTACGCCTTATTGCGATCCGCAAACACTATATCATCCAGTGTTGCATTCGGGCTGATCTCTGCCATGGCGCTGTGATTAATTTTGGTTTAAAACTAGTTTTTCGGAATTATTTTGTCGCCCAGCACTTTCTTCTCTGCGTCTGTCAACGCGTCTACAAGTGCATAACGTTTGGTTTTGGTAATTGCCATTTCATCCAGTACGTCTACCATATTCTTGTAAGTAGATACCGCTGTCGGCTTAATTACCACGACAAAAGCTTCATTACCGTCTTTGTCCTTTGGATTTGCTGCGTTGATACGCTTTTGAGATGCGAAAATTACACTTCTCAGATCGAACCCGTAGCGGGTTGTTTTCAAATCAGTCTTTGCTTTATCGTCATCCGCAGCGATACCGTCCAGATAATACACGTCATCGTTCGCTCCCATAAACAGGGTCAAAACTTTTGACGCTTTCAAAGGCTCCGTCGGCTTTTCCTGATCTTCGGTTTTGTCAGGCACAGCGAGCGACATGGATGTCGGTTTCGACATTGTTGTCGCCAGCATGAAAAAGGTGATAAGCAAAAATCCTAGGTCTACCATTGGGGTCATGTCCACACGGGTGGACATTTTCTTGGCCCTTACCTTACCATCACCTTTACCGTGCCCACCACCACCGGATTCTTCAATTGCTGCCATTTCTTCTAATTATTAAATGATAACATTATTCGTTTGTGTAACCGGCTGGTGCTTGTTCGCTACCTGTGATCAGGTTGAACTTGTTGATGTTCTGCGACTGCAGGTTTGCAAGCACGTCCTTGAACGCAGGGAATTTCGACAGGTTGTCGCCCTTCAATGCGATACGCAATTGGCTATCCGCTTTACGTGCAGCATAAACCCAGTCTGCCAATTCGCTGGCGCCTGTGGAGTCAACCGGGATCCCTGGTTGCTTCACCTGGCTCATTTGCTCTTTGGGCATGTTCAACCAGGGCTTCAACTGATTCAGAGGAAAACCAAAGCTCGACTGCAGCGCAAACTTTGCCTTCTCAGTGTCAGTAAAAGTGATGCCTTTGGCTTGTCCGATGTTGTCCAGCATCGCAATGCGAGTAGGCTGGGCATCAACACCAAAGAATACTTTCCCTGATTTGTCAATGCTAATGATCATGATCTTATCATCTGGCACTTTGATCTGCGAAATCGATGTAGGTGTTGTAATCTCTGCATCGTTCGACTTGAAAGTCGCCGTCATAATGAAGAACGTCAAGAGCAAGAAGGCAACATCCGTCATGGCCGTCATATCAGTATGCGGCGCATGTTTCTTAGGCCTTACCTTTCCCATACAAATATATAAGTTTTTTTTATATTAACGAAACTTCACTATAAAATAGTTCGGGGAACTATCAATAATGTGCAGCAAAGTTCGACTGAAGGCTCATGCCAATTTCGTCGATGCTGTAAGTAAGATCGTCAACACGGCTGTTCAGGTAAGCGTAAGAGATTGTAGCGATAGCCGAAGTACCGATACCAAGAGCGGTATTGATAAGGGCCTCAGAGATACCGGTTGCAAGAGCAGCGGAGTCAGGAGAACCTGATGTACCAAGAGCCGCGAACGCCTTGATCATACCGATTACCGTTCCAAGAAGCGCCAAGAGGGTAGATGCACCCGCCAGTGTAGCGATAATGGTAAGGTTTTTCTGAAGCATTGGAAGTTCAAGTGTAGTAGCTTCTTCGATCTCTTTCTGAAGAGCTGCCAGTTTTTGCTCCTTGTCGAGCGCAGTTTCAGTAGTCAACTGCTTGTATTTCAACAGACCTGCTTTGATTACGTTACCAACAGATCCTTTTTGTTTGTCGCATTCCTTGATAGCCTCTTCGATTTGGTTTTTATCAAGCAGGCTTCTCACTTTACGCACGAATGAATCGATGCTTCCTGTTCCGCTAGCTTTGCTCAAAGTGATCAGACGCTCGATTGTAAATGTCAATACAATAAGGAAACACGTCATCAAGATTGGTACGATAGGGCCTCCCTTGTAAACGATTCCGTAGTAATCACCATCGATAGGTCCCTTTTCGTGATCGCCGTCTTTAAAGTGTTCGGGAGCCCCCAACACGAAAATGTAAACGCAAAGTGCAATCGCAAAAAGTAGAGGGATTACCAATGCCGGGTTCAAACCGCCTTTGCCTTTTGTTGCTGCCGCAGCAGGCTTTGGAGCTGGTGCCGGACTTGTAGCTTTCTTTTCCATCAGACTTACTTTTAAAGGTTAAATTGAGATTTTGGTTGTGAATTAAATAAAACTTTTGGTTTAAACTGGTTTTCGTAAAATAAAATTTTGAATGCTTTTCGGATAAACGACGTCTACAAAAGTATGAGTTTTCCTTTTAAAAAAAAGCAAGCGTTTCGGCAGATTTTTTCTCAGATTTTTCGCAGAAACTGTTCCGAATTGCATAATTTAAAGAATCCCCTCCCTTCTATTTTTAGTACAAATTCTAGTTTTAATACTGATCCATAGGAGTATACCTGCCTCGCCGGAACCTCTATATAATTGCACTCTTTGCGTTCATATGTAGTAACATGTTTTTTAGTGAGGAGATTTGTGTTTCAAAATATTTCAAGATTACCTTAGAAAAGCAAATATTATTTTTCTCCTACTATGTGTCTTAACAACAATTTTAAAATTCGGTGCCCGGGATTTTCCGCCTCGCCCCAAAGTTTGACTAAATCAATCCGCCCCGCATCCCTGTTTTTTTCACCATAACAACCGCCCGTCACGCAATTTCCCGGAGCGTACCACTAGGGGAATGACAAAAATCCGGTAATTTTGGCTTTCCGCAGTCAGTGTGTCCGATAACTTAACAAATTCTTAAAATACATGAAGATCGATCAGGAGTCGCTCAAAAAGATCGCGCACCTCGCGCGATTGGAGATCAGGCCCGGGGAGGAAGAAGCGCTCTTACAAAGTATGGACTCGGTTCTTACCTGGATGGACCAGCTCAATGAGATAGATACGCAGGGAGTGGAGCCTTTGACGCACGTGCTCGATGAAGAAAATAACTGGCGGGAGGATAAAGGTGCCAATACGCTTACACGAGAGGAAGCGCTCTTCAATGCGCCGTCGAAAAACAGTACCTATATAATGGTACCCAAAGTGATTGAGTAAGTATAGGACACAATGTCCTATACCTCAACAATGGATTTCGAAATCGTCGGCGTCAGACAATGCAGGGAAACTCTGCCGGTAAGCGTTCAGATCCGCTTTTGAAATGTGCACGACCTTCTCCGTCTCCTGCTGGGTGAGCATTGCCAAAGGCTCTCCCAGGTAATCGAGCGCGACAGAGTCGCCACGGTATTCCAAACCGGTTCCATCGGTCCCGACCCGGTTAACTCCCATTACATAGCATTGGTTTTCGATCGCCCGTGCCTGCAAGAGCGTGCTCCATGCATGCGCGCGGCGCGCGGGCCAGTTCGCTACATATAATAGGATGTCGTAGGGATCACTTTGCAGGTTGCGGCTCCAAACCGGGAACCGGAGATCGTAACACACCAGCGGGCAAATTTTCCAGCCCTTCCATTCGATCATCAGCCGCGCATTACCTGCTGTATAATGGTTGTTCTCCTCCCCCATCCTGAAAAGGTGGCGCTTATCGCTTTGCGCGTAGGTGCCATCCGGTCGTACGCAAAGCAGCCGGTTGAAAAAACTGCCTCCTTCATTTACCGCGAAACTCCCCACCACCAATGCATGATGCTGTTTGGCGATTTGCTTTATCCAGCGAGTGGTGGTCAGGTTCATCGGCTCAGCCAGCGTGGTATCCATCGTGAAACCGGTGTTGAACATCTCCGGAAGCACGATCACATCGACCGGCTCCGGCAATGTTGCCAGCTTTTCTTCAAAAGTGGCCAGGTTGGCCGTTACATTTTCCCAATGCAGATCGGCCTGGACCAATGCAATGGAAAGGATTTCCTTATTTTCCTGCATGACCGGATGTGCTGGTTAAACCTTATTTACGGCTTGGGAAACGCATGCGGTAGTCGGCATCCACGTTCCCTTTGGAAATATCGGTCAGTTTCTTCTTGATGAACTGCTTTTTGAGCGTCGGCAGGTAATCCACGAACAATTTGCCCAGCAAATGGTCGTACTCGTGCTGGATAATGCGGGCCGCCATTCCGGAATAGGTTTCTTCGTGCTCGTTCCAGTCGAGGTCACGATAACGAATGCGGAGTGTTTCGGGACGGTACACATCGCCGCGAATGCCGGGAATGCTCAGGCAACCTTCTTCGAACGCCCATTCTGCGCCGGTTTCTTCCAGGATCTCAGGATTAATGAATGCTTTTTTGAAATCGACCAATGACAAATCCGGCTCGTCGTCATCGTCGTCCTCATCTCTTTCGGCGAACGGCGTACCGTCGACCACGAAAACGCGGATGTTCAGACCGATCTGCGGGGCAGCCAGGCCCACGCCATTCGCGCCGTGCATAGTTTCGAACATATCCTCCGAAAGTTTCTTCAAATCCACTTCATCTTTTTCGATAAAACGGGTTGGTTTTCTCAGGATCGGGTCACCGTATGCAACTATTGGATAAATCATGTTTATTAAAACTTTTGCTTCCTATATAATATGTACTACTTACAAATTCTACCTCCGGCTTTCCATGAAGGACTGAAGAATGATCGTGGCGCTAATTTTGTCGATGTTGCCCTTCTCGCGCCTGTCGCTTTTTTTCGATCCCGAAGCGATCATGGATTGTAACGCCATCGACGACGTAAAACGCTCGTCGTGTAAATGCACCGGGATTTCGGGAAATGTCTTTTGTAGTGTCTTCACAAAAGCAGTCACCCTCGCGGCGTTCTCGCTGTCGGTATTATCGAGTTTTTTGGGCATTCCAACCACAAATGCTTCTACCTCCTCGGTCATCATATACTTCTTGAGAAAATCGGGCAGCTGATGCGTAGGTACGGTATCGAGCGCGGTAGCGATGATTTTCAACGGGTCCGTAACGGCTATTCCGGTGCGTTTGGCACCATAATCGATCGCCAGAAGACGTGGCATGGGCTTAAAATGTGTTAATAGTTTGCAAAGATAAGACCTTTCGGTTAGCTTTTCCCGATTGCCCAGCCGATTGCACATTTTGGCTGCAAGCATTCCGGAAACCGATTATCTTTGCCCTATGATTGAAAAGCGCTGGATACATTACCCTCCATTTACCTCTGAACAAGAACAGGTTGCACAGAGATTAGCCGAATCCCTTAAAGTAAGTCCCTCGCTGGCAACACTTTTGGTTCAGCGGGGCATCCTCGATTTCGACCAATCCCGTGACTTTTTCCGCCCCGACATCAAGCATTTGCACGATCCGTTCCTGATGGCGGACATGGAAAAGGCTGTCGAGCGTCTGATCAAAGCGATCGATTCCAATGAGAAAATACTGGTTTATGGCGACTACGATGTAGATGGTACCACGTCCGTCGCATTGTTCTATGGATATCTCAAAAGGATTTACCCAAATCTGGATTACTACATTCCCGATCGCTACGAAGAAGGCTACGGCGTTTCCTGGCAGGGGGTAGAATGGGCAGAGGCCAATGGCTATACATTAATAGTAACCCTCGACTGCGGCGTAAAGTCTGTGGATAAAGTAACAGTCGCTGCCGAAAAAGGGATTAACTTCATTATATGCGACCACCACCGTCCCGGCGATGAGCTTCCGCCCGCGGCAGCCGTGCTGGATCCAAAGCGGGAGGATTGCTTGTATCCTTATAAAGAACTTACGGGCTGCGGAGTAGGCTTCAAGCTTTTGCAGGCATTCTGTATTAAACAGGGCCTCGATACGGAAACGCTGTACGATTATCTCGACCTACTGGTTGTCAGCATTGCCTCCGATATTGTTCCTATTACCGGAGAGAACCGCATTTTAGCATTTTACGGATTGCAAAGGCTCAATGCGCAACCACGAACGGGCATTAAAGCCTTAATACAAATTTCAGGCATCAGCGGCGCGCTGGATATTACCAATGTCGTTTTTGGGCTCGGCCCGAGGATCAATGCAGCGGGGCGGATCAAGCATGCCAAAGAAGCTGTGAGGTTGCTGCTTTCGGAGATCGAAGAAGAGGCGATGGAATTTGCGGAAGAGATCAACAAGCATAACAGCGAGCGCCGCAATTTCGATTCGAGCATTACCGAACAGGCGCTTTTTATGATCGAAAACGACGAATGGTTTTCGAATGCGAAAAGTACCGTATTATATAAGGAAGACTGGCACAAAGGTGTGATCGGGATCGTAGCAAGCCGCTGCATCGAAAAATACCACCGCCCGACCATTATTCTCACGCAATCGCATGGAAAAGCGGCTGGCTCCGCACGCTCGGTGCCGGGTTTCGATGTGTACGAAGCGATCGAAGAGTGTGCCGACCTTTTGGAACAATATGGCGGGCATACATTCGCCGCCGGGCTAACATTGCCGCTCGACAATGTGGAAGCATTTAGAACGCGGTTCAACGAAATCGTCAGCAGCCGCATCCAGCCCGATCAGCTTGTGCCGATGATTAATATCGATATGCTGCTCGAACTGGAAACCATTACCCCGAAATTCTACAATATCCTTCGCCAGATGGGTCCATTCGGGCCCGGGAATATGACGCCGGTTTTCGAGTCCCGGAACATGACGCTGGTTGGCCGCCCGTTTTTGATGAAGGAAAAGCATATCAAGTTTGATGTAAAACAGAACAACTCGGCTGTCTTCACCGCCGTCGGCTTCGGAATGGGCCATTTTTATCCTGATATTGTCAATGGAAGGCCGTTTTCAATTTGCTATTGCCTTGAAGAGAATAATTTCCGCGACAAGAAAACCTTACAGCTTTCGTTGAAAGACATTAAGCTTCATTGAGGAAGAACTAAACGAACAATGATACTAAGAACTGAAAACCTCGTCAAGAAATACGGGGTTCGTCTTGTTAATAATAATGTAAGCTACCAGGTCGAGCAGGGCGAGATCGTAGGGCTACTTGGGCCGAATGGTGCCGGCAAGACTACTTCCTTTTATATGGCGGTAGGGCTCGTGAAACCTAACAGCGGCAAAGTTTACCTCGACGACAAGGACATCACGAACCTGCCCATGTACAAGCGCGCGCGTCTCGGGCTGGGCTATCTCGCGCAGGAAGCATCCGTTTTCCGGACACTGACCGTCGAAGAGAATATCAAAGCGGTCCTGGAAATGACTGATCTTTCCAAAGCGGACCAGAAACATAAGGTAGAGGAGCTGATCGAAGAATTTCACCTTGGACACGTCCGCAAAAGCAAGGGGATGGTACTCTCAGGTGGCGAGCGCCGCCGGACGGAAATCGCGAGATCGCTGGCCGTGGATCCGAAATTTATTTTGCTCGATGAACCGTTCGCGGGCGTCGACCCAATTGCCGTGGAAGATATTCAAAGCATTGTGGCCAAGCTGAAACACAAGAATATCGGCATCCTTATCACCGATCACAATGTAAACGAAACCCTCTCGATTACCGACCGGGCGTACTTGCTATTTGAAGGAAAGATATTGAAACAGGGATCTGCCGAGGAATTGGCAGAAGACGAGCAGGTGCGCCGCGTATACCTGGGGCAGAATTTCGAGCTGAAAAGGAAGATCTGAAATGTCTCCAGCATAGAAAAGGGAACGCTCAGGCGGCACTCCCTCTCTTACAATTATTCACCATGAACTGTATTACAAGTCAAAAAGCGTAACAGCTATGCTACTTCTTAGGGCACTTTTTACAATGCTTGCCCTTCTTTTTGTATTTCTCGCAACACTTCTTAAACACGCATTCGGTGCTGTCTTCGAAGTTTTTCATCCAGAAACACCCCTGCTCCGACCCCGCATTGTAATCACTAATTGTAAAAGCGCTCATTCACATTGCCGTTAAAACTGAGGCAAATATATTACCTATTTAGAATGATTCAAATGTTTGATGAAAATTATTTTGAATAAATCTAAATAACTGAACAGGCACTTCGGGTCACTTCAGATACCCCTTGCTTTTCAAAACCGCCAAAATCTGCTCCGGAGAAACTTTTTCCTTGTGATAGGAAAGCGTTACCGCTTCCGGTTCCAGCGCAATACTCCCCTTTCGCACCCCGTCGATCTCGCGTAGGTCGGCCAGCAGCTCGTGCACATTGCCCGTGTTCTCCAGATCAATGCGAAGTTGTCTTTGGGATTTAAACCGCTCAAAATGCTGCTCGGCCAGCACCTGCTCCTCGCTTTTGAATGGCTCCCAACGATTGATAACCAGGCCCGATAGTGCGATAAACCAGCCAAAGAAATAGGAAAACGTCTCCATTCGGCTGTGAAAGTTTTTATTCCATAAGTAAAAAGCAGCCAACCGGCCGCTCAGCCAAATAAATACCGCCCATTGCAGAACGGTGAACAATAGCTGATGCCTGACCAGAAAGCCGACATTGAAAATCGGCAAAGATGCCAGTGATAATAAAGGAAGTACGCAGCACCCAATATGTAAAATGGTAATTACCAAACTGAAAGACAGGGAATAAAAGCTTCGCATAACAAAAGAAAATGGACGCGGCTGTTGCGTGTTAAAAGTATTTGAATCATTTTTGCAACATTGTTGCATATAATGAAGTTCCATCCGAAATGAATCTTACCCGCCCCATTTTCCTGCTAACTATTTGCCTGACGGCGGCTGCCTGCGCCCGGCAAGAGGAAAAAAGCCCCCAGCTAGTTGAAGCGAACCGTTTGCATCTTGAAGCCATTGAAATTTCAAAAGGACTCGAAGTCAGACTGGAAAGCTTGTCGTCCCACGCGGAAAGTCGTGCGAAAAAATCACAAATCGACAGTTTAAAGAGCCTGATCGAAATGTGGGAAAAGAATGTGATCGAGGTACCGGGATTTGTGCATGCACATGCACACGCTCACGGGCATGGCGCACATGAGCACAAGTCCGCCCCGCCTATGACCGACGAGTCGATGCTGGACTATCAGCGTCAATCCAGGGAAGCCATTGAGGAATTGAAAGAAGCGATCACAAAACTTGATAGCCTGTAATATGAAGAGATTCGCTATCCTGCTCATTCCGTTGCTCGCTTTTACATTTCGGGCAGAACCGCTGCAAATCAGTTGGAAACGGCTTGCCGACGTGCAGTTTACCCGGAAACTCAACAAGGAGTTGAGCATGTATTTTCTCTACCCCACTTTCGGGCTCTCGGTGAATGCATTGCAGGGGAAAGACATCAGCATCCGCGGCTACATGATCCCGGTGGATGAAAACGACAACATTTACGTCATCTCGGCCAAACCGATGGCTGCCTGCTTTTTCTGCGGTGGTGCAGGACCCGAATCCATTATGGAACTGCAATTCAGGAAGAAGAAACAGCGCTTCCGGACTGACGAAGTGCTGACTGTACGGGGAAAACTGGTACTTAACGCGAATGACGTCGATCACCTCAACTACATTTTAAAAGACGCCGAGGTGATCGATTGACTTTCAGGGAATCTTTTCCCATATCTCGTGAACAGGCTTGCCGTCGCTGCTCTTGCCGCTATGGTCCCAGCGGCCGTTGTCAAGTTTGTAATCGAATTTGAGCGACGAGCCTACGCGATTGTTATCCTTGGAGAAGAACTGAATGTTTTCAGTGTATTTGCCGTCTTTGGCAGTATAAGTACCGCCCCCTGTGGCATAAAACCCTTTCATGGCAGGATCGATAGCGAACCATTGAAAGCGGGTTTTTGAAAGTAATTTCAATGTTTTTCGTGTGCCATTCTGGTGTATTTTGACCAATTCGCCCTGCCCGTTATCACGCTCGGTAATGTGCCAGGCCCCTGCCATCGGCACATTATTGGCATCATCGACGCGCATCCATACCATCGCTTCCTCATAACGCAAGGTGAGAATATCATCCTTCACAGTGACCGTAAATTCGATAGGAACTCCGATTTTCGCCGTATCCGCCGAATTGAACTCCGGGGTGTAGGTCATTTTGTCCCCGCTCATCGTAAAGGGGCCGCCTTCTGTCCGCTCGAAATATTTATTGCCAACGCTATAAGAAGCGATAACGAGGTAATTATCGGCCACAATGAGCGTCGATGCGCTACCTGTCGGCTCCTGCGACTTCCATGCGCCCCTGGGCACCTGCTCCTGTGCGAGTGAGAAAAAAGCAATCAATAAAAAGGCGGTCGTCAGTATAGATTTCATTGCTATGGGTTTGATGAGAGTTACCATATACGTTATCAAAATTATGCCAATTCCGGTACGACGCAATTTTCAGCGAAGAACTTCCCGTAAAACATCCAGCGACCTGATCTCTCCGAGGGCGTCCATGTGGATTTTGTAAAAGAAAATGAGTTTCTCCAGAATGCCGATTCGCCGCACTCTGTCCAGCGGAATGGACAAACCGTAGCCATTTTCCAGCATTTGCACCGTGGCTGCATACTCCGTCGCGTCGGGCCGGTCCGGAAAATGGTTGTCTTTCAACTCGCTTTCAAGATCACTGGCCGTCTCCACACCAAAACCCAGGTAATGTGCCAGTTGCATCAGAAACTGAATGTGAAAGTTCTCGAAACCCGTTTCGGCCTCGTCGAGATACAGCACCGACTGCTCAATAAAATGGAACAATGGCTCGTTGTTTTCCTCCTCGCGCAAAGTTTTCCCAAGCATTTCAGTCATAAAAAGCGCCAGGCCTGATTTTATTACATCAAAAGGTATCGAGAAGAATGGCGCATAGCATTTGATCTCGGAAATCCGGTGGATCGTGTCCTCTTTGTTTTTATGGTAAACCACCAAATCCAGCAGGGTAAGCGGCTGGAAGAACGCGATCCGGTTGGTTTTGGACTTGCTGCTTCTAACGCCGTTCACAATATAAGTCTGGATACCAAAGGCTTCCGTGTAAATTTTCGCGATAATGGAAGATTCCTTGTAACGGATGTAGCTCAATGCGATACCGCGTGTTTTATGAAGCATATAAAATTTTTAATATCCAATTGATCAAAAATAGTTATCTTTCTAATAATTGATAGCTTATATAATCTTGAAGCGGCGGCTAAAACAGCCGGCAATTTGATCATAGTGGCAGCTAATTTTGACTGATAGTATACCATTCCATTGCAGTCGGTTTCAATCAACTGACCTGATTTGAAAAATCAGGGAATTTTGGAGTTTTTTAAGCCAAAGGATTTGTACCTTTGTAAGAAATAACGAACTAAACGAGAATTGAAATTCGTTAGGCTAATATTCAGGGAATACGCTTTGCATACCAGCAAACACCAATATCTCTAAAAGCACAAGTCTTCTTATGAGCGACGCCATTAAGCATGAGTGCGGCATAGCACTTATCCGTCTTAGAAAGCCTTATCAATACTACATCGACAAGTACGAAACGCCGCTGTATGCTGTCCATAAGCTTTCGGTAATGATGGAAAAGCAGGTCAACCGGGGCCAGGATGGAGCCGGGGTAGCCAATATCAAGATCGACGTCCCACCCGGGAAACGTTATATCAGCCGATACAGATCCGTAGAACCTCAGCCACTTACGGATATCTTCTCTAAAATCCACAAGAAATTCCGGAAAGGTCTCAAAAACAACAGAGACCACGCCAACGACGCCAAATGGTTGCAGGAAAATCTGGCTTTTACAGGAGAAGTTTGGCTGGGACATCTTCGTTACGGTACGCATGGAACCAATGAAGTGGAAAACTGCCACCCCATGCTGCGCCAAAGTAACTGGCGAAGCCGTAACCTGGTGATGGCGGGTAACTTCAACATGACCAATGTGGATGAGCTTTTTGGCAAACTGGTTTCATTGGGCCAGCACCCGAAAGAGAAAGTCGATACCGTAACGGTAATGGAAAAAATTGGACATTTCCTGGATGAAGAAAACCAGCGGGTGTTCGAACGTTTCAAAGGAGTTTACGAAAACCCGACCTTGTCCGACGTTATAGAGGACAATATCGACCTGCCGCGCCTGCTCTACCGCTCGTGCCGCGACTTCGACGGTGGCTATGCGATGTGCGGCCTTACCGGCTACGGCGCTTCCTTTGTAATCCGTGACCCGGCAGGCATACGCCCGGCATTCTATTACGCTGATGATGAAGTAGTTGTAGTAGCATCTGAAAAGCAGGCCATCAAGGCTGCATTCAATGTAGATTACGCCCAGATCACCGAAATTACTCCGGGATCTGCATTGATCATTGACAAAAATGGCGAATACAACGAGTTTCCGATCCTACCCCGCCTCGAAAAACGCTCATGCAGTTTTGAGCGCATCTATTTCTCCCGCGGTACTGATCCCGACATTTATAATGAGCGCAAACAGCTGGGTAAACTGCTGATTCCGCAAATTCTCAAAGAAGTTAATTACGACCTCGAAAACACGATTTTCTCATACATTCCGAATACCGCCGAAACGGCATTCTTGGGAATGATTGAAGGTCTGGAAGAATACCTGGCCAAGAAACGCAAACAGGCCATCATGGAAGGTATTCTTTTCGAAGCCGATCTTGAAAAAGTGCTTTCGTTCCGCCCAAGGATCGAGAAACTGGTGACCAAGGATGTGAAATCCCGCACCTTCATCACCGCCGATGCCCTTCGTGACGACATGGTTTCGAGTGTGTACGATACCACTTTCGAGGTGGTACGCAAGAATGTCGACACCGTGGTCATCATCGACGACTCGATCGTGCGCGGTACCACACTGGAAAAGAGCATTTTGACCATGCTCGACCGTCTGAAACCGAAAAAGATTGTGGTGGCTTCTTCGGCACCGCAAATCCGCTTCCCGGATTGCTACGGTATAGATATGTCGAGAATGAAGGATTTTGTCGCTTACCGTGCGGTATTGAAATTGCTCGAAGAGCGCGACATGGAATATATGCTGGAAGATGCTTACACGCAGAGTGTGACAGCTTTGGCAACGAAGAATCCATATCATACCAATTACGTCAAAGCCCTTTACGAGCCTTTCAGCGATGAAGAAATTTCGCAAAAAATAGCGGAAATTATCCGTCCGAAAGGTTTAAATGCCGAGCTCTCTGTGGTGTTCCAAACAGTTGAAAACCTGCACAAAGCATGTCCTGGTCATTTGGGAGATTGGTATTTCACCGGAAACTACCCAACGCAGGGTGGAAATAAAGTGGTAAACAAAGCCTTTACAAACTCTTACGAAGGTAAATTGGAGAGAGCTTACTAATCATAGAAATTTAAGTGAGGATAGCCGGTTTGGAAACGAATCGGCTATTTTTTTATGCTACAATTCCATTAATTTGCCGACTCAATTCACAACCTAAATCTCATGACCCAATTCAACACAATCCGGTTAGTTAAAAAAGCCTGTCTGGCATTTGCCCTGGTATTGACGGCCACTTTTGCGCAGGCGCAAGGCACCCTGAACGACATCGCATTCCTCGACGGCCGGTGGCTGGGAACCTACAATGGCGGACCGATCGAAGCTTCCTGGACCGCACCGAAAGGAAACAACATTGTCGGCTTTATCCGGATGATCAAAGATGACAAACCGGCTCTTTACGAGATTTTTGCATTTGAGCAGACCGAGAGTGGTCCTGTGGCGATGGTAAAGCATTTTAAACCCGGCATGATCTCCCTGGAAGAAAAAGAAGTAGCCGACCGATACAAATTTATCGAGGCTAAAAAGAACCAGGCGTTGTTTGAAAAAGATGACGCATCAGTGCGGATCATTTACGAAAGACGCTCCCCTACTCAGCTGGTAATTCAGCGCGGGAAGAAAGAAAACGATAAATGGAGCTTCGTGGATCTGTTTATTTTCAACAAAATCCCCTGAGGCATTCCAAACCATTTTAAAACAGCAATCTGAGCGGTTGCTGTTTTTTTTGCCCTAATTTTTAAGAATCAGATACACGCCGCCTACAAGTAAAACCGTACCCAAAATCCGCGGCAAATTCATGTGGTGCACAGCAAAGCCCTGTAAACCAAAATGATCGATGGTCATGACCGTCACCATCTGGCCGGCAATGACAAGACACATCATATTGGCCGGACCAATATTGCGGACGATAAAAATAACGGTGATCACATAGAATGCCCCCAGCACGCCGCCCATAAAACGTGTCCACGAAACCTGTTTGAGGTCTGCCAAAGAAGGGATCGGGTTTTGATTGAAGCAGGCGAATGCAATGGTAAGGACCATTAACCCCACAAAAAATGAGGTCATAGCCGCGAGAATAGGGTTATTGATCGACTCGCGGAGCTGCGTATTCACGCCCGACTGTACGGCGTTGCTGATACCAATGAGAAAAGCGAAGATCAGGAAAATCCAGTTCATGCAACGGATGAGAATTTTTTAAGCTATTGCTTCAATTCATTTACCTTGTCGGGATCGACGGTTTTGAAACGGCCGTACACACGCAGAATAATCGCCAGAGCAACCGTCACTTCCGCCGCGGCAACGACAATTACAAACAGCGCAAAAAGCTGACCGCTCAGACGTTCGGTATCGTGCCGACCGAACGCTACCAAATTGATATTAACTGCATTAAGCATCAATTCAATACCGAGCAGCATGCCGATAAAATGCCGCTTGGTAATGGAAATAGCCAGTCCAATGCAGAACAATGCAGCTGCGACGACCAGGTAGTATTGTATTGGTATGGTTGTCATGCAGTCGGATTTCGGTTTAATGCGAGATAGGCAGCACCGATAAGGGCCACCAGCAAAAGGATTGCAGCTATTTCAAAAGGAAGCAAATGGCTTGTCATCAGTTCCACTCCAATCGTCCTGATAGTCGATTTGGTACTCATTTCCGTCCCTGCCATTTTGAAGTCCGAGGACATAATCACCTTCACCAGCAATCCGAATAATCCAACGCTTGTGAAAAAGCCCCAAATTTTCCTGGTTATCGGTACTTCGATGCGGTTATGTCGGGAAGAATCGTCGCTTTTCTCTTTCTTCTGGGTCAGCATGATTCCGAATATCAGCAGCACCAGAATGCCACCCACGTAGATCATGATCTGCGAAACGGCCAGGAAATCCGCGCCCGCCAGCACATACAATGCAGCCACGCCCAGGAATGCCAGGAACAAAGCGAATGCCCCGTAAATCAGGTTTTTGGAAAAAAGAATAAGTAGCCCTGCTGCGAGCGTCAATGCGGAAAATATATAAAACAGAATTGCTTCCATGATCGCCTATTCTTTGGGTTTAGGTTTCATTGTAGGACGGAACGGTGCTTTCGCTACCGGCTTCTCAATAGGCTCAGCGGGCGTTTCTGCTATCGGCTGTTCCACATTTTCATCCGAAGCAACCTTAGGTTTCATCGTTGGACGGAACGGTGCTTTCGCTACCGGCTTCTCAACAGGCTCAGCGGGCGTTTCTGCTATCGGCTGTTCCACATTTTCATCCGAAACTGCCTTAGGCTTCATTGTCGGACGGAACGGTGCTTTCGCCACTGGCTTCTCAACAGGCTCAGCGGGCGTTTCTGCTATCGGCTGTTCCACATTTTCATCCGAAACTGCCTTAGGCTTCATCGTCGGACGGAAAGGAGCTTTCGTTACCGGCTTCTCAGCAGATTCGACAGGCGGCTCCGTGGCAGAAGTTTCTGCGGCTGGCGTCTCTGCGATCCGTTTTTCCACATTTTCATCCGAAACAACCTTCGGTTTCAAGGTCGGGCGGAATACCGGTTTGGCGGCCGCTGGTTTTTCAGCTGGTGCAGATTCCTGTGCCGACGTGTCCTCCTCCACCTTTTTCGGCTTCATAACCGGTTTAAACACCGGTTTAGGAGATGGAGTTGCCGGTTCGGCAGGTTCGGTATGGGTATCTTTGGCAGCAGGTTCTTCGACCGGCTTTGGTTTCACGGTTGGCTTGAAAACCGGGCGGGCGGGCGCTGTTGAGCCTGTCGGCGCAGCAGCGGGGGCCGGCGCAGCTTTGGCTGCTTTCAGTGCTTCTTTTTCTTTCTGGAACTGTTCCAGGAGCATGCGCTTCTCGTCGGCTTGTTCGGCAGTGAGGTTGGAATAATTGTAAACCATATCCCGCACGTCCAACTCGCTGTAATCGAATGTCTTGGTCATTGTGAGGCATTCCGTCGGGCAAACTGTCGTACAAAGGCCGCAATAGCAGCATTTAGCCATATCGATATCAAACTTCGCCGCATACAGGCGGATCGGCGAGCCGTCCGATGCCCGGCCTACATCCTCTACCGCCTTGATCGGCTCAATATCGATACAATCTACCGGGCATACCTTCGCACATTTGTCACACACGATACAGTCGTCCATCTCATTGTGCAACCGGTACCTGCCATTGTCCGGGATCGGAATGGTTTCCAGCGGGTACTGGATGGTTACGATGCCATCCTGCTGGTCGTAGAAATTGGATGAGCGGATATCCCCGGGTTTACGGCTTTTGCGGGCATTCCAGAGGTGCCGTAACGTCAGCCGCATGCCCGTGAGGGTCGTACTGATGCCTTCGGATATATTTTTAAAGTATTCTGACAAAATCCCTGTTCGTTGGTATTGCGGTTACCCTACGACAAATATAGAGTAAACGGTTCAAAAACTCACTTATCCACAACCACTGCTTCCAAAAGCTCCTGCAATTCATTTTGCAGCGACTCCGTTTTGTCGGCAATGTACCAGCGTTGGATATCCTCCGAAAATTCACTGTAAGATTTCACAGGGTTAGCCTTATATTCCCGCAACAATGCCTGGGCACCTGCAGGACGTGGTCCCCAGGTAAAAAGCTCATTAAAATCTTCGTCGACAGCAATCAATTTCGGTATTGACCGTCCTCCGTTCGTCAGGTAAGCGTCCATCAATTCAGGGTTTTCATCCCGAAGCAGAAATCTGACTGTAATCAAAGGGTTCGATAACGAGGCAGCTACGATAGTAGGAAGATTCTGGGCCGCATCCCCACACCAGGCTTCGGTAAGGACGTACCAGGTTTGCGGGATATCGACCTGATCGACGGCTTCTCGCAACGAATCATGAATCGCCGCTGTTTTATAAAGGCGCCGCATCCGGGCCAGGTTCAGCTTTGTGTAATGGCTCAGCGCTTCCGATTGTTTGGGGCCGGTCGTCCTGTTTTCCAAAACCACCGTTTCCATTAAATGCATGTATGCTGAATATGTATAAGCCCCGTTTCTGACCGATTCAGGGAATAAATGTGCTACGTTTCTCATTGGATTCTCATTTATCTAAAAACCCTCCGGCGGCACTTTCAGTTCACTTTTTCGTTACCAAAAATTGCACTTTTCTCAGTCACTCCAAGTTGATTTTCAATGCGTTCCAAAAATCTTTTCGCCAATTTTTCGCGATCGAAATGTTTGTGAACAAACCGGTACCCATTTTCACCATGTCTGCGCAAAAGTGCCCGGTCGTTCATGTAAATCCCGATCTTTCCTGCCAGGTCGGCCGGGTTTTCCGGCTCTGCAAACATGCCGGCTTCCGCCTGCTCCACCAAATCGCGCGAAATGCCGTCTATGACCATTAAGACCGGCTTTTTGCAAGAGAAATAGTCAAAGGTTTTGTTGCTGTAAACCGTTTTGAAAATGTCCGCCTTTTTCAAAACGGCCACACCGGCATCCGCAGTCAATATGTATCCGAAGATCTGCTCCTTTGAAACGGGGGCAAGGAATGAAATGTTGGTCAACTGCCTGGAAGCAGCTTCTTCCATTAACATTCTCTTCTGCATCCCATCGCCTATCAACAGAAAATGGGCATTAGTTCCACGAAGCAAAGCAGCGGCCTCCACGAGCTGCATTAAGCCATTTGCCAAACCATGAGCCCCTACATAAATGACCACAAACTTTCCTTCCAGGCCCAGTTTCCCGCGTAACCCACTCGTGCATACGCTAAGCAACGCCTGCTCGCTCCAACGGAAATCAGCCGCATTGGGTATCATGATGATTTTACCGGGCTCCACGCTTTTGTCACGAATTAGCCGCTCCCGAAACGCCGGAGTGAGTACATTGATCAACGATGCCTTGCGATAAAGGTATTTTTCAAATCTGTAAGACCAGCTGATTAACCACCTATTCTTCAAAACGCCCGTCTCGATCGCCGATTCCGGCCAAAGATCACGTATTTCCAGCACCAGCGGAATCCGTTTCCATTTCGAAAGCAACAACCCGGGAATACCCACCAGGAGGGGTGGCGACGTCACGATAATGTGGTCATATTTGGATTTCGTGAAACGCATTCCGGCGTAGACCGCCATTAATGCAAAGGAAATATAGCTCCAAAGTCGACCTAAAAAACCGCGATGATAACGTACGGATATCTTGCACCGGATAACCCGGATGCCGTCCTTATTCTCATACATCAAAAAACGCCTGCCTGCATTATTACCCGGTTTTTCTGTCATATAGTGTGCATCGCCCGCAATCACCGTCACAGAATGCCCGTCCCATACCCAAATTCGCGCCATTTCATTCCAACGGGACCCGCCGCCGGCATTGTCTTCGAGAAAGTATTGGTGGATGAGTAGAATGTGCATAATTGAATGAAATTGCTCTATTCTAATACGGCTTAAAGCGGCTTTGGTAACTCGACACTTTCAATAATTGTCCGTATATAATTTTGATCGGTTTCGAATACTATTACATCACATTCTTCCCTTTTACCGTAAACACCAGAATACCAACCTCTTTCAATAACCATCGGGAGTTCCCGGCCCTTTTCATCTACGGCTGCAATCCGAAAATCTTCCCCAAATTTTTCATCTGGATGCCACAACTGCCGGATTTGCATTCCTTTCGGTACATTGAAAACACAGTCCTCAATCAGCCAATGCAGCTGACCGACTTTCTTAACAACCCGTCGTCGGTGGACAATGCGTTTGCCGACATGCCGAAATCCTTCAAATTCAGCTTCGATCCAATACCCATCATCGGAAGAGCCCGCTTTACCTTTGGCATTCTTAACCCAATGCGTCCAGATGAAACGGTGCTGTTTTTGCATTTGATCAAAATTTTCGATCATGACGGTGTTATGCGAACGCGTTCCGGAGAAATAGCGGGTCGATTCATCGTCGGTATTGTAAAGCCACGTGCCGGCATCGCGCAGGATATTGCGGCCACACACCCAAATGTCGAGATGATTGTTGTCGGCTTGAAATGGTCGGCTGTGACAGCTTCCGCAGCGCAGGAATGTCATCGTACCGGCATCCCGAATCACGTAGTAACCGCCTTGGGGGAAAGATGATATACGCCTGGGACTTATTTTAAGCAAAGACTTAGCCCTACTACCGGTCAGCCATTCCGACTCCTCCCTCCAATTTCCCTCCTGATAATCCAGGTTAACCCCCAGAACGTTAGCAAGACTTGCCATCTGCGGACGAAAGTCACCGAAGCCACGTTCCGATAATGGGAAGAACAATGCACCATCATTATGGCCGTAGTTGGGAAGAAGTCCATACATAGCGTTCTGGCAAGATCTAAGAAAGTGTAATGAAGCCTTCGCCCGTTCATACACGGTAATACACATCGGATCATCATTCAATTCTGCCATCCGGATCCCCCAGGTTAGTAACTGAATAACCACCCGATGATAGTTCATCGAAAACTGGATGTAAGTACCGTCAGTAGCAATTTGTGAAGCGACCTCTGTTTCAAAGAGACTTTTCCCATGCCTTTTCCATTCAGTACTTTCCGAAAATTGTGGAAACATTAAACCAACCACATAAAGCCCCAACGCCTCTGTGAGTACATGATTATTCCGAACTGCAATCTGTGAAAACCTGACGTTGGTAGCGACATGACGCATTTGATCGTAAATGCTGCAAAGAATCTTATCCAGCAACAATTGATTCAATGTCGGCGAGAGGCGATAGTAATGTAATGCAAAAGTCCAATTCAATACTCTCAATGCTATTTCCTGGCCGCATTTCCAGTTAGGACCGCAATTTACGGGGTTGTGGTCGATCCAATCAGTGATCAGCCCGAGGACGGTTGCGGATTGATCTTCCGAAAAGTGAAAGTCGTAGCGAATAAGGTCGTACAAAAATGTGAACCGCGATTTCTCCCACACATACTTGATATCTCCCGCTTTCAAAGAAAAGTCGTCAACGTCCGACCAATGCTGGAACTTCGGATAAACAAAGCCGTTTATCGGATTGCTGTGCCAATCGGGCGCTTCGAACCATTGCGCGTTGAAATAGCGAAACCTCCCGATCTTTATTTGCCCGACCCTCCATTTCAAATCAGTGATGCCCGCATTCCTCTGCACATTCAACTTCCCGGGATCGAAAAGAAACGCGGGTATATGGTTCCGCCATTCCTGAATACTTATAAATGAACGCTTTGTCGCCTTCTTCGGAAAGCGAAGTTTGAGCAGGCCAGTTTTAGTTTGCACCCAATATCCCGCCCTGAACAGCACATAGCGCCAGCCCATTTGGCGCCCAATATGCCAAAGTAGCGTCAAATATCGCAGCATTTTCATGGTACTTTAATCCAGCCGCCGATCCACATACTTTCGCGCGCCGCCATGGTCGCCCGGCTGGAATTCCAGATGTCTTCGAGCGGCATTATCGGCCCGGTACCGGTTGATATGGATTCGAACAGCCTGTCGAACTGCTCCTGATGGCCCTTGCCAGCATCCGTTTTCATTTCATAAAATCCTTCGAAACCGTATCCGCGCAGTATTCTGTAGTCGTCCAAAACCATTGTCTTCCCGAGCGAATGCACTTCGACCCGTTCCTTTGGGTAACTGTTATGGCCATTAGAAAAATAATGAACAGCGCCGGTCGAGCCATTCGCAAATCTCAACAACACGCTTGCATTTTCGGAACTCATATTGCCCCGGACAGTCAACGCATTGGTGCAAACTTCTGTAATACGGGCCTGTGCGATCCAGGCGACCAGATCTATGAAATGGCACGCCTCGCCAACCAATCTCCCTCCGCCCCGCTCACTGTCATGCACCCAGGTATTTCCCAAAATAAAGCCCGCATTGACAGTAATTACGACATTCATCGGGCCGCCTTCCAGTAACTCCCGCATCCTGGCAATGTGTGGTGCATACCTTCGGTTAAAACCTACCGCGAGCGAGACCGGAAACGGCGCGTTTTGAAGTTCGGATTTGACCTTTTCAATACCCATGGCATCAATGCTAAGCGGCTTTTCGACAAACACATGCTTGCCCGCGCGAATCGCATCTACCGCAACGGAAACATGCTGATCATGCCGGGTGGCAATAATGACCAGATTAACCTCATCGTCGGCCAGGACTTCCCGGTAATCGGTGGTAATGAAAGGGATACCATACTTCTTCGCCAGATCCGCCGCCCCTAATCCACCCGAGCTGGCGATGTATTTAATACATTTCCCGCGGAGGCAGGGCAGCAGTGTCATGCAAGCAAAATTTCCGGCACCAATAACCGCGGCCACTGCCTTTCGGGGCACGAATGCATTGCCCGGGTTCCGAATTACCGTTTCGCCAGCCCTGCATTCACCGCTGTAATCGATCAGTATTCCGAGCGAGCGGCTATTTTTCTGATAGATACTTGAATAGTTTTCAAGCGGGACAATGTTAGAAATCAAAGGCTTGACGTCCAGCGAACCGTTGCCTAGCAGCCGCAGAATTTCAAGAAAATTGCGGTTCTCCGTCCAGCGGACATAAGGCAGCGGGTAATCGAAGCCCCGCTCTTCGTACGTGTGATCGTAGCGCCCGGGCCCATAAGCGCATGAAACCTGGAATGTCAATTCTTTATGGTAAAAATCAGATCGATTCAGATGCAGGGGGACATCCCCTATGAGCACTATTTTACCCCTTTTTCTGCAAATCGCAGAGGCCATTGAAATGACGTTACGGGATCCGGAAGACGCAGTGATAATCACTCCATCCATTTCACCAAACTGCTCCGACATTAATTTCCCGGTAGATTTTACGGGACTTATAGCCCTGACCCCCTTTTTTTCCGTAATCTTTCGTCGGCCTTCGTCAGGTTCGATGCCTATTACCTCGCATCCTTGCGTACGCAGGATGTCAACAACCATCAAACCTATTAACCCTAATCCTACCACTGCCACGCGCTCGCCCAATGCGGGCCCCAGCAATCGCACACCATGCAGGCCCACAGCGCCCAGAACCGTGAACGCCGCTTCTTCGTCGGGCACATTATGGGGGACTTTGGCTATGAGGTTGACCGGCACACAGACCACTTCGGAATGTGCCCCGTTACTAACCACCCGATCGCCGACGGTGTAGCCTTCTACATCCTCCCCTATCGCTATAATTTCTCCGACATTGCAATACCCCAACGGCAACAGCTGATCCAGCCTGCGGAGCACCGAGCGTGTGGTTTTCCAGAAACCTTCCGTCCTGATTTTGTCGATTACGAGACGAAGCTTGTCGGGTTGTCGCCTTGCTTTGAGAAGAAAATTGGCTTTGCTGAATTCGATCAGCATTCGTTCAGTACCGGCAGAGACGAGGCTTTTGC
Organism: Dyadobacter sp.; assembly: GCA_965227755.1. GTDB lineage: Bacteria > Bacteroidota > Bacteroidia > Cytophagales > Spirosomataceae > Dyadobacter. The sequence continues at coordinate 3,848,572 of CBDDGG010000005.1, forward strand.
GGCTTTTGATGAGCACGCAGCCCTTTCGGGCGAGCGGAACAGGGATATTCAACAACAACGTCTCTCCCGTCCGGAGATTCTGGGTAAGTTGCTTCATGAAATATAGTGTGTAGTTTGAGTAAATGTCAGGAGTTGAAATTTACGAATTAAATCCAATCACCAAGATTTGATAATTTTGACAAACCTGTTTAGCATACAACCCTTAATCGTACCCATTCCTGAATGAAAAAGCAGATCAATATCGGCATTGTAGGTTACAAGTTTATGGGCCGGGCGCATAGCAATGCCTGGAAAAAAGCCCCGCTGTTTTTTGACACGCCGTCCACTCCGGTCCTGAAAGTCGCGTGCGGCCGCCACCGGGAATCGTTGTCAGAATTTGCCGAAAACTGGGGCTGGGAAGAAACCGAAACCGACTGGCAGAAATTAGTCGAAAGGCCCGATATCGACATTATCGATATCGCATTACCCCAAAACCTGCATTATGAAGTCGCCTTGGCCGCGGCAAAGGCAGGCAAGCATATTTTCTGCGAAAAACCGCTTTCGATGGACAGCGGCCAGGCTGCCGAAATGCTAAAAGTTTGCCAGGAAAACGGCGTCAAGCATTACCTCAACCACAATTACCGCAGAACCCCGGCGGTGGCACTCGCCAAAAAGATGATCGAAGAAGGCAAGATCGGCCGGATTTTCCACTGGCGTTGCGCCTACCAGCAAGACTGGATCGTCGATCCTTCGTTCCCGCTGACCTGGCAGCTTAAAAAGGAGACCGCCAAGGCCGGTCCGCAATGGGACCTCAATTCCCACGCCGTCGATCTCGCGCATTTCCTTGTGGGCGACATTGTTTCCGTTTCTTCATTGACCGCGAACTTCATCAAGGAACGCCCCATAGCCGACGAAACCGCCACCGGAAGCCTTTCAGGAGCATCCAAAGGTGACGAAATGGGCGAAGTAACCGTCGAAGACGCCGCATTGATGATGGTAAGGTTCCAAAACGGCGCCATAGGCTCTTTTGAAGCTACCCGCTTTGCAACTGGTCGTAAAAACCGACTTACATTCGAAATATACGGCAGCAAAGGCAGCTTCGTTTTCGATCTCGAACGTATGAACGAGCTGCAATACTATTCCAACGAAGACATGAAAGGCGAGCACGGCTTCCGCACCATCCTCGTCACCGAATCGATTCACCCTTACGCCGCCCATTGGTGGCCCGCCGGGCATATCATCGGCTACGAGCACGCGTTTGTACACGCTGTGGTCGATTTTCTGGATGCGATTGAAAATGATACGGAAATCAAGCCTGACTTCGCGGATGGCTTGAAAATCATTCAAGTCCTGGAAGCGGGGCTACGCTCGGCTGAAAGTGGTACAGAGGTACGTATTTAATAGGGAGGAAAGGGAGGTGGAAGATTTGCTTCCCTTCCCTCCCCTTCCTCCTCTTCCAACCAGTAAACCACACTATGTAACTGCTTTTCAATTACATAATCCGGTCCTGGTCATGAAAAAACTCTCTCTTCTTGAATGGGCGGCAGTCGCACTGGCGGCAGCTGCATTTATTTTCTTTCTCGACAGATCAATTCTTAGCAAGGAAACAGTCAATCTCAGGCCGCAGGAGCCCAAACCGCCTTTCCCCTATTATCAGGAAAATGTAACATTTGAAAATCCTGGCGCCCGGATAAAGCTTGCAGGCACTCTTACGTTGCCTGCGCGCGAGGGTAAATTTCCTGCGGTGGTACTGATTAGTGGCAGCGGCCCCCAAAACCGCGATGAAGAAATCCTCGGGCATAAACCTTTTCTCGTGATAGCCGACTACCTGACCAGACACGGCATTGCCGTCCTGAGATTTGATGACAGGGGAACCCATCGATCACAGGGCAACTTTGCCACTGCCACATCCGAGGATTTTTCTACCGACGCCGAAAGCGGAATCGCCTATCTGAAAACCAGAAAAGAGATTAATCCCCGACAAATAGGACTCGCCGGCCACAGTGAAGGAGGAATTGTAGCCCCGATGGTCGCGGCCCGGTCCAGGGACGTCGCATTCATGATCCTGCTTGCGGCCCCGGCAATGCAGCTGGACACCCTTTTGCTGTTACAACAGGTTACCCTATACCGGATACTCAAATTACCCGAAGCAAAAATACAGCGATCCCGCAAAGCCATGGCCGGTGCATTGGCCATTGTTACCGGTTCCACCAACCCCGCAACTTTACGCTGCGAGCTTACAAGCTACATCAAGGCAAACCCGGACAGCCTGTCTGTTTTTGCCGCGCCGCAAATGACCATGGAACAAGCCCGGAACTTAACCATTAATTTATTGGCAACTCCGTGGTCACGGTATCTTCTCACATACAACCCTATGCCTGCCCTTGAAAAATCGGCATGCCCCATTCTGGCTTTGAACGGCGAAAAGGATTATCAGGTGCCTCCTAAGGAAAACCTGGCCGGAATCGCAACTGCTACGCAAAAAAGCGGGAATAAAAACGTGAAGCTTGTTCAGCTAGCCGGCCTGAACCACCTCTTTCAGGAATGCAAAACAGGTTCAAACGAAGAATATCAGCGGATAACACAGACGTTTTCACCTGTTGCTTTGAAAGAAATGTCCGATTGGATAATTCAAATCACACGCTAGGACACCTTTATTTCAAAAGTGCCGCCACTTTCAAATCCACAGCGTTATCCCCGGTGTCGTAACCGACATGCTGATCGACAACCTTCCCTTGACCATCCAGGAGCAGCCAAATCGGAATGGTTTGCAAATTATATTTCTTGTCCAGCATTGCGTAAGTTTCGCCCACAGGTAACAGGAACTGCTTCCAGGGCATCTGTTCTTTCTGCACTGCCTTTTTCCAGGCATTCCGATCCTTGTCGACCGAAATACTGACAACATTTAAGTCCTCTCCCTTACTTTCATAAAGCTTTTTGATCTGCGGTATTTCCATTCGGCAAGGGCCGCACCAGCTTGCCCAAAAAACGATCAGGTTATGCTTGGAAGAATCCACCAGGACTTCCCGGACTGATTTATCATCTGCCGTTTTTAATGCGACTTCCGTCGGGAAATCGGTGCCGGTTTTGTTTTCGTAGTTCAGATATGTTTTCAAGGCAATATAGCCGGGATTCGAATGTAGTTCGGGGTCAAAGAGAGACAGTAAATATTTCGCCTCGTCGGTCGCAAGCGCTGCTTTACTGAAATTCAATGTCCGCAGCAGTTCCAGTGAATAGGAATGCTTTTGAACAAGAGATCGGTTATAAGCCTGGTTATCGGCAGCATTTTTTAGGCCGCTTTTAAAATTGTAGTGGTGGAATAGCACGCTGGTTTGCCGGTTAACCTTGTCAATTTTAAACGTGACAACCTTATTTTTTGGCGTAAATATCCGGATTGTATCGAGTTGCAACTCCATCACGCCCCGTTCGGCGTAGAAGTTAGACTCATCGGTTTTTTTGAAATAAGGATTTTTATAACCCACCAACTGATGCGGCCACGCGGGATTTCCGGTTTCAAAAACAATTGCTGCTTTGAAAGGGACGAAATCGCTGCTGGTTTTGATCTTGAACTCAAACTTGCCGCCCTTCACAACGGCAGTATCCTCGAAATTGCGGGTTTCTGCATTGCCCAGATATAGCGTCTTCCCTTCCAGAAATGTACTAGCTCCTCGCAAATCACCGCGTACCACGATTTCCTGGCTACCTCCGCAAGCGGACACCATAAACATCATCAAAAGCACCCCCACCATTCCGAAAAGGGCACGAACAATCCGACTGTTTTCCATAGCGCATTACAATTTTGTTGATTCGCAATTGTAACCACTTTGTTATAGAAAACAAAATATAAAGTAAAATTATATATAATTCATCTACTTGAATAATATTCAGTTCTATTATGTTCTTCTGTTGTATAACCACTTTATTTGCTATCGGCTGATCTTTCGCATGGCAGGACGTGTTAGTGGGAATTTTCAGAGATCGCTTTGCGGAATCTATGCTGATACTTGGAGGATTTATCACTGATCTCGTTTCGGCGCTGAGTCTGTGGCGGGAAAAGGACCTGTAAGGTGGTTTTACTTAATCCTCTTCCCAACGGAAAGAGAGATATTGGTCAGCACATCTCCATTCGAATCCACTTGGAATCCGGCCGATAACCCTCCGAATATAGATCTGAATATCGTTCGTTGATAAAATGCTTCCGGCCCGATCCCCACGGAATATGTTCGCTGCGGGCTGGTATTGAGGATAAAAGTGGCAGGATAGGGGCCTATTTTTTGTGGATCGAAAATAACCGCGAGCTGGTCAAAGTATGACGAAGATTGGTACCGCAAAACACCGCCGACCTTGACACCAAATTCACTTTTATTTGTAGACAAGAAACTCCATCCTACGCCTCCCGTGAGTTGAATAGCACCTGAGGTATATCTGAATGAGTGATCCAGCGTGCTGCCATCTGGCTGCGTCGTAATGCTCAGCTCCTTTCCGTCATGAATATCCGCGCCAATGGCTGAAAACCAAAATAGCCTTTTTCTAAAATATTGCCCATAGGTAACGCGCTGCGATACGCCGATCATATCGCCTGTACCATGCGTGCTCCGTCCACCGGAAAGGCTGATAAATTTACGACTGAATGGCGCATCGGAGGTTTGTGCGGCCGCATCAAAGCCCATCATGAATAGAAATAATGCAGTGAAAGTTCTCATAGCTTGAACGACGACGTGATTTGGCTACAAAGTTGAGATAAGACTCTTGCAATGTATTCAATGTTGATTCATTGCAAAGCAACAGCTTTTTTCACTACCCCAAGTTTCAGACTGATCCATTACTTTGTCTATGTGGGGGGAGAGAGACGTTCAGAACAAAAAAAGCATCGATTTCTCGATGCTTTCCGTGGGAGTTGAGGGATTCGAACCCCCGACCCTCTGCTTGTAAGGCAGATGCTCTGAACCAACTGAGCTAAACTCCCTTTTTGTTTTCTTTTGTTTTCCCGTCGTTTGGGAGTGCAAATATGTGCGACTGAATTGAACTCTGCAAATATTCTTGAAAAAAAATTTAAAATATTTTTTAACCTCCTGAAAACCAGTACCAGCTATTCGAAATTCAAATAGAGCGTTACGGTGTGGGTGCGCATACGGCTGATGCCGTTGCCTACGGAATTTGCTCCGGGTACGAGCATATTCGTCAATCCATGCGAAAAACGCAGTTCCGGCGCGAATTTGAAGAACTCGAAGAACTGCTCATAGCCTATTCCATAATCGATCGAGAAGTCACTGGACTTCGTATTAAGGGCCGTAGCTCCGCCGCCGCGGTTACGCTTTACGTTCGTCTCGATCCCCAGCGTTACGCCCGCAATCATATACATGCGCGAGTTGACCCGACGGACGGATTTGTATTTTAGCAAGAGCGGCACTTCGATCCAGGTCGACTCGCGCTTTTCCGTGCGGTCGGTGCCGTTGGGGTAGCTGAATTTGACATGCCGTTCATAAAGTGAAACGGCGGGCGTTGTGCGCAGGTCGAAATGCTCATTCAGGTAGGCATTGACGGTAAATCCCATGCGAAATGCCGCATTCGTGGGCGACTGGATCACAAATGCAGTATCCTTGGACACGAAGTCGTTGCTGTGCTTGATATTGAACCGCGTGAACGGGACCGCGAAAAGAATACCGTAATGGATCGGCTTGTCGTCGTAATATTCGAGGTGTTTGCGACGGTACCCGATGCCCTGAGACCGGGCTTCCTGCGCCGCCATGAACAGCGCCAGGATGCCGATAATTACTTGTGTCCGACGTAAATTGAACAGATCCCGAAGGTAAGTGATATGCATTTGGTATTTATGAAACCTGCTTTTTTATAAATATCAAGAAAAGCTTCCCCGTCCGGAAAGGCCTGCACTGACTCCGGCAGATAAGTGTATGCCGCGCTGTCTTTGGAGACCGTTTTCCCTATTATTGGTAATATGTATTTGAAATAAAAATTGTAAATCTGCTTGAACGGAAAGCTTTTGGGCTTCGAAAACTCGACCACCACACAAGTTCCGCCCGGCTTCATCACGCGGTTCATCTCTGTCAGTCCGGCCAGCAAATTCTGAAAATTGCGTACTCCAAACGAAACGATAATCGCGTCAAAATAATTGTTTGCGAAAGCCAAACTTTCCGAGTCGCCACTTTGCAGGGTAATCACATCCTGCTTGCCCAGTTTCGCGATTTTCTCGCGACCAACAGCCAGCATCCCCTCCGAAATATCGACGCCGATGATTTTCTCAGGCTTCAATACAAGCGCCTCGATCGCAAAGTCACCGGTACCAGTCGCGATGTCGAGAATAACCTTCGGTTGTTGCTTTTTGAGCAGTTTAATGGCCCTTTTACGCCAATATATATCTACACCGCCACTCAGGACGTGGTTCAGCAGGTCGTATTTCGGCGAAATGTTATCGAACATCTCTGCAACCTGCTCCCGCTTGGTCCCTTCCTTATCTTTATAGGGTACTACACTCATCTTTGTATTGTATTTTTCAACTACAAGCAAAACTAACAGATATTTACGGTTATCACACGGCGGGTAGGTATCTTATTGGTTCTACAAAAGGTGACCGAAATGAAAAGCGTACGTATCAATGGCTGAACAAACATTTCGTCCCGATCATTTCCAGCCATGCGTTACATTTTGTTTCTTGCCACCTGTGCCATAACCGGCCTAACCTTCGCACAGCCTGTACGTTACCGCTCGCCTAACGGTATCAGCGATAAGAAAAACTACAATCGCCGCGCCGCACAACCCTACTTTCTGAGCCTCCGGTGCGGCCTCTCGCAGTTTTACGGAGAACTAAATGCCCAGGCAATGCACGGAATTGCCGGAATCGGTATTGGGAGGTCGCTCAACAAACAATTCGCTATTGAGCTCGATTACAACGCCGGAAGCATAGGCGGAGAGAAAATTGCTTTTTTCAACTCCTATTTTTTCAATGAATATAACAGCGCGGAATGCCTGGTAAGATGGGACCTCTCGGAACAGTTCAGCGAAAAAGAGCCCGGGCCGGTACATATTACTCTTTATGCGGGATTGGGACAAATCTGGTTCAGTGCCAATGCCTTCGACCTGGACAACAACAGGCTATTGCGCTTCACCAACAGCAAGCAGAGCGCCCGTAACCCGCTCTTTCTTCGCTGGGGACCGCCCAAAGGACCGAAAGGCATTAAAAAAACACGGGAAGGAATGTTGCCGCTCGGCACTTCTGTGGATTATGCTTTGTTAGGAAAATTGAAAATTGCATTCGAATACCGTTTCTATTTCGTCCGGACCGACAAGCTGGATGCTACTTCCGGCAGACGGCTGATCAACCCTGAAGAAAGTGAATCTTACAGCGAAACAGCGAATGATGCATTCAGTTTCATTGCCGTTTCACTGCAATATCATTTTGGCCAAAGGAAAAGATGAATGCTTGTTAACATTGTTAATTAATGATTTCTACCACTGTTAAGTACAAACTTTACCCGTCGCTACTAAGCTGTTTCGACCGGTTCGAGCGCGGCTATATCACCGAGCAGGAACTGCTCGATCGCATTAACCGCGTGCCGGTGCCGCAAACCGAGGCACAATTTCGTGGCGTGTCATTCGAGGATGCCGTGATCAAAGGCATTGGCGAGGAAGCATTTGACCCGGAAATCCTGTCGAAGGTGCGGTCGTTCCTGCCTCGCCCGATGCTGAAAACGCAGGTATACTGCGAATACCAGCTGAACGATCGCCTGATTTACGGGTACGTGGATGTGATTGGTAAAATGCTGGCCGTGGATATCAAAACCACCGGAAATTACCGCGAAGGCAGTTTTGCTAAAAGCCATCAGAACTTTTACCTGCCCGCATTGCGCACGAAAGGGATCAAAAGCCTGCGCTATGTGATCACCGATTTTAAAGATGTTTATCTCGAAGAATATGATCAAATGGCCGACCTGACTTATCAGGAGGATCAGACCGCCCGCTTTTGCGAGTTCCTCGAAACGTACCGCGAACGTATTACCGATTTAAGGGTATTTGCCCGCATCTAACACTGGTAACCAGGCTAGAAATCCAGCAAATGGTATTTTACGGCAAATATCGCCAGGCTCACCGAGTTGCTTGCCCCGGTTTTTTCCAGCAAATTTTTACGATGGCCTTCCACTGTCCGGTAACTGATAAACAGCTCCTCCGCGATTTTGGCAGTATTGTAACCTTTGCAAATGAGTGCCAGGACCTCCATTTCACGGTCGGTAAGGCCGATATTCAACGAAGGAATGGCGACTTTGCTTCGGGAGGGCCGGATGTCGCCCGCTTGTAATCCCTGCCGCATTACCTGCGCGATGTCGTCATTAATGTAATATCCCTTGGTCATAACCTGCTCGATCGCTTCGCTTAGAATTCCCTGATCGATGTCCTTGGGCAGGTAACCGTGCACGCCTATCCGCATGAGCTGCAATATGTGCTCGGGAGAATAGTTCATAGACAGGATGATGATTTTAACATCAGGGTACTGTTTCAGCAGCAATCCGGCTACTTCCTTTCCATCCATTCCCTTCATAAAAAGGTCCAGCAGCACCACGTCGGGCGAGGCAATTCCTATTTCTTCCAGCAGCTCCTCGCCGGAAGCGGCTTCCAGAACTACCAGACAATTTTCATTCCGGGACAAAATCTGGCCTAATCCCTGGCGGAACAGTTTGTGATCGTCCGCTATCGCTATTTTAACTGGTTTCAATTTGTTTTGGAAAAATGTTAAACGGGCATTTCAATTTTAAAACGGGTGCCTTCACCAGGTGCCGAAAGCAGTTCGAGCTTCGCCCCCAGCAGGTCGGTCCGGGTACGGATCGTGCTCATTCCCATCCCGGCGGCTTTCGGGCCGGAAAGCATATCGAAACCCTTGCCGTTGTCGCTCATGAGCAGGCTCAGCTGCGAGTCGTTATGATGGAGATCGAATGTAATTTCACTGGCTTCGGCATGTTTGACCACATTTCCGATCACTTCCTGAATAATGCGGTACAAAACCAGTTGCTGGTACGACGAGAGCACGTCTGCCGGATCGTCGATCGCGTAACGGATGTGCATTCCCGCGTCTTCCATCCTGCGCAGCAAAATTTTTACAGCGCCCGCAAAACCGAAGTTCTCGATAATTACCGGCGACAGATTATGTGCGATTTGCCTCACGTCCTTCACCACATCCCCGATAATCTGGCCTGAACGCGCGGCGAGGCTCTTCATTTCCTCCGGCGACTTTTCATACTGTATCTGGCTCACAAACAAACGGACCGCCGACAACGACGCGCCCACCTCGTCGTGCAGGTCACGTGCGATACGCTCGCGCTCGTTCTCCTGCGACGCGACGATCGATTCCAGTATCTTTTTCTGATGAAGCATCTCCATTTGGTGCATGCGACTCTGTTGGAAATGCAGCTTCCGCTGATAGAGCAGCACAAAAATGACGATCGTGAGCGCCATCATCACCATAATGCCGATCCCGCCGAACAACAGTTGCGCAAATTCTATTTCCCCCGGCCTACCCATAATGCGATCGCATAAGTAATGTACAGCATATAATTCATCAGCGCGTGGATCACCCAAATCTGATCATTCAGGTTTTTGGAATACAGCAGAATAAAATTCATGAATATGAAAATCAGGAAGTTACCCGAAAAGAAAAGCAGTAACCCTGCCGACACCCAGAAGAAAGGCTCAAGCAGCAGGTTTTGCACTTTCAACTCCTGGAAAACTTTATAGAAATAAGCCAAGGCCATAAAAATCACAACCACACTCTCAATCGACCGCCCCGCATTATCGATCCATACCGACTGCCCCGGCTGCCCCAGCTCGCGCACAAGAACGATGCCCGTAAACGCCGCCAGCATCCAGCCGCGCAGGGTAATCAGCCACTTCCGATCGAGCACCAAACTATATATCCACATCAACAGACCGAACTCGACCGTGATATAGATCGGCCAGAGAAATAGGTTGGATACTTTAAAAAACCAGAAAATGCGCGAAATACTCTCGATGAGCAATGCAAAGAAGATCAGCCAGCATAACAGTTTCACCGGGTGGTCGGCCCCACGGTACCTCCTTAACGCCATCCACGCCGCCACAAGCACGGGCAGGTAGGTGAAAAGCACAATGAGTTGCTCCCTGGAATAATGCATGGTATTAGTTTGATGAAGTTTTTGGAATACTGGTTTTCGGAACGGCCTCCTTAAAGGAAGCTGCTGTGGATAGTCAAATACCGGAACCGATGCCGCAGCGAAGGGCTAGCGAATTTTCTGAGAGGGGGGCCAAGAAAAGCCACCGGTAAATTACTTGATGGAAAGAGAAGAAAAAAGCTAAACCATATTAGTGATCGGGGTAATGTCAAATAATTTGTAACTTATAGACGCATAAATTATCGATTCACCTACTCAACGTAACAATGAAAAAAATTTTTTACCTCACTGGGTTATTACTTATAGCAAGTAGCACGGTATGGGCCCAATGCAGCAAGTTTGCCACAATAGCTAGCGGACCCACTGCTGACCACACATTTGGGATCCAAAATGATGGAACTCTTTGGGCTTGGGGCTCCAATAGCTCGGGACAATTAGGCGACGGTACGACCATAGATAAAAAAGGCGCTGTTCAGATAGGAGCAACAGCAAACTGGGTGGGAATCAGTGCCGGTAGTCTTCACTCGCTCGGCACAAAAAGCGATGGGACACTTTGGGCCTGGGGAAATAATGACCACGGTCAATTGGGCGATGGCACTTATGATGACAAAAATCTCCCAATCCAGATTGGAACAGCTACTGATTGGGTTAGCGTAAAAGCAGGGGCCTTCCATTCCCTGGCGATCAGGAGTGACGGAAGTTTATGGGCCTGGGGTATAAATTCAAATGGCGAGTTGGGCAACGGCAACAACAACAGTCAAAATGTACCTGTTCAGATAACTACTGCAACTGATTGGAAGAGTATCAGTGCCGGATTTTCTCACTCTCTGGGAATCAAAAAGGATGGCAGCCTGTGGACTTGGGGAGACAACCAGTACGGACAACTGGGCAATGGCAACAACGACGACAAAAATACTCCCACTCAGATAGCAGTGGGCAATATCTGGGTTAGTGTTAGCGGAGGAGGTTACCATACCCTCGGCATCAAGAACAATGCCACAATATGGACTTGGGGGAAAAATGATGAAGGACAGCTCGGCAACGGCAACTATGACGATAAAAATGTGCCCGCCAGCATTATTGGGGATCCGAAGAATTTCGCTGTTATTAGTGCAGGAATGTACCATTCTGTTGCTGTCAGGAGATTGGGACCCTATCCCTCGTTATTAAGATGGGGCGCTTATAATTATCGGGAACCTGGCGACGGTTCAGGTATTAACAATCCTATCCCTGTAGAAGTGGGTTCCGGTTTGAAATGGATCAGCACGACTGCCGGCAGATTCCATTCTTTTGGTTTGACGAACGAGGGTCAAACCTGGGCATGGGGAGATAACCGATTTGGACAAGCGGGCGACATCCAAAGTACCAGTGCAAATAATCCCGCACGATCAGGTTGCATTGTCGGCCAGTGGACAACTGTCCACATGGGCGGAGGTCACGCGATAGCGACCAGATCCGATGGAACTGCGTGGTGGTGGGGTTCCTTGGTTATGGGTTTTCAATCCTCCTACGAGGAAACCAAAGATTATCCTACTCAGATTGGCACTCAGTCAGATTGGAAGACAGTCAGTACAGGTGACCGCCACTTCTTGTTGCTCAAAACGAATGGGACACTTTATGGCTGGGGCAGCAATGCAAGCGGCCAAGTCGGTAATGGACGGCTTGATCCGTATAATCTAGTGCCCGTAACGAGCCCTATACGGATTGGCACGGATACCGATTGGGCAAGCATAAGTGCATCCGGGGACTTTTCCATGGCAATCAAAACGAATGGCACGCTCTGGGCCTGGGGATATAATCACGAAGGGCAATTAGGCATTGGCTCCTTAACCACCCGCATAGTTCCGGTACAGGTTGGTTCCGATAGCGACTGGGCCAGTGTCTACGCGGGAAATAATTTTGTGGTAGCGATCAAGAAGAATGGCACCCTTTGGACCTGGGGGACGAACACTTTGGGACAGCTTGGGGATGGCTCCAATACACGCCGCACCTCACCGCTACAGATTGGCTCCGATACCGACTGGGCAAGCGCCGCCGTCTATAATCATACCGTAGCCAGGAAAATCAATGGTACGGTCTGGGCCTGGGGTGACAATCGATCCGGACAACTCGGTGACGGGTCTAAAAAAAATAGAAATGTCCCGGTTAAAATAGGTGTCGATAGTGATTGGACGTCCTTAAGTGCTGGAATACAGAATACAATGGCGGTTAAATCCGATGGGACAATTTGGAAGTGGGGACGGGATAGCATCGACTGGTCACGCCCAGAGGCAGAACCATTGATTTTTACTTTAACCCCAACCAAGCAAAACGTTGGGGCCGACTGGGCTTCGGTCATTATCGACGAAAGCAGCTTTTTTGGGATCAAGACCGACCGTTCTCTATGGGCCTGGGGACGTTCTCGGATAACTTTCGGCAATGGACCACAGAATAACCAACAAACGCCAGTCCCGGCTGCCACCTTTGATATGCCCATGCCAAAATTAGCAACTGCAAATAGCACGATCACTATGCAACAAGGGCAGTATAGCATGTTTGAAACTAATTCAACGCTCATTGCCAGTGTTGGTCGCGAAACGGGGTCCCTTAATCCTCTCTCGGGGCCCGTCACCACGAGGGTCTGGATCGAAGCTACCCAACCTCAGCAATATATTGCACGCCATTTCGAAATTGCACCATCCAGCAATGCAGAAAACGCCACTGGCTGGGTCACACTGTACTTCGCGCGAGAGGATTTCAACCGCTTTGATAATACGATTGCTGACCTGTTACCGAGGGGTCCTCAGGACATAGACCGCATTAATCGTTTACGCATCGAAAAACGTGCAGGCACCAGTAGTGACAATACCGGTCGGCCAGGCAGTTACCCCGGCCAGCCTGTAACATTTCGCCCGGAGTCCGTCGTCTGGAATGAAAAGCAGCGTTGGTGGGAAATAGGCTTTAAAACGACTGGATTCAGTGGCTTTTTTTTGAAGCCCTTTGAAGATGTCCTCCCCGTCCGTCTGATAAGTTTCGAAGCGAAAGAGTTTGAAAATAATGCTTTGCTGAAATGGGAAACATCAACAGAAACAGCAGCGTCTCATTTCGATATCGAACGCAGTACCAATGCCATCCGGTTTGAAAAAATCGGGCAGGTTCAGGCAGCCGGCAATAGCAATAACAAACAGACTTATACTTTTGCGGATAGCACGTTTAGCGAAATGAGCGGAACGGTTTACTATCGCCTCCGTATGGTAGATATGGACAGCACATTTGCCTTTAGTCGCATACAGATGCTTACAGGGGACGTTCTCACCAATGTTTATCCCAATCCTATAAAAAGCGGGGCAACACTCACTGTTGAAGCGAAGGGGGCTATTTCCGGATTATCCATGCGGGATATTTCGGGTAATAGCATACCCGTGCGAATACATACTAGAACTGATAACCGGGCGGAGCTTTCGCTTGAGGGTTTACCACAAGGCACATATATCCTACAAATCGACGCCGGCGATTCATTCGTTAATCGCAAATTTGTAATTGAATAAATAGCCGAACAGGAATTGGAGCGCAACTTCACCGCCTCACCCGCGGTTTCAAAAACCACTGCTGATGAAGTTAAAACAAAAACGCCTTGATAGTTTGACTATCAAGGCGTTTTTGTTTTTTTGGTGGTGATGGACGGAATCGAACCTTTGATTGACACTTTCATGAGCTTTTCTTTAAAATATTCTGATTCAGAGCTACTAATGGCAAATATATAAAATTGGGTTAGACAATATACAACCTCGCAAAGTATTTTTATCGTAAACCATTTTGTAAACCAGATCAGTTAAGATAGATTTGTGTAAACTAAGTTGTCGGCTTAATGGCTACTACAAAATACTATCTCAAAAAGCCAAAACCAAATGGCAATTGCCTGATTTCCCTGTACTTCCGCTATGGTACTGAACAGGTTGTTGTTTCTACAAATCAGTTTGTAAAGCCCAAATCCTGGGACGCCAAAAACCAGCGGGCGAAAGCAAGCCATGAGGCATACTTGGAGCTCAACGCCAACCTGGACCGATGGCGGAATGAAGTTCAGAAGATATATCAGCAGCGGCTTTATCAAAAGCTGCCGATCACTCCCGCCGATTTGAAGCCGCTGTTTGAGCGTGAAATCAGGACTGACAAATATGAAGCAGCTCCGGAAAAAGGTAAACCTGGCCTTATCGAGTTCGTCACCAAATACATTAAGTCAGTAGAGGGATTCAAGAATGCTAATACGATCAAGACTTACCGCTCGCATTTAAAGATGCTGACCGAATATCAGGTCGATGCGAAAAAGAAGACCATCGCCTTCAACGATATCACGCTGGATTTCTACCATGACTTCAAAAGGTTTATGGTAGAGGTCAAGAAATACAATGAGAACACGCAGAATAAGCACACTGGTCTATTAAAGTTCTTCCTGAACGAAGCGACTGAACGCAAGGAAAATGATAACATAGAATTTAAGAGTCGAAGGTTTTCAACTCCTCGCAAAGAGGTGGATTCGATCTATCTGGATGAAGACGAAATAAAGCTGCTAATGAAGCTCGACTTGTCCGCTGAACCAAGACTGGAAAAGGTGCGGGATCTCTTTATTGTCGGCTGCTTTACCGGTTTACGATTCTCCGATCTTACCACGATACAAGCTGAAAACATATCTCCGGACTTCAAATATCTGAAAACGAAGACAATCAAGACGGATGAATTCCTCGAAATTCCTATCCACCCGATCGTGAGGAAGGTAATGGAGAAATATAAGGGCAAAACAACAAATCACTTGCCGCCGGTGATATCCAATCAGAAGATGAACGAGTATCTTAAAGAGATCGGCGAGAAGGCTAATCTGAGCGATGATGTCGCATTATTCGAGAAGAAAGGAAAAGTCCGCACTCAGAAAAAGGTAAGTAAATTTTCATTAATTACGTCTCATACAGCCAGGCGATCATTTGCGACGAATGAGTATCTTGCTGGGACTCCCTCCTACGCCATCATGGCGATCACCGGCCACAGGACCGAAAAAGCATTTTTGACATACATTAAGGTAACGAAAAAGCAGTATGCACGGCAGCTTTCAGAGATCTGGAAGGAGCGATTTAAAGATGAGTAATTATTGAGGAGAATATCATTTATGTGCCTAAGTACTCCCTAAGAGGAGGATGTTTGAGGTTTGTTTCGGCAGAAACACGACGATCTACAATTGACGTCGTATTTTCAAATACGAACCTAAAGTTAGACATCATCGAAATAACCTCTGTTTTGACAAGCAGCCTTCAATCCTATACGAAACAGCATTTTAGGCTTGCTACCGAATTATACTTCCATAACAGGTGCAATCAACTGCCTGAATTTTTTTGGGTGGACATCTTTGAGTTTCCTAGTTTTGTTGTTCATGATGGAAGCAACAAGGACTCGTCAGGATGTGAAAGGTTCCCCAGGTAAAGACATCGAAGTGAAGCGTCTATTTCTTTACGAAGTCGCCACAGCCTTTTATTTGACAGATGAAAAAGAGGGATAGGCGTAATCTCGGCATGACAGGTCATGCCGAGATCATTTGAAAACAAACAAAGCAAGAAATCCGAGGATTTGTGACTGTAATGCCAAGACTGGTTATTTTTTAGTGAGATCTGCAATTGTGATTGGAACACCAAATGAAATGTTTAAGTATTCGTCACGCTGCGATAAAAAATCCCTGCTATCAATCGACATACTGATAATGTTCTTGTAACGAATACCAAACTTAACTCCTAATGTCGGCTTCGTTATTCTCCTATCTCGTATTGGAATGTTTTCAAAATAATTGATCGTTTGGAAGCGAACGCCGCCCATTGGCTGAAAGTAAAGATATATATTCGATACATCTGCCTCCAGTAAAAGTCCTCCTGCTATGATAAATTGATTTTGAATATATTTTGGTGCAACGACATTTCGCTCATCAAATTTATTAGGAAGGATTTGGAAATTATTTTTCTTAAAGTAACTTTCGTTGTAAACGATCGTGTCTGCGAGTATCGGAGTGACCGCGACAGTCGGCGTCACTGTTCGCTTTATAAATTCAAAGCGCAGTCCCGGCGATAGACGCATTCCTTTTTGGAACAATGTGGACTTTTCCTTTGGCGTCCAAAACAAATCTCCATAAAAACCGATGCTATGAACTTTCTGTCCAATCGCTATTCTATCAGTCGATATACCAATCAGCGAAGTGTCGCTTTTCAATGGCTGATCGTTCAGTCGGTAATATCCTCCTCGACGTGACGAGGATGTGTCTCGACTAAAGTTAGGATGAACATAAACGCCAAATCTTGCCCAAATTCGTTCTGCAAATTTCAGGGAAACCATCGGTTCGATAGAAAGTCCAGATATTTTATTTGAAGGATTAAAATGATCATAAGTCGTCCCGGCAAAAAGAATGAGTTCATTTTTCTGGAAAGTACCTTCAGGTTTTGCAGCCTCTGGGAGTAAAATTATATTGAACGTTGGACCCGCCTTGAACTCGACCGCTTTTCCTGCAAGTTGATAAAACAATTGCCCCTTATATTCTCTCTTGTCTTTAATCGTTGTATCTGCATTAATCAAAATATCTACTTGGGTAGAACCATTCTCTGTCACAGTTTTAATTGGCAATAGGTCGTTTCCCTTGATCTCTATGTCAGTAGTTGGGACGTCTAACCTAAGATAATATTGAAGAGTTGAGGTCGCCTTTTCATCTTTAGCATCTTTTGGCAAATTGCTCACAACAACATTGCTTCTCAGTAACATTGGTAGCTTTTTGGGTCTGACAACTATGAAAGCCGTATCACTTAGGGATATTGAAAAAGCTGTCTTATCGAAATCAATTTTGCCTATAAGCGTTTTGAGTTGATCCTGAGCCAACGCTTCGAAGTTTGCGGACAATCTACCGATAGCAGTACGCGTCTTGCTCTGTCCTATTAATTTACCATCAGAGGCACTGACCAGGCTAAAATATAAAAGTGTTTCTGGTCCTGTGTCAATCGTTTCACTGCTTATTATATAGTCCGCTAAACTTTCCGTTTGCGACACATTGAACCCATTCATCTTGAGCCATGCTTGCAAAACTCCTACAACTTTAGACGACGGATGCTTGACGTAAAATTGTCTTGCTGACCCTGCTTTTGGGACAACAGCTAGCTGCACCGCATTGGCTGAACTTGTTTGTGTAGCTGGCTGTATTCCACTTCCCACATTTTCGGTTTTAGGATCTGGACTTTTTTGAGAGGTCGTCTGGCTAAAAGTTGAAAGATTTAAAAAAATACCTAAGAGTAGGGTTGAGAAAAATACTTTCATTTTATGATATTTGAGGCGAGTAAAATTCAATTTACTCAACGATAGCTACCTTGTATAAAAAACTTATTAAGCGGTCACATCATAATCTCGATCACTACATAAATAACCAAAAAGGATCCAATGCCAGAAAAGGCAGCCTGATACGGCTGCCTTTTTGTATAATTCGCATTTTACTCAGTTTTATGTTGTTGGCCATTGGATGTGCTCTACCAGAGTTTGCTTGCTAAACAATAAACAACGTTATTGTTCAATAAGCCGATCAGTGATCTCTAACAACATTCTAGCCAAAATCCGTATTTTTAGCTTACAAAAAGCTACTCCGCCCTAATGAATACGTTAGAAAAATTGAATGCCATCACCCGGACACTGCCTGCGCTGGATAGTCCAGTTATGAAGATGATTAGACAGCAACAGAAGATCCAAGAAGGATTTCAGCGGTTATCTGGAAATCAAATGAGCGTACTCAAGCAAGCTACGGCAATTGCAAAATATTCTCCCGTTGCAGGACTGTCTGCATTGACTGATCTGCGCGCAGCTGCAATTTCGCTCCCAAAACAAGCCGATTGGATGATTAATGCGAAAGCTCCTGCGACCATTTCTATACCGCTAATTCATCCGGCGATAGCGGCACTGGACGGTCTACGAGAAACTGCATTATCATTCCCTAAACAAACTGACTGGCTTGATTCCACGAAATCACTCGCGCTTTCACATAAAACCCAAGCAGCGATGCTAGCCAAATCCCTTACCGGTTTGGGTTCCGCTTTGGCGATTGGCATCGATGATCGACTTCTTTACCCCAGCAAACATTTGAAGTCGCTCGCAAATGCTGGTGTTTTATCGAGTATCGCCGCTATACCTACAGATACACTTGCAAGTATCAGGAATATTGTTGGTCATCAAGCGAAGTTTAATGCGCTTGCGGCGGGATTTTCAGAATACGGAAAGCCATTGGCGATCCCAAGGACGATTTATCCGGACTCGTTTCAATCAACGCTCAAAGCACTCTCTCGCACATTAGACAAAAAAGCGTTCGAGTTCACAACGGTATCTGTTATTGATCGTCGGTGGGATGCAATTGAAAATTTTGACATCCTATTCAATGAAGCAATTGAGCTCACGGAAACAATCGCAAATGAGGAAAGTGACGTTGAAGCCCTAAATCGGAGAGTTTTAAAGTTTATTGATGCCGTAAGGTATTTTCTGGGTCACCATCTGACCTCGCCTTTGAGTTGGGCATTCATTTTATCCTCTCTGGTGAATATTTTTATGGCTACTCATCAATATATAGACTTCCTAAAACCAAAGCCTGAATCGGTAACGAAGCAGGACTTGCTCGATACCCAAAAAGAGATTAACCGTCTGAGACTTGATTTACACGAGCGCATAGAACATTCCGTTGCGAACTATAAGTGCGCCGTCTACTTGAAGCCAAATACTAAAAGTTTAAAAGTGGGCAAACTGCTACCTGGAATCAAGGTTGAATTGCTCGATACAAATAGGCGTTGGGTGCATATAAGTTTTAACGACGAGAAAGATAATTATACGATTACTGGCTGGGTTCTAAAAAAATACCTAGGAGGGATGCAGAAGGATTGCAAATTGGAACATACTCAGCGCAATTGATCTAGCTGTTGCCTACCTTCTCTCTCCAGCCTTTCCTTATCGGGATTGTTTTCTTTCAGAAAATTTAAATTTCGAAGCTTCCATTGGATGAACGGGAATCCCTCGAGATGATAGATTGATCAGCCTGGCTCTACATTGGTAAACTGGAAGGAACGCCTTGTCTGGTTTTTAAAGGTTCACGAGAACCGTTGCAACAAGTTTTTGATTCGTGGAAATCCCGATCCACCCGATCGTCAGGAAAGTAATGGAGAAATATAAGGGCAAGACACCTAATCACTTACCGCCGGTGATATCCAATCAGAAGGTGAATGAATATCTCAAAGAGATCGGCGAGAAGGCCAATTTGAGCGAGGATGTGGCCTTAATCGAAAAGAAAGGAAAAGTACGGACACAGAAAAAGGTAAGCAAGTTTTCGTTAATTACGTCCCACACAGCCAGACGATCATTTGCAACCGATGAGTATCTTGCCGGCACTCCCTCCTACGCCATCATGGCAATCACCGGCCACCGGACCGAAAAAGCATTTTTGACATACATCAAGGTAACTAAAAAGCAGTACGCACGGCAGCTTTCAGAGATCTGGAAGGAGCGATTTAAAGATGAGTGATTATGGCAGAACAAACTGATTACCAATCTGGATATTCTGAGTTTGAGAGATTCAAGAAGCACTTTGGGTTAAAGCACCAGGATAGCCTCGAATTCACTCCATATTTTCGGTACGAAATCGGAGAAGCGACGCATCCGTATCATTTGCATTTTGCTGAACGACCTACTAGAAGAAGATATCAAAACGACATCATTAATCTGCTCTGCTACTTCAGCTCGGTTGAAGAGGCCATTGAGTGTCTAGAATATCACTATCACCACTTCGACGAAAAGGAACGCTTTCTGCGCTACTTCAAGTTCTCCCTTCCTGCGAGGATTCAGCTGGTGTCCGGCAAGGAAGACAAGATCCGACTTGATACATGCCTGGAATGGGTCATTGATAATTACGAGTCCTATAAAATGGAGCCTGTCTATGTCGGGGCTAGAGCCGAGATAAAGGGTAAGGACAGGGACAAAATCTTGCGTTTGTTTTCCTTCCTTTTCAATGACATTAAGGATCCGAATGGCTCGGAATATGCAATGAAGGCCACCAGCCTGGGGACTGCCATCGCTCTTCACCAGTTTGAGAGCTTCAAAAATTCCGCCTTATCATCATTACAGAAAGAGGCGTCGGAGATACGGACGGCAACAAATATTCCGGAACAGTTGCAGGAGGAATTAAGGGCATTTTTCTACGGGTCGACGATCAAATTGTCTCCAAGTAAATGAAGTCAGCAAAAACATCGGATGCGTGATGGGCAGATTCACATAAATGATTTTTGAAATAGATACTTAAGAATGTCAAAGTCCCTGGTGATACTCTTTATCTTGGCCGTTTGCGGTTGTAACAATCCAAAATACCCCCAAGTGGTTAAAATGGTATGTTTTCCCTTTCGCACGCACACGATCGTGTCTATCAATGAAAATAACTTTGAAGCAATAGCAGCTCCAAATGACTTGTTTCCCGTCAAAACGAGTCTTCTAGAAATTACCAATCCAGCAGATGTCAAAAAAGTTGTAGATCTGCTTAACACAGTAACTAGGCGAAACCAGTCGCATCTAGATGATGTGAGTTTCAGAGCGTCGATCACGTTGCAGGGAGAAAATGACAAATATTACTTCAACTGGGATAAGAAACATATCATATACAAGTTGAAGAACTACCCAATTTCCCAAGCAGAGTTTGATGAATTTAAGAAATTGACGAGTATGTGTTCAGACTAGAATCGGGAGTTAGGCGAAGTAGAAATTGGCCTCTGGTCAGACCCAAATACCAATTATTGATCATGGAGAGTAAAGTCGAAATATATCAAGGCAGTGATGGCCAGACTCAGTTAGAGGTAACATTTGAGGAAGACACGGTTTGGCTTAGCCAGCAGCAACTTACCGACCTTTTTGGGCAGACCAAGCAAAACATCAGTCTCCACATCGCCAACATTTACAAAGAGGGAGAATTGGAGAAGGAGGCAACTGTCAAGGAATACTTGACAGTTCAAACCGAAGGGAATCGGAAAGTCAGCAGAAGGATCAGCTTCTACAACCTAGATGTGGTCATTTCCGTGGGATATAGAGTGAAATCGTCCCAGGGAACAAAATTTCGTATTTGGGCCACGCAGCGCCTGAGGCATTATCTGGTTCAAGGTTATGTGATCAATGAGCAGCGCCTTGCCCAGAAACAGCAGGAAGTTCAAACGCTCAAAGATGGGATTCGGATACTAAGCAGGGCAATAGAGGATAAAATTAACGAAACGGATTTTACTTGGCTCGGACAATTTGCAAAAGGGTTGGAGTTGCTAGACGACTACGACCATGAAGAACTTGACGACAAGGGGTTAACTACAAAAAAGGCTGTATATCCGGAGATAACAGACTACTATCGCGTGGTCGAAACTATGAAGGCGGATTTCGATTCTAATGTTTTTGGAAAGGAGAAGGACGGAAGCTTCCAGAGCGCACTGGCACAGGTTGCTAAGGGCTTTGGGGATGTTGACTTTTATCCATCGATAGAAGAGAAGGCGGCCACTTTGTTATATCTGATTATAAAAAATCACGGGTTTGTAGATGGAAACAAGCGCATTGCAGCTGCATGTTTCCTATTGTTCCTTGAAAAGAACGGCTTGTTAAAGCCAAAGCTTGGAAATCCCATAGTAAGCAATGAAGCACTTGCTAGTTTAACTTTATTTACGGCGGCTAGTAGGCCAGAGGAAATGGAAACAGTGAAAAAACTGATCGTGAGCGTTTTAAACAGAAACCAATGACATCAAGCAGGGGTAATACACTACTTTTACACTTTCGAAAGGATCTCAACATATCTATCTGTAAGGGTGAGATCATAGGGAATTACGCCGTTACTGATTCATCGAATGTAACTTGTAACAAACTTTCAATGCGCACAATTGCAAGTGGCACGTCAGTAAGTGTAGTCGGCTGAGTTAAGGGGCACTCAGACCAAAGGTGTCCATAATGCTCCCAAAACTTGCAAAAATGCAACATATTAATATATTTGCCATATCTCTAACATTAGCTTGTGAAAGAAATAGAAGTAGAATCGCACGACTGGCAATTTTTCAATATGCTAGTGAAAGAAAAAATAGATGCCGGATACATCATAAATTCGGAGATTAAGAAAATAGTAGACGAGGATGGTAGAATTATTGGCTATTCACAAAGGCTTATCAAAATGTGAGTTCATAATGTAATTATAATCAAGTAACTTCATTTACGTCTATTCATAAAATAATTCAACAAAAGCAAATCCAAGAGTACGGAATGAGCTATTTTAAAGAAACCCACTGACATCAGACTATTTGTCAGAAAACTAAAGTAGTTCACATGTTAAAAAATAAACCGGTTAAGGTATCAATTAAATAAAAATTCCTATTTACCCTCTCTAACGAACAATGGATATAAACTACACATCTCTCCATCATGTGGACCACGAATCAGGTATAACAAAGATAGACATTAATAATCAGGGTGGAGATCTCAACACGTACGTAGAACGTCTCCTAACGGAGATAACAAATAGTGATAATAGTAGGCAATTTCGCTTCAAAAGCGACACGACTGAGGTACGACAGGCCCTCGCCAAACTAATAGGTGAAGATTATGACACAGGTGCTGAAATAAATGCGGCGCGCCTAGTAAAGATTGAACTTGCAGCACAAAAATCTATTAACCATTTAAACGTTGAAATACAAAAAGGAAGTCTTTTTCAAGCCGTAATAGGAGAAAATGAGAAATCTGTAATAATTAGCAAAGCAGATCATAACGAATATCTTGATGAGACTGACTTTATGGTTCACATGGGACTTCCGTGGAAGAAAAGGGTCTTTAAAGCCTTTTTAGTCAAATTTGATGGCCGAAACAATCCAACTGACCTATACGTTTATGATACGAATTCAAGAATGTCCAGGTATTGGTGGGACAACTATTTAGAATTAGAAGAGAAATATACTGACTCATACAATACCAAAATGAGCATGGATTTTCTCGACAAAAAGGTCTTTTCAAAAATTAAAGCAGAGTTCCCGGCAGACCATACAATCATCCGAAATAGTGCAATACGATATTTCCGAGCAAAAGACGAATTTGAAGTAGATGACTTTCTAAACGACACCTTTAATAACTATACACCTATCGACGAAGGACTCGTTGGTAAAAAAATCAATGATTTTAAAGCAATCGTCAAAGAGTTACCACAAAAATGGGGCTTTGATTCGCGATTTGTAATTGAGAAAAGTGAGGTTAAGAAAAGAGTTGTAAATAAAATACTACTTAATACAAGTATTGAGCTATTACTCAAAGACCATATTCCAAATCTTAAAGATTCTATAAAGGCAGAGATAGACTCAGAGGGGACCAAGTGGGTGAAGATAAAGTCGACAGATGACGCTTTCAATAAGTTTAGTCACTAACCATGAACATCTCCGATAATTTAAACGCAATTTTCCCGGTAGGTGATAATCTTTCAAAGACTGAAAAGTTCTCGGCCTTTGAAGTATCATATGAAACAACGTTGAGCGTTGTTAACAGCGAAAATTTGCCTAAATTCTTTGAACAATTATCTAAGGACTTCAGTCGACTCTCTCTATCAGTTTACGACTCACATATAACAATAACATCTGAGAATAAAGATTACGAAACTTTTTTACAGCAAGTTTTAGAAACTAAATCAAGCATAGAAGATGAAAAAGTAATTCTAACTTTTGCTGTATCCAAAGCAGTCAATTCCAATAGCGTATTCATCTACGACATAGAGTCATTTTCACGCTTTTGGAACTCGCAAGATCTGTTTCAAATTCTTGAATTTATTGGAAAAAAAATTAAGGAATTTAAACAAGTGCACTTTGTATATTTATTTGAAGACGGCCCCGAAATTTATACCGAAAATATCGCATTTACTTCACACTCTGATTTAGTTGTTCCAATAAATTCAAATATTGATGTTGGAAAAATAAGGTCTAATTGTCATTTTGAAAACTTTGAACAATTTCCGTTCTCTTCAAAATATTTTCGGCTAATAACTCGCCCCAAATCCACAGCAGATTTCACCGATACATTAGATAAACTATCACTTCTGTTCTGCATAACAGGAGTATTCGACATCACCTCTCTAAATGGGAAAAACCTCTATTCAAAATTAAATGGGTATAAATCGATAGAATATAATATTGATATCAATGAATTAAATACTGATTCTCTACAAATCTATGAGAATATATATGATTGGATCTATTCCGAAAAAAGCCAGGTAACAGATAAAATCGGTCTCGCTAGAAATATTATTTCGCTATATTTAAAGCCGGGTCAACTAAGTATTTCGGATAATGTTTTCACATCGATAGCATCTGGATTCAAAACTTACTTGCAACAAAACGTAAGTAAATACATAGAAGTAAGAAATAAAATTGGAGATCAAATTTCCAGCATCTCTCAAAAAACCAATGATTTAGCTGAAAAATATTTAAATAACTATCAAAGAAGCAACTTTGCTTTTATTTCATTCTTCATCTCAATATTCATACTAAGGGTAGTAAGCACTTCCAAATTCGAAAACATTTTCAATAAGGATACAACATTAATATTTTTTTGTTTAATTGGAGTTTCGCTCTTATATTTCTTTTTTTCTCTGATACTTGTGAATCAAGAAAGTGCAAGGCTACGAATCAAATATAATCAGTTAAAACTAAGGCATGAAGATCTTCTTGATCGTGCGGACATAAATAATATTCTTCGGAACGACGAGGAGTTCAATGATGATATGAAATTTCTTTTAAAACGAAGAAATTGGTATTCGGTACTTTGGATTAGCACAATCATGCTATTTATTATTACAGTTGTGAGCTTGTCGACTTACTTGTCATGGAGTGATTTCTCTCTGCTAAAGTTCAAACTTAGGTGAGGTCAGTAATTCCCTGCATCAGGTAGATACAAGTGATTGGTAAAGGTTATAGATATATGAGGAATCGACACAACTAAGATTGCAGAGATAAATATAAATAGATCCCATGTTATATTATTAAGAACCCTCCTACCATGAAAGACTACTATGAAATTTTAGGAATTTCACACAAGGCGAGTAGCGAAGAGATAAAAAAAGCATTTAGGATAAATGCCATAAAATATCATCCAGATAAAACAGAAGGGAATAAGTACTCCACTGAAAAGTTCTTAGAAGTAAAAGAAGCATACGACTTTCTAGGCAATTCAGAAAAAAAAGTAATATATGATCTGGAATACGCAAGCTTCTTCTTCGTTGAAACACCCAAAGAAAAGACTTATGAAAAAGTCTATGAAGAACAAAAAAGGAATGAACAATATAGATATGACCCGTATAAGCCTTTTTATTCAACATTAGATCGAGAAATCCAGGATACCCTACAAGTTCCACCAAAGCAATTTCCATGGGGGACTATGGCCGACGGATTCGACTTTAAAGATGAGCCAATCGACCAGGGATTCACATTTTTTAAGCTACCTCAAAGAATCGGAAAACTGATTGGCGGATTTTCCAATTTAGCAAAATCAACTGTAAAGAAATCAGATGGTCAGCATTTTTGGGATACTATAAAATCCTCATACATTAGCCTACCATTGGGTGCCGCTTATTTTATTTATGTTTATTCAACAGGAAATTACTCACCCGATCGCGAACACCTTCCGATTTTATTTTTCCTTATCTATGCCGCAATTGTAATATTTGTGAAGTTTAGATTTGGATATAACTCTGTAAAATTCTCATACATAAATTACTATATTGGCATTAATGGGTTCGCATATTACAAGTGTGAGGGAGATACAGAGACGCTGATTGCAGACTACGAAATTAATTTCAATGAAGTGACGGATCTGCTATCAAAAATGGAAGTTAGAAAACGGAATTTTCAGTATGTCACTACCGCATACTTATTTGCCTGGATTGATATTAAAAGTGGCAAACGCAAATTCCACATTAGTGACACCTTTAATGACGAAAAAGGAAATCCATCAAAGTTCCTTACTCCAGATTATTGGCTAAATCGAGAGGCTGAAAAATATTGGACAGTGTATCTTCTCGACAAAATGGAAGATGAGCTTGATAGTAAGGGATATCTAGAGTTCAGGCTATTTAATTATGAAACGCTTGTATACACGCCATATATCCATATTGGTGTCGGATTTATTACATTTCTATATGATTCTGAATCATTCACATACAGATTTGATGAAATAAAACGGATATATACTAAGGGGACTGATCTCTTCATAGAACATAAAAACTTCCAGAAGAAACTATTTTTCATCAAATCGGGTAACGAGAATTCTATTCCATTAATGAATTTATCTAATCGACAATTCTTCTTTAAAGCAATGGAGTTATTGCTGGGTTATAGTATAAATTGATCATGCTTAAACTTCAACGAACCCAAGTTGAAATGGCTTATCCTTAATATCTGCTAGTTGAAATATAATATTTAGAAGAATAACTTCCACTCAGGCTTTCGACTCCTGCATAGTTTGCTCCACAAGCGGAAGCGGCAATTTTATAGCTCCCACTTGCGAGGCTTACTGTTCTGGTAGCCCCAGCTGGAATATCTATTCGCCGACTATCTACGCCACTATACCTCAATATTAATTCACATCCTGTATCGTTTGTAACAGAAACAGATGAGGAGGACGAATATTCATAACTTGTTTGAACAAATGTCGGCAGTCTGCCTGTTGCAGTGATACCCATGATCTCCCTAACTTCACTGTCAATGATTCGCTTTTCAATATCCTCGCGATCAGCTCTGTTTGGATAATTTGATATAAATGTTCTCCACACAGAAGAGGAATTTGATAGAAGTGCATTTTCATATTCTGAACTTTCGTTCAGCCTTCGAAATTCTTCAATTTTTCGCCTAACCGAATTGAGGTGTTTACCATTTGGGTAGTTCTGTACATAACTTTCCGCAGAAGCTAAATCCGTAGAGTTATGCCAAGCCTCTTCTTCATCGATAATACCTAGAATCTTTTTTGCTTCTAAGCTTTCCGGCTGATCTGCATGCTTTTCCAGTAATAATCTCAACTTTTCTCTCGCACTAGGATAGTCTTTCGCCTTATAAAACTTATTTGCATCAGACATCAAAATTTTAGCACCAAATTTCAGATCGTCAATTTGTCGCTTTAGCTCTTTGTTCTCTTGTTCTAGTGCATTGTAGTCTGCACTCGAAACACATCCAATCATTAGTGCAAAAATGACAACAGGTAGATATCGTATCATGTTTAGGAGCGGTTTATTAATAACTGTAATTCTTTTCGTTTATGAAATACCTTGTCGCTATATCTCTCATTCGGCTCATCACTTCTCTGTTCTTTTTGATTCTGCACAAATATGTGGGGTGCATAGTCTTGAAAAGTATGGGCACATGGTATGCGGTGCCTGACGAAACGAATAATAAACCATCTCCATCTACCGCCTCCCACTGAATTGGCAAACTTTTATCAAGTTCGTGATCGTACTTTCTACCTACAAGCAAAATTGCAATATCGGGCCGCACGATCTCAAATTCAGTTTTAAGTAATTTGAATCCAGCGAAGTTGTCTTCATTGTGCTCCTTATTGGGACTTCCTCCATTGAAATCAATTTTTGAAATATTTGTCCATAAGAATCCGCTAGTTTTACGATTTACTGAGACGTCGCCTTTGTTGAACTCGTAGAAACAGGATCTCAAAAAGTTCCAAAACTGGCTATTAAGCTGACGATGGCTATCTTTCCTGCCATACTTTACATATTTACCAAGGTCAAACACTTTATAAGCTTCCTGCAGAGTTTGAACCGTGTGCCTGGAAGCAATACTTTCCATCCACGTGTGTGTTTCTTGTCCTACAAACATGATTTTCGTGTTCATTCGACAGTATTGCTCGGGAACGTCCATTAGTAGTGGAGACGAAATACCATCAGTCCAAGTCTTCGCGCCAATTTCATTAATGTATGACTGGTAAGCACTTGCCAGTGCAAGGTTCATCCGGTCTGCGTTACTAGCTAGCTCGTTCATGATACACTAGATTTGATCAATTTCGTAACAATCACAATTTCATTTTGTGTCCGAGAACCTTTTTACGGGCTTGGTTCTCTTGCAAGCGCTTTTGCAGGAGCTTCGAACTAAACCCCACATCTTGTCCCTTGATAGAAGTTCTATTATAATTATAACTGGAATACTTTAATTTCCCATCTTCCTCGATGAATTTACACTGGATACCCTTTGCATTTAAGTGGCTTTCCAATTCTGCGGCGGTCTTGCATCGCTGCTTCAAGGCTTCCCTAATCGAAAAATTGACAATTTTCTGAGCTTCAATTTGGTGTTCCGCAACATGTCGTAATTTACTTTTTTCGACCTTTCTTATAATGCCGAATCCCAGCTCCTGCGATATCTGCTGACATACCCGAACATTCCGCGCATAATTATGTGAAGTCTCCAGAGCTCTACCCCCACCGATGGGCGTGCGATTAAAGTACACATGAATATGCTTATGCGGCCGATCATGATGCTGAAACACCACTATCTGGTGGTCATCCGGACTAGCACCCATCTTCTCGCAATACCGATTAGCCGCCTCAATCATCCGCTCCTTGCTCGGATTCTCCCCCGGCGTCCAGCTAAGCGAAGTATGCCAAACCGGCTTCTTGCATCGACTAAACTCCGCTTCCCGCTGCATTTCCAGCGCCATCCCCTTCGGATCATCCGAAACCAGGTTATGAGTCAAAAGCAGCTCCGATTTCCCTTCTATCTCCTTCCCATTCACTCGCATGCCGGCACCGTAGCAGATCGCCCCCAGGAAGTCCGCCCCTATCGTCGTTTTCGCTATCATTTCACCAGGATCCGTTTAAGCTGCTCCAAAACTTCCATGATCGGCTTATGATAGAAAAAGCCCTTGTTGGCATATGCGGCCAGCTGATTTAGATTTCTGCCGATACCTACTAGATTCCGTTTTTCGTCTTTGTCAAACCTGGCTTCTACGGGATGGCCGATGCCCAGCCGGCGCAAATATTCGGACACAGAATACCCTGCAAGCATTGCTTTCGATTTGATTGTCGCATACTGATTCTCCGTAACTCGCAGCGGGATTGTTCGGTCTTTATTTGTCTTTTTGGATTGACGCGGCCGATCAGCCGCATTGTCGAAATGCTCTTTCATGGTTGTCGATAAGTTGATGGATTTTTGGGGTTCGGGGTGCCACCCCGACAAGACAAGGGAGGAACGACCGGTGTGTTTGTAACTGCAATTCGGAGCGAAGCGCAGAACTTGTAGTTACAAACACATGGCTTGCTTAATGAAAGCCAATTGATAAGTTAGAAACCGGCCGAATACGGTCGAATTTGGTCGAAAGAAGTCGAAATCAGACGATTACTTACTGATTATCAATACTCAACGGAACCAAGACTACATTTTGCTTTTTGAGGTATTGGTATTCCTCTCCTACCTTCATTGAAGAGATATCGGAGGCAGGACGAAGCACCAGATACGTAGCATTTTTCTCCTCGTGAATCGCTCCATAACGGATCAGGTGTCGGAAGTGCTCGAAGTTAGGATAGCTGTCTTCGAATCGCGCAATCTCCTGATACTTGCTTCCCTGGTTGACGAAATAGGCGATCAATAAGATTCCCACCAAAGCGACCAATGACGGAGGTATAAGCCGAGCTATGCCATACCAAAAAGCTTGTCGGTCATTGTTGAAATGCACCGGCCTGATTTGGCCTTTAATCATTTGGGCAGCCTTTCCAATTTCGCTGTTTGACTGAGCAACATTTTTGCCAAAGTCATGGAAGTGCTCGTGCAACTCGGTCAGCATTACCGCAGTCCACTCATCCATTTCAAAGCCGTACTTTGCCTGATACGCGCCCCTCATTCTTGTGATTGCGTCCTTACTGATTGTTGAGTTCATCTTTGAAATGGTCGTTAAGTTCTTTCTTCAATCTCAGCTTTGCACCGGTCTGATATTCGCCAATGCTGTAACCTTTCCTTATGCCGTCGAGTATATGGCTGCCCAAATTTGAACCGGGATCAAAATCGGCAAACTTCCGGAATCGTAATCCCAGGGCTTTGCAATTCCTTTCCAACTCTTGGCCGAGCTGAGCAAAATTGTTGAACGTGGTAATGCTTTGCCAGACGGTCACTTCAAACTCATTCTGCAAAGCCATGAGAAGCTTTTGCAAATAATCGACGCTCGATTTATACATCCCACCACCGCCAATAACAATGTGAAAGTTGGCTTTGCAGCCCAATTCGTCGACGAAATCCTTAAATGGGATATCCCGTTCAATCAATGCCGGAAGCTGCTCCGATTCTGGCGCGCCGAAATCAAAATAAATACGGTCAAAGGGCGTCTCGGCAAGGCTTTCTAGATACGAGATAAGGCTATCCCTCACCAGGACTTGTTTCTCATTGAGCAGCGAAACCGCCTCCGTCCGGGAGTCGCCCAAAAATCTGAGCTGTCGAGTCGACGTACCGGTTGAGCTGTCGAGGTCAACAAACAAGGACTTTTCTGAATTTTGCTCTGCAATGGCTAGCAGATATGTTAGCAGGCTTTTACCCACTCCTCCCTTCGCTTGAAGGATAAAATTTAGTTGTTTCATCTTTTTGTGAATTTTGTTTTAACGCCTTCTATCGCCACACTTATGTCTGCCACGTCTGTCCAATCTAGTTTTTCAGGATCAGGTGGGCCGGTTGCAACTTCCTCCCTTGCGGTTGGAAAATTCGAGTTACTCCGAGGAGGTAGGTCTGCGATCACTTTTGATTTCTCCTTCTCAGCCTCCCCTTTACCGAAATAATGGCGGCAGTATTTGATATCGGCTGCCTTGACAATCTGCTTTCCCAATTCCTGATTGATCATCTCGACTACCGCATCGATCGAGACATCAAGCTTTATTTTGTCCCTAAAAAGTGCGAAAAGCATTTTCCGGCGCTTCCGGTCTTTTCTCGCGTACAGACGCAACAGCAAGTCCTTTGTCATTGAGGTGGTGGTTTTGAGTGAGAAAATGGTTCAAGTCCTTGCAGCCGGCATACATCACTGCCATGTCGATCACATTCGGATAGTTGCACTTCATATAGGCTGCTGTTTCAAATCCGGATTTATCGTTATCCAGAAACAGGTACTTTGGACCAGGTGCTGCAAGAAATTCGTGGGCTCGTTTTAACTGCGAAGTGGAATTCAGGATCAGGAAATTCGCATCAGATATGTGAAACAAGGGGAGCATCCAGTACGAGAGAAAATCCATAAACCCTTCGAAAACGAGTAGCTTAGTGCCAGAGTGATCGATGTAGGAAACATCCTTCGGAGCAATGCATGATTTGAAATTGACACTCCGGATTTCGATGCCTCCCGCCCTATTCCGGAAACCAATGGCATTGTACTCGCGGCCGCGGTTCTCATAGTTGACTTGAAAGCAATACTTTCTTGCGACTTCCTCTGATATACCTCGTTTGCTTAGGTACGGTAGCAGATAGTCGTCTTCAAGGATACCTTCGGACGTTATACGCAGCCCGGAGCTCACATCCTGCCGCAACCTCGCATCTGCTTTTTGCGGGTGAAAAGAAGAAAGGCTGTCTGTGATCAGCCTCATGACCTCCTTCACATCTAAATTTTGAAACAACCGGCAAGCCAGGTCGACTATATTACCTCCCACACCGAGCGCATGGTCATACCAGAGATTTTTGCGCGAATCAACTTTGAATGACGCCCGGCTTTCAGGCTCGCGTATCATACTGATATACCAATAGTTATCGCCTTTTACAGACGTTGGCCGGAAGCCATGCCGGGCCAAAAAGGCCACGATTTCATACGATTGATTGATCTGTTTTGCATTCATAGTTTTTCTTTTTTCACTCGCAGTCGTTCCGTTCCGTTCCATGTTCCACACGTTCCACTTGTTCTATTTTGTCTAAAAAATTAGCTATCAGCCTGATAATTAGTCCGTTCCATTTGTTCGTAAGATTTCTATGTAAAAAATGTGGAACAAATGGAATTTCTGGAACAAGTGGAACGACTGGAACGGAATGGAACAAGCGGAACAAATGGAGCGAGATGGAACATCTAAGCCAAAATGGAATTAATGGAACGGATGGAACGAAACGGAACTTTGGAACAAATGGAATTTTTGGAACAAGTGGAACGAGATGGAACATCCCAGACCAAAATGGAACCAACGGAACAAATGGAACGTGTGGAACGAATGGAATTTTTGGAACAAGTGGAACGAGCCCGGACTAGCCAAGTTCAATTCCTGATGTTGCCATTTTCTTCGAGCATTTTTCTCGCAATCCCCTCTCAAAAATTAGGAGGGGTTGTGAGAAAAATGTGGGCCCGTTCGAGTCCATTACTCGTTTAGCCAGCGATGAATGGTGCCTTTGCCCCTATTTAATATCTTCGCAATCTGCTCGATGGTTTTTCCTTGATCCCGAAGCTCGCGTGCTAGGTCCTTCTGCTCCTCCTTTACCGGCATTACCTCAGTGCCTATGTGCTGCGCTTCATCGATGTCGTCCTGGACAAATTCAAACCATAGCGTTTCAGGATTCAGGCGGATCAGTTTAGCACCGTCCGTTTCTTCGCAATGCCTGGATTTGGAGCGCTTGAAGATCCGGTACTGAATATCCTGTTTACTTCTCCGGAGAAACATATCGCTATCCGTCAAATCAGATTTCACGCCGGAGCCGCTTTGAAGGTCGCTATCGGTCAGCAGATTCCGGGTGTGCTTCCGCGTATGGTCAGTGATGATAATTGTTGTGTCCAGCAGATCGCGTAGTGTCAGGATCAGGTGCATTGCCTTGGCGACCTCCTTACCGTTGTTCGTATCGGAATTCAGGAAGGCTACCCTGAAATTGTCCAGAACGATTAGGACAGGTTTTTGGATCATCGACAACTCAATGATCGCCTGTGCTTCTTCCTCCAAGCCTTTCTTTGTCGTGTAGACATAGCTATGATATTCCGAGGCCCCGATCTCCTTAGGTGGTGCATCAAATAGCTGCCGTAGCCTTCGACTCATTGTATCCTCACTGAGCTCGCAGTTGATGAACAACGTATTTCCGTGATATTCGATTGGTTCATTCCACAGAGATGGCCATTTCGCTGAAATAGCAATACAGGCCTGGAGGCCTAAAAGCGTTTTCCCAGTACCACGCTCAGCAGCGAAAATTATCGCAGAGTTTTCAAGCACATAATTCCCGAGCAAACGCCTAAGCGGAGCAAGCTTCTTCCCTTTCTCCGCGAGATCCTTCATTGTGTTTAAGGAAGATTTATGTAAAATCTTTCCTTCCGAATGGTTGGAGAAACCATTCAGGGCAGTTAAATTTGTCATACTAAGACTTTTAAGTTTTTAAGGGGTAATGCGTACGAGGCATTATCCCTTTTTCTTTGTTTTCTGATTTGAGTACATGTAATCCAGCACCTCGGACTTGATGAAGTAAATTCTCCGATGTAGCCTTCGATAGGGCAAGCCCGATCGTTGCCATTGGTGCAGCGTGACCAGCGAAACGTTCAGCTCACGCGCCATTTCAGCCCGTGATAGCAGTGGCTCTTCCTTCGAGCCTTTCAGACCTTGATTCGGGCTGAACACATTTCTAAACTCCTCTTGAATCACCTCTCGGGTGAAGCTCTTGAACTCGTCGAATTCGATTAAAACCAGTTTTGACATGACACGTTTGTTTTCGGTTGATGTTGGTCAAAGGTTGGGGGAAGGGAGGCGAAAAATCAAGTATGAAAAAGTATGAACTTTGCTTCAACTAGTGTTAAATGCATCCAGAAGCCGTGTAGGCGCATTTTGGCTTATCTCGCGATAAAGTAGCCAAAGCGATAATTCCGGCTCGGAATTAAAGAAAGCGTAAAATGATTGGACTGTTTTGGGGATTAGTGCTGGCCGCGAAGTAGAAATTTCGCAGCCAGGTCGAGCGGCAAATGAAGATTTTTTGCCAGCAAGATTAAAGAGAATATTCGGCGTTGATGGGCAATTTCGGCCCGACTGTAAACCAGAATGTAAACCAAACAAAAAACCGCTCGATAATTCAAAGATTATCAAGCGGTTGGCTTTGCATTCTGTGGTGATGGACGGAATCGAACCGCCGACACATAGATTTTCAGTCTATTGCTCTACCGACTGAGCTACATCACCGTTTCAGTTGGTACCTTTTGGGACTGCAAAAATAGATGTCTGTTTTGGCTTTGCAAATTTTTTGGTCAAATATTTCTCAAATAGTTTTTCAAGAATTAGTATCCCATTGATTATCTTTTACTTAAAATAGCATATCATTATTTTATCCCTAAACCATTTGCGCCGGAATACATTTTTATCCTACCTTGTTAGTATGCAAGCATACCAAACTAGCCCTATTCTGCCATGGCGATCATACAGCAAATCATCTTTATAGCTGCCTTGGGAGCGGCCGCCTGGCTGATTTACCGGCGGGCCGGCATTATCGGAAAGACGATACGGCTCGGGAAGGATGACGACCGTACCGACCAGCCCGGCAGACGTTTGTCGATCATGATACGTGTCGCATTCGGACAGAAAAAGATGTTCGACCGACCGTTGATCGGCTTCCTGCATTTTGCAGTTTATGCCGGGT
This sequence comes from Dyadobacter sp., assembly GCA_965227755.1. Classification (GTDB taxonomy): domain Bacteria; phylum Bacteroidota; class Bacteroidia; order Cytophagales; family Spirosomataceae; genus Dyadobacter. The sequence continues at coordinate 3,883,310 of CBDDGG010000005.1, forward strand.
TTATATTGATCAACATTGAAATACTGGAAATTATACTGGATGGCATTCTGGGGACGCACCGGCTTTTTGCCCGCGCCTTAGGTTCTTTTTATGGTGTATTGATTGGCTTTTTCGAGCTGCTTGCGCTGGGTGTGCTGGTCTCTTGCTCCATCTTCCTCATCCGTCGCAGCATCCTGAAAGTGGAACGCTTCCAACCGGCTCGCCATCGTGAAATGAATGGATGGCCGCAACTCGACGGCAAGCTGATCCTGGTTTTTGAGATCGTATTAATGTTAGCCATCCTCAGCATGAACGCCGCCGACAGTGCATTGCAGGATCTTGGCAGCGCACATTATCCAGTCACAGGCGATTTCCTGATCAGTCAGTGGCTCAAACCGATTTTTGCAGGATGGAACGAGAATGCATTGATCGCCTACGAACGCATCGCATGGTGGGTCCACATTCTGGGGATTTTCGTTTTTGCGGCCTATCTCACCTATTCGAAGCATTTACATATCGTACTGGCATTTCCGAATACCTATTTCTCCCGCCTGGAACCCAAGGGCGAAATGAAAAATATGCCAGAGATCACCCAGGAAGTGAAAATCATGCTAGGGCTCGAAACACAGCCAGGCGACGCGGCGGTACCGGAACGGTTCGGCGCGAAGGATGTGGCGGATTTGAGCTGGAAAAATCTGATGGACGCTTATTCCTGCACAGAATGCGGGCGCTGTACGGCGGCATGCCCGGCGAATATGACGGGTAAAAAGCTCTCGCCGCGTAAGATCATGATGGACACGCGCGACCGTCTGGAAGAAGTGGGCCGCAATATGCTGGCTAACAAGGGCGAGTTTCTGAATGACAACAAAAGTCTGCTGGGCGACTATATCCTGGAAGAGGAAATCCTCGCGTGCACGACGTGCAATGCGTGCGTGCAGGAATGTCCGGTGCTGATCAACCCGCTCGACATTATTCTGCAATTGCGCAGGCACAAAGTCATGGACGAGGCACACGCGCCAGGCTCGTGGAATATGATGTTCCAGAACCTCGATACCAACCAGGCACCATGGAAATTTTCGCCCAGCGACCGTTTCAACTGGGCTTCCGCTGTGATGGACCGCGGTCCGGAAAGCAATTCAACAGAATCATAAAAGCATTAAAAATATGAGTGAGATCGCATTCCGGGTGCCTACGATGGCCGAAATGGTGGCAAATAATGAGACTCCCGAAGTTTTGTTCTGGGTAGGCTGCGCCGGGTCGTTCGACGATCGCTACAAAAAGGTGACGGTCGCTTTTGTAAAAATACTCAACAGCGCCGGGGTGAAATTCGCGGTGCTTGGAACGGAGGAAAGCTGCACGGGCGATCCGGCGCGACGGGCTGGTAACGAGTTTACGTTCCAGATGCTGGCGATGTCGAATATCCAGGTTTTGGATATGTATCATGTAAAAAAGATTGTCACGGCCTGCCCGCATTGCTTTAATACACTCAAAAATGAATACCCTGCTTTGGGTGGTCATTACGAGGTTTTGCATCATTCGGAATATCTTCAGCAATTGATCGATGCGGGCCGGGTGCGCTTGCAGGGTGGTGAGGCATTCAAAGGAAAGAAAATCACTTTCCACGATTCGTGTTACCTCGGCCGCGCGAACGACGTGTACGAAGCACCGCGGCATGTGCTGGAAGCGCTCGATGCGGATTTGATTGAAATGAAACGCTCCCGTACGAAAGGTCTGTGCTGCGGCGCGGGCGGCGGGCAAATGTTCAAGGAGCCTGAACCCGGCAAAAAAGATGTGAATATCGAGCGGATCGAGGAAGCATTGCAGACAGGTGCCGATACGATTGCCGTGGCTTGCCCGTTTTGTATGGTAATGATGACCGACGGCGTTAAGAACAAGGAAAAAGAACAGTCGGTGAAAGTATACGACCTTGCCGAACTGATCGCACAGGCAAAAGGTTTGTAGCCAAAAATTATGAGAACTATGCCGTTAGCACGGTTGTTTTAAGATACCAATACAGTAAACCGTTTGACCGGCATTTAACCCTTTTTAATCATGTACATTCCTTTTAGTGATATCGATTTTCAATCCCGGGTCTGGGTTTATCAGGCCAACCGGGAGCTGACATCCCAGGAAACAGGGATTATCACCGAAACCCTGAAAGCTTCACTGGACACCTGGGAAGCACACGGCAAACCGCTTACAGCCTCCGGGAAGATATTTGAACACCGCTTCGTTGTGATCGCAGTCGACGAGCGTGACGAGCTGCCAAGTGGTTGCTCGATCGACAAATCGGTGCATTGGTTGCAGGAAATCGGGCAGCGGATGAGCATCGATTTTTTCGACCGCTCGCTCGCGTTTCTCGATGACAATGGCCACGTGCAGACCATCCCCGTACCGAAGATCAAGCAGGCGGTGATTAACGAAACAATCCTGCCGAGTACGACAATTTTCGACAACCAGGTGGCTACAAAGGCCCAATGGATGAATCGCTGGAAGATTCCGGCCTCCAATTCGTGGCTGAACCGCTATTTTACGGAACAAACCAGTTCATAGAGAATGATAAACAGGTACTTTTGCAATTCAACATATCAGAGTCTTTCATGAAGTTCTTCCGGCTGGCTGTCGTCGTCTTTTTTGTGTCCATTTTATCAGGTTGTGATAAAAACGTCGTTTACAAAGCCCACGAGGACATTGATGACGGACTCTGGTATATTAAGAACAAGCCTTCATTCAAGGTTGAGATCACCGATACTACCCAGGCTTACAACCTGTATTATGTGCTGAGGAATGCGCTGCAGTATCCTTACCATAACCTTTATATTACCCGCAACTTCGCCGGCCCCGACGGGAAGGTGATCTCCAATACCTTGGAAGAGGTTTTTATTTCCAATGAAGTGACTGGCAAACCCTACGGCCACGGACTGGGTGATTTGTTCGATCATAAAATCCCTTTCCTGAAAAACTACCGCTTTCCGCGTTCCGGGACTTACACTTTTACCATTTCACAATCCATGCGTCAGAACCCGCTGCCATTTATCATCAGCGCGGGTATCAGCGTAGAGAAAGTCCCTGTAAAAGAATAATTAAAAGGCCTATACAGCCGGCGTGGGAGGGACTTCACCTTCGGGCTTCTTTTTCGGCCTGTTACGGTTCCGGCGGTAGGGCTTTTTTCTGAATTCTTTTACAACGGCCTGCTCTCTCGCCATATCAGCCTTTTCCTCCGCTACCTCATGCACAGGCTCTCCCAAAAGGAACCCGTAAGGTTCAAGGCTCGGCACCGTATCCATGATCACTTTAAGGATTGCGGTAACAGGCAGTGCGAGAATCAAACCGGAAAGCCCCCAGAGCTGGCCGCCCAGGAATAATGCGACAATAGCGGCCAGCGGGTTGACGCTTACCTTCGAACCCACAATGTGCGGGGTAATAAAATTACCTTCCAGAAACTGCACAAAGCTCATAATGCCGATCACGCCCACGGCATACCAGGGCGAATCCATCGTAACTATGCTTAACAAGGCCGGCAATACCGAGCCTATCAAAATTCCGATGTAGGGGATCAATATCAGGAAACCTGCCAGGAAGCCGAAGAATATCGCATGCGGAACGCCCAGGATCAGCAAACCTACGCTGTTCAGCACCCCCACGATGAGGATCACCAGAAACAGGCCCGAAAGATAGCTCTGAATTACTTCATAGATTTTTTTCAATAGCATGTTCAATTCCTCATTCGGCACGCTGCGGATTGCCTTGTGCACAAACATCCTGAAAAAATCGCGGTAGAGGAGAAAGAAGAATATATATAGCGGGATCAACACAAACGTGGAAATCGCGCCGGTTGTCGTCACAAGCGTGTTAAGCAGGACGGCACGGCCTTCGCTCAGCGCATTGATCAGGTACTTTTTAGCTTCACTCACCTGCTGGGTCCGGCTGATATTCAGATAACGTTCGCCCATGGTCAGCGTCTGGTCGAGGATTGCCTCGGCTTTTTCGGTAATGCGGGGAAGCTCTTCCGCAAAACTGCCTATTTGCACCGAAACCACGTAGACAAGGACTACCAGCACCGTAAAAAGTGCGAGAATGCTCAACAAAATGGCACCTATCCGCGGTACTTTCCGTACTTCGAGCCATGCGCAGACGGGGTGCAGCAGGATCGCCAGCAAAATCGAAAATGCGAGCGGGATGATCGTTTCGCGGAGCACGTAGAGGATGTATACCGTCGCAATGAGCGCCACCAGCGAGCTGGCGAGCTTCAGGTACACGGGGGTTTCCCTATCTTTGTTTGGAAGAGGACGCAAAGTTGAATTCATGAACAAGTTGATATATCTGTGGTTAGCGGTCAAAACAGTGTTCTGTACCTGTCAGCCGGATCACAGAACCAATGATTTCAAGAAAATTAAAGCGCATTACAAAAATAGCAAAATAGGAAAGCTTCCCGCGGTAGTGTCCGAAAGTTCGGGGCTGGCGAAAGGAACACAACCCGGGACATTCTGGACGCACAACGACAGCGGCGGCAAACCGGAACTTTACCTTTTTGACCTTGAAGGCAAACTACTCGATACAAAAGCCGTTCCAGATGCGAGCAACACCGATTGGGAGGACCTGACACACGACGACGAAGGTAACCTTTACGTCGGCGATTTTGGCAATAACACCTCCCTTCGCAGCACTTTCGACGTTTACCGCTTCAATCCGGAAAACAACAGTTCCGAACATATTACTTTCCGCTACCGGGCGGCACCTCCCGACTGCGAGTCTTTTTTTTATCACCAGGGAAGTTTGTATCTTTTTTCAAAAAACCGGGGCAAGAACAAATGGGTGAAAATGTACCGTCTGCCCGCGGAAAAGGGCAACCATACCATTTCGGCCTCGGATAGCATCCGCATCGACGCCCAGGTTACCTCGGCGGCTATCAGTCCGGACGGTAAAACATTCGCACTGCTGACTTATGGGAAAGTGTTGCTATTCGAAACAGTCGGTGACAACATCGATTTCAGTAAACCAATGGCTTGTTTTCGCTTTTCAAGGAAGCAAACCGAGGCTATTGAATTTTTGAACAATACCGATATGCTGATAACCAATGAACAGGGCGGCATCTTTCGAACTACTTTTCGATGATGTTATGTTTATGTTAACAATAGATTTCCTCATGTAATGTGAACATCACATCCGCTAATTTCGAATCGCGTTTTAATCATCAAAACAATGAGCACCGCTAAATCTGCAAACTCGGCTCCGAAAGTACTGGTAGTTGACGACGATTCCGATATAGTTGAACTTCTAGAATATAATTTAACCAAGGAAGGCTATTCGGTATTGACGGCCTCCAACGGACGGAAGGCCATCGACATTGCCAAGGCATTCGTGCCCGACCTCATCCTCCTCGACATTATGATGCCCCAACTCGACGGCATCGAAACCGGCAGGATCCTCCGCCAGAACCCTGATATCAAAAACACCTATATACTCTTCCTGACTGCCCGTTCGGAAGAATATTCGGAAGTGGCTGCCTTCGAAGTGGGTGCCGACGACTATATTACGAAGCCCATCAAGCCGCGTGCATTGATGAGCCGCATTAATGCATTGTTCCGCCGCGAAGCGCAAAAAGCGGAGTCGGGCGATACGATCGAAATCCTTGATTTGTCGATCAACCGGAAGAACTATACGGTGACCCAGGGTGGCGAGAAATCGACTGTTCTGCCTAAAAAGGAATTTGAATTGCTCTTTTTCCTTGCGCAAACGCCTAATAAGGTTTTCAGCCGCGACGAGCTTCTGCAAAAAATCTGGGGAGCAGATATTTACGTGCTCGAAAGGACCGTCGACGTACACATCCGCAAATTGCGCGAAAAGCTTGGCGACAGCTACATCAAGACGTTGAAGGGCGTAGGCTACATGTTCAGTAACGAGCGGGAGTAACCGTCATCGCTCGACATCTTCCAGCTTTTTGACCTCAGATTCCTCGCCTTTAAACCTGTCCTTCTTCTTTCTGCGGAAGGCTAGTTTGATATTGACCTCTCCATTTTCATCGATCGCCCGGAGGAATATCTTCGAGCCATCCTTCTTTTCGGGATTGTTGGGGTCTAATACGTAGGTCGAATCCCGTTTTTTGAGATTGCTGAGTGGTATTTGAATGTTGATGTCGGTTTTGTTCCCGAAACTGTAAATGCCGTCGATGTAGAGTGTGAGCACATTAGATTCAATTTCCATCGGCGCTATTTCCACCTCCTGCCCGTTGAGCCTGAAATCATTACGGATCGGAGCGAATTTAACACGCTCGAAGTTCCGCCTTTTGAAGATGAGCTTTTTCATCTTCATGAAAGGCTCGAAGTTAATAATGTAGGCATTCGTCAGGTCAATCCTCAGCAGACCCTTCATACTCGAAGGTACCAGCTTCACATTGTTGTTCAGGGTGGACTCAAAGCTGAAATCGGTATTGAGGGTGCCTTTCAGGTTCTCGTGCGTCAGCGTTTTTTGCCCGAAATCGTCGAATGAATAAAAAACGGAATGTACATCCGCGTTCGCGATCTTTCCGCGAACCGCCATGCGCGGCATCCTACCCGCATTGTCCATCTCTCCCGAAATCCGCACCTGACCTTTCCCAAAGGCTTTCAACTGAAAATATTCGATACTTACTGCATTGTTGCTGATTGTAAACTGACCTTTCACATCCCGGCCCGTAAAGTGTCGATAGGTTACTTTTTTGGCATCCAGTTTCGCGACGATCTCCAATTTGTCGATCGCATTGTCGAGCAAATCCGAAAGTTTCAGCGAGTTTTTGGGTCTCGATCTGGTGGTACCCCTGGCCGCGAGCAACGTTTCGAGCCAGTTCAGTTGCCAATCGGGAATATTAATGTCGACATTGGCGCGTAGCGGCTTGGGTGATCCAAAGAGGTAAGGTATCAGGTCGAGCAGTGTTCCCCGCACGTAAAGCATATTCTGCCCGTCGTGAAACCGGAGGTTCGGCAGCACCATCACCTTTTCATTGAAAGTCAGATCTCCGTTAACTTTGCTGATCCTTACTTTCTGGGGCAGGTAATCCATTGCGATGTTTCTGAGCATGACCTTGCCCGTGACCTTGCCGTCGAAATTGTCGACTTTGGCATTGTAAAACTTTCTCAGATTACCGCTGAAATGAAAGTCGATCCTGGCCGAGCCGTGCTTGAAACGGTAACGCGCCGGATCGAGCAGTGCACCCATATTGGTAGAATCGGCTTCGATGCGGCCATCAATATCAGCCCGTGGATTCCGGAAGTTATTCACAACCAGCTTGAATGCGAATGGGATCGTTTCGAAAAAACCCGTGATCTTGGGGGCTATCAACCTCGAATTGAAGACGTCGGCCAGTTTTGTGGTGTCGGCGCGGTTGGTGAACGTGCCGGAAGCCCTCATTTTACGCAGCACACCCACTGGAAGGTTATATCTGAAAGTGTCGGTTTCAAAATGCACATCGACCTGCGGTTTGAGCCCGGGCCGGCCCAATATCCCCGCCACTTTGACCTGCGTATCCACATTCGTCTGGATCCCGATCGAATCGATCTGCTTTTGCAGCCGTTGGTTCAGCAATGGCAATGCGTTCTTAACAGCAATGCCTTTCGCTTCGAAGTTGAGGTGGAATATTTTGATAGTATCCGAAAAATCGAACACCCCATTAATACCAATTTTGTCATGGGTAGCACTTTCGAGGATCGAGGGGTAGATCTTCAATTTCTTTTCATCTTCATTGTAGCCCAAAGTCAATGCCAGCGTCGTTTCCTGGTTCGTCAGAAAACCTCCTTTGTCGACTTTGAACGTCAATCCATTGAACAGCACTGCCCCGGTGAGGGTAGCATTCGTACTGGAATCGGTCCGCTCGATAATGTTGGTGGCATCATGAAAAAGTGCCCCGTAATATTTTTCTTTCACCGAATCGGAATACGCGACTGCAAAATTCAGAAATCGGACATTCCCCAATTTTTGGATGATGTCGTCGGCGTCCTTTTTGGACGACTTATCTTTCTTCTGACCGTCGGACTTAAAAATCGAAGCATTGGAATAACCGTCTTTCTGCACGAACATTTTGACGCCGCCGTCTTCCAGCACCAGATTTTTAACCTGTACGTTCCCTGAAAAAATGCGTTTGAGATCGAGCGCGATGTGAATTTTACCCGCCTGAAGAAACGGTTTATGGTGAACGTTATAAAGCGTGTCGGTCAGTTTTACGTCGTATAATGTAAAATTCAGCCCCAGCCCGCCATAGAACGGTCGGAACTTAAAATCCCCTATTTCAAGGTTTCCATTAAGGTTTTCATTGATAGCCTCCTGTGCCTGCCGGAACAACTTTTCCCTGTTCTTGTAAACCCAAAGTTCCACGGCTCCGAACAGCAACGCACCAACCAGAGCGACGATACCGATAATTTTTAAAGCCTTTTGAAACATGAAACGAAGAGGTTTTGCGCTGTTGATGAAAGAGGAACAGTTCGCTCCGATTTACAATATAAGGAAGACATTAATAGCGTGCCAGAAATAATGCTCTATCGGCCATTACAGCATCTTACCGGCTCTCCTACTCGCTATTCAGGACAAAATGTAGTAGTTTTGCGCACTCTTTTGGAATAGCTAATTCCATTTACCAATCCATTGCTGTAAGATGCTACTGAGCGAACAGGAAATACTGCGCCGTCAAAAACGCGAGGAACTCATGCGAATGGGCATTGAGCCCTATCCGGCCGAAGAATTTGTCGTAAATGCCTACGCGGCCGACATTCTTAAAAACTACGAAAACAACAAGATCGACTATAAACACGTGACGATGGCCGGCCGGCTGATGGGCTTCCGCATTATGGGAAGCGCCGCATTTGCCGAGTTCCAGGACGCCACGGGGCGTATCCAGCTGTACTTTCGCCGCGACGACCTTTGCCCCGGCGAGGACAAAACATTGTATAACACCGTTTTCAAAAAGCTGCTCGATATCGGTGACATTATTGCCGTAACGGGTTTTGTTTTCACGACGCAAACAGGTGAAATCTCCGTACATGTGCAGGAGTTCAAGATACTGAACAAATCGCTCCGCCCGCTGCCGGTTGTGAAACGCGACGAAGACGGGAATGTACACGATGGCTTTACCGATCCCGAACTGCGTTACCGCCAGCGTTATGTGGACCTGATTGTGAACCCGGAAGTTCGCGACATATTCATCAAACGTGCGCGGATCATTACCACTATGCGCTCGTACTTCGACGCCAATAGCTGGCTGGAAGTCGAAACGCCGGTGTTGCAGTCCATACACGGGGGCGCAGCCGCACGCCCGTTCACGACACACCATAACGCGCTCGACCTGGGCCTGTACCTGCGTATCGCGACGGAGCTGCATTTGAAACGCCTTATTGTGGGTGGTTTTGAAGGGGTTTACGAATTCGGCAAACTGTTCCGCAATGAAGGAATGGACCGTACCCACAACCCGGAGTTCACCACCGTGGAGCTTTATGTGGCCTACAAAGACTACCTCTGGATGATGAATATGACTGAGGAAGTGCTCGAAAAAGTGGCGCTGGCCGTGAACGGCACTACCAAAGCGAAATTCGGAGAGGTAGAACTGGATTTTGCAGGCCCTTATCCGAGATTGAGCATTACCGATGCGATCAAGCAATATACCGGCCTCGACGTGGAGACGCTCGACGAAGTCGCGATCCGTGAGCAATGCCGTGCGTGGGGCATGGAAGTGAATGAAAGTATGGGTAAAGGCAAGCTGATCGACGAGATTTTCGGAGAGAAGGTAGAGTCGAACATCATCCAGCCAACTTTCATCATCGACCACCCCGTTGAAATGTCGCCGCTGACCAAGAAGCACCGTGCGAAAAAAGGCATGGTGGAGCGTTTCGAGCTGTTTGTGAATGGAAGGGAGATCGCCAACGCCTATTCCGAGCTCAACGATCCGATCGAGCAGAAAGAGCGTTTTGAAGATCAGCTGCGCCTGAAAGAAAAGGGCGATGACGAAGCGATGGAAATGGATGACGACTTTATCCGCTCATTGGAATATGGTATGCCGCCCACCGCGGGCATCGGTATCGGTATCGACCGCCTTACCATGCTGCTGACCAACAATGCGAGCATCCAGGAAGTGATTTTCTTCCCGCAAATGCGTCCGGAAAAGAAAGCGGAGATCGCGAAAGAGTCGGATTACGTTACTGCGGGCGTGCCTGCGGTGTGGATACCGGCATTGCAAAAGATGAACATCCTGACCATCGAGCAGCTGAAAAGTGCAAATGCGAACAAAATCTTCAATGATCTGGGGGGAATGCGGAAGAAGCTCAAAATAGATGAAAAAATGCCGCTTCTGGACGATGTGAAGTCCTGGGTGGAATAGCTTACAAATTAAAAATGCCGCTAGTGAGCGGCATTTTTAATTTCTCTTGCAAAAAAAATACAATTATATCTTTTTTACCTGCACAGCGTTAAGTCCTTTTTTACCTTCAACGACTTCGTATTCCACTTGGTCATTTTCACGGATAGTAAGTCCTCCCAATCCTGTCACATGGACAAAAATGTCCTTTTTTGTGTCGTCTTCCACGATGAAGCCGTATCCCTTAGCTTCATTGAAAAATTTTACAGTACCTGTTGGCATAATAGTTGAAATAAAAAAATTGAAATAAGGTGAAAATACAGAAGATATGTAGGCGTTTCAGTTAAAAGTCGAAATGACTCCACCAAATAATTGAGGGAGGCTCAACGCATTAGCAAAAGAAATTTTGGAAATTCTTCCGAAGACATCTTGATTATAATGAACTACTTACAAAATCTTCAATCACAAAGAAACAAAAATTGTTTGTAAAACAATTTATTTGATTAAAGAATTTGAAAATTTAACGAGCAAGCGGTATTTTGCCTTTTTGGCTCATTTAAAGCAAATTTCACACCGCAGAATTGCATATTCGGGTGAAAATCGCTAATTATGAGGCAATTATCAAAAAACAGGTATGAACAAGTTTAGGTATTTCGTTGAAAACCAAATATTTGGAGTTTGTGCGGAACTGGGTGAGAAGCTCAATTTCCCGGCTAGCAGCATCCGGAAATACTTTATTTATGCCACTTTCATGACCTTCGGCTCGCCGATTATCCTGTACCTTGTGCTGGCTTTCTGGATGGAACTGCACCAGCATTGGCGTCGGCACAACAGCCCTACAATCTGGGAGCTTTAATCGGTTCGATACCGGTAAGCTTGCCGAATTTGTGTTTTCCGAGCACAAAATATTCCCAAACGACGCTTCTGTAATAGAGCGGCGCCCTGTACCGGGTCCGTTGCGTTTTTCTTGTTAATTCGGGAATCATGCCGTAAAAGGCGAAATGCGCCCTTACAATGGCCAATACGTCGGGCCATGCCCCGGTAGCCATAAACCGCACGCTGGAAATACCATCGAGCACCAGCCTGATCAGGACCGTTTTCCACCTCCGGCCCTTGGGCAGGTTTTTGTAGAGCATGATCAGATTATTGCGGTAGTTCAGAAATGTCTTCTTCGGGTTCGATTTGTGCAGAGTGCCTCCACCAACGTGATAAACCGTCGATTTCCCGCAATAAGTAATGCGATAGCGCATATTCAGCAGCCGCCAGCAAAGATCGATCTCCTCCATGTGTGCGAAAAACCGCTCGTCGAAGCCCGATGCCGCATGAAATGCCGAAGATCGGACAAACAGGCAGGCGCCTGTGGCCCAGAACACATCCTTCTCATCATCATACTGCCCAAGATCTTCTTCCCGGGTGTCGAAAATGCGCCCACGGCAAAAAGGGTAACCCAGGTAATCCATGTATCCGCCCGCCGCGCCCGCGTACTCGAAGTGCGTAGGCAGGTCGTACGCGCGTATTTTTGGTTGGCAGGCCGCAATAAGCGGGTCCGACTCCATGAATGCGATCACCGGAGTGATCCAGTTTTCGGTAACCTCGATATCGGAGTTGAGCAGAATGTAATAGTCGGCCTGAATACGGCGCAGCGCGTCGTTATAGCCTCCCGCATAACCCTTATTTTCATTGATAGTGAGCGTGTTCAGCTCGGGGTAATGCGCATTCAGCCAGTCGAGAGACTGGTCTGTTGAAGCGTTATCGGCAATCCAGATAGCGTGGTTTCCAGAGTACTCGATGACTTTGGGAAGGAATTTTTCGAGATAATGCTGACCGTTATAATTCAGGATTACAATCGCAACAGAGGGAGTCATTGGTATTCGGTTATTTCATAAAACCGCCCAAATCCAGCCCTGGAATATTGGGAAGCACCCCATCCGTTACCTTTTGCAGATGTTGTTGAATTTTGGATTCGATATTCTCATTGGCCTTGTTGACAGCCGCAACAATGAGGTCTTGCAGCATTTCTTTATCGTCGGCATTGATGAGGTCCTTGTCAATATCCAGGCTGAGCAGTTTTCTCTTGCCGTCGACGGTGGCCTTCACCATTCCCCCACCCGATTCCGCAGTTTCGGTAATGTAAACGAGCTGTTCCTGTGCTTCTTTCATACGCGACTGAAGGTCCTTCATTTTGCCCATGAGGCCCATCATGTCCGCCATATTTCCAAACATAGCTGTACTTATTAAGTTTAAAACTTGAAAAACCTTACTTTACGGAAATAGTTCCTCACCGTAAAAGCATAAAAGTACCGCTTTTTTCAACAGTTTGATTGATGTCGTCGACGAAAGTCATCTTGTAGTAGTAGTAGCCGACAGGCGCATTGGCCCCTTCGACTGTCCCATCCCAGCCTTTGGCAATGTCGTCGGAATGAAAAACGACCACCCCCCAGCGGTTCATCACTGACATATTAAATGATTGTAATTGCTCAGATTTCGCTTCCAGAATATCGTTATTGCCATCGCCATTCGGGGTAAAAGCATCAGGAACGAACACGCCGGCACTGCGACGATAGTTAATTATGTTCGACAAACTCTCGAAATCGCCGTCTTGCGAAACGGCCCTTATCAGGAAATTGTATTCCAGGTCACTCTGACTGTTCAGCTTCACAGTGTAGCTCGTGTTTTTTTGCACCGGAATATCCTGGGAAGATCCTCCCGATCCTGTCTGAACGACAGTATATTCCTCAAAACCGCTCAGGATCGGGCTATCGCCTGTCCAGTTGAGCGTTGTCAGATTCTTTTTCAAAAGTATCGTACAAACCGGTTCCGAAACAGGCACCTTCTGGCCGCAGGAATTCTCGTAGCTCATCCGGTAACAGTAAGATAACTCATCCGTTTTGACAGCGTTGTCGGTGTATTCGCTCTCATTGTAAAGCGTAATGATTTTCTTGAACAATGTACTGCCTGCCTCTGCCCGCTCGATCGACAGTTCAAACGAAGTATTAGGGCCTGAACCGGGAACATCGGCCTTGATAGTCACACTGCTTTTGTCAACCACCGAAACCGCCCCGCCGGTAAGCGGCTTGGCATTGCCCGTTTCAACTTTAATTCCAAAAGCAGCAGATGTGGAAGTTGCCGATTTCAGTCTCGCAACAACTTGATATTCAACAAATGTGCCGCATTCCACATCCTGATCGGTATAGCTTGTTTCGCCGATAGCTGTGAAGCTTTTGATGATCGTCCCGTCACGAAGCAGGTCATAACCCTCAAACTGCGAGGCATCTGCATACTTGCTCCATGTCAGGGTATTCGCGCCATCGGTACTAGCGCCGGAAAGCGTCATTGTTGCGAGTGGATCTGTTTCAGTGCTGCCTTGGCAAAGATCTTCCGATGAAAGCATTACCTTATAAATCTGATCCTTGTTAAGTCCTTTGATATCGTATGGTTGCGTCCCGCCAGTCAAGCGTTTTCCGGCTGTGGTATAAGTTGAGCCGTCTGTACTGTACCGAATGCTCGTCGGAATACCAGCCACACCTTTGTAAGTAAGACGGATCGTACCATCATTACGCATTTCCACTGCACTCATCTGAATTTCATTAAGCTGTGGACGTTCGAATTTAATAGGCAGATTGTAGGTGACTCCTTTGGAACAGGCTTTGCCACCCGCATACAGACCAGTGATTGAAACCGTCGGGGGCGTTGCCACATTTGCGTAGTTGTGCTCGAAAGTAAGTGCATTGCCTTTTTGCCACTTCATCTTTTCTCCGTCGCCCCAATTTATTTCGATCTCGTCATAAGCTTTCAATATCGCATCGTCCGTTAGAGACATTACAACTTTACCACCGCCGCAGGAAGAATATTGCACGGTAACAGGTTTAGATTCGTACACTTTGATCGACACACACTTCGAAAATTCGGCGCCACTGCTCGTAACCCCATATTGCAAAAGCGTTACCGCCCCTGCCGAAGGATAAGTGTAACTGGTCCTGGGTGATAAAAGTGGCGCTCCACCAGTGTAGAGCAAGTCATAACTTACAAACGTAGCATTTGGGACAGTGTTCTTCCATTCGACATACAGGGGTGCACATCCTTCGGTTGTATTAATCGTGAAATCACCGCCGCCGATATTGCACCTGTTCTGACCATACGAGTTCATCGAGGAAAGCAAAACGAAGACGAAAGAGAAGGATAGTAGTGTTATTCTCATAAGTGTGGCATATTTAACCCTGACTTTTTTCAAAGACGATAGATAAAACAGTAAGTTTCCGGGAATCGTAACGAATTCAAAAAACGCGATAGCAAAAATAAGCTATTTAGGGGTGGCAATTTTACGTACCTATTAAACGGGCATATTAAAAAAGTATTATCCCGCTGGGAATTGTATTGGAAAAATCCTATCTTATTAGGAGAAAGCTCCCATTTTTAACCACCGTCTGACCAGTAGCGTTGGTTGCTTCGATCTTGTAGAGATAATAACCGCCGGGCGCTTTGCCGGTTTTAATGTTCCCATCCCAGCCTTCGGCGATATCCTCGGAGTGGTAAATCACTTCGCCCCAGCGGCTGAAAACAGACATTTTGAAATCCTTGACAAAATAAGCCTTCACCTCGAAACGCTCATTGTATGTGTCGCCATTCGGCGTAAATGCATCGGGAACGAGGAGAATGGCTTCACTTCGGAAGTTCAGCAAGTTGGACAAGCTCGTAAAATTACCGTCGGAAGATCTCGCTTCGATCCGGTAGCCAAACTCGGATTGGGACGCAAGATCGAGCGTATGGCTGGTTGAAAGACCTTTTGACGTTTCATTGATCACGTTCCCAGCCTGATCAACCTGTTGCAAATTATAGGCTTCAATGGTACTGATGAACGGCGGTTCCGGATTCCAGACAATATCGGGCGTACTGGTACTCAGCAAAATAGAACAAACCGGCGTACTGAACGACGGCGATTTCATTTTACACGCATTCTCGTATTGGAAACGGTAGCAATAGGAGTTCTGCGATGCATTTACATTCGTATCATCCCATTGCAGACTCTGGTTGTTGGCGGGCGAAACCATCTCGAAATTCGAGCTGCCCAGCAATGCCCGCTCCACGATCAGATTGTAAGTGCTGGTGAGCCCCTCTCCCGAAAGCTCCACTTTGGTACCGATCGTGTTGTTGTCCTTTACCGTGACCAGTGCATTGGTAATATCGCCCGGTTCCGAAGTTTTAGGTTCCAGACTAATAGGCGCCGAATAGGAGCGAACGTCGTTTTCGACGATGGCGACGATTTCATATTGATAAGTATTGCCGCATTTAACATCCGTATCCTCATAAGAAAGCTTGTCCGAAGTGGTGAAAACCACAGTGCCGTTCCGTTTCAGCTGGTACTCTACCAGGCCGTTGGTATTGGGCTGGCTTTCCCATTCAAGCGAAATGATTTCATCGAGTGACAAGCTCCCCTGCCTGATGGCTAAGCTGCTTACGATCGGACTTTTTACGACATTACCGCAAATGTCCGTCGACCAGAGCTGAAACCGGTAGACTATTTTCGGATCCACCCGGGACACCGTCGCGGACTGAGTGCCGTCCGTCTGACCGCTTTGGTTGGTATAAGTGAAGTCTTCGTTCCCCCTGGCGATGTAAACTTTCGTTTCGATACCCTTCATTCCTTCGTATATGATCTTCGCATCGCCGCTTGCAGGCATTTCGACGCTTCTGATGCGGATACTGGCAAGCGATTGAACCGCGCTCGCCGTCAAAGTGGTTGTATTGGATTCTGTGCTGCATACGCCGTTGGTGTAAGACCCTTTCAATGTAATGGTCGGCAGATTGTTGCCCGATGCATAGGTATGCTCGAAAAAAGCGGTGGTACTTGTTTTCAGATTAACATCCTGCGAGTTCCCGTCGCCCCAGCTGATCGTCAACACATCATAGGCTTTTGTCACCGGATCATCGCCAATCGTGACCCTTGCTTTGCCATTTGGACAAGTTATCAGTTCTCCCTTCGGCCCCCGGGTTTCTTTTACCGTCACATCTTTGCACAAGCTGAACCCGGCGACATCCTTAACACTCCCGTATTGGAGGATCGTGTAGACACCAGGTGCCTGGTAGGTGAAGGTGGAATCTTGCGTTGTTTCGCTGATATTAGGCGGGGAATTCTGGTTACGGTCGAAACGGAAAGCGTAAGTAAGGCTCTCCGGTTTCGGCACCAGGTTTTTTACATTGACCGTCATTGGCGCACAACCAATCTCCGGCGTTACGGTAAATGCTCCGGTGGTCCCGCAAAAGCTCTGTGTAGCCCCTGTCCTCGCACCTGCGCCCTGACCTGAAACTTCCTGAATAACAAGCGAAAAAATGCCCAGAAGAAATATGATCAGTAGCTTATCTTTCATAGTGAGTAAAGTAGGTTCCGCAGAGTGCGCTGATGCGGGTTGCTCCGTTGAAACGGATCACGCAAATCCTTTGTTCAATTTGTAACGGGCGTTCAAAAATAGAACTTTCGACATTATCAACGTACCTTTGCAGAGTAAAAACGAGTTTTAGTTTAAAACTATTTTTTCATTAACCCGATTAATGAGTAACAATTCTAACCCGATTGCGCTGGACTCTATCGAAGATGCCATCGAAGCAATCAAAAGAGGGGAGCTTATCATCGTTGTAGATGATGAGGACCGTGAAAATGAAGGTGATTTTATCTGCGCTGCCGAACTGGTAACGCCGGAAATAGTCAATTTTATGGCGAGGGAAGGCCGCGGGCTTATCTGCGTGCCGATTACCGAAGAGCGCTGCGCCGAGCTCGAACTCGAAATGATGGTGGGTAATAACACTGCCCTGCATGAAACCGCATTCACCGTTTCGGTCGATTTGCTGGGGCACGGCTGTACCACCGGTATCTCTGCCAGCGATCGCTCCAAGACCATCCAGGCACTTGTCAGCAAAGAAACGAAGCCGACTGATCTCGGTCGGCCCGGACATATTTTCCCGCTGAAAGCCAAAAGAGGCGGTGTGCTTCGCCGCACCGGCCATACCGAAGCTGCGATCGATTTTCCCCGCCTGGCGGGCTTATCGCCGGCAGGTGTTTTGGTTGAAATTCTGAATGAAGATGGTTCAATGGCGCGCCTGCCTCAGCTGCGCGAAATCGCCAACCGCTTCAATCTGAAACTCGTCAGCATTAAAGACCTGATCGAATACCGCCTCCGCGAAGAATCGCTGATCAAGCGGGAAATCGGCGTGGATATGCCTACCAAATGGGGCCATTTCGACCTGATCGCCTACCGCCAGATCAATACCGGCGACCTGCACCTTGCATTAGTAAAAGGAACCTGGGAAAAAGACGAGCCTGTGCTTGTGCGCGTACACTCGTCGTGCGTTACGGGAGATATTTTCGGCTCCTGCCGCTGCGACTGCGGTCCTCAGCTGCACGCTGCGATGGAAATGGTTGACCAGGCCGGGAAAGGCGTCATCGTTTATATGAACCAGGAAGGCCGCGGAATTGGTCTTTTGAATAAATTAAGGGCCTACAAATTGCAGGAAATGGGCCGCGATACCGTGGAAGCGAACCTTGAATTGGGTTTTCCGATGGACGATCGCGATTATGGTGTAGGAGCGCAGATCCTTCGCGATCTGGACCTGACCAAAATCAAGCTCATTACCAATAATCCCAAAAAACGCGCTGGATTGATCGGTTATGGACTTGAAATCGTGGATTCGGTGGGAATCGAAATCCCCGCTAACCCGTACAACGAGAAATACCTGCTCACAAAGCGTGATAAAATGGGACATAGCCTGAACAATCTGAGCATCGTAGGACATAACAAAGGACTATGACGATCGAAACCGTCCAAAACGACGCCGATATCCTCAAATGCCGCGGTGCCATACAGGCGCTGCGGCCATTGCTGACGGACGACATTTATACGGAAGCCGTCAGGCAAACCCTCGCCGATAACCGGCAAATCATTTTCATCGAAGATGGCAGCCCCGATGCCGCCGCAGTAGCCGTTTTTGAAACCGGTTACAATCTTTTTCGTGGAAAATACATCTACATCGACGATCTTTCGACTTTGCCGACGCAACGTGGCAAAGGCTACGCGGGAATGCTGCTCGACTGGATCGCGGATTATGCGCAGAAAGAAGGTTTCAATGAAATCCATCTCGACTCAGGCGTAAATGCCGCCCGAACCGACGCGCACCGGCTCTATCTCAATAAAAGATTTCAGGTTGCCAGCCTGCATTTTGTTGCCAAGGTCTGATTTTAACAGCGGATCTGGCAATTTTAGCACATAACTACATGACAATCGATCAGGTTTTTGAAGCATTTGATACCCTTCGTGTATTGGTAATCGGCGATGTGATGCTCGATTCCTACGTTTGGGGAAAAGTAGAAAGGATATCTCCGGAAGCACCCGTGCCGGTGGTCAATGTTCAAAAAAGGGAATACCGGCTGGGCGGCGCAGGCAATGTGCTACTGAACGTGCAATCTCTTGGTGCAGAAGCCATCATATGCTCGGTAATCGGCACGGACAGCCCTGGCGATCTTCTCGAAAACAGCCTGAAAGAAAAAGGACTGAACTGCGAAGGCCTGATCCGTAGCGAACATCGCATTACTACTATTAAAGAGCGCATTATCGCCGGCTCCCAGCAGGTTGTGCGGATCGATACCGAGACCGACAAACCGGTTTCAAAATCCGAAACCGAAAAACTGATCGCGAAAGCCAAGGAACTGATCCCTTCCTGCCAGGTCATTATTTTTGAAGATTACGACAAAGGCGTGCTCACGCCCGAATCCATCGCCGAAATCACCGCATTTGCCAACGCGAACAACGTCCCGACCGTTGTAGACCCCAAGAAGCGCAATTTCCTCGCCTATAACCACACCACGCTTTTCAAACCAAACCTGAAAGAACTCCGCGAGGGTTTAAAAGTGGATTTCAATGTGGATAACCTGGACGAACTGAAAGCGACTGTTCAGCATTTGAAAGATACGCTCCAAGTCAACGGCGCATTGATCACCTTATCAGAAAGGGGTGTTTTTATTGATTTCAACAACGAAACCCACAAACTTCCGGCGCATATCCGCCAGATCGCCGACGTTTCCGGTGCCGGTGATACGGTGATCAGCATCGCCGCCTGCTGTGTAGCATTGGGCCTGCCTCCGAAAAGCGTGGCCGCTATTTCAAATCTCGGCGGCGGGCTGGTTTGTGAAATGGTCGGTGTAGTGCCTATCGATAAGGAGCTGCTGAAATCTGAAGCCCAAAAGCTGATATAAACTCACCAATTGATACCGCCTTCGCCAAGGCTCATTCTTCGCATAAATTTTGACGACAAGCGTGACCGGCTCGTGATGTAGCGCACGCTGGCGCCTATGTAAGGCGTGGTAGCGGGCGTATACGAGGTAAGATTTTCGCGGGCACTATTAAATGTGCGCAATTGCCGGAACGTCGTCACGCCGGCTTCCAGCGAGACATTCAGCACCGAAAACAGGTGCACATTAGCGGCAACACCGGTTTTAATCTGACGGTAATTTTCGCGCCGCAACGCTTTTTCCTCGGGCGTTTGCACCTGGAACCCACCGCTGTACCCGCTCAACCCCGCCAGGAAATCGACATTGAACCATTTGGTAGCCTTGTAATTTGCATTGACCATAAAAGGCAGCAATGCAGAAACCCGCCAGTGTTTGCCCAATCCTTTATTTACTCCAAACACCGGTATGAAACGCAGCTTCTGGTTATAAGCCAGCACGGAACCGTACATAAACTGGGTACGGAGCCCGAGAATGTGCATCCGTGCCGCGCCGCCCCAGAAAAATGGCTGCGGGCTGAAAAACGTCTCATTACTCTCTGTCATTCCCAATCCACCGCCATAAACCCAAAGCCGGTCCTTGATACTTGCCTGCAAACGGATGATACCGAGCGATAACGTTTTGTAGCCGTTGGATGGATCGTTCTTACCGTCGAAAGTCGGCTGAATCTGAGTGTACTGCGCGATGGCAACCGTGTGAACAGCCCTCAAATCGAACTTTTTGCGCAAGCTGTAACCGAGCTGCACCTCGCTCTGCAGAGGTATAATGCCGAAAAAGCCCGTCCTCGAAACGCCGTAGTCCCGTACACCATCCAGACTCGAAGGCACAGTATAATCTGCTTTGAGGGTCAGATTGGGATAAAAAAGGCGGCTTAGAGAAAAATGCTGAGCTTGTGCAGGAATAATCATGCACAATAGCAGACAGGTTAACAGGTTGCGCGAGTTAGCCATGCAGGAAGTTAGGGGATGCGTTAAAATGTTGGCAAATAACGCGAAAAGGATTGGGCTATTGTGCTTCCGTTGTTTGGGAAAACATTTGCTTCACACTTTTTTAATCAAAACTGAATACATTACCAGGGTAGTACTAATTTGCATTCTGCAAGTACTAATAACCAGCTATTCAAGCCCTTAAAATCAACAGCCATTTATGAAAAAACTGTATTTTCTGATCCTGGTCGCCATCCACACGATCGCCTCCGCCCAAACACACGAACCCACCTACGCGGAAAAACTCGGCTATCCCAAAGGCAAAAAGGTGCTGATTATCCATGTCGACGACGTGGGAATGTCTTATGAATCCAACCAGGGCGCTATCAAGGCGATCCGGGAAGGTGTCGCCAATTCGTTGAGCGTAATGATGCCGTGTGGCTGGGTCCCGGGTTTTGTGCATTATTGGAAGGAAAACAGAGACATCGATGCCGGCCTGCATTTGACCATGACCTCCGAATGGAAGGACTACCGCTGGGGGCCGCTGGCAGGGAAAAACAATGTGAAGGGCCTGACGGATCAGGAGGGTGCATTATGGCGGAGCGTTGCAGATGTCGTGAAAAATGCCTCACCGGATGAAGTGGAAACGGAAATCCGCGCGCAACTTGAACGCGCACGCACAATGGGCTTCGAGCCTACGCACCTCGATTCGCATATGGGTACGTTATTCGCAACGCCGGAGTTTTTGGAAAGGTATTTAAAAGTGGGAATGCAGGAAAAAATCCCCGTAATGTTCCCTGGCGGCCATAATACGGCCATTAAGGGCGAGGAAAAAATGATTGCGGAACGATTTGAAATGACCCAGCAAGTAGGAAAACAACTTTGGGCAGCAGGGTTACCCGTGCTCGACGATCTTGAAAACAGCAGTTACGGCTGGAAAGGGCCTGCTAACGGCGATCAATCTGAAAAGGCACTGCAAAAGTATAAAACAGCCAAATACATCGAAGCGATCGGCAAGCTGAAACCCGGCCTGACGATGGTTATCATGCATTGCACGATCCACACGGAAGTATTCCCGCAAATCTCCGATTCATGGCCCACCCGCGAAGGCGATTTCCTGGCCATGATCGACCCGGAATTGCGGAAGTATATTGAGAAGGAGGGGATTGTGCTGACGACCTGGCGGGAGGCAATGCAGCGGCGGCAGAAGGTGAAGTAGGACTTCGGCAATCGGCTGTCGGCTTTCGGCGTTTCAAGCTGAGATTGCGGTCAATTTTGCTCTTCCCAAAGGCGCTGCAATTCTTCCAGATCAGCCAAATCTTTCTTTCTGGCAGTTGCTCTTTTCTCGGTGATGAGGTCACGCAGCTGGATAACCCTGAAAGGCACGCCATCGTAGTCGGCAATCAGGCCTCTTTCGTAACAGGCATCAAAATCGCTTTCGGCGAATGCTTTCAAGGAATGCCCCAAATCAAGCTCAAACCCTGATTTTCCAAAACGTACCGACGTCCAGCCGAAAATCAGGGGCATAGTTCTTAAAAGTTCAGCCCCGATGACATCGTTTTCGAGCAATGCCTGTACAAATGCTTCCGTATTCCCGTGGGTATTGCCTATCCAAACGTCCATATCCAGGGTTGTGCGGATATGCCCGTGAACTACGCCGGCCATTCCGCCTACCAAAAGATACCTGACCTGGTACAGATTCAGGCTTTTCAATAGCTGTAAAACATCCTCGCTGCTAATGTCCATCGAATGCTTGTTTTTATGTGCTGGATTCGAACGGTAAAGCTTGCCTGCAACGCCATTCAGGCGAATAAACGCGTCGAGATTATCGGAATGTTGCTTGATGATCGCGCTGGCAGACATAGGAATGTTGAGCAGTATTTTATTAAAATTAATTCCAAAAAAGCTAACACCCAAAAAACAGCAATGCCCGGAAAATCCCCCGGGCATTGCTACTATGATATTTCGAAAGCCGAAAGCCGACAGCCGAAGTCCATTTTACAAATCAATCGCCTCACCGTAAGCCGCCTCGGTAGCACCTTTCAATGCTTCCGACATGGTTGGGTGTGGGTGGATCGCACGCATAATCTCGTGGGAAGTAGTTTCCAGCTTGCGGGCTACTACCACCTCAGCGATCATTTCGGTTACGTTCGCGCCGATCATGTGGGCTCCGAGGAACTCCCCGTATTTCGCGTCGAAAATTACTTTTACGAAGCCGTCGGTAACGCCCGCTCCTACCGCCTTACCGGAAGCTTTGAATGGGAATTTACCAACTTTGATATCGTAACCTGCTTCTTTCGCCTTTTTCTCGGTGAAACCTACCGATGCGATCTCAGGCTGGCAATAAGTACATCCAGGGATGTTTCCGTAGTCCAGCGCTTCGGTTTTATGGCCTGCGATTTTCTCAGCGCAAATAATACCTTCGGCAGTTGCCACGTGCGCCAATGCCTGGCCGGGCGTACAGTCACCGATCGCGTAGAAGCCGGGAACGCTGGTTTCGTACCATTCGTTTACAACGATTTTGCCTTTGTCGGTTTTGATACCGGTTTCTTCCAGGCCGATGTTTTCGATATTCGCTACGATACCCGCTGCCGAAAGCACCACGTCCACCTCGAAAGTTTTCTCACCTTCCGGAGTTTTCACGGTCACTTTGCATCCTTTACCACTGGTATCCACTTTCTCAACCGAAGAGTTTACCAAAGTTTCGATACCGATCTTTTTGTATTGCTTTGCGATCTCTTTTGAGATCTCTTCGTCTTCAACCGGAACCAGATTAGGGAGGAATTCCACCACGGTAACCTTGGTTCCCATTGAGTTATAGACGTAAGCGAACTCCATTCCGATCGCACCCGAACCGATTACCAGCATGGAAGCCGGCTGTTTTTCGAGGCTCATCGCCTTGCGGTATTCGATGATCTTCTGTCCGTCGAGCTTGATGTTCGGCAATTCGCGTGCGCGTGCGCCGGTTGCGATGATTACCCCTTTTGAAGCGCTGTAATCGGTCTTTTTGCCATCCTTATCAATTACTTCAACCGTTTTCTGGCCTTTCACCTTACCGGCACCCATGATGACATCGATTTTATTCTTTTTCATCAGGAACGACACCCCTTTGCTCATGGTATCGGCAACACCGCGGCTGCGTTTGATCACCGCACCGAAATCAGCCGAAGATTCGCTTACATTAATACCGTAATCTTTTGAATGCTTGATATACTCGAATACCTGAGCACTTTTCAGCAACGCTTTCGTCGGGATACAACCCCAGTTAAGGCAAATCCCTCCTAAGCTTTCTTTTTCAACAATAGCAACTTTAAGTCCTAATTGGGAAGCACGAATGGCTGCGGGATAACCCCCGGGGCCGCTACCAATTACAATCACATCATATGTTTGAGCCATTTTCCGGTATTTTTATTGTACGAAATGGGTTGACAAAATTTTGACGCAAAGTTAAGACGATTTGCCAGAATGCCTACATCTGCAATGCGCCCTATTTGAGTGAAACAGACCATTGTTGCGAATTGTTCTACCTTTGTGGAAGTTAGCTCCTGTCGCAACCCAGAGGGTTTAACCACAGTGTCACCCTGAGCGAAGTCGAAGGGCACGTACGATGTTACAATTACCCTTCGACTTCGCTCAGGGTGACAATACCGTAATCACTTGGGCAACAGTAGCATAATCGTTTGATTAACAGTAAAGTATTTTTTTAACTTAAATTCAAAAAATTCAATGACTGCAGAGCAATTGAAAGACTTGAAAGCCCGTGTAGAGGCTTTGGGGAGGTATCTTTGACTACGCTAACCGGAAACAACAGCTAGGACAACTTGAACAGCAGACTGTTCAACCAGAATTCTGGAACGATTCGACGCGTGCGGAAAAGGTGATGAGAGAAATCCGTGGTCTTAAATTCTGGACCAACGGATATGAAGAACTCGCCCGCCTGCGCGACGATCTGGACACGATCTGGGAATTTTACGAAGCCGACGAAGCCACCGAAGAAGAGGTGGACGAAGAAGGCAAAAAACTCTCTGACAAACTGGACGAAATCGAGTTCAGGAAGATGATGGGAGAAGAAGGCGACGAATTGCCCGCCGTGATCGAGATCAATGCGGGAGCGGGTGGTACCGAGTCGCAGGACTGGGCATCGATGCTCATGCGGATGTACATCATGTGGGCAGAAAAGAATGGTTACAAGGTCCGCCAGGTGGATTTGCAGGATGGCGATGTGGCCGGAGTAAAATCCGTGACACTCGAAATCGATGGCGAATATGCTTACGGTAACCTGAAATCGGAGAACGGCGTACACCGCCTGGTACGCATTTCACCATTCGACTCGAATGCGCGCCGGCACACGTCCTTCACGTCGGTGTATGTGTACCCGCTCGCGGACGACAATATCGAGATCGACGTCAACCTGGCCGACATTACCTGGGATACTTACCGATCAGGTGGCGCCGGTGGACAGAACGTAAACAAGGTAGAAACCGCGGTTCGTTTGCACCACAAGCCCTCGGGCATCATTATCGCCTGCCAGCAGGAACGCTCGCAGCTGATGAACAAAGAGGTGGCGATCCGGTTGCTGAAATCGCGTTTGTACCAGATCGAGCTCGAAAAACGCAACTCGGCCCGCGCCGAAGTGGAAGCGTCCAAACGCAAGATCGAGTGGGGCTCCCAAATCCGCAGCTACGTCCTCGACGACCGCCGCGTGAAAGACCACCGCACCGATTACCAGACTTCGAATACGGAAGCTGTGCTGAATGGAGATATCAATGGGTTTATCAAGGCCTATTTGATGGAAGCGTAGAAGTTAGAAAACCTCCAAGCAACCAGGCTCAGACCCTAAGCTTGGAGGTTCTTCATTTTTGTGGTAACTTACTCATAAAAGTGTAAGACTATGAGCGATGTAGAATTGTTGAAAAAAGTGTCTGCTTTGCCTGAGAAGCTAAAAGACGAGGTTGATAATTATATCGACTTTCTTCTTCAAAAACACACAGAGTCGGATGTCCCGAAAAAGCCGCTTCGCTTTGGAATGATGAAAGGCACATTCGTCATGTCTGATGATTTTGATGAACCGTTAGACGACCTCAAAGAATATATGTAATGAAGTACATTTTAGATACACACACGTTGATCTGGTTCCTGGAAGGCAACGATAACTTGTCAAAAGCTGCCAGAAGTATTGTTGAAGAAACGGAAACCCAGAAATATGTCAGCATCGCGTCAATTTGGGAGATTGGCATTAAAGTGAGTTTGGGAAAACTTAAATTGACGAGATCCATTGAAGCATTTCTATTCGAATTGTCCCAGACAGAGATCACTATTTTGCCGATCAAACTATCCCACACTCTCCGACTGAGCAAACTCGAATTCTTCCACAGAGATCCTTTTGATCGGATGATTATAGCACAAAGCATCGAAGAGGGCTTTGAAGTGCTGACAAGAGACCCTGATTTCCCGGCTTACGATATAGTAACCCACTGGTAAAGTTTGACCTACCGACTCCCACATACCAAACTAGGCTCCGGCCCGAACATTCTCCTCGCATTCCACGGAATAGGACAAGATGGCACCGCATGCTTCTCGGCTGTCGAAAAATCCCTGGGTGAACATTATACCATTTACGCATTCGACCTCCCCTTTCACGGCCAGAACAGCGATGTCCCATTTGAAGTCATTTCAAAAACAGCCTGGAAGGAAAGTATTCAATCTTTACTCAACCAAAACCACATTACCCGTTTCGACATTACCGGTTTCAGCATCGGTGGCCGCTTTGCGCTGGCTACACTGGAAGCATTTCCTGAAAACATCGACAACGCCTTTCTGATCGCGCCCGACGGCGTGTCCGAGCATCCTATGTACACGCTCGCGACGCGCGTTCCGCCTGCGAGGTGGATTTATTGCTGGCTCATGCGGCATCCGGGCGTGTTTTTCCCCGGCGTCCAGATAGCGAGAACGTTGCAACTGGCCAGCAAAAGCCTGGTGCGGTTTACCCAGCAAGTTCTGAATACACCGGAGAAAAGGCAGACCATTTACCGGTCATGGATCGCTTTCCGCGATTTGCGGTTCGATATTCCCGCGTTGGTAAAAACAGCGAATGCCAATCAGGTAACGATTTATCTTTTCGCAGGTGTTTATGATAGTTTGCTCAAACCCAAAGCCGTCCGGAAGCTGGCGCAGTTACTTCCCCAAAATCAATACATTGCATTAAAAAGCGGCCATACCCGGCTGGTGGAGCATGCTGCCGCATGGATTTGTACTTTATTTAAGTAAATTGGGAAAACCTAATCCCTATTTATGGAGCAAGCTTTACACAAAGACGATACCAGCTGGCGCCTCAAAGCCATTATCGGCGGATCGGCCGGTAACCTTGTCGAATGGTACGACTGGTACGCCTATTCCGCCTTTTCCCTCTATTTTGCCGGCACCTTCTTTCCCGATTCGAACCCGACAGTCCAGCTGATCAATACGGCAGGCATTTTTGCGGTAGGTTTCCTGATGCGGCCGATTGGCGGTTATGTATTTGGCAAACTGGCGGATAACCGGGGACGGAAAGTGGCGATGACGATTTCGGTCCTCCTCATGTCGCTTGGCTCGCTGCTGATCGCGTTTCTGCCGGGTTACAACAGTATTGGAATTGCCGCCCCGCTCCTGCTATTGATCGCCCGATTGCTCCAGGGGTTGAGCGTCGGTGGCGAATACGGTACTTCGGCCACCTATCTCAGCGAAGTGGCAACGGAAGAAAAACGGGGATTCTTTTCCAGTTTTCAATACGTTACACTCATTGGCGGGCAGCTTATCGCTCTCGGTTTACAACTGATTTTGCAAAACATCTTCCTCACCGACCAGCAGATGCATGAATGGGGCTGGCGCATCCCGTTCGTGATCGGTGCATTGCTGTCGCTGGTAGCATTATACCTCCGCGCCCACCTCAACGAAACGGAAGCTTTTCAATCCAAGGACCTGAAAATGAAAAAAGAAGGTTCGCTGAAAGAACTTATGAAGCATCCAAAGGCCGTTTTGGTGGTAATAGGCCTCACTTCCGGTGGTACGCTGGCTTTTTATACCTACACCACCTATATGCAGAAGTTCCTGGTCAACACCGTCGGACTCACCAAGTACCAGTCGACGATACTGACTTTTTGCTCCCTGTTCATATTTGCAGCACTGCAACCCGTTTTCGGGGCGCTTAGCGATCGTATAGGTCGTCGGCCGTTGCTGATCGCATTCGGGGTTTTAGGGACAATTTTTACCTATCCCCTACTCACTACACTCAGCCATACTACCGGAATGTGGCCGGCATTCGGGCTACTGATGGCCGCTCTGATCATCGTGAGCGGGTATACCTCTATCAATGCGGTAGTGAAGGCAGAGTTGTTTCCCGTGGAGGTGCGCGCGCTGGGCGTGGGACTGCCCTATTCGATTGCGGTGGCGGTGTTTGGCGGAACCGCGGAGTACCTGGCATTATGGGCCAAAAATCTAGGGCATGAGACGTGGTACTACTGGTATGTGACGATCTGCATTTTCGTTTCGCTGATCGTCTATCTCAAAATGAAGGATACCAAACACAATTCCCTGATCGAAAAACATTGATTTCCAGCGCTCGACAGGCTTGGAAAAAAGCCATTTTCCCTTGACATAGTCCATTCAATACTGTAACTTTCTTGAAACCAAAATTTGAGAAGTTATGAACATGATGGATCGAATCGAGCATTGGGGTGATACGCACCATCCGGCGTGGATGGACATAGTTCGTATCGCTTTGGGAGTATTTTTGTTTGCTAAGGGTATCAGCTTCATCAGCGATACTACCAAGTTGTCTCATCTGGTTACCGGCCTCGACTTCCATTTGTACACCGTCACAGCCGTTCACTACGTAGCTTTTGCGCACATTTTTGGCGGGTTCCTGATTGCAATGGGGTGCCTGACCAGAATCGCTTCCATCATTCAGATCCCGATCCTGCTTACAGCCGTGTTCTTTGTCAATATCCGGATGGGTTTTTCCTATCTCAATTCAGAGCTATGGCTCTCGATGATCACGCTGATGCTGGTAGTAACGTTCTCCATTATAGGTTCGGGCCGGTTCTCGATGGATGAATGGATGAAAAATCACGATAAATGATCAGACCATTTCGGGTGCGGCTTTATAAAGGTATTTCCGCTTGTATTCCAAAGGCGTCATGTCGGTAACTTTCTTGAAATGCCGGTAAAAATTGGATACATTATTAAAACCGCACTCGAAACAAATCACTTCCGTTGCCATTTTATCCTCGATCAGGAACCTACATGCCTGACTGATCCGGATCTCCACCAGAAAGTCGTTATAGGTCTTTTTGGTCATCAATTTGAAATACCTGCAAAAAGACGTAATGCCCAGATTGGCGATCGACGCCACATCCTGCAATGAAATATCGTTGCGGTAGTTAGAAAGCGTGTAGGCGTAGATCTTATTCAGACGCAGCGTTTCGGCGTCGTTGGATTTATAGAATGCATGTGCCGAAGCGATCGTTTCATATTCGCTGGCCTCCGCCAGAATTTTCAGGATCGAAAGCAATGCGATCAGCCGGTCGAGATTTTCCGCGTCCACGGCAGAATGCATCAGGCGAATCACCTTTTCCCTTGCTTCGCCACGAATCAGAAGACCTCTCTTCGCACGTTCATACAGTTTCGGGATCTGATAAGCCTCCGGTAGCAGCAGCAGCTCACTTCCGAGGCAGGTGGGCAAAAAGTGAATAATAATCACTTCCACCGCCGTATTACTAGCCCCTTCCTCCACCCGCCAGGTGTGCGGCAGGTTCTCACCGAGCAAGATCAGCTCGCCGTCGGAAAAGTTACCAATATTATCTCCAATAAACCTTACCCCCTTTCCCTTGACCAGATAATGCAGTTCGAGCTCGGGGTGGTAATGCCAAACCGTGCCAAAGCCTGAGTCTTTGTCATGACGGATACTGAACGAAGTCCTCGACGGAATAGGGACCTTATGGAAATGCGGTTTCATTTTAAATCAATGCCGGCAGAGTTTAGGTTGGCTGCCATTGCTCAATTTAAAAGAAATTTTTTTAATAATCCATCCTGCCCCATCGACAAAATGCTAAAAAAATACTATTAAATAGCGTAATACTAATATTACTCACCGATGGTTGCGTTGATTAGCTGGCGCGATACGACTGTATACGATCCAGATATTGCTTGCGCGCGGCGGGATCGTTATACTTTTTCATTTCCCCAAAAATCTGCTCTTTCAGGCTACTGAACAGATAAGACTGAAAATTACCCTCCGTTTGCAGATCCAACCGCTCGTTCCAAATCTTGTTGAAAACAGAATTGATGACATTCTCCGCTTCTGTCTCATCTTTCAAAAGGACGGAACAAAATTTAAATGCAGGGACATGGAAATACGAACGGAGTTGTGTAAATGCAGCCTCATCACCCTCGGTTACCCGATCCAAAATTTGCTGGTTAGGAAAAGTCATAGCTCAAATATTAGGGTTTGATCCGATTGGGTTATTTCAATGGTGCTTCGAATGTCCTCTTAAATACACTGGTAATCCCAAGCTCTGCCTGTATACGGTCCACCTCGTCCAGCAACTGGTCCGCACGCTCCTGCAAGTCGCGCGTGAGCTCGCCTACCTCGCGCCGCGTGTAGGTAGAAATAGGGAAACCTCTTTTTTGCAAACAATACTTCGCAATAATCGGATAGGCTGAATGCACAATGTCCATCGAGTCAACGAAGAACTGTTGCAGCAGTTTCACCTCCTCCTGCCTGTCCGCATTGTTATAATTTTCACAAATCCAGACGATCAGCTCGGGATAAATGTTTCCCTGAATACATGACAACCCGGCCGCGCCTGCGTTAAGCGAGGCAACCGCATTCACCATATAAGCGTCATACAGCCCGAAACGGTAGCCGTCCGCCACCTGAATTCTGCGGACAACTTCTTCGATGTCAAGGCAGGTGTCCTTATGATAAATAATGCGGTTCGAAGGCAGCAGCTCAGCCAGTACTTCACTGCTAATCAATCTTTTATAGGGAACGGGGCATTCATAAAAACCCAGTGGAATGTCCGCCGTGAGACTAATCAGTTCTTTGGTCCGCTGGATAAATATTTCGTCCGATTCGTCCTCATCTGCCAGCAATCCGGTGATGACAATAACCGCCTGTACACCGGTATCATATATACGTTTTACGAATTGCGCCTGCTCCGGGATCGGCCCTCCGAAGGTTCCTGTCGCCACCACAGGCACACGTCCCGCCGTATGTTCGACCACCGTTTGCGTTACTTTCAGTCGCTCTTCCACCGACAACTCGTACATTTCGCTTGAAAGACAGTTCGCAAAGAGCCCTGCGGCACCCGCTTCGAGATACAAGTCCGTCAATGCTTTTAATCCATCGTAATCCACTTCCCCGGTTTCAAGGAAAGGCGTGAGCATGACGGGTATGAAGCCTTGCGGCAACAACACGGAGGAAGACGTTACAGATGACATCGTGTTTGATTTATTATGCGTGTAAGAAAAGTATTCTAAAATCCGGCTAGGGGCCGGGCCTATGGTTACTTAACCGTGCAAAAGCACATCTTTTTCAACCGGTTCCTTGCGTCTGAGCCTGGTAAGCAGCACGCCGGCCAAAAAGATCGTCAGTGTTCCTACCACCATAATCATGTTCTGGTGGAGCGGGTTTCGCCAATGTGAATAGGTGTCGGGAAGCTGCGTCGAGAATGTCATCCAAATGATGACCACGATCCCGATAATTGTTGCCGTAAGCGCCTCGGTATTTCTCGTACTTTTCGAGATGATACCCAGCAGGAACAATCCGAGCATTCCACCTGCAAAAATCCCTGAAAGCATCCACCACACATCCAGCACACTTTTCACCCCGATCATCGCAATGCCGGTAATCATGCCCAGTAAGCCGAAAACGGTGGTCGCAATGTAGAGCAGGCGGAGCGATTGCTTTGGAGTCAGGTCGGATTTGATATATTTTTGATAAATATCCACGGAAAATACCGTCGCCGAAGCATTCATTCCTGAGCTGATCGTACTCATCGCAGCCGACATGATCGCAGCAATGATCAACCCGAGCAAGCCAACCGGCACTTTATTGACCATGAAATGCGGCATTACCTTGTCGCCATAATCGGCCGGTGTGAGCGTCGCAGCGAGATTAGCGACGGCGTCCGCAGTCCCTCCCGGCAGTTTTTCAGCGGCCACCTGCATTTTAATGGTTTGCAGCAACTCCGGATTGCCCTGATAGTAGGCAAAAAGGCAAGTTCCCAACAAGAAGAATATCAGTGATACAGGCACATACAGGTACACGCAAAGCCATACCGAGCCCGCCGCCTCTTTGGCCGATGAGGTGGTGTGGTACCGCTGCACGTAATTCTGGTCCATGCCAAAATTGTTCAGGTTCATAAAAAACCCGTAGAGCAAAATGACCCAGAATGACGCGGTCGTAAAATCCGGCGCAAATGTGCCCAGACTGAATTTATCGTTCGCTTTACCAATTTCGATAATGCTGGGCATCCCGCCCGATACCCCCACCACGACCAGGTAAAGTATCACGAGTGCTCCAATGGTTTTGATGACTCCCTGCACGACTTCCGTCCAGATCACCGCTTCCATACCCCCCATTACCGTGTACAAAACGATGCAAATCCCTACGACGATCATGATCGTCGACATCGGGTAGCCCGTCAGTGCCTGTAAGCTCAATGCGATCCCGAAGAAAATGGATCCCATGCGGGCGAGCTGGGTCAGGAGGAAGCAGATCACCGCATAAGTACGCGCCCAAGGCCCGAAACGGTGTTCGAGGTGCGTATAAGCCGAAACTTCGCCTGTACTTCTGTAAAAAGGTATGAAAAACTTGGTGGCCACCCAGGCCGCAAATGGCATCGACAAGCTGAATACAAAAGAACTCCAGTTGCTCCCGAATGCCTTGCCCGGCACGCCGAGGAAAGTATTGCTGCTCAAAAACGTCGCATAAATAGAAATACCGATCGCCCAGCCGGGGATGCGCCCCGAAGCTTTGGTGAATTGCTCGGCATTGGTATTCTTCCTTGAAAAGTAAACCCCTACGGCAACCATGCCTACCAGGTAGGCAATTACAATGACAAGATCAATGACAGGTAAGGATTTCATTCTACTTTTCGGGTATTTATAACTTTACCACAAAGAAACAGGATGAAGCCGATGGTTTTGTAGCGTTTTGTAGCGTATTATTGTACGATATTATCAAAGCAGACCCGGTGCGTCAAAAAATCACCCTATGATTCTACTATACTTCTGTCTTTAAAGAAATATCCGATCCCCACGGTTGATATCACAATGAGGGCTATCAGCACGATTTTTGTAGCCAATCCTTCATTCGGATGTTCGAGCAAATAGCGGATATCCTGTGCTTCCTTCCCTGCCCAGACAGCCAGTAATGTTCTCGGGATCATGCCTAATGTCCCGCCGGTGAGCACCTGTTTGAAACGTGCGCCGGCCATAGCAAAAAACAGGTTCGTAATCGCAAACGGCAACACCGGAGAGAGTTTTGCAAAAAATATAAGCCTCAACTCGTTTTTGTAAAACCGTCGCAGCAGCGTGCTGACCTGTGGATAAACCTGGATCAGGTAATTTCGCACGGACGCCGCGTGCAGAAAATGCGCGGATACATATATAATGGATATAGCGCCGATGTTCAACGCGAAAAGCATCGGGAGCGAGGACCAGCCGAGGAAGTAACCATAAACCAGTGCCAGAAATGTAGGGGGCGTCAACGCGGCGGAAGAGGCCAGTGTGAGGATCAATGTGACGCCAAGCCACCATGCCAAAGGCAGTTCACGGAGTATCTCTTCATGGTTGATAGCCCAAGCTGTTATAATAGAGGTCGTCACCAATGGTACGATCGTCATCAATATGCTTACGACGACCGGAAGTGAAAATCTTTTTGGCGTTGACGTTTCCAAGGCTAATCGGCTTTACTTTTTCTAATTGGATAACCAGTTGTTTTGACAAAAGGTTTTTGTGAACTTGCTTTTGTAGTAATATATTTTTTATGCTACAAAGGCCCGGATAAACACTAAGTTACATTCGTGATAATTCGCGTCTTCGTGGCAATTTCAATGCTTAAAAATGAAATTCGGAACCAAAGCCATACACGCCGGCGTCGAGCCGGACCCTACTACCGGCGCTATCATGACGCCGATTTACCAGACTTCCACCTACGTCCAGGAAAGTCCCGGCAAGCACAAAGGCTACGAATACGCCCGCAGCAGCAACCCCACGAGAACCGCATTGCAAACGG
This sequence comes from Dyadobacter sp., assembly GCA_965227755.1. Lineage (GTDB taxonomy): Bacteria > Bacteroidota > Bacteroidia > Cytophagales > Spirosomataceae > Dyadobacter. The sequence continues at coordinate 3,917,083 of CBDDGG010000005.1, forward strand.
CCCTCGCCGCTCTGGAAAACGGTAAACACGGCATTTGCTACGCCTCCGGCCTCGCTGCCACCGACGCTGTCCTGAAATTGTTCAAACCCGGCGACGAGATCATCGCCCCGAGCGACATCTACGGCGGCACCTACCGCCTCATGAAACGCATTTTCGAGCCGTTGGGACTGGTTTTCAAGTTTGTGGATATCGGGGAGGTCGGCGAAATCGACCGGCTGCTTTCAGAAAAAACGCGAATGGTATGGCTGGAAACGCCTACAAATCCTTTGCTGAAAATCATAGATATCGAAAGTGTTACCAGCGTTTGCAAAGAACGCAATATCCTGACCTGCGTCGACAACACGTTCGCATCGCCATATCTGCAAAACCCGCTGGACCTCGGTGCGGACATTGTCATGCACTCGGTAACCAAATACCTCGGCGGCCATTCCGACACGGTAATGGGGGCGCTCATCACCAGCAACGACGAACTCGCCGCTCAGCTAAAATTCATCCAGAACGCTACCGGCGCGGTGCCGGGCCCGCAGGATTGTTTTTTGGTATTGAGAGGAATTAAAACGCTGCATATAAGAATGCAGCGCCATTGCGAGAATGCCGGGCAAGTAGCCGTTTGGCTGGCGGCCCATCCGAAAGTCGGGAAAGTGTATTACCCCGGCCTGCCCGACCATCCCGGCCACGAATTGGCCGGAAAACAAATGCGCGGCTTTGGCGGAGTCGTGTCTTTTGAATTGAAAGACGACAGCTATGAAAAAGCCGTTCGTACAATGGAAAATCTGCGGATATTCGCATTAGGCGAGTCACTGGGTGGTGTGGAATCGCTTTGTACACACCCGGCGAGCATGTCGCACGGCGGCATGCCGCGTGAAGAACGTCTTAAAATTGGCTTGAAAGATACTTTGATAAGGCTCAGCGTAGGCATCGAAGATGTAGAAGATATTATCGCCGACCTCGACCAGGCGATCGGTACCGATTAGCATTCAGCATTGCAATCGACAACCAAAACGCTTACTTTTGGAACCATTTTTGAAAGAGACACTAAAACATAATTGATCAATGGAAGTATCAGGAACTGTCATTGCTTTGCTGCCGGAAGTTACAGGCCAGGGAAAAAACGGGATGTGGCGCAAACAGGAATTTATTCTTGAAATACCCTCGCAATATCCTAAAAAAGTATGCATTTCACTGTGGGGTGACAAGATAGACCAGTCGAACCTGCAAGTAAACGACTCGGTAACCGCCTCCATCGATGTGGAAAGCCGCGAGTACAACTCACGCTGGTACACAGAGGTACGCGCCTGGAAAGTGGAAAAAGCGGGAGCAAACGGTGGCGGTGCACCTTATAATGCAGGTGGCAACCCTGTTCCGCCGGTAACAACCTTCACCGAAGACGAATCGGACGACCTGCCGTTCTGATTTCTGAAATCAAGCTAATCCAAATCGCCAATGCCTGAGGGTGCTGGCGATTTATTTTTGAGGTTTGCACAAAAAGATTTTTGCTACTTTTGCAAAAAAGGAAATGGTGTCTTCCTCCAATTCACTTCTTGGCCAGCTTTCAAGCCTGAACAAACGGTTCCCTTCCACGCTTTACATTGCGAAATGGCTCGTCATTTGTTCGATAACCGGTAGTCTCATAGGCTCGGCCTCTGCCTTTTTCCTCGTATCGCTCGATTGGGCTACCCAAATAAGAGAATCTCATCAATGGATCATCTGGTTGCTACCGGTTGCGGGTTTCGCTATTGGTTTGCTTTATCACCATTTCGGAAAAGAAGTCGAGCGGGGAAATAACCTGCTGATCGAGACAATCCAGGATCCCAAAGAATTCATCCGCTTCAGGATGGCACCGTTCGTGCTGTTGGGAACGGTTACCACGCATTTATTCGGCGGATCGGCAGGCCGGGAGGGGACCGCCCTTCAAATGGCAGGGGCCATCGGGGAACAATTCAGCAAACTATGCAAGCTGAATGCATATGACCGCAAAATATTACTTATATCCGCTATCAGTGCCGGTTTCGGATCGGTTTTCGGGACGCCGCTGGCGGGTGCTATTTTCGGACTGGAGGTATTTCTAATAGGAAGGCTCAAATATGATGCCATTTTTCCCGCATTTGCCTCGGCTATCATTGCAAGCCTCGTTACAGATTGGTGGCAGGTCCGGCACACGCATTACCACATTCCGGCTATTCCGGAAATGTCCCTTGTCAATCTGATTTACGCGATACTCGCCGGCATTGCATTTGGAATCGTTGCAGCCGTCTTTAGCAAAACCATTCATTTTTCTTCCCAGCAATTCAAACAGCGGATTACCTATCCGCCGCTCAGGCCGGTGATTGGAGGGTTAGCGGTTTCATTAGGCGTATGGTTGATAGGAACCCGCTACATTGGCTTGGGAATCCCAGTGATTGTCGATTCATTCACAATGCATTTGCCGCCGCAGGATTTTGCATTAAAGATCATTTTCACCATCGTCACCTTGAGTGCCGGGTTCAAAGGAGGCGAAGTGACCCCCCTTTTCTTTATTGGGGCCACACTGGGCAATGCATTATCGTACTTTATTCCGTTACCCGTCGGGCTCCTCGCCGGAATGGGCTTCGTGGCCGTATTTGCCGGCGCTACCAACACACCGCTTGCTTGCATATTAATGGGTCTCGAACTGTTCGGCAGCGAATGCGGCGTTTTTGTGGCCATAGCATGCGTCGTATCGTATCTCCTGTCAGGGCATACGAGCATTTACCGGTCTCAGGTGATCGGCGAGCCCAAGAATAGTAGCTTCGGTGATATCAGAGGTAAAAGCCTGCCCTGAAACCCGCCCGCTAATTCGATTGATATGCCATCGACATGGTGAACTTATCGATCATTTCCTGCGGGTGCACGTCCAGTATCCGGGCCAGCACCATCACAACCAGCGTGTTGGATGCAATTTTACGGGGTATTCCCGCAAATGTCGCAAACAGATCTACCGTGACCGATTCCTTCTCGTCGAGCAGCTTCATCAGTTTTTCTTCTTTGTCGCCATACTGAAAACTGATATCCCGCTCGCCGCGGCCCCGGCGCATGATTTCCTTCATTTCGCGACTTGCCTGAATGGACTTGTCTTCCACGCGGATGTACGCCTGGCGCGCACCCGTGTCGTCTACCACATAATGCGGCTTGTCGACGCTCCGCGGGATCGTCAGCACGAGCACGTCGCGGTCGGGCGTGATGGCCACGCGTTCTTTTTTGAAACTGATTTTGGGGAAAATGTACTTGTCGATGGCGCGTGTGAGGGTGTATTCATCCTCATCGGCATCTTTAAGACCCTTTATGGTCTTGTCGTCACCCACTCCGACCATCAGCTTACCGCCCCCTGAATTTGCGAAGGCAACCACTTCGCGGACGATCTTCTCGGGGTGATTGGATTTCAGTTTGAATTCCAGATGTTCCCCCTCACCTTTCTTAACCAGCTCTTTCAACAATCGAAGCTCCATCGGGTTGGAATGGATAAATTATGAGTTATGACTAAATCACTTTCGGTAACTTACCTCGTCCTCCTCATTTGTTAACGCTAACAATTTACATTCCTTTTGTCAGATTTAAAACAATATGGAGATTGAGTTACGTAAAAAAAGCGGACCATATATCATAAAAAAAACGGCACCGATAGAGTGCCGTTTTCATTAGTATTCGTCTTCGTTGAAAAAGAAATCGTCTTTGGTGGGATAGTCGGGCCAAATCTCTTCAATGCTTTCATAAGGCTGACCATCATCTTCAAGCTCCTGAAGGTTTTCAACTACTTCTAACGGAGCGCCTGTTCTGATTGCAAAGTCAATTAGCTCGTCTTTGGTAGCTGGCCAGGGAGCATCTTCAAGATACGATGCGAGTTCGAGAGTCCAGTACATAATATTTTCGCCTATTAATGGTTACTTTACTTTTCTGCAAAAGTAAAAAATTTGATATCTTTTAAAAGCTTAAAGCAAAAAAAAAGAAAAATAATTGCCAGGTTACAAGTTTAATTTTTGGGTACAATTTAAAGTATTGAATTACAATAACTTAAACTTACACAGCAAGTAGTGTCTCCGCCGAAATACCAAGGCCTTTGTGAATCTTACGGATCATTTCAAGTGTCAGCGGGCGCTTCCGGTTGAGAACTTCGGATACTCTGCTGGCGCTCCCGAAATAATTGATCATATCCTTCCGCTTCAGTCCTTGCTCTTCCATTCTGATCTTGATCGCTTCAAGTGGATCGGGAGCTTCAATCGGATAATGTGTCGCCTCATAGTTTTCTACCAGTATCGACACCAGTTCAAGCACCTCTTCCTCCTTGCTGTTTTCTTCGCAATCCACCAATTCATCGATTATTGCGAGATATTCCCTGTAATCTGCTTCTAACCGGATCGGTCGCAGTTCACTTCTGATTTGTTCCAGTGATTTCATAACCCTTATATGTTCCTTATATCCGTGATCCGATCATAATCCTTGTGTGTGCCGACAAAACGTATATATACACGCTGCATTTGGTATTTGAAAAGAGCTATCAGCCGGTAACGATTTCTGCCGATATTGAACACGATCCTATTGTTACCAACGGTATCTGCTCTCGGATTATCCGCAATAACCTCATTTGCAGTTCGGTAGTCTGCATTCCTGATTTTTTCATGCCAATATTTAAGCTCTTGCTCAGCGTCCGGATATCTCTCCCAAAAGTCGCGAAGGGTTCCACGAGTAATAATCCTCATAAGCTAAAAATAATTCCCATTTTGGTAAATAATATACAAGATTGGTAATTCTTCAATGATTTACAAAGTTTGTAACCACGACATTTCCCCGCTCCCCGAAAAACCCTTAATTTCCCTCACCATTACAAATACCATATCATGACTATTGAAATTTGCGCTTATTCGCTGGAATCCTGTATCAATGCGCAGGCCGGCGGGGCAGGCAGGGTTGAACTTTGCAGCGGGCTCGGGGAAGGCGGTACCACACCCAGCGCCGGGCTCATCGAAATCGTAAGAAAAAACATTGACATTCAGCTGTATGTGATGATCCGGCCACGGGGCGGTGACTTTGTATATGATTTTTTCGAAGAAGAAATCATGCGGAAGGACATAGATCTTGCCAAAAAACTGGGAGCAAACGGCGTCGTTCTCGGCATTCTTACCCCCGACGGCCATGTGGACGTGGCGCGTACCAAAGCCCTCGTCGATTACGCAGCTCCATTGAAAGTCACTTTCCACCGCGCATTCGACCTCACCCCCGATCCGATGAAGGCGCTCAAAGACGTGATTGCCACCGGTGCCGAGCGTATTCTCACATCCGGGCAGAAGCCAGCGGCCATTCAGGCGACGGAACTGCTAAGCAAGCTCGCCAAAGAAGCCGATGGCAGGATCGAAATTATGGCAGGCGGTGGCGTAAACCATCACAATGCGGCGGAATTAAAAGCAGCCGGCGTGCATTCACTGCATTTGACGGCGAAGAAATTCCGGCCCGCACGGCAGAAGTTTTTCCCTGACGGCATTTCGATGGCCGGAGAAATTCCCGATGAAAAATCGGTGATGTATTCAGACCTGCAACTGATCGAGGCGATGGTGCAAGTAGTTTCCGAATAGTGCCCTTTTCCTGTAAAAGCACGTCAACATCCTCTCTATGAAGTTTGTAAAGGCAATTCTGTTTATCGCGATCACGGCCGGGCTCGTTTATGTGCTCGATAAGCCCTGGGCACCTGCACCCGCGCTCGGGCCGTTCCTGAGCCCATTCTGCGGGTTATGGCAGAACAGTGAAAAGGTTATCGACCCTAAAACCCGGGTAACCCTGGAACTCGACAGCCTGCATGACGAGGTGACGATCCGCTTCGACGACTCAGGCGTGCCGCATATCTTTGCCAAAAACGACTTCGACCTTTTTTACGCACAAGGCTACATTACCGCCAAAGACCGGTTGTGGCAGATGGACCTCCAAACCCGCGCAGCGGCGGGCAGGCTCTCCGAAATACTGGGCCCGGCCACGCTCAGTCTGGACCAGCAGAGCCGCAGGCTCGGAATGGGTTATGGTGCAGAAGCCAACCTGAAAATGGCTATGACCGATCCGCGCTCGCGGGAGGCATTGCTTGGCTATACGGCTGGGGTGAATGCGTTTATCCGTCAACTGGCTCCAAAGGACTACCCTATCGAATTCAAACTCCTTGGATATCAACCTGAGCCCTGGAAGCCGATCAATACCATGTACATGCTCGAACAGATGACGCTTACGCTTGCGGGGCGCTCCAACGAGCTGGCTATGACGAATGCATTGAAAAAATATGGCCAGGAAACCATCGCCCAGCTCTTTCCCGACTATCCCATGTTGCAGGAAAGCCCTATTATCCCTTCCGGTACAACGTGGGATTTCGCCAGGCTGCCGATTCCGAAGTCCGTTCCGCCGATGATACCCGGCGATAGCATTGCATTGTCTGCAAAACCAATGACCGCATTGCCCGAAAGAGCTCCCAGGGAAGAAGGCATCGGTAGTAACAACTGGGCAGTAAGTGCAGAGAAATCCATCACGGGCTACCCTATTCTCGCCAACGACCCGCACCTTGAACTCTCGCTACCATCGATCTGGTACCAGGTGCAGCTGCATTCACCCGGCGTAAACGTGTATGGCGTGTCGCTGCCGGGTATCCCAAGTGTGATCATCGGTTTCAACGAGCGTATTGCGTGGGGAGTTACCAATGTGGATGCGGATGTTTTCGATTTGTATAAAATCAAATTTAAAAACGAATACCGGAATTTCTATTGGCATGATAATCAATGGAAACCTACCCATAAGCGTGAGGAAATTATACATGTCAAAGGTCAGCTGAAACCCTATCGCGAGCAGATCATATACACCCATCACGGACCGGTGACCGATTCGGACGGCACATTTCGCGATTTGCCTAACCTGGCGATCAAATGGATCGGACATGAACCCGGAAACAGCTTTATTACCTTTTATGAGCTCAACAAGGCCAAAACCTATGACGATTACCGGAAAGCACTGACACATTACGTCGGACCGGCGCAAAACTTTGTATTTGCCGATAATGAGAAGAACATTGCCATTACTGTCAATGGAAAGATGCCTTTGAAATATAAGGAGCAAGGCAAATTTGTACTGGACGGCTCATCCCGCGCCGACGACTGGAACGGCTGGATTCCCGCCGAACAGAACCCCTTTGTGAAAAATCCGCCGAGGGGATTTGTGAGCAGCGCCAACCAGTCGTCCGCCGATACGACCTATCCTTATTATATCAACTGGAGTTTCGCACCCTCCGAGCGTGCTATCCGCATCAACGAGCGCCTCCAAGCGATGACAAACGCCAATGCGGACAGTCTGCGGATGTTACAAAACGACAATTTCAGCGTCCTTGCGCGCACGTTGCTGCCTAAGTTGCTGGACATTCTGGAAACCCGGTCGTTGACGCCCAAACAGAAGGCGGCCCACATTTTGCTTTCGAACTGGAATTACCAGAATGCGCCCGAATCTGTCGCGGCATCTATATTCGAGACATGGTTTCCACTGTTAGGCCAGGCCATCTGGAACGACGATTTCTCGTCACCCGGGAGCCCGATGGAATATCCGTCCCGCGACCGGACGCTATACCTGATTTTGAAACAGCCGCATGAAAAATGGTTCGACAATGTCAACACGCCGGAAAAAGAGACATTGCCCGACCTCGTTTACCAAAGTTTCAACGCCTCGCTCGACACGCTCACTGCCCGCAAAGGCGCTATGAGCCCTGAATGGCAATGGTCGAATGTGAAAGCAGCGGAGATCAGGCATTTGAGCCGGAGTATCAAGCCATTCAATGCGCCGCCGCTTGTAACGGGCGGGGGTAGCAGCATTGTCAACGCGATGACGAAGCGCAAAGGGCCTTCGTGGCGAATGGTCGTCGAACTCGGCCCCACGCCGCGCGCCTATGGCATTTACCCGGGAGGCCAATCGGGCAATCCGGGAAGTCCTTATTACCTCAACTTGTTAAAAAAATGGGAGAAAGGCGAGCTGAATGAACTGATCTACCTTACGTCGCCGGATCAGAAAGTGCCGCATCTGGCGTCCAGTCTTGTATTGCAAAAACGTTAACCCGGAACTCATGAACTTCTTCATCATAGCCATTCTGTCGGCAATCCTGCAAATATTCACCCCGTGGTGGGTGATCGGCATCGTTCCGTTCGTGATCCTTTTCTGGCGGCCGGCCACGTCGTCGGGCGCTTTCTGGACGGGCTTTGGCGGCATTGCCGTGCCTTGGCTGCTTTATGGCTACTACCAGCATTTCATCTCCGACGGCGCCATGTCCGACCGCGTTGCAAAGATATTTATGCTGCCCAACGGCATTCTGCTATTGCTCGTGACGAGCCTTATTGGCGGTCTTGTGGGAGGTTTTTCAGGTGTTGCAGGGCATTGGGTACGGCAGATCTTCCGCAAACATCCCATGCCGCTTTCAACACACAGCTCGTAAAAGCTCCGACCGGGCTCCCCGGAGGCACTTATTCATTGTACTTAAACACAAATCATTATCTTTGCGGCTCGTTCAAAACAACCAAACCTTAAAAACGTGAACAACAATACTTCATTGATCTGGAACGTCGTCCTTTCGCTTGCTGTGGCGGTGTTATTCTTCCTTCATTTTTCAAGCAAATCGTCAGACGCAGGTGCAGCCACAGATGGTGCAGTAGTGGCAGGCCGCCGCACTGTTTACGTTCAGGTGGATTCGCTTCTGAAAAACTACGATTTCTTCAAGGATACCAGAAAAGAGCTTGAAAACAAGAATTTTCAGCTTGAAAACGAGCTGACCACAAAAGGACGCTCTTTGCAAAATGAAGTAGCCTTTTTTCAGCAGAAAGCGCAAACCATGACTCCCGAGCAAGCACGCTCCACAGAGGCTCAGCTGATGAAAAAACAGCAGGACCTGATGGCTTACCGCGACCAATCGGCGCAGGCTCTGGGTCAGGAAGAGGCTAAAAAGAATGAAGAACTTTACAAAAACATCCGTTCTTACATCGACAAATACAACAAGGAAAACGGCTATGAATATGTACTGGGCTACTCCCTGGGCGGTGGCATACTGTTCGCGAACCCATCTCTGGACGTAACCCAGAAGATTATCGACGGCCTGAACAAAGAATATAAAAACTCCGGCAAAGCAGCCGCTCCGGCTGATACTACCAAGAAAAAATAGTATTTCTGGTTTTCAAGAAAAAGGTGAAGCAGATGGTCGATTGGCTATCTGCTTCACTTTTTTTATTTGCTCAAAACAAAAACAGGGCCGCCGGTTTCCCGACAGCCCTGCCACTTGTAATTACTATATCCTAAACCGCCGAAGAAGAGAACTTCGCGCCGATGTACTCGCGGTTCATGCGGGCGATGTTTTCGAGGCTGATTTCTTTCGGGCATTCTGCCGAGCACGCACCGGTATTGGTGCAGGCTCCGAAACCTTCTGCGTCCATCTGAGCGACCATTTTCTCGGCACGGATGCTGCGTTCTGCCTGTCCTTGCGGCAACAATGCCAGCTGGGAAATCTTAGCAGATACGAAGAGCATTGCCGACGCATTTTTACAAGCCGCTACACAAGCGCCGCAACCAATACATGCTGCCGCAGCAAATGCATCGTCCGCTGCTTCTTTCGCGATCGGTAGTGAATTTGCGTCCTGGGCGTTACCTGTATTAACAGAAACGAAACCGCCGGCGGAGATCACACGGTCGAACGCGTCGCGGTCTACCACGAGGTCCTTAATCACAGGGAATGCAGATGCTCTCCACGGCTCTACCACGATCGTATCACCGTCGTTGAAAGAACGCATGTGCAGCTGGCAGGTCGTTACACCCCGCAAAGGCCCGTGCGGGCGACCGTTAATATACATCGAACACGCTCCACAGATACCTTCACGGCAGTCGTGGTCGAACGATACAGGTTCCTTTCCCTCCTCGATGAGTTGTTCATTCAAGACATCGAACATTTCAAGAAATGACATATCAGGAGAGACGTGATCCAACTTGTAGTTTTCAAAGCCTCCTGCTGCATCTTTATTGCTTTGTCTCCATACTTTCAGAGACAAACTCATATTTCCTTCCATACCTATATTCTTTATATCTGATTCAACTTTTAAGCGTGGCATAAATCCATGCCACCGGGGGTTTTATTTATAGCTTCTCTGAGCGATCTTGATGTTTTCGTAAACAAGTTCTTCCTTGTGAAGCTCCCAATTTTCGGGACCTTTGTGCTCCCAGGCCGAGACGTACATGTAATTTTCGTCGTCACGCAATGCTTCGCCTTCCTCGGTTTGATATTCTTCCCGGAAGTGGCCACCGCATGATTCGTTACGATCCAAAGCATCGATACACATCAGCTCGCCAAGTTCGATAAAGTCCGCCACGCGGTTGGCCTTATCGAGTTCAGGGTTGAAGTAACCTGCGGTACCCATTACTTTCACGTCCGACCAGAAGTCCTTTCTCAACTGACGGATTTCCAGGATAGCTTCTTTCAAACCCTCTGCATTGCGCGCCATACCGCATTTATCCCACATGATCTTGCCCAAACGGCGGTGGAAAAGTTCAGGAGAAGTTTTTCCCTGAATGCGCAGCAGCGTTTCGATACGCTCTCTCACTTCTGTTTCCGCCTTCACGAATGCCTCGTGGTCGGTAGAGATTTTTCCGGTACGGATTTCGCTCGCCAGGTAGGCGCCGATCGTGTAAGGGATCACGAAATAGCCGTCGGCCAGACCTTGCATCAATGCCGAAGCACCCAGGCGGTTCGCCCCGTGGTCGGAGAAATTGGCCTCTCCCAGCGAGTACAAGCCTGGAACAGTAGTCATCAGGTTATAGTCAACCCAAAGACCGCCCATGGTGTAGTGCACCGCGGGATAGATACGCATAGGCACTTCATACGGGTCTTCGCCGGTGATTTGCTTATACATATCAAAAAGGTTACCATATTTTTCTTTCACCACCGCCTTACCCCATAGCGTAATATCTGCATCGGAGGCATTGTGGATATTGTTCTTATTCGCTTCCGCGCGTCCGTAACGCTCAACCGCCGCAGCGAAATCGAGGTAAACGGCCAGTTTGGAAGTTCCTACACCGTAACCGGCATCGCAACGCTCCTTGGCAGCACGCGACGCGATGTCACGCGGAACAAGGTTACCGAATGCAGGGTAGCGGCGTTCGAGATAGTAATCGCGCTCGTCTTCGGGAATGGCATTGCCGGGACGGTTGTCGTCCTTCTTCTTGGGAACCCAGATACGGCCATCGTTACGCAACGATTCCGACATCAGCGTCAGTTTCGACTGATGCTCGCCTGAAACGGGGATACAAGTCGGGTGGATTTGCGTAAAACAAGGGTTACCAAAGAATGCGCCGCGTTTGTGGGCTTTCCATGCGGCGGTTACGTTGCTGCCCATCGCATTGGTCGAGAGGTAGAAAACGTTTCCGTAACCACCGGTGCAAAGCAACACCGCATGGCCTGCATGTCTTTCCAGCTCTCCGGTAATGAGGTTACGGGCGATAATACCACGGCATTTCCCATCGATATTCACGATGTCGAGCATTTCGTGGCGATTGTACATTTTGACAGTACCCATCCCAACCTGGCGCTGCAAGCCCGAATATGCTCCCAGCAAAAGCTGCTGGCCGGTCTGACCTGCCGCATAGAAAGTGCGCTGCACCTGCGTTCCACCGAATGAACGGTTGGACAGCAAGCCGCCGTACTCGCGCGCGAAAGGCACGCCAGCCGCTACGCATTGGTCGATGATGTTACCCGAAACTTCGGCCAGGCGGTGTACGTTCGCTTCACGCGCACGGTAGTCGCCGCCTTTAATGGTATCATAAAAAAGACGGTAAACCGAGTCACCGTCATTCTGGTAGTTTTTTGCTGCATTGATCCCTCCTTGTGCGGCAATGGAGTGCGCACGGCGTGGAGAATCCTGAAAACAGAATGCTTTCACTTTATAACCGAGCTCCGCGAGCGTAGCAGCGGCAGAAGCCCCGGCAAGTCCGGTGCCTACTACGATGATTTCAAGATTACGTTTGTTGGCCGGGTTGACAAGCGGAACCGACGAGCGGTATTTGCTCCATTTATTTTCAAGCGAACCCTGTGGTATTTTGGCATCCAGACGAGATGACGTTGCCATATATCAATAGTATTTAATCAGAAAATTGAAAATGAAACTTGCCGGATTATTTCACCCAGCCCAGATAAATCGAGATCGGCATGAGCGCGAAAAGGATCGGCACGATGATCGAAAAAGCCGTTCCTACGAATGAGATCGCGCCGTTGTATTTCACGTGGTTCAGTCCCAGCGACTGGAATGCGCTTTTGAAACCGTGCAGCAAATGCCAGAAGAGGGAAATGCAACCCAGTACATAAATCAACACGATAACCGGATTCTGGAAAGTGTCGAGCATCATCTGGTACAGGTTCAGCTCTTCGCCGGTCGCAAACTGGTTGGAACGGTTGGGAATCCAGAAATGCGAAGTGTGGATCACGAGGAAGATCAAAAGCAATGTTCCGAGCAAGCCCATGCTGCGCGAGTACCAGGTACTGTTTGCCGCTGCATTGTTGACAGCATATTTAACCGGACGGGCGTCGCGGTTGTTTTTCCAAAGGAGCAAACCGTCAGCGATATGGATGATAAAGCCCGCAACGAGGCCTATTTCAAGCGTACGTATAATCGGGTTGGTGCCCATGAAGTGCCCCCAGTGAGAAAAAGTCTCTCCGCCATCATTGTAAAATATCATCGCATTGATGGTGGCATGAATTACCAGAAAGCTAATCAGAAAAAGTCCGGTAAGAGCCATCAGAAGTTTTTTACCGATAGAGCTCGTTAACGTTTGTGAAAACCACGACATAATCAAAAACGAATGGTTTTAGTGCAAAAAAATGAGGTATATTTAGAACCTTTCAAAGGTATATCACAAACGTATGCGAGGCAAAAAATCCCTTTCATTTTTGCCACCCCCCCGTTTATTTATAATCATTATTAAGAATTATTTAGACTGATTAGCTTTTGCAAAAGCAAGACGCTCAGCGCGAATGGTTCAGCGGTATCTCGCCGGTTATTTTGTAACCGTACAGCACACATTTTCAAACACGTGTTTCGTTGAGTTGTTACTACCCGGACGACTAACGAACCGACCCATGCCCAGATCTCTATCTCCCCGGATTCTGCTTGTTGTGCTGATGCTGATATTATCGCTCGGCCAGACTTTTGCCACACACTTCAGGGCCGGGGAAATCACGGCGAGAAGACTGTCGCTCACGACACATACTTATGAGATTCAACTGACAGGCTACTTCGACGAACTGGACGGAAAACAGGCCGCCGACAACCAAAATTCCGTCATTTTCAAAATAGGGAATGCGACGGGCACCGGAACGCCGGTTCTGCTGGAAGCGCCAAGGCGCACCAGGACCAACATCGGGAACAATACGTCACAAAACGTTTATACCGCAACTTACACCTTCCCCACAGTCGGGGCCTACCGGATTTCGATGGAAGTGGACGCGCGCAACGACAACATACTCAACCTGGGCCCAAAACCCACCAGAGGGCTCAATTTCTATGTAAGCACCATCCTGGAAATCAATGCTGCGTATGGGCTCAACCGCACACCTGTACTTAAAAACGCGCCCATTGACATCGCTGCGGTGGGCCAGCGTTACATTCATAACCCAGTTGCGTTCGACGCTGATGGGGATAGTATTGCCTATCGCATGTTCGTACCGCAGCAGGGCGGCACCAATGGAGCGGGCGTTAACCTCGAATATGAAGACCCTAACCTGACCACACCTCCCGGCCAGACCGAAACGGGCACTTCCCCTGCGACATTCAGTATCAACCGCGTAACCGGCGACATTATCTGGGATGCGCCCGTCACGAAAGGCTATTATAATATCGCATTCATCGTGGAAGAATGGCGCGATGGCGCTATTATCGGGCAGATCGTCCGCGATATGCAGATCATCGTCGAGGATGTCCGCAACGACCGGCCGGTAGTGCCCCCATTACAGGATATTTGTGTCGAAGCCGGTACGCTAATCAATCAGAAAGTCAGCGCGACGGACAAAAACGGGGACAAACTCAACCTGACGTCCGCCAGCGGGCTGTATGATGCCTCGCTGATTAAACCCGCGATAGCCAGTTTCTCCGTTGCCAATCAGGGCGCACAAAGCAGCGTGACCGGGACATTTACCTGGCAGACTTCCTGCGACCACATCAGATTGGAACCGTACGGTGTGTTGTTCAAAGTCGAGGATGCTGCGCCTCTTGGCTACCCGAACCCGTCGCTTTTCCGCAAGCTGGTTGATATGACTACGTGGAACATCCGGGTTTATGGGCCCAAACCCACCGGTTTGAGGGCCACTTCCGTCACCGATCCTGCCGGGCCAGCCTACCGTCTCAATTGGGACGCCTACAAATGCCAGGTAGCTGGCGCCAGGATCGCCATTTACCGCGCCGAGCATTGCACCGATATTCCCGAGGATGTTTGTATCACAGGCATCCCGGACGGCTCGGGTTATGAAGAAATCGGGCGGGTGGACGTAAACCAGACCTCCTTTCTGGACAATAATGGGGGCGAAGGCCTTCGTCCCGGGGTTTCCTATTCCTACCGGATCGTGGCGTTGTTCCCGAGGCCGGGCGCTGGCCCCGGCGAACCGGGATATCTGATCGGCGGTGGCGAGAGCGTGGCGTCGGCGGAGTTTTGTCTTAATTTACCAATTATGATGCCGGTTATCACGAACGTGACCGTCGATTCTACCAGCGCGACCAAAGGTGTTATCACCATTAAATGGATCAGGCCTGCGGCAGCGGCGGGGCTACCGGCACAATACCGGCTCTTCAGAGCGACAGGGCAAGGCGGCACCGCATTCACGCAAATCGCAACAATCAATACCAACCTCACACCAGGCGCTGCCGACACTGTTTTTGTAGACAGAAACCTGAATACCGAGGCCAATGCCTACAATTACAAACTCGAATATTATACTACCCAAAACGGCCAGCTTGCCAAGTTCGACGAGACCGAAACAGCAAGCTCCGTCAGGCTCGAACAGGACGCCGCCCTACCCGATCAGATCGGATTGAAATGGACAGCTCTCGTGCCGTGGGATAACCGCAACCGGATTCACAGAATTTACCGCGAGGATAAAACAAAGCCGGGAACATTCAACCGCATTGCCGAAGTGCCTGTAGGGACAACGCAGGTATTCACTTATCTGGATGATGGTACAGACAAATATGCGGCGGACGGCACGGTTAATGTGACCATCGTGAAAGACTCTGTTTATTGTTATAAAGTGGAAACCGTAGGTTCGTACAACAATAGCCAGATCAAGCCTTCGGTACTCTATAACTTCTCGCAGACTCTCTGCGTGTCGTCATCGGATACCATCAGGCCATGTCCGCCGGTTCTTACCCTCGCCCCGCTGAACTGCGATTCGCTCAGAAGACATCCGGAAGCTTTTTGTACTACGATAGGATTCACCAATCACCTCAGCTGGGAATATCCCCAACAAGATTGCGACCTGCTGGTAACAGCGTACAGGGTGTATTATGCGAGATATGAGGGCGATACCCCGACATTGATCGCCACAGTTACCACACCGCCATCGCCGCTGCAAACCGCTTACGAACATAGGGGACTGGCATCTTTTGCAGGCTGCTACTATGTCACGGCTGTGAACCGCTTCGGAAGCGAAAGTGCGCCGAGCAACACGGCCTGCCGCGACAACTGCCCGATGTATGTGCTGCCGAACGTATTTACTCCCAACGGCGATAGTAAAAATGATACATTCCAGCCCTACGAATGTCCCGCATTTGTGCAATCACTGGAATTCAAGGTGTTCAACCGCTGGGGCGCCGAGGTGTTCTCGACCCGGGACGTCAACATCAACTGGGACGGTAAAACCAACGGCGGCAAAGAGCTGGCGGCAGGGCAATATTATTATGAAGTAACTATCAATTTCGAGTCGTTTAAAAAAGAAGGTGCAGAGACCAGCATGAAAGGTTGGGTACAATTGCTGAGATAGCAATGCAAAATCACATCAGAGCACTATTTGTGCTGCTTTGGGACTTTGTGACAATTCATATATGATTTATAAAGTTGTTTTGTAAGTTTACAAACCGACATATTATATTCATTCCCAAAGCACACATTTTTACTTGAATTTTCGTTGATTTAACGTACCTGACAGGAGATATGGCGCCTGCCGTTACCTCCCTATCATTATTAGCTCGACACAGATTTATGCGCTCTGCTTTACGAATCCCATTATACTTTTTCTTCCTGGCCTTACTGTGTAACGGATTTCAGGCCATGGCCACACACATACGCGCGGGCGAGATCACTGCGAAACGGATTAGTGCTGTGACTTCCGATCGACATACGTATGAGATCACGCTAACGGCCTATTTTGATATGCAAAATGGCGAAGGTGCGGCCAATGCGCAGAATAGCGTATTTTTCACAATCGGGCCGGCTATTTCAGGCCCTAATTCCCAACTGGACGTTATTGAGGCACCGCGCATTCAACCCATACCAAACATTGGAAACAACACTACCCGCAATACTTACATCATCACTTACACTTTTCGTAGCGCGGGCCAGTACCGCATTTCCTTCGAAGAGGACAACCGTAACAACAACGTACTGAACATCGGCCCACCACCGACGCAAAACCTGAACTTTTACGTCAGCACGATCCTCGAAATCAGTGCCAGCTTCGGGCAAAACCGGACGCCGGTGCTGCTCAATGCGCCGATAGATGTTGCGGCTGTGGGCCAAAGATATATCCATAACCCCGGCGCATTCGACGCAGATGGTGACAGTCTTGCATATCGGATGTTTATCCCGCAGCGAAGTGGGGTGAATGGCTCGGGGATTAATTTGCAATACAAAGATCCTAATATGGTGACACCTCCCGGAAGCACGGAAGCAGGCGCTTCTCCCGCCACTTTCAGTATGAACAGGATCACCGGCGACCTCATTTGGGATGCGCCTGTCACGAAAGGATATTATAACGTCGCATTCGTCGTCGAAGAATGGCGCGACGGTGCGATCATAGGTCAGATCGTCCGAGATATGCAGATCATCGTCGAGGACGCCCGCAACGACAGGCCGGTCATTCCGCCGATACCCGATATTTGTGTAGAGGCCGGGACGTTGATCAACCAGCCCGTTACGGCTACTGACAAAAACGGCGATAAGCTCACGCTCACGTCGTCCGGCGGTGTTTACGACGCTTCGCTCATCCCGCCGGCCGTCGCCAAGTTTACCGTCGCGCAGCAGGGTGCTCAGGGCACTGTTACCGGCCTGTTTACCTGGCAGACTTCTTGTGCGCATATCCGTTTGGAGCCTTACGATGTTCTTTTCAAAGTGGAAGATGCCCCCGGCCCAACGGTTCCGAATCCTTCGCTTTTCAGGAAACTGGTCGATATGACGACCGTGAATATTAAAGTTTACGGGCCAAAACCCACGGGTTTGAGGACAACAGCCGTTAATGACCCTACCGGGACTGCCTACCGCCTCAACTGGGATGCTTACAAATGCCAGATCACCGGTGCCAAGATCGCCATTTACCGTGCAGAGAAATGTACGGATCTTCCGGAAGATGTCTGCCGGCCAGGCATCCCCGCCGGTAGCGGTTATCAGGAAATCGGAAGGGTGGACGTAAACCAGACTACATTTCTCGACAATAATGGCGGCGAAGGACTTCGCCCGGGTGTTTCGTATTCCTACCGTATCGTAGCACTGTTCCCGAGACCCGGCGCGAACCCTGGTGACCCTGGTTATCTGATTGGCGGTGGTGAAAGCCTTGCCTCGGCTGAGTCTTGTCTTAATCTACCATTGGTTATGCCGGTGATTACCAACGTTACGGTCGATTCTACCAGCACCACCAAAGGCGTTATCACCGTTAAATGGATCAGACCAGCGGCAGCGGCAGGGTTACCGGCTCAATACCGCCTTTTCAGAGCTACCGGACAGAATGGTACTGCATTCACACAGATCGCAACCATTAATACCAACCTCACTGCAGGAGCTCCCGATACCCTTTTCGTGGACAGAAACCTGAATACAGAAGCCAATGCATACAATTACAAACTCGAATACTACACTACCCAAAACGGCCAGCTTACCAAGTTCGACGAAACTGAAACAGCCAGCTCGGTAAGGCTCGAACAAGCCGCTGCACAACCCAACCAGGTCGGTTTGAAATGGACCGCGCTCGTGCCCTGGGACAATGGTAACCGCGTACACCGCGTGTACCGCGAGGACAAAACAAAGCCAGGTACATTCAACCGCATTGCGGAAGTATCCGTGCAGGGACCACAGACATTCACTTATGTCGATGACGGTGCCGATAAATATGCCGCGGATGGAACGGTTAATGTGACCATCGTGAAGGATTCAACCTATTGTTATAAAGTCGAAACAGTCGGTTCGTATAATAACAGCCAGATCAAACCATCTGTTTTGTACAACTTTTCGCAGATACTTTGTATTTCATCATCGGACACTACCAAACCTTGTCCGCCGGTCCTGAGCCTCGATCCGCTCAATTGCGACTCGCTCAGGGCACATCCGGAAGCATTTTGTACGACTGCGGGTTTTACCAACCACCTGTCATGGGAATATCCTGCCCAGGTAGACGGCCGCGAATGCGACCCGCTGGTGACTGCCTACAAGGTATATTATGCAAGATATGAGGGAGATGCGCCGAGCCTGATCGCCACAGTGACCACACCGCCTTCCCCATTGCAAACCAGCTTCGACCACGAGGGGCTCACTTCGTTTGCAGGCTGCTATTACGTCACGGCTGTCAACCGCTTTGGCAGCGAAAGTGCGCCAAGCAACACTGTTTGCCGCGACAATTGCCCGATGTACGTGCTTCCAAACGTATTCACACCAAACGGAGATTCCAAAAACGATGTATTCCAACCCTATGAATGCCCGGCATTCGTGCAATCACTGGAATTCAAGGTATTCAACCGCTGGGGTGCGCAGGTGTTCTCGACCAAAGATGTGAACATCAACTGGGATGGGAAAACCAATGGCGGAAAAGAACTGGCGGCGGGTCAGTATTATTATGAAGTGACCATCTATTTCGAATCTTCCAAAAAACAGAGCACACCTGTTTCGATGAAAGGCTGGGTACAGCTTCTCAGATAATATCCGTTCGGGTTTGAAAAAAGGCGGCAGGCGTTGCCTTTTTTCTTTCACATTCAAGTATTTCCTTTGTAGCCCGGTTTTTGTACCGGGCTTTTTGTTTCATCATGAATAACCTTAAATCATCCATATGAAAACGGCATATGTTTTCCCTGGTCAGGGCTCGCAGTTCAAAGGAATGGGTCTGGACCTTTACCAGAGCTCCGATTCCGCCAAAGCACTGTTTGAAAAAGCCAACGAGATCCTGGGTTTCGAGATCACAAAGATCATGTTCGAAGGCACCGACGAGGAGCTGAAACAAACCAATGTGACCCAACCCGCGATATTTATCCATTCTGTGATCCTGGCGAAGATATCTCCCGATTTCTCACCGAACATGGTAGCAGGCCATTCGCTTGGCGAATTCTCGGCTTTGGTGGCTGCCGGCGCGCTTTCCTTCGAAGATGGCCTTTCACTCGTGGCTAAACGTGCCGCAGCGATGCAGAAAGCCTGCGAGATCCGCCCGTCTACGATGGCTGCGATCCTTGGCCTTGCCGACAACGTGATCGAAGAGATTTGCGCCGGCATTACCGACGAAATCGTCGTACCCGCGAACTACAACTGCCCGGGACAAGTGGTGATCTCCGGGACGATCGAAGGCGTAGAACGCGCCAATGAGTTGCTGAAGGCTGCCGGTGCTAAACGCGCGTTGGTATTGCCCGTTGGAGGCGCATTCCACTCGCCTTTGATGGAGCCCGCGCGTGAAGAACTCGCAGCGGCTATCCATGCGGCACAGTTCGAACAGCCGATTTGCCCTGTTTATCAAAATGTGAATGCAAAGCCGGCCACAGAAGTAGCCGTTATCAAAGAAAATCTTATTTCCCAGCTCACGGCTCCGGTAAGATGGACGCAGTCTGTTGAGCAAATGGTAGCCGACGGTGCGGAAATTTTTATCGAATCGGGACCGGGCAAAGTTTTGCAAGGCCTTGTAAAAAAGATCGCTAGCAATGTTGAGCTAAAAAGTATTTAATTTTTTTCCTGAAATACTTGACACGTTACCCGACTAACATTACTTTTGCACCACTGTTTACGGTTTTGGCCGATGGTGTAATGGTAACACAGGACATTTTGGTTGTCTTATTCAGGGTTCGAGTCCTTGTCGGCCAACAGTTTCAATGATAAACCGCTCATACGCAACGTATGAGCGGTTTTTTCACTTTCAAATACCTATCAAACCCGACTTTTCGCGGGTTTACTTTCAAATCCCTTCCAAATTGTTTTGAATGAAAACCTTTATTGGATTGCGCTGTAATAAGGGTTATGTGAAGAAGAATGGCCGCTCTCAATTGTATCTGTTGGTGGGCATTGAAAAGGCATTCGAGAAAATTGCATTGGACCTGGACTGGCCGGCCCACTTGGTCGATGAACAGAACAACCAAGTGATCGCCCAGAAAAAAGGAGATACAGAAGCGAATGATTCGAACCTGCTCATCCGTCAGGCTATCTCAAAAGCAAATGACATTTTCGTAGAATGTCGTTTGCAAAAAAGAGAAATCGGCATGGGGGAGTTTCTGGATATGTACAACAATTACCTCCGACAGAAGGACTTCATTGTCTATATGGATGAAAAGATCAAAGAGCGACTGCGACGGAAAAAGATCACTGGCTCGACTAAAAAATCGCATGTCAATTCATTGATTTGGCTGAAACAGTATAAATCGAAAATCCCATTCAAAGACCTCACCAAAAAATTCATTGAAAGCTTTGAGGAATGGATCCAACGGCAATCAAGCCGAAGGACCAACGATCACAAGGAACTGGATAGTAATTCCATTGCGAATGTTCTTAAATACGTCCGCGCATATATCAACCTTGCGATAAAGGACAAAATCCCGATTGAAAATCCGTTCAAGACCGCGGATGTTAAAACCCATCAGGATGAGAAGCTGATCGAACACCTTAAACCGAAAGAAGTTGCGAAACTTATCGAGTTCTACGATAACGACGATATATCGATTGGCGAAAAGCTTACAGTCTGCCGGCTGCTGATTGCTTGCCACCTATCCCTTCGTATCTCCGATATTATGAAAATCAACCGAAGAAAATTTCTTGAATACCAGGAGGCCGGCAAACTTATATTTCATCCACAAAAGCAGGTCCGGACAAAGAAGCTAAAAACGGTTTTTGTCTTCATCGATGAAATTGCAATGCGCTATCTGGAAGACTGCGTGGAATTGCAAGAAAAAGCGACAGCCAACGGCTTGAAAATAACCGAACCATACGGACGAAAAGTACTGAGAAAAGTAAGTGGGAAATTGGATATCCAGGTCACTGGATTTCATATTGGCCGACATACGTTCGCGACCAATTATCTGCGGGCAGGAGGAAAAGTCACAAACTTACAACACATCATGGGACACTCTGATATCCGCACTACCATGCGATATGTCCATATTGTGGATGAAGATACCGAGGCAGACATGCTTTCTCTCTCAAAGTTCTACCTCGTTCATATAAAATAGGGGCTCGAAAGCCCCCTTCTTTTTTATTCCTCCATCTTCATAAAGGCATCCTTCAAAAGATAAAGCAGGTAGAACATATCGTGACTCCGCTCCGGAGAGTTCTCCGCAGAGTACCAGGCCTCGTTCAAACACCTGATGACGTTTTCGTTGAGCAGCACTCCTATCTGTCGAAAGCCTTGATCCTGAACGCCGGCCGGATCCAGTGTTGCCAAAAGATTGAACAGCGGCATCACATTAACTGAGGCGCCTGTCAGTGGGTTTTCGATCTTTAATACCTCCATTTCTGTGCTAACGATTGTGTTCATGATGATACAATTAATATTGAGTTGGGTTGAAAAACAATCGAATAAGTATCCACCTGGACACGTTTACTTCAAACTATTTTTCCTCAATCTTGCCCAAAGTATTGTACACAGTTAGCACAAAATGTAGATGGCTATTGAGGCAAATAATGCAGCATATCTATGGAAATTTCAGGAGTTCAATAGGTTGAATATGAAATTAAGTTCTACAACATATTTCGAGGCTTTGTATTAATGTGAGGTTTCTAAAAAAACAATGCCCCTATTCTCTACCTAAAATATTTATTAGTTGGTACAACAAATTATTTAACGGTCGAAATACGCACATTAGCACTCAATTCTAATCGACATTTTCCCTCCCTCCGGGTAAAATTTTTCTTCCCTACCTCCAATTCGATTGATTGTTGCGCTGCCATCAGGTCCAATACAAAACTGTTCACCTGGGCAGAGTTGGACAGCCTCGACCGGCTCTTCATGCGGAAAGAATGTCTCGAAAAACTTCTCGATTACCCATTCATGATTAGGAGTCGGAAATGTTTCCTCTATCCCGATGACGTTTTCAATAAAATGCTTTACCTGATCTTCTGTTGGTTTGCCCATGACGGTGCTGGTTTGTTGACAAAACGACCACAAAAATAGCGTGCCGACTTGACACGCCCCTAAAATTATGATACTATTGTTACCTATTTTTTGATACTATAATCATCAACAACCATGTGGAAAAACTATTTGAAGGTAGGAGATGTCATCTTCCTACAAAAAGGGACCGTGGTCGCCGTACCAGATTTGCCGCTTGTGATCGGAAACCATTCCGTGAGCGCATTTACAGAGAAGGTCGGGGATATTTGGGTTAAAGTGGGGATTGAGCAGGTTTCTCGCACGGATGTAACGCAGGAACGGTTGATTCTCCGTGACAGAATTATAGCTGCCTTCGTTGATCTTGAAATCCCGCTCGATCATTCTATCATGGATAGATTCATTGTAAACCAGGTGAGAAATCGGGAGGAAAAGAAAATTTATATTCCATCGTGCAACTATATCGTAGTCGAAACCAGTAATGCCCGCGGGATACATCACGTTTTTTGCCGACAATTTTATTCAGAAGACGAACAACGGATATACTTTTGGCAAGGAGACGGGGAAAGATTAAGCCCCTTAGTACATAATAATATCAGGCCAGTCAGGAGCTGGCCATGATATTTGGAATGTCTGCCACACGCTCCCGGCCAATCTGTTCCCTATACCACTTTATCCCCATCAACCATGGAGTTAACGAGCCGGGTTTCCATTGTTGATCCTCCCAAGCTTGCCTAATTTGCTCGTCGGTCGGCTCATTAGTCGGATTTGTGTCAGAACTCATCGTGCCGATCGACGTCTCCTTCAATTTCTCGCGTTCATTCTTCAACTTGGTAACTACACCACGCAAGGTTCGTATTTTGTGATCTCGACTTTCAATTTCCTTTCCCCGCTCCCTGTATTGCTTTTTGTACCAGTCAAGATCTCGTTCCAGTTTAACACGGTCCTGCGTCATTATCTCGACTGCATCTGCAATTCGAACCAGAGCCGATGCTTGAATACGCTCAGTTGACAGGTCATCTGGGCTGCTTGTCACTAAATTCCTTGACAATGATGTAAACGGTTTTGGATTGTCCATGAATGGTTATTTTATCGAGTTGCCAAAAATATTTGTCTCTTCTTTAATCCAACGCTCGATCGCCTGCTCGCTATGTTTGGACGCTTCCTCCATAGAAGGATACTCACTTGAAGAAATCACCCATTCTTCTCTAATCAACGATTCTCCGACAACATTAAAACGCCGAAAACACGGAAATCCCCAGAACCAAAATGTTTGAGTAGCAAATCCAACATATGTACAAGTCCCATTATTTCGAGTCAACTTCTTAACCCGTATCTTAAATTCTTTCCGATTCGGAACGCGGGTGAGCCAATACGCCTTGTAACCCCGAATTGCAAAAAAGACAGTTAACAGAATTATTAAAACACCTTCCATTTCCTATTATGGGGTTACAATCTGTGTAGTCCGGATAGATTCCGCGTCAACCTCAGGCACAAAAAAACTATCGCTAAGAAAAATCTTCGCATTTCTGGCCGCATTCCGAAGCGTTTCTGAACCAACGGCGCGGGCGTATCGCTGCATAAGTTTACTCATTTTCTGCCGGACAGGTTCTTCCAAAGCGGGAAACGCTTCCATCAAAATTTCGGTTGCCGCTTTAACCGGCACTACTTCATCTGAAAATGGTTGCACCTCATACCGTTCCGGATCCAGATGAACGCTTTCCATCCATGCATCAGCCTGAGTTTTTTTAAGGAAATACTTTGCATACTTCGGCTCAGCCGAGAGATACGGAAAGCGGGTGGCTTTGCTAAGCTCGATTACGAAGCCCCTCTCGGCCCTATCGTAAATGGCATATGCTGTTGCCTCGGGTAGTTCAGGACGTTGAACCATTGCGTCGGCAAAAGCTTGTGCCTTTTGCCAGATATACGCCTCGTCAATCATATTAATGTCTTTCATTGGAGTATAGGTTTACGTTCTATATATAAGTGGGAGAGAAAATAGCTCCCCGACCAAAAGACCGGGGCTATCCGTATTAAACCCTCCTAATTATTAGCATTTCACAACTTGCATTCCCCGAAAGGCATCTGTAAGCCTATACAGGGTATGGAACATATTTTTCACATCCGTACCTGGTGCATCATCGAAGTTGCCGAACTCGTTCAAGAATCGGATCACGTTCCGGTCCAAATTGTCCGCCAGATCCGCAAAATCTTCAAATTCCTTCTGTAACTCGAACAGACCGCTTACATTCACATATTCACCCGTCGCAGGATCACGCACCAACACCGGCTCTTTTTTCGTATCTTTGTTATTCACAGGTTGATCATATTTATATGGTTGACGATTGGGCGGTGTTCGTAGCACCGCCCTTTTTTTCCCGTTTGCTAAACCTTTCCAAGTTGAGGGAGAACCTTCCCCGTCTGTTTAGGTACAACTTGCTCTCTTATCCAATTCTTGAATTTTTTTGCTCCTGGCTTTGTGCTTGTGGCGGTCAATTGAAATACCCCGGATTCGTTTAGGAACCATGCCTCTCTTCGAATTCCGGATAAGTGGACCTTAATTTTTCGCTTATCCTGATCGTTAAGCCGCTTCACTGATTGAGAAGTGTCTGTAAGTCCCAATATTTCACATACATCGAGCGCTAGAAACCAAACATTTGCTTCAAAGTGAACGCTTCGAACAACATGATTTCCCCGGTATTTCAAACCTTCACACGCGCTATTCATGCAAATAGTAATTTTTAGTTGTAAATACTTTTTGTTAGTTGCAAATGTAAACTAACAACTATTAAAAACAAATGGTTGTTAAAATTTATTTTTTACAACTAAAAACTTTTAAATTGCTGACATGAAAAAACTAACCATAGAGCTTACTGACGAAGCCCACCTTAGACTCCTCGCTTTGCAGCTTGATAAGAAGAGAAAAAAGGAAACCAGAACAACCCTTGTTCAAGTAGCCAGCGATGTATTTTCTGCATATCTGGAGAATTTATCGGAGACGGAACCAACCAAGGCATAACCGCTAAATAAGATTGCAGTGACATTTAGGCAGCCCGGGCAGGTAAAACCTCCCGGGCTTCTTATTTTACCACAGATAACCTACCCTTCGGAAACATGAAAAGCATAGTTACATCCCTACTGGTATTAATATCCGTCGCAGCCAGTGCGCAAACGCTCACCGCCGACCAGCTCGCAAAATCCACCTCCCGCCCCAAAGGTCCTTTTAAAGAATACGTAAGCAGATCCGGCGAAGTCTTCCGGGTCGGCGAGATGCTACCGTTAGGCACCCCCAGCGCAGGTGGCGCATACCTATATATAGAAGAAGCCCCCAGCCGTGGCGATGGACAGGTCCGCAGGCTCCGCCATTCCCCCGCATTAAAGGAAATTCAAATTCAGTACATCAGAGTAGATTATAGCGGTAGATGGGATCACTACCTCCAACTCAAATGTTCCGGCACTAATGATAAAGTTCACTATCTGGTGAATCTGGAACAGGCTTTGCAACAAAGAGAAATAGCTACTGGCCATATAGCCGAAGATGAAGCTTTGGCAACGCTGAGAAAAGCCAAGGAAAAACTCGACCTTCAACTGATCACGCAACAACAATACGACAGTCTGAAAACGGCACTTTCAAAATACATCAAGTAACAATACCGCAAATCGCGATTACTAACCTATTTGTTGCAATTTTTATGTCACTCGAATCACTTTTCGACGAGCATATGCCTCGTCCCGATGATTATTACACAAAAATTTGGGAAAACGCCATTGTTGTCCTCGACACAAACATTCTGCTCAACCTATATCGATTTTCGGATAATACTCGCGACAAGCTTTTTGACGCACTGGAGGGAATCAAAGACCAGATATGGATTCCTTATTGGGTAGGAAAAGAATATGTGAAAAATCGTCCAAACGTCATCGGCTCTCAAATGAAGGAACTTTCGGCCCCGATCACGGGAATAACTGATTTTCTAAAATTGTTTGAGTCCAAACGAACCCACCCGCATTTAGCCGATGAGACAAAAAAACAGCTTCTGGATATTCAGCAGTCAATTATCGAAGCCAATGCTGAGACATCCAAACTTTTAAGCGCTCGGCTCCGACAGGATGATATAATGGTAAGAATTAACAAACTGCTCGACGAAAATATTGGTGCAGAGCCAACAGATGCAGAGCTCTCCACACTCGTTGTTGATGGAGAAAAACGAGTCAAATCAGAAACGCCTCCCGGGTATGGCGATTATGACAAGAAAAAAAAAGACAACCCCCACAATCCCTATGCGCCAATCGGCGATTACATAATTTGGGATGCAATGAAGAAGAAAGCTGCGGCGGACAAAAAGCCCGTCATATTCATCTGTGATGACGAAGAAAAAGGCGATTGGATACTAAAACAGTCTGGCCAAACAATTGGCCCATTTCCTGCATTGTTGAAAGAATTCAAAACAGAGACCGGACAAGAGTTTCATATTTATAACTCATTCCAGTTTATGAACTACTATCAGGAGCAGCCCGGCGAAGTCGTGGATGAAGCAGTATTGCAGGAATTGAAAGAATTTACTACACCTCCTGTAAAATTAGCAATGGATCCCACTGATCTCTTTACGATGATGGAGGAACCACATTTTCTGATACAAGAAAATCCGAACGGGTATTGGTGGATATTTAGGGGATTTAACCAACGCCAGATGTTCATATCAAATGGAGGATTTAAGGATAAAACCGCCGTTTACAGAGATATCCAACGTATTCAAAATGCAATCACTCATCACTCAGTATTATTCAAGAACGCGGAAAATAATATGCTAACCATGGCAATCTACGACCAAAACGGTGTCGAAACCTGTACCTGCCTACTGCGCGCACCTGACGCTGGGCCATTAGATAAAGAATATGACATAATTTATAATTTCATGAAGAATGGACGAATTTTCGAAACTTCATTTTAATCGAAGTTCAAACGCTCGTCCTGGCCCGCACATCATCCACTTTCTTTTTGAACTTCTCCAATTCTCGATAATTCCAGCCCTGACCAATTCCTGCCACGACCTCGCGTAGGAGTTGGTTCGTTTCATCTACCCGGGGATCCACAAACGGCCTTGGCGCCACAGTAGCAGAGCCCGATCCTTGCATCGCTAACTGCCCAAATGCCTGGTAATTCTGACTTTGCTGTGCCGCATTGATCATTTCGGAGTACGCCGCGATAGCTGGGTATTGTAGAGATGCATGACTGGTGATAAACTCGCGCCCTTTTTCACCAGCGATGAATTGCCGCCCGGGCGAGCTGAACATTGTCGCCCGTCCGAAATAGCCCCCGGTTTTGGACGTAAGCGTAGCCATATCCGTAAAACCGCCGTCGGCATAGGCGGGCGCCGCGGGCACGTCCGTCCCTTTCATTAGCTGCTTCGCCTTCATAATTCCAGAAGTGACGGTTGCAATGGCTGTGGCTATCCGGATAAACAATGTATATGGATCGCCGGCCGTAGATGCGGCGATCGCACCTGTGATCGCCCGCGCGCTATCGATCGCGATTTGCACCATGCCTATCGTCTTCTGATATTGGGCACTGCGCTCCTGGTTTTTGGAGCTCATAGCAAATACGTTTCCGATCGCGTCCGTCACTGTCGCGGCCCCCTCGAAAATCATATCCATCTGCTGCAACTCCTCCTGCGCAGATTTCTTTTTATTATTGGCGGTTTTCTTGTCCTCGTCCCGTTTTTTCTGTTCCTTTTTGGTGTATTCCTCAATCTCTTCGGCGGCATTCTCCTGCTGCAACTTAGCAAGCTCCGCAGCCATTTGGCTGTACAGCGTGATGGTATCATACCCATTTTGCCGGGCTTCCTCGATCTGACGCTGATATTTCTGGCGAATGGCCGCGCTTTCACCTTCGACTCTGACCGCTTCGGCATTCTTCTGCTCTTCGTAAAACTTGTTGCGTGCCTCGGCGGCTTCATTCATTTCCCCCAGATCGCCACGAATAAGGCTGTCGAACTGGTTTAAAAACTTGGTATTATACTTCTCATTTATGGCTTGAATCTCGGCGACCTGGGCGGTTGCAATTGCCTCCAACTCTTTGGCATTGCCCTTCGCCTTTTTCCGCATTTCCTCATAGAAGTACTGGGCCTCTTGCAGTTCCTTTTCGTGGCCCTCCATGCTGTCGACCGTGTATTTCTGCTGCCGATCCAGCATTTCCGAAAAGAACTTTTCCTGTTCTTTCAGCTCTTTATCCTTCTTCTTACCACCTTCTGACCCACCGGTACCGGAAGACAAGGGACTGGGCGCGCCGGGTTGTTCCGGTTTTCCTGCCTGACTCAATGGACCGGACTTCCCTCCATTACTCGATTTAGGCTTATTTCCACCTCCACCAAGATTTTTAAGATCGTCCCTCCTAGCGGCCACCTCCGCCTGGTAGTCGGCCAGCTGCTTTCTCATCGTTTTTATTTCGGAATCAACAAGTTTATGCCGTTGCTCCTGAAATTGGCCCATCCCCATATCCACCACTTTAACACTGAATCCCTGATTCAGGTCTCGCTGCAAGTTTCGGACACGTTCAGAAAGCATATTTGCTTCGCGTTCGAGCATCTCCTTGCGTTGCTGCCGCATGGCTTCCAAAATCCCGCGCTGCTCTGTCAGGTATTTACGAGCGATATCGGTGTCAACCTGCATCACATTCCCGTATTTATCGAACTCAAATGCGGCCGACGGAACAATCTCAGCGATCTGCTCCATAATTTTTTTCATTTCTGCCTGCTCCTCCTTGGTAAGTGATGATTTCAGCCGAAGTTGATCATATCGGTCAGTCAATGTCGGCAACTTCGACTCCGCATTAAGAAACTTGTCTTGTTGCACGCTGAGCTCGCCCATTTGCAAATCAAGCTCGCTCACCACACCTAACATTTTGCCCAGCCCGATGATCACAGGATTCAGACTCGCCGCAGCCTTTTCCCACATTCCCTCAAACATCTTTGACATTTTTTCGATAATCGCAGCGGCATTCTGATTTTTAATGTTGAACTCGTTCATAATCGAGCCATTCTCCTGCAATGCCGATGTAGCGGTCGCAACCTTTTCTGCAACCATCTCCTGCGAACTACTCAACTTTAAGAAAATTTCACTCGCGCCGGCTCCTTCCAATTTTGCATCCGCCAGAATTGCCGCAAACTTGGTTGCGCTATCTCCGCCCTGCTTCGCTCCGTCGACTACTCTCATGAAGGCGCCAAAAAGATCCGTATTCAACAGATGTTCAAACTCTTTGACATCCATCCGAGCGATCTCGGCGAACGTATGCACACCTGTAAGCATCTTTTGCAAAATGGTGTTTACCGCAGTAGCGCCGCGCTCAGGTGTTACGTTCAATTCTTCCAGCGCCGCAGAAAGCCCCAGTACTTGCCCTGATGTAAAACCGAGTGGAATAGCAACCCCACCGATTCGTGATGCAAAATCCGCCATCCCTTTACCGGTTGCCGCACCTTGCTGCTCCAAAACGTTCATGGCGTTACCGATATGGAGGATATCTCCACCGATGTCATCACTTTTTATATCAAGGAAAATATTGCGCATTTTAAGCGTCTGATCGGTCAACTGCTCAACACTATCAAACTGATCGCCAAAAGCCACATTTAACTTGTCAGTACTTTCGGTGAATTCATCAATGTCTTCCTTGACAACTCCAAAACGACCCCCAATCTCAGCTATCTTCCGAAGTTCATCAAATTTCGTCCTGGTATCGATTTTCTGAATTGCATCATTAAATTCATTCACCTCCTCGGTATTCATTCCCGTGGCCTTCGATACGTCTGCCAGTTCATCACTCAGCTTTGCAGTTGTTCCAATAAGAGCTACCACACCATCCTTAAACCGGTTTAGCAAATCCATGGCAATGTTCCCTCCAAAAACACCAGCGGCAATTTTTGAACTTCCGGAAACAAATTGAGACCAGCTCGATTTCACTTCCTTAATCGCTTCTTTCTGCTTCATGAGCTCTGAGCGAATCATTGCCGTCTCGCGCAACTTGGCGGCGCGGCGCTGGGCGTAAGCCGCGGGCGACTCGTTTTCGAGCTGCTTCATTTCACGCAGTTCTTTATTGGCTATTTTCAAAGCCTTGCCATAATCATTCACGGAGGCCATTGCAGACTTTCCGTTTACAATAAGGTCTACTATCGCCTTGGTTGATTTGTCAGCCATGTTTCAAGCTATTGAGGATTTTCAAATTCAGATTTCGTGCGTTTCAGAAGTTCATCGGCGATTTCAGCCTGGAAAACTTCGCCAAGGCGATGCCGCTCATGGAGCCATACGTTCATATACCAGGGTTTGGGCTTGCGGCGGTTGCCGGGACGGATACGGCTCCGGGTAGCCGCGATTCCGCTCCGCTGCTCTTCAATAGTGACGCCTTTCCCAACACCCCAGTCGACCATCCGCCCGTAAAAATTGAATCGGGAGCGGCCCGTGATCACGTCGCCGCCAGCTCCGGTGCTCTTGGTAAAAGAGGCGGACAAATCGCCTTCGCGACCAATGTTCATCGCCCGTATCTCCCGCTGCCAACGAAGAATCATAATGTCGATGAATGCTGACATAATCTTCCGCCCACGTTTTGGCCCAACGATATCCTGTACCCCGTCAATCACCTCGGTATTACGACCATTGAGCCTGGTTTGCGATTGCCATCTACCTTTTGCCATGGTTATCTGCTTCTATACCCGAACCCGGGCATTACATTGAAAGTATGTTCACGAGTAAGAAGCCATAATCGTTCAACTCCACCTGGTGTCATATGGTTGATGTACCTGGCTTCCTTCAACAAATAGTTGGGATGCAGCACCATTCGCGCATCGAGGGCCGTAACAGTGTCGTCCTCATAGTGAAAAATTTGCTGCTGTTGGGTATCAAGGCTCAACTTCGAGAGCTTCACGTTAACAATCACGTTACTATTCGGCACAGGGACAGTAAAAAATCCTGTCTGCCATACGTACATCACCACGTCAGCTTTCACCTGTCGCAAGGCGTTGTTCTGGTAAATTGCGGTCGGATCAAATTGCCCTCCGTCGACCAGATCCGTTTGGTTTTCCAACCTGATCTCAATCCAGTGACCAATAATCAAATCCTCCTCAGGAAGGTTGGGACGGAGCAGCTTCGGGGCGGACTGCCTGCCTTCAAATTTGGCCAGTACATAACCGGATTCCGATGGCAACTCGTAGGACAACTTCTCAAAAATGTACCGCTGAAAAGCCAAATTTTTCAACTGAAACCCGACTACTTCGCTTGGATTGATTTGTGACAAAAGCGCGATTGGGGGGCGGAGCACAACACTGACGCTTCGTGAGTAAGTGAGAAACTCGTAATAGTGCTTCTGATATCGAGTCCAAACGTCGTCGGGTTCGCCTGGTTGAAGACTGAGCGAGGCAAAAACCTTATAATTAGCGTCGTACGATACCGAACTTGCATACGGATAGTCCTGCCCGATACTGTCCTTCTTAATTCCCCAATACACCAGAAAGCGCAATCCGAAGTCATTAACGAGCGGCGGTGTTTTATCTGGCTCCCGGGTATCATGATAAGGGCAATAATTCTGTGCCTTCGCAAAATATGTATCTGCTAAGTTGCCTGCTTCCACTGCATACGGAATAAGCCAATGCGAGGTTTCGGAATTGGCTTCGGCTTCCTTAATCAGGTTATAATCTTCGGCAGGAATAGTTGCCGACGCGATTCCCTCTTTTTTCGATGGCCCATAAGCCATCCGAAGCGTGCCAATTTCTAACGGGACATCTGCCTCGCCCGTCCCGATAGTAAATGACGGTGTAATCAATTCCTGCTTTATGGAAGTGTCTTGTGAATAGATTTTTGTTTTCACAACAAAGCCGCCCGGGCCGCGCCGCTCAATACCGAGTGTACCAGGTACCACATGCTTTGTCACGTCCAGGTAATTCCGACGCCCCTTGATTTCCTTGTAGACGTTGAAGGTGATTTTACGAAAGGACATGTCGACATCGATCGAAAGGCCCAAATATGCCCGAAGCGATTTCATGAAATCCGCAATCGGAACGTCTGGCAAATGCCGACCAACTTCCACTTTGAATTGGCCAGTATCTCTGGACACACCAGGAGTCGTCTGGGTGTTGTAAAGAATGAGCCGTGATAACTCGGGATTAGTAAAAAGCGAACCCTGCACCCCGAACCCAAGTTTTCCACATATATATGTTAGTAACCAACACAGGTACACCATAGGGACAAAGAGTAAATCACCCTGGCCTGCGAGACTATGTGCGTAGCCGGCCCCAGGATAATAATAATTACTGATCGTCACTGGCCGATAATTTGCCGTGGGCTTAAAATCGGGATCGATCATCTTCGGATTCAGAAACGGGGGGAAGACAACGGGATAGGTGTTCGGTTCAGCATTTGCCAGAGAGAGCAAGGTCACTTTCCCTGGCAATTCCATGGTGTCGATAAGCAGGATTTCAGTTACGATCTCCCGGAGCGATGTGTTTCGTACCTGGTCGGCGATCGCACCAAGGTCAATGAGCAAAGCCGCATCAGCGTTGTCTTCTTCAATGGTATAGGATAGAAGCGCCGAAAAAGTATGGGGCCCAGTGGTAACGGTCACTTTAATGTCCGGATTAATGGTCACCTCGGGCAAGTGGCCGTTTTCAATAAACCGGCAATTGTTCTCGTTCAATGGAAAACCAAAGGGGTAGCTGAAACTACCCCGTATAATGTCGTCCGTATCAAAAATGGTGCTGTTAATTTCTACCGACAGCTTCTGATCCGAAGGCAGCTGCAATACCAGCCCGGCAGCGTTTCTTATTTGGAGCATCGCGCGTCACTTTGGAAAAATTTTCGAATAGCCCGCCCGGGCCGTAATAAAGGCGACCCAGATTGCCGCACCAAGAAAAAAACTGAATACCAGCAAAAGCACGAGAGCGAAAAGCACTGTCTTCCACCACTTCACAGCTGATTCCGGCTTAGGTAGTGTCCACGTACCTTTGATCGATTTGAAACAATGGTCTTTATCTAACAGGTTAAGCAAGCCCGCGCACCCCTCCCCTAACATTGTTAACCGCCCCATCGTCCAGTTCTTACCCAAGGCGCTGCTCACCGATTCATCCGGATTCCCGAAATGGTACCCGTGCTTTTGAAGGAAGTATGCATTGAGCAGCGATCCATAGGTGACATTTCCATAAACATCCAGAGCGTATGCGCCGTTGAAAAGCGCATCACGGAGGCGCCGGCGATCTCCACCATACCGCACCTGGTCGATGATCGTGTGAACAAACGCCATGCATTCGAGCCCGAAAGTCATCACCCGGGCGAACAGATAAAGCAAAAAACTAATGGCAAGGCTCATGCGTATTCCCTATGATTTAAAAGTTCTCCCATTGAAAGTGCATTCCATCCTTGGAGGCGGTCGACCAGTCGGCCCCACAAATCCATCCAGCGTCTCGCCAAACCTGTAAAAATGCATCGGACCAGGTAACCTCCCCGCGGAATGGATTCAGTCGAGCATTAATATCTATGGCGATTCCCCAGGAATGCAGCGATATTCCCGAACTACCCCGCTTAGAACGGATATTAAAGACGCCGTCAAAACTGACGATTTCGGCTTGCAGTCCTTGCTCAATAATATCCCGAAAGGTGTTTTCCAATACGTCACGAATAACCTTATTCAGGTAAATTTTGGGAGGCATGCAGGGTATCTCCGTGCGGATATCCTTGGGCACAACCCAAAGTACCATCCACTTCCGTTCAAAGCCTAACCTGTCTTTGTACGGGTCACCAAACTTGGCAATTAATTGAGCCTGAGTTTTCATAGCCATTCATTGAACCATTTATAGTATCGACGATAGGCCTGTGAGCAGAGCCAGAAAAATACACCGCTATGAAGGGTGAGTATCTCGAAACTCGTACCGGACGGATGAGCCGCCTTTACAAGTAGAAAAAACGCCCCGACCATAATCAAAAAGAGCGACAGGCGCTCAAAGAAGTTTTCACGCCGGCCATCGATGAGCCGGAACATAGCAATGAGGATCATTCCTGTGAGAAACACGGCATTAGCAGCATTACTCAGTTGATGCGTTGCTATCTGGATTTCCATCGATTTTAAGGTTAGAGTCCATTTTTGAGAAAATTCGATCGATAATCTTATCAATCAATCCAAAACCTCCCACGCCAATAGCGAAGGCGATACCAGGTTGATGTTTGATATCTGCCAATTCAGCTACCAACGGAGTGAGATATACGGCAGTGAGGTAATTAACCAGCACCACCAACACCATAGCCATTCTCCCTCGCTTTTTGCCATTTAGCAAGAGCACGGTTGCGCCAATGAACGCGGCCATCGAAATTCCCCTTTCAACCGGAAAAAATATATCCCAAATCGTCATTAGCGCGCGTTTTTACTTGGCGTAAATTCGGGATATCCGGTTGAAAAGGATTCGACAATGGACGTTATCCAGCATTAAATACTGGGCGTACAAGCCTCCACTTATTCTCCTCGCCATTGTTACCATTGTGGGTGCCGTCCATCAACAGGCTCAGAGCGTTTGGAGGATCGGAAGCTTTATTGATCCACTGCGCTGAACTTCTGGTTATATTCTGGTCCTTCGCCAGCTTATTATTGTAATTCATACAACCAGGCTGAGTATCTATAACTGCCATCCTTCCAACATTGGCTGGCAGTGAAACCAAGGCTGTAACTACTTTCTTCGCCCTATTCATGTAATCCAACCCGTTGTTATATCCCTCCGATGTGAGGTACTCGGTAGGCATATCCGAAGTAGTTTCGAACAAGTTCATGTTCTTGTGCCACATGTCGAATGTGACCAAAAGCCCCTTCACATAGGCCTTACCTACAAGAGTGGTCGCGTACGCGCCAATCCTATTGGCATATTGAGTCGGCGTGTCGGTGGGAGATATTGTCGGCTGTCTCCATTGGTTGACAATGTCCGCATCGTAGAAGATCCACTGCGGCTTACGTTTGTCGATGCCAGTTTCATCAAACGGCTCCAAACTTGAAGCATCGTGGGATCCCATGGCGCTGGAACTTGGAATGAAAAGCCGTTTCGATCGGGTATAGTAAATTCCCCAATGCTCGATCTGCTTTCCGCCAAGCATGGTAGCTGTGATCAGTATCGTCCCTGATATGGTGAAACCGGCTTTCCGACGGATGATCAACGGCATCGAATACTGGTCGAGCCTGATTTTAGTCGACGTCACTCCCCCATTCGTATAATTTACCCCGGTTTTAAAGCTGTCCGGCGTTGACGTATCATATGTATTTGCCCCATGCAGTTCCGCCCACGTATCGGTATCCCTATCAACCAGGTATTCGAGCCGGTTTGCTCCTCCTGCTACCGAAAAGCTCAATATGCCTGTCAAATGGGAGTGACGAAGTATCCACGCCATCTTGTAATTTGAATCCGGCAATCCGAATGTAATCGTAGCATTTCCCGTGTTGGGTTTAATAATCTGATAATAGGTATCGATGAATACCTGGCCGTTTGGAACGGGACCTCCATAATCTAACCCTGTGGTACTATCTGGCCATTGATGACCCCAATGGCGTGCATTGTTCGTAGCGGTTACAGTAACGTCACCCGTGATAGTAAACCGTCCCGCAGTGTCAAATCTCTCCTGCTTTTGCCCAATAAAATAGTTTTCAAGCATGTGCCGGCACCACTTCGTATGGAAGTTTTCCTCGCGGCAAAACTCCGGAAGCAGGTTAGAATTGACAGTGGGCGAACAGTAGCCCGCGACACCCGTACTTTTGGATCCGTTCTTTGTATCAGTAATCAAGTCGCCGTCTCCCTGCAATAGGTAGTCGTAGAATACCGAAAGCTCCTTTTTAAACGGGCTCGGCGCAAATGACTCCCTGGGCATGATGCCTTTCATTTCAAGTTCCGAAAATAGGCTAGTATCCAGGAAAGACAATTTGTCCAGACGGGCTTTTGCCGTCGGTGTCACAAATGCCCGGGTGGGACTCTCTACAACATAGTTTGCAGGCTGATGCAAGCCTAGCGTTTGCATGTCGGAATACGGAGTAAACCCGTTTAATGTCTCAGCCTGCTCGAAATATGCGGTGCTCAGTTCGGTTTTAACGATCGTGAGTATAATAAAGAAGACGTCTACCGGGCAGGTAAAATCGTCTTTCCATTGCGTGTCCCAACCGCCAGGCACCCTCACTTTCGCCGCATTGTAGCAGCATGCGTACCGATAACTCGACGCCACGCTGCTATTCCCGCGATATCTAAGACCCGGAGTTACAGGAAGGAAGTCCGAATATACCCAAGCCGTAGAGTTTACTGTCACGCCACTGCTCTGCATGATCTTGTCCTGCGTTACCTTGCTCGGATCAATCAGATTTTTTCGGACGATTTTTTCCCCGGCAGCTGCGCCTTTATCCCAATTCGTAATTTGTGTAGAAGAAACCAGCTGCTTACTTGGTGTCGGCTGGATGTAATCGGCGGAAATGGACGTTTCTATCATTCTTGATTCTCCAAACGCTAGAAAAGTTGTAGACGCGGCTGCTTGCTCAAACATGAAGGTTGTCGACTCGGAATCCAGTACCGTAACACGCACATAAGCAGTCCCGGCAGGCGGCGTAAATCCAGCAGTCCATGTAGAATTAAAACCCCCGAGTATCACATCCGCAGCACTAAAAAATACTCCGTATCGCATGTTATTGATCAAGCTGGTGCGTCCGGCATACGGAAGCAACTCCTTCACAGGGATTTTCCCGCTGAGACAGTAGCTGGCGTTGGAAAGGATGATCCCGTCTGTTCCCATCACCTTTCCGTGTTCGAATAGAGCAGGATCCGCGAGGTTCGGAAACGTGATTTTCTCCGAAATCGCCGATACATCCTCGGCTGTTGCGCTCAAAAGCTTTTCAGCGTCGGTTAATCGTTTGTTTTGTAGAAACAGGCTATCCTCCAAAAGATTGGCCCCAACCCGTAGAGTCTTCCTAACAAGCTCTGCCCGGGTTACCTGCCATACCCACATTGACCCGCTGCTGTTGGTAGAGTTCCCCTTGGAGATGATCTCAAATAAAATAGTATCTCCCGCTACAACCACATAGTCGTAGGTAAATACAAGTGATGTTTCTGTTAGCCGGGTTTGCAGCTTGTTGGTAACTGCAGCGTTGATGGTCGCCCCGTTCCGAACAGCGAATAGATTGTTCACCAACCTGTTCACTCCCGACGCACTCGATATGCCCGCGATGTTTTCGGTGATATAGCAAGCAAACGACAAGGTATCCCCCACCTGAATAGATGGATAAGTTGCCAGATCGAACTTTTTTACCAGGACAGTACCTTCCCCTTTCGATCCGTTCGGGACCTGGATCGAACCATTGGAGGGGATCGCTGTACCATCATCGTGGCTTTCGCCTGTGAATGGTTCGGTGAACGGAATGGTTATCCTGGTCAGTTTTTGCAGGTCAGATACTTTCTTTGAGTTCGGGTCACGATGCACGAGCCATTTCCCATTGCTCAATTCCCGCAAAGTGTCGTTCTCTTCGACAAGATAACCAGCTAATTGGCCCTCTGTGGCAAAAAGCAGCGGCCCCGACCTTGAAATAGTGTACTCCTTGGGTTTAGGCCCGGGATTCGCCGAGGCATCGGCAGTCAACGGAGGAACATTTGCAATCGGATCGTACGGGCCTTTCTGATCATAACTGGCCGAAGAGACTTCTGAAAACAGTCGCGACTGTTCGGCATGATATTCGGCCTCCCCAACCTTTTGCGTAATGGCTTCCAGATATTGCTGAGCGCTTTCCAGATTCTCATATCGTGGAACCAGGTCGGCCAGTTCAGCACCATTCCGATACATATACTCGATAACGCCGCGTCCATCGCCAATATCTATGAAACGAACTTTCCCGATCGCGCGGTAAGACTCGGGAGTTCCCGCATGCGCAGCTGCAACCGAGGGCCATGCGGCTCCGTTATCCTGCCACTGAAAGGCTATATCAGGCGAAGGACTCAGGTTTTTGAATCCTCCATGGGTTTCTATAAATGCCATAGCTATGAAACTCTGAATTCTGTGACTGCTGAAAACTGGGTTTTGAAGGTCGAGCGGTATACCCGCCAGCCGTTAACCGTGCCGGCGACCTCGAATGTCTGTGATGGACCGATCGCCCCTGTATCCAGGGAGTTGACCCACCATTGGGTTTTAGGCGGCTCGCTGGCACGTTCTGCCATGAAGAGATACATCGGGGACGCATTACCGCCGCGGAAGTCGGCCACAATCGTAGCTCCGGAATTAAAATTTCCGCTACCCTGCAATACGACAATTTGCGGTTCAACGAGCATACCGTTTGTGCTCATCCAACCCCAATAAGCCTTTTTCTGGGCGTTTGCAAAGGGGACAGTCGACAAAGTGATCTCAATATTGTCGTCGGCGTCCCTGGTTGAGATGGTTACATTCATGGTGTATATGGTGGTTTAGTAACATCATCGGTGACAGTGAATGTCCCGCGGAACCGGGTTTTAACCTTGTTGGTGCTTTGATAGGTCTGTTGCATATCATATTGATATGTGCCAGGAGTCAATTCTTGCATTTCGGCAGCAGTGATGCTAATTGCCAAAACACCACCGCCTGGGGTTTCTAAACTGATGCCATTGCCGGTAGAAAGTTCTTTTTTTATAGCATTGCCCGAACGGAGCTGCATCCGGAAGGTATCACCAGAAAGATCCTCTTCGACGCCATTCCGCATGATACGGACCCATAACTCGAATGTATCGCCTCGGTAGCAAGCAATGTCCCCACCGGAGGCTGGCAAACTGGTTGAAACTGGCATTAGTCTGGGCGTTTAGATTTATACAAAATGATGGCGACCACCAGTACCACGATAGTGATCAGCGAAATAGATAGCAATCCATTAGCATTAGGTTCCCTAACCTTATCAAGGTGGGTGGTGCGTACGTCTTTCTCCTCGTGTAACTGACTGGATTGCTGCGACGACTGGCGGGATATCTTTCGAAAGGTCAACCTCGCCCTGGCTTTTTTTTTACCGGGCGTACCAATTTCTACTTTATTGTTGACGGAACCTCCCAGGCCAATCTTTTCGAGAATACCCGTCTGCCGAAACGGAACGATACCAGAAATAGCAGGCAGTGATGAAGTAGGTTGTACAAATGAGAGATCATCTGTCTCAATGACGAGCTCTTCGATATCTTCTGCACCCCACAATTCCTGCTGCACTACATTGCGCGTAACGGTGCTGTCGGCTGATGACTTTTCCTTTTTAAAGGTCCGACAGGCAAATAGGCCATAAGTGCTCAAAAAACAGAGCACGGCCACTAAGAGGTATCCCAAATACTGTTTCATGCTGGTAGATTTGGATTAGAAATGACACGCCAATCGGTGGCAATGAAATCTTCTTGTACAGGATGGTATGCCCTTCTTGGCTCATGCCCTGGCTCCGCCAGGCAAACGCACTGCAAAAAGGCGAGCGAGTTTGCATCGAGTCTCATTCCGTAATTGTTATTCTTGGCCATAGCATGATCAGAATCAACATCTATCTTGTCCGGAATTCCGTCGCCGTCGATATCGAGATAAACCCGCTTTTCAGGATTGTCCCAACCATCGCGGGTAATAAATTGCGCCGCTCGGACATGGTAAAGCCCTTCAAACCAACTCAGATTTTCTGTTTTCATATTACGATGATGGTCATAGGTTGACATTGCACAGGTGCACCATTGGTGTCGCAACCGTACCCGTATAGGTGACTGACGGGGTAAGCGGATGCTTAAATTCGAGCAAATGACTTGCGTTATCCGCGTTCGGATTGATATACATCACACTCATCAGCGTGCCTTTGATCCTGACCAGCACCCAGCCGCGGGTATCGTGACAGGCATCAACCACATCATCTGCTTCTGCGTTTTGCGCAGTAATCCATGTGCTGCTTCCATCAAGCCGAAAATCGCAGTAGTATTCGGTCCCCCCTTCGGTAAGCGCCCATGTGTTGGCATACATGTGCACGCCAAACGCGGTCATGTCAGCGCTGCCCGCATAAGGATAATAATAGCCCGAGCCCTCCGGCGTCCAGTAGGGAAATTCATCCAGGCTAACCGGATCCTCAGACCCATTTTTGATGTACAAAGAACCTTCCGCGTAATTGCGGACTAGCTTTTTGTCACCGCGTTTGGAGTCGTATCCATAGCCGATTACCCCGATGCCGTATATGTAAAAAAGCACGGTCATCGAGATCAAATACACCGGGTTAATCGGCATTTTTGTTTTATAGAGCATTCGCCCTTCGGCGTAATCGATTGTGTAAAAGTTGTTAGGTCTCCACTCGTGGAAGGATTGGATAAAACCAACCATGTATTTGCCTGCTTTCCGGTTCAATAGCCCACTGTAAGGAATTGCATACAGGTGCTGATACATGGTATCAGGCTCCTTAAAATACCCTCCATAACATGACAATGTGGTTTTTTCCAGATTTCCGCCCGGAAGCATCGGGTTCCCCGGCCATAGATTAAAAGGATCCCGCAGCCGCTGTTTGGCTTCTGCCCTTGTCATCCAATCAGGCCTACCCCCGATCCCTGAATAATAGTTGTCACCCAAATAAATCCGCGCATACTTGGCGAGCAGACGAGGGACTAGCGCCTCGTAGTAGGCTTTCCGAAAAGGCCAGTGCGGGGAAATAGCATGCTCTTGTTCACCATTTTCAAAAATGATTGCATTGTAAATATCAGTGAACAGCATGCCCTTATCATACCCTTGCTGATAGGTAAGAGGTTCGGTCTGACCAGGTACGGTCGGAAAAATATTTGCATTCCAAATGTTGGGCCAGCTAGCTCCCGCGGGCACCCAGTTAGCATTGTGCGGATCTCCCGACAAGTTGAACTGCTGCATCGTGAGGTTACCCATGGGATCGTTGTAGGCCTTTCCCTGAGCAGATACCTGGCTTTGCCGTGTTGGCGAAAGCTCCTGCATATCAAACTTTGAGAGATGGGTATACCCCTTTTGCAATAATTGTTCGGCTGTATACGAACCTTTGCTCATATGCCAGAACTTCCCAGGTGGCAGGACGATGTCGGGTAGGATATCGGCCCATTGGCACATTTGGGTAAGGGCATCGTATTCGTCAGGTACCTCCTGAATGAAATTTAACTGCACTGCCATAACTTATTTCTTGTTTTGTACCCCCAAATCGAATGCGATTGAACAGTTCTGCGAGAATGGCCGCGCCAGGCTTTCGTTTGAACCTTCCGCTCCATGCCATGGTGCCAGGGTTCCGGTATATCCGATCTGGACCATAGCCTTGTACACTCCCCAAGGCTTGCCTTTGGGATATAGGTAGCCGACCAATCGTGTAGGAGTCTTGATAATCTCACGATTGAACATGTACCAGAATATGAAGCCGTCGTCTGGTGGACTGTCATCCAAGTCCGTGAAGAGCACCCCATTGTCGACATTGACCTTTTCCATCTCAATGTGCTCCCACCAGCCCCGTGCATAAGATTTGGCCGTCATATCACCGCCGACCGCACCGGACTGATTGATCACATACGGTTCTGAAATCATGGCATGATTCAAACCATCGCGCAGATAGATCGTTCGTTTACTGCCTGGTGGAAACAAATCCACGTCGCTGAAAGTGGGGGTATTCAGAAGTTGCAACGAACTTTCGGTGGCCCCGCCAAAACCATCAAAAAACGCACTGGTCCCGTACCACGTTGTTTTATCCAAACTAAACTCCATTCGCCGGAATCCCAGTCCGGATGATGCCCAAGGCTCAGTCCATGCGTTGTTGTTGATTACGTTGACCCCGTTAAATTTCACGCCACCGACAACCGGGATAATGCGGCCATTTGCAGCGCCACTGTTTCCCCAACCACCGTAAATTTTCAGTTCGTTGTATTGGAACGTCTGCTGATACGTCCGTGCGATTGGACTATCTTCTGTGGTTCCTGTCCTTAATTCGACCGTAAACCGGTACTTCCCCTTAGTATTCAGGCTAGCGCCTTGGAACATCACCGATCGAGAGTCCACACCGGGGACTTGGAATAGCCGTATCGCCGGAACGATCGTCGATGGCGCGCTGGTTACAGCTGCACCACCAGCCGAAGTGACTACCACGAGACTGCCGGAAACCTCCTTTTCCAGTTTCCATTTGTAGAACCGAAAGACTACGGCTGTCTCATCGGCCTGGAAATAACCGTTAAAGCCCGTTGAAGGCACAGGTCCTGAATAATCATTTTCCGACAAATCAGCGATTGTCGCACCATCCCAGCCGGCAACAAGCTTGAACACATAGCTCGGGGTCACTGGCGGATTACCCACCCGGACATTAGCCGATGCAGTC
This sequence comes from Dyadobacter sp., assembly GCA_965227755.1. GTDB lineage: Bacteria > Bacteroidota > Bacteroidia > Cytophagales > Spirosomataceae > Dyadobacter. The sequence continues at coordinate 3,959,928 of CBDDGG010000005.1, forward strand.
CCGACCGAAACACGATAATTGGCTTCTGGCCATCCTCCCGTTTTCAAAATGGCTATTTCCGTACTGTTGGCTACGTAATCATGTGTCTCAGAATACACCTTAATGTTGGTGCTAAGATCCAGCACCTCTGTCAGGAATGATCCGGACAGAGTCATTTTCGTCAAGAACTTGCTGTCGGATCCTTGACTAACGTGCTTTGGGTAGTCCGCAGCGAATTGCAGGTTAGTATCTACCGGTAAAACCAGCTTTCGCCACGCCCAATTGCTTTTGCAGAGCACTCCCCGTATACCAACCCAATATTCGCCACCTGGAAGTGGTTGGAAAGTTGCCTTGAAAAAGGGGGTATTATTGATAGCAGGCGATTGCCCTGTTCGGAGGTAGCTGGAAGCATCTTGGGTATTGCAGATAACCCACTCGACTGGATTTACGCCTTCGGCATCGAACGGACATACGAATTCACCATTATTTGTGATTGCGATCGCAGTTTTCTCATAGTGAAACGGCCCCTTCGTGCAAACTGGACGGTTGTCAGGATTTTCGGGTTCCTCAGGCTGTTCCAGTGTTTGAATACGCAAGGAAACAACCCCCTGATTCTTGAACTGGTCGCGAATGACCGCCAAAACATTTTCGTTTTCGGCCATTTCCTCCGTAAGCGTGCCTTTCAGGGTTAGCAACAACCCCTCTGCTGTGATGTTTACACCTTCGAGTTTGAGGGTGTTGAAAATGATTTCCACGTCTAGTTCTTCAATCGAATGAAAGGAAGTCTTGTATTTTTCTAAATCCAGATATTTCTCAAACGGCTTTCCTTTTTCGACGACAATAGGCGGGACTCTATCGAATGCAGGATGCGTCATACGTCGGATGTACCACTCAGGAAGTTGCCCCCCAAAAAGCGATACGTTCAGCCCTGATTCCTGGGGCATATTCTGCAAGGCACTTACAATGTCAGTGACGCTTCTAAGCGTTTTGGCAAATGCGGGAACGGTAGGGTCGGATTCCGCCGCATTAACCGCCATTTTCATATTCATGAGCTTCCCGTCTCCCCGCATGTATTGCAAAGAGTTTCCCCATTGAATCTTGTCCTGCTTCTGTTGAAGTAGAACATATATGGCATTGGAGCTGATTGCGTTATCACTACCGGCGACAGGATAAGGGTCAACCCGGATAGGCTGGCTACCGCCGGCCCCTCCACCACCTGACGACGAAGGGAGACTTGTCAAACTTCCCGCCAGGACTACATTCGCTGGAATATAATCGGCAACATCCTCGCCTTCCAGCTCCTCTTCACTGACGCTTTCAAATCTCCGTTGAAATTGATATTCAAACGTGACTCCGTGTAAATTATCGCCATCGGTCCCTCTCGAAATCGACTCAGTATTGACCGCCACGGGATATGGAAGCCCCTTGACTACCCGATACTTGATCGGGCTAATGAACATATCCAAAAATACGGATAAGGCTTTCTTGGTAACCCATCCACTAGCGACTTCGGCATTATCTTGATACTGGTGTTTCCACTCCACAAACTGGCCTTCCGCTTGTGTGTATACGTGCGGCATAAACTTCTCGGACTGCTCACGGAATATCTTCCATTCCTGAGATGCTTTGCCATACGTCACCAGGGTATCAATGGCCCCCCAGCTATTCACAAAAGCGAAATAGCGCACGAATTCCCGGTAACCGTAGTCGACCACCATGCGATATTCCTCGCTAACAGGACCAAGGTCATCCCGCAGCTGGATTGTATACTCTCGCACATCGCGGACACCGTAATAGAAATGCATGTTCAGTTGCCTGAAACCAACTCCGAACATCGCCTTCTCATATTGTCCCAGCCCCTGGACAACGTTAGTATTTGTGAGCTCGGTAGTTCCGTCTGCAAATGTGATTTTCGCACTCGCATGAACATTCCTTGCTGTCGACGCAAAATTGATCCAGCTAACAAAAACTGGCTCATCTTGTCGAATAACGCGCGTACGCGATCGCAGCAACAGGAGCTTATCCAGGCCTTGAACCGACTCCCGCAAGCGCGCCGATACGGAAAGACCATCGCTGGACCATTCTCCAAATCCGCCCAATACCACAACCATCGGGGCGGTTTGCTCTACTTTCCCAATCATAAGCGACTGGCCACCCGCCTGAGCATACCGGAGATGATATTGTCTCCGGCTATTGCGGCATTTCATCGCTATTCGCCCAATAAAGTCCGGGATTTCGGATGAAAGCTGACTGTGCAAGATTTCGGAGACGTCAACAAAAACCTGAGAGTTTTCATCAAACTGCAAAACCGCCTTGTGTATCCGGCTAAAATTGGTCGAATCCTCATCCCCAATCCATACCTCAACAAACACGCTATTGTTAACAACTGTCGAATCGTCGGTCCCAGGGTAAGCATTAGCGATCCCGCCGTTGTTAAAGGTGGTTCTGGAAAAGTTATACCAGGAACCAGTTTGCTTCGCTAAGAATTTGACGAGCCAAAAAGTTGCAGAACCATTAGGCCCTTCAATTGTTACAGAATGCGGACTGATTTCAAAATACTCATCGAGAAAATAATTGTTCTGAAAATAGGGAACCAGGCTTTCGACATAAGCCTGCTTTGTATCTTCGTTATATTCCCATGTAGGGAACTGCGCCAAAGAGGAATCCGGAGTATCGCTGGCAGTAAAACGCAGCTCACTATCTCCCCAGCGAAATACAGCCTGCGTGCCGGCTACGACGCTACCGCCAAGCGACAACCAATTTTCGGCACGGACTCCGGGCACAACACCATCCTTATCATCTTCAAACTGCCAGACGATGCGGTTTTTGCTAAAACAAATTTCCTCAGGAGGTGTAACAATGATTCCCATACCCGAAGTTATCCGAGTACGATGGCAAGGAGTTGGACAGTGCTACTTCGTCAATCAGCGGCAAAATCTTCTTCTCCGAAGCGAATATTTTCGGGCACCTCCCATTCAAATTCGTAGGTCCATCCGGTGAACAAACCCGCCATCTTGCCCAGGTACATACCGGGAATTGCCCTTTTTTGGAGGTAAATTTTGTTACTGATCAGTACGCCGCCGAACGGCATTAGGGAATCTCGCAACATCCGCATTACGATCTTCCGGTTAATAGCCCGGCAGCGGTTGCGTGTTTCTTTGAGAGACGCCGGGGAGGCGTCTTTGTATTTATCGATCACAGTAATTGCCGCAGTGTACCGCGAGGCATACCGGTCACTCGCACCGCTAATATCGTCGTCGGGGCTGTCCAGGATCAACGCCGGTAATTTCAATTTGGAGCTGAGCGCATTTTCTATCTCACTGACATCACTTGTTTCGTAATTCACGAAAAATGATTGACGTTCTTCGGAATGACCCAATAATTTGACAGCGGCCTCTTTAAAATAGGCCTCCATGAAGTCCTCGACCGTATCGAAGGACACGCCGTTCAGGATATAGCTCATACCAGCGGGCAAAATTCTTTCTGAAACATATCCGTGGCTACCGTGCCGGTGACCAGCTTCTCATTCAACATTGCCGCAATTCTCGACCATTTCTTGCAATAGCGGGTATAAATGTCCTGATAAGTCAAATGGTCGAAGGATGGGTCAAATAACTCGGCATAAAACTGCCCACAAACGCTCATGTAGTGAGAGAAGGCAGTAGATTGCTCACGGTGTTGGGCTCGGCGTTTTTCTCGCGTCGTTTTCATCTGCGTTTCTTTTTTGCCTCCTCAATCGCTTTTTGCTCGGCTTTGGACTGTTCAATTACATTACTGATGATTTTCAATACCAGCCACACATCGTCCTGCTCATACTCATGAAACATTCTGATATCCTTACCGGCCAACGAAAGAGCAACATCTATCCAACCGGAGGCGGATTTCACCGGTTTCGCAGCAGTTGCATTGGGATCCGGAGGTGGGAAGATGGCGGGAAACGCCTTAGCGAGCTGATCCCGAAGCCCTGTGTAATTAAACAGGATGGCTTCTTTTTTCCCTTTCGACATCCATCTCATCCACTTTGCATCTGATTCAATCGACTTATGGTTAAATCCCTCGCCGCTGGCAGAATACAAGCTTCCAAGAAACAGGTGCAAATTCTTCTCATAGTGGGCATTTTCATTGATGCAAAGCTCAAAATAGCGCTCCACCCACATAAACTGCCCAAATGTGAGCCCCGCAAAATTGTCGCCAATGCTGGTGAACTTGCGGCCCCAAATAATGACATCAGTAAAGAACCACTTCACTTTGGGTCCCTCATTCCACACCCATTCCATGTTCTCCATGAGCGCCATCCCCATCAGCAGACTCCGGTCAGCGCCACTGAGCGTCATATCGTCATCAGTTAGCCGGCGGGGATCATTGAAAATCAGCGTCAGATACTTATCAGGCAACCCGTATAGTAACTTGGCTGCAAAGAATCGCGTATGAGGCGAGTCCACTGCGAACCGGCTCAATTTGAACAGCCTAATGAACTGTTTTGTAGAAGCGATTTCATCCCACGTGCCCGCTCCCTTGAAGTCCTTGATTCCCGAGCCAGTTTTGATCGATATCGTATCCATTAGAGCATGACGATTTTACTGTTGGAATTGTCCACAAGCCCCAATCCATCATCGGAATCTCCGTCAGCTTCCGTGACTGCCCGGATCACCTGGTCCATCAGTTCCTTTGCTTTCTTGCTGGCCTGGGATAATACTTGCTCCCGTAGCCGATCACCTGGTGGCTTATAATACTTTACGTTCCCGAATTCGGCAGTGTAATTGAGCCGCAATCCGTCGGCACTGAGCTCCACTGCCATACTCAAACCGATGGCGTCTGCAACAACAGAATAGGCAAGTGCCCTCTGCGCTTTTCGACGGAGTGCCTTTTGAAGTTCCGAAAGTCCATTATTCGCCAATATGGCATCATAGTGACTCTTCAAAAGCGGCTTAATCTGATCTTCCTCGATCTGGTTGATCAATGGAACGAGCCCAGTATATGTAAGGTGCGAGTCAAATATTTGGTAACACTTAGAAAACTCCCTCGCATTGGGGAGTATCGTAGGCTGCTTACCATCCAGTACCTGCTGATGATCCTGATAATCCGAAACATTTTCTGCCAAAAAAGAAAGCAGCCGTTCAAAGCTGTTCATTCCCATGCTCAAAAGTGTTGCACGGAGGCGAACAATCTGTCCGTCTTCGGCGCCTTTCCTGGATTCTACTGTGGCGAAAGTGGTAATTCCCCGATTGTCAACTTGAATTTCACCTATCGGGATGTAACGGGTCATAGCAATGGCTGCCAGCGATGGACGGATGCGCTTCAAAAGCTCCTGATCCTTGGTATCCATGCTTGTGGAAGCCTGTCCCTCGACTCGCGTGACCAGGTCACCAATCAGCTTTTGACCGCAATACGGTTTGAATATATCATCGGTAACGTCGATCAGAACAGGCTTTATCTTGTCAAAATCAAATGTGACATTAACAGGTATATGCTCGGAAAGCTCCTCGATGTTTTGAATGAGTGGCATCAGCTAAGTGTTTTTTTGGTGCCTGCGCCGGTATCCAGCGTAGTGAGAATGACGTCGCGGTGGCGAAATTTCAACCGGGGATATTTCTGCGTCCATCCGTTGAACTCGGCAGCAAAATAGATCGGCTCTAAAAGAGGATCGCGGTAGGGTTTCAGCATTTGTGTTTGGATAAGCCATGCTTCGCGCTTATCGCTTCCCCCGGACTTTTGCCCCAGCTTTTCTCCGCCAGCAAATCCGACAATCGTCGGGTCAATACCCGCCGCATAAAAGATGTTGGCAGCAGCTTCAAGCCCATCCTGAATGTATTTTCCTTCCCGCATCCCTTCGGTGACAGTGGTTATTTCGATGTAATCGAGATACACTTTATTTACCGGATCCCAAACACGCTCCGTCATAAGACTCTTGCCTGCGTTCTGCACGTCTGTCAATATGGCGTTCATACCTTTCAGCCATTCCTCCTTTTTTGCCTTTTTCTCCTTCGCGTCCATCGCTTTCCACTTCTCCTCTCCGAATGTCATCGGCCAGTACTTAGGATCGACTTTCAAGTGAAATTTCGCCGTGATTTCATTGTGCATCATCGATTTTTTAAACTGAGGCACAAGTAAATGGATATCGAGCCAGCCGCTTGTACGGATGGAATCATGATTGGCAAGCTGATAAAAGTCTTTCCCTGGACTGGGAATGTTAATCGGGTAAATAAAACTGCCCTCTTTTAATCCGCGGGCCCAATCGACACGGTTCCATCGATACGGATCCAGACAACGGCGCTTTATCGTCAGCTCATCATCCTTCTTTACCAAAGGCCAGTTTGCATTCAAGTGAATCCACTCAGTCTCTGCCTGTGATGGCTTGAACTCGTACCGACAGTTAGCGGCTTCCTGATGCGCGATGTAAAGAACCTTCTCGCGATTCTTAGTCATGATTAGTTCCGGAAACGCGTTGAAAAACCACACTAAATCAAGCGACGCTTCCTGCAAATAACGTTTGGTAGACGGATTGTTCAGAAACTGCCATATTTCGTCATCATCGACCCAACGTAAATTTTCCGACTGATCATCATTATAGCCGAGCAGCTCCATGGCGATTACATCGCTCATGTTGATCATCGACACCTTTTTCGAGAACGTTTCAGGGATGATCGGATCTTTACTATACAAATCGATGATCTGCTGCGGAAAGTCATTGCCTTCTCCCCAGGGGCGGACATCATTGGCAAGCCTACCCAAGTCGCGGATTTTAGGCGCCGCGGGCTGAAAAGTTGATGGAGACGCCGTCGATGGCATATAGACAGTCATCTGCCAGTCCGGCACATATGCAGCATCTACGGTCTCAGAGTTATACAACCACGATAAATTCATGCGACGGGCTCTCCATTTAAGTACAAAATCAGGTCAAGATGAACCGTCACAAAGTCAGGAGTGTTGGCAGGACGCACGTTAATAGTCCGGTTCCTGATCGAACCAGACTTCTTTCCGGACAAATATGCCTTCTCGAAGTGCGTAATTTTTCCGCCGGTTTGTCGCTTACGATCAGCCTGGACGAAAACGATTTCGAATGGCAGTAATTTGCCGTTCGCACCGGTTGCCTTCATGATCGACAATGCGTCGGGATTCAACTTGATCATGCACGAAAATGAAAAAAACCGCGGTGTTCATGTTCGACACCGCGGCTCAGGCTCTAATGAGCAATAATTTCAATGTATTATCTTTGGAAAAACCCGATCAAATGGACATTAACGACGCTTTCAAGTTACTGGTTAACGATGCCTACCTTTGGGGGAAAACCGGATTGACCCCTGGACGACGTTATTATTTCCGGCACAATCTCCGGAAAGATAAAAACATCTCCCTCGACAAAAAATTGGAGTTATTGCGAAAGGCGGGATTCGAAGTGGAATTCAGATTTCGGATGAAAGGGCTTATCGCCATCTGAAAGTATCTCTTCTAATGTGGGAGCACTGTAAGCATAGATGGTGAGCAAATAACCACGGCCATTCCGCATTACTTCCCATGTGATTTCCAGGTTTTCGTCTACATCCACTTTTTCCCAAAACGCTTGATCGAGTCCTGCGACGAGCTGTTCTGACAGCCGGTCTTGTCCCATTTCATCAAGTAGCTGCTGTTTAATTCTTTCGCTTCTCATTTCTATGATTCCAGTTTATCAAAAACCCATTTACCGCCGACATTTATGAAATGAACTAGCGCTGGTAATGGAATCGAAAATACATTAGGTTCCCTGTTAATCGGGATAGATAGCATTCTAGTACCACCAGTGGGCACTTTGTCAGCTATTCGCTGGGCCTTTTGAATTATCTCTTCTTTGGTTATGGGATACATATTTTTCGGTCAAAAACTGAACTAACTCATCTCTTATTTTAGGAAATGGGGTGAAAACTTAACTAACGGGATTAGTAGATTAAATTCTATGTCTTTCATGTCTAGGATTACTCAATCGAAATGCCATCAACGGCTTTCGGCTTAATTTTTAACAAATCCACAATCAATGTGATTTTCGGCTGGCCGTTTTCTTCCGACCGCTTTATAGAAGCCTCCACTTTAACGTTTTCGTCACCATCTACTTGGTCCCAAACAGATCCGTCAACGCCGTCCAACAGTTCTTTTACAACTTGGTCACGATAAAAAGGAGGTATATGAGACACGTGAATTTCTACGAATTTTTTCAGTTCCATTCTCGCTTGGATGCTTCGAGAATGAGGGATTTCCTGTTTTCCTCCCCACTTACCTTGGAAGAATCGATCAGCTGCAAAATGATGGGAAAAGTCGCTTTTCAATCTGACGTCGATACTACGAGGCTCGTCACTGAATTCCGACCGCATGTAATCCGCCATTCCGTAGTATTGTGCTGGGTCATGCGGCTGATGACGGCGAATGGGATAGTCTTTCAAAAAATCAGGATTCCACACAGCCTTCGGATTCCATAATTTATCTGCGCGATGATCAAAAGGAGTTCGCCATTCCTGCGATTCCCACACCTTATTATATTCTTGCTCAGACAGAAAGAAAACGATGATTCGTCTTTTTTGTTGGACATGTTGAACGAACCCCCAATTTACTAGGACTTTCAATTTTTCTGATATCCATAAACAAGCCGCGGTGACGAGATTTTCCTCCTGTTCAGAGAATCCGAAATCGGTCGTATCAATTACGTGCTCAATCCTTACAACTCCGGCGCTTTTCGCGTCGATCAACGTATTTTGAATGGCATTTAAAGTCGCTTCACTATCAAAAAGATGCGGCTCTTTGCCAACTATTAATTTCATTTCCATCCAATTGGGATTATAAATGTGCCCTAAAACCAGCCGCGAATCTCGCGAAACGAATACTTGACCCACACTTTCCTGCCTCCAATCCACCCTTCAAAATACTCCGTCGATACCGAGCCCATTGCGCTCTGACGTTTCGCCAACTTTTTTCTCAGCCGTTTTTTCATATTTTTCTTTTTGTAGTCGGTCAAATAAAAAATCCCCCATCACTGCGGACCAACAATCGCCCGGAGTCATAATTCACAAAAAATATGATGCTTCATCCATAAAAATATCCGTGAATCGTCCGGCAGCTTGTCGTTGCTTTCGCCAAAAGTCTTCACGAGCTCCCTTTGAACAAAATATTACGAACCAAATAATGCCTTCTTTACTATAAGACGTAGTAAAAAAGCCTTCTCTTTCAAGCAGTCGGTTTAGACCATTTGATAGTCCAATCAAAATGTCACGTTCGCGGATCGAAAGACACAACTGTTTCTCATAAACAAGAAATTCGAAATGTGATTCTTCCTTTCCCTCTACCTCTTTTACCATTCGTAAAACTTGCTCATACCATTGCTCTTCATCGGCATGCAACGCCAGAAGGACACTATTGGGATTTGCCATCAGATAAAGATTTGATAATCAACTAAAAATACCCTAAACCTTTGACATTTCAAAGCAATTTTGATCACTGTTAGCAGACAAATCCCTCAAAACAGGCACAAAATCAGCCATTTATCCAATCGTCCGGTATTCAAAAAAACGCATCTGACACGACTGAGCACAGCCATGCGCTGTCCTCGGGCGCAATTGCGTTTTGCCCCCTCCACCATATATGATAGGTCGATTTCGTAAGAAAATCCTATTTTTTGGCTCAATTTCGACGATTTTCTAAGAAAAGTGCAATGATTACGCGGAAACAAAGTCGATACCTCCGGACTCGGACTCGGAGACGTGCCGGGTGTAGCCTACGAGCAGGGTATCGCCGGCATCAGAGAAGTGAGTGGTGGTTCGCTGATCGATCTTATCGGTTTTCTTCTCATCCTTCTTGTCTTTGGCAAAGCCACGCTCCTTCTGAGCGGTGCGCGCCATACGCATCGAGGTCAACAGGTACTCCGTGTTACCGCGGTTGAAGATCACCTCGGGCGTATCTTCATCGCCACCACGCAGAGCTTTGCCCCAGAGTTCATACCTGGATTCCGGATCAGATGTATGACCAAGGTAAACCATCTCAACATCCCAACCATCCGCACGCAGAATGCGACAGAACTCATCAGCGGGGGACTCACTGCTCTGTGAGCTAGTATAGATAGCTGTGTGGTCATAGTAATAGTACACACGCTTGCACCGGTGATACCGATAGTATTCATTAAATGCCTTGGCCGCATCAGACAAACGGTAGGGAGATTGGACATACAAACTATTAACCACCTTCAAATCTTTTCGTCTCCACTTCTGGCCGACTGCCACGGGGTTAATCGAACTGTTGTAATCACCTGCCACATGTAACGGCATGTTCGGATTGAGGTCAGCATCCTTCCGGCAGTCGTTATACTTTGTGGTCTCCCAATTAACAGAGTCGACGTAAGCATAATCGATGGCATCGTAGCAGTGCCCTTCCCCAAGGTCAGGATAGAACGGACTTTCTCCCAGGAATGGCTCTTGGTTCAACACCGCCGTCAAAAAGATAAAAGCCGGCAGGATGCGCTTCAACCTGATCAGGTTAGCCTTTCCAAATCCTTCCAAATTATCCAATGTGGAAGCAAGCGAGTAGTAACTCGTATTGACTCGTATCTGGTCCCATTGGGCCTGCCGCCTACTGATCTCCCTAAGAATATTCTTTCTGGCCTGTCCCTGGGCGAGCACCAACTTTTTGTTAAGCTGAAACAACTCATATTGTATCGACAGTATCAACTCGATACGATCGAGGTTCATTTCGTGTTTCTTTTCCAGCAACCAAAACGCCTCCTTGCTAGTGGGCATATCGGAGGCCAAAAGAATCGAATGCAATTCGGGTATCCCTTTCCAATACCGCTCATCGCCACGATTCGCAGGCAGGAGCTCGTTGTCAAACTTCTGCTTATCCAACAGTTTGGCCTCGTCACCATTGATCCAGTGGAACGAGGCACCGTTGGCGCTGCCTGTCCGGTCCTGACTGATCAGGCTGATCACAGAACCCCACCTGGTGTAGATCGTATGCTCGGACGTCAGCGGGCCCACGATTGGATCCGGAATATTCAAGTTCTTCGGCGGCTTCTCCCTCACCCAGAAATCACGCCCGCGAACGTATCCCATCGCCTCCCATCCTTGGATTACGGGGGGCAATGTACGTTCCAGTAATTGCAGGTATGTGCGACCCACAAAGCAACCGCGCGATCGTGGCATTGCCTGCATACACCGCATGCTCTTCGGTGCAATCAGTCCGACAGTCTTGCCGGTACCCCTTCCCCAAATCGCAGTCTCCTCATTGGCGCCGACCAACGCACTCCGCAGCTGGGGCTTGTTATAGTGCAGGGATCTTACCGTCAACTCCTCCGGCAATTCGAATTCAGGTAACCCGGACAACAAAGAAGCTACCTCTGGATTATCCGTGAGGTAGCTCTGCAACTCATCTATGCTACTGATATCGACCATGCTATTTTACGATTTCCGCCCAATCCGTTTCGTCAAACTCTTCTTCCCGTACCCGATCCTGTTCCAGCATTAGCTGTACTTTGGCGTCCAGTTCCATCGGCGACTCTACCTTCGCGCCCAGCTGCGCTGGGTTATAATTCAACACGTTGATAATTAATGAAGGCGGCTGTTGCTCTCCCTGTTCCTTCGAGAATCCGAATATTGAATCGAGGTTCTTATGCTCGGCCGCCACAACCTTTCCGTCTCCCTTGGCCTCAGCCCTGGCAATGTTTTTCTTGATACTATTTATGAGCCACGCCTTTTCAAAATCACGTGAAACCGGATCCAAAAAGGGAAACAGCTGCTTAGCATCCAAAAGGTCGATACGGGCCTGACTCAGGGAAATATTGAACTTATGGGAAACGACTTTCATCATTTCCATCATCGACATATACTGCCCCGTTTCTTTAAATTTCTTCCCTTTCAGATGTGGCAGTACGGCCTGAACCTTGAAGTGGTGCGTACCAACGCCAAACAGCAAATCGCGCGCGACAGATAACCTATCGAATCTTGCCTTTAAATCCGGAGGCATCTCGATTCCCTTCCGGAAATGCTCATATATCCTGTCAATGTCGGTAGTTTTCTTCATCGGTTTCTTTCGAATTGACGCCTAACGCTTCCAGCTTTTTGACCACCGCAAACATTTCGTTCTGAAATTCGACTCTTTTGTGATCCTTTTTTTCCCGGCTGATGTAGGTGCGCAATGTATTTCGCCTGGTTATTAATTGCGGAATGGTTTCTTCCGCCAGGCTCTGCGCATCGGGCATATGGCCCGTTTGACGGAAAAACCGCTCATTATCATAAATTGTTAGTAATCGATCGTTGATACGGAGGATCTCAAAAGCCAACGGACGAATAACATCTTCGATTTTGCCGTCCAGGTAAAATGTCCGGATACGCTCTTTAATGGCGCTCCGCTCATCCATTAGCCGCCGTGCCTTTTCCAATTGATCGACCAGATCCGCCGGCATTGATTCAATAACCCGTTGCTCGACCTGAACCGCCTCCGAATTGATGCGTTCGAGTTCTTCAATCAATTTCCCACGGTTATAATCATCTTCCGAAGCATGGAACAATGATTTCAGAAATTGACTTTCACCAAACTTGTCATAAAGCCTGACTCCGTCCCAATATTTCGGAGACTGCAACCACTCGGTAATCGCTGCGATCATGGCCCAATATCCGGCCCGAAAACAAAAAAGCCTTCGACATAGCGAAGGCTTTACAGTCAATTTTCAACAAAAATGACGCCACAAATCAATTCAAATTATGAAACCAATCCACATTCATATCGGTCGGCAACAAGGTATCTTTTCGAATTACCTGAATTTGCAAACCTGCTATTACCTCGTCCCGTATCTCGGGATCATCACAAATTAGCTTAAAAGCCGCCTCCGATACAAATAGATACTCACCCTTGAGTACCGCTCCTGCATTTCCGAGAACGCAACTACCGAGCACTTTAAAATGAAGGTCCCTCCCGTTACGGGACAGATCCAATAGCTGTTTTCCTGTGATTGTCATAGTTACGGAATTTTAAGATTTTCCTACTTCCAAATCATTCGCATACAAATAAATCTCATCAGCTTTCTGCTTTAAGAAGGTCGCAAGTTGCTTTTTTTGATCAGCGGTGAAATCCTTCTCCTTCCCGTTTACAGTGCTTCGGTTGGTCCTTTGATAGAACCACTGCCGAGTTTTGCCGAAGCACTTTTCGGCGAGGTAGGAGGCATTCAACAACTCGAATAAATCCTGCTTACTATACGGGGCCGCTTGCGGCTCCCATCCGTCCGGAGCCAGTCCCCGCCGAAGCGCATCGATCAAACCTTCACCAGCCGGCTGACGGTATTGATCAGGCTGATTTCTCAAAATATCCTCATAATAGTACCTTATTGCCTCGATCAAATAGGTAGCCTCGGGCGTTCCAACGCGATGGAAATCTTTTTTTACGCAAATTGTACTACTAATCCCCGGGAATGTAAACACCTCTTCACTGCTTTCCTCTGGATCGATTTCAAAAATGTAGGCAGGATACTGTGTTCTGAGCATCAATTTACGACCGGTTCCGTCATCGATTTTCACAAACTTTCTGAATCCTTTTTTCATTGCCCAAAAGTATTTGCAGTGATATATACACGTTGTCCTTCCGGCATAATCTGTGGATCAAAAATGGCGTTGCCACGATTAATTAATTCCTCTGCGGTCAAAACCTTATCATTAACCAACTCCTTTTGCGATATCTGCACGTAAAGGCTTAACACCTGGTCCTGATCAATCTCTGGCTTGCCAGAAACCTCAATCCGGGCAAATCTCCAATAATTGTTTACTGATGACCTGATCAGCTCTTTCGCCGAATCAGAAAACGGAAGTGTTCCAAAATTTATCATGGTTTCTTTATTTACTTGTTATCAATCGGTTTTTGGTAATGGGGGCTTTCGCCCCCCTTTTTCTTAAAGTCTGATCTCTTCTAAGTTGTCGAGATCGAAGATCGCTATCTGTCCGTTTTCCCTTCCGAACTCGATCGCTGCATTTCGGTCTTTAAACACCCGGCAGCTATCGAAATAGAACTTACCTTCATAGTACCAGCCGCCGAACACATTGTCATTGTAACGAGCATGGATGAAAGCCTTCACAAAGCCACGGAACCCGAAGGCATTCTGTGTTGCAGCGTAGGCTACGATGATACCACTTTGAACTTTGGAGAGGCTTTTCAGATCGAAAGTAAAGCCGTTTTTGAGGGAAGAAATGAACTGAAACATGGTATTCGAAGCGGTTTTTATAGTGTTGCCTGCACTTTGGAGCGCCATCACCGTGATGACAATACAAATATAATTACCTTTTGGTAATTAACAAAAAATACTCGCACTTTTTTACAAAAAAAATCCTGATCCACGGACCAGGATTTTAAGCATCCACAAATTTAACCGATTTTCAAGTAAGGGAACTCTTCGGGAAAGCTAGAAAGGTAGTTCACGTCCTCGGGCGTCAGCCGATCAAGATGCCAATACTGCCCGTGAAACCAAATTTTCGAATCCGGAGTCCGCTTAACCCCTACTATCTCGTACTCAGGCGTAGAAGTGTCCAGCGGATTGATCTCAGACAATGAAGGCGACGGCACTACGCCATCGCCTTCACTTTTCTTTCTCTGGCTCCCCATTACGGTGTTGCAGGTTCATTAGGAACAGCGGCCGAATAGATGAGCTTCCAAGGCATGTAAGCAGTTGCTTCCGCATTATAGCCCTTTACACCATCATTTGTTGCTGTTTCCTTACTTAATTTCAACGAAGCCGGAAAAACCTCTGTCCCGATCTGGTTCATTAGTCCGTCGGCATCAGGGATCAAAAAGATGTATTTGGAACTCATTACCTTGTTGGCCAAATACGTTTGCTTTTTAGAATCACCTGGGATGAAAAGCGTAGCCGTTACGCGGAATCCTCCGCCATCTTCGGAGCCAAGACGTTCATACGTGATCGAACCTTTGTTCACCTCCGTATAAATTTTGAACATCTGCTTACCGCTCTTCATTACATGCGGCTGGGCAATTACGAACTCATCGAGCACATCCGTAGGATTAGCAGCCGGCTTTGAAATGGTCGCGAAATCCGGAATCGATCCGTACCAGCCTATTTGCTGGGTACCGCCCATGTTGTTCTGCCCGGCATCGTAATCCTGTATCAGGTCCTGATATGTTACTGCCATTTTTTAAGTCTGTTTTAAGTGAAGAAATTGCTTAAAAGAGCGTCAGAGGAAACAATTAAAATACCTCCTCAATGGCACCACTACCGCCTTCAACCAGTTCAGCAAGCAACTCCTCATTGCCTTTCAGAACTTCATCGGTAACTTCTTTACCTTTATGAGATATCGTGTAAAGCAAACGGTAACGCTTTTTGCCGTACTTATGCACCTTGGTCCCGCCAATTACTTCCTGAGCTGCTTTTGCTGCCTGCTCGTCGAGTTTCTTTTTAAGATCAGCCACCACCTCGCCGGATTTTGTCACGTCACTGGTCAGAGACTCATTCTGTTTGGTGAGCATTTCCACCTTTTGGTTGAGTTCCTTGATAGTCGTATCCTTGGCTTTCACTTCCGAGGTCAGCGTCGCGTTCGACTTCTGGTGTTCAGAAATGCTTTTGTTTTGTGCTTCAATCGTCGCCTTCTGTGTCTCGACGATCGTTTTCAATTCTTCAACTGTTTTCTCCGCCATGGGAATATCTTTTTTATGGTTTGGATCGAATTTGAAAACGTCCCGGCCTACCAGCCGGGACGAAAACAGGGAGGGGTAACGGACGCTAGTTCTGGTCGTTTACGAAGAGCACGCTCAAATCCTGAACCTGGAATGCAAGTATCAGTTTCATGATGGTTTTATAACCATGCAAGAATGGTAACAAAGGCCCGAAAGTATCTTTGTCTGCAACCTGGTTCGTACCCATTACCAAGTTTTTGTCAATGGTCGCGATGATCAACTGAGAATCATTCATCCAAATGCACGGTTTGATGATACCCTTTCCGTCAGAATCGATGATCTCATATTTCAACTGCTTAATTTCTTCCTCAGTGTAGTAGGTACCGTTCGCCTTTTGAGCCCGCAATGCCTGTACACGTTTGTTAAACATGTTGAAACTCATACGGAATACGACGCCGCCTTTGGCACGTTTCACTTTTTCAGGAATGCCCGCCCACATATCGCCGTCGACCTTTGTCAAAGCATTCGCGCTGGTGATAGCACCTGTATTGATGACGTTACCGGCAAGGTTGCCCGCGGTACGTTCTTCTTTGATCAATGTACCGATGCCCTTTACAACGCACTCCGCATTTGCATCCGTCCATTTTGCAGGAGCAGTGGAAGGACTTTCGCCAGCCACCGTCGCGGTCACGCAGCGGAAAAACTCTTCCCCATCATTCGCTGACAAGGTAAACCTAACACGTGCACCAGGGGCGTACACTGTGGCAGGGTTGAAAGCAGCGACGTCGTCGGCATTCACTGTATCAAATACATTATGCTCGATCTCGTCGGAAATTGCCTTCGCGTGCTCCTCCCAGAAATACTGAGCAAATCCTGACGGATAATCCTTCGCATTAGGCGCGAGTTGTTCGCTAAAAAATGTCTTACGCAGCTCCTCGGGCACAACGCGCAAGATTTTCATACCCACTTGCGGGGTGATCGTCCGAACGGAGAATTTCCCCTGTGATTTCGTGGTGTTTTCTACCGAAGTATCGATCGGACGTAAACCTTTGTTCGCGACGTATCGCCATAACTTGCGAGGCGCCGTCAGGTCACGAATCACATACATATCTTCGGCAATGGAAAGCGGATCCGTGAGGGCGCGAAGAATAGAGGGAGCATACTGCCCGCTATAATTCTGGATAGCGGTAATATCGTTTACGGGTGTTACTGCCACGGTTGTTCAGTTTAAAGATTTAAAATCTAACAATGAAAAAATTGGAGGTTGTGAATGGGCCAGGTCAGTTTAGTCCAGCACGCTGACGCAGCTGAGCCAATTCCATGTCCGTCTCACTCAGGAAAGGATTTTGCGAACCGCCTTGCGAATCCGGAATAACTTCATCCTTTTTCGCAGGATTTGCCGGGTCCGCATCTGGTTGGGCGCCAAATTTGACGGCCTTCTCCTTCCATTCCGAAACCTGGGCAGTCAGTGTAGTAACCTGACCTTCCAACTCCGTTACCTTCGTCCCGGCAGTTGTCGCTGCCTTTGTTTGCGTTGCCAGTTCTGCCGTTAATCTGGTTACTTCGCTGGTCTGGGTTCCCAATTGGGTTTCCAGATTTTCAGCATCAGCCAGCCAACCGCGGTTTACCACTACGACGCCTTCAATGCCTTTTTCTGCGAGCTGCGCGTTAATCTGGTCAAGCGTTTCGCTTGAAACATCGGCAGCTGCTACTCCCCGCAGTGCCGTCAGTCGTGGATACTTGTCTCCGAACATGTTTGAATTATTAGTTATTGAAAATCTTGGGCTGCTGGATCCGTTCACCAGTTCCATGACAGCTTCATAGGCGTCATCCAAATCACCGAAATCATCGGCTAAGCCAACATCGATCGCTTGCTGACCGACAAATACAGCGCCGGACAACGGCCCATCCGCCGTGTCTTTCAATTTGTCGCCACGACCAGCCTTAACTCTCTCATGGAACACGCCAGCAATTGTATCAAGCGCATCAAGCATCGGCGTTTCGTCGCCCGCGTTTAGTGCTCGCGACTCATTATTTTTCAACGGGCTGAGTCGGGAATACAAAGCCTTTTCAGAAATGCCAAGTGCTGCAAGCTTTGCGGAATAGTCACGGATTGTAACCATTGCCCCAATACTTCCCGCTATCGAGGTCTTATTCCGGAGAAGAATCCGATCTGCTCCGGCAATCATATAGTAACCACCGCTTCCGGCCAAGTCGTCTATGACACCGATGACTGGCTTCGTCCGGTTCTCAATCAACGAGTAAAATGTATCTATACCGGCGATGCTGCCGCCGGGGGAATCCATCATAATTATGATCCCACGGACTGAATCGTCCGCCATCGCCACCTGCAACAGTTTGGTATAATCAACCGTGCCGTAGGAGCACATACCTCCAAACTTGGTCAATGGACCTGAAACACTAATGACTGCAACCGAATGTTCTACCAGATAAACCTCCTTATCGTCAACGGGCGCGTTGGAAACACTGCCAGGGAAAAGCGCTTCAATTGATTCATGGTTAAGAATCCTAGCAACGATAGGCAGATGGGCATCCGCCCATTCTCCGTGGATCAACCACTGGCCCCGTAAAATGTCAGAAATAAGCTGGAAGCTTTTGTTCATTACATGGTCAGATTGTAATGTGATTAATTAAGCGAGAGCAATTTCCACAAACCGCTGCCGATGACGTTCGACAGTGCACGTTATCCCAAAACCATAGGACGAACGGCCAAATCACCTGAATACTCAAAGCGAAATCCTCGGTCGCCACTCATCGTAGCATCGATTTGAAAAGAGGAAAGGAATTGCAATCCAGACAGCTCATCACCGGCTTGCCGGCGCACGCCCATATTGTCGACAGCCCGAACAATCCACCGGTGCCAGCGCATATATTCCAGTCTGGTACGGATGGCCTCGGAATCGCCGGGATAGAAGCCTGAAATCTTCACATTATAGCGGCTTCCGTTCGCATCGGGCTCTTCGCTTTCGCTGTACGTTTTCGTATTCACGGTTGCATACAAGGTAAGCCACGGATTCGCCAACGTCAGGCGGATGTCGCCGATCGCCACCTCCTGCATTTTCTCTGCATAGAGTGCAAGCGGACAACACTCGACAGCGAGAAGCCCGGCAGGGTTATTATCAGCAAGCCATTCGATGTAGTTCATACCCGAAATTGCGCCTATGCAAAAAAAAAGCCTTCGACATAGCGAAGGCTTTCTCATGCGGGCGTCCGGCTTTTCGACAATGGCCGTTCCACCCAACCACCATGAACCCAATATTTTTGACGGATTTCCCCTTTCAAATACCGTTCATAGGTTTTATACATTTTGTCGCGGCTGAAATCCATTTCAGAAATCCAATACTTTTCCTGGAATTCGAAGAAAGTGTCGTTGTAATTGTCGGATTCATTTAGCAAATCAATCAGCTCCGAAGTGATAAAATACTCCACGTGCTTGCAGAACATCATTTCTTCCTGCGGATTGAGCAAATTATCTTTTCGGCGGGCATCCGTCCGCTCTACAATCACCGGATACTCCATTTCCATTTTTTTCTGGTTGGCTTGCGGCATCACGATGTGATACTTTGGGGTCTGGGCCACCAGGTCAAGCCAATGTCCTATCTCATGGTCTCCGGATAACGGCTCTCCTCCCAGTTTCACATTCAGATAATTATGCGTGAGCCTATCGCATGCGATTAAAAATTTCATATATCATTAGTCGGTTAAACACAATGCATTGCACTTTTTCATTACCGACTGACTGATCATGCTTTAAAGCTCATCCTAAAAAGTTTACCGTGATCTAACAAATACGCGGAAAATTTGTAAGAGCGTAAGCATGTAATAATATCCTGACTGTCAGCAATATAAGGCTATTCGAAAATCAATCCAAATTTGTAAGAGGTTGTAAGTGGATTTGTAAGGAGAGGCCAACCGACATCAAGGGGGGTACCTCTTACAATATTTTTGTAAGAGGTCTTATTTTATTACAATAAAAAAAAATAATTGTAAGAATATAACATACTTACATTCAATCACTTGCCTTCTGCCATTACAGACTTACAGTATTTCAAGTATTTTCTGATAATAGAAATGCAAAAGATAGAAAAGGCTGGCAGCGTCCCCGGGAAATCGGCAGAAATTGAATTTTACCGATGTTTTTGTAAGTATGTCTTGCTATCGACTGTACGAATGTCCTTCTAGGTCTATAAGATTACTTCCCGCGTGTATAAGGTACAGGCATGCGCAATAAAAAAGCCCTGGCATAAAGCCAGGGCTGAACAATTTAGAGTGAGGTGGACGATTACTTAGCCGGGGCGATTGTCGGTAACGAGAACGCAAATGCTTCTGCATGCTCCTTTTCGCTGAAAACCGCCATAAATCCGTTGAAGTGACGAAATCTGAAACCCGGGAAGTTAACCGCATTCTCTGGCAGGTTCCAATTAATAGCGTCCCGGGACACGACCTGCCAGCCCGTAGAATGTGGCATTACCGCGAACATATGGTCAGCCTTCTCAATCCAAACCGAGTTGTAATCGGAAAATATCGCCACATTGTTGTTCGTTACCCACCTATCTACATACGCATTTTCATCTTCCATACGTTTTTTCGCGCCGTGAAGCTCGTTGCGAATGATCATCGAAGCGAATTGTACCGCCATATCGAATCGATGATCCTGCTCGACATTGTCGCGCGGGTCCCGGTTGAATCCTCCTATAATGCTGGCTGTATTCCGGAGACCTTTCGGAAGATTCGCCAGCAGCTCATACACGTTCCCTCGGTTAGTATCCATGGCATCGATTGCATCGATGAATGGCTGGAAAAATGGCTGCACCTCCGGTGCGCAAAGCTCATCTTTGATTTCTGCATATAACAGCCCGGCCGCGGATGGAAGATTCTTGTCCTGATGATGGTCGAAATTATTCATCTCGGGTGAATACTGCCCACCAACATCCAACACCAGGTGATACGGGTTGTTCAATGACTTTTTGAGTTTTGCCGGATCTCGCGTCCGCACACAATAATTACCATAGGCAGCGACGCCCAACAATGCGACCGCAAATACTTCGTCCGCGTGAAAAACTCCATTATGAGTCACAACGACTTCAAAACTCAGTTTCATGGTTTTCAAGGGGAATGGTTCGAATAATAACAATTTCAAAATCCGGCGGCAGGACGATCTGCCGGCACTTCGGATGTACGATGATCAATATTTCATCCGACCTAGTAGGATGTCCGGTGATGTGCGTCACTATTTTGGCCTTGAATACCTTCTTCTTCCCCAAAAATCTAAATTCATCGCCTTCTTTAAGCAATCGCGCAGGTTGGAGGCTCTTTTGTATTCCATCCTTGAATATGCCGATATTAGAGGGGTCGGGGGAGGCTAAAATAAAGGCCACAATCGCGTCCAGATTCTTTTCCGATAACTTGGCAGCGTCCAGCAATTTGCGATCAGCATACCGGCCATTTCTGGACTCAAAATAGGCCTTCTGCAAATCGCGGACCTCCTTCACCTGGTGAGCAAGTTGAATGATATCCATACTCATTGAAATTCAACGTCAGTAACCGTCTCCTCGATCAGCTTCACACCTCCCGTGTTGATAACCGGAAGGTTCGGGCTAAATCTATAATACACAACATCGCGCGCCAACTCGTCATCGCTGTCGTAATCCTTAACGACATGGTTTTCCTGGTCGACCTCGATCTCATATCGGGTCGTTACATCAAAAATTAGCTTCATGTTTCTGGTGATTGTAGTTTAGATAATCCGCTTGATTGACGTTAGCGGCCTGTAAGGTGAATTCTTCACTGGTGTCCCAACGATCGTGAAACCATGCCAACGTTCAGAACCATACGTAAATCGGGGGTTCAGAGCAGTACCGAAGCTCAACAGCCCGTCAAAATCAACACCAATCCAATCGATATTTGCAGGGAGATTATTGAACATTTCCTGTCGCAGCTCTCTTGGCTCCATCCGGTCCGGATTCTTCAATTTCCAGTGCTCAAAAGCTGATTTAACCAGCTCCATCGGAGTGTTCGGTAGTTCACTGATCGCAATGTCGTAGTTACAGGCACGCGCAAAACGAATCGCGCTATTGATGTCCCTGGAATGCTCCTGTACAAAAAGCGCCTCGTGCGGTGCACCTGTATTAGGTATCATGTTGTAATCTTGTTGGCTGATTTCCTTCCATGACTGAAAAAGGAAAAATCCATCGTTTTTGCCGTGGTAGTCCGGGCCGACGTATGCATAATCCCATTTATACATGCGCTTTGCAATTTCTGCGTCCAATTCTCTTTCGGTCATCTCCTGATTTGCTAAAAGTTGTAAACTCAATTTCCTATCAAGAGCCGTTTGAAGCAGACCACCCATACCCAGGGATTCAACGGTACCGAATTCTGACCATTGATCGATCCCCAAAGCGATAGAAAGGACATTACTGGATCGAACGTCGTCGGTTCCCCGCCAATCTCAGTCATTGCCTCCCCCATGATCCCATACAGTTGATAGCGCGGCCGATCGGGCACTTCCGGCCATGGCTTGTGCTCCTGAATGCCCTCGCCGATCGCATCTATCGCTGTAATGCTTTGCAACCGCTCAATCCGGATATCTGTGATTTCAAGTGCAATGCGTGAAAATGCGCGAGGCATATGAATTGATGGACGCCAGAGCCCCTTTGGGCTATGATCATCAGCTTTGTATACGGGAGAAAGGAATAAATCACGATTTTCAGTCCATCCCTCCGGCGCCCATGTCTCACGAACCCATAGCCGGTCACCAACGGATCCGTATGGACAATTTATTGCACTGCTAACTATCAAAGGATTTTTCTTCCCTCGGAACCCGGCCAAGGTGCTGCCGCCGGCCCCGGAAACAATCGTCGCGGACAACCACGTTTCAGGGTCTTGATTGACAATATCCAGACCGGTTGTCCTCCTGGTTTGATTCTTCTTTTCTGCCAACAGTGATTGCACCATGGGCGTGCTGAATAAAATTGGTCGTTCTTTCATTATCATTTAAATCAATTGAGTGAGATTAATCCTTTCTCGATCATGTCCTGGGTCAAATTGTGGTTGCGCTGTTGTTTATATATCCGAGACATATATTTATCAGCGTTACACTTCCGCTTAAAGAGCCTTTTAGACGTCCAGAATTTTCGCTTTGGAGCATTGTCCTTATCGTATATATCAGTGGTTCCAATAGGAACGTCCGCGGTAACTACACAGAATTTCCCGCCAGGTAAATCGACTGAAAATTGCCAAACGTATTTTTTCATGATTGCTCCGAATAGTCGAAAATTTCTTTGTATTTGGAGGTAGTGATTTCTTCGCAGTCCCCCGGACACTCAAATTTCCACTCTTCTGGGACCGAGAATCCATACAAATGGGGATGCCGAAAAGTGACTCCAATATTCCCCCATTGATTGATATCAATACCGACGCATTCATTCAGTTTCCAATACGGTACCCAGGGCATCTTAGAAAACTCAGCATCGATGACTTTCCCTTCCTTAGTATTCAATTTGGGCATAAACTCATTTTCACCATTGACTCGCTTCCAGACTTTTAGATCAGGAGTTTCGGCAAAAATCACTGATGAAAATCGGCCTGCTACCCCCCAATGTGCGCGACGCCACTCCTTGATACCATACTTTTTTGCCATTGTTTTTTGCGCTTGAATGGCATCATCCATTTTTTTTTCAATGGCTGCGAATTTCAATCCTGTTTCACTGTCCTTGTTGGTTATAAAATACATAGATTCGATTCTGTTAAAGTTTACCGACAATTGTCGTATGGATATGGATATGCGTCATTGCCGGCACCATTGGGAGCCACGAGAGGAATATCGGCCAACTGCCCAACACTTGTAAAAATCCGGTCGTAGAGCTTATACATCAGTTCTGGCTCCTGCTTGAATGCTTGTAACACGTACACAGGTTTGCCTGCACCTTTCATCCAACCGGCCTCGGTGTTCGCGGAACGTCCGCAGGGAAGTACCATTACACACGCATCGGCCCATTTCATAGCATCAAAATCCTTCTTAAATCCGGCTTCGGCCGCAGGATGGTTGAGCTTCTTAACGTAGTCCTCCGACGACCATTCTTGCCATCCTGGATCAACTGACGACCAACTAAAACCGATACCGCCGTGCGGGTTCTTGAAGTCGTAAACCTCATGCCCGTAATGTCTGAGCACGCCTATTACCGTTGATTGAATCTCGTTACGCCACGAGCTAGCTACATAAATTTTCATATGGTTGATTGGTTATGCGTCAAAGATTTGACGCTGTTCAGATTATAAGCTGTGCTTTTGCAGAATGCCAATAGCTCTGCGGAAATCTTCCAGTTCTTTCAACACACGATCCCTCTGCTGCTGAATGCGCTCATCACTGCCTGTGTAAACGGATAGAGCTGTTTTCGTGTAGGCTTTGAATGCTTCTTCCAACTCGTGGCTGGGCAAACGGACTAGTCGCATAGGTTCGACTCGATTGATGTGGTTATAATAAAAATCTGACTCGCTTATTGATCCATTCTTGCACCTTGATATCGACAGGAAGCTGTATGGAATACGGAAGGGTAGTATGCCGCTTTACCCAGGTATTGAAAGTCTGTGTATCGCCTTCCAGATCCGGCATTGTGGAGCAGTCACATTCAATCAGATCAGCGCACCAAAGACCAAAATCATCTTCAACCCATCCTGTCACGCGGTAGGTGAGATCTCCTTTACAATACGGGCACAATTTCCGGAACTTGAACACAGCGCTGGATTCCACAAGCCGGAAGCTATAAATCGGCTTCCGAGGCTCTGGAATCAACGATTCAATGAATGAAACAAATGACATAGATTCTGCTCGTTTAAGATCATTATCAGCAATTGGATGGTCAATCGTGAATAAGCACATAGGGCATTCCTCCTGGTAAATACGACCACATTTCGCGCGGCATGGGGAATGATAATTTCCCGATCGCGGATCCAAGGCATACGAGTTGATCCACCGTTCGATGATCACCAGTCCAAAGATTTCCATCTTTGTCCTCGCACATATGCAAAAATGACATCCCGCCGCCGCCTGATCTTTTGAAAGTGTCTGGTAGGTACGAAAGCATCTCCTCGATTGTTTGCGCACAGGATGACAGCCTTTCCGGATGAAACCCAACTTTGACATTTACGCCATACCCTATGCTATAATTGTCGGTGACCTCGCCCTCTTGAAATAGACAGGACTTGAATATTTTCTCGACTTTGTTAGCATCTAAATTCATAGGCTCGCATCTGTTATTCTATCCCCCGAAAACCGGGGGATAGAGTAGTTAAATAATTGACCAATCTTCGGCAAGCATATCCGTTTGCGATGCCAGCCAGCCGTTAACGATGCTTTCATCAGCTGCCTTCATGCACAAATAGCCAGTAAAAACGACTTCTTCGATTTGCTTTGCCGCAAAATGAGCCTTAACTGAGTCTGGAAGGGATTTTACTACTGCAACTGGTACGATGGCCTCCGGACGCATGAATACAAACATGCCTTTCCCATTCCATCCCGAACGAGCTATTAGTTCACCATTTTTGCAGCTTCGAGAGCCTGTCCATATGTTAAATTGACTTTCATTTTTACATCGGTTTAACCAGAGCCGACATGGTTTAGTCATCACGAATCACCGAGAATAGCTCTACGAGTTTCCCAACCCTTTTGCCAGTAATTATAGAGAGGTGACTTCGTTAATTTCTGTGGTGCCAACCACGCTTAAATCGATAAAGTAGTCTCCCATAATTGAGAGCGTGAACGATTTACGCCCGTGCGGCATTTGCGTTGGTTCTTTGAAATGGTACTCCTTCCATACAGTCTCCCCAATACAATCAGACAACTTCTCAATAAGAGTGGAAACCGGTTTTGCATCGTCTGTCCAGGGCACTGCGATTAAATCCATATCACGGGCCATGCTGCCATGCAACGCAAGTGCATACCCGCAATCAATAGCGGCCGCGCGGAAGCTGGGGAAAAGCACGGCGTAAAAAACGGCCTTGCCGTTGGTCACAACTTCGGTTTTGTCTTTCATAAAAGTTCGACACTGTTTAAAAGTTTATGATTATGCTGCGAGCGATTCAGTCCAGGCCTTGACCACATGAGGTACTACACTGTTACCGATGAATTTCTTCTGGTCCGACTGGTTACCGGCCAGCTTGTAACTAGCGGGGAAGCCTTGAATTGAAAGCAGCTCCGGCACTTTCAACATGCGCATTTTGATATCTGCAATCCCATAGATCGACATGAAAATCTTTATTCGGATCATCACCTCAGAATCTTCTGGATAGACCGGTATTGAAACTTCCGGATCGATCGCAAATTGAATGAGATAAAGCGGGGCCTTATCCTGGCGCGCAATGATCACCGGGCAGGGGCTTGAGGTCGAGGTGGCATGCCCTCCGTGCGAAGGATTGAGTATGATCGGATCGCAGTTAATCAGCCTATGCTTATCGTTCGGCATGATTGTCCCGGCCGGATCTTCCACAGAGGCAATATTTGCATTCCCGGTATACGTCTTGTCAAACCACTTCATTTGGATTTTCGCGATTGTGTCGCGAGTGGCCAGCGTCCGCGCTGGCTCTTCGATGGAGCCGAGTTCCCCGCCGCTACTGTAATATTGTGTCAGGAATGCGGGATTTACGACTGCAAGCTTGTCCCTTGTTAGAAGCGTCGGCGAAGGATTTTCCACATTATGGACATCGCTATTCTTCTGATAGTTGATCAAATACGGAACAGGAGTCAATAAATACGGGTGACGTCTACTGGATACCAATGTCGGGCCGGGCTCATCGATCGACTTTCCGATATTGGTAAAATTTGTTGCCATCACAAACGGCTTGCACTGAATAAGAGATTGCCCGTCCTTCGTCCTGATGGTAGCCGCTGGTTCCTGAATTGACGTTACCTTGTTTTCGGGATCGCCGCTATAATACTTCGCGAGGAATGAGGCATTAACCAAAGAATGGTGATCGATCGTCGTCAGCGCGTCTACCGGATCATTTACCGATTTGATATGATTGGTGGGAAGCCCACTGTAATACTTCGCGATGAATGAAGCCTGCACCATGCCGAGCCGATTCTGACACGCGATCGTTGGGCACGGCTCGTCAATGGACGGCGGCACGTGCTTACCTGCTGAGCTGAGTGAATTATACTTTAATATGAAAGCTTCCTTCCCTCCTGCTACAAATTTTACCAGACCTGCGTAGATCCGTTCAAGAGATGGATCAACTAACGGCTTCTTTCTCCCGAAAATGCTTTGTCCTTCGTCCTCGAAGTCAAGCACATCCTTTACAGCCTTCCATTTCTTTAAATCGCCAAACATCCCGCCTTTTGAAGGCTTTTTGGCATGTGTCGGTTTCGGCCAAATAATTGGCAAACCTGGTTTTGCGAAAATGCCGAAAAGTCGGTTTCTACTGGTGTATGCTCCAAAGTCGGCGCTGTTCAGCTCGCGCCATTCGTCTCGGTATCCGTGGCTACAAATGTGCTGCTTCCAGCGGATCCATTCCAAACCATTTTTTCGAGAAACCGGTTTTCCGTTGACCATAGGCCCCCAGCTCATAAACTCAACGACATTTTCAATCTGGATGTAATCCGGATCGAGCGCAACTACGTACCGATCCAGATGATCAGCCAGAGTGCGCGAATCGGCGTCGCGAGCCTGGCCGCCCTTCGCTTTTGAAAAATTGGTACATTCCAACGAGGCCCACAAAATCAGTTTTGAGGTCGGGTGCAGCTCGCGCTGATATTTTGCAATTTCAACCAGACCGGTTAGATCGAGCGTCCTGATGTCTTCTTCGAAGTGCTTTACTTCCGGGTGGTTCTCCCAATGGCTTTTTATAGCCAACGGATCATGATTTACGCAGGCAACAACGTGAGCGGCCTTTCTACCGTTGATCATCGCCATATCGAAACCGGTTGTTGTGCCGCCGGCTCCACAAAAGAGGTCTATTACAATATACTTTGGAGACATAGGGATTCGACTAAAGAAATTTACAACTGAAAAATTGGGAGCTGTGCCGTTTCTTGCTGATACCGACGGCAGCCGTCCTGGAAATACTCCAGGTTCCGTTCGCATCCATAGAAATCAAATCCCATTCTATGCGCGGCAATCCGACTGCTTTGACTTCCAAGATGAGTATCAAGAATTTTTTCGCCAGGAGCTGCGAAGTGACGCAGCAAAAATGTATACAAGGCAATCGGCTTTTGAGTTGGATGGATCCTCACTTCTCCGAATGACCCAGACATTGTGTAACGGAAAATCTTACTCACTACATCAAATGATGTCCATGCGAATTCGCATGCGGAGAAATTGGGTAAGGATTGCATTTTATCCCAAACTACGAACCCTCGACAAGGACCTAGTTCATAGTAATTTCCTCCCCAAATAATTTGGTTCTTACTGACTCGAAATAACTCAGTAAAATATTCAGGAGACGGCTTGACATCCCAATTCTGGATTTCTTTGTTGTTTTTAAACTTCGCGTGGCGACTCCCCTCAGTCAACTTTTTACCAAGTCCATACGGTGGATCCACTATTGCTAAATCGAAAAACTTATCCGAGAATCGAGCCATGAGATCCATGTTATCCTCGTTTGTTACTATACTTAATGCCATACGGATTCGACTCTGTTAAAGGAATTGCTCAGTAATTATTGATGAACAAATTTTCCATGACTGATCCATCTTGGAAAACTTTGTGGTGCAGCTGATCTGCTCGCGGCTCTGTCCCATCCCACCCATGTGGCCATGTTCTCAAGGCGATCAATTCCCGGATTCGAACTTCTTCCTCTGAGTTGAGAAAATCTACGGTCGGCCGTTTCTGGTATTCGGCCGCTTCGTTGACTCGACGCTGGATATCCAGAATTCGATCAAGGAATGCCAGACGCGCCTCCAATGTCAGCGGCCCCATGCGCTGCTGATTTTTCGCCAATGATCCGTCTTTAATTCGGTCACCACCAGCCTTCCGGAGCCTATATTTGGGCTGCTTCATTTCTCTATAAATGCCTTTCAGTTCAAGCAGAGGCGAGAGGTATTTCCACTGTGGCATTTTGCAGACTGTAATCAGTGCCAAGTCTTTGGAAGCCAGCGGGCAACCGGTACAGCCGGTTCGGGCGTTAATTTCTTCGGCATCATCGCCTCCATATGCTTCGGCAAGTATTGACGTATCCCATCCACCTCCCGATAGTCCGGGATACCCATCAAACAAGTCTGTCCGTTTTGAAGGAGCAAAAACCTTCAACCAATCCCAAACAAGGCATAGCCGCCAATGCACGAGAGGAGCAAGTGTCGATGCGATGTCGGTATCGATTCCCGTCTGGTACCATCCCTGGCCGCATTCAGCGCCGTCTTTTGAACAACTGGCCGTAATTCTTCCATCTCTAACGGCAGATTCTCCCATACGCACGCCTGTGATCACCAAAAGCTTTTCGCCAGCAGCTTCATATATGGATTGTAGAGCTGCTGTCATGGGCTCCACTTTAATTTGTCCCGTACACCAACGGAATGTGTTCGACGGCGGCGGTACCCCACGGCCCAAAATGTACACCATAAATCTATCATCCATCGGAGCAGTGGCCTCGATCACCCGAATATCCATTGAACGGAGATGATTCATGATGTTCTTTGCCGATAGCCAAAGCGGTGTAATTTCCATCCTGGTATCGGCATAGCACACTGTAATGCTATCGGGTTTCTGAACCAATCCCATTTCAAGTAGTTGTAGCACTACCGTCAAGGTCGCGGTACTATCCTTCCCACCGCTCCATGCAAATGCCCAATGCCTGTGACGGCTTCCGTACTCGTTCAAACTCGCGATCGTCAATTGGATCGCATCGTCGATCGACATTTTGCCATTATCGAAAAGAAAAGATTGATTTCTCATAATAAGGGGCTCGACTCTGTTAAAGTATTGATTGGTGTTCTTCCCATGGATCAATCAAATCGCTGCGGCCGGATAAGTCCGCATTGCAGCTTTGACACCATCTAAGTATTCCAGAACCTTTACATTCTTCGCAACTCTCATATTGCGATCCTTCGAGAAGATAGTCTTCGTCGCTCGTGTCAAAGCAACCTTCCCCGCCACACTGATGGCATCGGGTTGATTTTGTACCCTCATTGCCGCATTCCGGGCAAACGAGGTCTTCTAATTCATAGTCATCGGTCATACTGGTTCGGCTCGTTTAAGGTTCTGAACCTCGCCTGGCGCCAGAAATATATCCGGTGCCAGGGGAAGTCACATTTAGCAGCCTGGTATACACGATATAACTACGCCTGCTGTGCTACCGGTACCTGATAAATTGGTAGTGGTTGAGCAGAGCTTGGTATTGGTACCATTACCCGCATTTGAATTGGTGATATTTGTAGTGGTAGCTTTCATGATACCCTGACCTGTCAGGAAATAGTTGGAAGGCTGGAAGGTGCCATTTATTTCTAGTATACCTACTTCTGCTGTACTGCAACCAGCAAAGTGAAACTTACCTGAATCAACGCCCGTACCTGAACTTGAGCCTTGTTTCAGTTTTTGAGTAACTTTGAGGTATCCACCTGATTTGTTGTAGTATTTACCACCACCGGCGACTGTTAAGGCATATGGCCTATGTGTACCATAGTTGTTAAATACGCCGGTGAAACTGCATTCCACCCCTAAATCGGTATACGTACCATGATTCTCAACAGTAACCGTGTTACCTAAAACTGTTTGTTGATAGCCTAACAATGCATTACCTGTTGGTATGGTTAGCGTCGTCGCAGTACCTTGCTCTGCAACCAGTACATTATACTGTACACTAGAACTGAAGTAAATAGTTGCTCCGGGACTAACTTGAATCCAGTCATATGTGCCCGATGGTAGTATTACTGTACCGCTTAAAATGGTGTAAGTGGTTGTACGGTCAGCGCTGTGCGTTGTGGTGATCGTCCCCTTCTCCTGCTGCTCGACCGTGACCTGGTCGGAAGGGTTGGAACAAGCAAAAATTGAGAGCATGAGCACGACGATACCGATCACTTTTGATAAGTGTTTCATTGATTTGATTGTTTATGGTTGAAAAAAATTGAGAGAATTATTCTTTGATATCCGCGGATTTCTCCGCGGATGCATTGACATCGAATGTTAAAATGGTAGATCGTCGTCGTTACCTGTTGATGCAAATGGGATTGTCACTGGCCCCGGAATAGATACTTGGGGTGCTACCTGCGGTGCCGGCGATTGACGCTGGTTAAATGCCGGTTTGCTGTCGAAGTAATCCTTGATCAGCTTGTACGATCGGTCGGCAGCACTAGCATCCTGAGGTGAAAGCGTCCCTGCAAAACTGAAAATCGGAACAGTGTAAATCTTGGCCTCCTCGCCTTCGCCATGCGTCTTGGTATCAAATGTGGCTACCTGCAACCACTCATCCCGCCAGCGGTTCCCATGCTTTTCGATTACGCCAAAATTGAACATCTGGCTTCCCCGGAGTCTTACATTCACAATAACACCCTTGGGTGTGATCGCATAGATTGATCGAGCAAACTTCCCACCAACAGCCTGCACCTGATCCTTAATCGAATTATAAAGTCCGGTTGCCACAACCGAGCCATCTCTGCGACAAACTTTGAAATGTTCCAGCCGTGTATCGGTCACTTCATTAGCGTACAAGCCTTGCTTTGTATGCTCATCAAAACCGGTAATGGTGTTTTGAAATTTCAGCGCTAAAAAAGTAAAAGGAAGTGGAAACGGTACGCGCTCTTCTTTCTCTGCGGAATAATAACAGAATGAGTTTTGCTTGGTATCCCATTCAAGATAAAACTGGCTCGGGTTCGGTATCCGCCCGATACTCTCGTCATGTCGTGACATAATTATTGATTGTTAAAAAATGAAAATGAATGTCTGATTTAATCCAGGTCGTCCGGGCTGTTTCGCCCTGGCCATAGGCCTATCACTACGAACCAGCATATGGCAAGAGCAGTACAAACCGGGACAACTACGTAGTCAAAAAGAAAGTCCTTGATTCTCATGTTCTCGTAATTTTGATCCTGTTTCAATTCGAACGGTTAATATTATACGAGCACTCTTCAATCCGTAGGCTTTGCCATCGCGGCAATCTCATCTTTTTGCCAGACCAGTTGTTTCAATTGCCCGAAGCGCACGCTCTCGATCCACTCTTTGGCGGACACCTCGTAGGGTATGGGTTTGAATTTTTCAACGATCCTTAGAAAGTCGGGGCCGGATTTCCCTCGTCCATAAATCATATCGACCACCACGAATTCTCGGCTTCCGTCACTAGATTGCCACCAGCTGTATCGGAAGATTCGTATCTCCTTAGGCCTCGACTCTTGCGCAGCCATCGCTATTCAGGGAGAGGGGTGTCTTCATCAGCAATGTACATTCTACCGGTATTAATGGCCTCGATGGCATTGATCGTCATGATGATCATTTCTTGACTTTCTGCATGCGCTAACTTGTTGGTGAGAGCGACCAGCACATGTTTCAAAGCGATTACCCGTCTGTAAGCTTCTTCTCCGTACTTGATCACGAGCTGCTTTCGCATCTTGTCAACTTGTTGTTTCAACAGCCCCTTAGGATTACTCTCTCCCAACAACATTAACCCCAGGTCTGAACGCAAATGATCAGCGGCCAGGCGGACATAGTCAGGCTTCATCTCGACTACATTTTCGAGCGCTGACCGCATCGCTTCAAAGTTGTCATGGTATTCTAAAAGTCTGTCGATTATGGGCTTGATCCCGGGAACCGAATACCCAAGCGCTTTCATGACTTTATCGTCTCCTGAACGATAAACCACAAACCGGTCGCCGACTTGTCGCCAGTAACAATCTACGCCAACAGCCCTCAACGATTCGGCGGTCTCTTTCGCATGCTCCTCGCTGGTGCAGGCCTTGCTCATGTTCGACCGGTGGATTTCTGTACTGATCTGTTCTTGGATCGGATGCAGCCCACATTCGAGATAGAACCCGTCCAGGACGTAACGAATATCACCCAGCGCGTCAGCCACTTCTACCAAATCTCCTGCTTGCGCAGCCGTTAACAGCTCATCCAATTCCTCTTTGATGAAGTTGATCCGGAACATTAAATTTTTAGTCGGGGGAATTGCCGGCCGACTCAACACGGGATGGTTGAACACTTCATGGAACTGCCGAACCTGGTCAATTGAACTTGCTTTCATAACATTGGGAATCGTTAAAAGACTGCTACTTAATTTTGAAGAAAATGTTGACTACAAGCCCATCAAAGGTTGAAGTAATCAAAACCCGTTGAATCGCATCTGGAACCTCCTCTGGAATCTTTAAAAGCATAATGATGAGTTGATTGTCAGACATATTACCAAATATCCCCGCGTTCATCTCACGTATCTGAGCAAGCGAATAGTCCCCACGGAATTCCGGACTATTACACAAAGGGCTTTTCGAGAAATCATGTCTAAAAAAATTACGTATCTCCACATTGGTGATAGATTCCTTTGGCGCATTCGCCGGCACACGGTTGCTGATTTCACGATTCAAGTACCATGCTGCCTTTTTAAGATCCTGGGATAATGGCGCCCCGTCCTTCTTGCCAGCACGGCTGATATACTTTACCGTATTCCCAAGGTTAAAGCCAAGATCCCAGGCTTCAATCACACGAATGGCTTCATAAACGCTGTTTTCACCACCATAGTGGGCTGGATGATTAACTGCTGAGCTCATAAACCAAGTGCGATTGAAATGTTAGGAAACTCTTGTTTGAAAATTGCGAGGACCGCCTCGGCCACCAACCGGTGTTCGAGCTGCGTATGCTCATCACAGCGGATTTGCAGATAGTGAATCCAGCTGCGAACGCTGCCTTTCATATAAATCGTGGTCTGCGTTGTAAGCGGTAAAATAAACCGAGCGCATTCCTTCGCTACGCCCGCTTCCAGTAAATCCCTGTATATCTCTAGGCCACGTTGAATATGCACGGAGATTACGGCATCGGCGAAGACTTCAATCCCAGCAAAAGAATCTATTATCGGATTGAACCCTTCTGAACTGCTTTGACGATTCGTACTCCCAGTTTTCCGGATTTGGATCGGCTCCATCTCGGTCACTTCTGCATACCGTTGGCTGAACTCCTGGAAACTGAATGATCGGTGACGAAGAATCTGCTGCGCGATACCGCGGCTGGTGACGATCTCAACCGTCATGTCGACCATTTCGAAAGGAGACCAATGCTTATTTTTGATAAGGTAGGCGATCAGACGATCGGCAGTCTCGATATTCATTTGATTCGCCGGATTGCTAACACGAGCCGTGAAAACAATCAGCTGCTCCGGGGTCATTTCAGTCCCCGCAATCCTGGATTGCGTGGTAGAAATCAATTTTACATTCATCGGTTAATTGGATTACATTAAAACACTATTGATCAAAATGGTAGGTCACTTTCTCCTTCGAGCTCTGCACGTATCGGCTTGGATTCGTCGGTTTGGACATATATCATTTGGATAGATTCCTTTTTATCGGTCTTCTCCCACTGCCCGCGATTCAATTCAAATTTGAAGGTCCACTTGACTATTCGCCCGTCTTTACTATTCACAGCCGATTCAGGATCCAATTTGTAGCCATGATAGAAGCACCAATTCCGAAGCTTTTCCATAAAACCCTGAGCAGAGATTTGCGCCATGTGCTGTCGTTTGAAAGTCTCAAAGGCCATGTACCTGGGCACCATGTTGTCAAGACGGTTTGCCGCCTCACTGAAATAGGCATCTGCCCAGGCATGGAAGGTCTCTCCCATCGCATTTTTGTACTGATTTTTCATCAGTGTCTCCATCGGCGGCTCCACCTGGCCATGCTTCATCCATTCCATGGTGCAGTAGGCAGCCGTATTGTGGTACATATTCCACTCTTCCGGAGTAAACTCGCTGAACAGCGTTTTTCCAAATTCCTTGATCGGTAATCGTTCTTCGCGATACTCTCCGTTCGGGTTCTTATGATAATAGTCCGCAAAAGCGGTAAACCACAGCCGGCGCCGAGTCGTCTTGTCGTTCTTCCGAGGCGGGAAATTCGATGTAATACACATTTTGGGACTCTTCCGGAAAGGAATCGTGTAACTCGCGCTACCTTTCGGATTTGCCTTCAAAGGCCCGGTGACGATCGGGAAGAAGAAATCAAAATTGAAATACTTGTCCGCGTCATCGATATACAGATAATCGGTGTGCTCGGTAACTCCTTCGTAAATGTGCGGGTTGCTCGTCAGTTTGTCATTCCTCCCGTCGAAATACTCACTTTTGATCGTGTCTTGCAGCCCGGCATAGTAGAAAATCGACTTCCCGGTCCCTCCGTTGCTATCCTCACTGTTCGCAATATGATAATCCATACCCCACACGCAATACGTACTGGCCGCATCCTTAAACCGATGGTGTAGATACCCATAACTCACCAGCTTGGCGATTAGATGTTGTTTCTGCTCCTGGATTTCCTCGTCGGTCAGCAACGGACCATCGATCGCAAACCGATACGTTTCCAGATAATTCTGCCGAAAATCTTGTCCAAACTCCTTTGTTTTCTCATCTAATCGGTCTTCCAACTCCTCACGCCAGTAAACGCGGCTTGTATTGATGGCAAACCTTAGAAAAAGGCAGTCCTTGTTGTAAATGGTAATATCCCACTTGCCTGTTTTTGGGTTGACGAAAATATTGAACGGCGGCTCCAACAACTTTACCTGTTGATCAATCACTTCATCTTCCCATGCAAACCGGTCACAATTAGCCGGCTTCATTGTCTCGATTTTCTCCGCCGTTACCTTCCACACTTCATTTGAGAAAAAGAAATACTGAAAATCTCGGCTCGTGTCTTCAAACTCTAATTGCAAAAACGGGAGGTTGCTCAGCGACTTTTCCGAAAAATGTGGTGATCGGTGAAACGCATTTAAAAGATCCCAACTCGGATTAGGCACCTTTTCACGAAGGAAAGCTTTGACGTAACGGTTGATATTGCTGTATTTTACCTTCTGCACAATATGCCCGTCGACCTGCACCATCACCTGCCCGTCCTTTTCCGACGGCTCTTCCATCAATCCAAATCCCATCCGATACAAAAAGTTGTAGAGCAATTCGTTGTTCGGTTTGTATTCATACACAATCTTTCCCCGCCGCTTCATCAATTTCCCACCATTCCCACGCTTAACATCTTCGTCCCAAAACTTCATCGGATATGAAAGCTGTAACAGCTGCTTGAAATCCCACGGCTTGTAGTACCTGAAATAATCTTTCACATCCTTGCAAGGTTTCCCGCGCATATCTCGCTTCTGAGTTAGCTCTTCCGGAAGGTAAATTGTCGCCATATCCAAGTATTCAAGGGCAAGCCGAAGGGCTTCCTTCTTTCCTGTTTTATCGATATCTGGCAGATTGTACAGACGTTCAACATATCCAGTGATCCGGCTATAATGGCGTCCAAGCAATTTTGCTGTTTCACTATTGAGCCAAACCGGGAGATAACCCAGAGCAGCAATGTTCATCGCATCCGACCCCCCGGAAACCAAAATCGCCTCGGGCAGTTTCCGCTCCTTTTTTTTCGATCGTGACGAATCATCTTCATCTTCGCCATCATCCCCTTCATCACTCACTTTTTCCTGGTACTCGTTGAAGCGGTCCATGATCTGGTTAATACCAAACAGATAATCCTGAGGTTTGTCCCCGGTGGAGAAAAATCGAAACTGAGCTTCGCGCTCCTTCGGTTTGTAGAATTTCTTCCACGAACCTTCATCAAACATCAGTATCGGGTAATTCTCCGTCGAGAAGTAAGTATGTACCACTAACTTTTCCTTCTTCTTGTTGAGCGAACAGATACTGTAACTCTGAATATTAACCAGGTTATAGGTCTTGAAAATCTTTACCGCTTCTTTAAACCCGTGCTCATCCGTTGCCGTCACCTTTTTGCTGTCGCCGAGATTCTTCTCACATAGATAGCGCCAAACATTCTCAGCGAATATCGATTTGCAAACTGCTATTGTAAAATCGGTTTCAACAAACGTACATTGTCCCTCGACCTCATCATCCCCCGCTTCTCGTTGCTCGTACCGCGCCTCAAACTTCTTGACCTTCTTTCCGTCTGTTTCAATCTGAAACTCACTCGCGATGCTAACCAATGCATCATAAAATTCCAGATTCCGCTCCTTCATCACCACCTCAATGGCGTTCATCGCCCTGGCGCTGTCACCGAAATCCTTCACATAGTAGATTCCGTTATACTCCGACAACCGTGCACTGGCCGTGTTCTCCTCCCTGATCTTGAACGCATGCTTCTTATTTTGCCTTGCTGGCTCAGCCTGAGGGTAATACCGTAGAATAATATCAAGTCCGCCATTGGTGTGGTGATAAATATCCTGTGGCGTTAGTGAAAATGACATACAGAGATTGCCGTTAAAAAATCCAAAAATCAGTCCCTTGTGCCATTATTAATTTGACATCCCGGTTAACAGCTCCCCGCGAACATGCGGGGAGCCATTGCAATCCACAATTACGGAAGGGTTCACTCCGGCAACTTGAAAGAAGCTGCGCCCGATATCAGTCAGTCACTTAGGATATTCTTTTACATTAAGCCTACGCCGGAAGTGAAAACTCCAATCGTAGCACTCGATTATGCTGGCGGGAATTTCTCCTGGACAATCCTTGTACATCATAGACAAATACACATCGTAATCGAACAGCATTTGGCGGATTACTTTCATGTCTACCAGGCGAAGCGCATATATGCGCATGCAGTTCGCTCCACCAAAATGATTTTGAAACTGGCAGGAGATGTCTCGAATCGATTCCAAAATCGTGACACGATTCAAGTCTGTGAATCTTGTATCGATTTGGGCTCCGGGAAACGACGCAACCTGGCTGTTGAACACTGCCAAAAATGTCCGGGCAACTTCGATAGTATGGAATACATCCAAGTTGGACAATGTCAGTTTTCTCCGCAGATCAGGACTTGACGATTTACTTTTTCTAAAATCCATACTCATCGAAGAGCCTTTTTTATCGCGTATAAAACCATCAACACAAATGAATAAAGCAGTACCAGCATCATTCCGCCCACACAAAGCGCCGCTCCGACCTTCGTGAATACAATGAAATTGAGCGCGATCATAATTGAGACGAAGTTTTCTTTGCCCCGATGTCAGGAATGCAATCGGCGATATGTCTTTCAATACCGCGAGACAGCTCCTGATAAAATACTGCTTGACTGTTGTAAAGCTCAAAGACAAGTTGGCTCTTTGCCTTCTCGCTCCCTTGAACTGCTTTCTGAGCGTAATCATCAACTTTATTCTGCATCGCAGCAAGCACGTCGAGATCGGTCGGCAGGGCCACATTGTCCCATGCCTGAATAATTTCGTGGATGTTCATTCTTATAAAATATTAGATGACTATTGTGCTGTACCAGTCACTCCCAGTAATCTGGAAACCACAAGTGACACACTGGTGTGATTTTACATCAATGCCATTAATGTGCAGCACTTTGGCATTTTGCATTTCACCACATTCAGGACAGACAATCACATCTTCGTGATACCCCTGCTTTTCTGTGTCGACGTAAACAAGTTCATTCCCTTTCATGCCCTACGCTTCTTTGTTGACTTCCAAATCATAAATCCGTAAACCAACAGTATAGCATATACGCAGAGCTCGCAGAGATACCATAGGCGGTCAATAGGCGTGCTCATGCGGCTGCCTGAAAATCGAGTGATGAACGAACCACCGCCTCCATCCGCTTCTTATATTCCGGATAGTGCTCATGTTGTTTCAGATTTTCGTAGGCCTTCATCAACTCCTGATGCTTTTCAGCGAGTTCATGAATTTTTTCAAATGGCAGTTCTTCACGTGCCTGGCTTTCGACACGAAGAATCTGCACCATACACCCGGTGATTAAATCGACAAACGTCTCATAAGTGAGCGAAGAGAGCTCGCGAACCGGTTTGTTTACAATCTGCTGGTAAGTCATGGCAGTTGCAGTTTATAGGTGAACACTATTCAATTTTCAAAAGAGTCGCTAAACCTTGACCCGCTCCATTGCTTGAACTACCATTGCGGTTCGCGTCAAATTGGCTCGTCCGTCGCCGACACTATCAAGAGTCCTACGACCTTCATCGTTGTCAAAGTCTTTCGGGAAACGCTCAGCCAGCACAGATCTCCATCGTTTCCCAATCCTCCTTCGTTGAGTGCGAAACTCAACACGCCAATATTCCACTTGAAGCTTTTTTCTTTCCATTTGTAATAAACTGTGCTAATCGGCACAGGAGAATTGAGCGTTTTCCGTAATTTTATCGCCGAAGAAATTACGTATCAAATATATGTTACGTTTCGCACAAGTCAATGCTTTGTCGCACAATTTTGGTGCAAAATATAACAATTATATCATATTTAGAATTTGTCTAAACTAAACAATGATTGATGTGCAACGGATACGAACCATAATGAAGGAACATAGGTACACGAATTCGTCACTTGCAAGAGAATTGAAAGTATCTCAACCAAAAATTTCCCGCGTGCTGTCAGGGGAATTAAGTCTGTCCGCGGAATCCGTTGGATACTTGATTAACAAATACAAGATTGATCCCAATTGGATTTTCGGTTACATAGGAGAACCCGACAAGATCATATACACCAACAACATGGTGCCGAAGGAAGAGCTCGATGCAGTTAAGGAGGAGAACCAAAAACTGAGCGCAGACTTGCTGGAAGCTTACAAAGAATTGGCACAGGCCAGAAGGGGGAATCAGTCGTAAACACACATTTTACCATATTTTGAGCACCGTTTCAGTCAGTTTTGAACAAATTACTTCCAAATTGCAGGGTAACTCGTTGATCGCCAAGATTGTGATTATACCTTGTCGGCCAACAGTAATCGAAGAGCTCATTTTTCAATGAGCTCTTTTTTATTTCCATTCATTTCCCGCTCCTAAACTTAGAATACTTCCAAATTTCGGAGGTGAAAAGACCTTTTAATAGCATTTCCATCCTTTTGCGACTTTACGGTGACATTAAGGAAACAATTTTAAAAATTTGGTTACTTAATGTAACTTTTCTGCTATAAAATTTGGATATGAAATGTTACATTTACTATGTTTTAACCTAAACAGCACCCATATGAAAGTAGAAAAAGTTAAAAAGCGTGATCGCGAGCGCACGAAGAGTAAAATACTCAAGGCGGTCGGCGAAGTAATTGAACAACATGGCACCGAAAAGGTGGGCGTCAACCTGATTGCCCGCACCGCCGGAGTCAACAAAGTACTGATTTACAGGTACTTTGAAAGCGTAGACGGCCTGATGGAACAATACGTCAGGTCGGGAGAATACACGTCAACCCTCAGCACCGATTACATTGACAGCATCCCCGAGTTAACACCCGAGGATCGGAACAAAGCTCTCACGTCCCTCATGCACACTTTCACGAACGATCTGCGCCAGCGTAAAGCCACGCGCGACCTGCTCCGCTGGGAAATCGGAACCGGAAAGTCGATGCTTTCAGACGCCCGCAACCAGATTGCGACGCGTATCCTGAGCAAAATAGGCGACCTGCCCTATTATAATGACACCAGCGCGTTGATCGCATTCATTTCAGCAGGCATTTATTTTTTGACCATCTCCTCTGATTATCGTGAAAAAATGCTTGACGTAGACCTTCAGACCGATGAAGGTTGGAAGCGGATCGAGCATGTGATTGACAGCATCATCTCGGATGTCCGGGGTTGACGATAAAAAACCGAAGGCCCTTCCCACTAAACGGGAAGGGCCTTTCCTTTTATTGGCAGTTACTCACCTATATTTGCGGTGGAAAATCCCGCATTGAATGAGCGTACTGAAAAAACTGGCCAGTGAAACCGCCACTTACGGCATCAGCACCATGCTGGGCCGCTTTTTGAACTACCTGCTGGTGGCACTGCATACCAAGCTTTTTGAACCTCAACAAATTGCCGCACAAGGGCAGCTCTTCGCCTACGCCGGCCTCGCCCTCGTACTTTACACATTCGGGATGGAGACGGCATTCTTCCGCTTTGCACGCGAGGAGAAGGACCGGAAGCAATATTATGACCTTATATTGAGCGCGGTGATTATTGTGAGCCTTGCCTGCTCCACGTTCATGTTCGTATTCGCCGAGCCTATCGCCGGGCTGATCAAATATCCCGAATCGGTGTCCATTGTGAGGATGTTCGCGATCATCATGGCTACCGACGGCATTGTTTCGATCCCTTTCGCAAGGCTGCGGCTGGAAGGGAAGGGAAAAAAATTCGTGATCATCCGGGTCGCCAATATCCTCATCAACATTTTCCTGAACTTGTTCTTCCTCCTGGTCTGCCGTGACGTTCACGCGGGGAAATACCTTGCATTCCTGCAACCGGCCGTCGACTTGTTTTATAACCCACTCCACGCGCCGGATTACATTGTGCTTGCCAACCTCATTGCCAACCTTGCCTTCTTCTGGATGCTGCGGAAAGAGTTCGCCGACTTCCGGTTCGTATTCAATACCGACCTTTTCAAGCCTGTGTGGGTTTATGCGTTTCCGGTAATGGTGATGAACGTCGGTGGCGTCCTGAATATGCTTTTCGACCGCGCATTTATCCAGTTCCTGCTGCCCGAAGGCTTCTACCCCGGCCGCAGCAACGAAACCGCCATCGGTATTTACGTCCAATGCTACAAACTTTCGATCTTCATGAACCTGGCGATACAGGCCTTCAAATACGCTGCCGAACCATTTTTCTTTTCAAAAGGGGAAGACAAGAATGCACCGCCGGTATTTGCGAAGGTTACGAAGTATTTCATCATCATATGCGTGCTCATGTGGGTAGGCATATGCCTGAACCTCGATCTGTTCGCGGAGCTGTTCCTTAAAAAGAAGATCTATCACGAGGGCCTAGCCGTAGTGCCCTGGCTGCTGGCGGGGTATTTGTTCCTGGGCGTGTACTACAATCTGGCAACCTGGTTCAAGCTGACCGACAAAACCGAATATGGTACATGGCTCACGCTCACGGGCGCGGGAATCACCATTGCTACCAGCTTCGTGCTCGTGCCGCAGATCGGCTACATGGGCTTTGCGATCGCATTCGCGCTCTCGGGTTTCATCATGCTTTCGCTTTGCTATTATTTCGGGCAGAAATTCTATCCGGTGCCTTACGACGTTGCGTCGGCGATAGGTTACATCGGAGGCGGCGCATTGCTAATCTACGCTTCTTCGCTGTTCAAAATCCCTGATCTATGGATTTCCGTACCCGTGCATATGGGTGTGCTCGCGATCTTTGGTGTCATTGTTTTTCTGCTGGAACGAAAAAACATTCCAGCGCTCCGGCGGCCCGGTGCCTAGGAGGTGCTGACAGCAGGCTATTCCTGCATTTCCCGCAATAATTTATTGGAGAAAAGAAATTCTTTCAGTTCGGGAACGGTGGTTTTTGTGATCTCAGAATTGACCCCTTCCCAGAGTTTATCTCCCTGATAAAGGAACATAATATTCTGCCCGATCTCCATCACCGAGTTCATATCGTGGGTAATGATGATAGTGGTGATCCCGTACTCTTCGGTAATCTCTTTGATCAGCTCGTCTATCTTCACCGATGTCAGTGGGTCGAGGCCGGAGTTGGGTTCGTCGCAAAACAGGTACGCGGGGTTCATTACAATAGCCCTGGCAATGCCTACGCGCTTTTTCATCCCGCCGCTGATCTCCGACGGCATCCGTTTCGCAGCCGCTTCCAGCCCTACCCTTTGCAGGCAGAAAGCAACACGCTCCCGTTTTTCCTCGGCCGATTGCGTCGTAAGCATATCGAGCGGGAAGCGCACATTCTCCTCCACGGTTTTGGAATCAAACAATGCTCCACCCTGGAATAGCACACCCATTTCCCGGCGGATGGATTGTTGGGTTTCCTTATCGCAATTGTAAAAATCGCGGCCATCGTACAGCACATTGCCCTGGTCGGGTTTCACAAGACCGATCATGCATTTCAGCAAAACGCTTTTGCCGGTCCCACTCCCTCCTATGATCAGGTTCGTCTCCCCTTTCTGGAACTGGGCCGAAATTCCCTTTAAAACTTCCTTACCGTTAAATGCCTTGGCGATATTGTTGATTTCAATCATTTTGTGTCCGGTTGAGAACGCTTACAAAAGCAGCTGTGCGAGCAGGTAATCCGCGATGAGGATGGAAATACAACTGTTGGTTACCGCCTGTGTGCTTGCCTTACCCACCTCCAACGCTCCACCCGACGTAAAAAATCCCTTGAAAGAAGAAATAGAAGCGATGAGAAAGCCGAAAACGAATGGTTTTACACACATGAAAAAAATGTTGTAGGGTACGAACGAGTCGCGGATACCGTATAAATAATCGCGTTCGGTGATCACGCCGGTTAGCGTCCCAGCCAGGTAACCGCCCATAATGCCCAGAAAAGCGGAAAAAATAACAAGCATCGGGAATGTTAACATGGCGGCCACCACTTTAGGAAGTACCAAATAGGATGATGAATTGATCCCCATTACTTCCAATGCGTCGATCTGTTCGGTAATACGCATGGTACCAAGCTCGCTGGCAATGTTGGAGCCCACTTTTCCGGCGAGAACGATACAGGTAATGGTGGGTGCAAGTTCGAGGATTTCCATATCACGGACGATGAGCGCCACGGTGGAAATAGGGATAATCGGGCTGACCAGGTTATAGGCTGTCTGAATACAGGACACCGCGCCGATGAACGTGGAGACGATCGCGACAATGAATATTGAACTCACGCCGATGCCCACACATTCCTCCATCAACCTCCGCCAATAAACCGATAATTTTTCGCCCTTTCCGAACAGCGTCCCTAAAAAAATGAAGTATTTACCGATTACAGACATGATATCTTAATTGTATTCAATATTTTCGGGGAAATTAGGCAAAAAAAGAAGTAATCAGAAAAATGAATCCATTAGCGGTTGTAACCGGTGGAACAAAAGGGATCGGAAGGGCAGCGATAGAAAAATTTTTGGCACAAGGCTTTGATGTAATTACCTGCGCAAGAAACGAGAGCGATCTGCTCGAACTGCAACAAACATTCAGCGAAAGTTTTCCCGAATCGAAACTGACTTATTTAACGGCCGACCTCTCGCTGAGGGCCGATGTGGATGCGTTCATCGCATTTATCCACCAACATAACACGCCTCCGGAGGTACTTATCAACAATACCGGCGTATTTATCCCCGGACAGGTCCATAACGAAACAGAGGGCACGCTGGAAAAGACTATGGAAACCAATCTTTACAGCGCCTATCATCTCACACGCGGACTGCTAC
The DNA here is from genome assembly GCA_965227755.1 of Dyadobacter sp. Classification (GTDB taxonomy): domain Bacteria; phylum Bacteroidota; class Bacteroidia; order Cytophagales; family Spirosomataceae; genus Dyadobacter. The sequence continues at coordinate 4,003,788 of CBDDGG010000005.1, forward strand.
CCCGCATGATGGAGCACAAAAAGGGCCATATTTTCACCATTTGCTCCACAGCCAGTATTATCGCCTATCCGAACGGCGGCTCCTACTGCATTTCGAAGTTCGCATTGTACGGGATGACCAAGGTGCTGCGTGAAGAAATGAAACCGTATAATGTACGTGTTACGGCCATTCTCCCCGGCGCTACGTACACCGATAGCTGGAAAGGCACCGACCTTCCGGAAGAGCGGTTTATTGATTCCAGGGACGTCGCCGAGTCGATCTGGTCTGTCTATGCATTGTCTCCCAGGGCAGTTGTCGAAGAAATTTTGATCCGCCCGCAGCTGGGAGATTTGGATTAATGAGTGAACAATAGAGCAATTTTACTAAATTGCCGCATTTTTAAAATTATTTATTAAACCCATATTTTCATTTCATGGAACAATACCTCGGTATAGACGTGGGCGGTACTAACGTAAAAATGGGGATCGTTGACGCTACGGATGGAAGAATCTCGAATTTTTACAGTCACGATACCGCCAGCTGGCGCAGCTCCGGGCATTTTATTGACAGATTAGGTGATGCAATAGCGCTCCAGCTTGTTGAATATCCCGAAGTCAAAAAAGTAGGGATCGGTGTTCCGGGGCTCATTTCCCGTGACCGGACCACGCTGATCGAAATCACGGCAATCCCCGAAATCGACGGGATCACCATTGTTCCGGATCTGAAAGCCCGCTTCCCGCAACATGATTTTTACCTGGAAAACGACGCGAACGCGGCTGCTTTGGGTGAATACTATTTTGGCGAAGACAAACTTCCTGAAGACTATATTTTCGTAACCCTGGGCACCGGTATCGGCGGCGCGGCGATTATCGATAAAAAGGTATTCAAAGGCGGCGGCGGCAATGCCATGGAGCCAGGTCACGTTCCTTCCAAAAACGGAAAGGTGCTCGAACGCAACATTGGTAAAAAAGAACTGCTGGATATGGCCAATGCCATGCGCGCAGCCTACACCGGCACTACGCAATTACCCTCCGACGGCACTATTTCAACGACCGGCCTTGTGGCAGCTGCATCCGCAGGTGACGAACTCGCGAAAGATGTTTTCCACGAAATGGGTTACCTGCTGGGTGAAGGCCTGGTATCGATGATCCGTATCCTGGATATCACAACAATTTTGATCGGCGGTGGTATTTCTGCCTCATTTGAGTTTATTTTGCCGGCTATTAACGATCGTTTCAAGTACTGGCTGACGCCTTATTACCTGAAAACCGTCACGATCAAACGCGCAACGCTCGCTAACGACGCCGGACTGCTTGGAGCGGCTTCACTGTGCTTTGAATAACGAATAACCCCCGAAACAATAAAGATTCACTCTTAAACAGTCTCACTCTTATTTTTCCCTGATGAAATTATCGGTTATCGTTCCTGCCTACAATGAAGAAAAGACAATCCGAAATGTGCTGGATAAACTCAAATCCGTTGAACTGATAGGCAGTTTTCAGAAGGAGATCGTAATTGTGAATGACTGTTCCGCCGACAATACGGAGGCGGTTGCTAAAAGATTTATAGAAGAGAATCCCGAGCTGGAAGTAGCTTACTTCCGGCATGAATACAACCAGGGGAAAGGGGCCGCATTGCACACCGGCATACGCCGCGCAACGGGTGACTACATTATCGTTCAGGACGCTGATCTTGAATACGACCCCCAGGAATTCAATATATTGCTAAAACCGGTTATCGAAGGATATGCGGATGTGGTGTATGGCTCCCGCTTCATGGGCGGAAGACCACACCGCATCCTTTTTTTCTGGCACACGATAGGAAACAAGTTCCTGACGTTCCTAAGCAACATGTTTACCAACCTCAACCTGACGGATATGGAAACATGCTACAAACTCTTCCGCGCCGATCTGCTCAAAGGCCTAAAACTGGTCGAAAACCGCTTCGGGTTCGAGCCGGAAGTAACCGCGAAAATCTCCAAAATCCCCAAAATCCGCATTTACGAAGTCGGCGTCTCGTATTACGGCCGCACGTACGATGAAGGAAAGAAAATCAACTGGAAAGACGGTTTCCGCGCGCTGTACTGCATTGTGCGCTACGGGCTGGGAAGCTAAATATCCAGCAGCACCACGTGAATACCGCTTCCACACACCGTGCCGGTATAGCTTTTGGCCGGATTCGTCGGATGTTTGATCTCGATGGTGTGCCTGAGATTATCCGCGTACATATTAAAGTAGTATAAAATCATCTTGTTGCCTGAAATCCGGCACCTCGCAATGCCTCTTTTGGCGAAGTACGCGCTCACAATGTCGCAGCCTGTTGCTTTCCGGTCGATCCATGCATTGCCGTCGAGGCGGTAGGAACAGTAGTAAGACGTCCCGCCAGCAACCACGCCGCCCGTTTGCATCCAAAGTAAATTCCCGAAGTAACTGTAATCGCTGGTGACCGCCAGTGGCGAATAAAAATCCTGCGGCGGCAACCCCACGCCCAACTGGTAGTAATAGGGAAATGTGGCCGGACCGCCCGCATTAGGCCGCCAGTGATCCATGCTCTGATGTACCGGCTGAAAGTAGCCAATGGGTTTCTTGCCTGCCGGCTGTTTCAGGAAAGTGCCCCAATCGACGAAGATATTACCGTACTCGTGCGCCAGGTAGCCCATCAGGATCTGAAACGCCGGATCGTGTACCGGCTTGTCGGCGCGGAAAAACGTGCCTTCCGGGAATGTAACCTTGTCGGTGAACGACTCGGGTGCCCATTCATGATGGTTATAGAAAAACATACCGGTGTATTTGCCAAGCTTTTGCCAAAGCTCCATGCAGAAAAGCGTGTTCATCGCCAGTCCCGGATTAAGGTCGAAGGCCCCGAAGTAAATGCCCTCCATCACGGTGTTTGTGCGCGATAACGTCCCGCCCGGATGAAACCACGTTTTCAGTTGCCATTGCGAAGGGTCTTGTGTGTACATCACCTCCCAGTCGGCTTGCGTTTTGGAAGTGTTTCCGAGATAATAGGGGCCTGTCGCAAAGTAGTTATGGCAGAGGAAAAACGGCTTTTGGTCCTGTGCCTTCTTCGCTTCGTAAAGTCCCGCAAGTTCATCGTAAAAAGAATGCCACATCGGCTTGTCGGCCGGCATAAACGGGAAGTTCTCCATTGTCTCGCCGATCCAGAGATTGGATGCATTGCCACTATTCCAGACCTCATGCGCCTTTGCACGGGCCTCCGCATCCGTAAACGGGCCGTTAGGCCAGCATTTTTTGTTGTAGCCATCCACCCATTCTTCCGGTCCCGCACAGGCTAATCCGAAAATACTCGGGATAGTCGGTACCCCATTGTATTCCTTGTCGGGGTACGCGCTCCTGAATGTCGCCAATGAGCCTTCGTTGCCGATTTCCATCCGATTGTAATGCGTGCCCCCCTTCGCAAACGTCTGCGCCCACGTGTACGATTGCTTGGTAGGCGGCTTTACGAGCACATGGCCTGCAGGCATGGCAATATTCGGGCTTACTTCCATAAAACCGGGCGTTTGCGACGTCGGGTCGTAACCAGGCGGAATGGTGTTCTTGAAAGTAACCGGTATCGTTTGGGCATGAAGGGTCAGGGTGCTCAGAAGCACCCAAAGCAGGATCAGCTTTTTCATAGTCAGTTGAAGATAAAAGTGGTGAGACCTCCCCGCGCACCGGGCGCGAGCTGCGCGACAGCGTCGTTTTGATAATAGTAGTTACAGCCTTCCGGTGGGCACGGCCAGCGATTGAGCGTGTCGAGCCCGATTTTCGTCGCCATCTTCACAACCCTGCCAGGGCTACTCGACTGCCAGGGCTCATTGGTAAGGTTGTTTACCGTTTTGAGCCATTTGCTACCAATAAAATAGGACCATTCATAACCGGCAGGCAAGCTTACTGTTCCGACATCGCTCAGCAACCAGCCTCCGGGATTGGCCGGATCCGGGACAATCGACAATGTGAGGATTTCAGGAAAACCGCTGGACGAGATTTTGGGCACCAATGCGGAAGCCACACAATTGGCCGCCTGCGCTACGACGAATGTCTTGGACGGCCCGCTCGTGCAGGTTCCATTGCTGCTGGTAGCCGTGTAAGTACCCGCATTAGCTGTCGTGATGGAAGTGCCGCTCCCCGCCGCTGCCCCATTCAGCAGCCAGCTCACATTGCCCGAGTAACCCGAGGCTGTCAATGTAACCTGCTGATTAGTTGCCGGACATACATTTGTCCCAGCCGTCTGCACAATGGTAGGCGTAATGCAAGTCGTGGCGCAGCCGGTAATGGATAAGCCGGCAAAGTTGCTGGGCCCCGCATGCGCTCCAATGCCCACATACTGCCCGTGCCACGACGCGTTTACGATCCCGTCGATGGCGTACTGCCAACCCATTCCAGCTACATTCGGATCCGAACCAAAGGCCGTTCCGGAAAGCTTGGTTGCCCCGTTGTAAAATTCAATCTCGCGCAACTCACCGTACCCTGTCGGACTGGCGGCGTAGCGCACGTGCTGATACGACGTCGCATTGGGAAATGTAAATTCCTGCCAGCTGCCCGTCGCATTAACACCGATGGTGTACATGTCAGTCCAGTTTGCGCCGTCGTTAGAGCCCTGGATCTTCGCTCCGTTGAGCCGGTTGAAGTCCGAGGTCCGCCAATGCAGTCTAACTTTATTAACGACCATGCAGGTCTGCGCTTCGCCTGTGACACAAATTTTGTCCTGCCGGCAACTTCCACCGCCGGTACCCGCTATTTTCAATGTGGAAGCACCCGCGTTCAGGTTCACGGAAAACGTGTATTCCGTATACGCAATATTCCAGGAGCCTGAGTTAGGCAGGGAAATGCTCTGGACATTGCTGCCATTGACCATCACACTGACTACCGGCGCCACCGAGGAATAATAGCGTAACGTAACCTGGTAAAGTCCTGCGGAGGGCACATTCACTGTGTAGTCTACGAAGTGATTGTACTGGTTCTCGGCTCCGCGCGTCTGGCCGTTCGAGGCATTCGGGTCGCTGGTGACCGGGCCGTTAGCGCCAGACATCGACTCTGCTTCGAGGCATTGGACAAATGCATTGATAGCTGTCCGTCGCGAGGCCTTTTCCATTCTTTCCGTGTCTTCAACAGCTACGGCCAGTTCTCCGCGGTAGAGAAACCTGTCCATCTCCACGGAATGCTTTGTTCCACGCAGCAGGATAAACTTTCCCGACGGCGGCCTGGAAAAAAATTTACCCGTGAGCCGGTATACTACCCTATCACCCGGTCGCAGCAGTTTAGCAGAAACCGTATGATAATAGTTACCCGCCGTTTGGACAAAACCGTCCGGGAATACCACTTTCAAAACAAACTCGCCGTCCAGCGAAACCGGGAATAACCGGAGGCCCGAAAAATCGCGAAGCGTACATTGAATGTCGATCGAAAACTCCTCCCCAACCTTCACCACGGACTTATCCGCAGACATGGAAAACAAAACCGGATCGAGATCCGCTTCATTTTTAGGGCCATTCGCAAATACTTGATTTGCATTTAACAAAAGGACGCAGGCCAGGGCGCACCTTGCAAAAATAATATGAGTGTGCATAACGAAATAAGTAAAGTAGTTTCCGTAAAACTATGTCTACTGTTTCGTTTCACCTATTTCATTTACCCATCAAAAATTAACACTAAACCCCTCAATTATTGATGGGTTTTTATTTTTGTTAAAACAAATAACTTTGCTTTACATCCGGATTAGTTTCTGCAATTCCGGCAATCAAAAACCCCTTTCGAATTATCACTATCATCACATAATCTATGACCCCAGTATCAGAAAACGCCTCCATACTATTGGCTGATGATTGCCAGTCGATTAACCAGAAATTACTCCAACTCACCGACCGCGAATGGGACGTACTATCCTTGATTGCCGACGGGCTCACAACCGCCGAAATAGCCTCCTGTCTCGTCATTGAGCGGAAAAGCATTGAAAACTATAAGCGAAGGATCAGTAAAAAACTGAAAATCACCGGCCGCAGCAACCTTATCAAGTTCTGCATTGTAAACCGGGATTACCTGCGAAAACTTTATTCCCTGGTTCACAAATAAGATCCTGTAACAGTATTTGGCAAACAGAAATTGACAGGAATTTACCGGTTGATAATTTAAATAATCTATACACACATTATTTTAATTAAATGCAAAACAAAATACTCTATAAAATATCAATTATATATCTGCTAATTCCAAACGTAATTTATTATTTATATTGGACCAAACCGGCAGTTGCATTAACCGGTATTACACTGCTCATTTATATCCTTTATAAAAACATATCGCAGGAAAGCGGGTATTGTAAAACCTTCATTCATTTAAAAGATATCTGTATCGCGGTCATAGCGGCGATAGGGCTGACGCTGGCCTCGGGCATTACGGGTTTTGCATTTCAAACCATGGATCACTGGTGCCACAACGCGAAATTCCAGGACCTCCTGCTTAACGACTGGCCGCTTCGCTTCCCCACCGATCGTCCCGTAATGGCCTATTATTTCGGGTATTACCTGGTGCCCGCTGCGCTTTCCAAACTTACTGGCCATATTTCAACGGCAGTGATCCTGATCTGGACAAGCCTGGGTATTGCGCTCGGGTTGCTGTGGATCTGCATATCGTTACACCATAAGTGGTGGGCTACGTTACTGGTGCTGATTGTGGGCGATTTTCCAAGGGTTTTTAAAGGCATCGCGGCACATTGGTCCATTCAGTTATACAGGTACGAGGAGATTGGGGTAGAACATTGGTCGAATCTTGAAAATCTGTTCTGGGCACCGAACCAGTTTATTCCCTCGCTGATGCTGGGAGGAATGCTCTTTCACGCGATACGCCACCGGCTGGATTATGCGTTGCTCTGCTTTCCAGCGGCATTGGCGCTCTGGTGGGCGGCTTTCCCCGCATTGGTAACAGGCTTGGTTACCACGTTGCTACTGGTCGGTCAATGGATACGCTGGGGCCTTTCTTGCCGGGGACTCTTGGAGCGGGTACTGCTGCCGTTCGTCGCGGCGGTTCCGGTTTTGCTGTTGTTTCAGTCGCATCCACACCCGCCGGAGAATGGACTGATATGGGAGTTTCGGGATGATGCCGGTAACCTATTGCGCGAATATCTGGTCAATACCGTGGCTGATACACTGCTTTTTATGCTCCTATTCCTGGTATCCCGGCGGGTTGGACTGCCTGGCATTCCGGCGGCACCATTTTGGGTGCTTATTTGCGTTACACTGCTGTTTCCGCTTGCCAGGGTTGGGAAGGTGAATGATATGCTGTTGCGTGGCATGATGCCGGTTCTCATCATGATCGGCTGCTGCTTGCTATATCCGCTAGCGAGTCAGCCGCTGCCCAAAGTGCTCGCACTTCTGCGTGCCAACGCAGTTTGCCTGGTTATCGGATTGGCGCTATTGCTTCCGGCGGTCGTGGGAATTTCGCGGCTTTATCGCGCGGCAAGGTTCAACCGCATCACGGCACTTTGGAGCAAGGCGCCTTCAAAGTTTGTAGCGATGCCCTATGATGCCTATCCGAGCCTGTATGAGACATTGCGGCTACGCTGGTCGCAGCAGGAGGCGGAGCAGTATCTCGGAAAACCTGATTCGTTTTACGAAAAGTACATTGCGCCGCCTCCCACGAAAAGTCCTTAATATGCCTAGCGTTTGATAAACTGCTGTGCGGTCCGCACGCCGTCCTGGTTTTGAAAATTCAGCAGGTATGTGCCCGTTGGCCAATCGGCTACATTGACCTCTTCACTTTTAGATGCTTTCAGCGCTTTCCGATGCAGGATCTGCCCTTTTGCATTCAAAACCGCCATGGTACCCGTAGCCGCATTCTTGAACTCGACGCGCAGCACGCGGTCGGTCGGGTTCGGGAACATCTGCCAGAGCGTATTTTTAACCCCGATCTCGTTGCCAAGAATTGGACTCAGGTCAACAGTTGCGGTTGAGTAGGCCGACTGAGAAATATCGTTGAACGCCTGAATTCGGTAAGTATAGGTCGCATTCAGCTGAATGTCGCGGTCTTCGAAGGATAGCGACTGCCCGTCGAGCTGCTTCAATACCTCATAAGGAGCGGAATCGGATTTTTTGCGTTGCAACACATAGCTGGTGGCTGTTTCTACCGCTGGCCAGGTCAGTATCACCGAATTGTAGGTACGGTTAGCCGAGAGCACCACACTAGGCAACAGAACGCCGATGCCTACTTTATCAAAAGAGAATGCCCCAAGGCCACGCTTGTTCCGCAAAAACGGGCCGGTGAAAATTGCTATGTTAAAGGAAAAAGGCTCGATCAATGGCAGATTATCCGGGTAGAAAGAAGGCAAATAGCTGATCTTTGTTGCAGTGGAAGCCTCTTTGAGCGTCAGCGTAACCTGGTTCCCCTCCGCTTTTCCCGCCGAGAATGCAGCTTTCTTTTCATCACCATCGAGGAAAAAGAAGTTTTTCAGGCTCAACACCAGCGGCTTGCCATCCTGCCCCTTAACAGTAGAATCCGCGGGCCATTTCAGCTCCTGCCCTTCCTCGAAAATCAGCGCGATCTCCTTTTTCTCCGCATTGGTATAAAATGCTTTCTTGATGTCCGGGCTGCGGACATTGTCCGAGTCCTTCGACCCGTAGACGCGGGGCGCGAAAAAGCGGTACATCCGGCGGCCAAACTCTTCGTAACCCGACCTGTGATAATGCACGCCGTCATAGTCGGGCGTTCCAATAGCTGCAAAATGGTCTGTTTTAGGATAAATATATTTGGTTCTCCTCAGGAAGTCGCGTACGGAGCCTCCTACCGGGTTCGGGGTGTCGTTCCTCAGGATAATAAGGTTTGATTGAACTACCACAAACTGCTCCACCGCCGGATAGTCACGTACCCAAAACTTATACAGCTGGTCGTATTGTTCGGCATAGTTACCGATATTTTCGAAGACCTCCTGCTCTCCATGCATCCAAATGAACGCCCTGATCCGTGCGGGATTGGCCACATTCACCCTTTTACGCAATCCACCATAAAGCGATTGAATACTGGAAGAGTCATTGGAACTCCTGCTACCCAGAAAATCGCTCAACTTTGCTCCGGGCAATGAACCGTTGATCACACAAGAAGGAATGCTGTCGCGCTCCAAAATCTCCTTTTGCATTTCCAGGCCCCAAGCACCTACATACGTCCACGACCATGCGGCGGCGGTCCAAAGCGTGTCGCCAGGTAAAATAGCCGGGTTCTGATCAGGCGTCCGGGCGACAGTACGCGCATACTTGCTTGACCAGGCCCCGAAAACCGTGGCAGCCGCATTGGACTGCCCGCTGATCACGTAAAAATCGCCCGCTACCACTTCGTTACGCCGCACGATCAGCGCCGAATCCGCTTCGTGGCAGGCATATACTTCAAATGAGTAGTCCGCCATTTCGGCCTTGATTTTTGGCGTCATGCTGAATGTACCCGTCGTTTTGCCGCCGTAATTGATCGCCGATTTCTGGTAACCGACCCGTACGTTGTTCCTGAACGTAACCACCGACATATGGTCCCAGCCGGCCAGCTCGATGACGCCGGAAATGGGCACATCGGCCATACGATCATCGGCTCGTGCATACAATTGCATGTCACGCGGTAGCTTATTGAACACCACGGAAAAGAAGCGCTGTGCACTGGCAATGCCTGTCGAACAACAGAAAAGGAAGGAAAGCAGGAGAATTCTTGAGTGTGTAAAGTTCATTTCATTAAGACGCTATTCTGGTGGATATTGAAAATGCTCCGTCGTCGGGATAGACGCTAGTAGGCGAATGGTTATAAATATATCTTTAATATTTCATATTCAATGCCTCCGGTTTGTTTTCGGTACGCGTTGCGGAGGGCAGCCAATGCTCGTCATACATAGCCAGGAACCACAAAACCATGATCATCGGCAACGAATATTTATCCCATGATAGCTGTGCCTTGCCAAGCAGCAGGATATTCAGCAGGAAAACCCAGGTAGCGAGGGTGAACCGCGGGGACACGAAGCGGACCAGCGTGACAAGCATCAGCACCCCGAAAACCAGTTGTTTCAGCAATCCGCTAATGCCTATTTTCATCAATAACTCATCCACGTAGCCCAGGTATGGCCAGGTGAAATAAGGGTTATGGGCCTGTTTCGCAGGGAAAAAAGCAATAATTGTGGCAATAACAATCAGAAAACCGGCGAACATGACCGGATACTTTCGCGGGTATTCTAAAAAGTGTGAAAAGCGGCGGGTTACCAGCGTTTCGGGGATAATGTAGTACACCGCCACTACCGCCGAGGCGTACATCAAATAGCCGAAGTTGTAATTCACCAGTTTATCCGAGTCGTAATGCTGGTCGGCCATGACCGACGCGGGCGCGGGCCCGTGCCAGATAACTACCCACGGAACGATCGCCAGCACCGCCAGCGCGTACCAGATCCAGGCAGGATCGGAGAATATGCTTTTGACCAAAACCACCGGATTAGCACTCCATTTCACATTTTTGAACACTTCATAAGCCAGGATCGCTGCCGGAAATGCCAGCATATATTGCCGGCAGCAAACCGCAGCCGCCAGCGACAGAAACCCAACCCAGTGCCATTTTCGCAAGTAGGCGATCACGCCGCCCAGCGTGAATACCATCGCGAAAATATCGGTATAGTAGTAAACACTGATCAAATAATAGTTCGGGAAAATCAACAGCCCGCCCAGGCAAAGCCAGAAACGCTTCGTACGGTCGGGGCTATACCAGACAAAGAGCATTAGCAATGCGAAACTCGTGAAAGCCGTAAGCAGGCGAAGGTTCTGGATATCCTCCCCGAAAACCCGCAGCATCCAACCGCCCAGGATGAAGGGGATTGGCGTGTTGAGCTCATTATAAGTTTGGAGAAGGTTCAGCGAAGGGAGCGGCTCGGTACTGAACAGGACCGCCGTGGGCAGGTAATGGTGTTCGTCCTGGTACGGATCCACGGTGAACCGCTCTTTCAGGAAAAAAACAACGATAAATAATGCGAGCAGGGCAAACGAGGTATATAACTTTTTGCGGTGCATAAGGTCCTATATAAAATTAACTTCTGCGTTGAGCCGGATCCCGAATTTCCCGGCCACGGATTCCTGAATTTTTTCTGATAATGCCTTGATCTGCGCCCCCGTGCCGCCGCCATAATTGACAAGCACCAGCGCCTGCCGCGAATGGACGCCAATCTCGCCTTCCCGGTAACCCTTCCAGCCCGCCCTTTCGATCAGCCAGCCGGCTGGCACTTTCACGGTTTCGGCATCCACTGGATAACCGGGCACTTCCGGAAAGGTTTCCCGTAAATGCGTAAACTGAGCAACCGGTATTTCAGGGTTTTTGAAAAAACTCCCTGCATTACCGATCTCCGCCGGATCGGGCAACTTGCTGCGGCGGATCGTCATGATCGCCTCGCTGATGTCGCGGATCGTGGGCGTTTCGGCGCCCATTTCCAGCAATGTTTTCTGCACGTCGCCGTAAGCGGCATTCACGACAGGCTTTTTGCTGAGCTTGAAAGTGGTGCCCGTGATCACATATTTGTTCTTGAATGCTTTCTTGAATACGCTTTCCCGGTACCCAAATTCGCATTCCGCATTGCTGAAAACACGCTTTTCGCCACTTTCAATGTCAACCGCTTCGACGGCCTCCACCACACTTTTGATCTCCACGCCATAGGCTCCGATATTCTGCATGGGCGCCGCACCCACCGTCCCGGGAATGAGCGAAAGGTTTTCCACACCGCCATAGCCATTACTCACACAATGCATAACGAAATCGTGCCAAACCTCGCCCGCACCTACTTTCAGCACGACCGCTTCCTCATTTTCTTCCTTAATTGTAATGCCCCTGATACCGGGGTGGATCACGAGTGCTTCGATGTCCTTTGTGAGCAAAATGTTACTGCCTCCGCCAAGGATAAATTTCGGCGTCTCCTTCCATTCGGGATCACGCAAAACGGCTATTAATTCGTCGACAGACTGCACATTTACGAAATACCTGGCATCGGCATCGAGCCCGAATGTATTGAGATGACGAAGCGAAACGTTGGATTGTACTAGCATTGAAATCGGGGATAAACCGGGTAAAGTTAGGTATTACATTCAAAAATAAGTGGTATGGTGATTCATCCAATTTTGATTAAGTTTGTGCGCTCAGCTACAATGGTTCAGGATATGACGCTAAAAAAGAAATTTTTATGGGCTCTGCATCTTGGTATCATTCTGATTTCGGGTTGTGCCAAAAAGTCGGTAGTGAGCTCCGGTTCCGAGTACCGGGAAGATCTTTCCGCGGTCCGTCCACGCTACGAATATGTAGAACCCGCCGTCGTAACCCGTGCAGAACCGGCTACACCTGCCAGGAACACCAATGCTCCGAAAGCCGATGCAGATAAGCCGCTGTATGTCAACAAAAAGCTGGAATCGGTGCTGGATACGCTGGCGAAGCAGAACAAATCCATCCGCTACATCAATGGTTTCAGGATCCAGATTTATGTAGGAAATGTGAGGCAAGAAGCGGATGGTGCGAAATCCTACATTTACCAGGCCTTTCCGGATTTGAACCCTTACGTTTCGTACACCCAGCCGACCTATCGCGTGAAGGTGGGCGATTTTATGTACCGGAGCGACGCAGAACAATACCTCGACCTGATCCGTGAGCAATATGCTTCCGCGGTGATCCTCGCCGACAGGGTGGATATCAAGCGAAGCCTGCTGGTAAACCCCGCGTCCGATCACAATTAGGGATTGAACCAGAGATAATATTCAAACTACTTTTTAACCGGATAAGATTATCCAGATATACATACTACCAATAGAATGAAGAAAGCGCTAATTACAGGGATTACCGGCCAGGATGGCTCCTATTTGGCCGAGCTCCTTTTGAGCAAGGGATACGAAGTGCATGGTATCAAACGCCGCAGTTCGTTGTTCAATACCCAGCGGATCGACCATATTTACGAAGACCCGCACGAGAAAAACGTGCGCTTTCACCTTCATTACGGTGACCTGAGCGACTCTACGAATATTATCCGCATCATCCAGGAAGTTCAGCCGGATGAAATATACAACCTCGGGGCAATGTCGCACGTTCAGGTGAGTTTCGAAGAACCCGAATACACGGCCAACGTCGACGGCATCGGTACGCTCCGTATCCTGGAAGCGGTACGGTTGCTGGGACTTACCCAAAAAACCAAAATTTACCAGGCATCGACCTCCGAACTATACGGTTTGGTGCAGGAGGTGCCGCAATCGGAGCGCACGCCATTCTATCCGCGGTCGCCTTACGCGGTTGCGAAGCTTTACGGTTACTGGATTACCGTCAACTATCGCGAGGCATATAATATGTTCGCGGTGAATGGTATCCTTTTCAACCACGAGTCGCCATTGCGCGGTGAAACTTTCGTAACGCGCAAGATCACCCGCGCCGTTGCACGTATCGCATTGGGCTTGCAGGACAAAGTGTACCTCGGTAACCTCGACGCACAGCGCGACTGGGGCCATGCCAAAGACTTTGTGGAAGCAATGTGGCTTATCCTCCAACAGGAGACAGCCGAGGATTTCGTGATCGCAACCGGTGTTACTACCCGCATCCGCGAATTTGTAAGAATGGCATTTGCGGAGGTAGGCATCGAAGTCGAGTTCAGCGGAGAAGGGGTTAACGAGATCGCGAAAGTGGCGAAATGCAACAATCCTGACTTCAAGATCGAAATCGGCAAAGAGGTAGTGGCGGTCGATCCGCGCTATTTCCGCCCTACCGAAGTGGAATTGCTTATCGGCGACCCGACCAAATCGATGGAAAAGCTGGGCTGGAAACCGAAATACGACCTGAAAGCATTGGTGAACGACATGGTTACAGCCGACGTTCAGTTGTTCCGCAAGGACCGTTTGCTGGAAAGCAGCGGCCACCGCGTTCCCAATTACTACGAATAAGATTTACTATAAAAAAGGAAACCCCGCAGAGCCATTCTGCGGGGTTTCCTTTTTTATACTCATAATTTAGATAGCTGGGCCTTTTTGTACGGATTTTGCCGCTTTGATCAGGTCCTGAGGTTGCTGATAACCCAGAAGCTGTTTCACCACCTTGCCTTTGCCATTGATAAAGAACAATGTCGGGTAGCCTTCGATCGGGTATTTTCTTGCGAGCGCAGGCCCCTCGCCGGCTTCCATATCTATCTTCACGTTGATAAAATTCCCGTTGAAAACCCCGGCCACGTCCTCGCGCGTGAAAACGTTCTTTTGCAGCAGCTTGCAAGGCCCGCACCAGGTGGTGTAGGCGTCAAGAAAGATCAGTTTGTTCTCTTTTTTAGCTTTTTTCAGAAGGGAAGCCCATGAGCCTTCTGTGAACTGGATGCCTTTCTCGGCAGCCTTTTTATCTCCTTCCCCGGCTATTGCCACCGACATGGCCAGCATCAGCGCCACGATCGCGAACCCGAGATTTTTAAGATTTTTCATTTTTTAAATAAGATTTTTGATTTCAGTATTCCATAACGAAAATACGCCTTTGTTTTATTTTACACAATTATGGACAGCAGCGCTATCTCGCAGCTTTTGAGGATAAGAATTTCAAAAAGGGTAACTTCGCAACTTTATTAACGCCAGAAACCCATGAAAGTTCAGGAAGCCAAGTATGTGATGAGTAACTCCGACTACCAGAAATGCCCGGAGCCCATCCTTCCCGAATATGCATTTATCGGACGTTCCAATGTGGGTAAATCGTCACTTATCAACATGCTGACGGGGAAAAAAGCATTGGCTAAAACCTCGCAGCAGCCAGGAAAAACGCAGATGATCAACCATTTTATCATCGATGACGTCTGGTACCTGGTCGATTTGCCCGGTTATGGTTATGCCAAAGTGAGTAAGGTCGAGCGCGACAAGTGGGAGAAAATGATCCACGATTACCTGCATTACCGCGAAAACCTGATTTGTACCTTCGTCCTGGTAGATGTCCGGCATAGCGCAATGGCCGTCGACCTGGAATTTATGGCCGCATTGGGCGAGGCGGGCATTCCGTTCGAGATCATATTTACCAAAGCCGATAAACTTAAGCCGGGCCAGGTAGCCAGCCAGGTAGAGGCTTACAAGCGCAAAATGAGCGAAATGTGGGAAGAAGTGCCTGTAATGTATGTTACCTCCGCGGAGAAAAATGAAGGCCGTGAGCCCATTCTGGCGACAATAGAAACTTATAATCAGTCGTTTGTGAAGACAAAATAGCATATCGGTTGTTTCCCGGGCAATCTTTCCGTTATTTTGCGCAAAAATTCAATTGCCGCATCCAACATTAACATCAAGATATAACCATAGTAAGAAAGGATGAGTGAAAAAGTAGAGTCAACAGGAATGGATTTGTTGAAAGAAGTAGCCAATGTATCCGGCAAGCCAGGGTTGTTCCGCATTCTGAAACCCAGCCGTGCGGGCGTGATCGTGGAAAGCCTGGACGAGAAACGTGAAAAAACGCTGATCGGCCCAACTGCGCGCGTATCGGTATTGAAAGACGTTTCGATCTTCACAGACGGTGCAGAAGAATCTGTTGCCCTGTCGGATGTGTTCCTGAAAATCCGTGAGATCCACGGCGAAGAAGTTACATTGTCTGCCAAAACTTCATCAGACAAAGAACTCATCGAGTTTCTTGCTGAGGTACTTCCTGAGTTCGACCGCTCGAAAGTGTATGTGTCGGACATCAAGAAAGTCATTTCCTGGTACAACCTGCTTTCGAAATACACTCCCGAAGCATTTGTGGTGACCGAAGGCGAAGCAGAAACCGCTGCTGAACCGGTTGCAGAAGCAGCCCCGGCAGAAGAAGCGACAGAAGCGCCTGCCAAAAAGGCTTCCAAAAAAGAAAAAA
This sequence comes from Dyadobacter sp., assembly GCA_965227755.1. Taxonomy (GTDB): domain Bacteria; phylum Bacteroidota; class Bacteroidia; order Cytophagales; family Spirosomataceae; genus Dyadobacter. The sequence continues at coordinate 4,019,588 of CBDDGG010000005.1, forward strand.
GCAAAGCTTAACAGCATTCGGCATAATAAGGAACCCTGCCAACCCGGCGGGGTTTTCCGTTTTCGAACCAATCCCTCCTGCACACTGGTATGGACAGTATCTCTTCCTACATCGACCACACGCTGCTCAGCGCAACAGCCAGCGAAACCGACATCCGCAAAATCTGTGAAGAAGCCTGGATACATCAGTTCAAGGCGGTATGCGTAGCGCCGGTGTACGTGCCGTATGTGATGGAAATGCTGGAATTTTGTCCAATTAAAATCGAAGTGGCTACGGTAATCGGCTTTCCGATGGGTTATTCCACCGCTGCCACGAAGGTTTTCGAAGCAGGGGAGGCATTGCAAAACGGTGCTACGGAGCTTGATGTGGTGATGGATCTTTCACAATTCAAATCCATGGCATACCTGAGCGTGCGCGAAGAACTCAAACAGCTCGCAGACCTCGCGCACGGGCAGAATGCATTGCTGAAAGTGATTATCGAAACGGCTTACCTCGATTCCTTCGATCTGTACACCGCCTGCGAAATCTGCGCGGAAGCAAAAGCGGATTTCGTCAAAACATCCACCGGTTTCGGGCCCGGAGGCGCCGAGGTTGAAACTGTTCGCAAAATGCGATCCATTCTGCCGACTGAGGTGAAGATCAAGGCGTCGGGCGGCATCAAGACTTACGAGCAGGCCGTTGCGATGATCGAAGCCGGCGCGGAACGGATCGGTACTTCGTCGGGCGTTGCCATCGTAACCCGCACATGACGCGCGTGCTGCTGATCAGCACGGTACATCCGTCGACGGACTCGCGCATTGTGTACAAAATCGCTACTTCGTTGCAGCGCCATTATCAGGTATTTTGTGCATTACCCCATGCGCGGGGTGGTTTACGGGAAGAGCCGCATTTGATCAGCCTGCCGAAATTCGGGCGGCTATTGCCCAGGATTTTGTTTGCACATCCGATCGCATTGATGAAGTGCCTGCGGCTGAGGGCCGATATCATCCATATTTTCGTACCGGAGCTGATTCCCCTCGCCTTGGTCTTTCATTGGGCGGGAGCAAAAGTGGTTTACGAAGTGCAGGAGAACCTGTTCAAGAAATTCGCCATCAAGCGATATAACAACAGTCTGGTTTTTAAAAAGCTGTTCCGTTTTTTCGACAAACTGGCACGGCGGAAGTTTCATTGCATCTTTACGGACGATGCCTATTTAAACGAATATCATGATCTGGCAAAGCCATTCGCTGTTATCCATAACTATGTGTCGCTGCCCGTAATGGATGCCCTCCGGCATGCGGGCATACCCGGGCTACGGCCCGAGCTCTTCTATCTGGGCGTGGTCTCGATGGAACGCTGCCTGGATACGATGATCAACGCGGTGGCTATGTTGAAAAGGAACTATCCCGACTGCCATTTGCACCTTTTTGGTCCGGTGAGGGTGGACCAAAAGGAGCTGGAATCGATAGCGGGCTACCTGCAAGCGAAGGATAATATCACGTTCCATGGCTACACCGATCAGAAAGTGGCGCTGAAATATGCCCGGCAGGCGGTCGCCGGTATTGCGTTGCTCAAACCCGTGGCCGATTACCCGGACTCGTTCCCCACGAAGTTATTCGAATACATGGCATTGCAATTGCCTGTCATTACTTCGGATTTCCCCCTTTACAAGCGCATCGTGGAGGATTCGGAAAGTGGTTTTTGTATTTCACCGTATGATCCGGAAGCGCTGCGCCACGCAATGCAATGCTGTATTTCTGATAATGCATTGCGCTTGCAAATGGGTACCAACGGCAGGAAAGCCGCGGAGACATGCCACAACTGGGCTTCGGAGGAAGCAAAACTTTTGTCATTTTATCACGACATTTTTGCTTTTCCAACCATCTGATTTGCAGGTGCTGGCATTATAATTTTATAAATTTATTATTGAATTGTTCAAATATGGAGTGCTACGATTTCTACGAAATATTTAACTTTCGGAATCTAAAAGAATTGTAGCTTGCGAAGTCAACTTCTCAATCATGTATATTAATACGGTTAGTCATTATCTGCCAAGCGAAGTTATTGGTAATGAATATTTTACAAATCTCAACAACCTATCTAACGAGTGGATCACGGAAAGAACAGGAATCTCAGAAAGACGTAAAGCATCAGCAGACGAAAATACCTCTACCATGGCGATCAAAGCCGTAGAGTCCTTACTTGAAAAAATTCCTTACAGCAAAAACGAGATAGATCTGATCGTAGGGGCCACTTATACGCCTTACGATACGATCGTCACGCTGGCGCATGCGGTACAGCATCAGCTTCAAATTCCCGACATTCCAGTCGTTAGCATTTCGTCCGCCTGCTCGTCGTTGCTCAATGCCGTCGAAATCGTCGAAGGCTATTTTGCCATGGGCAAGGCTTCGAAGGCACTGGTGGTCGTTTCCGATCATAACACGGCCTATTACAATGAGATGGATACGGTTTCGGGACATTTGTGGGGCGATGGCGCTTCTGCATTGCTCATTTCGAAAGAGCGGCAGACGGAAGGCGACATGCAAATCAAAAAGCTTATTACCGGCGGTGCTGCTACCAGCGGAAAAGCCATCGAAGCTGTGGTACTCCGGCCCAACGATCGTGGCGTGGTGATGCCTTTCGGGCGCGATGTATTCCAGAATGCCTGTGTGTACATGCCCAAAGTGAGCCAGCAAGTTTTGCAGGAATGTGGCCTGACGATCAACGACCTCGATTACCTGATCCCCCACCAGGCCAACCACAGGATCAGCCTGAATGTGATCAATACACTGGGCATTCCGGCCGAAAAGCTGATTTCGAACATCCAATACCTCGGTAACACCGGCTGTGCCGGTTGTGCGATCGCGCTTTCGGAGAATAAGGAGAAATTCAAAAAGGGTGAAAACATCGTGATTACGGTTTTCGGCGGCGGCTATTCTTACGGCGCTATGCTCCTGACGATCTGATATTCAACCTCGAAGCCCATAAAAAAGCCTTCCAACCGCTACGATTGGAAGGCTTTTCTATGTTAATGCTTGCTTAGTTCACGTCCGGTTCGGCACTGTATGAGGCCGGTTTCCAGACATTGTTTTCAGGATTGATATCCGGAAGACTATGTTCAGGATCGATCGTTACCGATCGGATGGGTTCCTGGGTAGCCGCTTTGAACGTCCACGCACCACCACGTTGCCAGATTTCAACCGGCAATTCGACACGGGTTTTCTTGCCGCTTACTCCTTCGATGTCCACTTTCACAGGCATAGCCAGCTGATCCAGGTTCTCAATAGTGATATAAGAGCCTTTTTGCGGGTTTTGCTCCACATAAGCCACCTCTTTCACCGACTGATCCAATTTGTAGTTCTCGAAGAACCAGCCTTTCCAGAACCAGCCCAGGTCTTCTCCTGCCGCGTCTTCGATCGTCCGGAAGAAATCGTAGGGCGTAGGATGCTTGAATGCCCAGCGCTGTACATAAATTTTGAATGCATAGTCGAAACGCTCTTTGCCGAGGATTTGCTCACGAAGCATTTTCAATCCTAATGCAGGTTTGTAATATGCTTCCCAGCCCAGGTTCACGGCCTGAACCACATCGGGGATCGTCATGATCGGGTCGGCTTTCGGGCGGAAGATCATCGGCGCCAGACGGTGCATATCGTTCATCTGCGTCGTTTTATACTCGCCATTATTGAAGTTATCCCCTGAAAGGAAGTTGATGAACGTATTGAAACCTTCGTCCATCCAAGCATATTTACGCTCGTTGTTACCCACGATCATCGGGAACCAGTTATGGCCGAACTCATGGTCGGTTACGCCCCAGAGATCCTCCTTCCGGCTTTTGCTGCTACAAAAAACGATTCCGGGATATTCCATACCACCCACAATACCGGCCACATTGGTCGCTACGGGGTAAGTATATTCATGCACATAGTTGGAATAGAACTCGATACAACCCTTCACATACTCGGTCGAGCGGCCCCAGCCATCGAGCCCGCCGTCCTCAGCCGGGTACACCGACTGCGCCAATGCGGTTTTGCCTTTGGGCAGGTTCATACGCGCCGCATCCCACACAAATGCTTTGGAAGTAGCCCACGCGATATCGCGCGCCTGCACGCAACGGAAGCGCCAGGTTAACGTGCCCGATTGCTTCGGACGGGTATTCGGGTTGGTAACTTCTTCCGCGCTGCGGATCACGACGGTCTGGTCGCTTTTGGCGGCGTCGGCCAGTCTTTTGCGCTGCTCGGCAGTGAGTACTTCGTTCGGGTTCAGCAATTCACCTGACCCAACTACGATATGGTTCCAAGGAACAGTTACATTGTATTCAAAATCGCCATATTCGAGGTAAAACTCACCCGCACCCAGGTAAGGAAGCACGTTCCAGCCTTCGATATCGTCGAAAACGGCTACGCGAGGATACCACTGCGCCATTTCGTACACGATACCATTCTTGGTTTCCAGTGTTCCCATGCGGTCGGAGCCGTATTCCGGAACTTTAAATGAATAGGCCAGCTTGATTTTAATTACATCGCCATTCGCTTTCACCGGTGTTTTGAGGCGGATCTGCATGCGGGTATCGGTAATTTTATATTCCGCGTCCACAAATGCGCCCTTCCCCTGCTGAACCGTCACGGCTTTGATAGAATCACCTCCGTCGAAACCCATGTTACCGAAACGGCCGCCGGTAACCGGTGTGGTCTGTGCGCCTCTGGAATGGCTCCCGAATGCGTTCTGATCCAGTTGCAGCCAGATAAATTCCAGGTTTTCAGGACTGTTGTTTTTATAGGTAAGCTCCACTTCCCCGCTCACGGTCCCTTTCTCCTCTTCGAGCGCTACGTTGATTTTGTAATCGGCACGGTTTTGCCAGTATTTTGGCCCCGGGGCGCCGTTTCCCGACCGGTATTCGTTCCCCGGCTGGAAATTGAACAATGGGTGAAAAAGGACATGTGCATCATATTTCACCTTCTCCGCCTCCTGTGCGATAGTGTTGTTGAAGAAGCCCAGACTGCTCATTGCAATGATGCCCAGACGAAATACTGAAATTTTCATTATAATGGTTAAAAATTGGAAATATTGGGTTGTAAACGAGCAATATACACCTTTTCACCTGTTTTAGAAGAAAAAGTTTCATTTTGGCGACAGACGGCGCCTGTTTGTCTGCCGATGTAAAATTAACGTTCCAATGCGCCAGCGACTGTCTGTTGAAACATATGCCAAAGGCGTCCTCTCGGGCGACCGCACAACGCTCAGCCGCGCCATTACGGTGATGGAAAGCAGCCTGCCCGAAGACCGCGCATTGGCGGGCCAAATTCTCCAGAATATCTTGCCGCACACAGGGAACTCGATTCGCGTTGGTATCACCGGCGTGCCCGGTGTTGGAAAAAGCACCTTTATAGAAGCGTTTGGCAGCTACCTTACTTCGCTGGGCAGGCGGGTAGCCGTGCTGGCGGTCGACCCGAGCAGCAAGCAATCGGGTGGGAGCATATTGGGCGACAAAACGCGGATGGAGAAGCTCGCGCGTAACCCGAATGCGTACATCCGTCCTTCGCCCGCGAACCTCTCGCTCGGAGGCGTCGCGCGGCATACGCGTGAGGCGATCCTGCTGTGCGAAGCGGCGGGTTACGACATGATATTGGTCGAAACGGTGGGCGTAGGCCAGTCGGAAACACTGGTGAAAGGCATGACCGACTTTTTTCTGCTACTCATGCTCGCTGGTGCGGGCGACGAATTGCAGGGCATTAAAAAGGGTATTATGGAGATGGTGGATGCTGTGGCCGTCAATAAGGCCGATCATGGCAATGAGCACGCGGTGGCCAAAGCAGTTACAGAATACCGCCAGGCCTTGCACCTCTTTCCGGAAAACGCTTCAAAAGTACCGGTACAAGTAGTGGCGTGTTCGGCATTGGACGGGACCGGAATGCAGCCGATCTGGAATATTATCAGCGATTACCATGCACAGACTTCCGCCAGTGGCTACCTGCAGGAAAACAGGCGATTGCAACGGGTGGACTGGCTCCATGAACAAATCCTGCATTCGCTGGAAGATCAGTTTTATACAAATGAATTAGTTAGGAAGCACATTGCCTCCATGGACGAAGCGGTACGAACCGGACAAAAACTTCCGGAAGAAGCGGCTGCCTATTTGATCGATCTATTCCTTCGATCCTCCGGGCCCGGCGCAAAAATTTCCGCTAAGTCATAAAACTTCCGGGCAAAAGGCATTTTTCACTAAGTTTGAACGTTAAAACTAACGCGAATCAATTCTATTGATCTTAACTCTTTACGCTCAACTATGAAAAAAACCTACGCCCTCAGCAAGATTTCCTTGCTAGCCATGCTGATGATCCTCTCAGTTGTATTTGCTTGTAAGGATGATGACAAAGACGATCCGACACCGCCGGATACCAGTGACATTGCAGCAACCTGGGAATTGCAGGCGATTACTCCCGCAACTGCCGGAACCACCATTCCGAACCTTGCGCTGATCGAAGCGGCTGTTCCATGTTTATATGACTTGAAATTGACTTTCAAATCAGATAACTCCATTGGAACTGCCGATTGCCCGACTGCCGTTACAACCATTGATGCTTTCGTACCTATCAGCGGTTCAAAATGGAAAACCAAGGATGGTAACCTAACGTTAACCAACGAGGCCAAAAATATTACCCAGACTTACAAATACACCATTAGCGGTTCCGATCTCAAAGTGAATGTAAGCATTGTTGCTTCTCCTGGTTCGCCGGCGATCGATGCAATTCTGAGCCTTAAAAAGGTATAATATCTTAAACACAAACAAAAACAGCCGGGCTTTTCAGTCCGGCTGTTTTTGTTATCCGCTGGTATGATCGCAAACGATCAGCCATTTTCCTTTGATCTTTTTAAACAAAAGCGTGTAATGTCCTTCCAGATCGCCTTTTTCAGGCCGCGTCAAATGGAACTTCCCTACTACGAATGCTACGCCCGGGCCGGGGAATGAGAAATTGAGAAAGCTGAATTTCAATGTACCCATCGTCGCACGGTCGGGGTAGCGTTTGAGATAACCTTCATATGTAGGCTTGTAGCCGTAGGTAATGCCCGCCTTTCCAACGAACATCAGCGAATCGGATTCCCAATAGCCGTTCATGAACGATTTGATGTCCCCTTTGTTCCAATCTGCTTCCTGACGTTTCAGGATGCCGAGGATCTCGTCCCTGTCGCCCGCCGACTGCGCCTTTGCCGTAAAAGCAACGCCGATCAGAATGAGGGTAAAAAGCCAGTTTCTCATATTTTTTATGGATTTTTGTAATGCAATTGACGATTCTAAATATAACGGAAAGATCGGTGCCCCGGAAAGGCGTATTGCCGAAATATCATTGATCCAGCAGGTATGAGCAAGTTCAACAACATTTTTAAGAAAATCGACCGTCAGAAATACCCTTTCGTAGATGGCCTCTATTACCTGTTCATCATTGTTTTTCTCCTCATTCTTTTCCTATTTTTTGCCTGAACAGTGACCCATCCCTATTTATTTATACTGAATCCCAATTCGGGCACTTCGATTGGCAAAAACAGCACGGCTGTACGGGAGCGAATCCATTCCGTCGCGAAAAAGAATGCCGGTTCTGCCCAAATCCTCTTCACGGAGGAGCGCGCGCATGCGACCGAGCTCGTGCTCGAGCATATGCACACGGAGCAATGGAGGGCAATCGTGGCTGTGGGCGGCGACGGTACCGTGAATGAAGTCGCCAAGCCGCTTGTAGGCAGCAATATCCCGGTTGGCATATTGCCACTCGGGTCGGGAAATGGGCTCGCAAGACATCTCGGCCTTCCTCTCACGCTGGACGCGGCCCTGAAACGGCTCTTCGACGGCACCCCCTCAACGATCGATAGCGCGGAACTGAATGGCATTCCTTTCTTCTGTACCGCCGGAATGGGCTTTGATGCCTACGTCGGGCATTTGTTCAGCCAGCAAAAGGCCAGGGGGCTCGCTACTTATGTGAATGTGTCATTCAAAGCATATTGGTCTTATAAACCGCAGTCGTTCCGGCTCAATGGCGTCGAAAAGCAGGCGTTTTCACTTTCATTTGCCAATGCAGGCCAGTTTGGGAATAATGCATGGGTGGCGCCACAGGCCAGTCTGCAGGATGGGCTGCTGGATATATGCACGATCAGCCCGTTTCCGCAGTGGTATGGCACCGCGCTGGCTTACGGATTGTTTACCAGGCAGTTAAAGCAATCCACCTACATCGATTATCAGCTCGCCACGGAGGCATTGGTGGAAACCGATACGCCACCGATGATCCATTATGACGGCGAGCCGCTGCAACTGGATACTACACGAATTGAAGTGAAAATAAAGCCGGGAAGCCTGAATGTGATCATCTGATTTCCCTAAACATTTATAACCATGTCGAAGAAAAACCGCTCTGGCATTGTCTATTCCACTAATCCCGAGTTTGAATACAACGATCAGGAAGACGAAACGGAAACGCTGGCCCCCCAGCAGCAGGACCTGCGCATCTGGCTAGACCGCAAAGGCGGCGGCAAGGTGATTACGGTTGTGAAAGGATTTATCGGAACAAATACTGACCTGGAAGCGCTGGGGAAACAGTTGAAAGGCCTCTGCGGCAGCGGCGGTACCGTAAAAGACGGCGAGGTCCAGATCCAGGGTGACCACCGCGACAAAGTCATTGCCTGGCTTACCAGCAAAAGCTATAAAGCAAAAAAAGCCGGAGGGTAGCTCCGGCTTTGGCTATAATGCCTTGGTAGTATCGATTTCCGTCGGTGCGGGCACCGTGGAAGGTGGAGGAGTTACCGGCTTCGTCGGCCCGAGTACTTCCACGTCGGTGACAAAAAACTTGGTATCGCCATTCCAGGGCAGTTTGAAAAATTTCTCTTCGTAGGTCAATGAAACCCGGTGACCGTTTTTGATCGCCTCTTCAAGTTTCGAGATAGCGTCCTTGTTCTTGCCGCTGACCGAGAAGACCCATTGCGATGAATTCATCGTGCCGTCGCCTTCGAAAAGGCCACCCATTCTCAGCTCGCCTTCATAGGTTTTGAACAAATAACCGCGGTTACTGAGCCTTGTCACATATCCTCCCCGCTTTCCTTCACTGTAATATCCAAAAGTGATATAATATAGAATCCCGAATACGATAGCCAGAAATACGGCGAAAATGACCCATTTACGCATAACAGTCGATCAGTGTGATGGTGATAGAAGCGAACTTCGCAAAACGGTTTGATTTTTCCTAGTGATTATTTTGCCCGGATAGCGATCACCGGGTCCATACGCGCAGCGAGCATCGCCGGAACAATGCCTGAAAGCACACCGATAATACTCGACACACCCAGCCCCAAAAGCACATTCCGCGGCAGTAGCAGGATTTCCAGCGAGCCAAGTTTCAGGAATGAAAGCAGGTACACCAGGAATATCCCCACCAGCCCTCCTACCAGGCTGAGCATCACCGCTTCAAAAAGGAACTGGAACAGGATCGAATAGTTCTTGGCCCCCAGCGATTTCTGGATTCCGATCAGGTTTGTTCTTTCTTTGACCGATACAAACATAATATTGGCGATTCCAAAACCGCCTACAAGGATCGAAAAACTGCCGATCACCCAACCCGCGACCGTCAATACCGCGAACAATCCGGAAATTGCTACGGCAGCCGCCTCCGGCCTGTTCAGGGAGAAGTTATTGCCGTCGCGCGGTTTGATACCCCGTTTGGTACGCATAAGTCCTACGATTTCCGCCTCCACCTCCTTCATACCCACGTCGTCGGGAAAGCCTTTCACGACAATGTCGGCACTCCGCCGACCGGATTGGAACAGCTTGGAAAACGATGCGAACGGGATCAGGCAGATCTTGTCGGGACTGCCACCGAAATCGACGAGGCTTTCGCCCTTTTTCTCCCGCACGCCAATAATTGTAAACCTGTGACCCGCCAGCTTGAACGGCTTTCCGACAGGATCCTGGCCTGGGAAAAGCGATTCAGCGATATCCGCGCCGACGATCGCCACATTTCGGGCGTTGTTGGTTTCGAGCGGGATGAAATAGCGTCCGTTTTGGACGGGGATGTCGGAAATGAGGTTATACTCAAATGATACGCCCTGGATTTGTGCGCTGATGCTGTTCGAACCGTTTTTGAGCGTGGTACTGCCCCTGAAATCCATTACAGCCACGGCGCTGGCGCTTTCCAGGTTTTCGTAGAGGTACTTATATTCGGCATAGGTGGGTTCCGGCCATTGGAAGTATTTCCACCATTGATACTCGCCCCCGAAGCCCCAGGGCCATTTTTGTACGTAAATCACTTTGTCGCCGATGAAACTCAGGCTGTCGCGGATACTCTTTTCCAGTGAATCCACAATGGTGAAAACTGCGACGATCGCGAATATCCCCACTGTGACTCCGAGAAGGGATAATATAGTGCGGGTAATATTGGATTTGAGGGCTCCCCATGCGAAACGAAAACTCTCCCAGACCTGTCGTAAAAACTTCATCATGACGTTACGGACAATTTGAATTCAAAAGTTAGCGCATCGCCCCAATGCATCGAAATAAATTGGTATAAAAGGCAATAAAAAGGGCTCGATTTAATAAATTACAACATTAACCTGACACTCCTATATGAAATTACGCTATTCTCTAATACTACTGGCCGGCTCGTTGTCCGGCATTTCCTACGCCCAGAAACCTGTACAGGAATCTACCGGCTTCTACCAGTTCCTTTCCGACGATCCCAATCAGAAACCTTTTTTCAGCGATCGCAAGGGCGTCGTGGCACAAAACGGAATGGTGGCGTCCGCGCATCCGGTGGCATCGCAGGTTGGGGTGGATATTCTGAAAGCAGGAGGCAACGCGGTGGATGCTGCGGTGGCCGTGCAATTTGCGCTGGCGGTCGTCCACCCTTCTGCGGGCAATATCGGTGGCGGCGGATTTCTGGTGCTCCGGGATAAGGAGGGCAAAAGTTACAGCATTGATTTTCGCGAGAAAGCGCCCGGCAAAGGCCACGCCGATATGTATCTTGATAAAGACGGCAATATCATTCCCAAGTCCAGTACGCTCGGCCGTCTCGCATCGGGTGTGCCGGGGTCTGTGGACGGCATGGTGCAGGCGCACGCGAAATACGGTAAACTTAGCTGGAAACAAACATTGCAGCCTGCCATCGACATCGCCAGAAACGGTGTGATACTGACCGAACGGGAGGCCCGCAGTCTCAATTCGATCAAAGGCGATTTACAGTCTGTCAATCCCGGCACTTCTTACTTCCTGAACCCAACCGGTAAAGACTGGGCCGCAGGTGACTTGCTTGTCCAGAAAGACCTTGCCAAAGTATTGAAGCGCATTCAGAAGAAAGGCCGCGAAGGTTTCTACGCCGGTAAAGTGGCCAAGCAACTCGTAAAGGATATCAACCGGAAAGGCGAAGGCATTATCAGCAAACAGGACCTGGCCGATTACCATGCACAATGGCGAGAAACCATTACCGAAGGCTATAAAGGTTACAGGGTGATCACCATGGCCCCTCCATCCAGCGGGGGTGTTGCATTATTGCAACTTATGCGCCTCACCGAGCAGCACCCGTTGCGCAAATGGGGCTGGCACAGCGATTCCACCATTCAGGTGATGATCGAAGCCGAACGCCGTGTGTACGCCGACCGGGCCAAGTTCCTCGGCGATCCGGATTTCGTAAAAGTGCCGGTGAATGATCTTATCAGCAAAGATTACCTGCAAAAACGTTGGAGCGATTTCTCGTGGAACAAAGCAACCGACAGCAAAAACATCCAGGGTGGCACGCTGCCGGGCTACGAAAGCCTCGAAACCACACACTTTTCGGTGGTAGACAAGGAAGGTAATGCGGTATCTGTTACGACTACATTGAACGGCGGTTACGGCAGCCGCGTCGTAGTGAAAGGCGGGGGCTTTTTCATGAATAATGAAATGGACGATTTCAGTATCAAGGCCGGCGCGCCGAATATGTATGGCCTGATCGGCAACAAGGCCAATGCGATTGCACCGGGCAAGCGGATGCTCTCTTCCATGACCCCGACGATTATCGAAAAAGAGGGGAAACTGCTGATGGTCGTGGGCACGCCCGGCGGCTCCACCATCATTACGTCGGTTTACCAAACCATTCTGAATGTCCTGGAACACGGTATGACCATGCAGCAAGCCGTGAACGCATTGAAATTTCACCACCAGTGGCTTCCCGACAAAACTACTTTCGAGGCCAATGCTTTTTCTGCGGAGGCCATTAAAAAGTTACAGGACAAAGGCTACATCCTCGAACAACAGCGGAATTCTATCGGCCGGATGGATTGCATTCTCGTACTACCCGACGGCTCCCTCGAAGGCGGCTCCGACCCGCGCGGTGACGATACAAGCGTAGGATATTAACCGGCATTGGGGGCTGGTCAGGATCTTGTAAGTTCCGCGATCAGCCCCGCGTGCTGCGGGTAAAGCGCTGACAATGCTTCGCGCTCAGCCATTTCAAAATCCGCGAAATCGAAGCCCGGCGCCACCGTGCAGCCCACGAGCGCGTACGTACTCCCGCTCGCAGGGCGTGAACCAAACCACGCACCGGCAGGCACTACGGCTTGGAAGGTTTCTCCATGATCAGGATTATTACCCAGCCTGATTATGTTCAGCGCTCCCGATTTCTCATCGATCACAAAGACTTCCAATGCGTCCCCGGCATAGAAATGCCACATTTCATCGGCCTGAATACGGTGAAATGCCGAGAAATTATGCGATTCCAATAAAAAGTAAATGCCTGTGGAGAATGCCCTGTCTCCTCCGAAACGCGCCGGTAATGCGTTTTGCAGGACGCTTTCGGAAGCCCGGTAGGTTTCAGCGTAATATCCGCCTTCCGGGTGTGGCAGCAGGTTATATTGTTCAATCCAGTAAGATGCAGATTTCATGGAACATCGGTTGAGATACGACCGCAAAGTAATCCGGATCGCCAAATATTCACCATTGGCTCATTCTTTTTTGCCAGCAGGAAAGTTTTGATTAATTTTGATCATTAATAATCACAAGTAATCATTTTTGATCAATGGCTAATTCGCGTGTCAACATTGCCTCCGAGGAAGTACTTTCCAATAATTGGTATACTCTTCGCAAATACACATTCGACTATCAGCGCGCCGACGGCTCCTGGGAGCGCCAGGCGCGCGAGGCGTATGATCGTGGGAATGGCGCGGTGATTTTACTTTACAACCGGGAGAAGCAGACTGTCGTGCTCACGAGGCAATTCCGCCTCCCTACCTATACCAACGGCAATGAAACCGGTATGATGATCGAAGCTTGTGCGGGCCTCCTCGACAAAGACAATCCGGAAGAATGCATTAAGCGCGAAACCGAAGAAGAGACCGGATATAAGGTCAGCTCGGTGAAGAAAATATTCGAAGCCTACATGTCTCCAGGCTCCGTCACCGAAATCCTCCATTTCTTCGTAGCCGAATATTCCGACGATATGAAAGTAAGCGACGGCGGCGGTTGCGCGACGGAGCAGGAAAACATCGAGGTGATGGAAATTCCGTTTAAAGAAGCCGTTCAAATGGTCGCCGGGGGAGAGATCAACGATGCCAAAACGATCATGCTCATCCAGTATGCGCAGATCAACGGATTGGTAGAAAAATAAAAATGCCGGAGAGACTCCTTAGAAGTGTTCTCCGGCATCGGTTGTCTGCTGTTATCAGGAAATAGGGTCCGGTGTAGGCGTTATGTCCGTTTCGGTGGAAGCAGCGCCTTTGGTACCCTTGAACTTTTCGAACAAATCCTTGAAAAAGGCCTCTGCGTCCGGGAAATTGCCTTTCAGGGTCTCAGCTCCCTTGGTTTTAAGTTCTTCGAAATACTCAGGAGCTTTATCGATGGCCCCTTCCGCTTCGGCTTTCAGGTTGTTAGCCTTTGTTTTGAGGTCTTCCAGAAGTTTCTCTCCCTCCTCGGTCTGAAGGTATTTGTGTGCAGCCACTCCCGCAGCGGCGCCCAAAATAAATGTGGCCAGGTGTTTTGCGTTAATGCTCATGATTTCCAGTTACTTAGTTTGAGATTGAACATTCAATTTAAAGAAACTAATACTCCCAACAAAAGAACGGACTGACAAATCCGGATGCACGACACAGAAAAAAATTGTGCCCGGCAAGCTATTTACCGGGCACCTGAAAGAGAAGCTTATGCGTGAAACAGCCTATTTGATTTCAAATGCAGCCTGCATACGGTAACTGATCTTGATTTTCTGGTACTGCACATCGCTATCCTGAACGGTATCCGCTGCCTCTGCTGCAAATGCACGCACATTGGCTTTGGCAAATACGGGTTGAGGGAAATACAGGTTTTCATCCAGCTCTTTAATTTCAATCACCTTGCCCAGCTTTTGATCCAAAGCAGCAACAAGGTATTCCGCTTTCACTTTGGCGGCTTTCAATGCATCGATCTTCACCTGCTTTTTGAATTCTTCGCGTTTCGAGTGATCTACCCGCGCAACGTTCGCATATTGGACACCGCGACTTTCCACCTTCGACAAAATACCGTCAAGTTTTTCCGCGCTGGAGACTTTCAGCTCATATTGTTTCGCTTCGAGGAAAGTAGCAGGCTTTTTCTTCTTGTCCACATAGTTCTGGTAACCTCCCACCCCGCTGATCGACAATGCTTCTTTCGGCAAACCGGCATCCGCCACGGCCTTGATCAGCGCCTTTTCGAGGGTAGAGATGTTGACCTTGTCTTTCTGGTTTTTCTCATCCTGAAAAAATTCGCGAAGCGAGATATTGAAATAAATTTCATCGGGCACAACCTCCATTTCAGCAAAACCCGCTACTTCTATATTCGGAACAGGCACTTGCTGTTCATATCTGACTTGTGAAAATGCAGGGGTAATAAGTGATGAAGTGATCAGAGCGCCGAGCAAAAAATACTTTTTCATGGCCTTAAATATGGATAAAATGAAACTGATATTAACCGGAACAGCCCTTTCAAACCTGTTGGTTGCGGAACCGTTCTATGGTTTAGATACAAAAAGGTACCGAAAGGTTTAACCGGAAGCTCATGCAAATGCGCCGTTAAGGTCGCACTTTTACACAAAAAAAGTGGAGGAACGACGTAAAAAGCTGTCATTCTTCCACTTAAAAGCGTGGTAAAATTTTGTCAAATCAGGTAAAATTCTGGTAAATAGAATCCATAATCCGTACGAAATGCTGGTAATCGGAGTCGCTCAGACTTCCCCAGCCTTTGCGGCGGATTTCGGCGACGATCGGAAACGCCTGGTTGTAGATTGCTTCTCCATTTTTAGTTAAATAAAGGTTGAATTTCCTCCGGTCGCCGGCAGCGGGCCCGCGCTCTACAAGCCCTTTCTTTTCCAGTAAATCGATAATCCTCGTCACGGTTGGCGGGTCTTTAAAAGTCATTTCAGCCAGCTCGTTCTGGCTGATGCCCTGCTTTCTGAAAATATGGTCGATAAGCACCCATTGATCGACCGTGAGGTCAAAACCAGCCTCAGTCAGCTGCTTTTGCAAGGCATTACGAATCTTTTTGATAGTCGTATCTATCTTAAAAAAATAGGCACGATGATCCGACTGATGTGTCATGATGTGGAAGTAAAGAGAGGTTTGGAATGATTGAGTATTATCAAATATAAGCCTATGCAACAATTCGTCTACTAATAATTGCGGGAAAAAGTTTTGGAAAACGGGTTGCCGATAAATAATACAAAACATTCGTACAGCGTAAGCAACCGATCGGCGATTTCCCAAATCAATCGCGGCCAACACCCTTTTTAGCAAGCAGAAATAATGCAAAATTTCAGTCGAAATATTACATCGGAAAGCATTGTCTAACTTCTTTGCTATGAAAAAATTACTTTACACTTTCATCGAAACAGTTCTGCTAAAAGTGGTCTTATGCACAGGCTTCGCAATACCGCTTCAAGCTCAGGATGCGCCATTTATTCAACCCGTAGTTGCAGGTCAGGTACCGGATTCACCGGAAATGGATGCTTATCGCGCACGCCTTCGCAGTAATCCTAACATCACAGGCTATTATTTCGTCAAGCTCAACGCACTAGCCACTTCACAAAAAGACGGCGTCCTGTTTCTCAACATTCCCGATGGCCCTACCATCACTGCCGTTGCCAGCCATGTAGAATACGAATCGGCCAGTGAATACGAGTGGATTGGCAAAACCGACGATGACCGGGGTACGGTGATTGTCATATCAAAGGCCGGTCGTGTGAGTGCGCACATATCTACGCCCGCGGGCGTATACGAGATATTTCCAGCGCCCGCGGGCTTGCATGCTCAAGGGATCGAAACTTGCCGGGTAATTATCACAAAATAGCCATTGAAAAATGAAATGCTCACTAACCATTTACATAGCACTTGGGATTATCACACTATTTACTAGTTGCAAAATCATCGATGCTGTTATTGACAGTGCCGGTCCTCTCCCACGTCTGCCAAATTGGGGTTACCTCACAGCGGACATGAATGGAGCAGAATGGAGTAAAACATATAAAAATGCGTATCAGGTTACACACGGAATCGTTAGTTATGCCGATGAACCGCAAGGCGTGTTCTACGCCCTAATTTCAATACTACATACGCCGGAAGGCTATGATCGCCAACATCTGCTATTTCAAAACATTCCATTTTCTCCACAAACAGGCCGGCATAAACTTGTATCCTGTAACCCTTACGAGGGCTGCGAATCCAGCGACAAACCCAAGGTCGCTTTGTTTGAACTGCTCAGCGACGGCGACGTTGCAGGGGATAGCTACTATACCGTCGACTCAGAGGACAACTATATTCAAATCGACAGTTACAACGCCAAAACGCAAGAAATAAAAGGAAGCTTTCAGCTCACATTGGTCGCCCGGAAGCCACGGTCATCCAGCGTATTGCCAGATACTTTGCGCTTCCGAAATGGCCGGTTTCATACGAGGATCATCAGATACAAAGGGCGGGGTGAGTGATTATGCCACAAAACAACAGGAGCCAAGCAAAAGCCCGGCTCCTGTTGTTTTGAACAAGTTGTTAAACCCTACGCCGAATTCCGCGCCGCATTGATAATCCCGAACATCGCCCGGATAATCAGCTGGTTATAGGTCTCGACGTCTACCGGCAAGTCCTTCGGATCACCTGCGAGCATTTGCAACGCGTATTGCTGGATCGTGATCAGCGGCAATACAATGCGTTCGCGGGTTTTAATGGAAACTTTGGTGACGTTATTGCTGTCGAGCAGTTCCTTCTGACCCGATACATCGAGCAAAAGCTCGCGTGTGAGCAGGAACTCGTCATACATTTTATCCCAGAATTCCCGGTAATCCTCTTCGTCGCGGAGGTACTTGGTGGCCGGGAAGAATGCTTTGGAAAGCGACTGCATCGAGTTTTCGATCAGCGTCCGGAAGAAAAGTGATTTCTGATAAAGCTTTTTGATATCCCCGACTTTGTTCTGCTTCGCCAGTTCCCGGATCGCGGTCCCAAAGCCGTAAAACCCGGGTACATTCTGTTTCATCTGCGCCCACGAGCCTACGAACGGGATCGCGCGCAAGTCTTCGAATTTCAAGCCTTCGTCGTCATTACCGCGTTTGGTCGGCCGACTTCCGATATTGGTTTGTCCATAAAAACGCAATGGCGTCTTTTTATCGAGGTACTTGACAAACATGGGATGGTTCTTCAAATCCAGATAGGAATTGTAAGCAATCTCAGCCATTTCTTCGATCAGGTCCTTGTCCGCATCGGTCAGTTCGTCCTCACGGTGGCCTTTAAAAAGATGGTTTTCCAGACCGGCGGTGAACAACCTTTCCAGATTATACATGGCCGTAGTAACGGTACCGTAGTTGGAACTGATCGTCTGTCCCTGGACCGTGAGCTGAATTTCCTTATCCTCGATATCCTTGCCAAGCGACGAGTAAAAGTTATGGTTATTGCCACCGCCACGTGCAGGAGGTCCCCCGCGACCGTCGAAGAATGTGACTTTGATACCAAATTCGCGCGATACCTTAGTCAATTCCTCCTTAGCGCGGTAGATCGACCAGTTGGCACGGAGGTAACCACCATCTTTGGTTCCGTCCGAAAAGCCTACCATGATCGTCTGATGATTCTCGCGGTTGCTCAGGTGATTGCGGTAATATGCATTTTCATACAACGAGCGCATAATGTCCGGTGCATTGGCGAGGTCATCTACGGTTTCAAACAGGGGTACGACGTCAACGGAAAGCTTACCTTCTTCATCGGCAATCAGGTTTTTAGCCAGCGCTACCACTTGCATCACATTCAATGCGGAGGTGTTATTGCTGATCACATACCGGTGCGCGCCTTTCTCGCCGTTCTTCTCCTGAATGGTTTTAATTGCTCTTATCGAGCCTAGGATGTCCTTTGTAAGCTCGTCCTCGTAATCCTCATCACGAAGTGGTATATTCAGAGAAAGGAGCAGATCGATCTTTTTCGCCTCATCCCAGCTCTCATAGTCGCTGTATTTCAGCAGCGGAATTTTCTTTTCAAGTCTTTTCAGAATATCTTCCCAGGCTTTGCCGTGCTTGCGGCTGTCCTGACGCACGTCGAGGCTCGCGAAGAAGAATCCAAACAGGTTCAGTTTCAATATAAAATTATCAAGCAGCTCTACGAACAATCCCTGATGCTTGTTCACCAGCACTTCACGCGCTGCGAGCAATTCGTTGATCAGTTCCTGCGCATTTTCGTATCCCTCTTCAAAAGGCCCGAAAATGGTGCTGTTCATCTTTTTCTCCGCCAGCGAAACCGCATCGTCAACGCCTTTAAATGTGAGACGGCGTTTCAGTTGACGGATATCCCGGTAATAGCCGCGCAACAGCGTCTCGCGCAGGCGATCGGCTACTTTCAGCGTGATTTCGGGGTTCACAAACGGGTTACCGTCGCGGTCGCCGCCCGGCCAGAAGCCCAGACGGAACACATTCGGGTAAGGCCAGTCGTGGACACTCATTCCCAAGCCATTGATAAGTTTCTCAAGAATGGACGGGATGGCGTCGTAATATACATTTTCGAGGAACCAGCATAAGCTAACCGCCTCATCAAACGGCGTGGGTTTTTCATGGTTAATGAAAGCCGTTTTTCCGAGCTGCAACAACAACTGGTTTACCTCTGTGAAGTCATTTGCCTTGATCGCATCTTCCAGATCATTGATAATACCCAACACTTTACCCGAATAAAACTGGGTAGGGTGGGCGGTCAGCACGATGCGCACGCTGAAATCTTCCAGCTTTGCGAGCAATTTCTTTTTCAGTTCGTCATTTTCGAGCCGCTCTGTCAGGTAGGTCACCGAGCCTTTACCCGTCAGGTCGTGCGTCTCGTCAAAAGCCGCGTCTTCCACCGAGTCGAAGAGCACAACCTGGCGTTCGATGTATTGGATGAATGCAAAAAGCAAGTCAGCACGTTCCTTGGGAGTAGCCGTTTCCAGGAGCTCTGAAAAAAAATGCTCGATGATCTCTTTGGGAGATTTCCCTTCCTGAAAACCTACCTCGCTTTGCTGCGTCAGTATCGGAAGCAGAGAGCCTGTTTGGAATATACCTCGGTAGGGTAAACTCAGAAACAGGCTATTAAAAATATTATACTTCGTTACAACTGCGTCCTGGAAACTATTATTCATAATGGAGTGACGAAATTATATTTTGAAATTTGCACTGAAGGCAAATATAACCTTAAAAAATGGGTTTCAGGCTTTGGGGTGCGCCTGTTGATGCGTTTTTTTAAGCTTTTCGATGGAGTTGTGGGTGTAAATCTGCGTAGCGGCCAGGTTGGCGTGGCCCAGTAACTCCTTGATCGCATTCAGATCTGCGCCACGGTTAAGCAAGTGCGTCGCATACGTATGCCTGAGTACGTGCGGGCTCTTTTGCGACAGCGTCGTAACGGCAGAAAGGTACTGTTTCACCTTGCGCTGCACAAAAACCGGATAAACCGCTTTATTTGAATCCGTTAATAGCAAAATGTCGGTATTTTCCTCCGGCGCACGCTGTTCCGTATATTTTTGAAGTAATTGTGCCAAAGAGACAGAGACAGGCACGATCCGTTCCTTCGACCGTTTCCCGAAAACACGGATCGTACGGGCGGGCAGATTAAGGTCTTTCAATTCCAACTCCACAAGTTCCGAAAGCCGGATACCACTGCCGTAGAGCAGCTCCATAATCACCCTGTCGCGCAGCCCTTCGAAGTCATCGGAAAATACCCCTTCCTCAAAAAGCATTTCCATCGACTTCTCTTCCACAAATGCGGGCAGCCTCTTGCGCGTTTTCAGGGCGGAGAGAATCTTCGTCGGGTCGCTGTCGATGTGTTTTTTCTTCCTTAAATAACTATAGAATGTCCTGAGCGCAGCAATTTTCCGGTTAATCGACGACGGATTGAGCCCTTCTTCCATCAAACTCACCACCCACGACCGGAGCATCGGGGCCTTGGCCGTTTCGGGCTCGGCGCAGTCGTATTGGAAAAGGAGATATTTCTGAAACTGTTCGAGATCAGTCTGGTACGATTTGATCGTATGCGCACTGGAGCGCTTTTCGAATTGGAGGAATTCCAGAAATGGCGTTATCATAGTCCGAACATACGAAAAGGAGCCATCTTATTCAAGACAGCTCCTTCACGTATGATATGGATACAATAATCCTATAGAAGTCTTTCAGAGAACCATTCCACCAGGAACTAGTCTTCTAAATGACCGTAAGTTTTCTCTTTGTAAACGGCACGCAAAACTTCGAAACGACGCTTTACAGATGGCTTTTCGAAAGCTGTACGCGCACGAAGCTGGCGCATTGTACCAGTTCTCTCAAATTTCTTCTTGTAACGCTTAAGAGCGCGGTCAATCGATTCGTTGTCTTTGATGTTAATAATAAGCATGCTTATAATTTCTAATGTTCTTTGAATTGGTTTCTGAAATCGGACTGCAAAGAAAAACTATATCCGACAGAAAATCAAGAAATAAGTCGTTAAAATTCGTTTATTTTTGTATCCATTGCATTGAAATGAAAGTCATTAACAGATTAAACAGCCCGATATGAGTTCGAGACTGGGAATAATTGATTTAGGCACCAACACTTTTCACCTGCTGATAGCGGAGCCCAACGGCGCTCATTTCAAGACTGTTTTCCACGAAAGCAGGCCCGCCAGGATTGGCCAGGGCGGCATCAACAAGCGTATTATCACGCCGGAAGCGCAGGACCGGGCGCTTGCCGTCCTCTCCTATTTCCGTGAAAAGCTCGACTCTTTTGAAGTAATGCCGGAAAAAACTTTCGCATTCGGCACCAGTGCGGTGCGCAATGCGGAAAACGGGCAGGCATTCTGTTCGGAAATCTTTGAAAAAACCAATATCGAAGTCACGGTTATCGATGGCAACCGCGAGGCGGAGTACATTTATCAGGGTGTCCGCCATGGTGCCGACATTGGTGATGGCCCTTCGCTGATCATGGATATCGGCGGCGGCAGTGTCGAATTCATCATCGGGAACCGCTCGCAGATTTTCTGGAAACAGAGCTTCGAGATCGGCGGACAACGGCTCATGGAGAAATTCATGCGGAACGACCCGCTTTCACAAGCCGACCGCCGGAGCCTGTACAATCATTTTGATGAAAACCTGATTCCACTCGCGAATGCAGTCCACCAGTATGCCCCGGAAAAGCTTGTAGGCTCGTCGGGAACGTTCGATACCCTCGTCGACATCGACTTCCACCACCGCACCGGCGGCTGGCCACCTGCATCGGAAACGGATTTCAACATTCCCCTGGAAGAATTTTACCGCGCCTATGCCCTCATCCTGTCCGGCAACCACGACGAACGCATGGCGATCCCCGGTATGATCGAACTGCGTGTCGATATGATCGTCGTGGCGGTCTGCCTGATCGACTACGTTCTCAAAACGCACGGCATCCGGCAAATCCAGGTTTCGAAGTATGCCCTTAAAGAAGGCGTCCTGGCCGAACTGATGGCGCGCTGACCATCCAACCTATCATTTAATTACACCTTTATACTTTATCCAAAAACCAACTCTATGAGATTAATGCGTTACCTTCTCCTCGCGGCGCTGGCATTCGTGTATATGCACGACGCGCACGCGCAACGAAAGAAAAAGAAAGACAAACAGGAGGATGTCAAGATCGACAAGGCCGTCGATGAGGTGGCATCGGCAGTCAAAGACAAGCTGAAAGACGACAAAAAGAAAGGCCCGAAGGCATTCAAAGACCTGATCGACAGTACCAATTCGATTAGCCAGAAAGGCATGATCTCCGTCCACAAAGTGGAGGACAAATGGTATTTCGAAATCGCCGATTCACTTCTGAACCGCGATATCATGGCTGTTACCCGTTATTCCAAAACCGCGGCGGGGGGTGGGATCTTCGGGGGCGAGGAAGTGAACCGCCAGATGATCCGCTGGGAAAGGGGAATGGACAACAACCTTTTGCTACGATCGGTGACGATGGTGGTCACGAGCCCCGATAGTACCAAACCCATTTTTCAGGCCGTCAAAAACTCCAATTCCGATCCTATTATCGGCGTTTTTGATATTAAAGCCGTAAAAAAAGAGCCTGCTAAATCTTCGGTGATCGACGTTACCGAGTTTTTCAACGCCGATAATCAGGTATTTTCGTTGAGTTCCGTTAGCAAACAGCTGCTGAAACTCGCCGCATTCAAGAAAGAAGCCTCATTTATTTCCAAAATCAGTACTTACCCGATCAATACCGAGATCCGGACGATCAAGACGTTCAATGTCACGCCTCAGATGCTGACGCCCACACCGGTACCTTCGGTCGGCCAGTACCTGCCATCCGGCCTGGATGCGGGGGTGGTGACATTTGAAATGAACTCTTCGCTCATCCTGCTGCCGAAAACGCCGATGAAAAAACGCATTTTCGATAGCCGGGTTGGCTATTTTGCTAATCAATATGCCACATTCGGCGAAGAATCGCAGCGTTCTGATACCGAAGTTTTTGCCGTTAGATGGCGCCTGGAACCCAAAAATGCCGAAGACGCCCGCAAACAGAAAAATGGCGAGCTGATCGAGCCTAAAAAGCCGATCGTTTACTATATCGACCCCGCTACACCCGAGAAATGGCGCAAATACCTGAAAGCGGGTGTCGACGACTGGCAGGCCGCATTCGAAAAAGCAGGCTGGAAAAATGCGATCCGCGGCGAGTACTGGCCAGAAAGTGACACTACCATGAGCCTGGAAGACGCGCGTTACTCGGTGATCCGCTATTTCGCGGCCGATATCCAGAACGCTTACGGGCCTAACGTGCACGACCCGCGCAGTGGCGAGATCCTCGAGAGCCACATTGGCTGGTACCACAATGTAATGCGCCTGCTCCGCAACTGGTACATTATCCAGGCCGCAGCCGTGGACCCGAAAGCGCGTACCAAGAAGTTTGATGATGAATTGATGGGCCAGCTGGTTCGCTTTGTATCGTCGCACGAGATCGGACATACCCTTGGTCTGCGGCACAATATGGGCGCCAGCTCGGCCACGCCGGTTGAAAAGCTGCGCGATAAGGCATGGGTTGAAGAACACGGACATACCTCGTCGATTATGGACTATGCGCGTTTCAACTATGTGGCCCAGCCCGAGGATGGCATTACCAACTTATTCCCACGCATCGGCGATTACGACAAATGGGCCATTCAATGGGGTTACAGCAATTTCCCAGACGCCAAAGACGCTCAGGCCGAAAAATTGGCGCTGAATACCTTGACCAAAGAGGCTTATAAGGACAGCCGTCTGCATTTTGGTACGGAAATCAGCCCTTATGACCCGCGTTACCAGACCGAAGATTTGAGCGACAATGCCATGAAAGCGTCGGAATATGGTATCAAAAACCTTAAACGCATTCTCCCGAACCTGATCGAATGGAGCAAGGAAGACGGCGAGAGCTACAAAGAACTGGATGAGATTTATAGCAATGTGGTAACGCAATACCGTCGCTACCTCGGCCACGTGATCAAAAATGTGGGCGGCATTTACGACACGCCGACTACCTACGACATGGAAGGGCCGACTTTTACGACCGTTCCAAAAGCGATCCAAAAAGAAGCCATCGACTTTTTGAACGTCCAGCTTTTCAAGACGCCGACCTGGCTTCTGGACCAGAATATCCTGAATAAAGTAAAACCTGAAACAGGTATGGAGGCTGTGAAAGCACTGCAGGAATATGCATTGACATCACTTTTTGCCGGCGACCGCGCGGTACGATTGATGGAAACCGGTATTTCTGCTAAAAACTATACGCTTGATGATCTTTTCACCGATCTCGAAGCAGGAATATGGTCGGAAGCTAAAACCGGAAAGGCCATTGACCTGTACCGCAGGAATCTCCAGAAAGTATATGCTGAAAAGCTGATCTCGTTACTGAAACCTGGTAAAGCTAATGTCCAGTCTATTCCGGTGGGCATTACCTATGGTTTCTCGACCCGCTCGGTAGAACTTGAAAAAACCGACTTGCCGTCTGTTGCGCGCGCGCATTTGGAAAGTTTGAAAACGACGCTGAATGCGGCAATTGCCAAAAGCGCCGATAAAAACACCCGCTACCATTTGCAGGATGTTTCGCAGAGGATCAGGCAGGCATTGGATCCGAAGTAATGCATTAGTGAATCTGGCAAGTCGTCGTGGCTTGCCAGATTTGTTTAAAACCTGTTGAAAATGTCAGAACTCACCGAAATACTCCGCCTGCACCCCGGATTCAGCGATATGCTACGAAATGGTAAGCCTTATCGTAAGCTGGATTTCACAGCCAACAATGCAGATTTGCTATCCCGTGATCTCTCCGAGACGCGTGATTTCACTGAATATGTTTTCAAAGAATTGCTATCAGGAAATACATATAACGGAATTGGAGGCTATGCCGAAGACCGGGTCATTTACCGCCACCGGAAACACTTCACTGCGGATAGCGAAAAGCCACGGAGCATTCACCTCGGGGTCGATATCTGGGCGGACGCGGGCGAACCACTTTACGCGCCGCTCGACGCCACCGTGCACAGCTTTGCATTCAATGACCATTACGGAGATTACGGGCCCACCATTATTCTCGCACATGAATTAAGTGGAATAACCTTTTTCACACTTTACGGGCATTTGTCACCGGAATCCCTCGATGGCCTTTTCGAAGGTAAAAGCATCAAGGCTGGAACTCGTTTTGCCGCCATCGGTCCCTATCCCGAAAACGGCGACTGGCCACCGCACGTACATTTCCAGCTCATTCGCGACATGGGCGAATACAAGGGCGATTTCCCGGGTGTTTGCAATACCTCGGATCGGAATTACTATTTGAATTTATGTCCCGATCCGGGGTTGATTTTGAGGATAAAAGTTTAAAAACCATGCGTATATGTCAGAATTTATGCGCATTTTCATGATATGAAAACTCGGCTGAACATCACTATTGAGGATAGCGTGCTGGCATACATTAAAAGCTATGCAGCAGCAAGGCAGATTAGTGTTTCTCAAATTATTGAAGAACACCTCAAATCCATCGCGGAATCATCGGCGCAAAAGCGCAGCATCATTGAAGTAGTTGATAAAATGGATGCGCCCTTCAATTTAGAAACTGACCAGGATCTAGTAAAAGCATATCACGAAGCCCGTTCGGAAAAATATGGCAGCTAGCGTTTTTCTCGACGCCAACATTATTCTCGATTTTCTTTTAAAAAGAAAAGATTACGAAGACGCCAGAAAGGTAATGGTCCTAATGCTGGAAAAGAAAGTCAAAGCTGTTATTTCCCCTTCCATTTTGCACATCGTAAGCTACTGGTTAACCAAAGCTTACGGCAGTGCCAAATCCAAAGATCTCCTGTTGCTACTTCTTTCGGATGTGGTGATTATAGATGCAAATCGGGAAGTCGTAAATCTTGCCCTGACTTCTCAAATAGATGATATTGAAGATGCCCTGCAATATTACACAGCGCTTCATCACAAGATAGATTTCTTACCAGCAGGGATAGAAAATTTCAAGAACAGGCGTTGACGCTTCTGCCTGTTTATAATCTTCCCGAGTTCCTGGAGCTTTTCGGCTAACTACCAAAATTTCTCAGGACTTCTTCTCTAAATTAGGCAAGAACCCTGTCAGCAACCCTATCAACGGCAGGAACGAACAGATCCAGAAGACATACTCAATACTCGTCTTGTCGGCCACCGCACCGAGTATGGCGGAACCGATGCCGGCGATGCCGAATGCGAAACCGAAGAACAAGCCGGCGATCATTCCCACTTTGCCGGGTATCAACTCCTGGGCGTAAACAAGGATCGCCGAGAATGCGGAAGATAGGATCAGGCCGATAATGCAGCTTAGGACGCCCGTCCAAAACAGGTCGACGTACGGCAGCAGCAATGCAAATGGCGCCGCGCCAAGAATGGATATCCAGATCACATATTTACGACCGATACGATCCCCTACCGGTCCGCCGATGAACGTCCCCGCCGCTACCGCAAACAGAAAAGCAAACAGGTAAATCTGCGAGCTCTGAATGGAAACGCCGAATTTATCGATCAGGTAAAAGGTGAAATAGCTCGAAATGCTGGCCATATAAATGTATTTCGAGAAAATCAGCAGGAGCAGGATACCTATCGACACTACCACTTTGGATCTTGACAAAGCAGACTCCCGTCCGCCAGCTCCGGTCGCTTTTTGCTCAACCGTGGTCAATTTTTGTTTGTACCAGCCTCCTACCCACGAAAGGATAATAATAGCCAGCAACGCCACCAGCGAGAACCAGATCACCTGGGAGCGGCCATACGGCAGCAATATCAATGCCGCGAGCAATGGCCCCAGCGAGCTGCCTGCATTACCCCCCACCTGAAAAAGCGATTGCGCCATTCCATGCTTGCCGCCCGACGCCATGCGCGCCACACGTGAAGCTTCCGGGTGGAATACCGCCGAACCGATACCGATAAGGCCTACCGAAAGTAATACGATATGAAAGCTGTTCGCCATCGAAAGCGACACGAGTCCGAGCAATGTAAAACACATCCCTACTGCCAACGCATAGGGTTGCGGCCTTTTGTCCGTGTATGACCCGACAAGCGGCTGGAATACCGATGCACTGACCTGGAATGTAAAAGTAATGAGGCCGATTTGTGAGAAACTCAGGTGAAACGAATCCTTCACCATCGGATAAATCGACGGGATAAGGGATTGCATTGTGTCGTTCAGCAAGTGAGAGAAACTCAGCGCCAGAAGGATTGGAAATACGGTCTGAGAGGCGGAAATCGCTGTCGAGTCCACGGCGGCCGAGTCCACGGCGGCAGACTCGGGAGAGGAATTCTGGTCGAAACTTTTCATAGGCATTCAAAACACCCCCGACTTCCTGTTTATGGAAGTCGGGGAGCAAAAAAGAATGGCAAAGGTATCGATTCCCAACCGCATTACGGCCAAAAACCAAATAAAATTCTATTTGCGATGGATCGTGGTGGCGGCCGACTGGGCTCCGGCCAGAATGGTAATATCCGCGATCGTAACGCGGCCGGGTGCGTTGACGGCGTAGAGGATCGCATCGGCAATGTCACTGGCCTGCAGAGGATCGAAACCCTGGTACACTTTTTCCGCCCTGTCCTCATCACCTTTGAAGCGGACCAGCGAAAATTCCGTCTCTACGGCACCTGGTGCAATATTGGTTGTTTTGATGCCGTGCTGCGTCAGTTCGAGGCGCATTCCTTCGCTGATTACCTCAACAGCAGCTTTGGAAGCACAGTAAACGGCACCATTGGCATAGGTCTGTTTGCCCGCGATCGAGCTGATATTGACGATATGGCCTTTGCCCCGTTCGAGAAGCAATGGAATAATGGCTTTCGAAACATAGAGAAGCCCTTTTACATTACCGTCGATCATCGCGTCCCAGTCGTCGGTATCTCCTTCATCAAGCGTGCCCAGGCCGTGCGCATTGCCTGCATTGTTGACCAGAATATCAATATTTTTCCAATCATCGTGCAGCGACCCGACTGCGGCCAATACCGCGCCCTTGTCGCGAACATCAAATACGAGTGTGGTTACTTTTACTTTTGAAGACAATTCGGCGGCAACTTCGTCGAGGCGCTCCTGGCGGCGGCCGCACAATATAAGGTCAATACCGGCCCCGGCAAACGCTTCCGCCGTGGCCTTACCAATACCGGATGTAGCTCCGGTAATAAATGCAATACGGGACATTGAGTGAATGATGTGGAGTGAATTTACTTTTTGTTCTTAGGAATATTCAGGCTGCTAAACTCCCCTTTTTCGAGCTGTGCTGCCTGAGTGAATAGCTGTACTGCTTGCTGATAAACATTGTCGCTCGGGTTCAGAACCTGAAATACTTCGTTGTTCAGGCCGCTTTTTTGCTTTCTTCCCCATACATAGCGACCGATGATCGCCTTCGTTTGCGAGGTAATGAGCGGTTTGGAAAGATTCAGTTCCTTTTCATTCGGTTTGATACCCGCCTTCGAAGCATCTTTCACCAACTCGGCCAGCATGGCATCCGATACCTGGAATGATTTCAGATATTCCTTGAATGGCTGTTTTTCCAGTTTTTTCTGGTTTTCATTGGCATAGCGCAGCGAATATTCACGGATAATATTTTTGGAATACAACTCAAACAGGTACTTGCTGTTCATCAAAGTATCTTTTGCTACGAAAATATCCGGAGTAATGCCGCCGCCGCCGTATACAACCCGACCGCCGTCGGTTTTATAGATCTTGCTTTTATCAAACTTGATGCTGTCGACATTAAAAAGCTCCCCGCTTTCATAACGGTGCGTCAGGTCCTGGCTGTAATCTTCGCTTTTACCCATTTCATAGGGTTTCTGAATGCTGCGGCCACTTGGCGTATAGTAGCGCGAAATGGTCAGGCGCAGTTCGGAGCCGTCCGACAGTTTGATCGGCATTTGTACCAACCCTTTTCCATATGACCTGCGTCCCACAACCAATGCACGGTCGTGGTCCTGCAATGCGCCGGCGAGGATTTCGGAGGCCGATGCGCTGCCTTCATCGACGAGCACGATCAGCGGGCCTTGTTCGAAAAGGCCTTCTACATGCGAGCGGGTCTTACGGTCAAATCGACTGTCTTTGCCTTCCGTATAAACGAGCAGCTTATCCCCCGCAATAAACTCGTCGGCCATACTCGTGGCACGTTCCATATAGCCCCCCGGATTGCCGCGAAGGTCGAGAATAAGGTTTTTTAAACCGTTGGCCTTCAATGTCTTCAATGCTGATTTGAATTCATCGAATGTCGTTTCCGAGAAACGGCTCACTTTGATATAGCCTATTTCCTGATCCACCATGTAGGAAGCATCCACCGAATAGGTAGGAATGCGGTCGCGCACCACAGCAAAATTCATTTTGTCCTTCAACCCCACCCTTTCAATCGCCAGATCTACTTTGGTGCCGCGCTTTCCGCGCAACAGTTTGTAAACCTGCGCATTGGTAACCCCGGGGCCCGACAGATTTTCTTTATTAACAGAAATAATGCGGTCACCGCTCTGGATACCGGCCGCTTCCGAAGGGCCTCCGCTCAACGGTGTTACCACATAAACCGTGTCATTGTAGATATTGAACTCGACACCGATGCCGTCAAAACCGGATTCCAGCTGCGACCGTGCCGCAGTAGCTTCCTCCGCATTGAAATAAGCCGTGTGCGGGTCGAGTTTTTCAAGCATTTTGGAGATCGAGAAGTCGACCAGTTCGTCTGTATTTACTGAATCCACATAGTTGTTCTCTACCAGCATCAGTACTTCCCTGAACTTGCCATAGCCTTTTGCGACATCGGACAATTTCTTCCCTCCGCTGAAAAACGTACTACCCAGCAGCACACCAGCCGCCAGCGTGATCGCGATGATGATAGGCAAACGAACTACGGATTTCGAGTTCTGGATCGGGGGCTGAGGTCTTTCTGAGTTCATACCTGTAAAAATTAGGAGTATGGGCTGGCGCCGTGGGAATCAATATTTCCCCAACGTGAATTAAACAATTTTGGTTGCCTAATGCAAATGAATGCAGGGCGTTAACATACCGACAGCACGTATTTCTAGATAAATGCTTTTAGTGATTCCGGATTCCGCATCGTATCGATATTAATGCACTTGGCCGGATCCTGCCCCATCAGTATCCGCTTCATGGGCGCCTCCATCTTCTTGCCATTGATCGTGTAGGGGATGTCACCTACCTGCTCAATGGTATCCGGGACGTGGCGCGGGCTGTACTGGGTCCGCAGTGTGTCTTTGATTTGCTTTTTCAATTCGTCGGTCAACTCCTTGTCTTTTGCCAGGACGACAAAAAGCGAGATCGTACCCTCACCGTTCGATTTCTCGAGGTAAACGGCCAGGCTGTCCTTCACATCCGGAATGCTCTCCACAGCCCGGTAGATTTCCGCGGTCCCGATGCGGACTCCGCCGCGGTTCAGCGTAGCGTCGGAGCGCCCGTAAATAATCACCGATTTCCGATCCGTGATCTTGATCCAGTCGCCATGCCGCCACACGTGCGGATAAACTTCAAAATAGCTGGAAAAGTATTTTTCGTCCTGATCGTCGTTCCAGAAATAAATAGGCATCGACGGCATGGGTTGTGTGATAACCATTTCGCCCAGTTCATCCAATACGGGCTTTCCACTTTCATCGAATGCCTCGATTCTGGCTCCCAGCATCCTGCACTGGATCTCACCCGCGTATACGGGCAGGAGCGGGCACCCGCCCACGAACGCGCTGCACACGTCCGTACCCCCGCTGAGCGAGATCAGCCATACATCTTTTTTGACTTGTTTGTAAATCCATTCAAAAGCCTCCGGAGGCAGAGGCGAGCCCGTAGAACCAATCGTTTCGAGATGACTCAGCCGCTCGGAGGTAATGCTGACGCCGCTTTTCATAGAAGCTATGAAGAATGCCGCCCCGCTACCGAAATGTGTGATACGCGCCTTTTCGGCCATCGTCCAGAGCACTTGCGACGACGGATATGCCGGAGCGCCGTCGTACATCACCAACGTAGCTCCGCAAAGCAAAGAACTCATCGCGTAGTTCCACATCATCCAGCCAGTGGTGGAATACCAGAAATACCGGTCGCCGGGTTTTACATTCTGGTGCAGCATCAGCGCTTTCATATGCTCGATCAGACAACCGCCGACGCTGTGCGTGATGGCCTTAGGCTTGGCCGTCGTTCCGGAAGAGTAGAGAATCCAGATCGGATGATCGAACGGCACCGGCTCAAAATCTATCCCGAAATTTTCGAAATGCAGGATATCATCCCAGGCCGTGAACCGGTCGGGACGGGTTTCCGAGAATATATTGTTAATCAGAACCGTGTCTTTCACACTCGGCAACG
This sequence comes from Dyadobacter sp., assembly GCA_965227755.1. Classification (GTDB taxonomy): domain Bacteria; phylum Bacteroidota; class Bacteroidia; order Cytophagales; family Spirosomataceae; genus Dyadobacter. Next base: position 4,050,814 of record CBDDGG010000005.1, read on the forward strand.
CCGCCGAAAGTTCGCCGGCGAAAGAAGTAATGTCGTATGATTTGCCATTATACACATAACCGTCGACGGTAAACAACACCTTTGGCTCAATCTGCGAAAAGCGTTCGGTAATGGCTGGTTTGCCAAAATCGGGGGAACAGGATGACCATACCGCACCCACCGCGTTGGCAGCCAGGAATGCTACCACTGCCTGCGGAATATTCGGCAATACCGCCGCGACACGATCTCCCGGCTTGACGCCACGTTGTTTCAGCCAGGTCGATACGGCTGCAACCTGCGTTTCCAGGGTTTCCCAGGATATTTCAGTCAGCTCCGTTTTTTCGGACTGAAAGAGAATCGCCGGACGATCCTTTGTTTTATTTCTGAAAATATGCTCGGCGTAGTTCAGCTTGGAGCGTGTAAACCAGCGCGTACCGATCAGGCCATTCAGCGGCTTTTGCAGCACTTCCAGGTACAGATCGTGCGATTTGATATTGAAGTAATTCCAAAGACTTTCCCAGAAATCTTCCAGGTCGGTCACCGACCATTCCCAGAGATCGTGATAGGAACGGAAATACAGGCCTTTCTTGACAAAAAGCCAGTCCATATACTTTTTCAGATTGGACTGTTCCAACAGGGTCCTTCCCGGTTTCCACAAAGGCTGTACCTGCGCGTCAGCTGACATAATACACTTGTTAATGAAGGTTTAGTTAGGCTAAAATCGCCATTTCGGCGCAATTTCTCCGATAGTACTTATAAACGTTTCCATATCATTTTTGACATAAACACATTCAAAAATTTTTACCCGGAAAAATTACCGTATCTTTGCAGGCTAATTTTTTAAACACTAGTACTCTGACCATCAGATACGTTGGCTAACCAGTTTTAGTGGCAATTCATACCATTTTGTGCGAATTAAAGCACTAATCGGTTACAAGGTAAATTTGTAAAGAGGAAATAAATCCAGTAGTGATACTGCATTCCTAATGAGAAACAGAAGCAATTCAAAAGGCGGCAACAGCTCCCGCCCATCAGCCGGAGGCTCCAAGGGTGGAGGCGGCTACTTCAAACGCACCAAGCCTGAAACCGAAAGCCGGTTCAGCAAACCCAGCGTAAAAAAATCCAGTCTGAAATTTTCAGCTCCTTCCGAAAACAAAGGGCAGAAAGCGCGCCCAAGCTTCGATCACGAGAAGCCACGTGAAGATCGCTCTGGCTTTGGTAAGCCGGGCTTCGATAAGCCGGGCTTCGCAAAGCCGGGCTTCGGCAAGCCGCGTTTCGACAAACCAGTTTTCAAAAAATACGGCTCCGACAAGGGTGGAGACAGCCAGCGCCCGTTCCGTCGCGAAGGCGACTCTTCCGAGCGTGGTTTTAAAAAGGATTTTGGGAAAAGCGATTTCCGTTCCGGAGAAAGGAAACCATCTGGTGATCGCCCGGAAAGAACTGGATTTGGTGGCGGAGATCGCAACCGCGAGTTCAAACCAAGGTTCGACAGGGATAATGACGAACGCGAGTTCAGGCCACGTCCTGAAAGAGATACGCGCGAATTCAAGCCGGGTTACGATAAGCCAAGATCCGACAGAAGTAATGGCGATCGTGAATTCAAGCCGAGATCAGAGAGAAGTACTAACGAGCGTGAGTTCAAGCCGAGGTCAGAAAGAGGTGATAACGAACGCGAGTTCAAGCCAAGATCAGAGAGAGGTGATAACGAACGCGAGTTCAAGCCGAGATCAGAGAGAAGTGATAACGAACGCGAGTTCAAGCCGAGCTTCGCAAAGCCGGGCTTCGATAAGCCACGTTTCGAAAGAGACAATGGTGATCGCCAGTTCAAGCCCCGGTCCGAAAGGGAAGGCGGTGAGTTCAAACCGCGTAGCGAGCGCCCCGACTCGGCCGGACCCGGCCGTTCGTTTGGCGGCGACAGGCCCGCATTTAAAAAAAAAGACGATAGAGAAGAGCGTGGTGGTGAAAAACCCTATCGTTCCCGGTTCCAGGACGACGAGCAGCAGCAGCCGGATCGCAGCGGGTTGGAGAGACGAGTAGGCCGGTACGAAACCGCGCCACGCTATAATCTCGATGGCTACGACCAGAAGAAGAAGTCGTCGCCGCGGCATAAGGACAAGGAAGAAGGCGATGAGATCCGTCTCAACCGCTACATTGCCAATGCCGGGATTTGCTCCCGCCGCGAAGCCGATGACCTGATTTCTTCGGGCCAGATTTCGGTTAACGGAAAGATTGTCAACGAGATGGGCTACAAAGTACGCCCTACCGACGTGGTGAAATACGGCAAAAAGGCATTGAACCCGGAGAAAATGGTGTATATCCTGATCAACAAGCCGAAGGATTACATTACCACTACCGACGATCCGGAAGAGCGCAAAACCGTACTCGACCTGATCAAGGGCGCGTGCTCGGAGCGTGTGTATCCGGTTGGCCGCCTCGACCGCAATACAACCGGTTTGTTGCTGCTTACGAACGACGGTGAATTGGCCGAGAAGCTAACGCACCCGTCGAGCGGCATCAAAAAGATTTATCAGGCAGAGATTGATAAACCGATCGCTACGGAGGACTTCGAAGCATTGCAAGCCGGTGTTGAACTCGAAGACGGGTTCATCCGTCCCGACGAAGTAGGTTTGGTAACTCCCGACGCCCAGGTTGTGGGCCTCGAAATACACAGCGGCCGCAACCGCATCGTACGCCGGATGTTCGAGCATTTGGGCTACGAAGTTCAGAAACTCGACCGTACCGTCTTCGCAGGCCTGAACAAAAAAGATCTGCCACGCGGCAAATGGCGCTTCCTGACCGAAAAAGAAGTGATCAAATTGAAGTTCCTGCTTTAATAACGAGGTATTTAAACAAGAAGGGCTGCGATGGTGATCATCGCAGCCCTTTCTTTATGCATTCTATGGAATTACAATCTGAATCCGAATGAGTAGACGTCGTAAGGCGCATCCGGGTAAAGTCCCTCGAACTGAACCATCGATTCTTCTTTACCGGCAATCGCCGCTTCAAACTCTTTTACGGTTTTAACAGCCTTACCATTGACTTTGGTAATAATGAAACCTTCTTCCACCTGTGAGCGGGCAAATTTGCCCCCATCGATAGACAATACTTTCACACCGCCATCGATTTTGTAGCGCGACAGCCTCTGCTTTTCCTGATCGCTCAGGTTGCCGAACTGCGCACCCAGCGAGCTCATTACAGCGGCTGATTCATCCCTCTTGATGATCTCGGAACCACCGGTGCGGTTACGCAATGTGATGCTCAGGTCTTTTTCCTTGCCATCCCGGTTTACAGTCACATTCACTTTATCGCCAGGCTTGTGCAAACCGATCGATTGCTGCAATTCAGGGATCGAGTGGATGTTCATACCATCAACTTTCACGATCACGTCGCCTTTGCTCACGCCACCTGCTTTCGCGGCGCTGTTTTCAGTGAAATCGCGGACGTATACACCGTCATTTACTTTCACACCGTATTCTTCGGCTTTCCTGCTATCGAGGTCGTCGAGGGAGATCCCCAGGTAACCGCGTTGTACATTACCGAATTTGATCAAATCGCTTGATACCTTTTTCACAATGCTCGAAGGCACGGCGAATGCATAACCGGCGAAACTGCCGGTTGGGCTCGCGATAGCTGTGTTAATACCGATCAGCTCGCCTTTCAGGTTTACCAACGCTCCACCACTGTTTCCAGGGTTCACAACGGCGTCGGTCTGAATGAACGATTCCAGCGGAGAATCACCGGCCGCGGCTGCGGCAGGCTGCATCTGATTGCGGCGCGACTGGCCGATAATGCCCAATCCGCGGCCTTTGGCGCTCACGATACCTGCTGTAACCGTAGATTCGAGGTTGAAAGGGTTACCAACCGCAACGACCCACTCCCCTACTTTCACGGCGTCGGAATTACCCAGCGTTACCGCAGGCAGATCTTTACCTTCAATTTTGATCACCGCAATGTCCGTAGAAGGGTCGGTACCGATCACTTTCGCACGGAATTTGCTCTTGTTATGCAGCGTCACTTCCAGTTCCTGTGCACCTTCCACCACGTGGTTATTGGTAACAATGTACCCGTCGTTGGAAATGATCACACCCGAACCGGTTGCTTCCGATTGTTGAGGGCCACGTGAACCGCCACCGAAATCGTCACCGAAGAAATCCCGGAAAATGTCGGGGATTTGCTGCTGGCCACGGGATTGCTGACGTGTAATAGTCGATTTAATATGGACCACTGTTGGTGTGGTAGCTTCCGCCGCATAAACGAAGTCGCCCGGAGCACCCGCTGGCGCGCCTGCCGATGTGAAACGTGCTATATTTTCAGAAGCCGCTTCTTTAAAAATCACATCTTTATCGTTATCAGGGGCCAGGAGTTTTAGGCCAGCTATGGTTGACGCGCTTGAAATCAACCCAACCAACACCAAACCTTTCCAATTTGTTTTCATAGACATATGTTGGGGTTATATTTTTATGGACAAATAACGCAAATCGATCAACAAATTATTCCCGTCGTAGATTCGTTTAACATCTTTTAACAAAGATATTCCATTTGGGAATTTACTAAAATATCCTGCCAGGCGATTATCATCCGGCACCATAAAAAAGGCGCTATCCTTACGAATAACGCCCATTGAGTAACTTCGTCAGATTAAGCGATCTCTATCTGACGGGCAGGCTTTTCTTTCGCTTCCTCACGTTTCGGCAATGCGATGTTCAGAATGCCGTCGGCATAATTAGCCTCTATCCTGTCGCCGTCAACCGTATTGGGCAAAGTGAAGGTCCTTTGGAAGGAAGCATATTTGAATTCCTTCCTGGTGTACTTCTCATTCTTGCTCTCTTCCTTCTGCTCTTTCTCAGCTGAAATGGTCAGTTGATTTTTTTCAAGGTTTAGTTTGAAGTCTGATTTTTGAAGGCCAGGCGCCGCCACTTCGATGCGGAAGCCTTCTTCGCTTTCAACCACATTCACAGCTGGTACGGTACCTGCGAATGCAGGGGTATTAAACTCTTGGAATAAATCCTTACCAAGAAATCCGTTCAAATAAGATGGACCTGCGAAATGTTTGACTAATGTGCTCATTGTTATAAGGTTTTTGTTGTTCTAAGTTTTTCCGTTTTTTCTAACCGTCGTGGTTATGCCCTCTCTTTAACAACTTCTGTTCCGGGTCCCGGAATTAGAAAAAATAGCGACAAAATGGCCGATTATGGTGAAATGTCAATTTTTAACACGGACAAAATGGCCTATTGTCGGTTTTACAAAGCGACAAAACGCCATTAGCCCATTGGAAACCAATGAGCAGACATTCAAAAAACAAGTAGGATTATTTCAATTCAAGAATTGCGCAGGCCTGCTCCGATGCGGATTGCTCGGCTTTCTTTTTGGTAAAGCCATTACCTGTTGCAAAGGGCTCGTCGTTAACGAGGATTTGAGAAATGAACTCGCGATGATGGCGGGTGCCCCGTTCTTCAAGTATTTCAAAACGGATTTCTTTGCCCTCGCGCTGCGCCCATTCGATGATAAGGCTTTTGAAGTTTACATTGTTCTGGATAATGCTGTCCAGATCGTAATGCGTGATGAGCTTGCTGATAATAAAGGTGCGTGTAAAGCGGAAGCCCTTATCGAGGTAAATAGCGCCCACGAATGCTTCGAGCGCGTCGCCGTACATGGATGAGCGGGGCGACATGCCACGGCGGTTACCATCGTATTCGATCAGCCGGTCGAGGCCGAGTTTACGCGAAATCTGGTTCAACGACTCGCGGTTGACGATCCGTGAGCGGATTTCGGTGAGAAAGCCTTCGTCTTTGTAGGGATATTTGGTAAAAAGAAATTCTGCTACCACCATACCAAGCACTGCATCGCCCAGGTATTCCAAACGCTCGTTCGATTCCCTGAAACCTTTGATAGCGGTTTCGCGGGAAGCGGAGGTGTGCCTGAAAGCCAGCTGATAAACGCCCAGATTGGAAGGTTTATCGCCTATCACATGCGCAATCGATTCCTTAAATTTTTTGTCCTCAGCACTTCCGGTCCTGAAAAGGGAAAGTATCGGTATCAGAATTCGCTTTGCCAATGGTAGAGAATTAATCAGTCTTCGTACTTTTTGAAAACGACTGATGCATTATGACCTCCGAAACCGAATGTGTTGCTCAAAGCGATATTTACGCGACGTTTTTCAGCTTTATTAAATGTAAGCTTCAACCGCGGGTTGATTTCCGGGTCGTCGGTAAAGTGGTTAATGGTAGGCGGCACGACCTGGTCCTTGATCGCCATGATACAGGCGGCAGCTTCAATCGCTCCTGCTCCTCCCAATAAATGCCCTGTCATCGATTTCGTAGAGCTGATATTCAGATCATATGCATGCTCGCCGAAGAATTTTTCTATGGCCTTGATCTCCTGCGGGTCACCGATCGGGGTAGATGTACCGTGGGTATTGATGTAATCGATTTCCTCAGGTTTGATACCTGCGTTTTCGATTGCATTTTTCATTACAATGAAGGCTCCCAGTCCTTCCGGATGCGGAGCGGTGATGTGATAGGCGTCGGACGACATACCGGCACCGATCATTTCGGCGTAAATGTTGGCCCCGCGTGCTTTCGCATGTTCGAGTTCTTCCAAAATAATCGCCGCCCCACCTTCTCCAAGCACGAAACCGTCACGATCCTTATCATAAGGGCGCGAGGCCGTTTCAGGCGAATCGTTTCTTTCGGACAATGCCTTCAATGCATTGAAACCGCCCACACCGGCAATCGTAACAGCCGCTTCCGAACCGCCGGAGATACACACATTCATCAAACCGAGTTTGATATAGTTGAATGCGTCGATCAATGCGTTGGTCGCCGAAGCGCAAGCCGATACCGTGATAAAGTTAGGCCCCCGGAAACCGTACCGGATCGACAAAACACCAGAGGCGCTGTCGACGATCATTTTCGGGATAAAGAAAGGATTGAAGCGGGGAGTTCTGCCGTTCTCGGAGAAGTTCATTACTTCTTCCTCGAAAGTTTTGAGGCCACCGATACCGGAGCCCCAAATTACACCGGCTTTGTCGAGATCAAGCGTATCTGCGTCAAAGCCGGCGTCCTTCATCGCTTCATCAGCCGCGATGACGGCGTATTGTGTAAAGGGGTCCATTTTACGGGCTTCTTGCCGGGGAATGTAATTCGTGACGTCCAAACCCTTCACCTCACAGGCGAAACGCGTCCGAAACTTTTCAGCATCGAACCGCGTGATGGGGGCTGCACCGCTTACGCCGGCAACCAGATTTGACCAAAAGGTAGGAACATCATTGCCAACGGGCGTCAATGCGCCCATTCCTGTAATTACAACTCGCTTAAAACTCATAAAATTGGGACAGAAATAGAAGATTGTACTGGTAAAAACCGGATTACTTCACGTTTTCTTCCAGATATGCAACAGCCTGACCAACTGTACCGATGTTCTCTGCCTGATCGTCAGGAATAGAAAGATTGAATTCTTTTTCGAACTCCATAATCAATTCAACGGTGTCTAGAGAGTCCGCTCCCAAGTCGTTCTGGAAGTTTGCTTCCGGTGTAACCTCCGACTCTTCTACGCCGAGTTTTTCGACGATAATTTGCTTAACTCTTTCTGCAATTGCTGACATTTTATAATCACTTTTTGGTTAAAATCGCCACAAAGAAAGATATTTCAGTTCACTTTTTCAAAAATTTTTTAAATAGGTCGATTTATTGCACAATCCCTGTTTAAAATAAAAAAAAGCAGGAAATCAGCCGATTATAAAGGTTCCGTTTTAAGAAATCGGTTGAGTACAAAGAGAACATTGCGGATAGCCGTACATTCGCGAAACATTTATCAATATCTACACCAACACCAGTATGATCTCGATACCGAAGCTGAAAAACACCGATTCGACCTCTTTTTTCCTGTTGGCCGGCCCCTGCGCCATCGAAGGACGGGATATGGCCCTACGAATCGCAGAGCAAATCGTTACGGTTACCGACCGTCTTCGTATTCCCTATATATTCAAAGGATCTTACCGCAAAGCCAATCGCACCAAGATCGATTCATTTACCGGCATCGGCGATGAAAAAGCATTGAAAGTCTTGCAGGAGGTAAGCCGCACTTTCGGCATTCCTACTGTAACCGACATACATGAATCGCACGAAGCCGCATTGGCGGCAGAATATGTGGATGTGCTGCAAATTCCCGCATTCCTGTGCCGCCAGACCGAACTCCTCGCGGCCGCGGCACGCACGGGCAAGGCTGTGAACGTAAAAAAAGGACAATTCCTTTCGGGAGCATCGATGAAATTCGCTGCTGAAAAAATTCAGGAAGTGAATCCCGTCGCCCAGGTAATCCTCACCGATCGCGGCAATAGCTTCGGGTATGGCGACCTGGTTGTGGACTATCGTAACCTGCCCGAAATGGCCGCATTCGGTGTGCCCGTGGTCATGGACTGTACGCATTCGTTACAGCAGCCCAACCAGGCTTCCGGCGTAACCGGCGGCAAGCCCAAACTGATCGAAACGATCGCCAAAGCCGCCATTGCCGTGGGTGCCGACGGTCTCTTTATCGAAACCCATTTCAATCCCGCCGAAGCAAAATCCGATGGCGCCAATATGCTGCCGCTCGATCAGCTGGAAGGATTACTGGAAAGACTCGTACGTGTGAGAGAAGCTATTTTATGATCCCAAAATTTACAAAGGCATATCTGATATGCCTTTTTCTTTGTCTGCAAGTACTCCCGCAGGCCGCATTTGCGCAGCGGGATTCCACACTATGGAAAGTCACGGCAGGCGATGTTATCCCTCCTGTTACGCTCGGACTGGCCGGCCTCATCGTTCAGGGGAAGATCAGCCGGCATTTGCAGGAACGTGTGGTTTCCAACTATCCCAATTACCGCACAAACCTGGACGAATATCTGCCTTATGCCCCAGGCGTGGTGAGCCTCGGGCTTGCATCCGCGGGTGTGAAGGGAAAGCATAAGCTAGGCGATCAGGTGATCCTGGCGTTGCTTTCCAATATTATTGCTCAGGGTGTTACGCAGAGTTTGAAACGGATTGTGAAATATCCACGGCCCAATGGAGAGGACAACCATTCGTTCCCGTCGGGGCACAGCACGACGGCATTCACCAATGCCACGATCCTGCACGAGGAATACGGCCAGCGCAGCATATTATATAGTATAGGCGGTTACGGAACGGCCACGACTGTGGGAACAATGCGGGTCCTGGGCAATCACCACTGGCTGGCGGACGTGCTTATGGGCGCGGGGATAGGCATAGGCGCGACGAAGGCGGTCTACATCAGCTACCCCTGGCTGCAACAGCAGGTACGGCGAATAAAAGCGCGACGGCACACCGAAAAAAACTAAATCCTGCTGACATAGGGTTGTCACTCGGAGGTTTGATTTTTGCGCAAACATCTGTTAGCCATGCAAACTAAAACCATTCAACCGATCCACGTTTTGTACTTCGAAACACGGACTTCATTCAAGGAAATATTTCAGTATGTACGTGTAGAAGCCCGGAAGCTGTATCAGGATGCGATCCGCAACGATCTGGAAATCACAGGCCCGGTGTACTGGGTATACAATGGCGCGGACGGTAATCCGGACACTGTTTTTACGCTCACCATTGCCCTGCCCGTCACACCGCCCGCACACACTCTCGATTCAAGTTACAAGGTAAAAACGCTCGACACATTTGAGTGCGTGAGCGAGGAGCTCTACGGAAATTGGGACGGGCTGATTACTACTTATGGCTCGCTATTCGGGCAAATCATGTCCCAAAACCTGCGACCATCCGGCCAAAACCGGGAAATTTACCTGAATATGGATTTCGAAAACCCCGACCGAAATATCACGGAAGTACAGATCGGTATTCTTAAATAAGCAACGCGATGTCATATTGCACTTACGTCAACAACAACTCTTCAGAGCAGGCTGATTACCTGCTCCACAAACATTACCACGACAACCAGTACGGCTTCCCGATCGATGATGATGACGAACTTTTCGGGCGGCTTTTGCTGGAAATTAACCAGGCGGGCCTTAGCTGGACGCTGATGCTGCGGAAGCAAGACGGTTTCCGGGCGGCTTATGGTAATTTTTCGATTGAAAAAGTAGCTGCTTACGACGAATCCGATCGTGAGCGGCTGCTAGCCGATGCGGGCATTGTGCGGAATCGCCTGAAAGTGAATGCAGCTATTGTAAATGCGCAGAAGATTCTTGAATTGAAGAAAGAATACGGTTCATTCAAAGGCTGGATCGACGCACATCATCCTCTGACCAAAGAACAATGGGTTAAGCTGTTTAAAAAGACATTCAAGTTTACCGGCGGGGAAATCGTGAATGAATTTCTGATGAGTACAGGCTATTTGCCGGGTGCGCATGACGCTGATTGCCCCATCCATCAGGTCATTAAACCAGCATCCCGCAAGTAGTTAATCCGGTCGGGAGACAGCATTTCGACCTCGCTTTTGATGTGCTCCTTGAAATGCTATTGAACATTTGCCTTTATATACGATACCATTTCGGCAGGCTTGTCCGTCTGCAAACCTTGCACGCCTTTGTGTAATGCTTCATTCCAGGCAGCCGGCCCTTCTGTGGGGCTCTGAACATCGAGCCAGACGGAGAGGCCAAGTTCATGCGCGGCTTTGAGGAGTTCGGGGTTGGTGAGGTTGTCTAATACCTGAATATGCATTTGACTTAGAAATGTCGCCAACTGCTCTTTGCTGGTGATTTCCTTAGGCAGGCTCGTCGTCAGCGGCATGTCAGGCGCTGCTTCTTTCCACTTCTTGTATTGCTCTTCCTTATTTAAATATACCACAACCTGATGTTCCATGCCGGCCGCCTTGATCTGCTTCCAGGTGTCGGCAACATCTGCCTCTTTGAAATCGAGGTAAATGTTGATTTTGCCCTTGCAAAGCGCCAAAATTTCTTTGAACTCCGGAATGCGGTGGGTCTTTTTATTCCGGTTGAATACCTGCAATGCTTCTACTTCCTGCCAGGTCATATCTGCCACCTTCCCCGCGCCATTCGTAGTCCGGTCGACCTTGGCGTCGTGCAACGCGATGAGATGTCCGTCTTTCGTAGTTCTCAAATCCACTTCCACATAGTCCGCACCGCATTCGATAGCTTCCCGTGTGGATGCCAGCGTATTCTCCGGTGCATTCACGTGGTTGCCGCGGTGGGCGATCACGACGGTTTTGTGTTTGGAATGTGGTAACACAGGATGTACATGGTGCTGCGCCAATGCGGGTAAAACGGTTGTGGTGCACGCCACCAGAAGGCAGATTTTTTGAATAAACAATTTCATCGGAATTTCAGGTTATCAGCGGGGTTACAGTTTTTTCATTCAATCAGGCCAACAGGCCGGTAAAAAAATGAGTCTACAAGCAGAAATATAATTCCGACTCATAGACCCATTTACTCTGAACTTTAAACTTTTATTGTATTTCGAAGCTCGACAATCTCACAAACTCCTGAACGCGGGCATTGATTTCTTCTTGTGTAAGGTTCACCAGACGCTCGGTACCAAATTTCTCCACACAGAAAGAAGCCATCGCCGATCCGTAAATGATCGCGCGTTTCATATTTTCAAAAGAAATATCATCCGTAGCAGCGAGGTATCCGATGAAACCACCCGCAAAACTATCTCCTGCGCCAGTCGGGTCGAAAACTTCCTCCAACGGCAATGCAGGCGCGAAGAAGATACGGTCTTCCTGAAACAGCAATGCGCCATGCTCGCCTTTTTTGATGATCAGCGTTTTCGGGCCCATCGCCATGATCTTCTTGGCAGCTTTGCGCAAAGAGTATTCACCGGAAAGCTGGCGTGCTTCCTCGTCGTTGATCGTAAGAAGGTCAACCAGTTTCAAAACCGCTTTCAAGTCTTCCAAAGCGATATTCATCCACAGGTTCATGGTATCGAGCATGATCAGTTTCGGGCGTTTCGCGAGGCGCTCGATCACCAGCTTCTGAGTCGCAGGCACCGTGTTGCCCAGCATCAGGAATTCAGTGCCCTGGTAGGAATCCGGAATGATCGGATCGAAATGCTCCATTACATTCAACTCCGTGATCAGCGTATCGCGGGTATTCATATCCTCATGGTACTTACCCGACCAGAAGAATGTCTTGCCGTCCTGCACAATCTCCAACCCTTTGGTATCCACGCCGTGATCTTCGAGCAGGTCTATCATTTCTTTCGGGAAATCACCTCCTACAACCGCAACGAGGTTGTTCTGTTTGGTGAAGTAAGAGGCCGCTAGTGTGATGTAAGTGGCAGCACCGCCGATAATTTTGTCTGTTTTTCCAAACGGGGTTTCAAGCGCATCGAATGCAACAGATCCTACGGTAAGTAAACTCATAAGTGATTACTGTGTTGATTTTAAGTTAGTTTCAAACTGGATTTTAAATGCAAAAACGCTGCGAAGATAAACAAAACGACCGAATAGCCTTCTCCCGCCTGCTCATTCTAATGCACGCCTGCAAATCAATCATGGGTTATTTGCTATTTTTGTCTGAATCAAATAATTCGCCACTCTAATCACATACTATCATGGAATCAATCTCGGAAGCAAGAAGACATATCGATAATGCAAAGGATTTTCTCAGCAACAATGCAAAGAAGCAGGATGGGCTCTATCAGGATCGGAAGTACGTCAAAATTGCAGGACACACCGCATACACAGGAGTGTTGTTGGCATTGAATGAGCTCTTAGGAAAGAAAAACAAAAAGACGCCAAAGAGTGTTGAATGGTATCAACAAGAGTTGAGCCGGGTTGATAAAACGCTTTTGTCAAACTTCACGGGGGCTTATGAAATCCTGCACATCGACATGGGTTACCAAGGAATCCGAAGTGCAGATACTGCCTCATTAGGTTTAAAAAAGGCAGAAAAAATCATCGATTGGGTCGAAACACGTCTCGAAAAGAAAAACCAGTAATCAAGAAAGTACAACATATAAATGACCGCACAAACTTTCCAGCCACTTAAAATATTCAATACGCTTACCCGTAAAAAGGATGTTTTTGTTCCCATTGCGCCCCCGTATGTAGGCATGTATGTGTGCGGGCCGACGGTCTATAACAATGTGCATTTGGGAAATATCCGGACGTTCCTGTCATTCGATATCCTGTTCCGTTACCTGACCCATATCGGCTATAAGGTGCGCTACGTCCGTAACATTACCGACGTGGGCCACCTCGTAGGTGATGGGGATGCCGGCGAGGACAAAATCGGAAAAATGGCGAAGCTGCAAAAGCTGGAACCGATGGAAATCGTACAACGGTATACCAATGATTTTCACGAAGTTACCGCAATATTCAACCTGCTTTCTCCCAGCATAGAGCCTACCGCTACCGGCCATTTGATCGAGCAAATCGAAGCGGTGCAAACGCTGATCGACAAAGGCGTGGCATATGAATCCAATGGTTCGGTTTATTTTGATATTAATAAATACCAGGCGGGAGGAAATGAATATGGGAAGCTTTCGGGCCGCATTATCGAGGATTTGCTGAATGAAACCCGCGATCTCGATGGACAGGCTGAAAAGCGTAACCCGTTGGATTTCGCATTGTGGAAAAAAGCAAACCCGGAGCACATTATGCAATGGGAATCGCCCTGGGGCAAAGGTTTTCCCGGTTGGCACCTGGAATGTACCTGCATGAGTGCCAAATACTTAGGCAAACAATTCGATATTCACGGCGGTGGTATGGATCTCAAATTCCCGCACCACGAATGTGAGATCGCACAAGGTAAATCGCTGACCGGTGAAGAGCCTGTCCGGTACTGGATGCATACCAACATGCTGACCGTCAATGGCCAGAAAATGTCGAAGTCGTTGGGCAACTCGTTCCTGCCGTCGGAGCTGTTTTCAGGAAACCACGAATTACTCGATCAGGCTTACAGCCCGATGACCGTGCGTTTTTTCATGCTTCAGAGCCAGTACCGCAGCACGCTCGATTTCTCGAACGATGCATTGAAAGCGGCTCAAAAAGGCTATAAAAAACTCGCCAACGGTCTGCGCATTGCCAAAATGCTCACCTATGCGCATGAGGACGGCGTGAATGCGGACGAGGCGAAAAAAGCAGATATCGAAAAATCGATCGAAGGCTTTTACAATGCGATGAACGACGACCTGAATACGGCTGTTGCATTTGCTAACCTTTTCAACATGCTGAAATACATCAACATGCTGAATACGGGGCAACTAAAATCGGCTGCGTTGGGCGAGGCGGTATTTACTTCGCTGAAAGAACAATTCGTGGTATTCTTCGAGGACGTGCTTGGGCTAATCGAAGAGCTTGCCGAAGGTCATGCGATTCTGGACGGCATGCTGAAACTTTACCGGGAATTTAAGCTCTCGCAGAACTACGAAAAAGTAGACGAAATCCGTTCTTACTTCAAAAACCAGGGCCTGGTGATCCGCGATACCAAGACAAGGATCGACTGGGCTTACGAAGAGTAAATATGAAAAAAGGGCGGTCGCTAGTTGCGTATTTTCTTTGGGCAGTACTTATCGTGGGTGGTGGTACTTATTTGGTAAGATCATTTTTCTTGAAAGAAAAACCTGCCGAACATTCCAACATCGAGCTGGCAACGGTAAGTTTCGTTAAAGAAGGCGAAGTTACTTTCCTGAAAAACGGTCAACCATATAAGAAAATCGAAGTAGAAATTGCTGAAAATGAAGCGGAACGTGCAAAAGGGCTCATGTTTCGCTCTTCTATTCCGGACTCGGCAGGCATGCTCTTCATCTTCGAGCGATCGGAACCGCAAGGCTTTTGGATGAAAAACACATCGATCCCCCTCGACATTATTTATGTGGGCTCAGACAAAAAAATCGTTTCAATTGCCGAAAACACCAAGCCGTTTTCCGAAGAGAGTATTCCTTCTATGGGCAACGCGCAGTATGTCGTGGAAGTTAATGCAGGTTTTACAAAACGTAACAATATCTTATCAGGAGATGTCATTTCTTTTCAATAAATTCATTAAAAACAGGTTACCAATCCTATTTGCCATCGTCATAGGCGCTTATGGGTGCAATACCAATTCCGAGCAAACTACTGAGCAAGCACCAGCGGTTCTTGTAAAAAGTGCGGATTTCAATGCCGACAGCGCATTTCAGTTTGTACAAAAACAAGTCGATTTCGGTGCGCGCGTGCCTAACACCGCCCCGCACAAAGCCTGCGGTGATTACCTGGTTGCCACATTGAAAAAATATGGCTGGCAGGTCACAGAGCAGCCGTTTACGGCTACTACTTTCGATGGCAAAAAACTGAGTGCACGTAACATTATCGGAAGTTTCAATCCACAGGCAAGCAAACGGATATTGCTCGCGTCGCATTGGGATTCGCGCCCGTTTTCCGATCAGGATTCTTTGGTAAAAGACAAGCCGGTACTGGCGGCAAACGATGGCGCAAGCGGCGTAGGCATTCTGCTGGAAGTAGCCCGAACGCTTTCGGCACAAACCAACAAGCCGGAAATCGGCGTAGATATCATCTTTTTTGATGCGGAAGACTGGGGCTCGTCGGGCTCCGAAGATACAGGAATGGAATACAGCGGTTTTTGCCTCGGCTCCCAGCATTGGGCAGCCAATAAGCACAACCCAGGCTATACTGCCTATTTTGGCGTTTTGCTTGACATGGTGGGCGCCAAAGGTGCTACTTTTTTCAAAGAAGGGTATTCTACGCAGCTGGCGGACGACGTTGTGCGGCAGGTATGGGCTACGGCAAGCCGCCTGGGTTACAGCAATTATTTTATCGACGAAACCGGCGGCGCCATCACCGACGACCACGTTCCCGTTAACAAAGTGGCCCGTATCCCCATGATCGACATCATCCACACCCGCCAGAATAATATGTCCAAGACATTCTTCGATCAGTGGCACACCGCCCACGACGACATGGCGAATATCGACGCGAAAACACTGAAGGCAGTGGGGCAGACGCTCATTCAGGTGCTGTACCAGGAAGCGCAGGATCAGCCGTTGTAAGGTGGTCAGGTTTGTTCAAACTACATCCGTTTCACCACAATCCAAACATCCGTATTCCGCCCCTTATCGTCGCTGCAGGAAATCTTGATGCGGCCCAGCGGCGGGCTCAGGAATACGCTTTCTTGAGGCGGCGATTTTTGGTATAGTTTGTCATTAACATACCAGTACACTTCCTGCACATCGTTCGCGGCCTGGCAGGCAAGCTGAATTTGCTGCGGCTCATCCTTGCGAATGTAATACTCACTTCCGTCGTTCGGGCTGACGATCAGCGGCGCGCCGTCGTGAAAAACCCGTTCGCATTGCGGATTATGGGGCGGAATTTTTTGATAGGGCAATTTTTGCAACTCATAAAATGCGATCAGTTCCGGCGCGAGGTTGGGATATGCTTTCTTTTCAAAGCCATTTTCGGGAAGGCAATAGGTGCAATAGGACATTTTACCGGCCGCGTCCGTAAAAACCCACCGCATATGCTGGCATTTCCGGTAGGCGGAAACACCGACAATGTATTGATCCGGCACGTGGTGGTCACAGAAGTCGGACGGAATGTCACCGCTCACGGGGCATACATTGCGAAGCGAAATATTGGCCGGCGATTTATACCAGCCTTTCGGCGAATTGTAATCCAATGCATTGAAAATCGAAAACAACAGCGGTGTCGCAGTGTTCGCGCCGCTCAGCTCGGCTACGCCTTCTCCCGAAAAGTTACCAACCCAGACACCGACCGTGTACCGCCTGTTATAACCGATACTCCAGGCATCCCTTTTCCCGTACGACGTTCCCGTTTTCCAGGCTATGCGCGGCAGATGGTAGGTATTATCAAAATTGGTGGGCAAATCGGGGCGGGTGATCTGGGTGAGGATGCTTGTGGTGAGGAATGTCGCCTCTTCCGACAGCACAGGTGTTCCTTTTTTATCCGGAACATCCCCGTCGCTTAAACGCATATTGCGCAGCTTCCCTTCATTGGCAAATGCCGCAAAAAGCCTCGTCAGTTCTTCCAAAGTTACCCCGCAGCCACCCAGTATCATCGACAGTCCCAGGTTTTTAGCCTGCTTGTCGACGGTTTTGAAACCTGCTTTACGCAGTTTGGCGATCAATGCGGGCGTACCAATATCCTTGAGAACTTTAACCGCCGGAATATTGAGCGAATTGGCCAATGCAAATTCCGTGGTAACCGCCCCATTGAAATGCTTGTCGAAATTTTCAGGTTCATACCCGTTGAAATTCCCCGGAACATCGTTCAAAACCGATTTGGGAGTGATAATGCCCGCGTCGAATGCCGTGGCATATAATAGTGGCTTCAAAGTACTCCCCGGCGACCGCACTGCCCTCACGCCATCGACCTGCCCGCCATCGAATGGATTATTGAAATCCGCGGAGCCCACGTAGGCCTCAACCTCCATAGTTTCGTTGTTCACCACCAGCACCGCGGCATTGTGGATATTCATCAGTTGCCGGCGGTTAATATAATTTCTCACCTGCTCTTCGATCTGGCTCTGAGCCTGCAAGTTCAGATGGGTCCGGATTACCGGCTTGTCGGGGAACTGCTGTTTGAGACGTATCGACAGGTGCGGTGCAAGGCGCGGGGTTTGGAGGCGACGGACGTTCAACGGCTCACTCAAAGCATCGCGGATCACATTTTCTGTAAAAAGCCCATCTTCTTCAAAACGTCTCAGCCAGCTATTTCTGGCTTCGCGCAATGCGTCGTTGCGCGTACCAGGGCGCAGGCCCGACGGGCGGTTGGGTACTATCGTCAATGCGGTGATCTCCGCGAGGCTCAGCAGCTGCGGCGCTTTGCCGAAATACAGTAGCGACGCCGCTTTTATTCCTTCAATATTGCCTCCATAAGGGACCAGGTTCACATAAAATTGAAGGATTTCCGCTTTGGAATAATGCATTTCCAGCTGAAATGCATGCCACATTTCCACCAGCTTATTCACATATGTGCGCGGACGCGGGTCCATCAGGCGCACTACCTGCATGGTAATGGTGGACGCCCCGGACGTCCTTTTGCCCGAAAATACATTCCTGACTGCCGCCCGTACAACCGCGAACGGGTTCACACCGGGGTGGTAATAAAAATATTGGTCTTCCTTATAAATGAGCGTTTTGCGAAGCAGCGGCGTAATCTCGTTCACATTCGAATAAAGCCGCCATTTATCCTCTTTGCTTAAAAAAGCGTGTATTACACGGCCTTTCTGATCGGTGATCTGCGTCGCATAACGAATATCGGGGTTGAAGGGAAAGGCCAGGTCGAGCGCAAAAAATACGAGTATGAGGCCAATCAATGCCAATAACCCTTTTCTGACCTTGCTGTTTTTCATGAAAAATGTGCTGAAACCCGATTAAGCTGCAATATAATACAGGCAACGCCGTCGGGCGGATTTCCCATGCCCCGTTCAATAAAATTGCCCGCGTATTTGTCCTGATCGGTTAATTTTCCCTATTTACCTGCTTTACTACAAATAAAATCAATCATAATACCATTATGTCCAAATACATTGCCGCCATTGACCAGGGTACTACCAGCACACGCTGCATACTTTTCAACCAACAGGGGAATATCGTTTCGGTAGGACAAAAAGAGCACGAGCAGATTTACCCGCATCCGGGCTGGGTGGAGCATAACCCCACGGAAATCTGGAAAAATACACTGGAAGTCATCGCATTGGCACGCATCCATGTATCGGCGCACGCGTCGGATATTGCGGCAGTCGGTATTACCAACCAGCGTGAAACGACGGTGGTCTGGAACAAACGAACCGGCAAGCCGTATTACAATGCATTGGTTTGGCAAGATACCCGCACCACCGATCTGGTAGCGAAATATGAAAAGGAAGGCGGCCTCAACCAGTTCCGCGACATTACCGGCCTGCCGGTTTCTACCTATTTCAGTGGTTTAAAGCTCAAATGGCTCCTCGAAAACGTGGACGGTATCCGGGAAGACGCTGAAAAAGGTGAAGCAATTTTCGGAAACATGGATACATTCCTGATCTGGCACCTAACCGGCGGCACGCAGGGCGGCATTCATGTGACGGACGTTACCAATGCCAGCCGCACGCAACTGATGAACCTGCGCACGCTGCAATGGGACCCATCAATGCTCGCCGCGTACAATATCCCCGAAATAATGCTGCCAGCCATAAAAAGCAGCAGTGAAATATATGGTTATTCCGACCACGAAGTACTCCCCGGCGTACCCGTTGCCGGCGACCTGGGCGACCAGCACGCCGCATTGGTAGGCCAAACCTGCTTCGAGCCTGGGATGGCGAAGAATACCTATGGAACCGGCTGCTTCCTCGTTATGAACACGGGAACCGAGCTGAAAACCTCTGAAAACGGCCTGCTAACCACGATATCCTACAAATTCGGTGACCAGCCGGTGCAATATGCATTGGAAGGAAGCGTGGCGGTCACCGGTGCGCTCGTGCAATGGCTCCGCGATAACCTCGGACTGATCCAGAACAGCGGTGATATCGAACCTTTGGCCAAAACCGTTGAAGATAACGGCGGTGCCTATTTTGTACCTGCATTCTCTGGTTTATACGCGCCTTACTGGCGCAACGACGCCCGCGGCGTGGTTGCGGGCCTTACGCGTTACGTGAACAAGGGGCATATCGCACGCGCAGTACTAGAAGCCACTGCTTACCAAACGGCTGATGTAGTAAAGGCCATGGAGCAAGATTCCGGCATCAAACTGGCGAGCCTACGCGTCGACGGCGGGATGGTCCATAACCAGCTGCTCATGCAATTCCAATCCGATATTCTGGATACCCAGGTGGTGTCACCGGCTGTTGCCGAAACCACCGCGCTCGGCGCAGCCTACGCAGCGGGATTGGCCGTAGGTTACTGGAAAAGCACCGACGATTTGAAGAAAAACTGGGCCATAGCCCACACCTGGAACCCCAACATGCCGGAGGAAAAGCGGAATGCTTACTATAAAGGCTGGAAGAAAGCGGTTACGAAATCCTACGATTGGATCGATTAGTGCCGGCTGGTCAAATTTTGCCAGGTGTTGTTAGAAATAATCATTTATAGTCAGGAATAGTCATTTGTTGTCAGGGGTTGTCATGGGTAGCCGGGTGTTTTGCCGGAGATTCAACGCGCCTTTCTCCTCTCCTGACAACAAATGGCCACTCCTGACTATACGTGATAACACCTACCCTTTTTTATAATGTGTATAAACAAGCCCTTTCCTTGCGCTATCACACGGTTCACCTTAACTTCGCGCTGCCAAATCAACCCAAGTAACCCATGCATACCCTCCATCTCAAAAAGCCCCTTGCTTTTTTTGATCTTGAGACAACAGGAGTAAATATTGTCCGCGACCGCATTGTAGAGATCTCCGTTGTAAAAGCATTGGTGAATGGCGAAACGGAGATACGCACCCGGAGAATTAATCCGGAAATGCCTATCCCGCTGGAAAGCAGTCTCATACATGGCATTTACGACGAGGACGTAAAGGACTCTCCCACCTTCAAAAGCGTTGCTAAAAACCTGTCGTCGTTCCTGGACGGCTGCGACCTGGCGGGTTTCAACAGTAACCGTTTCGATATTCCCATGCTTGTGGAGGAATTTCTGCGCGTCGGGGTTGACTTCGATGTCAAGAACCGCCGGATGGTGGATGTGCAGCGGATTTACCACATGATGGAGCCCCGCAATCTGGGTGCTGCTTACAAATACTACTGCGGCAAAACCCTCGACAATGCCCACAGTGCCGAGGCTGACACCATCGCTACATTCGAAGTTTTGCAAGGACAAATCGAAAAGTATCGGGGTGTTACCATTGTCGATTCACATGGTAAAGAGACCGAGCCGGTCAAAAACGACGTAGCGGTGCTGCACGAACTTACCGCTTCCAGAATCGTGGATTTCGCGGGCAGGATGGTATTCAATGACAAGGGCGAGGAGGTCTTCAACTTTGGCAAGCACAATGGCAAGCGGGTGACCGACATCCTCAAAAACGAACCGTCGTTCTTCGACTGGATGATGAAAGGGGAGTTCCCGCTCGACACCAAGCGCAAATTAACGGAGATTAAATTAAGGGGATTAACCCAACGTTGACATAATCTTACCTCAGGTTTGAGTAAGTAGTAATTATGTCTATTTTTGCCAGAAATCTATTTTTGACTATTTTAACCGGATATCCCATTAGGTAAACCTGCTATGATCCCAAACCCTACCATGCCAGAGGTTAACATACCAGCGGTTATTCAACATATCCCACTTCAAAGCTATCTAATTCTCAGCACTTTACTATTCGTGATCGGCATTATTGGCGTGCTTACGCGCAGGAACGCCATCATCATTTTTATGTCGATTGAATTGATGCTGAATGCCGCCAACCTGCTGCTGATCGCATTCTCCTCATACCGGTCCGATCCTTCCGCACAGGTTTTCGTGTTCTTCATTATGGCTGTTGCCGCCGCCGAAGTGGCCGTGGGGCTCGCTATTATTGTAATGATCTACCGGAACACCAGAAATACGGACATCGGGTTCCTCAATAAGCTGAAATGGTAACTATCGGCGCGTAACCGGTACACAATCAAGAGATTAAAGATTAAAAAATAGACATGTCTGCATCATTACTCATCCTGATTCCGCTGCTGCCGCTCGTCGGCTTTCTGATCAACGGAATAGGGTTTCCCAATATTCCAAAAGGCGCAGTCGGTATCATTGGAACGCTGGCGGTTGTAGCCAGTTTTGTATTGTCTGTCATGACTTTCAATGCATTTGTAGCGTCCGGCAGCCAGCCTTTTATAGTTCCGCTCTTCGACTGGATCACCGTCGGCGACCTCAATATCCCGTTCTCGTTCCAGATCGATCAGCTTTCGCTGCTCATGCTGATGATCATCACCGGCGTAGGTTCGCTGATCCACATTTATTCGATCGGCTACATGCATCACGATTCGGGTTTTGGTAAATTTTTCGCTTACCTGAACCTGTTTTTGTTTTTCATGCTCCTGCTGGTGCTTGGCTCGAACTATGTGATCATGTTCATCGGCTGGGAAGGCGTGGGACTTTGTTCTTACCTGCTCATCGGGTTCTGGAACAAGAATACGAATTACAACAATGCAGCCCGTAAGGCATTCATTATGAACCGTGTGGGCGACCTTGGCTTCCTGCTGGGGATCTTCACGATCATCGCTACCTTCGGTTCTGTTGAATATACCGAGGTTTTCACCAAAGCGGCTGCCGGTTTCCAGGTAGGCGATCCGGTGATCATTACCATTACGTTGTTCCTGTTTGTAGGCGCAATGGGTAAATCGGCGCAAATTCCTTTATACACATGGCTCCCCGACGCGATGGCCGGCCCGACGCCGGTGTCGGCCCTGATTCACGCGGCTACGATGGTTACGGCGGGTATTTACATGGTGATCCGCTCCAACGTGCTGTATTCACTTGCGCCCTCGACGCTCGAAATCGTGGGCATTATCGGTGGCGCTACCGCGTTGTTTGCCGCTTCAATCGGTCTTCTGCAAAACGATATCAAGAAAGTACTGGCCTACTCCACTGTGAGTCAGCTGGGTTATATGTTCATGGGCTTGGGCGCGATGGCTTATTCGGCTTCGATGTTCCACGTCATCACCCATGCATTCTTTAAAGCATTGCTATTCCTCGGCGCAGGTAGCGTAATCCACGCCATGTCCGACGAGCAGGACATCCGCTCGATGGGCGGTTTGAGAAAGAAATTGCCTGTTACATTCATAACATTTTTCATCGCGACCTGGGCGATTTCGGGTTTACCTCCATTTGCAGGCTTCTTCTCGAAAGATGAAATCCTTGCCCATGTTTTTGAACACAACAAGATCCTGTGGGTAGTGGGTGTGCTCGGTTCGGTAATGACTTCGTTCTACATGTTCCGCCTGCTCTTCCTGACATTCTTCGGGACATTCCGCGGCACGCACGAACAGGGGCACCATTTGCACGAATCGCCGCCTTCGATGACAGTGCCTCTGATCATTCTCGCCATTCTTTCTGCTGCGGGCGGTTTCATAGGTGTTCCTGAAGCACTGCACGGCTCGCATCACCTGGCCGAGTTCATGAGCCCGCTTTATGATCTTGCCAAAACAGCGAACCCGGCGGCATTTGAACACACTTCTCTCTCCCATTCGGAAGAATATATGCTGATGGCCATTTCAGTGGCAGCGGCAGCAATCGCGGCGATCGCCGCATTGGTGATGTATGTGCAGAAAGGCGCTGTGCCGGCTCCGGATTCGGAAGAGAAATCGGGCTTGCAACGTGCGATTTACAACAAATACTATGTCGACGAACTTTACGACGCGGTGTTTGTGAAACCTATCAAAACGCTATCCAATATCCTGTACAGCTTTGGCGAAATCGCCATTGACCTGATCATCGATGCATTCGTAAAACTCGTGTCCCTGGGTGCCAGGTTATTGAGAAAAACGCAAACCGGCTCCACCGGCGAATACGTTTTTGCAATGGTGATCGGCATTGTGGCCATATTGTTCTGGAAGCTGTTACTCTGATCCGATCATCCATAAATCCGTTTCCTATTAGTTTCGGACCGTCGACTTGAAAATATGCTTACTCTTCTTTTAATACTTTTACCGATAGCGGCAGGCGTTATCACCCTCCTGGCCGGTGAGCGCATGGCTAAGCAGCTTGCGCTGGTAGGTGGCCTGGCTTCGTTGGGCGTCGCTATTTTTACCTGGCTGCAGTTCGACCCGGCCGCAGGCTCGCAATTTGGCTTCAAGTATGCCTGGGTTGCTTCCGGAGGCATTTCCTTCGCGGCGGGCATTGACGGTATCAGTCTTTTGCTGGTGTTGCTCACCACTTTCCTGACGCCGCTCATCATCCTTTCGGCGTTTAAAAACGAGTACAAAAACCCGGCGGCGTTTTATTCGCTGATCCTGTTTATGGAAGCGGCGCTGATCGGCGTCTTTACAGCAACCGACGCATTCCTGTTCTACCTGTTCTTCGAAGCTGCATTGATCCCCGTTTACTTTCTGGCGGCGATCTGGGGCGGTGAGAACCGGATCAAGGTTACATTCAAGTTCTTCATTTACACCATCTTCGGAAGCTTGTTCATGTTCGTGGCGCTGGTTTACCTTTACTACCAGACCCCCGGCACACACACTTCTGAAATAGCTGCATTTTACCAACTGCAACTGAGCCCCTCTGCACAAGGCTTCGTGTTCTGGGCGTTCTTCATCGCCTTTGCGATCAAAATGCCGCTCTTCCCGTTCCATACCTGGCAACCGGATACTTATACCGAGTCGCCGACTGCAGCAACAATGCTCTTGTCGGGTATTATGCTGAAAATGGGGGTTTATGGTCTGATCCGCCTGCTGCTTCCGATCGTGCCCCTGGGCATGGAGCAATGGGGCTTCCTGGCCATGATCCTTTCGGTGATCGGCATCATTTACGGTTCTATCATCGCCATCCAGCAAAGCGATATGAAGACCCTCATCGCCTATTCGTCTTTCGCACACGTGGGATTGATGGCCGCCGGTGTATTTTCTTCTTCATTAAATGGCTTGCAGGGAGCCTTGATCCAGATGCTGGCGCACGGTATCAACGTGATCGGGCTGTTTTTCATCGTCGACATTATTTATTCCAGAACCAAGACCCGCTATCTCGACCAACTCGGGGGCATTACCCAGAGCACGCCGCATTTGAGCGTGTACTTCATGATATTACTGCTTGGTAGCGTTGCATTGCCGCTTACCAACGGTTTTGTGGGTGAATTCCTGTTGCTTTCAAGTGTATTCCAATACAAAGGCTGGCTGGGCGCCGTGGCCGGTTTAACGATCATTTTAGGCTCAGTGTACATGCTCCGTCTTTTCCAGAAATCCATGTTCGGGCCAAAATCGAAATGGGTAGAAGGGTTCCAGGACCTTACTGCCAGTGAACGCGCCGTTCTGCTGCCGCTGGTTATCATGGTATTCTGGATCGGTATTTACCCAAGCACATTCCTGAAAATAACTGAGCCCGCTGTAAACCAACTGTTGCAACTGGTCAATAACTAAGTTAAGAATATGTATCCCATTATATTGTTGTCGGTTTTTGGAGTGTTAACGCTTTTTCTCGGCTTTTCGAAATCCAAGAACATCCTCTTGCCATCCACCCTGCTTTTCCTCGCTCTCGCGCTGGGAAGCAACTTCATCGATTGGGGAAAAGGGCCGTTCCTGTATTTCGACGATATGCTCCGGGTCGATAATCTCACGCTCGCATTCAACGGCATCATACTGCTTTCCGCTTTTATGATTGTCGCTATCTCGGGTGGTTTTCAGGATAATGCGGATTCCGAACCGGCTGAATACTATGGATTGATGCTCTTCTCACTCGTAGGCGCGATTATGATGATCGGTTTCGATCACCTGATCATGCTCTTTATCGGGGTTGAAATCCTTTCCGTGGCCATGTATGTGCTTACAGGAAGTAACAAACGTAACCTGCGTTCCAATGAAGCCGCATTGAAATACCTGCTTATGGGCGCATTTGCGACCGGTTTCATGCTGTTTGGAATGACATTGCTTTATGGTGCAACAGGCTCTTTCAACCTTGTAGACATCCAGGGTTTCGCCTCGAACATGTCGGCAGCGTCCCAATCCTACATCTTCTACGCCGGCTTGCTGCTGTTGCTGATCGGCATGCTTTTCAAAGTATCGGCCGCACCGTTCCACTTCTGGACGCCGGATGTTTACGAAGGCGCCCCTACCATTTTCACGACCTTCATGTCGACGATCGTGAAGACCGCCGGATTTGCCGCATTGTTCCGTTTGCTGAACCATACCTTCGCCATTTACGGCTTCTGGTGGATCGTCATCGCGGCCATCGCAGTGCTTACGCTCCTGGTGGGCAACATTGGCGCTACGAGCCAGAACAGCTTTAAAAGGATGCTTGCCTACTCCGGTATCTCCCACGCGGGCTACCTGCTCATCGCGCTGACAGCCCTGAGCAAGCCTACCCAAAACGCCATTATATTTTACTCGCTCGCCTACTCTTTATCGACCATCTCGGCATTTGGTGTACTGATGCTCGTTTCCAAAGAAAAAAGCATCGAAGGACAGCCGAACGAGCGCTACGAAGCATTCAACGGTCTTGCCAAACAAAACCCTTTGCTGGCTTTCGTACTGGCGGTATCGATGCTTTCACTGGCTGGAATCCCGCTGACAGCCGGGTTCTGGGGTAAATTCTTCATCTTTACGAGTGCAGCTGAACGCGGTATCATGTGGATCACAGTCATCGCCGTTTTGATGTCGACCGTAGGTATTTACTACTATTTCCGGGTAATCATCTCTTCCTATTTCAAAGAAGGGGACACCGTCAGGATCCGCGTCGCGCCATTTTACCAGATCATTCTCGTACTCGCAACATTCCTGACGATCCTGTTCGGTCTGGTGCCGGGGATTTTCGAAAAGTTGATCTAAAAGTTTGTAAATAATACCATACGAAAAGAGCTGTACATTTTACGGCTCTTTTTTGTTACCAAATTAGCAAGCAAGCGTATCAAGGATATCATTTATTCAAAAACGATATCCAGATGCAAACACCACGCCACACTTATCCACTCTTCACATTCAGGCCGGAAGACCTGCTGGGCCGTGAACCTATCGTGCTGGACCTGCAAAACAGCATTCAGGAAATCCAGGGCTATAATATCCTCATCACCGGTGCGGCAGGTACGATCGGCAGCGAACTGGCCGCGCAAGTCTGCGCCTGCGCACCCGCGAGCGTCGTACTGGTCGATCAGTCTGAAACGGCACTTTACGAGCTCGACTTTCAACTCAAACAACGTTTTCCCCAAACCGATATTTGCAGCCACGTCGCGAGCATTACCGACGCATTACGGATGGCCGAGCTGTTTTCTCGGATGGATATTCACATTATCTTCCACGCCGCGGCCTACAAGCATGTGCCGTTCATGGAGCGGCACCCGTACGAGGCGATCAAAACCAATATACTCGGCACCGAAATCCTGGCCGATCTGGCCGTATCCTACCGGGTCGGGAAATTCATTTATATTTCCACCGACAAGGCCGTCAAGCCCGCCAGCGTTATGGGCGCTACCAAACGCTTCGCTGAGCTTTACCTGCAATACCTCAGCAGCGAATATCCCGGACAGACCCGGTTTATCATCACCCGATTCGGGAACGTCCTGGGCTCCAACGGCTCGTTCCTGATCCGTTTTGCACAGCAGATCCGGGAGGGTGGACCGATTACCGTAACCCATCCCAAAGCCGAGCGGTACATGATGACGGCCAACGAAGCCTGCCAGCTGGTATTGAAAGCCGCAGCCACTGGCGATGGCAGTGAGATTTTGTCATTCGACATGGGAAAACCGGTACGGATCGTCGATGTTGCACGGAAAATGATCCGGTTGGCTGGACTGGAACCGGAAAAAGAGATTGGGATCCGGTTTACCGGCCTTCGGCCAGGCGAGAAATTGACAGAGGAACTTATTGGCGACGGCTTGCTGAGAACTTCATTAGGGGAGCTTCAATCTTTCCGCTTTCCCGATCCGGCAGCACAATGCATGCGCTATGCGATGTCTTCATTGCAGAAAGCACTCGATTCGGGGCAGACAGGACAAATGGTCTCCGTCCTGAAATCAGTAATCCCGGAATACATCAGCGCCAATTCGCCCTATGAGAAACTGGATACAATGCGTACCGGCGATCAAGTAACTTGATCACCGGGCGACCGAACGACTTTGCAATCACTTTTCGGGCAGAAAGCCGCTCGTGCGCATCCAGTGCAAACAACGGCCAAACCACTCGTCGAACGACGGTGTTTTGGGGTAACCGTGCTGCCCCTGGGAATAAATATGCATGTCGGCGGCGATACCTTTTGCCTGCAATGCTTCGTAGAAGCGAAGGCTGTTCGATACCGGCACGACCGTATCGTCGCCCGCGTGCGTGAGGTAGGCAGGCGGTGTGGAGGCCGTTACCTGTAAATCGTTCGAGAAATAATCGACACGTTGGGCCGAAGGTGAGGCTCCGAGCAAGTTGGCCGATGAGCCCTTATGCCCGATTTTTCCTTCGAAACTGATTACCGGGTACACGAGCACCATGAAGTCCGGACGAAGGCTGGTTTTTTGGGGATTATTCACAAAGCTGCTGTCATAATGCGTACCCGCCGTAGCAGCAAGGTGCCCGCCTGCCGAAAAGCCCATAATCCCGATCCTGGAAGGATCAACCTGCCATTCCCTGGCCTTCTCGCGCACCGTTTTAATGGCCTGCTGCGCGTCCTGCAATGGCCCCACTGCCTTGTCCTGCATGATACGGTCGCTAGGCAACCGGTATTTCAGCACGAACGCGGCTATCCCGGCCTTGTTCAGTTCCTTCGCAACCCGGTAACCCTCACGATCGATGACCAGCACACCGTAGCCACCACCCGGACAAACAATCACCGCGGTACCATTTCCCGTCCCGGCAGGCGGCAGGAATGCCGTTAATGTCGGTTTGGAAACATTTCTGATCACATTGTTCTCATTGGTTTCCTGGTTTTCTGCCTCTTTGGCATTGGGAACACGGCCGGGGTAAAGTGGCATTTCCATTTGCGCATGCAGGGAAACCGACAACATCGGAATAAGGCAAATGGCAGCCAACAGGCGGGATAGGTTAGTCATTTAATTTTTTTCTAATTCCTTTTACAAACATTTTCTACCTAAATTTCGGTTACACTAAAACGACCGGATCCAGCTTAAATAGTTGTCGGGAGGCCAGGTGCGATCAGCGAAGGGCAGGCAAAGGGGTAAGGCACGATCAGGCAAAATATACCTGCACCGCGATCCCGCAGCCACCGGGCGACGCAGGCGAACAGAATTGCACCATTCTGTGTTATTCGACTAATTCTTTTAATATTAATATAATATTTACAAGAAATTCGAAACGCGTTTGTTACTTTGCCTCATTGAACAATCAAAAAAATAACTAGTTTTGTAGAGTATCCTAATCATGCACTAGTTTCTTTGATAAGTTATAAATGGTCTTAAATCCACAAAAGAATGAAATATACAGTACGTGCAGAAGGCAGGTTTCAGTTTATCGACGAGGGAAAGGGCGAGACATTACTGCTTTTGCATGGCCTTTTCGGTGCATTAAGTAACTGGGACGGCATTATTGACCATTTTTCCAACCGTTACAGGGTCGTTATTCCATTGCTTCCTATTTACGAGCTTCCCCCGCGCGAAGCCGGCCTGGAAGCCTTGCTTGCCTTTCTGGAAGACTTTGTTTCGTTTAAAAACCTTACCAATGTTACGGCGATCGGGAATTCACTCGGCGGCCACATCGGCTTGCTTTACACGCTGAAAAACCAGGAGAATGTACAAAGGCTTGTGCTGACCGGTAGTTCCGGGTTGTTCGAAAACTCGATGGGCGGCTCATTCCCGAAACGTGGAAGTTATGATTATATCAAGGAACGTGTCGCCTACACCTTCTATGATCCCGAGGTCGCTACCAAGGACCTGATCGACGAGGTATTCGAAACCACTTCGAGCATTCCCAAATGCATGAGCATTGTCGGGATCGCGAAATCGGCTCAGCGGCATAATCTTGCAAAAGATCTGCACCAGATCACCGTTCCGACCCTGCTCGTATGGGGCCTTAACGATACCATTACACCCCCGCACGTCGGTTACGAGTTCAACCGTCTCATAGCTAATTCGGAATTGTATTTTATCGATAAGTGCTGCCACGCACCAATGATGGAGCACCCGCACGAGTTCAATGTGATCCTGGAAAGCTTCCTGGAAAAAGATGTGTCGGTTCCGATTGCGTAAAAACCCGCCAATTCGGGAAAATTTCTTTTGTTACGATAGTTGATCTATATATTGTTTTTTTATAGCTTCGGAAAATGACGTTCTAACCCATGCTCGCAGCCAATCTGATAAATCCAATGATTCCCCTGCTGAAACCGACCGACTCGGTGGGGACGGCTTTGGATTGGATGGATGAGTTTGGCGTAAAACAACTGGTCGTAACCGACTCGGGCGTCTACCAGGGAATCGTTTCGGAGGATATTCTCTTCGATATCAGTGACATTTCCGAGCATCTTTCCAAAGTAATCATTCAGCATAAGGACATTTTCGCGACGGTAGACCAGCATCCTTACGAGCTGCTCCGGCTCGTCAACCAGTTCGGCCTGCTGATCATTCCGGTACTTCACGAAGACCGGTCATTCGCGGGAAGTATCCTGGTTACCGACCTCGTTGAACATTTCGTGAACGAGCTGGGTGTACAGGAAAAAGGTGCGGTTATTGTCCTTAAAATCGCCGAAAGAAGCTACTCCCTTTCGGAAATCAGCCGTTTGATAGAATCCAATGGCGTCAAAATCCTGAGCAGCTACTATTCGTCGGGGGAGGTTTACAATCCTACCAATGAGGCGCGGCTCACGCTGAAACTGAACCGGACGCATATTACCCCAATCATCGCCACGCTCGAACGCTTCGGGTACGAAATCGAAGAAGCACATGCCAACGATCCCATCGAAAGCCTCGATCAGGAGCGCCTCGACATGCTCCTGCGCTATCTGGCGACCTAAATCCGGCCGCTTCAAATGTGCATGCGGCTTTTGAATCGGCACATTTGTCGTGTATCTTTCGGCTGAAACCACAAGTTTTACTTTTCCTTCATGAAAATCGCCATTCACGGACGCAACTTTAATGAGTCCGCAAGGCCGTTCATTGAAAATATGTTCGATGAACTGGCGCGCAGAAAAGTGGAAGTCCAGCTTTCAAAACCTTTCAGGACATTTCTGGATCAATCCGGCATTTCGCATTATTCCGAGCTGGTTTATGAAAAACCGGAAGAACTTTTCGACGCACGCCTGATCGTGAGCATGGGCGGCGACGGCACCTTGCTCGAAACGATTTCGCACGTCGGCAAGCGGCAAACCCCGGCCATCGGCATCAACGTCGGCCGCCTGGGTTTCCTGGCCACGGTCTCTCCGGAGCGCATTACCGACATGATCGCCGCGCTCGAAAACAGCCAGTTCCGCATCGATGAGCGTACGCTCGTGGAAGTAGAATCCAATATCGACCTTTTCGAAGGCCTGAACTTCGGCTTGAATGATTTCACGATCACCAAGACCGACACCTCGTCGATGATCACCGTGCACACCTACCTGAATGACGAGTTTCTGAACTCTTACTGGGCCGACGGCCTCATCATATCAACGCCAACCGGCTCGACCGGCTATTCGTTGAGTTGCGGCGGGCCTGTACTGGTACCGCATTCGCAGAACTTCATCGTGACGCCCATCAGCCCGCATAACCTCAACGTTCGCCCGCTGGTGGTAGAAGATACAGCCGTCATCCGTCTCGAGGTGAAAAGCCGCAGCAGCAACTTCCTCGTCTCGCTCGACGCACGTTCACGCATTGTAGACGAAAATACGCAGCTTCTGGTACGCAAGGCTGGCTTTATAGCACGCCTGATCAAGATGAAAGATGACAGTTTTTTGAATACATTGAGAAGCAAACTATCGTGGGGGCTCGATATGCGAAACTAGGCCCCTGAAATCCTCATTTCTGACACCTTATGCGCCTTACCTACCACACTTTTGACCTTCAACTTAAACATACCTTCACGATCGCGCACGACTCGCGCGACGTGCAGCAAACGCTGATCGTCCAGCTCAGCGACGACGTGTATTCCGGCTTTGGCGAGGCGACGTCCAACCCCTATTACGGCTTTACGCTCGATAATATGATCGCGGCGCTTGACACCGTGAAGGAAATCGTA
The DNA here is from genome assembly GCA_965227755.1 of Dyadobacter sp. GTDB lineage: Bacteria > Bacteroidota > Bacteroidia > Cytophagales > Spirosomataceae > Dyadobacter. The sequence continues at coordinate 4,082,456 of CBDDGG010000005.1, forward strand.
GAGAAGGGCGATTACAGCTCTGCGGAAACGCTTTGGACCCTGGTACATCCCCTTCTGCAATCCAATTCCTTTGCGCAATGTGCCCTTGACGAAGCCGCACAGGACTATTTTGCCAAAAAGAACGGTCAGAAGTTATATGAGGCCTGGGGACTTTCGCCGGACAATATCCCGATGACCAACTTTACGATCGGCATCGATACAGTAGAGAAAATGGTGGCCAAAATGAAAGAACTTCCGTGGCCGATTTACAAGATCAAACTGGGCACAAACGAAGACCTTCGCATTGTGCAGGAATTAAGAAAAAATACCGACGCGCTTTTCCGCGTCGACGCCAATTGTGGCTGGACAGCCGATAAAACGATCGAGCTCGCCCCGCAACTGGCCGCGCTGGGTGTGGAGTTCATTGAGCAGCCGCTGCCTGCCGACGATATCAACGGTATGAAAAAGGTATTTGCTTCCAGCGCATTGCCTGTAATCGCGGATGAAAGCTGCATTGTTGAAGCGGATGTTGAGAAATGCCACGGCCTGTTTCACGGCATTAATGTGAAACTGACCAAATGCGGCGGGCCGACGGCCGCGTTGCGCATGATCGCGAAAGCCAGGTCTCTGGGCATGAAAACCATGGTGGGCTGCATGACGGAAACCAGCGTAGGCATATCGGCCATCGCACATTTGCTTCCACTGCTCGATTATGTCGATATGGACGGCTCCCTGCTGATCCGCAACGATCCCGCCACCGGGGTTACTTTCGATTTCGGGAAAGTAATCTATGCAAAGGGCAATGGCACCGGTGCCGCGTTGAAACCGGAATTTTTATAACCGCGGCCGTGCACATTTACCACACCAGCAAGCTCCCGGGCAGAACTGTCGAGACAACCGACGGGCAGGAATTCCTTTGGTTCAGTGGTACTGACTACCTGGGAATGGGGCACAACGAAGACCTTCGTAAATATCTGAACGCTGGTACGGAGACTTTCGGAAATCACTATGGGAGTTCAAGGAATAACAGTCTCAGACTCGATATCTATGATGAAGCGGAAAGGCAACTAGCTCATTTTCTGCAAGCTAATGCTGCTCTCATCGTCTCCTCCGGCATGTGGGCCGGGCAATTGCTGATGAAAGAGATTGAAAACTTAGTCCAAAGCCATTCAAATCCTGATACCATCGTTTTCCACTATGCTCCGGGCGTACACCCCGCTTTATGGGGCAACGCATTTCAGCGGACAGGTTTGGAATGGAGCGACTGGGCAACCCGAACCGTTCAAAAAATCAACCGATCAGCAGCCGGCATTGCGCATATCATTTGTTCCGATGCGGTAGGCTCCCCAATGGTGAAAGCATTTGATTTTTCCCTGTTTGATGCGCTGGAAAAGCCCGCCTGGCTGATCATCGACGAGTCGCATTCCCTTGGAGTGCTCGGCACGAAAGGAAAAGGTATCTATTCAAATATAGGAAAGAAACTCCTGCCGCAAACCCTGGTGGTTTCTTCTCTTAACAAGGCACTGGGCATTCCCGCCGGGGCCATTGCAGGTCCGAAAAGTATCATTGAAAAGATCAGGCGCTCGCCCTGGTTCGCGGGCGCCTCTCCGCCTGCACCTGCCTATGCGTATGCATTGAAAAGACTTCTGGAAGAGGATAAATATACAGCCGCGCACGCGCTGCTCATGGAGAATATCCACTATTTCAACCAAAGGACAACGGGTAGCACGCTTTTCGAATCGATTGCCGGTTATCCCGTATTCTGTTCGACCAATGCGGTACTTTTCGATCATTTGCTCCGAAACGGAGTTATGGCATCCTGTTTCCCCTACCCTTCGCCTGCCGACGCGCCGTTGACCCGCATTGCGATCGGTAGCTTGCACCAAAAAGAAGACCTCGACCGGTTGGCCGAGGTCTGTATGCGTTTCATTGCTTAATATCTATCAGCCGAATCAATCTTCGGTAGTTGTCCCGCCTAGTTTCGCAAGGCGTTTTTCTTCGCGCAACTTCTCGCGCTCCACTTTCGCTGAAACCATAATGCTGAGTTCATAAAGCAGGAAAAGCGGAATCGCGACGAGTATCTGGCTGTAAATATCCGGCGAGGGAGTAATTATCGCAGCCACGATCAGGATCACAATCATCGAATGCTTACGGTATTCACGCATGAACGCAGGCGTAAGCACCCCGATTTTTGATAAAACAAATACCACAATCGGTAACTGGAACGCCACTCCGCAAGCCAGCGTCAAAGTTGCTACCAGGGATATGTACGAGGAAATACTGAACTCATTGATAATAGAAGGATCCAGCGTAAAGTTGGCCAGAAAGTTGATTGCAAGCGGCGTTACCACGTAGTATCCGAAAAGTACCCCTGAAAAAAACAGGAATGTCACATAGAATACGGCTCCACGTGCCGATCTTCTCTCGGAAGGTTTCAACCCTGGCTTGATAAACCTCCAAACCTCCCAGAATGCATAGGGAAATGCGAATACCAGGCCGGCGATGACAGACGAAGTCATACTCATCGTGAACTGGTCGCCCATGCCGATGGCCTGTAATTTGAAATTCAGCGCCTTGATACACAAATCCTCATACCCGACAATAACCGACAGCTTACAAAGCATTTTATAAGTCCAGAAATCGGCACGGGACGGGGCTATGATTACATAGTGATAGAGTTCTTTGATGTAAACAAATGCAAGAATCGCAAATACCAGAATCGAAGCACCGGCGCGGATCACGTGCCATCTTAATTCTTCGAGATGCGAGAGGAACGACATCTCCTTGCCTTCACCTTCCTCTTCTTCGTTATCAAAATCCTGATCCAGGGACATACTTTAAATTATTACTAGAATTCAATCTACGTGGAAACTGAAAAACAGGATCACTGCCTGTTCACTAAAAGCTGAAATTACTTAAAAAACCCGTCGAAGTGATCCGACGGGTTTTTATTCATGCGCTCTGGATCAAATTAATCCATTACAAAAGGGTAATCGCTCTCGACGTACACGTCCGTGTAAGCCTCTTTCGGATCCGGCCACTCCGATTCCTCGGCGAATTGCACGGATTCCGCTACGATTTCTTTTACTTTTTTATCGATGTTTTCAAGATCCTCTTCGGTGGCAATTTTGTTTTCGAGGATCACCGCACGGATCTGTTCGATCGGGTCGCGGTGCTTGTATTCTTCTACCTCCTCTTTCGAACGGTATTTTTGAGGATCGGACATCGAGTGCCCGCGGTAACGGTAGGTACGGAATTCAAGGAAAGTAGGTCCCTCGCCTTTACGTGCACGGTCCGCTGCGCGTGAAACCGCCTCGTGGATCGCTTCCACACTCATCCCGTCGACAGGCTCAGAAGGAATGTCGTAAGCTTCGCCAAGGGTGTAGAGCTCGGTAACGTTAGAAGAACGCGCAACGGAAGTACCCATCGCGTAACCATTGTTTTCAACGACAAAGATCACAGGCAGTTTCCAGCTCATCGCCATGTTCAGCGTTTCGTGGAACGAACCCTGCCGGATCGCGCCGTCACCGAAATAGCAGATACACAGGTTATCGGTTTTGTTGTATTTCTCAGCGAATGCGAGACCTGCACCCAAGGGAATCTGACCGCCCACGATACCATGACCGCCGACGAAACCCACTTCCTTATCAAAAATGTGCATTGAACCGCCCTTACCTTTGGTAGTACCGGTTTTTTTGCCGTAAAGCTCAGCCATGATCGCGTTCGGACTGGTGCCCAATGCGAGGGGAATACCGTGGTCGCGATAAGCGGTAATGTACTTGTCGCCCTTTTTCAAGGCACTCACCGCGCCGGAAGAGCAGGCTTCCTGACCGATGTACAGGTGACAAAAACCACGGATTTTCTGCTGACCGTACAACTGGCCCGATTTTTCTTCAAAACGGCGTTGTAAAAGCATATTCTCGAACCAGAACATGTATTGCTCCTTCGGATGCTGTAACTTTTTGGGGGCTGATGCTTTCTTTTTCTCAGTAACGGTGGCCATGTATTTGGTTCTCGTTTATAAAGACAGAACTTTGTCTTAAAGTTATGGTATGAACAGAGTCTGTTTTGCCGTACTCACGCAATGATGTGCGAAAATAAGCATAAACTAAATAACAAAGAAGTTCATGTGGCTAGAAAAGCTCCACCTTACATACTTTAAAAGCTATGAGGAGAAGGCCTTCACTTTTGGACAACATGTGAACTGTATCGTGGGCGAGAACGGCAGCGGCAAGACCAACCTGCTCGACGCAATCTATTTTCTGACACTGACCAAAAGCGCATTTCACAATCAGGACGCATTGGGCATCCGGCATATCAACGACTTCTTCCTGCTCGACGGCGTCTTCAACGAGCAGGGCAAACATATCCAGATCACATGCAGCCTGCAACGCGGCCAGCGCAAGGTTTTCATGGCCGATAAAAAGCATTACGAGCGCCTGAGCGACCATATCGGCCTGTTTCCGGTGGTATTAATAGCCCCCGACGACACCGATCTCATCCGTGATGGCAGCGAAGAACGCCGCCGGTTTTTCGATGGCGTGCTAGGCCAGGCCGTACCCGGCTACCTGAGTGATTTCCTCCAATACAACAAAATACTCACGCAGCGCAACGGCCTGCTGAAACTGTTCGCCGAGCGGAATTACCTCGACGAAGACCTGCTCGAAACCTACAACGAGCCGCTGATCGTGCTGTCGCAACGCATTCACGGGCACCGGGTCACGTTCATGGAAAAATTCGTCCCGCTATTCTATAAATACTACGAATTTCTGAGCAGCGGTCACGAAAAAGTGGATGTGATTTACGAAAGCGAAGTATCAAGTCCCGATTTCCCCGCCGAATTCCGCCGCAACCGCAGCCGCGACCTGCACGCGCAACGCACAGGTAAAGGCGTACATAAGGATGAGTATGTTTTCGAGATTGATGGGGTTACCTTAAAAAAATTCGGTTCGCAAGGTCAGCAGAAGTCGTTTTTAATTGCATTGAAACTAGCCCAATTCGAACTCTTGAAAGAAGAAAAAGGCAAAACCCCCATCCTGCTCCTCGACGACATTTTCGACAAACTCGACGACCGGCGCATTCATAAACTCATTGAACTCATCGACACCGGCTTTCTGGCGCAGGTTTTCATCACCGATGCAAGGCCGGAAAGGTCACAGAGGATTTTGGAGCATGTGAAGGCTGATGTCCGGTTTTTTGAGATTGAGAAGGTGTTGAATTAAAAACAATAAATCCAGGCCGAATTGACCTGGATTTTCAAGCGGCAGAGATTATCCATCGACCGTATCAGACATATTTGGGATCGAGCTCTTTGGCCTGGGCTACGAATTCCTTTACTTTTTGTTCGTCGTCCTTTTTACAGATCAGCAGTACTCCATCGAATTCAGCTACGATGAACCCGTCGAGACCGTTGATTACCACCAGCTTGTCTTTCGGCGTTTTGATGATCGAATTGGTGGTGTTGTGCAGGATCAGATTGCCATCCGCAACATTCAGGTTGGCGTCCTTTTCCGATACTTCATACATCGATTTCCATGTGCCAAGATCCGACCAGCCGAAACTGGCTAGTACCACGTGCACATTCTCCGCCTTTTCCATAATACCATTGTCGATGGAAATGCTGCCGCAATGCTGATATGCCCGCTGAACGAATGTCTCCTCGGAATCGAGGTAATAATGGTCGTTGCCACCCTGGAAAATGTCGGCAATGTCGGGTTGGAACTTGGCCAGGGCTTTTTTGAATGCGTTGATATTCCAGACGAAAATACCTGCGTTCCACACGAAATCACCGCTGTCAAGGAATTGTAATGCAAGCTCCAAATGCGGCTTTTCAGTAAAAGACTTTACTTTTTTGACCGTCAGTTTGTCGGGAATATACTGGATATAACCATAACCGGTGTCGGGGCGGGTTGGCTGAATACCGAGCGTTATCAGAATATCCTCGTTGCGGGTCGCGCCGAGTGCCACCTTGATCGTGTCTTTGAAAACCTCCTCTTTCAGGATAATATGATCTGCCGGTGCCACTACGACGTTCGCATTGGGGTTACGAGCCGCGATTTTGTAGCATGCATAAGCAATGCAGGGTGCGGTATTGCGGCGGTGAGGTTCCAGCAGTATCTGGTCGTCGGTCAACTCGGGGACCTGCTGTTTGATAAGCTCCTTGTATTCCTGACTGGTTACTATATACACATTCTCGATAGGGCAGACGCCTTCAAATCTGTCGACTGTTTGCTGCAACAGCGTCCTGCCTGTGCCGAGCACGTCATGGAACTGCTTCGGGAAATCCGTCCGGCTAAACGGCCAGAAACGGGTACCAACGCCGCCTGCCATGATTATCACATAATTATCCTGCATCTGTGTTAGCTATATTTGTTGTAACGCGAATAAATCTCTCAAAACTAGTGATAAAGCGTCAGTATGCTCGACCCTCGTTCCCGAAATGTCCGGGAAATTAGTTCGCGGCGTTTAGCGCAACCTTTCGTAGGTATGATGAATTAGCTAACCACGGGAGGGAAATCGGTCGGTCTGAAACATTTAGTTTTCATATAAATCACCAAAGAAAAAATTGGATATAATTATAAAAACTTGATTTCTTAGTAACTTGTTAAAGACATCAACCCATTAAGAACCATGATCAAAACTTCTACACCCCTCAGAGCACTGCTCTTCTTCCTATTTGTATTGTTGTCCTGGCAACATTCTTTCGCGCAGATTAGTTTAACCGGCAAGGTCACCGAATCGGTCACTAAGGAACCCCTGGCCGGCGTAAGCATCCGCATTCTGGGTAAAGTAGCCGGTACGATAACCGATACAAAGGGTGAATTTTCCCTGACCACGACATCCAATCCGCCATTTTCCATCATCGTCAGTTCGGTAGGCTTTCAAACCCAGGAAATCGCGGTCACGGCGAGTGTGTCTAACCTCGATATCAAGCTGGTTGAACAACCGGTCCTGGGTAAAGAAATTGTGGTTTCCGCCTCACGTGTGGAAGAAAGTGTGATGAAATCGCCGGTGGCGGTCGAAAAACTCGATATCCGGGGCATTCGCGACTCGCCTTCGACAAACTTTTATGATGCGCTCTCTAATTTGAAAGGCATCGACATGACTACGCAAGGCGTCCTGTTCAAATCGGTAAACATGCGCGGCTTCGGCGCGACCGGCAACCCACGAACCGTACAGATGATCGATGGCATGGACAACCAGGCACCCGGACTGAATTTCCCGCTCGACAATATTATTGGCATGTCCGAACTCGACGTCGAAAGCGTAGAGGTATTGCCTGGCGCGGCATCGGCGCTGTACGGCCCCAATGCGGTCAACGGACTGATTTTGATGAACAGCAAGAGCCCGTTTCTTTACCAGGGGCTGAGCGCGAACCTTAAAGGCGGAATCATGCACGAAAAAAACCGGTCGAAAACGACCACGCCATTTGCAGAGGCTACAATCCGCTATGCCAAGGCATTTAACAACAAATTCGCATTCAAAGTAAACCTTTCGTATATCCAGGCCAAGGACTGGGAAGCTACCAACTATACGAATCTCAATGTGGGCGGGAATGCGGACCCCGGTCGTGGAAAAGGCACCGATCTGGATTACGACGGTACGAATGTGTATGGCGATGAAATCCAGACCAATATCAACGCGGTAGCCAAAGCACTGGCAGCGGCTGGCCAGATTAAGCCGGAGGAAGTAGGGCTGGTACCCAACTCGTTTGTCAGCCGCACAGGCTTCCGCGAAAAGGACCTGGTGGATTACGATACTAAAAGTTTCAAGGCAAATGCCGCTTTGCACTACCGTTTAAACGAGAAAGTGGAAGCCATCGCACAGGTCAACTATGGCTACGGAACAACGGTTTATACGGGAACCGGCCGCTATTCGCTGCGCGATTTTAACCTTACCCAGGCCAAACTCGAACTTCGGGGCGATAATTTTACCGTCAGGGCATACACTACGCAGGAGCGCTCAGGGAAGTCGTACCTTTCCGGCCTTGCCGCGGTTTCCATGCTGGGTGAGATCAAGCCGAACAACACCTGGTTCGGGCAATACGTAGGCGCGTTCGTACAGGCGCGCGGGTCAGGCGCCGCGGAAGCGGATGCGCACGTGCTCGCGCGGCAGTTTGCCGACCAGGGTATGCCGCAGCCGGGTAGTTCCACGTTCAATCAGTTACTCGACAAATACCGCAATATGCCGATTGTAGACGGCGGAGGTGGTTTTGCCGATAAAACCAATATGTACCACGCCGAAGGGTTTTATAATTTCAAAAATCAGATCCGCTTCCTGGAACTGATCGCCGGGGCCAATTACCGTCTCTACACCCTTCGCTCTGCCGGGACATTATTTTCAGATACCAAAGAAGGCCGCGACGGAACCATTCCCATCAACGAATGGGGCGCATTTGTACAAGCTGGTAAAAACCTGCTATCGGACCATTTGAAACTAACCGGCTCGATCCGCTACGACAAGAATGAGAATTTTGACGGGCAATTTACACCGCGGGTATCGGCGGTTACCACTTTTGGGGAGCATAATATCCGCCTCTCTTACCAGACCGGCTTCCGCATTCCAACCACTCAAAACCAGTACATCGACCTCAGAACCCCTTCGGGAACGCTGGTAGGCGGCTTGCCGGAGTTTGATTCGCGTTACAACCTGTCGAATGGTATTCTTCGTCAAAATTTGTCCGAAGCGGCAGTTACCGCAGTTGTAAACAGCGACCCGTCCGTTGTGCAGAGCGCCCAGCAATATGCGACGTTAGTCGTTACCCAACAGGCAACGACCGCCATTACCCAACAGGTTACCACGGCGGTAACTGCACAGGTTAATGCGGGAGTAGCGGCAGGAACCATTCCAAATGATCCTGCCGTAATCCAGGCGGCCATTACAGCGGGGGTGAACCAAACGCTCCCGGGTGTGCTGACGGCGCAGCTTCCGGGCATTTTGGCAGCCCAGGTACCGGGCCTGATTCCCGACCTGGCGAAGGCATATGCATTGGGTAAGCTTCCCAAATACCAGCCGGTGAAACTCAAACCGGAGCGCATTGCGTCCTATGAGATAGGCTACAAAGGCATTATCGCGAAGAAGCTGTTTATCGATGCCTACTACTATATCAGTAAATACAAAAACCTGATCGGCGGAACGGTGATCGTGGTGCCCACCGCTGCGGCAGCACCAGGCCTGCCAGTCGAATCAGGTATCGGAGTCGGTAACTATCAGGGATTTGCGCGCACGGTGAATACAACCGAAACGATTACTACGCGCGGTTTCGCGATCGGACTGAATTATGCATTGCCGAAAGGCTTCAATGTCGGCGGAAATGTGGCGAACAACGAGTTGAAAGACTTTACACCATCACCGGAAGTACAGTACTCGCAATTCAATACGCCGAAATACCGGTATAATATCAATTTTGGCCGCCGCATTACCAGCTCCAGCACGTGGGGGTTCAATGTGGTGTACCGCCATCAGCAGGCGTTTTTGTGGGAATCGAGCTTCGTGGTACCGACTACTACCGATGTGCCGGTATTCTCCAACACGCGCGTGCCCGCGATCAAGAATCTCGATGCGCAAGTGAGCCTGAAAATCCCGGCGATCAAATCGATCATCAAAGTCGGCGGGACGAACCTTTTTGGAAAATCGTACATCCAGTCGTACGCGAGCCCGAATGTGGGCAGCACGTACTACGTGTCCATTATGTTTGATGAATTACTGAACTGAGTCGCGTCGGCGGGGCTATTTTTCACCATAAGCCAGGTCGCCGGCGTCGCCGAGGCCTGGTACTATATAATATTGTTCGTTCAGCTTCTGATCCACGGCACCCAGCCAGAGGCGGCATTGGGGGATCCTGCTTTGCAAATACGCAACCCCCTCGGGGCTTGCGATAACCGAGGCGATGTGTGTTTGAGAAGGAATGCCGAAGCGCAGCAATGCATGGTAAACTTTTTCCATCGACCGGCCGGTTGCCAGCATCGGGTCGATCATCACAAGGATTTTACCCGTCAGATCGGGGCTTGTGATGTAGTCCATTTCAACCGTAAATTCCTCTTCTGCATTGATGTGATGGCCCCGGTAGGCTCCGATGAATGCATTGTCGGCATTGTCGAAAATATTCAGAAAGCCCTGATGAAACGGTAATCCGGCCCGCAGAATGGTGGCAAGTACGACCGGCTGCAACATCGACCGGCAGGATGCCGTACCGAGCGGCGTTTCTACTTTCCCGGTTTTGAAAGTGAGCGTTTTGGACATTTCATAGGCCAGCAGCTCCCCCATCCGCTCCATATTCCGCCGAAACCGCATCCGGTCTTTCTGACAATTTACGTCGCGCAATTCGGCCAGGTAATGATCTGCTATGGAAGGTTTTTGGGAAAGTAAAAACATGGGAGCGACAGTTTTTTAGACTACTCCATGCAAGATAATACAAATTCATTGACGTAATTTGGAACACCATTTCTAAAAATTACGTGCAAGAGCTCTTATTGCGGTCGTTGTAGATTTTTGTTGCCTATGTATCAAGGAATTATCCGGCATTTTAAATTACTGTTTTTAACACTGGTATCCTCGGCATACGCACACGCGCAAAGTTCATTCGTTCCGCTAAACGACGACTATTACCATCTCATCGATCGTCTGGAAATCAAAAGAGGAAAATTTTCCGAAGGTTTTCACTACAATGCTAAGCCGTTCGAACGCAAAGCCGTGGTGGCGCTTACCGATTCTATATTAAAAGAAGGCACCGTTGACCTCACCGACCGCGACTGGGAAACGATAGATTACCTGCGCGAAGACAGTTGGGAATGGACGAACGGAATGATCTCCACGGATTCGGCCAAATACAACAAGCTGGCAAGGCTGGGCTGGTTCAAATCACCACCCGCAGGGCAGAAACGCAAATTTTTCCACCATCCGGCCGATCTGTACAGCATTCACAACAAGGATTTCGACCTGCATTTCAATTTTACCACCACCAATTTTATTGGGAAAGACAATAGCTACGATACCACGTCACACCAAACGCTATGGTTTACCGGTCGTGGAGTGGAGATCAGGGGGATGATCAACGAAAAGCTGGGATTTTACACATTTGTATCTGATAATCAGGGCCGTTTTCCCCGTTATGTAAACGAATTTGCCCCTAAATACAGCTTCCCGGGCGAGGGGTTTGCCAAGGCGACGCGCAACCATGGCAACGACTTTCTTTCTGCCCGCGGCTACATTACTTTCCGCCCGCTAAAAGCCATCAATGTCAAGTTCGGGCACGATTACAACACATTCGGCAGCGGTTACCGCTCGCTGATCCTGTCCGATAACAGCAGCCCATACCTATTTCTGCGCCTGGATACCCAATTGGGGCGGTTCCATTATACCAACCTCTGGACCAGTATGATAGATGGCGGTAAGGATGCATTCTCGGAGTTTTTGAGGAAAAAGAAATTTGCCGCGATCCACCATTTGAGTGTTAACCTTACTGATAAGATTAATTTCGGGGTATTTGAAGCCGAAGTTTTCAACCGCGATTCCGTCGGCGGCGGGTACGACCTCAATTATCTGAATCCCATCATTTTCTACCGGTATGTGGAATCCTACATCGGTAGCCAGGACAATGCATTACTGGGCTTTGATTTCCGCTGGCTCGTGGGCAAAACCGCTTCGATTTACAGCCAGTTTGTTTTGGATGAGTTCTTAACCAGGTTCCTTTTCAACGGCAGCGGGTCGTGGACCAACAAATACAGCTTCCAGCTCGGCGGCAAGTACGTGGACGCATTTGGCATACCCAACCTCGATTTACAGGCCGAATACAACGTCGTACGCCCCTACACGTACTCACACAAGGACGGCGGGCGCAATTACATGCATTACGGGCAGGCGCTCGCGCATCCGCTGGGCGCGAACTTCCGGGAATATCTGGGGATCGTGCGTTACAAGGTTACTCCGAGGCTATCCATTTACGGTACCGTCATGTCGGCCATGCAGGGAAAGAACCCAACTACCGGCCCTGAAATGAACTACGGCGGTGATATTTCGAAAAGTTACGAAACAAGAGATTGGGGACGGCCAGGGGACGAAAGCAATATCAACCAAAAGATCGGCCAGGGCATCAAAGCGACTACCCTATTTACGGATTTAAGATTGTCTTACTCTCTGGCCCACAATTTGTTCCTCGACGGCCGGTACCTGATGCGGAAAGTGAAGTCACAGGATGTAAATGTGGCTACCAACTCCAACATTTTTTCGATTGCCATCCGCTATAATATGGCTTACCGGCAACAAACCTACTGATTTTAATTTCAACCAAAATGGAAACTGATCCACACGAACTCCGAAATCTTCTAAGGCTTGCATTGCTGGAAGATATTGGTGACGGAGACCATTCATCCCTGGCCAGCGTTCCCGAAAATGCTACCAAGCGCGCAAAGCTGCTGGTGAAGCAGGACGGCGTACTCGCGGGGGTGGAAGTGGCGCAGATCATCTTCGATGAGACCGCTAAATATTACAATTACCCCCTTCCGAAAATTGATGTGTTACTTTTTGACGGTTCCGTCGTATCAATAGGAGACATTGTTTTTACGGTAGAAGGAAACGCACGTCTGATCCTGAAAGCCGAGCGACTGGTGCTCAACATTATGCAGCGCATGAGCGGTATCGCGACTTATGCACGTCAAATGTCGGACCTGATCAAGGATTTGCCAGTAAAACTGCTCGATACCCGCAAGACTACGCCGAATTTCAGGCTTTTTGAAAAAATGGCGGTGAAAATCGGAGGCGCGGTAAACCACCGAATGGGCCTTTACGACATGATTATGTTGAAGGACAACCACGTGGATTACGCAGGCGGCATCGAAGCAGCGATTACCGGCGCTCAGAAGTACCTGAAAAAAACCGGTCGGAAGCTGAAAATCGAGATCGAAACGCGGAACCTTGCCGAGGTGGACGAGGTGCTTCGTGTGGGGCAGGTCGATATTATCATGCTGGATAATTTTAAGCTCGATGACCTCCGTGAAGCTGTGAAACGGATCGGCGGACGGTACGAGACAGAGGCATCCGGGAATATTACCGAAAAAACATTGCGCGCAGTGGCCGAAACCGGTGTGGATGGAATTTCCTCCGGTGCGCTCACGCACCAGGCGCGCAGTCTGGATTTAAGTCTGAAAGCCTTCTAACCTTTTCATTCATATCAGAAGCGTATGCTGAGATCGATGAAAACATACGCTTTTGATCTTCAAGGGTTTCCTTCCGGATATTTCCTGTTGGTAACCACATTGTTTTGCATTTCCATTCCCGCCATTGCCCAGGAGCCTCCACGAGGTGAAATCGATATCTCCCGCTTCATCGCCGAACTGTTCCCGATTCCACCCGACGATAGCGAAGAACTTTACGAGACACTTTTACAGCGCTACGCCAGTCCGCTCGACCTCAATACTGCCACTCCGGACGATCTTGCAGCCCTATTCCTCCTAAGCGAGGAACAACTCCGTTTGTTCTTCGAATACCGCTTAAAAGCCGGTGCATTGTTATCCCTCTATGAACTGCAAGCCATCCCTGGGTTTGACATTTACACCATCCGCAGAATACTGCCTTTTGTAACGATCAGTACCAAAGCGGTTTCCATTCGGGATGCATTAAAAAATCCTGGTCAGCATTTCCTGATGTTCCGTTCGGGGAAACTACTTGAACAACAGAAGGGTTTTGCACCGCTGGATTCGAACTCCACCACAAGATACCAGGGGCCTCCGTTCACCGGTTACCTCCGCTACCGCAATGCACGGAGCGGCGCATATAGTTTTGGAATAACATTGGAAAAAGATTCCGGCGAAGGATTATGGCACTGGAAGCCCCAAAAGCACATTTTGGGCATTGATTACACTTCCTTTCATGCGCAGATCATCGACAGGGGAAAGCTTAAAAATTTGATTATCGGGGATTTTCAAATGCAGGCCGGACAGGGAATGCTGCTGGGAGCGGGGTTTTCGCTTGGCAAAGGTTCGGAAGTAATCCGGACGGTGTACCGCAGTACAACCGGTTTGAAACCCTACACATCCGCTACCGAGGCCAACTTCTTTCGCGGCATCGCGGCCAGTTGGGCCATTACTCGGCGTACCGACGTCACGATTTTAGTTTCAAGAACAAAACGCGATGCGACGCAGGAATCCGACAGCGTTCATTCCAGCATTACAACCTCTCTGCCTGTCACCGGTTACCATCGCACACCTTCTGAGATTGAAAAGCACAATGTGCTTCGCGAGCAGAATATCGGTTTGCATTTAGGGCACAAACTGGCTGCTCAAAAAGGCCAGATCGGTTTAACGATACTCCATACCCGCTATGATTCATATATCCAAAAGCGGGATCTGCCTTACAACCGCTACGAATTTTCTGGCAAACAAAACCTGATTGCAGGCCTGCATGGCGACTACCGCTGGCACAATATCCATTTTTTTAGCGAAGCTGCCATTTCAGGAAGCGGCGGCACTGGCGCCATCGCAGGCCTCATCGCAAGCGCCGGCAGGAAACTCGACATTTCCGTAATGGCCCGGCATTATGCGCGCAACTTTCACACATTCTACGGCAATCCCATCAGCGAAGCCACCCGGCCCATTAATGAGCGCGGGGCGTATGCCGGTATTCGCTGGTCGCCTTCGCGGAAATGGCAATGGAGTGTATACATCGATTATTTCCGATTTCCGTGGTTGAAATTTCAGGTCGATAAGCCGTCCCGCGGCTTTGACTACTTCCTGCATTTGCTTTGGAAACCTTCCAAACGCCTGAATGCCTACTGGCTTTTCCACGAGAAACATAAGCAAATCAATGATCCGGCGGCGGCTGACAACGATCCTGCGCTGATCCATTCCGTTAAACGAACAGCCGTATTCAATATCGATTACGAAATTCCGCTCAAATGTGCATTCCGGACGCGGCTGCAATATGGCGGGTTGAAAAATGCGCATTCAAAGGGTTCGAATGGTTTTACGATCGTGCAGGACGTGACCTGGCATTTTTCCAAAGTAGAAGTCAGCGGCCGAATGGCATTTTTTAAAACCGACGATTACGACAGCCGCCAATATGTGTATGAGAAAGATATGCTCTACGCATTCTCGATCCCAGCCTATTATAACACTGGTACGAGGCATTATCTGATGCTTCGCTATGCCGTGTCAAAACAGCTCAAAATATGGCTCCGGTGGTCGCAAACACGGTATTCGGATATTAAAAAGATCAGTTCGGGACTCAACGAAATCGAAGGAAACAAACGCAGCGAGGTAAAGTTGCAGGTGATGTATCAATTTTGAAAGCCTATTTTTGCAGCGCGAAAGGAAATTCTTTTTGAGTAAATACCATTAATCAGTACAACATGCCCAACAACAAACTTGAAGCGTTAAAAAAATATTTCGGATACGACTCCTTTCGCCCGCAGCAATCCGAAATCATCGACACCATCATGGCCAACCGCGATTGTATGGTGCTCATGCCCACCGGCGGCGGAAAGTCGGTCTGTTTCCAGATCCCCGCCGTGCTGCGCGACGGGCTCACAGTAGTCATTTCACCTTTGATCGCCTTGATGAAAGACCAGGTGGAGGCATTGCGCGGAAATGGTATCACGGCCGCATTCCTTAACTCCACCATTTCGGGAGCCGAGCAGGACCAGATCATGTGGCAAATCAAGCTGGGCGAACTGAAACTACTCTATATCGCACCCGAAAGGCTTTTTGCAGGAAATACATTTGATTTGCTGCGCGAATGGAATGTGCAGCTTTTCGCAATCGACGAGTCCCACTGTATTTCTTCCTGGGGCCACGATTTCCGCCCGGAATACCGCCAGCTGAACCTACTGAAACTGCGCTTTCCCGACGTCCCGATCGTCGCGCTTACCGCTACCGCCGACCGCGTCACACGCCGCGATATATTGAAGCAGCTCAATATCGAACACGCAGAAACCTTCATTTCGAGCTTCGACAGGCCAAACCTGAGCCTGAATGTGCTTCCCGGAAGAAAGCGTATCGAACAAATCCAGCGCTTCATCAACAAGCACGAAGGCCAGCCGGGCATTATTTACTGCCTCAGCCGCAAAGGTACCGAAACGGTGGCCGCCAGTTTGCAGAAAGCCGGGTTGAGGGTGGCCTACTACCACGCGGGTATGACGGGCGACAAGCGCTCGCAGGTGCAGGAGAATTTCCTGCGCGATGATATTCAGGTAATTGTCGCGACGATTGCCTTCGGAATGGGGATCGATAAATCCAATGTACGCTGGGTGATCCACTATAATTTGCCTTCCAACGTGGAGAGTTTTTACCAGGAGATCGGAAGGGCCGGTCGCGATGGCGCTAATGCGGATACTGTATTGTTTTACAGCTATCTTGACATTATTACGAGGCAGGATATGATCAACAATTCGGACCAGTCGGCGGAGCAGAAAGAACTGCTGCACGCCAAACTGAACCGTATGAAACAATATGCGGAGGCCGATATTTGCCGCCGCCGAATTCTTTTGAGCTATTTCAACGAGCCGGTGGACCGCGACTGTGGCAACTGCGACGTCTGCCGCAATCCGCGTACCCGCTTCGACGCGACCATTATTGCACAGAAAGCACTATCCGGCATTGCCCGCACCGAGCAAAAAGTAGCAATGGGTATGCTTATCGATATTTTGCGCGGCAGCCGCAACCGGAATATCCTCCAACACGGCTACGAACGGCTGCCTACATTTGGCGTCGGGCACGAGCTGCGCGGCGACGAATGGTCGGAATACCTGAGCCAAATGCTGAATTCCGGGGTAATGGACATTGCTTATGATGAGGCGCATTCCTTCAAGCTGAATGCGGTAAGCTGGCAGGTGCTGAAAGGTGAAAAGCAGATCGACCTCGTGAAATTCATCCCGCTCAGCGAACGGAAAGCGAAGGAAGAAGAGCTTGCGCCTAAGGAAAAACCCAAACAGGAGATCATCCGCGACGCGCTTTTCGAACGCCTCCGCCAACTTCGCAAGCAGCTTGCCGACACGCTGGGCGTGCCGCCTTACGTCGTCTTCAGCGACGCCTCACTTTCGGAAATGGCACAGAAAAAGCCGATTTCAGAAGCGCAGATGAAGGCTGTGTCGGGCGTGGGAGCCGAAAAATTCAGGCGCTATGGCGAGGCATTCATCAATGAAATACTCGATTTCGCAAGGGAAAACAATGCCCCCGGCACGCGTGTAATGAAAGGAATGACATTCGTGGAAACCTTCGATCTTTATAAGGAAGGTTATTCCGTCAAGGTAATTGCCGAAAAGCGCAACCTCAACCCCGTGACGATCATTTCTCATTTGGTAAAACTGAAAGAAGACGGCCATGGCATTGATTTGAAGTCACTCATCGAACCCGCGGCCTACAAAACCATCATCGCCGCCGCCCAGGAAATCCAGGTCGGGAAAAATGATCCTTTGAAGCCGCTGTTTGAGCTGTTGAACGAGCAGTTCGATTACGGGCAGATCCGCCTCGCGCTGGCGATTTGGGAGGGGGAACGGCAAAACTAGTTACACGTGCTTATATTTGCGTTTTTAAATACTTAACCAACAATATGTCAAGACAAAATATACTCTCAGGATCCCCTTGGGAAGACAAGATGGGGTATTGCCGGGCGGTTCGGATCGGGAATATCATCGAAGTAGCCGGAACGGTTGCTATTGTGGATGGGGAAAAGGTGAAGGCCGATGATGCCTATGCCCAGACGAATAATATCATCGAACGCATTGAAAAGGTGTTGCAAGATGCCGGCGCCAGTCTTGCAGATGTAGTTCGCACGCGAATTTTCACGACAGACATTACCCTGTTTGAGGATATCGCACGCGCACATGGTGCGTATTTTGGCGACATTAAGCCCACCACAGGTATTTACGAAATCAGTAAACTGGTATCGGCCGACTACCTCGTTGAAATAGAATTTACAGCCATAGTGCAGTAATATATTGGAATGTTTAAAAAAAGCCTGTTTCCTGCATGGAAATGGGCTTTTTTTATGACCATTTTCAATTCCTTCCAACCTTTTGGCCCAAAATTTGCTCTCTGTGGAGGTGTTGTCTGATTTGGAACCCTAAAAAATAGACATCTCTCGACATGAAAAATAGAATTACACTGCTAATTGCCTCTGTTTTACTGATTCTGTGCGTAGTGCAAAAAGAAGCCCGATATGGAACGGTTCAGCACGAAAGTGTAGAAAAAATGTACAATTCATCTTCGACTGGCGCTAAAACCGTCGTTTCCGAATCGCAATATGATGGTGAATTGTTGACCGACTCGCAGAGCTTTGAATTCGCATCCGCCGATTCGTTGAAATCGGAACCGACAGCCCGGCTGGCCAATCAAAGGTTATTGAACATTTCCGCAGGCAGCAAAATGCTAAATTACTGAACCAATATTCCGATTCAGTAATTTAGCTGACATTCGATTTTAGCTGAAAAGCCCCATAATATCTTCCTGGCTCAGCTTTTTAATAAAGCCGGATTCCCCGCCTACCAAATCCTCCGCCAAATCCTGCTTACGCTGCTGCAAAAGCAGAATTTTCTCTTCAATCGTATCCTTACAGATCATTTTATAGGCAAATACCTTGCGCGTCTGCCCGATACGGTGCGTACGGTCGATCGCCTGGCGTTCCACGGCAGGATTCCACCACGGATCGACGAGATAAACATAATCCGCTTCGGTCAGGTTAAGCCCTACCCCGCCCGCTTTGAGGCTCATCAGGAATACACGGCAAGTATCATCGCTCTGAAAGCGGTTTACACGCCCGGCGCGGTCGACGGTCTGGCCGTCGAGGTATTCGTAAGGGATATTCACCTTTTCCAAGTGCTTGCGGATCAGGTCCAGCATTCCTAAAAACTGGCTGAATATCAATATCTTGTGATTCGAAGCGTTCTCCTCGATTTCCCGCGTAATTTCTTCCAGCTTCGCCGATTCGTTGCCAAAATCCTCATCACCTGATAAAATGGAAGGCGAGTCGCAGATCTGGCGTAATTTCAGCAATGCTTCCAGAATCAGGAAGCTACTTTTATTAAGCCCTTCGGTAGCCAGCTTTTCGGCGATCTCCTGCCGGTAGCGCTCGCGGAATGTATCGTAGACCTTCCGTTGCTTATTACCCATTTCGCAGAACAGGATCGTTTCGGTTTTGTCCGGCAAATCGGTCGCAACCTCTTCCTTCGTGCGTTTGAGCATGAATGGATAAACTAGCTTACGCAACTCGGCGGCCTTTTCCTTATCCTGATACTTATCAATCGGCGTCGCATATTCTGTCCTGAAAAAGTCGGCGTGACCCAGCATTCCGGGGTTCAGGAATTCAAATTGCGAATACAAATCGAATGTATTGTTCTCCACAGGCGTACCAGTCATGGTCAGGCGGTTGCGCGCACGTAGCAGGCGCGATGCCTTGGATGTGAGCGAATCGGGGTTTTTGATCGCCTGTGCTTCGTCGAGGATAATATAGTTGAAATCGAACTGCCTCAGTAACTCGACGTCGCTCCGCATGGTGCCGTAGGTCGTGAGGATAATGTCGTATTCCCGGAAAAAATCAATGTCCTTCCTTCTCGACATCCCACGATGAACGTATAATTTAAGGTCAGGCGTAAATTTCGCGGCCTCTGCCTGCCAGTTGAAAATCAGGGTCGTAGGAACTACGACGAGGTTCGTATACTCTGGATCGAGGTTTTTCTGATTTTGCAGGAATGTCAGCATTTGCAGGGTTTTACCCAAACCCATATCATCCGCCAGACAGCCACCCCATTGAAATTCGTCGAGGAAATGGAGCCACTTATAACCTTCCTCCTGGTACTGCCGGAGCGTCGCCTGGATGTTCTGCGGAAGTGGTACCGACGGGATTTGCTTAAAATTGAGCAGCTTTTGTTTCTTCTCCCAAAGTTCGCGGAATACATCCTCGTTATCGATCTCCGAAACAAGCTCGTCGATCAGCGAAAAATGGATTTTCGATAAATGAAGCTGATCATCGTTCACGCGGCCAAACTGCATAAGCGGTTCCAGTTTCGCGATCCATTCATCGGGTAGCACACCCAGCGAACCGTCCTGCAACTGAATGTAGTTCTGCTTTTTGAGTAACGCTTTTTTCGCGTCGGCCAATGTTACCGTCTGATCGCCAAAAGTGATCTCGATCCGCATATCGAACCAGTCGATCCCCGACGAAGTGTGCACTTTCACCATTCCGCGGTTGGGGTTAAAGCGCATTTTTTTCAGGTCTTTGAACCCGAAAATCTCGTAATGCTTTTTCTTGGCGGCATCCACAAAATTGAAGAGCCAGCCGTTTTTCATTACCTGTTCAAACGGCACATAGAAAAACGGTTGACCGGTTTGATGCTCAAAGCCCGGGTGCAATGCCTTCACCCAATCCCACACCTCATTCTCAGCCGGAACGTCCCGTTCAAGCATGGTAATCTGGTTATTATCGAAGCTGGTTTTCGTGCGGCGCTGGTCGTGCAGCAGTTCCAGCTCTTCTTCGTTCCGTTGCACGGTTTTGCCGTTTTCCTCCAAATACACATACGCAGGCACGATCAGCAGATTTGCCTCGTCTTCTTTCAGATAAAATTTCGGTTTCTGGAAAACCAGCGGGGAGGTTTGTATCTGGTGTCGCGTCTGGAAAATCACATCGAATTTCTCAGACACCGGAATGATCCAGTCTTTCAGGAAATCGTCGCCAAAGTCTTTCTTAACCCTTATTTTAAAACCGTTCTGACTCAGGTACGCCACCATTTCCGCCTCGCTGATACCTGCCCAGCGGAACAATGTCTTCTCATTGTAAAGCCCCAGCCAGAAACTGTCGAGCGACACCACTTTCTGCAATTCCAGCGGCGTGCCGGGTTTTATTTCTACGTAAGGATTGAGGGTAATGAACTCCTTGTCTTCTGTGAGGACAAAAAACAGTTTCACCGGCTCGCGGTGAAGTTCAAGCTGGGTGAGCTGGTGATTGCTGGTTACGTAATCGCCATCGGCGAGGAACAGCCTGTCGCCATCGAGATCGTTGAAAACGCGGGTGAGCTGCTTGCCCACGTAATTCCGGGCTTCGTAACGCTGGTCGGCTTCCACGTCGTCGAAATGCAGGTATGCATTGTATGCCCAGCCTTGTTTGCGAATGAATTTTTGAAGCCCCTCTTCCCAATGCTTCGCCATACGCACAAGCCGTGCATCGGATTCGGTCAGAACGGGAATTTCATCGGCGGAATAATAGTGGCTCGAACCACCGGCAATGTTACGGATATTGGTAACCTTCTCGGATTTGGAGCTGAATTTGACCGAAAAAACCCCGAAACCGATGTCCAGTAGATGATTTTTCCCTTTTGGCCAAAACACAAAAATAGAAACGCGGTCCTCTTCGTCCTGCCCGTTTTCCGTCAAAGTCACGGCAAAAGACGACTCCTGTACGGGCAATATACGCTCGCGTAACGATTGCCAGTCCTGGTAGGCACCCACTTTCTGGATGGCCGGGTCGAGCTTGATCAAATGCAGCCCGCCGTCCTCATCGAGCCGGAACTCGAACTTATCTTTATATTGATCATCCAGCGAATAGCCATACTCGGCCAGCAGATTGCTTTTTTCTACTGTCAGGTCGCGCATTACCTCGAACGCCTTCTCGCCCAGCTCTTCGCGGAGTTTCAGCAGCGCCGCCAGCTTGTGCTCGCAGAGCGGTACCCATAGTTTCTGGTTGCAGGTACAGGAAGTCTGAATCTGGCGGGTGCCTTTTACGCGCCGGAATGTGGTCAGAAATTCCTGGTCCTTGTCCGTCACCTGGCATTCCGCCTCACCTTCCTTCGCCGACACAATCTCAACCGGGCCCACATTCTCGCGATTCTGCCAGGTTTCGTCGAGAACCATGCTACGCAACTGCATTTCGCGGATTTCCTGCAATTCGATCGTCGTGTTGGCCATTTCATGTACCACCTGCTTGATCGTCGGCATTTTGTCGAGAATGTACAAAATACTCGCCACGCGATGTTTACACAGCCCGGCTTTATCCGGACAGGAACATTCGGTGGTTATTTGCGGTGTGAGAAAATCGCGGATGAAAATCTGGTAGTACTGGATCGAATAGTCGCTTTTGACCTTGAACTCAGCATTACCGGGGCCATTATAATCGAGTTTGGAAACTTTTAAGCCGCCACTGCTATAAATGGAGCGCCCTCTTGACAATACATCCCGATCCGCCCGTCTCAGCAAGAAGTTCGATAATTTCTCCTTCTTTTCGTTTTCCATTTACCCTGCTGCCTATTAAAAACGCAAAAGTACGGTATGTTTCTGTCTTATAGAAACGAACTGAGAAGTATTGACCCGAACTATGTTGTTTATGAGCGCACGTAGGGCTGGTCGATCACGCCGATATGACCGGAATGTAGCGCTTCGTTGCAGAATGCGGCGATCTGCGGGCCGACATTGGGATACAAATGCCTCGAAGAAAGTGAAGAAACAGGCAGCCAAACAATTTCCAGCGCCGTGGTATGCGCCGGGTCGAGCGCCGGAGTGCCCTTTGTTATATTTGCGTTAAATACCATGTGCAGCGTCTCTTTTCGCACTTCCTGCCATATCACTTCGCCGCAGGAGACCATTTTCCCGACCGCAACTTCCACGCCCAATTCCTCCATCAGCTCCCTGGCCAATGCATCGGACAGCGACTCGCCGGGATCGGGATTACCACCGGGCAATGCAAATACTTCCTTTTCGCCATAGCAATAGCGCAGCGTAAGGATCTTATCGTTGTCGAGAATGATAGCGGATGGACGGACGTTCATGGGTGGTACGGGTGTGTTATCTTTGTTTCTCAATAAACAAACTTCCGTCCATAACTTTCAATCCCGCAGCACCATTTTTTCGATCAGCAGCATGAAAATGTGGATGACCTTGATGTGGATTTCCTGAATGCGGTCGGCATAACCGAAATGCGGTACGCGGATTTCGATGTCGGCGACCCCCGCGAGCTTGCCGCCGTCCTTCCCCGACATGATGATGATCTTCATGCCTTTCGCCTTTGCGGCTTCGGCTGCGCGGATAATGTTTGCGGAGTTTCCACTCGTACTTAGCCCAAGCAGCACGTCGCCGGGCTGGCCTAATGCTTCAATATATCTTGAAAACACATATTCGTATCCAAAATCATTGCTGACACAGCTCAAATGGCTCACATCGGAGATCGCGATGGCTGGTAACGCGCGGCGGTTGTCGCGGTACCGGCCGGTAAGTTCCTCCGCGAAATGCATGGCGTCGCAATGCGATCCGCCGTTGCCGCAGGAAAGGATTTTGCCGTTATGAATGATCGCTTCGGCCATCAGGCCAGCCGCTTTTTCGATCTTTTCAATTTGCTCCGGGTCGCTCAGGAAATTGTCGAGAACTGTTTGTGCTTCTTTAAGTTCCTGGCTAATAATATTTTGGTAATTCATACTAATATCTGATTCTATTAAATATTTCACAATCTGATAGCTTTCAGGACGTGGGTCTTTCTGCCCGGGCCCTTATGCCGCTCCACTTTGAATCCACCCGCAGCCAGTGCCCTTTTAACGATCCCTTTCGAAGAATATGTTACTAATACGCCTCCTTGGGTTGTTTGGGCCGCTATTTTAGAGAAAATTTCCTCCGTCCAAAGCTCCGGCTGCGCGCGCGGATCGAAAGCATCGTAGAAAATAACGTCAAAAAAACGCTCCGAGGTAAAGTCCTGCACAGTAGCATGTACCTTTTGCAGGCTAAAAAAAGGAGAAATTGCCGTTTCCGCGCCCCAGGGTGCATGGTGCAACTGCATGAAACCGGTGGAGCCGGTCGCTTCCTCGTAATTCAGTTGCGAAGCTTCCAGCAACGATACGGGATAAGCCTCCACGGAAGTGTAGAAAACCTGCTTTTGGAGGCTATCGGCAAGTTTCCAGGCGAGGAAGGCATTCAGCCCGGTGCCGAAGCCCATTTCAAAAACGTAAACCGGTCCCGAAGCATTTTCCAGGACCGGCTTTAAACCGAGATTGATATAAATGTGCTCCGATTCCATCAGGGCACCTTGCAGTGAATGGTATTGCTGCTTGAACTGCGCACTGAACAGCGAATGCGAGCCGTCTTCGGTAATGATGAAGCGATCCAAATGGCCGGGTTTTAGTTTGGCCAAAAGTACTAAATCATTCTGCGCAGTGTGACCTGGGTAAAGAAAATATCGCCTTTCCGTTTCACCAGCAAATCCACGTTTTTGCCGTCGCCCCGCTGCAAAAGCTTGTATATTTCGCTCACATTGAGCTCCGAAGCCGAATGATCGTCGATAAACAGCAACTGGTCGCCTTCCATCAACCCGGCGTGTGCTGCCGGAGAATCGGTTACGACATGGTTCACAATGTAGGAACGGAGGTCGCTTCCTTCCGCACGGATTTCCATGCCGCTCATATCATGCTCAAATTTCTCGCGCAGGCGGCTTCTGATCGGTTTCAGCACCATGTAGTGCTCGCTGTAATTGAATGTGACCTTGAAGCGGCGGAGCAGTTCGCAACCGATATTACCCTGACGCTCTGCGCCGGCCCGGATTTTCGAACCGAATGCGATACTGTCGGGAAATGAGGCTACCACATTGTTCAACACGAAGCGGCCCAGACGCATTTTATCGACGCGGCCAAGGTTTCCGTTAATAACGCCATTCAAACCCCTGCCCAATTGCGCACGAATCACTTTTTCCGGTAAGCGGAAGGTCTCTTTGCGGGTATTGTTCAGCAGCAGCGCATGTCCTGCGCCTGTATCGATCAGTACCCGGATCGGATGCTCGCGACCGTCGGCAAAAAGCGTCACAGCATCGGTAAACGGCTTGGTATCCTCGATAATAAGCGGATGCTTGTCGCCCTTGCTGCTTTTGTATTTGTACCTGTCCGGCCGCATCAGCAGTATTTCCTTTTTGGCAAAATCAATCGTTACAACGAAGTTGTTGAAGATCTCATAGCCAAAAATGCCGTGTACAGGCACGCCTACGTATTCGGAAAGCCGCAGGAAGTCCTGTTCGAGGATCACGATATTCTGGTGGTTGGCTTTGAGCCTGCCCATCGAAAACCGGTTGTCGATCGCGACATGCGCCGAAATGGATGCCCCCTCGCCCGCCCCTGTGAGGTTCACCTTACGGGTTAAACGCAGCTTGTCGGCTTTGAGGATATTCGGATCGGTAATGATAATGGAACTAACGCCCGTGTCGAGGATAAAACGCAGCGAGTCATTGTCGTTGATCTTCGCGTAAAGCAATATCAGGTTGGAATGCAGCTCGAACGGGATGCGTGCTGTTTTATGGTTTTTGTCTAAAAAGTAACCATACTTTTCCTCTGATACAGGGGGTACGTCGCTTGAATGGCCGAATGTCAGGGTGTGAGTAAAAAGTATGATCGCTGCTATGAACCACTTAGACGTTTTCATCGTGGCCTCCTTTCTTTAAATGGCTATGTTTCTATTTCTGCGGGTAACATCACAAAACACGTTGACTATAAATGACTTATATTCCTATTTATATTCTTCGGTGTACGCTAAGTATCGAATTCAGTCCAATCGGTTAATTCAAGTAAAAATAGTTGATTTTGCATTAATAAAACACAAAAAAATCTCGATATGTGCAAACTTTCCGACATTTTTTTGATCACATATATATAATCACGTAAATGATGAAAATATGGTACTTTTGTTGCGTAAAATGACTTTTTCCCACAATAAAAATTTTCTCATGCGAAAAAAAATTGTTGCCGGTAACTGGAAGATGAACAAGGTTCTGGATGAAGCAGTTGCGCTTACTTCAGAGCTCGTTAATATGGCCAAAGACGAGGTCCGGAATGACGCGAAAATCATCCTTTGCCCTCCTGCGATTTACCTTACTACGATTCAAAAATATATCGAGAACGAGCCTAACTTCGCATTGGCGGCTCAAAACTGCTCCGATAAAGTTTCGGGTGCATTTACCGGTGAGATTTCCGCACAAATGCTGCAATCGATCGGTGTACAGTATGTGCTGATCGGCCACAGCGAGCGCCGCCAGTATTTCAACGAAACCAATGCATTGCTGGCAGAAAAAGTAAATACCGCATTGGCCAACGGCGTTTCCCCTATTTTTTGCTGCGGCGAATCGCTCGAACAGCGCCAGAATGAAGATTATATCGGTTTTGTGAAAAACCAGCTGACCGAAAGCCTCTTCCACCTTTCAGAAGAGCAATTGAAATCGGTCGTAATCGCTTACGAGCCGATCTGGGCCATCGGAACGGGTCTTACGGCTTCGGCAGAGCAGGCGCAGGATATGCACGCGGCATTGCGGGCACACATCGCCTCAAAATATGGCGCGGAAGTAGCCGACGAAATTTCGATCCTTTACGGCGGAAGCGTTACAGCAGCCAGCGCTCCCGAGCTGTTCTCAGCACCGGATATCGACGGCGGCCTGGTAGGCGGCGCGTCGTTGAAATCGAGGGAGTTTACCAATATTATTAAGGCGCGGTAGGACGGATTGTCACACTGAGCGCAGTCGAAGTGCATTGCACATCACGCAAGTATCCTTCGACTACGCTCAGGATGACATACCGCCCCTCGATCGCGCTCCTGGGCGACAATAGGCTTACATTTCCGTTATCACAAACTCCACCCTGCGGTTCTTTTTCCGTTCTTCTTCGTTGCCTTTCTTAAGCGGTCGCGTTCCGCCATAGCCTTTTGCTTCAATGCGGCTGCTTTCAATGCCTTTTTCGATCAGATAATTTTTTACCGCTTCTGCACGCTGGCGGGAGAGCTCGAGGTTTTTGTCAAAATCACCCACATTGTCGGTGTGGCCTTCGACACGGATCTTGACAGTCGGACTATCTCGCATGACATCCACCAGCCGGTTCAGTTCTTCGAAGGATTCCGGAAGAAGGGTGTATTGGGAGGTTTCAAAATAGATATTAGGAAGCAAAATCGTTTCGCCGACGATCAGCGGTGTTAAATACACATCCTGATCGAAAGATTGGCCCGCAGAATCGCCAGGCGCAAGGTTGAACGACGACCCATAATAGCCCCGGGCCATCACACGGAACTTGTATTGCTCGCGCGCATCGACACCCACACGGTATTTTCCGGACGACGACCGGATTTGCAGCGTATCGCCGCTTTCAACATAGGAGAGCTGCGCGGCAATCGGTTCCTTCGTTTTCGCATTGTAAACCGTGCCTCTCAAAACGGCCATTTCGGTCTCCTTCTTCGCAGCGGGTGCCGGAGCCGGCTTTTGAGGTGCTTTTACGGCTGGCTTGACAGCAGGCTTTTTGGCAGGCGGTGCCGCAGCTTTCGCCAGGGGCTTCGACGACTTTTCAGGCTGTTTTTTGAGCGGGTTTTTGACGTGAATTCCGTAAAAATTCCAAGACTGGGTTCCCTGCGAACTTCTGCCTTCGTAGAAATCGAACTCCTCTATTCCCGGTGTAAGCCTTTCGAAATAGGCCACAAAATCAACCGTATCACCATTAGCAACACTCGTTTTAGTGGTGGTAGTAATGTTTTCAGCCCTGATGAACTTGAATTTTTTATCGATCTCGCCGGGCTTGTAAAGCCGGGTCTCGGGATCGAGCCAGATCTGGCTCTGGCCTATGCCCTGCTGTGGAAACTGCGGAATGCGCGAGTCGGGGAATGGCGACGTCCTCGGTTGCGAGCGGAACTGGGGCTGCTTTTGGTTTTTAGGCTCGGTAAACTGAAGGTAAATAATCGTGTTGGCGTCCGTCAGTTCTACCTTCTTGATTTTCACATAGGGAACCGACGATTCCTCTACCCTGGGATTCTCAGTAATTTGCCCGAAGCTGGTATGGATTGACAGTAAAATGGCTCCAAAACTGGCCGAAAGCAACTTGAAATTCATAGCGATATTGGGGTTTTGACTAAATATCAGCAAGAACGTCCGAAAACCGATGATAGTTTGTTAAAAATTGTTAAACGCAGAAAGTCACTGGTTTACAGGGATAAATGGAGCCCAAAAAGCCACGTCGTAGCGTTCCCAGGCATGGCAGGCGAAAGGGAGCTGATGGTTTGTAAGCTCATAACTGGCTGCCGGGCTTTTCTCAAATGCGAAATGCAATGCTTCGGGCCATTGGGGTAACTTCATGAAGATTTTCATCGGTTTGAGCCGCGTCGCTTCCTGGCAGAAAAGCATATCTTCGTTGCCTTTCCAGGAAGGATAGAAGAAGTTGTAAATCCTCAGATAGCGTAAAAATGCAGGAATTCTCCGCAAGGAAAGGCCTCCATTCAGCACGACACGATGGGCAGACAATGCATCCGCAAAATCCCGGGCCGATTCCGCAGGGATCGTGTCGAACGCTGGCATATGAAGCGACGGCGCGCCTATATAATCATAACCTTTGGCACACCATTCTTTGAGCTCGTCACGGAAAACAAATGCGTCGAGCTGGTAAATAAGGATGTATTCGTAGGCAGTGAAAGTTCTGTAAAAATCAATGGACACCATCAACCGGTTATAAGCGTCGACGTCGGCGAAAAAGCTGCTATCGAAAGACCGGACCGTCAGTGCGGGGTATTGCTGTTCCAATGCGGAAAGATCGAGGTCGGCCGGTTTCACCACGATCACCGGATAACTACCCAGCACAGCCATGCATTGCCTAAGCGACATTTGCTCGGCATCCGTCAGATTTGCCTGATACACAGGTATTACTACCGCAACCAACGACTTTTTTTCAGCCATTTTCAATATTAATCCAGTTCCTATTCGAGTAAATCCCCCACGGCCGGCAGCCACCAGTCTTTACTGCTGAACCGGTAATACCCGCGCAGCAGTTGGCTCAGCACCGGTGTAAGCCGTTTGAAACGGCTATCGGGCAGTCCCGCACGGGTGTAAAAATGCTTTTGTGAAAGATACAATTTGATCAGCTTCTCACGCGGGACGAACGGAAGCGCGCGAAGGAGCAGATAAAGCTCATGCAGCTTGTCGGCCTTTTCTTTCAACGGAACGAGCTTTAACTTCCGGTCGCGTTTGAAACGGTGGGCGAGCTGTACTTTCTCGACCTTGTTGCCAAACCCCACCTGCTGGCTAGAATGGATGCGGTACGAAATCAGGGATTCGGGGATGAATTCTATCTTGTTTTCCAGGCTCAGTACCATGGCTATCCAGGCGTCGTGGATGAGGTCCTGCACGTGCGTCGGGAACGGCATGAGTCGTTGGAGGCACGATTTGCGGAGCGCCAGCGTAGCTCCCGTAACTACAAATCCGTTAAAAAGTATCTCATGGGGCCTGCCGCTCTCCCAGATCTGCTGCCGTCCTCTGTCAAACTCGATTTCTTCCCAGATAGTCCTGCCGTTAGGTTCCGAATCGTCATTGATCATTTCCGCATTGCTGAATACCGCGTCGAGCTCCGGATGCGCATTCAGGAACGCAAGCTGCTTCTGCACCTTGTCTTTTCGCCAGCGGTCGTCCTGGTCACAGAGAAAAATCACGTCACCTTCGCACAGCGAAAGGCATTTCTCAAAATTCCTGGTAGAACCGAGATTCTGCTCGTTCACATGGATGCGAACGGGGAATTTGCTGGTAGCAGCGAAAGATTTTATGATTTCAATAGTGTCGTCCTTAGATCTGTCGTCACAAACAACCAATTCGTCCACCGAAACCGTCTGATCAGCAATGCTCTTCAACTGTTCGGGCAGGAACTTTGCCCCGTTGTAAGTACACATAGCCACTGAAATCATAATGTGTATCTGTATTTTATATTTTTGTAAAAGCTTCCCGGCCTTTTTATGGGCTATAAAGTTAAGTGGTTGAGCCGGGAATTAAACTAAAAGTTATTAAAAGCACCCGAATGGCATTACCTGAACAGCTCAAAAAGGCGATTATCCAGATGCCTGCGAAAGAAAAGGATAAATTGCTCCTGCGGCTGATTACCAAAGACAAAACCCTGAGCGACCGTCTGCATTTCGAGCTGATCGAGGACAGCTCCACCATTCCCGAAAGACGGGAAGAGCTCATGGGGCGGATCGTGCGGACATCGAAATTCAACCAGAACACGCCCGGTTGGGTACTAACGGATATGCGCAGCCTCAGCGCGGATATCGCTTACCATGTGAAGGTTACCAAGGACAAAATCGGGGGAATCGAGTTGAATATCTTTCTGCTCAATACATTCCTCGAAGGTTACTCCGACATTCTGAGAACCTACTCTTCCCGTGCCGATACCTGCGCATTATACATTGCCAAAAAGGCCCAGGTGATCCTCAACGGCGTCAGTAAGCTCGACGAAGATTACCGGACCGATTACATCAAAGACACCAACCGGATGCTGCAACTCGTTTACAGCCTCTGTTCCAAAATGTACGCCCGGCAAATGGAGCTGCCGCACGAGCTCGAATTTTAACACACCCATTTATCAATGAAAAAGACCGCATTGCTGATCATCGACGCCCAATACGATTTCTGTAACCCTAACGGGACTTTATACGTGCCGGGCGCCGAAAAAGACGTGGAGCGCATTGCCAGCCTCATTGCGCTGGAAGGCGATAAAATCGATTCAATATTCCTGACGCTCGATACCCACAAGGTGCTCGACATTGCACACCCGCTTTTCTGGGAGGACCGGAACGGCAATACGGTCGCGCCGTTCACATTGATATCCGCCCAATCGGTGGAGGCCGGCAAATGGGCGCCGCGCTATCACCGCGAATATGTTTTGCAATACCTGCAAACATTGGAAGCGGAAGGCGAATTCCAGCATTTCATATGGCCGGAACATTGCCTGATCGGCTCAAAAGGCGCGGCAATCGACGACACACTCATGCATTCCGTACTTGCGTGGGCGCACCGCACCCGCCGCGACTACCACACGATTTCGAAGGGCATTAACCCGTTGACCGAACATTTCGGGGTTTTCAAAGCGCAGGTACCGGTAGCCAACGCGCCGGAAACGGAACTGAACGAGAATTTTCTGGCGGACCTCCATGCATTTGACCAGGTACTCGTGGCCGGCGAAGCACGCTCGCATTGCGTGGCGACCAGCATCCGGCAGATCGTGAAATATGCCCCTGCATTAGCTGAAAAAGCAATCGCGCTCACAGACTGCATGTCCGACGTTCCCAACTTCGGGCATTTCGCCGATCCTATATTTGAAGAAGCGGCGAAAAGCGGCATGAAATTTGCGAAAGCGGGCCAGGTTTTTAAAGAAAACTAAATACCGAGGCTTTTGGTTGTAATAGTATCACATCATCATTCAAACTAATATCATAATCCATCGATAACCCCGCTATGATGCAATTAGCTGTGCCCCGGATCGAGGCCGATCAGTTCGATGAACTGGATCCGAGACAATACATCCTGATCAAAGGTGCCCGTGTCAACAATCT
Source organism: Dyadobacter sp. (assembly GCA_965227755.1). GTDB lineage: Bacteria > Bacteroidota > Bacteroidia > Cytophagales > Spirosomataceae > Dyadobacter. Next base: position 4,113,718 of record CBDDGG010000005.1, read on the forward strand.
GAAAAATATCGATGTGGCGATCCCGCGCAACAAGCTGGTCGTCATTACAGGCCTTTCGGGCTCCGGAAAATCGTCGCTTGCCTTCGATACGCTCTTCGCGGAAGGCCAGCGCATGTATGTGGAAAGCCTCAGCAGCTATGCACGGCAGTTCCTCGGCCGGATGGAGAAGCCGGAAGTAGAATATATCAAAGGCATTTCACCAGCTATTGCCATTGAGCAAAAGGTTAATACCCGTAATCCACGGTCGACCGTCGGCACTTCCACAGAAATTTATGATTATCTCAAACTGCTTTTCGCACGCATCGGGCATACCTATTCGCCGGTTTCGGGGGAAACGGTGCGAAAAGATTCCGTCACCGACGTCGTGAACTACATGCTCGCACATGACGAGGGCACGCGTGTGATGATCCTCGCGCCATTGCTTATCCGCGATGGCCGCTCTCAAATTGAAGAGCTCACAATCCTGCTTTCCAAAGGCTATAACCGCATTGTCCTCAATGAGGAAGTGGTTTCGATCGAAGATATTCTCGAAAATCCCGGACAGTTTCCGCAAGCCGGCAACCAGGTTTTCATCCTCATCGACCGCGCCGCGATCCGGCACAATGACGAGGACACTCAGTACCGCCTTTCCGACTCTGTACAAACCGCGTTTTTTGAAGGAGAAGGCACTTGCACGGTACATATTGTGGGTGTTGAAAAAAGAATTTTCTCTGACAAGTTCGAACTTGACGGCATTATATTCGAAGAACCGACGGTCAATCTTTTCAGCTTTAACAACCCCTACGGTGCCTGCAAAAGATGTGAAGGGTTTGGAAAAATATTGGGGATAGACCCTGATCTGGTCATTCCTGATAAAAATCTCTCCGTATACGACGGTGCCATTGCGCCCTGGCGTACCGAAAAAATGGGTGAATGGCTGATCCCGCTCGTCCGCAACGGTGTGAAATTCGATTTCCCGATCCACAGGCCTTACAAAGATCTCACGCCCGCTCAAAAAGAGTTGCTCTGGACCGGTAACCAATATTTCCAGGGAATCAACGATTTCATTACGGAACTCGAATCCCAAACCCATAAAATCCAGTACCGCGTAATGCTCTCTCGCTTCCGCGGGCGCACGACCTGCCCCGATTGCCGCGGCTCGCGTTTGCGGAAGGATGCTTCCTATGTCAAAATAGGCGGCAAATCCATTACCGACCTGGTATTGATGCCTATCCAGGATGTTTCCGGATTTTTTAAACAACTCGGACTCGGCTACCACGACCGGCAGGTTGCTCGACGCGTCCTGACCGAAATCGAATCCCGCCTGGATTATATGAACCGCGTCGGACTCGGCTATCTGACCTTAAACCGGCTGACCAGCACATTATCCGGCGGTGAGTTTCAGCGCATTAAGCTCGCTACTTCATTGGGAAGCGCATTAGTGGGCTCGATGTACATTCTCGACGAACCGAGTATAGGCTTGCACCCCCGCGACACGCAAAGGTTGGTAGGCGTGCTCGAATCGCTGCGTGATCTCGGTAACACAGTTATTGTGGTTGAACACGAGGAGGAAGTCATGCATGCGGCGGATCAGATCATCGATATTGGTCCCGAAGCGGGAACCGGCGGCGGCCATGTGGTTTTCCAGGGCAAGCAAAGCGATATCGCTGCATTGAAAAGTAATGGTCAGGAAGTCAGGAATGGTCAGGAGGTTCATGCGCAATCGCATACTTTGGATTTTCTGCTTGGAAATGATTCCATTCCGGTTCCTTCTGTACGACGAAAATCGCTGCATTTCCTCGAAATCAAAGGTGCACGGGAGAATAATTTGAAAGAGCTGGACGTCAAAATCCCTTTGAATAACCTTACGGTCGTGACCGGCGTGAGTGGTTCGGGGAAATCTACATTGATCCGGAAAATCCTTTACCCTGCATTAATGCGCCTCAAAGGCGAGTTTAGCGAGGATGTGGGAAGATTCGACGAGCTTACCGGCAGTATCGATCGCATCGAAGCTGTTGAAATGATCGACCAGAACCCGATCGGCAAATCCTCGCGCTCGAACCCGGTTACTTATATTAAAGCTTACGATTATATCCGGCAGATGATGTCGGAACAACCACTTTCGAAGGCGCGGGGCTACAAACCTTCGCATTTCTCCTTCAACGTCGATGGCGGCCGCTGCGAAATATGCCAGGGCGAGGGCCAGGTGAAGATCGAAATGCAGTTTATGGCCGATATTTACCTCACTTGCGAGGGCTGTAACGGCAAGCGTTTCAAGCAGGAGGTTCAAGAGGTAAAATACCACGACAAAGACGTCGCCGAGATCCTGGATATGACCGTCGATGAAGCTATCGAATTTTTTAGGGAATCAGAGCCGAAGCTGGCCGATAAATTGCTCCCTCTTCAAGAAGTGGGGCTTGGTTACGTCGGGCTCGGGCAATCGTCCAATACATTATCCGGCGGTGAAGCGCAACGCGTCAAACTAGCATCCTTCTTGGGTAAAGGCTCTTCCAACAAGGGTAAGACGCTCTTCATTTTCGATGAACCGACCACCGGTTTGCATTTTCATGACATTAAAAAGCTCCTGAAAGCCATTAATGCATTGGTAGAACAAGGCGACAGCGTGATCATTATCGAACATAACATGGAAGTCATCAAGAGCGCCGACTGGATCATCGACCTCGGCCCCGAGGGCGGCGAAAACGGCGGACAGCTGACATTCGCCGGTACGCCGGAAGAGATGGTAAAACTGGAAGGGAATTATACTGCGGACTTTTTGAAGGAAAAGATTTGATAGTGGCCTGAAACACTTTCCTGTCCGTATTTAACAGTAAAGACGCCCCACCGGGGACTTATTCAGGCAAAACCAAAATCTGCATTTCATGAAGTTATATAAGACTGAAAATGGGATCCTCCTTGAAAACGAGGACATTTTCTACCGCCTCCACGAAACCGACTGGGACGTTGTCGTGAACCGGAACAACCTGTACGAATGGCTGGAAAGTCAGAGCCAAAGCCTTATCCCTCTGACATTCAGTGAAGACTTCCCGATGCCGGACGCGCTGGCGCCTATCGGGACACAGGAGGTCTGGGCTTCGGGTGTGACCTATTTCAAAAGCCGCACCGCACGGATGGAAGAATCCGAAAAAGCAGGCGGCGGAAGTTTCTACGACCGCGTCTATGAAGCCGAACGTCCGGAGCTGTTCTTTAAATCTACGGCCTGGCGTGTTGTGGGTCACCATGGCACGGTACGCATTCGTAAAGACTCGACCTGGGACGTTCCCGAGCCTGAACTAACCCTATTTGCTACCTCGGAAGGTGCATTAGTAGGTTACACCATCGGAAACGACATGAGTTCCAGAAGCATCGAGGGAGAAAATCCATTGTATTTGCCGCAAGCAAAATCATACACCGGCAGCGCAGCGCTGGGGCCTTGCCTTTATGTATTTAAAGAACGGCTCGGAGCCGATACCGTGATCGACCTTTCGATCGTGCGCGGAGGCGAGGAAGTTTTCAACGGGCAGGTTACTTTGGCCCAAATGAAACGCAAACCCGAGGAGCTGCTGCATTTCCTGTACCGCGAAATGGCTTTCCCGCACGGCTGCTACCTTATGACCGGCACCGGCATTGTGCCTTCTTCCGATTTTACATTGAAATCCGGCGACGTCGTTCACATTACCATCGAGCCGATTGGCACTTTAACCAACACAGTAGGCTGATAAACAAAAGAGCTGCAAAGGTTGACTTTGCAGCTCTTTCGAATGATAGCTAATATTGTTTACGAACGTCCCAGCCTGGGAATGAAGGTGTAGATCACGCACCGAACCGCGCTTACCAGCTTGGTTACCATAGAATCGCCTTCGTTTTCCTCGGATTCGCTTTCAAAAAATGCAGCAGGACCTTCTTCCAGGATGCGCGCATTCAATGTCATAATTTCAGAACCCTGCATGCCGGCGCTCGTATTTTTGATCACACCCGCGTGCTTCACCTGTACAGGAGCCTTCGCCTTCAAAGCTGGCTTTGCTTTTCTCGCAACCGTTCTTTCAGTTACACATTCCTTGCCGGACTGCAACTTTCTGTGCGCCACAAACATGTTGTGTACATAGCCTGTTGCACTGGCTTGCAGGCTGATGACGAAGAGTAATATTAAGATTCTGAGTGTTTTCATGGCTTGTATTCAATCGTTAAGAATTCCGGGTAGAGCCGGGTGGAATTATGTGTAACTAATTGACCTTACAAATATATATGTTTCATTAGGTATCTTGCAATACATAGTACCTTGTTTTTAACATTTTTTTTGAAAATTTTTCCAGGACCTTCTCAAAGTACCGTACCTGGCCGGATAACAGATGTAAAAGTAATATAAAAGGTTGCTTGAGATTATCTAAAAAAAGACGAACCGTCCAATTTCCCATCTGAATAGTAGTAGGTTATGGATAAAATGCGAAAGCGCCGGCAAGGAAAAACCCCGCCGACGCTTCTGTCTGTATTTGGTACAACCTATTTTTCGCGGAAGAATATCGTGATAGGTACTCCCGAAAAGTCGAAGTTTTCGCGCAAACGGTTTTCGAGGTAGCGCAGATACGGCTCCTTCACATGCTTTGGATGGCTGCTGAAAAAGACGAACGTCGGCGAAGGTGTCGGCAGCTGGATCATATATTTGATATTGATATACTTGCCACGGTGTGCCGGTGGCGGGTATTTTTCAATTTCCGCCTGCATTACCTCGTTCAGTTTCGAAGTGGTAATTTTCTTGGTTTTGTTCTGATAAACTTCCATCGCTTTCTCCATAACCTGGTGAATGCGCTGTTTTTCAACTACCGACGCGAAAATGATCGGCATATAGTTCATCGGCGCGAGCTTTTCGAGCAACGCCTTTTTGTAGGCATCGGCTGTTTTAGAATCTTTCTCAACCAGGTCCCATTTGTTGACCATGATCACAATGCCCTTTTTCGCCTTGTCGGCCTGACCGATAATGTTCATATCCTGGCCTTCTAGTCCCAAAGTAGCATCCAGCAGGACGATACAAACGTCGGATTCCTCCATCGCTTTGACCGAGCGCAGGGTCGAATAAAACTCGATATCCTCCTTCACCCGCGATTTTCGGCGGATGCCGGCGGTATCGGTCAGGATAAAATTCATCCCGAACGCATTGTAATGCGTATGTATCGCGTCGCGCGTGGTACCTGCGATATCGGTTACGATACTGCGGTCGGTGCCGGTGAGCACGTTCAGGAACGAGGATTTACCCACATTCGGGCGTCCCATGATCGCAATGCGCGGGATGCCTTCCTCCGGATTTTCAATGCCCGCGGTTTCGAAATGCTGGATAACTTTGTCAAGGAGCTCGCCTGTACCGAAACCTGTTTGCGCGGAAATCGCGAAGATTTCATCACCCAAACCCAATTCATAAAATTCACCGGCCGACTGATAGCGTTCAGTTGTTTCAGCTTTATTTGCTACCAGGTAAACCGGCTTGTTGAAGCGGCGGAGCACATTTGCGAAATCTTTATCAAGATCGGTAAGGCCGGTCATGGTATCCACCATAAAAAGAACTACTGTCGATTCCTCGATTGCGAGTTCGACCTGGTCGCGGATGGCGCCTTCAAAAATATCTTCCGAGCCTACTACATAACCGCCCGTGTCGATCACTGTGAAATATTGGTCAGTCCATTCGCCGTAACCGTAATGCCTGTCGCGGGTTACGCCGCTCTGGTTATCCATAATCGCCTTCCGGCTTTCGGTGAGGCGGTTGAACAAAGTGGATTTGCCCACGTTCGGACGACCAACAATCGATATTATATTTCCCATTTTTCTTACTATTAATATGATCCGAACAGGCCTGACGCCCATTCTTCATTCGTTTTATTTAAAATTTATTCCTGATAACCGAGCTGACGGAGCTTGTTTTCCTTGCTTCTCCAATCCGGTTCTACTTTTACGTGCTGTTCGAGGAAGACTTTTTTGCCAAAGAAATCTTCTAGGTCCTGCCGGGCCTGCGTGCCGACTTTCTTCAACATTTCCCCTTTTTCACCAATAATGATCCCTTTCTGGCTTTTACGTTCGACCAGAATCTCTGCACGGATCACAATGATGTCGTCCTTATCCTTAAATTCAGTGATTACTACTTCGGAGCTGTATGGAATTTCCTGGCGGTAGTTCAAGAAGATTTTTTCGCGGATGATTTCCGAAGCAAAGAAACGCTCCGGCTTGTCGGTTAGTTCATCCTCATCGAAATAAGGCGGGTGGAACGGCAATCGCGTCACGATCGCGTCGAACAAGGTCCCGATATTCGCCTTTTCCAACGCGGAGATCGGTACAATGGCCGCAGGGTGGATCTCATCGTCCCATTCCTGCATTTTCTGCTTCACCTCTTCTTCGTTCGAAAGATCGATTTTATTCAAAACCAAAACGACCGGTGCCTCTGTCCGTTTCAGCAGCGGCAGTACCTCGTGCTCGGCCGCTTTCTCCCCTATTTCCACCACAAAAAGCACTACGTCGGCATCTTCCAACGAGCCTTTCACAAACGTCATCATCGAGTCGTGGAGCTTGTACGATGGCTTGATCACCCCCGGCGTATCGGAATACACGAGCTGGAAAGGGATCTCCTCATGCTTCCCGTTCAAAATCCCGATAATGCGGTGACGGGTCGTCTGCGCTTTCGAGGTGATGATCGACATCCTTTCCCCTACGAGCACGTTCATTAGCGTGGACTTTCCAACATTGGGTTTCCCGACAATGCTCACAAAACCAGCCCGGTGGTTGCGTAACTCCGTATTGTTATTTTCGACTTTTTCTTCCATAAAAACTACTTCTTCACTTTTTTGTGCTTCCCAAAAACATGGCACCTAAGGTGTTACCGTCAACCGGTCGTCCAGCATCCTGTTTGAATATTGCTGGATAAATGCCTTAACCTGCAATTCCATAGGCCCTTGGACTTCCGGAATACTGCCTGCAAGGTTATTTTTCAAAAGCTTGTCTTCCTGATATTTATACAAACCTACGGTTTTCCGGCCATCAAATTGCAATACATAGGGTCCGTTGAACCATTGATACGCCCCGTCATAATTGACAGCAAAGTTAATCGGAGGGTTCCCGAAGATGTTTTTCCCAAAACCAAAATAGGGTTTGTCGTAATGCAGGTAACCGAGAATAGACGGCATAATGTCGATTTGCTGGACCAGTCGGCTGCTGTCCGTGCCGGTCATTAACGCCTCGCCCGGCGAAGCGTCGCCCGGCGAGGCGTCGCTCGGCGCGTAAAAAAGAATAGGTACCGAGAAGTTCCCCACCGACGTCTGGTACTGCGGATAGTGCGCGAATGTGGCCGAATGGTCTGCGGTGATCACAAACAGCGTATTCTTGAACCAGGGCTTCGTTTTGACGGAATCGAAGAACTTCCGCAATGCATTGTCGGTATAACCCATTGTCTCGTAAATCGGCAGCGGGCCTTTCGGGAATTTGCCTTTGTAGCGCGCCGGGATCTGGAACGGGTCGTGCGATGATACCGTGAATAATGTGCTCATGAATGGTTCCTGGAACGAATTGAGTTTTTTGGACCAGAACTGCATAAACTCCTCGTCCCAAATTCCCCAGATACCATCATAATCCGCATCGTTATTGTATTCGGTTTTACCGTAATAGTCTTTGATACCGATCAAATTGGTGAATGCCTTAAAACCCATCGAGCCGTTGGGTGCGCCATGGAAGAACGAAGTGTGGTAACCCTTGGCTTGCAGTATTTCGGGCAGGCTCGGCAATTTGTTATCGGTATAACGTGTCAGGACAAACGGTTCCAAAATGCCGGGAATGCTCGTCAGTACCGACGGAATAGCTTCGATCGATTTCGCGCCATTGGCGAATGAGTACCAATGCACCCTGCTGTGCTGCATCAGCGAATCGATAAACGGCGTGTAACCTTTATAGGTACCGTTCTCCAAGTCCCGGTTGTAAGTCCCCACCATTTCCTTCCCGAAACTTTCCCATATCAGGATCACGACGTTTTTCGGACGAAATGCCGGTGCATTCGGGTCGGGTGTGTGAATGGGAGAATAAACGGCATTCATTTCCTGCTCGTTCCGGAAATAATCTGCGCGCTGGTAGTCCGCTCTTTTCAGTGTTTTGAAAATGCAGAAAGGCGTATTCAGTACGATGAACATTTCCTTGGGCCTTTCTACATATTCTCCCGCGTTGCTCAGCGTAATCGGCCGGGTACTGTGCCGGAAACCACCTTTCACGCCACCGATGAACAGGAACACCGCAATGGTCATTAATACACTGTGTACCAGGAATATCTGCCAGGCCGGCCGCAGCGGCTTGAATTCGACCCGCCAGCGGCGCGTTATGTACACCACCAGCGCCACCAGCAGCACCCATACCAGCGCCACATACCAGTAATGCACCAAAAAGCCTCCAAACAGCTTGTGCATGTTGTTTTCATGCGAAAACTCCTCCAAAACCGACCAGGTACTCCTTTTGATCGTGAAGCGATAATAAATGAAGTCGGCACAGTTCGCCAACAGGGCAACGCTGTTGGTTACGATAAAAAGATAGTCCAGAAATTTCTGGAACGTCGGCCGGTACTTGAATGTAACAGGGACCAGCGTCAGGAAAACGTAAAGGATGTTGACATACAGCACTGCCACGAGGTCGAAACGCAAACCCCCGAAAAACAGCCGCGGCGCCAGCGCAAGATTTACGCCCGGAAAAAATGACTGGTTGAACAAATAAAAGAGGATCCGGCAAATGCTGAACAAAATCATCATGCCGAGCAACCTGATCAGCAGCACCTGATGAATACGCCACCCGAAACCGGAAGCGCCTGAATATGAACTCATAAATTTGGTGTCAGTATGTTAGAGGCAAACTTTTTTCAAAAGTTTTCACAAAAATAGTTGTTTTCTGTAAAACATTTGTTGTATGTTTGCACTCCAATTCAACGACACCGCGGGATGGAGCAGTTGGTAGCTCGTTGGGCTCATAACCCAAAGGTCGCTGGTTCGAGTCCAGCTCCCGCTACACAGGCCAAAGCCACTTTCTTTCGAAAGTGGCTTTTTTGCATTTCCAGCCAGGCAGAACTTTCTTAATCCAAAGTGCATAAGCGAGAATTATTTGAATTATTTTGCACGATCCCTGCACAATAAGAAATTGATGAGCCGCACTTCCCGCCTGAAATTGCTCAACGGCGCCGTCCTCGCGCGCCTGTTGCTGTGCGCTGCCCTTTCTTTAAGCTGCTTGTTTACCCCTGCAAAGGCACAGGAAATCAGGTTCAAATCCGAACATCATTCACTCAAAAACTATAATTCGGAAACAGGCCTTCCCCAAAACAGCATCAAGGCCATCGTAAAAGACCAGTCCGGGTTTTTCTGGCTGGCCACCGAAGACGGGCTGGTAAGGTTCGACGGGCGTAAATTCCGCGTCGTCAATACGTGGAGCGCAAAGGGGGCGACCAACCGCATTACGCAGAGTTTTAAAGGCAACACAAACGGCGAACCTTACTTTCTTACCGAATTCCAGGAACGATTCCGCATAAGCAATGGTAAGGCAATTCCTGAAAAGGGTTTTAGGCAAGAATGGAGATCCGTCAATACCGACTATCGAAACGCCACCAACAGCTATTTCATTGCAAACGAACTCTCCGGCCGGCATCTGTATAGCTATACCTGGAAAGGCATTGTAATGGTAATCTCCCCGGGCCGCTACTACCTTTGCGACACCAGTCATGTACGCTATTTCGATGGCCACAAGGAGCGATTCAGCGTACCCAACCGTGTAGATACCGTGGTCAACTACTTCTCGATAGGCGAAAATCTCTACTATCTGGATCGCGGACGCGGCATTATCACGCATATCGACCAACAAGGCCCCCATCCGGTTTCCATTTCCGGTGATTTTTCCCACGGCAACCGAGCCAATCCCGCACCCCATCCGGGCCTCGAAGTTCTCTGGAATATTTTTGCAAAAACACCCCTTCTGGCCTATCGGAACAAGATTTATAATGTCGTGGCGAAAGATCCTCATCATTTTGGTACCGAGCTGTTGGTCGACGGATTCAATACCGATGAACACCGGATCGTCAGCTCATTTTATGATCCGGTCAGCAAGGTCCTGCTGTTGGGTAGTCATACCAAGGGGCTTTTCGTATTTACAAAAAAGAACTTCTCTGTTTTCGAAGGGAGCGAAGGGCGATCGTTTCATGAACTGAGCCTGAACCGGGACAGGCGTATACTAACCACTTTCGGGGAATTCGATATTGACAATAACAAAAGAGTTTCCACGACCGAAGCGGAACGTTTTGTCAGCTGGAACCCCGTCGTTACCAAAAAGGGCCACATATGGGCGGTCGGGAACGGAACACTCTTTCTTTTTGACCGCGATCACAGATTGCTACGCAAGTGGCCGAATCGCCAGGATATCAGTAGCTACCGGGAAGATAATGAAGGGAATTTCTGGATGGGTTTCCGGGATGGAAGGCTCATCAGGATCGCTTCCGGGACGCTTAAATGGACGCTCATCAGGATTGCCGGCATCAAGGTCCACATTAGTTTTTTGCAGCAGGAAAAATCGACACCCGGCCATCCGGGGCCGCTCTGGATTGGCACCAACCAGGGCCTATACCGGCTCACGTTAACCGATTTTAAAGCTAAAAAGATCAAAAACCTCGCAAACGAGCATATCCGGACTATTTTCGTCCGGAATTTGAAAAACACGGATACCGAAATCTGGGGAAGTATTTACGGAAAAGGACTGTTTTTAATCCATGGTAAACAATTTACACTTTTCCCCCTCGACCGGAAGAAACTCCTTACATCCGCGCATTGCATTACCGAGGACCGCAACGGCTATTTTTGGGTACCTACCAACAAAGGCCTTTTCCAAATACGTGGCAACGACCTGCGCGCCTACGCCGCCCGGCCGCGACAGCAACCTTACTACCTCTACTACGATTACCTGAGCGGCTTCCTGACCAATGAATTTAACGGAGGCTGCTCTCCCTGTTCGCTTCTAACACCCGATGGCACGCTGGTCATGCCGTCGATCAACGGACTCGTCCATTTCCGGCCCGGGCAGGTGCAACCGCTGCTACCCGACAAAAACCTACTGATCGACGAGCTGGAATATAATGGAAAGCCCCTGCACTACGCCGACACGCTGCATCTGACAAGCGATTTCGAGTTTCTCAAACTTTCCGTTTCCACCCCCTATTTTGGCCCCAACAGCAATGTTCTGATAGATTACCGGCTATCGGGAAACCAGCAGAAGGGTTCCTGGCTAGCCGTTCCTGAAAGCGGCGATATTGTTTTCAACGGTCTGGGCAGCGGCCGGTATCTGCTCACCGTGAGGAAACTCAATGGCTTCGGCCCGGAGAATTATCTCGAAAAACAACTCATTATCATGATACCCTCGGCCTGGTATGAGACTTTCTGGTTTAAAGCGCTGCTTGTACTGATCCTTCTTTGGGGCGTATATCTTCTGCTGAAATGGCGCACCGCCACCATCAAAAAGAAAAATGAAGACCTCGAACGCGCCGTCAACGAACGAACGGCGGCATTAAAAGAGTCCCAAAACGAACTTAGCCGGCAACTGAATATCCAGGCACACCTGATCGCGTCCATTACGCATGACGTGCGCGCGCCGCTGAAATATGTGACGCAGGCGTCCCGGCAGATTCCGAAGCTCAACGAAATGGGCCAGCACAAGATGCTGAACGAGGTGGGTAATGCGCTGGAACAAAGCCTGGTACAAATGACCAATTTCCTGGACAATCTGCTCAGTTATGTGCGGACGACGCTCTACCACAGCAAAGTGGAAATGGCGCAGGTAGACCTTTCGGAGCTGATCGCCCAGAAGCTGGCCTTGTTTGAAAAGGTATTTTTGCTTTATGGAAATGAGGTGTTAAATGAAGTGCCTGCCGGCCTCACTATTCGCTCCAACCCGGAGCTACTCTCCGTCGTAGTCCATAACCTCATCGACAATGCCAGCAAATACGCCCGCAACGGCCAGATCCGCATTTTTTCAAACACAACGGACAATTCGGTACAACTGGTCATAGCCGACTCCGGCAAGGGTATCGACCCGGAAATCCGCGAGTGGTTCAACAATCCGGCTGCCGCGCATTCCGAATCTTATGGCAATGCTTCCCCAAAAGGTTTCGGCCTGGTGATCGTCAAGGAGGTGGCCCGCCTCATCGATCTCTCTGTTTTCGTCGACAACCACAACGGCTGCGAATTTCATCTCGTGTTCGACGCGCCAAAACCCGCCGAGCGGTTACACTAGCCACCACCCCGTCCTGCACTGTATTACTGTCAGTATCAATTCTTTCCCCAGCATTGATAAAAACGCCGCGCCAAAAATTTATTTGCTATCGGTGACATATTGTTTTACAGATTTTGGATTATATTTGAAAAAATTAAGAGTAAACATTAAATTTATTCTACAATTTTATACAACAACACCTACAAATTTGTATCTTGCCGGTGATTTAATAATGATGCCATGCAGATATGATTATGACAAACCCTTATTTCTCCGGCTTCGAACATAGTGCAGCGCAAATCCGCCGTTTCCTGCAGACCCATAAAACATTTACCCTTTTACTCTCGGGAGGACGTATCGTTCACCACGAGGCAGAAGACGCTATCCGTTTCAGGACGTGGCTTCTGACGCACCAGATCGAGGACGTGCGCGAATCTTTTACCAAAAACTATTCGGCTTATAATCTGATGTCGGCCTAGCCACCGCCAGCTCCTGGCAGACTGCACAGTTTTGCCCGCCGCATCCTCACAGATGGGCATTTCTACACGTCCGTTTAAAATAAATGTCTTATGTTTGGATACTTCTTTCACAAGGGTAACAACATATGACACATTACTTCTCCTGGCTTAAAAATCCCGACAACAAGTTAAAACTGCTTATTCTGGCATTTTTTGTCATCCTGTTTCCATTTGTAGCAGTCTCATTTTTCGCATTCCCCACCACCGACGACTACTGCCATACGCTGGCCGTTAAAGAGCTGGGATACTGGGGTTACCAGGTGCATTACTGGAAAACATGGTCGGGGCGGTATATCGGAACGCTTATTTCCGCCACGCAGCCGCTCGCGTACGATTCCTACACCGGCTACAAGCTGGCGCCGATTGTACTCATACTATTATATGTACACGCATCTCTCAAATTTGCCGGCGCCATTACGGCCGACAAGCTGCCCAAATGGCAGACCGTCCTGCTCGCATTCCTGCTCGTATTTGTGCTGATCGCGGAGCTGCCGGTCGTTTCGGGCTATTTTTACTGGTATACCGGCTACTATTATACCGTCGCCGACATCGGCACGCTCTATTTGCTTGCGTATTTATTCAGAAACTATTCCAGGCTTTCCATTCAGAACGTCATCATGCTCGCGCTCGGCACTATTCTGCTGGTGGGTATGAACGAATACACGCTTGTGTGGCTAGTGGTCCTTTCCGGCGGGTGGTTCTTTTTCAGCAGCGTGATAACCCGCAAGTTGCAGGTGAAATATATGCTTCTGAGTCTGGTCGCATTGTCATTTGGGGTATTGTCGGTAACCGCTCCGGGCAATGGCGCACGGGCCGAGTCGGGGCTTTATCCGACACCTTTGAAATACAATCTTTTATTTTCGATTAAAAACAGCCTTGTCTGGGAAATCCATAATTTCTCCAAAATGGCGCCGGCATTGTGTGTACTTGCATTGGTACTGATCCCGATCGCCTGCCAGCTCTTCAAAAACAAGGGCGAGGACGATTTTAAATTCTTCGGCGTGCATCCGGCACTTTCGATATTGATCTTCGTGGGTTGTATGTACCTCAGCTATTTTCCTTCCTACTGGTCCATCGCCGAGCCGCCTAACCTGCGCGGGCAATGCGTGATCACGTTCTGGACGCTCATCGGCTGGACATACAATGTGTTCGTGCTGACGTTCTGGGTATTGAAAAAAGGCTATATGCAGCCCGTAGCGCAAAGCCCGGCGGTTGCCTGGGTGGCGGGCCTATATTTTTTGTTCCTTTTCGCGGGTAATTTCAATTACCGGTCGGCGTGGTCTGATTTGCTTACTGGTCGCGCGGCGCGGTTCAATCAGGAAATGCATGAGCGTACTGCATTGGTACTGAACACCAAAGAACAGCAAGTGTACGTGCCGAAGCTGAAAAACGTGCCCTACACGATCGTCATCGTAAACGACGAAACCGACCCTGCCTGGGCGTCCGTGGAGGTCAATAACGGCTGTGCGGAGTGGTTTTTCAAGAAGAAGTTCTTCTATAAATAGCCTTATTTCCGGACTATTTCTGAAAAAAATACTGAAATTTTGACTTGATTAATTTTTTTATCTACCTTTGCAAGCCAAAATTACGGGTAGACAGAGATTTATATCGCAATAATTTGATACTGAGATGAAACGTACCTTTCAACCATCGAATCGCAAGAGGAGAAACAAGCACGGATTCCGTGAGAGAATGTCCACGGCAAACGGACGCAAAGTAATCGCTGGCCGTCGTAAAAAAGGCCGTTGGAAATTAACCGTTTCTGACGAAAAACGTCACAAGCAATAAGCGACGCTTGAAGGTTTGAGTAGAGGACGCATAGTCTGGGACGCATAGTCTTTCATAGTCTGATAAGTTTGAGAAACATCGAACTTATCAGACATTTTTTTCTACAAGAACTTGAAACAAACATTTGGTAAGAGCGAGCGGTTGTGTAACCTCCGTATCATCGGCAGGCTTTTCAAAAAGGGCAGTCCGGAGGTTAAAACGTTCTATCTTTATCCATTCAGGGTGCTGTATATCTATGCGCCCGAGGCTCCTCCCCTGCTTCCGCAGGTTCTTTTCTCCATTTCCAAAAGGCATTTCAAAAAAGCGGTAGACCGCAACCTGATCCGCCGTCGCTGCCGTGAAACTTACCGGCTGCACAAATCCGCGCTCGTTTCATTACCCGCCGAAACACGCCCTTCCTACATTGCTTTTTTGTATCTTGCAAAAGAAATAGCGTCATACGACGTTATTGAAACGGCCATGAAGCAGTCGCTCAAAAAGCTTGATAAGCTGCCGCCCGCCTTTCTCAAAGAACAATCCAATTCCTGAACATAGATGAAAAAGTATCTTCGTTCCATTTTACTGGCCGCTCCGGTTGTGGGCGGGCTCGCATTCGTATCATTCCGCCAGGACGACCGCCTTTTCGAGATCGCACGGAATCTGGACATCTATGCCACGCTTTTCAAGGAATTGAACGCGTATTATGTCGATGAGATCAATCCCAACCAGCTGATCAAGACGAGCATCGACAACATGCTGCGCTCGCTCGACCCGTATACGGTTTACTACGCCGAAGACGACATCGAGGATTACATGACCATGACCACCGGTAAATACAACGGCATTGGCGCGATGGTCAACTCCGCGGACGGCAAGCATACCGTCATGATGGTGTATGAAGATACCCCAGCGCAAAAAGCAGGGCTGCAACTCGGCGACGAAATCACGAAAATCAACGGCATAGACCTTTCGACCCGCGAGGATTTCGATACCGGCAAGCTGCTCAAAGGCCAGACCCAGACCAACGTTACCCTTACCGTAAAACGGTATGGCATTACCAAGCCATTGGAAATCAGCCTCAACCGTGATATTGTAAAAGTCACAAACGTGCCTTACTACGGCATGCTCAACGAGGAAGTCGGCTATATCGATCTTAAAGACTTTACCGCAACCGCTTCGAGAGAAGTACGCAATGCATTTCAGGAATTGAAAGGCAAGGGCATGAAATCGGTGGTACTCGACCTTCGGGATAACCCGGGTGGCTTACTGAATATGGCGATCGAAATTTCCAACATATTCATTCCCAAGGGAGAAGAAGTAGTTTCCACCAAGGGAAAAGTGAGCGAATGGAACAAGACCTACACCGCCTACAACCCGGCGCTCGACACCGAAATGCCGGTTGTGGTACTCACCAACAATCGCAGTGCTTCGGCAGCGGAAATCGTTTCAGGCGTAGTTCAGGACTATGACCGGGGCGTGCTGATCGGCCAACGAACTTATGGAAAAGGGTTGGTACAAACGACACGTGACCTTTCTTTTAATACCAAAATGAAGATCACCACCGCTAAATACTATATTCCAAGCGGCCGGTGCATCCAGGCGATCGATTACAGCCACCGCAACGACGATGGCAGTGTAGGCAAGATCCCCGATTCGCTCATGACCGAATTCAAGACAAAAAATGGTCGCACGGTATTCGACGGCGGCGGTATTTTGCCTGATATCATTACTGAAAAGGAAAATTTCTCGCCACTAGCCGTATCGCTTGGCCGTAACCGGCTGTTCTTCGACTACGCGGTGAAATACCATTTCGAACATCCGACGATTAAGCCTGCGAAGGAATTCCAGCTATCGGATGCAGACTATGCCGCATTTACTAAATGGCTCGGCGATAAGGAATATGACTACACCACGCAGGTGGAGCGCGACCTGAATGACCTGGAAGCCTCAGCCAAAAAGGAAAAATCGCTGGAAGTAATTGAAGATCAACTCAAAGCATTGAAATCTAAGCTTTCACACAGCAAAGACAACGATTTGCAGATCTTTAAACCGGAGATCAAGAAGATCCTGGAAGAAGAGATTATCAAACATTATTATCTGGAAAAAGGGATGCGTGAAGCTTCTTTCAGCGAAGACCCCGAAGTAAAAGCCGCGCTGGCACTCTTCAAAGACCCGGCTCGTTACAACCAGATCCTTAAAAAGAAATAGCACCATCCGGCCCGTCGCTCGCGGCGGGCTTTTTGTTTTATATGCTTCTACTAAGTATCGATACCTCGATCCGCGGATGCTCGGTGGCCGTGCACAATGAGACGGGCCTATTGGCAGCTTACGATCTTTTTACCGACAAATCATCGTCCGCAATGCTCACTACGCTCCTGCGCGACAGCGTGACGCATGCGGGTTTCAAACTTTCGGACATCGACGCGATCGTCGTCGGCAAGGGCCCCGGCTCGTATACGGGCCTGCGCGTGGGGGTGTCCACGGCCAAGGGATTGTGCTACGCGCTTGACAAGCCACTGATAGCCATCAATACTTTGCAGGCAATGGGCTTGCAGCTCGCCCCATTCTTTCCGGGGCATTTGTTATGCCCGATGATCGATGCACGGAGAATGGAGGTTTACGCAGCCGTTTTCGACGAAAACAATGCATTCGTTCAGGAAACACAGGCCGTGATTATGAACGATCACTCATTTGAGGAGCTGCTCGCGAACCATAAGGTCGTGTTCTTTGGCGACGGAGCGGCTAAATGCAAGCCCATTCTGGAAAAGCATTCAAATGCAATTTTCCCTGCGATAGATATCAAACCATCAGCCCGGACCGTCGGGCAACTGGGTGTTATTGCATTTGCGAACGCGCAATTCGAGGATGTGGCCTCGTTTGAACCCTATTACCTGAAAGACTTCATGTCGCCCGCGCCCCGAAAGGCTAGCACGCTGTTACAGTAGCCGGCGGATTTTATAAGGTTTGCCAAACAATCGCCCGCATTTTGTTGTTAGCCTTTTTATAACAGGATTTTTAGAATGGAAACTGACGAAATTGTAAACCGGGTTGCTACCAGCGGCATCGTTTCACTGGATTTGGAAGAGCTTTATCACCCGGGCGAGCGCATTGTTTACGATATTAAGGATAATCTCTGGCAAGGAATGATCCTTCGCGAGAAGGACTTCCGCGATTTCCTCAAAACGCACGACTGGTCGCAATACCAGGGCAAGAATGTGGCGATCATCTGCTCGGAGGACGCTATTGTGCCAACCTGGGCCTATATGCTCCTCGCAGTACAGCTCGAACCTTATGCCAATGCCTTTGTATTTGGTGATCTGAATGCGTTGGAAGACAAGCTCTTTGCCGACGCCATCGCAAAGCTGGATGCAGAGGAATTTGCAGGAAAACGCGTGGTAGTAAAAGGTTGCAGCAAGGTAAATGTGCCGGTTTCAGCTTATGTGGCAGTGAGCAAATTACTGAAACCTGTTGTACAAAGCCTGATGTTCGGCGAGCCTTGCAGCACGGTTCCCCTTTATAAAAAGCCTAAATCTTCGGTTGCCTCAGCCGATTGATCTTCTTCCGCTTTTAACAACTTGAATGTCATGCGGTGATAGGAACAGGGCCCGTGTAAACCGATGGCCCTCCGGTGGTGAACCGTGGGATAACCCACGTTCTGCTCCCAGCCATAATGCGGGAATTGCCGGGAAAGGTTAGTCATCAGCTCGTCCCGGTAATTTTTGGCCAGAACCGAGGCAGCCGCAATCGACAGGTAATGCGCGTCGCCCTTAATAATGCACGTATGCGGGATCATCGGATAGGGCGTGAAGCGGTTCCCATCGACGAGCAAATGCTCGGGACGTATCCTCAGCTTGTCCACCGCCCGGTGCATAGCCAGGAAGCTGGCTTTCAGGATATTGATTTTGTCAATTTCAAAGTTATCGACCTCCGCCACAGCCCAGGAGACCGATTCACGGATGATTTCCTTTTCCAGTTCCAAACGCTGCGCTTTGGTGAGCTGCTTGGAATCGTTGAGGAATGAATGCTTATAGTCGCGCGGCAAAATCACAGCCGCCGCCACTACCGGCCCGGCCAGGCAGCCTCTTCCCACTTCATCAAGCCCCGCCTCGACAGCATCGATATTGTAATAAGCTTTCAGCATCAATCTTCCAGAATATTGGCCATAAATGTACTCTTGGTCCCGATCGCCACCAGCAGCAATGTAACCGCCCAATAGAGGTAAACACGGTAAAAATCCTTTACATCCCGCGACAATACATCGCGGGATTTCACTTTTTCGAGCTGGTCGATCTGTTTGAAAACCGTTTCCAGCGCCGTGTTATCGGTAGCACGAAAATACTTTCCATTCCCGATTCCCGCAATATTTTGCAGTTCCCCTTCATCCATTAATGCCCCCGAATTAGCCGCAGTATCTACTTTGGAGGAGCTTTTAGGCCTGCCGACAGAAATCGTATAAACTTTTACACCAAATGCATTGGCAAGCTGTGCAGATGTCGTAGGGCCCAGATTCCCGGAGGTGTTATCCCCGTCGCTGATCAGTATCGCTACTTTGCTTTCGCCGGGCGTGTCGCGCATACGGTTCACGGCGACCGCCAGTGCACTGCCGATCGCTGTACCGGGGGTTGGGATGAGGCTTGGATTTACCTCGTCGAGAAAACCGTATAATAACTCGTAATCGGTCGTGAGCGGGCAAAGCGACACGGCTTCACCGGCAAAGACGATCAGCCCGATACGGTCCTGCAGCCTGCCTCTGATAAATTGGCGGGCCATTCGTTTTGCCGCTTCCAGGCGGTTGGGGCTTAGATCCTTCTCGATCATGGAATCGGAAATATCGAGCAAGAGCATAATGTCGATCCCCTCCGAATACTGGTCTTTCCGTTCTGAAACCACTTGCGGACGGGCCAATGCAACCAGAATGAGGGAGATCGCCAGACCGACGCAGACGGGTTGCACAAATCGCAGCAATGTGAGCCAGCTCCGCAAACCCTTTACTGAGGTGTAGGTGATTGTCAGCCGCTGCTTGTGCTTCCGGTGCAATGCGTTTCGGAGCCAGAAAAGGAACGGTACCAGCGGCAGCAAATAGAGGAAATAGGGATATACCCATTCATACGACCTCAGCGTGCTGTACCCAAACCATTCCAGCGAAAACCAGTTTTCCATTCAATGATCGGGTTAAGCGGCGGGACTATCGAGTACAAACTTCCTTTTGGCACGGTACAAGCGTGTAGCACCGGTTTTGAGTACTTCGAGGTACGTTTCCATATTCCCCGACCTGCCTTGTCCATACACGATACTATCCATATTCTTCAACGCCTCGGCCAGCTCGTCGTCGGGCATATTGTCAATAATTTCCCTTGTGGTATATGTTGCAAAAGGCTTTTTCTCCAACCTTTCGAGGTAATTTTTCCAGATAATGATGGCCTTTTCGGCATCCTTGATATTGCTCTTCTCGCGTGCGCTACGCATGAGACGGTTGAACGACCGCACATATTCCAGGTGTCGTCGCTGTAATTTGAGCAGCTGCCATTGCTTGTAAATATCCCGTCCGAAAACCCAGTAAATACTCCCTACCACGCCAATAATCAATGCCACTGAGCCGATCAGCATGGAAAAGTTGAACTCGCGGCTCAGCGCTACCAGCCGGGTCTCTTCCTTTAATATCGGTTTTTTACGGAGGTCTATATTGTTGCTTTTAATGAGGAAAACCGAGTCGGGCGCAGTGAATACCGCCGTGCAATCCTTCTTTTGGAATACAAAAACAGGCAACCGCAGCTTTTGCACTTTAGATACGTCGAAGGAAATGAGGTGGTAAACTGCGCTATCAAGCGTCCCTCGGCTGTCGGTACTTGAAACGAAAGTTCTTTGGGATATCAATTCAAAAGGCGAAAAATCAAACGTGCTATCGGGGAAAAAAATCTCCGATTCGGGGCTGTGACGCAGGCTCAGGGAGAAGTAAACCGGTTTTCCGACTTCCACGCTGTCGTTCAGGAAAGTGCCTTTGGGCTTCATACGCTGTTTGCGTGCATCTCTCGCAATGCCAGAAAAGCAGAGCAAAAAAACGACAGCGCCCGAAACCATTACCTGAAAAACCCTAGCCATTGGATGGTGCCGTACTTTTGGTATAACGCCTCACCTTAAACAAATGGATAAGCGCCGGCACATAATCCTCCTGGGTATTGATGGAAATATAGTCGGCGCGGTTCTGGTGGCACAGCCGCTGGAGTTCGGAGCTTCGTTTGCCGAAACGGTTGGCCATTTCTTTGCGGTACTGCTTCGACGACGTGTTGACCCACACGGTTGTCTTCTTCTCGGCGTCGTAAAGCGGGATAATGCCTAATCCGGGCAGGTTTACCTCTCTCGAATCGTACAAATGGATCACGATCAGGTCGTGCTTGCGGGCGAGCGCTTTGAGGTTATGCTGGTAATTGTTGTCGATAAAATCCGAGATCAGGAATATCAGGCTTCGTCGGCGGAGCACATTCAATGCAACAAGAATCGCGTCGGCGATATTGGTTTTAGTCGATTCCGGAACAAGTTTATAGAGCTCCGAGATGAGGCCGTAACCGTGCTTCATACCGTCGGAGGGGCGAATGTAGCGCTCATTCCGGTCCGAAAAGCAAAGCAAACCCACCCTGCTGGCTTCCTGAATCGCCGAGAGCGTCAGCACCCCGCATATTTCCTTCGCAATATCGATTTTGAGCTTCTTGATTTCTCCCACCTGCTGCGACGCGCTTACATCGAGCATGAAGAATGCCGTCTGCTCCTTATCCTCCTTGAAAATCTTGACAAATGTACCGTGCCCTTTGGCAGAAGTGTTCCAGTCGATCGCCCGAACGTCGTCGCCATACTGGTACAGGCGCAGGTCGTCGAATTCCAGGCCGGATCCTTTGAATACCGAATGGAAATTGCCGTGACGCTCGCTGGTCACCGCTTTCCGCATCCGGATTTCATACTTCCTTAACTTTCCCAGAAACTGCTCGAACATAAGTTTTGCAAAAAAATTACCACCTTTGTCGTCTGGTGTACCTAAAACAAAGATAGGTATTTTGATGGTAAGCTACGCCCTGCGATGAAATTCACGACCGGTATAAGCCTTCTGGCGCTTTTTATGCTGCTGTTTTCCGCCTGCTCCGAAGAGGAAAAGCCGCCGAAAGGGACACTATCCGAGGAAAAAATGGCCACAATCCTGACCGACATCCACCTGGCCGAGTCGCGTGTGAACCGTTTGCAGCTGAAATCGCTCGATTCGTCGCTCATGATTTTCAACCGTTTGAAAAGTGATATCTGGAAAAAACATCAGGTTGATACAACGGCGTACCGCGAAAGCTACTCTTACTATATGAGCCATCCCGAGCGAATGACGACCATTTACGAAAAAGTGAACAAGAAAATTGAGGATCGGGAGAAAAATAATAATATTAAACTCTGAAATTTTCGTATCGCGCTCTATACTACGCATTTAACTTCTAAACTGGACAATTTCTGTGAACGATTGCATTGTAGTTATCCCAACCTACAACGAACTTGAAAATGTTGAAGCCATCATCCGGAAGGTTTTTAGCCTGAATCATCCGTTTGATTTGTTGATCATAGACGACGGGTCGCCGGACGGCACCGCAGGGGTTGTCAAAGAGTTAATGAAGGAGTTTTCAGGTCTTCACCTCGTAGAAAGAAAGGGAAAACTGGGCCTGGGTACCGCATACATCCACGGCTTCAAATGGGCGCTTGAAAGAGGATACAACTACATTTTTGAAATGGATGCCGACTTCTCGCATCCGCCCGAGGACCTGATCCGCTTGCATAATGCATGCGCGAATGAAGGGCACGACGTTGCGGTGGGTTCGCGGTATATTACGGGTGTGAATGTGGTCAACTGGCCGATCAACCGCGTTTTGATGTCCTATTTCGCAGGATATTATGTGCGTATGATCACCGGAATGCCGATCATGGACCCGACCGCCGGTTTCATTTGCTACACCGCCAAAGTGCTGAATACGATCAACCTCGACAATATCCGGTTCATCGGTTATGCATTCCAGATCGAGATGAAGTTCAACTCCTGGAAATACGGTTTCAGCATTACCGAGGTGCCGATCATCTTCACCGACCGCACCAAAGGCGCCTCAAAAATGTCAAAAGGCATTTTCAAGGAAGCCATCTTTGGTGTGATCACATTGAAAATCAACAGTTATTTCAAAAGGTATATCCCTAAGCATTCAGCTCAGAAATTGCCAGCCAACTCATAAGGCCGGTCGAAATTTCGAGTGCGCTTTCGTCGATATCGAATGTAGGTGTGTGCACGCCGGAAATGATTCCGCGTGCCTCGTTACGCGTTCCGAGACGGTAGAAGCAGGAGTCGACCACCTGTGAGTAGAATGCGAAGTCTTCGCCAGCCATCCAAAGGTCGAGGTCGATCACGTTTTCGGCACCCATATAGCCTACCGCCGCTGTTCTTGTACGTCTGGTCAGTTCGGGATGGTTTTTCAGGAAAGGATAACCTTTTACAATCTCGAATTCGCAGCTTCCGCCCATGGCTTCGGCGATGTTTTCAGCCATTTTCTTCATTCTGCGCAGGCCGTCCTCGCGCCATTCCTCATCCATACAACGCCACGTTCCCTGAATGGTCACTTCGTTCGGGATCACATTGGTAACACCATCGGCAATGAACCGGCCGAATGACAATACCGAAGGGTTAGCCGGGTTGCGGTTGCGGCTGATGATCTGCTGCAATGCCACGATAATGTGGGAAGCCATTAACACAGGATCCACCAATTGATGCGGTGCCGCTGCGTGGCCTCCTTTGCCTTTGACAGTCAGATACAGCTCGTCGGTGCTCGCCATGTACATGCCTTCGCGGAAGCCGATTTTACCAACGGGAATATTTGGCGCCACGTGCTGGCCTACCATGCTCGCCGGACGCGGATTTTCCAGAACGCCTTCTTTGATCATCAAGGAAGCCCCGCCAGGCGCTTTTTCCTCGGCAGGCTGGAATACCAGTTTAATAGTGCCTTCGAACTCCTCGCGCAATGCATGCAGGATGCGCGCCGTGCCCAGGAGGGACGATGTGTGTACATCGTGCCCGCATGCGTGCATCACGCCCGGAACCGTTGATTTATAAGGAACATCATTCGCTTCCAGGATCGGCAATGCGTCCATATCGGCGCGGAGGCCGACGATTTTCTTGCCGGGATTGCGCCCTTCGATGATCGCCACCACGCCCGTTCCGGCAATCCCTTCTTCGGGTTGCAGGCCAATTGCCGTTAGTTCGGATGCAACGTATTTGGCCGTTTTGAACTCTTCGAACGATAACTCGGGGTTACTATGCAAATGATGGCGGTGGGCAATAATGTCTTCCGACTGATCTTTGGCAAGCGCTTTGATTTTTTCCTGAAGCTGGGACATAATGCAACTGGGATATTGAAGTACTACGGGTTGTCTTTACAAAACATTCAAAGGTAATAATAAAAAAATGGCGTGGGAACGTTACCATGCAATAGAAACACATCGCCCATTTGCTAAGAAGCCGCCGCGCATTGGCTGGTGTTCCAAAGAAAAAAGGTAATTTTGACCAGATATGAATCAATCAGACACGCAAAAATGAATCAACAGGAGTTTTTAGAATCATTGGTTTGTCCACGCACAGGAACCCCTTTAACAATAGCCGAAGACGGCAAATCTCTCAAAAGCGAAGACGGTACTGTCTATGAAGTGGGTGATACAGGCATTGTTAATATGCTATATCCCAAAGAATTGCTGCCCGAAGATGCCCGCGAACAATACTTGTACGACCAGGCTTTCCTTCGCTACGACCGGGGTGTTTCCTGGGTTTTCGAAACCCTGAACCATTCGGATGAAGCTGCCACGCGCCGCTTCTTTATTGATTTGATGGAACTGAAACCGGGCATGAAAGCCCTTGAAGTAGGTGCCGGAACCGGTAAGGACTCTGCACTGATTCTTGATAAAGTAAGACCCGGCGGAACTGCGGTATTGTCGGACCTTTCGCCTAATATGCTGAAACTGGCGCAGGAAAAGCTCGTTACCGACGACCTGAACGTACATTACTTCCTCGGAAACGGCTCCTATCTGCCTTTCCCGGACGATACTTTCGACGCCGTGTTCCATTTCGGAGGCATTAATACTTTCTCGGAGCGCAAACGTGCATTCGACGAGTTGACCCGCGTAGTGAAACCAGGCGGAAAAGTGGTGGTAGGTGATGAAAGCGTCGCCCCATGGCTTCGGATTACCCCTACTTACGCTACTTTGCTGAAAGCGAACCCATTGTTCCGCGCCGAAGTGCCGCTCGAAGATGTTCCGGCCAATATCGAGAACTTCAAGCTGCATTATGTGTTCGGAAATGCGTTTTATGTGATGGAATACCGCGTTACTGCCAAAGCTCCGGAGGTGGATATCGATCTGCCGATCCCGGGCAAGGATTTCGTTGATAACTGGCGCATTCGTGCTGAAAAAGCAGTCGACTAAGCATTACGCCATTTTTCAATACCAAAATTCAACGTTCCAATGTGGGTTAAAAAAGGAGTTATCTATAAACCTGACGGCAGTCTGGCGCACAGTCAGAGCCATGCGCAGGTGCCATTTGCCTATAAACACAAAGATTTTCTGAGAATCTATTTCTCGTCGCGCGACGTGAACACGCAATCGCGCCCTACGTTCATCGACGTGGACTACGACGACCCGAAAAAGATCCTTTACATACACGACAAACCCGTGCTCGACCTCGGTGGGCCGGGCGAATACGACGAAACCGGCGCCATGCCCGCATGGTTTGTGGACCGTCCGAATGGCGACATCTGGCTGTACTACACGGGCTGGAACCGCACCTGGAACTCGTACCGGCTTTCCATGGGCCTTTCGGTCAGCCACGACGGCGGTCTGACATTCAAAAAGATGTTCCGTGGCCCTATTATGGACCGCAGCATTGAAAACCCGCTTTGGGCCGCGCAGCCTTCGGTATTGATCGACGACGACGGTACCTGGCGCATGTGGTACATTTCGGGCCACAAATGCGAGATGATCCACGACTATCCCGAGCCTTACTACCGGGCACAATCGGCGACATCGAAAGACGGTATCCGCTGGGAGATCAGCGACATTCCTACCCTCGATTTCGACGATTTCCTGCACGCGGTGGGCCGTCCGAGTGTTTTCAAGGAGGATGGTATTTATAAAATGTACTACTCCTACCGCCACTCCCGCGACTACCGCACCGACCGCAACCAGAGCTATCGCCTGGGCTACGCCGAGTCGATCGACGGTACGAACTGGGAACGTAAAGACCATTTGGTAGGCATCGCGAAATCCGACAATCCCGAGGATTTCGACTACGAAATGATCGATTATGCCAATTTCTACCAGCATAACGGCAAGCGTTACCTGCTTTATAATGGTAATGGCTTCGGTGCGGCGGGATTTGGTTACGCGGTTTGGGAAGATTAATATTCTGAATTAAACTGAGACGGGTCATAGTCTCAGCAACAATGGCGAGATAATTTTGAAGAAATCACCATTAAATGTCACAAACGTGATCGCAAAATGAGTACACTTCAGGAGCAGTTCAACCGCGATGGTTATGTCCTTTTGAGAAATTACCTCGACAAGGGCGTCGTTAACGAAATATATACCGAAGCCCGCAAAATATTTGCGACGCAGATCAAGCGCGTGACGGGCAAAACCGTCGATATCGACGACCGCGATACATTCGAAAACGCCATGTTCGAGTTTTTTGAAAAAGATTTCGATGGATTTGTAAGCACAGGCAAAACAGTTCAACATGCATTCTCGCTGCACCGTCTCGGCGTGGATCCGGTGATCGAAAATCTTTTGAAAGACGTGGGCCTTTCGGCTCCGATTATCGGCGCGCGTGCAGCTATGCAGTTCAACAGCCGCTTTTTGTCGAAAGACGGCAGCAAACACTGGAAACTCGATGCGCACCAGGACTGGCGCACAGGCCAGGGATCGCTCGATAGCGCAGTGATCTGGTTCCCAATGGTGGATGCGGGCGCGGATATCGGCGCATTGCAGGTGATCCCGGGCAGCCACAAGATCGGCTTGCAGGCTTCTTCCACTTCCGGTTATCAGGGAGGCATTACTGTTCAGCTAAAAGATGAAGATTTCGTTCAAACAGAATTCAAAGTCGGCGACATCCTGATCTTCTCGGCATTCCTGATCCACCAGTCGGGTAACAACATTACGAACAACATCCGCTGGTCGGTGCAGCTGCGTTATAACAACCTCGACGAGCCGACCTTCATCGAGCGCGGTTACCCGATGGCGTACATTTACAAACCCGAAACAGAGCTCGTAACGCCGGATTTTCCTACGGTGGAGCAGTTGAAAGAGGTGTTTAGCTAAAAACATAACGAATCCGGCAGGTGAAGTTTACGCAGTACTTCTGTTCACACGCGATCGGCCGGATCGTCAGGAAATTAAGCTGGAATGGATCGAGCAGGTTTTTAATCATCCAGAAAAGGAGGAAATCCAGTCTGACGGACGTATCAGGCGCTGGGCGAAAATTGCCGAGAACCAAAAGTATTTACGCATCGTTTTGCTTGAAGACGGCGTTGCGATTCATAATGCATTCTTTGACAGGTCATTCAAACCGGGACTCTAGCTATGGATATTCGATATTTTGAGGATACAGATACGTTGTTGCTCATTTTCAATCAAAACCCGGTTGTGGCTACGGATGATCTGAATGAAAATATGTTGGTCGATCTGGACGCAAATGGCAATCCGGTATCGATGACTATCGAACATGCAAAATCTTTTACCAATGTGCACGGTTTATCGTTCCATCAGATCAACGGCGACTCCGTCAAACAATTAGTAGCCATTTAGGCCTCCAATACTACTCAATGAAACTTTCCGTCTGCGTCCCGACGTACAACCACGAGCAATATATAGGTCAAATGCTGGAAGGCGCATTGATGCAGCAAACCAACTTCGACTTCGAAATTGTAATCGGGGATGACGCTTCGACGGATGCGACGCCGGAAATTATCCGTAAATATTCTGCAAGAAGGCCGGGCCTCGCCAGGCCGGGCCTGGCGAGGCCCGGAATCATCCGGGCTTTTCTGCATTCTGAAAACCAGGGCCCGAAAGAGCCGCGTGAGTTTGCAGGGAGAAATAATGTATTGCAGCTCCTGAAAGCCTGCAAGGGCGAATATGTAGCCATGTGCGAAGGCGACGACTATTGGACTGATCCGCTTAAACTGCAAAAACAGGTCGATTTTCTCGATCAAAACCCCGATTTCGCCGTTTGCCATCACAACCTGGAAGTCATTTATGAAGATGGCTCTCCATCGCATTTCTTCAATGCGGCCGATCAAAAAGCGATTTCCACCATGGAAGATTTGCTTGAAGACAGATGGTTTATGGCCACCGCAAGCTGGGTTTACCGCAACCACTTCCTTACCGAAGATTTCGCCGAATGGCACGCCAAAGCCGCAGCCGGCGATTGGGCCATTATGTTCCAGCTGGCTGCAAAAGGGAAAATCGGGTATTTACCCGACGTCATGGGCGTTTACCGCAAGCATAGCGCGGGCCTGAGCAACGTACATGCGCATACCAATTTCAGGTTTTTACAAAACCGCCGGGAAATGTTCGAAAATGTAGGTAAATGGCTCGGCGGGCGCTATGACTCGACTGTGGCCAGAACCCTGCAACACTACGACGAGCTCCTTACCAGCCTTGAAAAAATTGGCAGTTCGAATTAATAATCTTTAATTTGTACTGTTTAACACTTATCACATTTATGAAGCTAAGCGTCGTAATACCAGCATATAACGAAGAAGAATCAATCACCCACACTCTTGTATCCTTACACAATACATTAAATAAGTACAATATCCCCCACGAAATCTGCGTCACCAACGACAATTCGAAAGACGGGACATTGCGGGTGCTGGACGAACTTTCGCTTCAAATTCCTACGCTGGTTTATTACACCAACCCGGGTCCGAACGGTTTCGGTTACGCGGTGCGTTATGGTCTGGAACGCTTCAAAGGAGATTGTGTGGCCGTTTTCATGGCCGATATGTCCGACGATCCTGAGGATCTCGTGAAGTTTTATTACAAAATGCTGGAAGGCGACTACGACTGCGTTTTCGGCTCGCGTTGGGAAAAAGGCGGCAAGGTGATCGATTACCCTGCATTGAAAAAGGTGATCAATCGCGTGGCCAACGCCATCGTGCGAATGGTAATGGGCATTAAATACAATGATACCACCAATGCATTCAAGCTTTACAAACGCGAAACCATCGAGGGTATCAAGCCGTTTCTGGCCCCTCACTTCAATCTGACTATCGAATTACCCCTCAAAGCCATGGTGCGCGGCTATAATTACGCCGTAGTGCCCAATAGCTGGACCAATCGGAAATACGGCGAATCGAAGCTGAAAATCAAGGAAATGGGTAGCCGGTACTTCTTTATATTGATGTACTGCCTCATCGAAAAATACTTCTCGCAAGGCGACTTTATGAAGAAAACCACCGCACCCAAGAAAGAAGTCAGCAGGTGACACGCCTGGCCGGCGGCGCCTAGCTGGCAGCCACTATTTGATCCACTCCTGGATAAACGTCATTTTGTGCGCGATGTAAGAGATCGCCAGCCCCCAAACGAGCGCGCTGGCCGACATCCACATGAATATCGAAGCCTTCGGCACCCGGAATGCAACAGCCAGGATCGGCCCGAAAAGCGGCGTGAACAATGGAGGCGTCAGGAATGCAATGCCTACAATCCCGAATTTACGCCAGATGTTGACGGCAATGCGATTGGTTTTCGTGAATTTTTTGGGTGGAGATTTCCGGTATTTCTGAATGAGATTGCGGATCGCGCCACCCACGTATGTGAGCACGAACACACTGAACATCATCCCTACCGCCGAGCAAAGCGCGGTTTCGATCCAGGTTAATTTAAGCACAACCCCCGCAATCGGCCCTCCGAAGAATTTCAATGTACTGGCAAGCGCAACAGACAAGTATTTAAGCAAGGTGGTTTTCATTTACACTTTTACCTGGATCATTTCAGAAGCAAAACGCCTTGTAGCCTCGTTCGTCTGAACGTAATCCCCGATTGAAGGATTCCCTATAAATGCAATTTTGGCGAGGCTTTCAACAATAACGTCCGAAATATCCAGAAATCCTATCTTATCATGCAGGAATGCGTCAACGGCGATTTCATTGGCCGCATTGACGATACAAGCCGCATTTCCGCCTTTTTCCAGCGCTTCATAAGCGATAGCGAGGTTACGGAAAGTTTCCAGATCGGGCTTTTCAAAAGTGAGTGACGGGTAATCCATAAAATTGAAACGCGGGAAGTCCGATTTCAAACGCTGCGGGTAGTATAATGCATATTGAATGGGCAGTTTCATATCCGGCAGGCCCATTTGCGCCTTGATACTGCCATCCTCGAACTGTACCAGCGAATGGACAATGCTCTGCGGATGCACGATCACGTCAATTTGGGAAGCATTCAAATTAAAAAGCCATTTTGCCTCGATCACTTCCAGCCCTTTGTTCATCAGCGTCGCCGAGTCGATGGTAATCTTCGCGCCCATGCTCCAGTTCGGGTGTTTGAGCGCCTGCGCCTTCGTTACGTGCGCGAGGAATTCGCGGTCTTTCCCGCGGAATGGCCCGCCCGATGCAGTCAATATGATTTTCTCAATCGCATTCTCCGATTCTCCCGCGAGGCATTGGAAAATAGCCGAGTGTTCGGAATCGACAGGGTAAATGCTGACATTATGCTTTTTTGCCAGTGTGGTGATCAGTTCACCGGCCACTACGAGCGTTTCTTTATTCGCTAATGCAATGTCTTTTCCGGCTTTGATAGCGTGAATGGTCGGCAAAAGGCCCGCATAACCGACCATCGCGGTCAGTACCACATCCACATTATCCGATTCCACCACGGAAACCAATGCGGATGCACTGCTGTAAACTTTGATGCTGAATGGAAAAAGGGCCGCTTTTACCCTTTCGTAATGCTGCTCATTACATATAACAACCTCATCCGGCTTGAATTTCACGGCTTGCTCTATGAGCAGATCGGCATTGCCCCCCGCCGTTAGCACCGAGACCGAGAAGATTTCCGGGTTGGCAGCGATCACTTCCAGGGCCTGGGTACCGATAGAACCGGTCGAACCTAAAATAGCTACTCTTTTTTTCATTGCATTCTCACAAATAGGTTCGGATTAATTATGGTTCAGCCGGGTGAGTTCGTCGGCAATCTTCCGGTCGTTTGAGAGGCGCGGAACCTTGTTCTGGCCGCCCAGCTTGCCGTTGGCGCGCATATAATCGATAAACGAATTTTTACGCAATGGCACGAGTTCCAGCCGGCGCAGGATGCTGCCGGTGATCAGGTCTTTATAATAAATATTTAGTTCCGTCAAACGGCGGTCGAGGTCGTTCGCAAATTGCTCCATATGATTCGGCCGGGTGGCAAATTCTACCAGCCATTCGTGATAAGGAAGGCCGCCATCGCCGGAATTTACCATCGGCGCGACGGTCAATTCCACCACTTCGGTTTCGGGATGCCTTTCCAATGCATATTTCAATGCTTTTTCAATTTCCTCACCAATCACATGCTCGCCGAATGCAGAAATGAAATGCTTGATCCGCCCCGTTACCAATACTTTGTAAGGGTCCGTCGAGACAAACTTCACGGTATCGCCGAGTGAATAGCCCCATAAACCCGCATTATTATTGATAATCACCGCATAATTCCTGCCTACTTCCACCTCGCCGATGGATAAGCGGCGCGGGTTTTCATCGAAGTAGTTTTCTACCGGAATGAACTCGAAGAAAATACCGGTATCGAGTAAAAGAAGCAATCCCTCTTCATTCTGCTTGTCCTGGTAGGCCAGGAAACCTTCGGAAGCGGGATAGAGTTCAATAGAATCAATGGGTTTGCCGATGGATTCGAACAATTTGGCTCGGTAGGGTTCAAAATTTACCCCTCCGTAGATAAAGAGGGAGAAATCAGGGAAAACATCCTTGATCTTCTTGCCGGTTCGCTCGATAATGCGGTCGAAATACATTTGTACCCACGGCGGTATGCCCGAAATCAGCGACATCCGCTGGTCGAGCGTTTCGTCGATGATCTTATCGAGCTTGGTTTCCCAGTCCTCGATGCAGTTGGTTTCGTAGCTCGGGAGCTGGTTCGAGCGCAGGTACGAAGGCACATGGTGGTTTGAAATGCCGGAAAGACGGCCTGTCAGTACTCCGCCGGTGTCTGTCAGTATCGGGCTACCGGAGAGAAAAATTAGCTTATTATCCAGAAAATCAGACTTTTGAGTCTCCTCAATATACGTCAAAATGGCATTGCGTGCCGAGTCGATGTGGTTGGAGATCGAGTCTTTCGAAATCGGGATATATTTAGTGCCGGACGTCGTTCCCGAAGTCTTTGCAAAATACAATGGCTTACCTGGCCACAAAATATCACTTTCCCCTGATTTTATTCTCTCGACGTAAGGTTTCAGATCTTCATAATCATTCACCGGAATGGCCTGGCGGAAGTCGGAATAGCTATGAATGTCCTTGAAAAAATGGTCTTTCCCAAACTGCGTCCCGGCCGCTTTAGATACCAGTTCCGCTCTCCACTTTTCCTGAACCTCAACACTTCGCGCAATCCATTCCTGTTGCTGCCTGATAATGTAACGGGCCATCGGCCTGCTCAAAATTGATCTGATTCCCATAGTGAAAACAAATGTACGCAGGATTTACAAATTCCATGATTTCGCCCTCCCGGAAACCCACGTGAAACCCGTTTGGGAGCGCCCTTGCAACTAGTTTTACGCCCTTCGGATACCGCATACCGAAATTTTTTAAATGCCTTTGTTTGTGGTTAATAATCTGTAATTTTGCCATCCTGAAATCAAAGTGGGCAAAAGTTTTTAACATTATATATGGGATTGTTTGATTTTTTGACGAGCGATATAGCGATCGATTTGGGTACTGCAAATACTCTGATCATCCATAAAGATACTGTTGTTGTTGATGAGCCGTCGATCATTGCTATGGATAAAACCACCGGCAAAGTTTTGGCGATCGGCCACACGGCAATGCAAATGCATGAGAAGACAAATGAGAATATAAAAACGATCCGTCCGCTGAAAGACGGGGTGATTGCCGACTTTACAGCGGCAGAAATGATGATCCGCGGGATGATCAAAATGATCGATACCGGCAGCCGTTTCTTCACTCCTTCCCACCGCATGGTAGTTTGTATTCCTTCCGGAATTACGGAAGTTGAGAAACGTGCAGTAAAAGATTCCTGCGAGCATGCTGGCGCAAAGGAAGTATATATGGTACACGAACCCATCGCGGCTGCGATTGGTATCGGCATCGATATTACGCAGCCTAATGGTGTGATGATCGTCGATATCGGTGGCGGTACTACCGAAATCGCGGTAATCGCATTGTCGGGTATCGTCTGCGAGCAGTCGGTACGCATTGCGGGGGACGTTTTCACACGTGACATTGTCGATTACATGCGCCGCGAGCACAACCTGCTGATCGGCGAGCGTTCCGCAGAGCTGATCAAAATGGCGATCGGTTCGGCATCGCCGGAGCTCGAAGTTCCGCTCGACGACTACCAGATCCGCGGCCGCGACCTTATGACAGGTATTCCAAAGGAAATCCGTGTCACTTACAGCGAAATCGCCTATTCTCTCGATAAATCGATCTCCAAAATTGAAGAGGGCGTTATGAAAGCCCTCGAAATATCTCCTCCCGAGCTTTCTGCGGATATTTTCAAAAACGGTATTTACCTGACAGGCGGCGGTGCATTGATCCACGGCCTCGACAGACGTATCGCCCAGAAAACCAAGTTGCCCGTTCACATCGCCGACGATCCGTTGAAAGCTGTTGTGAAAGGCACCGGGGAAGTCCTCAAAAACCTCGAACTATACAAACCTGTACTGATTTCGTAGGATCGGAGCGCTCAGTTCATCTCATCAACGCGCGGCGCCTGACGTGCGAAAAAAATTTCTATTTTTGCGCATATGCGCAGCGTGCGCCGATCGATGAACTGCGCGTGAACATTTAACCCCATGCTCCAACTCGTTGATTTCGTTGTCCGGAATCGTTTCTTTTTGGTTTTTGTGTTGCTGGAAGTGCTCAGTGTCTGGATGATCGTGCGCAACAACACCTACTGGGGGGCTACTTATTTCAATACTTCAAATTATTACGTTGCCAAAACACTTGCGTTCTCGAACTCGGTGCGCGATTACACCAAGCTCGACGAGATCAATGCCGACCTCGCGAGTGAGAATGCGCATTTGCACGCACAAGTAGCCAGGTTGAGCCAGATCAATCCCAGCCAGTTACCCTCGGGTTATGTGCCGGATTCGGCATTCGCGGCGCGGTTTACCTACACGGTTGCCAAAGTGGTCGATAATGAAACCAATAAGGCAAACAACGTCATCACGATCGACAAAGGCACTGCGCACGGCATTAAACCCGGAATGGGCGTCATTTCCGCGACGGGCGTGGTCGGTAAGGTGAGGTTCTGTTCCGAACATTATTCGGTGATCACGTCGATCCTGCATTCGAACTTCATGGTTTCGTCCAAATTATTACGCAGCAAAGAAATAGGCTATGCGAAATGGGCAGGGAAAGATCCCAATTTCATCGACATGATCGATGTTTCGAAGTATACAAGGGTTTTCAAGGGGGATTCGGCGGTAACGTCCGACCAAAACTCTGTTTTTCCTCCTAATATCATGGTTGGAAAAGTGGAGAGCGTGGCGGTAAATCCGAACCAGACGTTCTACAATATCGTGCTCAAACTGGCCACCGACTTCCGGAACCTGTCATACGTGTATGTGGTACAAAATCATCAACTTGTAGAACAGGAAAACCTTAAATCAAGAACCATAGAACTGAAAAAATGAGCTTACGCGAGGCGATACAATATTCCCTGATGATCCTGCTTTACCTGTTTTTGCAGATCTTCTTCATGCGGAATATCGTGCTGTTCAACTACGCGTTCTGCTTCATTTACATTGCGGCCATTCTGCTGCTGCCTGCGGACATGGACCGGATGTATACGTTGCTGATAGCTTTCGCGATAGGTTTTGTGGTCGATGTTTTCTCGAATACTTTCGGCATGCATGCCTCGGCCACGGTGCTGATAGCCTACCTGCGGCCGTTCCTGATCCATTACCAGATGAAGTCGCGCGGGGCCGAGCGCGCGGAGGTAGGCATACGTGCGCAAGGGCTAGGGGCTTTTGTTTCGTACATTTTCCCGCTGATACTGATCCACCATTCGATGCTGTTCCTGATGGAGATGAACAATTTTGGAATGATCCTTTATACCCTAATCCGCATCGGTGCCAGCGCATTGTTCACGACGATCCTCATTATCCTCCTGGAACTTTTCTCCAAGCGCTGACATGACATTTTGGCGCAGCCGCCTTTTTGGCTCGAAATTTGATGTATTGACATTGAATTAACGATAGGAGGCGACACCGCTTGGGAAAAAGGTTAATCCCATCTCTTTTTAATTTTATCGTGAAATAACGGCAGTTAAGGCGCTCCATTCAGCCATTTATCAAATTTTAATTTGTACGAATTGGAGCTGTTATTAATCTTTGTAAATTCAGCATTCCTATGTTAGTTGCCATGTCAGAAACGCTCACGACTAATGAATACACGGATGATCTTCGTTATGAAGTATTTAACCGCGAGTTCATGCCACACATTGACTCCATGTACAACTTCGCCTTCCGACTTACCATGGACGAAGACGATGCCAATGACCTGGTTCAAGATACATATCTGAAGGCGTTCCGTTTTATATCTTCTTTCGAGCAGGGTACCAACGCAAAAGCGTGGCTTTTCAGGATCCTCAAAAACAGCTTCATCAACGACTACCGTAAAAAAAGTAAAGAACCTTCCAAAGTAGATTATCAGGAAGTCGAAACGACCTATAATTCCGAGGAAGCATCCGATACCACTTATACCGTAGATCTCCGTGCCGATGCTGTACAGGAACTGATCGGCGATGAGGTTGCCAACGCACTCAACGCCCTGCCTGTCGACTTCAGAACGGTCATCATACTCTGTGACATCGAAGGTTTCACCTACGAAGAGATGGCCAAGATACTGGACATTCCTATCGGAACGGTGAGGTCCAGATTGCACCGCGCACGTAACCTCCTGAAAGAAAAACTCAGAAGCTACGCGAGCTCAATGGGATATGATTCATAGGTTGTGAAACTTTTTTTGCAACCTCTTCGGTTATAGGGTACAACTGTACATATATTCCATTATTCTTTTTTCATTTTAACTAATGAATGCATCTTCCACGACGCCTTCTGTAACAGAAGTTGCGCAAAAACAAATGAAGCATACCTGCGAGCATCATGCTGAGTGTATGAAAATCATTCAGGCTATCCTGGATGACGAGGCGAGCGAAGCAGAGAAGGACCACTTCCGCGAAAACATGGATAAATGCATCCCTTGTATCGAATCATACCGACTGGAAAAGTGCATCAAGGATTCCCTCAACAACAAGATTGTCAAGAAGCCTTGCCCCGAGAGCATTCTCAATACGATTATTTCAAAAATTAACAGTTAATCTGTTCGAGTGAAAGGTAAGCTTATCATATTTTCTGCCCCTTCCGGTTCCGGAAAGACCACCATTGTAAGGCATCTTTTAAACAAATACACACAGCAACTGGCATTTTCAGTCTCGGCATGCACGCGTCCACGGCGCGAGCACGAGGTGGACGGCAAAGATTACTACTTCCTGACCTTACAGGATTTCCGTCAGAAAATCGCGGATCAACAGTTTGCGGAATGGGAGGAAGTTTACGCCGGCAACTATTACGGCACCCTTAAAGCTGAAATACAACGCCTTTGGGACGAAGGCAAACACGTTCTTTTTGATGTGGACGTGAAAGGAGGCCTCAAACTGAAAGAAGCATACGGCGACGCCGCACTCGCCGTATTTGTGAAAGTTACCTCCGACGAAGAAATCAAACGCCGCCTGGCACGGCGCGGCACCGAAACACCCGAAACGCTCGCTACCCGCCTCGCAAAAGTCCGCTACGAGCAAAGCTTCGAACATGAATTTGACCTGGTTCTGGTCAATGACCATCTGGACGAAACGCTTGTCAAAGCAGAAGAGCTGGTTCAGGCATTCATTCAATCCTAAAATTTTACCGTCACAATGAAATTCTCGCGATGAAGATCGGCCTGTTTTTCGGATCATTCAATCCTATCCATGTCGGTCATCTGATCATCGCCAACACGATGGCTACCACGACGGACCTCGAACAGGTCTGGTTTATCGTGAGCCCGCAAAACCCGTTCAAGAAAAACAATAGCCTCCTGCACGAATTCGACCGTTTCGATCTTGTTCAGCGTGCTATTTCGGATAATACACTGCTTAGGGCCAACGACATCGAGTTCCACATGCCAAAGCCCAGCTACACGATTGACACGCTCGTGCGGTTGCAGGAGAAATTCCCGCAGCACCAGTTCAAACTGATCATGGGAGAAGATAACCTGGCACAGTTCCCGAACTGGAAGAACTACGAGAAGATTCTTGAATACACGGGCCTGTACGTTTATCCACGGCCTAATTCAAAAGCACACGCATTTGCTAACCATCCGAATGTAAAGTTCGTGGAAGCGCCGCTGCTGGACATTTCAGCCACATTCCTTCGCGCCTGCATAAAAAAGGGCCAATCTATCCGATACATGGTGCCGGAGCCGGTGGAGCAGCTTATTAAGATCAAAAAGTTCTATTTGTGATCAGAGCGGCCTGTCCTGATAAGTAATCTCCGACAGCAATCCCACGGCATTGAATTTCAGGAGCACCTTCCGCGCATTCGACTTGGCTTGCATATTCTCGCATTGCGGGCCTTTTTCGAGAAAATAGACGTAAAACTTGGTATTACGCTCTCCTAGCTGATGGATATCCGGCCTGCCCAGTATCTCTCCGATGGTATCGGCAAACTTGCCCTTCAATTCTTTTTCTACGCTTTTAAAGTCACTTTCCAGCCCTTTACGGACATCATTGCAACCTCCGCGGTCGCTACGCCATTTTTTAAGGTCCAGATTACCTAATTTGTCCGGTGCGCCCGAGCAGCCCGCTATTACTCCGATCAGCGCGGTAAGAAGGATTTTTATTGATAATTTCATTGTATTGATTCGTTCATTCAAAACCGAGGCGAATCTAGCCACACAACACGACATTTTCACTATTTGCTTAAACACGCTGCCGCCCCCAAACAAAACCTGACCTTTCTGACAACACCTGACTATCCCTGACAACACCAACCATCCGACATGAAACAACTCCTGACCATTTTCCTCCTCGCATTCGCCCCGCTGGCTGCATCCGCACAGGCCAACGCGCCCCAGCCCATCGATGGCACGGATTGTTCCGACCTGTTTTTCAAAGCATTGCTGGACGAGGATGCGACGGCGGTCAGCAACCTCATTTCAAATGATTTTACTGTCACCAGTTTCAATGGCCAGACAATCGACGGGCGCGCGTTGCAGCAGGCGATCGGCCAGGGCTATATCATTGTCGACTCGGGGATGCTCACAGGCACTCGCACGCGTACGTACACGGATGTGGCGATCGTGCAGGGTTTTTGGAATGTGAGCGCGAGAATTCAGAACAACGGCTTCAATGGCAACGTCGCGTACACGACCGTATGCGTACGCTCGGGCGGAAAATGGAGGGTTACGGCTGCCCAACTCACACCCGCTCAGTGATATCAGCGCATAAAAAAAGAGAACCGGAACCAGTTCTCTTTTTCAATTATAGTCTAACATTACATTCTAAACATTCATCAGCGATTCACGACGGCGCATTTTTCCGGCCGGAATACCGAACATCATCTTGAAACGGCGGCAGAAATAAGCGGTGTCTTTATAACCCACATCGGAGCCGATCGCGCGGATGCTTTTCTTCGACGTGCGGAGCAAATCCACAGCCTTTTCCATGCGCTGGTACTCGATGTAATCCTGTGGGTTGATACCGGTCAGCATTTTGAAATATTGACCCACATAATCCTCCGAAACGTTCGCTACGTTCGCCAGCACCTTGTTCGACAGGTCGCCGCCCAGGTTGTCTTTGATGTACGCGAAAATGTCGATCAGACGGGGATCTTTGAAATAAGTACTGTTGGTAACCAGCTGCTCTACGAACAGTTTGTTCTTCAAGATGTAACGGATGATCTCGATCACCACCTCTTCGGTTTTGATCTTGATGATACGGCCCTTGCCAGGGGTATCGAGCATATCTTCCGTCAGGATCTGGTTGATCGTCGCGGCGATCTGATCGTCGCGTTTGATCAGGAACGGAGGCACGTCCAGAGAAGTGAAGAAGTTCACGGTATCAAATACCTTGGCTTCGAAAGATATCAGACCGAACGAGTTAGGCAACTTTCCGATCAACGCCGGATCATGGCCTGCTTCGATATAGTTGTCACGGTTGGTCATAAACTCCTCGTTCGACACGGTCTTGGCTGAGGCACCATTACCATAGGTTACGGTAGCGTGCTTACCTCCCGGAATAAAGAGCATATCCCCTTCCTCAACCTTCTGCGACTCTTCTGAACCGAAAGAAACTTCGCCATCGTACAGAATGGTCAGGGAGTTCTGTACGTCATAGAAGTTCTTAATCGTGATGGGCTGTAAAATCCTGATATGACGGGCCTTCACAAATTTCACTCCCAACGACTCAATAATCTTATTATAGTCTTCCATACTTGATATATTTAAGGGCCGTTTTGACCGATTATTCAAATTTTGTACAAATCTAATAAATTGTACAAAACTAATACAAGTATAGTTTCACAAAAATTTGAAAAAAAGTGATATTTTGATATTATTTTAATCCAAGATTCAGAATAAAATCGACTTTTAGGGGAATTGCTAATTATTTAAGAAGCTCCCGGGCGATCACCAATTTTTGGATTTCGGAGGTACCTTCATAAATCTGTGTGATTTTCGCATCCCGCATGTGGCGCTCGACGTGGTATTCTTTCACATAACCGTAGCCCCCGTGCACCTGAACGGCTTCTGTTGTCACCCACATCGCAACTTCGGATGCATACAATTTTGCCATAGCCGCCGCCTGGATATAGTCCTTTCCCTCATCTTTCAACCGGGCTGCCTTATAAACAAGTAACCGCGCAGCCTCGATTTTCATCGCCATTTCCGACAATTTGAACTGGATCGCCTGGTGTTCGGCGATGGGTTTGCCAAACGTCCTCCGCTCCTTGGAATATTTCAAGGAAAGTTCAAATGCCCCGGCTGCTATTCCCAATGCCTGCGCCGCAATGCCGATACGCCCGCCGTTAAGCACGTTCATCGCAAACCTGAACCCAAAGCCATCCTCGCCAATCCTGTTCTCCAAAGGCACCTTCACATCCGCAAACATCAAAGTGTGTGTATCAGAAGCTCTTATACCCATTTTATCTTCTTTTTTACCGATAGAAAACCCGGCCCAGCCCTTCTCGACAAGGAATGCATTAATACCCTTATGTTTCAGCTCCGGGTGTGTCTGGGCAATTACGATGCATACCGACGAAGTGTTGCCGTTGGTGATCCAGTTTTTCGTGCCGTTCAATAAATAATGATCGCCGTTCGGTATTGCAGTCGTGTGTTGTGAAGTAGCGTCGGAACCGGCTTCGGGCTCCGACAGGCAGAACGCGCCGATGACCTCGCCCGATGCCAGGCGTGTCAGGTATTGCTGCTTTTGTTCCTCCGTACCATACTCTT
Organism: Dyadobacter sp.; assembly: GCA_965227755.1. GTDB lineage: Bacteria > Bacteroidota > Bacteroidia > Cytophagales > Spirosomataceae > Dyadobacter. Next base: position 4,153,994 of record CBDDGG010000005.1, read on the forward strand.
CCAGCCCCCAGCATACCAGCGAATTGTTCACCGACACGATCACGCCGGCCGACGCATCTACCTTGGATATTTCCTCCACGGCTATTACATATGCGAGCGTATCCATGCCTCCGCCGCCGTATTCGGGAGCCACCATGATGCCCAAAAGGCCCAGTTCGCTCATTTTACGAAGCAATGCCGGGTCGAAATACTGGGCATTATCGCGTTCTATTACGCCGGGCAGTAACTCTGTTTGTGCAAAATCCCGCGCGGCCGCCTGCACGGCCAGGTGCTCTTCGCTAAGGTTGAAATCCATTCCGGTAAGTGATTGGGAAGCTGACATAGAAGACCTTGGTTTTTGTGGATGAAGACTTTCAAAAATAGGATTTACCAATACAGTATGCAAGCATACAATTTCCTAACCGATTAAAACTTTGGGTTTTGAAGGCCGTTTTGATGAAAACTTGTCTTAAGTTTGCGGCCGGATCACGACAGATTACACATGCCCGTTCTTACCGTTTTTTACATTAAGCTGCTCATCAACCTTGCATTGACTATCGGAATTATCTGGACTATCAGCCGTTCGGATCTTTTTTCAAAATGGCAGCAGGAAAACGATAAACTGATCTTCACACTAGGCTTTGTGCTCTTCCGGCTCATTCCCTGGATCGGCATTTTCCTCATTATCAACGAAGAGCCGCGGGGTGATATTCCTTTCTTTTTTTATAAGGCCGAAGGTGCCAAGGCCGGCGGTTTCGTCTATCGTGATTTCTGGTCGTATCATGCACCCCTTTACGCCTACATTATCAGCATCCCGGTGTGGATCTGGCATAATGCCCGTGCGATCGTGCTTTTCATGGTACTGATGGAGACGGCTATTCTCTGGCTTACTTACGATACTTACAAAAGCAAAAGCCCGAAAGCACTGCAACTGGCTACGATTTACTACATGCTTCCGGCCGCATTCATGTACATTCTTGTAGATGGGCAGGAAGAAGTATGGTTCTGGGGCGCGGCGCTGCTCATCTGGCGATACACCATTAAAAACCGAAGCAACTACGAGGTCGGCATCGGTGTGTTATATGCGATGACATTGCTCACGATCAAGGTGACCTTCATTTTTTTGCTGCCAGCATTGCTGGTAATGGTCAAAAAGCCTGTCAAAATGCTCCTGGTCATGGCGGCGATTGGCTTACCTGCCGTGGGTTTCCTCTACTGGCAGATCGGCGACCTCTTTCTGATGCCAATCCGGCACACCGAGCAGCTGATGACGCCCAATCTATTCTCGGTGCTGAGGCCGTTAGTAGAGCTGGTTTTCCATGTAGATGAAAAGAAATCGACGCTCATCAACTGGTTCGGGCTGCTGTTTACGGTATTTATTCCCGTTTACATGGCATTCAAAGCGCGGCACCGGCATATCAGCGAGGTGTTGCCGGGCATTTTTATCGCCTGCTTCGTGTGCATGATGCTTTTCCAGGCCAGTGCTATGGGCGCATACGTGATCGCTTACCTGATGGCTGTTTTGTTTGAAATCATCGACATCCGCAAAACGGTCCATGTTGTGGTCCTGCTCGCATTGAACTGGCTCACGGTTGTGCAGCCATTTGTGTGGGTGTATATCAAACAGCCCGCGTACACATCATTGGGCATGTTTGCGAATGCGTCGTACCTGTTCGAGTACGGGCTGCAAATCCTGAATGTGCTCTGTTTCCTGTGGGTTCTTCGCGAAACATACCGCAAGGTGGTTCCCGCTCAAAATCTGGCAGCGGCATGAACATAGTCCTTGCCAAAACCGTCATCAGCATTGCCGCATTACTGGTTACTGCCGCATTGCTTTTCAAAAGAGAATCATTAACCCACTGGCTCGAAAAAAAATCTGCGAATGCCGTACTGGGCGTCGCGTGGGTATTGTTGCGGCTTCTGCCATTCATCGCCGTGTACCTGGTCGCCAATATGGAGCCAACGTCGGACGTGAACGGCTTTTGGGACGAAGGCAGCAAGGCTTCGCTGGGGCAGGTCGTGTACCGCGATTTCTGGTCGCCCTACTCGCCGCTTTACGCCTATTTCCTGGGCCTATGGCTGAAACTTTGGTACAGCCCGAAAATGATCGTACTCACAATGGCCGCCATGGACGGCGTTGCTTTGCTCGTTTCCTATCATTTTTTCAGACCATTTCAAACTCGCGGCACATTTCTGTTCCGTGCCCTCATTTACCTGCTTTTGCCCGGCTCGCTTGTGCTATGCATCATCGGTGCGCAGGAGGACGTCTGGATGTGGCTGTTCGTAATCCTTGCATATCTCTTACGTGAGCGGACGTTACGCGTCGAGTGGTACGCTATCATATTGGCCATCGGTCTGTTGATGACGAAAGCCATTTTCGTGCTGATCATGGTGCCGTTGTTTTTGTTGGAGAAACAAAAGATCCGTTTCGTCATTCCTATTGCCATTATCGGCATTGTTTCGCTCGGCATATTGTACCCGCTCGTCGGATTCGAATTCATGCAGCCTCTGGATGAAGCCAAAACTTTGCGCGCCCCGAATATCCCGTGGGTTCTGAATCCGTGGTTTTACAACTCGATAGGCGTCGGGGAAAAATTCTGGAACTGGATCGGCCTGGTAGCGTCGGTCGGGCTGTCATGCCTGGCTGCCTGGCGCCTCCGAAATGCGGATTTCCGGGTAATGCTCTCGAAAGTCTGGATCGTGCTTTATGCTACGATGATGATCGTACAACAAAGCGCTTACAGCAACTATATCTTCCTCTTCCTGCTCCCATTGGTGTTGTATGTGATTGACTGGAAGAACAAAACACAGGTTACGATCCTTTTCGTATTTAATCTGCTCTGCGTCGTGCATCCGTCATATTGGTGGCGGCTCGGCATGCCATGCTATATGACGCCTTCCGACACCGTAGCATCGACCGACCTGCTGATCGACTACTCGATGCAGACGGCCATCGTCGTGCTAACCGGCTACTTCATCTGGCTTGCATTCCCAAAAAAGCACGAAGTTTAACTTTATTTAACGGACGGTTCCCGGAACCGGTTTTTACATTTGGGCATCCCTAGACAGCCCGAATGCAGCCCATAGACCGGCATACCCTACATGAACTACAACTTCTGCCCGAAAACAGCCGGACAGCAAGCATTTTTGCCTTCTACAATCATACCGAAACGCTTGGCGGTGCTGATTACCTTAAAAGCATCATTACCAAACCAAAGGGAACGCTCGCTCAAATCGTCGGCTTTCAGCAACTGTTGAAAACTATTTCAGCTCGCCCGACGGCATGGCAGGTCAACATCGCAAAAGCTTACGCGGCTGCGGCGGAGAACTATTATGCATTGAGCGTGGCGCATTCGATGTCGCAGGACGTTGTCAAGCATTGGTTTGATACCTGGTGGTATTCGAAACGCAACAAAGCTGAATATTATCGCGTGCAAAGCGGCGTGCTGGCAACCCTGCGGCTGGCGCGGGCGGTTCAAACAACTTTGAACAACATATCGGATATCGCCATTCCCGATGAGCTGGCAGAAGAGCTGACGGAGCTCAGGAAATTCATCTTCTCCCCTGTTTTGTCCGTGTTTTTGGAAAAGAACGATGGTAAACTGTCAAATGGCTCGGTATTCTACCTCGACTACCTTTTTCGCATCAGCCGCAGGGCAGATTTCCGCAAAATGCTCGATACGCTCTACAAACTGGACGCGTGCCTGGCGATCGTCAAAACGGCTAAACGCAACCAGTTGTCATTTCCGGATTTTACTACTCATTCTCCAAACCTCCGCATCCAAAGTGCCTGGCATCCGCTGATAACCGATCCTGTTGCTAATGACCTCGTACTGGCGCATGATCGTCCGGTTTGTATTCTCACAGGTGCAAACACGAGCGGCAAAACGACGTTCCTGAAAACCTGCGGCATTCTGATCTACCTCGCGCATTTAGGCTGGCCGGTACCCGCGAAATCCCTGCATCTACCATTTATCAACCGGCTATTTACCTCCATTCACCTCTCCGACGACCTCGACCAGGGTTTCAGCCATTTTTACAATGAGATGATGCGGATCAAACAAATTTCGGAGGCATTGAGCAGCGGTGAAACGTGCTTTGTGATCGTAGATGAATTATTCCGCGGTACCAATCAGGAGGATGCTTTGCATTGTTCCAAAACAGTGCTCGATGGTTTTGCCCATTTCGACGGCTCCTGTTATCTCGTTTCCACCCACCTTCACGAACTGATCAACCACTATACCGGTCATCCTAATCTCAGCTTCCGCTGCTTTCGCACCCTCATTACCGATAAGCAGTTCCGGAACACATTTAAAATAGAGGAAGGCGCAGCATTTGAGAAGGTAGGGCGGCTCATTATGGACCAAACCGGCGTCACCGCATTGCTCCAAAATGCAAAAAGGCCCTCATCGGAATGAGAGCCTTTTGCCTATTTTGCATTCAAATACCTTATTCAATCACATCGAAACCACAGAATGGCACCAGAACCGCCGGTACTTTCACGGTTCCGTCGGGTTGCTGGTTGTTTTCCAGCAATGCGGCCAGGATGCGCGGCAATGCCAACGCCGAGCCGTTCAACGTATGAAGCAGCTGCGTTTTCTTCTCGGCATTCTTGTAACGCAGTTTCAAGCGGTTGGCCTGATAAGTCTCAAAGTTTGAAACAGAACTGCATTCCAGCCAGCGCTGCTGCCCGGCCGACCATACTTCGAAATCGTAGGTCAATGCGGATGTGAAACCCATATCACCGCCACACAAGCGAAGAATGCGGTAAGGCAGTTCCAGTTTTTCCAAAAGGCCTTTCACATGCTCCACCATTTCGTCGAGGGCTTTGTAAGAATCCTCCGGTTTGTTGATCTGCACGATTTCCACCTTATCAAACTGATGCAAACGGTTCAGCCCTCGTACGTGCGCGCCCCAGCTGCCCGCCTCCCTGCGGAAGCACGGCGTGAATGCGGCATTCTTCACCGGCAATTCGCTTTCCTGCACAATTACATCCCGATACAGGTTGGTAACGGGCACCTCGGCTGTCGGGATCAGGTACAGGTCGTCCACAGTCGCGTGGTACATCTGGCCTTCCTTATCCGGTAGCTGGCCTGTCGCAAACCCGGAATCCGCGTTCACCACAATCGGCGGTTGTATTTCGGTATAGCCCGCATTTCCTGCTTCATTGAGGAAGAATGCGATCATAGCACGCTGCAACCGTGCGGCCTTGCCTTTGTAAACAGGAAAACCCGCGCCGGTAATCTTGTTACCTAGTTCAAAATCGATGATGGGAGCCTGGTTACCACCCAGCTTTTTAATCAGGTCCCAATGCGGCAATGCACCTTCATGCAATTCCGGCTTGGTACCGGCTTCGAGCACGGTTACGTTATCGTCGGCAGTACGGCCTTCGGGAACGCTCTCGTGCGGGAGGTTCGGCAGCTTCACGAGCTCTTGCAGCAAGGTCTCTTCGAATGCCTTATGCTCCTCCTCCAATGCTTTGGAACGCTCTTTCAATGCTGCGGTATCAGCCTTGGCCGCTTCTGCCTCGGCTTTCTGGCCGGCTTTCATTAGCGCGCCGATTTCCTTGGCTTTGTTATTGGATGCGGCCAGCACATCGTCCAGGTCCTGCTGGATCTGGCGTCGCTTTCCATCCAGCTCGATAATACGGTCTACCGCTTGTTCAGCATCTTTGAAATGCTTTTTGGTCAGTCCCGCGATAGTCAGTTCCCGGTTTTCGCGGATAAAATTCGTTTGTAACATAATGCTTTGTGATCAGGGAGCCGTGAAAATGTCCTTCATAGCGTCTTCATAAAAGAACAGACGCTCGTTGAGGACGTTCAATGCTTCCGCTTTGTATTTGGAATGGATGAGCAATGAAAGGTTATGTTCCGAAGCTCCATACGAAATCATTCGTATAGGAATGTTCTTCATCGCATCCAGTACTTTCAGGGCGATACCCTCTTTGTCGGCGCTGAAATTACCCACAATACAGATAATGTTCTGATCGCGGTCATGTTCCTCCAAATCAGCGAATTCACGCAGTTCGGCACTGATCTGTTCCAGGTTTTCGGAGTTATCGATCGTTACCGACACCGATACTTCGGATGTCGTGATCATATCCACCGGTGTTTTATATTTCTCGAAGATCTCAAACACCCTCCGCAGAAAGCCGTAAGCGTTCAGCATACGGGTCGAGTGAATGTAGATCGCCGTGATATTGTCTTTCGCTGCGATAGCCTTGATGTCGCGGTCGGAAGTCTGGGTCGCGATAAGCGTTCCGGGAGCTTCGGGCTGCATGGTATTTTTCAAACGAACCGGTACACCGCGCAATTTAGCAGGGGTAATAGTGCTCGGGTGCAGGATTTTCGCCCCGAAATATGCCAGTTCTGCCGCCTCTTCGAACGTCAGCTCGCGGATCGGGAACGTACGCTTCACAATGCGCGGGTCGTTGTTGTGCATTCCGTCGATGTCCGTCCAGATCTGGATTTCGTCCGCACGGATTGCGCCGCCGATCAGCGACGCTGTGTAATCCGAACCACCTCGTTTCAGGTTGTCGACTTCCTCGCGCGGGTTTCGGCAAATGAAACCCTGGGTAACGATCGTCTGCTTATCTGTATATTGGTTCAAAATGGTCACCAATTTCTCCTCAATCGTAGCCAGCTCAGGCTCACCATCGGCATCAATCCGCATAAAATCCAATGCGGGCAGCAATACCGAACTCTCACCTTTTTCTTCCAGATACGCCTGGAACATCTTGGTACTCAATATTTCACCTTCCGCAACGAGTTCTTTCTCCTGCTTGATGGTGAATGGCTTCACGCTCACCACGGATTTGATAAATCCAAATTCAGAATCCACGATCTGCTGACCGGCCGCCAGTCCTTCGGGCGTCGAGTACAACTCTTTGATAAACAAATCGTAGTGATTTTTCAATTCTTCAATCAATGTCGCTGCCTTGGCGTCGTCATAGGATTTGGCCGCTTCTCCGATAGCGATCAGCGCGTTGGTCGATCCGGAAAGGGCCGACAATACCACAATTTTACGATTAGGATCATTGTTGAGGAGTTCGCGGATTGAGTGCATACGCTCAGGCTTCCCTACCGAAGTACCGCCAAATTTCCAGACTTGCATAACTTAATTTTGAATGAATGAATGATTGAATGACTGAATGTGTGAGTTTTGAATGAGTGAATGAGTGAATGAGTGAATATTCTTCATGCAAATAGATCAAACTGTGACTTGCGTTGCCAGACAGGGTCGCGCCCTATTCACTCATTCAGTCATTCAATCATTCAAAATTAATTTAAGCCCCAGCATCTTGATCGCCGTCATCGCTGCTTCGTCGCCCTTATTGCCGTGCACGCCGCCTGACCGTTCCAGCGCCTGTTCCATATTGTTGGGAGTCAGTACACCGAAAATTACGGGTTTGTCGTATTTCAGGCTGACATTCGTAACGCCTTGCGCTACTGCGTGATTGATATAATCGTTATGCTTTGTTTCACCCTGAATTACGACGCCTAATGCGATCACCGCGTCGATATCGGCACGCTGGGCGAACCATTGTGAGCCCATAGTCAGCTCGAAACTTCCCGGAACATTACCTCTGACGATATTCGCCGGCAGGGCCCCGTAGGTAACGAGCGTTTGGTAGGCTCCTTCGAATAGCTTTTCGGTCACTTCGCTGTTCCATTCGGCTACTACGATCGCGAATTTCTTATTGCTGATATCCGGAAGTCCTTCCGTTGTGAATACGCTCAGATTTTTATCGGCACTTGACATGAGTATTGATTTTCAATGGGTTTATTAAAGACCTAATATTTGAATCCGGATTAAAACGAATAAAAAAAGGATAAAACCCGGGTCGGCTTTATCCTTTTCAGAAACAGAATGGTTAACCATTATTTGCCGACCTGTCCCTCTAATAATCCCATATATTTCTTGGCGTTCACCACTTCCGAGGAAAGTGGGAACTCATCAACAACACGTTTATAGGTAGCAACCGCATCAGCAGGCTGGTTAGCCTTCTCCTGAGCGAGTGCAAGTTTCATCAGATAAACTGGTGTAAAATACTCATTCTTCTCATAATCAGCAGCTTTCTGGTAGTATGAGATTGCCTCAGCGGCCTGATTCTTTTCCAGGTAGGCATCGCCGATCAATGATTGAGCACGTGCATGAATCAACAAATCGGAAGAGCTGAATGATTGCAGACGGCTGATCGCTTCGTCGTATTTGCCTTGTTTCAGCAAAGCCACACCTGCATAAAAAGTAGCTAGGTTGCTGGCATCAGTTCCTTTATAATTGTCAGCGATAGACAAAAGGCCTTCGTTACCACCGCTTCCGTTCAATGCTTTTTGCAATGAATCCGCTTCAAAATCGTAAACGACACTGGCAAGTGCATTCTGGGCAGTGCCTTCCTGACCATCTATATAAAAACGGTAACCCGCGAAACCAGCAATAGCAACCACAACCGCCACTCCGATTCCAAGAACAACCTTGCGGTTTTTAAGGAAAAAAACCTCAGCTTTATTGATCTGACCCGCTAATGCCTCCGGAGATTCGATGATTTCAATCCCGGGTTCGCCCGGATTTTTCTTGCTCATATCAATTAATTCGATTTTGGAGTGCAAAGTTATGAAAAACTTATTAAGTCAAAACAAGTTAGGACACAATTCTTTGTCTTATGTATTTCCGGCGCACCATTAATAAACGAATGGCCGGCAGTGACAAATGCACGGGAGGCCATTTGATTTGTAAGTCAGCACATTAACCTAAACCATAAAACAAAAACTGCGCGGCAACAGGAGTCACCGCGCAGCATTCTGCAACCTTCTATAATGTTAGTACAATGGATATTGTTTCATCCATTCATTCACTTCTGTCTTCACAGCGGCGATTTTTGCTTCGTTGTCGTTGTTAACCAGAACGGTATCAACCAAATCAACGATACGCTCCATATCAGCCTCAACCAAGCCACGGGTCGTCATCGCAGCCGTTCCTACACGCATACCTGACGTTACCATCGGCGATTTGTCGTCGAAAGGCACCATGTTTTTGTTGATGGTAATGTCCGCTTTGATCAATGTATTTTCAGCCAGTTTACCGGTCAGACCTGATTCTACGCCATTCTTGGTGCGCAGGTCGATCAGCATCAGGTGATTGTCGGTACCGCCTGAGATAATGCGGTAACCTTTATCAACGAATGCTTTGGCCATTGCCTGGGCATTTTTTGCAACCTGAGTTGCATAGTTATAATATCCTTCGCTCAGCGCTTCTCCGAATGCAACGGCTTTGGCAGCGATAATGTGCTCCAACGGTCCGCCTTGTGTGCCTGGGAATACGCCCGAATCCAAAAGCGACGACATGGTACGCAGCTGGCCTTTCGGGGTTTTGATGCCGAACGGGTTTTCGAAATCGTTGCGCATCATAATCACACCACCGCGTGGGCCGCGAAGTGTTTTGTGAGTTGTAGTAGTTACAATGTGGCAATGATCGAACGGATCTTTCAAAAGACCTTTCGCAATCAGGCCGGCAGGGTGGGAGATATCAGCCATCAGCAAAGCACCGATCTTGTCGGCCACCGCACGCAGACGCTCGTAATCCCAATCACGGCTATATGCAGACGCGCCGCAGATCAAAAGCTTCGGACGCTCTTTCAAGGCAGTTTCTTCTACTTTATCCCAGTCGATCAGACCAGTTTCTGCTTCAACACCATAAAATACAGGCTGGAAATATTTACCTGAAATGTTCACAGGCGAACCGTGTGTAAGGTGACCTCCGTGTGCCAGGTTGAAGCCCATAATCTTGTCGCCTGGGTTCAGGCAAGCAAGGAAAACAGCTGTATTGGCTTGTGCTCCCGAATGTGGCTGTACGTTAGCCCAGGTAGCACCGAAAAGTTCTTTCAAACGGTCGATCGCGATCTGCTCGATTTCGTCAACGACCTCACAGCCGCCGTAGTAACGCTTGCCCGGAAGACCTTCTGCATATTTGTTGGTCAACACACTGCCTGACGCCTCCATCACCTGGCGCGATGTGAAGTTTTCAGAAGCGATCAGTTCGATACCAGACTCCTGGCGATGTTTTTCTCTGTCGATCAGATCAAAAATGGCGGTGTCGCGTTCAACGCTGGTGAGTGTAGACATGGGATTTGTCAGAAAAAATGGTGTGATACTCTTGGAATAAGCCGCAAAAATACAAGCAATTATTTTGGAATAAAATACTAACACTTACTTTATATTTAAAGTGCGAACCGGCCGATAAGCTGAATGCGGGGAAATTGCTCGTAGTGGTGCGGCGGGCGTAATTTTAAGTATAAGTTATTTCTTAAATTATTTTAAGAATATTTGTTTTCCGTTGTACTTTTGTGGTCAAATCGTTCGTGCGTGATCGAACACATGAGTAACTTGCAGTTTATATTCCAGTCTATTCACGAAACTCTTACATAATTTAACATTCAGTTATGAGCCAACAAACGGTAAGTCCACAAACAATCCTGATGCAAGCTTCCAACAATGGAAAAGGCACTTCCGGCACCATAGGGCAACCCATTACCTATGAAAAAATCCCGACGCAGATTTTTGCCGATTCCAAAGAGGCGTCCTATGCGGTTGCGAAAGAGATCTCGGACCTCATCCGTCAAAAACAAAAGGAAGGTAAGCCTTGTGTTTTAGGACTTGCAACCGGTTCTTCTCCCAAGACCGTCTACGCGATCCTCGTGCGTATGCACCGTGAAGAAGGTTTGAGCTTCAAGAATGTGATTTCATTCAACCTGGATGAGTACTACCAGATGGAACCGGATTCCATTTACAGCTACCACCGGTTCATGAAGGAGCAACTGTTCGATCATGTCGATATTCCCAAAGAAAACTATTTCCTTCCGGACGGAACAGTACCCGCTGCTTTGTTGCGTGACTACTGCACGTCTTACGAGAATAAAATCAATGCGGTAGGCGGACTGGATTTCCAGTTGCTCGGTATCGGGGGTAACGGTCACATCGGTTTCAACGAACCGGGTTCATTGATCAACTCGCATACGCGCCTTATCACGCTCGACCACTCTACGCGCGCTGCTGCGAGCATGGAATTCGGTGGCTTGCACAATGTGCCCCGCAAAGCGATCACATTGGGTGTTGCGCCTATTTTGAATGCACGCCGCGTCGTTCTGCTGGCTTGGGGTGAAAGAAAAGCTTCGGTGATCAAAAGTGCCGTGGAAGGCCCTGTGACCGAGCTTAACCCTGCTTCCTACCTGCAGGCACACGCCGACGTTTCTTTTGTAGTGGACGAAAGCGCGGCTTCCGAGCTGACCCGCATCAAAACGCCTTGGGCTGTTGACTCGGTGATCTGGGATAATAAAATGATCAAGAAAGCGGTGACGCACTTGTCGCAAATCTTGAAAAAACCGATCCTGAAACTGACCGACAAGGATTACAACGACAATGGTATGAGCGACCTGCTGGCGCAATATGGTGCCGGTTATGAGATCAATATCAATGTATTCAACCAATTGCAGCATACCATTACCGGCTGGCCGGGTGGAAAACCCAATGCGGATGATACGCACCGTCCGGAACGCGCTCAGCCTGCGAAAAAACGCGTGCTGATTTTCAGCCCGCACCCGGATGACGATATTATTTCAATGGGTGGTACTTTCCAGCGCCTCGTTGATCAGGGCCACGAAGTACATGTTGCATATCAAACCTCAGGAAACATCGCCGTTGCCGACGACGAAGCATTGCGTTTCATCGATTTCGTAGTCGACTTCAACCAAGGTTTCGGTATCGACAGCCCGAATGCGAGCAAATTGTTCCAGGATGCGAAAGACTTTTTGAGACATACCAAAAACAGCGAGATCGATACGCCTGAGGTTCGTAAAGTGAAAGGTCTGGTTCGCCGTGGTGAAGCCAAGGCTACCTGCCGTTTCGTGGGTATCCCAACCAGCCAGGCGCATTTCCTCGATATGCCTTTCTACGAAACGGGTACAGTTCAGAAAAAGCCGATCGGTGAAGAAGATATCAAGATCATCGAAAACCTGATCGAAGAGGTTAAGCCGCACCAGATCTACGCTGCCGGCGACTTCGCCGACCCGCACGGAACGCACAAAGTGTGCTGGGACGCGATCGAAGCCGCATTGCAGCGTTCGAAACATAAGAATTTCATGAAAGATTGCTGGGTATGGTTGTACCGCGGCGCATGGGCTGAGTGGGACATTTATGAAATCGAAATGGCTGTTCCGATGAGCCCCGACCAGGTGCTGAAAAAACGCCAGGGAATCTTCAAGCACCAGTCGCAGAAAGACGGGGTGGTATTCCAGGGCGAGGATTCCCGCGAGTTCTGGCAGCGTGCCGAAGAACGCAACCGCGGAACCGCTCAGTTGTACGATTCACTCGGCCTGGCCGAATACGAAGCGATGGAAGCATTCGTACGCTGGAAGTTCTAAGTAATAACTGCAAAAGAAAAGAGCCCGGAAAATTTCCGGGCTCTTTTCTTTTAATATCTACCTGATATGCTGATTAAATGCGTTGGTGCTGGTGTTACAATTCCATGTCAACCCACATCCTGTGCGCCATTTTTTCAACCATATTCATCACGCCTTGTACGGCGCCAAAAATGATACAAAGCGGCAGAATGACCGGTAAAAAGATCAGCCATTGCAGTGCCATAGTAAAGTTAAATCTCTTGATAATTGGCGTTTTCATAACAGGATCAGGTGCTAAATAACATAGGTTTAGTATCCCAAGTTATACAATTTATTAATAGTCAACAACTTTTTACATCACTAACGTTTTCGTTTTATGTAAAATTTGAATTATTAATGTAATTATTTCAATTGAGATTCTTGAGAAAGCAATTTCCCCCGATTTGTTACCCACCATTATTAGCCGGGCAGTAAAAAAAATTTTTGTTTATTTGTTATAGTAAAGTTAACTGCCACTTCCGACATGCCTTCATCCGACATCATTCAACTATTACCCGATTCCATAGCCAACCAGATTGCCGCTGGAGAAGTCGTTCAGCGACCCGCTTCGGTGGTAAAGGAGCTGATGGAAAATGCGATTGATGCGAAGGCTACGCAGGTTCAGGTCATACTCCGCGAAGCCGGACGGACGCTGATCCAGGTGATAGACAATGGCACGGGAATGTCGGAAACCGATGCCCGCATGTCCTTCGAAAGGCATGCTACTTCGAAGATACGGCAGTCGGAGGATTTATTCAGGATCAGGACAATGGGTTTCCGGGGCGAGGCATTAGCATCGATCGCGGCGGTGGCGCAGGTGGAAATGCGTACACGCAAGGAGTCGGACGAGCTGGGTACATTGATCCGAATCGACGGTTCGGAAATCAAAACACAGGAAGCGGTGGCTTGCCCGAAAGGTACCAACTTTTCGATACGGAACCTGTTTTTCAACGTACCGGCGCGCCGAAACTTCCTGAAATCCAATTCGGTCGAAATGCGCCACGTGCTCGACGAGTTCCAGCGTGTGGCATTGGCGCACCCGGAGGTCGGGTTTACGCTCCATCACAACGATACGGAGGTCTTTAACCTGCAGTCGGTAAAGCTTGTCAAACGGATCATCGACATTTACGGCAAAAGCTACCGGGAGCAGCTGGCTTACTGCCAGGAAGACACTTCCTACATCAACGTGCGCGGTTACATCGGCAAGCCCGAATTTGCCCGTAAGACGCGTGGTGAGCAGTTCTTTTTTGTGAACGACCGCTTCATCAAGCATAATTATATGCACCACGCGGTGATCAGCGCTTTCGACGGCACTATTCCGGAAGGTAGTCACCCGTTTTATGTATTGTTTATCGATATCGACCCGTCACATATCGATATCAATATTCACCCCACTAAGACGGAGATCAAGTTCGACGACGAGCGGTCGGTGTATGCGATCATCATGGCGGCGGTGAAGAAGGCGGTGGGCGTTTATAACCTTTCACAATCAATTGATTTCGAGGAAAATATAAACTTTCTCAATCCTTCTCCCTCTGAACCTAATAACAATCTCATACCGCGCACCGTCATGCCCGACTGGGCTGCGCAGCCTCGCAAGAGTGAAAGTGGTGCGTCCAAATCGAACCTGACCAATTGGAGCAAACTGTTTGAAGGTCTGCAAAATACCGAAGACCGGCACCGCGAGCTGGCAGCATTCGAAATGGGTACAACCGCCGCTTCTCGACCTGTGTACCAGGAACAGGCCAAAACCGTGGCCAGCAAGGTAAACAGGATGGCGTCGGAGGTAATTGCTGCTCCCGAGGCCGATGCGCTGTTGTTCCAGCTCCACAACCGATATATTTTGTCGCAGGTGAAGGACGGCATTATGCTCATCGACCAGAAATCGGCCTATGAGCGCATTCTTTACGAACGTTACCGTAAGATGCTTATCAACCGGAATGGCGCATGCCAGCAGTTACTTTTCCCGAAAACCATCCGGCTGACGCATTCGGATATGCAACTTGTGCATGAAACGAAAAAGGAAATCCGCAGCCTGGGTTTTGAATTTGACGAGTTTGGGTCCAATGAGTTGATCATTCGCGGTATTCCGGCCGATTTACCGGAAGAAAGCGAGCAGGATTTATTCGAAGAGCTGATCGAGCAACTTAAACAGAGTTATTCCGACCTTAAACTGAATAAACCGGAAAGTCTTTCACGGTCGCTGGCGAAACGATTTTCAGTGCGTTACGCGGTCAAGCTCTCGTACGTCGAAATACATACATTGCTCAACCAGCTGTTTTCATCATCCGACCCGAACCGGACGCCTGGCGGTGAACCGATTATCGTTCTGCTGACAATGGATAAGCTGGCCAACATATTCCGGGGTTGAGAAACAAAAACCGGATTTGTGAAGTTTATTGAGGATAAATCTTTGAATTTGAATTAAATATGTTAGCCATAACCCCCACTGTAAGGAATTTATTGATTCTGAATATTCTGTTCTACTTTATAGATTCTTCTGTTTTCAGTCTAAAAAGCGAGTTCGCGCTCATGCCGGTGATGTCGCCGGAGTTCCACATTTTTCAGTTTGTCACCTACATGTTCCTGCACGGCGGCATTGGTCACTTGTTCAGCAACATGTTCGGTCTGATCATGTTCGGACCGCTGCTGGAAAGGATCTGGGGGCCGAAGCGCTTTCTGATCTTTTACTTTGTAACGGGCATCGGTGCAGGGCTTCTATTCTCTGGAATAGGCCTTTATGAAAACTGGCAAGTGGCAAACGCTGTTGAGTTATTTACCCAAAATCCTACACCCGACGGCCTCGCCGACTTCCTGAGCAAGCACGCCGAACCGCTTTACGAACCGAACCTCGATTTTTTGAATTCTTTCGAAGGAAATCCAACCAATTCGGTGTATATTCAACAGAGTATTAAGCTGGTACAAGGATTTTATGCCTGGTCTATCAGCATACCTATGGTGGGCGCCTCAGGAGCAATTTTCGGGATACTGATGGCGTTTGGTTTGTTGTTTCCAAATACGGAGCTTTTTCTCCTGTTCGTACCATTCCCTATAAAAGCAAAGTATTTCGTTGCTTTTTATGGGCTTTTTGAATTGTATTCAGGAATACAAAATGCTCAGTCCGATAATGTTGCCCACTTCGCGCACATTGGAGGAATGCTATTTGCATATATATTGTTGCGTTACTGGGGTACGCAAAAATCAAATTTCTATTGAAGATGAGCAACATTGTTGACGACGTTAAAAGGGAATTCGCGAAATCCGAGAACGCACTTGTAAAAATAATCCTGATCAATACAGCAGTGTTCTTGACTCTGCTGCTCATGAAGATTGTACTTACCCTATCCCAATCTTCGAACGTATACGCTCTGGTGATCAATATGTTACAGCTTCCGGCCGCTACGGGAGAATTCATATATAAGCCCTGGACACTCATCACGTATTTCTTCACACACGATGATATCTTTCACATTCTCTTCAATATGCTCTTTCTCTACTGGTTCGGAAAGCTGGTAGATGAATATCTGGGGGCAAAAAGGGTTGTGGCGCTGTATATGTTGGGCGGGATCGCCGGCGGGCTGATTTACATTGTGCTGTATAACCTGCTGCCTTATTTTCAGGCGCATATCGAAGGGTCCAGAATGCTCGGCGCATCGGCTGCGGCATTTTCAGTGGCGGTAGGGGCTTCTACATTGCTGCCAAACTATACATTCAACCTGATTTTTTTAGGTCCTGTACGTATCAAGTTCATTGCATTGTTCTATATCATTCTGTCGCTCGCGCAGACTGTGGGTCCTAATGCAGGCGGAAACCTGGCGCATTTAGGTGGTGCATTTACAGGTTATATATTCATCAAATTGCTGCAAAACGGGACAGATTTGGGTAAACCGATCTACGGACTGCTATCGGTTTGGTCGCGCATTTTCCGGAAACGGCCATCGATGCAGGTCACCTATCGTGAGCGGCAGGTGTACCGCAGCACCAGCGTATATTCGTCGTCATCATCGGGCACGATCGAAATGCCTGATCAGATGGAAATCGATTCGATCCTGGATAAGATCTCCAAATCGGGCTACGAAAGCCTGACGCGTGAGGAGAAGCAGAAGTTGTTCAAGGCAAGCCAGCAAAAATAATAGTCAGACTTAATGCGTATTTGCTTAATTTTGTGACTATTTAACAAAGCGGACAGCTAGTAAATTTGATTCAATAGCCCTACGGTATGCTTATAACGCCAGGAAAATTATTAGCAAAAATTAATTCTCCCGAAGATCTTCGAAAACTGGACAGTTCTCAGCTTCCGCAGGTTTGCAACGAGTTAAGGCAATTTATCATCGATAACGTGTCGGTTTACGGCGGGCACTTTGGAGCCAGTCTGGGTGTGGTCGAATTGAGCGTAGCGCTGCATTACGTGTTCAATACCCCCGACGACCAGCTTGTGTGGGATGTAGGGCACCAGGCCTACGGGCACAAGATCCTCACGGGTCGGCGTGATGAATTTCACTCCAACCGCGTTTACGGCGGACTTTCCGGTTTTCCCAAAAGAAAAGAAAGCATTTACGACGCATTTGGGGTTGGCCACTCGTCTACATCCATTTCGTCGGCGCTCGGGATGGCGGTAGCATCCGCATTGGAAAAGAATTTCGAACGCCAGCATATTGCGATCATCGGCGACGGTGCTATGACGGCCGGTTTGGCCTTCGAAGGCATGAACCATGCCGGCGCTACGGATTCCAACTTGCTGATTATCCTCAATGACAACTGCATGGCCATCGACCCGAACGTCGGTGCGCTGAAAGAATACCTGACCGACATTACCACTTCGCAGACTTATAACAAGTTCAAGGACGAAGTATGGAACCTGCTCGGTAAAATGAGCAACTTTGGCAAGAGCGCCCAGGAAATCGTTTCCAAAGTCGAAACAGCCATGAAAACCGCGATCCTTCGGCAGAGCAACCTGTTTGAATCGCTTGGGTTGCGCTATTTCGGTCCTATTGACGGAAATGATATAAGCCATCTTACCGAGGTGCTCAAAGATCTCAAAAACATTCCTGGTCCAAAGCTTTTGCATTGCCTTACCGTAAAAGGAAAAGGCTACGGCCCAGCCGAAAAAGACCAGACGAAATGGCACGCTCCGGGCGTTTTTGACAAGATCACGGGCGAAATCAAGAAAAAAGTCTACAACACGCCTCAGGCGCCAAAATATCAGGATGTATTCGGCCATACCATTGTAGAACTGGCCAAACAAAATCCGAAGATCGTAGGTATTACGCCCGCAATGCCCTCCGGTTCTTCCCTGAACATCATGATGGAAGCCATTCCTGAAAGGGCTTTCGACGTAGGCATTGCCGAGCAACATGCCGTTACTTTCTCCGCAGGAATGGCGACCCGCGGCGATATTGTATTTTGTAATATCTATTCAACATTCATGCAGCGCGCCTACGACCAGGTCGTGCACGATGTTTGTATTCAGGAATTGCCCGTCATTTTCTGTCTTGACAGAGCGGGACTCGTGGGGGCCGATGGACCGACGCACCATGGCGTATATGACATCGCTTTCATGCGTTGTATTCCAAATATGGTTGTCGCATCACCTATGAACGAGCAGGAGCTACGGAATATGATGTACACAGCCCAGCTGGAATCGTTTCAATCGGGCAAGAATGCATTCACGATCCGCTATCCCAGAGGCAACGGTGTCATGCCGGACTGGAAAACTCCGTTTGAAGAAATAAAGATTGGTAAGGGTAGAAAAGTGAAGGAAGGAACCGATGTCGCGATCCTTTCATTTGGCCCGCTAGGTAATTTCGCATTGAAAGCTTGTGAAGAGCTGGAAAAACAAGGCATTAATGCCGGTCTTTTCGATATGCGATTTGCAAAGCCGCTGGACGAGGCCATGCTGCACGAAATCTTCTCCTCCTATGACCGAATCATGACATTGGAAGATGGCTGCTTACAGGGAGGATTTGGCAGCGCTGTGGTGGAATTTATGATCGACAAGGGATACACCAGCCAAGTCAAACGCCTGGGTATTCCGGATGCTATCGTAGAACATGGGGAACCTCAAGAGCTGTATCAGGAATGTGGTCTTGATGTAAAAGGCATTACCAGCGCTGCAACTGAATTCATGAAAGCAAATCGCAGGCATTTACCAAAAAGCGCCCTTTACTAGCATATTTGTTAGTCAGACATCAGCAGGATAAACTTCCTTTCTTCCCGTTTTTATTCGCTCATCTTTGAAGTACTTATCTCTTATGGTAAGAAAAGGCTTCTCGATGCAGTGATACATCAGCACTGAAATTATAATGGTCGTCACCCAGTAGAGAACATACGGGGTCGGGCCAGTTCCTATTGTGGCCTTTATTAGTTGTACAACAATCGAATAATTGACCAGATACATAGAGTAGGATATCTTGCTGATAAACGTCACTGCCTTTTTGACCAATCCTGGTTTTATGTTGCATGTTGTCATACCGGGCAAGGCGATCATGACGCAGACACTGCTCAGCGGAAAGAAGAGCATGTTTGTCAGGGTAATGGAGTTAAGGTAAAGCCCCCTGTTACAAACAATCCAAAATGTGATGTAAAATGAAGCAGAGCCTGCGATTAATAGAAATCGCGATCTCCGCCATCTTTTCCAGATCGTCGGTGAGAAGCTTGCCACATAGGCCAAAAGCACGCCAAAACCGATAGAATCCAGCCGCATTACTACAATCATTCTTGTCAACATGCAGCATCCCCGAGCGTGAATATCCGAGAAATAAAATTTCGCGAAGCAGGGCATGATGATCATTACAAAAATGGCTGATAATAAAGTAAGCCTCTTGTTTAGTTTAGCATGCTGCAAGAGAAAAAGCAGGATAGGAAATACGAGGTAAAACCATTCTTCAACCGACAAACTCCAAGATTCCGGGAAGAAGCTGCGCTGAAGACTATCTGTCAGGTTTTGCAGGAAAAAAACATATTCCCAAAGACGGTCTTCCAATAGCACTTTTCTAGCGACAATCCGAGCGGGCATGCTTCTGTAATTGAAGAAGAAAGTAATGCCGAAATTGACCGCCAGAGCGAACCACATTGCAGGTAATGTGCGCAACCACCGTCGTAACAGGAAAATCTTGATAGCCTGTAACGATAGCCTGTACTCTCTAATCATCATTCTGATGAGAATTCGCCCTATTAGGAAACCACTTAATACGAAGAAGACGTCTACCCCGTCGGGCAATAGAGGAAACGGGAATGCCAATATCTCAAAACCGTGATGGATAACAACGAGGATAATAGCCGTCGCGCGCACAACGTCCAAACCAAATATTCTTTCTTCCATAGACTAACCTCAAATTGTATCGCGGGCAAGCGGCCATCGGCGCCGTTTCCGTCTAATAGCCGGTATTAGTGGCTACATTTTCGATTTCGCTGAAATTAATTTGGAGCATCAACGATGATACAATCGATTTTTCCTAAGGGCGATTTCAATGAATGTCTGGAGTAAGTAGCGACCTTCCAATGCGTGAATATGCACGCAACTGGGAGGCACAATGGTAGCGAGAAGAGTTAAAATCGAGTGGGAGTGCTTTGATTGTTCCCCTGTTATTCCAAAAAGCCTGGCGGCTTGGGCAGCCCCGCTTAGGCAGCCCCGCTTCTCCGTTCGGGCCGGAGTCGCGCTCGACCGGGGTTTCCTACCACTGGGAAGCTGGGATCACAACAGCCCCTAACGCAAAAAACGCCCATCATCTCTGAGGGCGTTTTTGTGTGTTTAATAATTGTGGCGACTACCTACTTTACCAGGTTTGATCCAAGTATCATCGGCGGATCCGGGCTTAACTTCTCTGTTCGGGATGGGAAGAGGTGAACACCGGACCAATAGTCACCAACAAGTTCGTCGTTGGGTTTCTGTTCGCTATTGGAGGGAGGTGAAGCGAATCGTCGCACCGTCCGGACCAATAGTCACCAACAAGTTCTTTGAGTTATCAATTTTGAATGATCGAATGATTGAATAAACTATTCAGTCATTCAAAATTCAGGCATTCAACATTGAATTTCATGTCATATTGGAAGTAGAAGAGATGAAGATAAAGAATTAAATGTGCAAGCTCTTGGGTAATTAGTACTGCTCAGCTAAGTGTATTTCTACATGTATACCTGCAGCCTATCAACGTCGTAGTCTACAACGACCCTTATGTGGAAGATTCATCTTCGGGCTAGTTTCGCACTTAGATGCTTTCAGCGCTTATCTATTCCCCACATAGCTACCCGGCCATGCTACTGGCGTAACAACCGGCTCACCAGCGGTGGGTCCACCTCGGTCCTCTCGTACTAAAGGCAGCCCCCGTCAATCTTCCTACGCCCACCACAGATAGGGACCGAACTGTCTCACGACGTTCTGAACCCAGCTCGCGTGCCACTTTAATCGGCGAACAGCCGAACCCTTGGGACCTTCTCCAGCCCCAGGATGTGACGAGCCGACATCGAGGTGCCAAACCTCCCCGTCGATGTGAGCTCTTGGGGGAGATCAGCCTGTTATCCCCGGCGTACCTTTTATCCTTTGAGCGATGGCCCTTCCATACAGAACCACCGGATCACTATACCCTGGTTTCCCAC
>CBDDGG010000005.1:4180000-4202500 GCA_965227755.1 Dyadobacter sp.
AATATAGGCTCTCGAAGCTGCCGAGCATTTCTGGCCCTGGTATTCAAATGCCCCGCGCACAAGTCCTGTTGCGAGCGCCCTCGCATCCGCGGACTTATGTGCGAGCACGAAGTCCTTACCGCCAGTTTCGCCAACGATTCTCGGAAATGTATTATATGTTGCAATATTATCGCCGATTGTCTTCCAAATGGTCTGGAACACCTTGGTACTACCAGTGAAATGTACCCCGGAGAAATCGGGATGTTTGAAAATGACGTCTCCCGCAACCGGACCATCTACCAGAACCATATTAATTACACCGTCCGGCAGCCCGGCTTCCCTGAACACTTTCATGATCACATTGGCCGCATATACCTGCGTAAATGCCGGTTTCCAGATCACGACATTACCCATTAATGCAGGTGCCGCAGGGAGGTTTCCGGCGATTGCCGTGAAATTGAATGGTGTAATGGCAAAGATAAAGCCTTCCAGCGGACGGTATTCCATTCGGTTCCAGACACCTTCCGAGGAGATCGGCTGCTCCTCATATATATCCCGCATGAAGTTCACATTAAGCCGCAGAAAATCAATGATTTCACATGCAGAATCAATCTCAGCCTGATACGCGTTTTTGGACTGCCCCAGCATGGTCGCAGCATTCATTTCGGCCCGGTACGGCCCAGCTATCAACTCGGCGGCTTTCAGGAATATCGCAGCGCGTTGTTCCCAGGTAAGCGTAGCCCAGCCTTTTCTGGCTTCCAAAGCGGCATCGATCGCTTCGGCAACATCTTCCTTACTGCCCTCATGAAAATAGCCGAGAATATGCTGATGATCGTGCGGCGGCGACACTGCCTTTTTATTCTGCGAATAGATTTCTTCGCTACCTATATATTGGGGTATCTCAATGACCCGGGCACGGGCCTCGGCAAGCGCTTTTTTGAGCTCTGAGCGTTCCGGACTCCCTGGTGCGTAGCTTTTTACCGGCTCGTTTTTAAGTGCCGGCACATTGAAAATTCCTATCGACATATTATCTGGTTTGTTTTATTGATTATTCTACCTATTAATTCTAAACAAAATTATCCCGCGGCACGATCCCGCAGTGCTTTCAGCACAAAGTACTATTCAGGCTTCTATTTTGAAAATCCATTTAAAAGTTGTCAAAATAACTGACCTGCTGGGATTTTAGTTAAATTTGCGCTCCCATTTTCCGGATCAATTTATATCAAAATGATATTCTACAGTACCAAAACTGCCGATTTGAAAGCATCGCTGGAAGAAGCTATTTTCAACAGCCTTCCTCCCGATAACGGTCTCTATATGCCCGAATCCATCCCGACGATTTCAAAGGAATTTCTGGCCGACATTGAAAATAAATCCTTCAAAGAGATCGCCGTCGAAGTGACCGCCACGCTTTTGGGCAGTGAAATTACAAGAAGCGAAATTGAATCCATCATCGATCGCGCATATGATTTCGAGGCGCCGGTAGTCAAGATTACTCCTAATGACTACGTTCTTGAACTGTTTCATGGCCCATCCATGGCTTTTAAAGACTTTGGCGCGCGGTTTATGGCAGCGATTATGTCCTACTTTTTGCAGCGCTCCAATAAAGAAATCCGCATACTGGTAGCAACGTCCGGGGACACCGGCGGCGCAGTCGCACAAGGGTTTCATAAGGTGCCTGGTATTTCCGTAACGATCTTGTACCCGAGCGGCAAAGTAAGCGATATTCAGGAAAAACAGTTGACTACCCTGGGCCACAATGTAACGGCCCTGGAGGTAGACGGAACATTTGACGATTGCCAGCGCCTGGTGAAGGAGGCATTTCTCGATCCCGAATTGAGCACAAAATATAACCTGGCTTCGGCAAACTCCATTAATATCGCCCGGCTGATCCCGCAGTCGTTCTATTACTTCTCGGCTTATGCGCAGTTAAAGAAATTCGGCAAGCCGCTGGTGATCTCTGTGCCTAGCGGAAATTTTGGGAACCTCAGCGCCGGTCTCCTCGCCTATCGGATGGGATTACCGGTCGAGCACTTCATCGCGGCTACGAATGTAAACAATGCAGTGCCGCGTTATCTCGAGTCCGGCGCTTACGAGCCGGTTCCTTCCATCGAAACCATCTCGAACGCAATGGATGTAGGCAGCCCGAGCAACTTCGTGCGCTTGATCAGGTTTTTCAACGACGACTGGAAATCCGTAACCGAAAAAATATCAGGTGCATTTTTCAACGACGAGCAAACGCAAAAAGCAATGCGGGAAGTTTTTGGCAATGCCAACTACGTGATGTGCCCGCACACCGCTGTCGCTTACCGTGGCCTTCAGGAGTACCGGAAAAAAACGAAGGGCGATTTTACCGGCGTCTTCCTTTCGACGGCACATCCGGCTAAATTCATCGACCTTGTGGAAGAAACATTAGGAAAAAGCATCGACGTACCCGAAAGACTGAAATCGCTGCTCGATATTGAAAAAGTGTCAATCAAAATGAAACCTGAATTTTCAGAGTTCAAATCACTATTAATGAATGAGTTAAAATAACTATTTAGTATTTTAATGCTCCTTAGATTTGAATATTTGACTGAATCCGGGTAGAAGCACGTGAATATTAAAATGTAAAAGGCCCCGGAGTTCATCACTTCGGGGCCTTTTGCTGTTCTTGCCAGAAATTCTTCTAGTTGATCACATCGCCTCTCAAGATCCGGAAGCGCTTCCTCGACTCGGCGACAAAAATGCTGCCCGGATATTTTTCCATCAGCTCCTGGTACAACTTCATCGCCTGGTCTTTTTCGTTGAGCTTCTCCTGGTAAAGCTTAGCCATCGCAAAGAGTGCGTCGTCGCCATAGAGGTCATGGCCAAATTTGGAATACAACAATTTCAAATCCGCCATTGCCTGCTGATTACTGTCGAGCTTGATGTAAGTTTTAGCAGTAAGCCATAGGATCTCGTCGGCCAGGCTATGGTTTTCATATTTCTTATAAAGTTGTTTCAAAGTATCTATTGCTTCGAACTTCTTATTCTGGAACAACTGCAACTCTACAGAAGAGTAAGCCTTCATCGCAGCCTCCGTGCTATCCAGGCCAGTGTTGTCCATTATTAAAAGTGAAAGCTCATTGGCGTCGTTGGCGATCTCGCGACTAGTCGCTTTTTTCAGAATATCCAAAACGGCTTTTGCCAGTTCAAACTCACCTTTGAAATAATGAAGCTTGGCATTACGAAGCTTCGCTTCATAACCCAGTACATCGTCCTTCTGCGATTTTTCTACCTGTGAATAGACTAGCGTGGCTTCCCAGGGTTCGCCTTGCAGCAAATAAATATCGCCGAGATCCAGCTTGCATTTATCAACAAAGCTCTTCTCCGCCTTGCCCGCCTCGATAGCCATTTGCAGTATCTCGATCGCCTTTTTGAAATCATCCATATAAAAGGCATTCAGAATCGCCATGTTCCGCAATGCTTCAATCGTGCGGACATTCACCCCAAGTTCGTCCACGAGTTGCTGGTATTGCCCGAGAAGCTTCTGTACCTCGCTCCTTTTAACGGGATAAGTATTTTTAACCTGCTCTTCCCGTGCAAATATGGCCATTCGGCGGGCAACCGGATATAGCTGGCCTTTGGGATATTCTTTCACCAAATGGTCGAAGATCGTACCTGCATTGGTGTAGTCGAGATTCTGCAAGGCAAGCATTCCGAGGTTGTAAAGCCGTGATCCGTTATGTTTGAAACGGCGGTCGAGCGCTCTCTCCTGGACAAACGCTTTATAAAAATCCTTGCGCTGTACCTGGTACCAGATCAGCAGTTCATTATAAAAGCCCTCATTGGGGAATTTCTGGATCTTATCATATAATACCTTTTCCAGCAATGCCTGCTCCTTCTCGTCCTTCGTAAAATCCTGAAGCATATTCTGAACGACCTCGGTATTCTGGTAGCGCATTCCGTAGGACAGGAGTTCGTCGATCATCTTTTCAGGCTGGTTCAGGTCGCGGTAGACACTTGCCAGCTCCAACTGGAAGATATCGTACCGCTTCGCAGTCTCCCGCGCTTCGAGCAGGATATTCTTAGCCCATTCCGACTGGTTATTTGCCCGGAATTCGTCCGCCAGATCGCGTTTAAGCTCTGTTCGTGTACCGGATGCGGTAATGACCTGCTCATACTTTTTGGACGCCTCTGTGGCCTTCCCCTGATTCTCAAGCATAATGCCCCAGTTGAGATAATACCAGGCCGCATTGTTCGCATCGCCTTTGATCTGCTTTTTGAAAAACTGCTCGCCATCTCCCCACGTCTTGCTCTTCACAATACAGCTGGTATAATTCTTAAGCGACATCTTCTCAAATGAATTTTTCAGGAAAGAAGAATAGTAACCAAGCGCTTTCGGGCAATCCCCATTCTTGAAGTATTCCTCGGCCAACTCCCGCTCCCCCTGCCCGAACGCCGCGGCCGCCCCGGAAAGCAGAAATCCTATCATCAAACAGCTCGTAACCTTTTTCATAATAGATAAAAAAATCTTTCTCCTTTAGTTATTATCCTTCAGTGGGGCTGTGGATTTGTGAATAATCTCCTTATCCACTGTAGATTAACATAGTTATCCACAAAATGTGAATAACTTAAGCTAGTTATCCACTGTAGCGATTTCGAAAATCAACATTTAAGTAGTTGAAATACAAGTTAGGAAATATTCTGTTCACATTGGAGTGTGGGTAAACGGCTTTAGTTGGCTACTTTTGTTTTCCACAGTTTCTAAAGTGTATCAACGTACTGTTAACTCTGGTTTAGTTGTTGGTTATCCACTGCAGGCCGAAATCTAGTTTTTTATCCACACATATTAGGGGTTATCCACAAGGTTGTTCACATTTTCGCCCCTCTTACCAACAAAATTTCGGCGTTATTCACATAGTTATCCACAGACTGTAGACAAAAATGTCGTTATTTTTCTCCAGGAATGGTAATGTTGATATCGTTCAACTCGAAATTTGCTTTCAAAAGGATCTTGTCCGGCAGGTAATAGATGGGTTCAGGCTGAAGATCCTTATCTATCTGGCCGGTGTCCCATCTTCCGTTCCGGTTTTTGTCGATTGTGATCCGTAAAAAGTATTTTCCTTGAGGGATATTCTTGAAAGTGTAAGGCGATTCGTAGTTTGTCTGGATTACTTTGTATTGTTCGTCGACGAGATCCAGAATGAAATGTACAGCGGTGTCGGCGTTGGTAACACGGCCTCGGATCAATCCATAATCTTCTTCGTTTAAAATAGGGTGCCTGAGCATCGTTTTGGGCAATGTGTCGCCTTCAACGCTGATGATCGAGCCTTTCGGTATATCGAACTTTACCGTGTCCTTTGCGAACGATTTCGCTTCAATCGTGACGATATTGTGGTTTTTATTCCAGCTGTATTTAAATGCATTGAGTGGCTCGTGCGTGAGACTGTCGGATATAATGGCGATTTTCTGATCGTCCATAGTCCGGACCGGTTTATTTAAAATGAGCTTGTAAATGAAGCTACTTGTGACTGGTTTATTTGATTCCGGAAGCGTAGTAAGCGATAACGGGTCAAGTTGGCGTGTTTTGCCGCGCTGTGCCTGAAAAGCGATTTTTTGCTCGAATTCACTGGTGGTTCCCAAAGAATCCAGGGTCTTGAGCTTTACCAAAGTCGTGTCGGGATGTGGCTCGACATTGAAAAATTTGAGGTTCGTTCCATTGGGTTCGAGCAGGTATGGAAGCGAATCTTTGTTCACAAAAGTGACTTCGACGTGCTCGATGGGTTTGCTGAATACCACTGCATAGTTATTCACTTTGGGCAGTGTGCGCTGGATTTTTAACTGGGTATTGTCGGAGAGGTACATATTAAGCTGATACGCCGCGGAATCGGTGCCGGCGGTGATTGTTTTACCCAAAAAGCCCATGCGTTCGTCCTTTGCGTTGTAGAGCATGTTGCGGTTCTTGTCGTCGATCGCAATCAGCTTGTACTGCCTGGTCTGGATGTTTTCGATAGAGAATACGCCGCTACTGTCGGTCCGGGAGAAGTAGTAGGGCTTCTGTTTCGCGATATTAAGGGTGTCGCTCACATTATACAGGCCCACGAGGGCGTCGAAAATAGGCTTGTTCGTGCGGATATCTTTCAGGGTTCCGTAAACTCGCCCGGAGTCGAGGGAATTGCCGGTACTGAACACGATTTTTAGGTTTTTGGCGGGATTTTTTTCGGCGAAATCTTTGATAGCATCGCCGAAATTGAGTGTGAAAGTAGTACTGTCCTTGAACGGATTTTTAAATGTGAGGAGCACCGACATACCGTTTTGCTTGTACGAATAGGGGTTGTCGGCTTCTGGTGTGATGACGAGTTTCTGGTTGATATTGTCTACCACGACATATTCGTCGAAGAACAATTCGATTTTTTTGCCTTTAAAATTCAGGGTTTTGTTCAGGGGATTACTTTCCACGAGGGTGGGTGGGATGGAATCCCTTTTTCCACCGGTAGGGGGAACCGTTTGCGCGCAACGTTCGAAGAAGAGCAGTACGAGGATGGCAAAAACAATCGTTCTAAGCATGTTCAGATGAATTTAAAAAGCCCCCAATACAGTGGGTATTGAGGGCCGTTTGATGTATTGGGACTTTTCAGTTTTTCGAGATAACGTAAATAAGACTGGATGTATTCAGCTCCTTGTTCGTTCCCACGCGACCTTTCAAATTGGATTGCAGACCGGTGATTACACTATCAAATAGGTCTGTTTTGCTGCTTTTATATTTTGTGCTGAGCATACTCACATAAAAGGAATCGAACCACATGGGGAGTATCTTTTTAACCGTCATACCATGCCTTTGCAGGAGATTTTTCATGGTTGCGCGGGTGAAGTGATACAGATGCCGGGGAACATCGTATGCAGCCCAAAAACGGCCATATTTGGCAGCGTCGTGAGACTGTGGATTCGGTACCGCGATAATGATCGAGCCATTCGGTTTGAGATGATTTTGGAGCCAGTCGATTGTTTCATTTAGCTTGTGTACGTGTTCCAATACGTGCCACATAGTGATAATATCGTACTGCTGCGCTCCCGGATTCTCTTCGAATATGCTTTCAAATACGGTTGCCCCTACCCTTTTTGAAGCCACTTCGCGTGCTCCGGAATCAGGTTCTGTTCCAAAAGTTTTCCAGCCATCGAGTTTCACCGCACTTAAAAAATTGCCTGTTCCGCAACCGATGTCCAGCAACGTTCCCTTTGGTTGAACGAGGCTGTTGATGAGTTTTACCTTTTCTTCAATCGTGTGATTTCGTACAGAAGTGTACACTTTGCTCATCAGATCTTTGGCTTCGTCGTGATGAGAAATGTAGTCCTGAGACTCGTAATAGGCGCCGATCTGCTCCTCCGACGGACGTGGATTGGTGAACAGAAAGTAACAGGAATTGCATTGCTGGATTGTAAATTCTTTATGCGAAACGGTATAGTCCTCCACATTCAGGTAATTGCTGAAACTGGATTGTTGGCATACCGGGCATTTGTCGAGCGTTTCTAAAGACATTAGCGGCCTATGTAAAGCATTAAAACTGATATATCCGAAGGGCTGACACCGCTGATGCGCGACGCCTGACCGATCGTGGAAGGACGTGTTCTTTTCAATTTTTCCCGACCTTCGAAGGACAAGGAAGTGACCACGTCGTAATTGAAATTGTCAATGATGGCGAGGTTTTCCAGCTTATTCATTTTCTCGACGAGGAGCATTTCTTTTTCGATATAGCTGTCGTATTTGAGGTTGATTTCCGCTTGCTGAACGGAATCGGTTTCATATTCGGCGAGTAATTCCGTCACTACCGGGCTCGCCTCGAGCAGTTGGTCGATCGAAATTTGAGGTCTTCTCAGGAGCTGTGCAATGGCAATTTTCTCGCGAATCGGTGCGGTGCCGATGGCTTCCAGCGCCGGGTTGATTTCATCCGGCGTGAGTTTGGTTGCGCTCAGTTTGCCGATAATCTCGTCGGTTTCTCGTTTCTTTTTGCGCACAGCTTCTACCCTTTCATCGCTGGCCAGGCCGATTTCATAACCCTTTTCAGTGAGCCTCAAATCGGCATTATCCTGGCGGAGCAATGTGCGGTATTCGGCGCGGGATGTGAACATTCGGTAGGGCTCTTCTGTGCCTTTATTAATGAGATCGTCTATGAGCACGCCGATGTATGCTTCCGACCTTTTGAGAACAAACGGATCGAGATCGTTCACATTCCGGTGCGCATTGATGCCTGCCATTAACCCTTGGCAAGCTGCTTCTTCATAGCCCGTGGTACCGTTGATTTGCCCTGCAAAAAACAGGTTCTTTACCAGGTGGGTTTCGAGTGTCGATTTCAGCTGGGTCGGTGGGAAGTAGTCGTATTCGATCGCGTAGCCGGGACGAAACATTTTGGCATGCTCGAAGCCGGGTATTTTCCGGAGCGCGGCATATTGTACGTCTTCCGGGAGCGAGGTAGAAAATCCATTTACATAAACCTCCACAGTGTCCCACCCTTCCGGTTCTACGAAAATTTGGTGGCGGTCCTTATCAGCAAAGCGGTTGATCTTGTCTTCAACGGACGGACAGTACCTTGGGCCGAGCCCTTTGATTCGACCCGAGAACATCGGCGATTTTTCGAACCCGGTTTTCAGTACATCGTGTACTTCCTGATTGGTGTAGGTGATCCAGCAGCTGCGTTGTTTGGCGAGTGGCTTGGTATCGGTATAGGAGAACTTGGCCGGGTTTTCGTCACCGGGTTGTTCTTCCATTTTCGAATAATCGAGCGAGCGGCCGTCGACGCGGGGTGGAGTTCCGGTTTTCATGCGCCCTGCTTCGAAACCGAGCGCTACCAGTTGCTCAGTCAATCCGGTTGCGGACTTTTCGCCTGTGCGGCCGCCGCCGAAGTTTTTCTCGCCAATATGGATGAGTCCGTTCAGGAAGGTACCGTTGGTTAGCACGACGGCCTTCGAGCGAATTTCAATTCCCAGGCTGGTAACTACTCCGCAGGCTTTGCCATCCTCGACGATGATGTTCTTCGCGGTGTCTTGCCAGAAGTCCACATTGGGATTGTTCTCAAGAATAGATCTCCATTCTTCGGCGAAGCGAACACGGTCGCTCTGGCACCGGGGACTCCACATGGCCGGTCCCTTGGAGAGGTTGAGCATCCTGAACTGGATCATTGTTTTGTCGGAGACAATCCCCGACTGTCCGCCGAGTGCATCGATCTCCCGGACGATCTGCCCTTTGGCGACGCCTCCCATTGCGGGGTTGCACGACATCTGTGCGATGGTGTGCATATTCATTGTGATCAGTAACACCGACGAGCCCATCGTCGCTGCGGCAGCTGCGGCTTCGCATCCTGCATGGCCTGCGCCTACCACGATCACATCATATTCCTGAAACATATTATACTACTTGTTAAACCACTTTAATTAAAGTGTTCCACGTGGAAATTTAACTAGAACAGCCTAAGATACTCATCTTCTTTAGCCCTCATGGCCGTTTTAAGCGCTTCACTTGAGTCTTCGTAACCCACGAGGTGGAGAAGCCCATGAATGAGCACACGGCGCATTTCTGAATCAAAATCGGTGTGGAACGTGTCTGCATTATCCCGTACCCTGTCTACACTAATATAAATATCACCCTCCAATTGCTTGTCTTCCTCACTGTTGTCAAACGTAATGATGTCAGTGAAATAATCGTGGTCGAGATACTGTTTATTGATTTCGAGCAGGTACTCGTCCGAACAGAATATATAATTCAATTGCGAAACTTCATAACCTTCTGAAAATGAGGCGTTTTTGATCCATTTCTTAGTTTTGATCGGATTAACTACCTTAAAATCAATGTCTTCGGAGAAGAAACTAACCATGTCTGATGATCGCGCGCCAGCGACCGCACAAGCGTAGCCGAAGCGCGTAATATTTAAATATTTGATCGTAAATAATTTACAAACTTACGAAGTCTACGGTTAAGAACATGAAAAGCAGGGCATAGCGTCTGTATGCCCTGTTAAAAAGAGTTAATGCCATCCCCTACCCTAGCCCAACAAAACGGGCATACGATCAGTTCTTGGCCTGGTATTTACGGAAGTAAGTGTCCACCTCGCGTTTGTAGAATGGTGAGAATGTAGGTGGTATGGTGCGAAGCAGTTCGGTTTGCTTCTCCTTTTCACGAATGTATTTTTCAAATGCCGCAGGTGGCTGTTTCGGTAGCTGTTTTGCGGCTTGTGCCTTGCGTTGCTCATCTTCGTCCTGCTCTTTCATCGCCTTTTCGGATTCAAGCAGACGGGTAGTGATTTCCTGATTGCGTTTGATGAGTTCCGGTGTCACCCGTTTGTTCACGAGATCAGTCTCCGACTCGTCCATCTTGTCGGCGATCTCCTGCAACTCCTTGCCCATTTGTTTGCCTTGCTCGGTACCTTTTTGCTGCTCCATCAGCTCCTGGATCATCTTCCGGATCGCGGCTTGCTGCGCGGCCATTCTGGCGAGTTGTTCCGACTGGTTGCCCTGCCCCTCCTTGCCCTGCCCGAGCTGTTTGATCTGCCCGTTCAGTTTTTCCTGCATTTGACCCATACCCGATTGCTCGCCTTTTTGCTTTCCTTTCTTGCCTTTACCGGCACCGGGCATTGCCATCGCCATTTGCTGCTGCATTTGGTTGAAGACATCGCTCAGCATTAATGCGAGGTTGTTCATGGAGGTCATGGCAAACTGTTGCTTCGAAGTGGCGACGTTGATCTGGCGGTCCTTGATGCTCTTCACGCTTTCATTCATGTACGACTTCATATCGTTTAGCTCGCGGGTAACGAACGACTGGATTTGCACCACGCGGCTGGCCAATGCGTACAAGCTGTCTTCGACTACCTTCGCATCGTCCTTCAGTTTCAGTTGCTGCTGGCCGAGTTTTACGAAACGCGGGTCTTGCAGGCTCACGCCGCGAAAGTCCTTCATCAACGTTTCCTGGTCGAAGGAAAGCGTGATCAGGTTTTCTAGAATGTCGCGCAAGGCATCCATGTTTTCCTGAATTTGCTCCATTTCCGCCGACTCCATTTGTTCCTGCATCGACTGAGACATTTTCTTCATCGATTTCGCGGCATTTTTTTGCGACTGAGACGCTTTCTGGTTCTGTTGCTTGTCCAGCTGCTGCTTGCTCTGTTCCATTTGCTCAGAAGCGTTTTTTTGCTCCTCCTTCTGCATATCGAGCTCCTGTTCCAGCTCCTTGCTCATTTCTTCGATTTCCTTGCTGTTCTCCTGGGCTTTTTTGAAATCGTCCTGGATTTTTTCCTGCTCTTTTTTCAGGTCGTCGTTCTTGCCTTTTTTATCCTCGTCATTTTTGTTCTTATCGTTCTGCTCCGACTTTTCGGCCAGCTGTTCCTCCTTATCGGCCAGGTCATTCAGTTTTTCCGCGAGGTTTTCCATTTTTTGCTCCATTTGCATTTGCTTGAAGAGCTTCATGGTCCGTTCCAGTTCCTTTTCCAGGTTATTCTCCTTGTTACGGAGTTTTTCGAGCATCGTCGACATCCGCTCGCTCTGTTTCTGTTCCAAAAGCTTTTTTAGCTCCTTGTACAACTTCTCGGTATCCTCGTCCATGAGGTCGTTCATCAGCTTCTGCAACTGCTCGATTTTGGCCTGTAATTCGGGGCTTTGCTGGTTGAATTGGCGTGCTTTTTCATTGGCATCCTGATGCTTTTCTTTCAATGACTCCAATTCCTTCATCAGCTCCTCGCGCTTGCGCAACACTTCTTCAATCTGTTTTTGCTCTTTAAAATCGAGTTCTTTATTGCTTTTAAGTCGATTATCGAGGTTTTCGATGTCCTTTTGCAGGCTCTGAGCCTTTTTCATGGCCGACTGCATCTGGTTCTCGGTTTCCTGTTCCGATTTGCGGACTTCTGCTTCCAGCTGATCTTTGGAAGGAACTGTAAACTGGATAGCACGCGAACGGGCGCTTTTCGCTCCATTTACGCCATCATTATCCCAAACCTGGGCATAGTATTCAATCTTATCACCCGGTGCGAGTTTCAGGCTGTCTACATACCATTGGAAGAAAAAGCTTTGGGTATTGACGGTCTTATTGAATGGAATAGGAATGCTCTTTGGCTGAGCGGGCTTTTCCTCATTTGCTCTTTTTACGGAATAGAACATCCTCAGCTGAGAAAATCCGTAGTCGTCGCTGATGGAGCCGCCGAGCACGAGGTAGTTGTATAATGTCGTATCCTGGAAATTTTCAAGGTTCATTACCGGATATTTGTCCGGAATTACATTAATGAAATAGCCGATCTTGTCCGAATTGGTAGTCTGGTCATTTTTCAGATTAACCTGATATTGAGCCGATTTTCTCACTGTTTTGCGGATCTCAAAATGATCGCCATTGTTTTCTTTCGCAGTGTATAATGCCGAATCGTTCTCGAATTTAATGGCCAGTGCTTTGGTAGAAGAAGTATTAAAATTCCACTCGATCGTGGTTCCTTCCGGTACCGAGAGGTTCCCCACATTGTTTAGCCCTTCGGAAGGTTTGTTCAGATACGCAGGATAATGCAGGTTTACATCAAATGAGAGCAGCGAAGGCTTTTCATTCACGACAATGCGGTATTCATCCGAAGCATAGCCGGCCGCATCGAAAGAGAACGCGACGTCGCGTTGCAGGTTTTTGAATGTGTAGGAAAAATCTTTGGCACTTTCCTGGGTGAGTTTGAAGCGGGTTCCGTTCTGTACAAGGTAAACAGCGGATGGAATTGCCTCTCCTTTTAAGGTGAGGTTCAATGTAAAATCCTCATTCCGAAATGCTTTCAGGCTCTTGTTTTGTAATTCAAAAGAGAATGGGGCATAGGTGTAATTTTTCCGGAAATGGATAATGCGGTCGGAACTGGAAGAAAAGAAGGACGGGTTGAAAAGCAGGATTACCGCAATGGCCGCGAGCGGGTAAACCGCGTATTTCAACCGTTTTTTATTCTCATTGAAACGAATGGCATCCGAAAAGCGGACGATCAGCAACTGCCCCGACTTTTGCCGGATACTCGCATCGATCAGATCCGACTGGCTACCGGTCAGGTTCCCCAGTTGGAGCGTATTCACCAGTTTATCACCTATTTCCGGGAAATACTGTCCGATCTTCAAAGCGGCTTCCTCGTCGGATAGAGGTTTTTTCAGACCGTACAGGTGAATGATGGGTTGCACCACCCACTGCACAAAGGAGAATACCAGCACGGCCAGGAAGCCAAAAAACAGCATACCGCGCACCAGCGAACTAAACCGCCCGAAATATTCGATTGTATTGAAAAACAAAAAGACTGTCAGCAGCAGCCCGATCGAAAAGATGGCGCCTTTGAGTAACTGGTTCTGATAATATTTCTGACGGTATTCCTGAATGCGGAGCAACAGGCCTTCCATTGAGGTAGTGAAAGGAGCCATAGTGGTCTAGGTATAAACTGTGAAGTTTTATAACGCATGCGTCCGACAAAAATTACCGAATGCCCACACGTGCTAAAAACAAAGAAATATAGCGAAATTCCAGCAGATTTTCCCCAGAAAGCATTGAAAAATCCGGGCGCTGCCACGTCGGGTATTGTCATGCCGGGCGTGGCGACACGCGTCGTCGTCAGACATCGTTTGGCCGTCACAGCGAAATCAGCAGACCGGCCGAGGCATAGTTGATCCAATTGAAGTTGTAGATCTTGGCATTATCTGCTCCGCCTTCGAGCATCCGGTAACCAAGTTTGATCGCGATCGTATTGTTGAAGTTGTACGCAACGCCACCAAAGATGTCCTCCGCACGTCCCTGCTTTGCGGCCAGCGCATCGCCTTCGAGGATGAGGGCCCAGTGGTAGGCCGGTTTCCAGGAAGCATAGAAATTAATGAGCGGTGCAAAACCGAGGTTGTCATAATGCGTGTCGGCGTACTCGCTCTTGAACCGGATGTCGGCGTCGCGGACCTTCGCGGTAAGCCCCGCCCCTACCCTCCACTTTCCATTTGTGAGAAAATCGTAGCGATAGGTAAGCCGGTACGAGTTGAACCGGTAATCGACATTCAGCGGCTGGCCGGGAAGGAAGCTGGCGCCGTTGAAATTGGAGTTCTCAGAAAGCGCCCCGCGGTAGTGGATCGTGAGCGGCGCGAACAATGCGGAGATGTTGTGGCGGTTTCCAATCCGGTAACCCGCACGAATTCGATAGAACGCACTCCGGTCGAGGTCGAGCTGCTCTGGAAGATTTATACGGGTGCCGCTCTCGCTGGGAATTTGTACTTTATTGTAACTGGTACCTACAATGAGCCCTCCTTCGAGGTCGAAATTGAATTGTGCCTTTGCGGGCGTATATACGTTGCATATGAGGATGATGAGCAGGCAGACAGAAGTTTTCATAGGCAGCATTGGGATATAAAAAAACAAACAACCCGGGACCGGATTGTTTGTACAAAATTAATGCCTAAGGAAAATTCAAATCGGCCGCTACGCGGCGAATTATGCGGGAATTGCCTCGGAAGAGTTCTTAACCTCCCTTACAAAGGCCTTGATATCATTTTCGAGGTCGGTACTTTGCTGCAAAACGCGTATGAACGCGCTTCCGATAATCGCACCGGCAGCGTGGCTCGAAGCTTTCAAGAATGTGTCGTGGTCTTTGATCCCGAAACCGATCAGCCGAGGGTTGCGGAGGTGCATCGCATCGAGTTTTTCGAAGTATGCTTCCATATCGTCGCTCACGCCGGATTTTGAACCGGTAACACTTGCTGAGGAAACGGTGTAAATAAACCCTTCGCTAACCTCGTCGATCTGCCTGATCCGTGCTTCCGATGTTTGCGGTGTTACCAGGAAGATATTCAGTAGCCCATGGGCGTCGAAAATGGGTTTGTATTCATTGAGGTACACGTCCATCGGCATATCGGGAAGAATGAGCCCGTCAACACCTACTTCTGCGCATTTGGCACAAAAATCCTCGATACCATATTGCAATACGGGATTGATATAACCCATCAGCAACACCGGTACGGATACTGTTTCCCGCATGTTTTGAAGCTGATCGAACAAAATGCGTACGGACATCCCGTTTTCGAGGGCGCGGTCATTGCTTTGCTGGATCGTCTCGCCGTCGGCCACAGGGTCGGAGTAAGGCATCCCGATCTCGACCAGGTCGGCGCCGCCATCCTGCAATGCTTTCAGGACACGCGTGGTATCGTTCAGCTCCGGGAAGCCTGCCGTGAAATACACGTTCAGCAGTCCTGGACTTACCAGTCCGGGACCGTCGATGTTTTTATTAGAATTCTGAAAAAGACTTACAATTCGGTTCATTCCTGTGTCCAGTAGTCAACAACCAATACTTTGTCCAGGTGTGGTTCCAGGACTTTAACAAATGCTTTGTGCTCCGGATGGGGCAGGTACACTTCACGTCCGGCTTCGCTGTCGAAGCTCACGAAAAACACGTGTGTGAAGCCTTGCGCCAATCCTTCGGGGCTATTGTTGGTTCCCCATTCAAATCCTTTCACCTCTTTGATTTTCGAAGGAAGTTTTCTGAATGCATCTTCCACTTCTTTCACTTGCGCAGGCGTTGCAGAATCCTTGAATTTGAAAAGAACAACGTGGCGCAGCATTTTTTTAGGTGGATTTGAAGGTGAAATAAACGACATGGTGCTGAAAAGGACCATGGAAGCAAGCAAAAAGAGTTTAAATCTCTGCATATGGTGGTATGGATTAAAGGTGACCCGTGGCTAGGCTGAGCAATTGAGGCATTCGCCTTCGTCGCTGAACTTCAGGCGATCGAATTCGCCCAGTTTTTCTTTCATTTCGAGGATTTCGTCTTCCATATCGCAACGTTCGAAGAGCGACAGTTCACCTGAGTTTACCTTTGCTTCCAGTTCCTGGATCTTCAATCTGAGATCGAAAACCTCTGGCAGTGTCAATGTAGCCATGTGATGTTATATTGAGGTGAGAATTAATCGATGTATTTCATATAAGTGCCCATATCCTTGTCGCCGCGGCCCGAGAGGTTCAATACCACCGTTTCGTTCTCGGAAGCGCCCAGACGGCCCAAAACCGCCAGTGCGTGCGATGATTCCAATGCGGGGATAATACCCTCAAGACGTGTCAGCTCGAATGCAGCCTGCACCGCTTCATCGTCGGTGGCCGAAAGGAACGTACCGCGACCGCTGGCTGCAAGCCATGCGTGCTGGGGGCCGATGCCCGGGTAATCCAACCCTGCGGAAATAGAAAATGGTTCCACGACCTGGCCATCTTCGGTTTGCATGAGGATCGTACGGCTGCCGTGGAGCACGCCGGGCTTACCCAATGCGACTGTGGCCGCCGAATGCCCCGAAGTAAGGCCCAAACCTGCGGCTTCCACAGCCACGAGTTTGACGTTTTCTTCGTCGAGGAAATGGTAAAATGCACCAGCCGCATTACTGCCGCCACCTACACAGGCAACTACGTAATCGGGTGTTTCTTTACCGATATGTTCCTTCAATTGCCAACGGATTTCCTCCGAAATAACAGACTGGAACCGCGCAACCATGTCGGGATAAGGGTGCGGACCCACCACAGAGCCGATAATGTAATGCGTATCGACCGGATTGTTGATCCAGTGGCGCATGGCCTCGTTGGTGGCGTCTTTCAGCGTACGCGACCCGCACGTGGCCGGGCGTACTTCCGCGCCGAGCATCTTCATACGCGCCACGTTAGGTGCCTGGCGCTCGATATCGAGCTCGCCCATGTACACGATGCACTCGAGGTCCATCAATGCGCAAACGGTAGCGGTTGCTACGCCGTGCTGGCCTGCGCCTGTTTCGGCGACAATGCGTTTTTTGCCCAGGCGCTGCGCCATCAGAATTTGCCCGATGGTGTTGTTCACCTTGTGCGCGCCGGTGTGGCAGAGATCTTCCCTTTTGAGGAAAATATTGGTTTTATACTTTTCGGAAAGCCGGTTTGCGTGGTAAAGCGGCGTGGGCCGACCTACGTAATGGCGAAGTAAATCGTTGAATTCCTTTTGAAAAGAAGGGTCTGCGATCACTTGCAGGTAATTTTCACGCAATTCTTCTACATTCGGGTACAGCATTTCAGGAATGAATGCGCCCCCGAAGGTGCCATAGTAACCGCGGTCATTTACCTGATACGACTTCTTTTCTGCAATTGATTCCATAAAAATTAAGCTTCCGCTTCTTCTTGCTCTTTTACGCGAACTAAACTAAATAACTCTTCCAGCTTGGGGACGTCCTTCACGCCCGGCTCGGTTTCGAACTTGCTGTTGACGTCGATGCCGTAAATCGGCATGGTTTTGGACAATGCGATGATCTCATCGATATTGTCGAGCCCGATGCCGCCGCTGAGGAGGAAAGGCTTTTCATTATCGTATTTGCTCAGCAATTTCCAGTCGAATGCCGCGCCGTTGCCGCCGGGGTTTTCGCCTTTTGTGTCGAACAAAAACAGGTCACAAAACGACTTGTAGTTATTCAGCATCGCAAAGTTGAATTTCTCATCAATCGAAAATGCTTTGATCACGCTGACTCCCTTCTGGCGGATGCTGCGGCAAATGTCAGGCATTTCGTTACCATGCAGCTGCGCATATTGCAGGTCGTATTTTTTGACCATATTCAGTATGTGGCCGGGGTTAGCATTCACAAACACACCAACTTTTTTGATGTTTTTGGGGATACTGCGGATATATTCTTCATCTAGTTCCTCACCAACAAAGCGCGGCGACTTGTCATAGAAAATAAATCCTATAAAATTCGGCTGTAAGGTTACAACCTGCTCAATGTTGCCTTGCTGGCGCAATCCGCAAACTTTAATTTTCATAGAACCAGAGGATTTAAATTGCTATGTTGAGTTAAATTTTGCTGCAAACCTGCAAGTGCGGCCCCGGGGTTTACAGTTTTCATGAAAGTTTCTCCTATCAAAAAGCCCTTGTAGCCGTGTTGGAACAGCTTTACAATGGTTTCGGCGTCTTTCAGCCCGCTCTCGGAAATCTTGACAAACTCATCCGGGATCTGTTCACT
Source organism: Dyadobacter sp. (assembly GCA_965227755.1). Classification (GTDB taxonomy): domain Bacteria; phylum Bacteroidota; class Bacteroidia; order Cytophagales; family Spirosomataceae; genus Dyadobacter. The sequence goes on from CBDDGG010000005.1 coordinate 4,197,911, forward strand.
TAACGCGACAGAAGTTTCGATAGATGTTTCGAATGTCTTCAAATTGCGGTTATTGACGCCGACAATGTCGATATGCTCTCCCACACTTACAGCCAGTTCTTCGGCATTATGGACTTCCAGCAGTACTTCCAGTCCGAGATCATGCGCCCTGCGGCTTAAATGAGCGATTTCCGAAGGTGTAAGACATGCTGCGATGAGCAGGATCACGTCCGCGCCGATGGATTTGGCCTCAAAAAGCTGGTATTCGTCCACGATGAAATCCTTTCTAAGCATCGGGATCCGGGGATTAGCCGCCCTTGCTGCCAGGAAATCGGCAAATGAGCCGCCAAAAAAGTCGATATCGGTAAGGACCGACAGGCCGACGGCGCCCGCATTCACATAATCCTTCGTCACGATTTGAGGAAGCACATCCGCATTGATAATGCCTTTCGAAGGCGATTTTCGTTTGAATTCCGAGATAATGCGGGGTGTAGTAGAAGACCTTAAAGCCGCAGCCAGCGAAGAAGTTTCCCGCGCGAACAGAGGCTCCTTTTCCAGGTCGGAAACGGACCGCAGTTTTTTCGATTCGCTGATTTCTTCCTGCTTACGGGCGATAATTTTTTCTAAAATATTCATCTAAAAAATGCTGTAACTGCAATTATATCAAAAGGGAAAAATGCTTCCCCGCTAACTATTCTTCGATCAATTTTTTGAAAGCTGCCAATGCTTTCTTGCTTTCGAGCGACTCCCGGGCTGTTTCCACTGCGTCGGTCAGCGACCATGCCGGATTGGCACAGTAAAGCGCCATCGCCGCATTGGCCAGCACCGCCTGTTTCTGCGAAGGCGTTGCCGTGTCGTTCAAAACATTCATAAAAATCCGGGCCGAATCTTCGACTGACACGCCACCGGATAAATCCTCGGCGCGCAATGTTTGAAGCCCTAAATGAGAAGGGGTAAGAACCTGCTCGGAATGAGCAGTGATAATTTTAAAAGCACCTGTCAATGACACTTCGTCGTAGCCGTCTAATGCGTGAAGAACCAGAAATTGCTTATCCGTTTGTTGGTAAAGATAAGCAAAAAGACGCGCTAATTCAAGACTAAATACGCCTACAAGCTGTTTTTTCGGCGATACCGGATTCACCATCGGACCGAGCATATTGAAAAAAGTTTTCACGCCCAATTCCTTCCGCACCGGCGCTACATTCTTCATAGCCGGGTGAAAAAGAGGCGCGTGGAGAAAGCATACGCCCGCCTGGTCGATCTTTCGTTCGAGGTAATCTTTATCATTCGTGAACTTCGCTCCCAGGTATTCCAGTACGGTCGACGACCCGCACATGGAGGAGACGCCGTGGTTACCATGCTTTGCCACTCTCTGACCAGCCCCCGCCACTACAAAACACGAAAGGGTCGAAATATTGAATGTATCCTTGCCGTCACCGCCGGTCCCGCAGACATCGATGGGATCGTATGCCGACAAATTTACCGAAAGACAGAGTTCGAGCAAGCCGTCGCGGAAGCCTTCCAGCTCTTCCACGGTAATGCTGCGCATTGCATAAGTTGTTAAAAACGAGGCGATTTCGGAATTGGAATATTTACCTGTTCCAATTCCGATTAAAACGTCTTTGGCTTGCTTCTTGTCGAGGACCTTGTATTCAAAAAGATGGCTAAGAATGTGTTTCATGACAGTTTAAAAAGCTAATATCGTCGGGTGGTGTTATTTCAATGCGAAGGTCAGATCTGCAACCAGTTTTGCAGCATTTCTTTCCCATGCTCTGTTAAAACCGATTCGGGGTGGAATTGGAGCCCTTTCACATCGTATTTTTTGTGTGAAAGCCCCATTACCCGGCCTTTTTCGTCCACGGCGGTAATGGTAAGGTCTTCGGTGAATGTTTCCGGAATGACAGTCCACGAATGGTACCGGCCGACTTTGATCTTCTGCGGTAAACCTTTGAAAATGCGCTCGCTGGCATCGGTAACGATGGCCGTGTCGGCGATGCCATGCAGTACGTCGGTCATGTTTTCCAAAGTAGCGCCATAAACCTCTCCTATTCCCTGATGCCCGAGGCAAATGCCGAGAATGCTCTTGGATGGCCCGTACTCGCGGATTACGTCGTGCAATATGCCAGCCTCGGAAGGAATGCCCGGACCGGGCGAAAGAAGGATCTTGTCGTAATTTCCGACATCTTCCAGGGCGATTTTATCGTTCCGGTAAATGTCCACCTGATCGTGCAGCTCGCGGAGGATGTACACGAGGTTGTAGGTAAAAGAATCGTAATTGTCGAGAACTAATATTTTCATTTGGACGGTAAATTTCAAATCGTTTTAAACGGCAATTTTGTAATCCAGGACCAACTCGTCCCCTGCTTTCCCGCGAATGGCCCAATTGTGCGGAGGAGTTTCTGTGAGCGTAATTTCCACGTCGTTCGGTGCGATCCCGAGCTCTCTCTCGAATTTTTGAAAGATCAGGCTGTACAAATGCTTCTTCGCCTCGATGGAACGGCCTTCAAACAATGCTATTTCGAGGATCGTGTAGCGCTCGCTTCTGCCCTCCGGGTAAAAGAAATCTCCTTCATCGAGGTAAAAAAACCGGTGCGCCCGCTTGTTTTGCGGATATTGGAAGGCTTCTACAATGCAGCTATGCAATGTATCGGACAATCGTTCCCGGAGCGCGTACAGCGAAGATTTGAGGCCATATATTTTGATCTGTGACATGGTTTCCGACTGTTAGAGTCCTTCCGCGACCTGAATGGCCTGGCGCAATGCGGCCAGCTTGCTATTGATCTCCTGCAATTCGCTTTCGACATTCGACTTCGCGACCACCCCCATGCCAGCGCGGAAGAACAAAGTATTATCCTTGCTGAGGAAAGTGCGGATCGCGATGGCGTGGTTGAAATCGCCGTTGAAATCCATAAAACCAATGGCTCCGCCATAAATGCTGCGGTTACTGCTCTCCATCTGGTCGATGAGTTTCATCGCATTGTGCTTGGGCGCACCGGATAACGTGCCTGCAGGGAACGTGTCGGCTACCAGTTGCAGCGGGTTCACGTCGTCGTTCATTTTGCCGACTACTTTCGAAACAAGATGGATTACGTGTGAATAATATTGCACCTCCTTGTAATTCGTGACTTTTACGGAGTCACAGCTGCGGCTCAGGTCATTCCGGGCCAGATCGACCAACATCACGTGCTCAGCAGTCTCTTTGGGGTCATTAAGCAGGTTTTGCGCCGCTTCTGCGTCTGCCTGATCGTCGCCGGTGCGGCGGAATGTGCCTGCTATCGGGTGGATTTCGGCCTGGCCGTTTTTGATGAATATCTGTTTTTCGGGAGATGACCCGAAGATTTTGTAATTGCCGTAGTCGAAGTAGAAGAGGTAAGGTGAAGGGTTAATGGACCGCAGTGCGCGGTAAACATTGAATTCGTCGCCCTGAAACTTGCGGCTGAAACGACGCGAAGGAACGATCTGGAACACATCCCCGCGGAGGCAATGGTCGATCCCCTTCTGGATCACTTTACGCATTTCGTCATCGGTAACGTTCGAAGTTTCGTCTGAGGTAATGCTGAAACCGTACTGCGGGAAGTTCCGGTTCTTGATCAGCGCCTCGATCTGTTCTATGCCGCCTTCCTCAGTTGTCTCGCCATATTGGTGTTCAAAAATATAAAGCTCGTTTTTGAAGTGGTTAATGGCGATTACGTACCTGTAAACCTGGTAGAAGATCTGGTCAATTTCGGTTTCAGGGTTTGTCGGCTGGATTTCGATGTCTTCGAAATAGGTCACGGCGTCGTATGTCATATGACCAAAAAGACCATTTGTGATAAATGGGAATTTACTTTTCTCCGAAACAAAGCTCTGCGCAAATCCATACAATGCCTGAACGGCATCTTTTCGTTTGGATAGCTCGAAATTGACTTCTGAACCGTCCGGAAACTTCTGGGCAACCGTGCTATTGTTCAGTTTGAACGACGCGATAGGGTCGCAACAGATATAGGTAAATGAGTTTTCGTTGCCGTGGTAATCGGAGCTTTCCAGGAGGATTGTATTGACAAAGCGGTCTCTGAGCTTCAGATAGATTGATACCGGCGTCAACGTGTCTGCAAGGAGCTTTTTGTGGCGTGTGGTAATAGGGTAAGTTTTGTCCAGGGTTTTCATTTGCAAGTTGTAATGTAAAGTGTATAAAAAAACGGCTCGCTGTCAGATGAACAGCGAGCCGTTTGGATGTATATTTTCATTCTATACCATGCAATAGCCTACTAGTCCATCTCGGAAAGATGAGTACGCCACCACCAAATAGTATTGAATAATTTCATAGTTGATTCTTGCCTTGCGACAGTTACGGTTGCAAATATAGAAAAAAGAATAATTGCTGCAGTATCCTGCAAAATATTTCTGCAAGAATTTGCAAAAAGGGTGTGCTGGGATCACAACAGCCTCCAACGCAAAAAACGCCCATCATTTCTGAGGGCGTTTTTGTGTGTTTAATAATTGTGGCGACTACCTACTTTACCAGGTTTGATCCAAGTATCATCGGCGGATCCGGGCTTAACTTCTCTGTTCGGGATGGGAAGAGGTGAACACCGGACCAATAGTCACCAACAAGTTCGTCGTTGGGTTTCT
>CBDDGG010000005.1:4207500-4832500 GCA_965227755.1 Dyadobacter sp.
CAAGGCCCGTTCGAGCTTGTAATGCGGCCAGCCATCCTTATCGGTGTATTCGAGGGTGTAATAGGAAGACAGACTTAGCGCCCTGCATATACCTATATGCATTAGGTCCTGCTTCTGCTCTTTCGTGAATCGCTTCGCCCCCTGCCCCAATTCCTGCACGCCTATCAGGAAAAGAACCCCGTTCAAATCGGCGGGGCGCTTGCCGACCAATTCTTCGAGCTGCCCGAGCAGGTGCTCCCATTGTACTTCCAGCGGTTGATCTTCTATATTCATTGTACTCATTAGCTCTGTTCGCATACGGGTGTTACCCTTATTGATATGATGAAATCTCAAATTGTTGCTAGTTAACCAACAATGCACTCCTTATGTTCTTATATAGGAATAATATTTATCGACCAGTACCTGCCTAGAGTGCCGGAGATTGGGGAATGCTTTTGACGGTTTTTCCTAACTTTGGCTTTTGCTATATATTATAAGTAATTGGAAAAGCATACAACTTTGAACCACAACGATTATCTCGCGACCTTGAATGAGCCCCAACGGGAGGCTGTGCTGCACGGAAATGGCCCTTTGATGATCATTGCGGGTGCGGGTTCGGGAAAAACCAGGGTACTTACCTATCGCATTGCGCGACTGATCGAAACAGGGGTCGACCCGTTCCGTATTTTATCCCTGACATTTACCAACAAAGCTTCGGGTGAAATGCGCAGCCGGATCGAAGGAGCCGTCGGTACCGAGGCGCGCAATATATGGATGGGCACTTTCCACTCCGTTTTTGCCAAAATACTCCGCATCGAGGCCCGGTACCTGGGCTATACCAGCGATTTCTCCATCTATGATACCGACGATTCGAAGTCTTTGTTAAGGAGTATCATTAAGGAATATAACCTCGACGATAAGGTTTACAAGGCTAATGTGGTATTTAACCGGATATCGGGCGCGAAGAACCGCCTCATTTCGGCAGACGATTACATTAATAATGCAGTAATCCAGGCCGACGACGATGCAGCGAAAATGAAGGAGATCGGCAGGCTGTACAAAACCTATGTAACACGTTGTTTCCAGGCGAATGCGATGGATTTCGACGATCTGCTTTTCAATACCAATATCCTGTTCCGCGATTTTCCCGACGTATTGTATAAGTACCAGCACAAGTTCCAGCATGTGATGGTGGATGAGTTTCAGGATACCAACGTTTCCCAGTACCTCATTACCAGGAAGTTGTCGGCGGTGCACCGGAATATCGTCGTCGTGGGGGATGACGCGCAGAGTATCTACGCATTCCGTGGAGCGAACATCGAGAATATCCTCAATTTCGAAAAGGACTTCCCGGATGTGCGCGTGATCAAGCTGGAACAGAACTATCGTTCGACGAGTACAATTGTAAATGCGGCCAACTCGGTGATCGCCCGGAACAAGTCGCAGCTCGAGAAGACGACATTCACTTCCAACGAAGAAGGTTCGCTGATCGACGTGATCAAGGCTGGCTCGGACAATGAAGAAGGCCGGCTGATAGCGACTGCGATTTTCGAAGAGAAAATGCAGAAATCGCTGCGAAACGAAAACTTCGCAATCCTGTACCGTACCAATGCGCAGTCCCGCTCATTTGAAGAAGCGCTCCGGAAGCTGGGAATCAAGTATCGCATTGTCGGAGGGCAATCTTTTTACCAAAGGAAAGAGATCAAGGATTTGCTGGCTTATTTGCGCTTTACAGTGAACCAGAGGGATGAAGAAGCTTTCAAACGGATCATTAATTTACCCAAAAGAGGAATTGGTGATACGACGGTCGCCAAAATTGCCGTAACTGCTTCCGAAAACAATGTGGCGATCTGGGATGTGGTGGCCAATATCGGGCAATACGGCACCGGTCGCAGCATTGCGCCGATCGAACAGTTCGGGACGCTGATCAAGAGTTTCAAGATTTTGGTGGAAGAAGGCAAAGACGCCTACGAAATTGCTTCTCACATTGCCAAAGCATCCGGAATTCTGCGCGAATTATATGAAGATAAGACCGTAGAGGGCCTTTCACGCTACGAAAACGTACAGGAATTGCTGAACGGTATCAAGGAATTTGTGGATAGCGACGAAAGTGAGGACAAAACGCTCAGCGCGTTCCTTCAATCCGTTTCGCTGTTGACGAATGCGGATGAGCCGGACGATAATAATGATCACGATCGCGTGACGATGATGACCATTCACTCGGCGAAAGGACTGGAATTCAGGAATGTGTTTATTGTGGGGCTCGAAGAAGACCTTTTCCCGAGCCAGATGATGCTGGAAAGCCGGCAGGACCTGGAAGAAGAAAGAAGGCTTTTCTACGTAGCGATCACGCGGGCGGAGAAGAAATTGTCATTCTCTTATGCCGAAAGCCGGTACCAATGGGGCCGACTGAAAATGTGCGAGCCGAGCCGGTTCCTGCTGGAAGTCGATCAGCGGTTTCTGAATGTGAACAAAATGGTGCAAAGTGCGCTGGAACGCGATACGACCCCACCGGTTACCACGTTTGCACGTAACCTTGTGCAACGGAAAACCGAAGCGAAACCAGTTGCTTCCGCGGCCACAAGCCACGTTCCGTCAGCCGATTTCGTGCCAACCGATACATTCGACCTGGCGGAAGGCGACAAGGTGGAACATTTGAAATTCGGTTTCGGGGTGGTGACGAAAATGGACGTCAATGGTACCGATAGAAAAGCGACCGTCAAATTCGACCTGGTGGGGGAAAAAACGCTGCTGCTCAGCTTCGCCAAGCTGCGGGTGCTGAAATAAATGCAGGGGAAATTGATGAAGTTATTATAATTCCAAGCTTTTTTGTAATAAATCTTACCCTAAACTTCACTGATTAAAACCATAGATTATGTTTATTGAAAAAGATATTCAACAAATAAAGGAAAGAGGAAGCGATTTAAGTGTCGTTGAAGAGCAAGTCCGGTATTTTGAGAAAGGCTTTCCATTTTTGCAATTGTCGAAGGCTGCCACGGTGGGCGACGGCATTATCAGGCTTACGGACGATGATATCGCACAGGTAATCAGTGAATTCGATAAAAGTGCCGCCGATGGTGAGATTGCACTTTTAAAATTTGTTCCGGCTTCCGGCGCGGCTACGCGGATGTTCAAATCGCTTTTCAGCTTTTTGCAGGAAGATAAGAAGGATAAATCGGTAGATGAGTTCTTCGCAAAACTGAAAGATTTCGCGTTTTATGAAGATCTCAAAACTTCACTGGCCGCCGATGGTTACGAGATCGAATCGGCGGATGAGAAGACGATTGCTTCTTACTTTCTCACCAGCAAGGGGTTAGGTTACGGAGAGCTGCCAAAAGGCCTGTTGAAATTCCATAATTACGCGGAACGCTCGCGTACGCCGCTGGAAGAGCACCTGGTAGAAGGGGCCAAGTATGCGAATGCAGGCAGCAATGTCCAGATCCATTTTACCGTATCACCGGAACACCGCGATAAGTTTGAAAAATTGGTGGTAGAAGCCGTTCCAAGCTACCAATCACAATACGGCGTTCGCTATATCGTCTCTTTCTCCGAACAGAAGAGCTCGACGGACACCATTGCAGTTAATCTGGACAATACGCCTTTCCGCGAAAAAGACGATTCGTTACTGTTCCGCCCGGCGGGCCACGGCGCATTGCTTGAAAATCTCGGACAGCTCGATGCAGACATTATCTTTATCAAAAACATCGATAACGTCGTTCCGGATCGCATTAAGGATGATACCATTACCTACAAAAAAGCGCTTGCCGGCATTGTTTTGAAATACCAGAAGAAAATCTTCTCTTATCTGGACAAACTCGCCGGGCAAATTGATTCCGCATTGCTTTCGGAACTCGACAGCTTTTTCCGCAACGAACTTTGTGTGATCCCGCCGACAGGTTTTGATACGTGGGACGACGAAAAGAAGAAAGAATATTTCGTAGGAAAGCTGGATCGCCCGTTGCGCGCTTGCGGGATGGTGAAAAACCAGGGCGAGCCGGGTGGCGGGCCTTTCTGGGCGGAGAATGCCGACGGATCATCGTCGCTGCAAATCGTGGAATCGGCGCAGGTGGACGTTGATAGTGCCGAGCAGAACAGTATTTTCAAGAATTCAACCCACTTCAATCCGGTGGATCTCGTATGCGCCGTGAAGAACAAAAAAGGTGAATTGTACGACCTGAAAAAATTCCGTGACCCGCTAACCGGCTTTATCACAGGTAAATCCAAAGATGGCAAAGAGCTGAAAGCGCAGGAACTTCCGGGGCTATGGAATGGCTCGATGGCCGACTGGAACACGCTTTTCGTGGAAGTGCCGTTGATTACCTTCAATCCCGTAAAAACGGTGAACGACCTGCTTCGCGAGCAGCACCAATAGTTTTGCATTACATACCAAATAAAAAATGGTCGGAATCTCTTCCGACCATTTTTTATTTGACTCTATGAGTTTAAAGTTTAAGGTTAAAATTCAGATCAGCGTTTGACTTTAAACCTTTATTATACTCATAGACTCCAAACTCATGAACCGCAGCGGCGGTCGCTCTTAAGCATCAAGGTATCGGTAATACTTTGCTTTCTTTGAAAGTCGACAGGATTACCATCGTTTGCGTGCTGGCAACCTCTTCGATCTCGTTGATTTTTTCGAGCATTAGCTTCTGGTAAGTGCTGATGTCTTTGGAAATAACGCGCAAAAGGAAATCGCCGGTACCTGTAATATGGTGGCATTCAATAACTTCCGGGATCGCGTGGATTTTCTCGACAAAAGATTCCGTAACAGCCTTGCGGTGCCCTACCAGCGAAATCTGAACGAAAGTGCTCACGCCCAATCCAACCTTCTCAGGTTCCAGCTGCGCGTGGTAGCTTTTAATGATCCCCGATTGTTCGAGTTTCTTCACACGTTCCAGGGTCGGAGCGGGAGAAAGCCCTATTTCTTTGGATAATTGAGCGTTGGTTATTTTCGCGTTCGTTTGTAAAATCTCCAGTACTTTGCGGTCTATCTGATCTAATTTAATAATGGCCGACATGTCTCTATGACTAAGGTTTATATGACGTGCCCATCTGGGGGACGCCGCAAAACTAATTAGTTTCCCGAAGATTCTTGTAATATTATACTGAAATTTTGTCTAAAAATAGAATTATCGTGGGTAAAATATGATTTTAGTATTGAAATATTAGGTCATATCAAATGTAACCTGTTGTAATAATCCGGGTTACACGGCATATGTTTCTATTTTTTCGAGGAAATCCTGGTAAGTACGGGTAATACCCTCTTCCAGGTCGATGGTGTGCTTCCAGCCCAATGCATGAAGCTTGCTGACATCCATTAGTTTTCGCGGCGTACCGTCCGGTTTTTCGGTATTCCATTTGATTTCGCCTTCAAATCCTACCACGTTGCGGATCATTTCGGCCAGGTGTTTGATGGTCACGTCGGAGCCCACACCGATATTCAGGAAGCCGGCCTCGTTGTAATTCTGCATCAGGAAATAGCAAGCGGCAGCGAGGTCATCCGCGTGCAGGAACTCGCGCAGCGGCGATCCCGTGCCCCAGAGTTCCACAAATGGCTTTCCTTCTTCTTTTGCCTCATGAAACTTGCGGATCATCGCCGGTAAAACGTGCGAATTGTTCAAATCGTAATTATCGTTCGGCCCATACAGGTTCGTAGGCATTACCGAAATGAAATTGCTGCCATATTGCGATCGGTAAGCTTCGCACATCTTGATACCGGCAATTTTCGCGATCGCGTAAGGTTCGTTGGTCGGTTCAAGCAGGCCTGTAAGCAGCGAATCTTCGTGCAAAGGCTGCGGAGCCAGCTTGGGATAAATACAGCTCGACCCGAGGAACATCAGCTTTTTGGCATCGGTACGGTAAGCGCTGTCGATGATGTTATTCTGGATCAACAGATTGTCGTTCAGGAACTCCGCGCGGTAAATATTGTTCGCCATAATGCCGCCGACTTTGGCAGCAGCGAGAAAAATATACTCCGGACGTTCTGCTTCAAAAAATGCCCGCACGTCCGCCTGGTTGCGAAGGTCGAGCTCGGAAGAGGTTCTGGTGATGATATTGTTAAACCCCTCACTCTCCAATTTTCTGAGAATAGCAGATCCAACCATTCCTCTGTGCCCGGCAATATAAATTTTAGCGCTTTTTTCCACGGTGTTTTTTTAAATTTGTCTTGGAAATCAATATAGAAAAAACCAATTCGTTACAAAAGTAACAATCTTGCCCTGAAGAAAAATCCTATATACATGCAAAGAGTAGCACTGGTCTGCGGCTTTTTTTCGATCTGTTTGTCGGTTTCCGTCTCTGCCCAGAGTGGCCAGAAGGATGCCCCGGCCCCTTCGTGGCTACCTAAAGAACAGGTAAAAAAAGACACTGCAACGCGTTCCAACGATCTGAAATCATTCGTTTCGGGCCTGGATCCGGTGGTTGGCGCTTCGGTGCCCGGCGGCAAGGGTAAATCCACCAATCTCTCCACGTTATTCGGAGAAACAATCCCCGACCTGGGGCTTCGGGTAAAAGAATACAAAAGCCAGAAGAAAGACCGCAAGGCCCGCAAGGAAAAGGCGCGCCTTGCCAAAGTACAATACGAGGGGATTCCGATGCAAAGCATGTCGGTCAAGTATGGCAGTGGCGACCGCGCTACGGTAGAGAATTTCCATGTGCTGAAAGAATATAAGCCTATCGACCAGTATGCCCGCGCGACGGAAACGCGCTGGTATGACAAGAAATCCAGAAAATTGAGTTCTTCCGTCGTGAAGGACAAAGCCCAGTCATTGCCATTGCACGGCTCATATAAAAAGTATAGTGGAGAAAACCTGATCGAGGAGGGCTACTATTATATGGGTGTGAAGGACGGCCGCTGGGTGAAATATGATACCAAGTACAATCTGATCGATAAGGCGGTATGGAACCGCGGGTTCCCGGCCGAATCGCGGATTACCTATTATGATTCGGCGCATACGCAGGTGAAGGAAGTAATACCTGTCGCATTTGGCGAAGTGGAGGGCGAGTATCTTCGATTTTATAAGGAAGGCCAGCTGGCTGTCGACGGTAAATACGATTCCGGCAAAAAAGTAGGCCGTTGGGTTGAATACTACCAGTTCCGTCGCCAGCGCAAGAAAGAAACGCAGTATCCGAAAACGGCCTGGGACGAAGAATTCGAACCATTTATTCTGCGGGAATGGGACGATAAGGGCAAGCTCCTTTACGATTATACCAAAGATCCCCGGGCTTCCGCTGAAGAGGAGGAAACCGAAAATTAGGCGGTGCATGGTTGCAAATCACGGTACACCTGCTTAATTAGCACGCATGTTTTCATCTTTCCTCCGTTTTGTCAGAGAAAAAAGCTGGCTTGCCTGGCTACTGTGCCTGTTACCCGTTCTGATCTATATTTGGGTATTCAAAGTCATTGCATTGAATGTTAATTACGTAGCATTCGACGATATCCTTATCCTTGGCATTATCCCCGAATTTTCTAAAGCCGATCTGGCGGGCAAGTGGAGACTGCTGACGACCCTCTTTCCGGAACACCGCCTGGTGTTTTCCCGGTCGGTAATCCTGCTACTTCAAAAGACATTCGGAACGGTCAACCTGGTATGGCCGATGATCATCGCGAACGGCTGCTGGGCGCTTTGTGCGGTGGTTTTCTATCGCGCCTACCGGCATTTGAAGCTCTCTGTATGGTATTTTGTCCCTGTAATGTGGTTATGGTTCAATATCCAGTCATTTGAAAATATCTTCTGGGGGGTAAGCTCTCTTTGCAACTTCGGGGTGATCCTTTTCGTGCTTTGCGCGTTGTATTTTGCGGTTTATAAGCCCGAAAAGTGGGCTATCTCGCTGTTTTTTGCGGTCGTTGCAACATTTACGTACGGGAATGGGCTGATGGTGTTTCCCGTTATCGGGCTGTTGTTCCTGCTGGGAGGCTACCGAAAGCAGTTTTTTGTGACGGTTGCGACGACGCTGGTCGTTGCGATCATCTACTTTATTGATTTTACGCCCATTACCCAAAATCTGGATTTCTCCAATCCGCGGCAGGTGAAAGAAGGTTTCTTCGGCTTCTTTGGTTTCATCGGTTCATGGGCGACGTTGACAGCTTACGGCACGCCGCCACCAGGGCTGTACACGGCCGTGGCAATGGGTATGGTGATGATTGGCACGCTGCTTGTTTTGTATCGGAAGCAATATATCCCGCTCTGGAATTCGACCTGGTTGAAAGGACGCTATACCAATCAAACTGCCCTTTTTGCGCTTTCAATAGCTGTTTTTACAGGCATTACCGCGCTCGCACTCACGTACAAGCGCATCCCGACCGACACTTTCGAAGGCATGTTCAAAGGGCGTTACCGGATGTACTCGACGCTCTGGTGCATCGCGCTATATTTCGGGTTTCTTGCCATTGTACAAAATTCGAATCGGCGAAGATTGGTGCCGGGCATACTCGTTGCAGCCATTATTATGAACCTGGTTCTGCTTCATAGCAACTTTGCCGAGGCGGTGAACAACAGGCGTGCGGCCATTGCGCAGGAATTCAACGCGCGCTACAATGCCGATTGGCTCGGTATCCGCATGTTTTCGATGGATCAGCAGCACTATGAAAACATCCGAGCCTATTACCGCTCAGCCGACCCATTGGCGGAAAACTGGAATCCGCGTACCGACTCGGTTTCTTGCGATAGTGTTTATCCGCCCGATGAGGTCGGGTTGCTTGGTGACCACATTGTGATCGGCTTTCATCAGGAATTCTTCACGCCCGAGAAGGACTTTTCCGACGGGGCCTATGTGATTCTGAAATCACCGGAGCATGTATACGCATCACCGCCGAACCAGATGGCGGTACCGCTGAAAACGACTTTGCGACGCAGAATGTATTTTAGCAGAGGGCTAAATGCGAGTTTTCATACGGCGAATGTCGAGCCCGGGATTTACAAAATTTACCTGCTTGTCCGTAAAAACGGACGCAATACCATTCATTGCACCGGCAAAACCTGGGAGGAAAAAGAATAATCAGAATTTGTGGTGAACAGCCGTCAGAATGCGTTCCACCTCCTTGCGGACGTCGGCGGTAGGCTTTGTGAAATTGTTGTTCATAAAGCTGAAAGCCAGTACTTTCCCCTTTTTTGTGATCAGGTAGCCGCTCAGATTGTAGACATTGCTTAAACTGCCTGTTTTCGCAAAAATAAACGGCGGCTCGTCTTTGAAAAGGTTTTTCATCGTTCCGCTTTTCCCTCCTGCCGGCAGTATTTTAAATAGCCTTTCCTGCGGCACTTTTGCGTAGATTTTTTGCAGTAATGCCACCATCGTCCTCGGGGTGAAGAGGTTATACCGGCTCAGTCCGGAACCGTCTTTCCAGACCGGCTTGTCGGGCAGGTCGGCCAAATGGTGTTCTATGGCGTGCGCAATGGCTTTTTCGGAGCTTAATGGAAGTTTGTTGGCAGTAGCATAGAGGAGCATCAGCTGTTCGGCCAGCATATTGTCACTCACTTGCATCATGCGCGTGTAAAGCGAGTCGGACGGAATGCTATTGACTGTCTGCAACTCGATTTCCAGCGGGATATTGATCAGTTTGATCTCCTTTTTAAGTGTATCGCTCAGCAATTGCAATGTGAGCTGGTCGGTCATATGAACCGGGATGTCCTTTGTAGCGCTTTGTGAACCGGCCAATTTGGGATAATGGAACACATTCTGTAACTCCTCCCTTTCAATCCCGGAGACTGTGGTGTCCTGTACCATCGATTTTTGCCAGAAACGCGGATTGGCTTGGTATTTCCCCGCCGGGCTGCTTTTGAAACGCACAATATTACCATAAACCGGCATCGCGGTTACTTCCGGCTGGTAGTAATCGTTGTAATCGCTCCACGCCCAGCCCGGGCCGAAACGCTTATTTTCGAAATGGTAAGGTGTGAAAAATATCTGGTCCCTGCGGCTTTTCAGGAAGTCGAAAACCTTGCTGTGCGGTAAGTCGGGATGTAATAATGAAGGATCGCCGGTACCGCGGATGATCAATAATTCGCCCCATTCGAGGTATTCCAGGCCGGGGATGGAGTCGCCAAGAGCAGACAGGCCCGCGTAAAAGCTAAATAGTTTGGTATTGGAAGCAGGAATGAAATATTTATCGTCCTGATAGGATGCGAGCGCCTTCGTTTCATTAATTCTGGCAATGGAAACGCCTGTATGTTGCTGGCTGAGGACCGCCGAGCGATTGATTTCGCGTTTCAGATATTTTGAGGCCGAACAACCGGATAGTGCAATGATACTAATGAAGAAGAGCAGCGTGCGCATGGAAACAGGTTAAAATGAACTTTAAACAAAGATAATATTTTCACTTTATTGGCAAGCCGCACAGCAAGTTGCCTCCCGATAATTTTGTAATGCAGAGGTTTGAGGGATTAAGGATGGTCCGTTGCATTGTTTTTGATGACCAGGAAATAGCCGCCGTTCAAAGTCACCAGGCTATCGTGCTTCAAATCAAATTGTGGCAGGCACGCCGAATCGGCAAGGACATAGCGGGCGGTATCTGTTTGCATGCTGACGGATAAATGATGGTAGCGCTGGAAATTGGCGTGAATATCCGCATGCTGGAACAAATCGTGGCAAACCCCGATTGTGGACGCTGACGGTACCAGTGTACGTAGCTGTTTTGCATTGGTAGCATGAACATCAGGCTGGATCGAAGCTACTTTCCTGGCCGTCGCTACCCAGCATAAAGAGGTGCCGATGCCCAATGCGATGATGGTCAGCTGTTTACTCATGGACATTACGAACGATATTCGTTGCACGAACAGAAGTGCCAGGAGCAATGCCACAAAAGGCAATGCAGGCAGCAGGTAATGCGGATACTGTTTGATACTCACCAGCATAGGGACAATACCCGACGCCGCGACGAGCGCTGTGAACAAGGTTTTTTCAGAAATGCCTTTTTCAGGAGACATTTTCCATTTCAAACTATAAGATAATCCGTATAGGCCCACCAATGCGAGGAAATGCGGGATAAGGTTTCGTGAAAGTGCCGACAACAGCGTAAAATGGGCAGCCCAGCCGCTACCCGCTTTTTCGCGTTTCTGCAATAATGCCTGCACGACTTGCCCATTGAAATAGGTCGTCATGAAGGCCCTCGCGGGAGCGTAGGCGAGTATGCCCGCGAGGCTTGCTACAATCACGATCAGCATGATGGCTGTGGGCCTAAATGCTTTTGAAAGCCTTAGAAAAGGTGTCGAAATGGCATAAATCGCTGAAAACGCCAGTGGGTAAAGGCCTACCGGACCTTTGGTCAGGAATGCGAGGACGATAAAAACGCCCGCGAACAGCAGCTGGATATCATCGCTTTCATGTACAATATCCTTTTTTAAAAAAATCAATTGAAAATGGCAGGAAGCAAGGCAAAACAGTCCCATCGTACTGTCGAGAAAGTTGTTCGGAATGCTGTAATAGACAATCGCCATCGCATACCAACAGAGAACCGGCAGCCAGCCGAATGCCCGGAATTTGCTGGCCGGGCCGAGTAATTTTTGCCAGATTTTGACGATCAGGTAAATGTAGCCGATCAGGATCAGCAGGTTATAGCCGTTCTCGACCCAGGGGGTGTCTCCAAAAAGCCGAAAAAGCAGCGATTGCAATCCGAATTGCAATGGTGGGTGTCCTGAGAAAAAATCGCCATTATCGTAAGGCAGCCAAAAGGAATGCGCAAAAAAAGGCCGCCAGAAGGAGCCGATCCCTTCCGACATATTGCGGGCAATGGCTGCGTAGGTGACGCCATCCATAAACATCGTGTCGTCGATCGAACGCGGCAGAAATGTGATCAGAATAAAGCTGAGGGTAAATAGCCAGGGTAGCCAACCCGGGTAATTTTCCTTTTTAGCAGCACTCAAATTGATCATGCGGAGCGAAATTTGCCGTTAAATAACGGGTTTTGCGCGTTGGAGAATAATTTGTCGGCATTTCTTTTTTATCAAACGTGCCCTTTCCCGCTTTCTATAACGCACCTAATGCAATTACTTTGTAAGATCTGATAACCACACCGCAAACTGAAGTTTGATGACTGATATCCGGGCTGTCCTGAAACAATATTGGGGTTACGACGCTTTCAGGCCGTTTCAGGAAGATGCCATCAAGGCGGTTCTGAGTGGTATGGATACGTTGGTGCTGCTCCCGACGGGCGGAGGGAAATCGATTTGTTTCCAGGTGCCGGTAATGGCTTCCGAGGGCGTTTGCATTGTGGTAACACCGCTCATTGCCTTGATGAAGGATCAGGTGGAGCAGCTCAAACGCAGGTACATTCCGGCTGCGGCGATCCATTCGGGGATGAGCAAGACAGAGATCGATATCACGCTGGATAACTGCATTCACGGTAACACGAAGTTTCTCTACGTCTCGCCTGAACGCCTGCGGACGGACATTATGGTGGCGCGCACGAAGCAGATGAAGGTGTGCTTGCTGGCAATCGACGAGGCGCATTGTATCTCGGCCTGGGGTTACGATTTTCGTCCCTCCTACCTGCTTATCGCCGAATTCAGGAAGCTTTTGCCCAAAGTGCCGGTCATGGCGCTGACGGCCACCGCTACCGAGGAAGTAAGGGCAGATATTCTCGATAAGCTGGAAATGCGCAACGCGAGGGTATTCAAGCAGTCTTTCGCACGGGCCAATCTCTCCTACTCGGCGTTTGCGGAGGAAAGCAAAGAGCGGAAATTATTGCAGATTTTGCGTAACGTGTCGGGAACGGCTATCGTATACGTTCGCACTCGAAAGCGCACGAAAGACCTGGCCGATTGGTTGAACCGGCAGGGTATTTCTGCCACAAGCTACCATGCGGGCCTGCTTTTTAAGGACCGTTCCGATCGGCAAACGGCCTGGATTCAGAACCGCGTCCGGACGGTCGTCGCGACGAATGCATTCGGAATGGGGATCGACAAGCCGGATGTACGTGCGGTTATCCATTTTGACCTCCCGGATAACCTCGAAGCCTATTATCAGGAGGCAGGCCGCGCCGGAAGAGATGAAAAAAAAGCATATGCCGTAGCGCTTTTCAATAAGATCGACCTCGAAGAACTCACAGACAGTATAGAGCGGAAATATCCGCCGGTAGAAATGCTTCGGCGGGTGTACCAGGCTTTGGCAAACTATTACAAGGTGGCGGTTGGTTCGGGTGAATTGTCGGGATTTGATTTTGATATACAGGAATTCGCTGGAATATTCGGCTTGCCTGTCAATGAAACACATTATGCGTTGAAACTGCTTGAAGAAGAGGGTTTTGTGCAGCTAAGCGAGAATTTTGGCGATTCCTCGAAAATCCATTTTCTGGTCGATAACCGGCAATTGTACGACTTTCAGATACGCTATCAAGAGCTGGATTCGTTTATCAAACTAGTCCTGAGAATGTACGGAGGGGAGCTTTTTACGGAGTATGTGCGCATTTCGGAGACCGAACTGGCGCAGATCCATTTTGCTACCGTGCCTGAGATTCTGAGGAAGCTGAAATTCCTGGCCGAACGCGATATTATCGATTACGAACCCAGAAAGGACAAGCCCCAGCTTACATTCCTGACACCGCGCTATGACGCTTCTTTACTGCCGCTGAATGTTTTTGAAATACAAAAGAAAAAGGACCGGGACCTTGGGAAGGCCCAGGCGGTGATCCGCTATGCGTCGCATACTAAAATGTGCCGGACGTTGCTTTTGCTTGAATATTTTCATGAATTCGATGCGGAGGAATGCGGTGTTTGCGATATCTGCATTCAAAACAGAAAAAATGATGCGACCCAGGACGCTGTCGGGGACACCACTTTGGCCTGGCAGATCACCAATTTTTTGAACCGTGAGGGCCCGATGTTGCCTGCGGAACTTAGCCGTGCATTCGAATACCTGCCCGGCGATGTGTTTCTGAAAACATTACAAGAACTAATCCAGGAGGAAGCGATCCATTACAACGAACAGGGAATGCTGACCCCGACTAACAAAACTCAACTTTGAAAACCTCATTACTTACCACAGCACTATTCGTCCTGACAACCCTTCAGTGCGTTGTCGCTCAACAAATTCCCGGCCTGCAATTCAGTAATTACGGCGGCCTTTACCGCGCTACTTACAACCCCTCGGTGCTCGGCGGGCCGCGGCATAAGTTTCAGATTAATGTCCTCACGCTCGGTGGCAGTATTAAATACCGATATTTCCGTTTTATCGGGGAAAATTCGTTTTTATACCCTGTCCTTGCACCGCATTCCACGAAGGAGCTTTATGGCCGCTCGCGTACAATGGGCTCGCTGACTTACAAAGACCCTATATTTCTGACGGGCGAGATCCGTTGGCCGTCGGTTTCTTTTGCATTGGGCAAATACCATGGCGTGGCGGTGCAGCTGCGTACGCGTGGATTTGTGCTGGGAAGAAATATCCCGGGTGCGATCGATAATTTGTACATGAAAAGGTTGGATACCGGCAGCACACCGCCACTTTCCAATGAAGCCTGGGGTGATTTCAGCCTTGTGCAGCAGAGCTTTTCGGATCTGAGCTTCTCCTATGGCGCACAGCTACTCGATATTGAGGGGCATAAGTTTCGTGCCGGTGTGACCGTGAAACGCGTTTTCGGTGCTCGGGTGGCCTATTTGAAGGGTAATGCGGACCGTTACAGCGTTAATCCGGTCAGTAGCAGCGACCCGGAGATCAGCCAATTGGAAATTGATAATCTGACGTATGAAAGTGGGTATAGCACGCCGAACCGGAAAATGGGTCTTGGAAATTTGTTCGACTCCGGTAGATACGGTTCCGGCTGGGGCTACGACCTGGGTTTTTCCTACGAGATAGGCTCGGTTTGGAAGGGCCGGAAAGAAGCTTACAACGACAGCCCCGATTACCTGGTGCGTCTGGCAGGTTCATTGACGGATATTGGTTCTGTCAAATATAAAACATCGGATTCCAGAGTGGTGCGGGGAATGCATGGCGATGTGGTAGTCGGGCAAAAGGAGCTTGAAACGATCAGCGACCGCGGGCCGGAGGGTTTTATGAGCCTTTTCCCGGGCGATACCAGCTCTGCATTCGCCCAAAAGGTGAAATTACCCCAGGCGCTCAATCTGGAAGCCGATTTACAGGTTTTCCACGGCTTTTTCCTGAACCTTTCGCATACGAGCCGATTTAAAAGCCGTGACGGACAGGCATTAGATATGTATGTGCCTAATACCTTTATCATTACGCCACGCTTCGAAGATGAGGACTCAGGCCTTTCGTTTCCGATCTCGTTCATTCAGGGAAATAACCGGCCTTCGATCGGTCTCGCAGGGCATTTTGGCCCGGTATTTCTGGGTTTCAGCAATGTAAACGGCCTCATGAAAAGCGGCGGTGCACGCGGAAGCATGATGTACATCGGTTTCACCGCTTGGAAGGCATCCAGGAAAAAAGACAAGGATTGATATATGAAAAGATCGTCCGCCTTGCTCCTTTTAGCAGTTTGCTTTCCGCTGAAACTGTTTGGGCGGCGCGATCAGCCTCACACTCCCGTGGCTTTGGAGTAATGCCAGAAAATGAAGGAACCGAATACGCGGGCAGAGGAACGGAACGCCGCCGCTGCGGCTTACAAGGAAGCCCGGAGTGTTTATCGCGGGCTGATCGTCAAGGGAAGCAGATAAGCATTATTCAGGCGTCGTTTCAGCCTTTTTGGATCGGAAGAGCCCGCCTATCCGGCTGAACATCCGTTTTTCGAATTCCCAGAAGAATGTGAATTTGCCCCAGATCCAGCCCCAGGCGAGCAAAATGACCTGGTATAGCGGCAGAATGATGAGGATATTGACGCCCCAGCGGAGCCACCCGGGCGAGTCCCCGGTGAGGCCGATCAATTCGAAGAGCCATCGTTTTGCGTAGAGGACCGAAAAACCTGTACACGCAAAAACGACCAGAATAATGAGTACATCCCACCCGTTCCGGACGTTCCAGCGCTGTTTCAGTTTTTCGATCATCAGATGCTATTCGTGGAAGAAATCCAGGTGTTCAGGTTTGATCACCTCTTTATCCAAAGTTAAGAATTCTTCCCAAAAGGGATCATTAGGAACTCCTGCGCGGCAGATAACCGGCTCTTTTTTAACCGGATGCTCGAAATACAGCCGACGAGCATGCAAATTGATGCTGCCATCGGGATTGCCTTTGGGATAGCCGTATTTGACATCTCCGCGGATCGGACAGTTCATCGACGCGAGCTGCACGCGGATCTGGTGCGGCCTGCCGGTTACCGGCATTACTTCCAGCAAATGAAACTTGTTGATTTCTCCTACCCAGCGGTACGAAAGCTCGGCACGCTGCGACCCGGGAACCTCCTGGTCGTGCGCTGTGGTCACGTTACGGGCTTCGTTTTTGGTCAGCCAATGTACGAGCTTGCCTTTCTTTTCGGCAGGCCTGTTTTTCACAACCGCCCAATAGGTCTTCTGAACGTCGCGCTTGCGGAAGATCTCGTTCATGCGTTCGAGCGCCTTCGATGTGCGTGCAAACACCACGAGCCCGCTCACAGGGCGATCGAGACGGTGTACGGTGCCTAGAAATACCGCTCCCGGCTTGTCGTATTCCTCCTTGATATAGTCTTTGACCATATCGAGCAGGCAGGTATCGCCGGTAACATCGGCCTGAACCAGAATGCCCGGCTCCTTATTGACGATGATCAGGTGATTATCTTCGTAAACAACCCGAAAAGGTTTCTTAGCCATATTATTAGTTTAATACTTTTTAAAAGGTTAGTATGATTCCGAATCGTTCGGGAATGATCTTCCTTTTACATCTGAAATATAATTGGTGATAGCGTCGGTCATAACGCCATTCAAATCGGCATAATGGCGCAAAAACCGTGGTTTGAACTCCTTGTTAATGCCTAGCAAATCGTGTATTACCAGCACCTGGCCATCGGCATGAGGCCCGGCACCGATCCCGATCGTCGGGATTTGAACGCTTTCGGAAACTTGCTTCGTCAGTTTGGCCGGGATTTTTTCCAGAACCATCGAGAAGCAACCCACTTCTTCCAGCATTTTAGCGTCTTCCAGCAATTTTTGGGCTTCTGCTTCCTGTTTCGCACGAACCGTATAAGTCCCGAATTTGTAAATGGATTGCGGTGTAAGCCCCAAATGGCCCATTACGGGTACCCCCGCGCTTAATATGCGGGTAATCGAGTCCTTCACTTCAAGCCCGCCTTCGAGTTTCACGGCATGCGCACCCGATTCTTTCATAATGCGGATCGCCGAGTTCAATGCCTCGCGGGAATTGCCCTGGTAGGAGCCGAACGGCAAATCCACTACTACCAACGCACGCTTCACCGCACGCACCACCGAAGACGCATGGTAGATCATCTGGTCGATCGTGATCGGCAGGGTTGTCTCGTGCCCGGCCATTACGTTGGAAGCAGAATCGCCCACCAGGATCAGCTCTACGCCGGCTGCATCTACGATCCCCGCCATAGAGTAATCATAGGCGGTAAGGCAGGTTATTTTTTCGCCACGGTTTTTCATTTCCTGAATCACGTGGGTTGTAATGCGCTTGATATCAGCAGTATGTACAGACATGGTGGTTATCGGTAATGGTAATTAAAAATCCGACCGTCGAAATGGTCAGGTATTGTCAGAAGTGGTCATGTGTGGTCAGGTATTGTTAGAGGTGGTCATGTGTGGTCAGGTAATGTCATGTGTTGTTGGAGGAGAGCTTGTGGTATGGTACTTTACAATCTCTGACCATAAATGGCCACTCCTGACTATTCTTGACTCCTCTCCCAGCGTTATATCCGGGCAGAAACGTTTATCGGTGTATCAGCCAGTTTTCGGGGTTCAGTCGTGAAGTATTTTTCCAAACCTGGAATTGTAGCTCGGAAGTGCCGTCGCTGTCGGTGGCTACGCGGCCGATATTTTCACGTGCCTTTACCTTTTGCCCCGCACGCACCGCCACACCGGTCATTTTGGCGTAAATCGTCATATAATTCCCGTGCTGGATCGCCACCACACTACCCATTCCGGGTAATTCGGTTACGTCGAGCACCGTTCCGTCGTAAACCGACCTTACCGACTCCCCGGCGGTCGTCTGAATATCGATTCCCAGGTTATCCACCATCACACCCTTCAGAACGGCGTGCGGGCGTTGCCCGAAATGGCTGGAAACAAAGCCCTTTACAGGCCAAGGGAGGCGGTTCTGCGACGCCGTGAACGACGACGCCAGCGTGGTTTCCTCCTCGCTCATACCGCTCGATACCACCGGTTCTTCCTCCACCTCTTTCGGGGCTTCTACCGCAGCCTCGCCTTTTTTCTCCCGCTCGGCATTTTCCCGTGCAAGTCTTTCGCGTTCGGCTTTGCGGCGCGCTTCTCTCTCCTCCCGTTCGCGTCGTTCCCTTTCAAGGCGTTCGCGGCGCTCCCGCTCGGCAATCCGGCGGATGCTGGATTCCAAAAGGTCGGTAGCACGTTTATTTTCAGCAATTTGCTTCCTAAGTTCTACTTCTTTCAGAGAAAGCTCCTGGATCACCTCGTTCTGTTTTACTTTCAGGCCTTCCAGCTTGGTATTCTCCGTAACCCGCGTGTCGAGAACGTTTTTCTGCTGGTTCTTTTTGGAAGTAATGCGTTGGCGTTCAGCTACTACCTGCTTTTGCAAAACATCGATTTCTTTGGCTCTCCCCTGTCTCGCCTCGGTGTATTGCTTCAAATATTTATAGCGAAGCACAAACTGGTTGAATGTACCCGCCGAAAAAAGGAAAACAAGTTGATTGAAATAGGCGTTCCGCTTGGATGCCTCGTAAATCATGTGACCGTATTCTTCTTTTAAGACCGCAAGGCTGCTATCCAGCGCCTGGCGACGCTTTTCGAGCACTTTCAATTCGCGGTCGAGGATTTCGAGGTCGTCGGTAAGAAGGTCGATTTGCCTTTTATAGGTATTGATCTGCTGGTTCAGGGCTTTGAGCTGGCCGAGGTTGACGTTCTTTTGAGAAGAAGTTTCTTTGAGAATGTTCTGGATCTCCCTGATTTTGCCCTGGTTCTCAGCTTTTTCACGTTCCAGCTGCTCGCGGGTCTTCTGCGCAAATGCACCTGCGCATGCGCAGAGCACGAAAGTAAGCACTAACCAAAAACGACGGCTACCAGGGGTACGAAAGGGCATAATATTGATTCTTGCGGCCAAAAATACATCTCACGGCGGGCAAAGTTAAGCAGACTTTCTGTATTTTACCTTTTACGCTTGTAGCTCGAAGGAACATTAAACGGAAAACCTGGACTTTGATTTACCAATTCCACCTTACTGTGTTTGAGGCGTATGGTCGTTTCAAGCTTTTGCTGCTCTTTTGAAAGCACATTCAGGCTGATATGGCTTATAAACGGGAAGAGAAAGCTGCCTACGTCCCTGAAATCCTCATAATCCAGGGTAAAAGTGTTTTGCGTGGGTACTTCCGTTGCTTTCAGACGTGAGAGTTTCTGGTTGTTTTCGGCAATGTAGTTATCTATTTCCAGCTTATCGACCTGCTGTTTGAGAATATAAAAGTCGTTTTCCTTTATAAAACGACCGTCTTCCTGCATTACAAAAGGCATATTTCCGATGATCACCGATTGCAGAAGGTCGAAGTTAAGATCGAAGTTGTATTGTTTGCTGAGCTGTTCGTAATTGAAAACGAAGTAGTCGCGATGGATTTTGTCCATAAAAACAATGGAATCCCGCGTGATAATGCCGCGCGCCACTTCCAGCCCCACGCCCGTGACCGAAAGCCAGATAATGCTGTCCTTTTTCATCCGGATGTTGACATTGGTATTGTCAAAATCCTGCCTGGCGCTTTTGAAGGAAAACTTGGATTTGGCCGTCAGATAGTCAAAATCGACTTCGTTGACTTTCACCTCTGCCATCGGCTCGCCCGCGTCGGGTACGGCTGCGGCGGTATCCACGTTGGCGGTTTTCACCGCCGCGGTGTCCAATGCAATCGAATCTTTTGATTCTGGGCCACTGGTAATCAGGGTTGTATCTTTGGCCGGATTTTGGGAAGTACTCTTGGAAGAACGTGGTTTGTGACAAGCCGTGAACCATATCAGAGACATGGCTAACAGCCCGACCGTAATTTTACTGCTCATGTAATGCACCTGTTGCTATTTTTTTGTCAAGAAGTTCGGTGGTCTCTCCCATTCTTTTGGCTTTTTTCCATTGGGCCACCGCATTGTCCCGTTCTCCTAGTTTGAACAGGACATCCCCATAATGCTCAACAATTGTGCCACTCACGCCACTGCTGTCGAGCATTGCTTTTTCGAGGTATTCCTTGGCTTTTTTGTAGTCTTTGCGAATGTATAATACCCAGGCATAGGTATCGAGGTAGGTCGGGTTGTTCTGATGCTGTTGCACGAGTTTTTCCGACATTTTGAGTGCGAGATCGAGTTTTTCCTTTCTTAGGGAGAGAAAATAACTGTAATTGTTGAGGACGTGATCGTTGTCCGGGTCGGCCTTCAATGCGAGATCATAGGCGGCGTCGGATTTGTCGTGTTCTCCGATACCATTGAACGCGTCGCCGAGCTGTGCGTGGATTAAAGGCACAAGCTGGGGATTTTCACCGATCATTTTCAGGCTTTCTTCCAGGGAGGAGGTCGCTTCCTTATAATTTTTCTTCATCAGGTGCGCAGTCCCGTTGAAATACCAGAACATGCCCTGATTTGGAAACAATTCCAATGCTTTTTCTGAATGTACCAGCATGCTATCAGGCTGATTGAGCTGGCCGTCGAGTTGCATAATCGCGCCCCAAACCTGAAAAACATTCGGATCGGTGGCTACGGCTTTGAGGTATAGCTGCCGGGCTTCGGCAAACTTACCCTGGCGCGTCAGCAGGTCGGCGTAAATGACCATAGCCTTGGACTCGTTCGGATGCGTTTCCGACAGCTGGCGGGCCAGCGAAACCGCCTCAATGACCTCGTTTTCGGTTTTCAGCATCGTCAGATAACCCGAAAGCACACGGATTTTAGGATCGGCATCGAGGTTGGGGTTGGCAAAAACCTGTTTCAGCTCCTGGTTGCATTTCTGCACATCGCCGTTCCGGCGGTAAATATCTGCCAGTAATACGTGCGCCTGCGCTTCGTCGGGATTGATTTTCAACGCTTCTTCCAACGGCGCTACCGCCTCGACGATACGATCATTGGCGATCAGCATTTCGGCCAGCTCCACGCGGTAACTCACCTCCCCGGGCTCGGCATCGATCAGTTTTCTGCCTTCTGCCAGCGCCTTGTCGAGATTGTTCTGGCGGAGATACAACTGCTGTTTTTGGTGCGTGATCTCTTCGGTCACACCCATTGATTTTTCCAGCTTATTATAAGTCTCGATCGCCTTGTCGAACTGATCGGCAAATACGTACACGGCTGCCAGCTCTATTCCGTACTCGATATTTTCCGGGTTTTTGGCTACCAATGTTTCGTAGATCTGGGCGGCTTCAGAGTATTTGCGACGTTTCGCGTAGAGCTCCGCGAGTTGCTGCGAGTAGAAAATGTTTTCTTTATCGAGATCATGCGCCTTTTTGGAAGCATTGATCGCGTCGTCGTATTTTTCAAGCTTGATGAGCGCCGTAGCCACGAGATAATGTGTGGTAGCATCCTGCGGGCTGAGAAGAGCGAGTTTTTCGAATACCGGCAATGCACGTTCGGGCTCGTCCTTCATCATGAATTTCATTCCCTCGGTGGCCATCGACTCCCCTTCCAGCCTTGTAATGACGCCTTCCTCCTTTACTTCTTGTTTATCACGATCTTTACGGCGCTGCGCATGGGCCGGCGTCATCAGCCAGGAAGCCGATACGAGGCAAATAAGAAGGGTTATTTTCAAATATTCGGTCCTCATATTTTATCGTGCGCCATCAGATCGTGGGACATGACCGGCTATTTCAGTGTAAATAACAAAGTTACCAAATTTTGTCAGTATGCTCTGCCCAAAAGTCTTTGCAAATAAGTATACTAACGCGGAAATATATATAATCTTATGCCTGAATGGCCGCTATCGCACCGAATAAGCCGATTTCCCGAAACCAGGCAGGCCGGTAGGGCTAAGGACTTCCACACGGATGTCGGCGGAACCCGCGGCATCGGAGTGATAATAACTCACGCGGATTTTGCCGTCGCTACCGGTTTTGAGCATAGGTGCCCAGAAAATGGTAGACCGGAAATCGGGGTTCGGGGCGGGCGGGCTCGTCGGGTCGTATTGGGGTGAGTAAAACTCGCGGGGGGTATGGAAGCCGGCGATTTTGGTCACCAGCACACCCGGTACAATGTCCTGCGAATAGTCGTAATTCTCATTTCCGCGCTTGGTAAGCACCGAAATAACCCCATTTCCTCCCCTGCTGCCATATATCGCTGCCGATGCGCCTTTCAGCACGTCGATCGACTCTACATCAAAAACATTCAGCGAAGTGATCATCGCTTTATCCACCGGCATACCATCCAGTACGAAGAGCGGCTCGCCTCTGTTGCCCCGGATCGATACCACGGCATTCATCCCCGAGCCCATGACCGACACGCCTGCTACACGGCCCTGAAGCATATCGAGTATGCTCATATAGCCGGAAGCCATTTGAGGCGTCACTTTCAGGGTCGCATCGGCCGAATTGTAGAGCTTTCGTGAGTCGCGGGGTACTTCCTTTTTAGCTTTGATCGTTACCTCACGCAGAAGCCGCTCACGGCTTTCACGGATTTTTCTTGAAATGTCCTGATCCTGGGCCGCATTTTTGAGGAAATCGGCCAGCCGTTGCGCATCGACGGTCACCGGCTTGAAAGGAATTTTGACAACCGAAGCGCGGGGTGCCTCGAATGGACTGAGCGCGAAAGACAAACTCTGGTTTCCCTTTTTGTTCATGCCCTGAATGCGGAGTTGGAGGGAGTCGCTGAAAGCCAGATTGTAGATGGTAAAGTGGCCATATTCATCCGTTTCCGAGGTCATGAACGTGCTGAGGCTGTCGTTGCTGAGGAAAAGAGACAGGGCCGTTTTTTCGGTCAGCTTTTTATTGTTCCGCTTGGCGTCGCCTTCGAGTGTAATACCTTGCTCGACATACCGTTTGGTAGGCGGAATGGAGTCGCGGAGTACGTCGTCCCATTTGAAGCGGGTCCAGCCATGGGTCATCATCACGTAATCCAGATGGATTTTACGGTCCGCTTTTGCGGGGTCGAAATAGTAGGCGGGTTGTTCTATAATGCCTTTTAAATCAGAAGATAAAAGTAAATAGGAAGCGATATTCTGCTCGTGTGGCTGCTGCAATATCTGGCCGGCGTCGGTTACCGATAATGAGAGGTTCGCTTCCACCGGTTTGCCCGCAGAGTCTGTAACGGTCACTTCCACATCGACCTTTTCGCGGGGTTTGTACTCCGGTTTCGAAGGCTTGATATTCACGCGCAGGCTTCTGGAATGATTCACGAATACCAGCCGTTCGGAAACGGGTTTGCCTGTGTCGTCGAAAAGTGTAAGATGGGTAATGCCGTCGGGCAATTCCGTGGTCGGAAGCTGCATCATCAATCCGCGGTTACCGATTTTTCCCTTTGCCACAAATGCGACGATGCCCCGCGCGTGGCCTACGACGTGTACGGGTATTTCAGTTTTTCCGGGAATTTTAGCATAGGCTATTACCCTCATTTTGAATGGATTCGATAGATTGTCGACCACCATGGTAAATCCGGCGTCGTGCACTTTCGGAAATGGAAATGGTGTAACTTTCCCATCAGCGTCCTTCACAAAAGCGCGGTAGGACTCTCCTGCTTTGGGCGCGAACTGAAACCGGCCCATTCCCAAATGCTCACTCTTAAACGACGCCACGGTATCGCCGTTTTGTGTCAGTACGAAACCTGTTACATCCTGGGCCAGTCCCGAACCACTCACAGCTTTAAAGGCGACGCGCGTATTGACGTCGGCAACGAGCTGTCCGCCCTCCGGGAAAAACTGCAGATCGGGCTTGCCTGTTGCTGTGTTGGCAGATGTTTTTTCTTCATAATCAAACACATACACATCCTTTTGGAAGAAAAAATCTTCGGACGCATTGCGCATCCAATTCGTGTACGCACGGATCGTGTACGCGCCGGAGGGCAGCGAATCGGTAAGTACGAACTCGCCGTGACCGGTTCCTCCATTCATTTGCACGCGTTTCAAAGCTGTATTTCTACCGGAACGCTGCTCGATCAGATCGACGTAGAGGAGATTGCTGGCGCTGTCGGCCAAATGCAGTGATCCTTCGGTGAGATAGGCTTTGAACCAAAGGGTATCGCCGGTCACGTAATAGGGTTTATCGAGGTGCAGGTAAGCTTTTTCGACCGGTAATGAGCTGCGGTACTTAGTTAATTTGTCGGAAATGAATTGAATAAAATCTTCTTCCGACCATTGAAATGCGGTGATAGGGAATGTAAAGGCGGCAAGTAAGACGAAGTTGATGAAGTTCTTTTTCCACGGCATATCTATAAGTAGATTGTTATATATGTAATTTACCTAAAATTAACTTGTTAAGTAATTCTACTGATTAAGCTTACGGACCAACAAATAGAGGGGATAACTTATCACAAGAAACAACAATGCGTACTGGCTGCTCGGCAAGTCCTGGACAATCGCGCCGACCAGAAAAGCAATTGACAGAATAAGCATTAAAACAGGCAGGAAAGGGTAGGCGGGTACCTTCCAGGGACGCGGCAAGTCCGGTTCTTTCTTCCGCAATGCCAGTAACGATGCAAAGCCGGAGGTGTAACCCAATACGAAAAAGAAAGTCGCAATGTCAGATAGTTTTTCC
The DNA here is from genome assembly GCA_965227755.1 of Dyadobacter sp. Classification (GTDB taxonomy): domain Bacteria; phylum Bacteroidota; class Bacteroidia; order Cytophagales; family Spirosomataceae; genus Dyadobacter. The sequence continues at coordinate 4,232,174 of CBDDGG010000005.1, forward strand.
GTTGCATCTTTTCCTATGAGAATGAGTGTGATAGCGACGGCCGAAGTGACCAGCATGGCCACCGCCGGTGTGCCTCCCCGGTTGACGGTCACGCCCGATTTGAGAAACAACCCATCGCGACTCATCGAGTAAAGAACGCGTGGATTGAACAACAGCTGCGCATTGACGATGCCCAGAATCGATATCATCAGAAACAGCGTCACGATTTTGCCCGAGCCCTCGCCGAAAATCAGCGTTATCGCATCGGCGGCAGCCAGTTTCGATTGCGCGAGCCTGTCCATCGGCAGGACGTGGAGGATCGCGAGATTGCAAAGCAAGTAAATGGCGATGATCACCAAAACACCCCCGATCATCGATTTGGGCAGGTTTTTGGAAGGGTCGCGGTCTTCCTCTGAAAAATAGGCAGCGGTATGCCAGCCGTCGTAGGTATAAAATATAGCCTGCAAAGAGAAAATCACGGGCGCTATCCAGGAGCCGGTTTCGATGATTTTGCTGGTAGTGACTTGCGCTTCTTCCACAGTTACCTCATTTCCATACACATAACAAACCGCTACAAACGCAAAAAGCCCGATCCCTTTCAACAGGCTCATGATATTCTGGAAGCTGCTCGCCAATGCGAGCCCGATCCAGTGGATCACTGTGAGCGCGAGCAGGATAGCCGCCGCTACATACGACTCGTAGCCGGCAAGCGAGGGGATAAGGAGTGCCAAGTATTCGCTCATGGTGTACACTCCGAAGCCCAGCGCCGAGCAGGTGCCCAGCCAGCTGTTAATCCCGACCACAAAACCGGCGTAATTCCCGAACGCGCGCTGCGCATACACGTACCAGGCGCCCGCGCGCGGGACCGAAGTTCCGAGTTCGATCGTGCATAAGGTCCCGAGAAATGCATAGAGGCTTACCGCTACCCACAATGCCATGATCAGCCCGGGGTCGCCCAGCTGAGCGGCAATGGGGCCTGGCTTGCGGAGAATGCCGGTTCCGATAGTACCGCCGACGGTCACGGCGACGCCAAACCCGACGCCCAGGATCTTGAAAAGTTCGTTTCGGGTAGGAGGTTGCTGCATGGGCGGAGTGAAAATGTGCTTTTCGAAAATAGGAAACTTTTTCTGAATGTAACTCCTATCTTCGTCATCAAATACAAGCCTGACCACCAATCTCTGTCGCAACGACCATGTTTAAGGCTAAGAATCTTTGGATCATTCACTTGCTGGGGTGGGTACTGTTCATGAGCCTTCCCCTGACGATCGTCTCACGGGAGCCGCGAGCAGATTTCCCGGTGCAGGTGCTGCAATCGGGACCGTTCTGGCTGTTTTTTCTAATCTATGCGTCATTGTTTTATGGCAATCTGCTGGTACTCATCCCGAAACTGTATTTAAAGCAGCATTATGCGGCTTATGCGATGGTCTTTGTGGGATTATTGGTACTGATTTATTTTTCTCAGCCATTTGAAAAGCTCATATTCAGGAAGTTCCAGGAGGAGCAGCAGGATAGGGAAGTAAGGCCGGAGCCACCTGAGGACAGATTCCGCGAAGGGAGGTCACCCGGCCCGCCGCCCCCCGGCAGTGACCGTCGCCCGATGCGCGGTCTCGCGCGCGAAAGAGCCGTTGATTTCGTGAGTTTGACACTTTTCATTGTCGTGTGGGCGGTGGCGATGGCGATCCGCATTTCTCGGGAATGGCGGCAATCGGAGCGGCGGGCGATACTTTCGGAGGCAGAGAAGGCCCATGCAGAGCTATCTTTTTTCAAAGCGCAGATCAATCCGCATTTTCTTTTTAATACACTCAATAATATTTACGCGCTGGCCGTCAGCAGCAGCGCGCATACAGCGCCGAGCATTCTCAAATTGTCGCAAATGATGCGGTACATTACCGAGGAGGCGACTGGGCATTATGTTCCGCTGGAAGACGAACTGGCTTGTCTTGAAAACTATGTGGAACTGCAAAAATTGCGGCTGAATGCCAAAACAAAGCTGGATTTCGACGTGCAAGGCGAGCCCGACGGCATTAAAATTGCCCCGCTGATCCTGATGACATTTGTGGAGAATGCATTCAAATACGGCGTCAGCAACCACCGCGAATCGGTGATACGCATTGCCGTGGAAGTGACGGGAGGCGATATTCAATTTTTTTGCCAGAACCGGATCATCGAGCGTAAAGAAGATGAGGAACGGACCGGTGTGGGGATTTTGAATACCCAAAAGAGGCTGGATTTGCTTTACAGTGGATCGTACGACCTCGATATTCGCAATGACGGGGAGATTTTTACAGTGGACTTAAAACTCTCGGGACGATGAAATGCGTGATCATTGACGACGAGCCGCTGGCGCTGAGCGTTCTTGAAAAATATATTGCGGCATTTCCGGTGCTCGAACTCGTAGGAACGTTCGATGATGCGATCGAAGGCGGAAGGTTTCTCAAAGCCAACACAGTCGATCTGCTTTTTATCGATATCAATATGCCCGATTTATCGGGGCTGGAACTGGTTGCGAGGCTGGAAACCAGGCCGATGGTCATTTTTACGACTGCCTATAAGAAATTTGCCTACGAAGGATTTGAGCTGGAAGCGTTGGATTATCTTTTGAAGCCCATTACGATCGAACGTTTCGAAAAAGCGGTGCAAAGAGCTGCGGAGCGTTTTGAATTGAAAAAAACGCGGGAGAATGAGGAATTTATCGTGGTCCGTTCGGAATACAAGGCCATCAAAATTGCATTGAATGATATTGCCTACATCGAGGGAATGGAGGATTATATCAAAATCCATTTGCTGAGCTCGCGGCATCCGGTCACGACGCTCATGTCGTTGAAAGGTATACTGGAAATTTTGCCTGAAAACGTTTTTAACAGGATACACCGAAGCTATATTGTACCGAGCCTGCAAGTGAAATCGATTCAGAACAAGAAAGTTAAGTTGTTGTCGGGCGCCGAATTACCGGTAAGCGACAGTTATGTCGGTTTTATCGAAAAATGGAAGAAACAGTAGGCCTGATTCGGATAACCGGTCGATTCACCGGTAAAATCGGGCTGTTGACCGACACATTCCGGCTGTTCCGCAACAAAGCGTGATGCGAATACGATAATGTATTTAAACTCACAGAACTGCTGCAATTATGGAACGCAAAGAATTTTTGAAAAGGGGATTTTCGGCATTGGGCCTGGCTGCTATTATCCCGGTGATCAGCTGCTCGAACGACACTGTCGATCCCGTAGAAACCTCAACCGACACCACCGGCTCCACGTCGGGCTCCACATCGGGAAGTTGCACGCTGACCGCTTCCGAAACAGCAGGGCCATTCCCGACCAAAACGCCGGCCAGCCTGGTTTCCAACGACATTACCTCGGATCGATCGGGAACTAAGCTGACAGTTAAAATCACCATTCAGAACAAGAATAACAGCTGCGAAGGGCTTCAAAGTGCATTGGTGGATATCTGGCATTGCGATGCGGCGGGGAATTATTCGGAGTACGGCGGGACTGGTATGCAATCTACCAACTACACGAGCGTGCATTTCCTTCGCGGTCGGCAGACGACCGACGCGAACGGGCTTGTGACTTTCACGAGCATTTACCCGGGCTGGTATTCCGGCCGCGCGCCGCACATTCACGTGCATATATATAATGCGAGCGGGAAATCGTTACTGGTGACGCAAATTGCATTTCCCGAAGATATCAGCAAGGTTGTGTACGCACAAGGCGTGTACGCGAGCCACGGACAGGCGGATACGACGAATGCGCGTGATAACGTGTTCGGCGACGGCGTCAGCACCGAAATGTCGACTGTCACCGGCAGTGTTTCTGCTGGATACGAGCTAACGCATGCGATCGTGGTGAGCGCATAGTTTTGCCACCGATTCTTGACAAACCCTAAAATTCGATCAGATGCTGATCCAAACCGATGCCCAAATATATCTGGAAAGCCTTCGCGGGCAGTTTCAGACGAAAGGCTTCCGGAGCCTCCGAACATTTAATTTCGAAGAATATAGCGCGGCCGACCGGCAGTCGTTCGGGACATTGGAAGTTTTGAATGATGAAACGCTCATGCCCGAATGCAGCTGCGAGTTGCAGGTAGAAAAATTCTGTCAGATCATTTTGCTGCCGATGGTAGGGGCGATCGAAGTGGAGGAGAAGGGTGGGGAGCCCTACTTTGTCAATTCCGGGGAAGCGCTTTTTCTGCTCGCCTCATCAGATAGAACGTACACCATTACCAACCCATATCCCGACGAGGCGATTAATTATTTGCAAATCCGGGTCGATGACAGCCAATTTTTAAGCACCCCGATGCCTTCGTCAGGCATCACCGTTCAGTTTGATTTGAGTGAGAGAAATGTCCTTCTCCCGGTTCAGGGCTACAACGGAAGTTCCGCCCAACTGTTTATCGGCCGGTACCATGGCCGGGCGGAAGGCATTTTTACAAGCAGGCAGCCCAGTCACAGTGCATTCATTTTCGTGGTTGAAGGGGCATTCGAGGTGCAGAACCGGCTGCTGGAACGGCGTGACGGGCTGGCTTTGAGAAATGCGGAAGACATTGAGTTCGAAGCGCTTTCGAATGGGGCGGTGATAGTCGTGATCGATGTGGCGTGTCAGGACTGATAAAATATGAAAATCAATTCTTTGACTTTTTCGAAGTGATGATCGGCAGACAATAGCGGAACGCCTAGAAAAATGGATGTCGCGGCGATGATCGCATCCGGAAGTTTGAGGTTATACTGGCGCTGAACGTAAGTGGTAATTTCTTTGATTCCGGAATTGATGTCGATGATAAAGCATTGATCCAGAAACATTTCTACCCAACTTTCCTCGTCAATACTTATTTCTTGATAGCCCAGTAGTTCTAATTCAACAATAAAGGAAACGTATGCTTCTGTATCCTGCAAAAGGATAGCCAGGTGGTTATCGCCTTTGAAAAGGTTGATAGCAATATTCGTGTCAATCAGGATCTTCGTTCCACTCATTACGCATTCGTCTCTGGATTTCCAGAGCATCGTCGGTTAGTTTAATCACTCCAACAAATTTTCGGGCGTCGAGTTTTTTACTTTTTTGGGTCGATCCGGCAGCCGGGAACACCTTTGACAGCGCGGCAGTTGGCAAAACATCTCCCAGCGTTTGACCTTTTCTCAAAATCAGTTTCATAACCTGGTACCGGTTTGATTGATATCTTAAAGGTAGGAAGAAATAGGCGGAATAATTTTACCCAATGTGCATACACTAATGCCTGATTATCAACTGGTGATACATACAAAAAAACCGCGGATGCCATTTTCATAGCATCCGCGGTTTGCAATATTTATATTATCCTTAAAGAACTGCTTCTGCGAGAACCAATACTTTGTTATTCAGCACTTCCACAACACCACCGTCAATGACGAAGTTTTGCTTTGCAGCGCCGGTATCGACTACCACATCACCTTTGCCCAGCGTGCTGACCAGCGGCGCGTGACGGTTCAGAACCTGAAACTGTCCTTCGGTACCCGGTAATGTAACAGCATTCGCCTCGCCGGCAAATACCTTTTTATCTGGGGTAATGATTTCTAAATGCATAATAGTCTATGAGTTTATGAGTTTATGAGCGGCCGCCGCGCGGTTTAAAGTTGCTTGCTTATGAATATTACACTCATGGACTTTGAACTTTAAACTCATTCACTCTATAACTTATCTTGCCGCTTCCGCCAGCATTTTTTCTCCTTTGGCCTGAGCGTCTTCGATGGTCCCAACGAGGTTGAAAGCCATTTCAGGGAGGTGATCGTAAGCACCGTCCATGATCAGGTTGAAGCCTTTGATGGTATCGTTGATATCAACCAAGGTTCCTTTCAAACCTGTGAACTGCTCAGCAACGAAGAAAGGCTGCGAAAGGAAGCGCTCAACGCGACGTGCGCGCGATACAACCAACTTGTCCTCTTCGGAAAGTTCTTCCATACCAAGGATCGCGATGATATCCTGCAATTCTTTGTAACGCTGAAGAATGTTTTTCACACGTTGTGCACAGTCGTAGTGAGCAGCACCGAGCGTTTCTGCATTCAAAATACGTGAAGCGGAGTCAAGCGGATCCACAGCAGGGTAGATACCTTTCTCGGAAACTTTACGGCTCAATACGGTCGTAGCATCCAAGTGGGCAAATGTTGTTGCCGGAGCCGGGTCAGTCAAGTCATCCGCAGGTACGTAAACCGCCTGTACGGAAGTGATAGAACCACGTTTTGTAGATGTAATACGCTCCTGCATCTGACCCATTTCAGTAGCAAGCGTAGGTTGGTAACCTACCGCAGATGGCATACGTCCCAAAAGAGCGGATACCTCAGAACCTGCCTGGGTGAAACGGAAAATGTTATCGATAAAGAAAAGAATATCGCGGCCCTGGCCTTCGCCTTCTCCGTCACGGAAATACTCAGCCATTGTAAGACCTGACAAAGCTACACGTGCACGTGCGCCAGGAGGCTCGTTCATCTGACCGAACACGAATGTTGCCTGCGAATCTTTCAGTGTATTATAATCAACTTTGGAAATATCCCAGCCGCCTTCTTCCATGCTGTGCTTGAACTCCTCGCCGTATTTGATGATACCAGCTTCGATCATCTCACGCATCAGGTCATTACCTTCACGTGTACGCTCACCCACACCGGCGAATACCGAAAGACCGGCATATGCTTTCGCGATGTTATTGATCAGCTCCTGGATCAATACCGTTTTACCTACACCCGCACCACCAAACAAACCGATTTTGCCACCTTTTACATAAGGAGCCAGAAGGTCGATTACCTTGATACCTGTGAAAAGTACTTCGGTAGCAGTTGCCAGCTCTTCGAATTTCGGAGCTGAACGGTGAATGGAAATACCGTTTGAAGTATCAAGCGGTTTAAGACCGTCGATCGCTTCACCGATTACGTTGAAGAGACGTCCTTTGATACCTTCGCCGATTGGCATTTTGATAGGTGAGCCAAGCGGCTTAACCTGCATGCCACGTTGCATACCTTCTGTACTATCCATCGCGATAGTACGGATACGGTCTTCACCAAGGTGCTGCTGGCACTCGAGAACTACTTTCTGACCATTTGGTTTGATGACTTCCAACGCATCAAGGATCGCGGGGATAGCACCGCTGTCCTCAAATGATACGTCTACAACCGGGCCAATTACCTGCGTAATTTTTCCTACGTTTGCTGCGTTTGCCATTATATAATTTTGATTATCTCGGATGAGGTTTTTTTCAGACCGCAAAAGTAGGAGATAATTTGGTCAGTACCAATAGCTGACAAAGTGAAATATTGGATATTTTTTAGAAAATCACCCGTTTTTCCTGAAAACTGTGTTTAATATTTCCGGAAAGTGGGTTTCGGGAACGGAATACGGGAACTTTTTGGGAGAATTTCTTGAACAATACTTTGCAAACAAGCAGGAATAATCGACACTATTTCCGCCTAAATTCTCAATCTTCGCGCAGAATGTCAGGCTGACTGCGCTACACATAACAATATGAACGATTTACTTTTCTGGAAGGTATGGTCGCCTTCCGAACGACGGATGGCGGTTGCTGCTCTCCTCGTGCTGGTTTTAGGGCTTGTTTTCCTGGTTTGGCAGTGCATTGATCCGCTGGGGAATGTCGTGCGGTGGAACGTGGTGAGCGAATTGTCGGAAACAACTGCGGTGGTAGATGTGCTGCAACTCGGCCAATGGCAATACGGCATTTCCACACCGACGCACCTGGTGACGGAGAGTTTTATGTCGTCGGTGATGGAGGTGAATGCGTTGACCATCTATATTTTCTGGGCGGGCGCATTGATCGGCCTTTCACTGATACTGGCGGCTTTAACCACCATGTCGCGGTTCTGGTACCTGGCCGGAATGGTCCTTTTCATTATGTTCCTGGCATTTGCCCGATTGGAAACATTACATGTTTTCGGTGCGGAAAACCGCCTTTTGTTTCTCATTGCTACCGTTTTATATGGGGGCGTTTCGTACTATTTTCACGCTTTCCGACCCGACCTCGGCATTACTACACGCATTGCGGGCATCACGGGCGTATCGATCGCGTTGGCGGGATTGGTTGCATTCGGCTCGGCGTCGCCCGTCCCGGCATTGACGGTCGCGGTTTACTCTTTTCCGCTTTGGCTGGTGGTTACGATGCTTTTCCTGCTCGTTTCCGCTACCGAAATTATGGCCGGTCTCGTATGGCTCAGTACGAGCGGACAGGCGGGAAAAGGGCGTTCAGGATTAGTGCAGTTCATCGTGATCAGCGTGCTCTATTTGTTGCTTTTATTATTGATATACCTGCAAAACACGCGGCAGATCGACTGGAATGTCACTTTGATAAATCCATTTTACCTCGCATTGGCATCGGGTATACTAGGGGTCTGGGGATTCAGAAGGCGGGCGGATTCGACGCAGGGCGTGATGCCGTTCCGAAGCACGGGTTTCTGGCTTTACATCGGGCTATTTATTGTTGCGGCATCTTTCGGCGGCTTAATGGCCGGTACGGCAAACGACCCGGTGCTCGAAACGCTGGAAGACGCAACCGTGCAGGGCCAATTGGCAATGGGCGTGCTCTTTCTGTTTTATGTGCTGGTTAATTTTTACGAGATTTTTCAGCAGAAACTGGCTGTTTACAAGGTTTTGTACAAACCGCTCCGCTTCGGACTGACGCAAACAAGGCTTTTTGGTTTCGCTGGGGTAGTGGTGCTGTTTTCAATACAAAGACTTCTTCCGGTTAATCAGGCAATTGCTGGTTATTTCAATGGATTGGGCGATTTGCATACCACAACCGAGGAGTATACCCTTGCAGAGCAATACTATAAACTGGCATTGCAACAGGAATTTCAGAACCATAAATCCAACTATGCGCTGGCATCCATTGCATTGAAACAAGGCGATCGCAATGCGGCCGCCTACTATTTCAGGCAAGCGTTATTGAAAAATCCGTCGCCACAGGCCTACGCGGGCCTGAGTGGCATTCTTGTTCAGGAAAGCCTGTTTTTTGATGCCGTATACAGTTTACAGGAAGGGCTCCGTCGCTTCCCGGCCAGCGGCGAGTTGCTGAATAATCTTGGAATGCTCTATTCCAAAACCAATGTGACCGACTCGGCCTACTATTACCTGGATCTGGCCAAAGCAAATGCAGCACGCCCGGAAGTTCCCGCCACCAATCTGCTCGCAATCCTCGCCAAAAGCACGGATTCCGGGCTGCTCGATTCCCTCGCAGCAGGTACCGACAAGCGCGATTACCTTTCCTGGCAGGCCAACTGGCTGGCAGTTCAGAACCTCAGGCAGCAGTTTCACGAAGAAGATTTTAACAAAAGTTCCGTCCCCGCCGATTCACTTTTAAGCGTTTCGTCTTTGGCCTATTTACTTAATTATGCTACAAACCAGGCTGCATTTGATTCTTTGCCGGCCACATTGTTGCCCAAACTGGCCGTGAAAAATCCGGTGCTGTCGCAGGATTTGTCCCTGGCGGCATTGTATCCGCAATTTTATAGCGGGAATAAACTAAAAGCGTTGGAAACCCTCTCGGGCTGGGCGGCAGAGGAGGGAGAAAGGAGTGATTTGTACCATAAAATACTGGGTCACTGGCTGCTTCAACTGGGGCTATACGACCAGGCGATTGAGGCGCTTTCGGAGGTGGAAGGTATAGAGGGGACGCTCGGGATGGCAGTGGCTAATGCATTGTCGGGGAAAAAGGAAGTAGCGGTGATATTATTGGATAAGATGCAGGACAAGGAGCAAAATGCGGCCGTGGAGCAATTGAAACAGACCCTATTCTCGGGTGTCAAGCCCAAATCGGTGTCGGATTCCCTGTTTGCAGTGATTTCAAAAACACCTTCTGCCCAAAATATTCAAAATGCTGTGCGGGCTAACCCGTTCGATGCGCGCATTGTTTCGGCGGCATCGGAATTTTACAGGGGCAAAAAGCAACAAAAGGAGGCTTATCAGCTGGTGCTGGATGCATTGCGGTACAACGAATATGCACCGGAACTTTGGGAGCAATATGCGTTCCTGAGCCTCGAACAGGGCTTGCTCGGCCAGGCGGCAGAGGGTGGGGAGAAGGTCAGACAATACGCGCTGCCTGCCGGTTATCAGCGATTTCTGACGCGCTATCAGCCGATGCGGGCACTTATCGAAAAACAAAGAGCGGAGTTTTGATCATTTGATATTTTAGCCATCTGAAAATTACACTTCATCCATGACGGCTCTATCCTGGAAATCCAATTTCAATGAAACGGAATACCGGATTTTCCGGGATAAAGTCATTGCCGGGATCCTGAAAACATCATCCTGGAAATACGATGCCCGCGGCGAGCTCGACGGCTATCTGCTGTCGTTCAAGACGAAAGGATTTTTCAATCCGCACACCGAAATCCGCGATATCGAGGGAGACACGCTCCTGGGCGGCATCGATTGCAACATCCTGAAAGGCAAGGCATGGATTATCTTTGAAGAAATTCGGTACCAATGGAAGTTCGAGTCGTGGCTGGGCGGCAAATGGGTGGTGGGGAACAATGAAATCGAGGCGCATTTTGAGTCATCGGGGTTCTGGAAAAGAAAAGGGATTGTGATCAATGAAGATATTCCGCCGCCGGTAATTCTGGCGTCTTTGTTTGTAAAAGCATATTTTAATAAAATTTCGGACGCCACTTGACGCATTACAGCTATCTTCCCAACTGAAAAATTGTCTTCATGAAAATCATAGAAACCAGCGATATAGCCAAACGTTACGTAATGGGTAGCGAGATCATCCAGGCGCTCAAATCCGTTACAATTTCGGTTGATAAAGGGGAATATGTGGCGTTTATGGGGCCTTCGGGCTCGGGGAAATCGACGCTGATGAACATCATCGGCTGTCTGGATACGCCTACGACCGGAAGATATATCCTGAATAACAAGGACGTTTCCGACATGACGGAGAATGAGCTCGCCGAGATCCGGAACAAGGAAATCGGGTTCGTGTTTCAGACATTTAACCTGCTTCCCAGGATGTCATCGCTCGATAATGTGGCCTTGCCGCTCATTTATGCGGGATTGAGCAAGGCCGACAGAACGGAAAAGGCCATGCTTTCCCTGAAAAACGTAGGTCTTGAAAATCGTGCGGGGCACAAGCCGAACGAACTCTCGGGTGGGCAGCGCCAGCGTGTCGCCATTGCAAGGGCGCTTGTGAACGATCCCAGCATCCTGCTGGCCGATGAGCCGACCGGTAACCTTGATAGCAAGACTTCCTACGAGATCATGGACCTCTTCGACCAGCTTTACAGCAAAGGCAACACGATCGTCATGGTAACGCACGAAGAGGACATTGCGCATTATGCGCATCGCGTCGTCCGCCTGCGCGACGGGCTCGTCGAGTCGGATACCATCAATCCTAACCCGACGAAGGTCAGTGCATTGGTTTGAAGTCCCAAAGAAGTTTACAGAAACAAATAGTATAATTATCTTTGTAACGGATAAAGGCCGCATGGCCGACAGGATCCGGATGAATGGCCCGATGAGGCGCATCATCCGGATTATTTTTATAGCAACTTTATGAAGATCAATTTCAAAGACATTATCATATTCGAGGACGAGGATTTTTTGGTGGTGAACAAGCCACCGCATCTGGCAACACTCGATGAGCGTACGGCAGACCGCGGCGGAAGTGTGCTTAGGCTGGCCAAAGAATATAACCCTGATTTACAAGCCGCACACCGTCTCGACAAGGAGACTTCCGGCGCCCTGGCATTTGCCAAGAATCCTGCCGCTTACCGGCATTTGGCCATGCAATTCGAGCATCGCGAGGTTACGAAACGTTACCATGCGGTCGTGAACGGCATCCACGATCTGGAAGGCGTGTCGGTTTACCTGCCGATTCTCCCGTTGAAAAACGGAACGGCGGTTAAGATCGACCGGGCGGAAGGAAAGGAGGCTGAGACCATATTCAATACTTTGCAGGTTTACCGCGGCTACACTTTAGTGGAATGTATCCCCATTACAGGGCGTATGCACCAGATTCGCGTACATTTGTCTTGCCTGAAAGCGCCGATTGTCAACGACCCGCAGTACGGCGGCGAGCCTATTTTTCTTTCAAGCCTGAAAAGGAAGTTCAATCTGAAAAAGGATACCGAAGAACAGGCTCTTATTCAGCGAGTTGCGCTACATGCGCGGTCGCTTTCATTTGCGGTTATGAACGGTGATCCTATACGTGTGGAGGCGCCTTACCCTAAAGATTTCGAAGTACTTGTAAAACAGCTCAATAAATTCGGCGTGTAGTAGCATGGTTTTTGTTGACTGTTAAAAGTTGTGTACGTTTAAACCATCTTTTTTCATTCAAAAACCTAAAACTATGCGGGCACACACGTTACGAAGTACCTCTTTCCTGCCACTGGCCCTGTTGTTTGCACTGGCGAGCATGGCTGCCAGCGCGCAAACCGGCCGTAAAAACGACGTGATCATCAAGCGCGACAGTTCGCGTATTCAGGCGCTTATTACACAAATGAGCTATGAAAAGATCAATTACCGCGATTTGGGCAAGGCCGACAGCGCGGCTACCTACATTTATCTGGATCAGGTAGCACGGGTGTTGCTGAAAAACGGTAAGACGATCAATGTAAAAGACTCTATTCCGCCGGGCCGTATCCCACCCGACAGCGTTGGCCAGTACGCGGATTTGAACAATCTGCCGACTGATCCGTTTGAGAAGAGCGTGGTAATGGCCAACTCCGACCAGCTGCGCGATAAATATGAATACCATCATAACCGCGCGATAGACGGCAAGCAAGGCGCCATTGTATTCACATCGGTAGCGGTGGCAACATTGGTGTCCGGCATTATCGTGGCCAGCACCGGCGACAGTCCTGATAACAAGACCATTGGAACTTCCCTGGCCATCGCGGGCCCGGCTGTGGGGGTTGTTTTTGGGTTAATTGGGTTTAAAAACTACAAAATTCATAGTAAGAAAGCCGAAAAGATCAAGAGTGAGTTGCAACGCAGGAACCAGCCGCTGACCACTTTCAGCATTACACCGTACGTCGATCCATTCAATAAATCGGCAAGGTTGGGGCTGAGGTTGTCGTTCTGATTGCGGTAAATTGATTACTTTCATAGGGTTAAAACAGTTACAAAAAGTCCTTCCCTATGAAAGTATTTTTACCAAAGCTGAAAAATCAGCTTTTAGCCATGTTAATGCTATTATTTGTTGTCCAGGCAAATGCTCAGACACCACGGAAAGCGGATGTCATCCGGCTGCGCGACGAGTCCAAACTGGAAGTTTTTATCCAGGAAGTGGACGACCAGGTGGTGAAGTACAAGAAGATCAGCGACCCGGACGGGCCGCTTTTTTCCGTTAAAAAGTCCGAGATCGCTTCGATCCTCTACGGGAACGGTGAAGAGGAAACGTTTGAAGCCACGCTGGAAGTGCAAAATTACTACGCCCCCACAAAACCGGCTCCCGCTGCGCGGCCACAGGAACCCGCCCCTGGTGCGCGAAAGGTTACCAACGGGCCGGTAAAGCCGTCTGTTCAGTTTGCCGAGGATGTCAGAAATTCTTCACCCGACCATTTGCGAAGCATGTACACCTATTATAAAACGCGCTCGAAAACGGGGATGGTCATGGGCATTGCAGGTACTTCCGTGGGTATTATTGTGGCGGCAATCGGCACCGGCATTGTAGCCAGCGCGATGGACGATAATGGCAACTACAAGAGCTATCAGGACGAGTTACGGGCCCGTAAAGGCGCCTATATGATGCTGGGAGGCTTTGCAGGCGCGGTAACGTTCGGTACCGTCGGGTTTGTGAAGGGTGGCAAGAACGGTGCCAAGGCGAGCCGTATTCGCCGGGAGCTCATCCGTCGCGGGGAGCCTTTGACGATCAGTATCAGGCCGGCTTTCAACCCATCGCAGCGCACGGGAAGCCTGACACTGGCAGTGAATTTCTAATTGTACCGGAAATAAAAAAGCGGGCTACGACGTATTCGTAGCCCGCTTTTTTATGACTTAAATTTCTTAGAATTTGAATGCGATACCTGCTTTAAGTGGGGATGCATTGTAACCAACTTCTGCAAATACGCCCATGTTAGGCTTGAAGTAGTAACGTGCGCCAGCGAATACACCGAAGAAAACGCCGCTTCCGTAGCCGTCGTCATAGAGACCAGACCAGCCATCAGGATCGTTGTAAGAAGAAATGCGGTATCCGAGTGATGGACCTGCGTACAAATCAAGGTTATCCATTTTCAGGAAGTGCTTTCCGTAGTGGTATGAACCGCGGGCTGCGACTGTGAAGAAGTTATATCTCCATTTGTAGCCACTCCATCCGTAGCTCCAGGTCGTAAAGTCAGCCTGTCCACCAACGCTGATGAAGTCGTGGATACCAGCTTCGAACGAAGCACCTACACCGACGCCACCGCCGCCGTACGTACCGCCAAGGTTGATACCGGCATTCAATAATTTATCTCCTTTTTCAAATTGGGCGAACGCCTTTTCGGAAGCTGCGCTGAAAAGAGCTGCAACTACCAGCATGAATAGAGTCTTTTTCATCGTAATAGATTAGTTATTGTTAAAGAATAATGGCACAAATTAAAGCCTTTATTTCAATGCTTCAAAACTTGTGCCATTTATAGTTATTAACCGGAGTTTCCTACTTTATAAGTGGTTCCTGCATCTTTATTTAGTCCTAAATCAGATGTGCTTGCGGAGCTTATCCTTAAAGACCTTTTTGAATTTGTCCAGTTTTGGTGCAATCACGAAGGCACAGTAGCCCTGGTCGGGATTGTTGGCAAAATAATTCTGGTGGTAGTCTTCGGCCGGGTAAAACTTCTGGAATTTGGTGATTTCGGTTACAATCGGATTCGAATATGCACCCGATTTGTCGAGTTCCGCCTTGGCCGTTTCCGCCAGCTGTTTCTGCTCGTCGGTATGGTAAAAAACTACTGAACGGTATTGCGTGCCCACATCATTTCCCTGACGGTTCAGCGAAGTAGGGTCGTGGCTCCGAAAGAACGCTTCCAGCAGGTCGGCATAGCTGATCACCTTGGGATCGTACGTCACTTCCACGCACTCCGCGTGACCTGTACTGCCTGTGCATACGGCTTTATAGGTGGGATTCGGGTCATGCCCGCCCGAGTAGCCCGAAACCACTTTCTTAACGCCTTCGAGTGATTCCATTACGGCCTCGGTACACCAGAAACATCCCGTACCAAATGTTACGACTTGTGTGTTCGCAGTATCGACATTGCTTTCGTCGAGTGCGGTTGAGGCTGCTTCTTTGTCCATTTTATTTTTGTGTTTTTTGTCCGACTGTGCGCACGACACGAGGGCCATACAGCACAGAAATATAAACGTGAAAATCGGGATGGTGGTTCTCATCATAACAATACGGGTTATCACTGTTTCGGTAACGATTACAGGGCGAATAAAGTTTTATCACCGTAATCGTATAATATTTACGAAATTTGAAGGCCAAAAGATCGGGATGGCGTCATATCCCGTCGGCACCAAATCTCCGGTAGTTTATGACCTATCTTCATTTCAAAGCGCTTCATATCATATTTGTAGTCAGCTGGTTTGCAGGGCTTTTTTACATGCCCCGGCTATTTGTATACCACACGGAGGCCAACGACAAGCCCAGCCCCGAGCGCGAAATCCTGCTGGCGCAATTTACCAAGATGGAGAAACTGCTGTTCAATGCGATCATGACACCCGCGTGCTGGCTCGCATTACTATGCGGAACGGCGATGCTCTACATTACACCCGCCTGGCTTGATCAGGGATGGATGAGGCTCAAACTGGTTTTTGTGCTGGGCTTGTTGGCTTACCATTCCATCACCCGCAAAATATTACTCGAACTCCGGCAGGGTAAATTCCGGTTCAGTTCATTCCAATTGCGGCTTTTCAACGAGATAGCCACGATTTTTCTCTTCTCCATCGTGTTTTTGGTCGTGTTAAAAAACACGGTCGACTGGCTGTGGGGTGTCCTCGGATTGATCGCTTTCGCGATTGTGATCATGACCGCCGTTCGGATCGTGAAGCGAATGCGGGAGAAGACGGCAAAAATAGATTAAAAGTCTTTGGAATACCTATAATGAAGCCCTTTGGAAAATCAGTTCCAAAGGGCTTTTGCATTTGAATCTCGACAACTCATTACTTGTAATTCGTTTTATAACTAAAAATTAGTTATAAAGGTTAAAAAAATATCAGCGCTTTTTGTACTCATAATAAACATGGCCGGCAGAAAGTTTTTCGTCGGCAGGGTAATGTTGCCAGGCTGCAATGCTGCCCGCCCCGCCGCCTTCTACCTGCAACGAAATCACCGAAGGGCCGGATTTTTCATTGTTGCAAAAAAGCTGAATTTCGTTGCCCGCGTTGCTGGTCTGCCAGGAGCCGGAAAGGTTCGTTTCATTGGCGTCATCATGCATAGTGAAGCGGCCGTCGGCGCGGAGTTCCAGTTGCGATAAACATACCTTCACATTGCCGGAGCGTTCGGGAAAATCGCGCGGTGTTTTGCCGTCGTTGTCGTTGATCGTAACGCGGTTCATATTTTCCCAGATGCCGACGAGGTCTTTGTTGAGATATTCCGAAATGTCGCTGACCTGATCCACCGGCCGTTCGCAGGAGAAAAGGAAAAGCATGATTGCAGCCACCGGCACAATGGCCAGGAAGCGGAGCCGGCTGACGGCCCTGGATGGAGTTTGATGTAACATAATAATCCGTGATTTGATTTGACCATAATATGAAAAGTAATGCAGGGTTGAGATTTGCGTAGATGAGGACAGGTTCAGGAGCAAATGCGTGTAGCGAAATCTCCCGGCCTGGCGCGCGGCCTGTGCGTCGGCGATAAATTCGTGATTGACCATGATCGCCTCCCGCCAGAAACGCATGAGCGGATTGAACCAGCAGCATGCGCTGAGGAGCCTCACAAGCAGCCAGTCGCCCGTATGCCCTTGCCTGCAATGCACCAGCTCGTGTGCGATGCACGTACGTAACGAGGCGCGATCATGCAGGTTTGGATTAATAAAAATGTAGTTGAAAAAAGAGGAGGCAGGGATTTCACTTTCTACAAACACAAGCCGCACATTGCCCAGTTTTTTGGACGGATACATCCGGATCAGTCGGATGACCGCGAAGAGGTCCGCGGACAATTTGTACAAATGCCAGATGGCAATGCAGCCGTAAATTGTCCAGAGGATTTGGGTGAAATGGAATGTCTGCAGTTGCGAAGCCTGGCTAGCAACGTTTTCGGTCACTGTATACCAGGGGATAGTGCGGATCGCCAGGTGGGAAGGCTGCTCCCATTGGCCGAGCGAAAACGGTACGCTCAATGCCGGGGCGACAATGCTGAACAGCATCCCGAAAAGCAAGTATAGCCGGTTGGCTGCAAAGAAGGTAAGTCCCTGAAAACAGGCCTTGTAGAGCAGGATCACGATTGCCAGGCAAAGGTTTACTTCCAGCAGATAGGCCATGGCGTTCAGGATTGGGAAGGATAGTATGAGTCGATTAGTTGTTTCAATTCGTTGACTTCCTCGGGTTTCAGTGCATTCTCCTGGACTATAAATGAAACAATGTTCTTGGGAGAGCCTTCGAAATAATGCTTCATAAGGTCGGAAAATGACCTGCGGGCGTACTGTTCGCGGGAAATGGCCGGGAAATACACGTGCGTTTTACCATAAGCCTTATGATCCACAAAAGCCTTTTTTTCCAGTAACCGCACGATGGACGAAACGGTCGTGTACGGTGGTTTCGGCTCGGGCAATTTTTCGATAATGTCGTGAATCACGCCTTCTCCAAGCTCCCAGAGAATGCGCATGATGTTTTCTTCCGAATGAGTAAGCGGTTCCATGTTTCAAAGGTATAACTAAAATTTAGTTATCAAACTTTATTTTAGTTAAAATATAGAAAATATAGTGTGCGCTTCGGAAAATGGGGGTGAAGATCAGAATGTGAACCCGAGTGCGAGCTTGGCGAAATAACGCCGGTGAAGTGCGTCGTAAGGGTATGGCACGTCTTCCGGTAGCAAATTATAACCGGCGTTCGTATCCACATAAATATGCTTAAACAAACGTTGCTGAAAACCGACCGACGGCGAAATTGACCAGTATCGCATATTTATATCAAAGGAGTAGGAAGAGTTTTTGTATTTCGTATAAAGATTCGCGATTTCAAATGCTGTGTAAAAGCCAGACAGATTATTGCCTGACTTGCCATGTCGGATCTGCATAGGCTGCAAAAAGTAATACCGAGTTTGCAGGCCGACCTTAATTGAGGATCCGCGCGCGGAATCCCACTTTCTATCGTAAAAATCGGCATTGGCACTAAGGTCGATTGAAAAGGGGCTTGTCCCTAATTTAGCTTCGCGTGCAATGCTCATACGCAATGATTGCTGATCCAGACCTACGCTGAATTCCGGGAAGCGTAGTTTCCATTGATTGTGAATTTCTTCATCGCATAGCAGTACTTCACATAATTGGGGTCGTTGTGACTGCTTCCAGTCGCCAAGCGCAATTCCGACGGTCATTTGAGTTGAAAAGATGATATTTTGTTTGAAACCGGGAGCGCTTTTTTGCGGATCAAAAGATTTTCGTGGTGTTGGGTCCATATAATAGGCACCGAACGAAATATCGATATGTCCCCAATTTAAGAAGCGACTCTGGAAGCCCGGAGTAATTCCAACAATTCGCTTATACGGATTAACATCCCACCATCTTGTCGATTTCAATGGTTGTTCGTAAGACATTGCCAGGTAAGCTCCGCTGAAATTGTTTGCGTTCAGCCCTTTTCGAATCCTCCCGGGCATGTTGTAGTACCAGCGGGCTTTTGCGCCCAGCCATGTGTTACCGCGCCAGGGTTTAACAAATGTACGGCTATAAATGGCATCGTTTGATGCATTGGTCTGGCCGCGCAGGGTTGCCTCCACCGACAGAGCTGGTAGCAACTTATACTCGTAACTTATATCGATTCCAATTCCAATCCCTCTAACTTCGGACGTCCGGTACCCGACCTTGACAATGTGTTTTGTAGGCACGCGCGTCATGAACACATTATCGTACCGATCAATGAATTTCTGCCGGACGATCAGTGTGTCGGGCTCTTCGCTGTATATAATAGGAATACTGTCCTGCGCTTCCGCGAGGAAAATATTTATGAACATCAGTATTACTGGTAGAATGTATTTCATGCCACGAAAATGAATAGGGCGCCGGGTTTATGAAAGAGGTATATTTTGCATGAAATGGTTGTATGAAAATAACCAGGCTTATAAAAATTGTCTGTGTGAATAACTGTTAAAAATCCTTAAACCCGAATCAATTGTGATAACTGCGGTTATTTTAGCGGAAATCAAAATGTAATTGCCTCTGAATGAAGACGAAATTGCATCTGTTAGCTATCTTTTATCGTTCTTTCGGGTTTTATCTTTGGGCCATTCCGATGATAGCCTGGTTCGCGCTCGGGCGGCTTACGGGCGTGGCTCTTTATGCAATCATTCCCGCGTTAGTTCTCTTCAAATTGTTTTTGCAGGGCATTACCATTTACATTTTCCGCCGCAGATATTCGCATTTGTTTTTCTTTTATGCCAATACAAATCTCTCGAAGCGCCACCTTTTCGGCTCGGCTTTTATAGCCGACTTCATCACATTCTTTTTATCCATGACATTCATTCAATGTTTGAGCGGATGGATCAAATGAGCGGCCATATCCTCGAAGCGGACAGCATGTGGCTGGAATATAACGGACAGAAGATCCTGCAAAACATTTATATAAGAATGCAAACCGGCCATGTGACGGCGCTGCTCGGACGTAACGGAACCGGGAAATCCAGCCTGATGCAGATGATTTTCGGAACGCTGCGCGGACAAAGCCAGTCGGTGAGATTCAATGGCGACTATTTTTCACATCCCTATAAAGAGCGCGGGCTGATCAGCTACCTTCCGCAGCATTCTTTTTTGCCGGGAAACTTGCGGGTGAGCGATGTTTGTGGCTTGTATGAAGTCGATTTTACAGATTTGTGCCGGCATTTTGAAAATTTGGAGCAGTATAGAGGCGTCCGGGTTAAAGACTTGTCGACAGGGAACAGGCGGCTGCTGCGAACATTGCTCATTCTGCTGATGCCTGTTGCATTTACCTTGCTGGACGAGCCATTTGCGGCCCTTTCGCCCATTAATATTGAGCAAATGGGGAAGGTGATTACCGAGCAAAAGGCCCGGAAAGGCATTCTGATTTCAGATCATGCGTATGAAGATGTTCTGGGCCTGGCGGACGAAACTTACCTGATCGTGCCCGTAGGACGCAGCGTGTTGCTAAAAAACGTCTATTCCGAGCTGGAAGAGTTTGGCTATATATGAACAGGTATGCCTACTTTTCGAAGACCAACGCCTCTGCCTTGGCACCCAGTTCCTCCAACGCTTTGAGAATCGACTCGGTAAATGCATCCGGACCGCAGACGTAAAATGGCTGGTCGAAATGGGTAATGTGGCTTTGGAGGAAAGCCTTGTCGATGCGACCGTGGTAGTAACCTTCCGCGTTTTCGCCCGAAATGAGGTTGAAAAAATGTTCGCCCAGTATTTGTTCCAGTTCTTCTTTCAGGATAATGTCGGCGGGAGTGCGGTTGGAGAAGAAAAGCTGGTTTGCCCCGACCTGCCCTTTGGAATACAAATCCCTGAAAATGGCCAGAAATGGTGTGATACCGGCGCCTCCGGCCAGGAATACGCCGTCGCCTTTGTATTCGATGGCGCCCCAGGCGTCGCTGATCTCGAAACTGTCGCCCGGCTGGGCGTGCGTCAATGCATTGGTTACGCCGTCGTGGTCGGTGTAGGATTTGATCGTGAATTCGAGCGTATCCGCCGTGGGTAGCGAGGTAAATGTGAAAGGGCGCTTTTCCGTGGCCCATTGATCTTTGAGGATGGAAAAATCGGTGGCCTGGCCTGGCGCGTAAGTAAAACCTGCCGGTTTCTCTACGGTATAGGCATTTACATTATGGGTAACAGGCTTTTTCGCAAGCAGTTTGACGGAATAGTCGGCCATGGCGGTAGGTATTAGGGAAGTTGTGGGTACAAACTTTATGCAAGATACGCACTCATCTTCCGATCCGCGCAGGTAATACGTACGCATGACGCCTTTTTCAATAAAATACAACGACGAACTCACCTGTCCCAAATCAACCAGCACCCTTCCTTTCAGGATCATAAATCTTTTCAGGTTCTGTTGAAATTTCTCCCGCAATTCCTCCGAAATCATGAATTTGGAAGCTTCCAGTAAATGGTGCAGATGGATCCCCGATTTTTCCAGTGACGATCGCTGGAAGCGCCGTTCTCTTACCACCGTCGGCGAAGCGACATTATTTTGGGCAAAAGGCGATAATTTTCAATTTTACGGGACTGCCGGTGTCGGTTTTTTTGTCAAGCGCAGCAGCTTTTACGATGTACTGACAGAAACTGAATTTGGAACTACTTTTCAGGCAAGTCCGGTGGGTTTGCGGATGGGAAAGCGGGTTGGGGTATTTATGGAAATTGGCTATGGGTATAAAGGCGTTTTCAATGGAGGGTTGAGCATGCGATTTTGAAAAGAATTTTAATACTATTTGGTAAATAATAGCCGAAAAATTATCGAATGACCGATCGATTTTTAGCGTGTCTTTTTAACGGGGTTTTACCATATCTTCGTCAATGTATTTGGCAGTTACTTGCTATTCCCTGTTTTACGCTTGACACACAATGCTATGAAAATCACTTTACATCTCCTTGCGGTAGTTGCTTTCCTGTTGACCAGCCGCCCATCGTCATTTTCTCAAACAATTGATATTCCCTGGCCTTCGGCCCCGGGAACAATGACTTCCGCAAACATCGTCGTGCTCACAAACGGCAATTTTGCCATTTCGAACCGCGAATATGATGAAGGAGGTAAGACTGACATCGGAGTGGTGTATCTTTTTGATGGGAATACCAAAAAGCTGATTAGTACTTTAAAAGGATCGACGGCGTACGATTATGTCGGCGGCATGCTATATGCCTTGCCGAATGGTAATTTCGTAGTCGTGAGCAATCAGTGGGACAATGGGTCAGTTGCGAATGTAGGCGCCGTGACTTGGGTCAACGGCGTAACAGGACTGAATGGTGTAGTCAGTACGGCCAATTCCCTGGTCGGCAATGCCCTGTCGGACGGGGTTGGTTCGAGAGGTGTTACAGTTTTGACAAATGGGAACTATCTTGTAAAAAGCAACTCCTTTAAGGCACCGGGTATTGTGGGGACGGGTGCCGTAACGTGGTGTAATGGCAATACAGGACTGATCGGAGCTGTTAATACATCCAATTCGCTGGTCGGTAACGGGTTAGGTGAGAGCATAAATTCTTTCGATATTCTGGTTTTGTCAAATGGCAATTATGTAGTTCAATGCCACTCATGGGACAGTCCTGTGGCCCAGGATGTTGGAGCGGTGATCTGGGGTAACGGATTGAGTGGTGTTTCAGGCGTTATAAGCGCTTCCAATGCATTGATCGGCAGCCACTCGGGCGACCGTGTCGGTTACGGTTATTATGCGCTCGTTAAGCTTGCAAATGGTAATTACGTCGTCGGTACTCCAGAATGGGATAATGGAAATGTTCAAAACGCAGGTGCCGCTACCTTCTGTGATGGTTCGACAGGATTTGTCGGAACGGTTGGTCCTGCCAATTCATTAGTGGGAACCGAAGCAAATCACCGGGTGGGTTCGATCGTCGTCGCGCTTACGAATGGTAATTATGTCGTTACCAGCGCCGCATGGAAGAATGTCGCTATTGGTGCTTATGGGGCCGCAACATGGGGGAACGGGACAACGGGTATCACAGGACCGGTTACGGAGGCGAATTCTTTGTATGGGAGTAAACCGGCCGATTTTAGTGGCGCGATTACTCCGCTGACAAATGGTAATTACGTCGTCAACAATTTCATGTGGGAGCGTGACGGAATACCTGGAGCGGGTGCAATCACCTGGGGCGATGGCAACACGGGGGTCACTGGCAGGATTTCAATATCCAATTCACTGGTGGGAAGAGACACGATGGATAATGTCGGTATTAGGCAGGTCAAGCCACTTGCGAATGGACATTACGTGGTTCCCAGCCCCTTTTGGAGCAACAATGGAAAATGGGCTGTGGGTGCGGTGACCTGGTGCAACGGCCTTATCGGGCGGACCGGCGAGGTGACCGAATTCAACTCATTTGTCGGAACCGCAGAAGATGAGTCGGTAAGCAATGTCAGGATAACCCCGCTCACCAATGGCAATTATGTCATTCAAAGCTCGTTTACGGAAGTGAACGGGATAGACAGGGCGGGAGCTGTTACCTGGGCTGACGGTTCCAAGGAGCTTGTTGGAACATTGAACGCATCCAATTCGCTGTTTGGCAGCCATGCCGTGGATCTGATCGGGCGTAATATAAGCCCGCTTTCTAATGGTAACTATCTGTTGATGAGTGATGTCTGGGACAATGGTAACATACAAGATGCCGGTGCGGTAACCTGGGCCAGCGGCACAAGCGCTATCACCGGTGAAATCAACAGTTCCAATTCGCTGGTAGGAACAACGGCTGGTAGCGCGGTTGGGAAGTATGGAGCTGTGGAAACTTTGTCCGACGGAAATTATTTCGTGAAAACAGTTTGGAATAATATCGGGGCAATAAGCTGGGGCAATGGCGCCACTGGCACATTCGGCGAGGTAAATGATTGTAACAGCTATATCGGGACAGGAAACGGCGTGTACAACGAAACCTACGGATATCTTGTAACGGTAAATCCGGCAGAAAACGTCGTCCGGCTGGTTTACCGCACTGGCGGCCCGCAGCTTGCCAGATCCCAGGACGTCACTTCGGCCGAAATCAATCCCACAGAGACGGCCTCATTCATGAGCGGAGCCGGTTGCCGGTCAATTGCTATTGTGGCTTCACAAGGCACTAGCCCGGTCACAGGAAATGTGAGTGCCCGTGCCTGGGTAGAAACCACCGTCCCCAAGTTCCACGGCGACCCATTTGTGGCAAGGCATTATGAAATTACGCCTGCACAGAACGCCGCAAATGCTACCGGCCGCGTCACTTTATATTTTTCACAGGGAGAATTTATCGCATTCAATGCCGCGCCAGGCAGCACGCTGGATCTGCCCGTGGATGCCGGTGATGCGACGGGAAAGGCAAACCTTCGTATTGGTAAATACTCCGGTACGAGCGATGATGGCAGTGGGTTGCCTGGCAGCTATCCGTCTATTGTGTCCACTATTATCGACCCCGACGACAACGACATTGTCTGGAACGACACATTCAAACGCTGGGAAGTGACTTTCGATACCGAGGGATTTAGTGGATTCGTGGTTCAAACGAGCACAGCGCCGCTGCCTGTGCGACTGGTTTCTGTCTCCGCCAGCGCCGCCGAAACGACTGTCACACTGCAATGGGAAATCGCGGATCCGGTAGGGTTCAGCCACTTTGAAATCGAGCGGAGTACCAATGGCAAGCAGTTTGATGCTTTGGGCAGAGTCGATTTTACCGAAGGCAACGAAAGCTACACCCTTACAGATGCGCACCCGCATACCAATGCAGCCGGGCAGGCCTATTACCGGCTAAAAATGGTGGATACGGACGGAAGCTATGCTTATAGCAAGATCGTGAGCGCCCAACTTGACGGTGATAGGGCGGCGTACGTATATCCCAATCCGGTTTCTGATTATTTCAGGATCTCGCTGCCCGGTTACGACGGCGCGCCGGGCATATTGAAGCTCTTAAACGCCTCGGGGCAAGTGTTGCTTAGCGACAAGTTTACAGTCAAAAAAGGCGAAGTAGGCATTGATTTAAAACGAGCCCGACTCGAAGACGGCATTTACCTCATTCAACTGGAATTGGGCGGCGAGCAGCGGCAATTTAAGATAGTCTATACCCGCTGATTTCCGCGAAATCCGGCCGGAGCTCCATTGGGATCAGCTCCGGCCAGCCAACAGTTCGGAAATCAATACGCCATCTATCCTCAGGCCCTCGATATTGCAGCCCGAAATCTCGATCCCGCTCAGATCGCAGCTCACGAATGTGCTTTTGTGCAAATCGCAATGCTCGAAACGTAACGGCCTTTGCTCCGCCGCGGGGTCGTACATTGGGTGATCCGGCGGTGCCATGCCGATATTCTCAAACAAAGCCCCGCCCAGCTGCGCGCCTTCGATATGCAAGTCGCTCAGATTGGCATCGGTGATTGAAATGTTGCTCATATTCACATCGTTAAAGGTCGAATTGGTGAGCATTACACGGTTCGCGGTGATGACGGCGCATTCGCTGTCGAGCGTGATTTGTTTGATATCTTCCATGGTTGGTTTGGATTAATAGTCAGGTGAGCGATGCCGGACTTTCCGTATCGGACGGAATGTAAATTTAGCGCCTTAACCACCCGCTTAAAAGGGTCAGAAGCGACGAATTTGGAGTGTAATCAGGACAAAATCAGGCTTCCTCGGGCTGCGTTGTTTTCAGGCGCGGTCTTATCAACATCAGCATTAAAATCCCTGCTCCAAATGCAAATGCGCCAAAAATCCCGGCCAGTTTTCCGCCCATACTCCGGTCGACGGGCTTTGTATCCGGTTGGAGAATCATGAAATCACTGTTAATGGGCTTCCTCAATGCATTTTGGACAGCAATCCTGAAATTTTCCCGATCGGTCGAGGCAGGTTTATGTTCGAAATGATCGAGCTTATAGAAATCGTAATGGTCCATTTTCTGAATGCAATCTTCGAAAAACTCTTTGAAACGCCGCTGCTTGGTTTCATTCCCGCTGAGGTTGCTGATCCGCTTATGAAATTTGACGGCGTACCAATACAGCGGCGTCATCGAAATGATCTGCTTTTTGTGGGTCAGGATCGGGTTTACAAAGTAAATGTCGATGTTCAGGTCCTGATTATAACGCCCGCCTTTCTCCAACGTATAATGCACTCCGCCAATGAACTTATGCACGGCGAATTCGCTGATCCGGTAATACCGAACGCGTTCATGTTTCGGAATTTCCTTTACATTTTTGATTTCCAGCATCTTCCCCGTTGAATAGCTAAGCAGCATTTGCGAAATCATCAGCATCGCCATCATGGAGACCCACGAAATCGCCTGCATTTGCCAGCTCCCTCTATCTTTCCCCGACTTATATTCCAGACTGTCAAACCGCGGTTTCAGCCACAGTAAAATCGGCCCCCACGGGAAAATCGCCGGAATCCAGAAATGCCAGCTGTCCTCACTCACTTCAAGGATCGGATGTTTATCCAAAAACAGCCACCAGCGCACAAAACCCAATAAAATCACCGTGCCCCAGGCAACGACGGCATAAGGAATGAGGAGGCGTTTGAGTTTTAAAAGGTAATTTGGATTGACTTTCATTGATTAGGAAAAGCAGTTTGTGCCTATGTGTTTGCTCCCGGGCACAAATGTAGAATGTTACTTCCGACTTATTAAAAGAAAAGGGCAACCAGCGTCTGCCGATTGCCCTCATTACACATTAAACCGCCAGTCTCTGCGCTTTCTCGAAGAAAAACACCAGTTCCCTGAAAGTC
Organism: Dyadobacter sp.; assembly: GCA_965227755.1. Classification (GTDB taxonomy): domain Bacteria; phylum Bacteroidota; class Bacteroidia; order Cytophagales; family Spirosomataceae; genus Dyadobacter. The sequence continues at coordinate 4,258,646 of CBDDGG010000005.1, forward strand.
TCGAAAATCTCCGTACATCTTGGGTTGTACCCTGCTTCCTTCTCAAATACCATGTAGCCGCTATAAATCGACCAAAGGTCGCCGATCCATTCTTCGGGGCTGGTTTGAGAAAGTAAATCCTGAACTAACTGGCCATAATGCGCCAGCCTTGACGAATCCGGGGATTCGTCTGTGATAGGTGTGTACATAAAACTACGGTTAAAAGGATTGACAAAATGCTCTGCCTAAGGTGTCCTTATGCCCGTAGGAGCATCCGGAGGGCTTTCGCCGCATCCGCACCATAGCAGAGCAAAAACTTCAAGATTTTTCATAGAACCTACGGTTTAAAAGGAATGCGAATGTTCGAAAGATTTACTAGGAATACAAATATGCCTGCCGCAACCTATCAAAACGAGCAAAATCGTATTAGAACGCTAGGGTTGACTTTTCGAACGGCTTAGTTGCATACAAAATGTATTTACTTTTTAGCATCCAAATATATCTCAATCGTATTATCAAGCTGGCTACTAAAATTGTAGATATCATCAATTGTCTGAATTTCAACTTTCGATTCTTTTTTGTCCGAATCAAATAGCCCAATATATTTTTTTGAATTGTTTAAATACAGGCGGCACAGGGGTTTTCGGTTGTTATCATCCAGGAATATCGCAAAATAGGATAGCGCATCTCGATGGGTAATGCGGTTTGAGGGTACTTTTTGGCGCAATAGCGATCTTACTATATAATATCCTTCCAATTCCTCTTGGGTGGTGACGATTTCCTTTTCCTGCGTATCTACGTTGGTGGTAATGGCGACAATGGGTGGCTCGGAAGGAATCGGAGAGTCAGGTTTGCTAATTGCGGATTTTAAGCGATCGTTAATGGTGTCATTTATAATATTTGTTATGGTCCGTTTAACCAGTACGCGGAATGCTTCGAGCACTTTCGACGTTACCATAGACGGGTAAACCTGTTTTGCAAAATACTTTACGAATTCATCATTTGGCTCCTGGAATTCCTGATTTATCAGCTGCCTTATTTCATTGATATATTTCAATTCACCTGCGGACTGATAAATGTTTTCAACGTCGAAATACGCTTTGTGAAAATCCTTTAATTGCTCTATTTGCCCATCTTTAATTTCTTCGATATTGAATTCGAGGAACGGCTTTTCATCCATTTTGTTCTGTTCCACCAGGTCCGTGTAGAATCTAAAAATCAAGCCGTTAGTCAGCATCGAGAACTTTGCCTTGGAGACATGAAAATAGCGGAGCAGCTGACCGTCGTGTACATCCAGCTTTTGCTTCCAATGCTTGCATTCAACCAGAAGAATAGGCACTCCATCCCTAAATATTGCATAGTCAATTTTTTCGCCCTTTTTGGTTCCAATATCACAAATGAATTCCGGAACAACTTCCATCGGATTAAATACGTCGTAGCCGAGGATTTGAAGAAACGGCATGATAAATGCGTTTTTCGTGGCTTCTTCCGTGTGAATGTTATCCTTTAACTTGGATACTCGTTCGCTAAATTGTTTGATTTGATCTTTGAAGTCCATAATAGTGAAGGGATTTTGTTGCTCTTCCTAAGAAATCAAAGTTGTAATTCTACTATATAGTGAATGAAAATTGATTTTCTGGTTATTCAAGATATAATGCAGTCTTGTTTCTGTGAGTAGCTCGATAGTTTGAGTGGACTAGTTGCTGGAATGAAATGATTAAAGTCACTCGTTGATAATTTCGCTCGACCACTTGAGAATTGGAGATTCAAATGACTTTTACGGACTTTTTATTAGTCCTACTTTGCTTGACTTCCCCCGATTCGAGCATTTTGAATGCCGACGCGGCGATTTCGTCAACCAAAAGATTTTCTACAATGACAACTCAAATCTGCACTTATCTGTTTAAATTAACGTGTTGCGTCTGTTTAGCAAATGTTTACGTCGATAGCAATATGCAAACTGGCATTTTAGGGCATTTATTGACTTTTAACAGGGTGGTGCGCATACTAGCCAGCGCCCCGGGAATTTTGCGTGCCCTGCCTTCCACTTTTCTGCGACGAATGACAGCATTTTATCGACAGTGGTTTGTCGACTTGGTTGCTGAACAAAAGCAAATTCATAACCTGGGCTACGAACAGGCCTTAGTGGAAAAGAAGCGATACGAAAAGGGATTGAGGCAACTAAGCTCATTAGACCCAGAAATCCAGGAGGCGAAGCCGGTAGAGAAAGAGTTGTTTCTTGCTGTTATTGAGTTGGTCGGGAAGCTGCGTGAGAATATATTTCTCATGGATCTCATCATTAATCATGAGCTTGAACCTAACGATCAATTAGCAGATTTGTTAGAAGATTACTATGACGGCCTCCTGGTGGAGGAGCGTAAAGACGAGGAGCGCTTTCCCTGGGAGCAGGTCAAAGCTGAACTAGACGCAAAGCATAAACTGGGTTGAGCTACCGGGTCGATTTAAGCCGCAGCGCGAAGAAATTCGTGAGCGGCTTAACAGGAAGGGACTATTGCCTCGTATCTGCGGCAATTTCCTCTCTTGTGGAGAATCCCTACCAGCCGGGCTGCAAGAAACTCAAAGGATATCACGATCGGTACCGTATCAGGGCTGGGAATTACAGGATAATTTATCGAATACTTGACGCGGAGCTTGTGATTGACGTTGTAGAAATCGGCAACCGCAAGGACGTGTACGACTAAAAGCAAAAACGCCGTTCCTGATAACAGAAACAGCGTTTTGTGCCGAAGGCGGGACTCGAACCCGCACAGGATTGCTCCCTCACGCCCCTGAAACGTGCGTGTCTACCAGTTTCACCACTTCGGCTTGAAATCGGTGCGCAAAGATAGCAATCTTGTTTTGGACTTTACAAGCGTTTCGGGCTTCGGAGGGTGAAAAAATCTGAAAAATTTAAATTTTGACGCCTTCATACAACGCTGGAATGTGGATTTTGCGGTATCCCGCCTTTTCAAGCTTCAGCTTGAAGGCGATCTGGGTCTCGTATTCGCCGTGGACAAGGAATACTTCCTTCACGCGCTCGGGATTTTGGCAAGAGAGGAATTCCAGCATTTCGTTGTAATCGCCGTGGCCGGAGAAGGAGTCCATCGTTTCGACGCGGCATCGGACGTCGAAGCGCTCACCAAAAATGTTCACCTGCTTGTCACCACGCTTCAATGCGCCCGCGAGGGTGTTCGCGGATGCGTAGCCCACGAGCAGGATGGTGGAGTCCGGGTCGCCGATGTTGTTTTTGATGTGGTGCTTGATCCGCCCGGCTTCTGCCATTCCGGAGGCGGAAATGATGATGCAGGGCTCCTTACGGTCATTGAGTGCGATAGACTGCTGCACATCGGATATATAGTTAAGGTAGGGAAACGCAAAGGCGTCGCCATCTTTCTCAATATAATCAAGGATTTCGGGGTTGAAGCATTCGTCATGCTCCTTCATAATGGCCGTCGCGCGGATTGCGAGCGGACTGTCGATGTACACGGGGATCTGCGGCAGCTGGCCGGAGCTCGAAAGCTGGTCGAGGGCGTAAATGAGCTCCTGCGTGCGGTCGATCGCAAATGCGGGGATAATGAGCTTGCCGCGGCGACGGACGCAAGTTTCTTGCACAATGCGTAGCAAATGCGCGTGCATATCGATCTCCTTTTCGTGCAAACGATCGCCGTAAGTCGATTCGCAGATTATGTAATCGGCTTGGGGGAATTCCTCGGGCCTGCGGAGAATGCGGTCTTCGGGGCGACCGATGTCGCCGGTAAACGTCACCTGTTTGAAAGTTCCTCCATCGGGGATGCTCAGATGCACGGCAGCGCTGCCAAGCAAATGCCCGGCGTCGGTCAGGACCACCGATACTTCGTTGCCTTCACCCAAAAAGAACGTCTGCCCGTAGCGCACAGTCTTGAAGAGGCTCAATGCGTGCGCGGCATCTTCTGCGTTATACAGTTCTTCGAGCAGCGGCCTACCTTGTTTTTTGCGGCGTTGGTTAATGCGTTCAAGGTCCTTTTCCTGGATATGGGCGCTGTCGAGTAGCATTACGCGGCAGAGATCGGCTGTGGCGGCGGTGCAATAGATCGGGCCTTTGAAACCCTTACGCACGAGGCGCGGGAGCAGGCCCGAGTGGTCTATGTGTGCGTGTGAGAGGACAACGTAATCGACATCGGCAGGTTTAAAACCGAATTCCTGGTTGAATTCGTCTGTCTGAATGCCCTGGAAAAGCCCGCAATCGAGCAGTATTTTGGTTCCTTTTTCGGTGGTAATGAGGTGCTTGCTTCCGGTAACGGTGCGTGCGGCGCCAAAGAATTGGATAAGCATAAAGGTCTGGAATTTAGAACGTTGTTGAAAAAGAAGGATCAGGCGAGAACGTAGAGCGCGTCGAGGTTGCGCCCGATGCCGTCGTAGTCGAGGCCGTAGCCAACCACAAATTTATTTTCGATTTCGAAGCCGACATAACGCATTTCTACGGGTGTTTTCAATGCTTCCGGCTTATGCAGCAAAGTAGCGATTTCAACGGATTTGGGCGACATTGCTTTCACTTTTGTGATCAGTTGCGACATCGTCAGCCCCGTATCCACAATATCTTCGATAATGATCACATCGCGTCCCGCAATGCTGGCGTCCATCCCGATGATCTCCCTGACCGAGCCCGTCGACGCGGTTTGGGAATAAGATGAAAGCCGGATGAAATTTATTTCGCAAGACAGCGAGATGTTTTTGACCAGTTCGCTGGCAAATAGGAATGCCCCGTTCAGCACAATAATGAATACCGGGCACGAATCCACGTAGTCGGAATTAATGCCGGCGGCTAACTCGGAAATGCGTTTTTCGATCTTTTCGCGCGAAATAAAAGGGACAAATGTTTTATCCAGGATGTTAATCATAATTTTGAAGTGCGGATCAAGTTTACGACGACACCTTGCCGTCTTTGCGAACCCGGGTCGCCGGTCGCCGGATCGTCGGAAAGTGTCAAATACTCTGAGGATCAATATTAACTCTTTTTTTAAAAACCGGGCCGCTGACAAACGCAAAATATAAATCCGGCGTTAATAGGACAGATTTACCCTTGCTATGAAAAGCTTAGTTGCTAACACAATCATATTCTGCTGCTTAACTGTAATTACTAGCCACATTGCGACCGCGCAATTATATTCTTCGGCCGAGCTGGACAAGAAGTATGCGATGGTTCTCCAAAATCCCGGAGTGCAGATCGAGTCTACCGAGGCGATCAATAAATTGTACAATTACCAGTTTTACGAAGCAGACGCGGAGTTCCGGTGGCTCAAATACCGGTATCCGAAGCACCCTATGCCTCATTTTTTGATGGGTCTGGCCGAGTGGTGGAAAATTGTACCCAATACAGAGAACGAGGCCTACGATAAAACATTCCTCGCACAAATGGATTCCACGATCACACTTGCCGAGGAGTTGTACGATGACCAGGAAAATAAAATTGAACCCGCATTCTTTCTTGCCGCTGCCTACGCATTCAAAGGTAGGCTCTATGCGGAGCGCGAAAGTTGGGCGAAGGCGGCATTCGCGGGGAAAAAGTCATTGAAGTATTTCGAACAATGTAAGGGTAATGGCGACCTCTCGCCGGAATTGCTGTTTGGCGACGGCCTGTATAACTACTATGCCGAATGGGTCCCTAAGGAATATCCGATCCTGAAACCAGTTCTGGCGCTTTTCCCGAAAGGTAACAAAAAGCTCGGCGAGCAGCAGCTTGAAAAGGTCGGTAACAATGCGTTTTACACGCGTGTGGAGGCCCGTTATTTTCTATTGCAGATTTACAGCATGGAAAACGAGTATAGCAAGGCTTACGAAATGGCCAAGTATATGTGGCAAACGTACCCGAATAATCCTTATTTCGAGCGGTACTTTTGCCGTACAGCTTTTGTTACCGGCAAAATGGCGGAAGCGGAGCAGGCTGCACAGAATATTATTACAAAAATCAGTCAGGGTATGCCGGGTTATGAGGGAGTAAGCGGCCGGAATGCGGCTTACGTGCTGGCTTACTACAACATGAACTACCACCGCAACTACGAGGCGGCAGGCGAATATTATAAAAAGGCGATCGACTATTCGACGCAAACCAATTCGATGAATGCGGGCTATTATGTTTCCTCGCTGTTAGGATTAGGGAAAATCGCCGAGCATAAAAAGGATTATGACGAGGCGTTGAAATACTACAAGCTCGCCGATGATCGGGCGGACAAAAAGTCCAGCCAGGACAAGGAAGCGAAGGCTGCCATCGCGAATTTGAAGAAGATGAAGCGGGAACAGCGGAGGCGGCGGTGATCTATAAGGCAATTATTCGCGTTCGGTGCTTGTTAACGACAAATCTTGCGGTGCTCTGCGCCTTAACGCAGCGGGGCAGAGCGCCGCAAGATTTGTAGAAATGATGTGTATTAGAATATTAAGGTGCGGAGCACTGAAAGAAGTCTATATCTGGTTTTTCAAGTTTGCGTAATGTTTGAAAAACAACGGAATCGTTTCAATTCCCTTATAATAATTGAACAACCCATAGCTCTCATTCGGCGAGTGCAGGGCGTCGATATCCAAGCCGAAACCCATCAGAATGCTCTTGCAGCCTAGTTCCTGCTCGAAAAGCGCTACAATCGGAATGCTACCGCCACCACGGGTCGGAATCGGTTTTTTGCCAAACGATTCCTCCATCGCCAGTTCCGCCGCACGATATTCAACTGAATCGGTTGGAGTCACGTAAGGCAAGCCACCGTGATGAGGCACTACTTTCACTTTCACGGAGGCTGGTGCGATGGATTCGAAATGCTTTGTGAACAGCTCGCAAATCTCGTCATCGTTCTGGTCGGGTACCAGGCGCATTGAGATCTTGGCGTGGGCTTTGGACGGTAGGACTGTCTTGGCGCCTTCGCCAATGTACCCTCCCCAGATGCCGTTTACGTCCAATGTTGGGCGTACGGAGGTTCTTTCGATAGTCGTATACCCTCTTTCGCCGGCTACGTCGTCGATGCCGAGGTCTTTTTTATATTCTTCCAAATCGAATGGCGCTGCATTCAATGCGGCACGTTCGGAGGCACTTAGTTCCTGAACCTTGTCATAGAAGCCGGGAATGGTAATATGCCCGTTTTCATCTTTCAACGAAGCGATCATTTCGCAAAGGACGTTAACAGGGTTGGCGACACCGCCGCCGTACACGCCTGAATGTAGGTCACGGTTGGCACCTACAACTTCCACTTCCACATAAGTAAGCCCGCGCAGACCGGTTTCAATGGAAGGAACATCATTGGCGATAATGCTGGTATCGGAAATAAGGATCGTGTCGCATTGTAGCATTTCCTTATATTTTCGGACAAATGTCCCGAGATTTGAAGAGCCTATTTCTTCTTCCCCTTCAATCATCACTTTCACATTACACGTGAGCGTGCCGGTTGCGAGCATGATCTCGAGGGCCTTAATATGCATATAAAATTGTCCCTTGTCGTCGCAGGCGCCGCGTGCGTAAATGCGGTCGTTTTTAATTACCGGTTCGAATGGGGGAGAGTTCCAGAGTTCGTATGGGTCGGCCGGCTGGACGTCGTAGTGGCCGTAAACAAGAACAGTCGGCAGTGCAGGGTCGATGATTTTTTCCCCGTAAACTACCGGATGGCCTTCGGTTTCATAGATTTCAGCACGGTCGGCACCGGCTTCGGCAATGCGGTCACGCACATATTCCGCCGCTTTAATCATGTCGGGTTTGAACTTCGAATCGGCACTAACCGACGGGATGCGGAGCAGATCGAGCAACTCGTTTAAAAACCGGTCGCGGTTTTTTTCAATATATTCTTGCATTGAATGGTTGTTTTTAGTCTTTACTGAATCGGCGGTCAAGTTAAAAAAATAACCCCTAAGGTTGTGCCTCAGGGGTTGGGATTAACAAGGGTTAGATTAAGAATATCAGCTGCGGGCTTTCGATTTTGCGAAGATGTTGACCCGGTTTTCATTGCCGTTCATGAGCCTGATGATGTTTTTCTGGTGCGTAAATACCACCAGGACAAACATCACAAAGCCAAATACCACCAGCAACGGCTCGGGATGCCCGAAAGCGCCAGTCCACGAAAGTACCGGAAACGCGAGCGTCGCGAGGATCGAGCTCAGCGACACGTATTGAGATGCAATTAGTGTCAGAATAAATATAGTAATGCAAACGGATGCGAGCTCCGGGTGAATGGCCAATACCATTCCGAGCAGTGTGGCGATGCCCTTACCGCCTTTGAAATTCACAAAAACAGGGAAAATATGGCCGATAATAGCGATGATACCAAAGATGATCTTGTACATCAGGAGCTCGGTTTCTCCGATTTCGTTCATATAAAAAAGCATGGATGCGAGACAGGTTGCCGTCCAGCCTTTCAGTACGTCGATGAGCATTACAACAGTTCCTGCGCGTTTGCCCAATACCCGGAACGTGTTGGTGGCACCCGCGTTACCGCTGCCGTGTTTCCTGACGTCAATTCCAAAATACCCAATGCCGTACCAGACTGAACTTGGGATGGAACCCAGCAAATATGCAGCAACAATCGTAACTATTAATAAGGCAACACTCATTTTGTACTATTCAAAGATAAATTTAAATTACAAACAGTTTTTCTCAAAAATACGATAGTTGGAGGATTTTACAAGCAATTGTGATGCAAAACTAGCATGATGGATACAATTTTTCAAAAATTAGCAGAAACTATTGTAAATGCTGCTAATCACATCAGAATCCTTCTGTCGGTTCCACTTTTTTCTTCTTTTCTTCGGTTTGGGATGGTGCCGCCTTCTTCTTCGCAGTTTTCACGAGCTTCGCTTTCTTCAGGGCAGGCTGGTAGAAATCGTCGAATCTGTTAACAAACATTTCCTTCTCTTCAGTTCCAATGCTCACAAGTGTCATGTCCTTGGATTTCACATTCTTAGCCTTCGCAACGATCTCGTCGTTGAAATCGAGCATTGAAGAAACGACACCGAGTTCGCCCGCTTTGTAATCGAAATAATACCACACATCGGGCGATGCTTCGATATAAAGGCTGAACTCATCGCCTTCCACACCGCGGCGAAGTTCCAGGACGCCGGTCATTTGCGCATTGATATTGTTCCGGCCGAAATGCGACACGCCGATAGGCCCCTGCGAGTAATACGCATTATGCACGGGCGACCAGTGCAGGTTCACATTAGAAAGCACCATCGGGACATCCAGGGCAGGAGAGGCTTCGAAAATCGGCTTATAGCCGGCCGCCGTCAGTTTAATATATGCGTCCGTCGCTTTCGGGCCGATCAAGGCGGACAGTTTTCTGTTCAGTTGGTCGGCATCATCGTCGGCGGCTGTGCTGTTGGATTCTGCGAGGTTCGTTTCCACGATCTTCGCTGCCAACGTCGGTGCGATCGGTTCCAACGCCGGCATTTTCAGAAGCAGCATCGTGTTGAAACGGAATTTAGAACTATCGACCTGAACTTCCGCGCTGCCAACCGTTTGAAGCCAGTTGGCCTGCATGAGTTTGAATGGACCGGCGAATGTGGCGAGGCCGGTTTTATCGTCGAAAGACAATGCGCTACCCTCGTCGATGAGGCCGTCGGCGCCCGGCGGCGGGTTCACACGGAATGCCTTTTTGTCCTCATCGTAGCTCAGATTCCCTTGTGCCTGGTAAATATCTTCGTCCCCGTCCGAATCTTTGGGCGACAGGAAGCTCATGTACATGCCTTTGGCTTCATTATAATGCAAACCCACCGAAAGCGGGATCTCGTGCTCGTTTTTGAGGTCTTTATTGATTTTAATGGAAACCGATTCGCCCGGAGAATCCTGATAAACGATCCAAGAGCTCTGGAAGTCTTTCCGGAACTTGATCACCGGCTTCACAAAACCGTCCAGTTTCAGCGACGGCTCATAAGCTACGAGGTTAATGGCGCCTTTGTATTGAATACGGGGCGAAAGGAACAGGTTCTCGGCTTCCTTAATGTCGGCGCGTGCTGTCGTGTAATATTTCACACCCGCTGCGGCAGGTTTGTCTTTTGCCTTGCGCTTGCCTTCCTCGCCTGCACCCACTTCCACGAGTTCGAAATTCTGCATTTTGATATTAAATGTGTCCTTCCGCGCTGTAATGTACTGGTAAGTGGCCGAGCCTTCGAAATGGTTGCGTGAATCGATGCGTATATCTGCGTCACGCATGCGGTGTGAGACATTCAGCGTGTCGATCTCAATGCGGGCTTTTTTCAGCGGAACGATTTTACCCTTACTGTCCACAGCCACCATACCGCCGTCCGGGATGATTTTCAGGTCGGCGGTTTGAATGAAAGGCACGCCTTTGATATTCAGGGTTACTTTTTGAATGTCGTAGATGGCTTCGGAGCCATTGAATGTCAGGCCTTCCTGATCCGGGTCTGTGGAAGTGTAGGAAGATGTTTCACCAAGGCCTTTCATCAGGATCGTTTTCTTGGTCATATCCCATTTGGCGCTTCCGATGAGCGTTTGATAAGAAGCCGTAGGTATCTGCATACCCGAAGAATCATTGCCAAAGCCCGATTCGTCGGTCACGAAGTTGGCAATGCCGGTTTTAAAGTTGAAATCGACATTGACATTATTTCCGGTCAACAGCTTTTTGGTTGACTTCACCTCTCCGCTATTAATCGCAAATGCGGATTTATTGGCCAGAAATCCGTCCTTATTGAATTTGATATCGGGTGAGGTAAGCTCGGAATCGGCTCTTTTCAACTTGCCATTTCCATACAAACCGGTCGAGCGCAGCAGCAAACTTCCTTCCAGATTGGTAGTGCCCTGGTGGAAAGCAAAAGACTTGCCCGTGGTGCTGATAAACATGCTATCGGCATTGGGATACCACTTCAATTCATAATCTTTCAGCGCAACGGCCGGGAAGTAACCTTTGCCGATGGTAGCTTCTTTGATACTCGCCATATCCCCTGTTGCCATGAGGGAATCGGAAGTGAGCAGGACGTTTTTCGCAGTCATGGAGGCCGACAGGTATTTCAAAATGGCTTTGGAATGCAAGCCGGTGTTGTCCATCGTCAGTGTATCGGTAAACTTGGCCAATGCCTTGCCTTCATACAGTTTCATATCGGTAACCGGCGGCTTGTAGTCGAAACCAAGCGAATTATCGGGCATGCTTTTCAGGATCGTCTGAATAGGCGGGAGAATGCCGTTGGAATTAAATGTACCCTCGAAAATCACGTCGCGCTGGTCGAGGCCGTCCATATCGATCTTCGGAATCTTGAAAAACACTTCCCGCGGGTAAAGCACCGTCCCCCGTTCGGGCTGGTCGAAATAGACGATCATACCGTCAGGCACGACGAGCCTCGGCGATTTTTTAATGCCTTTCTGAATACCCGATTTGTTTTTCGGGTCGCTAAGGTAGAATGTACCGCCTTTTTCGTACTTCACGTGCCCGCCGACTTCGCCCTTCTGTCCTTTGGCAAATTTATCACGCGGCGTAAACGTGATCGAATCGGACGGTGCCACATTCACGAAAAACTGGTTATAATCGAATTTGATATTCTGGCCGCGGAACTGGTAGTTGGACGCCACCATCTGCCCGTTGAGGGTGAAATTGCGGTTTTTGCCGATGATCACCTTTTTGTCGGAAGGAACGGCATATATTTTCAGCGAGTCGCTGACCACGAACCTCGAAACGCCCAGCACGGTGAGCAACGTGTCGGGCATGTAAATCGTCGCGTTGGCGACCTCGTCGTTAGCTGCAAACTGGCCGCTTACCTGGAAATTGTCATAATCGGCCTTATCCAGGTTGGCCAGCACGTACATCACGCCCTTTTTACTCAATCCATATTCATCCGTCTCCTTGTTATAAATAAAATAGTCGTCGAGCGTAAGCCTTGCCAAAGCATTACGGATGATCGTCGGGTTCTGCTTGTATTTGGTTGCAAGCTCTTCGGCCAGGAAAGAAGTCTTTTTGGTAGTCTGGGCGTAATTCGCAGCCATGATCAGCGGCTGGAAACCAAACTCCTTGTTGATCTCCCTGAAACGCTCTTTTTTGAAATAATCGAACGATTCGAGCCGGACGGGGACTTCTGTTTTTCCGTTGATGCGGAGGAATTCGACTTTGTCGGTCGGGAACCGCCAGCGCATAGCCTGCGACCAGATATTCATTTTGTGGTAGGAGTCGCGGTAGGGAAGCGGGCCGTAATCGGTTTTGTCCATCCGGCCGAGCCTTACCAGCCCCTCGTCATCATTATATTTAAATGTAACCCCCGGGTGTATCAACGAATCCGCGCCGAGCGGCATCGAATAGAGCGCGAAATTCGCGGCAAAAACAGAGTCTTTCAGGGCAAAACGCTTGCTGCGTGCTGTAAATGCGGGTTTTTCCTGGTATTTGACGTTAATCGTCGAGTATTTGTCATTTAAAGCCGAACTGTACCGGTCCAGACCGATAAGTGAATAGCCGCCTTTGTAATCGATGTTCTTGCGGGTTTCTTTGAGTTTGGCATCAATATCATTCGAAACAAACCGCGGATATTGGGCAGGCTGGCCTTTGATGCGTTTAACGCCGCGATACTCCACCGTTCCTTTCACTGGCGCCGCCAGATAGCTGTCCGAATGCAGGGTACTGTTCTCGGCGACCAGTTTGGGATGGTTTATATTGAAAGAATAGGCATCCAGGTCCGCATAAATGCTCGAATCACCTGCGGTTTGCCAGGTGAACTTGCCGTTTTTACCGACGAACACACCATCACGCAACGACACGCTGCCATTGGCCGGTCCGAAAACGACCGAATCGCCCCCCGCGACCATCGCAAATGTGGCGTTTTCAAGATCCATCAGGGGGCCGGCAATAACGGGTAACGGATTCGATTTTGGTGCGATCACGTAGTTGGAATCCACCGGCGTATCCCAGCCGTCGTTGGCGGTCTTGGTTTCCTGGGCTACGGTCGTGTCGGCCTTCGTATCGAACCTGTATTTGAAGTTTCCGCTCAGCAAATAAAGCGAGTTGTAGTTGCTCGCATATAATTTGTTGCTTTCGGTGATCGGCAGGTTGGTTTGAAGCACCTTTTGGAAGGTCTTGGCGTCATATTTATCGCCGGCATTGGCTGCAACTTCCAGAAAACCATCGAGCTTGTCCGGTGATTTCCTGGCGATTGCATGCGTGTTCCGGATCAAAAGTGCCAGCAATGGTCCTGCTTTCTGGCCTTTTGCAACCTGTGTTTTAACAATCCCGATAAATTTCGCCTGCTGCTGCGTATTGATCCCCGACATCCAGACGCTATCCAGCTGGGCCGTCGGGCGGATGAATTGGGGGTTACGGCTGCCGTCCATCATCTTCCGGAGCTGGGGCATGAACTGCGCGGGATCATCCGACAGTTTGACGCCCTGAGCCGCAGCATTTTTTCCGATAAAGGTCAGCAGGTAAAGCAGTATAGCAAAGCGAAATATCTTCATGTTTGTAGCTGTCAGCTTTCAGCAATTAGCTAATGGACTATTTGATTTTTTCAAAAACAACGGTTGCCCACTGGTTGCGCGTATTGGACCTGAGTTTTTTCAGACCGTTTTCCGCGGCACACTTTTCAATATCGGCCTGGTCGGTCTCATAAAATCCGCTGGTAACAAGCCAGCCGCCCGGTTCAAGGTGCTTCACATAAGTCGGAATCTCCGCCAGCAGGATATTCCGGTTGATATTTGCCAGAACCCCTCCGAAAACTTTTTCTTCCGGAACGTCCTGGATTGTCCCCTGAAACACCTCCGAATCGGCGGGAAGGCTGTTCATCGAGAAATTCTCACGGGTATTCTCTACTGCCCATTCATCGATGTCAAAGCCCAGCAGGTGCGATGCGCCCAATTTGTGCGCCAGAATCGCCAGGATTCCTGTCCCGCAACCCACATCCATGATCGAAAGACGTTCATGAGGCAGGCTAAGTTGCTCGTTCATCACCAGCCATGTAGTTTCGTGGTGGCCTGTGCCGAAAGACATTTTGGGCTGGATCAGCAAATCATATTTAAAAGAGGGATCGGGCTCATGAAACGTCGCCCGCACGCGCACCTGGCCATTCACCTCTATCGGCTCGTAGCTTTTTTCCCACTCCTCGTTCCAGTTTCTTCTTTCTAACGATTTCCAGGTTGCGGCTATTGTCGTTAAATCCAGGTATTTGGCTGTTAAATCATGGATTGCTTTTTCGTCAAAATCGCCCTCCTGAATGTAGGCGAGCAATCCTTCGTCCGTCTCGACGAACGATTCAAACCCTGCCTCGCCCAGCTCCGCCATTAATATCTCCGAAAATTCGGGATCCACCTTCAAATCCAGTTCGATGTAATTCATTGTAATAGTTATTGGTAAAAAATTGGAAAGTGAAGGTGTTGAAAAATTTCAGGAATTGGGACGATTAATCCCGGTATTTTAAAATTCAATTTAAAATTACCGGGATTAATAGCATGAAAGGATAAAGAAAAAGCCCATTAACAAGATATGCTAATGGGCCTATAATGATGTAACCTCAACTTACGGCTTCCTCCGCTTCGCGGCCAGGTCATGCGCCGTGTCATAGTACGAGCGCAAATTCATCCAGTCAAAAACATCTGAGATATTCTCCACGCGGTTGCGCTGCATGATACGGTCGCGGCGTTGCATGCGGACGAATTTGAAAAGGATATCGGCCAGTTGGTCGGCAGCTTGCGAGAAGGTCTGGGATTTGCGATTGATCACATAAATGCCCCGGTTCTCGTAATCCCGCATGATTTGCATGATGTAGTCGCCGAAGCCCGAGAGGTCGCTGGTGACCGTCGGGACGCCGCGGACGACGCATTCGAGGGGGGTGTAGCCCCAGGGTTCGTAGTAGCTGGGGAAGACGCCCAAATGACAGCCTCGTACGAACTGCCCGTAATCCAGGCCGAACAACGGGTTGGTCGAGGCGATAAAATCGGGGTGGTAAACGATTTTGACACGGTCACGTTCGTTATTGACGAGGTTCGCGCGTTTGCAGAAATCGGTAATGCCGTCTTCCTGTTTGAGGTCGTGTGTTACAAACGCGGGAAGGTTATCGGTTTTCCAGCTCTGGATGGTCCTTCTCAGGCGCAGTCGCCAGTATTCATCCACAAACTCGTTCAGGTCGGGCATTTTATGGTCGGCGCCGGAAGCCGTGGCCAGGAATAGTTTTTCCCCTACCTCCTTTTCAATGGCCGTACAGGTTTCCTGCAATTCATTGAGCACTGCACGCGATTGCAAAACATCCGGGTTTACCGACGTATATGGCTGTTTGGTGACGATAAACATCACAACCGTCATATCCATGTTTGCTTGCACCATTTTCCAGTTCAGGCGGGCAAGGGCTTCCAGCGTGAGGTCGTAACCCTTGTTGCTGTATTCGTAGCGGCCCGATGTGAAGAAATAGAGTGTTTTATCCAGATCGAAAGAGTAGCTGGGAAAGAAATGCCCCATTACAAATTCGTGGATGCGTTCCTTATGCTTCAAATGCAGGTTCTGAAACTCGTGCACCGCCTGGAAGCGCACCACATTGAGCCCGTTCGGCGTAACGAGGTCGGGCATGCGACCGAGGAACACCTCGCATTCGCGGGCGGTCACATCACTTACGGTAGTGAGCACATGCGCACTGAGCGCGGCCTGGCGTTCGATCGAGCATTGGGCTACGATACCATAGTTCTTGGCCTCCAGTTCCCAGTCGAAGAAGGGAAGTTTGTTATAAAACCCAGAGACATTCTGCGCCAGGTAACGACCGAGCATGGTAGCATGGGTCGTAAAGGTTGTTGCGATCTTGACATTCTCGCGTTTCAGTTCCGGCAATCCGCTACTGGCCATCCATTCGTGGAACTGGGCGAAAATCTCTTCGCGTTTGGCATTCTCATCGGCATATTCTTTCAGGAACATACGTACCAGTTCGCCAAAGCAAAGTGTTTGATTGACAAGGTGTTCGACGTTGATCGTCGGAATGCGGTTCTTTTCCCAGAGGTTGAATTTGATGGCATCGAGCTGACCCATAATGCTGTCGACATCGAACAGCACGACCCGTGGCTTGCCGGTTACGAGCCAATAGCCGTAATACACCGAAAAGCCCATTTCCCGCATTCTCTTGACGATCCGCCCGGCAGGGGAATCTTCAAGGTCGTGAATCTGCTCAAATTCGGAAGACGCTTTCTTTTCGAAATAAGGGCCCAGCAAAAAGTAGTTTTCCTCCCATTTTTCCACCATGGCAGGCACTTTGGTCCTTATTACAGTATATATCCCTCCAACTTGATTACAAACCTCCCATGCAATTTCGAACAGGACGTTTTTCTTAGTGGTTTTGACAAATGGTTCCAATCAGGGTACAGTTTAAGCGTTACTAGGGTATTTATAAGGGATTATGCTTCGGGTTATGTCACAAAAATCCTTGTTATTACACAATAAATATGCAGAAAAATTATTCAGAATTACAACACTGAATTTTTGATTGCATGGCCTAAAAGCCGGTTTAAAACATTATTCCAGCGTTAAAATATAACTAAGTTAAGAAAAGGCCCATGTCGCCGATTTTCCTATGCCGATCCAAATCAAAGCGTTATTGCTCGAAATTAAGACTGTTGTCGGCTAACTTTGTTCCAAAATACGTTACTTTGGTTGGATTAACATTTTGCATTGGTCAGATAGTGAAAAAATTTAAAATTGTTGCGCTTTCCTTTTTTATAATCATGTTTTTACTGGAAAGTTGCATGGCTCAGAGCGCGGAGACGGAGAATAACCTTCCCCCGAAGAGAGAGTTTAGAGCGGTCTGGATTGCCACTGTCGACAATATTGATTGGCCAAGCAGCAAGACTCTCCTTCCGGAAGAGCAGCAGGAGGAATTCTCGGAACTGCTCGATTTTCATAAACGCGTCGGGATGAATGCGGTGTTCGTGCAGGTGCGCGCGGCAGGCGATGCATTTTATGCCAAAAGCCCCGAACCGTGGTCGGAGTGGCTTACGGGTGTGCAAGGCCGCAAACCCGACCCGATGTGGGATCCGCTTGATTTTATGATCGCCGAGGCGCACAAGCGCGGCCTTGAATTTCATGCGTGGCTGAACCTCAACCGGCTCGTACATAAATCATCCAAAAGCGTTTCCGCCGAGAATATGAGCAGGCTGCATCCGGAGTGGATTCTGACTTATGACGGTTATAAACTGTTCGATTTCGGCATTCCGGAAGTGCGGAAGTTCATTACCGATATGACCGTCAACGTCGCAAAGAATTATGATGTCGACGGCATCCATTTCGACGACTATTTTTACCCTTACGCCGCACCGGGCCAGGTGATACAGGACGATGCGACATTCAGAAAATACTCCGACGGCTACACCAATAAGGCCGACTGGCGCCGCCATAATGTGGATTTATTGGTAAAACAGATCCACGAAGCACTCGAAGCATTGAATCCGCGGCTCAAATTCGGCATTAGCCCTTTCGGGGTATGGCGTAATAAGGATCGCGATGCGGAAGGCTCCAGGACATTCGGCGCACTGGCTTCCTACGACGACCTTTTCGCGGACAGCCGCCGCTGGGTGAAGGAGGGTTGGATCGACTACATTGCGCCGCAGGTGTACTTCTCGTCGGGTTTCAACAGGGTTCCTTATAAGAATCTTGTCGACTGGTGGACCGAGAATCGTTTTGACAGACATTTATATATAGGTATGGGCGCTTATCGCGTCGGGTATAAAGACAAGGACTCGCATTGGTCGAATCCAGCCGAAATACCGAACCAGGTTCGATATTTCCGGGATAGCGAGGCCGATGGATCGATATTTTTCAGTTCGAGATCTTTAAGAGCCAATAGCCTTGGTTTTGTAGATTCGTTGCGAAGGGATTTTTTCAAATACCCGGCATTAATCCCTACCATGCCGTGGAAGGACCGCATTCCGCCATTGTCGCCGAAAAGCCTTAAAGCCACATTGCTTTCTCGTGGCATTGAACTGACCTGGGAGCAGCCGGACGCCGCTGCTGACGGCGACAAGGCGTGGTACTACGTCATTTACCGGTTCCCGCCCGAGGAGAAAGCCACCGCGCACGACCCGCGCCGCATTCTGGGAATGTGTTACGAAGGCGAAAAATTCGTAGACATGACCGCCGAGTCGGGCAAAAGGTATGTTTATTACGTTACGGCTGTGGATCGGCTGCACAATGAGGGCCGTCCGATAGGGCCGTTGCGCGTGGAGGTACACGATCAGAAGCTAGTCAGGTTTTAGGTATGAGCAATTCTATACAATACGAATATAAACCCGGGCATTTCACTGCTTCGGCACCTACGAAATACAACTCCGAAAATCTTCGTACTGAGGAAATGGTGCTCAATATGGGCCCGCAACACCCGTCGACGCACGGCGTGTTGCGTCTCGAAGTGGTTACGGACGGCGAGGTGGTGATCGATGTCGTGCCGCATTTGGGCTATCTGCACCGCTGTTTTGAGAAGCATGCGGAGTCATTGCCATTCAACCAGATTATTCCATATGTCGACCGGATGGATTACGTGGCGGCGATGAACTCGGAACATGCTTATGTGATGGGCGTGGAAAGAATGCTGGGCATTGAAAATGATATTCCCAAACGCATTGAATACATCCGTGTCGTGGTGGCCGAGCTGAACCGGCTTGCTTCCCACTTCGTCGCGCTGGGTACGTACGCGATGGACATAGGCGCGTATACGCCGTTCCTGTGGATGATGCGCGACCGCGAGCAGATCCTGCGCCTGCTCGAATGGACATGCGGTGCGCGGATGCTCTACAATTATATATGGATAGGCGGGTTGTTTTACGACCTCCCGGTCGGCTTTGAAGAGCGTTGCGGGGAATTTATCAAGTATCTGAAACCAAAGCTTACCGAATTGCAGCAACTGGTGATAGACAACAAGATATTTATCCAAAGAACAGCGAATGTAGGCGTGCTGCCGCTGGACGTAGCGATTAGTTACGGTTGTACGGGTCCCATGCTGCGTGGTTCGGGATTAAGGTATGATTTGAGAAAAGTGGATGGTTACTCCGTTTATCCCGAACTTGATTTTGAAATACCCATCGGTGAAGGTAAGCTGGGAACGGTCGGTGATTGCTGGGACCGGACGTGGGTGCGTGTAGTCGAATGCTGGGAATCGGTGAAAATCATAGAGCAATGCCTGGTGCAGTTGCAGGGAGATTACAAAAGGACGCGCGATTTCGATCCACAGGCGGTTGTCCCCAAGAAGATTCGCCCGAAAGCCATGGATTTCTACGTGCGCGCGGAAAATCCGAAAGGAGAGCTGGGCTTCTATTTCCGTACCGATGGTCGCTCGGATATTCCAGTTCGCTGCAAAGCACGGGCTTGTTCTTTCAATAACCTTTCGGTGATAGGGGAAATATCAAAAGGGGCATTACTCGCCGATCTGGTCGCTGTGATCGGTTCTATCGATGTGGTAATGGGTGAGGTCGACAGATAATATAGATTAGTATATAAAAGAAAAGAGCCGCATTTGTGCGGCTCTTTTCTTTTATACTCCTGAAAACTTACGCTTCGGCAGCTACACCTACCAGGTCGTGTTTCGCCAAAAACTCGGCGATTTGAACGGCATTGGTAGCAGCTCCTTTGCGAAGGTTATCCGCTACAATCCACAGGTTCAGTGTTTTAGGCTGAGATTCGTCGCGACGGATACGGCCTACGAAAGTTTCATCTTTGCCGTGGGCCGTCAATGGCATCGGGTACAATGCATTTTTCGGATCGTCCTGAACGATAACACCTTCGGTTTCGCTCAGGATCTGGCGCACTTCGTCGAGGTCGTATTCATTTTCGAATTCGATGTTAACAGCCTCGGAGTGACCGCCGATTGTCGGGATACGAACGGTAGTAGCAGTAACGGCGATGCTGTCGTCGCTCATGATCTTCTTCGTCTCGTTGGTCATCTTCATTTCCTCTTTGGTATAACCATTATCAAGGAACACGTCGATGTGCGGAAGCACGTTCAGGTCGATCTGGTGCGGGTATACTTTACCTTTGCTGTGATCGCCGGCGCGCTCCGAGAACAATTGGTCCACAGCTGCCTTACCGGTTCCTGTTACAGATTGGTAAGTGGAAACTACCACGCGTTTGATTTTATATTTTTTGTGCAACGGGTTCAAAACCACCACCATCTGAATGGTCGAGCAGTTCGGGTTTGCAATAATTTTATCTTCTTTCGTCAATTCGCTTGCATTGATTTCCGGAACAACCAGTTTTTTGGTTGGGTCCATACGCCACGCCGAGGAGTTATCCACCACGGTAATGCCTGCTTCTGCGAATTTCGGAGCAAGGGCCAGTGAAGTCCCACCGCCAGCCGAGAAGATCGCAATCTCAGGTTTGGCAGCAATCGCATCCTCGAAGCCGATCACCTTTATCTGTTTACCCTTGAATGTAACTTCCTTACCAACAGACCTTTCAGATGCGACGGCTAATAGCTCCGTCACCGGGAAATTACGCTCTTCGAGCACTTTGAGGATTTCGCCGCCCACCAAACCGGTAGCGCCTACTACTGCGATTTTCATTCTTGCATTAAGATTAAAAATGGATAGAATATGATTTACTCTTTGTCAAAAGCGTACGCTGCCTTTGCGAAAAGTGCCGCAAATTTACGAGGAAATTTAGAATGATAGGAAAATTTGGCTGTTTAATGCATTAAAATTCAGGAAAGAACGACCAAAGCCGACATTTCAGACAAGTTTACTAGGCTTTTCAACTTCTGAAATCATACAGCCTTTCAGGGGTAATGCACATGTCGAGTGGAATATCAAATTCATCAGTATCCTCTATTTCTCCTACTTCTTCAAACAGTGAAAGACCCATTTTGATGCAATCGGGACGGGTTTGGGATAAAAACCGGTCATAATAGCCTCCGCCGTAGCCAACGCGATAACCCTTGCGGTCAAACGCGAGAAGCGGGACGAGTACGATGTCGATTGCTTCCGGTAAGATTTTCTCCGAAGTCAATGGATCGGGCTCAGGGATTCTCCATTGATTCATGACCAAACGCGTGAAGGGAGTTACCAGAAAATGCTCCATTTCCCGCGTCCCGGGAATGATATAGGGAGCGGCGATGCGCATTGCCGGGAATGAAATCCGGAATGACTCGACAATGTACAGTGTGTGGATTTCCCGCGACCCGAGCTGCGGAAGGAAAGTGTGCAGGGTCTTAAACGGATTGTTTCGAACAAATTTTTCAACGTTCTGCGTGATCAGCGCATTTTTTTCGCTCAACCAACGCTCGTCGGCATCCTTTCTTTTTTGTAAAAATTCCTTCCGCAATGCAGCTTTTTTCATCGGGTACTATCGTCTTTTTGGGGATGTAAGTGGAGGAAATTTCGCCTTTTTATTCTATTGTTCGTACTTTCACGGTCTGATTTCAAAATCTTTAACTATTGTATAGAATTTAAGACATGAGCAAAATTAAAGTTGACAATCCCGTCGTAGAACTGGATGGCGATGAAATGACCCGCATCATCTGGAAGTTTATCAAGGAAAAACTGATCCTTCCGTACATCGATGTAGATATCAAATACTACGATCTGGGTATCGAATACCGCGACGAGACGAACGACCAGGTGACTATCGATGCAGCGAACGCTATCAAGGAATACGGTGTGGGTATCAAATGCGCTACGATCACTCCTGATGAAGACCGCGTAAAAGAATTCAACCTGAAACAAATGTGGAAATCGCCTAACGGAACCATCCGTAACATCCTCGATGGTACTGTGTTCCGTGAGCCGATCGTAATGAAAAACGTGCCTCGCCTGGTTACCAACTGGACGGCGCCGATTATCGTAGGACGTCACGCATTCGGTGACCAATACCGCGCTACCGATTTTGTCGTGCCTGGAAAAGGTAAATTAACCATCAAATTTGAAGGCGAAGACGGACAGGTAATCGAGCACGAAGTGTACCAATACAAAGGTCCTGGTGTAGCGATGGCCATGTACAACATCGACGAGTCGATCCGCGGCTTTGCACGCTCATGCTTCAACGTGGCTTTGGACAAAGGCTGGCCGCTGTACCTTTCTACCAAAAACACAATCCTCAAAAAATACGACGGTCGCTTCAAGGATATTTTCCAGGAAGTATACGAAACGGAATACAAAGGAAAAGTACATTACGAGCACCGTCTGATCGACGACATGGTGGCTTCCGCATTGAAATGGGAAGGTAACTTCGTATGGGCTTGTAAAAACTATGACGGTGACGTTCAGTCGGATACCGTTGCGCAAGGTTTCGGTTCTCTGGGTCTGATGACTTCTACTTTGGTTACGCCGGACGGCAAGATCATGGAGGCGGAAGCTGCACACGGAACAGTAACCCGTCACTACCGCGAGCACCAGAAAGGAAAACCAACTTCTACTAACCCAATCGCTTCTATCTTCGCGTGGACCCGCGGTTTGGCGTTCCGTGGCAAGCTGGACGGTAACCAGCCACTGATCGATTTCGCTAACAAGCTTGAAAAAGTGTGTATCGAAACTGTGGAAAGTGGGCAAATGACAAAGGATTTGGCAATCGGTCTACACGGAAACGATGTGAAACATGGAGAGCACTACCTGTACACAGAAGAGTTCCTGGAAGCTATCGACACCAATTTGAAGGCTGCATTAGCATAAAATCCATATTTCGTGGTACAAAGCCACCGGTTTCGAAAGAAGCCGGTGGCTTTTTTTGTGCCGGGTACTATTTTAGTATAAATTACTGGGAATGTACTTAATGAACCCGACCCGGTGATCAGAGCTTTTTGCATAATATCCGCTTTCATTATGCTGACCGTGAATGGTTTGCAGGCCGGAAATTATGTTGCCGCCAGCCAAGTCGTTGGCCAGGACACGATTGCCATCGCCGACTCGGCCCAGAAAGTGGGGCAAAAAGACCTGATCGACGTTTTCAGAAAATGGAAATCAAAAGATAAATCAGATTCGGTCAGGGTTCCCAAAATTGAATCGGGCAAGCCGATCTTCTCCCTTGTACCTGCGGGCGGTTACACGCTGTCATCGGGCCTGACCGGTTCGCTTAATGCGAACATCGCATTTTATACGAGTAGTCCCAAAACCACCAATATTTCCAGCATTACCACCAATTTTATCTACACCGAATACAAGCAGATGACCATTCCCGTCCAGGCCAACATCTGGACGCGCCACAATAACTACAACTTCGTGGTGGACTGGCGGTTTTTCAAATATCCGCAGGATACATATGGCCTGGGCTCCGACTCCAAGCTCAGAGATGCCACGGGTTTGAAATACAAGCATCTACGCTTGCACCAGACAGTTTTGAAACGGATCGGCAAATCCTTTTTCGTAGGGCTGGGGTTTGCTTATGATAAAAGATGGCAGATCATGCAATCGGACAAGGAAGAGAAATTGAACCAGGATATCAAGGATTATGGATTAGGTGTTAAATCGTCATCTACAGGGCCGCTTTTTACACTTGCCTATGACAGTCGTACAAATTCCATCAACCCGCTGAAAGGCTTTTACACGAATATGCAGTTCCGACCGAATATGAAATCGCTCGGCAGCACGAACAGCTGGCAAGCGGTCGTGATTGACGTCCGCCGCTATTTCAATCTCCCGCGCGGGAGTCAGAACACCCTTGCATTCTGGAATTACAATTGGCTCACGATCGGCAAGCCACCCTACCTCGATCTTCCCGCCACCGGCTGGGACCCGACGAATAATATCGGCCGCGGCTACATTCAAGGCCGCTTCCGCAGCACCAGCCTGCTCTATTTTGAATCCGAATACCGCTTTGCACTGACCAAAAACGGGCTTTTCGGGGGCGTACTCTTTGCCAATGCGCAGAGTGTTTCGGACTGGCCTTCCAAAAGCTTCCGCAAGATCGCTCCCGCAGGGGGCTTGGGTATCCGCATTAAGGTAAACAAGACTTCTGGGGCGAATATTGGTATTGATTATGGATTTGGAATGGATGGTTCGCGGGGGTTGTTTGTGAATTTGGGGGAGGTGTTTTAAATCAGTGGTAGGTCAATGACAGAGCTGATTAGTTTTATTGATTCTTGCTCACAGGCTTTCGTAAAATCTTTCACATCGTAAGAGGCCAGCAAATCAATTTTGTTAAGCTTGCAGTCTGCTAGAATCAATGCGTCGTTAGGTAATAAGTTATACTTTGACATCATTTCTAAGAAAACCCCGGTAATTTCTTTGCTAGTAGGGGCAAGGGAGAAAATCGAGAAGAGCGAAAAGGGATTATCTCGTAGTAGTATATCCGTAATTGAACAAGATTCCTTGATAGATCTTGGCGATTTTTGACCTTCGATCGCGAGGAGGTGATAAGTATATTCACTCAAAATAGTGTGACTGATAACGAGTTCGATCCTTGGATTTGCCAAAAGCGCCATAAGCAAATCCGTTCGGGTCTGCTTCTTAAATTCTACAAGAATGGAACTGTCAATGAAAATCTTCTGCGAGTTATTGCTCATGCGGGTCCAAATCTCCTAAGTCAAAATGGGTCGGTTTTGATCTTTTGAGGTATTGTTGAGCAATTTTAAGCCTTGATTCAGTATCGATTTCGGTTGAGACTAATGGGGTAATAATGACCTCTACCGGATCATCATTAAATGACTTTGGCAGGGATATCTTCAATTCTCCATCATGCGGTTTTTCAATTATTCTCAGCGTGTTCATAACCGAAATGTTTTACGAAAGATAGCAAAATAATAGCTCAATCCTCCCTCCCTTCCTTTCGATTGGCATCCGCCATCCTGACAATCTTAGGCGCGAACTTCGCCAGTATCGTCACTAACTCGGACTGCGCTGCGATCACATCTTCAATATTCTTGTAAACCATTGGCGATTCGTCCAGATCTCCGCCAATAAGCTGAATACCATTGTCTTGCAGAATCTTATTCATTTGGCTGCGTGTTGTGGTCGTAAATGCCTTCGTGCGTGACATAACGCGCCCTGCGCCGTGAGAGGCGGAGCTTAATGAATCCGCATTTGCTTTTCCACGAATCACATAACCTGGCTGGCTCATCGAGCCTGGGATAATGCCAAGTTCGTCGGCTCCGGCGGGCGTAGCGCCTTTGCGGTGGACGACCACTTCCCGCCCGTCGGCAAGTTTTTCTTTCCAGGCAAAATTGTGGTGGTTTTCGATGATTTTCAACGGCTTTTCGCCCAGTGACTTAGCCATTTTGTTGTGGATTTCGTGGTGGTTGGCCGATGCGTAATCACCGGCGAGGTTCATCGCGATCCAGTATTCCCGGCCTTCCTCGGTGTTCAGGTCGAGCCAGGCCAAATGCGCGGCTTGTTTTGGTAATACCGTCTTTTGCATGGCCAGTTTGGAATAGTAGTTGGCCACATTTCCGCCGAAGCCGCGGGAGCCGGAATGTGAGAGTAATGAGAGGTATTCGCCTTTCGGTAAGTTCAAAAGCGGGTCGTTTTCGAATACTTCTACAATGCCCCATTCTACAAAGTGATTACCGGTACCAGACGTTCCCAACTGGCGATAGGCCTTGTCTTTCAACGAACGGATCGTTTTGGTGGCCTCCCATTCGGGCTGATCCATAATGCTTTCATCATACTTCCGTGCCGTTTCGCCGCCCATGCCGAACTTGGTGTTTTCGGTAAGGATCTTTTTCAGGAAATGCGGCTCGCGTTTCAGGTAGTCTGTTGGAATGTCGAAAACGGACATACACATCCGGCAGGCAATATCGACGCCCACGGCGTAGGGGATCACTTTATCCGCTTCCGTAGCGAGCACGCCGCCGATGGGCAGGCCGTAACCCTGGTGTGCGTCCGGCATTAATGCACCGGCGACCGATATGGGTAAGCTAACGGCGGTTTCCATTTGCAGCAATGCGCCTTCTTCGATGTGTTCTTTGCCGAAAACGGCGTAGCGCAGCTTGTCTTCACGGAGATTGAATGTGTTCTTTTTCTGAGGCTCCTTTTCTTCCAAAGCCAATACAGCTTCTTCATTGACAAGTAGTTCCCTGCCGTGTTGGGTCAAAGTGATCTCGGTTCCGCTCTTTTTGAGGTCGTAAACCATTTGAGCCAGGTTAGTGACCTTATTTTTAGAAAAGGCATATTTTTTAGGCGCATTCAGCATTTTCACGAGCATCAGAAATACCTTCTCTTTCGGGTATTTCGCCCGTTCGTACAGGCCGTTGGCGACACGCAGGAATGCTGAATGCAGGTTTTCAGGCACATTGGCCAGAAAAATGATTTCTTCAATGGTGATTGGTGTGTCCATGGACAAATATCGTTACCAGACTTGCGATTTCAAGCGTGGATCACCTGCCGTCTGCTAATTGACATTACGCAATAAATCTTTCTTTACATAATACAATACAACTTCTAAAAAAGCCGTACCTTTGCGGGCAATTTGTTGATACAGTTCGCAGTACCTTCTTTAACTTAATTAAAACGTTGCAATGTCCGCAGTAGCAGAGCAAACCCGGTTGGCCGACCGCATCAACGCCCTCGAAGAATCTTCGACGCTGGCGATGACCAAAATGGCCCGTGAACTGGCCGCACAAGGCCATAAAGTAATCAGTCTGAGCGTTGGAGAGCCAGACTTCAAGACGCCCGCACACATTTGCGAGGCCGCTAAAAAGGCCATCGACGATGGTTTTCATGGTTACTCACCCGTAGCCGGTTACCCTGATCTGCGAAAGGCCATTGCTGATAAGTTAAAGCGCGACAATAATATAGACTGGAAACCCGAAAATATCGTGGTTTCGACCGGTGCCAAGCATTCATTGGCTAATGTGATTCAGGTTCTGGTCAATCCGGGCGACGAAGTGGTGATTTTCGCACCTTACTGGGTGAGCTATTCTGAAATGGTGAAACTGGCGGAAGGTAAGTCGGTGATCGTCGACGGTGCTTTTGAAAATGATTTCAAAGTAACTGCCGAGCAACTGGAAGCTGCCATTACACCTCGCACGAAAGTGGTGATGTACGCTTCGCCGAATAACCCGACGGGCGCTGTTTATTCAGAAAAAGAACTGAGAGAGATCGCGGCGGTACTCGAAAAACACGAAGGTGTTTATGTCCTGGCCGACGAAATTTACGAATACATCAACTTTACCGAGGAAGGTCATTTCAGTATCGGTTCTATTCCTGCATTGAAAGACCGCGTGATCACTGTGAACGGTGTGGCGAAAGGTTACGCTATGACAGGCTGGCGGATCGGTTTCATCGCGGCGGCCAAATGGATCGCCGACGGTGTTGAAAAACTGCAAGGCCAGGTGACTTCCGGAACGAACTCTATCGCGCAAAAAGCGGCTACGGCGGCATTCAATGGCCCGAAAGAGCCTTCGATCGAAATGGCGAAAGCATATCACCGTCGTCGTGACCTCGTGGTAGGCTTGCTGAAAGAAATTCCCGGTTTCAAAGTGAATGTTCCGCAGGGCGCGTTCTACGCATTCCCGGATGTGAGCTATTATTTTGGAAAATCGGATGGCGAGACGCTGATCAAGGATTCAGATGATTTTGCCAACTGGATTTTGAACAAATCATACGTTTCGACCGTGGCAGGTTCAGGTTTCGGCGCTCCTAACTGCATCCGTATCTCGACCGCCGCTGCCGATGAGGCATTGGAGGAAGCGGTAAAACGCATCAAAGACGCCGTAGCGACTTTGAAATAATATCAAAATGAAATCATAAAAGCCTCATGGGTGTTACCTATGAGGCTTTTGTGTTATAAGTCGAATCGATTTTCAATAAAGCGGAGTTATGCAGGCCGACCATGGACTGCGGGCCATATCAAAATGAGCAAATACTATTTTTTAAAAGTCAAAGAGATAGAGAAAGAGACCGAGGAAGCAGCTACTATCCATTTCTGGCATCCGATCAACGAAGTCGTTCAGTACCGTCCGGGGCAGTTTCTGACATTGTTGCTGCCTTTCGAGGATAAAAAGGTGAGGAGGTCATACTCGATGTCGAGTTCTCCGTATACCGACGTATCGCTGGCGATCACGATCAAGCGGGTACCCGGCGGCTATGCTTCGAACCTGCTGCTCGACACATTGAAAGAAGGCGATGTGCTGGAAGCATTGGAGCCCATGGGCCATTTTTTCCCCAAACAGGCGGATGATCAGACGCGCCAGGTAGTATTTATCGGTGCCGGAAGCGGCATTACACCATTGTTTTCGATTTTGAAATCGGTACTGATGGTAGAACCCGAAAGTGAGATTTTCCTGATCTATGGAAGCCGGAGAGAAGACAGCATTATTTTCAAAGACAAAATCGCAGCCTTGGAGCGCAAATACGGTAGCCGCTTCACCGTCGTACATACATTAAGCCAGCCTGACGAAGGCTGGGAGGGTGAAATCGGGCGACTGAACAAAAGCCACGTGCTGAAAATCATGGAAAAGCTCCCTGCATTGAATAAAAAAGAAGCGGAATACTTTCTGTGCGGGCCTGAGGATATGATGGAAGAGGCACATCGTGCGCTTTCGATCCTGGCGGTGCCGGAGGGCAAGATCCGGAAGGAAAGCTTTGTCACTGCTACGTCCGCCAAACCAGGCGAGGTGACGATGGAGCCGGAGGGGGAAGATGACGACTCGCCCAAAACGCGCGAGATTACACTGTTTTATGAAGGGACGGAATATAAGCTGCCGGTAAAGCCGCATGAAACGGTACTCGAAGCGGCATTGAATATGGACATCGATCTACCGTACTCGTGCCAGGCAGGCATGTGTACCGCGTGTATGGGCCGTTGCACGTCCGGAAAAGTGCAAATGGATGAAGAGGATGCACTTTCCGAGGCAGAAATTAATGAAGGGTTTATCCTCACCTGCGTGACGCACCCGATGAGCGATGATGTGGTGATCGAGGTGGAATAATCGAATTGATACATATAAATGAAAATGGCAGCGATTCCGTCGCTGCCATTTTCATTTAATCTTTTGGATCCTTTTTAGGAGGAAGTGGTGGCTTGGGTGCTGCTGCGGGTTTCGCGGGGATTGCAGGAGCCACTTTCGCCGGTGCGACTACCGGAGCGGGTGGGAGAGGGGGAGTTCCCGCACGTCGCATACGCCCGCTACGTGCAACCCTCGGCGCATGCGGAGGCTCTTCGATACCCCGCATTTTCCGGTAGCTCAAGGTTTCGAGGCCGATGTTTTTGCCGAGCTCGTCTATCTTGAAAAGTACTTCCTCGATCTCTCTTTGTAGTTTCCGCTCAGGTTCTTCGGCTTTCAAAACCTCTTTTGTCGTATTGGAAATCTGATTGTTGAGTTCTGAAATAACCTGCTCCTGGGCTTTAATCTGTTGTTCAAAATCAGCCAATTGCTTGTCCAGTTCTGTATCGCTGAGCTTGGATTCCTTTCCATCCTGATGGAAAAGGACGGATCTCTTCTCCATCAAATCGGATCTCAGCTCCTCTGCGCGGTGCTTTTTCCATTCAATTTTTTCGACTTCGCGTCCAAGTCGCTCCGTTTCAAACGTGTATTTTTCTCGTTCGCGATACAATTCCTGCAATCTTGCATGATAAGGTTTTAAGTCTTCTCCCATTGCCCTGATCTTGTGGCTAAGATCCCATAGCTTCTTGTCCAAAGTATCATTACCTGATTGCTCGAAATCCATTTCAGGCGCTTCCATATCGAGCTCGACATGAGCCAGTTCCGCCTCAATATCTTCATGAATGCCCTCCTCAATAGCTATTTCGGCCAATTCCTCCATTTCATGTTCCTTGCGGGTTTCTATCTTCGCCGGTTTCCGCTTTTTGACGGTCATATGCTTGGCTGCCTTCTTTTCCTTGTCTTTTTCAACCTTTTGTGCCACCGCGTAAGCTGAAATACCAATCACCAACCCAATCGCGAAAATCATAGCCGGCAGGCTCGAAAAAGTGCGGACGGGTTTTGGATTTAATCCCAGAACACGCTGTACACGGTGCATTAGCAACGGTTTTTTGGATGCAAAAGCCATAGCCAATCCGGGAGTAGCCTGCCATTCGGCAACTTTCACCAGGGCATGTGCAAGGGACATTTTGTCGCCGCAAATGGCCAGCGCAATGTCGTCGCAGCAGTGCTCGCGTTCGGCACGTACTTTTTCGGACAACCACCAGATCGCCGGGTGGAAGAAAAAGATCACTTCCACAAACGATTGCAGCATATTGATCAGGTAATCGTTCCTGCGGATGTGCGCCAGCTCATGCGCGAGGATTGCCTCGACCTGTGCAGTAGAAAACCCTGAAAGCAGGCCGATCGGGATCAATACCACCGGGCTGAATGTGCCTATGACCATGGGTGTGAGTACTTTGGCCGTTTCGCGGAATTCGACGGATTTGGAGATATTCATTTTAGCAATGATCACACCAAATCTTGCCCGCCACTCCTTGTCCATGACGATTTTGGCGTTGATTCGCAGCCTTTCCGTGAATACCCAGCCGCCGGCAAAGCGCAACAGGAGAATGCCGGAGCCGATGACCCAGCAAATGACCAACTCATGTAAATGGGCGGTGAGCCACATTTGTATTTTAAATGTAAGGGGCAGGTCCTGCGAGACTTCCGCCCATGTGCGGGATGCGGACAATGCGGTGTAACGCGTCAGAGCCTTTACATTGGTAACTGCGCTGGTGGTTTTAGGATAATAGTAAATGAATGTTCCGACAGAGGCGACGACCTGTGCGAAAAGAAAGCCAACGCCCGTCAGGTAGCGTGTGTTGGCAGATTTTTTTCTTAAATAATAAAATGCGGCAACGGCAATCAGCATCAGCAGCGTTCCCTGCCAGATGGAATGAATGAGCGTCCAGCCAAATGCGGAAACGGCTGGACCGGGTAACAGGTTTGAGAAGAATTCCATGGCTAACGATTGTTTTCAAGGTTATTTAACAACTCACGAATTTCATCCAGTTCTTCCTTGGAGGTAGTGTGATTCCCGAGCGCCTGCATGACCATTTGAGCCGCGGAGCCCTGAAAAAGGGTTTCAACCATTTTACCTACAAAATTTTGTTGCGTTTCTTCCTTGCCGAGAAGCGCTACGTAAATGTGCGATCGTCCTTGTTCCGTGCGGTAGAGTAGCCCCTTGTCATGCATGATTTGCATGAGTTTCAAAGTCGTGGTGTAGCCAACGTCCTTGGTTTCGGAAAGGGCATCATGCACGGAACGGACGGTACTGGGGCCTGCCTGCCAGAGGTAATTGAGGATTTCCAGTTCAGAGTCGGTGGGCTTGATATACATGATGTTACTGTTACGATGATCTTCGTACCAAATGTCTACGAAAAAAATCGTACATGCAAGCCTTAACTACGATTTTTTTCGTAATTAAGGCAATGCGCTAGTTAATATATTGTATTTGAGTTGATTAAACAAAAAAAGTCCGGCGGGTAGCCGGACTTTGAAATATGGGTGTTACAATTTTCTAAACGTAAGTGTTAAGCATTACCGGCATAACCAGCATCAGGATGTCTTCATTTTCTTCCTGATCAACCGGGATGATAAGTCCGGCGCGGTTTGGAGCGGAAAGTTCGAAAGTGATGGTTTTGCTGGAAAGGTTACCCAGAACTTCAATCAGGAATTTCGCATTGAAACCGATTTCCATGTCATCGCCATTGTATTCGCACATCAGGCGCTCATTGGCTTCGTTCGAATAGTCGAGGTCTTCCGCAGAGATTACCAGGTCGTTCAGCGCCATTTTCATGCGTACCTGGTGGGTAGTCCGGTTGGAGTAGATTGAAATACGTCTCAGCGAGCTGAGGATTTCCAATCTGTTAATGGTAAGCGTGTTCGGGTTGTTGGTCGGGATTGCATTTTCGTAGTCCGGGAAACGCTCGTCGATCAGCCGACAGATCATGCGGATATTGCCAAAGCTGAAAAATGCATTCGAAGAAGTGAATTCCGCTTTTACGGGAACATCTTCGGAGGGAAGACAGCTTTTCAGCAGGTTCAGTGCTTTCCGCTGGATGATCATCGAAGTATCGACGTCCGATTTAATGTCGGTACGGCGGTAGCGTACGAGGCGGTGACCGTCGGTGGCTACGAAAGTCGCGCTTTCAGCACCCATTTGAACGAAAACCCCTGTCATTGCAGGGCGAAGATCGTCGGTGCTTGTTGCGAACAACGTGTTTGAAATAGCCGCACCCAAAGCAGTGGAAGAGAAGTCAACGGACTGGCCGCGGTTCACAACCGGTGTTTTAGGGAAATCGATCGGGTTTTCGCCCGACAGCTTGTAACGGCCGTTATCGGAAATAATCTCGGTTCCAAATGTTTCACCATTCACCTGCAAGGTAATCGGTTGCTCGGGCAGGCCGCGGAGGGTGTCGAGCAACAGCTTTGCGGGAATGGCAATAGCTCCTTTTTCGGATGATTCTACTTCAATCTCCGTAATCATTACGGTTTGAAGGTCGGACGCAGTCACGGTCAGTGAATTTCCTTCCAGTGTAAGCAGGAAATTTTCAAGGATTGGCACAATTGGGTTCGTTGAAACGACACCGTTTATAGCGGATAGCTGTTTGAGCAGAACTGATGACGAAACGACAAACTTCATAATTCGTGACGTAAGTGTTTAGTTGATAGATTTATATGCGGAAGATTCCGGAAAAACTTTGTTGTAGGGAACAAAAGTATAAAAAATTACGGAAGCACCAGCCGCGTTGTCACCCAAATTTTCGGATTCGGAGGTAATATCTCACAGCACCAAAAAGGCCGATCAGTACTACCGGCAGCAGCAAATTGAGTGCCTGCCAGAACTTTCTATTTTCCTGAATCTGGATTTTGTCCAAAGCACGGATCGCAATCTGTTTACCGCGCGCATTGATCAAACCGTTGGCGTCGGTCATGTAATCCAGTGCATGGAGTACGAAATCCTTGTTGCCAAAAGTCTGCTTGGTTACCCGGTCGTAGCCAAGCGGTAAGGGGGCATTCCTTTTATAGTCATAATCGTTAACGATCAGGTCGCCGTCGGAGCAGATGATCACCCTTCCGGCATTACCGCTTGCCTTGAACTTTGCCGCCCGCGGATCACCGGTCAGAATGCGGTTTTGAAAGAGCGAATTGAATGATCCTTCGAGCAATACGCCTGCCAGTTTGATACCTGAACGGTATTCCGACGGCTGCGGGTCCTTGCGCGCCTCGTTATAACCCACAAGCGCGGGCGCATTCACGAGCTGCGTATAAGGAGACGTCATCAGCAAAGGTGTTTTGGCAATGCCATTCGCTCCGCCGACCGTGTCGATCGAGCTTAGAAATCGTGTGTAAACCGCATTGAGGTTGCGGGTAATGGTGTGTGCTCCAAAATTATTCAGGAGCGGAAAGAAACGCCACGGCATGGGGCGGATTTCCGGGTTATCTCCTACATTTCCCACATTCAGCAGGATTTGCGCACAGTTCAGGTCTTTGACGAGATTGGTATTTAACCGGATACCCCATTTAAAAAACAGATCGCCGAGGTTCAGATCAAGGGGCTGGGCGTAATTACCGTCGAGACTCACGCTATCAACTCGCGCGCCGTCCACGAAAAACAGCGCTTTGCCTCCTCCAACCACATATTGATCGAGTTTGTATTTTTCGTCATCCGAAAATGCGCTGTCGGGTTTCATCACGATCAATGCATCGAGGCCTTCATAGGAATCCGGATTGTTCATATCCAGAAAAACATCGTAACTCTGCTGAATCGTGGCAATAAGATCACTCAAACGGGCGGGGGAAATTTTCGTATGGCTAACCACAAACCCAACTTTTTTGCGCTCAGGATTCGCCAGCACGCGTATTGCGGACGCCAGTTCAAATTCGACGCCTTCGTACGACTGGTTCAACTGCTCCTCCGGAGAGTTCGCTTTATTGCCTTTTAATAATTGGACGGGTACCGAAAGCGTGTCAGCCTGTACAATCACGCCAGGGAAAATGATTTTCTCGGTGCGTTTGCCGTCTTCGTTCGCGAACACATTGGTCGGGTTCAATCCGCGGTCGATCAGGCTCATGTATTGTTTCTGACGTTGCTCTTCGCTGGTCGCGTTCGACGGATCTGAATAGTTGACGATCAGGTGGCCGTTGGCGTAGGTTTTAAACTCCTCCAAAGTCTCCCGTGTGGCGCTTTCGAGGCGTTCGAAACCCGCAGGAAAGTCGCCGGAGAGGTATACATTCACGATCACGTCTTTTTCCAGACTTCCGAGAAGCCGCTTGGTAGCCTCGGAAATGCTGTAACGCTTATCCTCGGTAAGATCCCACCTGAAAAAAAACGACGAAGCCAGCCAGTTGATCCCGGCCAGGACAACCACAAGCAGTACAAACCGGGTAAGAATTTTTTTCATTAGCACAAAGGCTGATTTCTAAACGAAGAATGGACGATTCAGACGAACCGTCCATTCCTGCAAAAATATAAAAAACCGAAAACCAATCAGGTTTTATTGCCCGCGCGACTCAGGTTATTTCTTTTTATAGGTACAAGCCGAATTGTCGGCTGCGACGTAATAGGATTTATAATTCGTCGCCTTAGGGTCCATACAGCCTTTCAGATTGAGCAATTCGATATTCCGGAAATCGATCGGATGGCTTTCGGCCTGCAATGCAATGTAGCCGCTGCCCAGCTTTGTATTATCCTTTTTAATCCATTCTGCCTCATTACTTACTTTCCCATCCTTAAAAGTATGGGTTCTGCCGACATAACCGCCGCCGATGCGCGGATTGGTGTAAACGAGCACCGTATCTCCCGCGATCAAATGGTATACGATTGAATCACCGAGCACGATTGCTTCGGCATCCACCCACTGGTCGCCATTGTAGGTTTTAGAAGTGGAATTAATGCAATGCGCTTCGGCCAGTTTGCCGTCGATGTCGACGATCGTTCCCGGCGTGCAGAGGTTGCCCGTGTTGCGCTCGCCTGCATTGAGGCCGCCCAGGTATTGCATTTCCAGCGAGATCGGGAAATCCTGGTCGAGGCCAAGGCTAGCCGCCGACTGCGAATGCAGCATAATGCCACTATTTCGCACATTCCACGACGCCCCGCCGGGCACCTGATTCCCTGTGAAGCGGTATTGAAGCCTTATTTTATAATGTGAATAGGGCTTGTTATAGTACATATGGCCATATTCGGTCGTGAATTTGTCGTACTCCTTGTAATTCACGCGGATCATGTTATCCTCTACCAGGAAGGTGTTTTTGTAGTTGTCATTGACCTTGTGCCCCGCAATTTTCACGTCCCAGCCGGTAAGGTCCTGGCCGTTGAAGAGGGATTGCCATTCTTCTTTGTCGGCAGGTTTTTGAGCTTTGGCTAAAATTGAAACAGCTATTGCGAATAATAGAAAGCTTAGTTTTCTGATCATTGGTGGTTTTGTTTATTTTAATGCCACGAAGGCACGAATTTTCACGAATGCTCTTCGTGTTTAATTCGTGTCTTCGTGGCATTAATTAAAGGACAAGCCGCTTGTATTCTAACTTCCCACGCCCGAAATTCACCAACAGTCCCAGTTTATTTCCAGAAACTTTGAGATAGTTCAAGGTCTGTGCAATGTGTTCGTCGGTCAGGCAAGAAACGCATTTAACTTCTAGGATAATTTTATCAAAGACGACGAAGTCCGCAAAAAATTTATGAGGCAGTAGGATTCCTTTGAAGAAAACAGGATACTCTTTTTCTCTCTCATAATAGATGCCTCCTTGCCGGAAGAGTATTTCCAATGAGTCCTTATAGACAATTTCGAGAAAGCCGTGACCCAACTCCATATGTACTTCAATGCATTTGCCAACGACGGCGTAAGATTCTTCTTTATAAATGATTTCCATCTTAAATAGGATTAGTTATCCCATTTAGACGTAAAAAGTCAAAAAGGTAACAACTACCTTCTCCGCCGCTTCACCTTAGCCGAGCTTCCACCCCCAGTTCCCCCGGCACCCCGCTTCACGCGTCCTGAACCTCTTGCCTCCTTAGGCTTCCGTTCCCGAGGCCCGCGATCACGTTCCCGGTCAAAGCCAGGGCGGCTGAATTCGCTTCTGCGGCCTGGTTTCGTACCTGCGAGG
This sequence comes from Dyadobacter sp., assembly GCA_965227755.1. Lineage (GTDB taxonomy): Bacteria > Bacteroidota > Bacteroidia > Cytophagales > Spirosomataceae > Dyadobacter. The sequence continues at coordinate 4,294,478 of CBDDGG010000005.1, forward strand.
TACAAATCCATACTCCTGCGCGCGAGGTTGGTTTCTTTCACTTTTACCTTCACCGCATCGCCGAACGCATATATCTTCTTGGTGCGCTGGCCGATAATGCGGTAGTTATCCTTTTCGAGCTCGTAATAGTCATCGCCAAGATCAGTCATGCGGATCAGGCCTTCCGAAGCAGTTTCCGTGATTTCCACGAAAATACCGAATTCGGTTACGCCGGTGATAATGCCGTCGAACTCCTTCTCAGGATCCATCATGCTCATAAACTCGACCTGCTTGTATTTGATCGAAGCCCTTTCCGCTTCGGCAGCGAGCCGCTCACGTTCGGATGAATGCTTCGATGCTATTTCGTAAGCCTCTTTGTCGACATTGGCTCCGCCGTCGAGGTAATGCTGCAACAACCTGTGCGCCATCACGTCGGGATAGCGGCGAATGGGCGAGGTGAAGTGCGAATACCGCCTGAATGCCAGTCCAAAGTGACCGATATCCTCGGTGCTGTACCGCGCTTTGGCCATCGTGCGCACGGCAAGCGATTCGATGAGGTTTTGCTCAGGCTTGCCTTCCACTTTCGCCAGCATGGCGTTCATCGACTTGGCGATCTGACCTTCCTCTTCTACTTCCAGTTTCAGACCCAGTTTGGCTACAAAATTCGCGAAGGTTTGCAAGCGGTCGGGATCGGGAGCTTCGTGAATACGGTATACCATCGTATTCTTGTTTGGGCCTTTAGACAGCGAATACACATATTCAGCCACGCGCTTGTTGGCGAGCAGCATGAATTCCTCGATCAGTTTATTAGAATCGTGGCGTTCCTTGGTGTAAATACCCAATGGCCGACCTTCCGGGTCGAGGCGGAAGCGTACTTCCGGCGTTTCGAAATTGATGGCTCCTTTTTTAAAGCGTTCCTTTCTGAAAACTTTTGCCAGTTTGTTCAGTGTGTCCAGTTCTTTCGGGAAATCGCCCTCTCCCGAATCGAGCACGGCTTGTGCTTCTTCGTAAGAGAAGCGGCGGTCGGAGTGGATTACCGTTCTTCCAAACCACTCTTTCAGTAACTTGCCTTTGGAAGTAATCTCAAAAATCGCTGAAAATGCCAGCCTGTCTTCATTCGGCCGCAGGGAGCAGAGATTGTTCGAGAGCTTTTCCGGAAGCATAGGTACCGTTCTGTCGACCAGGTAAACAGACGTAGCTCGACGAAATGCCTCTTTTTCAAGCTCGGTTCCGGGGAGCACGTAATGTGAAACGTCGGCAATATGCACGCCCACTTCTACCACATCCTCGTCCAGGTACCTCACCGACAATGCGTCGTCGAAGTCTTTAGCGTCGACAGGGTCGATAGTGAACGTCAGCACGTCCCGGATGTCGCGACGTTTGGCAATATCCTTTTTGGCAATTTTATCGGGAATTTTCTGCGCCTCGGCTTCCACGATTTCCGGGAAATGGTAGGGCAATCCAAATTCAGCAAGGATCGCGTGCATTTCCACATCGTTGTTTCCTGCCTTTCCAAGCACAGAAACGATCTCGCCTTCTGCCTGGCTTCTGCGCGTCGGCCATTCTTTGACCTTCACGATTACCTTGTCGCCATGATGCGCCTCCCCAACCTCATCCGGTTCAATGAAGATAGGGTCGTAAAGTTTTTTGCTATCGGGTTGTACGACTGCAAAACGCGGGTTAATCTCAATAATACCTACAATTTCTGCATTGGAACGCTCTACAATTTCCGTAACGCGGCCTTCCGTACGGTTCCGGCCGGAATCCCCTCGTGACTTCAAATTGCGTGTGTTTCTCGACAGTGGCTGAACCTGCACGATATCGCCGTCCCAGGCGCCATTCAACAATTCCAAATCCACATAAATATCGTCCTCACGGCCTTCGATTATCACAAAAGCAAACCCCTTATTAACCCGATCGACCCGGCCGGTCAGCCCATTCGGCTTGGATTTCTGCGGCACAGAGGCATAAGTGCCGTTTTTGTTATAAATCAGCTTTCCATCTTGTTCCAGTTCGTGCAGGATTTCATTAACAAGTACCCGCACTTTTTTATCGTGCACCCCGAAATGGTCGTGGACATCAAAAGGCCGGAACGCATGCTCGGCGTTCAGATCGAAGAACGCGGCGATATCCGTCTTTAAATTATCTATGTAGGAAACAATGTGATGGGGGGCCGAGGCCTCTCTTTTCTCCGGTTGGAGCTTCTTTTTATTCTTTTTTTCTCTCATGTATTCAATATTATTCAACCCTCAGGATATTTCCTTCGGGAATTTGGTCAAAGCAATGCAGCCGAAGATACAATTGCGCCAGCACTACCACGTCCTCTCTGCAATATCGGGAAATTTTAGCCAGATCATTTTCCTCGTAGTAAACCTTTGTCACCTGGTCGCCGCTCATTTCGTTTTTGCTTCCCGGGATATCAAAGACGGCAGCCAGCAAATCGAGCGAGGTGTAGCTTTTGTAGTCACCGAATTTCCACAGATCCATTGTATCCTGGTGGAGAAGCTCCCAGGGTTTTTTACCCGAAATCTGTAATGCTTTGGGGATTTCGATGCGGTGGATCAGCATCCGCCGACAAATGAACGGGAAGTCGAATTCTTTGCCATTGTGGGCGCAAAGAATCAGCTGTTCGGCGGGGTATTTTTCAATCAACGCCTTGAATTGCAGCAGCAACTGAACTTCGTCGTTTCCGCCGAAGCTACTCACCTTAAACGCAATCTCATCTTTTTCGTTCCAATAGTAAGCGCCGAATGCAATGCAGATGATTTTTCCAAACTCGGCATAAATGGCGCCTCGATCGTAGAAGTACCCTGCATTGGTGGTCGTATCGTCGCTTTTTTTGAGTGTCAGGGCCTTTTTGTCCCAGAGTTTTTGCATCCGCGCGGGAAGCTCGTCGTAACTCGCATGAGAGCAAACTGTCTCAATATCGAGGAGCAGGAAATTTTTGGCGCGGCGTTTGAAATCTTCTGTCATAGTGTGGTGCGGTTTAGGAGTCAGGTGTGGTCAGGTATTGTCATTGGTGGTCGGGGGGTAGGGGTTCGAAAAAAGTAGTGTAGTTGATTTTCAATATCATTGAAAATGTCAAGACTTACAATTCTTTGTTCCGCAATTCCTATGTCTTGTTATCAAACAGGCTTACTTACTTATCCTGTTACCTAAATGAACAATCGACGGAACTACACCTGACGAATCCGAACTTCCTGACCACAGCTGACCATACTTGACTACCAATGACCAAACCCGACATAAATGCCCCCAGCCGCCGCCGTCATTCGTGCAAAACGCCTTCCAGCCCCGGTGGATCGATCGTCATCATGTTTTCCTCGACGATGCTGTCGGGTACGAAGATGAATTTTTTGTCAAAAATCTGGCTGCCAATAAAATAGCTTACCCAGAACTCATTATTCAGGTGAAAGACATCCGGCATAATGGGTTCCACCACCACGTGCCCGCCGGAGGGTATTTCGGGGAAGAAATGCCTTAGTGTGGATGTGCGCTGGTCCGTATTCGTTCCCGATTCGGTATTACTGTAACCTTTCGAAGTCACAAACACGCTGGTAACCGGCTCGTCGTTGCGGTTGATCACGATCACGTTCCATTCTTCGGCATTCAGCTCGTTGATACTCCGTACAATCGCGACTTGTATTCCCTTTACCGGGTGAAAAATAATATCCTTCTTCATTACGCTACTTCCAATTCCATGCTGAACAACTGCGTCAGATGGTGTTTTAATTTTACTGAAACTTCTTCCAAATCTATTTCCCTGCCGAGCTCCGCCGCCAGAGACGTAACCGCCTTATCGTCAATCCCGCAAGGCACGATGTTTCCGAAATAGGACAAATCTGTATTGACATTCAGCGCGAAGCCGTGCATGGTTACCCAGCGGCTCGCTTTTACGCCCAATGCGCATATCTTCCTCGGATTTTTCTGCTCCTCAAAATCAATCCACACACCAGTTAATCCTGCAATGCGACCCGCTCGCACGCTGTATTCTGCTAATGTAAGAATAATCGCCTCTTCGAGCGTGCGCATGTATACATGGATGTCCGTGAAGAAATTATCGAGATCCAGGATCGGGTAACCCACAATTTGCCCCGGACCGTGGTAGGTAATGTCCCCGCCGCGGTTGATTTTGTAGTATTTTGCCTGTTTTGCGGCTAAATCTTCCTCCGCCAGCAACAAGTGGTCCGGCTTGCCGCTTTTGCCTAGCGTATATACATGCGGGTGCTGGCAGAAAAGCAGGAAATTAGGCGTCGGTTGCTGGTTTTCCACATCCAGGCCCCGATTTTGCGTCTTAATAGCCAACGTCTCCGCAAAAATTCTCTCCTGATGATCCCAGGCCTCCTGGTAATCGATCAGGCCAAGGTTCCGGAACTGTACTTTTTTATTGATCAGGGTGTTCATTTCAATGTATTCAAAAAAATTTTTGGGATGAGCGCGTTACCAATTTGTAGTAGTGACGTCTAAATGTCAGACCGGATGCTTCCGGTTTATGAAACAGATTGTACACACATGTCCCGGTTTCACAACGCTAATTTATTAGCTAAATGTTCGTTAAATTTGTTAGTGCAACTAAATTCTGTGGTTATGAAGGTTTTACTGGATATTAAAGAAGACAGAGCCCAATTTGTGTTAGGCTTGCTCAGACGGCTCCCGTATGTCAAAGTAAAGCCACTTTTGCCGATCCATTACAAGATATTGGACGACGCAATTCAGATTGTTGATGATGTGCATTTGCTCGAACAAGGAAAATTGGAAACCAGGGACGCAGAAGAGTTCCTGAATGAGTTACTTTGTCAGAACGACGCGAAGGTTTGAATCGGAGTTCAAACGACTTTCAAAGAAGTATCCCTCTCTGTCAACCGAATGTTTCGAGTTGATACAACTTTTGAAATCAGACCCGGCGCGAGGCATCCCCTTGGGACTGGGTTGTTATAAACTAAGACTTTCTGTTAAATCTAAGGGAACAGGGAAGTCGGGCGGAGCGCGAGTCATCACGTATGTCCACGTAACGAAGAAATCGGTCAGGCTTCTTTCAATCTACGACAAAAGCGAACGGGCAACCATCCCGATAACAGTGTTGAAACGCCTTCTATCCGAGCTTGACCAAGATTAAAATTTACGCTAAACCACACACATGATGGCCCAACACAATGACCTGGGCCGCTGGGGCGAGACCACCGCGGCATCCTTCCTGCTCGAAAAAGGCTTCAAAATCATCGCCAAAAATTACCGCAACTGGCAGTCCGAAATCGATCTTATCGCCTCGAAAGACGATATGCTGATTTTCGTGGAAGTAAAAACACGTACCGGCACCGCATTTGGAATGCCCGAGGAATTTGTGAATGCAACGAAGGCAAAGCTGATCATGCGCGCCGCGGAGCAGTACATTTTCGACGCCGATTGGGACCATGATGTCCGTTTTGACATTGTTTCGATCGTCAGGCTACCCGATGGTTCCACCGATATCCGGCATATTGAGGACGCATTCAGCCGGTAACGTTACCCACGGGTATAAGTAGAAACCAAATCACGGCACATTTTGAAGATATTCTTTAAGTATTTCAAAATCTGACTGTAATGAAAGATGGTTTGGTGCTGAACCGGCGGGAAATGCTCAAAAGCAGTGCGCTGCTGATGGCGTCGACGGTATTTGACGAGGAAAATGCTCTTAAAATCAACCGTTCCCTGGTGCCGAAATACCAGATCGGCGCCTGCGACTGGTCGGTGGGACGGCAGCTCAGCCCGGAAGCATTCGAACGGGCGAAACAGATCGGATTGCACGGCATTCAGGTGAGCTATAACACCGGAAAGGATGAAATGGGACTTTCGGTACCGGAAACCTTGCAGGCGATCCGCGACGCGTCCGCACGTACGGGTGTGAAAGTGTCGAGCCTGGCGATTGGCGAGCTGAACCGTGTGCCGTATAAATCGCAGCCCAAAACAGAGGAATGGGTCTGGAACAGCGTGGACGCGGCCAAGGCGTTGGGGGTGAAGGTGATTCTCCTGGCATTTTTCTCGGACGGCGACCTGCGCAACGACGACGCCGGGAAAAAAGCGGTGATCGAACGTTTGAAAAAAGTCGCCCCTCATGCCGAGAAACAGGGCATTACCCTGGGGATCGAATCGTGGCTGAGCGGGCAGGAGCATCTGGACATTATCCATGCGGTTGGCTCAAAGGCTGTGAAGGTTTATTACGATTTCCGTAATTCTACCGACGCGGGCCACGATATTTTCAAGGAAATACCCATGCTTGGCAAGGACTTGATCTGCGAAATACATATGAAGGAAAACGGCCAGCGTCTCGGCGAAGGTCCGCTCGACTGGCCGCGGGTGGCCAACGCGGTGAAAGAAATCGGTTACGAAGGCTGGATGCAGATCGAAGGCGCCACGCCGCAGGGCGCTGGAATTATCCCATGCTACCAGCATAACCTTAACTATCTCAAAGCATTATTTCTAACGTAGGCTGTAAGGGGGAAAGGGAGCGAACCACAGTCGCTTCTTTTTTCATTTCCCCTTCCTCCATCCTCCCCTTCTTCCCTTTCCTCCCTTTATTCCTTTCTCCTTCAACACCATGAACATTACCAGCGCATTACCGCTCCCTAAAACCGGTATTTTAGCAGGAAGCATTCTGCTGGCTTCCGCTTTCAGCATTATTTCAATTCCAAAGGGGCAGGAGCCGCCGAAAAAATCTGCCGCGCCCGTCGCCGCCGCCGACGATTCCTCCCGCCTGTACGTACCCGACGACCTCGAAGCCACGTTATGGGCAGAGGCGCCGATGTTTTACAACCCGACCAATATGGATATTGATGCCAAAGGCCGGGTGTGGATTACGGAAGCAGTCAATTACAGGGATTTTAATACCAAACCCGCAGAGCGCCTGAGCCACAAACAAAAGGGCGACCGGGTGATGATCCTGGAAGACAAAGACGGCGATGGCAAAGCCGAGTCATCTAAGGTATATGTGGAAGATTCGCTGCTGACGGCGCCGCTCGGTATTGCCGTAATTGGAAACAAAACGATCGTTTCCTGCGCGCCGAACCTGCTTATTTATACCGATACCAATGGCGACGACAAACCGGACAAGCGGGAGGTTTTCCTGACTGGCTTCGGCGGTTTTGACCACGACCATTCTCTGCATTCGCTCATCGTCGGGCCGGATGGTAAATATTATTTCAACACCGGCAATGCAGGCCCGCATAACGTCACCGACAAAAGCGGCTGGACATTGCGCAGCGGCAGCCTCTACACGGGCGGCACGCCCTACAACAAGAAGAATGAAGGTAACCAGAAGTCGGACGATGGCCGGATCTGGGTTGGCGGGCTTGCATTGCGCATTAACCCCGACGGTACGGGCCTGAAAGTACTCGGGCACAACTTCCGCAACAGTTACGAAGTGTGCCTCGACAGCTATGGCAACATGTGGCAGAACGATAACGACGACCAGGTAATCACCTGCCGTGTTTCGTTTTTGCAGGAAAACGGCAATGCAGGCTACTTTTCAGCCGATGGTACCCGTTACTGGCAAGCCGATCGCCGCCCCGGGCAGGACATTTTTACTACGCACTGGCATCAGGAAGACCCTGGCGTAATGCCGGCGGGCGACAACTCGGGCGCTGGCTCCCCCACGGGAATTGTGTTTTATGAAGGAGATGAATTGGGTAAAAGCTATCGCGGGACATTGCTAAGCTGCGAAGCAGGGCGAAATGTAATATTTGCGTATCAGCCCAAGCCGCAAGGGGCGGGTTTTGCATTGGACCGCCGCGACCTGATCAGCTCATTTCCCAAAGTTTCCGAACGATATGAATGGTACGAAACTGACCAGGATTACCGCAAATGGTTCCGGCCATCGGATGTGGCCGTGGGGCCGGACGGGGCCATTTATGTTGCCGACTGGTACGATCCCGTCGTAGGCGGGCATGCGATGAAGGACAAAAAGGGCTACGGCCGCATTTACCGCATTACGCCCAGGGGTAAAAAACTAACTACGCCGAACCTGGATTTCACAACAACTGCCGGGCTTGTTAATGCCTTGAAAAGCCCGGCGATTAACGTCCGTGCATTAGGTTTTGAAGGTTTGAGGGCAAAAGGGGAAGTGGTAATACCGGAAGTTAAACAATTACTGGCAGCCGACAATCCTTACCACCAGGCGCGTGCTATCTGGCTTTTGGCTCAATTGGGGGATAGTGGAAATGCGGAAGTGGTCAAGCTGCTTTCTTCACCGATTTCAATGCACCGGCTGGCGGCGTTTCGCGCATTAAAATCGACTGGTAGGGCGAATGCTTATATCGGGCAAATGTCCAAAGACACCGATCCGTCCGTGCGACGGGAAGTAGGAATAGCATTGCGTGATGTTCCGTATGACCAGTCATTTAATAGTATTTCAAACCTCATTAAAAACTACGACGGCAAGGACCCGTGGATGCTGGAAGCGATCGGAACGGCAGCTGATGGAAAGGAGGATAAAGTGTACGCTTATGTGCGGGAGGCATTCAAAGCAGACCCGCCTAGCTGGAAACCCCAGCGCGCGGGCCTGGCGTGGCGCTTACATCCGGTGAATGCGGTGGAAGAATTGAAAGTCAGAGCGGGCTCGGCCAGAGTATCGGAGCCGGAGCGCCGTATGGCACTGACAGCACTTGGTTTTATCAAACACAAAAAAGCGGCCGAAGCGATGATCGCATTGTCGAAATCCACGTTGCCGGATGTGGCCTCGCAGGCTTCCTACTGGATCAATTTCCGCAAAAGCAACGATTGGGCCGATCTGATGAACTGGGAACAAGCCACTGCGCAGGTGATGACGCCCGCCTACAAGCGCATGCTTGACCTGAAAAAGACCGTCGCCGATCAAACGCAGCCTATGGCACAGCGCATAGAAACCGCGCGCCAAATGGCTTCGGATATGAATGGCGGCAATATTCTCGTAGATATGCGTGTGCAGGGCCAGTTGCCGGACACGATTGCCAGATCGGTCAGTGAAATCATTTTCAAAAACCCTGATCAGAACGTGCGTGTGGTCGCGAGCCAGTTTTTCCCGAGAAACGGCAAGGTTCTGAAAACCGATTTTATCTCAAGGATGAACGCCGATCCGGCGCATGGTGAGAAAATATTCTCGACAACCTGTGCCGCCTGCCATAAGCACGGCAAAACCGGCGCCGAAATCGGGCCGGATTTGACTACGATCCACAAAAAATTCGATAAGGCAGCGCTGCTCGACGCCATTGTGAATCCATCAGCCAGCATGGTTTTCGGCTACGAAAGCTACACGGTCGTAACTAAAAAGGGCGATACCTATTTCGGCTTCCTGATGAGCGATGGTGCGAATGTAGTGTTGAAAGATGCCGCCGGCCAGCAGCATACAATCAAAGCCGATCAGATCAAAACCCGGGAGAAAATGCCATCGTCGCTGATGCCCGAACCGACCGCATTAGGCCTCAATGAACAGGATCTGGCTGATTTGACGGGGTATTTGTTGAATTTTAAATAACGGTGTCACTGTTTACTTTTTGTAAATGGGTAAGATGATCATGTCTAAAGGAGCGTAGTCGAAGGGTAATTACGGGACGCTTTTTTGCATCGTGCAACTATCCTTCGATCGTCGCGAGGCCCATACGCTCAGGATGACATGAGCGTATGGGGTGTTTTTTAAGTTCCGACGAACCGGATAGTTGTGAAAATGTTTGCATGATGAATGTGTTTGTTAAGGATTAAAAAATAAACCCTGTCTTAGGTGTCCTTAATGCACACTATTCGAGGCATTCGGAAAGCTTTCGCGAGTCCCGCACCATAACAGGGTAGCTCTTTTACTGTATTTTTCATGTGAGAATAGTGTTAAAAGGAGGCCGAAACTGGTTAAAATCAATGGTTAACACAAACGTGATCGGCCAAAAATGTTCAATCGACCTGCCTCGCATATCAACCGGTTTAAGTTCGGCTTCAATTTTTAGCTACTGGATAATAAAAACAAATAATATAACTTTGCCAGAATTGTATTTCCTGACCCCTAACAAAAACAAGCTGTAATGGTGGATAACGACAAGGCCGGCCACCTGCTCCTCGCATTGAAAAATGGGGATGCGGAAGCATTTACGGCGGTTTACAAGGCCTATTGGTATGATATGTACCTGGTCGCATACCGCAAGCTCCGCAATAAGGAAGCGGCCGAGGAAATCGTGCAGGACATTTTTCTGCGCTTCTGGCGCGAACGGGATACCCTGCACGTCGAAAACCTGAACTACTACCTTTTTTCCGCTGTCCGTTACGAGGTCATCGACTACATCCGCACAAAGGGCCGGACCTTCGAATACCTCGATTATTACGGCTCATCCGATGCCATTCAGGATCTCAACACCGAACACCAGTTGGCGCTGGATGACCTGTTGCGGGTGATCGACGAATGCCTGCACATACTGCCTGAAAAAACGCGCGAAATTTTCCGCCTGCATAAGCTGGAATACTGGCCAATTTCCCGCATCGCCGCCCGTTTCGGCCTGTCCGATAAAGCTGTCGAATACCACCTCACCAAATCCGTACGGGTAGTGCGGACGCATTTGAAAGAGGTAATGGTGCTACTGCTAGCCACCTCTGCGTTGTTCTAAAGCCCTATTCATCAAATCCCTTCCTCCCTCCTCCCTTTCCTCCCCACATTATCTTTTTCAAAGAACTTTCATGCCGAAAAGGTCATTAAATAGAACAATTCAAATATTTTCTAAATCTATTTAGGGAATGATGCCATTTCTTCGGCTTATCATTTTGAAGACCTGATTTACCCCCATTACACATCAATGAACAACAAGGAATGGCACGCTCTGCTCCTGAAATACCGGGAAGGGAATTGTACGAAAGAGGAAATGCTGAGAATCCATTTGTGGTATGAAGGCCTCAATGCCGACGGGATTGCAGTGCTCAACGATGAGGAAAAACTTGAAATGGAGGAAAGAATGCTGGGTAAACTGGCTATGGAAACGTCCGTCGAGGAGCAAGCGGAGCCGATCGTAATCCCATCCTGGTGGCGCAGGGCTGCGGTATACCTCTCGGCCGCCGCGGCAGTGCTGATAGTGGTCAGTTTCTGGGCATTTTTCGGAAATCGGGGAGGTAAACAAGGTGTGACGCCGGAAAAAATGTTCGTTCAGGCCCCGAACAGCCGGCTGATCACCGAGGAGAACAGCACGGATATGCCGAAGCGGCTGACGTTGAGCGATAAGAGTACGGTAATCCTCGAACCCGGCGCCAGCATTGTTTTTCCGGCGACGTTCCGGGGCGATAAGCGAACCGTCCAGCTTTCAGGAAATGCATTCTTCGAAATTACCCGCAATCCCGACCAGCCTTTCCTCGTGTACAGCGGCAAAATTATCACACGTGTGCTCGGGACCAGTTTCAGAATCAAAACAAATGCAAAGGATAAGGCGCTGGAAGTGGAAGTGGTGACCGGAAAGGTTTCCGTTTTTGAAAACCGCGAAGCATTTAGTGAGAGTGATTCGATTAATAATCAGGACAATGGAGTGGTATTGACGCCCAACCAGCGGGTTACTTATTTTCCCGAAAGCCGCCACCTGATGACCGGCCTGGTGCCGGAACCTGTAAAAGCTTCGCAGACAACGCAGGAAGCTAAAATGATTTTTAATGATGAAAAGCTGGAAAAAATAGCCGAGACGTTGCAGGCGGCTTACGGGATAGAGATCGTCTTCGCGAACGACCGCATTGCGCATTGCAGCTTCACCGGCGACCTTACCGACATGCAGCTTTACGACAAACTGGCCCTCGTTTGCAAATCCAACGGCGCCGATTACGAAGTGAAAGGAACACGCATTCTGATCAACGGTCGCGGCTGCGACTGAGCTTTACCAAACCCTAAACCCTTAACTATGAACTCATAAAACTACCCCGTCGACCCAAAAAACAAAGAAACCGATAGTGTACCACCACTACCGGCTTCGAGAAAGCCTGCTTACGAGATCCTGGAAAGACGGTAAGCGGGCGGATGTCCTGTTTTTCACAAATAGAACCTTCAAAAATATGCAAAAAACCCAACAGTTAAAATGGTGTGCATCACTATGCATGGTCATGAAAATAACATTTGCCCAAATCCTTTTTGCAGTGGTTTTCACGACGCTCACCCACGCTGCGAGCGAGGGACGCGCGCAGGAGATCATGGAGAGAATGGTGACGATCCATGCACAGAATGCGGAATTGAGAAATGTCCTGCGTGACATCGAAGAGCAGGCGGACGTGAAGTTTGCGTATAGCCAAAAGAGCATCCGCGCCGAGCGGACCATTGATGTACATATCAACCGGCAGAAGCTGTCTTCGGCATTGAGCTCGCTGCTCGACCCGCTGCACATTGCCTATGAGCTTACCGCAGGCCGTATTTTGCTCACCGCCGAAACGGGCGCCCTAGCCGAGCCGCAGCAGCCGGAGCCCGCGGGAGTTGCCAGTGCCCCGGCCGTCGCGCTGGTCAAAGGCAAGGTTGCGGATGAAAACAATGCAGGCCTTCCCGGCGTTAGCGTGATCATCAAAGGTACCCAAAAAGGCACCACCACCGACCAGGAAGGCACATTTGCCCTCGATGTAGCCGAGCCGAATGCCGTGCTGGTTTTCAGTTTTGTGGGCTACAAGCCGCAAGAGGTGACTTTGGGTGGCCAAACGAACATTTCGGTAACCATGCAGCCGGATAACCAGGCGCTCGAAGAAGTGGTCGTGGTAGGCTACGGCTCGGTGCGGAAAAGCGACCTCACAGGCTCGGTATCGAGCATTAAGAGCGACGCGATCCGTGAAATGCCGGTAACCTCGGTGGACCAGGCGATCCAGTCGCGGGCGCCGGGTGTGCAGGTAACGCAAACCTCGGGCGCGCCGGGCGGGGGTATTTCCATCCGCGTACGTGGTGCGAACTCCATCAACAGCGGTAGTGAGCCGCTTTATGTGATCGATGGCTTCCCTATTTACCCCGACAACGGCGCATTGGGCACCAGCGGCAACCGCCAGCCTACCAATGCGATGGCGACCATTAACCCCAACGAAATCGAATCCATTGAAATACTGAAAGATGCCTCGGCGACCTCCATTTACGGCTCCCGCGGCGCGAATGGAGTGATCCTGATCACCACCAAACGCGGGAAGGAAGGCCAGAGCCGTGTGGATTATGACGGTTCCTATTCATTCCAGACCATCGCACGCCAAGTGGACGTGCTGAATGGAGCCGATTATGCCCGCTACATTAATATGCTGGAACGCAGCCAGGGTGGAAACCCGCGCTATACCGATGCGCAGATCGCGCAGATAGGAGCCGGTACCGACTGGTGGGATGTGATCTCGCGAACCGGCGGGCTTTCCAATCACCAGCTTTCGTTTACAGGCGGGAATAAGGGAATGCGCTATGCATTTGTAGGTAATTATTTGAATAACAAGGGGATCATTAAAAATACGGATTTCAACCGCTATGGTTTTCGGATGAACCTGGACAACGATTTCCTCAAAGGCAAGGCTACGCTCACCAACAGCTGGTCGTTCAACCGCTCGGGCAGCAGCAATGTGCCTACCGACCGCGGCGGACCTGGCGGTATCGTGATCTCCGCATTAGGCCTCGACCCGACCGGCCCGGTTTATGATCAGAACGGGGCATACCAGTATTCGAGCTACGATCAGCGCTTTCTGACCAACCCGTTGGCGGAAGCAACAGAAGGCTATGACCGGGACAATACCAACCGGATTTTCGGAACGTCGGCATTGACTGTCAACATTCTGGAAGGGTTGAAATTCCGCACCAGTCTTGGGCTGGATGTTGTGAATGCCCGTCGCACGACCTTCTACAACAATTATACGTACCTCGGCCGCCAGAATGGCCGCGAGTTGCAGAAGGCGAACCGTAACTCCAATAATATCCTGAATGAAAATATTTTAACATATAATAAGGAGATTGCCAAAGGGCATTACCTCGATGTGACGCTGGGCTATACCTACCAGAAAGAGGTCAATTATTTCGAAGCAAACGCTACCCGCGGGCTTCCTTCCGACGATGTGGACGCTGTGAATATGCAAAACGGAAGCCGCCCGCTCGTGCCTACCTCGGGACGGGTGGAATGGGAGCTGATGTCGATGCTGGGACGGGTCAATTACAATTTCAAGGACCGCTACCTGCTTACTGTGACCCTACGGCGCGATGGCTCATCGAAATTCGGCCCTAATAACAAATGGGCCACATTCCCCTCGGCGGCGATCGGCTGGCGCGTTGTGAATGAGGATTTTTTCAAGAATTCGGGACTGGGTAATGCATTCGACGATTTCAAGATCCGGGCGAGCTATGGGCTTACCGGTAATTCGCAAATCCCCGTATACCGCTCGGTAGCTGGTCTGGTGCCTTATAACTACGTGTTTGGAGGTGTACCATCGCTTGTTTCAGGTTATGCGCCAAACCGTATCCCGAACTCGGATTTGAAGTGGGAAAGCACCTCGATGCTCAATGTCGGAGTTGATTTCGCATTGCTGAACAACCGTCTGAACCTGACTATCGATGCATTTAAGAATAAAACCACCGATCTCCTTCTGGACGTTTCCATCCCGCAAAGTACCGGTTTCAGCACCGTTATGCTCAACTCCGGCTCGCTGAGCAACAAGGGCCTGGAATTTTCGGCCAGTTATAAGCTGATCAGTAACAATGCATTGACCTGGGATGTGAGTGGTAATGTGTCCGTTCTGCGCAACAAGATCCTCGATCTTGGCAAAAGCACGCCATTCTTTTCCAACAGTACCAGTGGGCACCTCGGTGTGCTGGGCAGCTGGGTGCAGGGCGGCAACCCGATCGGCGTCTGGAGCGGATACAACTATATTGGTTTGTTCCAATCCGACGAGGAAGGTAAAAGTTATTCAGCGAGAGCGGGTTATCCCAAATATGAGGACGTGAATGGCGACGGCAAATACACTACGGACGACTTCAAGATCATCGGCGATCCGAACCCGAAACTGACCTGGGGCTTCAATACCAGTTTGAAATACAAAGGCTTCGATCTGTCGGTATTCTTCCGGGGCGTGCATGGCAACAAGGTCCGCAACCTGCAACAATCCGAAATGGGGGACGGCGTGCAGAAAATCAACCAGATCGCCAACATCCTGACCGACTCGTGGACACCCGAGAATACGAATGCATCCCGCCCGGTAATTGATGGTCGCCGCGATTTTATTTCCTTCCGCCGTTCGTCATTTTTCATCCAGGACGGTTCGTTTGTTCGCCTGCAGAACCTCTCGCTAGGGTACACGCTCCCGGTCAAGAGCGCTTACGTCCGCAATGCGCGTGTGTATGTGAGCGGGCAAAACCTGTTCCTGATCACCAAGTACAAGGGTTTCGACCCCGAAGTAAACAACCAGGGACAGAACAACCTGAACCGTGGCGACGATTACGACGCCTACCCACGGTCGCGGATGTTTACAGTGGGTGTTAATCTTGGTATTTAATATTTCAAATTGAAAATGAGGATATTATGAAAAAATCATTTTTATATAAAATCAGATTGACGGGCCTTTCGGCATTGCTGTTTGCCTTTGCGGGATGCTCCGATTTGAAAGAAAAGCCGGATTTTATCAATCCTGACACCTTCTACAAAACGGCTGCGGAGCTGGCGCTGGGAGTGAATGCGGTGTACGATGACCTGAATTCGGGTGGCTCCGGGTATTTCTACGATCGTTATGTATTTGAATGTCTGATAGGTTACCAGGTAGGATGGGAAAAAGGGCCGCTGCAATACAACCTGGGCAATGTGAACCCGGCCGATGAATACATCGAGGCCTACTGGGGGATCTGCTACCGGTCGATCAACCGGGCGAATGCGATCATCGAAACCGCCGATGCTATGACAGATCCGGCGAACGAGGCTTTGATCAAGCGTGTCAAAGGGGAAGCGCTGTTTTTGCGCGCATTCTATTATTACAGCTTGCTGAGCTATTTCGATAATGTGCCGCTGACGACCAAGTCCACGAAGAATATTTCCGAACTGCCGTCCAACACCGGAGGTAAAGCGGCTGTGATCGGGCAAATTTATGCGGATACCAAAGCAGCCGCGGAATTGCTGCCAGCCAGCTATACCGGTGCCAACATCGGCCGTGCAACGAAATGGGCCGCGAAATCGATTTTGATGAAAACCCAGCTTTGGGACGAAAAATGGGCCGAAGCAAAAGCCACAGGAGAGGATATTATCAACAACAGCGGCTTTGCATTGTTCGCCGATTTCTCCCACAATTTTGATCTCAGCCACGAAAACCAGGGCGAAAGGATTTTCGAAGCACAGGTTTCGGCCTCGGCTAACCCCAATGAGTACAATGTGCATTCGATGCACTTCAACCCGGAAGACTTTCCGAGTGAGCTGGGCGGGTCGGGTTGGAGCTGGCTGAGTGCCACGCAGGAGTTCCGTGCGAGTTATGATCCGAATGACAAACGCATTGCCGGAACGTTCATTGAAAGCTACCCAACCGGCCGTTTCGGAAAGATCAACGGCGCTTACCCGATCGTGCACTGGAGCGAAAAGGCGGACTATAACCTGTCGCGCTTCGGCGGTGTGGTGAAATCGGATGCGAACCCGAAGGAACCGTCGCAGATGATTTTTGGAAAAGCATGGGCGGCCAAGATCGTCGAGCTAGATAAAAGCAATGCGGCTACTGAGAAAAACACGATTTACATCCGCCTGGCGGACATTCTGCTGGGCCATTCGGAAGCCTGTAACGAAAGCGGGCAAGGCGATGCATTCGCGTCAATCAACAAGGTACGTGCCCGCGCGGGCCTGACGGCATTGAAAGGCCTGAGCCAGTCGGCATTGCGCGACGCGATCATCCACGAGCGCATGCAGGAGTTTGTTTTTGAACAGGTAATGTACCCTGAGCTGCGCAGAAAAAGCAAGCCGGGAGGGCCGCAGGATTACCTCGGAAAGGAGATCAAACACTTTGCCGAGAAGTACAATCTCGACCGCGCGCCCAAGGAGCGTGATTACGTGTTGCCGTTGCCGCAAAAAGAGCTGCTGGGGAATCCGAATGTAAAACAGAACGCCATTTGGCAGTAACGAAATGCCCCGTCGCGATCAGATTTAGTGGGTAATTTTATTTAAATTCAGTCTTTTAGCAATGGAAACAGCAAGATAAGTCAAATGTGCTGTTCATTCATTGGGTCGGGTAGCGATGGGGCATTGCCATTAAATTTAGTAGTCTTTCACAGGATATCAATGGCTTTTTGTGGTTTGTATAAACATTTTACGAGTTTGTACGGACAAATATTTCGTATTGATAAGCCTCTTGGTATTTTTGCAATTCTTAGGGAAATAATTATTTAAAATTAAACCAATGCATACCAGATTTTTGATCGGTTTAGTGGTGGTGGCAGTGCCGGTGATGTACTTTTCCTGGGCAGGGCTGCCATGGGGCAACAAGGTGGATTACAATGCCGATGTAAAACCGATCCTCAACAAGCATTGCATGGGCTGCCATGGCGGCGTAAAAAAGGCCGGCGACGTGAGTTTCCTGTTCGAGCACGAAATGCTGGAACCAGGGAAATCCGGAAAAATACCGGTTGTGCGGGGAGACGCCGATGCCAGCGAGATGATCCGGCGTATTCTGTCTGACGACCCCGACGAAAAAATGCCGAAAAACGGCACGCCGCTCAACGACAAGGAGATTGGTATCCTGAAAGAATGGATCAATGAGGGTGCCGAGTGGGAAACACATTGGTCCTATAAAAAAGTAGAAAGACCCGATGTACCGTCCCTGAATAGTTTTTCCAACCTGTTCGGCTTGCTGAATACGGATGAAAAGGCCTGGGCTAAGAATGAAATCGACCATTTTGTTGCCGAAAAACTGAAAAAAGAAGGCCTGAAAACATCACAGGAAGCCGATCGCGCAACACTGCTGCGGCGCGTGAGCCTCGATATTACCGGCCTGCCGCCAACAGAAAAGGAGGTGCAGGAGTTCGAAAACGACAATTCACCTGATGCCTACGAAAAAGTAGTAGACAGGTTGCTCAAATCGCCTGCTTACGGAGAGAAATGGACCTCGATGTGGATGGACCTCGCGCGCTATGCCGATACGAAGGGCTATGAAAGCGACGGCGGGCGGACGATGTGGCGTTACCGCGACTATGTGGTTAAATCTTTTAATGAAGACAAACCGTTCGACCGGTTCACGATCGAACAATTGGCCGGTGACCTGTTGCCGGAAAAGAAAAATGGCTTTCCCGTTGAGCAAAACGTGATAGCCACTGGTTTTCACCGGAATACGATGACGAACAATGAGGGGGGAACCGACGACGAAGAGTTTCGTACAGCTGCCTTGATCGATCGTGTAAATACTACCTGGGAGGTTTGGCAGGGCACCACCTTTGCGTGTATCCAATGCCATAGCCATCCTTACGATCCCATACCGCACGACGAATATTACAAATACGCAGCCTTTTTCAACAACTCGCGCGACGAGGATGTGTGGGACGAATGGCCGAAACTGCGGTTCTACAAAGGAGAAGATTCTGCCCGTTTCGAAAGGGTGAAAGAATGGGTCCAGAAGTACGACCCGAAAGAGTTGGAAGCCAAAACACAGTTCATGAAGGTGGTGGAGCCGAAGATCAATGCGCACAACTTCGTGAAGGGAGACCAGTCTACCGTACTGGTGATTTCTTATTACGGTGTCAAGGACAAAGGCAATGCGCGCATTCCGCAGGTTAACCTTACCGGAGCCGACAATGTGCTGATGAATATTGGTACAAAAGCAGAGAATGCGGTATTAACCCTGCATTTGGATAAGCTCGACGGTCCCGTGCTTACGACCATCAAAGTCCCGACGCGGGATACCGTCATTATTGCGCCGATCAGTAAAGTCAATGGCAAGCACGACGTGTTCCTATCGTTGCACAGTCCCAAAGCTCCCGAAGAATGGGTGCGCATAACCTGGGCGGCATTTCAGCGAGGTTTGCCCGGGGCGGGGCAGCCGGGTTATGAGCAGATCGTTTCCGATTACGCTACCGCATTGACGCGCCCTACGGAAAGTATGCCGGTACTTTGGGAAGGCAAGGGTGATTTCTCGCGCAAAACCAATGTATTTGTCCGTGGCAACTGGATGGTGAAAGGCCCGGAAGTGAAACCCGACGTGCCCAAACTGCTCGCGCCGTTGCCGAAGAACGCTTCGCGCGACCGGCTTGGTCTGGCCCAATGGATCGTAAGCCGCGATAATGCATTGACAGGCAGGGTGATCGTAAACCGTTTCTGGGAGCAAATTTTCGGACGGGGCATCGTTGAAACCGTCGAAGATTTCGGCTCGCAGGGAGCCGAGCCGTCTCACCCCGAATTGCTCGACTGGCTGGCGGTTTCGTTTATGGAGGATTATAAATGGAGTGTCAAGAAATTGCTGAAAACGATCGTCATGTCGGCTACTTACCGGCAGGATTCCCGCTCAGACGAACATAGAAAAGAAAAAGACCCGTACAACGTCTGGCTCTCACGCGGCCCGCGCGTACGCCTGAGCGCCGAGCAGGTGCGCGACCAGGCACTCGCATGCAGCGGGCTCATTTCCAATAAAATGTACGGCCCAAGCGTAATGCCGCCGCAGCCCGACAAGATCTGGCAGTCGCCTTATAGTGGCGAAAGCTGGGTAGTAAGCGCAGGAGAGGATAAATATCGCCGTGGGGTTTATACCTATTGGAAGAGAACGGCACCGTATCCTTCCATGACGACTTTCGATGCCCCCAGCCGTGAGTTTTGCCAGTCGAGAAGGATCCTGACGAATACACCATTGCAGGCATTGGTAACCCTGAACGACCCGGTGTATCTCGAAGCGGCCGAAAAACTGGCCTCCAAAATGAAGACCCGGGGCAAAACACCCGAGCAACAACTCAAAGAAGGGTATCGTTTGCTTACTTTCAAAACCATAGAGCCCAAAAGCCTGAACGTACTCATGAAAGTTTACAAAGACGCGCTCAGCGAGTACCGGCAAAGGCCCTCGGAAGTGGACAGTATTTTGGTGTATGGAAAAGAAAAATCCCCGGAATTGGCCGCGTTGACGGTTTCGGCGAACGTACTGCTAAATCTCGATAACGTCGTTACCAAAGAGTGACGTGCCGATCGGGAGTACAGGAATATACCATGGGCTAAGACCCCTGGAAAAAATAGTAAATGAGGGTCACCGGCCCGTAACCCATATTTCCTAACCCAGGGCTTCAACCCCCTGGCCCTTACAAAATGGAAAAGCTACTCAAAGAACTACAACACGCGGAATTACACCGCCAGACTAGGCGGCACTTTTTGCAATCGGCCGGCTTTGGGCTGGGCGCATTGGGGCTGGGCTCGCTGCTGGGCTCTTGCGGCTCATCGAAAGCCGGCGAAGCGGCAGGCGCTTCGGAATCGCTCGCAGGGGGCGGCATCCCGCAGTTTGCGCCGAAAGCCAAACGGGTGATCTACATCCATATGGCTGGTGCACCTTCGCAGCTCGAACTTTTTGACTATAAGCCCGAGCTCGTTAAATACCACGGAAAAGACTGCCCGGCCGAATTTTTGGAAGGTAAGAAATTCGCATTCATCCAGGGCGTGCCGAAAATGCTCGGCCCGCAGGGGAAATTTGCACAGTATGGCCAATCCGGTGCCTGGCTCTCGGACTACCTGCCTTATTTGCAGACCGTCGCCGACGAGATCACTTTTCTGAAAGCCATGCATACCGACCAGTTCAACCACGCGCCTGCGCAGTTGCTGCTGCATACGGGTAGCCCGCGGCTTGGACGCCCAAGTCTGGGCGCATGGGCGGTATACGGCCTGGGTTCAGAAAACCGCAATTTGCCGGGTTTTATCGTGCTGGCCTCCGGAGGTCGCCAGCCTGATGCAGGTAAAAGTGTGTACGGAAGCGGCTTTTTGCCATCGGTTTACCAGGGTGTGCAATGCCGCACCGGCGGTGACCCGGTTTTGTACGTGACCGACCCGAATGGAATGAACCGGAATATCCGTAAGAAGACGATCGACGCGATCAACGAAATTAACCGGCAGACTTACGAAGAGGTGCAAGACCCAGAGATTTTGACGCGGATCAGCCAATATGAAATGGCCTTCAGGATGCAGATGTCGGTACCGGAAGTAATGGATGTTGCCAAAGAGCCACAATTTATTCTCGATATGTATGGAGTAAAAGCGGGCGAAGGGAGCTTTGGTATGAACTGTCTGCTGGCCCGGAAGCTCATCGAAAACGACGTACGCTTTGTACAGCTTTTCGACTGGGGCTGGGATGGCCACGGCACTAATGCCACCGATAATGTGGAGGGCGGGTTGCGTTCCAAATGCCAGATTTCCGATAAGCCGATTGCCGCGTTGATCAAGGATTTGAAAATGCGTGGTCTGCTGGAAGAAACATTGGTGGTATTCGGGGCAGAATTTGGCCGGACGCCCATGCAGGAAAACCGCAACGGTGTGGTAATGCCCTATATGGGCCGCGACCATCACCTCGAAGCCTACACCATGTGGATGGCCGGTGGAGGTGTGAAACGCGGGTACAGCCATGGCGAAACCGACGAACTGGGGTATTACGGTGTGAAAGACCGGGTGCATGTTCACGATTTGCAGGCCACGATCCTGCATTTAATGGGTTTTAACCATGAGAAATTCACCTATCCGTTCCAGGGACGGAATTTCAGGCTGACGGACACCGAAGGCAAGGTTGTAAAGCAAGTGATCGCATAAGTAGTATCCTAATTAGTAGTAGTTAACCCAGACCATGGTGCAGGAAACAGTTAAGGCATTCCGGATGCAGCTCAAACCCGGATTTGAGGCGGAATATAAGAAGAGACACGACGAAATATGGCCGGAGTTGAGCCAGCTTTTGAAGGAAGCGGGAATTACCGAGTACTATATTTTCCTCGATGAGGCAACGCTCGCTCTTTTCGCATTTCAAAAGGTGGGGGCGAACGACACCACCGCCAGTCTTCCTGCACTGCCCATTATGAAAAGATGGTGGGACCACATGGCCGACATTATGGAAGTGAATTCTGACAATTCCCCCGTAGCAATCCCTTGCCCGGAGGTTTTCAGATTGTAACGCATTTGATTTTTGAATAATCCTAATCCCTAAATATTGATTTCCGGTATGCTCATTCCTCTTCTTCAGGCGTCGCCCTGGGCACTTTTTATCGGGCGTTTCCATCCGGTGCTGGTGCATTTACCCATTGGTTTTTTGTTGATCGCAGCCCTTATCGAGATTGGTAGGAGAACGGGCAAGGTTTCGGTGAGTGAATCTACCGTGGTTTTTGTGCTGTTCTGGTCGGCGGTGAGCGCCACTTTTGCCTGTATTGCGGGTTATCTGCTGTCGTTGGGCGGTGGTTATGACGAGGATTTACTGGGCGCGCATATGTGGAAAGGTATCGGCGTGGCTGCATTCGCCTGGGTTGCCTGGCTCGTGAAGTCAGACAGGCTTGCGGGCAAAATCTCCTTCGGGAAAGCCGTTTACTTACCCGCATTTGCGGTAGCTGTGATATTAACGATGACGGCAGGCCACGATGGCGGCTCGCTGACGCACGGCGACGGTTACCTCACCCAATACACACCCGAGCCCTTCCGCAGCCTTGCAGGAATGGGACCTATTGAAGAAAAGGCAAAGGAAATCAAGCCTATTGCCGATGTGGAACAGGCGGTTGTTTATAAAGATATTGTTCAGCCGATCCTTGAAGCGCGTTGTACACAATGCCACAATGCAAGCAAGAAAAAAGGCGATTTGCGCATGGACGAGCTCGCATTGCTCATGAAAGGCGGGGAAAACGGTCCGGCTCTCGTCTTGGGCAAAGGTGCTGAAAGTGATATGATCAAACGGTGTTTGCTGGACGAGAGCGATGACAACCACATGCCTCCCAAAGGCAAACCGCAGTTGAGCACCGAGCAAATCGCATTGCTATCGTGGTGGATCGACCAGGGGGCGCCTGTTGATAAAAAAGTGTCGGAACTGACGGTTCCCGAACAGGTAAAACCGGCGCTGGCGTCGTTGGGCGGCGGTTCGGCGGCTGGTGGCGCAGGCGGTTCAAAACAGAAAGAATCGGCAATAGCTACGTTGAAAGTTGCGCCGGCGAAAGAAAGTGATATCCAGGCACTGCGCAAGGCGGGGCTGATCGTCAATACATTAGCCCAGGATCAGAACCTGCTGGAAGTGAGCGCGGTAAATGCGCCGCAGTTCAGCGACAAGGACATTGCATTGCTTTTGCCCGTTGCCGAGCAGGTAACCTGGCTGAAACTGGGCGGTACCAAAATCACCGACGGTGGATTGAAGGAAATCGCTAAATTAAAGAACCTGACAAAACTTCACCTCGAACACACAGGCATTACCGATCAGGGTATTGCGCAGATCAAGGCATTGCCACATTTGGAATACCTGAATATAATCGATACTAAAATCGGCGACGGTGGCTTGAAAAGTATCGCGACCCTGAAAGGCTTACGCTCGATCTACGTCTGGCAATCGACCGTAACCGACAGCGCCGTAGCGCAAACGGCCCGGCAGAATCCGGGACTACAAATTGTAAACGGTTTCAGCGAAGCCGAAGTAGCCCAATTCCTGAAAGCCGGCGACAGCACCGCCACCAAACCTGTTGCTACGAAGAAGTAGTTAAATGTTGTCAGGAGTGGTCAAGTATGGTCAGGAGTTGTCAGTTGTAGTCAGGTATGGTGAGGTGTAGTCAAGTGTTGTCAGGAGTAGTAAAGTGTAGTCAGGTATGGTGAGGAATTGACTTTGCCACAACATCTGACCCAATGACAATTCCTTACAAGATATTCAATCATTCAGTCATTCAATCATTCAAAATTAAAATGACCCGCCGGGATTTCATTAACACCGCCACTGCCACGGCGGGCGCATTAACGACTTTCGAAGCCGTTGCCGATGCGAACAAAGCTACCGTGCAGTTTGAAAATAAATTATCGTTGAAAGTCCTTGGTACCAACTGGGGCTTTCAGGGAACTACCGACCAGTTTTGCGCGGCCGTCAAAAAAGAAGGCTACGACGGAATCGAAATGTGGTGGCAGGGATCAAAAGACAAGCAGAGGGAGCTGTTTGATGCATTGAAAAAGTATGATCTCGAAGTAGGATTTCTTTGCGGATCGGGCGAGCGGGATCACAAGGCGCATTTGAATGCGTTCAAATCGCAGATCGACGCTGCTACGACGCAATGGCCCGTGAAACCGCTTTATATTAATTGTCACAGCGGCCGCGACCATTTTAGCTACGACCAGAACAAGGCATTTATAGACCACACCACCGAGGCATCAACCAAAAGCGGTATTCCGATTTACCATGAAACGCATCGGGGACGTATGCTTTTTGCGGCCCATATAGCCCGGAATTTCATCGAGAAAAATCCTGCATTACGGCTGACGCTCGATATTTCGCATTGGTGCAATGTGCATGAAAGCCTTTTGCAGGACCAGGAGGAAGCCGTTCAGCTCGCGCTTGCACGCGTGGGGCACATCCACTCGCGCGTAGGCCACGAGGAGGGCCCGCAGGTGAACGACCCGCGTGCACCGGAATGGGAAGCGGCCGTGAAAGCGCATTTGGCGTGGTGGGACAAAGTGGTAGAATATAAGGTCAAAAGTGGTGAAACGTTGACTGTTCTGACGGAATTCGGGCCTCCGAATTACCAACCCACGGTACCATTTACGCACCAGCCGCTCTCGGATCAGTGGGGTATCAATGTGCATATGATGCATTTGTTAAGAAAGCGGTATTTGAAATAAAACACTATTGAAAGGCTGGACTTGCACGTCCATTTTTCTCTAACTTGCAGTGTTTTAAATCAACGACTCTATGAAAAACACACACTTCCTGCTGGCCCGGGAAGAATCCGATGTCCGTAAAACGTTCCTGGGCGCGTTTGTAGCCCACATTGATGGAGGCAAAGCGACGTCTGTCAAAGATTTCCACGAGGCGATCGCCGCTGCCATGCATTTCCCCGATTATTCAGGCAAGAACCTCGACGCGCTCGACGAAATGCTCAACGACCTTGAATGGATCGACGAAAAGAAAGTCGTCATCTACATCGACCGTTCGGCGGAATGGCTTTCGAAAGAAAAATCGGATGAAAAGCTCCTGACGATCATCGACATTTTCGACGCCACCGCCGAAGACTGGAAATGGCTTGACGAAGAAGAAGAGGGTGTCGCGAAAAAGGAGCTGCACATCATTTTCCAGGATTCGTCCCGCATCCGCACATTGCTCGAAGATCAGGAAATTCCGTTCGATACGCTCGACTGAAACGTCATTTGTAGTCGTGACGTCGGGTATTAGTCAGGAGTAGTCAAGTATAGACATGAATGGAGGAGATTTAAACTGACCTTGCGACAGTAAATTCCTGACTGTCAATGGATACACTATACAATTTAGTGGCCGCGAATGACTATTCCTGACCACACCTGGTTACACTGACTACATCTGACGAACAACGTCTCGCCGCCACTGAATGTACCCAATGACTGCCAGAATGAGGAACACACCGTACAGAATCGCGGTGAGATGCAGGTCTTTATAGAAATACACGACCACATAGGCCGCGTCGGCGACAATCCATACGATCCAGTTTTCGAGGTATTTGCGGGCCATCATCCATTGGCCGATCAGGCTGGCGATGGTGAGCGCGGAATCGGTGTAGGTGAGGCTGGCGTTCGTGAATTTACCGAGTAAGAAACCCCAGGAGAGCGTTACGGCAATAAATATCAATCCAAAAGCCGGGTAGAGCTTCGCAGGCGTGTGCGTTACGCGTACACCGTCGTGGTTTTGCCCTCCGAATTTCCACATCCACCAGCCGTAAATGCTCGTCAGGAAGTAATAGCCCTGCAAACCCATATCGGCGTATAGTCTAACCTGCCAAAAAACCACCCCATACAATACCGCGTTGATGATGCCGAAAAACCAGCCGAGCACATTCTGGCGGGTATTGAGGTAAACGCAGATCGCGCCGGTGATGAAACCCAGGATTTCGAGCAACGTGGTAGGCAGGCCTGCCAGGGAAACGGGTTGGTTGAGCCAGTCGGTCATGAGGGAGTAATGGTGTGAAAGGTAAAAATAAAATGATATTCCGGATTTTCGAGCTGAGGCATTTCAGGCTATTTTTGCAATTCGAACAGCGTGGCAACAAAATTGGTACGACTGTTGTTATCAATACTGGCCGGTCGGGAAATTCCCCGAAACGGCTTTTTGCGTTTACATTTCACTGCGGCCCAGGCTGCACAGCATTTGATATAATTGGAAGTTAAAGACTTATTAACACTCTACGGAGGGGATAGCTACCTGGATGTGCTGAGCGCGCAGATCGCCTCCCGGGACGCGGAAGCGGCGCACGTGCAGGTAAAGGGACTGGTAGGAAGCCTCGACGCGGTCATTGCGGCCGCCGTACAGCAAAAGAAGAAATCGCCGGCATTGTACATCCTCAGCGACCGCGAGGAAGCTGCCTATTTCCAGAACGACCTGCAAAACCTGCTGGGTTCTACCGAGGTTCTTTTTTATCCTACATCCTATAAAAGGCCTTACCATTATGAGGAGGTGGATAATGCCAATGTGCTCATGCGCGGCGAGATCCTGAACAAACTCAGCGCCGGCCGCAGCACGCCCGTACAGATCGTGACTTACCCGGAAGCATTGTTCGAGAAAGTGATCAACAAGCGCTCGCTGAGGGCAAATACATTTTCAGTCAAAGTGGGGGAGAAACTCGACCCTGCATTTCTGACGGAGTTTTTGAACAGCTACGGTTTCGAAATCACCGATTTTGTATTCGAAGCGGGCCAGTTTTCGGTGCGTGGGGGTATTCTCGACGTGTTTTCTTTTGCCAACGAGCACCCGTTCCGGATCGAGCTTTTCGGGGATGAAGTGGAAAGTATCCGTTCGTTCGACCCCGATACGCAGCTTTCGATCGCAAGTGCGAAGCAGATCAATATCGTACCAGATATTCAGCAAAAGCTCTCGCACGAAACGCGGGAATCTTTCCTCAACTTCTTCGCCGATGAAACCGCTATCTGGTTCAAGGACGCGGAGTTGACATTGGAAATGATTGAAAAATGCTTCGAAAGGGCCGAAAAAGCGCTGGAAGAAGTGACCGGCGGCGGCGTGCAGATCGTTTCGAACCCGCAGGAGCTATTCGAGACGCGGCGAGGGTTCCTGAATCAGGTCAAGAAGTTCAAAACGGTTGAATTCGGGAAGAAAGGCTATTTCAAAACGGAAATGAAGTTGCCTTATTCTTCAAAGCCGCAGCCTTCATTTAACAAGGATTTCAAACGGCTTTTGGATGATTTGTCTGATAATCAGAATAAAGGCTATGTCAATATCATCGTCGCCGAGCAGCCCAAGCAGCTCGATCGCCTGGAAAGGATCTTCGAAGACCTCGATCCGTTCGTGAAGTTCCGGCCGATGCATATTTCACTCCGGGAAGGCTTTGTGGATGATAACCTGAAAGTGGCTTGCTACACTGATCATCAGATTTTCGCCCGTTTTCATAAATACAGGTTAAAGGAGAAGTTCAGCAAATCCAAGGCCATGACCTTGAAAGAGCTGAAATCTCTGCAGGTAGGCGATTTCGTGACGCACGTCGATTACGGTATCGGCCGCTTTGCCGGTATGGAGCGCAAAGATGTGAACGGGAAGGAGCAGGAAGCGGTGCGGCTGATTTACCGGGATAATGATTTGCTATATGTGAGTGTGCATAACCTGCACAAAATTGCAAAGTATACCGGCAAAGAGGGTACTCCGCCGGCGATGAGCAAACTGGGTTCCGGCGAATGGGAGGCCAAAAAGTCGAAAGTCAAGAAGCAGCTGAAAGACATTGCCCATGAACTGATCGCATTGTATGCCAAACGCCGCCAGGCTCCGGGATTCCCTTTCTCGAAGGACAATTACCTGCAGGTGGAGCTGGAATCGTCGTTTATATATGAAGACACGCCCGACCAGGCAACGGCTACGGCCAATGTGAAGGACGACATGGAGAAAGGGCACCCGATGGACAGGCTGGTTTGCGGAGATGTGGGCTTTGGTAAAACCGAAATCGCGATCCGTGCCGCATTCAAGGCGGTTTGTGACAGCAAGCAGGTGGCTGTACTGGTACCTACTACCATCCTGGCCATGCAACATTACAAGACATTCAGCGACCGCCTTGCCGATTTTCCGGCGCGGGTAGGTTATATCAACCGTTTCAAATCGGCTAAAGAGATCAAGGAAACTTTGAAGCATGCTGAAGAGGGTAAGATTGATATTCTGATCGGTACCCACCGGATTTTGAATAAGGATGTGAAATTCAAGGACCTGGGACTGCTGATCGTCGACGAGGAGCAGAAATTTGGGGTAAAGGCCAAAGACCGTTTGAAGGAAATGCGCGTGAATGTGGATGTATTGACGCTGACCGCCACGCCGATTCCGCGGACATTGCATTTCTCGCTCATGGGTGCGCGCGACCTTTCGGTAATAGCTACCCCGCCCCCTAACCGCCAGCCGGTTACGACGGAAGTGCATACATTCAGCGAGGAATTTATCCGTGATGCGATCAGCTTCGAGGTGCAGCGCGGTGGGCAGGTTTTCTTCGTCCATAACCGCGTAAATGATATCGAATCGATTGCGAATATCGTCCTGCGCCTCGTACCCGATGTGCGCATAGGCGTGGCGCACGGACAAATGGATGGCGACAAGCTGGAAAAAGTGATGATGAATTTCATCGAAGGCGAGTACGACGTGCTTGTTTCGACCAATATCATCGAATCCGGGATCGACATTGCCAATGCGAATACCATTATCATCAACTCCGCGCACATGTTCGGGCTCTCGGACCTGCATCAAATGCGCGGCCGTGTGGGCCGCTCGAACAGGAAGGCGTTCTGTTACCTGCTTACGCCGTCGGTATCGACGCTGGCCAGCGATTCGCGCAAACGTTTACAGACCCTGGAAGAGTTTTCGGATCTTGGTGATGGTTTCAAGGTGGCGATGCGCGACCTCGACATCCGCGGCGCGGGTAACCTGCTGGGTGCGGAGCAAAGCGGTTTTGTGAATGACCTGGGATACGAATTGTACCATAAAATGCTCGACGAGGCCGTTCAGGAGCTGAAAAGCAATGAATTTAAAGACCTGTTCGAGGGGGCATTCAGCCTGCCGAAAAACCTGCTGCCGGACACGCAGATCGAGACTGATTTTGCGACTTTGATACCGGATGATTATGTTAAAAATATTTCCGAAAGGCTGTCGTTATATACCCGCCTCGATAATATTGCGACAGAGGAAGAACTCAGCAAATTCGAAAAAGAAATCCTCGACCGTTTCGGCCCGGTGCCGCATGAAGTGCAGGATCTTCTGAAAACGGTGCGTTTGCGCTGGGAAGCAGAGGCTTTGCAGTTTGAAAAACTGACCTTGAAAAGCAATACCATGAAAGGCTACTTCGTTACTTCGCAGAATGACGAATTCTTTCAGTCGGCGAAGTTCGGGCAGGTGATCGATTACATTAAAAGACACCCGAAACAAATTTCGCTTAAAGATCAGAAAGGCAAGCTGATACTGATTTGTGAAGATGTTAAAAGCATTGATCAGGCACGCCAGTTGCTCATGGAAATGACCCAATAGCAAATAGGCCTCCGTTACCTGATAATTGATTTTTAAAAAATATATCGATTGATTTCATACATTTGCGGTTTCGCATACTATAAAATACCAAACACTTAAGTCACTTTAAAGCAATGATTTGCATGCAAAA
This sequence comes from Dyadobacter sp., assembly GCA_965227755.1. Classification (GTDB taxonomy): domain Bacteria; phylum Bacteroidota; class Bacteroidia; order Cytophagales; family Spirosomataceae; genus Dyadobacter. The sequence continues at coordinate 4,324,146 of CBDDGG010000005.1, forward strand.
GATGGGTACCCGGTCGATCGCGCTGATTCTGATTGTGTTATTAGCGGCAACTGCGTGTAGTAAAAAGAAGCCAACCAGCTTGAAACCTGGCAAGACCAGTTCCAAAACGGGCTTGGCTTACAATGGAAAAGACGGGTTTGAAGTAAAGCAGTACAAAGCTTTGCCAGCCGGTCCCGACCTCGTCTACATTGAAGGTGGCCGTTTTACGATGGGTTCGCTGGAAGAGGATGTGATGACGCGCCGGGACAACCCGAAAAGGACCGTCAGTATCCAATCTTTCTATATGGACCAGACGGAAGTGGCGAACGTTCACTACCTCGAATACCTGAATGCGGTCCAGAGAGATTCTTCGGAAGAGTTTTATGCAAAGGCACTTCCAGATACAAACGTTTGGTATAACGAGCTGTCATTCAACGACTCTTATGTAACAATGTACCTGCGCCACCCAGGCTTCCGCCTCTACCCTGTGGTAGGTGTTTCGTGGGTTCAGGCTAACGACTACTGCGCATGGCGTACCGCTGCTGTGAGCCAGGCCAACAACGCTAAGGGCGCAGCTGCCGCAGGTGGTGCTAAAAAGAAAAGAGGATTCTCTTTCGGCAAGAAGAAAAAAGCCGAAGGCGAAGCGGTTGCAGCTGCTGACGCTCCGGCACCGCAACTCCGCATCGAAAGTGGCTACGTAATGCCTCCATACCGTCTTCCGACAGAAGCAGAGTTTGAGTATGCAGCAATGGCTATGATCGGAACACAATATTCGGACGAGAACCAGGCTAATTCAAGAATTTATCCATGGGATGGTTCTACAATGCGCCAGCCACGTGGCCGTAAGCAGGGAACAATGCTCGCGAACTTCAAACGCGGTCCTGGTGACTACGCGGGTATCGCGGGTAAATCCAATGACGGTGCGATCATCACACAGGAAATTCGATCGTATCCGGCTAACGACAACGGTCTTTATGACATGGCTGGTAACGTGAGCGAGTGGGTTTACGACGTATACCGTCCGCTTTCAAATTCCGATGTAAACGACTTGAACTCTTTCCGTCGCGATGGCTATCAGGATGAGGCCAAAAACTACGACACTAAGAATAGTAACTCGATGGTTGACGACAAGCTGAGGGTTTACAAAGGTGGTTCATGGTCCGATGTAGCCTACTGGCTATCTCCGGGAACACGCCGTTATATGGATCAGGACTCTGCTACTGCAATGGTAGGTTTCCGTTGCGCGATGATCGCAACCGGAACGCACAAAGAGTAATAATTTAATAATACCAACCAAAAGCCGCTGTTCTTCCGAATGGCGGCTTTTTGGTTTTCTAGTGCTGTGCCAATGCGATGGTCAGAATGTAAAAACGCCTGCAACCGGTGGCCAGGAGTGTTCTGGCGCATTCTTCAAGCGTAGCACCGGTGGTAAGCACATCGTCGATCAGGATCGCGCTTTCGGGGAAGAATCCCTGCTTGACAGCAAATACACCCTGCACATTTTCCCGTCTTTCCAGTTTGCTTTTGCCGGTCTGCGTAGCGGTATACCTGATCCGTTCCAGCATCGTTCCGGACCAAGGGATGCCGGTCGCCTTGGAAAAGCCCTCAGCCAGCAGGTCGCTTTGGTTGTAGCCGCGTTGTTTGCTCTTTTTCCTATGCAGCGGAATGCTCAAAATGATCTCAGCATCGGGTAAATGTCCCGAGGTCTTCAATTCCTGCCCGAACATATAGCCTAGCACTAGCCCGACATCCTTGTTGCCTTTGTATTTCAATGCATGCAAAAGCTTTTGAACCTTGCTTCTTTTTGTAAACAGCAAAAATGATTGCGTAGAATGCACTTCCGGAAGATTCACGAATTTGAATTGCAGGGCTTCGCTATTCAGGCCGTCGGGCCCTACCCGTGGCAGTGAAATGCGGCAAAGCGTGCAGATCGTGGCTTCATTCCCTTGAAGTACCTGATCGCAGCTTTCGCAGCAGCGTGGGAACAGCAAGTCGGCAAAATCGCGGAGGAGTTGTTTCAGGTTCATTTTTGTGGGATTCGAATGAGTGAATTTCAACCTGTCTGAATACCTTTGCACGACATCAATCAATCGCCGCCGCCCATGACAACGCTGATCGTAAATGCCCAGGTCGTAAATGAAAACCAGGTTCAGTATTTAGACGTAATAATTGAAAATGGTCACATTAAAAAAATCGATCGGGATTTGCAGCATGTGCAAGCGGACAGGGTGATTGATGCGAAGGGGCTTTTCCTGATGCCGGGCGTGATCGACGACCAGGTACATTTCCGTGAGCCGGGACTTACGCACAAGGCGAATATTTATACGGAAGCGAAAGCGGCCGTTGCCGGAGGGGTGACGTCTTTCATGGAAATGCCCAACACCGTGCCCAACACGCTGACGCAGCAGTTGCTGGAAGATAAATACCAGATCGGCGCCAACACCTCTCTTGCTAATTACTCTTTTTTCATGGGCGCGTCGAATGACAACTATGATGAGGTAATGCGCACCGATCCTACAAAAGTTTGCGGTATCAAGATATTCATGGGCTCCTCGACGGGTAATATGCTCGTGGATGCACCCGAGGTGCTGGAAAGACTTTTTGCCAATGCGCCCTGCATTATCGCTACGCATTGCGAAGACGAGCCGACGGTGAAAGCCAGAATGGCCTATTTCAAAGAGAAGTATGGTGATAATGTTCCTTACGACATTCATGCATTGATCAGGAATGAAGAGGCCTGTCTGATTTCTTCCACTTTTGCGAGCTCGCTGGCGCATAAGCATGGCACAAGGCTGCATATTTTGCACATTTCCACCGGGGATGAGGTACACTTGTTTGAAGTAGGAAACCGCAGCAACGGCAAAATCCTGCTCTCGAATGGTCAGCCCAAACTCGTGACAGCCGAGGCTTGCGTGCATCATCTGTGGTTCGATGCGGAGGACTATCGGACATTGGGCAACGAAATCAAATGTAACCCGGCCATCAAGGCGCCGCACCATAAGGAAGCGATCCTGCAAGCGGTGCTGGACAATCGGATCGACGTGATCGCAACGGATCACGCGCCGCATACCATCGAAGAAAAGGCACAGCATTACTGGCAGGCGCCGTCCGGTCTGCCGCTCGTGCAGCATACGTTGAATGTAATGCTCGAACTGAGCAAGGCGGGAAAGATTTCGATCGACCGTGTCGCCGAAAAAATGAGCCACGCGGTAGCAGACTGCTTCGATATCCGTGATCGTGGGTACATTCGCGAAGGTTATTGGGCAGATTTGATCCTTGTGGATTTGAATGCGACCACACAGGTGGAGCCCTCAAATATCTATTCCAAATGCGGCTGGTCGCCGTTTAACGGGACGGAATTTCATTCACGCATCACCCACACATTCGTGTCGGGGCACCTGGCTTATGAGAACGGGAAATTTGATGAAACTGTGAAGGGAAAGCGGTTAAATTTTAGTCGCTAGGTATTCGTAGTAGTTCCGGATTACGTTCAGATCGGCTTCCGTCCAGTCGAGGCTGGGTAAATCCTCGGGATCCAGCCAGAGAATTTGCTCGTGCTCTGTCAGGATAAAATCCGTCGTATTTACTTTGCAGATGAACGGTACGAGCACGATTTCCCGCCAGCCCTGGTCTTTGGAAGTTTCGGGAAGTTTATCGATGATCTGAACGGCCACATTGAGTTCTTCCATGATTTCACGGAAAAGAGCCTGCTCATCTGTTTCGCCTTTTTCGAGCTTTCCTCCGGGAAATTCCCATTGGAGGGGGAAGGACAAAGCCGCGCTACGCTGCCCGGCAAGTACTTTTCCATCATGTTCAATCACTGCACAGGGCACTCTCACAACCAATTTTTCGGAAACCAGTACTTCGATCATAGGAGGCGGTCACGCTAATTCACCGCAAAATTACCACTTCTGGACTTAACTTGTATCCGATTGTTAAAACTTCTTAAAAAGTTAACGCTCAGAACAATTCCCCGGATCGATGGCGTGGCAGAATACCGAGGTGTTTGAATGCCTTTTCAGTCACTTCGCGACCGCGGGAAGTTCGTTTAATATAGCCCTCCTGGATCAGAAATGGCTCGTATACTTCCTCGATGGTGTCGGCCTCTTCCCCACAGGCAGTAGCAATGGTCGATAACCCTACCGGCCCTCCTTTGAATTTTTGAATAATGGTACTCAGAATGCGGTTGTCCATTTCATCGAGGCCGTTCTGATCCACATCCAGTGCCTGTAAGGCCATTTCGGCAATAGCCATGTTAATGCGGCCGTTGCCTTTTACTTGTGCAAAATCGCGTGTTCTGCGCAATAAGTTGTTGGCAATACGCGGCGTACCGCGGCTGCGCCGGGCGATTTCAAAAGCTGCATCTTCTTGCAGCGGTGTTCCCAGGATAGAAGCCGAGCGTTTCAGAATGGACGACAGCAATTGTGCATCATAATATTCCAGCCTGGCGTTGATCCCGAACCTCGCACGGAGCGGTGATGTGAGCATGCCCGCTCGCGTGGTTGCGCCTATGAGCGTGAATGGATTGAGGCCGATCTGGATGCTGCGGGCATTAGGGCCGCTGTCGAGCATGATATCGATCTTGTAATCCTCCATGGCGGAATAGAGGTATTCTTCCACGACGGGGTTCAGGCGGTGGATTTCGTCGATAAAAAGGACGTCGTGCTCCTGTAAATTGGTAAGCAGGCCGGCAAGATCGCTGGGTTTGTCGAGCACGGGGCCCGAAGTAATTTTAATCCCCGAACCGAGCTCATTGGCAATGATGTTCGATAATGTGGTTTTACCCAAGCCCGGAGGGCCGTGCAACAATACATGATCCAGGGCATCGCCACGCTGGCGGGCCGCCTGTACGAATATTTTCAGGTTTTCAAGAATCTTGTCCTGCCCGGTAAAATCCTCAAAAGACAATGGCCGCAATGCGCGTTCAATGTCTTTATCAGTATTTGAAAGGTTTTCTTTATCTCCGGACAGATAATCCTGGCGCATAGTCGGTTGAACAGATAGTGAAAACCAGCCGTCCGGTTCAATGGTGGCTGGTTTGGCATTATTAAACCAAAAATAACTGTTTTAATCTGCAAAAGGAAGGCTTATCGGATCACCATCACCGAACCGCGCTTGACGATCGGGTTGCGTTCGGGGTAATAGAGGGCTTCATAGGAAAGTACATAAGGATAGCTTCCCGGCTGTACTTTCAGCCCTTTGTAGGTGCCATCCCAACGCGCTTCGATATCGGTGGTGGCGTAAATAACCTCGCCCCAGCGATTGTAGATGCGTATGGAGAAGTTGGTATAATAGGCCCCGAATATTTCGAGGATCTCATTATGGCCTTCCCCGTCGGGCGTAAATGCGTCGGGTATGAAGAACCGCGGCTCGCATTTGTCGACCACCTCGGTGGTTTGTTCGGTTACGCAGCCTTCCTTGTTGGTGGCACGTACAGTGTATTTGCCTTCTTGATTAACCGTGATTGTCTGAGTTGTCGCTCCCGAATGCGGCCAAAGATATTCATAAGGCTCTCGCCCGTTGGCGTCAAGTATTACAGATTGGCCGTCGGGAATACAGATGAAGTTTTCGGGAGCCAGACCAAGGATGGGTGATGGTCGTTCGCCCACCTGAACGGTATCGGAGTTATAGCAATCGTTCCGGTCTTTTACAATTACATGATACTGGCCAGGTTGGCTTACGGTAATATCGGGAGTTGTTTCGCCTGTGCTCCATTTGGACTCGATCCAGCGAGGGCTTCCAACGCGCAAAACAATAGAGCTGTCGCGGCACAGGGTAGTATCAGGACCGATGGAGAAGGCCGGCGGCTTGCGTAATGTAATCTCGATCGTATCGGCTGCGTAGCAATCGCCTTGCGGCCCGTTGAATGCGATCGCGATATAACGACCGGTAGAAGTGGCATTGTAAGTACGGCCACGGCCAACGACACGTCCGCGGTTGATCCATGCATAAACTTCGGCATTAACCTTCATATCCAATGGCACGTACGCGCCGCAGGTATCTTTGTCAGGCCCGAGATTGATATTCGAAGGTGTTTCGTAAATGGTGATCTCCTGTACGATCGTCGTGTCGGTGCATTTGTTCGTCGCACGCATGGCTACCATGTACTTCCCTGGCTGCGTGTAAGTATAAGTGGCAGTTTGCGTCTTGGAAGGCGTGGTAAAGGAGCCGTTCCCCAGGAAATCCCACGAATAGCTGTCCTCAATCGGGTCACACATGGGGCTGGCCTGGAATGTCGTTGGCTCGTTCGTACAGAACCCGTCCGCCTCAAATCCCGGCCCCTGCGATTCCTGCGTAAAGTCCTGAACCATATTGGGAAGGCCCAGCTGGCTTTTTTTGCCTCCGAGGTTCGCACCATCACGCTCATAGTCGACGCCCGTTAGCGAATTCCCTTCCGGTTCGCCGATCACCGCCAGATATTCACTACCCTCAATGGCCATGTAAATCCGCCCATCGGGCCCAAACTGCAATGCGCCATACTTCTGCGTGGCAGAGCTGTCGATGGTAATGGCAGTTTCTATCACCAGACTGTCGGGAAGTGAGAGATCGTACTGTTTTAAAAGGGATTTGGTCCCGTTTTCGCCCTGGAAGGAAACGTACATTTTTTCGCCGCTCGGGGAGAATTCGATACCGTAAGCAATGGGCGGCGCGGGACCGAGGTCCATGGTTTTTTTGTAGGTCAATGTCCCTGTTGAATCATTGAAACTATATAACTCGACATAGTTTCGTGCCGGACCTGGAATTACCACGGCTAATTGTCGTTCGCCGGTGGTACTATCCGGCGATGAAAATTTCATATATCCCTCCGCTTTATTGAGACTATCGTGCGCCATACCGAGTTCGGGGGCGCTTACTTCTACCAGCCCTCCCGTAGTAGCGTGGAAAATGCGGAATTTATTGGTGCCGTAGTCGTGGGAAACGACCCAGTAGGTACTGTCACGATCATTGCGTACCGCGGCAATGCGCTCGGTAGTGGGTGTTTGAAGCGTTGTATTTTGTTCAATAATCTGGCCCAGACCGTTGTTACGGCGCATATCCACGACGCTCACGGTCAGTAGCTTTTCCCCATTAATATCCGAGGTTGTGAATACATTATAAAGGTACTCACAACCTCTGCAAGTAGGCTGGGGCACAATGAGCACCGATTGCGTGGAATTCGGGCTACCCTTCATGGGCGCGCACGGCCCGAACGTACACGTCATTTCATCCCCATTTTTGTTCCAGACCTTGATACCGTCGGAGTAAAAGAGCAATTGCCCTTTGGAATTGGCAATGGACGAAGTTCCCTCGGGCGTATTCAGCTTGCCGTCGGTCAATGGAGTTGGGGGTGTATTGGAAAAATCAAGGCCTGCATTGCCACCAAAGTACCATTTCGACCCCTCCTGGGCCTGCGGTTCCATACAAATCTTGACATTGATCCGGTTCTGGATTTTGCAGCCATTTACGATCACCTCTACGGAGTAACAGCCTGAGCTGTCGACTCTTAAAGTCTGAGTCGTGTCGCCTTTGGGATACCATATATACTTAGCTCCGGCAGGCGCACCGTTGGGATAGGGATCGAGCGTGATAGTGTCACCCTTACAGATGGTTGTATCTATTCTCCATTGCTGGAATTCAGGAGGAAGTTCACCGATTTTTACAGGTTGTGTAACCGTTTCCGTCGTGCCGCTTTTCAGCGTTCGGGTCAGCGTAACCGTGTATGTGCCGGGCGACATATAGGAATGCTGGGGATTGCGCCGTGTATCGGTCGCGCCGTCCCCGAAACTCCATTGCCACTTTGTAGCTAGGCTGACTGTATCCCGGAATGAAGTAGAGTCGGCCTCACAATCGGGGTTCTGCATACATTGTCCTTGTACCAGAAAGGGCGTCTGTGCCATGGCACTTGCGCCGAGGAGGAGCATGAGCAGGCAGAGGACATAAAAAAATCGGTGATATCTATTATAAAATCGCCCCATGTTTCGTTACTTGTTCAAACACCCCTAGCCGCCTCATAGAATATTCAGGTTACCCGACATTACTAACGAAAATAAAATGTTAAAATTTTGTGCGGTAATGTCGTAAAAACCACTCTAATTTGAATATTGATACGCAATTTGAGGATAATTTGTGAAATTAATCAGGTAATTTTTTTGAGCCCGGAACGGGGCCGTTTTTCGGTAAGCGGCAAGCCAACACATCTATGACCAAGCGTTTACTTCCTCTCTTTCTACTGACACTGCTTTGCCTGAAAGGTTGGAGCCAGGATCCGCAATTCTCCCAGTTCTATGCCAACCCGCTATACCTTAATCCCGCACTGGCAGGAGGGGCTCTGGCGCCTCGCGCAACGATCAATTACCGTAACCAATGGCCTTCATTGTCGGCCAACTTTGTGACGACTTCCATAGGTGCGGATATGTTCCTGCCCAACTTTAATAGCGGTGTCGGTGTGCTTGTAACGATGGATAGCCAGGGACTTGGTAACCTCAAATCGACCGAGGCTGCATTGCAATATTCGTATCAGATCCAGTTCAACGAGCTTACCTCGCTGCGTCTCGGAATTCAGGGAGGCATAGCTTCGCGTAGCCTCGATTATTTTGGGCTGACCTTCGGCGATCAATATAATAATGGTGGGCTGACAGGCCAGCCGTCGGAAGATCCATTTGCAAAAGGCGGCCCCAACGTGTTCTACGCCGATTTTGGTGCAGGTGCCATGCTCTATTCCGACTGGTACTGGGCTGGTGTTTCTGCACATCACCTGAACCGCCCGAACCAGGCATTTTCAGGACTAACCGAGGCACGTCTCCCTGTGAAAGCCAGCTTGCAGGCCGGTTTGCGGATCCCGTTTGCAGGTTACACGTTCCTGGGAGACGAAATCGATAAGGAAAAGACGATTTCTCCGGCCATCATGTATAAAAAACAAGGCAAATACGATCAGTTTGATGCCGGTATGTACGTGACCATCGAGCCGCTGGTAATCGGTGCGTGGTACCGAGGTATTCCATTCAAAAAGTACGAGCAGAATATCAATAACCACGAATCGCTGATATTCCTGGCAGGCTATCGTCAGGATAAATTCTCGATCGGTTACAGCTACGATCTTACCATTTCGACATTGGGTGCGGGTAGCGGCGGTGCGCATGAGATCTCACTGTCTTATGTATTTGCTCCCCTCGATTCCAAACCGAAGCGGCCAAAAACCCGTAAACGGCAACTTTCATGTCCGAAATTCTGACGCGCTTCGAAAAAAATTAGTCGGAATGGGAATAGGGTAAACTTCGGGGAATGAAGTCTTTTTTGGTGGTTAATTCACTATTTAAAGTCATTTTGACGATCATGTCCAACTACCGAAACCTTAATTACCTTTTCACGCTTTTACTGATTGTAGTCGCATTTGCGACGGTTGCAGCGCCTCCCAAGAGGGAATTTTACGAAATCAAAATCTACCATCTTAAAAATGCCGATCAGGAAGCACGCGTAGAAGCTTTCCTCAAAGACGCATATGTCCCCGCCGCTCACCGCGCAGGTATCAAGAATGTAGGTGTTTTCAAGCCTGTCGCGACCGACACCATGGCCGGAAAACTCATTTACGTACTGACTCCCTTAAAATCCCTCGATCAGCTTCTAACTTTACCAAAAACGTTGGATAAAGATGCTGCCTATGCTTCGGCCGGAAAGGATTATATCGAGGCGAGCTATAAAACACCGCCTTACGCGCGGTTCGAGTCGATCGTACTGCAAGCTTTCACGGACGCGCCCATGCACATGAAGCCTAATCTGAGCGGCCCAAAGAGTGAAAGGGTGTATGAATTGCGTAGCTACGAAGGCTATACCGAGAAAATTTACCAGAACAAGGTGAAGATGTTCAATGCCGGCGGCGAGGTCCCGTTGTTTGCACGCCTGGGTTTCAATGCGGTATTCTATGGCGAGGTGATCGTTGGAAGCCACATGCCAAACCTGATGTACATGACCACTTTCGAGAACAAAGCATCGCGGGATGCACATTGGAAATCGTTCTCCGAAGATGCTGAATGGAACAAGCTGAAAGTAAACCCGGAGTATCAGAACAACGTCTCAAAAAACACCAGCTTCTTCTTGTATCCCACCGAATATTCGGATATATAGCATCCGAAACGGTTCAAGTCATTTTGAAATGATGAACCATGGCCGTTCCGTTTCGGGAAGGCCGGTTCGTCATTTTTTTGTTTAAAAACCCAACATTATGAAAGCCGCTATTTTAAAGAACCTTCACGAGCCGCTGGTCATTGAAACAACCCAGAAGCCCAATCCGGGACCGGGTGAAGTGCTCGTCGAAGTGAAAGCCGCCTCGCTTAACCACCGTGATGTGTGGATACAAAAAGGCCTTTACCCGAGAATTACCACCCCTATAATCCCCGGCTCCGACGGTGCGGGCATTGTGACGGAAGTGGGTGATGGTGTTGCCAAAAGCTGGATAGGGAAAGAGGTGATCATTAATCCATCCCAAAACTGGGGTGATAACCCTGATTTTTACAGCGAAGACCATAAAATCCTCGGTCTTCCTGATGATGGCACGTTTGCGGAATATGTAAAGACCGAAGCTAAATATCTGGTGGAAAAACCGGTGCATTTGTCATTTGAAGAAGCGGCTGCATTGCCGATGGGCGGGCTTACTGCCTGGCGTTCGCTCGTGACGCGTTGCCGGTTCAAGGAGGGCGATCGCGTGCTCGTGACGGGTGCTGGCGGAGGCGTAGCACTTTTCGCCATTCAGTTTGCCATTGCTGCGGGAGCCGAAGTGTGGGTTACCTCCGGTTCCGATCAGAAAATACAGAAAGCCATCGAAATGGGCGCAAAAGGCGGGATAAATTATAAAAACCCGACGTGGTTCCGGGACCTGCTCGTAAAAGCCCGTGGCCCTAAGACAGGTTATTTCAATGTAATCGTCGATAGTGCGGGCGGCCCCGGTTTTGCAAAGCTGATCGATATCGCCGCTCCCGGCGCCCGCATTTGTTTCTACGGAGGTGGAACTGGCAATATTACCGACATTGTCCCGGCGAAAGTGTTTTTCAAACAGCTCAATATCTACGGCAGCACCATGGGTACCGAGCAGGAATTTGCCGATATGGTACAGTTTGTAGGCGAAAAGCGGATTGTGCCGGTAATTGATAAGGTATTTCCGCTGGAAGAAGCTGAACAGGCGCTCCGTTACATGGATTCCGGCCAGCAGTTCGGCAAGATCGTCCTTTCGGTGTAAGGCTATTTCCTTACGGCATCGATCGCGGCGCGCACGCTTCCGTGTTCGTCGAGCAGTGATTGTGCCTCGTCGGGAGAGATATTCAGCTCATCAATGATCATGTGCAACGCCCTGTTGACCAGTTTTTCGTTGGTGAGCTGCATGTCGACCATTTTATTACCTTTCACCTTGCCCAGGCGGATCATTACCGACGTTGAAATCATATTCAATGCCAGTTTTTGGGCTGTGCCGGACTTCATTCTTGTGCTTCCTGTCAGAAACTCGGGCCCGACCACGATTTCGACCGGGTATTCGCAGGCTTTTGCCACTGCGGAGCCGTCGTTGCAGACCACGCAGCCTGTCAGCAAACCTGCATTGCGCGCCTCGTTCAAGCCGCCGATCACATAAGGCGTTCGGCCCGATGCCGCGATTCCTATTAATGTATCATCCTCTTTAGGCTCATAAACAGCGAGGTCTTTCCATGCCTGGTTCCAGTCATCCTCTGCATTTTCGACTGCTTTGCGAATGGCCGTGTCACCGCCTGCAATAATTCCCACAACGAGATCGAACGGTACGCCGAACGTTGGCGGGCATTCGGAGGCATCCACGACGCCCAGTCTACCGCTCGTACCGGCGCCGATATAGAACAGCCGACCGCCTTTTTTCATTCTCGGAACGATCTGTTCCACCAGCGCTTCGATCTGCGGGAGCGATTTCTGGACGGCCTGAGGTACGGTCTGATCCTCGCGGTTAATAGAGGTCAATATCTCGCGGACACTCATTTTTTCAAGATCATTGTAGTTCGAAGACGATTCGGTAGTCATCATTGCGGTTCGTGGTTTTTGGAATTCAAAATTAAATGTTTTCCGATAACGATGTTGCACCGACAGGAAATTTGGTATTTATCATAGATTAATAACAAAAAAAGCTTTGAATGTTTGGAAAATAAAAAGATTGGCTCCTAATTTGTAACACCAAGTCAAAAACAGCGAAATTTCGCTAGACTTAAATGTTACGCTAAAATGAAACTGACTCTTATCGTCCCGGTCCTAATTATCGTCACGTCCTAGGCGTGAGTGGGATGATAGCACATAATCTGGCACCTCACTCACGCAAGCGAGTGGGGTGTTTTTATTTCAAATACAATCATTCACCAATGGCGACAGAATTAAACAGATTTTCGAAGACCCTAACCCAGGAAGTAACCAATCCGGCCGCGCAAGCAATGCTTTATGGTATTGGTTTGAAAGAAGAAGACTTTGTTAAACCGCAGATAGGGATTGCCAGCACAGGTTATGAAGGTAACCCATGCAATATGCACCTGAACGGCCTTTCGGTGTACGTGAAGCAGGGTGTAACTGCGAATGACATGGTGGGTTTGATCTTCAACACCATCGGTGTTTCGGACGGTATGACCAACGGTAACGACGGTATGCGTTATTCGCTGCCGAGCCGTGACATTATCGCCGATTCGATCGAAACGGTTGTGGCAGCACAATGGTACGACGGCGTGATCGCGGTGGTGGGTTGTGACAAAAACATGCCAGGAGCCATTATGGCAATGGCGCGCCTCGATCGCCCTTCTATTATGGTCTACGGTGGCACGATCCGTTCGGGACATTATAAAGGACAAAAACTTGACATCGTTTCGGCATTCGAAGCATTGGGCAAGAAGTTCGCCAACAATATTTCTGACGAAGATTATAAAGGGGTAATTCAAAATTCTATTCCCGGCCAGGGAGCTTGCGGCGGTATGTATACTGCCAATACAATGGCTTCTTCGATCGAGGCGATGGGGCTGAGCCTGCCATTCAGCAGCTCTTACCCGGCTACGCACGAAGGCAAGCAGGAAGAATGCAAGAAGATCGGCGCGGCGATGAAAAAGCTGCTCGAACTGAACATTACCCCGAAAGATATTATTACCAAAAAGTCGCTTGAAAACGCATTGACGGTTGTAATGGCGCTGGGAGGCTCTACCAACGCGGCATTGCATTACCTCGCTATCGCACGTGCGGCCGACATTCCGCTGACTTTGGACGATATTCAGGTCATTTCAGACCGCACACCGTTTATCGCTGATTTGAAGCCTAGCGGAAAGTACTTTATGGAAGACATTCTGGAAATCGGCGGTGTTCCTGCGGTGACCAAATATTTGTATTCCAAAGGGCTGATCCACGGAGATTGTATCACGGTAACTGGTAAAACAGTAGCTGAAAACCTTGCCGAGGCACCCGACTTGAATTTTGAAACACAGAAAATGGTGTTCCCGATCGAAACACCAATCAAGCCAAGCGGTCACATTCAGGTACTTTACGGTAACCTGGCACCAAGCGGAGCGGTAGCGAAAATCACTGGTAAGGAAGGTCTGACATTCGACGGCGAAGCGAAAGTGTGCGAGCACGAAACGGAAATCATCGAAATGCTTTCGAAAGGCGAAATTAAGGCAGGTCACGTGGTAGTGATCCGTAATGCCGGGCCGAAAGGTGGTCCGGGTATGTCGGAAATGCTCAAACCTACTTCCGCGGTAATGGGAGCGGGTCTGGGCGACAAGATCGCGCTGATCACCGACGGTCGTTTCTCCGGCGGTACGCACGGTTTCGTGGTAGGCCACATTACACCGGAAGCATTCGATGGAGGCCCGATTGCCCTCGTGAAAGACGGCGACCGCATTTCTATCGATGCCAACACCCGCGTACTGACCCTGCACATTTCCGACGAAGAAATGGCAACCCGCAAAGCAGCCTGGGTACAACCCGAGCCACGCTTTACAAAAGGGATGCTTGGAAGATATATCAGAACCGTGAAGTCAGCCAGCGAAGGTTGCGTGACTGACGAAGCGTAGGAATAGCGAAGAATAAGGACAGAAATTCATCCGACTAAACAATACAGAGGTCATGGGATTTAATGAAAATCAAACTGCAACAATTCAGGCTTCGGAACCGGTGGTTTCGGTGGCCAAGCCGGAGTTGATCAATGGGTCGCATGCGGTGATCCAGTCGCTGATCGCGGAAGGGGTGAAAACCATTTTCGGCTATCCGGGCGGCGCGATTATGCCGGTGTATGATGCGATCTATGACTATCAGGATCAGGTCAACCACATTCTCGTTCGCCACGAGCAGGGTGCTGCACACGCGGCGGAAGGGTTTGCACGCATTACGGGAGAAGTGGGTGTCTGTCTGGTAACTTCCGGACCAGGTGCTACTAACCTCGTAACCGGTATCGCCGACGCGATCATCGATTCTACGCCGATGGTTTGCATTATCGGTCAGGTTGCTTCGCATTTGCTGGGTACCGACGCATTCCAGGAAACGGATGTGATGGGGATCACCATTCCGATCACCAAATGGAATTATCAGATTACCAATGCCGATGAGATCCCTGAAATCATTGCCAAAGCATTTTATATAGCAAAATCAGGCCGTCCGGGTCCTGTTTTGATCGATATTACAAAGGATGCGCAGCAGAAACTGATGACGAAGCCTTTCGTACATAAGAAAACGGAAAAGTTGCTGAGCTATCACCCGCGCATTTCTCCAAAGGAAGAGCAACTGGCGGTGGCTGCGAAACTGATTAACCAGGCGAAACGTCCGTTCCTGTTCGTAGGCCACGGGGTACGAATCTCCGGTGCAGAGCAGGAGTTGATCCGGTTCATCGAAAAAACGGATATTCCGGCGGCTTCTACTTTGCTGGGACTTTCTTCCATGTCGGTTGACCACCCTAATTACATGGGCTGGCTTGGGATGCACGGAAACTACGGTACCAACGTGCTAACCAACCAATGCGACCTCATTATCGCCGTCGGAATGCGTTTCGACGACCGCGTAACCGGCGATTTGAGCCGTTACGCAAAACAAGCGAAGGTAGTTCACATTGAAATCGATCCGGCCGAGATCGATAAGATCGTAAAAGCGGATGCGCCGGTGGTAGGCGATGCTAGAATTGCATTGGAAATGCTGCTTCCATTGGTGAATGAAAATAATCACGAAGCCTGGAAAGCGGAATTCAAGAAATACGACGCAATTGAAGACGAGAAAATCACCCAGCCGGAATTGGCTCCGACTACGGAGAAGATCAAAATGGCGGAAGTGATCCGCACGCTTTCGGATAAAACCAAAGGTGAAGCGGTGATCGTGGCGGACGTGGGCCAGCACCAGATGATGACTGCACGTTATTACCAGTTCAAGAAGCCGAGCTCTTTCATTACATCAGGCGGTTTGGGAACAATGGGTTACGCCTTGCCGGCCTCATTCGGAGCGAAAGTAGGCGCACCTGACCGTGAGGTTGTGGCGATGATCGGTGACGGATGTTTCCAGATGACGATCCAGGAGCTTGGTACCATCGCCCAAAGTGGTTTGCCGGTGAAGATCATCATTCTGAACAATAACTTTCTCGGAATGGTACGCCAGTGGCAGCAGCTTTTCCACCAGAAACGGTACTCGTTCGTGGAGCTGCAAAACCCTGATTTTATCACGATCGCCAAAGGTTTCGGTATTGACGGCCATACTTGTGGAAAGCGTGAGGATTTGCACGCGTCGCTCGACAAAATGCTGGCTTCCGACAAGCCCTACCTGTTGGAAGTATTGGTGGAGAAAGAAGAGAACGTATTCCCGATGGTTCCAACCGGAGCTTGCGTAGCGGATATTCGTTTGGAATAATATAAAAGAGGAAGAAAATTATGACATCATACACCATTTGTGTTTTTACTGAAAACACGATCGGCATTCTTAACAAGATCACGACGATTTTCACCCGGAGGCGGATCAATATCGATAGCCTGACCGTTTCGGAGACCGAGCGTAAGGGTATTTCCCGCTTCACGATCGTCATTCGCCATGAGTCGCGCGACGCGGTGGAAAAGCTGGTCCGCCAGATCCGTAAGATCATCGAAGTGCTTGCCGTGTTCGGCTATCTCAATGAAGATATCGCCTACAACGAGATCGCATTGTTCAAGGTTTCGACGCCGATTGGCGCTAAACCGCTCGATATCGAGACTATCAACAAGGTTTACAAAGCCTGGGTGGTATACTGGCACCTCACCTACGTGATCATTCAGAAGACCGGTACCGAAGAAGAGATATTTGAATTTTTCGACTATATCAAACCCCACGAGATCCTCGAATTCGTTCGCTCGGGCCGGGTGGCGGTAAGTAAATCGCCTCAGACACTGGTAGATTATCTGCCGGAAGCTGAGTGGGAGTATTACCAATAGTCGGTCAACTTTTAGTAGTATTGCTTTTTAATTCGTAGTAAATCAATAATCCAATCAATAATCAATGGCAAAATTAAATTTCGGCGGGGTCGAAGAAGAAGTAGTAACCCGTGAAGAATTTCCACTTGAAAAAGCACGTGAAGTACTTTCTACTGAAACTATCGCTGTAATTGGTTACGGCGTACAAGGCCCAGGCCAAAGCTTGAACATGCGTGACAACGGATTCAATGTAATCGTTGGTCAGCGTAAAGGTGGTAAGTCTTGGGACAAAGCCGTTGCTGACGGATGGGTACCAGGCGAAACCCTTTTCGACATCGAAGAGGCGCTTGCAAAAGGAACTATCATTTGCTACTTGCTTTCTGACGCTGCTCAGATCGAACTTTGGCCAACTGTTAAAAAACACCTTACTGCTGGTAAATCGCTGTATTTCTCACACGGTTTCGGTGTAACTTATAAAGATCAGACTGGCATCGTTCCTCCTGCTGACGTTGACGTATACCTGGTTGCTCCAAAAGGATCGGGAACTTCATTGCGCCGCCTGTTCGTAGAAGGAAAAGGATTGAACTCTTCTTTTGCGGTATTCCAGGATGCAACTGGCAAAGCACGTGAAAAATGTATCGCTATGGGTATCGGTGTAGGTTCAGGTTACCTGTTCGAAACTGATTTCTACCGTGAAGTAACGTCTGACCTTACCGGTGAGCGTGGTACTTTGATGGGTGCTATCCAGGGTATTTTTGCCGCACAATATGAAGTGTTGCGTTCAAATGGCCATACACCATCGGAAGCATTCAACGAAACAGTTGAAGAGCTGACTCAATCGTTGATGCCATTGGTTGCTGAAAACGGTATGGACTGGATGTACGCTAACTGCTCTACTACTGCGCAGCGTGGTGCTTTGGACTGGTGGAAACCTTTCCGTGACGCTACCAAGCCTGTTTTCGAGCAACTTTACAATTCTGTAAAAAGCGGCGAACAAGCTACAATCTCTATCACCCGTAACTCACAACCTGATTACCGTGTGAAACTGGAAGAAGAGCTGGCTGAGCTGCGCGAATCAGAAATGTGGCAGGCAGGCTCAACAGTACGTGGCCTGCGTCCAGAGCGTAACTAGAACCCCGGACTTTAGTCTGGGGTTATCCCGGGCTATCCGACAGTATAGAGATAGACAGAGCTTTGCAAATAGCAAAGCTCTTTTCATTGATAATCATGAGCACTTCACATTCCGTTCCGACTCTCGATAACATATTCCTTGCCGCCGAACGTCTGCGCGGTATTATTAACCACACACCGATATTTTTTAACGCACACCTTTCGGAGGAGTACGGAGCCAATATTTACCTGAAAAGGGAAGATCTGCAGACGGTGCGTTCCTATAAGATCCGCGGCGCCTACAACAAAATGGCGAGCCTCACGCCCGAAGCCCTCGCGGGCGGGGTCGTATGTGCGAGCGCGGGCAATCACGCACAAGGGGTTGCCTATGCGTGCCGTAAAATGGAGGTGAAAGGTGCCATTTTTATGCCTACCACTACACCGGCGCAGAAAGTGAAACAGGTGCGGCTGTTCGGCCAGGAATGGATTGAAATACACTTGGTAGGCGACACTTACGACGATGCTTATCATGCATCGATGGCCTATCGCGACAGTACCAATGCTGTTTTTGTACATCCATTCGACGATTTGCAGGTCATTGAAGGTCAGGGAACGGTAGGCCTTGAAATTTTCAAAGATGCCGATTTCAAGATCGATTACTTGCTGATGGCGATTGGCGGCGGCGGGCTGGCGTCGGGTATTTCCACTGTTTTCAAACAGCTTTCTCCCAAAACACAACTCATCGGCGTAGAGCCGGAAGGCTCGCCTACCATGCACAAATCCATTCAGGAAGGGCATGTGGTCACATTGGATAATATCGACAAGTTCGTCGACGGAGCTGCCGTGAAACGTGCGGGCGATATCACGTTTGATATTTGCAGCAAAAGCCTGAATCAAATTCTGCTCGTTCCGGAGGGGAAGGTATGTTCTTCGATCCTGCAACTTTACAATGAAGAAGCGATTGTCGCCGAGCCGGCAGGCGCATTGACGGTGGCGGCATTGGACCTGATCCGGGAAGATATTAAGGGTAAAAATGTTGTTGTGCTCATCAGCGGTGGTAATAACGATATTACGCGGACCGAGGAGATCAAGGAGCGCTCATTGCTTTATGAGGGATTGAAGCATTATTTTATCATCCGGTTCCCGCAACGCTCAGGCGCATTCCGCGAGTTTTTGAATGTGCTCGGCCCGAACGACGACATCGCACGTTTTGAGTACGTGAAGAAAACCAATCGCGAGCAGGGGCCTGCATTGGTTGGGATTGAATTGAAAAACCGCGAAGACTTCGCGCCGCTGATCGAGCGAATGGACGCTAACCGTGTGGTTTACGAGTATCTGAACGATCAGCCGGATTTGTTTCAGTTTATGGTTTAGCTATTTGTGATATAATTTTTATGAAATCAGGTTTGCCAGGGAAGTCGTATCGTTTGATCATTGGGGTATTGGTTGCTGTTATGGCTTTCTCTCGCGGCTTTGGGCAGGGGAAAGTGCTGGACGGGTACATCGTTTCGCCCCAAGGCGATAGCGCCAGGGGTTTTATCCGTTACGACGGCTGGAGTACCAGTCCGATGACCGTCGATTTCGCGAAAGAAAAGAATGGCCGGTTTGAAAAAGTCGGTCCCGACGTTGCATCACGGTTTTTCCTGGCACCGCTCAACGAGCGCTATGTCAGTAAGCGGATTGGTATACTTAATATCGATTTGAGCAAAACTTACGAGTTGGCGCCTTCTTTTGAAGCAAAGGATTCCGTGACCGTGTATTTGCGCGAGGTAACCTCAGGCCCCAAAGCGACTTTACTTGAATATCTGGACCTGAGCGAGGAGCCGCATTACTTTCTGGAAAAGGACGGAAAACTGACAGAATTGCTTAATTATCCTTTTTACAGGCTGATCCGCGGGAGGAAATACCTCATTCAATATGATGAATATGTACGGCAGCTGCCGGTATTGCTGGCGGATGGCGCTGATAATGGCCCGGTCCGCGGCTACTCGGCAAAGGATCTGGGACGTTATGTCGACCGCTACAATGGATTAAGTATCTCCGCGAAGCAGCACAAAGGCGTGGCCGCCGAGTCGGAAATGGAGATGGACGCCTATGTGATGGGGGGTGTCGAAAGTTGGAAAGAGACCGGGGTTAATCTGGGGGCAACGCCTACTTTCGGTGCGGGGCTTCGCGTGAACTTGCCAAGAAGATTTCATAACAGATACTTTAAAATACTGTTTGCGACAATGCCGGGCGTTTCCGTAAGCAAAGTCTACAATTATACCCCCGACGAGAAAATCAGTTTAAACACTCTGGAACTCAGTGCGGGGACTTACATCGGTTCCGGTGATATCCGGCCAAGTCTGGGTTTTGAATACAGTTTTCCGATGGATAGCTGGCGAACAGCCATCCTCGGCGCACAGGCCGGAATTTCCTACCGCAGGCAGCTAAGTCTGGAGGTGACACATTTTGCCAACTTTTCGTCGTTAGTTTCAGATATTCCGTTTTTCAACAGGCCGCGGATCAGTTTGAACTACTATCTGAACCTGAACAAACTTTTTAAAAGCCGGAAATAGCCCTCGGCCCGACAATGCTTCGCGTACCATCCGACATAAGCTCCCAGGAATTCGAGTCACTGAAAATTCAGGATATGACTTTTGTGGCGTATCGGAATGAGGTGTATCCTTCCAAATACGACGTGTTTTTCGAGGAACATGCGGTGATTGTCGTACTGGAAGGCGAAAAGAAGTTCACCAGCCCGACACAGGAAGTACATGTCGAAAAGGGCGATATCCTATTCATTCAGAGGGGTTTTTACCTCATGTCGGAATCCATTCATGAAGCGTACAAGAGCCTGGTTTTCTTTTTTGACGAAAAGCTTCTGAAAGAATTCGTGGGACTACATCCCGAGCTTTTCGATGCGCAGAAAGATTCCGGGACTGTCGAATATCCGATATTACTTTTAAAGTCGGACGACAACTTTGAGAAGTTCATCCAATCCGTATTTCCCTATTTCCGATCGCGGACCGAGTTGAAGAATCATTTTTTGCGGCTGAAATTCCAGGAACTGCTGCTGCATTTGATGGAGCTTGATAATTCAAACCAGCTACGGGGTATTTTGTACAGTCTCTATAAAGGGGAAAAGGTCGATCTTTCGTTTTTGATGAACAGCTATTATTTGAAACCGCTGACATTGAATGAGTTGGCGCGCTTGTCGGGACGTAGCCTTTCGGCATTCAAGCGCGATTTTCAGGACGAATTCAATACCTCACCGGCATTATGGCTGAAAAACAAACGGCTTGATTACGCGGATTTTCTACTGAGGAATAGTACAAAAAACGTTTCTGAGATCAGTACCGAGATTGGTTACGAGAGCGTTTCGCATTTTATCAAGACTTATAAAGAGAAGTACGGCACGACGCCGAAGCGGCAGGGGTGAATTGCTATTGAGTTGGGAAAGAGGTACTTTTAAAATAAATGTATTCCAGTAACCATGGAAACTAGCGGGATATTATACAGGCTTCAGAGATCGAAAGAGCGGCTTTTTCAAAAGTATGCATTGAAGTCTATGGCGCTTTTTGGTTCGTACGCCCGGAATGAGGCTCAGAGTGAAAGTGATATTGATATCCTTGTGGAGTTTAATAAACCCGTGGGTTTCGAGTTTATTGATTTGGCGGTGGAGTTGGAGGAGATGTTGGAGCATAAAGTGGATCTGGTGAGTAAAAAGGGAGTTAAGCCACAGATGCTCCCTTTCATTGAAAAAGACCTGATCTATGTCTGAACGGCAGCCAAGTATTTTGTTGTCGGATATGCTCGACTCCATCGATGCCATTTTGGAATATACGACTGGAATGGATTTCGAGGCTTTTCTCGGCGATCGAAAAACACGGGACGCTGTTGTCAGGAATTTACAGGTATTAGGCGAGGCTGCTAACCGCGTCCCCAAAATATCACGCGACGTTTATCCGGAAATTGAATGGATGAGAATCATTCGGTCGCGGCACATTCTGGTACATGACTACGCAGGGATTGACTATGAGATAGTTTGGCGGATTATCGAGGTGCATTTGCCTCCGCTGAAAGATGCCCTGCGTGATATTTTGAATCACTCCGAATAAAGATTTCCGCTCAAACTGCTGCCTCAAACCAAAATCACTATTTTTTGAACCGTTACCGTTATACATATTCGTTTGAATTTACGGTAATTTGTAATGTCGGTTCTCCTTCTAAGAAAGGCATTGATTATCAGCTGTTTCTTTGAAGCCTGAACGGCAAGGCGAAATTCTAATTTTAATCAAAATGAGTAATCAAGCGAGTACCCTTTTCGACAAAGTGTGGGATGCCCACGTTGTCCGTAAAATTGAGGACGGTCCGGATGTTTTCTTCATCGACCGCCATTTTATCCACGAAGTAACAAGCCCTGTTGCTTTCTTAGGACTCGAAACCAGAGGCATTGGTGTAATGTATCCCGAGCGCACTTTCGCAACAGCGGACCATAACACTCCTACCATCAACCAGCACCTTCCGGTAGCCGATCCGCTTTCCGCCAACCAGCTGAAAGCCCTCGAATCGAATGCGGCGAAATATGGCATTTCACACTGGGGTTTGGGACATGCCCGTAATGGTATTGTGCACGTGGTTGGACCCGAAAATGGTATTACGCTTCCGGGTATGACCATCGTTTGCGGTGATTCCCACACTTCTACCCACGGAGCATTCGGCGCGATTGCGTTCGGTATCGGTACTTCCGAGGTGGAAATGGTGCTTTCTTCGCAATGCATTATGCAGCCTAAGCCTAAGAAAATGCGTGTAAACGTAAATGGCAAGCTGGGCAAAGGTGTAACGCCGAAAGACGTAACGCTTTACATTATCTCGAAACTGACAACTGCCGGCGCAACAGGTTACTTCGTTGAATATGCAGGTGATGTATTCGAAAATATGTCGATGGAAGGCCGTATGACCGTTTGCAACATGAGTATCGAAATGGGTGCACGCGGTGGTATGATCGCTCCCGACGAAACTACATTTGCCTACATCAATGGCCGTGAACAGGCACCGAAAGGCGAGAAATGGGACAAAGCCCTGGCTTACTGGAAAACGCTGAAAACAGACGAAGGTGCTGTTTTTGACAAAGAATATAACTTCGACGCAGCCGATATCGAGCCGATGATCACTTACGGTACCAACCCGGGAATGGGACAAGGTATCAGCAAAGCGATCCCAACTTCGGATCAGGTGGAAGGTGGCAAAGCTACTTATGACAAGTCGCTGAATTACATGGGTTTTCATGAGAACGAGAGCATGCTGGGCAAGAAAATCGATTACGTTTTCATCGGTAGCTGTACCAATGGCCGTATCGAGGACTTCCGCGCATTCGCTTCTATCGTGAAAGGCCGCAAAAAGGCTGATAATGTAACGGCATGGATCGTTCCAGGCTCGCATATTGTGGAAGCGCAGATCAAGGAAGAGGGTATTTTGGATATTCTGACAGAAGCTGGCTTCGAACTGCGTCAGCCTGGCTGCTCGGCTTGTCTGGCAATGAACGACGACAAGATCCCTGCCGGCAAATATGCGGTAAGTACTTCCAACCGTAACTTCGAAGGTCGCCAGGGCCCGGGCGCACGTACGTTGCTCGCGAGCCCGCTCGTAGCAGCCGCCGCAGCAGTAACGGGTGTGGTTACGGATCCGCGGACGTTGCTTTGAAGGAGCCTTAGGCAATAGGCTATAAGCTTTAAGCTATTTTGATCACACACTTGTTTATGAGAGATTTCAGGAAGTATGAAGTATGGCGGATAAGCCATGAATTTGTTCTTGATGTTTACGCCTTGACGCACTGGTTTCCGCAGCACGAGACTTACGGCATCACTTCTCAAATAAGAAGAGCCTCTGTATCAATTCCAACGAACATTGCAGAGGGCTGCGGCAGGACAACAGATTCGGAATTCGCAAGGTTTATACACATTTCATTAGGCTCCGGCCATGAAGTTGAATATCTCTTACAGCTCTCAAAGGATTTGAAATACCTTTCAGAAATTGATTATTCGTCACTAAATGAAAGAGTTAATCTTATCAAGAGAATGCTGTATCACCTGGAAAAAAGCATTACAAAAAAGGCCTAAAGCTTAAAGCTTACGGCATAAAGCATTATAACAATGGCTTACGATAAATTCACCATACTGAAAAGCTCGGCAGTTCCTTTGCCGATTGAAAACGTTGATACCGACCAGATTATCCCTGCGCGCTTTTTGAAAGCAACCAAACGGGAAGGTTTCGGCGACAACCTGTTCCGCGACTGGCGGTACAATGGCGACGATACGCCTAAGCAGGATTTTGTATTGAACAATCCGATCTACTCCGGAAAAATCCTCGTAGGAGGCCACAACTTCGGCAGCGGTTCAAGCCGTGAGCACGCTGCGTGGGCGATCTACGATTACGGTTTCCGTTGCGTGGTTTCCAGCTTCTTTGCGGATATTTTTAAAGGTAACTCATTGAATATTGGTATTTTGCCGGTGCAGGTGAGCCCCGAGTTTCTGAATAAAATTTTCGAAGCGATCGAGGCCGACCCTAATGCGCAACTGGAAGTGAACCTGCCAGAGCAGACCATCACGATCGTCGCGACCGGCGAGAAAGAATCCTTCGACATCAACGGTTATAAAAAACATAACCTGACGAACGGCTTCGACGATATCGATTATCTGCAAGCTATGAAGGGAGAGATCAAGGAATTTGAAGGAGAGAGAATATTTTAATAGGCTGTCGGCGATCGGCAGTCGGCTGTCGATTTTCTGACCGCCGACTGCTGACTGCCCGACGGCTTTACGCCTATGAATAGCCGTTATATTGAAATTATGGACACGACACTCCGCGATGGTGAGCAAACCAGCGGGGTGTCGTTTTCCGCATCAGAAAAACTGACCATCGCCCAGATCCTTTTGCAGGAAGTGAAGGTCGACCGCATTGAAGTAGCCTCGGCACGCGTGTCCGAGGGTGAATTTCAGGCAGTTAAGAAAATCACCGACTGGGCTGGTAAAAACGGTTTTCTGGATAAAATAGAAGTACTCACGTTTGTCGACGGCGATGCGTCCATCAACTGGATGGTGCAATCCGGCGCGAAAGTGATGAACCTCCTCACAAAAGGGTCGCTGAACCATTTGACCCACCAGCTGAAAAAATCGCCGCAGGAGCACTTCGAAGACATTCGTAATGTGATTGAACTGGCGGAGCAGAAGGGCATTCAATGCAATGTGTACCTGGAAGATTGGAGCAACGGAATGCGCAGTTCGCGTGATTATGTATTCCAATCCCTCGATTTCCTGACCACATTGCCTGTTAAGCGCATATTGCTTCCCGATACACTGGGCATTCTGACGCCTTTCGAGTCGTATACCTTTGTGAAGGAGATCGTTGACCGCTACCCCAACCACCATTTCGAATTCCACGCGCATAACGACTACGACCTGAGCGTGGCGAACGTGATGGAAGCGCTTCGTGCGGGTGCGCACGGGTTGCACCTGACGGTGAACGGCATGGGCGAGCGCACAGGTAATGCACCGCTCGCGAGTACGATCGCGGTGCTGAATGACCTCGTGCCCGAATGCACGACATCAGTGAATGAGAAGTCGCTGTATTCGATCAGTAAGCTGGTGGAGACGTTTTCCGGAATCCGCATTCCTTCCAATAAGCCTATTGTAGGAGAAAGTGTTTTTACACAAACTGCTGGCATTCATGCGGATGGCGATAAAAAGAATAACCTCTATTTCAGCAAACTGATGCCCGAGCGTTTCGGCCGTCAGCGTTTGTACGCATTAGGAAAAACTTCCGGGAAAGCGAATATCGAGAACAACCTGCGCGACCTGGGGATCACACTTTCAGATGCTGATCTTAAAAAAGTAACGCAACGCATTATCGAGCTTGGCGATCGCAAAGAGGCGGTAACGCCGGAGGATTTGCCTTACATTATTTCCGACATTCTCGACAGCGACGCGATCGAGGAGAAGGTTGTGATCACCAATTATGTGCTCACGCATTCCAAAAACCTGAAACCTTCTGCCACATTGCAGATCTGTTTTGGTGAAGAAGTTTTTGAGGAAAATGCACAGGGCGACGGGCAATATGATGCATTTATGAATGCATTGAAAAAGATCTACATCAGGAAGGGAATCGACTTGCCGATGCTGACTGACTATACCGTGCGGATTCCACCGGGCGGGAAGACGGACGCATTGTGTGAAACCATTATTACCTGGGAAATCAACGGGAAGGATGTGAAAACACGCGGCCTCGATTCGGACCAGACGTTCTCGGCGATCATGGCCACGCAGAAAATGCTGAACCTGATCGGCATTCCCGAAAGCAAGGTTACTCCCGAACCATTAGCTGATGCATTGTCGTGAGGTAATGCACCTATTTATTTATAATTTATTGATTATCAATTAAACCACTTGATGAAAAAGCATATCCTTATCGTTCCGGGCGACGGAATCGGACAAGAAGTTACAGAGGTAGGAAAGGCAGTGTTGGTAAAAATCGCCGAGAAATTCGGTCATGAATTCACTTACGACGAGGCATTGATGGGCCACGTGGCTATCGAAGCTACCGGTAACCCGCTTCCTGACGAGACACTTGAAAAGATGCGGAACTCCGATGCGATCCTTTTCGGTGCGGTAGGCCACCCGAAATATGACAATGACCCTACTGCCAAAGTTCGTCCTGAGCAAGGTCTGCTGAAAATGCGCAAGGAGCTGGGATTGTATGCTAATCTTCGTCCAATCAAATTGTTCGATGAGCTTTTGGGCGCTTCATCTATCCGTCCTGAGATCCTGAAAGGTTCGGATATCCTTTTCTTCCGCGAGCTCACAGGCGACATTTATTTCGGTGAAAAAGGCCGTAAAAACGATAACAATACTGCTTACGATATTGCGGAGTACAGCCGTTACGAAGTAGAACGCATCGGTCGCAAGGCATTCGAAGCTGCTCGTACGCGTGGAAAACGTCTTTGCTCAGTGGATAAGGCAAACGTTTTGGAAACAAGCCGCCTGTGGCGCGAGGTGATCCAGGCTTTGGCCCCTGAATATCCCGACATTACCGTTGAGCACCAGTTTGTAGATGCCGCCGCGATGATGCTTATCAAAGATCCTAAGCGTTTCGATGTAGTGGTAACTGCAAACCTCTTTGGAGATATCCTTACCGACGAGGCTAGCCAGATCGCCGGATCGATGGGGATGCTCGCATCGGCGTCTGTCGGCGACAGCACGGGCGTTTACGAACCGATCCACGGCTCGGCGCACGACATTACCGGCAAAGGTGTTGCAAACCCCTTGGCGTCAGTACTTTCGGCGGCATTGCTCCTCGATATTTCATTTGGTTTGAAAGAAGAATCGGAAGCGATTATTTCGGCAGTCGACAAGTTGCTGAAAGATGGTTTCAGAACACGGGATATTGCGGATGCAACTACTCCGGCCGACAAGGTTCTGAACACGCAACAGGCGGGTGAAGAGCTTTTGAAAAGAATCTAAAAATATCAAAGTTTTGCCAAACAATATTTGTTGCAATCAAAACTTATGCTTTCTTTGCAGAAGAAACTCGCGGCTAGCGAAATTTCGCAACAAGAATATGAACCAGCAAAGTAACCTCAATCTCATTCTCCAACAGCTACCGTGAGGCCGGGAAAGGTTATGTTTTGATAAGTTACAAACCCTTTCCCTCAGACGGAAAGGGTTTTATATTGCCTGAAATAGTGTTAAATTCGTGTCCCATAAAAAAATTAATACCCACCAATGAGTAATCGAGTTCAGATCTTCGACACTACTTTACGAGACGGCGAGCAGGTACCGGGCAGCCAATTGACCACAGAAGAAAAGATTGTTGTTGCCACACAACTCGAAAAACTGGGGGTAGATATTATCGAAGCTGGTTTTCCGGTTTCAAGTCCCGGGGATTTCCGTTCTGTGGTAGAAATTTCCAAAGCCGTTCGCGAGCCTATCATTTGTGCGCTTTCGCGTGCAGTACAAGGCGATATCGACGCTGCTGCGGATGCATTGCAGTATGCACAGCGGGCACGGATCCATACCGGGATAGGATCGTCGGACATTCACATCCAGCATAAGTTCAACACGACACGCGAGAAGATCATCGAAAGGGCGATTGCGGCTACGAAATATGCCAAAACCAAAGTAGAGGACGTGGAGTTTTACTGCGAAGATGCCGGCCGGGCAGACCTTGTTTTCCTTTCACAACTGGTAGAGGCGGTGATCGGTGCAGGAGCGACGGTAGTGAACATTCCTGATACAACAGGTTATTGCCTGCCGGACGAGTACGGGAACAAGATCAAATACATTTTCGAACACGTTTCGAACATTCATAAAGCTACTATTTCGATCCACTGCCACAACGACCTCGGTCTGGCTACTGCGAATTCAATCGCGGGTATCAACCAGGGTGCACGCCAGGTAGAGGTAACGATCAATGGTATCGGCGAGCGCGCGGGTAATACTTCGCTGGAAGAGGTGGTTATGGCGTTGAAAGTGCATCAGGAGCTGGGCCTGGAAACAGGCATTAACACGCAGTACATTTATCCGACCAGCCAGCTGGTCTCGAAAATGATGCGTATGCCCGTGCAGGCCAACAAGGCGATCGTTGGTCGCAATGCATTCGCACATTCATCGGGTATCCACCAGGACGGCTTCCTGAAAAACAATCTGAACTATGAAATCATGAACCCGCAGGATGTGGGTGTGGATAAATCCGATATCGTTCTGACTGCCCGCAGCGGACGCCACGCATTGAAGCATCGTCTTGAATTGCTTGGGTTTTCCTTCGAAAAAGCGGCGCTGGATGAGCTCTATACAAGGTTCCTGGAAGTAGCCGATATCAAGAAAGAAGTAAACGACGGAGATCTGGTTGAACTGGTGCGTACAGCGGAAGCAGTTTAATTAGAATATCCTTAGAATTAGTTAACAGCTTGAATCTGAATTTGATGTTTTAAAGAATTTTTTGTAAGATTACATATTCAATAACATCCATCAGATTGCAAAAAGCCCTCGGTGATTCTGACTAAGGGCTTTTTCTTTGTTTTATAGGATAATGGTGCGGTTGTGGTGGATGAAAACGCGGTCGTTAAAAACCAGTTTCAATGCCTTCGAGAGCACCGCTTTTTCCGTATCTTTTCCCAGAGTTGCCATATCCGAAGCCGTCAGTTTGTGGTCGACTTCCTTCACATCTTGCGCTATGATCGGGCCCTCGTCCAGGTCGTTGTTCACAAAATGCGCGGTTGCTCCAATGATCTTCACACCGCGTTCATAGGCCTGCCGGTAAGGGTTTGCCCCGATAAATGCCGGTAAAAATGAATGGTGGATATTCACGATCCGGTTTGGAAAATGCGCAACAAACTGCGGTGTGATGATCCGCATATATTTCGCCAGCACAACGTAATCGGGCCGGTAAATATCCAGGGTCCTCAGTATTGCCTCCTCATGCTCCTCGCGTGTTTTGTTTTCGTGGGAAATAAAATGAAAAGGTATCCCAAACTTGCTTACAAGCGGCTGCAACGAATTGTAATTGCTTACAACCGCCAGAATGGTAGCATCCAGCTCATTGAATGCATAACGAATCAGCAATTCGCCCAGGCAATGGTGCTCTTTGGTGACCATCAGCACAATATCCTTGTTCTTTTTAGGATTAATGCGCAGGTTCAGTCCCGCCGGCAGTTCAGACTGGAGTGCATTTAACAGCTCGGGAATATCGGTATCGCCTTCGAATTCGGTACGCATAAAGAAATACCGCGAGGGGCTTACGTATTCATCGTTGCTGATAATATTCTGATTGTGGGCAAAAAGAATGCGGGTAACATGGTAGATCAAACCCTTGTGATCGGGGCCGTCCATTAATAAAATATGTCGTTGACTCATGAAGGGGGCTTGCTTGTAGCACTTATCGAACCTCAAATATAAACAGAAGCCGTGGTATTAGCGGCTCAGTCAGAGTGCATTTTCATATTTTTGTAACTATTCAAAAGGCATCTGTGTTAACCAAAAATCGAGCAGCATTTAAAGTTATGGCAGAGACATTATTTATACCAACAGATACCAACAGAGGAGAGATTTATAAAGCACTTTTTCCACAAATTGAAGCGCTTATTGTTGACGAAAGCGACCTCACGGCTAACCTTGCGAATATAACCGCAGTTTTAAAGGAAGCATTCGGGTTTTTCTGGGTAGGGTTTTATTCGGTAAAGGAAGGGCAACTTGTGCTTGGCCCGTTTCAGGGGCCTATCGCATGTACGCGCATACCGTTCCACAAGGGCGTATGCGGCGCGAGCTACACACGGGCCGAAACGATTATCGTGCCGGACGTAGAGCAATTTCCTGGTCATATTGCATGCAGTTCTGCATCCCGTTCGGAGATAGTGGTACCTGTTTTTCACAGAAATGGAACGGTAGCGATGGTGCTGGACGTAGACAGCAACGAGCTCGACGATTTTAGCGAAACGGACCGGATAGAATTGGAGAAAATTACAGCGCTGATTACGCGGAAACTCTGATCAATCATAAAAAAAGCCTCGCACGGAGACCCTGCGAGGCAACAAAATACATTAAAAATGGTGTCAGTTCAATGAGAACATGGGCAAGCGAAGCGCTACCACATTATTGAACATAAGCTTGGTTATTTTGGGATCCATATAATCGATCAGCGGAAATTCCGAGACGAGCGACATTACTTCAAATTCGGTTTCTGCTCTTACCACACACCAGAGCCGGGAGTAATCATCGGACAAAGCGTAAGACATCAGCCTTCCTTGTTCCATCAGTTCATTTATCTTTTTTCTCTGAGCAGGTATTTTTGCTGTGAAATCTTCCGACATGACAGCCGGTAGCTGGATTTCAACCATATATTGGCTCATGGGTGATAGATTTTAGGTTGTACTTATTAAATGATATGCGCCATTGAATAGTTCCTTTGTGTAAAGTAGCCAACATTTGGCGATAGTTTTACGAAATGTTCCAACCATTTTCATAATGAGGGTGTCAGACAATTTACGATGTGCTCGACAGAGTGAGTCGGATCATAACGCAACAGTAATCGGCTATCTTATGGGTAGAGGTGCTGAATTTTTTAACAAACCGAACGAAGCACCCCTAACCTTCGGATGACGTTTAACGAACAGGAACTGGTGAAAGGCTGCAAGCAGCGCAACCGCATCGCCCAGAAACAGCTATATGATGTTTTTGGGGGTAAGTTGTTCGCTATTTGCCTGCGTTACACAAAAAACCGCGCCGACGCGGAAGATGTGTTGCAGGACGCTTTCATCAAGATTTACGAGAATATCGATTCATTCAGGAGCGACAGCCCGCTGGAATACTGGCTCAGGTCGGTGGTAGTGAACACGGCGCTGAACCATTTGCGGCAACAGAAATACCTGAAAGAGCTGGATGATATAGACATACACCATAATGGTTTGTCGGACAGAGAGTTTACGCTCGGAAATTTTCAGATGCAGCAGCTGATGGAAATGATCCGGGAATTACCGCCCGGCTGTCAGACGATCTTCAATCTGTATGCGATTGAAGGTTACCAGCACAATGAGATCGCCCAGATGTTGGGTATCTCCGAAGGAACGTCCAAGTCGCAGTACTCGCGTGCAAGGATGCTGCTTCAACAAAAGTTGAACAAAGAAAAAAGATTTGATGATGGATCCGTCCAACATAAACAATTTTGAAGAACAGTGGAGAAAGGCCTTGAAAGAGGCTTCCGAAGCTCCCCCGCCGTCTGTGTGGGAGGGTATCGAGGCGCGTCTTGACGGGGAGCGGGAGAAGGTTGTTCCCCTTTGGTGGCAGTCGCCTAAAATGTGGTATGCAGCCGCATCCATCGCGGCATTGCTGATGGTAGGCGGTGGTATTTGGTATTCGGGCAGTCAGGACGGCAAGGTAGAGGTGGCTGTGAGCACAAAAGCACTTCAAAAAGCTGAAACGGAGCCCGCAAAACCTTTGGAAGAGCAGACAAATGCAGTCCAGGGCGACAATAAAGAACAACTAGCGGCAACTACTGAACAAAATGGAACGGCCCCGGCAAGCGGTGAACCGGCCCGGAATAACCGGAAAGGTGAAATCGCGGGAACCGCGAGTACCGGTATCGCGGGGCTGGATCAGGCAAATGCACGCAGCAAACGTAATCTGCCGCATTCGGATGGTCCTTTGCCAGCGGGAAGTGTCATTCAGGAACAGCCTGCAAGTAACCACCAGAATGCGATTGCTGGTAAAGCGCCGGTTAGTGGTGCGGAAAACAGTGATATCGCAATAGCTGCGGTGCAAAACGAGCCGGCATCCGCGGAAATGTTGACGTCATTGCCATATAGTGATCTTGATGTTTACGTTCAGAAACGACATGTTTTTTTCCGGCCCGAAGTCAAAATAGAAGAGCCGGTTAAAGCGGCAAAACCCAAGGAGTATTACGCCAGCATTGGCATTATGCCCGCTTCATTTAACCCGAATGTGAAATTGAAAGAGGCACCGCAGGCTTTCATGGCACAGTCGGTGAGCCAGAAACGGTCTGTTTCCGGGACCAGCGAGGCACGTGCTTCGTATGCGGTTCAGACGCAGGGCGGGCTACGCTTGTCCAAGCACTGGTCTGTGGAGACAGGAATAAGCTATCTCCGCGGTAATTCGGCTTACGAAGGCGGCGGATATGTATTGAATGCCTACAACAGCGCGGCATCCAACGTGTTGGAAAATGCATTGGCAGGTAACAGTCCCGCTATGGCCGATAAGGCGGCAGACTTCAATAACGGTGCGTTGTACATCGACGTGGCCAAGAAAGTCAGCAATAATTACCAGTATTTGCAATTGCCGGTTCAGGCAGGTTTCACGCTGAATCCGGATAAGAAATTCAGCTATTCCGTGCTCGGTGGGATGATGGCGAACTTCTTTTTGGTGAATGAACTGGAATCGGCTTCCGGGGATATTATCAGAACAACCGCCAGCGATGAAATATACCGTGGCACGAACTGGGCCGCGACAACAGGATTGCGATTGAATTATAAGCTTTCAGCGAATTGGGGAGCCAACCTGACAGGGTCTTATCAAAAAGCAGTTTCATCGAGCTTTAAATCTAATCAAAGCCTCGATTCGCGCCCTTATTTGTATGGCGTTTCGTGGTCGGTTCGCTATTCTTTTTGAGATAATTTTGAAAAATTTCCAACCATTGCCGGTTGATTTGAATCTATCGATTTGTGGGTTGATTGTGGAGAAGGAAAACGTCCTTGCATCTGTTAGCCATGAAAATTTTAAAGAAGTCGATCACCATTCCAATGCTTGCAGCAACGATGCTGTTTGGCTGTACAAACGACAATGTAAGTCCCGGTAACGAGGTAAATCCGGTGGTTATACCTGCCTCGGTTTCGAAGGGAACGACCTCTTTCGCATTTGACTTCATTCATGCGTTGCAGAAAACGCAACCTGCGGGGGAAAATTTCTTTGTCTCGCCACTTAGCCTGCACATGGCTTTGGGAATGCTCCTGAACGGAGCCGAAAAGGAAACCTCCGACGAAATTCAAAAGGCTTTGAAAATGGATGCCGTTGCATTGGCTGATTTGAATGCGGCATATAAAACATTGATTAACGATTTGCCGGTTGCCGATTCGAAAGTGAGCTTGGGATTAGCGAATTCGGTTTGGTATAGAAATGACTTTTCGGTTGAAAATGATTTTCAATATGTTTTGAAAAACTCATTTGAATCGGAAGTAACAGGTTTGCCATTTGACGATGCTGCGAAAGATCGCATTAACAAATGGGCAAGCGATAAAACGAATGGAAAGATCAAGAAGGTCCTCGACCAGATCCAGCCACAACACGTGATGTTTCTTCTGAACGCATTGTATTTCAAAGGAGACTGGCAAACCAAATTTGATGCAAAGAAAACGCAGGATGCGCCATTCAAGCTGGAAGGCGGGCAAAGCAAGAACGTAAAAATGATGTTTGCCGAATCTGATTTCAAAGTGGGATCCGGAAGTAATTACGACGCTGTCCGCTTGCCATATGCCAACGGCCAGTTTAACATGACCTTACTCATTCCGAAAGGCCAGAATGCGATCGATGCAGTGCTTAATGAAATCACGGGAGAAGGATGGTCAAAGCTGAATGACGGAATGGTTGAGCGAGATATTACGGTGGGTTTACCCAAGTTTACACTCGAATATTCAGCTCAATTGAAGGAAACACTGCGGAGAATGGGTATCAAGCGTGCGTTTGAGGACAGCGCACAACTGGGCAAGATCAATAAAGCAGCCGAGCTCTTTGTCGATTTTGTAAAGCAGGATGCATACCTGGGTATCGACGAGCAGGGAACAGAAGCAGCAGCGGTGACAACGATTGGTGTTGGGCTTACATCAGCGGGGCCAGAGCCGGCAAGGTTCATTTGCGACCGACCGTTTGGTTTGGTAATCAGCGAAAATACGTCCAATACCATTCTTTTCATGGGCAGGATCAATAATCCGGAATCGAAATAGCAATGCTGAAAAGCATTTAAAAATATCAAAGATAAAAAATACCGGTTCGCCGGTATTTTCGGGGTGCGTTATCGTCCGAAGGCCTTGCTTTCGGACGATTTTGTTTTGTATTCCAACTAATTACAAAAAAACAGTGTCCTGCACTTACCCAAGTACGAATATCACTTTTACTAGCCTCTAAAACCTAACCGTATGAAAACTAAACTTTTACTGTTATGTATTGTGGCATGGCTATGCTGGTCGTGCAACGATCAATGTAAGGAGACACGCGTTGTACGTCGTTTCAGTAATGTCACACATTCCCTGATGGAGCTCAGGACGCAGGTGAAGGTCGAATCGCCACGGGCTCTGGAACAGCCAGGGAAGATGTATGCGAAGGGGAAGTATTTATATGTAAATGAGATTAAGAAGGGCATTCATATTATCGACAATGGAAACCCTGCCAGCCCCAAATTTGTAACATTCATCAATATTCCCGGCAATGGGGATGTCGCAGTCCGTGACAATATCCTGTATGCCGACAGTTTTTGCGACCTTGTATCAATTGACATTGCCGACCCGACAGCACCCAAAGAAGTAGGCAGGGTCAAAAACGTATTCAAAACAGGCCTTTTCGACGGGGGTGGATGGTCGCTCAACGAATCCGTAGGCTCGATTACCGACCAGAATGTAGAGTGGGTAACCGAAACAGTAGCCGTGAATTGCGAAGACAATGTTACGCCAAACTGGTGGTGGGGCGGCTTTCTCGGGCTGGCCGACCGGGCGTTTCTGAGCAGCTCGTCGTCGGCGTCACCGCAGTCTTCCAGCGGTAACAACGGCCAGGCGGGCTCAATGGCGCGTTTCGCGCTCGACCGCAATTTTCTTTACGCAGTTAGTCAAAGCCAGTTGCATCTTTTCAAGATCGACAAACCCGCACAGCCTGCGGACTTTGCCACTGTAAATTTGGGTTGGGGCATCGAAACCATTTTTCCTTACGAAAACAAACTCTTTATAGGATCTTCGACCGGGATGTTTATTTATGACAATACCAATCCGGCAGAACCGAAACAGCTCTCGAATTTCCAGCATGGCCGTGCCTGCGATCCGGTGGTAGTACACGGGGACATCGCATATGTAACGCTACGCACCGGTACCGCGTGCGGAGGCGGGCAGAACCAGCTTGACCTTGTCGATGTAAGTAACCCGGCCGCTCCGCAGCTTATCAAAAGCTATCAGATGGAGAATCCACATGGCCTGAGTATCGATTTTCCGACGCTTTTCCTTTGTGAGGGAGAACATGGCCTGAAGGTATTCGATGTGACCGACAAGTTTTTGGTAGATCGGAACCAACTGGCGCATTTCAAGGATATGCATGCCTATGACGTGATTTCCCTGGGGAAAACATTGCTGCTCATTGGCGACGACGGGTTCTATCAATACGATGCATCGAACCCGAAAGATTTGAAAATGCTGAGCAAAATTCCAGTAGGAAAAGCGATTTGATATGAAAACGATCATATATCTGTTGCTATTGGTGGCCGGCACTGCGTCGTACGCGCAGACGTCCAGGGGCGTGAGGTTTGTTAACCACACCGAATTCGGAGGGTTGTTCGGAAGGGTGAAATACGAGAATCCTTATGCTGGAAATGTCGATCAAGTCGACAGCAAAACCAGCCTGACCATTCAGACATTTAATGGTGTCCAGATTCATCGGAAATTATCTGCGGGGGTGACGCTCGGAATGGACTGGTACAAGACGGCATTGCTGAACCCTGTTGCGGGTGGAATACGATATGATTTCCTCGGTCGCAAAAACGTACAATTGTTTGGTACTGTCGATGCCGGCTATGCATTTGCCTGGTTCCATGACGATCCGGAGGGCGCTGATACAAAAGGAGGGTTGATGGTAAACCCGGGCCTTGGAATCAAGGTAGGAAAGCCCGGAGTGGCTGCATTTACCATCGCATTGACGTACAAACGGCAGGAGGCACATGTGACAAAAGTGCCTTTGTGGGACCAGAAAGAAAGGTTTGAAGACCGGGTCTACAACAGGCTTGCATTGCGGTTAGGAATCAGTTTTTAAAATATATAAGCCATGAAAAGAATTGCATATCTGTTCATTTTGTTTGGATTCTTCGCGTTGAGCGCATTTGAATGTGGAGATGGCAAGGATTGTTGTGCCCTTCCGCCATGCTCGGAAATCGGTTCGTTGGCCGGGACATGGCGCCTGGACTCCTTCCAGAATACCGCAACAGGTGCAGTGGATGCTGACCCTAAAATCAGCGATAAAAGCGTCGTTTTCAGCTTTTCGGATGATCAGAAGAACGGAACCATTTCAGGTCACACTTTTGTGAATACAATCAGTGGGGCTTATACGCTCGGCGCGAATTGCACTTTTAAAATAACCGGCTTTGGCGGAAGTAAGGTAGGCGAGCCGGAATGGAGCCGAAAGGCCTGGCTTCCATCGGACTCAACAAACGGCAAGGGCAGCTATCAAGTTTTGTCCGATAAGCTGATTCTCAAATTCGATAAAAACCCCGAACAGCTTGTTTTCAAGAAGGATAAGTAAGGTATTCAGGCGGAGAATGTCAGATTTCCGACTGCATTTTCCGCCTGATATCGATTGATTTTTCGAATTCCGCAATTTCCCGCACAAATAGCTGATGTCCTCTGTGGTACCAGTCCCGGAATTTCTCCGACTGGTCGATATGCTTCGGCAGATACTCAAAAATTACTGACAAGTCGAACGATTTGGACATCACTCCGGCTCCGGATATCACCCCGTCGATCGCATTGCATTCCTGCTCGAAATGGTTAGGAACCGGCACCATCATCACGGGTTTTCCAAGGTACATGGCTTCGCAAACCGATTCGAAACCGGCTGTCGTTACCAATGCGCGACAGGTGGCGAGCATTCGCAGGTATTTTTCGCTGTTGATCTGGTGGAAAGTAAGCGTACTGTCAAAAACAAATTCTTCCGAAGCATCCGGATTGTCCCAAAAGCAATGCAGCTGCACATCCTTGTGTTTCCGATGCCAGTCGATAACCTGCGTGCTGAGGCTGTGATGTGTCATGTAAACGAGTATAAACGAACCCTTTTGTGGAATGAGCCGGGTAACCTCCTTGCGGAGCAACGGCGGCATCACCGTGATTTTCAGTTCGGGCGCGGACGGTATTTCGCGGAACGACAAGGCAAGCCGGTTGGCCGAAAGCCACGATGTCGACTTCGAATTGAGGTTGATCAGGAACTGGTTAATTCGACTTTTTTCGGGAAAAATAAATTTAGGGTGAAGTAAAAGGTATTGATGTGCAATGCAGACCATCGGTATACCCGAACGGTAGATCATATTATAGAGCCCGCCGTAAGTATCGTAAAAACTCACAATCAGGTCGGGATTGATCTGTTTCACCGTTTCATGAATGCGATGAAGGCTTTTGAGGTATTTGGGTAAATGCGCCAGGTGTGTGGCGATCGTACGGCCCACATTCATGCCACCACCCTGTGTTTTGTAAATGATGTTTGGCGCTGCGAAATGATGCACGGGCGCAAAGATCTGCTCCTGGAAAAATGATGGGATATTCCGGCCCGGAGACGTTCCCACCATCGCGCCCACAACCTTATGCCCCGCACTACGCAGGACCTGGCCGAGGGAAATGGCTTGTGTCAAATGCCCCCGGCCCTCTCCCTGAACCAGAAAAAGGATTCTCATGATTATAGATAGCGCTGATTTCGCCCCGTCAGAAAACCGGTGAATGCCACCTGCTTTTCCATGCCGGGGAAGTTTTCAACGACTTTTTTAGTACTCGTTTGTTTTACCGGCTTCTCGACGATCGACTGCTGGTCATAATAAAGCAGGCTCCAGTTGCCATCGAAATCCTCTACCAGCGCGCTCAGGGTCTCGACCCAGTCGCCGGAATTCATGTACTTGATACCATCGATTTCGCGAATCGCCGGGTGGTGAATGTGCCCGCAGATCACACCGTCGCAGCTGCGCGAGCGGGCGAGTTCAGTAAGCTTCTCCTCAAAGTCGGTCATATAGTTCACAGCCATTTTTACCGACTGCTTCACACGTTGCGACAAAGAGTAATAGGAGAGACCGCGCCATGCGCGATATTTGTTGTAAAATTTATTGACCCACAGCAGGAACGTATAGCCGATATCGCCCAGGTAGGCCAGCCATTTCAGATGGGTGGTAATAGAGTCGAAAACATCGCCGTGGGTCACATAGAACCGCTGAGTACCGGAAGTCAATATATAGTCTTTTCGGATCTGGAAATGCTTGCCTAGGCGCAGCGGGATGATTTGGTCGAGGAAATCGTCGTGATTTCCGCGGATGTAAATCACTTTCGTTTTATTGTCCTCTATCATTTTAAGGACACGTTTGAAAAACAACGTATGCTTCCGCTTCCAGACACCATACTTTTTCAGTTGCCAGGCATCGATAATGTCTCCATTCAGGATAAGCTTTTTGCAAGAATAGCTTTTCAGAAAGTTGGTGACTTCTTCTGCCTTCGAGCCGCCGGCGCCGAGGTGGATGTCGGAAATAATGATCGTGCGAAAGTGAGTTGTATCTCCCATGATACAAATTTTCTCATTTTATATTAACTGCATATTACTGACAGGTTATCAGTAGGTTAAGTTTGTACTAAAAACTACTTCTACAAGCCGGTTTTGAAATATTTACAGAGTAACTATGAGTTTCTTTAAAAGAAAAGCATCATTTTTACTGTTAGCGTAACTCATCAACCCTAATGAAAAAACTGTTTATATTTCTATTGTTTTTCGGTGCGCCTGCGATGGCGCAGCAGGTTTATTTGCCGCACGAGGTTGAAAATAAAGCTGAGCCGGCAGGAGGTCTTGTCGTGCTCAACCAGTTTGTCAGTTCCAACCTTCAGATTCCCTTTCCTTCGTCGGTGAAGGGCGTAAATGGCCGGGTTTATCTCAAAGGTGTTGTACAGCCCGACGGCAGCATGAGCGACATCGAGGTGACCCGCGGGATCGACACTTTGTGCAATGCGGCGGCTGTGAATGTACTCCGGATGTATCGAGCATGGAAGCCTGCTACGCTGGGAGGGCAAAAGGTGAGGCAGACGGTATTTTTTCCTGTAACCTTTAAAGCCGACGCCAAAAACACCTACGACGCTGCCAGGCATGCATTTGTCGATTATTTCAATGAGAATTTTAATCCGATAGATTCCGCACGCGCCAAATACCGGCGGACGCTGCCCGTCGATGACCGAGGATTTGTTTCCGGAGACGTAGCGTACGAAGAAGCGAAGGGGAGAAAGTGGAAGCGGCTCGGTGAAGCGAAATTTGCCAAAACGCAAATCCGCTACAAATCGCGTTTCGTAAACCCGGAAAGGGACTCAATTGCTGCCTACCGCATTTCGGCCCGAGATTACAACGAGGCCAGCCACGCTACCGAGGTTACGTTCGATTCCGCCGGGCATATGCTTTCGTATGTAGAATATGGTGTGGACGGAAAAGCGTCGCTTATTAAGGATTACGATCTTACCGGCATGGTAAGGCGTCAGCAACTCCTGACCGATTCGCTAGTTACGGACGTCTACTGGGATTCGAATGGGCAAATAAGGGCTCACAGGGATTTTCCCATCAACAAAATGGGCGTAAAAGACGAACCGTTTCTGATGAATTCGTGGGGGCCGGATGGCTCGCAGTATGTACAAAACGGGGAAGGCTATTGGAGAGCGGTAGGAGAAACACCAAACGGGAAGTGGCTTTTCGAGCAGGGTAAGGTGGTGAAGGGTATCAAGGACGGCAAGTGGAGCGGAAAATTGGCCGATAGCACGCAATACTACGAGGAGATTTATGATCTGGGACAATTCAAAAGCGGGATCTCCTGGGTGAATGGAGAAAAAACAGAATATACCAAGGCTATGATCAATCCTGAGTTCAAAGGTGGGATCAGAGAGTTTTATAAGTTCCTCGCCATGAATATACGCTATCCCTCCGATGCAGCACGTAATGGCGTTGCTGGCCGTGTAATGCTTTCATTTGTGGTCTGTGAAGATGGCTCGATGTGTGAATATAAAGTGGAGAACCGCGTCGGCTACGGTCTCGACGAAGAAGCGTTGAGGGTCGTGAAGCTCATGAACGGGAAGTGGGATCCAGGGTCAATGCGTGGACAAAAAGTAAGGGTCAAATACAATGTACCGATCAATTTTCAGATAGAAACCAGCCGGCAGGTGACGATATACAGATAGTAACGCACATTGAGCCACTCATCCGCTCCCGGCGCCAATCACAGGCTCCGGGAATTTTTTTGTCCCAAATGCATTAGGAAGTCGTGAATAGTTTGATAATATTGTGATATCAATTTAATATCAAACTAAACCAACAATGATCGAAAAAGAATTACGCTCCATGTCTGGCTATCTGCTGTTTGTGATAGGCCTGCTGCTGTTGTTCGGTGGCTTTGTAAGTATTGTGTCGGGTGGTAATCCGCTAACCGGAGGTCTCATTAGCGCGATCGGGTTCATCGTTCTGATTGGCCTGACGGTTATTAATCCAAATGAGGCTGTCGTAACCACTTTTTTTGGTGATTACATGGGTACCATGAAGCAAAATGGTTTGCGCTGGGTGAACCCGCTGTTCCGCAGAAAGAAGATCAGCCTTCGCGCCCGTAACCTGAATGGCCAGAAACTGAAAGTAAACGACAAGCTTGGCAACCCGATCGAAATCGCGGCGGTGGTCGTGTGGCGTGTGGGCGATACGGCGAAATCTTCTTTTGAAGTGGATGACTACGTGAAATATGTCGAAATCCAGTCGGAGGCGGCTGTGCGGCATTTGGCGGGTATTTATGCTTACGATTCGATGGAAGATGAAGAGGCAAGCACCCAGGAAGTGACTTTGCGCGACGGCAGCGGGAAGATCAACGAAATGCTCGAAGCCGAGCTCACCGAACGTTTGAGCCGGGCAGGTATCGATGTCCTCGAATCCAGGATCAGCCATTTAGCCTATGCGCCTGAGATCGCGGGTGCGATGCTGCAACGCCAGCAGGCATCGGCAGTGGTGGCAGCCCGTCGCCAGATTGTCAACGGGGCCGTTGGAATGGTGGATATGGCATTGGCCATGCTTTCGGAAAAGGGTATTGTGCATCTCGATGAGGAGCGCAAGGCCGCGATGGTGAGTAATTTGCTGGTAGTTTTGTGCGGTGAGAAAGCGGCGACACCCATTCTGAACGCCGGAACATTGTATCCATGATATGGCGGAGAAAAAAGCATTTGTTTTGCGGATCAATCCTGATATGCTGCGGGAGCTTGAAGCCTGGGCACAGCAGGATTTTCGCAGTTTGAACGGGCAGATCGAGTTTTTACTCAGCGAGGCATTGAAAAAACAAAGGCGCTCAAAATCAAAGGGAACCGATGGGGACGGTGCAAAAGAGTAATTAAAATGTTAAAATTGCATTGAGTATATAGTTGTCGTACTAATTTTTTAAAGCTCACATGAAGCAATTATTCAGGACACTTTCATTAACAATCCTTTCCTTTCAGCTTTTTGCGCAGATTCCCGACACTTTCCAGTGGTTACCCGACGGCAGCGGCTACCGCGATGCCAGCGACGGCCAGATCGTGGAAGTAACATTGCCTGCCAATCAGGAAAAAATCATCGTTTCGTCCGCGCAGCTTACACCGCAAGGCGGCGCACCCTTGACTGTCCGAAGCTATTCCATTAGCAAGGCCGGAGATAAAGTTTTGGTTTATACCAATACCAAACGTGTGTGGCGGTACGATACCCGTGGTGATTACTGGGTATACGACATGACGGCCAAAACTTTGAAACAACTGGGCAAAGGACTGCCGGAATCGTCGCTGATGTTTGCGAAATTTTCACCGGATGGTAAAAAAGTCGCGTACGTAAGCAAGCATAATGTGTATGTGGAAGATCTCGCAAGTAACACAATTAAACAACTGACGACCGACGGCACGGACCGGGTAATCAACGGCACTTTCGACTGGGCCTACGAAGA
The DNA here is from genome assembly GCA_965227755.1 of Dyadobacter sp. GTDB lineage: Bacteria > Bacteroidota > Bacteroidia > Cytophagales > Spirosomataceae > Dyadobacter. The sequence continues at coordinate 4,366,061 of CBDDGG010000005.1, forward strand.
GGAATTCGATTGCCGTGATGGTTTCCGTTGGAGCGACGACAGCAAGTCCATCGCCTATTGGCAGCTCGACGCTCGTAAGATCCGTAACTTTCTGATGATCAATACCACGGATTCCATTTACTCATTCAACGTGCCGGTGGAATACCCGAAAGTGGGCGAAACGCCTTCTCCCTACAAAATAGGTGTGGTGGACGTTGCTTCTGCGCAGACCAAATGGATGAATATCCCTGGTGATCCGCAGAATACCTACGTTCCGCGCATGGAATGGTCGGGTATGCCGAATGAACTCGTGGTCCAGCAGCTGAACCGCAAGCAGAATGAGAGCACATTGTTATATGTCAACACCACCGACGGCAGTGCAAAGCCATTTTATAATGAGAAGGACGAAGCCTGGATTGATATCAAAAGCCGTTGGGAGAGTGATCCGATGGGCTGGGACTGGATCAATGGCGGAAAGGAGTTTTTGTGGGTAAGTGAAAAGGATGGCTGGCGCCACACCTACCGCGTGAGCCGTGACGGTAAGAAAGAAACGCTCATTACCGCGGGCAATTTTGACATGATCAGCCCCGTCCGCATTGACGAGAAGAACAATACCTATTATTTCATGGCCTCGCCCGATAATGCTACGCAGAGCTATTTGTATAAAACTTCGCTGGATGGCAAAGGCACCCCGGTACGCATTACCCCTGCTGATCAGGCTGGAACGCATGCTTACGACATTTCGCCGCTAGGTAAATTCGGTCGTCACCAGTTCTCGAACGCGAGAACATCGCCTTTGGTAGAATGGATTTCGTTCCCTAAACACGTTTCGATAGATCCCAACAATTCCATCGCGCAGTCAAAGGACAAGATCAATTCGTCAAAAGCGAATATCGAGTTTTTCAAGGTCAAGACCGACGAAGGCGTAGAAATCGACGCGTGGATGGTGAAACCGACCAATTTCGATGCCAGCAAGAAATATCCGATCGTGTTCATGGTGTATGGCGAAGCTGCCGGAAGCACGGTGAAAGATGTTTGGGGAACCGGCAGAAACCGTTTGTATGCAGGTAGCATGGCTGATGACGGCTATATTTATGCTTCCATCGACAACCGTGGCACGCCTTCCCCCAAAGGAGCCAAATGGCGTAAGGCAATATACCGCAACATCGGCCGCATCAATATCAAAGACATGGATGGCGCTGCTACTGCCATGTTCAAACAATTTGCATTCATCGACACCAGCCGTGTGGCAGTGCATGGATGGAGCGGTGGCGGTTCGTCGACTTTGAACCTGTTATTCCAATATCCGCAGCATTTTAAAACCGGTATTGCCGTAGCTGCTGTGGCCAACCAGCTTACTTACGATAACATTTACCAGGAACGCTACATGGGTATTCCGCAGGAAAATCGCGAGGATTTTGTAAAAGGATCGCCGATTACTTATGCTAAAAACCTGCGTGGTAACCTGCTCTACATTCACGGGACCGGTGATGATAATGTACACTACCAGAATGCGGAAATGCTCGTCAATGAGCTGATCAGGGCCAATAAGGTGTTCCAGTTTATGCCTTACCCGAACCGTTCGCACAGCATTTCGGAAGGAGAAGGCACGTCGCGGCATTTGCAGTCGCTGTTTACGGATTATTTGAGAAAGAACTGCCCTCCGGGAGCGAAGTAATGCTGGGGAAAATACTATGTGCAATCGGCCTGGTGGGATTGATCCCGCTTGGCTGCCTCGCGCAGGTGAGCGAGGGCACGAAGGTCGGAATTAACACAGGTACGGGGCTGAATGCGCCGAGATCGGGCGTTTTTTGGACCTCACCAACCGAGCAACCGGGCGTGATCGGTGATTTTTATATCGATTCACTGTGGCGTGATGGTGATGTAAAACTGATGAAGCCGGTCGCGCAAATTGGCGGGCATGAATCAGACACAATTGCGGGTATCAGTATTCGCTACAATGTGCTCCATGATGAGCTGGAAGTGCTGGCCGACAAAGCGAGGAAGGACATTCGTGTGATCCGGGGGAGTCAGATCAAAAGCTTCAAAACGAATATTGGCCCCGGAGATATCGAATATGTAAACCTGGCGACATATGATCCGAATGGTGAGTCAAAGGGTTTTGGTGCTGTGCTTGCTTCGGGCAGGATTACTTTTGTGAAAGTTTATAGGTCGAAGATCACCAAACCGAACTATAATCCTGGCTTTGGCACGGGCGAAAAGAATACGATAGTCCGTCTTTCGACAGAGTATTATGTGCTTTCAGGTGCCGCAGTGCAAAAGGTTAATTTGAGTAAGAAGAGCCTGCTGTCGCTGATGACTGCTAAGAAGCCGGAAGTGGACCGGTATTTAAAGGAACACGATCCGGACCTTAAAGATGAAATACAGGTAGCAAGCCTTATTCAATACTACAATTCCAAATAGAAAAAGCCTTCCGGAACTGCTCCGGAAGGCTTTTTCTATTTGGAATTCATTACTTCCCATACAGCTTTTTAGCCGCCGGCTCATATTTGTCACCTGCGCTCCATTGAGGGGCCGTTTTGCGGTCGGCGATCAACCGCGTCGCGTAAGTGTATGCCTGGCTGAATTTCAGCAGGTAGCTGAAATCGACTGTTTCAGGATGGTCGGTTACCTGGTGGTAGTTCTTCATAATATCCCCGTTGAACTCCTTGAAACCAGGTGTGAAAGTCGGTGCGGGAATGCCTTCTTTGGCGAAACTCACATTGTCTGACCTGTCGAAAAGGCCTTGCTCCGGTGAAGGGTCGGCGAAAACACCCAGGCTGAATGCCTTGCAGGCTGTTTCGATTTCCACGCGCGCGCCGGTACGATCAAGCCCCATTACCGAAACAATGGTGGTGTCGTTATAACCCGCACCATCGGAATTCATATTGAAAATACATTTGTTTAACGGCATAATCGGGTGTGAGGCGTAGTATTTGCTGCCAAGCAAGCCTACTTCCTCGCCGGTCAGTGCTACGAGAACGATCGAACGTTTCGGCGGGTTTTTGGCCAATGCTTCTGCGGCGGTGAGCAAGGCTGTTGCGCCAAATGCATTGTCGCGCGCGCCGTTGAAGATGCTATCCTCGGGCGTATAGGTCTGCCCGCCTTGCTTGCCTACGCCCACGTGGTCGTAATGCGCGGAAAGAAGTACGTATTCTTCTTTCAATTTAGGATCGGTACCGGGAATGTAGCCGGCCACATTATAGCTGTAAACAGGTTTGGCAACTCTTCCGGAAGTTTTAAAAGTAACCTCTTTTACGGCACGCAATGCACGAGCGAATTTGGCTTCTTTGCCGTTCACCCAGGCATGCGGGATCGATTTGGCAGCTGAACCCTCCGCCAGCGATATTTTTTCTCCCGCAAAAAATTTGCTTACGGTATTCCAGGGAATAGGCGCGTTGAAAAGCTCTATAACGGCAATAGCACCCTTATCCTGGGCGATTTTGCGCTTTTCCGTCGAAGTAGCGATGATTTCGGAGGGCGTCTGCGTTTCCGGCGTTCCGCTTTCTACCAATACAATTTTGCCTTTGACATCCAGCCCTTTGTAATCGTCCCAGCTTTTGGCAGCGTTTTCCAGCCCAAAACTTGCATATACGATCGGTGCTTTCAAATCCACGGCATCGCCGGCCATCAATATCCAGTCGGTGCCGCTTTTCATGATTTCGGCATCCGCAGCGATCTCTCCCGGGCCATTAGCGCCCATTTTTTCGAATGGAACCCGCTGGAAATAGCTCGATGTACCACTTTCGGTGTTACCCGGAACGGGAACGACACCCATTTTACGGAATTGCTCGGCAATGTAACGGGCTGCTACGAAGTTGCCCTGCTCGCCGGTACGCCTGCCCATGAGCTCGTCGCCGGCCAGAAAGCGGATATGCGCTTCGGTTTCGGATTTTTTGATTTGAAATTCGGGTAATGAAGGAGTCTTTTTCTGCGCATCGGCGGGAAGGGTAATGGCCAATCCGAGCGGTAACAGTAGTAATGATAGTTTCATGACTGTTTTGTGAAGATTTTAAACAGAAAATGTGAAGACGTAAGTTAATCAGACATCTTCACATTGTATGTTACAGCAATTGGAATTCGCTACCGTTTGTTCAATATCACTGCCGCTTCTTTCGCAAAGTAGGTAAGGATGCATTTGGCGCCGGCACGACGAATGCTCGTAAGCACTTCCATCATCGCACGGTCACCATCGAGCCAGCCGTTTTGCGCGGCGGCTTTCACCATCGCGTATTCGCCGGAAACGTTATAGGCAGCAATCGGAATGTCGAAGTTTTCGTCCAGCAGGCGGATAATATCGAGGTAGGATAATGCAGGTTTCACCATCAGCATATCGGCACCTTCTTCAAAATCCATCTGTGCTTCGAGCAATGCCTCGCGCTTATTGGCGGGGTTCATCTGATAAGTCTTTTTATCTCCGAACTTAGGTGCCGATTCCAGTGCATCGCGGAAAGGGCCGTAGAATGCGCTGGCATATTTGGCGGAATACGACATAATGCTCACATCGGTAAAACCGTGTGCGTCGAGGTGCCGGCGGATGTAGCCCACACGACCATCCATCATATCGCTCGGCCCGAGAATGTCGGCTCCTGCTTTCGCCTGCGCCAGCGACATATTTGCGAGGATTTCGAGCGTGGCGTCGTTCAATATCCTGCCGTTTTCAACGAGGCCGTCGTGGCCGTCGGAACTGTACGGGTCCATCGCCACGTCGGTCATGATCACCAGCTCCGGGAATTGTTCCTTGACAGCCGTGATGGCTTTCAGGTAAAAAGTGTCTTCGCGATAGCTTTCCGACGCGAAGCGGTCTTTTTTACTTTCAGGATAATTGGGGAAAAGGTCTATCGCTTTGATGCCCAGGTCGGTCACTTCTTTGAGCTCTTCGAGCAGGTTGTCCAGGGAGTAGCGGTAAATGCCGGGCATCGACTTCACTTCCGATTTCTGTCGCGTTCCGTCCACGACAAACATGGGGAAAATAAAATCGGATACCTGCAAATTGGTTTCCTGAACAAGGTCACGCACACCTGCGGATTTTCTATTGCGTCGGGGACGACGGGATAACTGGATCATGGTAGGCTGTCGGCGATCGGCATCTGGCCGGTCGGCTTTTTATTGAAGCTAATGAAATACTAAAAGGAAAACCACGCAAAGAAACGCAGAGTTTCCCAAACCGCCCCTTTTTAGTCGCCCTTTAAACTCCTCCCATTTCTCCATCCTCCCTTTCCTCCTTTCACCCTACCATCAACTTAAACCCCTCCCCATGCAGATTCATGATCTGGATGGACGGGTCTTCGCGGAGGTATTTGCGGAGTTTGGTAATGTAAACATCCATGCTGCGCGCATTGAAATAGGAATCGTCTCCCCAGATGGTTTTCAGTGCGAAGCTTCTGCTGATAGGTTGATTGAGATTTTGACAGAAAAGTTTGAGCAACTCCGATTCCTTGCTCGTGAGGCGTGCGGAATTCTCGCCGATGGATAATTGCTGGTGGTTATAATCGAAGCTATACTGGCCAATCCGAAATATTTTGAACTCCTCTTGCTGGTCGGATTGCCGTGTATAGCGCCTCAATATCGCCTGAATACGCATGAGCAATTCTTCGCGGTCGAACGGCTTGGTAACATAGTCATCCGCCCCGACGCGGAAGCCCTGCATGGTATCTTCCTTCATCGACTTCGCCGTTAGAAAAATAATAGGCACATCACGCCCACTCATACGTACCTCTTTTGCCAGTGAAAACCCATCTTTTTTCGGCATCATCACGTCGAAAATGCACAAATCGTATTCTTTATCCACAAAATGCTGCCATCCCTTTTGTCCATCAGTAGCAAGGTCGGTAGGGAAGCCTTTATCGGTCAGATATTCCTGAAGAAGCATTCCCAGGTTGGCGTCATCTTCAACGAGTAAGAGATTAGGCATTTGGTAAAGGGTAAATCGGTTAGGTGTGCAAGATACAATATCTGACTAAGGGGTGAGTCGGCCTATGAATAACAGAATTCAGGAAAAATTGCTGAATGGTTACATCCTGCGTAAATTAACCCGATAAAACTAGCGATCTTTCGTATCTCTGAAACCTTCTTAATTCATAAAAAATGTTAAAATTCATCCTATGGGTTGCTGCGATCCTCGTGATCCTCGGTGTGGTCTACATGGCCGGCCCAAAAGTGCCGGAAGCACGCCTTACACCGGTTTTGCCTACTGTTACCAGTGACCTTGTGAAGCTGGAAGAAGAGGTGAACCGTTCCGAAAGAGCTACGCCGCTCCTGAAACCGGACAATGAAGCACGCATTGTGTGGGCCAACGACAGTTTGAAGCAGAAAACAACTTACAGCATCGTGTACATCCACGGCTTCGGGGCAAGCTGGGCCGAGGGTGATCCGGTTCACAAAGATCTTGCGAAAAAGTACGGGGCCAACCTTTACCTCGCACGTATGCACGATGCCGGTATCGCCGATACGAATGCATTGGAAGATCTGACGCCCGCCAATTTCCTGGCAGGAGCGAAACGCGCGCTGGCAATAGGGAAGGTTTTGGGAGATAGCGTGATTGTGATCGGTACTTCGGCTGGGGGATTGCTTTCCGTTTACCTGGCCGCTACCCATCCGGAAATCAAAGGATTGGTGCTTTATTCGCCTTGTATGGCTATCGCAAATCCCGCAATGAAGCTCGTGACAGGTCCGTGGGGCCAGCTGATTTTGCACAAGGCAATGGGTACCCACAATATGGGAAAAGATTCCATTCCGGCCCAGGCGCAGTTCTGGTTGCAGGGGTATCACACCAACGGGTTAACGACTTTGCAGCAGATGATCGACGCAATTGCCCGGCCGGAGGTTTTTGCGGAGGTAAAAATGCCCGTTTTTGTGGGGTATTATTATAAAAATGAAGAAGAGCAGGATAAGGTGGTGTCGGTGAAGGCGATCCGCAAAATGTTCGAAGGGCTGGGAACGCCTGAGGGGTTGAAAGAGGAAAAGGCATTTCCGGAGAGTGGCGACCATGTGATCGGCTCCCGGTTACGCTCGAAAGACGTAAAGGGTGTGTACGATGCCACAGATCGGTTTTTTCAGGAAAAGCTGCATCTGAAACCAGTAGAAAAGCCTGTTCCTCAGCCTTGAACGAGTATCCAAAAGGCATCGTAGCACGGCATATTGTGGTTTAAGCCGTTAAAAATGCTTTACTTTGCCGCTTTGAACGGACATCCGAATTAATTAACAATAAAAGGAAACATGGCTTACGGTTTATTAAAAGGAAAGAGAGGAATCATATCGGGTGCATTGGACGAGAACTCCATTGCCTGGAAAGTAGCGCTGAAAGCGAAGGAAGAAGGTGCGACGTTTGTACTGACCAACGCGCCTATCGCGATGCGTATGGGTGCTATCAACGATCTGGCGAAGCAATGCGATGCCGAGATCATCCCCGCTGATGCTACTTCCCTGGAAGATATCGAGAACCTTTTTACCAAATCGACCGAGATCCTGGGCGGCAAGATCGACTTCGTATTGCACTCGATCGGAATGTCGCTGAACGTGCGGAAGGGCAAGTCCTACGGCGACCTGAACTACGACTGGTTCCAGAAAGGCGTGGATATTTCGGCGCTGTCGTTGCACAAGTTCCTGCAAGTAGCTGAAAAGCTGGACGCGATCAACGATTGGGGATCGGTTGTGGCATTATCCTACATTGCAGCCCAGAGAACGTACTCTTTTTACAACGATATGGCCGAAGCCAAAGCCATGCTCGAAAGCATCGCGCGGAGCTACGGTTACCGTTACGGAAAAGCCAAAAACGTACGAGTGAACACGATTTCTCAATCTCCGACTAAAACAAAGGCAGGCTCGGGCATAGAAGGGTTTGACGCATTCTATGATTTCGCGGAGAAAATGAGCCCGCTGGGCAACGCTTCTGCGGATGATTGTGCGAATTACGCGATCACATTGTTCTCCGACCTCACCCGTTTTGTTACCATGCAGAACCTGTATCACGACGGCGGCTACTCATCAACCGGTATTTCCGAAGAGCTGGTAACGATGATCCAGCAACAGGCTCAGGCGCAGCAATAGCATTTAGTTTAAGCATTAAGAAAACCCTTCAAGGCACGCGTTTTGAAGGGTTTTCTTTTTGTATTAAAATAAATGCGTATACACACCGTTTCGCGTTGTGTAATATTTGTGAACCAATTAGTTTAGCCAAATAATTTCAGTTTATGAATCATCAGACCCATCACCCCTTTTTCAGCAAAGTCGGGGCGCAGGTAAGCAGCCTGCTGCTCGCAGCCATGTTCCTTACATTATTCTCATGCGGAGGCGAAAAAGAAGCCACCAAGGAAGCGGTTCCCGACGCGCCGGTATACACACTCGTGTTCCTGGACAAGACCCAGAGTGTTCATGTCGACAAACGCTATGTGAACGATAAATATCGTCAGGCGCTGACAGATATTATCGAGAACAATATGAAGAACAAGGGCGATAAGCTGGAAGTATATTTTATCCACGAAAACACATCCAAGGCCCGTGCGTTATCGCTCACCGTTCGCAGCGAAAGGGATAACCTCGAAGGCGCGAACGCTACCGACCGAGAGGGGATCGAAACGGCGTTTCAGCTGACATTGCAAAAGGAAAAAAGCATATACCTGCGTCAGCTGCTGGCTAAGCTTAACCAGCAGAATACCGGTGCATCAAACCTGTCGACCGACATTTGGGCCAGCTTGCCTGTGATTGCCAAAGCCGGCGAAAGCGGCTCCGAAGTAAAAGTGTACTATTTCAGTGATATGGTAGAAAGCGTAAAGGGCGCCGATCGCCGCGATTTCCACATCAATCCGCCAAAAAGCGACGCGGAAGCTGAAACGGATGCTAAAGAGGATATCAAGAAGCTGGACCAGTACGCTATCGGCTCGCCACAGGTTACGATCGTGTCGCCATTTGAACCGACTGCTTCAAGCAGAGAGAATAACCCGCACGTGACGCATTACTGGCAGACGTTGTTTCAGGAGCTGGGCGGGGTAAGTGTAGAGGAACTTTGAGTAGGATATTATAGATTTTGAATGGCTTTCAGATTCTCGGCGTAGTCAAAAATGGCGCGAATTGGAATCTGGAAGCCGTCGATTGCAAAGCTTTTTACGTCAATGCTTGGGGCTTTGAGAATTAACTTATACTCTTCACTGACGAGGTGATACTGTTCGAGCGTTTCGTTCTCCGGATCAATGATCCAGTATTCTTCGATTCCGTGTGCCTGATAATCATCAAATTTTACACCGCGGTCGCGGGCTTCCGTCGATGTTGACAGTATTTCCACAACCAGATCAGGCGCCGGGAAAAGAGTTTGATCAGCTGACAGCATCACGGCCTTCTCTTTACAAAAAAAGCAAATGTCTGGTTCATAATCGTTTCTGGTCAATGTTATCATGATCTTTTCTATTCCGACAAAGCCCAGATCGTGCTTGCTAACGTAAATGTTCATGAGCTGAGCCAGATTAAGCGAAGCTTGATTGTGTTTCATCTTTACCGGAGAATGGACCACAATCTCTCCGTTGATAAACTCGATTTTCTCCTGCTCCGTAATGTCGTTATAAAATTTCAACCGACGCTTCCGCTCTTCATCGAGTGCTTTCTGTACGGCGTCCAGCACCAGATATGCATCTGGCACATTCATGATTTCCGAGACAATACGGTTACTCATCTCTTTTGTCAAAAGTTGTGTTTCCAAATTTAATAAAGTTTAAGGTGAAAAGATAGACTATTGCATGGTCATCCAGCCCAATTCTCCCGATCCAGGCTCCGGTATTGAATCGCCTCGGCTAAATGCTCGATCTTAATATCTTCGCTATCGGCCAGGTCGGCGATGGTGCGGGAGACTTTGAGGATGCGGTCGTAGGCGCGGGCGGAGAGGCCGAGACGCTCCATGGCTTTGCGGAGGAGCATTTTGCCGGCTTCGTTGATAACACAGATCTGTTTTACCATTTCAGGCGTCATCATCGCATTGGAATAGATTTCCTTGTGATTTTGGAAACGCTCGGTCTGCCGCTGGCGAGCGCGGATTACCCGCTCGCGGATGTCTTTGCTGCTTTCTGATTTCCGGGTGGAAGATATCTGATCGAAGGAGACGGGCGTCACTTCGACGTGCAGGTCAATGCGGTCGAGGAGCGGACCACTGATCCGGTTCAGATATTTGAGAACGACGCCCGGAGCGCAGACGCAGTCTTTATCGGGATGGTTATAATATCCGCAAGGGCAAGGGTTCATGCTCGCAATTAGCATGAAGTTGGCGGGGTATTCCACAGCCATTTTTGCCCTTGAAATACTTACTTTTCTTTCTTCCAGCGGCTGCCGCATTACTTCCAGTACTGTTCTCTTAAACTCAGGGAGCTCATCAAGAAACAGTACGCCATTGTGCGCCAGCGATATTTCGCCCGGCTGAGGGTAGCTGCCCCCGCCCACCAACGCTACATCGCTGATTGAATGGTGCGGCGAACGGAATGGCCTGCGCGAGACTAACGTGGCCTGCTTACCTAACCTTCCCGCTACGGAATGGACTTTGGTTGTTTCCAAAGCTTCCGGGAGGCTTAGCGGTGGCAATATGCTAGGAATTCGCTTCGCCAGCATGGTTTTACCCGATCCCGGTGGGCCTATCATGATGGCATTGTGCCCTCCTGCCGCCGCTATTTCCAGTGCACGCTTGATATTTTCCTGTCCCTGTACATGCTCGAAATCGGCTTCGTAATCATTTTGCGAGGTGAAAAAGAGGTCGCGGGTATCTACTACCAGGGGCTCGATAGCTTTGGTCCCCTTGAAAAAGCCGATGGCATCCGCCAGCGTTTCGACGGCGATCACGTCAAGGTTGTTGACAATGGCGGCTTCGGTCGCGTTTTCGGCAGGTAGTACGATCCCCTTGAATCCTTGCTTACGCGCTTCGATGGCAATGGGAAGCACGCCCTTGATTGGCCGCAGGATGCCGTCGAGCGAGAGCTCGCCGAGGATGATGTAGTCTTCGGTATTGCGGATACAGACCAGCTGATCGGAGCATTGCAACGTGCAAATGGCAATGGGCAGGTCATAGGCCGAACCTTCCTTCCGAATGTCGGCAGGTGCGAGGTTGACGACCAGTTTCTGGCGTGGCATTTTGTAGCCGAAATGTTTCAGAGAGGCTTCCACCCGCTGCTGGCTTTCCTTGACAGCGCTATCGGCCAGGCCGACCAGGTAGAATCCGAGGCCCTGGCCTACATTGACTTCGATGGTAATGATGGTTGCGTCGACACCGAAAACGGCGCTTCCGTAGGTTTTAGCAAGCATAAGTGTGTGCTTTTAGTAAATAGAAAGATTTTTGGCAAAAATAGCAGGAAAAAGGATAAAGGAGGGAAACCGTCGGGAAGGCTTGCGCAACCGCCTGATCATTCCTAATTTATGAATCCAATTTATTGATCCGCATGAACCGTATTCTCCTGACCTTTTTACTGCTTACCGGCATCGCCTCAGTCGCCCTTTCGCAAACCAAACGAAAGCCTCTGAAAGGAAAAATCATTTGCATTGATCCCGGGCATGGGGGTACCGCTGCCACGGACAGTTACCGCGTCGGCCCGGGAGGCGAACGGGAGGAATGGATCAACCTGCGCGTCGGACTTTTAATGCAAAAAATGCTTGAAAAGAAAGGAGCAAAAGTAGTAATGACGAGAGTCGAGGATGTTCAGGTGCCTTTGGCCGAGAGGGCGAAGCTTGCTAAAGACCGCAGGGCCGATCTTTTCGTGTCGATCCACCACAATGCAACTGCCGATTCGTCGGTTAACTTTCCGATCATCTATTTTCATGGAAATATGTCGGAGAATGTGGCCAGTGTAGATTTTGGGAAGGAGCTCGCCGCCAGATTACTTAAACATTTACATAAACCCGCTACGCCTGTTTCACTGGTTTCTGATTTTACAATTTTCGCGGATGCCGGGGCATCTGTGCTCAGGAATACCTACGGCATACCGGCGCTTCTGGCAGAAGCATCGTTTTTTACAAATCCTTCCGAAGAGCAGCGTTTGAAACAACCTGATCATAACCAGAAGGAGGCCATTGCCTACACCGAGGCGATTACCGCATTTTTTGCGAAACCCATTGCGCCGATAGCAGCCAAAAACTCGAAAGTGCCCGTAATCCCGGTATTCAAAGTTTTCCAGGAAGCGGAACGCATGGCGCCCGTTGCGAAACGCTGGCGGCAGGATTTTGAAGAAGGAAAAGTATTCATGACTAAAAAGGATACTGCATTGCTGAGGGAATCCTATGAGCTTTTCACACGTTCCGCCCGCTCCTTTCCCGATTCTCCCGTGGCCGGCCAATGCCATCAAAACCGTGCCGTTTTGCTCCGAAAGCTCGGGAAAGCCGTTGAGGCGGGCCAGGAAGATCAGCGTTTCAGGGAGTATTATGTGCCCGTCCCTTCCCACTAGTTGTCCAGTTCTGCGCGATCCATGTCCATTCGCGGACGAAAATTCAGGTAGATGAATATGTAAATAATTGATATATAAGTATCTTTAAGGTTGGCATGATTATTTTATCTACAAAAGTGAAATATATAAAATATGAAACGCACATATCTCGGTGAATTTGAGGAATTGGTATTACTCACCGTGGCCGTACTCAACCAGAGGGCCTACGGTGTAGCGATTGCCGATGAGCTGGAAAGCCAGACAGGGCGTTCCGCCAATATCAGCGCCGTGCATGCGGCATTGCACCGGTTGGAGGAAAAAGGCATGCTCGTGTCGCACCTTGGAGAAGCCACGGCCGAGCGTGGGGGCAGACGGAAACGCCTCTTCGCTGTGACAGCGCTTGGCGGTGTTACTTTATCTGAAATCAAGGAAATGCGGAACAAACTCTGGGATACTATTTTACCAGGCGTTTTAATAACCACAATATGAGCGCTCTCCGTCCTCCCCGCTGGGCCGATGGCCTGCTTAAATTGCTCTGTTCCCCTCATTTGCTGGAAGAGATCCAGGGCGATCTCTATGAGCGTTACGATAACGACCTTACAGCATTCGGTCGGCAGGAAGCCGACCGGCGGTACACCTGGAACGTCATAGGCTTCATTCGCCTCCGGTTTGGCTTCGAGCGGGCGGGATGGTCGAAAGCATTGAAAAATCGTACGAAACCGAATACCCGAAACCTCTTTTCCGCTATGTTCACGAGTTACTTCAAAATCGCTTTGCGTAACATTTGGCGCAATCGCACCACCAGCACGGTGGGCATTCTCGGATTGTCTGCCGGCCTGGCGAGCGGGCTGGTGATTTTTCTCCTCGTGGGTTACCTGTTCAGTTTTAACCGCTACCATTCGAAAGCGGACCATATTTACTGGATTGTTACCGATGTACTGACCGATCAGCTACGGCCAACCGATGTAACGCCGAGGCCGTTGGGACAAGTTCTCAGGGACGAATACCCTTTCGTGGAAAGTGCCGTGCGGCTCAATAACCTTTTCGGTACCATCGTGGGTGTTCCGGATGGGAAGGGAGGTATGGCAAAGAAGTTCGAAGAATCGAGGAATATCTGTTTTACGGAGCCCGAGTATTTCAAAGTTTTTGACACAAAATGGGCGTCCAATGCTCCTCAAAATGCATTGAGCGAGCCGAATACCGTGGTTTTGTCACGAGAATATGCGGTCAAGTATTTTGGTACGGAAAACGCCGTCGGCAAAACCCTCCGATTTGATAACAAAGCCGATCTGACAGTCACCGGGATCATTGAAAACCCGCCGTCCAATACCCAGTTGCGGTACGATGTGCTCGTTTCCTACGCCACATTACCGGGGTTGAGGGGCGAGCCGGATATGATGCAGGCCTGGGGTGCGCCTAATACGATGTGCTGGGTGGCATTGAAGGATGGGGCACACTTGTCACAGCTTGAAAATAGTCTCGTGGGGATTACACGCAAGCATTACAGTGCAAAAGAAGCCGGTACCTATAAATTCCGGACGATTGCGCTGAGCGAAATGTTCCATATGCCCGGATATGGGCCGGCGCCTCGCCCGATATTATACGCGCTGATTGTCGTAGGGTTATTTCTCGTGATTGGTGCCTGTGTGAATTTTATAAACCTTTCGACGGCGCAGGCAATACGGCGGGTACGCGAGGTCGGGGTCCGAAAGACAATGGGCAGTTCCAAAACGCAACTGACCGGACAGTTTATGCTGGAAACGGCCCTGTTGTGTGTGGCTGCATTCGTAATAGCGCTGATATTGGCCCAATTGAGCTTTCCCATGCTGAACCGTGCATTGTGGATGCTCCGCGCGGATATTTCAGTACTGCATTTGTTGAAAGGCAACGGTATGCTGTGGTTTGGAGGATTGGTCCTGGGCGTCATTTTGCTGGCAGGATTCTATCCGTCGGTCGTGCTGGCACGTTTTAATCCCGTAACGGCATTGAAAGGAGCAGCGGGGAATCAGAAGGCGGGCCGTTTTTCGGTGAGGAAAAGTCTTGTGGTAGTGCAGTTCTTTATTACCCAGCTTTTCATTATCGGCGTGATTGTCATGTCAGCCCAGGTGAAGCACCTGAAAACCGCCGAAACAGGTTTTGACAAGGACCATATCCTGATGGTGAAAATGCCGGGCGGTAATCTGGCGCGGCAAAGTACGTGGATTAACGAGCTCGGTGTGATGCCGGGGGTAAAGCGAGTCGCATTGGCCGCGGAACCGCCCATGTCGCAAATGACAACGGACGAGCCGTTCACATTCAACCACCGGCAGGAGCAGGAAAAATTTCCGGTCAATGTCCGGATCGGCGACAGCCGTTATATGGAGGTTTTTGGTTTGAAACTACTTGCAGGCCGCAATTTGGGGGCCGACGATACGACCCGTCGGGAAGCATTAGTTAACCAGACCATGCTGAAACAACTCGATATTGTCAATCCGGCGGATATCCTCAACAAAAGTATCCGGCTTTGGGACCGTGAGCGGACGATCGTGGGGGTTGTCGGGAATTTTAGCCTCGATCCGCTGAGCGCCGCCGTGCAGCCCGCCGCCATTGTGAACGAGGCCCCCGCCTACACGATGGCCGCGGTGAAACTGCAACGTGCCGACCTGCATACATTGCTGCCGCGCATTGAAAAAGCCTGGAATAAGCGATTCCCCGAAAACGTCTACCAGGCAGGTTTTCTGGACGATAAAATCAACGATTTCTATGCTACAGAGCATATCCTGCTGGGGCTGATCCAGGTTTTTTCCGCGATCGCCATCGCAATAGGCTGTCTGGGCCTTTATGGACTGGTAACATTCATGGCAGAGTCGCGCTCGAAGGAAATCGGCGTCAGGAAAGTGCTGGGTGCTACGGAAAATCAGGTAGTGTGGATTTTCGGGAAGGAATTCGGTCGCTTGTTGCTGACGGGGTTTTTACTCGCGGCACCGCTGGGTTGGTTCCTGATGAAAAACTGGCTTCAGAGGTATCCCCGTCAAATCGAACTAGGCTGGTGGGTGTTCGCCCTCACAGCCGGGTGCGTGGTGCTGATCACCGCACTGACAATATCTTTCCAGTCCCTTCGCGCAGCGCGGAGGAATCCGGTCGTGAGCCTGCGCAGCGAATGAGGGTTATTCCACAACTGCCGACACGCAGATATAAGTAGGGATGATCCCGGTAGCACGGATACGCACTTCCGCGTCTTCCGCCTGCGTGTTACCTGTGAGCACGAGGGCGGTGTCAAGCCCGAATTTGTTGCCTCCGAGGATGTCGGTATTCAGTGTGTCGCCTACCATAAGAATGTCCTTTTTGCTCACATTAGGATGATTCTTAATGTGCTGGTAGGCAAAAATGAACATCTGCGGGTCGGGCTTACCGAAGCGGATAAACTGCCGTCCGATAGTATCTTCGATCATCTTGGCCAATGCGCCGATGGCAAATGATACGCGGCTTTTGGATGCCGGGTAAGTCTTGTCGGTATTGGCTACGATAACCGGAATATTCCGCTTGCGCAGCAGGTTGAGCGTTTTGGTTAAATCAGTATTCCAGTCGAACCCTTCATCGTCCAGAAACACCAATGCATTGATATCGGAGACATTGGCCAGGTCCAATTCCCGGATCGAGAGCGTTTTGAGGTCGGCGGTTTCGATATAATGGGCAGAGTTTTCGGTTCCGAGGTAAGCAACGGTCCCTTTTCTCACTTTCAATTCCAGGTACTCTCGTGCGAGCATGCCCGAGGAAATGATCCGGTCGGGCGTCACGTCATCGATGCCGAGGTTCACATAACTTTGAGCAAGTTGCTCGGGACTGCGGGAGGCGTCGTTGGTGACCACATAAAAATCCTTCTCGTGTTCGCGCAGGTATGCAAATGTGTTTTCGATGCCCGGGATCAGTCCATTGTACGTTTTGAGTACGCCAAACGCATCAAAGAAAATGACATCGTATTTTGAAATGACAGATTTGAAATTATCGAGTACCATACGGTTGGTGTCTTTGGAGTGAATAGGATTAAAGGAGGTTGCTAGATTTTCAGGGCGCGCAGGATCTTGTCGGCATCGAAACCGTCGATCGACGGGAAATACAGCTCATAAGCCTCACGTTGCAACTTGGTGCAATACGAGCGGTGGAAGAAGTACTTGCCGTATTTGATCACATAATTCAAAATGAAAAAGCGGTAGGCCTCTTTCATGAAGCGCACCTCATTCTCTGTGAGTGGGTAAACTTTGTGATATTCCTGCAAAAAGATCATGAACCGCTCTTCCATTAATGGCCCGATGAGGTAGCTGAACACGGTGCGGTCTCCGACATTGGAACACACCCGGCTAAAAAAATAGAAATCCATCACCCGCGACGAGACGCGGAACCAGTCGTAATCCCAGCGTGAAAACAGCTTCAAATC
The DNA here is from genome assembly GCA_965227755.1 of Dyadobacter sp. GTDB lineage: Bacteria > Bacteroidota > Bacteroidia > Cytophagales > Spirosomataceae > Dyadobacter. The sequence goes on from CBDDGG010000005.1 coordinate 4,382,840, forward strand.
GTCGGTAACCGAGAAATTTCCAATGTTCCAGTCCACAAAAACAGGCATGAGGTCGAAGGAGCTGACGTTCAGGCGCTGGATATTTTTCATAAAAACATCGCATTGCTTTTTGAGGATATTGATATACCCGCGGTGCTCGTACTGGCCGGTATCGGTTTCCAGGATTTCCAGCAAGTGCTGAATGTCGGTACGGAGGTTTTTGGACGATTTCGGAATAGACCGGCTCGCACGGAAGCATGCCTGATGGAATTTCGCGGTTTCGGTACCCAGCTTTCGGATATGTTCCTCGTCGAGTCGCCGCGGCAGCCGGTTCATGGCGCGTATCGGGTTATAAAAAACCACCCAGGTATCCACAAAATCTTCCTGGTAGCGATAGGTATAAACCTGGTTATTCTTCACGAGCGACTTCGCAAGTACATTCTCGAACGGGTAAAGCAGGTTATTGGAAAGGGCCTGGATGATCCGGTGGTCCTCCTTGAAATGTTCGTATTTACCGAAATAGGAAAGTTTGGCAACCACCTTGTCGTCGTTGTCGAGCGTGACACGGAAAACATGGTTGGTTGAAACTTTGGCACTGATATCTTCTACAAATTTGACTCCGATCGAATTATCAAACCCTGCCCAGGCCTTCCTGATAATTTCGGGATAATCTTTTAAACGCATTCCTGATCTCGCATTAGGCTTTACAGATGGCACCAAAGGTAGCAAACTCGCCGGAGCAGAATACCCTGGCCGTTAGGATTGAATAAAAAAATAATCACATAATTTTGCGAAAACTTACTTTTTGAATTTTGTTTTACTTTTTCTCGCGTTTTCTGGTTCGCCTCGCATTGCCTATTTATCTGAGAAAGCTTTGCGTCGTCAATTTCGATAAATTACCCAAGGGGGCTCCGCTGCTGCTGGCCTCCAACCATCCCGATTCATTTTTCGACGCGGTGGTGATCGGTTCCGTGCTCGAACAACCCATTCATACGCTCACCCGCGGGGACGTTTTCCGTAAGAAGGCAGCTGCATTCTGGCTCCGACAGATTAACCTGATCCCGGTTTTTCGCGGGTCCGAGGGGAGGCAATATGTTAAAAACCATGATGTTACAGCGCAGGAGAGCCACGATGCATTGAAAAAGGGTGATGCCGTGGTTGTATTCTCGGAAGGTATTTGCGTAAACGAATGGCGCTTGCGCCCGCTTGGCAAAGGTACCGCGCGGATGGCCTATAAAATCTGGTACGGCGACGATGCGCTCCAAAGTATGAAGGTAATCCCGACCGGCCTGAACTACGAAAACTTCCGCGGCCCCGGCAAACGCGTTTCCCTGAATTTCGGAGAAGCCATTGCCGCAGACGACATTCAAACCAGCCCGCAGGAATACGAAAAGTGGCTCAGGGAGTTTAACGACATTCTCGACCGCAAAATGAACGCGGAAATCCTCACGATCGCGGACGGAGCGTCGAAAGCGGAACGCGAGCGGCAACTGGGCGAATTTTTCGACAAATGCGCGCCCTCGGGGAAAAATAAGAACCCGTTACTGGGCGCAATCGGCTGGATCGGTCGCATGATTCACCTTCCGTTATATTCGTTTTTTGAAGGTAAAGCCGCAAAACTGACTGCCAGATCGGTTTTTTATGATTCGATTCTGTTCGGAATGCTGCTGTATCTTTATCCGGTGATCGTTGTGTTGCTTGCGATTATCGTAGCTGCATTTACAGGCTGGCACGTGGGGCTAGCGGTGTTTGCAGGGTTGCCGTTGCTGGCCTGGGTGGGGAGTAAGTATTGAATTAACCATGCAAATTTGCACTAGACTTGCAGATTTACATGGTTAATTCTGCTAAATTGTATTTAAATTAGTTGGGAATTGTACTATTTATCTTTCACCTTCCCCAGCCCCATCGCCTTCAACATCCAGTTGGGCAACGGCTTTCGGAGCCCGCGTTTCTGCAAATCCATAAACCAGCCGATCTTTTTCAGAATAGGCACTTTGTGCGTTTCTACGAGTTCAATCAAAGTCCCATCGGGATCTTCGAGGTAGGCGAAGCGGCCAGCGGCGTTTTCCATGCCGAATGAGCTTTCACTGTCGATGGTGAATGGATAGCCTTGCGCCTGCAGCTTGGTTTTTAATGTATCCATATCCAGTGTGTCGAAACACAGGTGAATGTAGCCGCAATCGCCCCAATAGCGGTTTTCGAATATCTTTTTAGGTGTGCGGTCGAGAGCTTGCACGAGCTCGATCTGCACATCGCCGAGTAACCGGCTGAATGCGCCGTCGGGGGTGAAGCTTTTGCGGAGGAGCATTCTCCGGAAGCGCTGGCCGGGAATGGAAGTCGGCAGGTCTTCGAACACGCCGGTTTGGTCGTAAACGATATTGAGGGGTTGCAACAGGTTTTGGTAAAAAACCACTGCCTTATCGATGTCGGAAACGCCGATTACCACGCCGGCGACGCCGCCTACTGTTTTGCCTTTGGTTTGGAACCAGGTGGCGTCGCTGGTAATCTGGAATGTGTTTCCGTAAGGGTCGGTTCCCCAGAAACCTTCACCTTCGGGCAGTTTCACGAGCGGGCCGGTCGCTTCTTTGGAATGGCTCTTAACCCAATCATGCGCCTTTTTAACATCGGGAGCCTTGAAACGGATGGCATTGATGCCGAGGTCGCCGATTTCGACTTTAAAATTAGCCGGCTGCGATTGGCGGCTGGTGAACGACCATATTTCCAGCCCGCCGCCGCCAGCCATATTGATCGCCAGGGCAGCCTGCCGTGAATGTACCTTACCGCCGGTATAGGGTGTCATGAGCGGGGCGTCTGCCTTTTCATCGAAGACGGGTACATCGAAACCCAGCACCTGCCGGTACCATTTCCAGGTTTCGGGCACGTTCTGGCAACCAATTCCTACCTGTTGAATTCCAGAGATCAGCGGAGCACTCATTTGTTGAGATGGTATGAAGATAAAGGTGGATAATCTTTAAGAAGCGGCAATTTTACAAAATAAAAAGCAAACGAGTCGTGGCACAGGCATTTGAACTGGGAATGCAGCCTGTGAAAAAATTTCTCGAGATACAAAAAGTAAATGATTATTTGATAAGCATAATAATTGCTATCTTTAAATTGGTTTTCCAAAATTTTATTTTAAAAACCTGGAAATCAACGCATCCATTTGGTTGCACTCATCGTATGTGTAGATGAGCCCGTCTCAATGATAGTCTAGAATGAACCAGTCAGTAATAATTGCACCGATAGGCGAGAGCTTACCGGATTTTTTGAGTTCAAAACAGTATTCAAAAATCGTAGTAATAGCCGATAACAACACCAAAAGGCATTGTTATCCGATTTTAAAGGCGTTTTTGCCGAAACATAGTGTTGTAACCGTTCCCAGCGGCGAGGCGCACAAGACATTGGCGACTTGCGAGAAGATTTGGGAGGCCATGACGAGGGAAGAACTCGACCGGCACGCATTGGTGATCAATGTTGGAGGAGGGGTGATCGGTGACATGGGTGGTTTTTGTGCTGCGGTCTACAAGCGTGGAATAGATTTTATCCAGGTACCGACGACTTTGCTTTCTCAGGTCGATGCGAGTGTAGGAGGGAAGTTGGGGATTGATTTTCAGGGCTTTAAAAATCACCTGGGCGTTTTCAATATCCCGAAAAGTGTGTTGATCGACCCGGTGTTTTTAAAAACGTTGCCGGAGCGTGAAATACGGTCGGGATTTGGGGAGGTGATCAAACATTGCCTGATCGCCGATGCTGCGAAATGGGAGGAAATCCGGGCGAAGGATTTTGAACAGCAAAACTGGCCGGACCTGATCGCGCATTCGGTGAAGATCAAGCAGCAGGTGGTGGATCAGGACCCGACGGAAAAGGGTTTGCGGAAGATATTGAATTTCGGGCATACGCTCGGCCATGCGGTTGAAACGTGCTTTTTGAACAAACCCGCTCATCAGCGACTCTTCCACGGGGAAGCGATCGCAGTAGGCATGATCATGGAAGCTTACCTGTCGTTTGAGCGGAAAATGATCGACCAGCAGACGCTGACGGATATAGAGGAGTTCCTGTTCGCGACCTATGGCAAGGTGAAGATCAAGCCGGAAGATGTGGAGCAGATTATCGCGCTGACGCGGCAAGACAAAAAGAACAGAGGAAAGGAAATCAGGTTTTCATTGCTGAGTGGAGCCGGGCAATGTGCCTTTGATATTGTAGTAACGGCGGCTGAAATGCGCAGATCAATAGCTTATTATTTGGGATAGATTTAAAGGTTCTGCATAAGCTATTGGTGGTGTAAGGAAGTATTCAAAATACATTCTTGATATATCTTAATTCACAACCTGACAAATTTAAATGCTTATGCTGAGGTCTATTTTTACTTATGCCGCTTTACTGCTCGTAGTCGTGATTGCAGGGTGTTCCAGTGGCCGGAAAGTGTTTGTGGAGCATGATTACAGCTACGAAACCAATTTTAAAGATTACTCTTCTTATACGTTTCTGGAATGTGAGAGGGATACCAATAATCTTTGCACCGAAATTTATGAGGCGATCCGTCGCCAGATGCAGGTAAGGGGCTACAAGCTCACTGCCGAGAAGCCTACGCTGCTGGTGAACTACGGTATTTTCTATGATAACCTGCGTTACCAGGGTTATATGCAGCCGGTGATCAAGAACTGGGTGGATACGGAGAACGAAGGCTTCCGATACGAGCCCATCAAATATGCGCTCGACAAGGGCACGCTGATCGTTTCGCTCATTGACGCGGAAAGCGACCAGGTGGTTTGGAGAGGATATGCTTCGGGGATATTCAAAGGAACGGAAAGTTCCAACAACCATTACCGGAGCGTCGTAAGACGCATTTTTGACCAATATCCGCTGTTTGCGAAAGGGTATGATCCACGGCGATACAGCGAGCAGGTTGGTCGATAACGATATTTCAAGGCCGATCAGGAGATCGGCGACATAGGTTTTGCCAACCCGGAGGTTGGCAAGATCGTACGTAACGATATTGCGATGCCGATCTCGCGTGCTCTTTGTCAGGGGCACGCGGGATCGGCATTTTTTATGCTACCTGGTCAAACCGGCGTCGTCGGAAGCTCCTAATGCCAATGCACCCCAGTCGAGGTTTTCGCGGCCTTTCGCGAGGCCCGAAATGAAGCGGTTCTTGATAACGTCGGCAAACGGCATCGGAGCATTTACGTCCGAAGCGGTTTGTAATGTCAGGTTAATGTCTTTCAAACCAAGCGGAAACCGGAATGCCACGGGCTCGTAGGCGTGCTGGGCCACTATTTTTCCGTAATTCTGGAAAATAGGTGCCGCGAACAATGTCGATGTCAGCATTTCGTAAATGCTTTGGCGGGAAATACCATTCTTTTCGGCCATTGTAAAAGCTTCACCCATCATTTCGAGGCTGCAAGCAATCATGAAATTCCCTGCGAGTTTGATCACGTTAGCAGCTCCCGGATCATCTCCAAAATCAAAGACGCCTTTTACAAAACTCTGAACAACAGGCGTGATACGTTCTTTTGCGGCCGCATTACCTGAAAGACAGATATTCCCCACTTTCGCGCGCACGGCTTCCGGGCGTGCGAATATCGGCGCGGCCACGTAATGTGCGCCGTACCAGTCGTGTACCTGCGCGAGCTGGCGCGAGGTTTCCGGGGATATAGTGCTCATTGAAACGTGTATCCCGTCTTTGCCGAGCTCCTCTACCAGTTCCATTGAAAATATTTCCTCCACGGCTGCGTCGTCGGCGAGGACCGAGAATACCAGTCCGCCGGTTGTAATGGCTTCAATCGGATCTTCCACAACCGTAGCGCCCAATTTGATCAACGGCTCTGCTTTGGAGGCCGTTCGGTTCCAAACGACCAGCTCATAACCGGCTTCGAGCAGGCTTTCAGCGATAGGCATCCCGAGGTTCCCGAGCCCGAGGAACGCTATTTTTTCAGACATAATGATAGGTTTAGATAGTGAAAATCAAACTTGAATAACCCCCACATTGAATGGCTTATCAATGGGGGCCTGGTCGGCAGCCTTAATGCCGGTCGAAATAATGCGCCTCGTTTCCACGGGATCGATGATGCCATCGACCCAAAGGCGGGCGGCAGCGTAGTAGGGGGATAATTCCTGGTTGTAGCGGTTGGTAATTTCGCTTAGTAGTTCTTTTTCAGCTTCCGGTGTGATGGTTTCGCCTTTGGCTTTCAGTGTAGCGGTCTGGACTTGCAGCAAAGTACGGGCTGCAGTGGCGCCGCTCATCACCGCCATCTGGGCCGTTGGCCAGGCGAAGATCAGCCGCGGGTCGTAGGCTTTGCCGCACATGGCGTAGTTACCCGCGCCATAGGAGTTTCCAATAATGAATGTGAACTTAGGGACTACCGAATTTGCAACCGCGTTCACCATTTTGGCACCATCCTTGATAATGCCACCCTGTTCCGCCCGGCTGCCAACCATGAAGCCGGTGACGTCGTGGAAAAATACGAGTGGAATTTTCTTCTGGTTGCAATTCATGATAAACCGGGCTGCTTTGTCAGCTGCTTCCGCGTAGATAACGCCGCCCATCTGCATTTCGCCTTTGCCCGATTTGACCATTTTGCGCTGGTTGGCAACAATGCCTACCGCCCACCCGTCCACGCGGGCATAGGCGCATATCAGGGTTTTACCGTAGTCGGGTTTATACTCATCGAGCTCCGAGTTATCCACAATGCATGCCAGAATAGGCAATACGTCGTAGGGTTTCAGTCTGTCGGTAGGCAGGAGATTGTAGATTTCCTCAGGCTGGCGCGAGGGGTCTTGCGCCGGTTTTCGGTCGAAGCCTGCGGATAATGGCTTCCCTATTTTATCGATATGCCTTTTGATGGCATCGAGACAGGATTTATCGTCGGGAAACTTGTTGTCGGTAACGCCCGAGATTTCGCAATGCATGGCGGCTCCGCCGAGCGATTCGGCATCGATATCTTCGCCAATGGATGATTTCACCAGATAAGGCCCGGCCAGAAAAACCGAACCAGTACCTTCCACGATGAATGCTTCATCGGACATAATCGGCAAATAGGCCCCACCAGCCACGCAGGCTCCCATAATGGCAGAAATTTGTACGATACCCATCGCCGACATGTGCGCGTTGTTCCTGAAAATACGGCCGAAATGCTCCTTATCCGCAAAAACCTCTGCCTGCATCGGCAGGTACACGCCCGCGCTGTCGACCAGGTATATCACCGGCAGCCGGTTTTCCATCGCGATTTCCTGCGCACGGAGATTTTTCTTGGCCGCGATCGGAAACCATGCGCCAGCCTTCACGGTGGCGTCGTTGGCGACGATCATGCATTGCTTTCCGGAAACATAGCCAATACCCACCACCACGCCGCCCGACGGGCAGCCGCCTTCTTCTTCATACATCCCATCACCGACGAACGCGCCTATTTCAAGAAAATCGGAACCCGCGTCGGTCAGGTAATCGATCCTTTCCCTGGCGGTAAGTTTGCCTTTCTGGTGCTGTGCTTCGATTTTTTTCTTGCCCCCGCCGAGCTTTACCTGCTCGTATTTCTCAGTAAGGACCTGGATGAGGTGTGGTAGGCTTTCCTGGCTGGTCATGATGATGAAGAATGGTGTGAGTAATTAGAATGGGCTTATTTCAAAAGTAAAAAGTCGTTCACCGGTAAGCAAACGACTTTCATATTTATTTGGAAAATGTCAGGCCCTATTTGACCGTCGTGGCGGTGTCGAGTGGCGACTCGGAAGGCCCTTTATCTTTTTTGCCGAAAACAGACACATTAATATACCGTTTCGGATGCTCGCGGAAGTTGGTGAGCAGCTTGTTCATGCTGATCATCGTGCGGTTGAGGTTGTTATACAATGTCTCGTCCTTGACGAGTTTCCCGGCGGTCCCTTTGCCGGATTCAACACTTGCGAGCAATGTGTGCAGCTCTTCAATGGTCTTTCTCGCACTTGTTACCGTCTCACCCAGGCGCAATGCATTCAGGGAGTCAGCGAGGCTGCCGGTTTTGGCGAGCAATGGTTTCAATTCCTTTTCGGTTTCAACGAGGGAGGTTGTGAGTTTGTTCAGGTTTGAGGTCATCGCCAGCAGGTTTGAGCGGTTCTCGGCAAGGAGACCTTGCAGGCTGGTGCCTGTCTGGTTATAGTTTTTCAAAACCTGGTTGAGTATTAAACCGGTTTCCTGAAAACCACCTACTACGAGGTCGAGGTTTTTAATGAGTGAATCGGCGTGGGAAACGAGGGGCAATGCTTTTTCCTGCAAAACAGCGGAGATACCCGATTCTTTTTTTGCCATCAGCGTATCGCCGTCTTTCATCGGTGCGCCGGCACCCATTGCCAGGTGGATTACCTTGCCGCCCAGCAAACCGCCGTCGGCCAATACCGCGCCTGTCCCTTGGGGGATCACGATTCCTTTTTGCACATCGATGGTCACCAGTAAGTGGTTCTGGCGGTTTTGAAGGAGCTTGATTTCCTGCACGCGACCGACATTCAACCCATTCAGCAACACGGGATTGGACGCCGTCAGTCCATCGATATTGTCGTAAACGATATAGTATTTATATGTTCTGGAAAAAACGTCGGAGCCTTTGAGGATGTGAAAGCCGAAATACAACATGACAATGGCGAAGAGCGCCATAACTCCGACTTTTGCCTCTTTTGATATTTTCATGGACTAATTGTTTGTCCTGCATGTAGCAGACTAAGCGGTATTAAACGTTCAAATGGCCTTAATTCAAGTAATTTTCAGGTTTAACACCAAAGTATCAAAAATTGTTTTGAGAAATCAAAGCAATATGTGACCGATGAGTTAGCGGTCCATATCTTTTTTATATGCCATAAATGCCGAATGAATGCATTTGGCGACTTCCTCCTGTCCGGCTTCGGAGCTCAGGTATTCTTCCTCGTCGGGAGACGAAAGGAAGCCCGTTTCGATAAGCACACTGGGCATTGCGCAACGCCACAGAACGAGGAACCCGGCTTGTTTTACGCCCCGGCTGTCGCGTTCTGAGATGGATTGGAATTTCTTTTCAATCAGATCCGCCAGGCGCAGGCTGCTGGAAATGAATGCGCTCTGGTAATTGGCGAGCATGATGTGCGCCAGGGGTGAATCGGGGTCGAAGCCTTTGTATTTCTGCTTGTAATTGGTTTCCTGCAAGATTACCGAGTTCTCGCGTTTCGCTACTTCGAGGTTGCCTTCGGTTTTGTGCAAACCCATCACGAAGGTTTCCGTGCCTCTTACACTTCTCGAACGTGGCGTCGCATTGCAATGGATGGAAATGAAAAGGTCGGCATTGTTGCGGTTGGCGAAGGCCGAGCGCTCGCCCAATTCGATGAAGACGTCCGTTGAGCGTGTGAAGAGCACTTTGACGTCCGGCGTTTCCTCCTTGATCTTCTTGCCAAGCTCCAATGCGACGGCCAGTGCTACGTCTTTTTCTTTGGTATATTTGCCCCTGGTACCTGGGTCTTTGCCGCCGTGGCCGGCATCGATTACGACTGTATTAACCTTGCTCCCCGATTTCACAGTAACCGGTTCTTGCTGAAAAACAAAGGCGACGCTCGCCAGCAAAAAACTTGTTACAATTACTAATTTAAGAAGTTTTAACATTATTTTTTAGTTGCGGCCTTACGGGAAAGGGGTTTCTCTGCTAATTTTGAAATTCGTTATGCAAAAATACGCTAATTGTTAGAACTGAAAAGAAAGGCGATTATTATATCGTCGGTAGTTGCGGCGTTTCTCGTGTTCAGCACTGTGGCATGTGTGCAGCAACGCTCCAAGGGTTCCGGGAAAAATCAGGGTAAGCTTAAAAGTTCGACTTCTGCAAAGCAATCAGCGGATTCCCTTCTTACAGTGCAAAAGCAAGCAGGTGCGGACACTTCCCGTGCCGGCAAATCCGGTGCGTCCGTTCCGCGAGGGGGGGTAAATGCAGATAGTACGCTCGCTAATAATGCATTAGCAGACTCAACCCTTGCCGATTCTCTCAAAAATCCCGACGATCTTGAAAATACCGTCCAATATACGTCCGAGGATTCGACGATCATGGACGCGGTTCTGAAGCAGGTGCATTTGTACGGGAATGCGGAAGTTACCTACGGGACAATCAACCTGAAAGCCAACTATATCCGTCTCAACTGGGTCACGAATGAGGTTTACGCGATCGGAACTTATGATTCAACGGCAAAGAAAATGGCCGGGGAGCCGATCTTTCAGGACGGGCCTGAAACTTACAATACGAAGGAAATCCGCTACAACTTCAAGTCTAAAAAGGCGCTGATCCAAGGCATCGTGACCCAGGAAGGCGATGGTAATATCCGGGGTGAAAAGGTAAAAAAGGATACGGAGGGAAATTTCTATATCCGCCATTCTATTTACACGACCTGTAACCTGACGCACCCGCATTACTACATCAACGCGCCGAAGATCAAGATGGTGAACAAGAAACAGGTGATCTCCGGGCCGTTCAACCTGGTGATCAGCGATGTGCCACTGCCGATCGCATTGCCCTTCGGTTTTTTCCCTTTTCCTAAAAAGAAAGAGAATGGTACCAGCGGGATCATTATCCCTACTTATGGTGAGGAGCCAAACGGGCGGGGTTTCTACCTGCGCGACGGCGGTTACTATTTTGCGATCAGCGAGTACCTCAATGCGACTGTGCAAGGGCAGATCTACTCCAACGGAAGCTGGGGTCTTGGTTTGACGTCGACATATATCAAACGCTACCAGTATTCGGGGAACCTGTCTTTGCGCTTCAATAGGAATAAATCCAGCGATGAGCTCGACAAGTTGTTTGGGCGCGGTAATACCAACGATTTCAGCATTGTATGGTCGCATGCACCCAAGGCGAGAGGGAATTCGACTTTTTCTGCCAACGTAAACGTCAGCAGCAATACTTATAACCAGCAACAGGAATTTAATGTAAACAAATATACGTCCAACGTAGCGAGCTCCTCTGTGCAGTACAACCGCACATTCGGGCAGTATATGCGTGCGGCGGGGTCGTTGCGTGTGAACCAAAATTTCGGGCAGATTAACCCGACCACACAGCGGCGTGAAAACGGTAAGACCAACGTTTCTACCGATTTCAGCTTCGGCGTGAACCAGATCGCCCCATTTGCATTGAAAGGTGGTCGCGGGCGCTGGTATGAAAGCTTCCGTCTGGGTCTGGATTTCAATGGTAACTACGCATTGGCTAACGCATTGACGGCCATTGACACTTCATATAACAGTCTTGGCTTTGTGATAACCGACGCCAAGATCGATACCAGCAGGCTCAATAAAACCAAGATTGTGGCATTTAATCTGAACAATCTGCCGTCCATGCTCAAAGACGCGCAGTTCACTGGACGGTACAGCCTGCCGATCTCGCTGCCAAACTTCAAGGTGCTGCGTTTTGTGAATATCACGCCGAGCATGTCGCTGTCGGGTGAAGTGTTCACCAAACAATACCGTTATACCCAAACCGGCCGCGATTCGATCCGCATCGATACGCTGAGAAAGGTTGGGACCGAGTATTCCTATAATTTCGGGGCGGGGATGAATACGCGCTTTTACGGGACATTTTTCTTTGGTGGAAAACGGCTGGAAGCCATCCGTCACACGGTGATACCTTCGGTATCGTTCACTTATACACCGGATTTTACGGGTGAGGCATTCGGGTTTTATGATCGGATACAGGTGACAGATAGGAAAGGTAATGTGCGTGACCTTTCGCTGTCCAAGTTTCGCGGGGTAGGATCGGGCGTGGGCAATGGACGGGCGTCGAGCGTCATTTCATTTAGTTTGAACAACTCCTTTGAAATGAAACTCAAAAGCAAGAGCGATACGGCCGCCCAGCAATTCGAGAAGGTTTCGCTGCTCGATAACCTGAGTTTGGGGGGAAGCTACAACCTGCTGGCGGATTCATTGAATTTATCCAACATTACCATCAATGCCAATGCGCGGATCGGCCGGAATCTGAACCTGAACTTCAACATGAACCTCGATCCGTACGCCTACCAGGCCAATCCGAATATCACCGGGAACCAGATGGGGACGAAGATCAACAAATATGCGATTACGCAGGGGCAGGGTCTTGCCAATTTGCAAAACCTCGGATTTACCCTGGGAACGAGCTTCTCGCCGAAAAGCAGTTCTTCCAATACCACCAGCCCCCAAACCACTAATCCAAACGACCCTGATGCAGCAGCCAAGCAGAAGGCCAAGGAGTTTATTGCGCAAAACCCCGATTTGTACGTGGATTTCAATATTCCCTGGAGTGTGTCCCTGAACTACAACTTCGGGCTTACAAAACCGGGCTTGTCGAAGGCGACGATCATCCAGGCCATTCAGGCGACAGGTGATCTGAGTTTGTCCAAAAATCTTAAATTGACGCTCAGTACCGGTTTCGACTTCGTCGCATTTGAGCCGACTATCACGCAGCTGGGCCTCACGCGCGACCTGCACTGCTGGGATATGAGCTTCAACTGGACGCCGTTTGCGGGTAGTGCGGCCCGTGCGAGTAATTACACTTTTACATTGAAAGTGAAGTCGGCGATCCTGCAAGATCTGAAAGTGACCCGCCGGCGGTCGTTCTACGACAGATCAGTTTACTAGTCAGCAATTTGTGTTAAAACAAAAATGGCCGTCCCATCGGAACGGCCACTGCAATGCTTGCGGATAATGCTTATTTGGAAGCGGGTTTAGCGGCCTTTGGAACCACTTCTCCATTCAGATAAAGGGTGATTGAACCACCTTCTGTGTTGCTGAAAACGGTTACAGGCTTGTTGAAAGAACCTGCCGCAGCAGCGTTGAAAGTAGCTTTTACCGAACCGGTTTTACCTGGCAATACAGGATCTTTCGACCAAACGGGTGTGGTACATCCGCATGAAACGGTTACATTAGAAAGGATCACAGGATCGGTACCAGTGTTGGTGAAAACAAATTCGTGTGTTACGGGAGTGCCTTGTGGTACTTTGCCGAATTTGTGTGTCTCTTCTTTAAATTTCAGAACACCTTTCTGAGCAAAACTTACGGTGGTCAGCCCGAGGATTAAAACCAGCGCTGAAAAGAATACTTTCATAGTTGTAACTATACTTTAAGTGGTGAAAAACTTACGGTTAAACAAGATTAACGCTTAAAAAGTTAAATATAATAATCATTAACCAATATTAACAATGGTCGAAAACCACGCGTTCCGATGCCGGGGTTATTATTTTCCTGCATAATTTTGGCTTGCATTCAAAAAAACGTAATTTAACTTACGGATTAAAACCCGTGATTTTTGCTTATGCTTCAAAATGATAGTTTGACCGGTTCCAGTGTTTTGAGTAAGGAAGATATTATCGATGATTACCGCTTAGCATGCGTAAGTCGTCAGGTAAGTTTGCTGGGGAGGAAGGATACAATGGGTGGTCGTTCTAAATTCGGAATTTTTGGAGATGGTAAAGAAGTAGCACAGATTGCACTTTCCAAAGTTTTTCAACCGGGTGATTTTCGCTCGGGATATTATCGGGATCAGACCATCGAAGCGGCTGTCGGGAACCTTACCTGGCAGCAATTTTTTGCCCAAATGTATGCCCACGCCGATCTCGAACACGAACCCAATACTGGCGGCAGGTCGATGAACGGCCATTTTTCGACACGCTGGGTGGACGAAAATGGTGAATGGTACGATCAGACTAAATTGTACAATTCCGTTTGTGATATTTCTTCCACCGCCGGCCAGATCCCACGCGCATTAGGGCTCGGATACGCATCCAAATTATACCGGGAAAATACCAGCCTGCACGATATGACCACGTTTTCCCACGAAGGAAATGAGGTTGTGTTTGCGACCATCGGTGATGCTTCCACCTCTCAGGGGATGTTTTGGGAGGCGATGAATGCGGCAGGCGTGTTACAGGTACCTATGATCGTTTCTGTCTGGGACGATGGCTACGGAATTTCCGTCCCTGTTGAATATCAGACCACCAAGGGGAGCATTTCCAAAGCCTTGGCGGGATTGCAGCGTAATGAGGACGGGGACGGGATCGAAATCATGACCGTGCACGGTTGGGATTATGCTGCGTTGATCGAGACTTATCAGCGGGCTGCGAAAATCAGCCGCGAAAAACATGTACCGGTACTGGTACACGTTACTGAACTGACTCAGCCTCAGGGACATTCTACCTCGGGGTCGCATGAGCGTTATAAATCGAAGCAGCGGTTGCTTTGGGAGCGCGAGCACGATTGCAATGTGCATTTCCGCGACTGGATCTTGAAAAACGGCTATGCAACCGACGAAGAACTTGAAGAAATAGAACGGGAAGCGAAGGAAAAAGCCCTCAATGAGCGCAATGCCGCCTGGCAGGCTTTCCGGAAGGAGCTGGACGCGGAATACAATGAAACAATCCAGCTTTTGCAGGCAGTAGCCGGCGCGAGTGCTTTTTCGGCGGAAATAAATATTGCGATCCTCGAATTGCAGAAGACCTATTTGCCGGTTCGCAGGGATATGATCGCTGCTGTGCGGAAGGTTTTGAGGATTATAGGAAAAGAAGAAAATCCACAGAAATATACCTTGCAACAGTATTTGCAGGCTAACTTGAAGGCTAATAAGGAGCGTTTCAACTCGCATCTGTACAGTGAAACAACCTATTCGCCGATGCTTGTAGAGCCGGTCAGCCCGGTATTTTCGGATAATAGCCCGACGGTAGACGGTCGTGAGGTGATACGGACTTATTTCGATGCGCTTTTTGAAAAAGACGCACGCGTGGTTGCATTAGGCGAAGACATTGGCTTTATCGGTGACGTGAACCAGGGTTTCGCCGGCTTGCAGGAGAAATACGGCGAGATCCGTATTACCGACACCGGTATCCGGGAAACGACGATCATTGGGCAGGGAATAGGAATGGCCATGCGCGGCTTGCGGCCGATCGTGGAGATTCAATATTTCGACTATATCTACTATGCCCTGGCGACGCTTACCGACGACCTGGCGTCGCTCCGGTACAGAACAGCCGGTGGGCAGCGTGCCCCGCTGATCATCCGTACACGCGGGCATCGCCTCGAAGGCATCTGGCATTCGGGCTCACCTATGGGTACGATGCTTAGCAGCTTGCGCGGCTTGCACGTGATCGTTCCCCGGAACTTCACTCAGGCAGCCGGTTTTTACAATACATTAATCAAAGGCGACGACCCTGCATTGATCGTAGAGCCGTTGAATTCGTATCGTCAGAAAGAAATTTTGCCCGATAATGTGGGTGAATATTGCATCCCATTGGGCCAACCTGAAATTTTAAGGGAAGGAAATGACCTCACAATTGTTACTTATGGCTCAATGTGTCGTATAGTAATGGAGGCCGCTTCTCAATTGCAGCATTCAGGAATTGAAGTTGAAGTCATCGACGTGCAGACGCTCCTGCCCTTCGATGTCGACAACCGGATAGTGGAGTCCATTAAAAAGACGAACCGGGTGATTTTCGCCGATGAGGATTTGCCCGGAAGTGCATCGGGTTTTATGATGCAGCAGGTTTTGGAAAAGCAGCAGGCTTACCGCTGGCTCGATTCGGCGCCGGTAACCATTGCGGCAAAAGATCACCGCCCGCCTTACGGGTCCGACGGCGATTATTTCTCAAAACCTAATATGGACGACATTTTTGAAACTGTTTACAACATCATGCGAGAAGCAGCCCCAGATAAATATCCGGAGCTGTTTAACGCATGACACTATGTATCGTTCAAAAGGAAAAAGAATCTTAGACATTTTACTGGCGGCAATGGGGTTGATCACCTCGTTGCCGTTTTTTGTGGTACTGCCTCCTGTTTTGTGGGTGCATTTTAAAGCTAATCCATTCTTCCTTCAAGTCAGGCCCGGAATGAATGGCAGGCTCTTCACAATCCTGAAATTCAGGACAATGCACGTTGATGGGCACACAGTTTCCTGGCTTGGCCGATCGCTTAGACGATCATCGGTCGACGAATTGCCGCAGTTCTGGAATGTGCTGGTGGGCGATATGAGTATCGTCGGGCCACGCCCGTTGTTGCCGGAATACTTGCCCCTTTACAATGCGGAACAGCGCTTACGGCACGCGACAAAGCCGGGGATCACAGGTCTTGCGCAGATAAACGGTGGAAATCAACTGAGCTGGGACGAAAAATTTGAATACGACCTGCATTATGTTGATAATGTTTCGCTGTCGCTCGATCTTCGGATCATTTTTGCGACGATCAATAAAGCACTGTCGTTCCGCCAAACCGCAGGGGAAGCATCGCCATTTAAAGGAAACAAGGTATGCTGATATTCGGTGCTGGTGGCCATGCGAAAGTAGTCCGGAGCATTCTTTCGGCATGCGGAAAGCAGGTTAACGGAGTATTTGACGACAATTGGCAAACTGTAAAATTGCTGGATATGGGGATTGCCTGTTGCTATGATCCCGCGTTAATGCCCGGTGAAGAACTGATCATCGCGATCGGAAACAATCTTGATCGTCGCAGAGTGGCGGAGAAGATCGTTCACGCATTCGGGGTTGCAATTCACCCCACGGCGATTGTCGATCGTTCGATACGCATCGGCGGAGGCGTTGTCATTGTCCATAATGCGGTTGTGCAAGCCGGATGCTGCATTGGCGATCATGTAATTATCAATACGGCAGCGATAATCGATCACGAATGCATTCTGGAAAATTTTACACACATAGGCCCGGGCGCCACGCTATGCGGGGGCGTACGCGTAGGCGAATGCACGCTCGTGGGTGCGGGAAGCGTGGTACTGCCGGGCGTAAGGATCGGGAAGGAATGCATGATCGGCGCGGGTTCCGTTGTGATCGGCGATGTCCCGGACTATGCGAAAGTGGCGGGAAATCCTGCAAGAGTCATTCATTAACACAAAACACACTATGTCGTACAAAATCTACCTGTCGCCCCCGCATATGAGCGGGCGTGAAATGAAATACGTTCAGGAGGCTTTCGATAGCAACTGGATCGCGCCCGTCGGGCCGAACATCGATGCTTTTGAGGAAGACCTATGCCGCTATACCGGCAGCAGACATGCATTGGCGGTGTCGTCGGGTACGGCGGCGATACACCTGGCATTGCTTGCATTGGGCGTCGGTAGGGATGATATTGTGCTTTGCCAGTCGCTGACCTTTGTAGCGACCGTGAATCCGGTTATGTACGTAGGCGCGACGCCGGTTTTTATCGACAGCGAGCCGGTAACGTGGAATATGTGTCCCAATACGCTGGAAGATGCGATCGTGCATTATGTCAAGGCCGGAAATAAGCCTAAGGCCATCATTGTTGTGCATTTATACGGGATGCCTGCCATGATGGATGAAATTTTGTATTTGTGCAGAAAATATGAAATCCCTTTGATAGAGGACGCTGCGGAAGCGCTGGGCTCAGAATATCGCGGCCGGAAAGTGGGGACGTTCGGCGATATCGGAATTTTGTCTTTTAATGGGAATAAGATCATTACCACATCCGGAGGTGGAGCGCTGTTGTCTGCAAACGAAAAATATATAGAAAGAGCAAGGTTCTTAGCCACGCAGGCGCGTGAGCCGGTATCTCATTATGAGCACCACGAGGTGGGGTATAATTATCGGATGAGCAATGTGTGTGCCGGCATTGGGCGCGGGCAGTTGGAGGTGATAGATGAAAGGGTCGTGCAGCGGCGGGCGAATTTTCAGTTTTACCAGAATTCTCTGAACAAGATTCCTGGCATAAGTTTTCAGTCTGGATACGCCGGAATGTTTTCGAATCGCTGGTTGACGGCCATTGTCGTAGAAAGCCACAAAGCGAATCCTTTTCACATCCAGAAAGCACTTTCAGAATGCGGTATCGAATCCCGACCGCTGTGGAAGCCGATGCATTGCCAGAAGATATACAAAACGCTACCCCGGTTTGGAGGTAGCGTTTCAGAAAATTTGTTTAACCGCGGGGTTTGTATGCCTTCCGGATCAAATCTGAGTGATTTCGAATTGATGGAAATTACTTCAAAACTGATTTCTGTATTCAGGTAGGCGCCGCGACACGTTACGGAAGTATTTCGAGCTCGAATTGAAGTGGAGTGTATCTCGGAATTACACCATCGGAACTTCCCATATCCTTGTAGCCCAGGGGAGACGGAAATATAACGATCGCCTTTTCATTTTTTCTCAATTTGCGTATGGCTCTGTCGAATCCTGGAATAGTTCCACTGGTTCCGGTTGTGTGATTAAAACTCCCTTCACCAAACTTTTTGTCATTCAAGAACTTGCCAACATATTTCACGGTAACGGATTTGCCAACACCCAGCGTGTCACCAGTTACCGTGTTTGTCCGCACAATGACGAGATCATCGGAGGTGCGTTCAGACACAGGGAATTGTTTGATTTTGAGGAAATCGTCTATCTGCTGTTTTTCTGTCCGGGTTTTAATGTATTCCAGTTCAAGCCTTATTACAGAGTACGCCGGAATGTTGACGCGATCAATAGCTCCGAAAGCAAGGTAGAATGGGAGCAGGATTGTTGCCTTTTCTCCTGTTTTCAAAAGGAAGATAGCCCGTTCAAGTCCCGCGAGTCCCGTAGAATAACCCAGCACAGGAAAACTAATTGAAGAATCCTTTTCTATGGACAGGACTTTTGTACCGTTGAGCAGGTAGCCATTAAGTTTTACAGTGGCTGCGTCGCCTGTTCTGGCACGCATGCCGGAAGGATTAGACTTTCTGATAATGTAGTAAAGCCCGGTACTGTCTCTCGCCGCATTCATGCCGAGGGTGTCGGTTTTCAGATAAGCTTCGATCTCGGCCTCGTTTTCAGCAATCTTCTCTTCATCCTTGTTATCATCTTTCATACAAGACGACAAGCCGATCACCATTGCCAGTAGTATACACCATACCAGATTAATACGCTTCATTTCTTTTTAAGTAATTAATGGGGACTGTTTTAGTTTCAGGGTAGACGCTGTGAGGCGGAAATTGGTTGTAATCACGAGTGAAAAACGTCGATTTTTACGTTTTTTTCAAAGTATTTACAAAACGGCGACAGCGGGCATTGGAAGCATTGCGGGTTGCGCGCGGTACACACGTAGCGCCCGTGCAGGATCAGCCAGTGATGCGCTTTGTGGATTAAATGTTTGGGGATATGGGTCACCAGTTCGCGTTCGACAGCTAATGGCGTCTTCGCGGTAAGCGGTACCAGTCCAAGCCGGCGCGATACCCTGAAAACGTGCGTGTCGACAGCCATTGCCGGCATACTGAAAATCACCGAAGCGATCACATTAGCGGTTTTGCGCCCGACACCAGGCATCTTTTGTAGTTCTTCGACAGTCGACGGTACTTCCGAATGGAATTGCTCAACCAGCATGCGAGCCATGCCTACCAGGTGTTTAGCCTTGTTATTGGGGTAGGAAATGGATCTGATATAGGTAAAAACTTCTTCGGCATTGGAAGCGGCGAGTGACTCTGGATCCGGGAAACGCTCGAAAAGTTTCGGTGTGACGATATTCACGCGCTTGTCGGTGCACTGGGCCGACAAGATCACGGCTACCAGCAGCTCGTACGGGTTGGAATAATGCAGCTCGGTTTCGGGTTCCGGGAAATTCTGGGTAAAATAGTCCAGGAAATGTTTATAGCGTTCTTTTTTTAACATAATACTATCATGGTCCTGCAGCGGGTTGAGTATCCGACACAGAAATCTTGGCGGGCCCGGCTTACCGGCCCAAATCTTAAAAAGTAATGACAACTTCCAGCCACCGGACCGATGGCTGGAAACAAAAATACCTGCCGACTCGCCCTAGTAAAGGAGTGCAGCAGGTCTTTTAGAAGAGAATTGTCGCGAATATCCGAAAACTTCCGAAATCACTTTTTCGGAAGGAGCCCGAGTGATCTTGTTCATCTGATTCTGGATTTCCAGAGAATCGAGATAAAAGTTCATCAAGTTATCGTCAAGTGCGAGCGCCTCAACAATCTGTTCATTTTCATTCTCAGTTGTTTCGGCATATAAATACCTTACAACATCATCGTAGGTAAAGGTTTTTGTCATACTGTGGGGCACGTTGGTTAAATTGCTTACGCAGGTTTATCAACGCGTAACGCATTCTTCCCAATGCCGTATTAATACTCACACCCGTGGCATCCGCAATTTCCTGAAAGCTCATGTCCTCATAGTGGCGCATGATCAGAACTTGCTTCTGCACGTCGGGCAACCGCTGGATCATCTCCCGCAGCTGCTCATGTGTTTCCTGACGAATCTGGATCGACTCAACGGAATCTTCCGAAAAATCCAGCGTGTTGAAAACACTGCTACCATCTTCGAACACTACATTGGGGTAGCGTTTATCGCGTCTGAAATAATCAATGGCAAGGTTGTGTGCAATTCGTATAATCCATGGGAGGAACTTCCCTTCGTCGTTATATCTCCCACCTTTAATCGTGTCAACAGCTTTAATAAATGTATCCTGTAATAGATCTTCGGCTACATATTGGTCCTTGACAATCAAATAAATAGTGGTGTATATTCTCGATTTATGGCGTTGAACAAGCTTTTCAAAAGCCTTCTCATTGCCCCGGATATACAATGTTACCAACTCACTGTCGCTAACCTGGACTTTCTCCATTTTCCTATTCGATTTAGTTAACGTAGAGCAGTTCGTCGATATTGTTTCTCCTTTCTGGTTTGGTGAAAAATTAGATGTGACTTTTCGGTATTTCGAATTATACGAATCAAAGAAATGGATTTGGAAAATCATTTGCAAATGTTTGAGTTTCTTTTTGCAGAAAAATTATTTCCCGTTAACAGATGTTAACAAGTTGTGCATGTTTTAGATGCGTGATGTTCGTTGCCTCCCGGGCATAGGCATATTAGAATAAATAATAGTATTTAATAAACAACCTACGATGAGCTTGTCGAGTTAGATCGATTTTAGTGTGCCGATCGCTACTTTTTTCGCTTGCACGTCGTAATTTCACTTTTCTTATAAAAATTGAATTTTTACCAGATATGAGATACAGACATATCTTCTTCGATTTGGATCATACACTTTGGGATTTTGAAAGAAATTCGTCCGAATCCCTGGAAGAGATTTTCCACCATCACCAGCTTACCCGCTACGGAATACCGTCATTGGAGGCATTTGTGTGCTCTTTTCTTAAAATCAACACTGCATTATGGGATGCGTTCGACAGGGGACAGTTGCACCATAGCTATATACGTGAGAACCGCTTCAGGATGGTTTTTGAAGAATTGGGTGCCGAATGCCCACCCGAGCATACGGAGATCGGGGAGTTGTACCTTACTTCGCTGCCAACCAAGAAGCATTTGCTGGAAGGTGCGCTCGATTTACTGAATTACGTTTCCACGGCTGGTTACGGAATGCACATTATCACGAATGGCTTCAATGAAATCCAGGCAAGGAAGATCGCCAGCTCGGAGATCAGCCACTTCTTCGACCACGTAGTTACATTTGAAACGGCCAGCGCCAAAAAGCCCGACCGCCGGATTTTTGAATATGCATTGGAACTGGCGCAAACCACGGCAGAGGAAAGCCTGATGGTAGGCGACAATTGGATCGCGGATATTCTGGGTGCAAAACAGGTTGGTATGGACACGGTGTACCTCAATCCGGCCGGGTTGCAGTTCGAGGAGACGCCTACCTATAATATCAAAAGACTGGAAGAGCTTATGCTTGTGCTGTGATATTCCGGCCGTCAAGCAGGATCGGCTTCATAGTACCGGATATTCTTTTCCTTTAAAAACTGCTTGATCACGTCCACATTCACGCATTGCCCGACGTTCAGAAAGGGATAATTGGAAACTCTCTTGCGATGCCCGTCTATGGTTACCTCGCGGTTGACCTGGTCAAATCCGAGATGTAAATGGCGCGTGGAACTCTGCATTCCGTAGATAATGCCGTTCTGGTCAAAGAGCGGTCCGCCGCTCTGGCCGCGTAGTCCGGGTGTACTCATTTCGATACCTACAATCTCACTGTTGTCTCCGATATGCCGGGTAATGATGCCGTCGATCGGGAAACTGGGAGTTTTGATCTTCCCTTCGGTCGTCCATTCGATGTCTCCCGTGTGCTTGTTGTACCGGTAATTGGTGAATTCGGGAAATGGATAGCCCAGCCTGCACAAGTAGCGGCCTTGCTTCACCATCCTGGAATCTTTCAGGAATTGTGCATGGGACTGGTATTGCTTCGATTCGTAATTCCGGAACTGTATGATCGCCAGATCCTGCGTAGGATGCAGGTGGATTGTGAGCCCTTTGTATGCGGATACGCAATGGATGAAGTTGACGAGTATGCGGATCGGGCTGTCCGGTGCGATCTTGTACTTTGTTTCCAGCAAGTTTCGCTGCGTTGCAAGGCCGGGATCTTTCTCGAATTTGCGAAGTTCCCCCTTGAATTTCAGGTAGTTTTCGTAAATGCTGTTGGCATAAAGGATTTGCCTCGCAACATGCCTGCACGTGACAGCGAAGCCGTCTTCATTCACAAAAAACAATGTAGCCGTTCCGGGAACGATGTCGCTCCCTGCGTAATATCGAACGATAAAGTGAACCGGACGGGTAAACTGATCTATTTTTTCAATAGCATCAACAAACATAAAGAACTGGCCGCAGCCATATCGAACTAAGGGTGGGTAAAGGGAACGAGTGCCTCCGTCTGATCCCAGCTCAAGACCATATTGACACCATTGGGGATTTCTTCAAAATAGATCTGGAAAGTTTCCTGGACCGAAGGACGGATACGGATCGGCACTTCTACATTCATGATATTCTTGCCGTCGTTGTATTCCGTACCCCATTGACCGGTTTCGGAGTTGAGGATGATTTTCCAGCTGCTCTGGCCGGGCACGGAAAAAAGCGAATAGGTACCGGCTTTAACCGGTTTGCCGCCCATGATCAGATCTTCTTCCAATTCGATCAGAGTTGCTTCGTTGGCACCGGTGCGCCATACCTTTCCGTAAGGTAGCAATGCCTTGTCCTGCTCCCTGCCGAAAATCAGCCGGCCTTTTTTACTGGGTTGTCCGTAGGAAATTTTGAGCTTGACCCCGTTCCGACTGGTTTCCGCGACTGCCTCGGGACTGAACGATTTGGTGTATTTTCTAGCTCCCCAAAAGCCTGCCAATGCAACTATAATCAAGCTAAATACAATCAGTAGAATTCTTTTCATAAATCAGGGGCAGAATATTTTGTAGAAGGTATAGCTTACCGAAAGCCGAACATAAAAATAAGTATCTTTTACGGAGGGGTCGCCCTGCTGGAGCTTGTCCGTGGATGTGGGATCACCCCCAAGATTGTCCAGGTAATCTGTAAAGGTTTTACGGGTGCCGTATTCCAGCCCGATGTTCCATGGGCGGCGGATCTGGTATTTGATGCCGACGCCATACGGCAGCACAAGGCCTGAAGTTTTGTACGAGCCCGTCTGGATATTGGGATTAAATTTGTTGAAGCCCAGGCCGCCAAATACATAAGGGCTCCAATTGACGGCGAAACGGCGGTCCCGGAAATTCAGAAAGTTGTATTCCGCAACGGCACTTCCTTCGAATATCGAGGTTCGGAAGGACATATTCCTGGCTTTCTGGAAAGGGTCATCGCTATGTTTGTCATCGGCGCCGATGATCCCTCCCGCAACTTCGGCGCGAAGCGACAAGGCCTGGTTCGGGTTGAAGCGGAAAAAGAGGCTTCCGCCTGGTTTGAAGAAACGGAAACGAAAAGTGGGCGAAATATCACCCCGGTAGTTGAAACCTCCGATACCCGCACCAAACTCGACCTTCTGCGCGCGCACTTGTGCGAGGGTCAGAAAAAAACAAATACCTGTCAGCAACATAGCCGACAAGTATTTCCGCCACGAAGGCCGGTTATTCAAATGTTTGAAAATATACTTCAACGGGGTAAGTCAATTATTTCAGTGGCGGACATTTGATCTGCGAAGGCAACATATAGTGAATGCTGATCATACCGAAAAGGTAAGCATCCTTTTGGGTAGGGCTATTGCCACGCTCGGTGCCGGGGGCTCCAAAGCCAGTAGTGGGTAGTGCCTGCAGCGGGTTAGCACCGTCCGGTAAAACACCGGGATAGTTCGCATCCATGAACCTTCTCACACCTTCCGTTCTGTCTACGCCTTTTCGGACTGCAAATTGCTCCGTGGTGCGGTTCGCCATGTGCGCCGCCAACGGATCATCCGCGAAAAGCGCAGGGTCGGCGTAAGCCCCGTGCGCGTCGTCGAGGTAATCAGTGAATGTCTTGCGGTAACCCAATTCCGCCGAAACGTCGAATTTGGAATTGATTTTATAGCGGACGCCGATGCCGACAGGGATTGCAAACTGGACCAGTGAATAAGGTTTGGCATAACCTTCGTTTCCTTGTCCCTCGGTTCCCAGCGGTTGCAATTTTACCCAGTCGCCTTTCAACGAATCGAGTGCTTTTGGGTTATGCGCAGTAAGTGCAACGCCCGCGAACAGGTACCAGCCAAGTTGTGGTCGGCGATCGTAACTGCGGTTGTCGGGAGTAAGCTTATAAATACCCTGAACAGAGAATTCTTTAAGGTCATTGCGGAAATGCAGGTTCCGGGCGTAGAAGATACTGCTCTCGTGTTTCGAATCGCGGTTCATGATATAATCGTCACCGGCGATTCTTGCATAGATGAAACTGGCGCGTGCGGCCAGGCGTGGCGTGAAGTGGCGTGTGTAATTTCCGCCGACACTCCAGCGGACCATTTTAAAGGTAGAGGCCAGCGGACGGCGATAAGGTGCCAGGTCGCCGTAGTAGCTGGAAGTACCAATACCAAAACCTGCCGTAGAATAGGGAACGAAGAAACCTCTGCTTTGTGCTTTTACGTCCTTGCCAGACAGTAATAGCCCCAAAATCAGGGTCAATGCCAACGCTCCGGATACACTTCTCAAGTCGAAATTTCTACGCATTTTCAGATCAATTTTTTTGCAAAAATAGAATAGTTGTTGGTTTTCTTCAGGATGCAACACCATTTCAACGATTTTAACAATGTTTTATTTGTGTGGATATGATTTTTTAGAAACGCCGTAAATCTTCCTTATCATTGTGTACTCAAATAGCGCCACAGAAAATGATTTCGAGTAACCAGCTTCGGTTTTCTTATTCCGCTCAGAAAAAATTCAGCTTCCCCGATATTCATTGCAACGATAAAGAAACACTCCTTATCCTGGGTCAGTCGGGCAAGGGGAAGACTACGTTGCTACATTTGCTGGCGTTGCTGCTGACACCCGAATCAGGGGATATTATGATAGCGGGGAAACCTGTCAGAAGCCTGACACCGCAGGAAACCACGGCTGTCCGGGCCAAAAATATGGGCATTATCTATCAGCGCCCGCACTTCGTGAGCTCGCTGTCAGTGATGGATAATATTTTACTATCCAACTACCTGGCCAATCAGAAGGAGGACCGGCAGAAAGCCCGCCATTTGGCCGAACAGCTGGGTTTTGCGGATCATTTATCCAAAAAAACGAACCAGCTCAGCCAGGGTGAGCAACAGCGCGTGAGCATTGCCAGGTCATTGATGAATAATCCCAATATCATCCTCGCCGATGAGCCCACGTCCAACCTGGACGATGACAACTGCCATCGGGTGATCCAACTCCTGAAGAGACAATCCGCACAAATAGGTGCGAGCCTGGTGGTGGTTACCCACGACCAGCGCCTCAAAGACGAGTTTTCGAACCAGGTTTTTCTGTAAAATAATCCCAATGAACCTATTCAAGATCAGTATTGCCAACCTCAGGGAAAAAAAACTCAACAGCTTTTTGAGCGCATTGCTATTGACCCTCGGTATAGGCATGATCTCCCTGCTTTTGCTCCTGAACAAACAGCTCGATGAGCAGTTCAAACGCAACCTGAAAGGCATCGACATGGTGGTTGGCGCCAAAGGCAGCCCTTTGCAGGTGATCCTCTCGAGTATTTACCAGATTGACGCGCCTACCGGCAACATTCCGCTGGCCGAGGTGAATGCGTTGAGGAAAAACCCTTTTGTGAAAACAGTTATCCCGCTATCGATGGGCGACAATTACCAGGGCTTTCGCATTCTGGGCACGACGCCGAAATACATCGAGCATTTCAATGCAAAGCTGGCCGAAGGGCATTTATATAATGCTTCCATGGAAGTGACGATCGGCAGCAAGGTTGCACGGGATTCGAAATTGAAAGTAGGCGATCAGTTTTCCGGGTCGCACGGACTCGATTCTGAGGGGGAGAAACATGAGGATAAGAAATACAAGGTCACGGGCATATTCCAGCCGAGCGGCACGGTGATCGACCAACTGATCGTGACGAGGCTTTCGAGCGTTTGGGACATTCACGAGCATTCGGAGGAGACAGAAGTGCCCGCTGCCGCCGAAGTTGCGCATAGCGATAACCAAACGCACGTGGACCCCGAACCGGACGAAGAAGGAAAGGACGTGACCAGCGCGCTGGTCCAGTTTCGTAACCCGATGGGACTTATGACGATCCCGCGTCAGATCAATGAAAATACTTCCATGCAGGCGGCATTGCCCAGTATTGAAATCAATCGTCTGTTTTCACTGCTGGGTGTTGGGATAGAAACATTGCGAACCTTGGCCTTGATTATTATCTCCATAGCCGGTGTCAGCGTTTTCATCTCGCTTTATAACTCATTAAAAGACAGAAAATACGAAATGGCGCTGATGCTTTCCATGGGCGCGACGCGCACGAGGCTATTTCTGATGTTGCTGATCGAGGGCCTGTCGCTGGCCATTATCGGCTATTTTGCGGGGATAATGGCCAGCCGCGTGGGTTTATGGGCATTTTCCAAATCGGCCGAACAGGACTTTCATTACTCGTTGGGTAAATTCGCATTGTTACCGGAAGAAATTTATCTGTTTTTCGGCGCCTTGGCGATCGGCGTGGTAGCGGCTGCATTACCGTCGCTCGGCATTTACCGGCTGAATATCTCGCGGACACTGGCGGAGGAATAATAATGTGCGTAAATTTGTTAAGCCGGTACAAATCATTGTAATACAAAATTCGAATACTGATGAAATCTGTCAAAATCAGCATATTGTTCTTCTGCATTGTCTCACTCCTTGCTTTCAAACCGGCGGTTGAACCGGTAAAGCTGACTTGGGAAACCCTGCGGGACGTTACCTTCAAAAAGAAATGGTATGCGGAAGAGTCGATCTACATGCTCCATCCCACATTCGGGCCTAGCGTGCAGAAGCTGAAAAATCAGCAGGTTGCGATCACGGGTTACATTCTGCCGGTCGATCTGGAAGCGAATTTGTACGTACTGTCGGCATTCCCGTTCAGCGCATGCTTCTTCTGCGGTGGCGCCGGTCCGGAAACGGTGATGACCCTGAATTTCAAGAAGAAAGACGGGAAGAAGTTCAAAACCGATGAGCGCCTTACTTTCACGGGCACATTGAAACTCAATGCCGATGATATTTACCAGATGAATTACATTCTGGACGGCGCGGAGATCGTCAAATGATCAGACGCCGATCAGGCGCCAAACCCCTGATATAAAGAATAATACGAGCCCCACAGGCGTGAGTACCTTCCAGCCCAGATACATCAGCTGGTCTACGCGCAGGCGTGGAAGCGTCCAGCGCGCCCACATCTGGATCAGTATGCCAAACAGCGCTTTGGACAACAGCCAGAATATGCCCGTAACATAGCCAAACCAGGTTCCAGGCTCGCCACTCGTCCAATCGGCCAGCTTCAGAGGACCAATATTGGGAAGCGGCGTGTTCCAGCTTCCAAGGAAGAGAATAGCGCCCAGCAGCGACACCAGCAGCATCATACCGTATTCCGAGAGCATGAACAATGCCCAGCGCATTCCGGAATATTCGGTGTGAAACCCTGCTACCAGCTCCGATTCGCCTTCTGGAAGGTCGAAAGGCGCGCGGTTGCATTCGGCGAGAGAAGCAATGAAGAAAACGACGTAGGCAATCAGCAGGAATGGATTGCGAACGATATTCCAGGAAAGAAATCCTCCTACGCCCGTCACATCGATTCCCAGGTCACGCATTCCGAAAAGGTAAATAGTCTCGGGCGCGAAAATACCTTGCTGATAGCTGATAACCTGCAAATCGAGCGTTTGGGTGAGCATTATCACACATAATATCGAAAGGCCCAGGGGTATTTCGTAAGACACGATCTGTGCCACGGCACGCATGGCCCCATACAATGCAAACTTGTTGTTGGACCCCCAGCCCGCCATCAGCAGGCCAATCACGTCTACGGATACAATCGTGAGGAGGAAAAAAACGCCCACAGCGGCACCCGAACCGGCCAGTTCCGGTGCGAGCGGTACCACCGCAAATCCTGCAAAAACCGAAATGAAAATAATGAAAGGAGCGATCAGAAACAGTCGCCGGTCGGCAGCTTTTGGAACAATATCCTCTTTTTGCAGCAGCTTGAGCAAATCGGCGAAGAGCTGCAACAAGCCCCATTTACCTACTTCCATCGGCCCCAGACGGTCCTGAATAAAGGCTGAAACCTTTCGTTCCAGGTAAACGCCGATTACGACAAAACCGGGGACCAGCAGTAGGAAAATGATGAGCGTAAAAGGCATTAAATGCTATCTGAACAATGGTTTGACGCAAAAGTAAGTAAAAAACTTACTCATCTTCGTCCGTCTGGCCCTTATATCCCGATTCCTGTAAAATTCGGCCGGCGTTATCGATTTTCATCAATTGGGGTAGCGTGATATCCGGATTTTCGGCTAGAAACCGGCTCACGATCCGCCAGCCGACCCATCGACCGATGGCGCCTGGCACCTTGTTGCCGATTTCGGTTGTAAATGGTCGGTCGTCGATGAATTTGCGCTTTTTCAGATCGCTTTTTTCGTAGAGCAGCTTACTCGAAATGAAGTATGCCCAGATGTCCGTCTGGCTGTTGTAGGTTTTGCGCAAGTCTGCGTCCGAATAGCCGATAATAAGGCTGTCGGGTGTCTGCGGCATAACCTGTTTTACAAACTCGTAACCTTTGCCGTAGCCGATCATGTCCGAAAGCAATGTCTGGTCTCCGGCATTCATGATATTGAACCGATTCGATTCGAAGAAGACGATCGAAGGTACAATGTACTCGTACTGGTAGCGGCGAAGCTGGTAATCATATACGTTAGGCCGGTAACGCGCGGCAGGCCCGCCGAAATAATCGAGGCCGATGACGATCAGCGAATCGGAAATATAAAGGTCGTTGCCGGTGAAGCCCGTAACGATAAAATCGACCTCGGGAATTCTGAATTGGGGATAATGGTATTTAATTTGTTTAAATGCATCGGAAAGTGGGTTCAGAATGCGCGTTTTGCGATCACCGATGATCGAATCGAGTTGTGCCCTGAATCCCTGTAAAGCGGGGTTTTGTTGAATGGAGAACAAATGCGCGGCCAGTTTGGACGGTTCGACAGGGGAATCCGTAAAATAGGCTTGGGCGAGATAGGGGTGGCTGTCGAGGAACTTTTGTACGTCTCCGACCGATTTGCAGGAGAACAGATCCTCGTCAAGGTTTTTGGAAACGAGTTCGAACCGGATATTGCTGGTATCAGCCTCCTCGCGCTGGTCGGTTTTACAAGAAAATTGGAGGAAAGCTACAAGCAGGATGCACAATAGGGACCTGAAATAAACCATTTGGCGGAGAGAATATATGTCGGAACAAGTTTCAAAAGTAGAAAAAAAACGAATAAGCATCCTGGGTTGCGGGTGGTTGGGGTTTCCATTAGCTAAACGGTTACTTGGCAGCGGTATTACATCGCAGGTAAAAGGCAGCACGACTTCCGAAGGCAAGCTGGATCAATTCGCCGCGGCAGGAATTGAAGGTTACCTGCTGGCGCTGAATCCGGAGGCCGACCTGGACGCGGGCGTTTCGGTCCCGTTTTTCGATTCGGATATGATAGTGATCTCGGTTCCGCCACGCATGTCGCAAAATGTTGCGGGCAACTACTCCGCGCAAATGCGGATGGTGGCGGAGGCGATCCGTAAATCAGCGGCCATGGATGTGATTTTTATTAGCTCAACAGGCGTTTACCGGGATTTGAGCCAAACAGCGGTTGAGCGGGATGTGCAGTTGCCCGGGCAGTCGGCCCAGCCTGAAATGGTTGCGGCGGAGAATGCGATAGCTTCATTAAGGCCCCAAAAGACGGTCACTATCCTGCGATTGAGCGGTTTGCTGGGCTACAACCGTATTCCCGGTAAGTATGTAAGAGGCCAGAAGGATATGACTACCGGGGATGTTCCCGTGAACTACATTCACCGCGACGATGCCGCGGGTATTATTCAAGCCATTATCCAGCAAGGCATTCAAAACGAAACATTCAACATCACTGCGCCATTTCATCCGACACGCAGCGAAGTTTACGTCGATTCCTGCATGCAATTCGGTTGGGAAGCGCCGACATTCAAGACGCCCGAAGAGCAACCCGCTTTTAAATTGATTTCGGGAGATAAATTTTTAAAAAGCTATCAGTACGAATTCAGATACCCCGATCCGCTGCAATTCCATTATCAGCTGGAAGATCTGTAATGAGTTCAGAGTTTAAAGTTCATGATTACTTCTTTAAACGCTGAACTCATAAACTCATTAACTATTGACGCATAGACCGGCTAAACGCAAAAAATCCGCAGGATCAACTCTGCGGATTTTATTATTTATTAACCAAAAAGTGTACTACTGAGCCCCCAGCAACTCGGTCAGCTTGTTTTCAAGCGCCGCTCCACGGAGGTTTTTTGCAATGATCTTTCCTTCTTTATCGAGCAGGAATGTGGCTGGTATCGCATTGACGCCGTAGGTCTGTGCTACGCCGGAATTCCATTTCTTCAATTCCGATCCATGAAGCCAGGTCAGCTTGTCGCGCTCAATGGCTGTTTTCCAGGCTTTTTCGCTGTCGTCCAACGACACGCCGAAGATATCGAAGCCCTTATCCTTGAATTTACCGTACATACGCACCACATTCGGATTTTCCATCCGGCACGGGCCGCACCATGAGGCCCAGAAATCGATCAGCACATATTTGCCGCGCAATGACGACAATGCGATTTGTTTTCCTTCCGGGCTGTTGAGTGTAAAATCGGGAGCTTGCTCGCCGACGGCAAGGCCGGCCATTCTTTTAACAGAACCTATAAAGCCTTTCGCGAGCGTAGGCACAGGCTCTACTTTGGAATAATCATCGGCCAGCTTTTTCAGAACATCCAGGTCGTTCTCTGGCGTCAGAAAATTGTTGGCGGCAAAAAGTGCGATAAGCGACGTGCCCATTTCCGGGATCATCTGGCGCAATGCAGTCACCCTTTCTTTCTCTGCGGCCTGGTAGGCCTGCTGTATTTCCTGAATTTTTTTGGCATCTTTTTTTTCTTCCGCCGCGGCGTATTGCTCGTTCCACCCGGTCACTTTGGCCGAAAATGACTGCATCAGCTGGTCGATTTTGGCATAGTATTCCATATTCTTGGAACCGGTAATGGACACTTTTCCGCCATTGCCCTTATCATCCCGCGTTGTTCCGTCGGCCGTTACGCTGAATGTCTCCCCACCTTCAACAAGCAAGGGAAATTTCTGCCGGTCGGCGATATTAATGGTAAAGAAGCTTCCGCGGTCCTTTTCTACGCCTTTCAAAATAAAGCCGCCATCGGCGCCAAGTTGTGCAGAATCGAGTTTAACAGAAGATCCGGCTGCTGTGGATTGGGACAGAATGACTTTTTCGCCTTTGGAACCGTTTTTAACCTTGCCGTTCACGGTGAAGTTCTTCGGTTCGATCTGCGCCATGACCTGGAAAGTCAGCAACGCGCCGCCCAAAACCAATGCACTCTGTTTGATAAATTCCTTCATGATCTTCTGTAACTGATTGTCAAATGTGTGACCTATAACTTTTGCGCCAGCAGTTGGTTGACAAGCTTGGGATCGGCAGCACCATTCGATTTTTTCATCACTTCGCCAACAAACAACCCCATAAGCCCTTTTTTGCCCTTTTTATAGGCGTCAACTTTGTCGGGCATGGCACTTATTACCTCATCTACCAACGTTTCGAGCTCGTTTGTATTGCTGTTTTGCAGCCAGTTATTTGACGATGCGATCTCCGAAGGGTCCCGGTTTGGCTCGGCCAGCATGACCGGGAAAACCTTCTGCGCAGCCACTGAATGGCTCACCGCACCCGACTCGTTAAGCTCGACCAGGGCTGCCAGGTTTCCCGCGCTGATCGGGAAATGGGCAATGTCTCCGTGATGATCGTTCAGATACGATTTCACCGGGCCCATCAGCCAGTTCGACGCCGTTTTAAAATGGTTTGTATTGGCACAAACGGCTTCGAAATACTCAGCCAGTTCGCGCGTATCGGTCAGTACAGCGGCGTCATAGGCCGGAATACCGTATTTTGTTACAAATTTTTCGCGCAGCTCGTGCGGTAATGCAGGCATGCTCGATCTGATGCTTTCCAGCCATTCGTCCGAGACCACCACCGGGCTCAGGTCGGGATCGGGGAAATAGCGGTAATCATTCATGGTCTCCTTCACGCGCATTCCGTAAGTCTGTCCGCTTTCCACATCGAACATCCTTGTTTCCTGCTGGATCGTTTCTCCGTTTTCGAGCATTGCTGCCTGGCGTTTTTCTTCGAATGCGATGGCGCGCATCATGTTCCGGATCGAGTTCATGTTTTTGATCTCGACTTTCGTGCCATATTCCGCGGCGCCCCTCTTGCGCAGGGACACGTTTACGTCCGCACGCAGGGACCCTTCTTCCATATTGCCGTCGCTGATGCCCAGGTAGCGCACGAGTCGGCGGATTTCCGTCACAAATGCGCCCGTTTCTTCTGCGGAACGTAAATCCGGTTCCGAAACCATCTCCACCAGCGGCGTTCCGGCGCGGTTGTAATCGAGCATTGTCTCGGTATGGCTGCCGTCATGCACCGATTTCCCGGCGTCTTCTTCCAAATGGATATGGTGAAAACGGATCGTTTTTTCGGTGAACTTGCCTTCGTGCTTGAAAGATATGGTTACGCCGCCTTGCCCGCAGATCGGCTTTTTGTCCTGAGAGATCTGGTAGCCTTTCGGGAGGTCGGGGTAAAAGTAGTTTTTCCGGTCGAAAATCGTCCTTTTGCTGATCGTACATCCGCAGGCAATGCCGAGACGGATGGCGTATTCAACGGCTTTTTTATTGACTTTGGGCAAAGTTCCCGGCAATGCGATCGTCAGCGGACCGATATTGGTGTTGGGTTCTGTGCCGAAAATGTTGAAATCGCGGGTAAACAGCTTGGATTCGGTCAAAAGCTGACAATGTACTTCCAGGCCGATTACGGTTTCATAAGTGGCCAAAAGTTCATCGGTAACGTCAGCGGGGTGAATTGCGGTTTGACTCATATTATATTACTAATGCTTTCGCAAAGATACAAATACGGGCCGTCCATAGCATGAACGACCCGTATTTTATGGAATATAGCCGGTTTTGCCAGGGATCAGAGCGAATTGATCCAGTTGGCGATAACGACGATGTCGGCTTTTGGAACGTGAGCCAGAGGTGCCATTGGAGGATAGCCAGGCCAGTGCTCCGGTTTTGGGTTGTGAACCAGCTCTACGATCTGGTCCGGAGTATATTTTTTCTTCGCTACTTCCGAATAAGCTGGGCCGATCACCTTATCGTAAGCCTGGTGACAAGCAAAGCAGGCATGTTTGTTCAGCAATGCGGAAACATCGGCAGGAACGGGTTTCCGTTTGGGGGCAGCCGCTGCCGGAGCTGCCGCGGCTGTTGTATCACCGGGCGCTGCTGGTGTTGCCACAGGTGCAGCCGCTTTCTCAGCTGCTGCTGCCGTAGCTTGCTCAGCTGCCGCTTTTCTATCGCTTTGAAGCTTCACGAGGGCTGATTCTTCCCGTGCTTTGCTTCCTGAGCCGTACCACTGGTCATATTTGTCACGGTCTTCTTTGGAAGAACAACCGATGAAGAAAGAGACTGCCAGGGCCATCAGGGCCAAAGAAGCGCTTTTTTTGAGTGTCATTGTGTTAATTTTTAAGAATTTTCGCCAGATTAAGGTTGCGATACCAAATCAACCACGAAGAAAGCAAGTTTGCGTTAGATTTCCGTCATGCGCCGGGCAGAAATTCGGACGATTCCTTAAAACACCCGATTCTATCCGCTTGTCCGACAATCGCTTATCCACGGCCGGTATTTATTAAAATCAGGAAAATTTCTTGTTTATTTGTCTGTGACTGTTGCGAGTAAAACAAAATGTCTTTACTTTTGCACTCCTATTTGTAAAACGATGTAAAGCAATGGCTAAGAAAGGCAATAGAGTACAGGTCATACTGGAGTGCACAGAACAAAAAGAAAGCGGTGTTCCAGGCATGTCACGTTACGTGACCACAAAAAATCGGAAAAATACGCCAGGCCGTATGGAATTGAAGAAATTCAACTCTTTCCTGAGACGTTATACACTCCACAAAGAAATTAAGTAAGTTCGTTTTGTTACCCGTTAACTGTCACGTGAAGCTGAACAATAACTGGGTAAGCACGGAACAGTTAATCATTAACAATATAACTTCTAACTGATATACAGACATGGCAAAGAAAGTAGTTGCTACCCTGAAAAAAGAAGGCGGTAAAGCATTTGCGAAAGTGATCAAGGCCGTAAAATCTCCTAAAACAGGAGCTTATACCTTCAAAGAAGAAATCGTTCCCCTGGACGGTGTACAGGGTGCATTGAAAAACTAAGTCTTCGACGGGCCGACCCGGTTCGTTTCGACTGTCTTCGACTGCGCTCAGACTGACATTGGGCATGATATTTGTCACCCGGAGCGTAGTCGAAGGGTATTGAATTATAAAAAGTCCCTTTCCGGGACTTTTTTGTTTTATTTTTGAGCCATTAATGTAATCAGCACTATGGGTTTATTTGGCTTTTTTTCAAAAGAGAAAAAAGAAACATTAGATAAGGGCCTCGAGAAAACCAAGGATAGCTTCTTTGGAAAACTCTCGCGTGCGATCGTGGGTAAAACCACTATCGACGAGGACGTTCTGGATGAACTGGAAGATATACTGGTGAGCTCGGATGTGGGCGTGGAAACGACCGTGAAGATCATCAAGCGCATCGAAGAGCGTGTAGCCAGGGACAAATATGCATCTACCGCCGAGCTCGACGGCATTCTGCGCGAGGAAATCGCGGCATTGCTGACGGAGAATAAATCGGTGGATTTTCAGGACAGCTTCGAAACCGAGCATTTGCCGAAACCTTACGTGATTATGGTTGTGGGGGTGAATGGCGTCGGCAAAACGACGACGATCGGTAAGCTCGCCCACCAGTTCCACCAGCGTGGTCATAAGGTGGTACTTGGCGCGGCGGATACTTTCCGGGCGGCGGCTGTCGACCAGCTGAAACTCTGGGGCCAGCGCGTGAATGTGCCGGTTATCGACCACGGGATGAACACCGATCCGTCGGCGGTAGCCTTTGATGCCTTGAAAAAGGGTGTCGAAACGGGTGCGGATGTGATCATCATCGATACCGCAGGGCGTCTGCATACGAAAGTGAATTTGATGAACGAACTTTCGAAGATCAAAAGGGTGATGCAAAAGATCATCCCCGATTCTCCGCATGAAGTACTGCTTGTCCTTGACGGCAGCACAGGGCAGAATGCGGTGATACAAGCCAGAGAGTTCACAAAAGTGACAGACATTACCGCATTGGCCATCACCAAGCTCGATGGAACCGCTAAAGGCGGCGTTGTGATCGGTATTTCGGATGAATTTAAGATTCCGGTTAAATACATCGGGGTGGGCGAAAAAATGGACGACTTGCAGGTCTTCGACCGCGGGGAGTTTGTGGATTCGCTTTTCAAGAAGATAGGATAACAGCCGCTGACAGGGTTAAGTAACCGTTCGGATTACTACCATTTCAGCTAATATGTAAAAGAGGTATCTTAGGGCAGGTTGTCCTCAGGTACCTCTTTTTCTATGGAAACACTGATCATCTTTTTAGGCGTATTTGTGCCGGTTGGCTGGGGCATCTGGCGGCTGGTGCGGCACACAAGAGACACCATAGGTACGAATTCTCCGGTAAAGGTTAAGCGAAATTACCAGATCGACGCATGGGCGTATTTTTTGACGTTCGATAATGCCTTCTTGTGTTTAGTGCTGATAGCGGGCTCATTTTTTTTAGTGGCTGCATTCACAATCCCGGTGGCGCGGGATACTGGCTACCCCTTTGTAGGAAGGCTGCTGCTGTTCAGTTTGAGTTGCATTATGATAGGACTTCCCCTGTATGTGTTGCTAATCGACGCAAATCACTGGAAATACGCGAAGGGTGTAACCATTGAAACGTTTCCGGAAGAGCACGAGCTGGAATTAACTTTTGGTGAATCGAAACTAAGATTGAAAGAAGGCGATATCACACGAGTGGTGGTTACGAGTAATAACGGGGCAAAAATGCCGATTACCTACACAACCTATTTCCTGGCAAACGGCGACCATTTCATACTGCCCTACAAAATGCCCGGCGCCTGGGTCATTCAGGAGTATTTCAAGAAAATCCCTACCGAATACAGGCACAAGCGATTTCCTTTCATTTCATAGTACTTCCTGTCTGATTTTTTCCGAACTTTGCACCCCATTTCGCCGTTCATTATCAGTCACTTTGACGTAGAATGCCGGTTAATCAATTCAAAGTATACAGCTTATGGCTTAATGCCTGAGGCCAATTTCAATGAAAACCAAAGGAATAGTCAAGAATAAAGTCAATATCGTGACGCTGGGTTGCTCCAAAAACCTGGTCGACTCGGAGGTGCTGTACACGCAGCTCAAAGGCAACGGGTTCGCGGTGGACCACGAGTCGAAAAAGGATGATTCGCAGATTGTCGTGATCAATACCTGCGGGTTTATCGACAATGCGAAAGAGGAGTCCATCAACACGATTTTACGCTATGCCGACGCGAAGGCGGCCGGGATGGTGGATAAAGTGTATGTAACAGGCTGCCTGTCGCACCGGTACAAGGATGAACTTTCGGTTGAAATACCCACAGTAGATGCCTGGTTCGGTACGAACGAGCTGCCAAGGTTGCTCAAAACGCTGAAAGCCGATTACAAACACGAACTCGTAGGCGAGCGCCTGCTCACGACACCCGCGCATTACGCCTACCTGAAAATCGCGGAAGGCTGCGACCGCCCGTGCTCGTTCTGCGCGATCCCGCTCATGCGCGGGGGACACATTTCCCGACCGATCGACGAATTGGTCAAAGAAGCGAAATCGCTTGCCAAGCGCGGTACGAAAGAGCTCATCCTCATTGCCCAGGACCTGACTTACTATGGCCTGGATATTTACAAAAAAAGAAACCTTTCGGATTTAATGCGCCAGCTTTCCGACGTGGAAGGAATCGAGTGGATCCGTTTGCAATATGCCTATCCGGCGGGTTTCCCGATGGATGTGCTCGACGTGATGAACGAACGCAGCAACATTGCCAGATACCTCGATATGCCGTTGCAATCGGGCTCGACGGAAATGCTGAAACTGATGCGCCGCGGTATTACCCGCGAAAAAACCGAAGCGCTTATCCACTCGATCCGTGATAAAGTGCCTGATATTGCATTGCGTACAACGCTGATCGTCGGTCACCCCGGGGAAACGGAAGCGCTTTTCGATGAAACTTACGAGTTCGTTGAAAAAATGCGTTTCGACCGCCTGGGGGCATTTCAGTACTCACACGAGGACAATACGCATTCGTTCACTATGCCGGATGATATCGACCCGGAAGTGAAGCAGGAGCGCGCCGACGCCATTATGGAGTTGCAGCAAGGTATTTCTGCTGAACTGAATCAGGAGAAGATCGGCAAGACATTCAAAGTGCTTTTCGATCGCAAGGAAGGCGGCTATTTTATCGGTCGCACAGAGTTCGATTCCCCGGAAGTGGATAATGAAGTGCTCGTGCCCGCAAGCCAGTATGTGCGTTTGGGCGATTATGCGCAGGTGAAAGTGACGTCGGCCGAGGAATTTGACCTTTACGGCGAAGTGATTTCCTGATGTAATTTCCGGCAAAAGGCGTCTTTGCCTAAATTGCCGTTCATTTGAAAAAGAACAATTCTTAAAAAAGCATGTTACAACGTATTCAAACTATCTTCCTGGCAATGGTCGTCATCGGAATGGGTATTTTTCTAGCCTTCCCGATCTGGTCGAAAGTAGCATTGGCGGGAGGGCAAAGTGCCGAACTAACGGCCCTTAAGCTGCATCATCAGATCAATGAAGTGCAATCCAATGTTCAGCCGCTATATTACCTCGTGGCGCTGGCCATCCTAGTAGCGGGTATCGCCGCCTATTCGATCCTGCAGTTCAAAAACCGTGTGCTTCAATCGGCGCTTTGTGCAGTCAATTCGATATTACTGACCGTGCTCATGGGGCTCGTGATCTATTTTACCTTTTACAAAACAGCCAAGTTGTTCGATCCTGAACTACCCGGCAAATATGATATCGGTTTTTACGGATTGGTAGGTGCAATGCTCGCCAACGTGTTTGCCAACCGCTTCATCCGCAAGGACGAACGTGCGGTGCAGCAGTCGAAGCGGTTCAGGTAGCCCATGCCTTAAGGCATGGGTTGGTACCGGCCCGGGCATCGCCTGGGTCATACCAGCCCTTCCCGTAGCAAGTCGTGCAAATGCACAAAACCGAGTGCTTTACCGTCTTCCACCACCACCACCTGCGTAATGCTTTTCGACTGCATTACTTCCAGCGCATTCACCGCATATTCATCGGGAGAAACGGTAATCGGTGACGTTGTCATAATATCCTTGGCGTGCAGGTCCAGCAATCCGGCCGCGCCATATGTTTTCAGCATCCTCCTCAGGTCGCCGTCGGTAATGATCCCGGCCATCTGGCCATTGGCGGTATTCACCGCCGTTGCCCCAAGCCGTTTCGAAGTCATTTCCAGAATTACCTCCTGCAATGTGGCTTGCTCATTTACGGTCGGTAATGCATTATGCGGGTACAGGTCGCATACTTTGAGGTAAAGCCGCTTGCCGAGCGAGCCTCCGGGATGGTATCGTGCGAAGTCGTCGTGCGTGAAGCCGCGCGCTTCGAGCAGACATATTGCGAGTGCATCGCCAAGGGCCATCGTTACCGAGGTGCTCGTCGTGGGCGCGAGGTTGAGTGGGTCCGCCTCCGCGGGGGCATATGCGTGAAGGGTAAGGATGCAGTTTTTGGCCAGGTAAGAATCCTTGTTGCTCACCATCGCGATCATTTGAACGCCTGTTCGTTTCAGCAGCGGAACCAGCACTTTGATCTCCGGCGTATCGCCGCTTTTGGATATCACGATCACCACGTCGTTGTCCTGGATCATGCCCAGATCGCCGTGGATTGCGTCCGCCGCGTGCATAAATAAAGCCGGCGTTCCGGTGGAGTTCAGCGTGGCTACAATCTTCTGTCCTACAATAGCGCTTTTACCCACACCAGAGACAACAACGCGCCCCCCGGAATGTAAAATGGCATATACGCATTTTTCAAATTCATCATCAATCAATTCAATCAGATTACGCAGCGCTTCTGCCTCCTGACGTAATACTTCTTTTGCGGTTGACTGAATATTTTTTATTAATTTCAAATCTGAAACACAGTTTAGAGAGACAAAAAAGTCATTATTTATTTCAAAGCGCAAAGATAGGGAAGTTTGGAATAACCATTTTGTGAACAGAGTATGGTACAGCAGGTTGATAAAGTCGTAACGGACACGTTAAAAGGGAAGCTTAAAGAAATATTTGGGTACAGTCAATTCCGCGGAGATCAGGAAGTTATCATACAAAATATCCTTTTAGGTAAAAATACGTTTGTGATCATGCCCACAGGCGCGGGCAAGTCTCTCTGCTACCAGCTTCCTGCCCTTGTAAGCGATGGACTGACCATTGTGATCTCCCCGCTGATCGCCTTGATGAAAAACCAGGTCGACCAGCTTACTGCGTTCGGTATCAATGCCCAATTCCTGAATTCCACGCTTACCAAAGCTGAAATGACGCGCGTCAAGACCGACGCGCTGGATGGAAGCCTGAAACTGCTTTACATTGCTCCTGAATCCCTGACAAAGGAAGATAACCTCGATTTTCTTAAAAAAGTACAAATCTCTTTCGTGGCGATCGACGAGGCTCATTGTATTTCGGAATGGGGCCATGATTTCCGCCCCGAGTATCGTCGTATTTACGGGATTATCGAGAATATCGGCAGGCTGCCTATTATCGCGCTCACGGCCACCGCTACGCCGAAAGTGCAGCAGGATATTCGTAAAAACCTGCAAATGGAAGAGGCCGAGACGTTTAAGTCTTCTTTTAATCGGAAAAACCTCTACTACGAAATCCGTCCGAAAAAGGACGTCAAAAAGCAGCTGATCCGCTACATCCGTAACAACAAAGGCAAGTCGGGTATCGTGTATTGCCTGAGCCGGAAGACGGTGGAGGAAGTGGCGGAACTTTTGAACGTCAACGACGTACGTGCATTACCGTACCACGCGGGTCTCGATGCCAACACCCGGATGGGCAATCAGGACGCGTTCCTGAATGAGGAGTGTGACGTAATTGTGGCCACGATCGCATTCGGAATGGGGATCGACAAGCCGGATGTGCGTTTTGTGATCCATTACGATGTGCCCAAGTCGCTGGAAGGTTATTACCAGGAAACGGGCCGTGCAGGCCGCGACGGGCTGGAAGGTAACTGTCTGATGTTTTACAGCTACGACGATATTCAGAAGCTC
The DNA here is from genome assembly GCA_965227755.1 of Dyadobacter sp. GTDB lineage: Bacteria > Bacteroidota > Bacteroidia > Cytophagales > Spirosomataceae > Dyadobacter. The sequence goes on from CBDDGG010000005.1 coordinate 4,423,402, forward strand.
GAAAAGTTTAACAAGGACAAAACCGTTACCGAACGCGACAATGCGCGCCATTTGCTGAACGAAATGGTGGCCTATTCCACATTGGGCGTGTGCCGCCGGAGGCAACTGCTCAGCTATTTCGGAGAATACCTCGAAAAGGATTGCGGTTTTTGCGACAATTGTAACAAGCCAACGGAGAAGCTGAAAGTACAGGACGACGTGATCCTGATCCTCAAAGCAGTAGCGCTCACGGAACAGCGTTTCGACGCCGACCACATTGCCGATTTGCTCACCGCCACCGACAACCAGTATGTGAAAAGCTATGAGCACGATCAGCTGGAAGTTTTTGGTAAAGGATTGGAACTGAATGAATCACGCGATTACTGGGTGTCGGCAATCCGCCAGCTCGTGATCCTGAATTACCTCGAAAAAGACATCGAGAACTACGGCGTGATCAGACTGGGCGAAAAGGGCGCCAAATACCTGAACGACCCTTACCCTGTTACGCTTCAGAAGGACCATAACTTCGACGAGGAGGAAGTGAAGCCGGAGGACGACGACAAGGAAGCAGTGAACGGGAACGGTAGTGCTCATGCTTACGACGAGGCACTGCTCGGAATGCTCAAAGCGTTGCGCAAAAAGGTGGCGAAAGAAAAAAACCTGCCTCCTTATGTAATCTTCCAGGACCCTTCGATGGAAGAAATGGCCACAACTTACCCTACCACCCAGCAGGAAATGGCGCAGATCAATGGCGTCGGAATGGGTAAGGTACAGAAGTTCGGCCGGCCGTTTATCGAGCTCATCTCACGGTATGTGGAAGAGAACGAGATCGAAACGGCGAAGGACGTGGTGATCAAATCCACCGTTAACAAATCCAAAATCAAGATTTTCATTATCCAGCAGGTCGACAGAAAGGTGAGTCTCGATGAGATTGCCGAAGTGAAAGACCTTGCCCTGGCCGATGTGATCGAGGAAGTGGAACACATTTGCTACTCCGGTACGAAGCTCAACCTGGACTATTACATCAACCAGGTGATCGACCGCGAGCGTCAGCAGGATATTTACGATTATTTTATGACCGCCGAGACCGACAACATCGGCACTGCGCTGAATGAATTCGAAGGCGAGGAAGTCAGCGAAGAAGAATTGCGGCTGATGCGGATCAAGTTTTTGTCGGAACTGGCCAACTAGCACCCCCGGAGTACTTGCCGGACAATCAGTATTTTTGAATTTTTAAAACCTGTTATGAACATACTCATCTTGGGATCAGGCGGAAGAGAGCACGCTTTTGCCTGGAAAATAGCCCAAAGCCCTCTTTGCGACACCTTGTTTATGGCTCCCGGAAACGCCGGGACAGCGGGCGTAGCAACGAACCTATCCATTTCTTACAACGATTTTGACTCCATTGCCAACGCGGTAATTGAAAATAATATCGAACTCGTGATCGTAGGCCCCGAAGAACCGCTGGTGAACGGGGTAGTCGACTATTTCAATGCCCGGGAAGACCTTTCCAAAGTACGCATCATCGGTCCCGACAAGGCAGGTGCGCAGCTCGAAGGCAGCAAGGATTTCTCCAAACAATTCATGCAGAAATACGGCATTCCGACCGCTGCATCGCGTACCTTCACCGCAGAAGAGCTGGAAGTAGGTTTGGAATACCTTGAAAACCAGTCGCTGCCGATCGTTTTGAAAGCCGACGGCCTGGCTGCGGGCAAAGGGGTGATCATCGCCGAAAAGCACTCCGACGCGACGCAGGCATTGAGGGAAATGCTGCTGGACGGGAAATTCGGCAAGGCCGGGAACAAAGTTGTGGTAGAACAATTCCTGAAAGGGATAGAATTGTCGGTTTTTGTGCTTACTGATGGAGAGCACTATAAAATCCTGCCCGAAGCGAAGGATTACAAGCGTATCGGGGAGAACGATACGGGCCTCAACACGGGCGGAATGGGCGCGGTTTCACCGGTCGTGTTCGCAGATGCGAATTTTATCAAAAAGGTGGAGGAGAAGGTCGTTAAACCTACATTGTATGGCCTTCAAAGCGAGGGTATCAAATATGTAGGCTTTATATTCATCGGTTTGATGAATATAAAAGGCGAGCCTTACGTGATCGAATACAACGTCCGGATGGGCGATCCCGAAACCGAAGTAGTAATCCCGCGTATCCAGTCTGATTTTGCGATGCTGATGGCCTCGACGGCCAAAGGCACGCTGCAAGACTTCGATTTGCAGATCTCACCGCAAGTGGCAGTGACGACGGTAGTGGTGTCGGGCGGCTATCCTGAGGATTACGAAAAAGGAAAAGTGATTTCGGGACCAGAAAAAGTGGACGACGTGCATGTATTCCATGCAGGTACCACTTTTAATGCAAACGCCGAGGTCGTGACAAACGGAGGACGGGTTATGGCATTGACCGGCCTGGCCAATTCCCTCGAAAACGCGGTGCACAAATCACAGCGGGCTGCTCAGGCAGTGCAATATGAAGGGAAATACTTCCGGCACGATATTGGCGTGGATTTAATTCGTTATAACGATTGATGAAGCGGAGTAATTATGGGATGTGGATCATGTTCATCCGGGGGCTGCAGTACTAATGGTACAGCCGCAGCCGGGTGTGGAAGTAAAGGAAACTGCGGAACGGGCGGGTGCAATAAAATGAATGTTTTCGATTGGCTCAGTCACATGGACGTGCCGTCGGGACAACGTTTTGATGTAGTCGAAGTCAAGTTCAAAGGAGGCAGAAAGGAATATTTCCGGAATATAAATCAGCTGGAATTCGTCACAGGCGACTACGTGGTTTGTGAAATGACTTCCGGCCAGCATATTGGAACGGTTTCGTTGCAGGGAGAGCTCGTGCGTTTACAAATGAAGCGCAAGAACGTTCAGATGAACGACGACCTGCATGTGATCTATCGCATCGCGACGGAGAAGGATCTCGACAAGTCTACGCAGGCGATGGCGCGTGAAATGCCTACGCTCTACCGCACGCGGGAGATTATCCGGGATATGAAGCTCAATATGAAGCTTTCGGATGTGGAATATCAGTCGGATAATACGAAAACGACATTCTACTATTCTTCCGAAGAGCGTGTGGATTTCCGGGAGCTCATCAAAATGCTGGCCTCGGAGTTCAAGGTGCGTATCGAAATGCGGCAGATCAGCCTGCGACAGGAGGCAAGCCGTTTGGGCGGATTAGGCTCCTGTGGCCGTGAACTCTGCTGCTCGACCTGGCTCACGGATTTTAAGAATATTTCAACCGCCGCGGCGCGTTATCAGAACCTTTCCCTGAACCCAGCGAAGCTTTCGGGCCAATGCGGAAGGCTGAAATGCTGCTTGAACTACGAGCTTGAAACGTACATCGACGCATTGCGGGATATCCCTACGGTGGATGCGCCACTGAAAACCAAAAAAGGGGTGGCCACGTTGCAGAAGACGGATATTTTCAAGAAAATCATGTGGTTCGGGTTTGATAAGGATACGAACTGGTATCCCGTGCCCATCGACAAGGTTTTGGAAATCATTGAGTTGAATAAAAAGGATATTATCCCGGAATCGCTCGAAATCCTGACGCCCGAGCCGGAGAAAGGGGCAGACAGGGTCGCTGGCAAGCTAAACAGCGATCTGGAAAACCTGGATAAAAAGTACAGCGACGAGCAGAAGAAAAGGAAAAAGAAGAAGAGCCGCTCAGGAAAAGGCCGCGGAAATGGCGGACCTGAGAGTAGCAGTGCTGAAAATGCCGGGAATGAACCGGTAAATGGCAATCCCGTCGGAAATGCGCCCTCGAACAAAGGCAACAATCCAAATCAAGGGCAGAGAAATAAAGGCAATAACCCCGGAGACGAGTCCAGAAACAGGGGCAACAACGGAGGAGAAGAACCTCGTAACAAAGGCAACAATCCGAACGAAGGCCAGCGGAACAAGGGGAATAATCCTGGCGGAGAGCCGAGAAATAAAGGTAATAATAGTAACCCTGCTGCTGAGCCCCGTAACAAAGGCAACAACAACGAGGGAACCAGAAATAATAACGAAGGGAACAGGAACAACAGGAATAACCGCAACAGGGGGCAACAGAAGCCTTCCGGCGCTCCTTCGGGAGCCGGCCCAAAACCCGAAGGTGAAAACAACGGGTAATACTGTTTCCAACGAATCCAACCGGGCCAGCTCATTCAAAGGCTGGCCCGTTTTTTAGCAATACCACCTGTGAAAGAACACGTTGAAAAACTTTGCGCGCTGAGCCGCAAGCCATCGCGCAGGATCATCGGGCTGATGTCGGGCACCTCGCTCGACGGGCTGGATGTGGCACTTTGCAATGTTATGGGTAGCGGACCCGGAACACGGTTGAAGGTGGAGCATTTCAAGACGGTACCCTATGAAGATAGTTTCAGGAATGCCGTGCGCGAGATATTTGCCAGGAGGCAGATCGATTTTCAGCAGCTTTGTTTGTTGAACCCTTTCATAGGCCTGCAACACGGGCAGATGATCCTGGAATGCCTTGCCGGGTGGGGAATTGGCGCTTCGGAGGTAGATTTAATCGCGAGTCACGGACAAACTGTTTTTCACGCCCCACAAAAACAGCATGGAATTGCAGGGTTTCCCAATGCGACCTTACAAATCGGCGACGGCGACCACATTGCCGTCAAAACCGGCATTATTACGCTCAGCGATTTCAGGCAAAAACACATTGCAGCAGGCGGGGAAGGTGCACCGCTGGCTGTCTACGGTGATTATTTTCTGTTTTCTCAAAAAGGGGAGAGTAGGATATTGCTGAACATGGGTGGCATCGCCAATTTTACTTTCCTGCCCGGAAACCTCGATGCATCAGCCGTTTTTACAACCGATACCGGTCCGGGAAACACATTGATAGACGCGTTCACACGCCGGCATTTCGGGAAGCCGTACGATGAAAATGGCAGTATTGCAGCCAGCGGTACGATCGATGAAGCATTGCTGAAAGCACTCAAAGATGCACCATTTTTTGAACAGCCATTCCCGAAAACAACAGGCCCGGAAGTATTCAGCACTGATTACGTGGGGAATGCAATGGGGCTTTCGGGCCGGAATACGATGGAACCGCAGGATTTGATAGCAACGCTGACCCAATTCAGCGCGGAGACGATCTCGGACGCTATCCGCAGCGCAATGTCGGCGGGAGAAGTATTCGAAGTTTTCGCAAGCGGCGGAGGTGCGCATAACCCCATGTTGATGAATGCGATTGGCAGGTTACTGGGCCAGAATATTCGTCTGATCGATGAACTGGGTGTGTCCGGTGACGCGAAAGAAGCCGTATTGTTTGCCGTTCTGGCGAATGAAGCAGTTGCCGGTGAAGCCTTGTATTTCGGTGAAAAGAAAGGTGTACCGGGCGTTTCGATGGGGAAAATATCCTTCCCCGGTTAAGTAAGAAAAAGTATTTGAATATATGTACGACATTACCATCATAGGCGGCGGCATCGTAGGCCTTGCGACAGCGCTTAGAATCAAAGAGCAAAAACCCTCGTTAAAAGTGCTCCTGCTTGAAAAGGAAAACGAAGTGGCCAGGCACCAGACCGGCCATAACAGCGGTGTGATCCATTCCGGATTATATTATAAACCAGGCAGTCTAAAGGCTACGAACTGCATTCGCGGCTACCAGATGCTCATTGATTTTTGCGAGAAGGAAGGTGTTGCTTATGATTTGTGTGGAAAAATAGTAGTAGCGACTACCGAAGAGCAACGCCCGTTGCTGCGCAACTTATTCGAGCGTGGAAACCAGAATGGCCTGGTCAATAACCGCATGATCTCCGAAGGCGAAATGAAGGAAATCGAGCCGCATGTAAAAGGACTTGAAGGTATCTGGGTGCCTTATACCGGTATAATCGATTACAAAACGGTTTGTGAAAAATATGCGGAGAAGTTTCGGTCATTCGATGGCGAAGTAGTTTTCGGCGAGAAGGTAACAAATGTGAAAAACCGGAATACGCATTCGGAGGTGATTACGGCCACGGGGAAGGTTTTTGAAACAAAACTGGTCGTGAACTGCGCCGGACTGTATTCCGATAAAGTGGCGCAACTTACGCAGCCGGAGAATATCAATGTTCGCATTATCCCTTTCCGCGGAGAGTATTACAAGATCCGTCCAGAGAAGCATTATCTGGTCAAAAACCTGATTTACCCGGTTCCCGACCCGAACTTTCCGTTCCTGGGTGTGCATTTCACGCGTATGATCGAGGGCGGTATCGAGGCCGGTCCGAATGCGGTTTTTGCATTCAAAAGAGAAGGTTACGGGAAGCTGGACATCAACGTGTCGGAGATGCTGGAATCGCTTTCCTGGCCGGGTTTCCAGAAGGTTGCGATGAAATACTGGCGCACGGGTCTGGGTGAATATTACCGTTCATTCTCGAAAGCGGCATTTACCAAAGCATTACAAGGCCTGATCCCCGAAATCCAGAGCGACGACCTCATTCCCGGTGGTTCCGGCGTGCGTGCACAGGCTTGTGACTACGACGGTGGTTTGCTGGATGACTTCTCGATTATCGAAAACAAAACGGCCATTAACGTATGTAATGCGCCATCTCCGGCGGCAACTTCGTCCCTGTCCATTGGGCAGACCGTTTCGGAAAAGGTGCTGTCGAGGTTTTGAAATCAATATATTAATAAACAAAAGAGGCCATTCCGTTCTGGAATGGCCTCTTTGCATTGCTAAGTATTTGGTTAAGCCTTCTTGGTTTGTGCAATACCAAAGGTTACCAGGTGGATCAGTGCAAAAATCAGTGAGAAATAGTAGATGCCTGTATCTGTGCCTTCTGTTTGCAAATGGTGGAAATAGGCGATGACAGCGAGCATCACAGCCAGCACAATTCCTACCAAAGCCACGGTTTTGCTGCCTTTCGCAATCGAAGCCGGCAACCTGTTCGACAGGAAGCTGTTTTTGATGCCGTAATACAAATACACATCGAATCCGATGATCATCCAAACGAACAGACGGATCCAAGTATCGAGCGGCAGGAAAGCCATCATGAAGAAACAGGTGAAAATACCGAGGATCGGTACCAGCGGAACCAATGGTGTTTTGAACGCACGCGGCGCGTCCGGCATCTGCTTGCGCATCACGATGATACCGATACAAACCAGGATAAATGCGAACAGCGTACCGATACTGGTCATTTCGCCCACCACGCGCGCAGGCACGAATGCCGCGAAAAGGCTTACGAATACCAGGAACATGGTGTTGTTTTTAACGGGCGTCTGGAATTTAGGATGTACCGCTGAGAATACGCGTGGAAGCAAACCGTCTTTACTCATACTGAAAAACACACGGCTCTGTCCCAAAAGCATTACCAGGATCACGGAAGCGTAACCTGCGAGGATCGCTACGATAATCGCGCGGTTCAGCCAGGGATAGTCGGGGTGGATGACGCCGCTGGCATCGGTAGTACCCATTGACTCGATCGCCACCGCAACCGGTGCGATACCATCCTGGCCTTTGAACGAGGTGTATGGAGTTACACCGGTCATGACGTGTGCAAACAGGATATATAGAATTGTACAGATAACCAGTGATCCGAGGATACCGATCGGCATGTCTTTTCTTGGGTTTTTGGCTTCCTGTGCCGCAGTACTTACAGCATCGAAACCAATGTAGGCGAAGAAGACGATCGCGGCGGCCCGTATGATCCCGCTGAAACCGTATTCGCCGAACTTCCCGGTGTTATCGGGGATATAAGGTACGTAGTTCGATTCGTTGATGTATTTCCAGCCGAGGACAATGAAGATGATGACAACGGCCACTTTCAAGCCTACGATGATACCATTCACAGTCGCACTCTCCTGCGTTCCTTTCATTAATAGCAAGCTCATCAGGATCACGATGAAAATAGCAGGCAGGTTAATAATCCCGCCATCCCACGGGCCCACTGTCAGCGCCGTGGGTAAATGCACGTCGAAACCCTCGCAGAACTTGACTAAATACCGGCTCCAGCTGATACTTACCGTGGCCGCACCCACCGCATATTCCAGTACAAGGTCCCAGCCGATGATCCAGGCGATAAATTCGCCCATGGTGGCATAGGAATAGGTGTAAGCACTACCGGCAACGGGAATCATCGATGCAAACTCGGCATAGCAAAGACCGGCGAATGCACAGCCTAATGCCGCTACGATAAAGGAGATGGTGATAGCAGGGCCAGCCTGGTTCGCGGCTGCTCCCCCTGTAATGGAAAATAGACCTGCACCGATGATAGCACCAATCCCGAGCGCAACCAGGCTTCCGGGCCCGAGCGTGCGTTTGAGCTGGTTCCCCTCACCGGAGGACTCCTGCATTAGTTTTTCAAGTGGTTTCTTAATCCAGAGTTGACTTGCCATATATTGGGTTCGTTGTTGTAGAATGATGGTCTGATAAAGCTAAAAGAAAATTTGCTAACTACGTATAGACACCAAAGAAAAAGAGGGTAAGTACAAAACTTACCCTCTTTTATTCTTTTAAATTAAGCCTTAACTTTTTTCGTCGCCGCCGCAGCAGCGTCTGCCGCTACTGCCGGTGCCGGCTCGTTCTTCTGTGAACGTTGCAGAAGGTCAACCACGATAGGCGCCGCAACGAAGAGTGAAGAATAAGTACCCACGATTACCCCGAGTAGCATACAGAAGGTAAATCCGCGGATCACCGCTCCACCAAAGATCATCAGAACGATCAATACGAGGATTACCGAAATACCGGTTACGGCAGTACGGCTCAAAGTACTGTTCAACGCGTTGTTGATTACGGTCGACAGGTTTTGCCCGCGTGACTTTTCGTCGGCCAGGTAATCACGGATACGGTCATAAATTACGACGGTGTCGTTCATCGAATAACCGATCATGGTCAGGATCGCACCGATGAAAGCCTGGTCGATATCCAGTGACCACGGCAACCAGCCGTTGAACAACGAGAAGATCGCGAGGATAATCACCACGTCGTGTGCGAGGGACATTACCGCACCGTACGAGAATGCTACGCGTTTGAAACGGATCAGGATGTACACGAAGTTGGCTGCCAATGCAAGCAATACCGCGTAAACCGCGCTCCACAAGGTGTCTTTCGCCATCGTAGGGCCTACTTTGTTCGAGCTAACGATCTTGGCAGGGTTGTTGGCGATTTTTTTGGTGGCTTCGATGATTTTAGATTCTGCTTTCTGGTCAGCTTCCGGGGTGGTGTCTTCAATCAGATAAGCAGTCGTGATTTTAACCTGATCCTGTCCACCGAAAGTTTTCACTTCCGTTGTTGAACCAAGCACTTCATCCATGTTGGTACGGAGCGCGTCCGCATCCACATTGTTTTCAAAACGCACCACGTAAGAGCGGCCGCCTTTGAAGTCGATACCCAGACCGAAACCTTTGAAAATGAACGAACCCACACCGATCGCGATGATGATCGCCGAAATGATGTAGAAACGACGACGTTGCGATACGAAGTCGAAATGGTTGTCCTGGAACCAGTTTTTGGTGAGGGTATTCGTGAATGCGAAAGTTTTGCCGTTTTTGAGTTTTTGTTCTAGCAGCAAACGGGTAATGAAGATCGCGCTGAACAATGAGGTCAAAAGACCCAATACGAGGGTTGTTGCAAAACCAAGTACCAGACCAGTGCCGAATGTGTACAGGATAATACCTGTCAAAAGAGTTGTTACGTTGGAGTCGATGATCGCCGTGAGGGAATGCTTGAAACCGTCGCGGATCGACTGAGCGAAAGCTTTTCCGCTTGCCAGTTCCGTTTTGATACTTTCATAAATCAGTACGTTGGCATCCACCGCCATACCGATCGAAAGCACGATACCCGCAATACCCGAAAGCGTCAGTACAGCTCCAAGGGAAGCCATTACACCTAGCAGGAAGAACAGGTTGATCAACAGTGCCGTGTCAGCGATCCAGCCAGCCTGATTGTAATAAGCTACCATGAACACGAGTACGATCAAAAGACCTACTGCCGATGACCACAAACCATCGTTGATCGCCTCAGCACCCAGGGAAGAACCTACAACGGCTTCTTCCACGATGTGCGTCGGAGCGGGCAGTTTACCGGCCTTCAACACGTTCGCCATATCTTTGGTCTCTTCCACTGTGAAGCTACCGGTGATGCTTGAATTACCATTAGGGATCTCGCCTTGTACGGTCGGGGCCGTGTAAACCAGGTTGTCGATGATGATCGCTACCGGGCGGCCAACGCTGCGCGCGGTAAGTGAACGCCACTTGCGCGCACCTTCGCCATTCATTTGCATCGTTACTTCCGGACGTCCGCGGTCGTCGTAGTCGTGGTTTGCATTGACGATCACGTCGCCTTCCATGGCCGCTTCGCCATTGGTTTTCTTAATGAAATACAAAGGCAGGATCAACTGGTTGCCACCAGCTTCGGTTCCTTTGCGATCCCACATGAACACGAGGTCGGCAGGGAAAAGCGAGCGTACTTCCGGGCGGCGCAGGATTTCGCTGGCGCGCGCGGTGTCTTTCAGATATACGCCAAGGCCTTGTGGCATGGGTACGAAAAGGCTGGTCAATGCAGCACTTTGAGCCGCCAATGCAGCCGAGTCAGTCTTGGTAGAATCCGATTTTTGCTCCAACTGGGCAGCCAGGCCGCCTTCTGTTGATTTCTTGGTTGTATCGGTCGAAGCCGCCGCAGCAGATGCAGCAGGTTTCTTGGCAGCTTTTTCGATTTCGGCTTGCTGGGTCAGGTACCGGCCCAGGCCTTCGAGGCCCGCTCCGAGTTCCTGCGTCAGGTATACTTCCGCGAATTCCAGTTTCGCAGCACCGGAAAGCAGGCGGCGAACACGCTCGGGGTTATCCACACCGGGAAGCTCCACCAAAACGCGGTTCTGGCCCGGCAGACGCTGGATGTTCGGGTTGGTTACACCGAATTTGTCGATACGTGCCTGGGTGATCTGGAACGCGCGGTCGATAGAACCGTCGATCTCCGTGTTCAGCATCTTGATCACGTCCGAATCCGACGAGTTGCTGTTGATCTTGCCACGGTTGGCGCTGGTAGCGAACACCGAAGCGAGGCTGGTATTCGGCGCCACTTCTTTATAAGCTTTTACAAAACGGTTGATAAACGAGCTATTGTTAGCAGATTTATCCTCGCCAGCTTTTTTCAACGCATTCTGGAATGCCACGCTGCGTGCGTTACCACCAGCCATTCCTTTCAGAATGTCGGCAGGAGCTACTTCCAATACCACGTGCATACCTCCTTGCAAGTCGAGGCCGAGGTTCAGTTCCCGCTCCGTTACTTCTTGCAAAGTGTGGCCGAGGTACACCTCTTCACGCCACAGGGAGTCGATATAATGCTGTTTTTTGGTCAAATCCACCTCTCCTTTCGCATCGGTTGCATAGGCTACGGCCTTGCTTTTGAAATTGCGCGACACAAAAGTGAAGGACAGATTATAGACGCTAATAAGGGCGATGACGATCGTCAACGCGATTATCCCGTTCTTGTTGGTCATTTTGTAATGAAAAATTTAATTGAAATGCTTGAAATACAACTGGAAACAACCTGGCCGGAAAAGTGAAATGGCACAGGCTTTCTGAGGAAATGCGTACATGCGGACCTGCCGGGCCCGCTCACACACTACGGAGCGTTGGTGACGATGAATCTGCCGAAAACCCGCTGGAAATGTGAAACCAGGAATACCGGCTCGCTGAATGCGGTCCGGACAACGAGTTTTTTGGCAACGAAATGCCAGACAGGCTGCGGTAAAAAATACAGGTATTGGTAAAAATCGAAGGAAATGGCGGGCGTTATGACCGCGTTCAAACTGAGCGCGCTTACTTCGGGCTGATCCGACTGGCCTGGCTGGGTATTGGCTTTTTTAGCCAGGTCTTTGGCAACAGCCTCCGTTTTGGCACCTTGAAAAGTGCCCCGATCCGTATGATCCGACCATGACCGTGCTCCCGCCACCGTCAATAACATGACGGCTAGCATTAAGCTGATGGCCTGGTTAATCAATCGTACGGTCTTCACTTTCAGATTCGGGATTTCAACTAAACCGCAAATTTGATTCGAAAAAATCAGAATCGCAAGATAAATTTCCCGGGAGTCAATATTACTATTCTGTTAATAACTTGTGTTTTGGACTTGTTTTGAACAGAAATGACCATTTTCGGTTACTATTCTGTAAGCGAATGATAATCAATTAAGTAAAAGATAGGCAAGAAATGCGGTCGTGAATGCTAGCCTGCTGCCAGGGTGGCGTAACCCAGCGGAACCGAAGGGCCGTCGTCGGAAGCGATGGAGAATGCGGAGGTTTCGGCAGGCAGTTGTAGTGAAACTGCAAAATCGTATTCTACAGGGAGAAACCAGCCCAGCAACCAGTTTACCAGCATGTCGAAATTTTTGTTGTGCAGGTATTTGGCAAGATCGGCAGGGGTCGGGACTTCTATACCGACATTGATTTGTGGCAAATAGGTGTCCAGCTCACCCCCGAGCGAAGTATCCGCGCCCAGTAAGGCATCGCCCATGCTTGCATTGGATTCAAAAAAGTATTTCATGCCAAAAACGGTCTGAATAGCAACAGGCAATCGTAATGCAGCGGACATAGTTTCCGCGGCTTTGTCGAGATTGCCGCGATTTTGGGCAACGAGGGGAAGAAACGGGAGTAATTGCACGAACACGCTTTCGTCGAGCGACGCGGGCGCCTGCCAGAATGCTTTCAGTTCTTCGAGCAAGCCGGAATCGGGATCAAGCTCCCAGGCGCATTGTTCCAGGCGTGCAAGGCTTACCCGGTTGAGGAAAAACTCTTGTTCCAAAGGCAGGAAGAACAGGCGTGATTTCTGCTCCTTCTCGCGTTGCAGGCGTATTTCATCCACTTTCTTTTTGACCGTATTCAAACTGGTCGACGATGGCAAATGGAAAAGCTGCTCCGGCAAATGGTCGTAAATCCCGCTGCGGTTGGACTCTATTACCTGTCCTTTAAAATTTCCCAATTCGAGCTCGCGCGTGCTTTCGATGTCGTGGTGGCTCCGCCTTTTGAAAGCACCAAGCGGCCGGAAAAGGATTTGTTCGGGCAGGATGGCGTTTTCGAGCCACGCGCTTGCGATAAATTCAGCTTTCAGGTCGGGTCGGGGTTCCATTTGTCGGTTGTAGGATTGTCGGGATTGTCAGGTGTTGTCAGGTGTTGTTAATGATAGTCAGGAGTTGTTGGGGAGTGTGACTATCTGGATGGGGTACATACCGGTGGAGAGGCGGGTGACTTTCAGTTGCAGCGTCTCGCATTCGCGGGCCCAGTCTTCACCTGTGCGTGCGGTCGCAGCAGGAGTAAGGCCTATTTGCAGACAGCGTACAAAACCCTGCCCAGGCATTTTCCCTGGCATGAAATGAGGCTTTACCTGCACTTTCCGTAGCCGGTCGCCCAGCTCGGCAGCGCAGAACGCGCGAACATCTTCCAACGTCACGAGCCGGTTGCGGGTGACGATGTTCTTCCTCAGCTGGTTCACATAATCTGTTTCGTCCGGTCTGGCTTTTCCGTCGGACGACCGCGTGAGCATCACAATGTCTCCCCCGCTCACGCCGGAGGCCGCATACGACTGCAGCCGCGTACCCGCAGGAATGCCGTTGGCCTGCTCGGCCAGGGTGCTCCAATACGAGATAAAAAGCACATCGGGGTTCTTATCCCCCCGAATCACCAGGAACGGCTGTGCTGTGGTTTCGCTGGCTTTTTTAGCACCCAGCTTCTGCTCAATGCGGGCCATATTCTGGGCTACTTCGCGGAGAATGGAAGCCAGGAAATCCTCGCCGATCGCGTTGAAGGCAGTTACCTCGTCGCGCAGAAGTTCCAGGAGCTGGTATAGCACCGCACGCGCATCACGTTTGTCGAACCGGCCGATGCCCTGCCTTCGGAGTGTGTAGATCCGCTGCGTGCTAACGGGCGTCGCCACGCCGGGCGTAGCGACGCCCGGCGCGGCGGCGCCCGACGCGGCTTCTTCTTCGGTATAGAGGTTTTTTTCAGAGGCGGTATAAACCTGATTTTTTTGATTAACAACACTTTGAATACCCATAAAAGCATCACCGGTGGGTAAAGCAATACCATTCAGGCCCGTTTGCAGGCGGTAGGTGATCTTGTTAAGCTGTTTGTTCTGAACCGGGAATGCGTTCAGCGAGACATTCATTTGCTCAAATCCCGCCGCCGGAAATATGGCCGGCCATGTTACCTGGACCCAAACCAGCGGTTTTTTCAGCATTTGTAATGTCCTTGTGTCGAACATGCCTTCAAATGCGTCGGGATAGGGTTCGGTTTTCAGTTTCCCCTTTTCCCAGGTGTCGCTGTTGCTGATGCGCACGAAACTATCATGATATATAAGGATAGAATCGTCTATCGCTCCGTCCTGCAAGCCATTGAGAACAAATAGCTGCTTTCCGTTCCCCGACCAGCTCGTCGCCGGCAGAAACTCCCGGTACCGGTATTCCGCCGGATCGCCGGCCGCCACATCGCCTGCCCAATCGAAATAGAATCGGAAACCATCCCACGACGTAATGCCGGGATCGACCTCCAGTCCAAGCCAGATACTTTGTTCGCCTCCGGGTTGCGGCAACGTTTTGGCAACCAGTGTTTTCCCACTTTTTTCAACAGAAAACAACCCTTGTGGCTTTGCAAATTGCACAATGGTCGCATTTACGAGCGGGTAACGACCGGCTGGTGCGAAATGTGCTTCGGTAGTTTCGCCCTTCCGGGCATTTATGCGCTTGCCGGTCAGCTGGTTTTCCGGCTCGATCCAGCCTGTCGGTTCCTGCGGGCGCGCCTGTACAATGGCCGTGGCGGGTCGCGGGCCGTTATGGGTTTCTGGCGAAAGTATCTCGGCGAGTCGGGTCATCAGGCGAAGCTCGGTCTGCTCGATTTCCTGTCCTACTTTTTCAAATTCCACCGAACATGCCTCCACCAGCAGCCTCACCAGCGGATCGAAATGATCGGCCTGGGCTTCGTCGATGCCCCAGAGCTCGGCGCAGCGTTTGATCAGCCTGCGCGAGATGTGTTCTTTGGTATAGCTCAGTGTTTCGGGCATGTCATTCCAGGGATAAGGGAGATATGAAAATGCGTTCAAAGAATATGAATGGCTCGTTGGTCCGCCGGATCGTCGCTTTGATCTCAATGCCTACCCGCTTGCGGACATAGTTGTTCGTTTTGGTCAAAACTTCAAATTCCTCCATTTCAACCCTGATTTTTATGTTGGTTAGCCTCGGCTCATAGGTGCCCACAGCCTCTTCGAGCGATTCGCGGATGAGGTCTTTCCATTTAATTTGGGATAAAACCGAAAAATCATGTTCCCAAAGCGCGCAGCCATAGCGGCTATCGAAACGGTTTTCGTCGAAATGCGTTACCATTAAAAGGTACAAATGCTGATGGATCGCTTCCCTGTCGGGGCATTTCGGATGCGGCAGACCGCTCACGATGCGATCGAGCGAGAGCGGCAGGGAATAGTTTTGATCTTCCATCCGGCGTTTAATAAATTGTGGTTGTATTAATGAAAGTCTGGCTTATTTTTGTCTGTTCACCAACTTCTAACCTCCCCGATGAACCTTCCGTTTGTTAAAACTGTCAAGCAGCGCCTCCAACTATTGTATGCAGTCGTTCTGATAGCCGTGCTGACATTGGTAGGTGCCTTGGGTTTCTGGGTCATCGATTACCGGGATGCCTATCCGATGGCCATGGGCTGTTTCCTGGTATTGGGTATGCTCCATGTTTACCTACTTTCACAATGGTTTGACAGCCTTTTCGAGCACCGCTCCGCAAGGGCAATCGGCTTTACATTGCTGATTACATTGCTGGTTGCACTGCTGGTGATCTTTCTTTACCATAAATTGGCCCAGGAGCTTTCCAAAGGTTTAGGGATGGCCACTGCGCTGGTGGGTTTTCTATTCCCGGTTTTTGTCGCCAGGGTTTACCAGAATTACCTCGAAATCCCGCTCAGGGACTACAAAAAGTGGTATTACCCGATAGGCCAGCCGTTGCCTGATATGGATTTGCTCGACCTTTCGCGCGTGCTGGTGATCCAGTTTGAGTTTACCAAAAAGGCCGACGAAGCCGCATTTACGAACTTCCGCGCCAAAGCGCCGCATTCAATGCTCTTCGGCGAACTGTTCTTCATCTTCCTGAACGACTACAACGACCGTAACCCCGCCAGTCAGGTTGAATATCTCGCGCCCGACGGAACTTCCTACGGGTGGCTGTTTTATAAAAAACTACCCTGGTACAAGCGCCGCGTTTACATGGATCCGGACCTCACGTTTCAAGCCAACCACATTGTCGATAATGAGACGATCGTGGCCGTGCGTGCATAGTGGAGTGTCATGTTGAGCGCAGCGGCCGCCGCTGCGCTCAACATGACATTTACCTACCAGCGGTTGGTGTGCGGGGTACCAAACAGCTTGATTTCGCGTGCCGACAGCGTAATGCTGGTGGTCATCGGCATGGAGCCGGTTTCGACAAAGCTCTCGGCATATTGCACGCAGTACACGTCGGTGAGTTCGAGCTCCTTTTGGGTTTGCTCTTCGTCTACATTCTTGAAGGTAATCTTTGCGGATGCCTTTTTTCCGTCCGGATCTACCATCCACTCCCAGAGGCTCTGGCTATCGCTGGCACTGGAAGAGTCAATTTGTATAAAGACATTTCCGCCATACACTTTGGAAGAAACGCGTCCTTTATCGTCGGTAGATTGCGACAGGGAGTAGCTGCATGAGATCACGGCGATGCCGTCGCCCGACGGGCCGCCATCCCAGGTAAAATAAGCGTCAAAACTTGAAGCTGGCATAGTTGTAAGTGTTTAAAAGTGAATGAATTGATTATGGATATATTGACTTAATTAAGCGTAATGAGCGAACCCTGGACGACAGTGGTGCCACTGCTTTTCAGTTCGGCGAGCGCATCTCCTTCGAGACTGAGCTGCGCCCCTTTCATTTTCGCACTTGCGGTACCTTCGGTGTCCAACTCGGTACCCGCCTTGATTTTGGTGTCGGTACCGCTTTCTATTTTGATGCCCTGATCGGCCTTCATCGCGATTTCGCCGGCATGCAGATCAAATTTTCCACCAGCACTGACGGTAATGTCCTCGGTCGCCTCGATGGTAATTTCTTTGGCTTTGACTTCAAAAAGCCCATTTTCGACGTGCAGCCTGATCTTCCCGTCGTCTTTGAACGCGAATTCCAGGAAGGTGTCCGTCTTGTCCCGGTTGCTGATCTGGATTTTGGCATCTCCGTCTTCGTCGACGAACACGATCATATTGCCCGAGCGCGTCGCTATGACCTTCAAATCGTTGTTTTCGGAGGTATAGTTGACGTCTTCTTCCGGTTTTGGATAAAGGCAAGTCATGACAAACGGATTTTCCGCCAGATTTCCTTCATAGCCCACCATGACCATCGCGCCGATCTCAGGTACGAAGTTGGCACCGCGGCCGGTGGAATTGTGAATCGTTCCAACCCGCATCCAAATCGACTCCTGGTCCTGCTGGCGGCTTTGACTCCAGAAAAACTTCACACGTACGCGCCCGAGACTTTCGCTATCGTCGTTGGCGATCACTTCCGCTTGCTCGGTCTCGCCCAGCGGGTTGCGCACGTGAGGGTTATTTGGCGGATGCTGCGCCGATTCCGGTACCGCGTTGAAGGTATTCTGATAACTTCCTGCCGTATTGACCTCGTGCCGGATATGGACAACCCGGTACTTCCCGAAATTCTCTTCGTATTCCTCGCCGCGCTCATTCAATCGCTGACCTTTTACGGCCAGTACAGTGCCGACGCTCATGGAAGGCGCTTCGCCTGAGCCTTTGAAATCGACCATCGAGGTAACTCTTGCCGACCGTTCCATTTTGGTCAGCTCGTCAATCTCGCCCTGGCCACCCACGATCTCGGGTGACGGCAGGAGGGAGGTTTGGGTAAAAAGGCTGTCCGACTGTTCCAATGCGAACTCGCTGAGAGACGTAAGGCCGTCTACATTCTGCTGGGACGATTGTCCGGTAAATGCCTCTGGAATAGTGTAATTGTATCCCTCAAAGCTGAATGCCGCCGGTTGCAGTTTTAATGCTACATCAAAATTTTGCAAACCATCCACCAGGAAATCGACTTCCTCCGAGCTGTTATTGCCCAGCACAAGCTCCCGGCCATTGTAGTAAAACCACTCGCAACAGCGGTCGGCGACGCGGCAGAGGAATTTGTAATTGCTTTCGTTGTATTGGGTAAAAGGGACCTGCCTTCCTCCATTTTCAGAATTGAGCTGTTTTCGGAGCAGATTTTGCGGATAGGGTTGAAGTACCGTATTGAAAATGTCCTGAACTGTACCCCGCAGGAATGACCGCCGCTGAACGGAGTCTTCCAGCACGATGGTCGGGCTGTATCCTTTCAGTACAAATGCGCTGCTCATATCGCTCAGGCTTCTGAGGCGGATCTCGGTCACAATACCCTGAAATACGAAGTCGAATGAATCGGAACCGAGGCGCGGGCTGAACGAAAAAGTGATTTTCTTGCCCATTACCGCGCGGTGAGAACGATTGAAAAAGTGCTCACCCTCGTCTTCCAGCTGATCGAACGGGACCAGCAACTCGAACCAGTGATGCGCGAACAAATCCTGCTCGATCACCAGCCCAAGGTGCCGGGTAATCTCGACGCCGCCTTCGATTTCAATGCTCGTGTTAACCTGTCGTGCCATTTAGCTGCTTATTTCAACCTGACCGATTTTGACTTTCTGGGGTAAAATCACCAGCTCGTAAACCAATGCGAGACTGCTGTCACGCAGGAAATAATCCTTGCCCCGGTGCTGCGGCAAATACCCTTTCGTATCGGGCACGTGCGCCAGCTGGTGCCCGCGGATCGTCGACCGTTTCGCCCGGAAGGATTCGCGGAAACCCACACAATAGGCTTCTTCAAACTCCATTTTGCGCAGGATCTGCGAGTCGTTATCGTATTTGAACTCTACCTGCCCACTGAGCTGCCGGTCGTTTTTGAATGCCCAGTCATACAGCAATGCGAAATCGTCGTTCTGCGTCGGGGTGATCGTCATGCGTATCAGCCGCGCCTTGGGCGAATCCGTAGGACTTCCGCGCTCGTCGGCATTGCGGTTGCAGCCGTAGGCAATTTTTTTGACTGTAAATTCCTTCCCATCGAGGGTCAAATGTGCTTCTACCCCGATACTGGCATCCTGCTCGGCCATCTGTCAAAAGTTTTCGAGTTTTGCTTCGTTGATTTCCACGTTGCCCGCCGTGACGGTAATGCAGGTGATGAAATTCTGCAACCGGTCGGTGAGGGCCTTATCGAGGTCGTCGGTGCCGTCGTCAAACATTTCTACAAATTCAATACAAACCGCCTCCTTGAAACTCAGCGTTTTGAAGGAGCCAATCTCGCCAAACTGCTCCACCGTGAGATCGTATTTCTGTGATGGCTTGTTGGCCCATTCAATCAAAAAATCGTCGAGTACCATTTCCAGCTCCATATACAGGTGCGCCCACTGGATCGGCGACGTAATGGACATCGCGTCGTCCACCGTCTGGTGCAACTCGAATTGCATGAACATGACGCTGTACTCATGTTCCCCGTCGACTTTTAGCGTGGTGCTGTATGGCATGGCCGGTTATTGTTGCGCATACTCCGCCGCCCAGGCGGCAGCGTCTAAATCGTCGCCTTTCTGGCCGGTGAGGGCTATCATGAAGTTTTTCGCGGGGAAGTAGGGCACCATATGGATATCGAGGTAAACCTTGTCCTTCTGGTCCTTATCCTGCTCGAAACGCATCACGCTGAACTTCTCGATAAGCTTGCCGGGGCCGGTAACGCTGTCGAGGAACTTGATGATCTGCTTTTTCAGGTCGTTTTTCGTATTGTAGTCGAAGTTTTCGAATGCCCGGCGGTTCAGGAAATCGATCAGCACTTTGGTGATATAGTCGAAAACGCGGACTACCGAATAGGTTTGCAGGCCCACATTATCGCCATTGAAAAGCGTCTTCGCCGAAAACGCCATTACCTTGCTGTATTCGTTCACCATTGGGATCAGCCCCATTTTTTCCAGATCGGCGATCTCCGATTTTTTGAGCGGGAACCGCACACCGTCCACTTCGCTGAGCGTACCGTGTTTTTTACCCGCGGCTACCTGCGACATGAGGGTTTTGTACACATTGCCCGCCAATGCGGTCGATGGTGGAATGTACAAATCGTCCTCTTCGCCCAGGTCGTCGTGCTTCGCACGTCCTACGAGCCAGTTACAGGTCATCATCACGTTCGACAAATGGGCCGCGCCGCCGGTAAGGTTGGCGGATTCAAAAAGCTCCATTACGTCCTCCGGCGCGTCCAGGTGCATGAAATCGGTTAAGAGCATCACCTTGTTCTTATGCGCCAGTTTCGCCCACTTATCCACCACTTTTCCTGAACCCAGGTAACCCGGTACATTCAGGATCGAGTAGTTTTCGCGCAGGTCGAGGCGGTCGTATTTCGAAGCAAGCTCTTCGCCAACGGCATCCACGAACGTCGTAACGTCCAGGTCTTGCAGCTGATCAGCCGCAGCATTCAGAAATGTGACGTTTTTGACTTTGTCCTGCTCGGTATTCTTGAAAAACATTGCTACCGAGCGGTACGACTGTTCCAGCGGCCGGATTTGCTCGACGGCCTTGCCCAGGTTTTCTTTCAGCAATTCAAATGCAGAATCCGCTTGTTTCTGGCCCGCTTCGATCATGTCCGGAACACTTTCCGAACTGCTCAACAGCTCCGACCACAGTTCGAGGCGTTTTTTCAGTTGCTGTCGTTCCTTCTTCTTGTCGGCTTCGGTAAGAAATATCTTTTTCCGGGCCTTTTTTTCCGGATTAATGTTTGCCGCACCCTCGATAATCGTTTCCACGAGGTCGTAGCTGCCATATTTGGCAAGAAGCGGCAGGCCGGTTTCCAACGGGACGGCTACGCGTTCGCGAAGCGCCGGGGTGGAGTCGTCTTGGGTTGTTTTTGTATCGGTTGCCATGTTCAATTTTGAATGACTGAATGATGAATGATTGACCGGGTCGCCGGTGCGATGAGTGAATGAGTGAATGAGTGAATGGGTGAATGAGTGAATGAGTGAATGGCGGTACGCTAAAAAGTGACTCTGGTTTATGAGAAGTTTAATGATGATTTGATCCAAAGACAATGACGTGTTGACTATTCAATCATTCAATCATTCGGTCATTCAATCATTAAAAATTCACTCATTAATTCACCCCGCCTCCTCCAACTCGTTAATCAGCGTCTGGAACACACCCAGCAATGCGGCTTTGGCCTCGGGTTTTTCGAGGGCGGCTTTTAGTATTTTGTTCACTTTGAGATGCCTTACTACTTGCTGGTAGGCTTCATTGCGTGCGTCGAGGTCTTGCAGGAATGCGCTTTGCGCGATAATCCCTTTTTTGCCAAAATCTCCGAGATTCCTGAACCGCAGGTTTTCATTGATAAAACTGCCGTCGGATGTGATGAACTCTACTTCCGCTTCGGGCTGGTAATGCGCGAAGACTTCTTCCGTCGTTTTGAGGTCATAAACCATTTCGGGCCTGGGCGACGGGTCGCCGGTCAGTTGCGTAGCGAAAAGGGTGCGGTTTTGGGGAATATCAGCAATCCCTTCACTGGACTGGTCAATCTTGCGTTCATTACCGCCTATTCCGTAGTTGAACATAGTTGTATAGGATTAAGTAAATACTGTTGTTGCTAACCGATCAAAACTGTGGGACAACCCACTACGATGCTCCCGCCGTGGGCGGTAGGGTCACCCAGCCGTGCTGCCGGTTTACCGCCAATCATTACGGACGTGGAACCCATGACGATAGAGTCGGGCGGGCCGGTACATACGCACATATCGCCGGCACAAGCGGCCGGCTGCCCGCCTATGAGCACAGTGGGGGTGCCTGGGGGCAGCACAGGTCCGCCTACATGGGGCACCGGAGGAGTTCCGGGGGTAACCATCGGGCATACGTGCATATCGCCTATTCTTGCTGCGGGTTGAGGCATAATTTTTAAGGTTTTCTGAATGCATTTACATTACTGCGATAGCTGCTTCGCACGCTTGAAATCAAAGAGCGAAGTCAGTGAAACGCCGATCCCGACAGCCGCTGCGCCTACCGAGACGTAAATGCCCGGCTTCGCGTAGCTGGTAAGGCCTTCCGGATTGTCGATCCGTTTTTTATAATCCTTGTAATCCTTGTTGAGCATGCTGTAAGTCACCGCGCCGAATGCGAGGGCAGCAACGCCGGCACCGAGTTTGATAGCGCCCCATTTGCGGGCATTAGCCGCAGCGGCCTGGTCGGGTTTATTGAGCTCCTTGAAAACCCGCTCGCCTTCCTTCGCGTCCTCCGGCTTAGCAACCGGCTTGCGGTCGGACGCCTTGCTTACGACCGGCTCTTTTTTGCGCTGCAGCGAATCATAGGTAGCGGAAGGTTTCGGAGTTACCGGCACCGATTTCGCGATATCCGCCGAATTGAATGCGATGCGGGTCAGGAACACGAACCAGTCGTTTCCCGATTTGTCGGCCCGGAGTTCGGCTACGCGGGCAATGGGCTGGTAGGGTGTATTGTCCTTATTGCTTTTGCCTTTGAAATGCTGGGTGTAAAAGACTTTTACGAAAGGGTATTTGTCGACTTTTACATCCGATACTACCAGGTTTGTGAATTCGATGGTATTGGTTTCGGATTTGACATAAAAGAGGTCAAAATTGCTGAGGTACTTTTCGATGGGCGTATCGAGGCCGGGCGCGCTGATTTTGTGCTTCGGGTCCACATCGTCCTCCACGATCACTCCGTCATTGATAAAGATCTGGTCGTTGCTGGGCATATAGCTGTTCATCATCAGGTAGCGGCGTTCGTAATTGCTTAGGTCTTCGTTAGCAATCGCGTTGAGCAGATCGTTGAGGCCTTTTACCTTCTCGCGCGCCAATACGCGTATCTCGTCTGCATCCCTGCGTGCGAGGGCCTGCGCGCCGGCCTGCAAAGTGGCGCCCATGACGATCAATATCAGCAAGGCTGTCCGCCATTTGAAACTGGTAAAGTTTTTCATTCCCGTTTTCATATTTTCAGTTGCTTTTTGGATCTAAATCAATGATCTGAACTTCCACACGCCGATTCATGCGACGGTTTTCCTCGCTGTCGTTCGGGCGGACCGGAAACTTGCTGCCGAGGCCCACCGCGGCAATTGCACCCTCGGGTACACCCTTTCCGATGAGATACCGCGAGATCACCCGCACGCGGTATTCTGAAAGCGTGAGGTTAAGCCCCGGGTTACCCACATTGTCGGTATGGCCGGTAATGCGCAGTCCTTTGTGCTTGTTTTCGAGAATATACATAGCCACCGAATCGAGGTAGGTGCGCGATTGCATGGGCAGCTTGTAGTCACTTCTCGGGAAATAAAGGGTTTTGTCGGAAGCGGTAATGCCCCTGGCTGCCGGTGTTTCAACCCGGGTGACCACCGGAGTAGGCCGCTCGGCGACACGCTCCGCAACACGCAAAGTCTTTATTGTGATACCTTCCTTAACCGACGCCATGGCCGTTACCAGTTCAGGTTGACCGGAGGTAGGGGCAATTCCGAATTTGTAGTTCCGGCCCGGTACGAGTTCGGCGAAATAATGGCCGTCGTTCACCCGGTTCAGGGCAATGTCGGACTGTCCGTCGCTCCATAGCCTGCATAACATTCCCTGTTGTGCTTGCAGGATGTTCACGGAGAGGACTGTGCGCTGGCGGTTCAGTTTGATAATGTAAGTGCGGGGCTCCTGGTCTGTCTTATCCAGAATAAGGTTTCCGTTGTAACGCTGGTAACCGGCAGCCTTGACTTCGATAGCCACAATGTCTTTTTCTGTGAACACTATTTCTGCCCTGGGCCGGTCGGTCGTCAGTGCGAAGCAGTCCTTTTTCTGTTTTTGGGTATAATAAAGACAAATTTCTGCCGGAAGCCGCTCGTCGGACAATGCATCGCGCGCCTCGATCCGACGCACGATGGAAACCGTTTTCAACGAATCCTTCAATTCGAAATGCTTCTGCTCCGATTGTGCGTACGGCTCATCGCTGGTTTGTTTGCCCAAGGGCATCATGGCCAGCGTGACGAAGAATGTACCTTCGGTTTTGCCGTCGATATTCACCGGGATATGCTGTGTCTGAAACTGGGGGCATTCGATAGTAAGCTCGATAATATGACAGGGCATTTCAACATTGAACGCGCCGAGGCTGTCGGACTTGCCGAGCCGCTGCTTACCCTGGTCAGTTTTAGCCGAAAGGCTCGCGACGAGCGGAGAGGCCCCCGAAATATCGGTGATCTTGCCCGCCAGATAACCGCATTGCGCATGCAGCGAAGCAGTGGCCGCCTGAAACAGAAGCAGGATGATGTATAGCCTGGTTTTCATTGTCCCTCGTTGGTTTCGACCCCTATATTTCCCAATAAAACTTCCCAGTTCACCGTATCCTTGCCGTCGATGGTCTTCTGATACGATTCGAGTTTGACGCGGATATTCTTGCGGGTAATATCCCCGTAGGCAACTTTTCCATTGGCCGCGTAGCCTTCAAAAACCTGCTGGCCGGCGATAATGCCGTAATAATTCCCGTCGGCTTCCTGTTTCAGTTCGCTCACATATTTAACCTCATTCCAGGTAATGTTGATTTTGGAATAGGGCAGCAGTTTCAGCCGGTTGAGGTATTCTTTGACAGGGTATTTTTTTACGCCTTTCGGTGAGCTGACCGCCACCGTTGCCTGCGGTTCGAAAAGGCTGAGCGCTTGCTGTACAGCCTTGTTCTTCTCTTCCGATTTCAGGGTTTTATCCCCGATAATGCGCAGATAGGAGGTAAATTCATCCACCCGTCGAATGCCTTTCGCACTGTATTCCTTGTATTCGGCGTCCGTCAGAACCGGCTTTGTCTGCTCTTTTGGTGGCGGGGGAACGTCTTTTTTTGCAACCGGCTGGTTCGGAGTGTTTTCCTGTTCTTTTCTGACAATCTCTCTTTCTTTTTTCTCGATATCCTTATGTGCCAGGGCCAGCAGGGGGGCCACATCCACCACATCCCTCAGGATTTCATGCCGGCCGTCGCGGTAAATTACGGTCGCAACCTCCTCCTTATTGATCGACGCCGCATTGCCTTCGATCGTCAGGTAGTTGATCACGTCGTCGCTTTCGTAGGAAATATTGCCGGTAATCACCGTCAGCGGGACGCTTTTGACGATAATATCCTGGCTTACGTTGCGCGGAGGCGCTTTATAAAATGCCTCGATCTGCGTCTGCGCCTTGTTCGGGCTTTCATTCAATTCCGAGATGACCATGAATTGCCCGCTGGATCCGAATATGACTAGAAAGCGTTTTCTATGGTAAATCCGCGGAATGCCGTCCGAAGCGATCCATTCCAGTTTACTGTCCATCGCGCGGCTGAGCTTGGCTTGTACCGGATTGCCGTTATCGAGCCAGATCCGGTCCTGGGCCAGCGCCTGGACGGCGAGTAGCGTCATCAAGAGCGTAAAGAGTTTCTTCATCATTCCATTATTTTTCATACGTGGCCAGGCTTATCGTTAACACATTACCCGAAACGGACTCTATCCGCCATTTGCCCAGCCTGCCTTCTCCGGTCTTGAATGCAATCACCGAGTTGGCCGTCTGTGCGTTGACAACGAAGCCGATGGCTTTTGGGCTCATGTCAGTGATCCGCGCCAGATCGAGATAAGCGAGCTTGTCGAAATCGACAACGCCCAGATTTTTGAGCTGTAAATTGCCAGCTCCCGTCATCGACAGCGTTGTTCCTCTCCCGGTAATGGTGAACAGGTCGAGTATCACATCTCCTTTTGGGTCGCTGGACGCGATCATATTGCCAGCGTCCAGATCGTAAGCAAGTCCGGCGCCATTGGTTATTTTGACGGAACTGCGGGTAGCGGAAATAGCAGGTGATACGGTCGTTTTGACTTCCAATATTTCGCTGTAAGCTATTCCACCGCCTTCATTGCGGGCATAGAGGGCCACATAATATCGGTTGTCCGCAGTAAGGCCCGCTATTTTCTGGTTTTGGATTGAAATGGGGACCTGTGCTGGTTTTTCTCCAATTTTAATCACCTTATCTTTCTGAATATCCAGTGGAGAAGCTGTTCCGTACACCAGTCCGTATTCCAGAATACCACCGCTCTTTTTTTCTTGCCGGTCATTTTTGCTGTCAGGATTAAGTATAGTGCCGCTGACAGTGAGCTCCGTGCGCTTAATATCGACCAGTTCCAGTTTCGAAAATGCCGGCGGAAGCGGATCAACGGGCGAAAAGAGATTGCATGACTGGAAGATCACAGCCGATAATAGCACTACATATCTGTTCAGCCAGTTTTTCATGAGGTTTCTCCTTAGTTAACTCCGGTTACGGTTTTGTATATACGCTTATTGTTTATCGTAAGTCAGAATGGTCACTTCCATATCTCCTCCACCTGCCGTCCCGGGTGTGCGATCTTCGCCGTGCGCATCGATGATCATCTTGCCATACCTGCCCTGATTCGTCAGAAATGCAATGACTGTCCCGTTTTCCAGCTGGTTCGCCTTTGTATCGGTGTAACTTCCGTTGATGAAATTCGTGGAGAGGTTAGCCCGTGCCAGATCGGCGTATTTGACCTGATCGAAATTCAATTTGCCTAACACTGCAAACCTTGCCCCGTTCTTCGGATAAATGCCTGGCTGCTCGTTGTAGGGATACCAAGTACAGTCATCGGAGCCCATTTGTGACACCAGTTGCCCCGCATCCAGGTCATAGGGATTGGAATAGTACATGATGAATGACTTTTTAGGTGTAAAAACAGAAGGTTCACCGAGTGAGAATCCTGTGGTGGCGTCGCTGTAAATGATACCGCCCAATGTGATGGCGAATGCACGCGCATAGTAGGTCGTTCCGGCGGAAAGCCCTCCCACGTTAACAGTGAAGGCGCCTTTGGCCGCTTTACCGTTGGCGGTTGCACGGCTGTCCTTGGTCGTTGGCTCATTGTTCGTGGAGGAATAACAAACTCCGAACGAGGAGATTTCTGCATTACCCAGCGACAAGATATTGACGACAACGTCCGCGGATACCTTGGAAGTGGTGGTTATCTTCCCAATTGAAAGCTCCGCAAAGACATAATCATCCGTTTTAAATGTAGCTACCGGGCCGTATCCTACGCCGCCGCCCTCGTTCCGGGCATAGGTGCGGACGTAGTAGGTGGTCAGCACAGAAAGACGGCTTATTTCCCGGACAAATTCGAACGGGGTTGGTGGGTTATCTTCTCCCACTTTGATCACCGTCCCGGCTTCGAGGGTAGGCTGGTTTTGTGTGCCCCAAACAAAGCCATATTCAAGGATCTTGCCGCTTTTCTTTTCCTGGCGGTCGTTTTTAGGGTCGAGATTTTCGATTTTCCCTCTCACCGTCGCACCCGATGTCCACACTTGCTCAACGCTCACCTCGGACGCCGCTGGTGTGAGCGGATCTACCGGGGCGAACATATTGCATGATTCGAAAAGAAAGACAATACCCGTAATGATTAGTAATCTGGTTAGCTTTTGCATGGCAGTAATCGCTGTGTCAAGCGGATTTGGTCGTTAGTATTTTCAGGAAGCTGCCGTGGTGGCAGGCCGCCAGTCGTTGTCCCAGTATTCGATCAGCTGCGGGCTCGCTACCCTTCCGCGGAAGGTAACCGTAGCATCATAATGCGTCTGCGGGATCAGGTGGTTGCGCAGGCGCCGGATCCACGGCTGCGCGTGACGCGCTGTGAGCAGCCCGCCCATACCCATTTGGTTTTCGCGTTCGGACAATGTCACGCCATAATGGCTGTCGCTGTTCCCGGCCCCGTTAACGTGGTCCAGCCCCAGGGTATGTCCGAATTCGTGGTTGATGGTCGTTTGCAAAAAAGATACACTGTGCGTTTCGGAGCCTATGCGGGTACGCCGGTCGTTCCAATGCGATTCGAGGTCATGCTGGGTGAATACACCGGTCCGGTCGGCTTCGACTACAAAAGATCGGAATGTATCCTCCTGCGGATGGATGATCCGGTAGGTTTGATGCGCCTGCGCAGCGGAGTCGACGAGTTGAATGGATAACCCGCATTGAATGGTGGCCGAATTGCGTGCTGCATTGGTGCGGGGAACATACCAATCTTTGTTCGGCTCGAGTATCATTTTATCGCTCCAGTGTCTCTGCACCACGGTCACGAACCGGCTCTTATAATCCTCCCATTCGCGGTCGGGCCACCTTTCGAGATGGAAACGGCCGTAAGTATCGTGCAGAATGCCATTGCCTGTTGCATAAGTCTCGCCCATGAAAAATCTTGTCGTAGGCTCCACGCGTACCAGATGCACCTTGAATTGCAGGATCATCCCGAATGTAGTATCGTCGATCGGGATAAGGCACGAATCCCACCGTCTCGCATTTCTGAATAGATGAATGTGCATAATGTTTAGTGTTTTCGGCATCACCGCTGCGGGCGATGTGCCGGGATGGATAACTTCTCGTTGGGAGGGTCAGGTGGTTTGTCGCGGCTGCGGCCGGTAGTACCAGATTTGTCCCGAAACCGTCACGCTTCCGCCGGTCACGGCACCTGTTTGCAGGTAGATCCGGTTTCGCTGTACATTCCTGCTTCCGCCTACATTGCATTCGAACACATCTACGACGCCCGGGCTGATCACCGCTGCTACGATGGCCGTGTGATGGGGGCGTGTCTCCTCGTTCCAGGAGCCATCCGCCCGGTTGAAGCGGTAGGTATAGTTGCGGAACTGAATCATGTCACCTACTTCCAGGCCGGTCATCGCGACGACGTCGCCCCATACATAGTTGTCGTTCGGGCCAATGCGGCCCATGATCTCTGTCGAGGTTCTGGCCCCTGCGCTTTGCAGGGCCCGTTCGCCCAGGGTCCAGCATTCTCCGTTGCCTACCTGGCCTGCCAGGTTGTTTTCAGCGAATTGCGCAACTGCATTTCCAAGTACACTCATTGTTCGATTTTGGAAGGTGTTGTAAAAATGGGTGCTATTCGAGTATTTCTTCGGCCTGGCGGACATCCCAGACGACCTCCCCATTGCTGTCCGTACTGAGGTCGATCACCGATCCTTTTCCAGCTTGCCCGGATATGATCATCCGGCTCACCGGTCTCCGGAGCAGGTTTCTGATGACACCTTTCAGTGGCCTTACGCCATATCTCGGTGTAAAACCCTGCATGGCGATGCTTTTCCGTGCTTCGGGCGTAAGATTCAGGCTGATACCCTGTTTGTCGAGCAGGTCAGTAAGGCCGCGCAAATGGATATCGAATATTTTAACCACATTATCCTCTGAAATCGGTGCAAACGGGACGATTTCGGTGAGCCTGGCCAAAAACTCAGGCCTGAAATACTTGGCCATGATCTCCATCAGATCGGACGACTGCGGGATGCCGCCTTTGCTGAATTCCTGGATAATATGTTCCTGCCCGATGTTGGAGGTAAAAAGAATCACTGCATTGGAAAAATCACCTTCTTTCCCCAGCCTGTCGTGCAGCTTGCCCTCGTCGAGGATTTGCAGGAAAAGGTCGAAAACGGAGGGGTGAGCCTTTTCTATTTCGTCAAAAAGAACCACTGAATAGGGTTTCTGACGGATTTTGTTCACCAGTAAACCGCCTTCTTCATAACCAACATACCCCGGAGGCGCGCCATAGAGCAATGCCGCCGAATGCTCTTCCTTGAATTCCGACATATCGAACCGGATCAGGAACGATTCGTCGTTAAAAAGGAAATCAGCGAGGGCCTTCGCGATTTCGGTTTTCCCTGTCCCGGTGGGCCCCAGGAGGAAAAACGACCCAATAGGCTGTCCCGCTTTGATGAGGCCTGAACGCGATTCCAGAATAGCTTCGCTCAATGCTTTTACCGCCTGGTCCTGGCCTACCACCCTTTTTTTCAATACTTCGTCTATCCCCAGCAGCTTATCACGTTCGGAGCTTTGGAGCTTGCCGAGCGGTATACCGGTTTTGTGGGAAATAATGGCGGCTATATCGTTTCTGTCGATCGAATCGGAGCGTCGCGTGGCCAGGTCCCGCAATGCTGATAGTTTTGTATTTAATTGATTATGAATGCCTTCTGGTGTTTCGAGCTCGGGGTCGTCGTTTGCATCGAGCTGGCCGGTTAGCAGCGGGCTGAGCCTGTTGGGCAGCTGCCTGGCGAACCATCTGAGCTCGTGCAGCCGTTCGGCCTCGTCGATGGCCATCAGCGTATCGAGATCGGTCTGCAGGATTGCCAGTTCATTTTCGGAAACTTCGTCCATTAACCGCATGGCGGCCATCGTCCGGTCGAGCAGATCGAGCGCGACGTCGGGAAGTCGGCGGTCTTTCACATATCTTTTTGCGAGTTTGACCGCTTCGGCAGCAGTGCCTTCGGATACTTTCAGCCCATGGTGCGCTTCGTAAACCGGCAGCATATGCTCGATCATGCGCGTGGCAGTGGCTTCGTCGGGCTCTTCCACATGGAGTACCTCAAACCTGCGGGAGAATGCTTCGTCTTTTTCAATGTACTTTCTGTATTCTTCCGGAGTGGTAGCGCCTATTAGCGTGAGCTCGCCGCGCGCCAGTTCCGGTTTGAGCAATTGGGCGACCCCTGCGCCGATGGAGCCTTTCGGATCCAATAGCATGTGGATTTCGTCGATGAAAAGAATGGCTTTGTCAAAGCCTTTCAGCTCATTTAGAATACCTTTTAAACGCTCTTCGATTTCCCCCTTGTAGGACGCCCCGGCTACGAGCGCACCGGTGTCCAGTTCGAGCAAGCGGGCATTTTGCAGTAATTGCGGGACTTTTTTCTCTGCAATGAGCTTGGAGAATCCTTCCACCAATGCGGATTTGCCAACCCCGGGTTCGCCGGAGAGGATCACATTGGGTTTGCTGCGCCTGCCCAGGATTTCCGCCATCTGACGGATTTCCCGGTCACGGCCAATAATGGGATCTGTTTTACCTTCGGCCGCCCGCTGTGTTTTATCTGAAGTATATTTTTCGAGGTAACCGGTACCTTTTGTTGCCGGGGCTGCCTGTTTGGTGCTTTGATCTTCCCCATTCCCCGTAACAGGCGGAGCGTTATGAAGCGCTAATACTTCTTTTTGAGTGATGGGAAGGGATTTCAGCTGATCTGATGAAAAACCGACACCGGGTTTAAGTAAGGCGGCTAATGCACACAGCGGATCGGTATCGATATTGAACTGCAATGCGATGAGGTCGGCCAGTTCCAGCGCTGCCGCCGCCTGGTTATCGGGTTGGGACAGTTCCGGTACCCGAACCGACTTGGCACTTTCTTCCAGGCGCACCTCAGCCCAGTCGCGCAGGTACGGGAGGTCTTTGCCTGCCATCACGAGCTCGGAAGCGAGGCCTACATCATTATGCAGCAGGCTCATGAGCAAATGCGCGGGACCAAACCGCTCCTGCCGGTATTCGCGCGCAAGTGACTGTGCGATCGTGATCGCGTATCTGAGTGCTTCGGTTTGCATGGATAAATAGGATGGATTGGAATGCTACTTCTCAGGGCTGATTTTTTTGTAATGCCAACAGCCGCTCTGTCGCTTTGGCTTTCATGTCCTTGTTGGCGGTCGAAACCTGCAAGCCATCGAATATCTGTTTGGCCTGGTCGTAGTATACTTTGCGGTCGTTTTTACGCAGGTTGCCCTGGGTAAGCAATTGGTAATATCCTTCTGCCTCCGAATACCGGAGCCATTCGCGGTAGGTGACGGCAGTTCCGCTTTTGGCTGACAGGCATTCATCCAGTTGTCTTTGAATAGCTGCAATATCGCCGCCGCCCGATTTGGAACTCCTGCAATTGTCCAGATCACGTTGCAGTGTAGCCACTTTGGCTTGCAGCTCCTTGTCGGGGCCACCGCCCCCTCCTCCTCCTCCACCACCACCACCAGCTACGGCCGCGGTAAGGAGCTGGCGTTCCATGCCTTTGATTTCCAGGTCTTTCATGTTGATCTGGTTGCGCAGGTCGTTCACCATTTGCATATCGATACCCTTGCTGTCCAATGTGCGCCGGAGCTCGCCGATGGTTTGCCGGTAGGTAACCAATGCTTCGGTCAGCTTGGCTATGCCGGTGGACAGTCGCTTGTTCTGTTCGTGAGCAGCGGATGCGGCAAGGTTGTTAAAATGGCTCATAATGCTGTTGATGCGGCTTTCTATATCCACCAACTGCGTTCGGGCCGTGCCTTTGGCCATTTCGTCGGTGGCGCTGCTGTACAGGCCGTCGAGCTGGATGAGCCTGCGCGATATCTGGCTGAGCGTATCGGTATCGACCAGCATCGGGCCCTGCTCTTCGACGATTTGGCGATATCTGCGGGTTTCCGAAGCCGCAACCGAGTCGGGGACGCGCATGAGCAGGTATACTGCGGCCAGTGGAAACGTGAGCGATAGCACATACATCCCCACAAACCTTCCGATCGCTGTTTTTCTTTGGGTTTTGTTCAGTGGTTCCATAGTCTAAAGAGGGCTCCAGCGGGATTTTGATTTTTCAGGTTGTACGGGTGGCTCGTGTACGGGGCTTTCGATGATAAAAACTTGCTGTCCCTTGCGCTTGCCGATAAATTCGAGCTGGCTCAGTTTGAGGAACAGGGCCGTCCACATGCTGTAAAAACTGTCGATAATCCTGAAACAAGGCAGTATGTCGTTATGGTTGTAAGGTGCCTGGATCACGGCCAGCAATTGTTTTTCAATACTCCCCGGAGAATCGTCCGCCCACTCGGCCAGGTAACCCAGAAGTTCCTCCTTTTCCCGGTCGGTGAGGCATTCCAGCGATACGCGGATGGCTTGTGCCGTCTGGCTCATGG
Organism: Dyadobacter sp.; assembly: GCA_965227755.1. Taxonomy (GTDB): domain Bacteria; phylum Bacteroidota; class Bacteroidia; order Cytophagales; family Spirosomataceae; genus Dyadobacter. Next base: position 4,456,072 of record CBDDGG010000005.1, read on the forward strand.
ACGTTACCATTTGTACAGGTGGCTCGAACGGGACTAATCTCTGGAAACTGATATTGACGATCGTCATGGTGCTTACCAACCTTTCCACCATCATTTGAACACTGTCCGAAAGCGTACTTTTCTGACTTTTGGTCTTGATCTTTTGCAGGATCCGGAACGAGTACATTTCTATGTCGTTCAGGTAGCCCGTCCACCGGCTGTGCCATTCGCGCAGGTTTTTGTGGCTGCGCACCGTGCAGCTTGCCGGTACGAAATCGTGCAAAACCCTCAGTTCGGAATTACTATATGCAAGCTTGCCGATGATCAGTCCCGGCCCGCCCCATTGGTCGATATTGATCAGCTCCGATGGCACCAGGCTTACGCGGTACAGCGGGAGCGTGTAAGGATGCCGTACCGGGATTTCCGATTCCGCTGGCGTTCCGGTGGGTTGCCGCTCAAACATCCCTACGCTGAGTACGATATATATTTCAACATTCTGCGTCATCGGAAGCCGGTATTGTTCCAGGATTCCTGCAAGCGAAGTATCGAGTTTGAGATCGTCGGTTTCTTCGACGTCAAGCATGCTGCCATCCGGCGAAATAGCCTGGCAGCGGTTCAGTTTTACCCTGATCTGATTTCCCGCGTCACCCAGTACCTGTATTTCCAGCGGGTCGTTCCCGTCTTTTGGCAACAGCAGGCCATAGTTCAGCGGCGTTAACAATGCGGCCCCGGCGCGTCGAACCTGATCGGTGTGGTAGTGATCCGTATCGATGAAATGCTGCCGCGAGATTTTCATCCCGTCGACCCAGTTGACGGCCATGCGACGAATTTCTGCCATACCAATTTGTAATTACGAGTACTACATTTTCATGGCTGCTTTTACCAGCCCTATCACCGAGCGTACACCGAATTTTCTGAACAAACTTCGCCGGTAGGCTTCCACGGTGGAAATACTTACTTCCAGCCTTTCGGCGATCTCCTTGGAGCTCATTTCATCCATGATCAGATCCAGGATTTCCTTTTCGCGCTTTGTCAGTTCCATAACTAAAATACTTAGACAAAGTTGTTGCGGTGCAGGCGCTATTTCAATCGGCAGATACCCTGAATTTTCCGGATTTTTACCCTGATTTTACTAATGGTTTCGACTACCGTTTCTAAGGGTTTCCCACTATGAAAATCAACAAAAACTACACTACGCCCATTCGGACGGCTATTTTGGTGAGGCCTACCGAGTTTCTGACACCCAGTTTCTGAAAGAGGTTACGGCGGTGGGTTTCGACGGTCTTGTCGCTGATGCAAAGCTCGCTGGCAATCTTATTGGTAGAGTATTCGCTGGCCACGAGCCGGAGGATTTCAACTTCTCTTTTACTTAAAAAATCGCGTGTGGAAGGTGCCGGCTCCTGGATGTATTTATCCATGGACGTTTCGGCCAGTTTGAGCATTACTTCCTGCCCGTAATACACTTTTCCTTCCGAAACGGCGCGGATTGCGCGTTCCCATTCATCGAGCTCGGCTTCGAAAACAATGTAGCCGCTTACACCCGACCGCACCACCTCGCGAACCGATTCGGCCGACGGGCTGGGGGCGAGCAACAGGAATTTTAATTTGGGGTAGAGTTTTCTGATCTTTAGAATCTGGTCTGCCGTCTTCTCGGCGTGATGTGCAAATACAACTACTATATCGATTTCTTTCAGGTAGGGTAGCTGGGTGATTTGTTCAAGATTGTTGCACTTACCAACCAGTTCGATGTAAGACCTCCTCCTCAGCCATTCTGCAACCGCCTCGCACTCCAATGGGTGTGGATGAACGAGGCACGCGTGTGTAATAGAATGTTCCATACTTTTCGGGGTTGAGTACTAGAATTTGCATGTCAAAATTAATCCTAAGCGACAGGTCCGGCAATACGGGAAAGTACAGGAAACGCCAGGTAAGATTACCCGGTTTCGTAAGAGGTTGAAAATTAGCCTTTTTTAGTCGAAATTCTAACTAATTGTTTGCATCATATCAAATATAAGGGAATCCCTTAGGGGCATTCACTGACTGTTTGCTATATACGTCGAAGTAACCCTGCGGTTATTCCTTGATCCGGCCATACTTTCGCATGATTTCCACCACCTTTTCCTCAGGAAGCTCCTCTACTTTGTGGCCCTGAGTACCTTCGGAAGTCCTGGCCATGAAAAGGGAATTGATAATGGCTTCTTCTGTGGCTTCTATCGCCGCCATAAAGAGCGGCGAAACATAGTCGTTGTGCAGGAATGCCGAACTGAAAACCGGTTCGGCCGTTTCGTGCAATACTTTGTTGGCTGTGGAGAATGCGATCACAAAATCGCCGCTTCCATTCGCGGCAATACCGCCCGTTTGCGCCATTCCCAGCATGACGCGTTTCGCAAGCCGTTTCAGATTCCGGGCGTCCAAAGGCGCGTCCGTCGCGAGCACCATCATGCAAGACCCGTCCGAAGACTTGTCGAGCGATTCTTTGAATGCATATTTACCCAGCTCCTGGCCTACGGGTACGCCGTTGACTTTTAAAACACCTCCAAAATTGGTCTGTACCAAAACGCCCACCGTGTAATTGCCCAGCTTTTCGGGTAATTTCCGTGACGCCGTCCCGATCCCGCCTTTCCATCCGAAGCAAACCGTGCCGGTTCCCGCCCCGACATTACCTTCTGCTACCGGGCCATTTTCGGCCTGTGCCAATGCATTGAGGACATGGTCCTTCTGCACGTGACGTCCCCGGATGTCGTTCAGAAAGCCGTCGTTTGTTTCTCCGATGACCGGGTTCACCGATTTTACATTCTCGTTGCCTTTCTGTGCCAATGTCCAGTCAATCACTGCGTCGGCGGCAGTGGGCACGCTCAGCGTGTTGGTTAAAACAATGGGGGATTCGATCGTACCAAGTTCCTCGACCTGCGAGTAGCCCGTCATTTTGCCGAAACCATTGCCAATGTACATCGCGGCCTGGACCTTTTGCTGGAAGATATTGCCGTCGTGTGGAAGAATGGCCGTCACGCCCGTGCGTACGTCAGCGCCTTCCGTGAGCGTTACCTGGCCTACCTTCACACCCGCTACATCCGTGATCGCATTCAATGCGCCTGTGGGTAGCACCCCGATTTTGATGCCCAGTTCGCGGGGGCGTTTCTGGGCGGCGAGCGTGAGCGGCAGAATGAGGAGGAATGCAAGTAGGCTCTTCATAGGTCAGTTTTTTAAGAGTGAAATATAACAAAAAATCCACTGGGAACCGGAGTCCGCCAGTGGATACATCTGCTGTTGAAGTGTAATTTTAATCGTTGTCGGGACGGGCCTTTTCAGGGTCGATCACCGTTTCTTTACGGCTCACCGCCGATGTACTGAAGAATCCGAGCGCTTTCGGGCCCTTTGGATCGGCATTGACGATATTGGACCGGACATTGGCGATAGGTGTCGCGAACAATCCGCCGTTCGCAGCCTGCTCGCTCACTTGTTTCAGAAATTCGAATGCCTCGTAAGTAATGCTGTGCAATTCAACACCCACTTCTGCACCTGCCGAATACAAAGAGTCGGTGGTGATCGATTCGCGCAATGGGAGAATGAATATTAAGCCATCAGACGGCGCACCTGCACCAAACGCGGCATCGTATGCAATCGAGATGTTCTCTGCTTTATCTACGACTGCTTTGCCGCGGATCACAGGTTTGATCCAGTAGGTATCACCCGCGCCTTCTGGATCGCGGGCATAGAATGAAGCTACAAAGCCTTCCCGCGGACCTTTATCCGGCTCAAACGGCCATTTCTCGTGTCGGTATACCACCGAATCCACTGTCGGCACACGTTTCAGTTCGGATTTGGCCGTGAAAGTGTCGGTACCGTTCACAACTTTGAGCGAATAGGTGCGGCCCACGTGCCCGAGGGTGTCGGCAGTGGTTTTGCCCCAGGTATATTTGCCGTCGCTGTCTGTGTCTTCGAATTTGTAAACTTTACCCTTGTCATCGGTAACCGTCACTTCCGCGCCCAGCACAGGTTTTGGTGGGGTATTGTTGAAGTAGGCTTGCGACCAGGTCAATGTAATGGCTTGCTCACCGGGCTGATTGTTAAGCCAGCCGTCCACTACGAGTTGTGAAGGGCCGGTAGCAGTATCAAGGTCGATCACATCCTCGCAGCTTGTGAGGGTCATTAATGCGAGGGCGAACAATGCCGGGTATTTGATATATTTTAGTGTTTTCATCATTGCTGTTTTTCAGGCGTTGTAATGATTTCTGTTGGTTGATGTCAGAATTTGAAGTTGTAGGTTACAGAAGGAATGAAATTCCCGATCACTGAGTAACGTACGGCCTCTGCTTTAAGCGGATTGTCCTCGTTGATACGTGTGTAAACCGAGAACGGATTGCGGCGGTTGTACACGTTGTAGACCGAGAATACCCATTCGCCTTCTCCTGCCTTGAACAGCTTCCTTTTTGCCTTCAAAGTAGCAGCCAGGTCGAGGCGGTGGTATGCCGGGATGCGGCTGTTATTGCGTACATCATTGTAGTTGTTTCCAAGCGTGAAACCACCGGTATTGTAGCGGTTAGTCGGGAAAGTAGCCGGCGTACCACTCTGAATGGTGAAGTTCGAAGAAAGCGACAACCGTTTGGTTAGTTCATAAATGGCTACTGCAGTAATGTTATGCGGTTTGTCGAAACGGGCCGGGAACCAGTCGTCGTTGTTAACAGATTCAACCTGGCGTTCCGTTCTCGATAACGTGTAGCTTACCCAGCCGGTCAGCCGGCCTTTGTTTTTCTTTACATAAAACTCAGCTCCGTAAGCGCGGCCTTTTCCGAACAGCAGGTCGCCGATGAAATACTCATTCAGCAGGAGGTCGGACGCCGGCACGTAATCGATCTGATTGTACATTTTTTTATAATACAACTCTACCGAAGCTTCGTAGGTGTTGTCCTTGAAGTTCTGGAACCAGCCTAATGCAACCTGGTCGGCTTTTTCAGGTTTGATATTGATACCGCTCAATGTCCACACATCCAGCGGTGAGCTGGCTGCCGTATTGGAAAGCAAATGCAGGTATTGTGAAGTGCGGTTATAGCTGGCCTTAATAGACGCATTGCTCGTAATGCCAATGTTCAGCGCAGCACGTGGTTCCAGATTACCGTAGCTTTTGATCACATCACCCCTTTTATACTCCGTACCGGGGAAAATGGGGTCTTTGCGAACTCCTCTGCCCTTATCTGCATATTCGTATTCAGTGGCAGGGCCGAGGCTGCGGAAGTAGGAGTAGCGGACGCCATATTGCAATGAAATGCGGTCGCCGAATTTCAACTCATTACCCACATACAATGCAGATTCGTCGGCGTAGCGCGGTTCGAGGCTGATGTCTTGCATATCGCCTTCCGAAACGAAGGTGGCTTTACCGGGGCGTGTATCATAATAGATGTACTGTCCACCGAATGTCAGCTGGTTGTTGGGCGTAATATAGAATGTAAAATCAGGCTTGATACTCGAGCTGATGATCTTCGATTTCCAGTCGAATTTGTCCTTGGCATCGGGTTTGTTCTGATTCTGGCCCAGGTTATAGTCGTAGTTGCTGTAATACCCGGTCAGGTTCATGAAAAGCTTGTTCGAGAAAATGTGGTTCCAGCGGGCAGTTGCGGTTTTGTTGCCCCATCCGAAGCCGAAATCACCTCCTCCGAACACATCCTTCCCGAAATAGCCCGATGCATAGAAGGTATCCTTGTTGCCCAACTGGTAATTCACTTTCGCCGTCAGATCATAGAAATAGAATTTTGAATCTTTCAAATCCGAGTTCAAAAATGGTTTTGCCAGAATATCGATGTACGAACGACGGCCAGCGACGATAAACGATCCTTTTCCTTTTGCAAATGGCTGCTCGTAAGTTAGCCGCGAGAATATCGAACCGATACCACCGTTGATCTCCCGCTTTTTGGCATTGCCTTCTTTCATACGGACGTCGAGGATGGAGGAAATCCTGCCGCCATATTGCGCCGGTATACCCCCTTTAATCAGTTTTACGTCCTTCACCGCATCAGGGTTGAATACCGAAAAGAACCCGAACAAGTGAGATGAGTTATAAACCGGCGCTTCGTCGAGCAATACCAGGTTCTGCGAAACATCGCCGCCGCGTACGTTGAACCCCGAGGCCCCTTCACCGACGGTCGTCACGCCGGGAAGCAGCTGAATGCTGCGGATCAGATCGACCTCGCCGAGCAATGCGGGCATTTTACGGATGGTTTTCATCTCGACCTTGTTCACCGACATTTCGATGCTGCGGACGTTCTCATCTTCTTTCTGTGTCGAAATGGTCACCTCCGAGAGCTGGTTGCTTTCGTCGGACATTTCGATGCTAACGGTCTTGTCGCCGTCGAGCACCACCTCGCGGGTCACTTTCTGGTAACCTATATAGGTAAATACCAGGGTGTACTTGCCGTCTGGGAGCGTCAGCGAGTAGAAACCATACGGGTTGGTGACGACGCCCGTTTCGGCCTCACGCACATACACGGACACGCCGATGAGCCCTTCGCCATTGGAGTTGTCTTTGACGTAACCGCTCACCGAGTGCCGGTTCTGTGCGAGGGCCGGCAGGCTGATCAAGGCTAATAGAAGGCATTTGAGTACTTTGTTTTTCATGGACTTGATTTGTTTGCTATCAAATTGGTTTATGTTGCTGTCAATGGAGGCAGTCATTATTACAGACGATCAAATTGAATTTTTCCTTTTCTCCCTGACAACTCAGTGTGGATATACCCCCTTCTGATCGCTAAAAATTATTTCGACAATTTTTCCAGGGGCAGACAAAGCACGTGTTAATCAGCCTAAAAAGACAGCAAAAAATGATGAACTGGTAAAAAACCTGAATAAATGGCTTGATGCCGGAAATGAAGGCACTGTAACATCAATAGCACTATTTCAAGGTATTTTTGACACAGCAGATGTGTCGGGGCATTCCTCCAGAAGCTTTGAGGAGGTTTTTTGCAATAGAGGGTGAAGGAAACCGGGAGCGATTTCTGCTAATGGTGCCAGCACAAAACGCCGGTCCTGAATGCGTGGGTGCGGTAATGTAAGGCGGGCGCTGTCCATGACGGTTTGCCCGAAATACAAAATATCAATGTCGATCACCCGTGCGCCCCAGCGCTCGTAACGTACGCGCCCGAGGTCGTGTTCGATGTTGAGAATGATCCTGAGCAAATCCTCAGGCAGGAGGGTAGTGGAGATTTCGATAACCTGGTTGAGGAATGCAGGTTGATCGGTAATGCCCCAGGGGGCGGTTTCGTAGACTGCGGATTGGCTTACAATGCTCCCGGCCTGTTCGCCGATAGCCTCACGAGCGGCTTCGAGCACCTGCGGGCGGTCGCCGAGGTTGGAGCCTAGTAACAGAAAGACCTGGCCGGTTGCTGCCATAACGAAAGGCTTTGGGAATAATCAATTCACGAAAAAAAGGACTTCCCGATCGGAGGAAAGTCCTTTTCCAATAAATTCGTAAATTCCTTTTAGAACGTAAGCGTTCCTTTGTCGTATGCTTTTTGTATAGTTGCTTCGATACCGTTCTTGTTGATGGTACGAAGAGCAGAAGCTGCTACTTTCAACGTAACCCATTCTCCTGACGAAGGAAGGAAGAAACGTTTCTTTTGCAAATTCGGGAAGAATTTACGTTTTGTTTTATTGTTAGCGTGAGAAACGTTATTTCCGACGCGAGTTCTTTTACCTGATATTTGACAAACCTTAGCCATGACTTACAATTTTTCCAAATGAGGGTGCAAAGATGCGTAATTAATTTTTGTTGAGCAAGTAACGGCAAAACAAATTTTCAAAAAAACAGCATTTTACCATCTCATCCTAAACCCGACGCCGTGCACATTGTCGATACGGATATCAGGGTCGCCCGAGAGATATTTGCGTAATCTTGAAATGAAAACGTCGAGGCTTCTGCCCATAAAATAGTCGTCGTCGCCCCAGATTGCCTTCAAAAGCTCGTCGCGGCGGATCACCTGATCGGTGCGCTCAGCCATGAATTTCAACACCTCGGCCTCGCGGAATGTGAGGCTTTGCGATTTGCTGTCGAGGGTTAATGTCAGTTTCTGGAAATCGAACAGGTACTTCCCGATCTGCTTGCTGCCGGGTTTAACGACCAATATAGAGTCCGCTTTGCTGCGGCGGAGGAAAACATCGATCCGCAGTTTAAGCTCCTCGATGCTGAACGGCTTGGTAATGTAATCGTCGGCGCCCAGTTTCAGGCCTTTGATCTTGTCCTCCTGCATCGAACGGGCCGAAAGAAAGAGAATGGGTACCTGGCTGTCGGAGCTGCGGATTTTTTCTGCTAATGTGAAGCCATCCATCCTAGGCAGCATAATGTCGAGCACGCAAATGTCGAAATGCTCTTTGCCGAAGAATTCCAGTGCTTCCGCGCCGTCGGTGGCATGCACAACTTCGTAATCGTATTCTTCGAGGTTATCCTTGGTGGCAAATGCAAGATTGGGGTCGTCTTCGACGTATAGGATTCTCTTTTTCATCAAGCGTGTTTCTGCGGAATAGTGATCTTAAATGTACTGCCTTTGCCCAGGGCGCTTTCCAGGGCGAGGTGCCAGCGGTGGGCGCGGACGATCTGTTTAACATAGCTCAGTCCGATCCCGAAGCCTTTCACATTATGCACGTCGCCATAGGGAATTCTGAAAAATTGGTTAAAAACCTTTTTCTGGTACTCGGGCGCAATGCCGATGCCCTGGTCGCGGACTGCTATAACGAGGTTATTGCCTTTATTGTATGCTTCGACGACCACATCCGGCACGTCGTCCGAATATTTCAACGCATTGTCGACCAGATTGCTGATCATACAACGCAGGTGGAAAGGGTCGGCGTCAATGAGGTAACGCGTGGCATTGGCCTGAAAGCGCACCTTCTCTTCGTAAGGCAGGAGAATGGATTCGATCATCTGCCGGGCGTCGAGCGGTTCTTTTTGTAAGGTCAGCGCATCGCGTTCGGCTTTGGCCATGGAGAGTACCATTTCCACCTGGCCCTGCAAGCGGAGGATTTCGTCCTGGACGATTTGCACATAGCGTTTGTGGCGCTGCGGTTGTGCGACAATGTTGTCGGAATTCAAAACATCGGCGGCAATTCGGATGGTTGAAATAGGCGTTTGCAGTTCGTGGGTCATGTTATTGACAAAATCGCGCTGCACTTCGGAGAGCTGTTTTTGCCTTAAAATCACAAACAATGCATAAGCGAAGAACGAGACGGCCACCAGTACCAGGGCCGACGACCATATGGCGCCGCTAATGCTGCCCGCAAAGTAGGTTTCCTGCTCGGGAAAGCGCACGCCGAAGTAGTAGGGATATTTATCGGTTTTAATCCAGTTGGTCGTTTTTGTAGGGATTTTTTCGCTGTTCTTCGTGCTCAGCGACATTCCATAACGGATCCTGTTGGTGGTGCAATCGTAAATGCCAATCTCGAAATTCGTGATTAGGTTATGTTTTTGGAAACTATCCTTGATAAAATGTTCCAGCATTTCGGGCTGGGTAGTCGCATTGGTATTTACCAGAAAGTATTCCGGCGACAGTTGCTCTACGGGATTCGTGGTTTGCATTACGCCGCAGACGTTGGCAAGTTTCCCGGCAACGTCCTGCAATGCGATGTGGGCATTCTGGTTGAATTGCCGGTGCCGGAGGTCAAGGGCCTGCTTCACCCAGTAAATCTGCGTGATAACGACGCCGATAATGAGCAATGCGGAAAAAACCGTGAGGGATTGAATGGTACGTCTTGACATAACTAACTCGAAATGACCAATAAATATACGGCCATTCGTTCAATTAAACAGCCGTGCCTGCCGTAACATGACCGTCGCAGGGCTGTTTAACATTTTATTAACTTTTAAGCTTTCAGATCGGCCAGGTGGTAGCCGATCAGTCCTTCCAAAGGCGATTTCAGAATCCTTCCGGATTGTAACCCGTTGTTTTCAAGCACCACGCGAAGAATATCCTGGTAATAATAGGCGATCGAGCCCGTGAAATGGACGGGATATTGTGCGGCATTTGAATGCTTCAGAACATATTTTTTCACAAATAACCCGAATGCGTTGCGCAGCAGCGTCTGAATGAATTCGTGGGTGCGATTTTCCGCGATGAATTTGGAATAGGAAGCGAAATACCGGTTCGGATAAGGCTTTTTGTAGGCATGATCGAGCACGGTAAGGCGGTCGAGGCCCGGGTATTGTTTTACAAAACGGTCGTGAAGGTTCTCCGGCAGCTCGTTTTGCAGGTAATGGACCACGAGCGTTTTACCCAAATAGGAGCCACTTCCCTCGTCGCCCAGCCAGAAACCCAGCGAGCCGATGGAATGCGTAATGCGTTGACCATCGAAAAATGCATTGTTCGCGCCCGTACCTAATATGCACGCCAACCCGGGCTGATGCCCGCACAACCCGCGCGCGGCCCCGAGCATATCGGAAGCCACTTCCACGACATTCGCCGAAGGAAAGCAGTGTTTCAGTGCTTGGGTAACAGGCATGCCCGATTTTTCGTCGGCACAGCCTGCGCCGTAAAAATGGATTTCTTGAATATCGCCGTCCACACGGGGCACGACCTGGCTTTGCAGAACGGGGATGATTTCATCGGTGGTCTGGTAAAACGGGTTAATGCCCGCCGACTGTACCGACTGGTGCGCGCCGGCTTGCCGGGCGCCGGGCCGCGTATCGATATAAGCCCAGTCTGTTTTGGTGGAACCGCTGTCGGCGATCAGGATATGGTTGGAAGACATGAAGAATCGTTCGGTTGGGTTATTCGTGTAATTGCAGCTTGCCGATTACATGGAAGCGCTCGAAAACGCGTTCGGTATGCGGGGCGTCGCCGAGCTCTTTGGTGAGGTCCTGGCCGGCCCAATGCTCGTAATGGTGACCATTGCGCCAAAGGCGTGACGCGCTTACGTCGTAAATCATTCCTTTATATGCACACCATATTTCCTCCCGGTCCTGTCCGTTGCGAAGCGCCAGTTGTGCCCTGGTATATACTTTCATTGTATTGTTTTAGCGCGCAATTTAACGATAAGGGAATTCCGGTGGAAAATTTAAAAATTGATCTGCTATGAATATTTTGATTATAAGACTAAAAAGTAAGAACTTGGCGTTTTAAAAAGACATTACGAAAAAGAAAATATGAGAAAAAGTTACGCTCTTCTTTGGTGTTCAATCATGATTTTGGGACTGGTAGCAGCTGGTTGCAAAAAGAAAGTCCCGCCTGTATCTGAAAGAATCGCTAAGGCCTGGACAGCGGAATCTGTAAAGCATGGCGCAACGTTGGTTTATACGCGTGGGGGCTCCGGCAATATCGAAGCCGCCTATTCAGGTTTCCGCCTGACGCTTACAAACAGCGGTGGTACTAAAACGGTGAGCCTGATCGACGTTGATGCGAAAACATTCACAGGAAACTGGGATTTGGAAAGCGATACGAAGCTGGTTCTGACCAATCTAACCCCTGCGCCAACCGGCTCGGGCGGTAAACTGGAATTTACGATCAATTCGATCGACGACGCAAAATTGGTGCTTACACGCCTGACGGCAAGCCCTAAAACCGGTGGTTCTATTAATGAATATACATTGACCAACCCCTAGGTGGGACGTTGATTGAACATTACAAGAGCGAAGCCATTTCCACCGCGGAAATGGCTTCGCTTTTTTTATCTAATTTTGTGGGATGGAAACAAGAACTGAAATAAGCAGCCTGGGCGAATTCGGGCTGATCCAAAGAATAAATAAAAGCATTAAGACATCGCTACCCGATACTGTAAGAGGGATCGGTGACGATGCGGCGGTAATCGACACAGGAGAAGAATTCGGTCTGCTGACTACCGATATGCTGCTGGAAGGAGTCCATTTCGACCTCACATTTTTCCCGCTTAAACACCTTGGCTACAAGGCTGTTTCGGCCAACATCGCCGACATTGCCGCGATGAACGGTATTCCCCGCCAGGTTACGGTCAGCATTGCATTGAGTAACCGGTTTTCCGTAGAAGCAGTCGACGAGCTGTATGAAGGGATCAAGTTGGCTTGCAAGGACTTTAATGTGGACCTGGTAGGCGGCGATACCACTTCGTCACGATCCGGGCTCATTATTTCCGTAAGTGTTTTTGGTAAGGTTAAAAAAGACAAGATCGCATACCGGAATACGGCCAAACCGAATGACCTGCTTTGCGTGACGGGCGACCTGGGTGGCGCTTACATGGGCCTGCAATTGCTCGAAAGGGAGAAGCAGGTGTTTCTGGCGAACCCAAACATGCAGCCTGAGCTGGACGGTAAGGATTATGTGATCCAACGCCAACTGCGCCCGGAAGCCAGAATGGACGTCGTTTTTGAACTCGACGAAGCGGGCGTAATTCCAACTTCGATGATCGACCTGTCGGACGGCCTGGCCTCTGACCTTCTGCATATATGCGCGCAATCGGGTGTGGGTGCCGTGATTTTCGAAGAGCGCCTGCCGATCGATGAGCAGACTTACCTGGTAGCATCGGAACTGAATATCGGTGCGGCCACGGCAGCATTGAATGGCGGCGAAGACTATGAGCTGCTTTTCACGGTCCCGCAGTCGGCCTACGAACTGATCAAGAACAATCCGAAGATTACCTTTATCGGTTATATCACCGATAAAAAGGGCGAAGTGGAGCTCCATACCAAAAGTGATTCCCGTGTGCCGCTCACGGCGCAAGGCTGGAATGCCTGATTTATTTTCGGTCAAAAAGCCTCAAAGCATAACCTTCACCGGTTATGCTTTTTTGTTTTAACCTATACACGCAACCATCGGAAAGATTTGGTCGTAATCGCGAGGTATCCAATTCATCTCTAACAAATCATAATTTAATCCGATGAAAATCCTTTCAACCTCCAGAATGCTGGTAGCATTGGGACTGTTAATGGCCGTCAGCTTCTCTTGCTCGGACGACGACGACAGTAATCCTACACCAACACCCACCAACGATGTTCAATTGAAAGACAATGCGAAAGTAGGCGGCAAAATCCTGACCGACAAAAACGGCAAGACGCTTTACTACTTCTCGAAAGATGCTTCCGGCGCCTCAGCTTGCACGGGGAACTGCCTGGTTAACTGGCCTATCTATTCAGCAGGTGATCTGACGGCGATTAAGCTCGATGCCGGTCTGGACAAGGCCGACTTCGGTACGATTACAACGGGAGGAAACTCGCAAACCACTTACAAAGGTTGGCCGCTTTACTACTATAAGGATGACGCAGCTCCGGGAGATGCAAATGGAGAGAACGTAGGCACAGTTTGGTTTGCTGCCAAAACCGACTACACCATTATGATCGCAAGCGGGCAGCTCGTGGGTAATGACGGCAAATCCTACAAATCGGACTACACCGAAGGTACTGGTGCTACTCAATTCTTCACCGATGGCAAGGGAAGAACATTGTACGCGTTTGTCAACGACAAAAACAATAAGAACAATTTTACCAAGCCCGACTTTTCGAACGATGCTGCCTGGCCTATTTACACTGCCGACCTGAAATCGCTGCCCACAGGAGTTGATAAGACCTTGTTCAGCACGATTGATGTGTTTGGGAAAAAACAGCTGACTTACAAAGGCTGGCCACTTTATTATTTTGGTCAGGACGGAGCAACCAGAGGTGCGACCAAGGGCGTAAGCGTTCCTACGCCAGGTAAGTGGCCGATCGTCAATTTGCAATCACCGAATGCGCCTAACTAAATAAGTGCTTATTACCATGTGTAGTTGAAAAGTGGCTTTCCCCGGTTCGCCGGACCGTCGGGATCGCCACTTTTTTGTTTACCGGCCCCAGCGGCCCACAAGTTCTTCGAACTGGTGCTGTAAATGCAGGGTACGTTTGCCGGCCAGGCCGTTTGCGACGGCGTGGTCGCCGATTTGTACTACGGGCATAACCCATTTGGTGGTGCTGGTGGTGAAAACTTCATCGGCCGTAATTACTTCTTTGTACGATACCGGTCGTATTTCCAAGTCAAAATCCGCTTTGGCCAGTTCAATCACGACGCGGCGGGTAACGCCGTTGAGAATGTTCCGGTCGGAAGTAATGAGTTTATCGCCTTTGAATGCGAACAGGTTGCTGCGCGTGAGCTCGCTTACTTCGCCGTCTTTGTGGAAAAGTAAATCGGCCGCCTGCTGGCGTTTCAGCTCGTCAGCCATGAGCACCATATGCACATAATTGGTGGTTTTAACCTCGGGCAAATCGCGGACATATTCATAGGGGAGCACTTTAATGCCTTTCAAACGACCTGCCGGATTATCCTGTGGCAATGCTTCCGTGCGAATAAGCAGGTTGGGCTTAACCATGTGTACGCTATCCGGGGCATAACCGCCCGTCAGCACAAACCGGAATGCGACCTCCGCTTCCCCCGACATCGAATGCAGATCCGCCAGGATTTTTTCCGTCTCGCCCTGCGTCACCGGAACCGGCATTTTTAGCAACCTCGCCGAATTTTCGAAGCGCTGCCAGTAATCGTCCCAACGGAAAGGAACGCCATTGTAAGTCCTGAAAAAGTCGAACAACCCATAACCCCGCAGTAAGCCGAGGTCGTTGGTTTGAAACACCGGCTGGTCGAGCGGAACGATTTCGCCGTTGAAATATTGGTGGAAAGACATTGACAGCGGATTTTGTTGATCGGGGTAAAGTTATTGATAAAGGCTTTTCAAATACTGCTTTTGTAAATGTAAATGCCAATTTTTAGGTTTTATCTTTGCGGTTCACATAACCAGCCTGGTTAGTTATGGGCCCGGCAATATTACGCTTCGCATGATTGAACCCACATCATTACTTGAAAAACTTCAAACTGAATTTGACCGGCATTCTTATGGCGACGCCCCGGTGGAGCTGTATGAGCCGATAACCTATATTATGTCGCTCGGCGGGAAGCGTTTCCGGCCCTTGCTGACGCTGCTGGCAGCGTCGATTTTTGATACGGACATTGAGAAGGCCGTAAAGCCGGCCATGGCGGTAGAGGTGTTTCACAACTTTACGCTCATGCACGACGACATCATGGATCGTGCTCCGCTGCGCAGGGGGATGCCTACGGTACATGAGAAATGGAATGCGAATACGGCCATTTTGTCGGGGGACGTAATGTTGATCCGCGCTTACGACCTGCTGCTGGACGTGTCGCAGGAAAAATTGCGGGCCGTTTTGAATCGCTTTAATCAAACCGCCGCCGAAGTTTGTGAAGGGCAGCAGCTCGATATGAATTTCGAAACCCGCTGGGACGTGACCGAGGAGGAATACATTGGGATGATCCGACTGAAAACGTCGGTATTGCTCGGATTTGCACTTGAACTGGGCGGCATGATCGCCGGGGCCGACGAGGAGACAGCGAAGCTTTTATATTCGGCGGGAGAGAACATGGGCATCGGTTTTCAGTTAAAGGACGACCTGCTGGACGTTTACGGCGATCCTGCGAAGTTTGGAAAGCAGGTAGGCGGTGATATTATTGCCAACAAAAAGACTTTCCTGCTAATTGAAGCACTGTCGAAAGCGGAGAGCGGTTTAAAGACCGAACTCGACCACTGGATCAGTCTTGATACATTCGACAATGCCGAAAAAGTGGCCGCGGTAACCGGTATTTACGATGCGCTGGATATCCGGGGCTTTACCGAACATAAAATAAATGAATATTTTTCGCGCGGAATAGCTAGTTTACAGCAACTGCGTACGGATAGTGTTCAGAAAGAAGTGCTTTTGCAATTTGTGGAGCAGCTCGTGGCGCGGGAAAAGTAGTATCATTCAACCAATAACCCATTTTATGTCGATTACCCTCATTTTAGTGATCATAACCTCGGGGATCAGCTATTACGCGTTCAACAATTACAGTTTGATGGACAAGCTGATCCTGAATCCCTACCGCGTAACGCAACGTAATGAGTATTACCGGTTTGTAACGTCCGGCTTTGTGCATGCGGATTTCGGGCACCTTATTTTTAACATGCTGAGCTTGTGGTTTGTAGGTGAAAGCATCGAGCGGCTTTTCAGCATGCTTTTCGGCCCCAGCGGGACGTTTTATTACCTTTTCCTCTACCTGGTGGGCATTATCGTTTCGGATATTCCGACATTTTTGAAACACAGGAAAAATTCGAAGTATAATTCGCTCGGCGCGTCCGGCGGTGTTTCGGCGGTGCTTTTTGCAGCAATCCTTTATGCGCCGCTGATGCAGATTTGCCTTTATTTCTTCATCTGTATGCCCGGTTTCATATTCGGTTTGCTATTCCTCGGATACTCGTTTTATGAGGCGCGGCGTGGCACGAGCTATGTCAACCACAGCGCGCACATGTACGGGGCCATTTTCGGGATGGTATTTATGGCAGTGGTGTACCCGAGCGCGGTACCACAGTTTTTTGAGCAAATCCTGAGCTGGCGGTTATTTTAATGTTGCCAGCACGGTGACGCTACCAACCGTCTTGTCTTGCAGATTAACGTTCACTTCGGCGTCCAGGGGAATATAGATATCGACTCTGGACCCGAATTTGATAAAGCCCATTTCGGTGCTTTGCTCCACTTTGTCGCCTTCCTTCACATACCAGCGTATACGACGTGCAGCCGCGCCCGCGATCTGCCGGAATAGTACATCCACCCCTTCGATGGAACGGATCACAACGGTGGTACGCTCGTTTTCGGTACTGGATTTAGGATGCCAGGCCACGAGGTACAAGCCCGGGTGGTATTTAAAATATTGAATCACCCCGCTGATCGGGTTCCAGTTGATGTGTACGTTCAATGGGGACATGAAGATGCTGATCTGGCGACGTGGGCCTTTGAAGTACTCGGTCTCCACTACTTCTTCGATCACCACCACTTTGCCATCGCAAGGTGCTACAATTTGACGGTCACTTTTATGAACCACACGCGCCGGAACGCGGAAAAACTGCACAACCAGGAAGAAAATGATAATACTGCCGATCAGCACCAGGCGCGGGATCCAGTAACCGTCGGGAAGGAGATAGTTGATCCCTAAATTGATAATGATCAGTATGATGGCCGTTACAGCCATAATAGTATATCCCTCTCTATGCAGTTTCATGCAGGCTTGTTTTTTGTTAATGATCGTCTCTGAAATGCAAATATCGCATAAATCCTGATTTTCCGGCAACGACAAAGCCTCGACAGTAACGCCGAGGCTTTGTCAGTAACGCTGCTTGTCAAGAGGTCAGATGTTGTCGGAAGTGGTCAGAGATGGTCATTTGTTGTCAGGTATGGTCATTGTCATTTGGAAAGATATTCTTCTCCCATATTCAACATATGACTATTAGTGACGAACCCTAACCACAAGTGACTATTAATGACTATTCCTGACTACGAATGACCACTTCTGACTAACGACGGCTAGTCTTCATGCACGTCAACTACCACGCAGTCGCCGTTTTTAACTTCATGTTCTACTTTCTTAAATTTTACATCCCGAACGATGCGTCCGTCGCGGTACTGAACCGAAACTTTCTGGTTACGGTCAGCGATTTTGATCGTCCGCGCGGGCTGTGCTTTCGTGGTGGATTCCTGTGAATGGAAAGTGTCGCTTTCCACGTCGTAATCTTCTTCACGATTGGTATGAAGCTCGGGCGTCGGTTCCGGACGACGAACCTGTTGCGGTACGGCGGTCGGCGGTGCAGCTTCTTCCTGTGGAATATCAGCCTTCATCAGGAAGGAGATCATATCGAAATTCACTTTGCTCAGGAAGCGTTTGAAGAGCTCGACGGATTCAAATTTGTAGATCAACAACGGATCTTTCTGCTCGAATACGGCATTCTGAACTGATTGTTTCAAATCGTCCATTTCACGCAAGTGTTCCTTCCATTCCTGGTCGATGAGCGAAAGCACGATCGCTTTCTCCATTTCGCGGGTAATGTCTTTGCCTTCGCTTTCGATGGCTTTCTGCAAACCGACAACCACGCCTGCCTGACGGATGCCGTCGGTGAATGGGATCATGATCTCGGAAATCACCGCGCCGCGTTCGGCATAGATCGACCGGAGAACCGGCAACGCTTTGCCTGCAATAGCGTCGTTTTTGTCCTGATATTGTTTCTCGGCCGCTTCGTAGAGTTTTTGTGAGCGGTCGGCGGGTTTCAATGTCGCATATTCATTTTCGCTGAACGGAACTTCCATTCCCAACGTGGTAATGGCTGCGAGTTCAAGCTCTGCGTAACTTCCGGCAGTAGTGGCGATTTCGTCGCACACATCGAACAATGTGTTGGCAATATCCACCGCCAGACGATCCCCGAACAATGCATTGCGACGACGGGTATAAATCGCGTCGCGCTGATAGTTCATAACATCGTCATATTCGAGCAGACGTTTCCGCATGCCGAAGTTATTTTCTTCCACTTTTTTCTGCGCTCTTTCGATCGACTTGGTGATCATACCGCTCTGGATCACCTCACCTTCTTCGAGGCCCATGCGGTCCATTACCTTGGCCATACGGTCGGAACCGAACAAACGCATCAGGTTATCTTCCAGAGACACGAAGAATTGGGACGAACCCGGGTCACCCTGACGTCCCGAACGACCACGCAGCTGGCGGTCGACGCGACGGCTTTCGTGGCGTTCCGTACCGATGATCGCCAAACCGCCCGCGGATTTCGATTCCGCAGTCAGCTTAATGTCTGTACCACGACCGGCCATGTTGGTAGCGATCGTGACTGTTCCCGGCTTTCCTGCTTCGGCGACAACTTCCGCCTCGCGCTGGTGCTGTTTCGCATTCAAAACCTGGTGCGGGATCTTGCGGAGCGTAAGCATCCGGCTGATGATCTCGGAGTTTTCAACCGATGTCGTACCCACGAGTACCGGTCTGCCGGCTTCCACGAGTTCTACGATCTCGTCGGTCACCGCATTGTATTTTTCACGAACCGAGCGGTACACTTTATCCTCCTGGTCTTTACGAACGATTCCTCTATTGGTAGGGATCGAAACGACGTCGAGTTTGTAGATTTCCCAGAATTCACCTGCTTCGGTCTCCGCTGTACCGGTCATACCGGCCAGCTTGTGGTACATTCTGAAGTAGTTTTGCAGGGTAACTGTAGCGTATGTCTGCGTTGCATCTTCCACCCGCACACTTTCTTTAGCTTCGATCGCCTGGTGTAAGCCGTCGGAGTAGCGGCGGCCTTCCATGATACGGCCTGTTTGCTCGTCGACGATCTTCACCTTTCCGTCCATGATCACGTACTCCACGTCTTTTTCGAAAAGCGTAAATGCTTTCAAAAGCTGGTTTACTGTGTGGATACGGGCTGTTTTTACGGAGTAATCGCGGATCAATGCTTCTTTCGCGATCACACGGTCATGCTCGCTGAGCGAAGCGTCTTTTTCGATCGCGTCGAGGTCGACGGCAATATCCGGAAGAATGAAGAAGTTGGCTTCTTCCGATTCGCCGGTCAGGAAGTCGATCCCTTTTTCAGTCAGTTCAATGCTGTTATGGCGCTCATCGATGGTAAAGTAGAGCGGTGCGTCGGCTTGCGGCATCAGCTTCTGGTTTTCTGCCAGGTAAATCGATTCCGATTCCTGCATAATGGCCTTAACACCGCCTTCACTGAGGTATTTGATCAAAGGCTTATATTTAGGCATACCGCGGTGGGCGCGGAACAATGCCAAACCGCCTTCTTTTTTATCGCCTGCCTGGATTTTCTTTTTGGCGTCGTTGAGGAAATCCATTGCGAGGCGTTTTTGTGCCTCAACGATCCTCGAAACGCGTGGTTTTAGTTCCAAAAACTCCTGCTCGTCGCCACGTGGTACCGGACCGCTGATGATCAATGGCGTACGGGCGTCGTCGATCAACACGGAGTCGACCTCATCGACCATCGCGAAATGGTGCTTGCGCTGAACGAGTTCTTCCGGCGTCCGTGACATATTGTCACGCAGGTAATCGAAACCGAATTCGTTGTTGGTCCCGTAAGTAAGGTCTGCTTTATAGGCATTGCGGCGCGCAATGGTGTTCGGCTGGTGGCGGTCGATACAGTCGACGCTCATTCCGTGGAATTCAAAAAGCGGTGCATTCCACTCGGCATCACGTTTCGCGAGGTAGTCGTTCACGGTTACGATGTGAACGCCTTCTCCGGCCAATGCATTCAGGAACGAAGGCAAGGTTGCCACGAGGGTTTTACCTTCACCGGTTGCCATTTCGGAGATTTTGCCCTGGTGCAGTACTACACCACCGATGAGCTGCACATCGTAATGGACCATGTTCCATTTGATAGGCTGGCCGATCACGTCCCAGGTGGTATTCCAGGTAGCTTTGTCGCCGCTGATCGTTACATGGGACTTTTTAGTGGAAATTTCGCGGTCAAAATAGTTGGCGGTTACTTCCAGTTTATCATTTTCTGTAAAACGGCGGGCTGTGTCCTTCACGATCGCGAACGCTTTCGGAAGAATATCCAGCAACACCTTTTCCAGTTCTTTATTTCTTTCCAGTTCCAGGGCGTCGATTTTCTTGAAGATCGCCTCTTTGCTGTCCACATTCGGTTCGTCCGCAGCCTGCTGTCTCAGCGCGGCAATTTGGTCGTCGACAGATTTAAGTTGATCGGCAATATGTTGTTTCAAGTTCGCGGATTGTGCCCGGAGCTCGTCGTTCGACAGGGAGGCCAGGAGGGCATATTCGGCATTGACCTTATCAACGTACGGGGTTAATTCTTTTAAATCCCGTTCTGATTTCGTGCCAAATAGCTTGGAAAATATTTTAAACATGATGTGATGTATGTTTTTTAACCGGTTTTATCCTTAAAAAATATTGAGCCTGCAAGGAAACGCGTGTCACATTGTCAGCAAAACTCCTATTTCTTAGCCCAAAGGTAATTCATTGCCAATAGTATTACGCAACAACTGGCATAATCCTAATGCATATCTAATGTTTTTAATCACCAAAAATAACCCGTGCTACCGGTCTATAACCGCCTGTATAGATTTAGAACCACTACTGGGTAATGCATAGTACCTTTAACACATCAAAACGAAATAAACAGATATAGCCATGAACCACAATAGATTGTTCCGTAACACCAGCAACAAAATGATCGGCGGTGTAGCCTCAGGATTAGCCGATTACTTCGAGATCGACGTCACCATTATCCGTGTATTGTTCGTGCTCGCGGTATTCATCCCCATCACATTTCCTGTCATTTTGTTTTACATCATCCTTTGGATCGTCATGCCGGACAGCGCAAAACGACCCAAAGAGCTGGAACAAGGGCACATCCCTTCCTAAAATTTAAATCTCCATCAGCAAAGACTTGGTAGTTGCAAACCGTCGGAAAACAAACTCCGGCGGTTTGTTGTTTTAGGATTAATACCTATTTTTACCAATGGTATGCAGGCATACTATCGTCTACTCAAAACTGATTTCAAAAACAGATCCAATATGAACGCATACATTGTTGCGGGCTATCGCACCGCGGTGGGCAAAGCGCCGAGAGGCGGGTTCCGGTTTACACGTCCCGACGACCTCGGTGCGACCGTAATCAGGCATTTGCTGGAACAAACCCCGCAGCTCGACCCTACCCGTGTGGATGATGTGATTGTAGGCAATGCGGTGCCGGAAGCGGAACAGGGCATGCAAATGGGCCGGTATGTGGCATTGCTTTCTTTGCCTAAAAATGTATCGGGTATCACCATCAACCGCTATTGCGGCTCTGGCGTTGAGGCGATTGCCATGGCTTCGGCCAAAATTCATGCCGGGATGGCGGAATGCATTATCGCCGGCGGTACTGAATCCATGTCGCTCGTGCCTACGATGGGTTGGAAGACTGCATTGAACTACGAAATCGCCCACACGAATCCGGATTATTACCTGAGCATGGGCCTCACTGCCGAGCAGGTTGCGAAGGATTTCAATATCAGTCGTGAAAAGCAGGATGAATTTTCATTCCAATCCCACCAGAAAGCATTGCGTGCGCAGAAGGAAGGATGGTTTGCGGAAGGCATTGTGCCGGTAACCGTGAAGGAAACCTATTTTGATCAGGCTTCCGGCAAGAAAAAGACCAAGGAAACCGTCATCAGCCAGGATGAAGGCCCGCGTGCGGACACGACTGTGGAGGCATTGAACAAGCTGAAACCGGTTTTTGCGGCAGGCGGATCTGTAACGGCAGGTAATTCTTCCCAAACCTCCGACGGCGCAGCCTTCGTGATCGTAATGTCCGAAAAGTTGGTGAACGAACTGGGCCTGAAGCCTATCGCGCGGATGATGTCGTATGCGACTGCGGGTGTAGACCCCCGCATTATGGGCATAGGGCCCGTTGCGGCTGTTCCACTGGCATTGAAGCAGGCAGGTTTGCAGTTGGGCGATATCCAGCAGGTCGAATTAAATGAAGCATTTGCCGCACAAGCGCTCGCGGTTATCCAGGAATTGGGTATCGATCCTGAAATTGTGAACCCGAATGGCGGCGCCATCGCATTGGGGCATGCATTGGGTTCAACGGGCGCCAGGCTTTCCGTGCAGCTTTTCAACGAAATGAAGCGCCGCGACCAGAAATATGGCATGGTTACAGCATGCGTAGGTGGCGGGCAGGGCGTTGCGGGTATTTACGAAAGGCTTAATTAGGCCGTAGACTAACATTCGACTCGATTTTAACGGTCTCCCAGGAAGTGTTAACCCATCTTCCGGGGAGATTTTTTATTTTTGCCCTTTCATCATGCACGCCGGCTTTCATGGATGTATCCATTATTATTATTAATTACAGGACCCCTCAACTCATTATCAATTGCTTAGATTCTATCAAACGGTTTACTTCCGGAGTAACCTTCGAGGTAATCGTGGTAGACAATGACCCGGCAAATGGCGGCGGCACATTGGTGAGAGAGGCCCATCCGGAAGTGCGGTGGATCGATATGGAGTTCAATGCGGGTTTTGGCATTGCCAATAACCGCGGTATGGCCATCGCGAAGGGCAAGTACCTGCTGCTGCTCAATGCGGATACCCTGCTGACCGACAATGTGATCGGCCGGTGTTTCGAACGTATGAACCAGCGCACCGATATTATCGCCTGTGGGGCATTACAATATTACCCCGACGGCACCCCGATGCCGTTCTACCGTAGTTTTAATGAATTTCGGAAGACATTTTTCATACTTCCCCCGAGCGGTTTGGTAGATAAGCTCATTGGCAAACTTTATCCTGAACCGACCTACACCGATCCCGACCAGTACGACTGGCTCGTAGGTGCATTCATGTTTGTAAGAAGGGAAGGTTTTGAGAAAACCGGGGGCTTCAGCAGTGAATTTTTCATGTACGGTGAAGACGTGGAATGGTCGGGCCGATTGGGAAAGCTCGGCAAGCTGTGCTATTTTCAGGATTGCATTTTTATCCATCTTGAAAATAATAACCCGTTCCGCCGGACGCATATTTCGTGGATCAATCGATTCAGCACCCAGATGCAGGTTTCTAATTTTCTGTGGGTGAGAAAGCAGTACGGCATTTTTCAATACATGATGCTGATCCTGCATTACATTTTCATGGTGCCGGTGGTTTATGGGTGGAAAATGCTTCTTAACCTGAGAAAGAATGGGAATCCGTTCTCGGAACTTCGCACACAATATATATATGTAAGGAAGACGCGCGTTCTTTTAAAATATTTCTGGAAAACGCTGTTCCTCCGGAAAGGGCTGTACAAGATCAAGCCCCAGGAGAACATCGACCTCTTAACTGCCACTGCATGAATCAATCCAAGAAAAGAATCCTCTTTTTTACGCCCTATGCCACACGGACAGGATCAGAGATGATGCTGTTGTACATTTTGAAAAAAATAGACCGTTCCCGGTTCGATGTCGGTATCGTCAGTTTTGCCAACGGCGAACTGCTGGCCGAGTTTCCCGAAGATATTCCCGTCCATATTGCCCCTCGCAAGTTCAATACTATTGAGAAAATTTCCTTTCACCTGGGCGTTAATCCCACACTCCGGGCATTAAGAAAGCTTGCTAAAAGTTTCCAGGCGGATTTCTGGTATGTTAATACAACCATGATCCCCGAGACGATCGTGGTGGCCAAAGAATTTGGTATTAAAGTAATCACCCATTTCCATGAGATGCCGCTCACGTACGCGTACCTAAGCGCGCCCGACTTCAAGAGCATCGTGGATTATTCGGAACTGCTGATCGGATGCTCCCAAACGACTTGCGATGCCTTGAAAGATGCCGGTGGGAAGAATGTAGGCCTGCTTTACTCGTTCATAGATCCGTCGTTGGTGAAAAAGGACGATAACCGGTCGGCTGAACTCAGGCAGAAGCTGGGTGTACCGGCCGATGCATTTGTTTGGATTTTGTCGGGTATGACCTCGGAACGGAAAGGCTTCGATCTGCTACCCGATATTGCCGCGGAAGTGAATGATCCGCGTGTTCATCTGGTGTGGGTCGGTGCAACGATCGACGATGGATTGGTGTATTATACCGAGCAACGCTGTGTCAACAATACATCGGCGACGAAAATTCACCTGACCGGTAAGCAGAAAGAGGATTATTATGCCTATCTTAATATGGGTAATGGTTTTCTGCTCACTTCACGGCAGGACCCTTTTCCACTGGTGATGATAGAAGCTGCGTTGTTGGGTAAGCCTATTGTTGCATTCCCCTCCGGAGGCGTCTCCGAGTTTGTAAAGGATGGGATGGGTGTCGTCACCGACGATCTGAGCGTCAGACAAATGGTCGCGGCCATGCGGTCGGTTATGGACGGTGACACCAAAACCGACAGTGCCCGGAGCATTGAAGTAGCGAGCCGGTTCAATGTGGAAAACGGATATAATGAGTGGATCGAATTAATTGACAAAACCCGTTAGTATGCTCAATTCTACGTGCACGTTTAAGTTTTTAACCCGTATTTCATTGCTATTGTGCGTGTTGGCGATGACTGGCCGCGTTTCGGGGCAAACTCAGGAGAGAACGACCGAAACAGATAACCAGCGTTACCTTGCGCTGATGCTCCTGAACCTCACCGACCCGGACGATATCGGCCCGGAACCGGATCTGATCCGCTCCGCAAAGGATTTTGGGCTCAATGCGGTATACATTACTATTCCCTGGGACAAGGTCTATTTCAGTTCGCCTACCGAAAAGCCGCAATGGGCCAAGTACGATCAGCAGATCAAAATTGCTACGGATTTAGGCATGAAGGTCGCATTACGCGTTCACCTCGGTCGGCACAGCACACGCATCAAAGGCTTCTGGGAAGTTTCCGACAGCCAGTTCAGTCATTCCAACAAACCGTTGCTCAGCGGTTATCAGGATACATTTTTTGGCTTTGATAACCAGACTATTCTCGATAAAGGGGTTGCTTTTGTAAAGGAGGTTGTAACCCGTTACAAGTATCTGCAGACTGATAAAAAGTTGCTTTACGTGTCGGTCACCAATACCGGCACGCAGGAAGGAGAATATCCCGGCGGGTTGATCGAGAAAGGAAAGGAAGAGGCGGCAGTTTACGACTATTCACCTTCGATGGTGAAAGGGTTTAAGGAATTTGTGAAAGGGAAATACAAAAAGATAGAGCGGATCAATTTTCTGTGGGGAATGACTTTCAAGTCGTTCGACGAGGCAAATCCACCCGCTACGGCCTGGGAACCCAATCTTTCTTTCCGCCAACGGTATGGAAAAGACTGGTACATCTACCGCCACATGATGCTCAAAAGGTTTACCGAGCAAATGGTGACTGCCGTCAAGGGTGTTGACCCGGCCATTAAGTATGTGTCGGATTACGGGTCAGTATTCGATTCGCAGTCGGCATCACGGGGTACACTGGGTTTTCGCGACCTCAACCAAAAAACGGACGGGATCAAGGTAAACGATAACCTGGCCACACATGATCACCGGTGGTCGGTGGATATTTTGAAAAGCGATGCGCCCGCGGGCTTTATCACGGCCAATGAGCTCTTTGTGAGTTCATACCTCGATAACAACGCCCATATGAAACAGATCAACGAGAACTTCGAACACGGGGCCAATGTGGTAGCGGTGGTCATCTCGCAAAAAGATCAGATGGCGCGTGCGGAAGGTTTTTTGCGGCAGGGCGCTACCTCCTGGCTGAACAAGCCTATGACCCCGATCGTGTATGCCGATTCGGTCTCGTACCGTTTGTCGGCAGCCACCGAAAAAGGGGGCGCGCAGGGGGTAATTTATGACGAATGGGCCAAGCGTGCCTACGCCGATCCGGCGAAACCGCGGCCTGTACGTATCCACCTGATCGAAGACATATTGTCGCCAAGCTACTGGGCGGATGCATCCAATTATATGCCTTATGTGTTCAGGCCGGTGCCTATGCAGATTATTCCGGTAAACAAGGACTTCGAGTACCGGCTCCCCATAGATACTTTTTCAGATGTGGACGGGACGGTCGTGCGCGTAGAAGTGGGTGCATTACCTGCTTGGTTGCGCTATGAAAACGGCGTTCTCCGGGGAAGGCCCGGCACGCTGGGCGACTACCGCATTTCGGTTAAAGGGATCGATGACGAGGGAGGTTCGGCGGAAGCGTTTTTTACCATTCGGGTGGATACGCGCGAGAATGCCAACAAACCGCCGACCGTCGATAGCAATTTCTCGAACCAGATGGTGGCGGTGGACAAGCCATTTAAAATCACTATCCCCAAAACGGCGTTCGTCGACCCGGATGGCGACATTACGAAAGTGGAAGCCAGTGAGCTGCCTTCGTGGCTGACGTTTTCGAACGGCATACTGAGCGGGACACCGACTAAATTGGGCGATTACCGTATTATCCTTAAAGCTTACGATGATCTGAATGCATTCGTGGAAACTTATTTCACGGTTAAAGTCGTGGAGCCGCAGTTCCTGAACGCGCCGCCGTTTGCGACCAGCGGATTGCCTGTGAAATATGCACAGATCAATATGCCTTTCAACTACATTCTGCCAACCAATATTTTTGGTGATCCGGACGGCTACATTTCTTCCATTACCGTGCAAAACCGGCCTTCGTGGCTCAACTTTTCGTTGAACGAATTTTCGGGAACACCGAAGGAAGAAGGGGAGTACCGGCTGATCATCCGCGCATACGACAACGCGGGCGCATACGTGGAAATCCCGCTGGTGTTACTGGTACAAATCCCCGAGATCCGTTTTGAACTCGTTCAGGGGGGCAGCAAGGTGGATCAGCGTGTGATCAGGAAACTGTCGGGCGATGACGTGATACCTTACGATTCGCTGCCTTCGAAGCTGAATATGTATGCCTACGGAAACTTCGAGTATGACAAAGTTTCTTTCGATCTGAACGGCCCTTACCGCAGGAAAGCAACTACGTCGATTTTTCCCTATGCTTTGTATGAAGACGCCTCCGGGTTTGCGCCTTATGTGGGAAGGTATACTTTGACCGTCACTGCATTTAAAGAAGATTCTGCCGTGGTTACGAATTCCATCGAGTTCGGTATTTCGGCGGGAGATAAGGCGGATATTACTAAAAATATGGCAGATTGGGCATTTTACCCCAATCCGGTTGAAAGCATCGTTAATGTCAAGCTTCCCGAATACCAGCCCGATGATAATCTGAGCTGGGAAATTGTGACGGTCGCAGGTAAGAGAATACCGATTGTTGGCTCGCTGGTAAAGATTTCGGATTCGCTGGCAAGCCTGGATCTCGACGCAATTGGGCTGCCGGCAGGTATCTATTTTATCAGGATAGAAAACAACGGCGAGTTTTTGAAGCAATTCAAGGTTTTCAAGAAATAGCCGGCCGCATGTGCCTGCTATTGCCGGTGGCCGCTATTTGATGGCGGCCATTTTCATTTATTTTTGATAATAGTATGCTTGCATAATAATTTTTATGATCTATATTTGCATTGACCTGTAATGGTATGCAAGCATACTCAACATGTTCCCGACTAACCCGCATTCAGATATGTCCGTTGCAGCAGTAAATCAGACGTCTATCAAAGGAGGTGAATTCCTGATCAAGGAAACCCTGGCCAACCAGATTTTTATTCCCGAAGAATTCAATGAAGAGCAGCGTATGATCGCTGACACGTGCCGCGATTTCCTTTCGAAGGAGGTGTGGCCACATCTGGATGAAATTGATCAGGCCAAAAGTCCGGCGTTGATTTCGGGCCTGATGGACAAAGCGGGGGAGCTTGGCCTGCTAGGCACCGCGGTCCCTGAGGAATTTGGGGGTTTTGGCATGAATTTCAACACGTCGATGCTAGTAGCGGAAGCGACGGGTGCCGGGAATTCATTCTCCGTAGCACTTTCGGCGCATACCGGTATCGGAACGTTGCCGATACTGTATTACGGCAATGAAGCGCAGAAGAGCAAATACCTGCCCCACCTTGCTTCCGGGGAATGGAAGGCTGCTTATTGCCTTACCGAGCCCGATTCGGGTTCCGATGCCAATTCAGGTAAAACCAAGGCGAAACTGAGTGCCGATGGGCGGCATTATGTGGTCAATGGCCAGAAAATGTGGATCACGAATGGCGGTTTTGCCGACATCTTTATTGTTTTCGCCAAAATTGAAGAGAATGGCGAGACCGATAAAAACCTGACCGCATTCATCATCGAAAAATCGTTTGGTGGCATTACCATGAACGAGCCCGAGCACAAAATGGGCATCAAGGGCTCGGATACGCGCCAGCTTTTCTTCAATGATTGCCTGGTGCCTGTGGAAAATATGCTTTCCGAGCGAGGCAACGGGTTTAAAATAGCTGTTAATATCCTGAATGTGGGCCGTATCAAGCTCTCGGCGGCGGCCCTGGGCGGTTCAAAGCGGGTGGCGTCGCAGGCGATACAATATGCCAACGAGCGCAAGCAATTCGGCACCGCGATCGCCAATTTTGGTGCTATCAAGCACAAGCTCGCCGAAATGGCGGTAGGGATGTTCGCGACCGAATCGGCGGCTTACCGCGTAGGACAGAATATAGATGATTTAATCCAGGCCTTCAAGGAGAAGGGAATGAACGATGAGGAAGCGAAATTGAAGGCTCTGGAGGAATTTGCGATTGAGTGCGCGATCATGAAAGTGCACGGCTCGGAAGTGCTGGATTTTGTGGTGGACGAAGGTGTGCAAGTGTATGGAGGGATGGGTTTCTCGGCCGATGCACCGATGGATCGCGCCTATCGCGATAGCCGGATCAACCGGATTTTTGAAGGTACCAACGAAATTAACCGCCTGCTGGTGGTAGATATGCTGCTGAAACGCACCATGAAAGGGCAGCTTGACCTCATGGGCCCGGCTATGGCAGTAGGCAAGGAAATTTTGTCGATCCCCGATTTTAGCTCGGACGAGGACGAAACACTGTTTGCCGCTGAGAAAAAAGTGCTCAAAAACCTGAAAAAGGCCGCATTGATGATCGCGGGTGCTGCTGTACAGAAGTTTATGATGAAACTTTCTGAGGAACAGGAGATTATCATGAATCTTGCCGATATGGTGATTGAAATTTATGTGGCCGAATCGGTGTTATTGCGGGTGGAGAAACGGATCGGGCTGCTGGGTGACGGGGCAAATGCATTGCATCGTGATATAGCCGTCATTTACCTCAATCGTGCCGTAGAAAGGGTGAACAATGCGGGCCGTTCGGCGATTACCAGCTTTGCGGAAAGCGATGAGCTACGCGTCATGCTTATGGGGCTTAAAAGATTTACGAAGATCGAACCGACAAATCTTAAAGACGCCCGCCGCCGCGTTGCCGACGAACTGATAGCCAAAAATGACTACGTCTTTTAAGAAACCATAAATATCTCAGGTGAATAACCTGCTACAACTGAAAACCAAAATGTACACGTTGAAAGCCACGTCTGAGTCAGATGTGGCTTTTTTGTATCTTGGTAAAAGGTTTTCGATTATCGGTCAAAATGCGCAATTTTGGGAAACCAAAATCGTCGTCTTTCTCGTTAGTTGTTAGGTTCCTTTTTTGAGTCAAATAGCAAAAATAAACACGTTGGATTCTCTACTAGCTACTGAAAAACCACCTTTCATGACATTGCATTCCGTGGATCTGCGTACCACAGGCCAGTTTCCTGCATTATTACTCGACTATCTGGACCAGAAACCGACCCTTGAATCTTTTTACAGCACTTTCCCGACGTTGGAGAATGCCGAAAAGGTTATCTTAAATAAAAAGGGATTTGAGGCTGACAAACGCAAAACGCTCGTCGATGTGCTGACGAAACAGTACCATGGCCTGCCTTACCTACCCGATTTTTCAGTTTTATTACAAGACAATACATTTACTGTAACAACCGGCCATCAGCTGAATATCTTCACCGGTCCGCTGTACATTATCTATAAGATCGTCACGATCATCAAGCTCGCCGAAGCACTGAAAGCGAAGTACCCGGACTACAACTTCGTACCCCTTTACTGGATGGCTTCGGAAGACCATGATTTTGAAGAAATCGCTTCATTCCACCTTTTCGGGCAAACGCACAAATGGACGGGTGAGCACAAAGGTGCGGTTGGAAAGCTGAATCCTAAGGAATTGGCAGGTATTTTGAAACAATTACCAGATAAACCACTGCTTTTTGCGAAGGCTTATCTGGAAAACAATACGCTGTCGGATGCGGTGCGATGTTATATGCACGAACTCTTCGGACGTTACGGGCTGATCAGCCTGGACGCCGACCACGCCGACCTTAAACGGCATTTTCTGCCTGTTATCCGCGAAGAACTCAGAGATTCCATTTCGGAAAAACTCGTTACAGAAACCACCTCCCGGTTGAATGCGCTCGGTTACCATACACCCCTCCACGCGCGCGAAATCAATTTCTTTTACCTCGACGACAACCTGCGCGAACGCATTGTGCGCGAAGGCTACGTTTTCAAAGTACTGAATACCGAGCTGGAATTTAGCGAGGAAGCGTTGCTCGCACTTGCAGAGAGCAATCCTGAGCATTTCAGCCCGAACGTGATCCTGCGGCCATTGTACGAGGAGGTGATTTTGCCGAACCTGGCGTATATAGGCGGGCCGTCAGAAGTGCCTTACTGGATGCAGTTAAAAGGTGTTTTCGACCATTTTGGCGTGCCTTATCCGATGCTGATACCGCGGAATTTCGCATTATACATGAATGGTCACCAGTATAAGAAAGCGCAGAAGCTGAAAATCGATTACAAGGACCTGTTCCTCGACGAAATCGCATTGCGCAAGACTTTTATCGAACGCAATACTGAACACGAACTAACCCTGAATGAGGAGAAAGAGGCATTCAATGCTGTTTTTGAACAAATCCTTGCGAAAGCTACCGAGGTTGACCAAACGATGCACGGCGCCGTCAAAGCGGAGCAGACACGCCTTTTGAATTCATTGAAACACCTCGAAAAACGCATTATCCGTGCCGAGGAGCGCAATCATGAATCGGAGATCGAGCAGTTGCTGACCCTCAAAAACAAACTGTTCCCGAACGGAATCGCCCAGGAACGGTATGATAATCTGCTGAATTTCTACATTAACGACCCTCAGTTTATCCAAAAGCTTTACAACGCCTTCGATCCGCTGGATTTCAGGTATAATGTGCTGCTGGAAGAGTAGGAGAGGCGCCTAATTTTTCAATTTTACATCGCCAAAGACCGACGTAACGGTAATTTTGGTTCCTCCGCCGGTGCCGATTTTACCCTGGTAATGCTTCATTTTGTCGGGACGGCCGTCTTTATCGGGCTGCATTGAGAAATTTACATTTTCCGCCGGGTAGCTGAACTTCCCATAGGTCACGCTCACATTGAACTGATTGGCCTCCGCCGGCAGCACTATGGAAGAATATTGCGCCTGGATATCCACATTCTGCGCCGAATGCGTCAGTTCGTCGATTTTGAAGTTCCCCGAATAATTGAGCCTGATTTTACCGGTGCCGCGGATCGTCCCGATTTTAGCGCCGGAATAATCGATCAATGCGTCCAGATTGACCACATCTCCAATCGCCAGCTCGCCGTGCTTGTTGCTCAGCATTACTTTTTTCACCAGATCGACCTGTACATTGGAATATTGGCAATCCAGTTTTCCGCCATCCATTTTGCCGATCCTGGCGCTGCCGAATTGCACGTCGATCATATTATTCGGGTTTTCGAGCAATGTGGCCATAAATTTGCCATGCTTGGAGTAAACAGAGAGCGGCGCGTAAAAGGAAGAAATGTCGGTATTTCCAAATTCGTTACGCACGGTAAGCGCATTCTCTTTCGGCATGTAGATCGTGTAATCGATCTGGATGAAGTTCTTGTCGCCCTTGTTTTTATTCCAGCCGTTGTTGCCGAATTGGCTGCGGTCGATGCGGGTGGTAATGCTGATGACGTTTTTTACCCGTTTTTCATCGATGTTCACAGAACTGAGGTATTCTGCGGCGCGGCTATCGGACGGCGCATTGGCGGTTACTACAATCTCCACTTTTATTTCTTCCTTGGCCCACAGGTTCACTTTCACGAGGCCAAACTGATTATCAACTTCAAGCGCATCGCTCTTTTTGACGTCGAACACTTTCACAATATTCCTCCGCTTCTCTACCAGTCCGTTCTGTTCTGAATCGTCGGGATCGAGGGTTGCGCTGGCTACCTGGGGTAGTGTGGCGATCACACTAAATAACAGGAGCTTCGCTATTTTCTTTATCGTTGTCATTTTTCACTTTGTTAATACGTTGCAAAATTTCCAGTTGTTGATTCAGCAGATCGACCTGTAATTGCAGGTTCTGAACCATTGCTTCCAGCAGTGCTTCCTGGTTAGGGGCGTTCGACAAGTTGGAACGGAGGTTTTTGTAGCTCGATTCCAGACTTTCCAAATCAGCGGAGAAATCCTTGTAGACCTCCGGATTGTTCCGGGCCAGCTTGATGATCTCCTCCCTTTTTTGGTCTATTGCAACATTGTATTGATTGAATTCGCGGGCATATGCGGGTACTTTCAGGGCCACGCGCGGATCACGGGTAATGCCGTATTCGTTATTGAGGTAAACCAGAAACCCGATTCCGAGCGCCAGGAACACCCCCGCGGCAATACGCCAGTCGAAATAGGGGTTATTCAGACGTCTGATTTTTTTTTTCGATTTCTCGGGTACTATCGGAATCTCGTTATGTAATTGGCTCTCAATCTGGCTCCATAAAGAATCCTGCGGTAAGAAAGTATCAAATCCATCCCTGTTATCACGCACAAACCGCTCCAATCGATCCTTTTTATCAGAAGAATTTTTCATAGATTAATTAACTTGTCAAGTGTAAATAATAGTCTCAAATCCGTAAGAGTTTAAGTAAATATCATTTCTAATTCCTGAAAACTTACCTGACCAACATCTCAGTCAATTTACGCTTCGCCCTCATATATTGCGTGCGGGAAGTCGTTTCGCTGATCCCGAGCACTTCGCCGATTTCTTCATGGTCGTAGCCCTCGAACAAATACAGGCTTAGCACCACCCGGTAACCATCCGGCAATTTCTGTACCGCGTTGCGAACCCTCTCTATTTCGAGCGTCGTGTCGCTCTCATCCAGTCCGAAAGAATCCTCATTCCGGTCGCTTTGCTCTAAAGTCTCGTGGAATTCGTCGATTTCCACCCATTTTACCTTCCTGCTCCGCATGTGGTTGATCGCCTTGTTGACCACGATCTGCTTCAACCACGCCCCGAACGTCGACTGCTGCCTGAACTGATGAAGGTTCGTGAAAGCATCCACGAAGGCCTCCTGCAAAGCATCCTCGGCCTCTCCCAAATGGTTCAGTATCCGCATGCAGATGTTGAACATGGCTTTTGAGTAATGTTTATAAAGCTCGTACTGCGCTTTGCGCTCTCCGAGTTTACAACGCTCTACCAGTTCGACGTGCCGGTCGGGGTAAATTTGTGTTTTCAAGCAGAAGGTTTATATTTTGAACGTTCTGAATCAAAGACAACCGTTTCTGCGGCATGTTGCATTTGTTTTAAAAAAATTTTCAAAATGCCGCATACCGAACAAAGGGGCATACCGTGTTGTTCTAAGAAAAAGGCGGGGTTATCTTTGTGCTGCCTGATGCAATCTACCGATTTTAGTACATGAAAACTTTCAATATCCCCGATTTTTACCGGAGCCGAATTATCACGCCGATCAAGGAATTTCGCCGTAAGAACGACAAGCTGAAAAGGGATTATTCGCCCACGGTGCTCGACTTCGGGCCGGTACAGTTCCTCATCGCGCGCCATTTCGGATTCTGTTACGGGGTAGAGAATGCGATCGATATTGCCTATAAGGCCATTGCCGAAAATCCGGGCAAGCGGATCTTTCTTTTGAGTGAAATGATCCACAATCCGGATGTGAACCGCGATCTGATGGAGCGCGGAGTACGGTTTATTATGGATACCAAAGGCAACCAGTTGATAGGTTGGGAGCAGCTTACCACTGAGGATATCGTGATTGTTCCCGCATTCGGAACAACTGTTGAAAACCAGCAGAAACTCTCAGAACTGGGCGTGAATGCGTATGTGTACGACACGACCTGCCCGTTTGTGGAGAAAGTGTGGAACCGCGCGGCGCAGATTGGCGAGAAAGATTACACGATCGTCGTACATGGCAAGCCTAACCACGAGGAAACCCGCGCCACATTCTCCCACAGCAAGGAAAATGCGCCGACGGTTGTTGTCGAGAACATGAAACAAGCGCAGATTCTGGCGGAATATATGACGGGAGCCAGACCAGCATCTCGGTTTTTTGAGGATTTCAAAAACCAGTATTCCGAAGGTTTTGATCCGGAAAAGGATTTGCAGCGCATCGGCGTCGTGAACCAGACCACTATGCTCGCTTCCGACACGCAAGGCATCGCCGATTATCTCAAAAATGTGATGATCCGGCATTACAGCCTGCGTCCCGAGCAGGTAGAGGACCGTTTTGCCAACACACGCGATACATTATGCTACGCGACGAACGATAATCAGGATGCGACCTATGCTTTGCTGACCCACGAGGCGGATCTGGTGATAGTGGCAGGAGGTTACAACAGCTCGAATACCTCGCATTTAGTCGAGCTGTGCGAGCAGAAGTTTCCAACCTATTTTATCGAGTCGGTTAATAAAATCCTTGACCGGCAACTGATCCGCCATTTTGACCTTCACCAAAAGGAAGAAACGGTCACTGAAAACTACATCCCGGAAAAAGCTCCCGTACGTATCATGCTCACGTGCGGTGCATCGTGCCCGGATGCAGTGGTGGAAGGAATTCTCGTGCGGCTGCTTTCGTTTTTCGAAGGGGCGAAGTCGATCGAAGAAATAATGCAGGACTTCTGACGACGCGCCACCGCTAAATCTTGCAGAGGCGCCGTTGAATCATTTGAAAGGGGATATTTAAAGCGAATTAACTTATAAAGTCTAATTTAGGCGGATGGTTTTTGATCATAAAAATCATCCGTTTTTTATATCTTCTTTCCTATGAAAAAGACAGCC
Organism: Dyadobacter sp.; assembly: GCA_965227755.1. GTDB lineage: Bacteria > Bacteroidota > Bacteroidia > Cytophagales > Spirosomataceae > Dyadobacter. The sequence continues at coordinate 4,491,311 of CBDDGG010000005.1, forward strand.
ATCCTGTGTTCTTTTTGTATCCTTTTTTTTGTCTGGTTTTTTAGCAGCTGCTCTTCTTTCAATGAAATCCGCGTGGCGGGTACCAACTTCACTGAAGAGGTAGGGCAATCGCAAAACCTCGTGTTTACCTTCAACAAGGATCTCGTCTCGACCGCTGAGCTGAACAATTGGGATTCGACGCAATATGTGACGTTCGAGCCTGCGGTTCGCGGAAAATTCAAATGGACTGCGCCGAATGAGCTCGTATTCTCGCCCGTTGCAGGGTTCGGAGCCGCTACGTCCTACAAAGCGCAACTGACGGAACTGATCACGGAAAAGACGGATAAGGATAAGAAGTATAAACTTTCCACAGATCCTATTGCTTTCCACACTCCGTATCTGCAATTGGTGGAAACCGAAAGCTGGTGGACATTGTCGCCGGAAACGGGCAGGCAGGAAGCACGGTTGAGACTGCATTTCAATTACCCTGTGAACGGGCAGAATGTAGCCGAAAAGTTGAAGGTTTTGTCAGGAAATCAGGCGTTGGAATACAGGGTATTGCCTTCGCAAGAGGAATCGTCGGTGACGTTGGCATTGATGAATGCCGGGAAGGCGGATAACAATGAAACTCCTGTCAATATCGCTATTGATAAGGGCGTAAAAGTGCAAAATACTTCATACAGCAGCCAGGAAGCACTTTCCAGGACGGTCAGCATTCCCTCTCCGCTGCATTTGGAAGTGTTGGATATTAAAACCGGCTTTGAAAACAATGCGGGGTTTGCGCGGATCGTGACCACGCAGGAGCTTGATAAGGAAACCATCGCCAACAGTTTTACCATAACCCCCGAAGCGGCCGTAGAAACCGAACCGACCGAGAATGGCTTCATTCTTCGTGGTGCTTTTAATGAAACGGAAACTTATGTATTGCAACTGAAACAATCGCTGAAAGGGATATTAGGGCAGAATTTGGAGGAAGAAACTTCCCGCGACCTGTTTTTTGGGAAAATGCCCGCGGCGATCTCATTTGCCAACAAAAAAGGGCTGTATTTGTCCTCTAAAAGTTCGAGAAATATTGGTGTAAATATTGTGAATGTGCCGAAGGTACAGGTACGTATTTCGAAGCTATATGCCAACAATATCCTGCATTATATCCATAACAACCGCTGGAACGACTATGCGTACGTGGGCGATGACTGGCAGCCAACCGGTAATTTCAATTACAGCGACGACCGTGAAAGCCAGCTGAGCGATGTGATTGTCAATAAGACTGTTGAAACCGCGAATCTTTCGAAAGACAAAGGCATATCCGCATTGAACATCGCATTGCCTGACGATAACAAACGGCAAGGCGTGTACCTGGTGGCGGTGAACTCGGAGGAAGAGGCATACCTGGGTGCGACCAAGCTGGTGTCGATTTCCGATATTGGTCTCATCGCCAAGCAGGGCAAGGATGAGCTTTGGGTTTTTGCCAATTCCATTAAAACAAACGAGCCGGTCAAGGATCTTGAACTGACGCTCGTAAGCTCGAATAACCAGAGTGTACACACATTCAAGACCGACGGCGACGGCATTGCGCATGTTGATATGCTAAGCGAGAAAGCGCCGGGCTTCAAGATTGCGATGATTACGGCGAGTTCGGAGGATGATTTCAACTACCTGTTGCTGGAAGATACGCAGGTGCTTACTTCCCGATTCGATGTGGAGGGGTTGCGGGATAATGCGTCGGGGTACCAGGTATTCATTTATGGCCAGCGCGATATTTATCGCCCGGGAGAAACCATGCATTTCAACACAGTGCTCCGTACGCAGGATTGGAAGACGGCCCCCAAAGTGCCATTGAAGCTGCGGTTATTAACTCCGAACGGACGTGAGTTCAGAACATGGCGCAAAACGACCAACGAACAGGGAGCCGTAGAGTCCGAAATCCCGCTCGATGCAGGAGTGCTGACGGGCACTTACATTCTCGAAGTTTATAATGCCAATGAGGTTCTGCTGGGCTCGCAGGCAGTGAGCGTAGAGGAATTCATGCCCGACCGCATTAAAGTCGATCTCAGCGGCGCGGCCAAAGATTATGTTTCAGGGCAGAAGGTCTCGCTGACGGCCACTGCTACTAACCTTTTTGGACCGCCCGCGAGCAATCGTAATTACCAGATGGATTTCGAACTGCGACGTAAGAGCTTTTCGGCTGAGGCATTTCCGGGATACGTGTTTGATATTCCGGACAAAAGCACTTTCGAGCGCAACAGCCGCGAGGGGAAGACCAATGAACAAGGCGTTGCGAACGAGCAATTTACACTCCCGACCGGCATGCAGGATATTGGCGTATTGCGGGGTACAATTTATGTCAACGTTTTTGATGAAAATGGAAGGACTGTTGGAAGAATTCAACAGTTTGACGTGTACACCCAGCCGGTATTCTACGGTATCCGCTTGCCCGATGCGTACGTGGGTACCAATGCGCCCGTGCCGGTTGATATTGTGGGGGTTGGTAAGAACGGTGCATTGCAAAATGGTGCAGCGGCCAGCATTGAAGTCGTGCGATTGGAATATCAGACGGTCGTGGAGAAGAAATACGACCGTTTGCAATACACATCGCGCAAGCATGAAAAGCTGGTGTATTCCAACAAGCTGACACTTTCGGGGGGAAAAGGGACATTCCGCTATGTACCAACGGTTTCGGGGGAATATGAGGTACGCGTGCGACGCCCGGGCGCTTCGCATTATACCCTCGCGAATTTCTATGCTTATGGCTACGGCTATACCCAATACTCGTCGTTCGAAGTGAGCAATGAGGGCAGGGTCCTGATGAAAACGGATAAAGACCGGTACAAAACGGGCGAATCGGCAAAGGTTCTGTTCAAAACGCCGTTCGACGGCAGGTTGCTGGTGACAGTAGAGCGGAACAATGTTTTGGAACAGCATATCCTCACAACCGAGAAAAAGGCGGCTGAGCTCACATTCAAAATCAAGGAAGAGCATTTACCGAATGTATTCGTCACCGCAACGCTGATCAGGCCGCTGGATGCATCGGACATGCCGCTAACGGTGGCGCACGGCTTCCAGCCTATTCTCGTCGACGATCCTGGCCGGCAGCTGGCTGTCGCCATTACCGCAGTGGAGAAATCGAGATCGAAAATGAAGCAGCAAATCCGGATCAAAACAGAGCCGAATGCGGAAGTGACGCTGGCAGTGGTGGATGAAGGTATTCTGCAGATCAAAAATTCTAAAACTCCTGATATTCACGGTCATTTTTATCAAAAGCGTGCATTAGAGGTCGTAAGCCATGATTTATATGCCCAACTCTTCCCGGAACTAACGATTTCAGGAACGTCCAGCTCAGGCGGCGATGGCTATGATCTGGAAAGACGCATTAACCCGCTGAGCAACGGGCGTACGGAACTGGTTTCGTTTTGGAGTGGTCAGTTAAAAACCAATGGCAGTGGTGAGGCGACTTTCGATGTCAATATTCCCCAATTCAGCGGCGATCTGCGCATAATGGCGGTGGCCTACAAGGATAATGCATTCGGTTCGTCAACGAGAAATATGAAAGTCGCCGATCCTATCGTGATCAGCGCCGGTTTGCCGCGCTTCTTGAGCCCGGGCGATGAACTGGTGTTGCCGGTTAATATCAGCAATACGGAAGCCAGGTCGACTACCGCAACAGTTTCCGTGCAACTATCTGGTCCGTTGGCGGCGGGCGCTGCGCCGGTTACCCGAAATATCACGGTGCCGGCGGGAAAAGAAAGCCGTGCGGTGTTTGCGGTGAAAGCCGCTACTGCGATAGGCGTCGGTAAGGTGGTGGTGAAGGTGAATGCATTTAAAGAAACTTTCGTCAATCAAACCGAGATTACGGTGCGTCCCGCATCACCGCTCTTGAAAACAAGTGCATCGGGCCTGATTGCCGCCGATAAGCAAGGCCAGATCGATCTGAGGTCGTCGTTCATACCTGCGACCAGCACCAGCCAGGTTGTTTTGAGCCGTTCGCCGCTTGTGCAGGGTGGGGGAAAGGCGTTATCGACTTTGCTGGGCTATCCTTACGGCTGTCTCGAACAAACGGTTTCAAAAGCGTTCCCACAGATTTATTTCGCCGATCTTACCAAGGCAATGGCCGCTCCGGTTTACACGGTGAAAAGCGGGGATAGTGACTTTAACCCGATGACTAACGTGCAGCAGGCCATCCGGAAAGTGGAATCGCAACAGCTGTTCAATGGAGGAATGGGCATGTGGCCCGGCGCCACGCAGGAAGACTGGTGGGCGACTGCCTATGCGGTCCATTTTCTGGAAGAAGCGCGCAGGGCAGGTTTTGAAGTGAATGCCAAGACCCTCAGCCGGGCGGTGGAGTACCTGACGGCACAAAGCGGTACCACGGCCAACAGGGAAGTCGTAACCGCGAGCACCAACAACGGATTAGCTTACGAGGGGCAGCCTTCCGGTACGCAAACCAGGAAGACGGTAGCACGCCGCGAAGCCGTTTATTCCCTGTATGTGCTGGCTCTGAACGGCCATCCGAACCGGGCTTCGATGAATTATTACAAACAAAACCCGCATTTGCTCACGCTGGATTCCAAGTACCTGCTCGCAGGGGCATTCCAGCTGACCGGCGATTCGCGGAGTTTCAATGCATTGCTCCCCAGGAAGTATGTAGCAGAAAATACCGGGCAATATTCAGATAACAGCTATTCATCACCACTTCGGAATATGTCGCTGGTCCTGAATACATTAATTGAATCGGATCCATCCAATGTGCAGATCCCGGTATTGGGGAGGCAGCTCTCGCAGGCCCTCCAATCGGCTTCTTACCTGAATACACAGGAGGCCTCATTTGCGGTACTGGCTTTGGGTAAACTGGCTAAGAAGACTTCCAATTCGACTGTAACAGCATCGGTTTCGGTAAATGGCAAGTCGCTCGGCCAGTTTTCGGGTAAGGAATTGAAAATTTCAAAAGGCATTGTCAATCAGAAATTGCTGGTGAAAACGCAAGGCAAAGGCGATTTGTACTGGTTCGCGCAGACAGATGGTATGTCGGCCACGGGCAGTTATGTGGAGGAAGATCAGGGACTCAGCATTCGCCGGCAATTCCTCACCCGCAATGGCGCGCCCGCACAATCTTTCAAGCAAAATGATCTGATTGTGGTCAAGCTGACGCTTTCGAGCACCAATGGCCTGCCGGTTGAAAACGTAGTTGTCACCGACCTGCTTCCATCAGGTTTTGAAATAGAAAACCCGCGCATTACCGAGCCTCGCGACATGCCGTGGATCACCAAAGCGGCCGTGCCGGAGTTTTACGACATCCGCGACGACCGTATCCATTTTTTCACGACGGCCGACGCGCAGGAAAAGACCTTTTATTATCAGGTAAGGATCGTTTCAAAAGGCACATTCACCGTCGGTCCGGCAGCAGCGGATGCGATGTACCAGGGAGCCTACCGCAGCTATTCCGGCGGCGGAAAGATTACCGTTGAATAACACTACATTGAAAAGCTTCGCAGAATCAATCCACCGATGATGGCTCCCGCAATGGGGGCCGCAACGGGGATCCAGCCGTAGCCCCAGTCGGAACTGCCTTTGTCAGGGATAGGTAATATGGCGTGGGCGATCCGCGGGCCAAGATCACGTACAGGATTGATCGCATAGCCAGTGGGTCCGCCAAGCGACAAGCCAATGCTCCAAACGAGCATACCGACCAGGTAAGGTGCTACACCGGAAGGGATACCGCCTTTTTCAGGGTCCGAAGTGCCTGCGTAGCCGATGGCGACAATGCCGACGATCAGGATAATAGTCGCGATAAATTCACTCAGAAAATTGGCACCGGTGCTTCTGATGGCCGGACCTGTGGAAAAGCAGGCCAGTTTGGCACCGCCGTCTTCGGTTGCCTTCCAATGCGGCAGATATTGCAGCCAAACCAGTACAGCACCTAGAAAGGCGCCGATCAATTGGGCGGGAATAAAGGTTGAGATAAGACTATAATCGTTTTGAAGCACCGCGAATGCGACGGTTACGGCTGGATTCAGATGCGCCGCCGCGCTTCCGAACGCGTTGGCAGTGAACACGCCAAACATTACCGCAAATGCCCACCCCGCTGTGATCACGATCCAGCCGCTGCTTTCGCCTTTTGTTTTTTTCAGTACGACATTGGAGACTACGCCATTGCCCAACAAAATAAGAACCATTGTTCCGACTAATTCTCCAATAAAAGGTGAAGGCTGCATGTGTTTGGTATAATCAAGGTTAGTGAACGAATATGCGAATAGTTTTATAATTTCTATTTCCAATGCCAAAAAGAATTTTTCGTTTCTGTTTTACCATTTTAGGATGGTGAATTCTGCTAACTTTGCCTGATAATCAATTTTTGTATTGAAAATCATGTCATTAAATCAGCTTACGGCGATCTCTCCGGTTGATGGCCGTTATTACAAACAAGTATCTGAACTTTCGGCGTATTTCTCGGAATATGCCCTGATTTATTACCGGGTGTATGTTGAAATTGAATATTTCATCGCACTCTGCGAAATCCCTCTGCCACAGTTATCAGAATTTGACAAGAAAAAATACGCGTCGCTGCGAAAAATCTATGAAGATTTCAGCGAAACCGACGCGCTGCACATAAAGGACATCGAAAAGGTGACCAACCACGATGTGAAGGCTGTCGAATACTTTATCAAGGAGCAATTCGAGAAGCTGGGCATCGAATCTTACCAGGAATTTATCCATTTCGGCCTCACTTCGCAGGATATTAACAACACGGCGATCCCGTTGTCGCTGAAAGACGCGATGGAGCGGCAAATCAAGCCATTGTTCCGTCAGGTGCTATTTGTGCTGAAAAGGATGTCGATCGAATGGAAGAATGTGCCGATGCTCGCATTCACGCATGGGCAGCCTGCGTCGCCTACGCGTGTGGGTAAGGAGTTCCTGGTTTTCGTTGAACGTCTGGAACGTCAGCTCGAAATGCTGGACAAAATCCCGCATTCGGCGAAATTCGGGGGTGCTACCGGGAATTTCAACGCACACCACGTGGCTTATCCGAAACAGGACTGGATGGCGTTCGGCCACCATTTTGTGGAAGGATTAGGCCTGAAAAGGAGCCGCCACACGACGCAGATCGAGCATTACGACAACCTGGCCGCTACTTTCGACTGCCTGAAACGCCTGAATACGATCCTTACCGACCTTAACCGGGATATGTGGACGTACATTTCAATGGGTTACTTCAAGCAGAAGATCAAAGCGGGGGAAGTTGGTTCATCAGCCATGCCGCATAAAGTGAACCCCATCGATTTCGAAAACTCCGAAGGTAATCTGGGGCTCGCATCGGCATTGTTCGAACACTTCGCATCCAAGCTACCAGTATCCCGCCTGCAGCGCGACCTTACCGATTCCACCGTGCTTCGCAATATCGGCGTTCCTATTGCGCATTTGGCGATTGCTTTGAATTCACTTCTGAAAGGCCTCGGCAAAGTAGAATTGAACGGCGAAGTTCTGAAAGCGGAATTGGAAGAAAACTGGGCCGTAGTATCCGAGGCAATTCAGACGATCCTGCGCCGCGAAAGCTATCCGAAACCTTACGAGGCATTGAAAGAGCTGACGCGCACCAACGAAAAAATTACCCACGATTCGATTTCACGTTTCATCGAAACGCTGGACGTATCGGAAAAAATACGGGAAGAGCTTCGTGCATTGAGCCCATTCAACTACCTGGGCGTTGTGGAAGACACTTTTTAAAAGAAGCTCAAACTCCCAGATCCTCTCTGATCTTCTCCTGCCATTCGCGTGGGAGAAGATCTATCAAACAGACATCACAGAGCGTCGCGATCTTGCAATAATGTTCCATCTCAATTTTGGTGGACCCAGTCTCCCATTTGTGATAACCTACCTGGGAAATGCCGAGTAAATCGGACATTTGCTTCTGCGTAAGTACATTACGCAGGCGATAATCGATCAGTAGTTTTGAAATGACCATATGCTCGGTTTAAAGCGTGGATGCTTTGAACCGGGGGAGGGCGTTGGTGGTAAGTGGGACGTGAGTTTGTTAATTTTGAATGACCGACCGGCGACCCGGTCAATCATTCAAAATTGATGCTACCCGCACTTCGACGAGCCGCAATCCTTGCAGGTCAGGCAGCCTTCTTGGTAAAGGAGGTTGGTAGAGCCGCAATTCTGGCATTTTTGCTTGGCGGCTTCGGTGCCGTCCGGAATATAACGTTTCAATGCACGCGCTACACCGGCTTTCCAGGTGTTGATCGCCTCGTCGAGTTGCAGGCTGCTGATCAGGTCTACCACTTTTTCAATAGGCATTCCGTGGCGTAATGTGCTGGAAATCAGTTTGGCATAATTCCAGTATTCGGGGTTGAATTTGTAGGACAACCCTTCGATCGTGGTTTTATAACCTCGCGTATTTTTGTATTGAAAATCATACCGCGAGCTGCCGTCGGCTTCGCGGTTTTTGATGATAAGGCCCTCATTAACCCAGCGTGGGATCAGAATCCCGTCCTCATCGTCGGCAAAGCCTGTGAAAATCTCGTACGGGCGACCGTCGATCAGACCGATGAATGCGATCCATTTGTCTTTTTTATTCTGAAAACGCACCACGTCGGCTTCGAGCGTTTGCGGGCGCTCGGTCGGGAAGGGCGTCGGGACGCCTTCACCCGACTCTTCTTTTTTCTCCGTATTGGAAATCAAAACACCGGAACGGGAACCGTCGCGGTAAACGGTAACACCTTTGCAGCCCGCTTTCCAGGCTTCCATATAGCATTCGCCTACCAGCTCCTCGGTCACATCGTTGGGCATATTGATCGTCACACTGATCGAATGGTCGACCCATTGCTGGATAGCGCCCTGCATTTTTACCTTTTTGAGATAATCCACGTCATTGGACGTCGCTTTATAGTAAGGCGATTTCCTGACGAGTTCGTCCAGGTCTTTCTGCGCGTAATTTTTGGCGATATCCAATCCATTTATCTCCATCCATTGCTTGAAGCGATGGTGAAAAACCACATATTCTTCCCATGAATCGCCTACTTCGTCCACAAAGTCCACGCGAACATCCTTATCATTCGGATTAACCTTCCTTCTCCTTTTGTAGACGGGAAGAAAAACCGGCTCGATTCCCGAAGTGGTCTGCGACATGAGGCTGGTCGTACCGGTTGGGGCGATCGTCAGCAATGCGATGTTACGACGGCCGTATTCGAGCATTTCGTAGTAAAGCTGCGCGTCGGCTTCTTTCAGACGAAGGATAAACGGATTATTTTGCTCCCTTTCCGAATCGAAAATGGCGAATGCGCCTCTTTCTTTGGCGGTGTGAACTGACCCGCGATAGGCTTCCAGCGCAACGGTTTTATGGATTTCCACTGCAAACGCGTTGCCTTCGTCGCTTCCGTAGCGCAGGCCCAATGCGGCGAGCATATCGCCTTCGGCAGTAATGCCAATGCCCGTCCGCCGGCCTTCTTTCGCCTTTGTCTGGATATTCAGCCAGAGGTTGCGCTCCACACGTTTCACTTCGGCGTCTTCGGGATCTTCATCGATTTTTTGCAGGATCGCGTCGATTTTTTCGAGTTCGAGGTCGATGATGTCGTCCATCATGCGCTGAGCCGCTGCGATATGTTTTTTGAACAGGTCCCAGTTGAACTTCGCTTTGTCCGTAAACGGGTTTTCGACGTAGGAAAACAGGTTAATGGCCAGCAAACGGCAAGAATCGTAGGCGCAAAGCGGGATTTCGCCGCATGGGTTGGTCGAAATGGTCTCGTAACCCAGGTCGGCGTAGCAATCGGGAACGGATTCACGGATGATGGTGTCCCAGAACAAAATGCCCGGTTCGGCCGATTGCCATGCATTGTGCACGATTTTCTTCCAGAGGGCCGTCGCATCGATGTCCTTGATATGTGTAGGATTATCACTTTTGACCGGATATTGCTGGCGATAGCTCGTCCCAGAGTCGACCGCTTTCATAAACTCGTCGTCGATCCGTACCGAAACGTTGGCGCCGGTAACCTTGCCTTGCTCCATTTTGGCATCGATAAAACTCTCTGAATCCGGGTGTTTGATCGATACTGAAAGCATCAATGCACCCCTGCGGCCGTCCTGCGCCACTTCGCGGGTTGAATTGGAGAAGCGCTCCATGAACGGCACGATGCCGGTCGATGTCAGTGCCGAGTTTTTCACCGGAGAGCCTTTAGGGCGGATATGCGAAAGGTCGTGCCCCACGCCACCGCGGCGTTTCATGAGCTGCACCTGCTCCTGGTCGATCTTCATAATGCCGCCATAAGAATCCGATGCGCCATTATTGCCGATCACGAAGCAGTTCGAAAGCGAGGCGATCTGGTAGGGATTGCCGATGCCTGTCATCGGGCTGCCCTGTGGAATAATGTATTTGAAATCCTTGATCAGGTCGAATATTTCCGTTTCGCTCAGCGGATTCGGATAGCGCTGTTCAATGCGGGCAATTTCCGAAGCAATGCGACGGTGCATATCGTCCGGTGTTGCTTCGTAGATTGCTCCGAAGGAATCTTTCAGGGCATACTTGTTAACCCAAACCCTTGCAGCAAGGTCGTCGCCTTTAAAATACTCCAGTGAAGCCTGAAAGGCTTCGTCGGCGGTATAGGTTCTTTCTGATTGTGAAGATTTTATGGTTTCCATTAGCTGGTGTCAAGTGCTTTTTTGAAGAAGTTGAGAGTTTCAAAAATACATATTTTGGATTCTAAAAGAAAACTTTTTGGAAAAAAGTTTGCAAAAACATAAATATAAAATGTTGTATATCAATTAATTGTGTTTTTTGATTTTTTAAAAAGTTGACAAATTTTGTTTTAACAAAAAAATCTAATCTTAGGATTTATTACAAGAAAAAACCGGCTCATTCGAGACCGGCAATTTTTAATTACTATGGCGAAATTTAATCTTAAATCGTTGATACAAATGCTTTCCCGATCAAAATAGCAGGGAATGCTGTTCGATCAGTGCGGGCCATTGGGCCAGTTCGGGAATACCCGGCTTGCGTTTGCCGAAAAACTGGTTGAACATCACGCCATCCCGATCGATCAGCTCAATGCCCGTCACAATACCGTCCTCGGTCGGCTTCCTTACCACCCATGCCTCGTCGATCGCATCTTCCCGCAAATGCAGGTTGAATTCGGGATCCATGATATTCAGCCAGGGGCCCATGACAAATATCTTGTTGATCGGACCGGTGTGGATCTGGATGCAGTTCGGGTTGGAAACAAACACCATGATCGGCAGTCCGGCTTCCGAAATCGCGTCGAAAAGCAGTTTCATGCTTTCCGGCTTAATGCGGTGTGCATAACCTTCGGGCGCATTGCGTAATGCCTGTTTTCTGGAAAGTTTATACTTGCGCAGGAGCGTGAAGAAGTCGTGGGTATCTTTTAATGCGAGCCATTCTTCCTGGAACGCCGCTTTGTCGAGAGCTGCCGGTTCTTCGGGCTCGGCTGCCTTTTCATTTTTTTTGTTTACAAACAGGTTAACATCCTGGTCGGCGGCGAGGTATTTGGTAACCAACGCGTCGTAGGCACCCTTATCGCTTAGCTCGGTCAGATAGATCTTGTGCGCCGCCTCGCCGAAACTATTGAAGAATTGAAGGCTGAAACGGTCGTTTTCTGAAACCGCGAACCCGAATTTCCAGTCGCCGAGGAACAAACGAAGGTCGATATCCTCGCCGAGTACCAGTCCGACGTGGTTATTGAAAGCTATTTTTTCGTAAACACCTTTGCGTTCGTGTACCACGTGGTCGTTACGCGTAAGCGCCATCACGTGCCCCAGCGAGCCGACTTCTTTGATCAGTTCCCTGAAATCGCCGTCGAGCAGCTGCACATATTCTCCGAGACCGGTGGCGAGGAGTTCCGCTTCCGATGTGTCGAGTGCTTTCGCAGCGTCGCGGATGCGCGTTTTGGGATTGGCGAGCTTGTATTCAGCCCAGCGTTCTTTCAATTCAGTTCTTTCCGGTGAAAGGGTTGACTTCATGTCTTGCGAGTATTTGATAGTGATGAATCAGGGTATATGGTAAACAGGTGCTACGGTCGGCACAATTACCGGGTAGGGCGTCATTTCGGGCTGGATAATTTGCACCGGTAGCCCGAAGGCTTCCTGAATGGCCTGTTCCGTGAGCACGCTCTCCGGCGGTCCGACGGCATGCATGCAGCCGCTTTTGAGCATCAGCACGCGGTCGGCATATTGTAATGCCTGGTTCAGGTCGTGTATCACGGCGATTACCGCGAAATTTTTGCCGGTAAGCTCTTTCGCCAGTTGAAATGTCTCATACTGGTGCAAAAGGTCCATTCCTGTGGTGGGTTCGTCGAGCAACAGGAGCCCGTTCTCGATTTCCCACACCTGCGCGAGCGCCCGTGCGAGCTGTACGCGCTGCTGCTCGCCGCCCGATAGCGTCGGGTACAAACGATTTTTCAAATGGGAAATACCGACCTTTTTCAGGCACATATCGACGATTGCAAGATCACGCTGCGTAGGGTCGGCGTCGTAAAACGGGTAGCGGCCCATCAGCACGATTTCTTGCGATGTAAACGAGAGCGTAATGTTGTTTTGCTGCGACAATACCGCCCGTTTTTTGGCCAGCTCTTTCAGTTTGTACTTGCGAAGTTCGCGGTCATGGAAGTGTACCGAGCCGGAAGTAGCACCTTGTTCAGCGGAAAGCAGCTTAATCAATGTGGATTTACCAGCACCATTGGCGCCCACAACAGCCCAGAATTCGCCGGGTTTGACGGAGAAGCTAACGTTGTGAAGCAGCTTTCTGCCCCTTACCTCAAAACCAGCATTGCGTACTTCCATCATAGCCGTTTCCGTTTCTGTTCCCACAAAATATAAATGAAGAACGGCGTGCCGAGCATGGCCGTAAGAATGCCGATCGGGAGTTCCGACGGCGCTACGATGGTGCGGGAGAGGGTGTCGGCCAATGTAAGTACAATGGCTCCCGAAAGTGCCGATCCGATGATCAGTGTCCGGTGATTGGGCCCGAACAACGTGCGTATCATGTGCGGTACTACAAGTCCGACAAAACCGATCGTTCCCGCAACAGCCACGGAAGCGCCTACGCCCATGGTTGCGAGGATAATAACCTTTTGTTTCAGCGACTTCATATTTACACCCAGACTGGCCGCCTGGCTTTCGCCGAGCACGAGCAGGTTCAGCGCTTTGGAAAGATAGGGCATGAAGACGAGCGAAATGGCTACGAATGGCCCTACGGCCATAACCGACGTCCAACTGGCACCGCCGAGGCTGCCCAGGTTCCAGAAAGTAATGCTGCGGAGCTGCGCGTCGTCGGCGAGGTAGGTCATCAGGCCCGTCATGGCTCCCACAAATGCATTGATCGCGATCCCGCAAAGTAATAATGTGGTTACTCCCCCTTCCCCGGTGACTTTGGAAAGCTGGTATACCAATAAGGTAGTACAGGCTGCGCCGAGGAAGGCGACAAAGGAAATGCTGTACGCGCCGGCAAGCTCATTCAGCATTCCGAAGTATTTAACGTTGAGCATAATGACGAAAACGGCAAAAAGCGAGGCGCCCGAAGTGACGCCTATGAGCGTGGCATCGGCAATGGGATTGCGGAAAAGTCCTTGTAGCGACGCACCCGCGATACCCAATGCGGCGCCAATGAGCACTGCGAGGCATACCCGCGGTAACCGGATGATCCAGAAAACGATGGATTTCTCTTCTTCAACTTGTGTTTCGGCAATCCAGCCGAGTTTGAGCGCGATGATTTGCCAAAGCTCGCCTACGGAAATTGCCAACGCGCCGGTGCAGGCGGAGAAAATTACGCAAGCCAGCAGAACCGATCCCAGGATCCACACCATTTTGCCTGTTGAAGAAGGCAAAATATGTTTCCGGAGCGTTTTCCCGCTCTTTGTTTCCCGCTCGTTTACCGTTTCTGTCAGCATTGCCTGTTATTTTACTTTTTGGGAAAGTTCAATGGCCGCCTTACCCAGCCGGGGCCCGAAGCCGGTGAGGAACTGGCCGTCCATAGTCACGATCCTGCGGTTTTTCCCCGCATTGGTATTCGCCACGCCTGGCACTTTCAGCAGGCCGTCCATGCCTTCCAGGCTTTCGAGACCGCTGGAAAACAGCACGAGCACGTCGGGGTTGGCCGTAATGAGCGCTTCCGCAGTAAGTGGTTTGAACTCGGTGAAGCCGCTTACCGCATTCTTGTGGCCGGCCAATGCGAACATTTTATCCAGCGAGGTACCGGTGCCCGAAACCATTAACGTGCCCGTTCCGCGTGCGTAGATGAAGAGTAATTTTTTCGGATTGGCCGGTGTGGGGATTTTCGCGAGATCGGCCTGCAACGCTTTGACCATTTTCTCGGCCTGTGCATTGGCATTGAAATAGGCGCCTACCTCTCGGATAAGCTTGATGGCGCCTTCTTTGGAATATTCGTGCCTGAATGCGACCAATTTTTTGCCGCTGCTGCTGAGTTGCTTCACAACTGTCGGCGAAAGCATGCTCTGGTCGGTGTAAACGATCACGTCGGGGTTCAATGTGAGAATTCCCTCGGCTGCAATGCTTCGGTTATGCCCGATTTTAGGGAGTTTTTCGAGGGAAGCAGGGTAGGTGCTCGTCACATCCACGCCGACGATCTGTTTTTCCAGGCCAAGCCCTACGAGGATTTCACTCAATGTCCCATTCGCCGATACGATCCGGAGTGTTTTGGCATACCCAAAGCCTGCCGTGAGGAGTACGAATATTAAACCAGCAATAGACCTCGTAATTGGCTGCATTTCAGGGTTTATTTTTTATAGGAAAATATTTTATCTACTTCCAAAACCAGCAGCGCTTCCTGGAACATGGTCCTGATCTCCTCCAACTCGGTATCGTCGAAAGACAGCATGAAGTTCGGAATGGGTGATGGTAACAAATGGGTTTTGCCGTTCGGGAGCGCTTCGCCAAGGTCATGCATGTGGTATTGGTCATACAAAACGGATTGAAAACCCTTCAAACCATCCTCTGTAAACACAAAAAGCACGTTACCGTAGGCGAAATTGAAATGCGTGCAGCAATTGCACTGCCCGATGTAGCCCTTGGCCGTGTGGCTCAAAATCCGTAGCGAATTGTATGAATGCGAATCGTCCTGCATAGCCTCTTAATGATCGTGGATGTGAATGCTTTCCTGAATTCCACCATTTGTCTGAGGCAAATATATGGTATTAATTTAGACCAAGTATAAATAGATAATAAAAATTTACATCTGCCTTCCCGGAATCGTCTGGGAGACTTCTTATTATTGTAAATTGATGGGTTGTCCAACCGGCTGCGGGTGACGCCTTGTACGAACTGTTTCATTCCTATACCTGAACGCTGTTGAAAAAGCTTGTTACCAATCTGACCTTCTGGGTCCTGACGGCCATCACCGCGGGCGCATTGCTCGGCCATTATTTGCCCGACAAGGCGGTTGAAATGAAGTTCCTTGGCGAAGGGTTCATTTCGGTAGTGAAGCTTTTTATCAATCCGATCATCTTCCTGACCATCACGCTGGGCATCGTCGGAATGGGCGATTTGAAAAAAGTGGGTAAGGTAGGCGCCAAGGCCCTGCTTTATTTCGAGGTAGTGACGACCCTGGCGCTTGTCGTGGGTATTATCGTCGCCAACATCATCCGTCCCGGCGACGGCGTCGTTACCGATTCGCTGCAAAAAGGGGATATTTCCAAATATGCCGGCAAAGCGCACGATTTCAGCTGGCTGCAATTCTTCCTGGACAATGTGACGTTACAAGTATTGCTCTTCGCGCTCGTATTCGGCTCGGTATTGAGCCGTATCGAAGCCAAGCAGCGCATAGTCGACGGGTTGAATTTTGTGTCAAAATATGTTTTCAAGGCCCTGCACCTGGTTATGATTTTCGCCCCCATCGGCGCATTCGGAGGAATGGCTTTCACCATTGGCAAATATGGTATCGACACGCTGCTGCCGCTCGCCAAGCTCATGGGAACTGTGTATGCGACGATGGCGGTATTCATTTTCGGGGTCTTAGGATTGATTTTGCGGACTTACAAGATCAGCCTGTGGCGTTTTTTGAAATATATCCGCGAAGAACTGCTGATCGTGCTCGGCACTTCCTCTTCCGAAGCCGGTTTACCATCATTAATGGACAAATTGCAGCGAATGGGTTGCTCCAAACCGGTAGTAGGGCTTGTGGTACCCGCAGGATATTCGTTCAACCTCGACGGGACGACCATTTATCTCTCGATGGCGACTATCTTCCTCGCGCAGGTTTTCAATGTGCATTTGAATATGGGCCAGATATTTTCGCTGATCGGGATTCTGATGGTTACTTCCAAAGGCGCTGCGGGCGTAACAGGCAGCGGTTTTGTCGTGCTTGCCTCAACGTTGACGGCCATTAAAGTAATCCCGGTCGAAGGTCTGGCACTTCTTCTCGGCGTGGACCGTTTCATGTCCGAAGCCCGCGCGATCACCAATTTCATCGGTAACGGCGTCGCCACCATCTGGCTCGCGAACAACGAAAAGGAATTCGATCGCAGCAAAATGGAATACGCATTCAATAATGTTCAGGAGACCGAGAATGTAGTGACGGATAATTTGAGTGATGTGACGCAGCCGGAACAGACGAAATTGTAGATTCTAGTTTACATTTGAGTTTTTAACAAAGTACCTTTTATATGTCCAATCAGGAAACACTTCATATACCGAGCCGCTCGAAACGGCCTTTTATTGGCGAAGAATTTGATTTGAAGAAATGGGATGATGTCGAGCCTTTCTTCGAAAATTTGAAAAACAGGGAGATTAACTCGCTGGAAGATCTGAAGCAATGGTTCTCGGACCGCAGCGAGATCGAGTCTTACCTCTCGGAAAACTTTGCATGGCGCTACATCCGCCAGACTTGCGATACGGCCAATACCGGCCTGATCAATGCATTGCAATTCTTTATCACGGAAATTCAGCCGAAACTGGCCGAATATGGCAATGCACTCGACAAGAAAGTGGTGGACAATCCTTTCCTCGGGGAGCTGACCGAGCCAGGCTTCGCGATTACCTTGCGCGGTATGAAAAAGGCGATCGAGATTTTCCGTGACGAAAACATCCCGGTCATTACCGAAATGCAGACCGAGGAGCGCAAGTACGGCGCTATCGCCGGTGCGATGACCGTCACGCTCGATGGCGAGGAGATGACCTTGCAGCGCGCCGCCGACCGGTTGCAATCGACGGACCGCCATGTGCGCGAAGAAGCCTGGCGTGCGATCAGCGGACGCCGCTATGAAGACCATGACAAGCTCGACGACCTGCTGAACAAGCTCGTAGCCCTGCGCGATACCGTCGGCTGCAATGCCGGTTTCAGCAACTACCGCGATTATATGTTCGCTGCGATGGGCCGTTTCGATTACACCCCGCAGGATTGTTTCAATTTCCACGGCTCAGTGAAAAAAGCCGTCGTGCCTATTTTGAGTGAAATGGCGGCGGAACGGAAGGCCGCGTTGCAAGTGGACGAACTTCGTCCGTGGGATACGAAGGTTGATCCCAAAGGATTAGCGCCGTTAAAACCATTTGAAACCGGTGAAGAGCTGCTGGACAAGACGATCCGCGCTTTCTCGCGTCTTGATCCATTCCTGGGGGATTGTCTGCGAATTATGAAGACGATGAAGCACCTCGACCTGGAATCGCGGAAGGGTAAGGCGCCGGGTGGCTATAATTACCCGCTCGACGAGATCGGCGTGCCATTTATCTTCATGAATGCGACCTCGAACCTGCGCGACATGGTCACGCTCCTGCACGAGGGCGGGCATGCCGTGCATTCACTCGTGACGCGCGACCTGGCGTTGAACTCCTTCAAGCATACGCCTTCGGAAGTGGCCGAATTGGCTTCCATGTCGATGGAGCTGATCACAATGGATTTTTGGGATGAGTTTTTTGAGAATGAGGAGGATTTGAAACGTGCCAAGATTACGCACCTTGAATCGATCATCGAAACCCTGCCGTGGGTAGCGACGGTGGATAAGTTCCAGCACTGGATGTATGAGAACCCGCAACACACGCCTGAGCAGCGTACCGAAGCGTGGGTGCGCATTTACGAGGAGTTTACGGATACGGTCATGGACTGGTCGGGATTGGAAAACTTCAAAAAGTATCTCTGGCAGCGCCAGCTGCACATTTATGAAGTGCCGTTCTATTATATTGAATACGGTATCGCGCAGCTCGGGGCGATCGGTGTTTGGAAGAACTACCGCCAGGATCCGGCGAAAGGGCTGAAAGGTTACCTGGATGCGTTGAAACTTGGCTATACCGCTACGATCGGCGAAATTTACCAGGCGGCCAATATTCCGTTCGATTTCTCGGAGCGGCATATCGCTGACCTGATGCAGTTTGTACGTGATGAACTGGCCGAATTAAAAAAATAATATTTCAGCGGCCCGCAATTTGGTGGTTATGAAATTGGCGGCTATTTTTGCGCACAATACTATGAACGATCAAAGAAATGAAATTCAATAAAATAGTTGCTTTTGTTGCGTGTGTGGTGCTTCTTTCTTCTTGTGAATACCAAAAGTATAACCGCAAGGACCAGAAAGATGTGAATGTCGGTAGTGAGTGGGTGTACGGGGTGAGTCCTGATTCCCTGCCGCGCCAGATGTCATTCAAATACGACGCGAAGCCTGAGCTGGATACCCGTGTAAACGACATCCGTGCGAAACTTTACGGTGGTAAAATTCCTAGCTCTCTGGTAAAAGAATAGCAACCATTCATTGAGAAAATATACGAGATATCCCCACGAAATGGGGATATCTTTTTTTTGCGCCATTTTCCCAGTTATTGAACAATTTTAATATCGGGTTACGCGTATTATCCTTCTGGATTCTGCCCATTGACTAAGTGAAGTTGTGACGATTGAACATTTTTAATTTACTTTACGTATTCGAGGCAAGGCGAAGCCAAATTTTTAGAAAGAATAAGCGATTAAAAAGTATTCAAAACATGAACATAGCTTTGGTCACCGGCTCTGCCGGACTAATTGGAAGTGAATCGGTTGCTTTTTTGGCTGACAAGTTTGATCTGGTCATCGGAGTCGATAATAACCTTCGTCAATACTTCTTCGGCGCGGACGGGAATACCGAATGGAACCGGAACCGTATCGAAGAGGCGTTTGGCAACTATAAACACTATTCGGCGGACATTCGCGAGGTGAGCCAGCTTGAACCCATTTTCAAGGAGTACGGAACGGACATTAAAATGATCGTTCACGCGGCGGCGCAGCCAAGCCACGACTGGGCAGCGCGCGAGCCGTTCACCGACTTCGGCGTGAATGCGGTTGGTACATTGAATATGTTGGAAATGACCCGCTTGCACGCACCTGAAGCAGTCTTTATTTTCACTTCTACCAACAAAGTTTACGGGGATAACCCGAACTACCTGCCATTGGTAGAGCTCGAAACCCGTTGGGAAATCGACGAGAGCCACCCGTATTTCGAAAACGGTATCGACGAAAGCCACAGCATCGACCATACTAAACACTCTATTTTCGGGGCTTCCAAAGTCGCTGCCGACATTATGGTACAGGAATATGGCCGCTATTTCGGTATGAAAACGGCAGTTTTCCGCGGAGGATGCCTTACGGGCCCCAACCACTCCGGCGCGCAGCTGCACGGCTTCCTGGCTTACCTGATGAAATGCGCCATTACCGGAACGCACTACACGATTTTTGGTTACAAAGGCAAGCAGGTTCGCGACAATATCCACAGCCACGATCTGGTGAATATGTTCTGGCACTATTATCAGAACCCACGTCCGGGCGAAGTTTACAACGCTGGCGGCGGCCGTTTCGCCAACTGCTCGATGCTCGAAGCGATCACATTGTGCGAGCAGATTACCGGAAACAAACTTTCTTACTCCTATTCGGAAACGAACCGTATCGGTGACCACATCTGGTATGTAAGCGACCTTTCAAAATTCAAGTCGCATTACCCGGGCTGGAACTGGGAATACGGCCTTACGGAAACGCTTACGCAGATCCACGACGGAATCGCGTCGCGACTTGGCGTAAAAACGGTTTAAATCACATTCAAAGCCTCCGGAATCAACCTCCGGAGGCTTTCGTAACTCTCTCCCATGCCAGAAAATTACGTCATTATTATACCCCAATTCAATGACTGGGAGGCGCTGAATCTGCTGATAGAAAAGATTAATGCGGATTTAGATACTCCGATCCTTCAGAATACCACGCTGCTCATCGTGGACGACTGCTCTTCCCGGCTGAGAACCGAGGCTTTCGCTCCTTTTGGTGGAAAAGAGCTGAAAGTGTTGCGGCTGTACCGTAACCTCGGGCACCAGAAGGCGATCGCGATAGGGTTGTCGTATGCGGCGGAACACATGCAGACCGACAAGGTGATCGTGATGGACGCGGACGGAGAGGATGCGCCGGGTGATATTAACAAGCTGGCAGCGAGGTCGATCGAAGAACCAGGCAAGATTATTTTCGCGGAACGTAACAAGCGCACCGAGGGCATTTTGTTCCGGTCTTTTTATGTGATTTATAAATATATTTTCAAACTGCTGACCGGCAAGGTGATTACATTCGGCAATTTCAGCCTTGTGCCGCAGAGCCGTTTGCAAAACCTGGTACGCGTTTCCGAAATCTGGAACAACTACCCGGGAGGCATTATCAAATCGCGTATACCTTACGATTCTGTGCTTACCAACCGGGCCAAAAGGCTTGCAGGAGAGAGCAAAATGAACTTTGTTTCGCTGGTATTGCACGGTTTGAGCGCGATTTCGGTCATGGTCGATACTACGGCGGTCAGTATCCTGATATTTTCGATATTCATGTCGGGTATCGCCATTGCGTTCATATTTTTCATTCTTTTCCTGAAGCTGATCGGCAATGCAACGCCCGGGTGGGCGTCGACTTTGGGTAGCACGCTGATGATCCTCATGCTGCAATCGTTCCTGATTTCGCTATTCCTCGTGTTCATGGTGCTGCAATACCGCTCGCAGCAACATTTTATCCCAGCCGTCCATTACCGCGATTTTGTCGAGAAAGTAGAGTCTTTTAGCTAGTCGTATGATCAGTTTTGACAATTCTCCTCCTGTATACTGGCTCATAGGCTACTTATTGGCGGGTTTTGTCATTCTTGCCTCACAATATAAATCTGTACCGAACCGGGCGTACCTGTTAACGGGTGTCATACTGCTTGTTTTCATGCGTTTGCCGGTAATAGTTTTCAACCGCGAGCTCAATCAGGACGAGAGTCAGATGATCAGCCATGCGGTAACGCTCTTTCAGGATCCGGTTTACTGGCGGTCGGTGGACGGGACGACGATCGGACCGCTCGACAACTATCTTCTTGTTATTCCCAAACTGTTTGGTTTTCAGCTCGATTACAGCTCTGCCCGTTTCATGGGACTGCTATGTGTGGCGGGTGCGTGGCTTTTGCTTTTTTCTTCGATTAAAAACTGGTTTGGAGTAACGATCGCCCGACGGACTTCCATTGTGCCGCTGCTTTTCGCAGCATTTACGCAGGAAGTCGATTTTGTGCATTATTCGAGCGAGCAGCTGCCGGTATTGTTACTTGCGTATTGCGTCTGGCAACTTTCGCGCCTTGACCCAACAATGGAACCCTCTGTGTCCGGCCTCTATTTCCTTGGTTTGGCAGCCGGGGCGGTCCCGTTCGGGAAACTGCAAGCTGTGCCGCTGGTCGCGGTGCTTGTATTGTCGGCTTTTTGGGTTGTTTTCCGCCGTTTTCGGCGGTATAGCGAGTTGAAACCCGCCATTGCATTGGTTCTCGGCGGGCTCACAATACCCCTGTTTTTTCTTGTATTCACCCTGTCGTTCGGTGTTTTCGACGATTTTATTGATTTTTATCTGCTAGGCAATGCCATATATGCAGGTGGGGCTGGCTTCCTGGACATTCCTTCGCAGTTCTACAAAATCATTGCACTTTCCACCGACTTTCAATTTTTCAGCCTTGCGCTGGCAGTTCCCATGGTCATCGGGCTGGTAAGGATCGTGAGGTTTTACCTGCCAGGCAAAATGGATTTCCACGTTCCGTTTACGATCCTTTTCCTGATCCTCGCAAGTATTTACGCCGTTACCAAGTCGGGAAACGATTTTATTCATTACCTCAATTTTTGCATTATTCCCTGGACATTACTGGCTGCTTACGGCGTGTCGGCGGTGGAAAGCTGGTCGTTGGCGTTTCCTGCGTTGATAATGCTATGGTTTGGAGGCTACGATGCGCTGCATTTTGTGAAGGAGCGGCGGTTGAACGCATTCGATTCGGTGGGCAAGACCGGGTTGCAGGAGAGTCCGGTAGTGGCGGAAATCCTGAAAAGACGGAAGGAGGGCGATTATATGGTCGTGTGGGGCTGGAACTGTTCCTATTATGTGGAGGCACAACTGGCACAAGGTACTGCCGAAAATCACTCGGAGCGGTCGATTTTCGAACATCCTATGCGTGATGTTTATCGCAAACGTTACATGTCGGACCTTGCCCGGACGCAGCCTGCATTTGTGCTCGACGCCGTGGGTAAGAACAGCCATTGGGTACAGGACAAAAAAACTCAGGGCATCGAAAGCTACCCTGAGTTAAATCAATATATCCGTAATCACTACACTTTGCTCGGTGAATATGACGATGTGCGGTTGTATGTCCGCAACGATCGCAGCCCGGCTTCTTTACGATAGAATGTCGGTCGGGGCAGCGTTTTCGGCCTGCAACAGATCACTCAGCGTCGTTTTATCAAGTACTGCGAGGTTGGCATCCCGCCATCTTTCCAGCACGGTGCGCAGGCTGCAAGTCTCTTCGTCCTTGCAATCATCGCATTTGCCGTAGAAGAACATCGAAACGCAAAGCGCGGGCGCAATAGGGCCGTCGATAATCCGCAGCACTTTGGAGAAGTTCACTTCCCCGGGCGGGACACGCAGCAGGTAGCCGCCGCCTTTGCCCTTCTGGCTTTGAAGTACGCCGTTATTCCGGAGATCGAGCAGGATCGCTTCGAGGAATTTTTTCGGAATTCTCTCTTTTTCAGCAATGTAAGAGATTAAAACCGGTCCTTTTCCGTATTGTTCCGCCAGAACTTTGAGGGCCTTCAGGGCGTATTTAGCTTTTTTCGAAATCATTGTTGATCAAATGTACTTTTGGGTCAGCAAGCGTAAAGATGAAACATAATTTGGTGAAACAATAATTCCCGATCAGTTTCTGGGTGGTTTTCCACCGTTAAGCAGCCCCTGCATCCTTTCCAGCGTCTTTTTCTCGCCGCACAGTGAAAGAAATGCTTCCCTTTCGAGATCGATCAGGTATTGTTCCGAAACGAGCTGCGGGTAGCTCAAATCACCTCCATTGATCACATAGGCCAGTTTGCCCGCAATTTTAGCATCGTGATCGGTAATATAGTTGGCAAGGCGCATTTGGGTAATGCCGGCCAGGAACAATGCGATACCCGTTTTACCTTGTACCTTAATATCGTTGCGCGGCTTTGGCTGGGTGTAACCGTTTTCAGCCAGGTCCACCGCCGCCTGTTTGGCTTCCGCGATCAACCGCGAACGGTTCAGTACGATCTGGTCTTTTTCCTGCAGGTAATTCATGGCCTTCGCCTCATACGCGGACGTGGATACCTTCGCCTGCGCGATGTTCATAAATGCATTCTGCAAAATGTTTAACTCCGGATCGCCGGCCTGGTACATATCCGAGCAGCGTAGGGCCATTTCCTTGGTACCACCGCCTGCCGGGATCAATCCCACCCCGAATTCTACCAATCCGATATAGGTTTCCGCGTGCGCCACCACCTTGTCCGCATGCAGAGTGAGCTCGCAGCCGCCGCCGAGTGCGAGTGTGTGAGGGGCCACCACCACCGGTATCGACGAGTAGCGCGCCCGCATCATGGTTTGCTGGAATTGTGAAATCACCAGATTGATCTCATCGAACTCCTGCTCGATCGCGTACATAAACAACATGGCGAGGTTCGCACCGGCGGAAAACGCTTCCACCGCTTCATTGCCAATCACCAGGCCGCGAAAATCCTTCTCGGCAATGCTGATACCTTTCTGAATGCCTTCGATCACTTCCGAACCCATCGTATTCATTTTGGATTTGAATTCGAGATTCAGGATGCCGTCACCAATGTCATAGAGGTTTGCGCCGGCGTTTTTCCATACAATATTGTTGGATAAATTGCTGAGCAGAATGAAGCTGTCCTGTCCCGGAATTCTTTTGTAAGATTTGGACGGAATATCATAGTACAGCTTCTTGCCATTCTCCACTGTATAGAATGACTCGTTGCCGGCAGCCAGCATTTCGTAAACCCATTCAGCCGGTTTCAGATCCAGCGATTCCATGATCGCCAGCATGTTTTTAACACCAATGGCATCCCAGGTTTCGAAAAGGCCATATTGCCAGCCAAAACCGGCCGTAATGGCCTGATCGATCCGGAATATCTCGTCGGAAATTTCAGGAATGCGGTATGTGGCGTACCGGAATACGTCCGCGAATGTTTTTCTGTAAAAATCGCCTGCCTTGTCCTTGCCTGCTACCAGCGCGCCAAAACGTTTGTAAACATCGCTGATGGCCTTGGTACCTTCCAGCGTTTCGAATTTCACCTTGCCGGACGGCACATATTCAAGCGTTTTGAAATCCAACGCCAGGATTACCGATTTGCCTTTCTCGTCTTTGACCTTTTTATAAAAGCCCTGGCCCGTTTTATCGCCCAGCCATTTGTTATCAAACAGCTTCTGCATGATTTCAGGCAGCACAAAGGCATGTCGCGACTCGTCTTTACCTTCGCCGGAAGCATGCAGGTTATTCGCGACATGTACGGTAGTATCAAGCCCTACCACATCCGAAAGCCGGTAAGTACCCGATTTCGGGCGTCCGGCGACCGGGCCGGTCAGTTTATCTACTTCGTCCACCGTCAGGCCCATTTCTTCGGCCACACGGATGGTTTGTATCAATGCGTAAATACCCAGTCGATTGGCAATAAAGCCCGGCGTGTCCTTACAAAGCACTGTGGTTTTACCTAAAAACAATTCGCCGTAATGCATCAGGAAATCGACCACGCCCTGATCGGTATCGGCAGTCGGAATAATTTCCAGCAGACGCAGGTAACGCGGCGGGTTGAAAAAGTGAGTTCCTGCGAAATTTTTCCTGAAATCTTCGCTCCGGCCTTCGGCCATTAAATGAATCGGGATACCCGAAGTGTTGGAAGTTACCAACGTCCCGGGCTTGCGGAGCGCGTCCACTTTTTCGTAAAGGCTTCTTTTGATGTCAAGCCGTTCCACAACTACCTCGATGACCCAGTCGTAATTTTTGATATCGGCCAGGTTATCGTCGAAGTTGCCGAGCTTGACCCGCGAAGCGAATGCCGGGCTGTACAACGACGCCGGTGTGGCTTTGAGCGTCGCCTGGAACGAGTCATTCACAATCCGGTTGCGAAACGCAGGATGATCGGTGGTAATGCCTTTCGCCTTTTCGGCATCGTTAAGGTCTTTCGGTACAATGTCCAGCAGGAGCACTTCTACACCTATATTGGCAAAATGGCACGCAATGCGCGAGCCCATGATGCCTGAACCAAGAACAGCTACTTTACGAATGGAACGATTCATTTTTACTAAGGTTGGTTTTCAGGATTTGATTGATGATTATTCCAGGTCTTCGGCGACTTCGCCGGCTTTCAGCTTCTGGTTTTCTTCCTCCACCAATCGGTTTATATCTTTGATGACATCGAAAAACACCACCAGCTTGTCGAGCGGTATCTTGTCGCGGATCATCGTGTTGAAAGAGATCACACCCTCACGTGCAAGCTCACGTTTCTCTTTGCCGAGTTCGGTCAGCACAATGCGGACGAAACGTTTGTCGTCTTTACTCACTTCCCGGCGGATCAGGCCTTTTTCTTCGAGATTTTTAAGCATCCGAACCAGGCTGCGCGGCTCCATACCGAGCAATGGCGCTATTTTCGTGGCCGGAGTACCGTGTTCGATGTCGATATTGAGCAGGACATAGCCGACGGCCATCGTCGTATCAAAACGGGCGGCATAGGCATTGTACATTCTCGAAATGGAATGCCACGCCCACTTGATCTGGAAATCAATTGTTTTCTCCTTACGCATCGTTTCAAAAAGCTATTGGTATCAGAATGCCCTTGTCACAAATGTAAGCAATGTGAGGAGTATTATGCAAGCATACTAATTTGTGGCCAAAAAAAAGCACACCGTCTCGCAATGTGACGGTGTGCTTCTGCTATTTTTCGGAGATGAGCTTGTCCATTAAGGTGTTGAAATCGGCCACGAACTCGTCGTAATAATGCCCTGTTCCCGGTCCGTTGAAACCAGTGTGGATCTCCCGGACTTTCCCGTGTTTGTCGATAAAAATGGTGGTCGGGTAGGACATGACCTTGTTGAGCATAGGCAATGCCTTTGCGGTAGATGCATCGGAGCTGGTACCGGCGAGTACTACCGGATACTCAATGCCGAAACGGCTTACCATCTTGTCTATTTTAGGATTCGCGATCTCGGGTTTGTCGTTGCGCTCGAATGAAAGACCGACGATCTCTACGCCGCGTTCCTTATTCTTTTTGTACCACGGAGCCAGGTAATTGGTTTCGTCCATACAGTTGGGGCACCACGAGCCCATGATCTGGATGATGACAGGCTTTCCTGCAAAACGCGGGTCTTTCAATGTCCATGTCTTGCCTTTGGTGTCCTGCAATGAGAACTCGACGCTTTCAAAACCCGGTTTGAGGAAGGTCATCTTGGTTGCGTCCGGCAGTTTGGCTTGCGGATCTGCTTTGGCGGTCCAGGTTTTAAATGCTTTTACGCCCGACCACTGGTTGCCTTTCAGGGAACCATCCGGCTGGAAGCCCGCTTTGAAAAGCATCGCGAAAGAGCCGTCAAATGTGGATAAATAGAGGCTGTCGCCGTTCACGCTGCCTGTCAGGAAGCGGTAATCGCCGGTTGGTGTCAGAAATGAGCCGGTTACGTCGGTGCCTTGCTGTGTGAAATTCCCGACTGCAACGGTTTCGTCGCCGGTTGCGGGGTTTTTAAAGGTAGTAGCCCATTTGCCGCCGACATTGCGCGTGCTTTTTGCTTCGCCTTTTTTGAAAAACTTATAATTTTCTCCCTGTTCTGCTTCAAAAGGCAATGAGCCGGCCACTACGCCGTTGGCATAGCGGTAATAAGTGCCTTTCAACTCGTCACCACTGGATTTGGCGATGATCTTGGCATCGAACATCATCATCGGGATCACGAGCGAATCGTTCTGGAAATAGCTGCTGTCCATTTTGAGCTTTTCCGTTCCGTTAATGATATGCACGGTAAGCGTTTTACCGTCGGGGTTTTGTGAAATATCGAGTATCAGGGGCAGCTTCTGCTTGTCGCGGCTTAATGTCGCTCGCCAGATGCCTGACTTTACAGGTGTGTCGGAGAATGCTTGGAAACTGGTGGACAGGATAAAAAAAGAAAGTAATCCAAACGATAACAGGAGTCTCATATTCAATTTACTGGTGTTTAATACGATGTGTGGTGCCGAAATTAATTCCCCGCGCGGGCGTGATTCCTACGCTTGAAAATTACTAAGTTTGTAACTGCCGCTTAGCCGGAAATAGTTCCTCAGTACATTGCTTTTAACAAATGGATTCGCCTAGTACCTACCACGTTCCCGTCATGCTGTCCGAGTGTCTGGAAGGCCTTCAAATACAGCCTGATGGCATTTATGTTGACGTTACTTTCGGTGGCGGCGGGCATTCCAGGGCCATTCTGGACAAGCTCACGACCGGCCGGCTGCTGGTTTTCGATCAGGATCCGGATGCGGTTGCCAACGCGCTGGAATTCAAGGATGATGAACGATTTACATTCATCCCGGCCAATTTCAGGCACCTCAAACGGTATCTGAAACTCAATAAAGCGCCCCAGGTGAACGGTATCCTGGCCGATCTGGGCGTTTCGTCGCACCAGATCAACACGCCCGAGCGGGGGTTTTCTACCCGTTTTGACGCCGACCTGGACATGCGCATGAACCCGAATAGTGAAAAAACAGCCCGTGAGGTGCTCAAAACACGTTCGGCAGGGGAATTGCAACGTATTCTGGGCATGTATGGAGAAGTTACCAATGCCCGCACCGCGGCGGAAGCGATCATCGCCGCCAGATACAATACACCCATCGAAACCGTTAATGACCTGAAAGGCATTCTCATGCGCTACGCGCCCAAGCACCGCGAAAACAAGTATTTCGCACAAGTGTTCCAGGCGCTGCGGATCGAGGTGAACGATGAATTGGCGGTGCTGGAAGAGTTCCTCACGCAGGTACCCGAAGTGCTGGCGCCCGAAGGGAGGCTGGTAGTGATGTCGTACCATTCGCTGGAAGACAGGCTGGTGAAGAATTACATTCAGAAAGGAAAGTTTTACGGAGAAGTCGAAAAGGACTTTTATGGGAACGAAATAAAGCCGCTGAAAAGCGTGACGCGCAAACCCATCGAAGCAACTGCGGAAGAGGTAGCCGTAAACCCGCGCGCCCGGAGTGCCAAGTTGCGCGTTGCCGAAAAGGCGTGATGGTGCCGGTGTGTGGTCAGGTGTTGTTAGAAGTAGTCAGATATAGTCACTTGTAGTCAGGTATGGTCATCGATTCTTTGGAAGAGAATATGAATTTAAATGACTACCCTTGACAATTCCTGACCCATAAATGACCACCCCCTGACCGAAAATGACCACCTCCGGAGTAAATGCAATCCGACCACATACTAACGTAACGTTGAACAGAGCATGGCTGAAAATAAAAAACGTCTCAAGCCGATACCTCCAAAGCCGCCCAAGCGGAAGCGGGAGTATTCCTTATTTAACTGGCTGAACAGGTTTTTGCCGCTCGATAAAGTCTTTGGCGAGAAATTGCCGGGGCAGGAAGAGCGTTTGCCGGTCAAATATTTTTACTATTTCGGCTGGGTGATCATATTGCTCGTTGCCTACGAGCGCATCGGATTCCAGTCGGAGGATTATGTGCGGAAGAGCATCAAGCTCAAAAAGGAGGTCGACGACCTGAAAGCGGAATACACGTCCATCCATGCGGAATATGAGCGGGCGGGCAAGCAATCGGTGGTGGTAGAAAAAGTACAGGCCGAAGGACTGGTCGAAAACCTGACCCCACCTAAGAAAATCATTTTAAAAGAAGACGAAGAATAGCCGTTTTTTTCTCAACGCCTTATGAAAAACGAAGTCGAAAGCGGCCAGAACAATAAAAAAGCGCTGATCAACCGGGCCCGCCTGGTTGGCTGGATGCTGTTTTTGCTGGCGATCATGGTTTTCGCTAAGCTGATACGGGTTCAGTATTACGATACTTTCAAGGGAAAAACCTGGGCGGAGTATTCGGAAAAAAACGACCTGAAACTGGATACGATCCCAGCCATGCGCGGGAACATTTATGCGAGCGATAACAGCTTGCTGGCGACCTCATTACCCTATTATTATGTAGGTTTTGATACAAAAGTCGCGGATTCAACCTATTTCTATAACCACATCGACGAGCTCGCATCGCTTCTTGCCAAAAACTTTAAGGAAAACACCGCCGAAGGCTACAAAAGCAAGATCATGCGCTACCGCGTAAGCAAAAGCAAGCGTTACCTGCGCCTGAAAAGCAAGGAGATCACGCATTTGGAGCGAGAACGGATCAAAGAATGGCCGTTTTTTGCCAAAAACCGAAAAGGCGGGGGCGGGAAATTCGAAACGATCTACAAACGCTACAAACCTTTCAGCCCCATGGCCGACCGCACGATCGGCGGCATCGATCCGAAAAGCGGCCGTGGCTACATTGGTCTGGAGGCCAGTTTTGATAAGCAGCTGGAAGGCAGGCCGGGCATCGGCTGGGTGGAGAAGGTGGAAGGCGGGCTGAAAATCCCGGTCGGGGATGCATTGAATGTACAGCCTGCGGCCGGAAGAGATATTTACACGACGCTGGATATGAATTACCAGGAGCGTACCGAGATCGCATTGCGCCGGAAACTGTTGGAGATGGACGCGGATTTCGGCTCCGTGATCATTATGGAAGTGGCTACCGGGGAGATTAAAGCCATGGCGAACCTCACGAAGCGTGGTCCAGGCAAATACGAGGAGGTTTTCAATTACGCGCTGGCAGGCAGCAACGACCCGGGGTCGACATTCAAGCTCGCTACGATGATGGCCCTGCTGGAAGAAACGCATATGGACCCTGACCAGGTGATGGTCAATACCGGCAACGGGGCGATGAAGTTCCGCAACCACGTGATCCGCGACGCGCACCGCGGCGGGTTCGGCACCATTACCGCTTCCCAGGTTTTGGAAAAATCATCCAACATTGGTATCGTGCAGCTCATGCAGCGGTATTTTGCCAATAAGCCCGACAAATACCTGCAATATCTCAAGCAATTTCACCTGAACCAGCCGACGGGCATCCACATGAAGGGCGAAAAGCCGCCATTGATCCGCGACCGGAAATCGAAGCAATGGAGCAGCTACTCGATGTACTTCATGGCCCACGGTTATGAAATGCAGATGACGCCTTTGCAAACACTCGCATTTTATAATGCAGTAGCCAACAATGGCTATTGGGTGCGGCCCATGATTGTGCGCGAGATCCGGAATGCGGAGGAAATCGAAGACAAAATTCCTCCGTATGTGGAAGAAAAGCCGATCGCATCGCCTGAAACGATCCGGAAAGTGAAGAAAATGCTGGAAGGTGTGGTGAATGCAGGTTTGGCCAAACATATAAAAAGCGATTTGTACCAGATCGCCGGGAAAACCGGTACCGCACGGAAGCTGATCAACGGAGTGTATACCGAAGGCAAAAACTACACCTCTTTCGCAGGATACTTCCCGGCTGACAAGCCCAAATACAGCTGTATTGTGATCATAGATAACCCGAAAAGCACCGGCGCCGATTACACCCGTTACGCCGGAAGTGTAGCTGCGCCTGTTTTCAAAGAGGTTGCCGATCGCATATATGCCTATGACGTAGCCATTCAAAAACCGGTGAGGGACTCAATTCCTGAAAAATCGGAGGATGTGAAATGGACCGGCGTTACCGAAGATCTGAACGCGATCAGCAAATCACTGAACATGACGCCCGCACCAGGGGAGAGCGGGTATGCTGCGGCCTCGCTTTATAAAAAAGGTAAAACCAAATGGAACCCGCGCGATGTCGAATCACGCGATGTGCCTGACCTGCAAGGGATGTCGATGCGGGATGCCTTGTATTTAATGGAAAACAAGGGTTTCAGGGTGACATTCAAAGGCTCGGGCAAAGTGGTTGAACAATCGTTGCCGCCGGGTACCAATAAATCGGGAAGCAAGACGATCCTGCTTATATTACAATAATCCTTCATGGAAAACGATCCAATTTTGAGCAGCCTGCTCGGCGAAGTTAAAGGGGCCATTATTCATGGTTATGCCGATGTCAAGGTCAAGAATATCATTCTGGATTCCAGAAAAATACTGCCCGGAAGCCTTTTTGTAGCATTGCGTGGGACGCAAGTGGACGGTCATCAATTTATTGAAACCGCTACCGGGCTTGGAGCGACGGCCATTTTGTGCGAAGAGCTGCCCGAAAGCGTAAGAGAAGATGTTACCTACATAGAAGTCGAGGATTCGGCAGCGGCCATGGGTTTAATCGCCGCGGCATTCTACGGGCATCCTTCCAAAAAAGTTAAGCTCGTGGGCGTGACCGGCACCAATGGTAAAACTTCGGTTGCTACATTCCTTTTCCAGCTATTCCGGGCATTAGGCTATCGCTGCGGCTTGCTGTCTACGGTCCAGAATCAGATCGAGGATGA
Source organism: Dyadobacter sp. (assembly GCA_965227755.1). Lineage (GTDB taxonomy): Bacteria > Bacteroidota > Bacteroidia > Cytophagales > Spirosomataceae > Dyadobacter. The sequence goes on from CBDDGG010000005.1 coordinate 4,523,018, forward strand.
GGTAATCCCTTCCACGCACACCACGCCCGACGCAGTGGCGCTAAATGCGTTGCTCGCGCGGATGGCCGCCAGCAATTGCAGCCATGTGTTTATGGAGGTAAGCTCACATTCGGTGGCGCAGCACCGCATTACCGGTCTGCATTTCGCGGGAGGGATTTTTACCAATATTACCCACGATCACCTCGATTTTCACAAAACTTTCGATAACTATATCAAAGCCAAGAAGGGCTTTTTCGATGCCTTGCCCAAGTCTGCATTCGCGTTGGTGAATGTCGACGACCGCCGTGGTTCGGTAATGGTGCAGAATACCAAAGCGCGCATCGAAACCTATTCGCTGCAGACGCTTGCGACCTTTAAAGGCAAGATTATCTCGGACACGCTCGCGGGCATGCACATGGAGATCAACAATCAGGAAGTATGGTTCCGTGTGATCGGTCGTTTCAATGCTTATAATTTGCTTTCAGTATATGGTGCAGCGGTGCTTTTGGGCGAAAAGGAGGAGGCAGTACTGACCGAACTTTCAAACCTTAAAAGCCCTCCCGGCCGCTTCGAGCAATTCCATTCGGCCGACCACATCGTGGGTATTGTGGATTACGCGCACACGCCCGATGCGCTCGAAAACGTACTTGAAACGATCACGCATCTGCGGCAGGGCAACGAGCAGGTGGTTACAGTGGTTGGTTGCGGCGGCAACCGCGATGCAGAAAAACGCCCTAAGATGGCCGAAATCGCTTGCAGGTACAGCAACCGCGTGATCCTGACGTCGGATAACCCGCGTTTCGAGGAGCCGATGGACATTCTCGATCAGATGCGTAAAGGCGTACCGCCACTGGATTACAAAAAAACGACCGTGATCGAAGACCGGCACGAGGCAATCCTGAAAGCAGGGATTGAAGCTGCGCCGGGCGATATTATCCTGATTGCGGGCAAAGGACATGAAAATTACCAGGACGTGAAGGGCGTAAAACACCATTTCGACGACAAGGAAGTGCTGATGGAAGTGTTCGCAAAGCGCGCGGGCAATTAAAAGTCAGTATGCTTTTGGCGTAGTCTATAAAAAAAAGACCAATTTTGCAGCCGTCATCCCAACAAGCTTTTTCATGCTCTATTATCTCTTCGAATATTTAGACAAGCAATTCAACATTCCCGGAGCCGGGGTATTCCAGTATATCTCGTTCAGGGCATTGGGTGCGACGGTTTTGTCACTTTTCATCGCCGCTGCTTACGGAAAGTCTATTATTAACCTGCTTCGGAGAAAGCAAATGGGCGAATCGATCCGTGACCTGGGGCTTGCGGGGCAAATGGAGAAAGCGGGAACGCCTACCATGGGTGGTTTCATTATCCTGGCGTCGCTGCTGATCCCGGTGTTGCTGTTCGCGAAATTGAGCAATGTCTACATCGTCTTGCTGATCATTACCGCCGTCTGGACGGGCGGTATCGGGTTTTTGGATGATTATCTGAAGAAGTTCAGGAACAATAAGGACGGTTTGCACGGCCGCTTCAAGATCGTGGGCCAGGTGGGCCTGGGATTGATTGTAGGAATTACCCTTTCTTTTAATAACAATGTGAAAATCAGGGTGTACGACCAGCCGGTGCTGAGCTCGGGCCTGGGCGAAGTACAGCGTTACCACGACATTATCCACCCGACGGTTACCACCATTCCATTTATCAAGAACAATGAATTTGATTACCGGACATTGCTTTTCGGCTGGTTGCCGGAGGAATATACCTGGGTAATATATACCATCATTGCTATTTTTATCATCACGGCCATTTCCAACGGGGCTAACATCACCGACGGCATCGACGGCCTTGCTGCGGGTGTCTCGGGCATTATCGCGCTCACGCTCGGTGTGCTGGCCTATTTGTCGGGTAACACCAAGTTTTCGCAATACCTGAACATCATGTACATTCCCAACTCGGGAGAGCTGGTAATATTTTGTGCGGCATTCATAGGGGCCTGTGTCGGGTTTTTATGGTACAATGCGTACCCGGCCCAGGTATTTATGGGCGATACGGGAAGTTTAATGCTCGGCGGGGTCATCGCGGTAGTGGCACTGGCGATCCGCAAAGAGTGGCTGATCCCGGTTATGTGCGGTATTTTTATCGTCGAAAATGCCTCGGTGATATTACAGGTCAGCTATTTTAAATACACTAAAAGGAAATATGGGGAAGGGCGAAGGATATTCCTGATGTCGCCTCTGCACCACCATTACCAGAAAAAAGGCATTCACGAAGCGAAGATTGTGACCAGGTTCTGGATTGTGGGGATTATCCTCGCGATTTTGACGCTGGCTACATTGAAGTTACGATAAAGGAAGGAAAACGACGGTCATGCGAGCGCAGTCGAAGCACTATGCAGGACGTTATGGACTGTCTTCGACTGCGCTCAGACTGACATCTTTCTCCTTCCAACAAAAAGGTCCGGATCATCACGATCCGGACCTTTTTGTTGGTTTTTAGTCTGATGATATTGGGGTAATTTATTCTCGTAATTCCATTAACATCTCATCAGTGATTTTGTTCTTGTCCTTGAAGTCGGCAACCGTTTCGGTGAACGAATTCTGAAGGTTTTCCACATTCTGGAGGTTTTTATAGACACCGTCGTAAATCTCATTCAGTGATTTATCGAGGTTCTGGACATTGACGTTCATGTTTTCTGTTTCAATCTGACCAATCTTCTTGATCACGGCAGTCTCGCTGTTTTTCAAGTCCTCGATCTCGCGCAGGATTTTCTCCATGGTCTTAAACTTTTCGATCTTATCCATAAGTCTTTTTCAAGATTGTTTTCAGGCTACTCGTCTAAAATATCATACCAAAGCTGATCTGCCTCCCGGTAAAATGGACGGGTTTCCTGCTTTTGAAGACTATGAAAACGAAAAGCTTCGCGTTGCTCCGGCTGGTGGTTTTACTGCTGTGGGCACCCTATATTTCAGCCCAAACACCCGAAAAGACGGCCCATTGGAAAGGTTTTGAGAAAGTCGAATTCACATTTCAGGACCGGAACGCCTGGTATGTGAAACCGCAAAAAGCGATCGAAGGCAATCCTTGGGTGTGGAGGGCGCATTTCCCCACATGGCACACGGATATGGACAGTATGCTGCTCGCACGGGGTTTCCATGTGGCCTATGTCAATACCAACGACATGTTCGCGCACCCGAAAGCGATGCAGGTTTGGGACGCATTCTACGATTACCTCGTGAAGGAAAAGCATTTCGCTCCAAAAGTGGCGCTGGAAGGCGTTAGCCGCGGCGGCTTGTATGTCTACGGCTGGGCAAAACGCAATCCCGACAAGGTAAGCTGCATCTACGCGGAAGCGCCCGTAGCCGACCCGAAAAGCTGGCCGGGAGGCAAGGGAAAGGGCAAAGGCTCGCCCAAAGACTGGGAATTATGGAAGAAGACTTTTAATATGACCGAGGAGCAGGCAGCTAACTTCACCGACATTCCGTTGAACGATCTGGGCGGGCTCGCCTCTTTCAAAGTGCCGATTGTTCACGTCATAGGTTTAAAAGACGAGCATGCTCCGGTAGCCGAGAATACCGATCTTTTGGTTAAAAACTACCTTGCCCTGGGTGGGCCCGTGAGCGTGTACCCGATGACGCGCGGCGAACAGACGCTTGAAGGCCACCATTTCCCGATCGAGCATCCCGAACTTTTTGCCAATTTCATAGAAGAGCATAGCGTCCCCGTTCAGAAGCCGCTGCCCCACACGCCTTACATTACTTTGAACACGGGCCTCGGAAATGCATTTGAGAAGTTCAGGACTACGAAAAAGGGTATTGTCGCATTCCTGGGCGGCTCCATCACGCATAACCCCGGCTGGCGTGACAAAACATCCCAGTATTTGCAGGAACATTTCCCGGATACGGAATTCACATTTATCGCAGCCGGTATACCCTCGCTGGGAAGCACGCCGCATTCGATGCGTTTCAGCCGCGATGTGCTCGCAAAAGGCACGCCCGATCTGCTTTTTGTGGAAGCCGCAGTGAATGACCGGGGCAATGGATTCAGTGAAAAGGCACAAATCAAGGCATTAGATGGTATTGTAAGGCAAATGTATGCCGCTAATCCCCGGGCGAACGTGGTAATGATGGCCTTTGCCGAGCCGAAAAAGAACGACGACTACGAGGCTGGCAAAGAGCCTGTCGAGGTAGGTGTGCACGAACGCGTGGCGAAGCATTACGGGGCCGTTTACATTAATCTGGCCAAAGAAGTTTACGATCGGATTAAAGCCGGCGAATTCTCGTGGAAATACGATTTCAAAGACCTGCACCCGTCGCCATACGGCCAGGAAATCTACACACAGACCATTAAGGAAATGCTGAAAATGGAATCCGCCGCAACAGGCGAAGTGAAGCTGCCCGTTCCCATGGACCGTTTTAGCTACGACAAAGGCAGCTACCGCAAGCTCGAAGAAGCCAAAAACCTGAAAGGCTTCACGGTAGACCCCGACTGGAAACCGAAAGTGAAATTCCAGACACGCCCGGGATTCGTAAATGTCCCGATGCTGACCGCAGAAGCCGCCGGTTCATCGTTCGATTTTGAATTCAAAGGCCGCGGCGTAGGTATCGCCATCATTTCCGGGCCAGACGCGGGCGAGATCACCTACACCATCGACGGCAAGAAGCCGCAGACCCTCGATACTTACACGCCTTGGAGCAATCAGCTGCATTTGCCCTGGTACCTGATGCTTGCGGATGAACTATCAGCCGGGAAACACAAGCTGCATTTGACGATTTCAAGCGAGAAAAACGAGAAGAGCGAGGGGAATGCACTTAGGATTGTGCATTTGCTGGTTAATGAGTAGGCGGCTTTCTTTCCAATGGGATTTTCAGTAACTTGTATAAAATAACACACTGATTATGACAAAAAGAGACTTAAAAACAAGCCTCCACGCTGTAATAGACGGAATCAATGACGCGTCGGTGCTGGAAGCATATCTTTTCCTGTTGTCGCGAGAGCTTAAATCTCAGGAAGATTTTTGGGACACGCTGGATGACCAAACAAAAGCTGCAATTGATGAAGGCATAGCGGATGCCGATGCCGGCCGGGATACCGATGCCTTTCAATATATGAAGTCGGCTTATGGAATTGGAAGTTAGGCTGACCGATCGCGCCCGTGCGGATATCGAAGACATTTCCAAATACTTACAAAACAACTGGTCGGAGCAGGTAAAAATCGATTTCTTGGTTCGGTTAAATGATCAGTTTAAGCTTATCAGCAAAATGCCGCTTATGTTTCGCGCGTCTGCGAAAAGGTCAGGCATCCGCGAGTGTGTGATGCAGAAGCACACGCTTATTTATTATAGAATAGTAGAGGAAGGATTTGTTCAAATAGTATCTATTCAAAGCACGAGGCGCGGATCTTTTTAGCCTTGCCTAACCCCGCCCCGTCTGCGTAGTATAAGTACTCTCAAAAATCTTATCAGCATTCCCCGCTTCAAAACCATCCCGGCGATGTTTCCTTTTTACTTCGCCTGCTGGCAGATTTGTAAACCACGGTAAAACCTTCCGCTCGGCAAATTCTACATACGATCCCGAAATAGGTAATTTTTCGCCATTCGCAAAGTCGGCGTCAAGCATTTCAGCCACAGTGGAGCTTTGGAGCAGGCCACCGTCGGGGCTGATCTTTATTTTGCCACCTGAAGTATTCAATTTAATGCCGTGTTTTTCCAGAAAATCGTTGAACAGGGCCACGGTATTGTAGCCGTCCGGCAAGTTATGGACGCTGATCGTGAAATGGTTGAGATAATAACGATTGTATATCACCCACGCGGCATATTCGCTTTCTTTAAGCAGAGACTGGTAGTCGGCCACGGTTGGCGTGCGCCAGAGCGGCTGGTGCAGGAATGCGTCCACGGCTTCGCCATTATCGAGATCGAGAGAGTCGACAGGATCGCTGGTCACTTCGTCGGTGTAGCTGCGGATGATCCGCTGGCTTTCTTCTGAGAGGTCGCCTACGCGGAGCTCACTCACGAAAATACGCGGATCCGTCTCGCGGGGAGGACTATACCACCAGGCATCGAGTTTTTTGCCTTCGAAAAAGTAATGGTCGCGCTTTTCGTAGCCGTAATGCAGGAATATCTTTTCAAACGACTTTACACCGAGCTGCGGCACACCCATTGTGCGGAATGCGATATGGTCGTTTTCAATATCCTCTGTGCTTTTGACGATACCGTCGCGCACCATTGCGTCGAGGATAATGCCCACGTCGGGCACGCGCTCCTTATACCTGCGCATGAGGCCGCTCAGAACGATGTCGAGTGTGGCGAGGTTGTTGGCTGACGTTCCCATATTTTTTCAAAGTTTGATGATTTGAAGTGATTCTGCGGAAGTTCAAATTAATAAAGCTGACACATTCACCCTTTCGACAATTCCGTCGAGCGTACCTGCGCCGCGAAAATGCCTTTTTCAAGTGTTTTATCAAGCCCGCCGGCCTCGAACTGCCGCAATGCTGCCTCAGTGGTACCACCTTTTGACGCTACTGCCTTGATCAGATCGTCGAGCGATTTATCAGCGGTATTGATAAGGTGATAAGACCCCAGCATTGTTTGCTTCACCAGCAATGCCGCTACCGATTCCTCGAAACCCATTTGCTTACCGGCTTCGATCATCGCTTTCACTACATAAAAGAAATATGCCGGTCCGCTGCCGCTCAATGCCGTTACCGCATTCAGTTGATCCTCGTCTTCGAGAAAGACCGACCGGCCTGTCGCGTTAATGAGGTTCTCTATTTTACGCAATTGATGAATATCTACTTCGGGGGACGCCGAATAAGCTGTAATGCCCATTCCGAGCATTGCCGGGGTGTTAGGCATCGCGCGGATCACCGCCTTGTGGTCCAAAGCATTCTGAATGCCCTCGATCGTCACACCGGCCATAATCGACAGTACTACCTGGCTGGGTTTGATAACCTCTTTCAACGCGCTGGCTACGGAAACAAAATCCTGCGGCTTCACCGAAAGGATGATCAGGTCGTATTCACCGATCTGCGGGCCGATAATGCCCGTGATCACGCCCGGCTGGAAGCTCGTGAGGCTGTCCATGCGGTGGGTGCTTTTTTCAACCAGTAAAAAGTCCTGGTTTTTGACGAGGTCAAATTTCAGGAAGGCGCGGGCGAAGGCCATGCCCATGTTGCCGCAGCCGATGATAGCAATTTTCATTTTGGACTAAACTAATGGTATCGTAAGGATTTTGGCGAATTACGTAACTTTTAAGGAATTATCAGTCCTGGGCAGTCATTCAGAATTAATTAATAGTGAATGAAACCGTAAAGCGGCATGTTCTTTATAACACTGGTTAGCTTTGCGGAATGTTTTGGCGGAAATGCGTTGGATAAGCAGATGTGTTGTAAAATAAAATTCTGCTTTCTCGATTTAGTTCAACCTAATATTTTGAAAAATAAGCGCAAAGCGTTTGTTTAGAATTTAATATATCCCTGCATGCCAAATTATCTAATTTTATTGTAATACTCCTACTATGGCTATAAAAGTTGCTATTTCGCACAAAACAAGATATAAGTTTGACCGGAGTGTTTCCCTTTCACCGCATATTTTCAGGTTGCGCCCCGCGCCGCATTCGCGTACGCCGATCGAGGGCTATTCGCTGAAAATTACGCCGGAGAACCATTTCATCAACTGGCAGCAGGATCCATTCGGAAATTACCAGGCACGGGTCGTTTTTCCCGAAAAGACGACCGAGCTGAGCATCGACGTGGAGGTGATCGCTAAGATGCAGGTTATCAACCCGTTCGACTTTTTTGTGGAAGATTATGCGGACAAATATCCGTTTCAGTACGAATCTACATTAAACAAAGAACTCGGCCCGTATCTCGAACCGCGGGAGGCAGGCCCTCTTTTGATGGATTTTATTCAAAAACTGAACATTCAGCAGGATATTAAGACGGTCGATTTTCTGGTGTACCTCAATCAGGAATTGTACAAGGCTATCAATTACAATATCCGGATGGAAGTGGGCGTGCAGACCTGCGAGCAGACGCTGACCATCCAAAGCGGCTCCTGCCGTGATTCCGCCTGGCTATTGGTGCAGATATTACGGCATTTAGGCATCGCAGCCAGGTTTGTGTCGGGCTACCTGGTGCAGCTTACATCTGATATTAAATCGCTCGACGGGCCTTCCGGGCCGGAGGCGGATTTTACCGACCTCCATGCGTGGACGGAGGCGTATGTACCGGGTGCGGGGTGGATCGGTCTGGATCCCACTTCCGGGCTTTTTGCCAGTGAGGGGCACATCCCGCTTTGCTGCACACCCGATTATGCGAGTGCTGCCCCGGTAACCGGTGCTACCGATGTTGCCGAAGTAACTTTTGAATTTGACAACAAGGTTTTTCGCATTCACGAAGACCCGCGTGTGACCAAGCCTTATTCAGAGGAACAATGGGCGGCGGTCATGCAGGTAGGTTATGATGTGGAAAAGGATTTGCAGGAAAACGATGTGCGCCTCACGATGGGCGGCGAGCCTACCTTCATTTCGATAGATGATTTCGAATCGGCCGAATGGAACACGGCGGCTGACGGCCCATTGAAGCGGCAGCTGGCTTACGATCTTTCACTGAGATTGAAAAACCGTTTTGCACATGGCGGGCTGCTGCATTTTGGTCAGGGTAAATGGTACCCGGGCGAGCAATTCCCGCGTTGGCAATATGCTCTGTACTGGCGGAACGATGGCATTCCGATGTGGAAGAACGACGATCTCGTGGCCAAGGAAGGGCAGACGAAATTTACATTCCGGGAAGCAGAGGCCTTTACGACAGAACTTGCCAGGTACCTTGGCATTGATATCAATAATATTACCCCGGCCTATGAAGACCCGATTTACTGGGCAATGGAAGAAGGCAAGCTTCCCGTTAATGTCGATCCATTGAAGGTGAATTTGAAGGATTCCATCGAGCGCAGGACTTTGGCCAGATTGCTCGAAAAGGGCTTGAATAATCCCGCCGGATTCGTGGTACCTGTTAAATGGGAAGAAAATGGCAAGCATTGGACGAGTACAGCCTGGCAGTTCCGCAGGGGCAACTGCTTTCTCATTCCCGGTAATTCGGCGATGGGCTATCGTTTGCCATTGAAATCTTTGCCCGAAATCGCCAAAGAGCGGCGAGAGCAGCCTGTGGACCGTAGCCCGTTCGAAGATTTGCCTGTACTGGGGGATTATCAACCGATCGTGCAGGCACGGTATGGTTCGGTCGCTCCTGCCTATCAATTGCCTTTGAATAGACAACCGGTTGATGAAGAGGAGGATTTAAAGAAAAAGAAAGAAGAGGAAGAGCAAAATAACCTGCTTTTCGATGTTCCGGTGATCAAAACGGCGATTTGTGTGGAGGAGCGCGACGGTATTATCTATGTTTTCCTGCCGCCAACCGATTACCTCGAACATTACCTTGACCTGATCGCTTCCATCGAAGCTACCGCTGAAAAGCTCAAAATGCCGGTTCGTATCGAGGGGTATCCGACCCCTTCCGATTACCGCGTGCAAAAACTGATCGTAACACCCGATCCCGGTGTGATCGAGGTGAATATACATCCGGCCAAAAACTGGCAGGAACTGGTGGATAATATCAGCGCATTGTACGAGGAAGCTTTCTTCTCGCGACTGGGAACTGATAAATTCATGGTCGACGGCCGGCATACCGGCACCGGGGGAGGCAACCACGTGACCATTGGTGGTTTCAAGCCCGCCGACAGCCCGATATTGCGCCGCCCCGACCTTTTGCGCAGCCTTTTAACCTACTGGCAGCACCATCCTGCATTGAGTTACCTTTTCGCGGGTCCGTTCATCGGCCCTACCAGTCAGGCGCCACGTATCGATGAGGGCCGCGACGAGCGTCTTTACGAGGTTGAAATCGCGTTTGAACAAATCCCGGAGGACGGCGAGGTGCCCTTCTGGATGGTCGACCGCATTTTCCGTAACCTGCTGGTTGATATTACCGGCAATACCCACCGTTCGGAGTTTTGTATGGATAAACTCTATTCGCCCGATTCTTCGACGGGCCGGCTGGGGATCCTCGAATTCCGGGCATTCGATATGCCGCCGCACAAGCATATGAACCTCGTGCAGACGCTGCTGATACGTGCGCTTATCGCGAAATTTTGGAAAGAACCTTACAAACATAAGCTGATCCGCTGGGGGACCGAGCTCCACGACCGCTTCCTGCTGCCGCATTTCGCCTACCTCGATATGGTGGATGTGGTGAACGACCTGAAAGAGGCTGGCTACAACTTCGATATTTCGTGGTTCGACCCGTTCTTCGAGTTCCGTTTTCCGCATTACGGCGGCATTACCGTCGACAATATCCAGCTGGAACTGCGCCTGGGCATCGAGCCATGGCATGTTCTGGGGGAAGAATTGTCGAATGCGGGCACGGCGCGGTTTGTGGATTCTTCATTGGAAAGATTACAGGTGAAAGTGAGCGGATTTGTGGAAGGAAGGCATATTTTGGTCTGCAATGGTTGCCGTGTGCCGTTGCGCAGTGCGGGTATTAAAGGCGATTATGTCTCGGGGATCCGTTACAAGGCCTGGAACCCGCCGTCGGCATTGCACCCGACGATCGGGGCTGACGCGCCGCTGGTTTTCGATATTGTGGATACCTGGAATAACCGTATATTGGGCGGCTGTACCTATTTCGTTTCGCATCCCGGCGGGCGCAGTTTTGATACTTATCCGGTCAATAGTTTCGAGGCCGAATCGCGCAAGATCAGCCTTTTCCAGGGCTTCGGGCACACACCGTCGGCTACCCGCGAGGTGCCGGTGATCGAGAAGACATCTTCGGGTGCTTCCCGCTTTGTGGCCGAAACGAAAAAGGAAATGCGCAGCGACACCCCGATCGAACTGATCAATCCGGAGTATCCCAATACGCTGGATTTACGCAAATTCTGGAAATCGCGATAGATTTGCAGTATAACCCTGATTTTGAATATGCTTACCGAGGCTTCCGTGAACCTGTTACAATCCTATCAAGCCGGCCTGACTTCATACGACGAAGTGCTGGATACCGACGGAAAGCTGAAGCCCCACTGGAAGGCGCTTTTTGCCACCTTGGAAAAACTGGGCATTACAGAGCTTAAAAGTCGCAATCAGGAGATTATCAGTAAGTTGCGCGAGAATGGCGTTACCTATAACGTCTACGGCAGCCCCGACGGCATGAACCGTCCCTGGCAGCTTGACCCGATCCCGTTCCTGATCGAACACCGCGAATGGGAACGGATCTCGAAAGGGTTGCAGCAAAGGGCGGTGTTACTCGATCTGATCCTGAAAGATTTATACGGACCGAGAAATCTCGTAAAAGACGCTGTCGTGCCGGTTGAATTGGTTTTTGAAAACACCGGTTTTTTGCGCCCCTGCATTGATATCAAAGTCCCCGGCCCACGGCAGTTGACATTGTTCGCCGCCGATATGGCGCGGGGGCCTGACGGCCAGATGTGGGTGCTCGACAGCCGTACGCAGGCGCCATCCGGATCGGGTTATACGCTCGAAAACCGGATCGTTATGAGCAAGCTCCTGCCCGAGCTGGCCGACGGCATGTATGTGAGCAAGCTCTCGCCTTTTTTTAACAGTATTCAAAACACTGTCCTGCGGCTTTCCGACAAAAGCCGCGACGCCCCGAATATCGTTTACCTCACACCCGGGCCGGGCAATGAGGCGTATTTCGAGCATGCTTACCTGGCCTCGTACCTGGGTTACACGCTCGCACAAGGCGACGATCTGCTCGTACGCAACGGAAGCGTGTGGTTGAAATCCATCGATGGGTTGCAAAAAGTGGATGTGATCGTTCGCCGCGTCGACGACGACTGGTGCGATCCGCTGGAACTGCGCGAGGACTCCCGCCTGGGCGTCCCCGGGCTTTTACAGGCGATCCGCCTCGGCAATGTGCAGGTTATGAACCCACCAGGGTCGGGCGTGCTGGAAAACCATGCTTTTCTGGCATTTATGGAGAATATATGCCAGTATTTTCTGGGCGAGAAGCTCCTCATGCCGAACGTCGCCACCTGGTGGTGCGGGCATCAGAAAGAACTGGCCTACGTACTCGATAATATCGATGAGCTGATCATTAAAAAGGCCAACCGAAAGTCGAAATTCAGCTCTGTCTACGGACGTACGCTTTCAAATGCGCAGAAAGCGGAACTGATAGCGATGATCTCCCAGCGGCCGCATGACTTTATCGCGCAGCAGGAGGTGAGTCTGTCAACGACTCCCTCATTGATCGACGGCGTGATCGAGCCGCGGTATGCGGCATTGCGGGCATTTATGGTGGCGGATGAAAACGGTTACCATGTCATGCAGGGCGGGCTTACGCGTAGCTCGGCGGTGAAAGACCGGTTTGTGATCTCCAACCAGCAGGGCGGTTTCTCAAAGGATACGTGGATTGTTTCCGACAAATCCGACGAGCCGCAGGAGAGGATTGTCCTGAATACACCTGCCGCTGTCAACAAGCACGTTTCGCTTCCCAGCCGGAGTGCTGAAAACCTGTTCTGGGTTGGTCGCTATTGTGAGCGGGCCATGGCGGTGATCAAGTTTATGAACATTACCATTAATGTGCTTAACCTCGACCGTAACTTCGGCGGATCGGCGAAACAGGAACACATCAAGGTGATTTTGCAGTCGTTGACGCACGTTTCGTCTACCTATCCCGGATTTTTGGACGGGGATGAAAAGCTGAACGATCCTTACAAAGAGATCATCGCATTGATTTCCGATAACAGCCGCCCGGGATCGATCGCTTCCAATATCGGCTCATTTTTGAATGCCGTCGGCGCGGTCCGGAACCAGTGGGAACTCGAAATATGGAGGATCGTGGATTTGATCGATAACGGTTATCAGGAGATCCGCAATGCCTCGCACATGAACAGTACCAACATCCAGCGGACGCTCGACGGGCTGTTCAACAATATGTTTACCTTTTTGGGCGTGATAGCGGAAAGTATGCCGCGGGATAACAGCTATTTACTGCTGGAAACCGGAAAACTGATTGAAAGGATATTGTCACGCGTTAGTGTGATCCAGTCTAATTTTGGCGTCGGGCGTACGGCTGCGGTGGAGAATGAGCTGATAGAGGCTACGTTGATCAACCATCACATGCTGGTGAATTACCGGCAGATCTACAAGTCGCATCTGAGCGTGGAGACGATGCTGGATATGATTTTGCTTGAAACACGGCTGCCGTATTCGCTGGCTTACATGCTCGATGAACTGGGTAAAAACCTGGCTGCATTGCCTGCGACGACGCGCGGCGAGCGATTGAACGAAGCTGAAAAGCTGGCATTGAGAGCATCGACGTTGATCAAGCTCTCGAATATCCAGGATTTGGCCAGATGCAATGCCGACGATGAGCGCGACGAGCTTTTCAGCCTGCTTTCGGAAGTGGCGCGACTGGTTAGCTCGGTGTCGATTTACCTGACCAACCAGTATTTCAGCCACACGTTGATACACCACTCTTTTGAACCGATGGACTACGATACGGATGAAGTATAAGCTGATCCATAAGACCGAATACAAATACGCCGAGGCCGTCAACAATTACCACAGCCTCGTGTGCCTTACCCCGCGTACGCTGCCCGATCAGCTTTGCCAGGATTTTAGCATCAAAATAACCCCTGAACCCACGCAGATCAGCGAGCGCGTCGATTTTTATGGCAATACCACGCATTATTTTTCCCTGCATTCTCCTCACAAAACGCTGACGGTGCTGACCACCGCGACTGTGGAACGTTTAAGGGAACGTACGGGCTCGTTATTCATTCCGTCGTCGGTAACAAGCGGGGAGGCCAGGCAGCGGCTCACGGGTGACCGGGCGATGAAGGTTTCGTTTTTCGAATACACATTACCCAGCCCGCTGGTGAAATGGGATGCCGAAATCCGTGCATTTGCAAGCGATTGTTTCGATGATAATGTGCCTTTGTACGATTGCATTGCCAGGCTTTGCGCGAAGATTTACAGGGAATTCAAGTTCATGCCGGATTTTACGACTGTGAACACGCCAATTAAGGAAGTGCTGGCCTCTAAAAAGGGTGTTTGCCAGGATTTTTCGCATCTGGCCATTGCGTGTATCCGCAGTTTCGGTTTCGCGGCCCGCTATGTGAGCGGGTACCTCGAAACATTGCCGCCGCCGGGCAAACCCAAGTTGCAGGGCTCCGACGCTTCGCACGCGTGGGTCTCGGTTTTTATACCCGATTACGGCTGGTGCGATTTCGACCCGACGAACAATATTGTCCCGGGTGAGCGGCATATTGTTACTGCCTGGGGCCGGGATTACAGCGATGTACCACCGCTCAAAGGCATTATTTTCAGTTACGGAAAACACACGCTTTCGGTGGAAGTGGACGTGATCCCGGTATAATGCAAAAATAGGCCGCATTTGCCACGTTTTTTAACAGAATGGTTCCGGTAAAGAATTTGAGAATTGGCCGTTGTTCTATAATTTTACCAGATCATTTTGAAATAAGTGTACAAAACCTCTTTTAATGTAACCGCGCAGGTCGGTCTGTTTCAGATGAAATGATTTTTGCAGTGGTTTCTTCTAAGAATTAATAATTATCAGAATTACGAATGAAAGAAATAGCATTTAGAGATGCCATTCGCGACGCTATGTCGGAAGAGATGCGCCTTGACAAGAGTATTTTTTTGATGGGTGAAGAGGTTGCGGAATACAACGGTGCTTATAAGGCGAGTCAGGGAATGCTCGATGAGTTCGGTCCCGACCGCGTGATCGATACGCCTATCGCGGAGCTTGGCTTTGCGGGGATTGCGGTTGGAGCTGCCGGAAACGGTCTTCGTCCGATCGTCGAGTTCATGACATTCAACTTCTCGCTGGTGGCGATCGACCAGATCATCAACAGCGCGGCTAAGATTCTTTCGATGTCAGGTGGCCAGTTCGGTTGCCCGATCGTTTTCCGTGGACCGACCGGTAACGCCGGCCAGCTTGGAGCGCAGCACTCGCAGAACTTCGAAAACTGGTTTGCCAATACCCCGGGTCTGAAAGTAGTGGTTCCTTCGAACCCTTACGACGCGAAAGGCCTTCTGAAATCGTCTATCCGCGACAACAACCCGGTGATCTTCATGGAATCGGAAGTGATGTACGGCGATAAAATGGCTGTTCCCGAGGAAGAATACCTTATTCCACTGGGAAAAGCGGACATCAAACGCCAGGGTAAGGACGTAACCATCGTTTCGTTCGGGAAAATGATCCCCCGCGTGGTAATGCCGGCAGTGCTTCAACTAGAAAAAGAAGGTATCGATGTGGAAGTAGTGGATTTGCGCACGGTTCGCCCGATCGACTATCCTGCTGTGATTGAATCAGTTAAGAAAACCAACCGTTGCGTAGTGGTAGAAGAAGCCTGGCCGCTGGCTTCCATTTCTTCGGAGATCGCTTACCACATCCAACGCCACGCATTTGATTATATGGACGCGCCGGTGATCCGCGTTACCAGCCGTGATGTACCACTTCCCTACGCGCCAACGCTGATCGAAGAGATCCTGCCAAACGTAAAGCGGACGGTAGACGCCGTAAAATCGGTACTTTACAAATAATCCTCAGAGATTCCGGACAAAGCCAATACCGAACCAGGTTTTGGCTTTGTTGGTTATACCCCCTGATGTCAGTGTTAGTAAGTTTCTCATTTGAAAGTGGTTATTAATTAAATACTATTCCGAAAAAGGCAGAATACTAGTACTTTTGTGCTTTGAACGCTCCTTGATGTAGACTAACAAATCAATTCAGATTATGCAAGAAGAACGAACAAGATATTCGGAGGAAGAATTAAGGGAGTTTGAAGAACTGATCCGCGGCAAGCTGGAAGCAACAAGAAGTGAGCTCGAGTACATTAAAACAGGTTTAAGTAAAAAAAACGATAGCGGCACGGACGTAACTTCCGGCGCGGCAAAATTAGTGGAAGATGGGGCGGACGCCAGTGAACGCGAAAACCTGAGCCAATTGGCCGCACGTCTCCAGAAGTATTCGGTACAGCTCGAAAATGCGCTGATCCGCATTAAAAACGGTACCTACGGCGTTTGCATCGACACCGGCAAGCTCATCCCGAAAGAGCGCCTGCGCATTGTACCACATACACAGCAAACCATTGAAGCGAAGCTCAGAAGAGCAAGCTGATTCATGAAATCAAATAGGAGAAAGCGGGTTATTCCAAAAGGAGCAGCCCGCTTTTTTATTGGCCGATGGTGCAAAGCTCGTGCTTTGCACACCTTATTCGCAGGCCTCCGGCCGGTCACTAATGCAATGTCGTTTTCGGAATAGACCGGCCAGAGGCCTGCGAATAGTCTGCATGAAGGAAGACCTTCGCGCCATTGAATAGGCATCCTCCTTCCTCCCTTTATTCCCCTTCCGTCCCCAAAACCTCCCGAAACACCTCCATTAGCCCTTCCGAAGGTTCCTGCCCTTTATTTTTAGTTTTGAAATATTCCTGAAACAGCTTCTCCATACTTAACGAGAGATCGACTTCGGAGGAAGTATCGGCGACTTCGCTTTTCCTGATCTGCGGAATGATTTGAATAATGCCTGAATGCGCCTCCATTAATCGCTTTTTGTCCGACGCTTCCAGGTAGTTATCGGAAATAATGGTCAGCTCAATTAAATCTTCCTGATGTTTAGCAAGCCATTCAATGGCGTCATCAATGCTGTGAAAGCTTTTGCGACGCAGTTTTTTGCCTTTTAAAAGTTCGATCGTTTTGTAGCCGACCAGTTTTCCGGCTTCCGCCTCGATCAGGATCACGTATTTGTTTTGATTGGCCTCTGAAAAGCTGTACGCCAGCGGGCTGCTGGAGTATACTGCGGGGGCCGGTACCTTATCGACCTGGTGAAACCGGTGCAAATGTCCTAATGCAATGTAATGGACCTGTTTCGGGAAGTTTTCGGTGTAAATGGCTTGCGCACCGCCGATATGGAGGATCGGTCGCTCGTCGTCGGGTTCTTCGGGCATTGGGCCGCCTTTCTGCATGACGAACAGGTGCGTAGCGAGGAGGTTAAAGCCCTTATCGTCGAGATATTGATCTGCGAGTGTTTGCCAATGTTGCTGCAAATGGACGCGCAAGGCTTCTTCCGATTCTTCGACGCCAAGGAATGTTTTCAAACGCTGTTCGTTCGCGTAGGGCGTGTGCAGCACGCGTAGAGGAAATGGTGCGTTAGGAAGCTTGATTTCAATAAATCCGGGGGCGGTTTTTACAATCTCCACCTGGCCTTGCGTGCAGAACGGCCTGACTTCGGTATTCGGAAACCCGATGAACAGAATGCCGCAAACTTTCGCGAGGGCGTCGGGGACCTGAATACGCTCGGGAGAATCGTGGTTGCCCGCGATGGCTATCACGGCCCGCGTGCCGTTGGCAGAAAGGCGGTGCAATGTGCTATACAAAAGTTCGGTTGCCTCGGACGACGGGTTGAAGTTGTCGAACAGGTCGCCGGCAACGACAATCGCATCGACCTGCTCGCGTTCCGCTATTTCGCAGATTTCTTCTAGTACCAGTCGTTGTTCGTCGAGGCGGGAAAAGTTGTCGAGCTTTTTGCCGATATGCCAGTCGGCCGTGTGCAGTATTTTCATCCTTGTCGTTAATTTAGCGAAAATAACAGATCATTTCCGAAGTTTTGAAATACCTAGATAACTGTTCGAAAGGCCGAAAGGGATTTCTTTTGCTGCTGCTGGCTGTAATGGCCGGGGCATTCTGGGGCTGCGGCAGTGAATCCGGGAAGCCCGGGGCAGGCGGTATCGCCATTTCATTCGACGACCATTTTATCAAAGAATGGTACGAGCTCAGGCCATTATTCCAAAAATATGGTGCGAAAGCGACTTTCTTCATTACCTGTCCCGACAGCCTGAATGCAGAAGAGGTAGCGATGCTGAAACAGCTTCAAAAAGAAGGGCACGAAATCGGTTTCCATGGAACAGTTCATGCCAAATCCACCGAACTAATGGCCGCAGGCGGGCCGAAAGGGTATATTGAAGCTGAACTCGAACCCGGACTTCGGCATATGACCGCGGCGGGTTTCAAACCAACGTCCTACGCGCATCCGGGAGGAAACCATAACGATCGTGTCGATTCGGTGCTTTTGGCGAAGGGTTTTACAATTTTGCGTGATGTAGCCATTTCAAGAAGAAAATATAATGGCTTTCAGCTCTACGCATGGCCGCCGCGCTGGATGAATGCGATTTACTATGATTTTGATGGCGGGCAGAAAGTAGATGCATTAATGATCGATTACGACGAGGTGACCGAGGAAGAAATTGCCGAGGCTATTCAGGAAGCAAAAGAAAATGGTACCGCATTGATGGTTTTCGGACATGAACCTTTGTACAGCGCTCCTCAGAATGGTAAATATGGTTTTAATGTGAGCTTTTTGGCCTTCGTTTTGCGGGAAGCGCATCATCAGGGATTGAAATTTTACACAATGTCCGAACTGCCGAAGTTGCAATAGTTAGCGGCCGAACTTGCGGTCTTTATAAGCGAGAAGTGGTTTTTCGATATAATTAAAAGAAAAAGTAGCCACTGCCACGGAGCCGATAAAGCTGAGTATGTAAAGTACGATTTGGTAAACCGGACCTTCCCATTGCGGCGAATACATTGTCAGTAAGTTAATAATCACCACAATAACCACTACATGGTAGAGGTAAAGGCCATAGGAAATCTTGCCTAAATGATCCATCACCGGATGTCCCAAACGCACGAGGGTGTTCGGGTTACACGAGACATTCAGCACAAAGAATGCGAAGAAAACCGCATACACTTCCAGAAACCCGAAGAAATGCACGCCTGAAAAGAACAATGCAAGAAGGGCCGTGTAAGCGACTATTTGTACGTCTTTCCGGAAAATGAAGTCGAGGAACTTCGTTTTATCATTATAGACCAGCCACGCACACAAGCCCCCCAACGCCATTGTCTGAATGCGGAATTGTCCAAAGAAAGTGGTAATCATCGATTTGCGCGTTTCTTCCGACGGATCGACCATTTCAAGTCCCAGGTAGAGCAGCCCAGCCGTTAGCAAAAGGAAGAATATCAGGATAGGAATGCGTTTTTTGGGGTATTTGATCAGCCACGGCCAGAGGTAATAAAACTGCTCCTCCACGCCGATGGACCATGTTTGTGCACACCAGTAGGGTAAATCATAGAGGACAAATGCGAAATTCGGCAAGACCAGCAGCAGCAAGGTGAGCCTTTCGGGCAGGTTTACCGTCAGTTTTTCTTCAATTCCGGGATAATCGAATATGCCGATATGCGGAAAAACGAAGAAGGACAATCCAATGATGAGAAAGTAAATAGGCCAAATGCGGAATACGCGGCGCAGATAGAACTTTTTGGCATCGACATCGCCGAACCGCCCACGTTCTTCGAGGAGCAAATAGGTGATGAGAAATCCACTCAATACAAAGAACAGCCCCACACCAAGCCGTCCGGCGTGCTGGATAATGGGCATGTCATATATATTGGCAATACCCAATGCATGCTTGGCCTGTTCGAGGTGGTGAAATACCACCAGCGATGCCGCAATGGCACGGATACCGTTCAAATTGGGGAAATAGCGCTTTTTCTTGTCCACTACCAAGTTTTTTATTCAAACCAGGCCATCCATTTTCCCTGCACTTTCATGACCTGTTCGATCAGGTCGCGAACGGCACCGCGGCCTCCGTTTTTGGGGGAAACATAGTCGGCAATGGCCAGGATTTCGTCTGCTGAATCGGCCGGGCATGCGCCCATCACGCTCGTACGCATCACCTCGTAGTCGGGCAGGTCGTCGCCCATAAATACGATTTCATCTTCGGTGAGGCCGGTCTCCGCGAGGTATTTTTTGAAAACGGGCAACTTGCCGTCCGGCGACGTACCGATGAAAATATCAGTAACGCCGAGGTATTCGAGCCGTTTCCGGACCCCAACCTGGCTTTGGGCCGAGATGATGGCTACGCGGTAACCCATCTTGATCGCCCGGTTGATACCGTAGCCGTCGCGTACGTTGAAAATGCGGGGTTGCTCTCCGGTTTCAAGAGCGATGACGCTGCCGTCGGTCATGACGCCGTCGATATCAAAAATGAAGGTAGTAATGCGTTTGAAACGTTCCGTAATAGTTGAATTCATGGACAGCCGAATTGTGAATCCTGCAAATATAGCCTAACTTTTTTCGGGACAGTGAGGCTTCTTATTATTTTGAAATGTAGAGATTGCGGATTTTGTCGGTGAGCAGGCGGTAGATTTCGGTGTAATCCTCATTGGTTTCCTGCAAATATTCGAGGTGGCGTGCCGTGGTTTTCCAATCGCCGCGCCGGGCCGGGCCGGTTTGTCCGATGGACGGATCATCGGAAAGCAAGGCTTTATCAATCGTCGTTTGAATGAGCGGTTTGAGCAGGTCGAAATTGAGCTGTTCGCGGTCGAGGAGGTCGTGGGCGACTGTGAGCATGTAATTGGTGAAATTGCTCGCAAAAACAGCTGCTACGTGCAAAATGAAGCGCTCGTCGGAGTCCATTCGGGTGACATTATTACTGACGCCCGACGCAAGCTGCATAAGTTTCCCTTCGATCAGCTCATTGCGCGATTCGATGCAAAAAGGCAGCTCGCTGTAATCCATTTCGACGCCTTTGGTGAATGTCTGTAAAGGATAGAAGACGCCCGTGTGGACATATACGTCGCTGTAAATCTCCACAAGTTTCTCAAATTCAGCGAGCGACCGTGTACCTGAAGTATGCACGAGGATAACGCCCTCGGGTAACACAATGCGCTGGATCACGCTCTCGATAGCGTCGTCGGTCACGGCGATCACGATCACTTCCGCTTCGCTTTCGGAAAAGTTGAGATCGGGCTGGATATTGGTATCATACAATGAAGAAGCCAGCTGACGCGCTTTCTGCGTGTCGCGGCTATACACCTCGCAAATCCAGTGCCCCGCGTCCTCAAATGCCTGCGCGAGGTGCCAGGCCACGTTACCCGCGCCGATGAAGGAGATTTTCATACTAAGAGATTGAAATCTTTAACAAGATATTCGGAGAAAGGCAACTTCCCAAATCAGTGTACCACCGGCGCGACCTGCTCCGGCGTTGTAATCCCGGAAGGCAGCTCCATAATGCGCATATTCCTGAAATGGATCTCTGCTCCCTCTGCTTCGAGACAGATATAGCCCTTCTTGCGCTCCGAGGCACGGAGGCCGTTGACGAACTTGCCGTTCACGGAGAGTTTCACTGTGCCATCCACCGCAACGACCACATATTTGTTCCACTCGCCTTTGCCTTTGCAGCGTTTTTCGAGGGATTTGCTGCGGATGCCACGCGGATTGTCGGGGATGGCAGTCATACCCATGGTCGGAAAGAGTTCGCCGTGTACGTAGTCGTCCGTCGCGTTATGCTGCGGGGCATAATCCAGTTCGAGCATTTGCACTTCGATGGCTTTCGTGAGCGGATCGTGTTCTTGCGGGGTGCCCTCACTCCATATAAATACGCCGGAATTACCGCCGGCTTCCAAGTGCTTCCATTCGACTTCGAGGATGAAGTTTTCGTATTGCCTGTCGGAGCGCATGACGCCGATGGGTTTGCCGGAGCATATTAAGGTGCCGTTTTTGACTTTCCAGGTTTCCTTGGAGGTGTTGACATCGACCCAGCCGTTCAGGTTTTTGCCGTTGAAGAGGGGCACAAATGTCAGATGATCGCTCACCTGGGCATATAACGGGCCGTTGGATAGTGCATATAGCAGCATTATAGCCACTTGCAAACGCCTAAGGCGTGATTTCTTGCGGGGATGCATTATTATTGTAAAATTCATCATCTAACTAGGGGTTCAGCAATGAAAATTTTAAAAGGACTGGTTATTGTTTTATTACTGAATACCACTTTCACACACGCTCAAAACAGTTCGCCAATTGCAGGAGGTGTGGATGTAGGTATCGGCCTGGGAAGCAATTCGTGGGCTCCTTCCATCATGTATCACGAGGAAATCGGATCGCAGAAACTTCCGTGGCTCCGGTTGGGGCTAGGCTTCCGGGCCTGGGGTTATTATGCAGGCAGGACTAACCTCGACACCAAACGCATTGCCGGAATCGAGGATTACCTGGAATACCGGGATGTTTCAATTAACGGGATAAGTTTTCTTGCGGGCGTCAATGTGAGTTTCTGGAAGTTGGATATCGGCGTCAATACCGACTTGCTGGGCTTTACCTATGGCTCCAAACGGCACGGCTACTACGAGAAGACCGTCCCGACGGGAGGTACCGGTAAGCCGCATTACGATTCGTGGTTAGCCAGTAAGCCTACCCTTTTCAATATATTACCAATAGCGCTTCGGAAGAACAGCGGGCAATCGGAGGCTTTTGTGCGCTTCAAGGCCAGCCGGAAGCTCGGTGTTAAAGTCGGTTACACCTACGGGCGGGTCACCTACACGACCAAAAAAATCGACGGTTTCAATGTTTACCTTGATAACAGCCAGCGCCATGTGTCCAAAATTTACGGTCTTCCGTACGTTGCATTGGCCTTTGCAGTAGGGGATTAACAAATGAATTTCTCAAGCATACTTGTAATTCAATTTGTTAAACTCTATATTTGCACTCCCATTTTGCGATGGGACTGTCTTGTTACAGTGTAAATAATTGAAAATCAATTTAATTTTTTGTTAATCGTGGATACGTTAAGCTACAAAACCATCTCGGCGAACAAAAACACAGTAAACAAGGAGTGGATTGTTGTGGATGCTGAAAATGCAATTCTTGGTCGTCTGGCCAGCGAAATTGCTAAAATTATCAGAGGCAAACACAAAGCAAGCTACACTCCTCATGTGGATTGTGGAGATAACGTAATTGTTATCAACGCCGATAAGATCAAGTTGACAGGTAAGAAGATGTCGGACAAAGTTTATGTTCGTCACACTGGTTACCCGGGAGGTCAACGTTTTCAGACTCCTCGCGAGTTGCTCGAAAAACACCCTGAGCGTGTGATCGAGAAAGCCGTAAAAGGTATGCTTCCAAAGAACCGTTTGGGACGTCGTTTATTTACAAACCTGTTTGTTTACGCTGCCGCAGAACACCCGCACAGCGCACAGCAACCAAAGCAAATCCAATTGTAATTCATGGAAGTGATCAACACAATAGGTAGAAGAAAAACCGCCGTTGCTCGTATTTACCTGACACCAGGTAAAGGAGATATCAAGGTAAACGGACGTGATTACAAAGAATATTTTCCATTTGAAGTACACCAGATCGTTCTTCAGCAGCCTTTCGCTACCATCAGCGGAGGAAATGGTTACGATATTAAAGTAAATGTTAGAGGTGGTGGAATCTCAGGCCAGGCGGAAGCTATCCGTATGGCGGTTTCACGTGCACTGGTTCAATACAACGGCGAATTCCGTGGCGCATTGAAAAAAGAAGGATTCCTTACCCGTGACCCACGTATGGTTGAGCGTAAGAAATACGGACGCGCTAAGGCTCGCAGAAGGTTCCAGTTCTCGAAACGTTAATATTTCGTCCAGACAATACTTATCGTGCCCGATGTGTTGTGCTGCGTAATTTCAAAATCATTTTTTTAATCAAATTTGGCAATGGCACAAATAGAATATAAAGAACTATTGGATGCAGGTGTCCACTTTGGTCACCTTACCCGCAAGTGGGATCCACGGATGGCTCCATATATCTTCATGGAGAAGAACGGGATCCACATCATTGACCTGAACAAAACTTTGAGCTGCCTCAACGAAGCGGAAGCTGCGCTGAAACAGATCGTTCGTTCAGGACGTAAGATCATGTTTGTTGCTACTAAAAAACAAGCTCAGGAAATCGTAACGGAAGAGGCGAAACGCCTTAAAATGCCTTACGTGACTGACCGCTGGTTGGGTGGTATGCTGACAAACTTTGGCACGATTCGCAAGTCTTTGAAAAAAATGCAGACTCTCGAGAAGATGCTGAAAGACGAAGCCACGGTTAGCAATATTGCGAAGAGAGAACGCCTGATGCTTACACGTGAAAAGGATAAACTGGAAAGAGTACTAGGTGGTGTAGCGGACCTTACTCGCCTTCCAGCGGCACTTTTCATCGTTGATGTAAAACGCGAGCACATTGCGGTTGCAGAAGCAAAAAGATTGAACATCCCCATTTTTGCGATCTGCGATACCAACTCAAACCCTGAATTGGTTGACTTCCCAATCCCATCGAACGACGATGCTTACAAAGCGATTTCGTTGATCACACTGGCGATCGGTAAGGCTATCGAAGAAGGTTTGATGGAACGCAAACAAGACAAAGACGATCAGCGCCTGGTTGAGGAAGAAGAAGCAAAACGCGCGGCTGACAAAGGTGAAGAGGCAGCGCCTCGCGCCGAAGTTGCCAGCGTTGAGGTTGCTGAAAGCGACGAAGAGTAAAAAGGGCAATATGGTGTAGCTTCCGAAGCTGGCCATAGTTGAACATACAGAGTAGCCCATAGCCTCTTGCTATGGGCTACATTTTTTTAAATATTAAGACAAAATACTTATCAAGATCATGGCAATTACCGCACAAGATGTAAACAAACTCCGCCAAATGACCGGCGCGGGCATGATGGATTGTAAAAAAGCCCTGCAGGAAGCGGATGGCGATTTCGACAAAGCCGTTGATATTCTACGTAAACAAGGACAAAAAGTTGCCGCAAAACGTGCCGACAACGCTGTGTCAGAAGGAACAGTTCTGATCAACATCAGCGAAGACGGTACCAACGGTAAACTCGTTGCACTGGCTTGCGAAACTGAGCCCGTATCGAACGTGGAAGATTTCAAAAACCTTGCGCAGTCTATCCTTGACAAAGCGGTAGCGGATAACATCGCTGACAAAGATGCGCTTCTGGCTGCAACTTTGGCCGACGGTCGTCCTGTATCGGAGCACATGATTGAGCTTACAGGCAAATTGGGAGAGAAACTGGAAATCAGCGCTTACGAAAACGTATCAGCTGATAAAGTAGTACCTTATATTCACTCAAATGGTAAATTGGGTGTATTGGTAGCATTTGCCGGTGTAAACGGAACAGATGTTGCTGACCTTGGCAAAGACGTAGCCATGCAGATTGCCGCTATGAAGCCGGTCGCTTTGGACAAAGACGGTATCGACGCTGCTACTATCGAGCGTGAGATCGAAGTTGGTAAAGAGCAGGCACGTGCGGAAGGCAAGCCGGAAGCAATGCTTGAGAAAATCGCTCAGGGCAAACTTCAGAAGTTTTACAAAGACAGCACCCTGTTGAACCAGGAGTTCGTGAAGGATTCTTCACTGACTATCCGTCAGCTGCTTGAAAAAACTTCAAAAGGTTTGACAGTTACTACATTCAAACGTGTAGCGATCGGCGGATAAGCCTTTTAGCAACAAAATATATTGACAACGCCTGGTATCTAATTTGTATACCAGGCGTTGTTTTTTCATATTTACGGGAAGTTAAATGCAATTTAATTTTCAGCACACGCTATCGGCGGCATTTCATCAGGCAGAATGGTTGAAATACGGAACGCTCCGTGTCAGGAGCATAATTCGACAGACGAAGAACTAGTTCGACTTTTCGTTGAATCGAAGGACAATCGTCATTTTCAGAAACTTTACGAGCGCTATGCCGTAAAGGTCTATCAAAAATGCGTCACGCTTACCAGGGACGCCAACCGGGCCGAAGACATTACGCACGATGTCTTTCTTAAACTGATCCATAAAATGGGCACGTTCAAGACCGGTTCCAAATTCTCCACCTGGCTTTTTACCATTACCCATAACCACTGCATGGATCTCGCACGCGTAAGCAAGCGCAAGATCGTACTTGTTCACGATGCCACGCCCGACCCGGGCGATAAGGCAGAAGTATGCTTGCCGGGGCTTTTCGAAGAGGAAGTCAACCTGACGACCCTGAAAGAAGCGCTGGACCTGCTGGATCTCGAAGACAAGGCGATGGTCTATCTGCGCTATCTCGACGACCGCAGTATCCGCGACATCGCGGGGATCTTTCAGACCACCGAAAGTGCGGTCAAAATGCGGTTGCTGCGGTCGCGCAGGAAGCTTCGCAAGTGGTATCATAAACTTTCTGATGACGGTAAGTTCTTTTGAAAGCGTCAGAAATTGCTTTACTTTAACCGCTACCTCCTCATTTGTTGCTCTTAAAAGATAGAAATTTAATGAGTATGGTCCCACTAAACACATTGACAATGAATCAAAAACTTCGACTCACATCCTTTATTGCCCTTACTTTACTAGCCCTTCTGACATTCCCGGCCATTTCCCAAAACAAGGTTGATCTTTCCAATTCAATTGCCTCAGGCCGCCTGAAAGCTGCCAAGGATACCGCCTGGCGCAAGATCGAATTCGGGGCTAACCTGAACCAGGGATCTTTTAGTTCCAACTGGACGGGTGGTGGCGTAAACTCGATCGCATTGGGTCTTTTCCTGAATGCACTGAGTGAAAAGAAGGTAGGAAAGAACTCGTGGAGAAATGATTTCCAGGGCCAGTATGGTATCGTGCGAAACAAGGGCCAGCAGAGCCGGAAGAACGTCGACCGGATCTTCTTCGATACCAAATACAACCGCGAACTGACAGCCAAATGGAGCCTTTTTGCGAATGTAAACTTCCTCTCGCAGTTTGGTAGCGGTTACGAATATTCCGATACGAGTGATGTCAAGAGGAAAGTGTCGGGGATACTCTCGCCGGCTTACCTGACCGAGGCGATCGGTATCGAATACCGCCCTGTTTCCTACTTCTTTATAGACCTTGCGCCCGGTGCATTGCGCCAGACGATCGTTGTCGACAAAGATTTGTACGTAAATACACCCGACCAGAAAAACTACGGTGTGCCTATTGGCAAGCGCGTGCGTACGGAAGCGGCGCTGATCCAGCTTGTGGCCAATTTTGACAAGGATATAGCGAAGGACGTTAATTTGAAATTCCGTTATCTGATGTTTTCGAGCTTCAAGCATCCACTGAATATAGATAACCGCCTGGATGCCCAGCTGACAGCGAAAATCAACAAATACGTCAATGTCAATCTGGGCGCCATCATGGTTTACGACGACGACCAGAGCAACAAGATCCAGTTTGCTCAGGCCCTCAGCATAGGCTTTTTGTTCGCTTTCTAATCTATCAACTAACCTCATCTTATTATGTTAAAGGAATTCAAAACATTCATTGCCCAGGGCAACGTGTTGGACCTCGCTGTCGGTGTCGTCATAGGTGCGGCATTCGGGAAAATCACTACATCACTGGTGGAGGACGTAATCAACCCGATCCTTGGTTTGATCCTCGGCGGAGTGGATTTTACGCAACTTAAGGTTGTGCTGAAAGAAGCTGTCGGGGAAACACCGGAAGTAGCGATCAGATACGGCAACTTTATTCAGACCCTCATTCAATTCGTACTCATCGCCTGGGTGATATTCCTGATTGTGAAAATGGCCAACCGATTGAAATTATCGGAATCGCTGAAGAAAGAGTAGAACTAGTTTAAAGATCATAAATGGTAATCAAGAGGCATATTTCCTATGCCTCTTTTTTTATCCATGTTATTGGGAGGGCATTAAAAAAAGTTTTCGGCAAAAGATTTACCTTCGTGGTTATTGCAGATTGTTCAACGTTTTAATTCGATTCTTGTGCAAAAAAAAGTGACGATTCTGGGTGGCGGAGAAAGCGGTGCAGGAGCTGCTATTCTTGCGAAATCCAAAGGTTTTGAAGTTTTTTTATCGGATAAGGGCCAGTTGCATCAGAAGTACGCAGACATTCTGAACAGTGAAAATATTCCATTTGAACAGGGACAGCATTCGGAAGAGCGCATTCTTGAAAGCGACCTCGTGGTGAAAAGCCCCGGTATTCCCGACAAGGTGCCTTTGATCGTCGCATTGAAGGAAAAGGGCATTCCGGTGATCTCTGAAATCGAGTTCGCCGCGCGCTACACGGACGCGAAGCTGATCGCCATCACCGGCAGCAACGGCAAAACGACCACCACGCTGCTCACCTACCATTTGTTAAAGACCGCAGGCCTGAATGTGGGCCTGGCCGGCAATATAGGCGACAGTTTCGCCTGGGCGGTTGCTGAAAAGCACTTCGATTATTATGTATTGGAAATCAGCAGCTTTCAGCTCGATAATATCGTCGATTTCCATCCATGTATATCTGTTCTCCTGAATATCACTCCTGATCACCTCGATCGTTATGGATATGATTTCCAGAATTATGTGAATTCCAAGTTCAACATTATCCGTAACCAGACGGCCGCAGATCATTTCATTTATTATAAAGAAAGTGAGGTAATTGAAAGGGAGCTTGAAAAGAGAAACCCGGCGGTTGAAAAGGTGGAGGTTTCGCTTGAAAATGCGTTGGGATCAGGTTCGTATCTTGAAGACGGACAGCTGATTTCCAACATTAATGGAAATGCCTTTGAGCAGGCATTCAGCGAGTTGCCGATCAAAGGCCCGCACAATGCGATTAACGCGCTGGCCGCGATTTCGGTAGCGCAGTTGCTTGGTATCAGTCCTGAAAAGATCAGTGAAGGACTGAAATCGTTCACCAACGCGCCCCACCGCCTTGAACAAGTGGAGGTGATTGGTGGTGTGACTTTTATTAATGATTCCAAGGCCACCAATGTGGATTCTGTTTTTTACGCGCTGGGTAGCTTCGATCAGCCGGTAATCCTTATCGCCGGTGGTGTGGATAAAGGAAATGATTATTCACAAATAGATGGACTGGTCAGGGATAAAGTAAAGGGGCTGATAGTTCTCGGGAAAGATCCTGTGAAACTCGAAACCTATTTTTCCGGCAAAGTCCCGCAAATTTATACGACCGAAGACGTCCAGGACGCCGTCAACAAGGGACGGGAATGGGGCGTGCCGGGGGATATCGTGCTGCTTTCGCCCGCCTGCGCTAGTTTTGATTTGTTCAAAAACTATGAGGACCGGGGTGATCAATTCAAAGCTGCTGTCAGAAACCTTGTAGAATGACTATCGCTGACAACCACTGACTATACTTGACAACACTCATTAGCCGCCAAACGATATGGATTTCCTGAACAAGACAAGGGAAGATACCCAGGCATGGTTTAGTAAAAACCTCAAAGGCGACCCCTGGATATGGGGGATATGCATTATCATGCTGATGTGGAGCATTGTGGTCGTATATAGCGCTTCCGTCAAGGATGCTTACAGCCAGATGGGTGGTAATACCGAATATTACCTCTACAAACACGCATTGCTATGCGTGCTGTCGCTGGGCGTCATGTATTTCGTGCACCGTGTGCCGTACATCAAATTCGTGTACGTGACGAGGTTGGCCGTGTGGAGCTCCATTCTGCTGTTAATATTCACGATGTTTTTCGGAACGTCGGTGAACGACGCGGCGCGTTGGATCGAGATTCCGGTAATCGGGCAACGCTTCCAGCCTTCCGAATGGGCCAAGGTTGCCTTGGTAGCGCATTTATCGCTGATTTTGGCAAGGCATATCAAAGGCGGCTGGAATACCCGGGAGCTTTTCATGGAGCCGCTCGCGCTCGTAGGTGTCGTGTGCGGGTTGATTTTTGTGAGTAACGTATCGACGGCGGTCATGCTGGCAGGTATTTGCTTTTTGCTGATGTTTGTTGGCAAAGTTCCGCTGCATTACCTCGCATTTACAGCCCTGGGCCTGGTATTTTTCGCGACTATCGCCATTTTGCTTAATTCCACACAAAGGTCAGGAACGGCACAGAGCCGGATTTCGACCTTTTTTGATAAAGACGTGGTGGTTTACCAGTCCCAGCAATCCTATATGGCAATGGCCCGCGGCGGATTGTACGGCGAAGGAGTTTCCAAAAGCCGTCAGCGCCGTTTCCTGCCCGAACCTCAGAAAGACTTCATTTTCGCGGTGGCGGTGGAGGAATACGGTACATTAGGCGGAACCGCATTGATCATCCTCTACCTGATCCTCTTGTACCGGGGCCTGAAAGCCATCGAGGCAACGAAGCGGCCTTTTGGTGGACTGCTTTCGGCGGGGCTGACATTCATAGTGGTAAGCCAGGCATTTTCGGCTATGGCCGTAACTGTCGGACTGGTGCCTGTAACGGGGCAAACGCTGCCCTTTTTTAGTCAGGGTGGAACGTCGCTCCTTTTTACGGGCATCGCAATGGGAATGATCCTGAGCGTGAGCCGGGGCGAGATCGTCGAGGAAAAACGCATTTAACATGGCAAAACGAGTAATTATAAGCGGAGGAGGCACCGGAGGGCATATTTACCCGGCCATAGCAATTGCCAATGCATTGCAGCATCGGGAGCCGGACACGGAAATCCTTTTTGTGGGAGCATTGGGCAAAATGGAGATGGAAAAGGTCCCTCGCGCAGGTTATAGGATCGTCGGGCTTCCTATCGCGGGAATTAAAAGGAGCCTTTCACTGGAAAACCTGACGCTTCCATTTAAAATGTTCAGAAGCCTGATGAAGGCGAAAGCGGTGATTAAGGACTTCAGGCCGGATGTGGCTGTGGGTGTAGGAGGTTTTGCCAGCGGACCATTGCTTATGATGGCGTCGATGGCGGGTATCCCGACTTTAATTCAGGAACAAAATTCTTATGCAGGCATTACGAACAAGTTTTTAGCCAAAAGAGCGGCGAAAATTTGCGTGGCTTACCCCGGCATGGAAGCCTTTTTCCCTAAGGAGAAGATTACTATGCTCGGCAACCCTGTCCGGAGCGACATTACCTACGTGCATTTAAAAAGAAACGCGGCGCTGGAACAATTCGAGTTGAATGAAGGAGTGAAGACGCTGTTTGTCATGGGGGGCAGCCTCGGCGCGCGCTCGATCAACGAAAGCATTACCGAAGGGCTCGGCAGGCTGGTGGAAGCCGGTTATCAGGTATTATGGCAAACCGGCAAGAATGATATCGATAAGGCCAAAGCCGCCATCGAAAAACTAGGGACGGATCGGGTGAAAGCTTTCGACTTTATTTATACGATGGACCTCGCATATGCGGTAGCCGACGTGGTTGTTTCGCGTGCAGGTGCATTGTCGGTATCGGAACTGTGCCTGGCTGCAAAACCGGCCATTCTTGTGCCGTTCCCATATGCCTCGGAGGACCATCAGACCAAGAATGCGATGAACCTCGTCGACAGCAATGCAGCCATTCTCGTGAAGGACTCGGAAGCGCGCGAGAGGCTGGTCGATCAGGCTTTGGCCTTGCTCGACGATGTAACACGTCAGCGCGAGTTGCAAATGAATATCAACAAACTGGCACGACCCAGTGCGGCAGACGATATTGCCGCGGAAGTTTTTAAATTGATACAGTAATCCCAAGATTTGAATATGATGTCATCCTCTGTGACAAACTGGAAATATTTCTATTTTGTAGGAATAGGCGGAATCGGAATGAGTGCGCTTGCCCGCTGGTTTAAAGCAAATGGTTTTGAAGTAGCCGGTTATGATAAAACCATGACTACGCTCGTAGGCAAGCTCATCGAAGAAGGTATTCCTGTAACGCTGGAAGATGACATTTCTACCATTCCGGCCGCATTTACCGACGATCCGCAGCAGACGCTCGTCATTTATACACCTGCCGTACCGGTGCAGCACAAGCAAATGCACTATTTCAGGGATGAGAATTTCCTGATCCTGAAACGCTCGCAAGTATTAGGCATTCTTACCCAAAACCTGAGAACGATCGGCGTAGCAGGTACGCACGGGAAAACGACCACA
This sequence comes from Dyadobacter sp., assembly GCA_965227755.1. Lineage (GTDB taxonomy): Bacteria > Bacteroidota > Bacteroidia > Cytophagales > Spirosomataceae > Dyadobacter. The sequence goes on from CBDDGG010000005.1 coordinate 4,554,628, forward strand.
TCCTCGCTCGTTGCGCATATACTGCGTCACGCACATGTGAACAGCACGGCGTTTTTGGGTGGTATTACCCAAAACTACGGTACTAATCTGCTGCTCAATGAGCCTACCGACAAGCTGGAAGAGGTTTTCTGTGTAGTAGAGGCCGACGAATTCGATCGCTCTTTCCTGACATTATTCCCTGAAATTGCGATCGTAACGTCCACCGACGCCGACCACCTCGATATTTACGGGAAACACGAAGCCGTGCTCGAATCTTTCCGCGATTATGTAAGTCAGATCGATGAAAATGGTGCATTATTCATGCGTGAAGGTTTGGAAATCGCGGATAGCAGCAAGGCAAAAGTATTTACTTACTCATTAAATAGCGGTCCATACCGCTCCGCCAATATCCATATCGAGCATGCCCGCTTCGTGTTCGACCTGATCCATCCGGACGGCGTGATCGAAGGAATCGCGATGAAAATACCGGGTTACCACAATATTGAAAACTCGATTGCAGCGAGTGCGGTGGCATTATATATTGGTGTACAACCAGCAAAAATTAAGGAAGCGCTGGAAAGTTACGGAGGCGTGAAGCGGCGCTTTGAATACCAGGTGGAGGAAGAGGGAAATGTGTATATCGACGATTACGCCCACCATCCGACGGAAATCGAGGCATTTCTTTCCTCTGTGAAAGGTTTGTACCCGGGCCGCCATGTGACGGCGATCTTCCAGCCGCACCTGTTTACCCGTACGCGCGACTTTGCCGACGGCTTCGCGGAAAGTTTATCCCTGGCCGACCGGCTTTTGCTGCTGGACATTTATCCCGCGCGCGAATTGCCGATCGAGGGGGTTAATTCTGAAATGATCCTGGACAAAGTGACCTCGCCGGATAAACAACTGGTTGCAAAAGAAGAAGTTTTACAACTTTTAAAAGAATTAAATACGGATATTGTAGTCACGATCGGCGCCGGCGATATCGATACTTTGGTGGGGCCGATCCGCGATTTGCTGCAAAATCCAGTTGCGAATAATTAGTCAAAGCATTTTTAATATTACTAAGATGTTACGTAAATTTGACTATTCATGGCTTTTGTTGAAACGTAGTTTGTGGCTTATTTTGCCAATTGCCGGCATCGGCATGGCGGAAAGCAAGCTGGGTCAACAGCGTTGTACAAATCTCGTAATATCGATCCAGGGCGACTCGGGTACACGATTCCTGAACCAAATGGACGTACAAATGCTGCTGACGGAGAACGGCGGCGATCCGCTGATCGGGAGCAGGCTCCGAGATGTGGCCTTGCACGATCTGGAAAACCGTGTCAGCCGTAACAAGCTTATCAAGAAATGTCAGGTTTTTCGAGACCTCAGGGGCAATATAGTAGTCGAAGTAGAGCAGGAGAAACCGCTTGCGCGTTGGATTAACACTTCGGATAATGGGGAAATGCGGAACACATCGGGATACTATATCAACCACGAGGGCGTTTTTTTCCCTCTATCAGAAAGTTATTCAGCAAGAACGTTACTGGTTTCAGGGGCGTATTTCCAGAACCCTCAAAAGCTGAGGTCCGAAAAGGGCGCTCAGGTTTTGGAGTTATTGCGTTTTCTGAACACCGATCCGTTCTGGAAAGCACAGGTTACACAAATGAATGTGGATAAGGATGGGGAGGTAGACCTTACGACATTGCTGGGCGACCAACGGGTCGAGTTGGGAATGGCGGAGGATTTCGAGTCCAAATTCAAAAAGCTGCGCATTTTTTACGATAAGGTGCTGAGCAGGGATTGGAGCAGGTATAAAAGAATTAGTGTTAAGTTTCAAGATCAAATAGTTTGTGAATAATAATTCACCATCAGCATGGCACACGATAAGATTGTAGTTGGGGTAGATATTGGAAGTACTAAAATAACGGTGGTCGCTGCACAAGGGTCGGCGACACGTCGTAACAATATCGAGATTTTGGGCTTCAGCGAAGTCCCTGTGCCGTCAGGAGCAGTAGTAAACGGCTCCGTTGAAAATATTAAACAGGTTGGCAGCGCGATCAAGGAAGCACTGGCGGAAGCCTCGTCGCGTTCGGATCTCGATATTGGAGTAGTGAATGTAAGCTTTGGTGGTACGCACGTAAAAGTGAGTTCGCAGAGCGATGGGGTAATCAGGCCTTCCGCGTCGTCGGGCGAGGAAGTGACCCAGCGGGATGTGGACCAATTGGTCGACGATATGTACCGCGCGAAGATCGAGCCGAACTTCGATGTACTGCATGTATTGCCTATGGACTTCATAGTCGATAACTCGATTGGCGTGCGCGAGCCTGTGGGTCGCACGGGCATTAAGCTGGGAGGGAACTTCCTGGTGATCTCGGCCAACAGCCAGTCGGTATTGCGTACCAAGAAAAGTCTCGCAGAAGCCGATCAGGCCCTGAAATGTGATAAATTAGTACTTGCCCCATTGGCAACCAGCCTGGCGGTTCTTACGGATAATGAAATGAAGGCCGGCATTGCGATGGTGGATATCGGAGACCATACCACGGACGTGATCATTTATCACGACCGCATCGTGCGCCATATCGCCTCGTTCCCCATTGGCGGACGGCACATTACCGCCGACCTCGAAGTAGGATGCGGTATCCAGTTTGAGAATGCAGAACATTTGAAAAAAGAATACGGCGTGGCAGTTTCCGCCGACGTGCCATTGAATGTGGAAATTCTGATCAATTACCTGGCAGGCCGCCAGCCGAAGCCCGTTTTGAAAAAGAATGTGGCACTGATCATCGAAGAGCGTTTGAAAGAAATCGCAGCGATGGTTTATGCGGAAATCATTAAGTCGGGTTATGCAGACAGGCTGATCGGTGGGCTCGTCCTTACCGGCGGCTCGGCGAACATTCCGGAAATAGAGGCCTTGTTCGAAAGGATCACAGATATGTCGGTACGTGTAGGCTATCCTGAAAACCTGGAACGGACGGCGAAAGCTGACGCGGTAAGCAATGCTGCTTTCAATACCGCTATCGGGCTTGCCTGGGCGGGGTTGAAAGCGGTCGATTCGCGTATAAAGTCGGTTTGCAGGCCTGCATCTGCATTCAATACAGGTAATGTGGTGCAGAAAGAGCCGGTGAAAGAAGTAAAAGAACCACAGAAACGTAACGGAACGTTTTGGGACAATATCACAGGTATTATCGGAAAGAAAGACGATAGTCTGGGAGATTATTAACAGCCAAATCACGCATACTCAACCCCGGAAAGAATATGAACAATAGCTTGTTGCACGCATTAGACCAGGACTATATAGTGAACGAAATCATCAAAGACCCAAACGGAGATGGCCACGGTGAGCCGGCTATCATCAAGGTGATCGGTGTCGGCGGGGGTGGTAGCAATGCTGTGAACTACATGTTTGAGAAAAAGATCAAGGATGTAGAATTTGCGGTTTGTAATACCGACAGGCAAGCACTGGCCAACAGTCCCGTACCTGTGAAAATCCAGTTGGGAGCGACTTTGACTCAGGGCCTGGGAGCCGGTACCGATGCTACGAAAGGTAAGGAAGCGGCTTTGGAAACGATCGAAGAGATCAAAGGTCTTCTGGGAGGCTCTACACAAATGGTATTTATCACTGCCGGTATGGGCGGTGGAACCGGAACAGGAGCTGCGCCGGTAATCGCCCAGCTTGCCAAGGAAATGGGCAAACTGACGGTGGCCGTCGTAACGGCGCCTTACACCTGGGAAGGACTTGACAAGAAAGAGCAGGCGCTTGAAGGTATCGAGCAGCTGAAAGAATATAGCGACACCGTCCTAGTGGTTTTGAACGACAAGCTTGAAGAACTGTACGAGGATATGACATTGACGCAGGCTTTCGCGGAAGCGGACGGTATTTTGCTCAATGCGGTAAAAAGTATTTCCGAGATTATCACCACGAACGGAAATATCAACACCGACTTCAAAGATGTGGAGAAAGTGTTGAAAAGCGCCGGACAATCGGTAATGGGTACGTCGGAATCCACCGGTGCCGACCGTGCGCAGAATGCGATCAAGGAAGCGCTCGATTCACCCCTTCTGAACGACCGCGATATCCGCGGAGCGAAAAGAATCCTCGTAACACTTGCTACGAGCAAGAAGAAGGAGGCTACCATGAGGGAACAGCGCGAGATCTGGCAATATGTTCTCTCACAAGTGGGCGGCGAAGCACGCATGTTTAAGCTGGGTACGATCACCGATGATTCGCTGGGCGACAAGCTCCGGGTTACCGTTGTGGCGGCTGGGTTCGATAGCATTGAATCGCCAATTCCGGGCATTCAGCTCAAAGGAGTCAAAGGGCAGCCTCAGCCAGCTCCTGTGGTTATAGAGGAGCCGAAAGATGAACTTCCCCCTGTTGAAGTGGAAGAAGAAGAGCTGGTATTGACCGGAGAACTGGAAGAAAATACGCCAACCGGTTCGATTGACTTCGTTCTGGAAGATGAAAAGGTTACGCACGGCTTCGATCCTATCAATATTTCGCTGACGGAAATCGAACCTGCGAACGACTGGTCCGATGAAGATGCCCTTAAAATGGAAATGATGATCAAATCATTCCGTGACGGGCTTGTAAAATATGCCGATCTGGAAGGTCCGGCTTTCCGCCGCAGCAGGGTAGAGCTCTGGAAGCGGCCCGCCATTCCGGCACATGAAATGGAACAGCATTGGCTGAAATAGCAAGAAGGGAGCGATGAGCTCCCTTTTTTGATGTTCTAAAAATGGATGATCTGCCCGGCCTGTATTTCGAGCAGTTCCTTATACAATGCATTTGAAATCACATGCTCGCTGTAATGCGAGCGTATCTGCGCAAGCTTCACGCGTAGCGCGAGTGTATTCATGCCCAGGTAGCTGAAAACGTCGTTGAGGTGGCTTAATGCGATGGCCGCGCCCTGCATATTGGACGATAAGCCTACCAATGCGGCTTTTTTATTGGAAAAACTGTTGGGGTAAGGAAGCCCGTCGATAAAAGCTTTCAGTACACCCGGATAGGAGCCATTGTACTCGGGTACTATAAATACAAACTTGTCCGTCTGGTCCAGTAATGATTTCAGGTTGTTGAATGCCTCGTTCTTGCCCGAGTTTGCATACAATGCAGAGACCGTAAAATCGTCGGGCAGATTCACCAGATCGAGGATAATACTGGGCGCGTGTAGCTGTTGAAGGATTTCCTGGTAATATTCCGCTATTTTCCTGGACATCGAGTTGGGTCGGTTGGTGCCAACGATGATCACGATAGGAGATGTGGATGGAGTCATGTGCCGGTTAATGTTCTTGTAACTGGTAACAAATAATGTTGGAAATTGTTCTGACGACGCCGTTACCAGTGGCAAAACTAACCGTCAAACCGACACGTTACCAGGCTGGTTTTCATGATACACAACAATTATTGCTATATTTGAGCCCATTATTCATTAAGAAATTTCAATAATTATCTGATTTTCAGATTGTTATACATAAATCAACCCACATAAAAATATGTCCTGGTTTATTCGGAAAGAGAAAGGTATCAATACACCGACTGAAATGAAGCGCGAAGCGCCGGACGGTTTGTGGTATCAATGTCCTAATTGCAAAAAAATCACTCCTACCAGGGAACATAAGCAAAATGCTTTTACCTGCCCGCATTGCAACTACCACGAAAAAGTGGGGTCGGATGTGTATTTCAACCTGCTTTTCGATGAGAACGAGTTTATCGAGCTCGACGCCAACCTGATTTCCGGCGATCCGCTCGGCTTCGTAGATACCAAGGCTTATCCCGACCGGATCAAGTCGACGATGAAGAAAACCGGGTTGAAAGACGCGGTCCGTACAGGCCATGGTAAGATGAATGGGCTGGATCTGGTGATCGCTTGTATGGATTTTAGTTTTATCGGCGGTTCGATGGGTTCTGTGGTAGGAGAGAAAATCGCACGGGCGATCTCCTACTCGCTCGAAAAGAAAATCCCGTTCCTGATGATTTCAAAGTCGGGAGGAGCCCGGATGATGGAGGCAGGGTTCTCACTGATGCAGATGGCCAAGACCTCGGCACGCCTGGCGCAACTATCGGAAGCCAAGGTGCCTTATATTTCACTGCTAACCGATCCTACAACGGGTGGTGTAACAGCATCTTACGCAATGCTCGGCGACTTCAACATTTCGGAGCCCGAGGCTTTGATCGGTTTCGCCGGTCCGCGCGTAATCCGTGAAACGATCGGTAAGGACTTGCCGAAAGGCTTCCAAAGCGCGGAATTCGTTTTGGAACACGGCTTTCTGGACTTCATCGTTGATCGCAAGGATTTGAAAGATAAATTGACAAGCCTGCTGAATATGCTTAACTAGGCATTATTATTTAGCAAAGCGGCCCGTCAGGTTATCTGGCGGGCCGCTTTGCATTTATAATGTTGCCTATACCGATCAGGGGCAAGCCTCCTTACGGCGTGTGTCGGTAATGTCGTTGATTTTCCAGCCCGCGCCGGTTTTGATCAGATTAAAGACATTCACACCGCAATGTGAGAACTTGTCTCCAAGATAAAACTTGTATGGCGCCCAGACGACCGCCATCGGTCCGTCGATGGAAACCTTTACGTCGTAAATGCGCTCGTCCCATTTGTCGGTATGCGGCTTGCCAACGGCTTTCACGAAGCCATCGACGCTGCCTTTGTGCGTGACTGTTGAATCGGCTGCGTTTTTGGAAATGGAGGTCAATGCAGCGGTTTTGGTAAATACGCTTCTCACAGCGGTTGAGTCGCCATTGCGCATGCCGGTGAACAGCTTGTCGACGACCTCGCGTACGGGTGCAGCCTCTGCTTGTGCGCAGGCGCGATTCGGAGCTGAAATAATGATGGTAATGAGCAGAGGTAGTGTCAGGAAATGGCTAATACGTTTCATTGGTATAGTTTTAACAAAAACTTAATTTTGAGGCCCCTTGTAAATTTTGGGAATCGATATGTCGGAAAAAATAGTTAAAAAAGTAGATATAAGGAACAGGCGGGCCTCATTCGAGTATTTCTTTCTGGAAGAGTTCACGACCGGTATGGTGCTCACTGGCACCGAAATCAAGTCGATCCGACAGGGTAAGGTCAATTTTCAGGATGCTTACTGCCTTTTTATGGATGGCGAGTTGTTTATCCGTAGCCTTCACATTTCGCCCTACACCGAAGGAACGCATTATAATCACGAGCCGATGCGCGACCGCAAGCTATTGATTACCAAGCGTGAGCGGAGGAAGCTGACCGAGGGCTTGAAGGATCAGGGGCTTACGATTATACCTGTACGGTTGTTTACCAGTGAGCGGGGCCTGGCTAAGTTGCATATTGCACTGGCGAAAGGTAAAAAGCTTTACGATAAACGCGACAGTATTAAGGAGCGCGACGTGAAGCGCGAGAACGATCGCGCGGGTTACTGAGCGACCGGCTGCGTTGGCTTGTAAAATGTGCTAATATGGTGATCCTCGGGCGTTTCCGGTAAACCTTTTCGACAATATTTGGAAATGCCGGAGCGTTTTTTCTGGTGAAAAATTCTTATATTGTGGGAATTAACTACCACAGGGCTCATGGGTAAAGTACTGGTTCTGAATCAAGATTATAGCGCACTAAGTGTTTGCACAGTTCCGAAGGCGTTTCTGCTGGTTTATATGAAGAAGGCTGAAATGCTCGCCGAGTCTCAACAGGAGCATCTCAGGACTGTCAACGACAGGTATCCCATGCCGGTCGTCATACGTCTCCATCGCTACATACACATACCGTACAGAGGGGTGGTCATGACCAGGCAAAACCTCTTCAAGCGGGACGGCAACCGGTGCCAGTATTGCGGAACCCACGATAATCTGACACTGGACCATGTGATGCCGAAAAGCAGGGGAGGGAAAACCACCTGGGACAATTTGGCCACCGCATGTAAAAGATGCAACTCCCGCAAAGGAGACCATACGCCGGAAGAGGTTGACATGCCCTTAAAGCAGCGCCCTTTCCGGCCTTCTTTTTTAATGTTCATCCGGGATTTTTCGGGCATGGCCGATGACGAGTGGCTGCCCTACCTCGGATCGAAGGAGCGGTCGTGTTGATTGGTGTCTTCTCCACTGATTGTCAGGGATTGTCAGAATGGTCAGAAATAGTCAATTGTGGTCATTGATTGTATTTCTTCTTCATAGTGCTCCTCATGATTATCTTTGACTACACTTGACCACACCCGACTACTTTCTGACCACACCTGACTAATCCTGACCGTTTTACGCCCAAACGGCGCCATATCTCCCATTGTTAAATTAAATCGCCCAACCGTTCGGAAATTGTTTTCGAATCTCGTAATTTTGCGTCCTAATTTTTCAAAAATACTTGTTGAACTAATTTTCAGCCGATTAGCTCGGCGGCTGATGTATCACAGAGCCATTATTCCTATTTATGTCTAAGGAAAAACAAAATCAACCACTTCCCGAATTCGATTGGGATAAAGCATCAGACAAAGGTTTCGGAACCGCTTATTCATCAGCTGACCGTACCCGTCTGGAACAAATGTATGAAACTACCCTTTCTCCGGTTTCGGAAAAAGAAGTAGTTAAAGGTGTTGTAGTAGGTATTACAGACCGCGAGGTGATCCTGAACATCGGTTTCAAATCTGATGGTATCGTTTCATCCAATGAATTCCGCGACCTGCCAGGTTTGAAAATTGGTGACGAAGTGGAAGTTTACGTAGAGAACCAGGAAGACGCACAAGGTCAGCTGGTACTTTCACGCAAAAAAGCGAAGGTTATCACTGCATGGGATAACATCCAGAAATCATTCGATGAGGATGTTGTTATCGATGCAAATGTTAAGAGAAGAACGAAAGGTGGTCTTATCGTTGATATTTTTGGCATTGAAGCATTCTTGCCAGGTTCACAAATCGATGTGAAACCAATTCGCGACTTCGACGTATTTGTCGGAAAGCGCATGGAAGTAAAGGTTGTGAAAATCAACTACGCTAACGATAACGTAGTAGTATCTCACAAAATCCTGATCGAGAAAGACCTCGAAGCACAACGTCAGCAAATCCTGAACAACCTTGAAAAAGGTCAGGTATTGGAAGGCGTGATCAAAAACATGACCAACTTCGGTGTGTTCATCGACCTTGGTGGTGTTGACGGTCTGTTGCACATCACAGATATTTCATGGGGCCGTATCAACCACCCATCTGACCTCCTGTCACTGGATCAGAAACTGAACGTGGTTGTTCTCGACTTCGACGAAGAGAAAAAACGTATCTCTTTGGGTCTGAAACAACTTCAATCTCACCCATGGGATTCTCTTGCAGAAGAAATCCAGGTTGGATCGAAAGTTACAGGTCGCATTGTTAATGTTGCTGACTACGGCGCTTTCCTTGAAATCAAACCAGGTGTTGAAGGTCTGATCCACGTTTCTGAAATGTCATGGTCTCAGCACCTGCGCAATCCTCAGGAGTTCATGAATGTGAACGACGAGATTAGCGCGGTTGTATTGACGCTTGACCGTCAGGAGCGCAAAATGTCTCTTGGTATCAAACAATTGACCGAAGATCCTTGGACTCAAGGTTCATTGAAAGAGAAATATGCTATCGGTACCCGCCACAAAGGAGTAGTTCGTAACCTGACCAACTTCGGTCTGTTCATCGAACTCGAAGAAGGCATCGACGGTCTGGTACACGTTTCTGACCTTTCATGGACTAAGAAAATCAAGCATCCTTCCGACTTCGTGAAAGTAAACGACGAGCTGGAAGTAGTTGTACTTGAACTGGACGCTGACAACCGCCGTCTTGCTTTGGGCCACAAGCAGCTTGAAGAAAACCCATGGGATACTTTCGAGAGCATTTTCGAAGTAGGTTCGGTACACAAATCTACGATCGTTGCGAAAGGTGACAAGTTTGCTACACTCGAACTTCCTTACGGAATTGAAGGTGTTGCTTCTATCAAAAACCTTGCGAAAGAAGACGGAACATTTGCTGAGGTAGGTGAGAGCCTTGACTTCACTGTTCTTGAATTCCTGAAAGACGAGAAGAAAATCGTTCTGACTCACTCTAAAGTGAAAGGTGTTCCTGCTGAGGAAAGAAAAGAAGCGAAAGCTGCAAAGGCTCCCGCTGCTGAATCAGTGAACAAAGAAGCTGAGAAATCAACTTTTGGAGACCTTAGCGTTCTGTCTGCTTTGAAAGAGCAGTTCGAAGAGAGCGAGAAGAAAGGAAAAAAGTAAAATAAGTTGTGGTGCGGAAGAATTTTTTAATACTTTTGCACCCGGATTAGCTGTCGGCCTTGCGCAGGCAGCTAATCTTTAAAAATGGTTCCGTGGCCGAGTGGCTAGGCAGAGGTCTGCAAAACCTCGTACAGCGGTTCGAATCCGCTCGGAACCTCCCTTTAAATTGTGGCCTTTTTCCCCGGAATCGGGACACAATAAAATGCCTGAAAAATACCATTTGGAACAAGCTTTTTGAACGAGCTCCAAATGGTATTTTTTTTGCTAGTTGCCTGAAAATCAGTTGTTAGAAATTTTGTAACCTATGTTAAATTAATCTAACAAATTAGACAAATTATAAATAAGAAGGTGGGGTAAAATATCCCTTAAATACTTTTGTGGATAAAAAATCGTAAGCTAGTTTTGTCTGTTGAAGAATAATGAATAGTTGATTATGAATATACCATTCCGAATGGACGCTAAGTTTTGTTCCTTCTTTAATTACTCAAAAACCTTTGTAGCTATCCTCTTAGCTATCTTTTTAAGCGTACCTACTTTAGTGTCTGCGCAGGATAGCACTGCTGCTGCCGGTGCTGGTGCAGCTCCCGCCGGGGGTGGTGACGCTGCTAAGGGTGAGTCGATCTTCAAAAACAACTGCGCTCAATGCCACGCTCCTACCGACGAACGAGTGGTTGGCCCGGGTCTGAAAGGCGCAAGTTCCCGTCACGATTTTGCCTGGCTTTCGAAATGGGTACGTAACTCTTCGGCGATGATCGCCTCCGGTGATGCTTACGCTGTCAAAATTTACAACGAATATTCGAAAGCTCAGATGACGAGCTTCCCGAACCTTTCGGACGATGATATCAAGGCGATCTTCGCTTATGTAGACCAGGCGTCTGCTGCTCCTGCCGCTGCTGCGGGCGGTGCAGCCGGAGCTCCTGCGGCTGCTGCCGGGGATGCCCAGGGTAGCGGTCCTTCCGATTTGTTTGTGATCGTGCTGGTTGCATTGGTAGTCGTAATGGTATTGGTACTGGGCGTTTTGCTGGTTATCGTATCGCTTCTGTCCAAGGCCGTTAAAGGCGGAGGCGCTGAAACCGAGGCTCCCGCAGGTGAAGGTTTCGGCAGCTTGCTGAAAAGAATCACGGTGGATCCGGCTATCCGTTCTGCAACACTCTGGATCTTCGTCCTGCTGGTTTTGAAATCGACCCTGGACGGTGCGTTTAGTGTAGGGGTTCAGCAAGGATATGCCCCTAAGCAGCCTATTTCATTTTCTCATAAACTACACGCAGGCGAATATAAAATCGACTGTAACTACTGCCACACCGGCGTTAACCGCGGTAAGTCGGCGCACATCCCTTCTGCTAACATCTGTATGAACTGCCACGGTGTTATCAAGAAGGAATCTCCTGAAATTCAAAAGATTTATACTTCTATCGAGAACAACCAGCCTATTGAATGGGTGCGTGTTCACAACTTGCCTGACCTGGCTTACTTCAACCACGCACAGCACGTAAACGTGGGTGGCCTGGAATGCCAGAACTGCCACGGCGAGGTTGAGAAAATGGAGGTAATACAGCAACGTTCGTCATTGACGATGGGATGGTGTATTGATTGTCACCGTAAAACTGAGGTAAATACCAAAGACAATCAGTACTACGACAAGCTGGTACAGTTGCACGCTTCCGAAAGCAAAGAGGCTTTGAAAGTAGCGGATATTGGTGGTCTGGAATGTTCTAAGTGCCACTACTAATCAAGAAATTAATACCGGATACAACTCATTGTATTGAATAGTTTTATGGAAAATACTAATAAAAGATACTGGCGGGGACTTGAAGAGCTGAGGAATGATGAGAAGTTTGTAAAAGATGCAAGTTCAGAGTTCCCAAGCGCACCGACCGAAAGCCAGTATGAAAGTCTGGTGGATGGCGTAGGTACCCATCGCCGTGATTTCCTTAAAGTTCTGGGCTTTGGAATGGCGGCGGTATCCCTGGCTGCCTGCGAAGCACCGGTCAAAAAAGCCATCCCTTACGTTAACAAGCCGGAAGGCGAATTCCCTACTATATCTAACTGGTATGCATCCACTTACGCAGAAGGTGGAGATTACGCGAGTATCCTGGTCAAAACCCGCGAGGGCCGACCTATTAAAATAGAAAGTAATTCCCTTTCAAAAGTATCTTACGGTGTGAGCTCACGGGCACATGCTTCATTGCTCGGCCTGTACGACAATGAGAAACTGAAAGGTCCTAAAAAAGGAGAAGATACAAAAGTAAGCTGGGAGACTGTCGACAAGGAGATCGCTGATCAGCTTGCACAGATCGCAGCCAAAGGCGGAGCGATCCGCATCCTTACTTCTACGATATTGAGCCCGTCGACCAAGGCGGTAATCGCAGACTTCACTGGAAAATATCCAACCACAACCCATGTGGTTTATGATGCCAACTCATCTTACGCTATTGTTAAAGGTAACGAGTTGTCATTCGGCAAAGCCGTTATCCCTTCTTACGATTTCAGCAAAGCGAAAGTAATCGTAGGTATCGATGGCGACTTCCTCGGAACATGGCTTGCTCCTGATACATTCTCGAAGCAGTTTGCAGACACACGTCGTGTAAGCAGCGATAAAGAAGGTACCAAGACAATGTCTCGCCTGTATCAGTTCGAATCGACGCTTTCACTGACTGGCGCAAATGCGGATTACCGTACAGCGGTAAAGCCTTCGCAAATCGGTCTGGTGGCAGCTGCGCTATATAACAAAGTAGCAGCGAAATTGGGCGGTACTCCCGTAGCAACACCTGCATTGAACATCGATAACCTGGACAAAGCGGCTGCTGAACTTGTTGCGGCGAAAGGACAGGCATTGGTTGTATCGGGCATTAACGATCCTTCGGTACAAGTAGTAGTGAACGCGCTGAACAGCTTGTTGGGAAGCTACGGCTCGACTATCAATCTCGACAAACCGGCAAACTACCGTCAAGGCAACGATATCGCTACCAACCAGTTGATCGACGAGGTTAAAGGCGGTAAAGTTTCTGCATTGATTTTGTGGGGTGCCAATCCGGTTTACGATCACCCACGTGGTGCTGAACTGGCGGCTGCATTGCCACAGGTTTCATTGAGCGTATCTTTCAACGATCGCGCTGATGAAACATCTTCACTTTTGAAATACATCCTACCTGCACCGCACTACCTCGAATCATGGGGTGATGCAGAACCGGTTGCAGGATCATACAGCTTGATGCAGCCAGCGATCAGCTTGATTTTCAGCACTCGCCAGGCACAATCTACTCTGTTGAAATGGGCAGGAGCATCGGCTGACTACCACGAGTATGTAAAAGCATATTGGAGAAAGAATATCTTCCCACAAGCCGAAGGTGGTGATTTTGAGAAATTCTGGATTAAGTCTCTGCACGACGGTGTGTTGGATGTAGCTTCTGCTGCTGGAACCGGCGTCGGTGCTGCATTCTCCGGAAACCTCGCTGCTGCTGCTGCCGGTATTGCAAAAAGATATAAAGCGTCGTCATCAGGTCTTGAACTTGCGATTTTCGAAAACGTAGGTTTGGGCACCGGTTTTGCTGCGAACAACCCATGGTTGCAGGAAAATCCTGATCCGATCACAAAAGCTTGCTGGGACAACCACGCGGGTCTTTCGCAAAAAACAGCAACTGAGCTCGGCCTTGCGCAGGGTGACGTTGTGAAAGTGGATGTGAAAGGTAAATCCGTTGAATTGCCGGTGATCATTCAGCCGGGGCTTGCACAAGGTACCGTAGCTGTTGCGATCGGTTTCGGTCGTGAGAAAGCAGGTAAGTCGGCAAATGGTGTTGGTAAAAACGTTTTCCCGTTTGCCACATTCACCGATGGCTTCCTGAACTTTGCTCCTGGCGAAGTTACCTTGTCGAAAACAGGTGCTACCCGTGAGATTGCTCAGACTCAGACACACAGTACTGTCATGAACCGTAAGTCGGTTCTGCAGGAAACAGTATTGGCTCACTTCCAGAAGGATCCGATGGCGGGACGTTTCGTTCCGAAAATCCAGACTTCGGAGGGTGAAGTAGACGCTACCGACCTGTCGCTCTGGAACGGACATAAATACAAGAACCACTCGTGGGGTATGGTGATCGACCTGAACACCTGCTTCGGTTGCGGATCTTGTGTGATCAGCTGCCAGAACGAGAACAACATTCCGGTTGTAGGCCGCCAGGAAATCATCAATGCCCGTGAAATGCACTGGCTGCGTATCGACCGCTATTATAGCAGCGACGCGGATGTGGAGGATTTGCGCGGATTGGAAATCGCTTCTGAAAATCCTGAGGTTACATTCCAGCCAATGCTTTGCCAGCATTGTAACAATGCCCCTTGCGAAACGGTATGTCCTGTATTGGCGACTACCCACAGCTCCGAGGGCTTGAACCAAATGGCTTACAACCGTTGCGTAGGTACAAGATATTGTGCAAACAACTGCCCTTATAAAGTACGTCGTTTCAACTGGTTCAAATATTTCGATAACGACAACTTCGATTACGCATTCAACAATGACCTCGGTAAAATGGTCATTAACCCTGATGTAACAGTACGTTCAAGAGGGGTTATCGAAAAATGCTCAATGTGTGTTCACAGAATCCAGGAGGCAAAACTGACTGCGAAGAAAGAAAGAAGACGCATTATCGATGGCGAAGTAAACGTGGCTTGTGCATCTTCATGCCCGACAGACGCGATCACTTTTGGAGATATGAACGATCCGGAAAGCAGAATTTCGAAATTGCTCGAAGTTGAAAGAGAAGGACGTGCATTCCATATGCTGGAAGAAATCAACGTTCGTCCGCAAATCTCTTACCTCACCAAGGTCCGTAACAAGGATGCCGCTGCGAAAGCAGAGAAGGTTGAGAAAGAGCACGCCTAATATCAGAGTTTAGAATTATTGACGATCCAATCATTATAAATAAATAGTAGTATGCATGTTACTTCACCTGTAAGAGAACCGCTGATTCAAGGTGGGAAAACGTACGCGGACGTAACGGAAGACATATGCCGCCACGTGGAGGCGACTCCGACGAAAGAATGGAAGATTGCTTTCGGCCTTTCGCTCATCGTGCTGGCATACGGATCTGTGTGTCTTGCTTGGACCTGGTGGGAAGGCCTCGGAGTTTGGGGTTTGAATAAAACAGTAGGTTGGGCGTGGGACATCACCAACTTCGTATGGTGGGTAGGTATCGGTCACGCGGGAACGCTGATCTCCGCGATCCTCTTGCTCTTCCGTCAGAAATGGAGAACTTCCATCAACCGTGCAGCGGAAGCGATGACGATCTTCGCCGTTATTTGTGCTGCTTCTTTTATTTTGATGCACATGGGTCGTCCGTGGATGGCTTACTGGGCTCTTCCATTGCCAAACGCATTCGGTTCACTCTGGGTTAACTTCAACTCGCCGCTCGTTTGGGACGTATTTGCGATCAGTACTTACTTCTCCGTATCGTTGGTATTCTGGTATATCGGTCTTATCCCTGACCTTGCTACCATCCGCGACCGTGCTACCAGCAAAGTTTCGAAATTCATGTACGGAACATTTGCAATGGGCTGGGACGGTTCAGCAAAAACCTGGGCTCGTTACGAATACATTTCATTGATCCTTGCAGGTCTTTCTACCCCACTCGTACTTTCGGTACACACCATTGTAAGTATGGACTTTGCTACCTCGGTAATCCCGGGATGGCACACGACGATCTTCCCTCCGTACTTCGTTGCGGGTGCGATCTTCTCCGGGTTCGCGATGGTACAAAACCTGATGTTGATCACACGTGTGGTTTACAAACTCGAAGACTATATCACGCTCGAACACATCGAGACCATGAACAAGGTAATCACGCTTACCGGTTCGGTAGTAGGTGTGGCTTACATTACCGAGTTCTTTATTGCATGGTACGGTGGTGTTGAATACGAATACTATGCATTCTTCAACCGCATGACCGGTCCTTACTGGTGGGCATACTGGGCAATGATGACCTGTAACGTAATCTCTCCACAGCTTTTCTGGTCTAGAAAACTGCGTCGCAGCATCACGTTCACCTTCTTTATCTCTGTGATCGTAAACATCGGTATGTGGTTCGAGCGTTTCGTAATTATCGTTACCTCGCTGCACCGCGACTATATTCCTTCAAGCTGGGCAATGTTCTCACCGACGATGTTTGATATTGGTGACTACATCTTCTCCTTCGGTTTGTTCTTCACTTTGTTCCTCCTGTTCTCGAAATACCTGCCGGTAGTAAACATGGCGGAAGTAAAAGCGGTATTGCGTACGACGTCTGCAAAGATGCCTGCCAAAATTGCTGGAGTTGCGAAAGTAAGGCAACGTGGAGCTGCTGAACCCGCTTACAATAAGGATCAGGAATAAAAAGCATTGCGTAAAAGCGAATTATAGAGATTATAATTAAGTAATAGTATGGCAGAATTATCTGGTAAATATTTGGTCGGAGTTTACGACGATGACGATACTGTTCTTCACGCGGTTCCCAAGCTGAGAAAGGCCGGTGTGAAAATTAAAGAAGTATATTCTCCATTCCCTATCCACGGGTTGGACGAAGCACTAGGGCATCCAAGAACGCGCATCGGTATCGCTGCCTTTATGTTTGGAGTGACAGGATGCTGCTGCGTGCTGACGCTGATGATCTGGACAATGGGATATGACTGGCCGATGATTATCGGTGGTAAAGATCCGATCTCGATTCCGAACTATATCCCCATTACATTCGAAGGAACAGTACTTTTTACTGCATTCGGTATGGTGATTACCTTTTTGATTTCGAATGGACTCGGACCCGGTACCCATTTTCACCCACGGTTCGATGTTCGTGCGACTGACAACAAGTTCATCATGGCGATCGAAATGAGCAGAAACTCGATGACCGAAGACGAAATTTCGAGAGCGTTGAGAGACAGCGGTGCGGAAGAAGTCAACATTAAGCAATTTTAATGGAGTTTAAAGCGATGAAATTCAAGAGTTTATATAAGTATCTATTGGTTGCTGCCGTATTGCTTACTGCTGCTGCTGGTTGTAAAAAGGATCCTAACAATCCCGGAAAGGAATATGCGCCAAACATGTACCTGCCGGTAGGTTACGAACCATACAAGCAGGAAAAGGCCAATCCGATCAACCCGCAGGGATTAACCATGCGTTTGCCGGTGGCTGGTACTGTTGCAAGACGTAACTATCATACGAGCTTCGGGTCATCTGATTCAGCGGTCGTTGATCTGATGGTATACAACATTCCTGCCGATAGCATCGAGATCGCGGAAAGAGTACTTAAAAACCCGGTTCCTCTTAATGAGAAAACGTTGGCGGAAGGAAAAGTACTTTACGACAGATATTGCCAGCATTGCCACGGCGCTACCGGTGCCGGTGACGGAAAAGTGGGAGCGATGTATAAAGGTGTTCCTAACTACGCAAGCGACGCTTACAAGAACCTGAATGAAGGACATATTTTCCACGTGATCACACACGGAAAAGCGCGGATGTGGCCTCATGGATCGCAGATCAACCCGGAAGAACGCTGGAAGATCGTACACTACGTACAGAAATTGCAGAAAGGGGCTTAAGTACAATTTTGAAAACAGAGAAATAATTTAAATAATGGCATCAGCACATTCGATTCCTTCTATTGAAGAACGGTTTGAATTTACATCGGGAGCTAAGAGAAGTTTGCTCATTGGTGGCGGTGTAGGACTGGCTCTTGTACTATTAGGAGCATACCTTGCAGCCAATGGCGGTGGTGGTCACGAAGTGGCTGCGCACGGAGCAGAGCATGCTGCGGCGGCAGGCCATGCGGCTGCTGAGCACGGAGCGGCGGCTGCTGCACATGGCGCGGACGCACACGGCGCTGCGGCGGAAGGTGGTCACCATGCTAAGAGCTGGGTAGCACGCATCTGGGCTAACCTTTGGGTAAATGGTGTATATTTTACCGGAATGTCCGTTGTGGGGATGTTCTTCCTTTCTTATAACTATCTGGCACAAGCCGGCTGGTCGGCAGTATTTAAAAGAATCCCTGAGGCGCTTCCCGCATTTCTTCCTTTTACAGGGGCAGTACTTCTCATTACTTTCCTTTTGGGTGGACATGACTTGTTTCACTGGACGCACAAAGGGCTGTTCGAAGTAGGCGGCGCGGAATATGACAAGATCATCGCCGGTAAGCAGGGATATTTGAATACGCCTTTCTTCCTGGCTCGCCTGGTAGCGTATTTCGCGATCTGGTATTTGCTGTGGAAGAAGATTCGTACACTTTCATTGCAAGAAGACGAAATTGGAGGAACTGATTTTTACGAGAAATCAATCCGTATCGGAACCGCATTCCTGGTTGTATTCGGTGTAACATCTTCTACTTCTGCCTGGGATTTTGTAATGTCAATCGATACACACTGGTTCAGTACCATGTTCGGTTGGTATACTTTGGCTAGCTGGCACGTTGCGGGTCTGGCTGTAATTACGCTGACTATCGTATTGCTTCGCGAAAGAGGTTATCTGAGAGCGGTTAATTCAAGCCACTTGCGTGACCTTGGAAAGTTTATATTCGCATTCAGCATTTTCTGGACTTACGTTTGGTTTGCTCAGTTCCTTTTGATCTACTATGCTAACCTTCCGGAAGAAACAATCTATTTCATCGAGCGTTTCCGCGGACACGGTGGATTTTACAAGGCGCCTTTCTTTATCACATTGTTCCTGAACTTCTTCTTCCCGTTCCTCGTGTTGATGACCCGCGATGCGAAGTTCACGCATTCAATCCTGAAGGTAGCTTGCTGGAGTGTAATTGTCGGACACTGGTTCGATTTCTACACCAATGTTATGCCGGGAACAGTCGGAGCAAGCGCTGAGATTGGTCCATTGGAGTGGGGCTTCTTTCTGATCTTCCTTTGTGCATTTGCATATACAATTGCGAATCAACTGACCAAGGCAAATCTGATCCCGAGAAATCACCCGATGTTGGAGGAGTCACTGCACCACGATATCGCCTAATTGCAAAACCAGTAAATCATCATGTATATTATTATCGCATTAGTTGCTCTTGTATTTATTGTCCTCACCGGGGTGGTTATATCCAGGTTGCAGGGTGTTTTGAAGAGTATCGACAAGACCGGTTCTGAGGAGGTTGAAACGTCTGGTAATAAAGTGAACGGTGCCATGTTTATCGTGATCCTGATTGGGGGCGCTGTTTCCATTACCTGGTCGTACCTGCATGCACGTGAGTTCTTCCTTCCCGAAGCATCTTCGATACACGGCAGGAGAACCGACGACCTGTTCTGGTTCTCGATGGGAATCCTGACGATCCCTTTTATCCTCGTAAACTTCCTGGTATTTTTCTTTGCCTGGAAATACCAATTCAAAAAAGGGCACAGAGCTACATTCTATCCTGAAAACCATAAGCTTGAATTGGTCTGGACTATCATCCCTGCTATTGTTATGGCATTGCTGGTATTCACAGGTTGGAAAGCATGGTCGGATATTACTGCGGAAGCACCACGCGATGCCGAAGTGATCGAGATCACTGGGAAGCAGTTCAACTGGATCGCACGTTACGGCGGTGTGGATAATAACAAGCTTGGTGATTATAACTATAAGTTGATCGATGCACAAAACGAAGTAGGTATCGATTTGTCGGATGAAAACTCTTTCGATGACTTTACCAACCCAAGTGAAATGCACATTCCGGTAGGCCGTCCGGTACTGTTGAAAATCCGCGCCCGTGACGTGTTGCACAGCGTATTCATTCCTCACATGCGTGTGAAAATGGATGCAGTGCCAGGTATGCCGACCAAATTCTGGTTCGTGCCGGACAAAACAACCGCTGATATGCGCGCCGAAACCGGAAACCCGAAATTTGACTATGAGATTGCTTGTACGGAGGTATGTGGACAAGGTCACTTTTCAATGAAAATGAGATTGATCGTAGACGACGAGGCTACATACAAGAAATGGGTTTCAGAGCAGGCTACATTCCTGTCGACTTACCCAGAGTATCTTGCGAAAGTTCCTGAGAACCTGAAAGCAAAGGCCATGAAATATGTGCCTGCCGAAGCAGCGACTCCTGCGGCTGACAGCTCAGCAACATCTGCTGGCGGTGCCGGAGCAAGTTCTAGTCTACGATAATTCTATTAATTAAATTACAATAAAAGTATATGTCAGCTATTGAAGGATTGGAAACAGCTCACCACCACGCAGACGAGCATGACCACCACCACGAAGCACAAAGCTTTTGGCAGAAATATATATTTTGTGAAGATCACAAGGTAATTGCCAAGCAGTATCTGATCACGGGTATCGTGTGGGCTGTTATCGGGATTACCATGTCGGTGATCTTCCGTATCCAGCTCGGTTTGCCTGATTCTAACCTGTCCTGGTTGAAGCCTGTTTTGGGTGGCTGGATCAGCGACGCGGGCAAGCTTGACCCTAACTTCTACCTGGCTTTGGTTACCATGCACGGTACCATCATGGTATTCTTTGTATTGACGGCCGGTTTGAGTGGTACTTTCAGTAACTTCCTGATCCCCCTTCAGATTGGGGCGCGCGATATGGCGTCAGGTTTTATGAACATGCTCTCATATTGGTTCTTCTTCCTGGCCAGCGTGATCATGTTTGCATCTTTGTTCCTCCAACAAGGGCCGGCAGCGGGTGGCTGGGTAATTTACCCTCCGTTGAGCGCATTGCCGCAAGCACACCCGGGTTCAGGCATGGGTATGACATTGTGGTTGGCTAGTATGGCGTTCTTTATCGTTTCGCAGCTGTTGGGTGGTATCAACTACATTACTACGGTTATTAACCTGCGTACGAGAGGTATGTCTTTCGACCGCCTGCCTCTGACGATCTGGTCGTTCCTGATCACTGCGGTGCTGGGTCTGATCTCTTTCCCTGTATTGCTTTCATCTGTATTGCTGCTGATTTTCGACCGTCACTTCGGTACCAGCTTCTATCTTTCAGACATTTATATTAATGGTGAAGCGCTGCCAAACGTGGGTGGTAGCCCGATCCTGTTCCAGCACTTGTTCTGGTTCCTCGGTCACCCTGAGGTATACATCGTACTTTTACCAGCTTTGGGTATTACTTCCGAAGTAATCGCGACAAATTCACGCAAGCCGATCTTCGGTTACCGCGCGATGATCGCTTCCATGTTAGGTATCGCATTCCTTGCATTTATCGTATGGGCGCACCATATGTTCGTAACAGGTATGAACCCGTTCCTTGGTTCGGTCTTCATGTTCCTTACGCTGATCATTGCAGTACCTTCTGCGGTGAAAGGCTTTAACTACATCACAACACTTTGGAAAGGGAACATCGTTTTCACTCCGGGTATGTTGTTCTCAATCGGTCTGGTTTCCCTGTTCGTATCAGGTGGTCTTACCGGTATTATCCTGGGTAACAGTGCATTGGATATTCAATTGCACGACACGTACTTTGTAGTAGCTCACTTTCACCTTGTAATGGGTGCTGCGTCGGCATTCGGTCTGTTCGCAGGGGTTTACCACTGGTTCCCCAAAATGTTCGGCCGCATGATGAACACCTCACTGGGGCAGATTCACTTCTGGTTGACGTTTATCGGAATTTACCTGGTATTTATCCCAATGCACTATGTAGGTATCGCAGGTTTCCCTCGCCGTTACTACCAGTTCACCAGCTACGACTTTACGCATAAGTTCATGGATATGAATATGTTTATCTCCGTTGCGGCGATATTCACGTTCCTTGCGCAGTTCATATTCCTCTGGAACTTCTTTTACAGCATTTTCAAAGGAAGAAAAGCTCCGCAAAACCCATGGCGTTCAAACACGCTTGAATGGACTGCTCCTGTTATTCCAGGTCACGGAAACTGGGAAGGCGAAATTCCTGCAGTATATCGTTGGTCTTATGATTACAGCAAACCGGGTGCCAAAGAGGACTTCATCCCTCAGAACATCCCGTATTCTCAAACACCTGAATCGAACTTCCCTCATGAGAATGAGCTGATCGCGATAGAAAAGGTGATTGAGTCACAGAACTTCAATGACCAGTTCAAAACACATCATTGACCTTAAAGCCAATCGCCGGTTCCGGCGATTGGCTTTATATACACTTGTTACGCTCTATCTGGTGGTAATAGCCGGCGGAATTGTAAGAAGTACAGGTTCAGGAATGGGCTGTCCCGACTGGCCGAAATGCTTTGGCCGATGGGTACCACCTACCGAGGCATCACAACTTCCTCCGGATTACAAGGAGATTTACGGTGCCAAGCTGAAAGGTGAGGTCGAATTCAATGCGACCAAAACCTGGACTGAGTATGTGAACAGGCTCGTCGGGGTGTTCACGGGTATCATGATTTTCCTGACGCTGCTCGCTTCCATACCTTTTCTGAAATCCGGAAACAAGCAAATATTCTTTTTGAGCCTTGCGGCTTTTTTGTTGACGGGCTTCCAGGGATGGCTCGGGGCGAAAGTAGTTTCTTTCGAGTTGCATCCGTTGATCGTTACAGTGCATATGCTGCTTGCCATAGTGATTATTTTCATCGTGCTCTACGTATTTACGTGGGCTGGCTATGTCGGGAAGGTGTTGACTTTGCGTGAGGGGAGCGAGAAAATACTCAGCGGAATAGGGATCGTCGTAATGGCTTTGTCGCTTTTTCAGATCCTCTTGGGTACGCAGGTACGCGAGGCAATGGATGTAGTGATCATGAAGCTCGGTTACGGTGCAAGGTCACAATGGATCGAAGAACTCGGAGCTAACTTTTACATACACCGGTCATTTTCAATTCTGGTGTTTGTTGTGAATGCGGTCTGGATCAACAGGGTTTTGAAGTCGGGTAACCAGGGAACGGTAGCCGGCAAAATTGCAAAAGCCTGCCTTTGGATATTGATAGCGGAGATAGCAACCGGTGTTATTATGGCGTATTTCGGGGTTCCCGCATTTGCGCAACCGATTCACCTGACATTCGCTGTTCTTTTGATCGGCCTGCAATTTATCGTATGGCTGGTCGTGAACGGCAAAAAATATTTAAAATACAAAGGCGTAGCCATAGCAGGTGATAGCCAGTTTTAGAATTTTCAATTTCTGTAATAATGATTTCAGTAGAGGAAAGTGCAAGCGGGGTTGGGAAGATCAGAGAGAGATTAGGGGTTTTATTTGAATTATTGAAGTTCCGGTTGGCGTCGTTGATCGCTTTCTCGGGTGCAATGGGCTATTGCCTGGGTTCGCGTGACGTAAAGACGGTCGATATGGTTCTTTTCGTTCTGGCCTCTATCGGTATCACTGGTTCAGCGAACATTATCAACCAGATTCTGGAAAAGGATCTGGATAAAATGATGAAAAGAACGGCTTCGCGGCCATTGCCGAGTGGAAGAATTACTGTGGAGCAGGCTGCTGTTTGGGCGGCGATCCTCGGAGTCGTTTCACTGACGATATTTGTAACAGTATTTAACCTGACAACCGGGCTTATTTCCCTGTTGTCGCTTGTGCTTTACGGCTTTGTTTACACGCCGTTGAAGCGCGTCGGTCCGATCGCGGTGTTCGTGGGAGCTTTCCCGGGGGCATTTCCTCCGATGATCGGCTGGGTGGCAGCTACAAACCATTTCGGTCTGGAACCTGGTATCCTGTTTGCGATCCAGTTTTTCTGGCAGTTCCCGCACTTCTGGGCGATTGCATGGGTGCTGGACGAGGATTACAAGAGAGCAGGGTTTAAACTTTTGCCGGCCAATGGTTTGAAAGACTCGGACACGACATTGCAGATCATGATCTATACATTGTTCCTGCTTCCGATCGGCTGGTTGCCGTACGAACTGGGAATGACAGGCATCAATTCGGCATTCATTGCGACGGTTTTCGGGGTATTGTTCCTCGCACAGACGTTCCATTTAATGCGGAAGTGCACGGACAAGACCGCGAAGCAGCTAATGTTCGGATCGTTCATTTATCTGCCAATCGTGCAGATTGCTTTTTTGTTGGATAAATTGTGAAATAGAACCGGGTGAAAAATGGAAAACGTTCAGCAATATAAATTGGAAAGAGAGCCGCAGGAGACGCTTGCGATGGACCCGAAGAAGTTTATTCTTTGGCTGTTCCTCGTAACAATCATCATGCTTTTCGCTTCTCAGAGCAGTGCATACCTCGTGCGCCGCGCGGAAGGTAACTGGCTCGAATTTGAAATGCCGCAGATCTTCTGGTACAGTACAGTGGTGCTGTTAATGAGTAGTGTAGCGATGCAATGGGCCTATTTTTCGGCAAAAAAAGATCAGTTCCAACAATTGAAAATAGCAATTTCTATTACTTTTGTACTCGGCCTGATCTTCCTTTATATGCAGTTTCAGGGCTGGAAAGAGCTGGTGGCGATGAATGTCTATTTTGTGGGAAACCCGTCCGGCTCGTTCTTTTACGTGTTCACCGGGCTTCACGGTTTCCACATCATTACCGGCTTGATTGTTTTGGTATTCGCGCTGTTCTCGGCATTTAAGCTGAATGTGCATTCCAAAAATCTGAGAAGAATTCAGATCAGTGCTACTTACTGGCACTTTTTGGATATACTCTGGTTATACCTTTTTGTTTTTTTATTGACCTTTAATTAATAATTTTTTTATCAATGGCGGCACATGTAACAACACCCGGCGCGGTAGAACCCAAAATGTGGTTGGGGGGTATTGAGCCTATGAAAGCAAGTTACGGTAAACTGATGATGTGGTTCTTCCTCATCTCGGATACCTTTACTTTCTCTGCCTTGCTGGTGGCATATGGTACAGCCCGGTTTAGTTTCCCTGCATTCACCGGAAAACACGAAGATTTTACCTTCTCCAACATGTACTGGCCGGTACCTGAAAGGGTTTACGAAGCCGTACCGTTCCTGCACGGTATCTCCCTGCCGTTGGTATTTGTTGGTATTATGACATTCATCCTCATCGCGAGTTCCGTTACAATGGTACTCGCAGTAGAGGCCGGTCACCGCATGGACCGCGCGAATGTTGAAAAATATATGCTTTGGACAATCCTGGGTGGTTTTACCTTCCTGGGCTGCCAGGCTTGGGAATGGAGCCACTTTATCCACGGAACCGATTCCGGTACGGTTATGAAAGTGATCGAGAACGGTACCTGGATTGAGAAAACCATATTCGGAGCTAACCTTACCGAAAACCAATACGGCCCTCCTGCATTCGCTGACTTCTTCTTTTTCATTACCGGCTTCCACGGGACCCACGTATTTTCAGGTGTCATCCTGAACATTCTGATCTTCTTCCGTGCGGCGACAGGTTTCTACGACAAAAGAGGAAGCTACGAGATGGTTGAGAAAGTAGGTCTCTACTGGCACTTTGTGGATCTGGTTTGGGTGTTTGTATTTACATTCTTCTACCTGGTTTAATTTATAGGACAATATTTAAAATTGAAGTAAAATGGCGGAAGTACAACATCACCACGTACATAACCAGGATCCCGAAGCAGGGGCCGAGCAGCGTAAAGCGATTTGGAAGACCTTTTGGATTCTTCTGTTCATCACAGCCGGCGAATTTGCGATCGCATTTACAATACCACACGGAACTTTCAAAATATCGATCTTTATCGTCCTGACGATCGTGAAAGCATTCTATATCGTAGGAGAGTTTATGCACTTGAAACATGAAACAAAGACGCTCATTTGGTCAATATTAGTACCTGTGATATTTGTGGCCTGGCTGATCCTGGCGCTCATGCTTGAAGGAAATGCGATTTTCGAAGCGATTTTCGGATAATAGAATAGAATGAAGAAATTTCCCAAAGCCGGATTACTGATCGTCACATTAGTAATACCGGCTTTGATTTTTGCTTTACTGAAACTGTTCGGAACGAACCATTACGATCTGCCGTATTTTGTCGCGGAAAAGGATGCTAACGGCTCGATCATCGTGCAAAACGGCGACACGCTGTTTCATCAGGTTTCTGCTGGTTGCGGCATATTCGGAGGTAGTAAGCTGGACGGACGGTTAACGGTAGTAAGCCGCATGCCGTCGAACTGTGGCGAGCCTTGCGTAAGGGCGGCCGACGAGTTGAATAGAATCGTAGCTTTGAAGTCGGCTATCACCGACTTGCAGGTCATTCTGGTCGCCTCGGATACCGCGAGAATGGGCGACTGGCGGGCCGTTAAGGTGGATAAGGAAGCAATAGCGAACTGTTTTGCGCAAGAATTAACCGATGAGATAAACGGAAGCGATGCATTTAACGGTCGGGCGGGAGGAATTGTACTGATTGACCGGGAGAGACACGTGAGAGGCTTTTATAAAGCCGGAGATGGAGAGGAAACCGACCGGCTGATGGCCGAGATCAAGATCCTCGATTATGAAAAGAAGAATGAGAAATAAGTGGGTATGGCTACATTAACAATCGAAAGAAAACCGAAGTACGAACGTATTATCAATATTCTGGCTGTCGTCATTCCGGTGGTGGTGGCGTTGCTGCTGGGAATCCGGCAGAAGATCGATCTCGGCGAGTGGACAAAAGTGCTGCCGCATATTATTGGGGTGATCAATACCGTGACGGCCATGTTGCTGATCATGGGCTTTTATTTTATCAAACAGAAAAATATCAACGCGCACCGGCAAACGATGACAGGCGCATTCTTGCTGGGTTCGGTGTTTCTGGTATGCTATGTGCTTTATCACATTTCAAACGAAGCGACACCTTTCGGCGGAACGGGATTGATACGGCCTGTGTATTACTTTTTGCTGATCTCGCATATTGTGTTGTCGATCGTGGTCGTTTGGTTTGTATTGCGGGCGGTGTATTTTGGGTATACCAACCAAATCACCGAACACCGGAAAGCTGTGAAATGGGCGATGCCGATCTGGCTTTATGTGAGTGTTACCGGTGTGATCGTTTATTTGATGATTAGTCCTTATTACGTATGAAGAAGTTTTTGGTAATATCCGGATTGGTATTCATGTTCGTGCTGAACAGCGCCGGCGCGTTTGCGCAATGCGCCATGTGCCGCGGATCTGTGGAAAGCTCGATGGGTAACGGTCGGAACAACGTAGGAGTAGGATTGAATACCGGCATTATGTTCCTGTTTGTGATCCCTTACATTCTCGTAGCGGTGATCGGCTACCTTTGGTACCGCAATTCCAAGCGAGCGCAAGCCGAGCGGCAATTTGTGGCGGCCCGTGTGCGGTCGGCTTACGATAGCTAATCAGCCTGGGAAGATATTTGAGGGCGGGGCCAATGTGGTTCCGCCCTTTTTTTATGCATTTGTTTTTTGACAAAATATTTTCGCGCATTGGCGTAGATAATGCATTGTGCGTCTTTAAAGAAAAACACTGTCCAATCATGCGCCGGATTCTCTTCGTTATCCTCCTGATACTTGCCCCATTTGCCAATATCAATGCACAGAAATTGTCGACGGCTAAGCCCTGGACCTATTGGTGGTGGATGGGCAGTGCGGTTAACAAAGCAGATATTACCGCCCAGCTCGAATATTTCAGCAAGTCGGGGCTTGGCGGGGTGCATATTATCCCGATTTACGGGGTTAAGGGGTATGAAAAGGCTGGGATACCATTCCTGGGAATGCAATGGCTGGATGTCATGCAGCACACCATTCGAGAGGGAAAGCGCCTTGGGCTGGGCGTGGACATGACTACCGGTACCGGCTGGCCCTTCGGCGGCCCGAACGTCACGCGGGCTACTGCGGCACAAAGTATGACGGTAACGGATGGGAAACCGTCGGTAAAGCCAACCGGGCAGAAAGTGAAACGTGCCGCACCAGGCGGCGAAGGATTGGTATTGGATCCATTCAATGCAAATGGAATGGTACAATATCTCTCACGATTTGACTCCGCATTCAGCAAGTCGCCGCAGAAGCCGAGGGCCATGTATAATGATTCCTATGAAGCTTACGGTGCGAACTGGACGGATGATTTTGCACAGCAGTTCAAATCGCGTAGGAACTATGATTTGTTGGACAAACTAACCCTGCTCAATGACTCGATCGGAAACCCGGAAGCTACCTTAGTTAAAATAGACTACCACCAGACACTGGCCGAGCTGTTGCTGGAACGCTACGCAAAACCCTGGACCGATTGGAGTCGCGCCCACGGTTTCGTGACGCGCTATCAGGCGCACGGGTCGCCGGGTAACCTGCTCGATCTTTACGAAGCGGCCGATATTCCCGAAACGGAATCATTTGGTACCAGCCGCTTCAACATTCCCGGCCTGCGCGTCGATCCCGATTATTCGATCGATCAGTTCGGAACGCCGAACCCGCTGGCGATGAAGTTCGCATCTTCTGCCGCGAATTTATCCGGGAAGAAATTGGTGAGTTCTGAGACAGGCACCTGGCTTGCGAATCATTTCAAAGTTTCGTTATCCCAAATCAAGCCGCAGATCGACGAGCTTTTTACGGCGGGTATCAACCACATTTTTTACCACGGCTCCACCTATTCTCCCGAAAAGGAAGGTTTCCCAGGCTGGCTTTTTTACGCTTCCACCAATTTTGGAAAGACTTCTCATTTCTCGGAGCATTTTCCATTGCTAAATCAGTATGTGGAGTGGTGCCAGAAGCTATTGCAGGATAGTAAACCGGATAACGACGTGCTGGTCTATTTTCCGATCCACGATTTGTGGGCTACCAAAGCAAGATCGGGCGGCGGCGTGCATTTGCTGGAAGTGCATCATGTGGATCGCTGGCTACTGGATTTGCCGTTTGGAAAGCTGTCAGAAAGGCTCTGGGAGGAAGGTTATGCATTCGATTTTGTTTCGGATTTGCAGTTGAAGCATTTTGAGGTTGACGCGAATGGGGCTTTGAGCTCTGGAAGCGCCACTTACAAGACATTGGTCATTCCTTCAACCACCTATTTGCCCGAGGAGACCTTAAAAGAGCTATCGCGACTGGCTAATGCCGGTGGAAAAATCGTGTTTGACGGGAAGTTGCCTGCTATGGTTACGGGTAATGCGAATCATGAAGAAAGACAGACGACTTTTATTCAAAATTTGACCCATATTTCGAATCTTAAAAACGTAAGAATTTCCAAAGATCTTGATACCGATCTTGCCGCTAATCATGTCATTCGTGAAGAGCTGGCGCAAAAAGGATTGACATTTATTCGAAAACGGGATTCCAGGGGAATTCCTTTGTATTTCGTGGCAAATTTGGGAAGTGCTTTCAGATCAGGCTGGGTGAAATTGGGTAAAGGAGAACTGGTTTCGCAAAACAGACCACTTCATGGACAGTCATTAATGTATGTTCGCGAAAAGGATGGAATTTATGAAGTATTTCTAAACCTGCCTCCCGGGGAATCAACTTTCCTGGAAGGTGCAGGCGATGGCTCGGACATACCATTTGTGAACAAAGCGTCGAAAGAGTTAGAAATCAAAGGAAGTTGGGAAGTGAAGTTTATCGCTGGAAAACCTTCCTTACCGGCGCCCGCGAAGCTAGCGACGCTTAAATCCTGGACTACCTTACCCGATTCGGCTGAGTATTTTTCCGGAAAGGCCCGTTACCGGATCACATTCGATCTGAAAGGACCATTAAAACAGTACGAAGGTGCGAAAATTGATCTGGGCGATGTCCGGGAAGTGGCGCATGTAAAATTGAATGGCAAAGATTTGGGAACAGCCTGGCATATCCCATTTCAACTTCACGCCGGTCATGCCTTAAAACTGAAAGGCAATGTACTGGAAATCGAAGTCACTAATCTCTCGGCCAACTACATGCGCCTCCGCGACCAGCAGCAGCCCGATTGGAAGAAATTTTATGACATTAATATCGTAGACATCACCTATAAAAAGTTCGATGCGACGCGCTGGTCACCGATGCCGTCGGGTCTGCTCGGGCCGGTGAAATTGGTTTACTAATGCATTATTCCCAAAGCGGGTAATGTTCCAGCTGGATTTGCCGGCCGAAGAATATGTTCGTTGACTGCTCAAACGAAAGTGTATAATCCGAAACATAGAACTGCCGCTTGCCTTCGCCTTTCTCGTTGATAAGGTAATGTTGTTCGAGCCAGGCTTTCAGCGAGCGTGCGACGATATCCGAAGTATCGAGCGTTTCCACGGTATCGCCGTAGAATTTACGGATCTGGCTTTTGATCAGCGGGTAATGCGTACAGCCAAGGATCAGCGCTTCGATACCATTCAAAGAAGGATCGGACAGGTAATTGGCGATGACGCTCTCGCTGATATTGTTATCAAAAAAGCCTTCCTCGATCATCGGCGCCAGTAACGGCGTAGCCAGGGATTTCAGGTGAATGTTCCTGTCCAGCGCATCGACCTTCTTTTTATACACATTGGAAAGTACCGTCTGTTTGGTACCGATCAGCCCGATGGTTTTACCTTCATAATGTTCCTTCACATAATCCACCACCGGATCGATCACATTCAGAACCTTCGCTTTGCTTCCCACGTACTCCCGCACGAGCTCATAGGCTGCTGCTGACGCGGAGTTGCAGGCGATGAGGATCAGTTTGCAGTTTTGCTGTAAAAGCATATTGCAGATTTTGATCGAATAGGCCTGGATGGCAGCTGTGGATTTGTCGCCGTAAGGCAAATGCGCCGTGTCGCCGAAATAAATGGTGTTTTCCTGTGGAAGTAACCGGGTTACGGCGCTGGCGACGGTCATACCGCCGATTCCGCTGTCAAAAATTCCAATGGGTGCAGAGGAGTCGAGCATTGTGGAAAGTCCTTTTGGTGTACAATGAGAGATATTCGCATCAAAGCTAAAAAAATATCAAAAAACTTTACCGGCACATGCAACCTCACGCAGAGGAATGCGCATCTTGCTATCGAAACCACCAATTAGAATGGGTCGAATTTTAGCACTATTTAGCCAGGAAGCACAGCTTGTTAAAGCGCTCAGGAAGGAAGATCCTAAGGCGCAGCGACAGCTTTACGACAAGTACAGCCACCGTATGCTGGCTTTGTGCTTCCGCTATGTATGCGACGAAATGGCGGCCGAGGATGTGATGGTGGAAGGTTTTTTGAAAGTGTTTGATAAAATAGGCCAGTTCAATAGCGACGGAAGTTTTGAGGGGTGGGTGAGAAGGATCATGGTGAATGAGTCGCTGGGATACCTCCGGAAGCAGAAGCGGATTTTGGAAGACAACCTTTCCGACGAAGCTAATAATATCCCCGACTACATCCACGCCGACCAAAACCTGGAAACCGAAGAGCTGATGGCGTTGATAGAGGCATTGCCGGTAGGTTACAGGACGGTTTTTAACCTGTACGCCATTGAAGGCTACGCCCATATTGAAATAGCCCAGATGCTGGGTATTACCGAAAGTACATCGAAATCACAATTGCACCGTGCCCGCGCCTTGCTTCAAAAGATGGTTGTGGAATGGGAGAATGATTATAAAAAAAAAGTAGACTATGAAAAAGCATCCTGTTGATGATCTTCTCAAACGCAGACTCGAAGGATTGGAAAGAACACCTTCGGAAAATGCGTGGCTGAAAATTCAGGAAAAGCAGTCGGCGAGAAGTCTCCCGGTACGAGGCCGTTTGATTGTGTGGGGTTGGTATGCTGCGGCCGGTGTGGCTGCCGCGGTGATGGGAGGATACCTGGTTTGGCAGAATCAGCAGGCTGCTTTACCGGGAGGTATCAAGTCGCATCAAACTATTGCGATAGCTAGGCCAGCTCAAAAGGATCCGGTGGTTTCTCCCATTGAAAAATCAATTCCGCCGGTTGAACGGTTGGCGGCAGCGGAAAAAGCAGGTAATGGGTTGGTTAACGATCAAAAGGATTTGAAACCAGCTATTCATGTAGCCGAAATAGCCCGAACACAAAAAGCACCAAAACAGGTAAAGGAAACGCCGCTTGCCGATCCTGAACAAATCGAGGATGTACCGGTTGTGGCTTTGAATGAAAAACCGTCTGTTCCGGCCAATGCGATACAGCCGGAACCTGGAAATACCCTTGTTGTTCAGGGAATCAAGATTTTGCCCGATGAGCCAGCTGTTAGTCGGGTAAACAAGCCGGAAGCGGAACCGACAAGAACGATTGTCGTGGCCGTGGAGACCGGTACTAATGAAGCGGATGACAAACCACGCGGCTCCCGGTTCTCACGGGTTTTCCGTCAGCTCAAAAATGCGAGAGCAGGCGAGAAGGTCGATTGGGATGAAGTCGGTTTTAATCCCAAAAGCCTTGTGGCACGTGTGGACGATCGCCTGCGTAACAAGGACGAAAGAAGTTCAGAAAAAGATCACCCAAAAGACAAGACAAAACTGTAATCTATTGTGCCATGAAAAGTAAAATATATGCAATGGCGATGCTGGTACTGCTGGTTGCCATTGGCGCACGCGCCGGGTCGTTGAAATCCAACGATCAGTTCTCCCGCTCCGGCGGTGGTGACAAGGATTCGATTATTGTGACATTCGGGGATAAAACGCGGCTGATCATTTACGGAGAGAATCGGACAGAGTTGGAAAAGATTATGAAATACGACCTGAATGCGCTTTTGAAGGATCTCAAAATAAGGTTGGATAGTACCCAGGCCGATACGACGTTTTTGCGGGAGGAGTTCAACGGGAACAAATACCTGAAGAACCCGGACGAAGCTGATAAAGACTACGTCAGGATTGGCCTTCGTGGTATTCACATTAAGGACGGCGACACGAAAGTTTCTATCGATGGATCCGGTGTGGAAGTAAAGGAAGGCGACGAAGTCGTAGGTTCGGATTCGACTTACAGGCGTATCGGAAAGCGGTTTCACAGGAAGTCGTGGGGCGGTTCGAGCCCGCGGAAAGGATTTAATATCGCATTGGGCCTCAATACTTATGGTACCAACGAAAGCACGCCGGGTTTCACGAAAAGCGATTACGACCTCAAACCATTCGGTTCCCGCTTTGTGAGTTTGGGCTACGTGGCCAGCGCAAACGTAATCAAGGGGAAAGACGCCAGGCTGCATCTGGATTTCGGGATCGATTTTTCGTGGTACAATATGATGTACGACGGCAATAATACGATCATTAAGACGGATGACGGGGTTGAGTTCCCGCTCGTGAAGGACGATGCAGGACAGGAAGTTGAGTTAAAGAAATCGAAGCTCGTCGTACCATACGTGAATCTGTCGGTCATGCCGACGCTGAGCTTTTCAAGGTCGTTCATTTCTTACATCAGTGCAGGTGTCTATGGGGGGTACCGCCTGGGCAGCTACACGAAGGTCCGACGTGTGGGGACGAAGGATGTGGATCACGACAGACGAAATTTCTATATCGAAGATCTGCGTTATGGTTTAGCTGCCGAAATAGGTATCCGTAACTTTCCTGACTTATTTGTGAACTACGATTTAAACAATCTATACGAGGCCAACCGGGGCCCTTCGGTTCGGATGTTGAGTTTCGGGGTGAGATTGTTTTAAGTCCAAAAAGTGCCCATGCGGGCCGGAATCGCTGTTTTTGATTCCGGCTCGCATTTTTTTTTATTTTTTTTTAAAAAGAATTTGAGAATCTAAAAAATGGGTATAATTTTGCGACTCCAAATTGTGAAACAAACGGTTTTCACGCTTGTGTTGAAATGTTGTCTGGGGGTGTACCAGAGTGGCCAAATGGGGCAGACTGTAAATCTGCTGGTGTATGCCTACGGTGGTTCGAATCCATCCGCCCCCACAGTTTGAGTCTGAAAATGCTTCAAATCATACCAGTTTTGAAGCTTAGGACAAAGACAAATGCGGAAGTAGCTCAGCTGGTAGAGCGATAGCCTTCCAAGCTATAGGTCGCGAGTTCGAACCTCGTCTTCCGCTCCATTAGAAGCATCATCGAAGCGATTAGCGAAAACATTCAATAGATACTTTTTCGCTAATCGCTTTTTGGTTCTAATAAAGATTGCTTTTGTAGCTCAGGGGTAGAGCACTTCCTTGGTAAGGAAGAGGTCAGGGGTTCAAATCCCCTCAAAAGCTCAAAAGTTTTTGAGCACTTCCTTGATAAGGAAGAGATCAGGGCCGGGCGGCCGGTGCCGTCAAATTCCCTGAAAAGCTCAGAAGGCAGGAGTTTTGTCCTGTATTGGTTTTGATCCTGGTTTGGTAACGTTTGCGGTGTATGATTGCAGGAAGCCAGCAGGATCAATTTGTAGTGTATAATAAATTCGTAATAACTTTTAATTTTAAGCGTACTTAAGTCATGGCAAAAGAGACGTTTGACCGCTCGAAACCCCACGTAAATATTGGTACTATCGGGCACGTTGACCACGGTAAAACTACCCTTACAGCGGCGATTACAACTGTGTTGGCTGATAAAGGTTTTGCACAGAAACGCGACTTCTCATCAATCGACAATGCTCCTGAAGAGAAAGAGCGCGGTATCACAATCAATACTTCACACGTAGAATACCAGACAGCCAACCGTCACTATGCGCACGTTGACTGCCCAGGTCACGCTGACTATGTGAAGAACATGGTAACTGGTGCTGCTCAGATGGACGGCGCGATCATCGTGGTTGCTGCCACTGACGGTCCTATGCCACAAACTCGTGAGCACATCCTTCTTGCTCGTCAGGTAGGTGTTCCTCAGCTTGTTGTGTTCATGAACAAAGTGGACATGGTTGATGATCCGGAACTTCTTGAACTCGTTGAGATGGAAATCCGCGAGCTTCTGAGCTTCTACGAATTCGATGGTGATAACATTCCTGTTGTTCAGGGATCTGCTTTGGGTGGTCTTAACGGCGATCCTAAATGGGTGAAAACAATCGAAGAATTGATGGATGCTGTTGATAGCTGGATTCCAATTCCTCCACGTATGACTGATCTTCCATTCTTGATGCCTGTTGAAGACGTATTCTCGATCACTGGTCGTGGTACTGTTGCAACTGGTCGTATCGAGCGTGGTGTGATCAACTCTGGTGATCCTGTTGATATCCTCGGTATGGGTGCAGAAGGTCTTAAATCAACCGTAACCGGTGTTGAGATGTTCCGTAAGATCCTTGACCGCGGTGAAGCTGGTGACAACGTAGGTTTGTTGCTTCGCGGTATCGACAAAGAAGATATCCGTCGTGGTATGGTAATCTGTAAGCCAGGTTCAGTTAAGCCTCACCTGCACTTCAAAGGTGAAGTTTACGTACTGTCGAAAGAAGAAGGTGGACGTCACACTCCATTCTTTAACAAATACCGTCCTCAGTTCTACTTCCGTACCACTGACGTGACAGGTGAAATCTCACTTCCAGCAGGTGTTGAAATGGTTATGCCAGGTGACAACATCACTATCGAAGTGAAGCTGATCAACAAAATCGCTATGGAAAAAGGTCTTCGTTTCGCGATTCGCGAAGGTGGCCGTACCGTAGGTGCTGGTCAGGTAACTGAAATTCTTGACTAATCAAGATAGCAATAATAAAACAAGTGCATTTCTTCTGGGATGCACTTGTTTTTTATAAAAAAATCGTATCTTTGCAGCCCCAATGAGTGAGTTGCGCGATAAACGGGTGTAGTTCAAGGGTAGAATAGCGGTCTCCAAAACCGTTGATGGGAGTTCGAATCTCTCCACCCGTGCATAAATCGAAAAGGTGAAATGGAAAAATTTACTTCTTTTTTGAAAGCGTCCTGGGAGGAAATGACCCAGCATGTAACATGGCCGCCTTTCAACGAGCTGCAAGCCAATACCACGCTGGTGCTTGTAGGTTCGCTCATTTTTGCCTTTGTGGTAGGTGTGATGGATTTCGTTTTCGAAAACGCACTGAAACTGTTTTACCAGTCTTTCTAAGGCTATTTTATCAAAGATAACCCCTCGAAAGGTATGAGTAGTCTAAATTGGTTTGTATTAAGGGCAGTGTCGGGACAAGAGAAAAAGATCAAGTCCTACATTGAAAATGAAATAACACGCCAGAAGCTAAACGAATTTGTTCCGCAGATCCTGATCCCTTCCGAGAAGATCTATGAGATGCGCAATGGCAAAAAGCGTGTGCGGGAAAAGAATTTCTTTCCAGGCTATATTATCATTTCGGCCGATCTGTCAAAAGGGGAGGTTCTGCACATTATTACAAGTATTCCCGGCGTAATTGGTTTCCTGGGCAATGCCGAAGGAAATTCCAAAGTGCCTGTCCCTCTTCGCCAGTCTGAAATTAACCGGATCCTCGGTAAGGTCGACGAAGCAGAGCAGCACGAAGAAGCGCCAAGCATGTCTTTCATCAAAGGCGAAACCGTGAAGGTTGTAGATGGTCCGTTCAGCGGATTTATCGGTCTGGTGGAAGAAGTATTCGATGAGAAGAAAAAACTCAATGTAGTTGTAAAAATATTCGGGCGTAATACACCCGTGGAACTCAGTTACGCACAAGTAGAAAAGGATAGTTGAGCGAATAGCGGGCAGGTAGGCTTCCAACTGCATGTGAGCCGCTAGTCAATCAATGAACCGACAAATTCCAAAACAATGGCAAAAGAAATAGGTGGATACGTCAAACTGCAGGTGAAAGGTGGCCAAGCCAACCCATCACCTCCGATTGGTCCTGCATTAGGATCGAAGGGTTTGAATATCATGGAGTTTTGCAAGCAGTTCAATGGCCGTACCCAGGATAAAATGGGTGTGGTATTGCCGGTAGTTATTACATACTACAAAGACAAGTCTTTCGACTTCGTCATCAAAACCCCCCCGGCCGCTATTCTTCTTCTGGAAGCCTCAAAAGTGAAAACAGGTTCGGCTCAGCCAAACCGTATTAAGGTAGGATCAGTTTCATGGGATCAGGTAAAAACGATCGCTGAAACTAAAATGCCCGACCTGAACTGCTTCACCGTAGAGTCTGCTATGAAAATGATCGCGGGAACGGCTCGTAGTATGGGTATCACCGTGGCTGGCAAAGCCCCATGGGAAGAAAACAACTGAGCGTAGATTTATAAATACGCCAAAGAAACAAAGAACATGGGAAAATTGACCAAAAAGCAAAAAGAAGCTCTTTCAAAATACGACGCAACCCAGGCGTTTACCCTGGAACAAGCTGCGGATGTTCTGAAGACGATTTCCTATACCAAATTTGATGCTTCCGTAGATATTGACGTTCGTTTGGGCGTAGATCCGCGTAAAGCTGACCAAATGGTACGTGGCGTGGTAACATTGCCACACGGAACCGGAAAAGAAGTTCGCGTATTGGTGCTGTGTACTCCCGACAAGGAGGCAGAAGCGAAAGAGGCAGGAGCGGATTATGTTGGTCTTGACGAATACATTACGAAAATCGAGCAAGGCTGGACAGACATCGACGTGATTATTACAATGCCGAGTGTAATGGCAAAAGTAGGTAGACTTGGTAAAGTGTTGGGTCCTCGCGGTCTGATGCCAAACCCTAAGTCAGGAACTGTAACTCCGGATGTAGCGAAAGCGGTAAAAGAAGTGAAAGCTGGTAAAATCGACTTCAAAGTTGACAAAACCGGTATCATTCACACCAGCATCGGAAAGGTATCTTTCGGAACTGACCAGCTTGCACAGAACGCAACGGAGGTTATCAATACCTTGGTTCGCCTTAAGCCTTCATCGGCAAAAGGTACTTACGTAAAAAGCATTCACTTGTCAAGCACGATGAGCCCGGGTGTTATTATTGACAAAAACACGATTCCAGGACTGTAATATGACACGGGAAGAAAAAGCAGTAATTATTGACGAATTAAGTCAGAAATTCGCCAGCACGCCATACTTCTACATTACCAACGCAAACGGTATGACCGTGAGCGAGGTAAACACCCTCAGAGGCCTTTGCTTCGAGCGTGGTGTTGAATATCGTGTTGTGAAGAATACATTGATTAAAAAAGCGCTCGAAACACTAGATACGGACTATTCTTCTTTCGACGAAGTGTTGAAAGGATTTTCCGGAGTAATGTTTCACCCGGAGTCAGGTAAAGTACCTGCACAACTGATCAAGGATTTCAAAAAGAAATCAGGTAGCGATAAGCTGAAGTTCAAAGGAGCTTCTGTTGATACTGCCCTTTTCGTTGGAGAAAGCCAGCTGGATGTTCTGATTTCGCTGAAATCGAAACAAGAACTGATCGGCGAAGTGATCGGATTGCTGCAATCGCCTGCCAAAAATGTTATCGGCGCTCTTACAAGCGGCGGACAGAACCTGGCCGGTATTCTGAAAACTTTATCTGAAAAAGAGGACTAATTTGAATAGCCAGGGTAAGCTCTCCGGGTTAAAATAAATAGAGCTTTTTTAAAATCATCTTATTGTATAATCAAAAAAATCTAAATAAAAATGGCAGATTTGAAAGCTTTCGCAGAACAGCTTGTTAACCTTACGGTTAAAGAAGTGAACGAATTGGCTGCAATTCTTAAAGACGAGTACGGTATTGAGCCAGCAGCTGCTGGTGCAGTAATGGTAGCAGGTCCTGCTGGTGGCGCTGGTGCTGATGCTCCTGCGGTAGAAGAGAAAACATCTTTCGATGTAATCTTGAAATCAGCTGGTGCAGGTAAACTTGCTGTTGTGAAGTTGGTTAAAGACCTTACTGGTCTTGGCCTGAAAGAAGCGAAAGAACTCGTTGACGGTGCTCCAAAACCTGTAAAGGAAGGTGTTGCTAAAGACGAAGCTGACGCTCTGAAAAAGCAACTTGAAGAAGCTGGTGCAGAAGTTGAAGTGAAGTAATTTGCTCCACAGCATTAGACGATAAATTCTACGGGAATAGGCCTGACAACCGTCAGGTCTTTTCCTGTTTTGTATACCAACCAAACGAAAAAGCCTTTCTTATCGTTCTGGTAAAGGTGGTAACGAGATTGCCCCCTGTAATCCCCCCAAGCTGATTGCCCGAAACACTTCTTTACTCGTAGGAAAGAAGAACAGGGGTATCAACTTTACTCTTCTACGAGGCAATAGATTAGGTTAAAACTAATTAGTTTTTCTGCTAACCCAAATCACACATAGCCTTGGCTACAATTAATCCAAAAACACCAAGAAAGAACTTCTCTCGGATTAATCAGATTATCGATTATCCGGATCTTTTGGGAATCCAGGTACAGTCGTTCCGCGATTTCTTTAGTCTGGATACATCGGTTGAAGACCGTTCCGGAGAAGGATTGTACAAAGTTTTCGCTGAAAACTTTCCCATCGCCGACTCACGTGAAAACTTCGTTCTCGAGTTCATCGATTACCTCCTTGAACCACCGAAGTACTCTGTCGACGAATCCATCGATCGCGGTCTGACTTACGCAGTACCTTTGAAGGCGAAACTGCGGCTGATCTGTAACGACGCCGATCATGAAGAATTTGAAACCATTGAGCAAGAAGTGTTCCTGGGGAACATTCCTTACATGACCGAAAGAGGTTCGTTTGTGATCAATGGTGCTGAGCGTGTAATCGTATCTCAGCTTCACCGTTCACCAGGCGTGTTCTTCTCGATGAGCAAGCACACCAATGGTTCTAAACTATATTCCGCGCGGATTATTCCATTCAAAGGTTCCTGGATCGAATTCTCTACGGACGTGAACAACGTGATGTACGCGTACATCGACCGTAAGAAGAAATTCCCTGTAACCACCCTTTTGAGAGCGATCGGTTTCGGATCTGATAAAGATATCCTCGACCTGTTCGGCCTTTCAGAAGAAATCAGCGCAACGCCTGCTAACCTGAAAAAGGCAGTAGGACGCCGGTTGGCGGCAAGGGTTCTCCGTACATGGACTGAGGACTTTGTGGATGAGGATACCGGCGAGGTAGTTTCTATCCAGCGTAACGAAGTGTTGCTGGAACGTGATTCTTCCATTTCAGCAGATGATATCGATGTAATCCTGGAATCAGGACAGAAATCGATCATCATGCACAAAGAGGACATGAACGTTGCGGATTATAACATCATTTATAATACGCTTCAAAAAGATAGCTCAAACTCCGACAAGGAAGCTGTTGAGCAAATTTACCGTCAGCTGCGTAACGCAGAAGCACCGGATGAGCAAACTGCACGTGATGTGATCCAGAGCTTGTTCTTCTCTGACAAACGTTATGACCTGGGTGATGTTGGCCGTTACCGTATCAACAAGAAATTGGGATCGGATACCAGCCTTGACGTTCGCGTCCTGACAACCGGTGATATCGTTTCCATCGTGAAATACCTGATCGGTCTGATCAATGCGAAAGCGGTAGTCGATGATATCGACCACTTGTCAAACCGTCGTGTACGTACGGTTGGCGAGCAGCTTTACGCACAGTTCGGTGTAGGTCTTGCGCGTATGGCGCGTACCATTAAGGAGCGTATGAACGTACGTGACAACGAAGATTTCAAGCCTGTTGACCTGATCAATGCAAGAACATTGTCGTCAGTAATCAACTCGTTCTTCGGTACCAACCAGCTTTCTCAGTTCATGGACCAAACGAACCCATTGGCTGAGATTACGCACAAACGTCGTATGTCGGCACTTGGGCCAGGTGGTCTTTCCCGTGAAAGAGCAGGATTCGAGGTTCGTGACGTTCACTACACCCACTACGGGCGTCTGTGTACAATCGAAACTCCCGAAGGTCCGAACATCGGTCTGATCTCGTCACTTTGCGTATTCGCGAAAGTGAACGGTATGGGCTTCATCGAGACACCTTACCGTGTAATCGATAGCACAGGTAAGCTGACGAACGAGCTGATCTACATGACGGCGGAAGAAGAAGATTCCAAGTACATCGCACAGGCCAATGCCTCTGTTGATAAGGAAGGAAACTTCACCGTTGAAAAAATCAAAACACGTTTCGAAGGAGACTTCCCGATGGTGGATCCTTCGCAAGCGTCATATATGGACGTTGCTGCGAACCAGATCGTATCTGTTGCAGCTTCGCTGATTCCGTTCCTTGAACATGATGATGCGAACCGTGCCTTGATGGGATCCAACATGCAGCGCCAGGGTGTGCCTTTGTTGCGTCCACAGGCTCCTATCGTAGGAACTGGTCTGGAACGCCGCGTGGCAATGGACTCACGTGCATTGGTAGTTGCGGAAGGTGACGGCGAAATCGAATTCGTAGATGCGAAGAAGATCGTCGTGAAATACGACCGTACAGATGATGACCGCCTCGTTAGCTTTATCGAGGACAGCGTTTCTTATGACTTGGTTAAATTCCGTCGTACCAACCAGGATACCTGCCTTAACCTTCAACCAATGGTCCTTAAAGGCCAGAAAGTGAAGAAAGGCGAGCCGCTTTGCCAGGGTTATGGTACAGAAGGTGGTGAACTTGCATTGGGCCGTAACCTTTTGGTTGCATTCATGCCTTGGCAGGGATACAACTTCGAGGATGCGATCGTAATCTCCGAAAAAGTAGTACGCGACGATATCTTTACTTCGATCCACATCGAAGAATTCGAACTCGAAGTGCGTGATACGAAACGCGGAGAAGAGGAATTGACCGCTGAGATCCCGAACGTAAGCGAGGAAACTGTGAAGAACCTCGATGAAAACGGTATCGTACAAGTGGGTACAGAAGTAAAAGAAGGTGATATCCTGATCGGTAAGATCACTCCAAAAGGAGAATCTGATCCAACTCCGGAAGAAAAATTGCTTCGTGCGATCTTCGGTGACAAGGCTGGTGATGTGAAGGATGCTTCCAAAAAAGCACCGCCATCGATGAAAGGTGTGGTAATCGATACCAAACTGTTCTCCCGCCCGACCAAAGAAGAGCGTGCAAAACATAAAGACGAGCTTCGTCTGTTGATGAAAAAATACAGCCGTGACCTGACTGCATTGCGTGGTCGCGTGATCGACAAGCTGGTAACATTGACTGACGGTAAAACCAGCTCAGGCGTTAAGCACAAATTCGGTGATGAGTTGATCAGCAAAGGAATGAAGTTCAACGTGAGAAATATCTCCGAGAACCTTTTCCCTGCCAACAACCCGTACCGTGACGAAAGCCAGTATGCAGTTCCCGAAGAGGTTAACCTCATCGGAGACGTTCTGACCGATTCATGGACCGAGGATAGCAACGTAAACCTTCAGGTTTCATTGGTGTTGAAAAACTACCTCAATGCCCGTAGCGAAGTAATGGGCCGCTTCAAACGCGATCGTTTCGCATTGGAAGTTGGTGATGAACTGCCTGCTGGTATCGTGAAACTGGCGAAAGTATATATCGCCAAGAAACGTAAACTGAAGGTTGGGGATAAAATGGCAGGTCGCCACGGTAACAAAGGGGTTGTTGCCCGTATCGTTCGTGACGAAGATATGCCATTCCTGGAAGACGGAACACCGGTTAACATCGTGTTGAACCCACTTGGGGTACCTTCACGTATGAACATCGGTCAGATTTACGAAACCATCCTTGCATGGGCTGGTCTGAAACTTGGCCGTCGCTACGCAACACCGATCTTTGACGGTGCTACGGAAGCGGAAGTTGCTGCCGAGTTGAAAGAAGCAGGTCTGCCGGATTGGGGACGTACTTATCTGTACAATGGTTTGACTGGTGAGCAGTTTGACCAACCTGTAACTGTCGGTCTGATGTATATGATGAAACTGGGCCACTTGGTTGACGATAAAATGCACGCGCGTTCTATCGGGCCATACTCGCTCATTACGCAGCAACCGCTGGGTGGTAAAGCGCAGTTCGGTGGACAGCGTTTCGGTGAGATGGAAGTGTGGGCGCTTGAAGCGTTCGGTGCATCGCACATTCTTCAGGAGATCCTTACCGTGAAATCCGATGATGTGGTGGGCCGTGCCAAAGCGTACGAAGCGATCGTGAAAGGTGAAAACCTTCCGAAACCAAATATCCCAGAGTCATTCAACGTACTTGTCCACGAGCTTCGCGGACTAGCATTGGAGATTACACTGGACTAATTTTTAGTCGTAAGCGGCGCATTGCGAAATGCGCCGCTTAGAAATGCAATCATTTAGTTTCGACTAACAGACAAACGACTCTTTATTATGTCTTTCAAAAAGAATAAAAAATTAAATAGCGACTTTTCCAGAATGACGATCAGTCTGGCGTCACCGGAGTCTATTCTAGAAAGCTCCTTCGGTGAAGTAACCCAGCCTGAAACCATCAACTACCGGACCTACAAGCCGGAGATGGGCGGTCTGTTCTGCGAGCGCATTTTCGGTCCCGTAAAAGACTGGGAATGTCATTGCGGGAAATACAAGCGCATCCGTTATAAAGGAATTATCTGCGACCGTTGCGGTGTAGAGGTAACCGAGAAAAAGGTTCGCCGCGAGCGCATGGGGCACATTGAACTGGTAGTTCCTGTTGCACATATCTGGTACTTCCGCAGCTTGCCGAACAAAATCGGTTACCTGTTGGGACTTTCTACCAAGAAACTCGATCAGATCATTTATTACGAACGGTACGCGGTTGTTCAGCCAGGTATCAAAGAAGAGGACGGTGTTAGCTACCTCGACTTCCTGACTGAAGATGAATACCTCGATATCATCGACAAGCTCCCACGCGAAAACCAGTTGCTTCCTGACACGGATCCCAACAAATTCATCGCGAAAATGGGTGCCGATGCACTGGAAATGCTGTTGAGCCGCATTAAGCTCGACGAACTTTCTTATGAACTCCGTCACCAAGCTGCTACCGACACTTCTCAGCAACGTAAAGCGGAAGCTTTGAAACGTCTGAAAGTGGTAGAAGCATTCCGTGATGCGAATACCCGTATCGAAAACCGCCCTGAATGGATGGTGATCAAAATGGTGCCGGTTATTCCACCAGAATTGCGCCCGCTTGTACCTCTGGATGGAGGTCGTTTCGCGACTTCGGATTTGAACGACCTTTACCGTCGTGTAATTATCCGTAACAACCGTCTGAAGCGTCTGATCGAGATCAAGGCACCTGAGGTGATCTTGCGTAACGAAAAAAGGATGTTGCAGGAAGCGGTTGACTCGCTTTTCGATAACAGCCGTAAAGTGAATGCGGTACGTTCAGAAGGTAACCGTGCATTGAAATCACTTTCAGACATGCTGAAAGGAAAGCAAGGCCGTTTCCGTCAAAACTTGCTTGGTAAGCGTGTCGATTATTCTGGTCGTTCGGTTATCGTGGTAGGTCCTGAATTGAAACTGCACGAATGCGGTTTGCCCAAAGATATGGCGGCTGAGCTTTTCAAGCCGTTCATTATCCGCAAGCTGATCGAGCGTGGAATCGTTAAAACTGTAAAATCAGCGAAGAAGATCGTAGACCGCAAGGATCCTGTGATCTGGGATATTCTCGAAAACGTACTGAAAGGTCACCCGGTATTGCTTAACCGTGCTCCGACACTTCACCGTTTGGGTATCCAGGCATTCCAGCCTAAACTGATCGAAGGTAAGGCGATCCAGCTTCACCCATTGGTTTGTACGGCATTCAACGCCGACTTTGACGGTGACCAGATGGCGGTACACGTACCACTGGGTCAGGAAGCCGTATTGGAAGCGTCTATGCTGATGCTTTCTTCACATAACATTCTTAACCCTGCCAACGGTGCGCCGATCACGGTACCATCTCAGGACATGGTTTTGGGTCTCTATTATGTGACCAAAGGACGCGTAAGCACAGAGCAGTATCCGATCATCGGAGAAGGCAAGATATTCTACGGTCCTGATGAAGTTATCATCGCGATCAACGAAGGCAAGCTTTCGAAACATGCCAATATCAAATGCCGTCTGCGCGTACGTAACGACGAC
Source organism: Dyadobacter sp. (assembly GCA_965227755.1). Taxonomy (GTDB): domain Bacteria; phylum Bacteroidota; class Bacteroidia; order Cytophagales; family Spirosomataceae; genus Dyadobacter. Next base: position 4,599,214 of record CBDDGG010000005.1, read on the forward strand.
GGAACATTTGAAACCAAGCTGGTTGACACCGTAGCAGGACGTATCCTGTTCAACCAGGCTGTTCCTGAGGAAGTGGGTTATATCAACGAATTGTTGACTAAAAAGAAACTTCAGCAGATCATCGGTTTGGTATTCAAACAAGCTGGTGTGGCACGTACAGCGCAATTCCTTGACGAAATCAAAGAACTTGGTTTCCAAATGGCCTTCAAAGGCGGTTTGTCAATGGGATTGGACGATGTAATGGTTCCAAGTGAGAAAGAAAAACTTATCGAGCAAGCGAAAGGCGATGTTGAAAACGTCTGGAACAACTACCTGATGGGTCTTATCACTGAGAACGAACGTTATAACCAGGTGATCGATATCTGGACGCGCGTTAACTCACGCATTACAGAGACGTTGATGAAGCAACTGGAAACAGACAAAGGCGGATTCAACTCAATCTATATGATGATGCACTCCGGAGCCCGCGGTTCTCGCGAGCAGATCCGTCAGCTGGGTGGAATGAGGGGTCTTATGGCCAAGCCTCAGAAAAACATCGCTGGTGGTGCGGGTGAAATCATCGAAAACCCGATCCTTTCCAACTTTAAGGAAGGTCTCGACGTTTTGGAATACTTTATCTCTACCCACGGTGCGCGTAAAGGTTTGGCCGATACAGCGTTGAAAACTGCGGATGCGGGTTACCTGACCCGTCGTTTGCACGACGTTGCACAAGACGTGGTAGTAGTGGAAGAAGACTGCGGCTCGCTCCGCGGTATCGCGATCTCAGCATTGAAAGACAATGAGGATATCGTAGAGCCATTGTCAGAGCGTATCCTCGGTCGCGTAAGTGTACACGATGTGTTCGATCCGTTGACCAACGAATTGATCCTTACATCAGGACAGGAGATCACAGAAGAAATCGCTTCTTACATTGATGAGACAGCCATTGAAACCGTTGAAATCCGTTCGGTACTGACTTGCGAAACGCGTGATGGTGTTTGTGCAAAATGCTACGGACGCAGCCTTGCATCTGCCCAGATGGTGAACATCGGTGAGGCAGTAGGTGTAATCGCTTCCCAGTCAATCGGTGAGCCGGGTACACAGCTGACACTCCGTACATTCCACGTGGGTGGTACGGCTTCCAACATCTCTGTTGAAGCCAACATCAAAGCGAAATTCGACGGTTTGATCCAGTTCGAAGACCTTCGTCTTGTACAGTCTGTTAACTCGGAAGGCGACGAAGTAACAGTAGTAATGGGCCGTTCAGGTGAAGTAAAAGTCGTTCACCCTGAAACGAAACAACTGCTGATCTCGAACAACGTACCTTACGGTGCGCATTTGCAAGTGAAAGAAGGTGACACCGTATTCAAAGGACAGGAACTTTGTACCTGGGACCCTTATCACGCGGTAATCCTTTCCGAATTCACAGGAACTGTTTCCTTCGACGCTATTGAAGAAGGTATCACATTCCGTGAAGAGTTTGACGAACAAACAGGCTTCCAGGAATCGGTGATCATTGAAACGCGTGACAAAACCAAGAACCCGGCAATCGTGGTGAAAGGTAAGTCTACATTGTTGAAAGATCAGACTGAAAAAGGTTATAACCTTCCTGTGGGGGCGCGTCTGGTTGTGAAGGCAGGTGCGGCTATCAAGGCTGGTCAGCCGTTGGCGAAAATCCCTCGTGTAGTTGGTAAAACACGCGATATCACGGGAGGTCTGCCACGTGTGACCGAATTGTTCGAAGCACGTAACCCATCGAACCCTGCAACGGTTTCTGAAATCGACGGTGTAGTATCTTACGGTGGCGTAAAACGCGGTAACCGTGAAATCCATATCGAATCGAAAGACGGAACACAACGCCGTTACATGGTACCTCTGTCGAAACACATCCTTGTTCAGGATGGTGACTTCGTGAGAGCCGGTGACCCGCTTTCCGACGGTGCCATTACCCCTGCGGATATCCTTTCTATCAAAGGACCAACCGCAGTTCAGGAATACCTGGTGAATGAAATTCAGGAAGTATACCGTCTGCAAGGTGTGAAGATCAACGATAAGCATATCGAGTGTATCGTACGCCAGATGATGCAGAAAGTGGATATTCTGGACGCTGGAGACACCAACTTCCTCGAAATGCAGGCTGTCGACCGCGTGGTATTCCGCGAGGAAAACGATAAGATCCTGGATATGAAAGTGGTTGAGGACTCAGGTAGCTCCGAAACACTGAAACCTGGTATGATCGTTTCGGTACGTCGTTTGCGCGATGAGAATTCAAGCCTGAAACGTCGTGACCTGAAACTGGTTACCGCCCGTGATGCGCAAGCTGCGGTTGCGAGACCTACGTTGATGGGTATCACGCAAGCTTCTTTGGGTACTGAAAGCTTTGTTTCCGCGGCTTCATTCCAGGAAACAACCAAAGTATTGAGCGAAGCGGCTGTTCGTGGAAAACGCGACGAACTGAAAGGTTTGAAGGAGAACGTGATCGTAGGTCACCTGATCCCTGCCGGTACGGGTATGCGTCAATACGAAAACCTGATCGTCGGATCGAAAGAAGAATACGATGCGCTGTCAGATTCTCGCGAGAGACAATCACGCAAGAAAAAAGAGTTGGCGTAATCCAACTGGATATGAGTAAACAAAGAGCCGGTCTGCATGAGCATGACCGGCTCTTTGCTTTTCCAAGCCCGGTATTTTTAGTAATTTTCCCATTAAAAGCAAATTCAATAGCGCAGCTATTTACAACCAGCAATGAAAGAAGAAAATAAGGAAAACGAACAGCAGATCAATGTGGAACTGTCGGAGGAAATGGCAGAGGGCGTGTACTCCAATCTGGCCATGATCGCCCATTCCAACAGCGAATTTATTCTCGACTTCATCCGCCTCATGCCCGGCGTTCCGCGCGCGAAGGTCAAAGCCCGGATCATTGTGACACCAGAGCACGCCAAACGCCTCGTAGCCGCATTGCGTGACAATATCCAGAAATACGAAGACCAATATGGGCCTATCCAGAATTCTCAGGATAGCGAACCGACATTCAACTTCCCGATCAGTTTCGGAGGACCGGGAGGCGAGGCTTGATTATTACTCGTTCTTGACAAACTTCCAGGACCGTTTGCTGCCTTGCCGGACAGGCATCGTCACTCGTTCCGCAGCTCACCGGTTTCTGATGGGCAATCGCGGCGAAAAATGAGAACAGGGCAAGTAAAATAATGTATAAAGCACGCCTGCCCATAAAGGAGGGGAGCAACTAATATTATTCTAAGTATCAAAATTGTATTATAATACTAATACTTTCCGGTTTCTTGTAAGGACACATAGACTTGACCGGGATGTCGTATCTGCCTGACGGAAAAGTAAATGCTCGGAATTCATAACTTCTAAGGGGATAATCTGCTGAATGCAAGCAAGTTTGTTGCAATTTGACTAACTTCGGTATACGCTGCCCTCACAGGATTATTTCTAAACTCAATTTATTCACCATGGCATTGTTCAAACTTTCAATCAACAACCGTGCGTACAGCGCAGACGTGGAGGGTGATACCCCGCTACTGTGGGTTTTGCGCGATAATCTGGGCCTTGTGGGCACCAAGTACGGGTGCGGAATCGCGCAATGCGGCGCCTGTACCGTTCACCTGGATGGCAAAGCCGTCCGCTCCTGTGTATTACCGGTATCGTCGGTAGGGAAGGCAAAGGTAACCACCATCGAAGGGCTGTCGGAAAAAGGCGACCACCCGGTTCAGAAGGCGTGGGACGAAGTCGATGTGGCACAATGCGGCTATTGCCAGGCCGGCCAGATTATGACCGCCGCGGCATTCCTCAAGGAAAAGCCCAAACCGACCGAGGAAGAAATCGTTGGGGCGATGAGCGGCAACCTCTGCCGTTGCGGGACCTATCACCGTATTCGTGAGGCAGTGAAAGTTGCAGCCACTAAAACCAACTAACCATGAGCACAATCAATCAAGCATCGCGCCGCGACTTCATGAAGATCGCGGCAGCGGCCGGTGGCGGTTTGTTCCTGGGTTTCAACTGGTCGGATTCGCTGGCGGCACCGGTGGTAGTGGACGCGAAGCAGATCGCCGCGGGCGCGGTGAAATTCAATAGTTATTTGTCAATCGGTTCCGATAACAGCATTACCATTGTTTCTCCGAACCCGGAGATCGGGCAGGGCATCAAAACGGCATTTCCGATGGTCGTGGCCGAGGAACTCGACGCCGATTGGAAACTGGTAAAAACCGTGCAGGGTAATTTGGACAATGCACAGTTTGAACGCCAGGTAACAGGCGGTAGCGGTGCGGTGCCGCATTCCTGGGAGCGCCTGCGCAAGGCTGGGGCCACGGCTCGCCAATTGCTGATCAATGCTGCGGCAGCCAAATGGGGTGTACCAGCTTCGGAAATTACCACGGCTGATAGCAAATTGTCGCACAAAGCTTCCGGCAAGTCGGCCAGTTATGGCGAATTCGCCGAGGCGGCGGGCAAGCTTACGGCACCGGCAGATATTAAACTGAAAGATGAGAAGACGTTCAAATTGATAGGACAATCAGTTCGGAATGTCGATAATAAAAATATAGCGACCGGCAAGCCGCTGTTCGGCCTGGATTTCTATCGCGATGGAATGCTGTTTGCGATTATCCAGAGGCCTAAGGCTTTCGGGTTCAAATTGAAATCGGTGGACTCCGCCGCAGCCAAAGCAATGCCCGGCATTGTGGACGTTGTTACCTTCGAAAACAGCGTTGCGGTGGTTGGTAAATCGACCTGGCAATGCAAAAAGGCTCGCGAGGCGCTCAAAATCGAATACGAAAAGGCCGCCGACCTCGAAAGTTCGGAAGACCATAACCGCATTTTCTCCAACCTGATGGACAACGGGGAAGCCACTGTCCGCCGCAAAAACGGAGATGTGGAAGCGGCATTCAAAAGCGCTGCAAAAGTCATTAAGGCAGAATACCAATGCCCGTTCTTGCCTCACAGTCCATTGGAACCGATGAATTTCTTCGCACACGTACGAGAGGACGGCGTTGAGCTCGTAGGCCCGACGCAAACGCCCGACCGTGCGCGTGGGGAAGCGGCAAAAATAACCGGTTTGCCCCCTGAAAAGATCACTGTCGAGATCACGCGGCAGGGAGGTGGCTTCGGACGCAGGCTTTCGGCTGATTTTGCTATCGAGGCGGTGCACGTTTCTAAGCTTGTAAAAGCACCTGTTAAAGTGATCTGGACCCGCGAAGATGATATGACCGGTGGTACCTACCGCCCGGCAGTCCGTTACCGTTTTGAAGCCGCCCTGGATAAAAATGGCGAAATGATCGGCTACAAGCTCCGCGGAGTGGGTATTAACGCCGGTAACCCTACCCGCGAGGATAACTTCCCGTCGGGTTCGGTAGATAACCTGCTGATCGATTCGGTGGAGCATAAATCGGCCATTACAACCGGCCCGTGGCGCGCACCGATTACCAACTTCCTGGCCTATGCCGAGCAGTCGTTTATCGATGAAGTAGCAGAGGCGGCAGGCAAGGATCCCATTGAGTTCCGGCTTGCGCTTTTGGAGAAGGCTAAAAAATCGCCCGCAGGAGAAGTGAAATACGATGTCGACAGGATGATCGCGGTGATCAAACTGGCGGCTGAGAAAAGTAACTGGGGTAAGAAAAAGGGTGTTCACCAGGGTTTCAGCGTCTACTTCTCGCACAGGTCATATGTAGCGCAGGTAGGTGAGGTGGTTGTTGAAAAAGGGAAACCAACTTTGAAAAACATCGTTGCTGCTGTCGATTGCGGCATTGTGATCAACAAAAGCGGATCCTTGCAGCAGGTACGCGGTGGGGTCGTGGACGGGATCGGCCATGCGATGTTCGGTAATATGACTTTCAAAGGGGGCACGCCCGACCAAAGCAATTTCAACGGCTTCCGGTTGATTCGTATGAACGAAATTCCGGAGGTGGATGTGCATTTTGTTGATAATGGCATATCACCAACCGGCCTCGGGGAACCCGCGTTGCCGCCCGCCGGAGGGGCAGTGGCAAATGCGTTCTACAAAGCAACCAAGCAACGTCTTCGGAATCAGCCTTTTATTAATGAAGAGGCATTCAAAGGCATTTCGTAAGTATTAAATCATGCAAATTGTAAGACAGTAAGGTGAAAATGTGATACCGCATTTTTACCTTACTGTTTTTATTTATGTTCTTCCTAAACCATTGAAATACAAATGAGAAAGATCGTTACCTTATTTTCCGCATGGCTATGCCTGGGTATACTTGCATTTACCATTGCGGATTTCCCCGGAACCGATATTTCCAACGGGATCATCAAAGCCAGGCTGTACTTGCCCGATGCGAATGAAGGCTATTACCGTGGAGTCCGGTTCGATTGGGCAGGCGTGGTGCCAAGTTTGGAATACAAAGGCCATACGTACTTCGGAGCATGGAACCAGGCCCCGTACGACCCCCAATTACATGACGCGATCATGGGGCCGGTGGAAGAGTTTACGCCCCTGAATTTTGATGATGCAAAACCCGGGGACCAATTCGTGAAGATAGGCGTCGGCGTGTTGACCAAGCCTGACGACAAAAAGTATTCGTTCGCGACGAACTACGCGATCAAAAATCCAGGCAAATGGTCGGTAACCAAAGGAAAGGATCAAGTCGCATTTGCCCATGAATTGAAGGACGAAACCGGGTATGGCTACGATTATCACAAGACTTTGAAGCTGGTGAAAGGAAAGCCGCAACTCGTTCTGGAACATACGTTGAAGAATACCGGCTCGAAACCCATTGTGGCGAGCACCTACAACCATAACTTTTTCATGATCGACAACGAGCCGTCGAATGAGAATATCCGCATTGTATTTCCTTTTGAGGTGAAAGGCGAGGGCAAAGGTTTTGGAAGCATTATCAATGCAAATGGTAAAATGCTGAATTATTCCCGCGAGGTTGTAAAAGGCGATCAGGTTTTCAGCGCCGGTTTGCAGGGCTTCGGGCCTACCGCAAAGGATTATGACATTCGGATCGAAAACACCAAAACAAAGGCAGGCGTGAGGATTACCTGCGATCAGCCCCTGGAAAAGCTGGTCTATTGGGCCTGCCCAACCACCTCCTGCCCCGAGCCTTACATTAAGATCTCAGCCCAGCCGGGGCAGGAGATCAGGTGGAAGGTGACTTACGACTTTTACACCTTTTAACGTAGAGCGGCCGGATTTTTCTAAATTCGCACCGCATTTCAACAAACTAGTCAATGGGTTCGCACAAACACCTGGATAAAGCATCGGCCGCCGGGCTTTTAGTCGCATTAGGAATTATTTACGGGGATATCGGGACGTCGCCGCTATACGTAATGCAGGCGGTAATCGGTAATAATCAAATTACAAATGATGTAGTTTACGGGGCTGTGTCGTGTATATTCTGGACGCTTACTTTACAAACGACCATCAAATATGTGATCCTGATTCTCAGGGCCGACAACAAAGGCGAAGGGGGGATTCTCGCATTATTTGCCCTGGTGCGGCGGCGCGCGGCCTGGCTGACGGTCCCGGCTATCATCGGGGCAAGTACCTTGCTGGCCGACGGGATCATTACCCCGCCCATTTCGGTATCGTCGGCGGTGGAAGGTTTGCGTATACTTTATCCCGACATTCAGACTATCCCGATCGTGATCGGTATTCTGACGTTGCTCTTCATCATTCAAGTCTTTGGGACAACCATCGTAGGGCGTGCATTTGGCCCGGTGATGGCGATATGGTTCGTGATGCTGGCAGTACTGGGTGTTTCGCAGGTAGTCGATCATCCCGAGATCATGAAATCGCTAAGCCCGGTTTATGCATATCAGCTCCTGGCGAACCATCCGGGCGGTTTCTGGTTGCTCGGTGCCGTTTTCCTTTGTACCACGGGCGCGGAGGCGCTGTACAGCGACCTCGGGCATTGCGGGCGGGGGAATATCCGTATCAGCTGGGTTTTTGTGAAGACCTGTCTGATCCTCAACTATTTTGGCCAGGGGGCGTGGCTCATTGTGCATTCGGGAGATTTCTTGAATGGCCGCAAACCTTTTTATGAGATCATGCCCGACTGGTGGCTGCTGCCGGGGATCGGCATTGCCACAATGGCCGCTATCATCGCCAGCCAGGCGTTGATTACCGGCTCATTTACACTCATTTCCGAGGCCATCCGCCTTAACTTCTGGCCAAAAGTAAGGCTTGTTTACCCGAGTGATCAGAAAGGCCAGCTATATGTGCCGAGCGTGAACTGGCTGCTTTGGGCGGGATGTATCGGCATTGTATTATATTTCAAAGAATCCTCGCATATGGAGGCCGCGTACGGGCTTGCGATCACGCTGACGATGATCATGACTACGATCCTGATGTCGGTATACTTATATGTAAAGCGGGTGAGCAAATGGGTGGTAGTGGTTTTTTTGGTCATTTACCTCGCGATTGAAGGCTCTTTTCTAGCTGCCAACCTGTTGAAATTCACTCACGGCGGCTGGGTTTCGCTCGTGCTTGCGACCGTTATCGGGCTGGTGATTACAGTTTGGCTGAGAGCATACTATATTAAACTTCGCCTGACGGAATTTGAAAGCCTGGAAAAATACATTGGTCCGTTGAAAGAACTGAGCAACGACATTAGTATTCCCAAGTATTCGACGCATTTAATATTTATGTCGAACGCCTCGCGCGAGAGCGAGATCGAGAACAAGATCATCTATTCGATCTTCTATAAACGTCCGAAGCGCGCCGATATTTACTGGTTTGTACACGTGGAAACCACCGACGAACCCTATACAATGGATTACCATGTGAATATCCTGGCGGAGGACGATGTGATCAAAGTGACGTTCCGTCTCGGCTTCCGGATCGAACAGCGCATTAACCTGTTCTTTCGTAAGGTGGTGGAAGATATGGTACTCAACAAGGAAGTAGACATTACCAGCCGTTACGAGTCGCTGAGCCGGCAGAATATCACGGGCGACTTCCGTTTCATTGTACTCGAACGTTATCTGGCACTGGAAAACAATCTGCCCTTCATGGAGGAACTGATCATGAAGATCTATTTCGCGATCAAAAGCATTACTACTTCGGAGGATAAATGGTTTGGCCTCGACAGTAGTTCGGTGAAGGTTGAGAAGGTGCCGCTGGTGCTGACGCCGAGTGCAAAAATCCGGATGAAAAGGGTATATAGTTAATAAATTGAATGCGAAGTATTTCGAGGCAAAAGCTTCATTTTTAAACCAACGCTTAGCCACCGGCCTATCGCCCATTCTGGGTATATCGGTACGCATTTTGGGGATGAGCAGCCGGTACGGGTACTTGCTTGGATGTATTTCCTGTATTTAAAAGGTATCTTGGATAAGTTGAATAATCGCTAGGGAAAATTATATTTAGCAGCGTGAAGAGCTGGCGGGCTTCTGGAACACTTTTAGTGCAAACAAGCGCCATCATAGTGTTGGTAACTTTTGTTCACTAAACCAGAATAGATCATGAAATACCTTGCATGCATATTCACAATGCTTCTGGGCGTTGCCGGAGCACTTGCACAGAACCCGGTTACACCGGAACCGTCTGTGCCACAGCCAGTACCGCAAACAAATCCTGTCCCGACGACGGCACCTGAAACGAAGCCTGTATTCAGTTCGCCGCAATCGCCTGTCCGGCCTGCCCAGATTCCCTCCGAGGATACGCTTATCAAAGGACAAAAAAGCTCGGGAGCGGTCATACGGGACACGCTGATGCCCGCTGATAATAAGCGAAAAGATCGCGGTAAAAACCGCAAAGGAACGGCGGAAACCGATGATACGATTTCAACGCAACCGCAGACCGACCCCGCCAGAAAACCCTGATACCAGGAGGCGCTTAAACAAGAAAGCCCGGAATCGATTCCGGGCTTTCTTGTTTAATGTCGAAGAGCGAAACAGGTTCTTAAATCAGAGTGTGTGATTATGAGCGGAGTAGGCATGGGTCTCGGCCTGACGGTAGGTGGCTGGTTCGAGGTCGTCTTCCCAAAACGGCTGTGTGATCACCGCTTTGTTCTTATTAACCCAGGTACACCAGACCTTTCCACTGAAAATCCGTCTGGGGACGGGAAGCGACGCCGATCCGTTCTGGCTGTCGACGATCTCGACGATCTGGTATTCGTCAACCTGCATCAGCTGGCTGCCGCCTTTTTCTTTTACCCAATCGTCCTTCATAAACTTAAAAGTATCCATCGGTCTTGAGGTTGAATTTATGCTTGGAAATAGGAATCAAATCCTATGCCACGAATTAAACATTTTCAAGAGTGTAATGAGGTCAGCGATGCCTATCGAATTAACTAGTAGAATTATTTCAACAAAACTACGACATGTTCCAACTCTCCGGATTCCTGTTGCTCACCCGCAGGCTACGCTTGCTGGATAGAAACGGATGGAGCCCTCTACGAGTGTTTTATTGAAGGTTTATAGACATTCTGGAACATGAAGGACTTCATTAGATTTGGGCTACTTGCCACCATTATGCTGATCGGCCATCGCTTGCATGCGCAATGGGGGGCTCCATATGCCAACAGCTGGATCGATTACGGTAAACCTTACGTAAAAATCGGAATCCTGAAAAAAGGGTTGCACAGGGTTCCCTTCTCAGCTTTACCCAAAGGTTTTCCAACGGGCTCTCCCGAGAAATTTCAGCTGTGGCGGAGAGGTAAAGAGGTATCCATCATCAGCACTGCCAATCAGGAAGTCCTTTTTTATGCCGTTCCAAACGATGGAGCAAGCGATTCGTTGCTTTACCGGCCCATGAGCGCCCGCGTGAACCCCTATTTTAGTATGTATTCCGATGAGGGTGCCTATTTCCTGACCCTCGGAGACAAACCCGGTAAACGGGCGAAGGTCGTCGATCGGCTGGTCGACAATGCGGCGCCGCTTATTACCTATCATAAAGAGCTTGTTACGAAGGTTTTCCAGCAGGATTATTCTTTGGGGACCAAAACCGCCGTTAACCCGGGATTCTTCAATAGCTATTTCGAATTGGGAGCGAGCAGGACAAGCGAACCGGTGAAAGAGGGGAATGATCTGGTACTTAATTTCAAACTGAGTGATTTTGTCGGTCCTTCTCAAAATCCGACACTCAAAATGCTGCTGCATGGCAGGAGCAAAAATGACCGGAAAATTGAGGTGCATATCGGCAAAAGCAAAGATGCGTTACGCCTGGTGAAGGCACTGGACAACTCCGGTTTTGCCGCGACCGAATATGCATTTGAAATCAAGCCTGAGGATATGGATTCGGCAAAGAGCGGCGTGCTGATGATCCGGTCTGTCAGCGGCGAGCGGTTGGAGCGGTTTTCACTCGCTTATTATTCCATTCAGTATCGGCAGGCTGTTAAACTCGGAAGTCAGTTCAGCAAAGAGCTCAGACTTGACGCGGTCGCGGGAAAATGGAGCAGGATCCCGGTCAAAGGCGTGTCTTCTCGGTATATGTTCATTGATATTTCCGATACAGACGAGCCGTTGGTATTGACAAGGGCGGATGAAAGCCTGATGGTGCCCAGGCAGCCCGGTGAAGAGCAGGTTTTACTCGCGACAAGCGAAATAACCGAAGTAAGTCCTTCGAAAATCAGGGAGGTTCGTTTCAACGCATTTAGTCCAAATGCGGGCAATTATATCATTATCACAACGGAAGAACTCCGGCAGGGTGTTAAGAGCTATGCGGATTTCCGGGCATCATCGGTTGGCGGGAGTGTAAAGCCTGTTATTGCGGAGATTCAGGACATTTATAACCAGTTCAATTATGGAGAGCCTAGCCCGGTTGCGATCAAGAAATTCATGTCTTACATGCTTTCCGAAGGTGTGAAGGACAAATATCTTTTCCTGGTTGGCAAGTCGATTACCCAAAACGAGAAAATGGTAAGAGAGTTGCCGGGCGAAGTGCCAACGATCGGATTCCCCGGCTCGGATGCCCTGCTGGTGGAAGGGATTGCGGGAGCGGCGGTCAATGTGCCTGCAATCCCGGTCGGTCGCTTATCCGCGGTGACGAACCAGAACATTACCGATTATCTTCAAAAAGTGAAAACGTATGAAGCTCAGGAGCCCGGAGAATCGGGCTGGCGTAAGAAAGTCCTTCACCTGAGCGGCGGAAAAACTACCGGCGAAATTGTTCAACTCCGGGGCTATTTACGCGATCTGGAACCGATGGTAGTGAAAGGAATCATGGGCGGGACTGTCAAATCTTATGTAAAACAGCAACCTACCGAAGAAGTGGAATACCTGGATATCAGCAAGGATGTGAATGAGGGTGTTGGGATGATCACCTTTTTTGGGCATGGGGCCACGATCATGACAGATCCGGATATCGGCTATGCCAGGGACGTTGCGCGTAGCTATCGTAACCAGAACAAATATCCGGTAATGTATTTCAACGGTTGCGGCGTCGGGAATGTGTTCAGCAACCGGTTCAATGCCAATCCGAGCAACCCGAAAGCGGGCGACCGGATTACGCTTTCGCTCGACTGGCTGGTAGCGCCCGATCGCGGCGCTATCGCGATCATTGCGAATTCATTTGAAAGTTCTGTCAGCCCGGGAGTTACCTATCTCGAATCGCTCTATCGGCATATGTTCACGAATCCTGCGACGGCAGGTTTGCCCATCGGCAAAATTCAGCTGGCCGTAGCCAATGACATTTTATCCAAATACAAAGACAAATACAATATCGCCTACGTCCATCAGTCGCTATTGCAAGGCGATCCGGCATTGCAGCTGGCAACGGCAGCCGATCCCGATTACGCGATCGGGCGTGATGAAGGAATTACATTGCTTTCCGAATCAGGAAATAAAACGATCGGAGAATCGGATTCACTGAAAGTAAGCATTGTTATTTCCAATTCGGGAAGATTTGTTAAGGATCAGCTTGTTCCGGTTGAAGTGACATTGACGGGGAAAAACGGAACCTATACCAAAACGATTGAAGCGGAGGCATTCGCGGCCCAGAAAGTTTTGCAGACTTCTTTTTTCAATAAAGGGGATATTAAATCCATTAAAGTGCAAATCGATCCCCGCCAGACGCTGAGGGAAGTCAGCCGCGACAATAACGTGTCGGAATTGCATATTAACTGGGATTTGGTAAAGAACATGTCCTTGTTTTCGAGTAAAGCGGCGAAAGACAATATCCCGCCACTATTGTCGGTGAAGGTCAACGACCGGCCCCTCAAACAAGGTGAACCCATATGGCCGGAACCGGAGATAAACATTGTCCTCGCCGACGACAGGCAACTTTCTCCCGACACGACCCTGGTGGATTTTTTCATCAAACCCTGCACAACGGACGCCTGCGAGTTCGAACGGGTCACCTGCGAAGGCAACAAAGTGGTAATAAGCGCGTCCGGTCGGGAATTGAAGCTTGGCTTTCCGACCCGCCTGGGGCCAGGCGTTTACGAAATGCTGGTGAATGCAAAAGACCTTGCAGGAAATGCTGTCGTGCAGCCGTATAGGATGTATTTTGAAATTGGCAAGCCGGAGGAGATGCGGCACAACCTGGTAGTGAGCCCTAATCCAGCTACTTCTTACTTACGATTTGAGCTAAAAACATGGAAATTACTGCCTGTCAAGTCAGTTCGCTACTTTATTTACGATCAGCGGGGAAATGAACTGGATAGCAAAACTTTGATCGTCGCGGAGGGTTCATCGACAACCGAATGGTACTGGGAAAGGGGAAAAATGGGGGCGGGAGTTTATAATTACAGGGTTCTTCTGGTGGGTGAACAAAGCAAGATACTTGACGCAAAAACCGGCCGGGTGGTGTTTGTGCCATGAAATTGAAATAGCGGCCTCTGCTTCTCCATTTTACCGGCCGCTCCGGCGATGATCGCCGCTTTGTTTTCCAGCCATGCCATAACTTTGTCCTTTGATTCGAGGGCAAATTAGTTTGATCTATTCCTGTAAAAATTGATGCAGATCAATGAATCCGCTTGTCCCATATCAAACTGACAGCCCCCTGGTATTCCCTATTAGGAAGAAAAGATTAATTTCGACAACCCTTAACATACAAGATTTCCGCTAAAAAGGCTGTTTCAACCAACATGTACGACAAGCTGCGCAAATATATCGACCGTGTAACATCGGCCGTGATCCCGGACGAAGAATTTGTTTTTATAGAAAAAGCGTTTGAGGTCAAGCGCCTCAGAAAGCGGCAATTTCTCCTGCACCAGGAGAGTGTTTGCCGGTATATGGCCTTCGTTGCCTCGGGTGCGCTGCGACAATACAGCATCGACAATAATGGTTTTGAACACATCGTCAACTTTGCCATTGAAGATTGGTGGGTAAGCGATCGCGGCAGCCTTATTAGTCAGACGCCTTCCAGGTACAACATCGACGCGGTTGAAGATTCGGTGTTATTGGTAACTACCCTTGATAAGCTAAACGTTCTGAAAGAACAGTCGCTTTCATTCCTGAAAATGGCGCATATCCTGGACCAAAACCATTCGATCGCCTCCCAAAAAAGGATAGAAGCCAGCATTACCATGACGGCCGAAGAAAAATACCGGTACCTGATGGCGGCCAACCCGGAATTTATACAGCGATTTCCCCAAAACATGCTTGCTTCCTACCTTGGCCTAACCCCTGAAACCATGAGCAGGGTGCGAAAGCAGATACTGGCCCGCTAATCGATCCAATTCAAAAAAGACCGCCTCAGTAGTCAATGGGGCGGTCTTTTTTTATGTCGAACCATCCGATAGTGTAAAAATCCACATTTCACTTGATCTATATCAACCGCATTTCTTAATCCAGGTCAAAATTCCCGGCGCAGCCATGCCCCAACTTTGCATCATCGAAAACGGCCAAACGCAAAACAACAGCCGGCATTCGTCACTGATCAAATTCTTAACGAATAAAACAAAACATCATGGAAGCGAACATCACATCGAACCCCAAAGCAGGACTTGGAGCACTTTTGACACCCGACAATTGCGCATTGATTCTGATCGATCACCAACCATTCCAGTTTGCCGGGCTCAGAAGCCACGACACCCAGACCATCATCAATAACGTCGTTGGACTGACCAAATCCGCAAAAGCATTTGGCGTACCCACTCTTTTCACAACGGTAGTGGAACACCGGGGTGGACTATTGATCAAACAACTTCAGGACATCTTTCCCGATCAAAAGCCTATCGACCGCACGTTCATCAACACATGGGAAGACACAAGGGTGACCGACTGGGTAAAAGCGACCGGAAAAAAGAAAATTGTCATGGCCGCGTTGTGGACGGAAATATGCCTTGCGATGCCTGTTATCCAGGCATTGGGGGAAGGGTACGAAGTTTACATCGTAACCGACGCATCGGGCGGGGTAAGCCTTGAGGCGCACGAAATGGCCGTCATGAGGATGGTCCAGGCAGGGGCCGTGCCGCTCACATGGACAGTTTTTGCCTCCGAGCTACAACGCGACTGGGCCCGCACCGAAACCGTCCCGGCACTGGCGGAAATGCTCGTCGAGCATATGGGCAACGTGGGAACAAGCCTCACCTGGGAGTTGCAGCTACTCGCAACACCTCCTGCCGCTTCGTCGGCTTCGCCGGATGGCATCTAAGTGCCTCCCACTGCAGCATAATCATTTTTAATTCAGTATGGCCCCTTCCCGGGGGCCAAAAACAAACCACTTAAAACCATGCAGCAAACAATCGGAATCATCGGAGCCGGCCATATTGGCCAGACCGTCGCCCGTCACCTGGTAAAGGCAGGGCACAAGGTCATACTCAGTAACCAACGCGGGGCCGACTCGCTTCAAAACCTTATAGTCGAGCTTGGTAAAGATGCACGTGCAGGATCCGTCCGGGACGCCGCCAACGCAGACATCGTCTTACTTTCATTGCCGTGGTCACAAATATCGGCCATCACAGGCATTGTGGACTGGAATGGCAAGACAGTTATCGATGCAACAAACCATTTCATTACCTACGCACCGGATTTTAAAGTTGAAGACCTCGGAACGAAAGCATCCAGTGAGGTAGTAGCGGGACTTCTTCCGGGAGCAAAAGTGGTCAAGGCATTCAACACGATCTTTTATAAAACACTCGCCGAAGATCCGCGCGTCGCAGGGGGCAACCGGGTACTTTTTGTTTCCTCTAACGATTCAGGCGCAAAAGCGCAGGTAAGCCAGCTCATCCAATCGATCGGCTTCGCACCGGTAGACCTGGGCGATTTAGCCACCGGCAGCAAGCTGCAACAAGCAAAAGGGCCGCTGGCTACCCTTAATCTGATCAAGCTGTAATACAAAAAGCCGTAGCCCCATCAGGACTACGGCTTTTCTGCCAAGCGACCGGGATTACCATCCCTGCTCGGTAGGTAGGACAAACACCTCTGAAACGTTCACATGGCAAGGTTGTGAAACCGCGTACAGAATGCTGTTGCCGATGTCTTCACCAGTTAAAAAGGTCATCTGTTTGGCCAGTTCGTCCATGTCATTGCGGTACTTCGCGTCAGAGATGTGGTCATACAATTCTGTTGCCACAGCACCAGGCTGGATATTGGTTACACGGATTTTGAATTTTGGCGCGAGCTCCATTCTCAAACCGTCGGAAAAGGCGGCGATGGCGAATTTGGTCGCGCAATAGATCGAGAGCCCTTTGAATACCTTCCGACCTGCGATCGAGGACATATTGATGATGTGCCCCGAGTTCTGCTCCTTCAGATAAGGCAGCACGGCCGCCGTGGAATTGAGCACACCTTTGATGTTGACGTCGATCATCCGGTTCCATTCGTCTACCTTCAAGCTTTCAATGTCCGATAACGGCATTAGTCCCGCATTATTGACCAGAATATCAATAGTGCCATAAACAGCAGCAAGCTCTTCAACGCCGCGCTTAACGGATTCAGGATCAGTAACGTCCATTTGAATGGGTAGGGCTTCTCCGCCGGATGCTGTGATTTCATTTTTCAGTTCGTTTAGTTTGTCTATTCTACGGGCGGCGATGCCGACTTTGAATCCGTTTGCGGCGAGTACTTTGGCAGTACCGGCGCCTATTCCACTTGAAGCGCCGGTTATCAGGGCGACTTTGGATTGCGTTTCCATTGTTTTCAATTGTTAAAATCTGTGATTGAAAATTGATTCCTTTGATCAGATCTGATGTTACAAAGGTAGCCTGTCGCCGGGCGGCCACAGATGCAAGCTTCAAACCGATAATTGCGAAAAACAAACAATCGGATATCCCTTTTCAAATGCAAAAGGAAAGGCCGGCTCTCACAGCCACGCGGCAAGTGAAATCCGGCCTTTGAGCCTGGTAAGAGTGAAAAAAAAGGTCACCTAAGTGACCCTGTTCAGATGATAATATTCCCTTTCAATGACCGAAATGCGGAGGGCGATACTTCTGTATGCTTTCGGAAAAAGTTATTGAAATGGGCCGGTTCCTCAAAGCCGAGCGAATAACCGATTTCAGCAATGCTCCAATTGGTATGTTTGAGCAGGGCCTTAGCCTCGCTGACCAGTCTGGTGGCGATCAGGGCGGACGTGGTCTTGCCGGTCGTTTCCTTTACGGCGCGGTTCAGATGGTTAATATGTACGTAAAGCTGGTCGGCGAAATCCTTCGGCGAGCGCATCGCAAAACGCTGTTCGGTCGAATCAATGGGAAATTGCCTTTCTAGCAATTCGGAAAAGATCGAAGTAATCCGTGCATTGGCGTTCACCTGGTGGTGCAGCGTTTCGGTGGCATCCATTTTCAATGCGTAATGAATTAGCTCAGTAACATAGCTCACCAACAGGTCTTGTTTGAAGCGGTAGTCAGAGCCGATTTCGTCCAGCATTTTACGGAAAATGCCGCTCACAAAATGCTTTTGTTGCGCATCCAAGATATACGAAGGCTTGCCTCCGATCGCGAACATGGGTAGCTCCCCGAGGTTGCTCCTGAGCTTTTCCATGAAAAATGCTTCTTTGAAAATGCAAAAATACCCTGTATTGCCCTCTGCAAGCGTTTCCCACCGGTATGGGACATTCGGGTTAAAGAAAATCAGGGAAGTTCCCTTTACATGCAGGGTCTTATCGGCATAATGAAAAAGGTTGTCGCCGGTGATCAGGCTGATCTTGTAAAAATCCCTGCGTGCATACGGGACCGTCACTTGCCCTTGCGGGTTGATACTGTCTTCCACCACAAACACGTTGAAATCGCCGATCTCACGCTGAACGTTCGCGGGCGTCCCCGAGAATTTGTGCTGATAGAACTCTTCAAGCGTTTCTGTATTGGCCATGATGTTTGAATACCTTTGAGAATATGTAAAGATACACAACTGAAATGACGGCTCAGGACGCGCTACCTGCGTTTTTTAGCCCAAAATGGATAATTTGGATCACGTAAGTACGCATCAGGTCTAACTTATGAGGGTATTTGGAGCCCATCTCGGCTAGCAGCAGTTCAAAAATCTGGCTCACAGCCGCCGCCTGCCCCCGACTTAATTTGACTACGCCCTCTGCCGGAGCCGCAAATACGGATATTCTTCTAATCCGGCGACTCAGTTTTTCCGGCATGAACGAGTGGGTGAATGCACAGTAATAGCCCTGATGTCCCGCCATTGGCCAACATTCGGCTTGCACGGCTTCCCCGTTTACAAACAATAACTGGTCGGTTACTCCCAGGCATAGGATTACCCAATGGCCCCGAACTAACCCTGCTGCAACCGGGCTGTTACGAGCGAGGCTATCGAGCCTTCCCGCCAGAATGGTGGTGGCGCTAGGTTCCATGTCAATCGGGATAGGCTTATTTTTGTTTGTAGAGCACCATCCCGGCGTGGTACAAGATGCCATCCCGGAAGTCGCCATCGGCGGTGAAACCCGTATCGTCCTTGTAGTCAATATGGTTCCCTGTGACTTTGTAGGAACCCCTGTAAGCACTTTCACGCTTGCCCCTGGCTTCATCATACCTGTTTTCGGGCAATAAGTGGTGTAGGATATAACCATCGGCGGTTACCCACATACCGATGTAATCTTTACTTTCCTGCATTGTTTGTTTCGCTTCCCTATCGACAAGTTGGTTGGAATTGCATTGAGCCTGATAGAGCTTTTCAATAGCTTGCTTGTTATCGACGTGCTCCACTTTTTTCAGTATCGTTGCCTGCATCGGGGCGGATAGCCGGTCATTAGTGCTGGTAGTAGATTCTTTCAGGTGTGGTGTGTTCAAATGGTCTTCAAAAGCTTTCCCGTCGCTCCAACTTTCTCTGACATGAAACTGGTTTTCGTCGGACTCAGCTTTTGTGTTTAGTGTGATCCATGCAGTTTTCATCTTTGCTATCGTTTAAGTGGTTATTTTTTTGATATAGCAAAGGTATATTCGGCCGATAGCGTCAGGTTAGCACGAAAGAAACAGCTTATTGCGCAAATCAAACATTGATATCACTTTAATCGGTTGCGACGGCCTCGCGTGTAGATGTTGTTGGTGGCTGGTGTTACGTCTTTACTGTTTCAGCTACATCCCTATACTTCGGAAAATTACTAGAAGTTATACCCAAAATGCAATCCGGGCTGCCCGAAGAAGAATCTTGACCATCTATCGTCAACCTGTTTAAACGAATCAGGCATTTTTGATTGATAGGGACGATGAGTTATCGCTATTGAAGGTTGTATAAAAAACCTATCCTTGAAAAGTTTAACGTGGTAGCCAATGGAGTAAGTGTTAAAGATTTGAAAGCCATTGTCAATCTTGTTACCGTTATCATTTACAAAAGTTTGCCAGGCAGGCATCACGTCAACTTGGGCAAAAAGTCCTTTCCATAAAAACCTATAGTAAGCAAGTGAAAATCCGTATTCACGAATATAACCTGGAAACCCTTCTCCTTCTGCCTCATATGATTTTCCAAAAGGGATGCCAATTGGCCAGCCGTATTTCCAAGTTTTTAGTTCAAGTGAAATTACATCCTTTCCTGTAATGCGATAGCCTAAGTTCAGATAAACCATCTCAGGCTTATTGTTATCAGGTATTAAATTAGCCAGCATAAATAGGGTACTGCCTACGAAATATTTTTTATAAGTACTGTCTTGTTTGGCATATTGAGCTTTAACTTGTAGAGTGCTTGCCATCAGGAAGGTCAAAGCGAACAATAAAACTATCTTTTGCATATCAATACTATTAGTTGTCAATGATAATGCAAAGGTAGCTTGGCGGGATGCCATAACTCGTTGATTTAAGTTAAGAAATGAACCCTACCCCTTATTTTTCTCTATAATCCTTGCTCTTAACCTGCTCAAAGATTCAGGTTTGATACCTAAATAGCCCACTAATTGATGCTGTTTCCGTTAATGCCGAAGGTGAGATAGTTTGGGTAATTGACCCTGATAAGTTCGACCCATGTTCGACGCGGCCGCCGCTTGCGAGCCCTGGCAGCCCATGTCGGCATACAACCTTAATACCGAAAAAGCCCGGTCGTTTGACCAGGCTTTTGTCGGGATGACAAGATTCGAACTTGCGACCCCTAGCACCCCATGCTAGTGCGCTACCGGGCTGCGCTACATCCCGAACTTTACAGATTGCTCTGCGGTACTCTTTGGGGTTGCAAATCTAAGAATGTTTTGGATTATTGTCCATTTCAGGTTAAAAAAAATTGTTCGAACCCGAAATGAACAATAACTAAACCGTCTGCTAGATCGTCTCGTTCTGCCAATTCGGATTCACTACCTCGGTTTTGCCCTTGCGGAACCATTTGTCGCGGACGCGCTCGTTGACGTAGTACATACATGGTACCATGATGAGCGTCAGCATGGTTGAGAATGTAAGACCGAAAATGATCGTCCAGGCAAGGATGTTCCAGAATACAGAGCTAGGCCCGCCAACGATCAGGTGCGGTTCGAGATCACGGAAGAGGCCAACGAAATCGACTGTGATGCCCAATGCAAGTGGTACCAGGCCGAGTACAGCCGCGGAAGCAGTAAGCAATACCGGTGTCAGACGAATCGCGCCGCCTTCGATGATGGCCTCGCGCATCGGGTACCCGCGCCCACGGAGCTCTTCAATAAATTCGATGAGGAGAATACCGTTTTTCACCACAATACCGGCCAATGCGATGATCCCCACGCCGGACATGATGATCGAGAAGTCTTTGTTGAAGATTATAAAGCCCAGCAATACCCCGATCAGCGAAAGCACAATCGTGAAAAAGATAATGAAAGGCTTGATCACGGAGTTGAACTGCGTGGCCAGGATCAGGTAAATCAGCATGATCGCGGCACCGAATGCAGTCCCGAGGAATGACATGGATTCGGCCTGCTCTTCCTGCTCACCACCCATTTTGATAATATACCCGTTAGGGACTTCCATGTCCTGGATCAGCGTCTGGATTTGTCCTACGATCTCGTTGGCATTGTAGCCCGGCAATACGTCGGAGCCCAATGTAACGATCCTGCGCTGGTCCTGGCGGTTGATCTGGCTGAAAGTCGTCGAGTAGTGGATATTCGCAACGGAAGTGATAGGCACCTGGCGTAATGCGCCGCCCATATTCATATCGCGGTAAACCACATTGAGGCTTAACAATTTCTCGATCTGCTCACGGTCGTCTTTTTCAAGCCTTACCATGATCGGGTATTCATCCTTGTCGTCGCGGAATTTGGAAACTTCCAGACCGAACAGTGCCGTCCGGACTGCCAATGCGATTTGCTGGGAGCTGATGCCTTCACGCTGAGCCTTCTCGCGGTCGATATCGATTACAATTTCAGGTTTATTGGTAACCAGGTCGGAGCGAAGCTGGTCGATGCCTTCAATACCCGAATCCTGTACCTTTTTCAGTACGTCTTTTTCCAGTTTTTGAAGTACTTCAAATTCATCACCGGAAATTTCGATCGAAATAGGCTTGCCGGTCGGCGGGCCTACGGCCTCGCGTTCTACGGAGATTTCCGCACCTGGGATACCCGCCACTGCATCGCGGATCTTACGCAGGATTGCCTCGGAAGACCTCCCGCCGCGTTCGGTACCATATACGAAGGCAACAGTGATTTTCGATTTATGTGGCGTCGCCGAGCGGTCGGGGTTGTAAGGGTCCCCGGCGTTCTTGCCTACGTTGGCAATCACCGAGTTTACCATGTCCATCGCTTTCTCCTTTTCCAGAACATCAAAAACACGTTTCTCGATGATCTTGGTTACGGAGTCGGTTACGCGGGCGTCGGTACCGATCGGTAGCTTGTTATAGACATACACATAATCCGGGTCACCGCTAGGGAAGAACAGTACTTTGGGTTGAACAATGCCGGTTAGCACGAATGTGAAAATCAGTAACCCAAATACCAAAACAATGGCCACAACTGGTCTCCAACCTCTCAAAAGCCAGTCGATCAGCTTACGGTAGCCGTTTTTCAATGCCGGCAGGAGGTTGTCCTGAAACGGAACGAGAATCCGCGGCGTCAATATGTAATGGTTGAAAATCCAGAGGATCAATATAAACACAAAGAAATTGCCCACACCGCGATCGATCAGGTAACCGATCGCCGCGGCTACTACCAGGATAATTACCGGCCGGCGGATCGCTTTGAAGCTCGTATCGTGGGCTTCTTTTTCATCTTCATGGCGGCCCATGAACGACACCGCAAATACAGGGTTCATGACATAAGCCACAAAAAGCGAGGCGCCGAGTGTGATAATGAGGGTCAGCGGCATGAATTTCATGAATTCCCCGACTATACCAGTCCAGAAAAGCAGCGGGAAGAAGGGTGCGATGGTCGTCAGGGTACCGGAAAGTACGGGAATAAACACCTCGCCAGCCGCCGCTTTTACCGCTTGCTGGATTGTCCAGTCCTTATGCATGTTGAACAAGCGGTGCGTGTTCTCGATTACCACAATCGCGTCATCCACCACCAGACCGATACCCAGCAGGAATGCGAAGAGTACGATGGTGTTCAGGGTGAATTCGGTGCCTACCATCGGACCGATGATCGGCATTAATACAAATGCGACCAATGCCGACAATGGTACGGAAAGCCCTACGAAGATCGCATCGCGTACGCCCATGAAGAACATCAGAACGAGTACCACGAAAATAAAGCCGAGTACAACAGTGTTGATCAGGTCATGCAGGTCGGCGCGCGTCTGAATGGACTGGTCGGCGGTGATTTTAACATCCAAACCGGCAGGGAAGCGGTTTTCTTTGAAATCCGCGATGACATTTTCAATTTTATCTGCCGCATCGACCAGGTTTTCTCCCGAACGCTTGATCACGTTCAGGGTGATTACCGATTTGTTGGCCAGACGTGCGAAATCCTGTTGTTCTTCGAAGCTGTCGGCCACTTCTGCAATGTCGCCCAGGCGGACCGTCGCGCCTGTGGAGGTGCGGATACGGATGTTCGCCATATCGCTCACGTTGGTGTACTCGCCTTTCACGCGCAGCGTACGACGCACGCCTTGCACGTTCAGTTCACCACCCGAAACGTTGATGTTTTCGCCCTGGATCGCCGTTTGGACATCGTAGAATGTCAAACCGGTCGATTTCATGCGGTCGAGGTTCACATTGATCTGGATCTCGCGGTTCAATGCGCCGAGGATATCCACGCGGGTAATCTCAGGCAGTGCTTCGATCCCGTCCTGCAAGTCTTCGGCATATTCTTTCAATTGTTTCAAAGAATAATTACCTGCAATGTTGACGTTCATGATCGGGAATTCCGAGAAGTTCACGTCCTGGGCCGTCGGCCCGGAGTCGAGGTTCTGGGGTAAATCCGTTTTAGCTTTATCCACTGCATCCCTTACCCGTTGCAAGGCAACCTCCACCGCCACATCCGGTGTAAATTCAACAAGGATAACAGAAACATCCTGCAATGCATTGGATTTGATCTTCTTGACCCCGTTGAGGGATTTGAGCTGCTTCTCGATCGGTTTGTTGATCGTGTTTTCGATATCGGCCGGCGCGGTCCCGAAATACACCGTGTTGATGTAGATCTGAGGGATTTTGATATCCGGGAACTGCTCCTTCGGCAGGTTATTGTACACCATGAACCCCGCCAACGTGATGATGAACGTAAAGATGTAGATCGTCGTCCTGTTCTCTACGCACCAATTGGTGAAGCCTAAGGTTTTGTATTCGCTAAATTTCATAGGACTAATTTTGAATGACTGAATGAGTGAATGAGTGAATTGTTCATTTGCTGACAATTCTTGACAATTCCTGACTACAACTGACCTCTACGGTCGTCACTCCTCCTGTTAGTAGCTAATCGGCTGACCGTCGGAAACTTCCTGATAGCCTAATGTGATCAGGGCGTCGCCTGCCGACAAACCGGAAAGGATTTCCACTTTGCCATTATAGCTCAGGCCGGTCTTCACCTCTTTCGCCTTGGCCACCTTTTTGTTGCCTTCGGTCACGGCTACATACACCACATTTCCTTTTTCCGTGCTCTGAACATAGTTCTGGTCGATAGCCAATGCATTTTTGCTGGTAGCGTCGTTGATTTGCACCTGTGCCATCATATTTGGCTTGATGTCGCGGTCGGAAGGCAAGTTCGCTTCAATCGTGAATGTCCGCGACAGTGGATCCACCGCCGTACTCACGAACGTTACGCGTGCTTTGTATTCCTTTTTCAAATCAGGGAATTTCACGATCACTTCGTCTCCTTTCTTTACGCTGGCCGCATAAACGTCCGATACTTTAGCAGAAACTTTGAGGTTGCTCAGGTTTACAACCCGCACTACGCCTACACCCGGAGAAGCCATTTCCCCAACTTTGATATTGACCATATCCACCACACCTGCCATTGGAGATATGATGTTCGTTTGGGCTATCTGCGTATTCAGCGTCGCCAGTTTTCTTTCCAGCGCCTCCTTGTTGTTTTTAGCCTGAAGATATTGCAGCTCGGTGCCGATTTTCTGGTCCCAAAGGTTTTTCTGCTTCTCAAAAAGCGTGTTGGCCAGGCTCAGCGAGGTTTTTAGTTCCTCCACGGATTCGGTCAGGATGCTGTTGTCGATCTTGCCGATCACACTGCCGGCTTTCACCGCGTCGCCTTCCCTCACGTACATGGCCACAATGGCGCCGCCGGTTTTAGGGGTAACAAGCACGTTGTTTTTGGCATCAACCGTGCCTTGCAATTCCACGTAGTGTTTGAACGTCTCGGCACTCAGCGTATCGATCGACACCGGTTTTACTTTGGCCTCCGTCGTCTTCTTCGGGTCCAGTTTGCCAATCTCGATTTCGAGCGCCTTGATTTTCTTTTCGTTCTCCACCTGCTGTGCTTTCAGCTGGACGAGCTCTTCTTTTTTGCCTTCCAAACCTTCTTTCTTGGCTGAGCAGGAAGCCAGGATGGTGGCAATAGCGGTTATAATCAGAATATTGCTTTTCATGGTATTGGTAAGTAGCTGTTTCAAATTTCGTTAAGTGTTAATGGTATCATTCGGAATAAAGCTCCCCTTTGGCTTTGCTGAGGTCCACTTTGGCGATCATCAGGTCGTACAAGGCGGTGAAGTAGTTCGTCTGCGCTTCCTTTAAAGAAGATTCGGCATTGACCACCTCGATGTTCGAGCCTACGCCTTCTTTATATTTGATTTTTGAGACGCGCACGATCTCTTCGGCGAGCGTGAGGTTCCGTTTTTGGGTTTCCAATGTGGCAAATGCATTCTTGATATTAATGCCGGCCTGGTTGTTTTCCAGATCGATCGATTGTTTCAGCAATGCCTGGTTGTTCTTAACCTTGTCGATCGCGATCTTTTTCTGGTTGATCTGGTATTTTTTGGTAAAGCCATCGAAGATCGGGATGTTCAGGTTCACAGCCAGCACCATGTTGTTGAACCAAGGATTAGTGAACAACTGGGAGAATTTATCCATACCCGCATTATACCCGTAGCCAAGTGAGGCCGACACGCTGGGCAGATACCCGCTTCGCACATTACGCAAGTCGAGCATAGCCAGTTTTTCCTGTGTGTTCAGCAACGAGTACTCAATCCGCTTTTCATAGCTTACATCCAGGCTTTCCGACTCCGACCGCAGTTCGGCCACATTTACGGCATTGATATCGTCGGTTAGCTTAATAGGCTCGTTCACCGGCATTCCCATCTGGAACCGCAGCAAAGCGTAGCTCAGTTCGATCAGATTTTGCACCTTCTGACGTTCGGTTTGCAAGTTGTTGATCTGCACCTCGAGACGGTTTACATCGAGCAGTTCTACGAAACCGCTTGCATTCATCGCTTTCGTCTCGCGCATGGACGAGTCCACGCGGGCGATGTTCAGATCGAGCAGCTTGGCGCGCTCTTCGGCTACCTGAGCGGAATAGTAAGCTTTCGTAACGGCCTCCGCTACCGATACTTTCGACGAAGTTGTGCTCTTCTGGGCCAGTTCGCGATAGGTCGCCGCCGCTTTCAGTCCGATAAAATAGGAGCCGTTGAAAATCAGCTGGTTAAGGCTTGCGGAGGCGGAGCCTTGCCATGGAATACCGAATTCGACTGCCGTCGGTGGCGCGTCGGCGGGTTGTGATGGGTCGAAGGTGCTGGCTGGCAAAAAGAACCTCGGGATGATGATATTGTTGGTCAACGAAACGGTGCCGGTCACCTGCGGCAGGCCTGCCGCGCGGATTTCGCCGATGCGCGCTTCGGCGGAAACTGCGTCGAGCTGCGCATTCTTGACATTCAAATTGTGCTTGATCGCGTAATCGACGGCCTCTTTGAGCGAGTAGCCGGTTTGTGCATGTAAAGGGACAAAATTGATCAGTGCCGCGAGCAGCATCAAAGTGCTACGTATTGTTCTGGCATTTTTCATGGATATTGAGTTCAGTTGCTGGTTTATCTTTTATGGTGTTGTAGTATTCAAAGCCTTTTTCCGAAAGTATCCCCCTTAAAAAATGCATGAGAAACTGGGTTTGCACGTGCATTATGCTGAATCTTTTGGCTGGGTAGACGGTCGGGTCGAACGCGAGCACGATCTGTTCCACACGGAGGAGCGAAAGCACATCGACATCGATATCGGAGCGGTAGAGGCCCATTGCGATGCCTTTTACCAGGTTGTCGCGGATGTTCCGGATAATGTACTCCTGCTTGTAGTTCTGAAAAAGCTCCCAGGCATTGGGATAATACTTTTTGAGGTCGTACAAAAGCGTTGGGTTCATGTCCGCGAGCGTTTCCTGCATCTGCACCGTGGCATACATCGCTTCTTCTATCGGGTTTTCGGCCAACTCTTCCAGTTTCTGCATTTCGCATTTCTGTTCCTGGATCTCCTCCTGGATGACGAGCGCGAGAATTGCCTCTTTGTCGGAGTAATGCTGATAAATAGTGCGCTTCGAAATCCCCAGGTCACGGGCAATGTCGTCCATTGTGACGCTTCGTATGCCGTAGCGCCAGAAAAGGTTCAGTGCCGATTTTATAATTCGCTCTTTCACAGCGACAAATTTGAAATTTTCGAATGAAAAAAACCAAGAAAACTTTAAAAATGTTTAAAGTTTTCTTCGGATTAGTAATCGATTATCGACGGATTGGGCACAATGCAAGCTGCTGAAAGCGCTTAAACGCTGTGAATTAGCGGATTTGGCAGTATTTCGGTCTCTTGACAAACACCGATGCTTTGAGAAGAATCATAGGAATGGTTTTTAGCTGTTGAGAAATGTATAAATCTTGAATAGGATTATATTGAGAATAAATGTTGGTAATGCAAAGCGCTGGAAATGAGCTGGCAAGCGAGAGTGTCTGCTTCGATTTCCGTATTTCCGGGCTGAAAATAGGCGGTGAGCTACCGGTTGGTCAATTAAAAAATTATTAAGCGGGTATTTTCAGGTATGAACTTGGCAAATAGAGAGATAAATTGCTTTCGAATGGGAATGATTTGACAGCGATCCGTGTTTGGAAATGACACATATTCTGCCCAATTTTCGGGTCGTTTTCGTTCCTATTTTTTAACACCCAATTCACTAATTGCCATCGCGACAAACAAATCAATGAAAAGCTACATTGACCTGATTCAGCAGACGTTCGAGTTCCCGACCATGGAGTTCAACGTCGATAATAATCAATTGCTGTTCAACAATGTACCTCTGATGGATATCATCAAGGAACATGGTACGCCATTAAAGATCAATTATCTGCCTAAGATCGGAGAACACATCGAGAATGCCAACATGTTCTTCCGGAATGCCTTCAAAAGACATAACTACAAAGGCACCTATACCTATTGCTACTGCACGAAATCGTCGCATTTCAGCTTTGTGCTGGAAGAGGCCCTGAAGCATAATATCCATATCGAAACGTCTTCCGCTTTCGATATTCCTATTATCAGGGAGCTTTACCGCCGCGGCAAGGTGAACAAGGGCACGTACATTCTTGCGAACGGCTACAAGCTGCCGCGCTACACGCAATACCTGAGCGAGCTGATCAACGAAGGATTCAATGTGGTGCCCATTCTGGATAATCTCAAAGAAATCGAATCGTACGAGCAACAGGTGACGGCGGACACGGTACAGTTTGGAATGCGTATTGCTACGGACGAAGAGCCGAACTTTGCATTCTATACTTCGCGGCTCGGTATCCGCTATAATGACGTACAACAGCTATACAAGGAGAAGATCGAGCCGAATCCCCGTTTCAAGCTCAAAATGCTGCATTTCTTCATTAATACCGGTATCAAGGACAGTGCCTACTATTGGAGCGAATTGACCCGCTTCATGTTCAAATACTGCGAAATGAAGAAACTTTGCCCCGATCTCGATTCGATCGATATCGGTGGTGGTCTTCCGATACAGACTTCATTGCAGGCTGGCTACGATTACCAGCAGATGATCGACGAGATCATCGAGAATATCCAGTGGATCTGCAACAAGAACAACGTTCCGGTACCGCACATTTTCACGGAGTTCGGTAGCTACACGGTAGGCGAAAGCGGCGCGGTGATTTATGAAATCATCGATAAAAAGCTCCAAAACGATAAGGAGCTTTGGTACATGATCAACGGATCGTTCATTACCCAGCTTCCCGATTCGTGGGGTATGAACCAGAAGTACATTATGCTGCCGATCAACAACTGGGATAACCCTTATCAAAAGGTGAATCTCGGTGGATTAACGTGCGACTCGCAGGATTTCTATAACAGCGAGATGCACAGTGCAGATTTGTACATGCCTATTTTCGAGGATAACGAACCGCAATACATTGGTTTCTTCCATACCGGTGCGTACCAGGAATCACTCGGAGGATACGGCGGTATCCAGCATTGCCTGATCCCCGCGCCGAAGCACGTGCTCGTGGACCGCGACGAAGAAGGCCGCATTACCACACGCGTTTTTGCCGACGAGCAGAACAGCGATTCGATGCTGCGGATATTAGGTTTCAAAGAGGAGCCCTTCGGAGCGCAGGACGGAAAGCAGGTTGTCGAAAAACCGCGCGTGGAGCCCGAGGAGGAGTTGGCAGAAACAAAAATCTGATGCCGTATATAAAGTTCTTTGAGTGAGTTCGTTATTAGTCAGGCTAAAACGCTCATTCAAAGAACTTAATTTTATATTTTTGTAGTGACAAAAACTTATACGAACTGGAAAATGAAAAAGATCTTACTTCTTCTGGCTGTTTGCGGAACATTGGCGGTAGCATCGTCTTGCACGAAACACGCTTGTCCTGCTTACGGATCAGTACAGAAAACCCAGCCGGCACCGGTAGTAAAAGCTTAATTTACTGCTGCAATATAAGCTTGGCGGCTTCCAGCAAATTTACAGCGGCATAATCCCCCGTCGACTCATCTGCATGCGGGATAATATGTACCGTTTTCAAACCCACATTCTTTCCTGCCTCCATATCCCTGTCCCGGTCGCCTATCATCCACGATTGCGCGGGATCGATATCGTATTTGGCCATTGCCTTTTCAATCAGCAACGAACCCGGCTTTCTTGAAAGCGAATTGCCGGAATAGGAAGGGTGATAGGGCGAGAAGTACAGATCATCGAGCGCATGATCCGAAGCATTTTGCATTGCTTCATGGATGGCATACACATTTTCGGCCGCGTAAAGTCCTTTTGCAATGCCAGCCTGGTTGGTAATGACGATCAGCAGATAACCCGCCTCTTTCAGCAACCGTAATGCTTCCGTCACACCCTCGGGGATGACGAGCGCTTCCAGCTTATACAGGTAATCCGGGCAATCCTCGTTCAGTACTCCGTCGCGGTCGAGGAATACGCATTTATTCTGATGCAAAGCCATATTACAGGGAAGAATACTCCTTAACCGCCTCGATGAAGCACCTCACCTTATCGGGATCGGTGTCGGGGTATACGCCGTGGCCGAGGTTGGCAATATAACGTTGCGTACCGAACTGATCCACCATTTTCCTTACTTCCTTGCGGATTTGATCATAAGAAGAATACAATACGCAAGGATCAAGATTGCCCTGTAATGTCTTGTTCGGGATCAGCTCGCGCGATTCGGCGATGTCCATATTCCAGTCGAGACCAACCACCGAGCAATTGAGTTCACCGATTTCTTTTCTGGCGAAGAACGCGCCTTTTGCAAAAACAGTTACCGGCACTTCGGTAATCGCATCACAGATTTGTTTGATATAAGGCAGAGAGAAAACACGGTACTGTTCCGGGGACAAAATCCCTGCCCAGGAGTCGAAAAGTTGCACTATATCGGCACCGGCAACGATCTGCGCTTTCAGGTAAGCGATCGTACTGTCGGTGATCTGTTGTAATAATGTATGGGAAAATTCAGGATCGGCGTATAAATGCTTCTTAGCCACCGAGAACGTCTTGGAGCCTTTGCCTTCCGTCATATAGCAGAAGATGGTGAACGGTGCACCCGCGAAACCGATCAGCGGCACGCGACCAGCCAGGCCTTGCTTGGTGATCTTGATAGCGTCCAATACATATTTCAGATCCGTTTCCGGTTCTGCGATATGCAATTTTTGCAGGTCGGCTAAATTATGCACGGTCGAAGGAAAAACCGGCCCGCGCTGTTCCACCATCTCGTATGGCAAGCCCATTGCTTCGGGGATTACCAGAATGTCGGAAAATATAATGGCAGCATCCACGCCCAGCAAATCGACAGGTTGCAGGGTCACTTCTGCCGCCATTTCCGGTGTAGTAGCTAATTTAATAAAGCTTCCGGCCTTCTCGCGAACGGCCCGGTACTCGGCCAGGATCCTTCCGGCCTGGCGCATCATCCAAACAGGCGTGCGTTCGGTCTTCTCCCCCCGCGCCGCCCGAAGCAAAAGGTCATTTTTCAGATTCATGCGGCAAAGGTAGGGAGAAAGTGGTTATCAAAACCTGAAATTAACCCCGATCAGGAAATTTCGACCCGCTTGCGGAAAATAGAAATTCTCCTGCGTGAGCGCGCCTCCGGCGATATAACCATAGGTATAACCATTCGACTCGTATTTCTCGTCCAGCACATTATTGACGAGCAGGTTGAATGCGATTTCGTTCGCCCACGATGGTTTGATGGTCCATGAAAGACGAATGTCGTTGGTCAGGTAAGCATCGAGTTTGCGGGTTTCGGTCGAGGTGTTATCCAGGTATTGTTTACCGACATATTTGGTCAGCAATGCGAGTTCGAGGTTCTTTCTCAATGAGTAGGTGAATTGGCTGCCGACGATCACATTCGGGGAGAATGAAATGTCTGACTTGCCATGATCTACGGTTGTATACCCGCCGTCATCATAGTTGACGATGTACTCCGTAAAGTTCTTGATTTTGTTCCGGCTGAAAGTAGCATTCGCATTCCATTTCAGGAAACGGTTGAAAGCCACGGCGCCTTCCAGTTCGATGCCGGTGCGGTAGCTTTTCGGCACATTCACGCGCACCGAACCGCCCACATCGTTGATCTGGCCGGTGAGTACAAGCTGGTTTTTGTAGCTCATCAGGTAATAATTCGCCGCAAATGCCCATTTGCCTTGCTGGGTACGGAAACCGGCTTCGACATTCTGCAAGCGCTCGCTTTTCGGGAAAAGATTGGCCGTCGACGAAGTGAAATCATCACGGTTAGGCTCACGGTTTCCAATGCTGTATGATGCGTAAACCGAACTTTGTTCAGCCAGTTGATAAGTTAGCCCAGCCTTTGGATTAAAAAATGAATACGCCTGATCGAATGCGAGCTGAACGAGATCATTGTCCGTACCGTGAATGGCATGGCTCACACGGCGGTATTGCAGGTCGGCAAAGGCCGTTAACTTGTCTGTAAATGCATAGTAAAGCTTTCCGTAAAGGTTGAAATCCTTTTTCTTGCCCGTACTGAAATAGTATTGATGCTCATTCTCGATGTTTCCGGCATTACGTGCCCAGATGATCTGCCCATAATGGTCGCCGTCGTACTGGTTCCAGCCACCGCCAAAACTGGCGGTCAGCTTTTTGAAGCTGTTATAATCGAAAGAAAATGTGGTTCCGTAAAAGTAATTGTCCAGCCAGCGGCGGCGGATGAAGTCGGTGCTGGTGAGCGTGTCTTTACCGACGATCACATTTGGAAGATTGTAGCTGCTGTAATCGTCGCCGGCGCGGTATTGCTCGTAATAGCCGAGGCCGCGGACGAGGAAAGCATTGAGGTTAAATGTCAGTTTATTACTCAGGTTATGGGAAGATACGATCTGGTAATGGTCCTGGCGGTAGTTATCGACTTCGTTTTTGTACGTGTAGGAATTATAAGTCCGGTTATCGGAACTGAGCAGGTTTTGCGCATCTTTTTCACCCAGGCTATTCCGGTCGATGTAGGCCAGAATCCCCTCGCGATCGCCACGCAGCTTAGCCTCCGGCACGCCGTTCCACGATTGGTAAGTGCGTTCTTTACCCGAGAATACATTGACCCTAACAAAACTCTTCTTGCCAAAATACCCGCCTGAAAGGTAATAGGAATGCAATTCCGAAGAAGCCCGGTCCACAAAACCATCGGACGAAACCCGAGATAGCCGCGCATCGAACGTGAACTTATCCTTAATCAGGCCAGAGCCGACTTTCAAAGTGTTTTTGAATGTATTGAAAGACCCGTAGGAGTTGTTCAGCTCGGCATAAGCCGTTTCGCGAAACGCGTTGGTATTGATATTCACCGAAGCACCAAATGCCCCGGCGCCATTGGTAGAAGTTCCGACACCACGCTGGATCTGGATACTGCTCACGGACGATGCAAAATCAGGCATATTGACCCAGAAAACACCCTGACTTTCGGCATCATTATAAGGAATGCCGTTCACGGTCACATTAATACGGGTCGCGTCGGAGCCGCGTATGCGTATACCTGTGTAGCCTACGCCCCCGCCCGCGTCGCTTGTGCTCACGAGCGACGGAGAGAAGTTGAGGAGTACGGGCAGGTCCTGGCCCATATTCTGCTTGTCGATTTGCGCTGCGGTTACGCTGGTATAGGCCATCCCCGTTTTGTCGTTCACGCGGGTGGCGTTGATAATTACCTCGTCGGCCTGGTAGGTGCTTTTTTTGAGTTTGATTTCCAGTTGGTTAGATGTACCGAGGGCCACTTTCGAGGTTTGGTAGCCGATATAGGAAACCTCGATGGCATCGATATTTCCAGAGATATTTTTCAAAACAAAATTGCCATCCTTATCGGTACTGGTGCCGCGGATTTCTCCGGCTTTAATGGTCGCGCCGGGAAGCGGCTTACCGTCTTCGGCATCGGTTACACGGCCTGAGACAGTCAGCTTTTGGGCGAACGAAAGGAGTGAAGTCATACTGAGCAGTAGCGTCAGCAGATAGGTAGTAATTTTTCGCATTGCGATCAATAATTACAACAGGCAGGGGCCACCTATCAGAAAGTTCGATAAAATGTTAACAGAAAACAGCCTTTCCGGCTTTCTCTCCCTACGCCGGCATTACCCGGATCAGGTTAAATGGGTATGATCTCAGCCCGTTCGGTAGGGCACCCCTTGAGATTATGATGTAAAATTAAGTGTTCGCGCGGGATGTTTCAAGTAAAAGCGCTTATTGTTTGCGGCCCTGTCCTTCACTAAGGTCCTGACTTGTATGCCAAACACCCAATATGACAACAATCCGTTGCTGTGCATCTACATCAAAATGAATCATGAAAGGGAAGCGCCAGAGCAATGCCGTCCGTGTTTTTCTGTAACGAACTGCGTATTGATAAGGATTTTCACCGATCAAGACAAGTTTCCTTCTTATAGCGTGTGTGAATCGCCTGCCCAAGCCCGGTTGCTGTTTGTCATACCATCGTGCAGCGTCCCGGACGTCCTTCCTGGCCCGATTCAGGAATACGGTTTTGTACATTAAAATTATTAGTACAAGTCTTTTTCAATGTCGTTTAAAGCTTCGTCGGTATCAAATAATTCTTCAAGCCCATTTTCATATGCCTCGATCCTTTCTACCAGCAATTTTTTATGCCAATCGGGTATTTCGGGCATTTCCTCCCTGTCGGCAACCCGAGATTTAGCTTTTAATCCATTCCATTCGCCGATTGGTATCAAGAAGCCTTTTGTTACGCTTCTGTGCCCCGATAAATATTGAAGTTTCATGATAGCTTGCCGAATAGTGTCGCTTTTGCCTTTTAACAAATATAGTGAAAGTCGGCCAGGCGTTTAAATCTGTTTCGCCCCAATTTTCTAACGGTTTTGCTTAATTTTACCTAACTTAAACCAATATCGTATCGACACTTACACCATGCCAAACTATACAGACACAATGAATATAACCGCCTCCCAACATGCCATAGAGCTCGAATACCGGTATGGGGCGCGCAACTACAAGCCAATGCCGGTAGTTATCGAGCGGGGCACGGGCGTTTTTTTGTGGGACGTGGAGGGGAAACAGTATTTCGATTTCCTGTCGGCATATAGTGCCGTAAGTCAGGGGCATTGCCATCCGAGAATTGTGAATGCGATGATCGAACAGGCGCAGAAACTGACGCTGACTTCACGTGCATTTTACAACGACCGCCTTGGCGAATGCGAGAAGTTCCTCTGCGAGTATTTTGGGTATGATAAAGTGCTGATGATGAACTCCGGAGTCGAAGGTGGTGAAACGGCGCTGAAACTGACCCGGAAATGGGCGTACAAAGTGAAGGGTGTCGAGCCCGGTAAAGCCAAAACAGTGTACGCGGCCGGTAATTTCTGGGGCAGGACGCTGGCGGCGATATCGTCTTCGACGGACCCGTCGTCGACCAACGATTACGGCCCGTTCCTGCCTGGCTACGAAATCATTCCTTACAACGACCTTGAAGCCCTCGAAAATGCCCTGAAAAGCGACCCGAATGTTGCCGGTTTTATGGTGGAACCCATTCAGGGAGAAGCAGGCGTGGTAGTGCCGGATGAAGGTTACCTGAAAGGTGTGCGGGATTTGTGTACAAAATACAACGTCCTTTTCATTGCCGACGAGGTGCAAACCGGCATCGGGCGTACGGGCAAGCGCCTCGCATGCGACTGGGAAGGGGTGAAGCCGGATATCCTGGTGCTCGGGAAGGCGTTATCCGGTGGTACCATGCCGGTTTCGGCTGCATTTGCTGATGATGAAGTGATGTTGACGATCGCTCCCGGCGAACACGGTTCTACGTATGGCGGTAACCCATTAGCGTGTGCCGTGACGATAGCTGCATTACAAGTGGTGCAGGAAGAAAACCTTGCGGAGAACGCCGAACAAATGGGCCGGCTTTTCCGGGGACGTATGCAGGAACTTCAAAAACAATGTTCTCTGATCGAAAGCGTTAGAGGAAAGGGGTTGCTCAATGCGATCGTGATCAACGACTCGGAGGATAGCGGTACGGCCATGGACCTTTGTTATAAAATGATGGAAAAAGGGCTGCTGTGCAAGCCTACCCACGGCAACAAAATACGCTTCGCGCCGCCATTGGTGATCAATGAGCCGCAAATGGACGAGGCTTGCCGCATTATTGAAGAGGTATTTTTAGAAATGAACGGAAATTTATGAAACTGAGACTTTTCCTGCCTGTGATCTTGCTGGCCGCGCTCGTTTTTTCGTGTAAGGATAAAAACGTAGACCCCAAGAATGATACCGAAACCAACCAATGGATCTATACGAACATGAAATATTGGTACTATTGGACGGATCATATTACAGCGTCGCCGGATTACAACAAAACGCCCGGCGATTTTTTCGGCTCGCTGCTTTACAAGTATGATGCTACGGCGCGCCCGGACGGCGACCGGTTTTCCTGGATGCAGGAAAGCGCCAAAGAGCTCGAAGCGTCTTTGGGAGGCGAATCGAAAACGAGCGGGATGGAATATAAACTGGTCTATTTCCCGGCCAATACCAGCAATGTGGTCGGTATTGTGCTTTACGTAATCCCGGACTCGCCTGCTGCCAAGGCGGGGTTTGTACGGGGCGATGTTTTCAGCAGCGTGAACGCGCAGAAACTGACGGATTCGAATTATTCGAAATTGCTGAATACGCAGGACAAGGTAACTTACACCCTGGCTGATATCGCGGACGGGACATTGAAGGAAACTAAAACGACAAGGGATGTAGCCCCGGTTGTGTTGCAGGAAGATCCGGTGTTTTTCGACTCGGTTTATACCATCGGTGCCAGTAAAATCGGCTATGTGGTGTATCACCAGTTCATTCCGGAGCCCTATCAGACCAGTAACAAGGCGTACGACAAAAAACTGGACGCGATTTTTTCAGAATTTAAGAATAGCAATGTTAACGCACTGGTCCTCGACCTTCGCTATAATCCGGGAGGTTATGTGAGTTCTGCGACGAACATGGCCAGCCTCATCGGGAAGGTTACGGCGAACGACGTATTTTATTACAAGGAGTACAACAAGCAGGTTACCGAAACGAGCCTCAAAAAATATGGCGAATCCTATTTTTACGACAAGTTTGTATCCAAAAGCCAGAATATCGGCGGTAATCTGCAACACCTCGTGGTACTGGTGTCGTCGCGCACGGCATCGGCGAGTGAATTGGTGATCAATGGCTTGAAGCCTTTTATGACTGTTACATTGGTAGGTGGCAAAACTGTCGGCAAGAATGTCGGGTCGATAACGATTGCCGACGAGAATAATGGCATCAAAGTGGGGTTGCAACCTATTGTTTCAAAATCATTGAACAGGGATAAGAAGTCGGATTACCATGTGGGCTTCGAGCCGGATGCGAAGGTAAGCGAAGGCAATATCCTCTATCCATACGGCGACCCGCGTGACCCGTTGCTGGGCGAGGCGCTGTTCAGGATCACGGGTACACACGTAATACGCCAGGGCCGAAGCGCCCGGGTGTTGCAAGAAGAAGCAAGTGCTGAAATATCGTCGTCGATCAGCCGCAAAGCGGGCGGGAGTAACATGTTCTACGACAGATAACGACCGGTTGATATATTTTTTTGAATGGTGCGAGAACGGCTTCCAACTGTTCTCGCACCATTTTTTATTGCTATTTTTACAGACTTGCGTATTTCTAACTAATAGACCTTTATGAAGCTGGTAAATGATATGACTGTCTGGTTTTTGAAGCGGCGCTTCGAACGGATCGAACAGTTTATGAAGTACCCGATTGAAACCCAGCAGCGTATATTTTCCGAATTGATTGAAACCGCCCGCTACACCGAATGGGGCAGCCGTTACAATTACGGGCAGATCAGGTCTGTAAAGGAATTTCAGGAACAGGTACCCATTTCGGCTTACGAGCAGCTTTACCCCTATATCGAGCGCGTCCTGAAAGGCGAGCCGAATGTGCTCTGGCCGTCGCAGATCGAATGGTTTTCCAAGTCGTCGGGTACGACCAACGCGAGAAGTAAATATTTGCCAGTATCGCCCGAAGCACTCGAGGAATGCCACTACGAAGGCGGCAAGGACATGATGACGCTGTTGATCAACAATCGGCCGGATACCCGCGTTTTTGACGGAAAAGGCCTTTCGATCGGTGGCACTTTGCATGCGAACCCTTTTGATGATTATACCCAGATCGGCGATGTGTCGGCGGTAATTATGCAAAACCTGCCTTCCTGGGCGGAATTTATGCGTACGCCACCCCTGGAAGTCGCACTGATGGACCACTGGGAAGGCAAGCTGGATAAAATGGCGTCGATCTGCTCGCAGGAGAACGTGACGAGCATTCTCGGCGTGCCTACCTGGACGATCGTCCTCCTTGATCAGATACTCGAACGTACCGGTAAAAAGAATATGCTTGAAGTCTGGCCTGATTTTGAGGTTTTCGTGCATGGAGCCGTGTCATTCGAGCCATACCGGGATTTGTTCATGACCAAATATTTCCCTTCCGACCAGGTGCTGTACCTCGAAACTTATAGTGCTTCGGAAGGCTTTTTCGCTATCCAGGACGATATTAACCGGGTAGGAGAAATGCTGTTGATGCTCGACTACGGGATTTTTTACGAATTTATACCCATCGAGGAGCTGGGTAAGGAGCACCCCAAAGCATTGTTGCTGAATGAAGTGGAAGTAGGGAAAAACTACGCGATGGTGATCTCGACCAACGCTGGCCTATGGCGCTACCTGATCGGCGATACCGTGAAATTTACTTCTATCTATCCCTTCCGCGTGAAGGTAAGCGGGCGTACGAAGCATTTTATCAATGCGTTCGGCGAAGAAGTGATCGTCGAGAATGCCGACCACGCGATTAAGGTAGCGGCGCACGAGACCGACGCCCTGGTGGCAAACTACACCGCCGGCCCCGTATACATGGGCGACGGCTCGCGCGGCTGCCATGAATGGATTATCGAATTCACCAAAGAGCCAGAGGACCGCGATGCGTTCGTCCAGGCGCTGGATGCCGCATTGCGGGAAGTCAATTCCGACTACGATGCCAAGCGTTACAAAGACATGGCCCTCACGCGCCCGCAGGTACATTTCGCACCCGCAGGCACATTCTACGCCTGGATGGGCAAGAAACACAAGCTCGGAGGCCAGAACAAAGTGCCAAGGCTGAGTAACACGCGGGAGTATCTGGATGATTTGCTGGCTGGTTTGTAGGGGCCCGTTGGTGAACCGACCATAGACCATGGTTTTTTGCCAGCTGATGATTTTGAATATATGGTTCATCTGACGATTCCTGACATTACCTGACCATGCCATTACACACACCACGGACCATGGTCGGCGGTCCATGGTCAATCTCCCAAACGCCACCATCCAACCCGCAACGTTGCACCAATGATTCCCAAGCGCTTAAAACTTAAAGGACTATATTCTTACCAAACCGAGCAGGAAATTGATTTCGATCCGTTGACGGACGCTTCGCTGTTCGGGATATTCGGGGCAGTGGGGAGCGGGAAGTCTTCCATTCTTGAAGCGATCACATTTGCATTGTATGGCGATACCGAGCGGCTCAACAAGTCGGGCGACGACCGGACCTACAATATGATGAACCTCCGTTCCGATGATTTGCTCATTGATTTTGAATGCATTGCAGGAAAGAATGGCGATCGTTACCGGTTCACAGTGCGCGGGAAACGGAACAGCAAGAATTTCAGGGATGTAAAAACTTTTGACCGAAAAGGTTATATCTGGCAGGAAAACGACTGGGTGCCATTGGCCGAAAACGAGTCGACCGAAAACATTATCGGCCTGAGTTATGACAACTTTCGCCGGACGATCATCATACCGCAGGGGCGTTTTCAGGAATTTATCGAGCTGAAAGACGCGGAGCGGACGCGGATGATGAAAGAGCTTTTCCAGCTCGAAAAATATGATCTCAGCCGGAACGTGGGTTCGCTGAGCAAACGGAATGACCTTGCATTATCGAATGTGGATGGCCAGTTGCTGGTACTCGGCGAGGTAACGCAGGAAATGCTCACAGAAGGCAATCAGCGGTTGGAGCAACTCCGGCAGCAAATTCAGCAGATTACCGGCGAGTTGGCGGTCCAGACAGAACTGGAGAGTAATTTTCAGAAACTCAAACTTGCCGGCGAGAAAATACAAATGCTCCGCAAAAGGCTGGCCGTGCTGGACGCCCAGCGTGCTGCGATGCAGGAGCGGGAGGCGATATTAAAGACTTTTGAAACCTGTTCGCTGCATTTCAAATCTATTTTTGACCAAAAAAGCAACCTGCTGGCAGCCATAACACGCGACGAGCGTATTTCGGCAGCGAACCAGCAGCGGCTGTCGGAGCTGGCCGGTTTGCTGGAAATACAGAAAGAGACCTTGCAAATGCTGAGGCCTCGCTATGAAAAACGGGAAGAATTGCTTGCCACCGCCGAGGAGCTTGAAAAGGTCATACGGATTATTGAGCATTCGCAAGCAGTTACCAAACGGAAAGATGCGCTGGTGCGTGGAGAGGAGCAGTTGAAGGAGAAAGAAGCCGCCATTGAAATACAAAAACAGCAACGACAGGAGCTGG
Organism: Dyadobacter sp.; assembly: GCA_965227755.1. GTDB lineage: Bacteria > Bacteroidota > Bacteroidia > Cytophagales > Spirosomataceae > Dyadobacter. The sequence continues at coordinate 4,639,292 of CBDDGG010000005.1, forward strand.
AAGCAACCAATGAACAGCGGAAGGCAGGCCTCGGCGATGTGCTCGAAATGGGGCTTGTGAAGTCCTGGTTTACCACAGCCGACAGCCTGGCGGAAAGCCGTCAGACGATCAAAACCGAGGCGGAAACGCTGGCGACGGAAATCAAAGCGTTGACGGAAGGCCTGGCACTGCGCTTGGAGGAGATTACCGGTAATTTCGGTATTAATTTTGGAACGGAAATGTCCCTTGAAGTTTTTCAAAAGGGTATTTCTAATTATCTGGAAATAGGCGAAAATAATCGGAAGGAGCTAAGCCGCCGGTTATTGCATATTCATACGAGGGTAGCATTGCATCAGTATGCGGGTAACCTGCAAAACGGAGAACCCTGCCCGCTCTGTGGTTCGCTGCACCACCCGGAAGTATTGACCGCCGATGGTACATTGTCGTCGGAGACAGCGGCGATCGAGCAGCAGTTAAATACGTTGGACGAAAAAGAAAAACTGCTGAGACGGCTGCAATCTCCGATTGAACGTATTTTTAATCAAATAGAAAGCCTTGAAAAACAGAAAGGCTCGATAAAACAACGCTATACGGAGGCTCAGAGCAGATTGAAGGCTCATGACGAAAGCTTTATTTGGCCCGCATTCAATAAAACCGACCGCGAAGGTTTTGAAAAGCGTTTTGCTGAGGGCAGCCGCATGCAGGCGGAAATCAAAGCCGCTGAAACTGCATTGAAAGCATTGACGGAACAGATAGAAGTAGCCGCCAATGAGAAGACCGAGAAGATCGAAAAGCCGCTCCAAGTGTTGAAGGATGAGATACTACGGTTTGAAAATACGATTCAGACACTTTCGGAACAGTTGTCAAGGGTTAATCCGGCTGATTTTGACACTACCGAAAAAAGTGACCTTTTGGAGCAGATCAATGCATTAAAAGCGGATTATCAGCAGCTTTCAAGCACATTTGCCGCGGCCGAAAAGCAGGTAGATGTGATCGAAAAGGACCGGAATACGCTTTCCGGAAGCCAAACCACATTGCAGGTCGCTCTGGAAGGAAACCGGCGCGACCTTATAGCTGTGCAGGAAAAAATTGATACCCAGTTGGCCGCCTATGCATTCGAATCGGAAGCGCAGGTGGTGGAAATACTGCAAAAGCCGATCCGGATCGAAACCGAGCGGCAGGCGATCGACGAGTTCAAGCTCGCATTGGAAACGACCGGTGCCGAGCTGAAAAACCTGCTCGAAGAACACGCCGGCGAACAATACGACGCCGCGAAACATGAAGAAGTTACGGTGTTGAAAAATACACTGACCGAAAACCTGAATACCCAGCGGAAAGAAGAGGGGAATATCGGAGGACGATTGAAGCAGCTGGCGGAAGATCTGGCTAAAAAGGTAGCGCTGCTTGTAGAAAAAGGGCGTTTGCAGCTCAGAAAGGAGCACCTGGACGATCTCGCGAAACTGTTCAGGTCCAGCGGGTTTGTGGACTATGCGTCGAGCATTTACCTGCAAAACCTGATCCAGGCGGCGAATCACCGTTTCCACCAGATGACTCACCAGCAGCTCCACCTCGAACTGGGCGAAGGCAACAGTTTTTGGGTGAGGGATTTGCTCAATGGCGGGCATATGCGGCTGCTGAAAACGCTCTCGGGCGGGCAGAAATTCCAGGCAGCACTGTCGCTCGCCCTCGCGTTGGCCGACCATATTCACGTCAGAAACGAGTCGAAACACAACTTCTTCTTCCTTGACGAAGGTTTCGGCTCGCTAGACAAAAACGCGCTGCAAACCGTTTTTGAAACGCTGAAATCGTTGCGGAGGGAGAACCGCATTGTAGGTATTATCAGTCACGTCGAGGATTTGCAGCAGGAAATACAGACCTACCTGCGTATTACCGAAAGCGAAGAAGGCAGCCGGATCGTGCCGAGCTGGAAATGAGTATCACACATTAAGTGTATATTTGGGCCTATTTGCCCAGCCGTCCTATGCTTTTGGAAAATTTTTACGGTTCGTTTCTACTTTGGATTGAAGCACAACTATCGGGGAAAAACTGGCTGTGGAAGCTCACTTTTTTTGCCGTCGCGCTTTCACTTTTTCTTGCCTTTCCTCCCTATTCGCTGTTGCTTAATCATTTGAAAAACAATGGTGTGAGCCTGGATGCATGGGTCTTTATCCAGAACCAGGCACAGGATATCTTGCACCCGAAAGACATGGATTACGACGTCCGCCGGGAGAATATGATCTTCCGCTGGACATTGCCCGCGCTCTCTTTCCTGACCGGCCATAACGTGCTGCTGATCCTGATCATCCAGGCCGTTCTGGGCGTGCTGTTTCTGTATAAAATAGCCGGCTATATCTATTCGGTTTCGGGCGATAAGGTGAGTACTGCGCTATTTGTGACTGCCATCGCGAATATTTTCGTGAGTGTGTGGGCGTTCGCGGATGTGCATGGGTATGGCGATGAATTTGCCTTTTTCTTCCTGCTGCTGGCGTTGCTGAGCAAAAATCCGCTCGTGATATTCCTCTCGCTTCTGATCGCATTCTTTACCGATGAGCGTGCTGTGGTGGCGGGAGGTTATTTGCTGCTCTGGTGGATGGGCACGAAGGCCTATCGCAACAACAATTTTAGCTTTCCGGGCCTGCTGAAATCTGCATTTACCGGCGAGAGCCTGGTAGTTTGGGTGGCATGGGCGATCTATTTCACGATCAGGGAGTATGTGCAGGTTACCTATTTTCCCCACCACTCGTATTCTACGATCGGAACGCCGGTATTGCTCGCAAACGCTCACCGGAACGGGTTGGGAAGCAGTATCTGGAGTACGTTTGAAGGAACCTGGCTCATTCTGACAGCGGCATTCGCTGTATTGTGCCTTACGAAGCGCTACTGGCTCCTGCTTGCCCTGATGGCCGGTTTTGCGGTGCTCGTTGCTACCGGCATTTATGTGCATGATATCGACAGGGCATTGTCGTACGGCTTCCCGTTTATCCTGTTAGCGGTTTTTATACTCATCGAAACCTCTTCCACATCTACTGTGCGGCTCATCCTGTTTTTTACGATGCTGATTTGTGTGGGCCATCCACAGGTTTTTTATATGGGTTACAACAAAATACTGTGGCTGGAGCCACTGCCTGTCAAGTTGTTTATGCTGATCGACCACCGGTTGCAATGGGGCCTGTTCAGTTAGGCCGCCCGGATAGGGTCGCCTGGATAGGGTCACCCGGATAGGGTCACCCGGATAGGGGTCGTGTTGATTATTTTCGTCCTCTCCCAACCAATGCCTGACAACATTGGTCAACGCGAGTGTGTAAGCATTCGGGCAGCATGCGTTAAATGATCATTAAGCCTTGCCTCAGAGTAATCGATTTTTTTATGTGAAAGGTATTTTTGTATTTTAATGGAAAAATATCTGACATTTACTAAACGGTTACTTTTGAAGCGGATCGCGTATCTGAAAGAGTTTAGCCACACCCTAACAATCTATAAATTGCCATATGCCGCTATTAGTAGAGCTGGATACATTTAACACTGGATCGGGTAACCTCACAGTCTTTGAAAAAATCATCCCCGGTACGATCAAACGCGTATTTTACATTTACGGCGCGAGTGAGACCCAGAGAGGTGGCCACAGGCATCACAAAACGTGGAATGCCCTGGTCTGTATTCATGGAAGCTGTCGTATATACTCCAACGACGGTACAAAAGAAGAAATTTTTATTCTGGACAATCCCGTTTCATGCCTGATCCTTGAACCCAAAGACTGGCACATCATGGATTCTTTTTCGGATGATGCGATCTTGCTGGTATTATCCAATGAATACTACGACAAGGCCGATTACATCGACGAGCCCTATCCGCTGAATCAGCTAATCCAGACAGTCTATCAATGATCCCATTTCTGGATTTAAATCAGGTAAATGCCCCTTATCTGCAAGCGATCGAAAATGCCTCCCTCCGGGTGATCCGGTCGGGATGGTATATCCTGGGCAATGAATTGAAAGCGTTTGAAAAGGCTTTCGGTGAATATTGTGAAGCGGAGCACTGCGTGGGAACGGCCAATGGACTGGACGCGATCACGCTGATACTGCTGGCGATGGATCTGCCGAAAGACAGCGAGATCATCGTTCCGGCCAATACTTATATCGCGTCGGTACTGCCGGTGAGCTATCTGCACCTGACGCCGGTTTTCGTAGAACCCGACCCGCGTACGATGCTGCTCGATCCGGCGCTGATCGAACAGGCCATCACACCGCGGACGAAAGCCATTATCACGGTCGATCTTTACGGAAGGAGCTGCGAAATTGCGGATATTCTTAGCCTGGCGGGGAAACATGGCCTGAAAGTGATCACGGATGCCGCACAGGCGCACGGGGCCACGCATGCGGGCAGGAAAGTAGGCTCGTGGGCGGATGCGACGGCATTCAGTTTTTACCCTACCAAAAACCTGGGCGCGCTGGGCGATGCCGGTGCCATTACCACCAATGACGCCGCTTTGGCCGAAAAGATACGATACCTGCGCAACTACGGCTCGGTGATCCGGTATCAGAATGAATATCAGGGTGTAAATAGCCGACTGGACGAAATGCAGGCCGCTATCCTCAGTGTAAAGCTGCCTTACCTGGATCCCGAAAACGCCCGGCGGAGGGAAATAGCCGACCGTTATTTGCGGGAATTACAATGCCGCGACCTGACGTTGCCTCCCGGTGACAGGCTTTCGGAAGATGCCTGGCATCTCTTTGTGGTACGGCATCCGCGGCGTACGGAATTCGTAGGTTTCCTGGATGCGCACGGGGTGCAGACAAACGTTCACTATCCGCAGCCTATTCACAAACAATTGGCCTACAAAGAATTTAAAGATTTACATTTGCCTTTGACAGAGCATATCCACCAGCAAGTGATCAGTTTGCCGCTCAACCCGGTTCTGACGGACGATGAGGTGGCTTACATCATTCAAACCGTCAATCAATTCGATCGTCAATGAAGCTATCGGTCATCATTCCGGTTTATAACAGCGAAAAAACCATCCGGCCGCTGATCGAAAAGCTACAAGCGACTTTATCTGAAATATCATTCGAGATCGTAATGGTCAACGACGGCAGCCGCGACCGGTCCGAGCAAGTCTGCCGGGAATTGTCGCATGCTTATCCGAATGTACGGTTCATTTCGTTGCGGAGGAATTACGGCGAGTTCAATGCGGTTATGTGCGGCCTCAACTGGGCCTATGGCAACTACTGCGTGATGATCGATGATGATTTTCAGAACCCGCCTGAGGAAATATTAAAGCTGGTGGAAACCGCCGAATCGGGGGAATATGACGTTGTCTATACGCATTATGCCAAAAAACAGCATTCTGTCGGCCGGAACATGGGCAGCAGATTTGTCAACTGGCTTACGAGCTATCTTCTGAACAAACCCAAGGACCTGTATTTATCGAGCTTCAAACTCATCCGGCAGGAAGTCGTGCAGGAAATCATCAAATATCACGGTCCTTATCCGTACATCGACGGATTGATATTCAGAATTACCCGGAACATAGGGACTGTGCAGGTAGCGCACCGGAAGCGCGAAGAGGGGGCTTCCAACTACACCTTGCATAAGCTGGTATCCCTCTTTCTGAACATCCTTTTCTGCTATTCATCGCTGCCGATCCGCTTTTTTGTGCCTATCGGCGTCGGTTTGTTCAGTTTGGGCTTTTTTCTTTTGCTCTTCCTGACAATACAATGGATCATCGGTCCCGACCCGAAAGGCTGGCAGGTGGTAACGGCCACCATTATTTTTATCGGAGGCATTCAATGCATGCTGCTGAGTGTTCTGGGAGAATATATCGGGAAGAGTTTCATGGCGCAAAGCGGGCAGCCGCAGTATGTGATCAAATATAACAGCTCCGAACACGTATGATCGATAACCGGCTCGAATACCAGCGCATGTACGAAACCGAGCGTAAGCTGTGGTGGTATCAGATCCTGCATGGGAAGGTCCTGGGCCAGATCCGCAAACATTTCCGGGCGATGGCCCCCGATCTCAAAATCCTGGATGCGGCTTGCGGTACGGGTGGGTTACTGTCGTTTTTAAAGGAAAATGGTTATTCCAACCTGCGGGGCTTCGACTATTCGCAACATGCGATCGATTTCTCGAATGAGCGCGGGCTGAACGTGGTTTTCGGCGATCTCCGGGATGTGGACGCATTCGAGCCGGGCGAAACTTTCGACATTATCACCTGCAACGACGCGCTTTATTTCCTGACCGACGAAGAAATCGTTCGCGCATTAGCCGCATTCAAAAACCGCTTGAACCGTAACGGGCTGATTATCATTAATATCCACGCGTTCGAAGCCTTCTCGGGCACGCACGACCTCGCGGTAGGCAGCTCGCGGCGTTTCAAATTGGAGCAGTTCGAAGCATTCGGTAAAGCCGCGGGATTGCGGATCGGTTACACTACTTACTGGCCATTCGCGCTATCCCTGCCGATTTTGCTCGTACGGCAATGGCAGAACTACCGGATCCGGAAGAAAAAAATCAATGTCGAGGATCTCGATTCGGATGTCGAATACCCCGGCGATGCGGTGAATGCGGTTTTAAAAACCATTACCAAAGCCGAATCCGCCGTTCTGCGCAAGGCGCCATTCGGCAGCTCGCTTTTCATGACCTTCCAGCCAGCCTGATTTTCCCTACTTTTTGGAATATCCCGATGAATTCACCGCGTCAAACAGCGCTTTGGTTTTGGCAATACCATCCTCCCCATTGAGCGCGAAATACCAGAATACTTCCAGATCGCCGCGGTGCATAGCCTGGTTCATATCGCCGCTTTGCGACTTGTGGGCAGCTTTTACCCAGTCGGCGACGATCATATAGCTGTGTTTTTTGTCCTCACCGAAGCTGTAAGACCGGTCGAATTCGAAAACAGGGGCGGTTTTGAGGATATTGGTTTCCGGATAACCGGCAAGTCCGGCAAACTGGAACGTGTAACCCTTGTTTTGCGACTGGCCGCCCAGTACAAACGGTTTTTTCGCGCCTTTGTAACGCTGCACGGCCCTTATTGCGCTGATGGACGCCGTTTTATGATGTGCATGCTGGCCTTCGTGCGGGATGAGGCAGAATATGAAGTCGTAATTGCCGTTCGCCAGTATATGGTCGAGCTTTTTTTCCACATAGGCAATATCCCAGTTCTTGCCCTGCAAATAGGGTTTTTCGTCGCGGTTGTAGTAGTCGTCGAGCTGGTCGAGGAAGAAGAAATTGCCGATGCCCATCACCTCGCCGGAAGCCATGAGTTCTTTTTTCCGGATAAGGGGTAAATGCTTTCTGCCTGTTGCGGAATCTACCAAGTTCAGACCATAGTAGCTGGAAGCTACCAGTCCATTGTAGCCGCCCGACGCATCGGTGATCAATGCGAGGTCGGCGGAGCCTTTCAATTCGTGCGTGATTTTAAAAACAGTCACCGGGAACATGGTTTCATCATCCGGATGCGCCGTAACGATCAGGACGCGCGGACCTTGCGCATGTAAGTTCCAGGAAAACAGCAACAGTAACAAAAGATAAATGTTCCGCATGCGACGATTTTGTTAGGTGATGTGTTATAAAATTATGGATTTCGGGCATCATTGCAATTTTTGCCCGCATACTTTGGTCAAACATTCATCACGCTCTTATTATCAAAGTTTTATGGATTTGAAACTCAACGGGAAAACTGCATTCATCAGCGGTTCAACTCAGGGTATCGGCTTCGCCATCGCACAAAGCCTTTTGAAAGAAGGTGCTAACGTCATCATCAATGGCCGCTCGGACAGCAAAGTTGCCGAGGCCGTTCAAAAATTGAAAGAATCATCACCAGACGGGACGCCGCCCGGAGCAAATGCCAGCGGTATTGCCGCTGATTTTTCAAAGGTTGACGAAGTGAATTCGTTGCTGGAACGGTTACCGGATATCGATATACTTGTTAACAACGCGGGAATTTTTGAGCCTAAGCAGTTCACCGAAATCTCGGATGAAGAATGGTTCCGGTTTTTTGAAGTGAATGTGCTGAGCGGCGTACGCCTTGCCAGGCATTTATTTCCGAAAATGATCGCCAAAGACTGGGGCAGGATCATCTTCATTTCCAGCGAATCAGGGGTTAACATCCCGGAGGAAATGATCCACTATGGCACTACCAAAACTGCTCAGCTGGCCGTGAGTCGCGGGTTGGCGGAACTTACCAAGGGTACGAACGTGACCGTGAACACGGTAATGCCCGGCCCGACCAAGTCGGAAGGAGTGGCTGATTTTGTAAAACAGCTGGGAGAGGCCAACAATATGTCTGCCGAACAAGCCGAGAAGGATTTCTTCAAAAATGCCCGGCCTACCTCGCTGCTGCAACGTTTTGCTTCGGTGGAGGAGATTGCCAACCTGGTAACTTACGTGGCAAGCCCGCTTTCATCAGGTACCAATGGTTCGGCGCTGAAAGTGGACGGTGGCGTGGCAAAATTCATTATTTGACGCTTCGCACGGCCTGCCTTTGTATGCACTGATCGGAATATATTTCAATTCTGGAACGTTCGTTCTGAAATAATTGTCTGATAGTCATGGCACGTAACAAAGCATTCGAACCGGAAGAGAGGCTGGAAAAGGCGAAATGCCTTTTCTGGCAAAAAGGCTATAACGCCACCTCCATGCAGGACCTCGTCGACACGATGGGGCTGAACCGCGGAAGTATTTACGACACCTACGGCGACAAGCACAGTTTGTTTCTGCAATGCCTGCGAATTTATACCGAAGGTATGTTTGAAGATTACCGGAAAGTGGCTGAGGAAACGAAGTCGCCGATCAAGGCAATCGAAAAGATCATCAAAAAGGCGGCGATCAGGACGGTAGAGGAGGAACGAACTTGCCTCGGTGTGAAATCGACATTCGAGCTGGCTTCGGTGGATGAAGAAGTGCACGCCATATTAAAACAAAATACCACCAACCTGACAGTGCTGCTGAAAGACCTTTTGAAAAAGGCGCAGAAGGCGGAAGAGATCAGCGGCAAAAGGGATCCGGGTATGCTGGCCAACTTCATTGTGTCGAATTTCACGGGCTTCTGGCAGTTTTACCTGGTGTATGGGGATGGTGAGCTGGTACAGCAGCAAGCCGAATTTTTAATAAAATCTATCAAAAAATAACATTTGTTCAATGATGGAACAAACATTCCATAATGGCGATGCTTACAGACATGTCAGGACTAATTACACAAACAGCAAATAAATCAGGTATAGTAAAAATCTACAAGCAAGGAGCGCCTGCGGTGCTGGGTTACGAAAGAGAGACCATTGCCGACCCGGGCCCCGGCGAGGTACGAGTGCGCCAGGAAGCCATAGGGCTGAATTTTGTAGATACCTATTACCGCGACGGCAAGTTTCCCGTCAAATCGTTTCCTTACACGCCTGGCGTGGAGGCGGCGGGTGTTATCGAGGCCGTAGGGCCGTGGGTGACGGAATTCAGCGTCGGTGACCATGTGGGTTACCACTTCATCGCCGGTGCTTACGCGGAGAGCCGCGTCGTATCGACCCAACAACTGATGCATATTCCGGAAGGCATTACCTCGGATGAGGCGGCGGCTATTCTGGTGAAAGGGTTTACCGCGAGAATGCTCGTGAAAGAGATCCATCCCGTGGGGCCGGGCGATGTGGTGCTGGTGCATGCGGCGGCGGGAGGCGTAGGTACCCTCGTCACCAAATGGGCCAAGGCGCTCGGTGCGACGGTAATCGGGACGACGGGTTCCGAGGAGAAGAAAGAAGTTGTGCTGGCCAACGGGGCGGATTATGTTTTTCTGGCGGAATGCAGGGAGTTTGTGTATTCGGTTCTGGAAATAACCGGGGGCAAAGGTGTGGATGTCGTGTTCGATGGGGTGGGCAAAGATACTTTCACCCATTCGCTGGACCTGATCCGGAAAGGGGGTAAAATCGTGCTTTACGGGTCGTCGTCGGGCCAGCCCGAGCATATCGATCACGCGTTGTTACGCGAAAGGTCCATTGTGATGGCTACCCCCACGCTCAGCGCATACATCACCGACCGCGGGTTGCTCGAAAAATATGCCGCCGATACATTCGGCGCATTGCAAAGCGGCATATTCGGGAAACTGGCCATTACGCGGTACCCGTTATCGAAGGCGCATCAGGCGCAGGCCGATCTCGAAGCACGGAAAACGACAGGTTCCGTCATTTTGGTACCGTAATTTTTCGCATCAATTCCATGTTATGTCCAAGGTCCTTATTCAATTTGCCCATCCTACTCACAGCAAATCCAATGTGCAGAAGACATTGGAAAAATATGCCCGCACGGTAAAGGGAGTTACTTTCAATGATCTCTATGAACATTATCCCGATCTTTTTATCGATGTCAAAAGAGAGCAGCAATTGTTGGAAAAACACGATATTATCATATTCCAGCATCCGTTCTACTGGTATAGCAGCCCTCCGATCCTGAAACAATGGCAGGACCTGGTGTTGGAATACAACTGGGCCTACGGACCGAAAGGGCATGCTTTGAAGGGTAAAAAGATATTCAATGCGCTTTCGTGCGGGGGCGGGCGGGATGCCTACACGCCCTCGGGGTACAATCGCTTTCCGGTTGGTCAGTACCTGTTACCGTTCAACCAGACGGCCTATTTGTGCAGGATGGATTATCTGCCGCCATTTGTGGTACACGAAACTTACACGATTGAAGATTATGTGCTCAAAGCCTGCGGCGAGCAATATGCCGAACTGCTGGATGCGCTCGTGAACGATCGTATCGATCCGGCGGAATTGGCCGGGCTGGAATATCTGAACGAACTTTTTCCACACTAAATAACCCTTTAAGATGCAACAATCCTTCTTTTTCCAGGCAATGATATACCTCGCAGCCGCGGTGGTGATGGTCCCCATTGCCAAACGGCTGGGGTTGGGATCGGTACTGGGTTACCTGGTTGCCGGGGTGGTCATCGGCCCGGCGGGCCTGAAATTCATTGGAATGGAAGGCCAGGATATTATGCACTTTGCTGAGTTCGGGGTGGTAATGATGCTTTTTGTCATCGGCCTGGAACTCGAACCCTCGCGCCTGTGGCGCATGCGTAAGAGCATAGCCGGGCTCGGAGGCCTGCAGGTAGGCGTCACGACGGTCCTGGTTGCGGGCATTGCCATGCTTTTTGGTTTAAACTGGAAAGAAGCGCTTGCGCTGGGGATGATCATCGCAATGTCGTCCACCGCAATTGTGATGCAGACGCTGAATGAAAAAGGCTGGCTGAAAACGATTGCGGGACAAAGCTCGTTCGCGGTGCTGCTGTTCCAGGATCTGGCGATCATTCCCATGCTTGCCTTGTTCCCGTTGTTGGCCGACCACTCCGGTGTCACTGAGGGGCATAGCGGTGGCGGCTCGCTGGTGAGCGCATTACCCGCCTGGCAGCAGACGATTGTCGTGTTGCTGTCGGTTTCGGCGATTGTTCTCACGGGCAAATACCTGCTGCGCCCGGTTTTCCGCATGATGGCCCGCACCGCTTTGCGCGAAATGTTTACCGCTACTGCATTGCTGCTCGTTGTGGGCATCGCGGTGCTGATGACTTCGGTAGGGCTGAGCCCGGCGCTGGGCGCATTCGTGGCTGGTGTGGTACTTGCCAACAGCGAATACCGGCATGAGCTCGAAAGTTCGATCGATCCATTCAAAGGCTTGCTTCTGGGGTTGTTCTTCATTTCGGTAGGGTCTTCCATTGATTTTTCACTGGTCACTTCCAAGCCGCTGCTGATTATCGGATTAGTGGCCGGGCTGATGTTGCTGAAAATGGTTATTCTCTTTGTTTTGGGCAAAATATTTGAAGTGCGGAATGCACAGAACTTCATATTCAGCATTGGGTTAAGCCAGATCGGCGAATTCGCGTTCGTACTGCTCAGCTTTTCGGTGCAGCAAGGTGTTTTGGGAAAGGAAGTGTCCGACACGATGACGGCCGTAGTGGCGATCAGCATGGCTATGACGCCGTTGGCGATGATGGTCAACGAGAAATTTATCCTGACGCGTTTCTGCCTGGTGAGCGCGGGATTGCAGACTGCGCAGCGGCCAAGCGATGTGGAAGAACAGGATAATCCGGTCATCATTGCAGGTTACGGGCATTTCGGAAATATCGTCGGGCGGTTTTTACGTGCTAATGGTGTGGAAGCGACGGTTCTTGACAATGACAGCGACAATGTCGATTTCCTTCGTCGCATGGGGCTTAAAGTATATTATGGCGACGCCACGCGTTATGAATTGCTGGACATTGCCGGTGCGGGCCGTGCACAAATGATCATCATCGCGATCAGTGACGAGGAGAAGAGACTGGAATTAATTGAAACGGTTAAAAAGCATTTTCCCAACCTGCATATGCTCGTGCGTTCGACCAACCGTAATGATGCGTACGACCTTATGAACGCGGGTATGATGCATATTTATCGGGAAACATTCGATACGAGCCTCAGGTTAGGCGTGGATGCATTGAAATTGCTCGGGCATCGTGCACATGAGGCAACGAGGATGGCGAAGACGTTTTTTGTTCACGACGAGCGGACGTTAAAACATTTGTCGAGCATCCGGAACGACGAAGAATATATCCACGCGGCGCGTGAGCATATGGAGGAGCTGGAAATGATCATGCAGGCGGACCGGGAAGCAGTCCACTTGAATGCCCTCGCCGGCTGGGACCGCAAAGCCGAAGCCGAAGCGGTGTGATCATCTCAGCATTTTTCCCCAAATCCATCCGGCTAACATGCCCAAAAAACTCGCTAGAAGGCCGTAAACGAGTGCAGGGTATTCTGTTTCAATAAATACGCAGACCAGCCACACTGCCAGGCCGACGACCATCGATAATATACAGCCGAGCGTATTGCTGGATTTCCAGTAAAGCCCGGCGGCCAGCGGTACAAACAGCGACACCAGGCTGAATGCCGAAGATTCGGCAACCAGTTCGAAAATGCTTTCCCGGGTTGCGGCCATAAAAATGCAAACGGCGGTGATACCGATAATGCCTGTACGTATGATTTTCAGCAATTGCCGGTCTTCGAGGTCCGGCTTGAAGAATTTGAAAATATTTTCCCCCAGAACAACGGCCGGAGCCATGATGGCGCTGCTGGTGGTGCTGAGAATGGCCGAAACCAGTGCGCCAAAAAACAGGATCTGGAGTGGCAGGTTCATGTGTTTCAAGACCATATTCGGGATAATCATTTGTCCGTCCTTTTCTTCGCCGGGGTACAGATGATGCCCGCAAAGCCCGATGAACAACGGCAGGAGAGCGATCGTCAGATACATCAGGGAGGAAAGAAGGGTGGACTGGACCGATACCCGGGCGGACTTTGCCGACATTACCCGTTGGAAAACGTCCTGTTGAGGAATCGACCCGAGGCCGATGGTGATCCAGGCGGCAAAGTATTCGAGGTGCCCTTTGAGTGTATTTTCGGGAAAAAAACGGAAAAAGCCATCCGGTGCGGCGTCGATCAATGGTTTGAAGCCCCCTACTTCCTGGTAAAGAACTGCCGCCACAATGAGCAGGCCTACGATGATCATGATGGTCTGGATAAAATCGGTGATCGATATCGACCACATACCGCCCCATATCGTGTACAGGATTACGACGACGGAACTTGCTACAATGCACATCAGCAATGACCAGCCGAGCACGATTTTCAGCACAATACCCATAGCGAGCAACTGTGCGGCTATCCAGCTAAAATAGGATGGAATGATGAGGATGGCGGAGAGAAGCTCGGCATTGCGCCCGTAGCGGAGCCTGAAAAAATCACAAAATGTGATAATATTCATTTTGTAAAACTTCCTGGCAAAAAACAATCCGACCAGAAAAAGGCACAGTGAAGCGCCAAAAGGGTCTTCGATGATGCCCAATACACCGTGTTCGATAAATTCGGTAGGGGCGCCCATAATGGTTTCCGATCCGAACCACGTCGCAAATGTGGCGGATGCGGCCAGGATCAGCGGGAGCTGACGCCCCGCGAGTACGAAATCTCGGGTGGTAGAGATTCTTTTGGAGGCCCACAGGCCTATTCCCAGGTTTGCCAGCAGATATGCCAGGATGGAAAAGGCCAGCATGCTGTCAGGCTTCCTGATTTTCTACAATCCATTGCGTAGTCGCATTGATAGTTCCCATTTCCCAGAAAATGGACGGACTCAGCTCTACACCGAGCCATTCCTGCAGTTCGGTAGTGATGTCAACCATTAGCAGGGAATCTAACCGGTAATCGATGATTTCTGCGTCAAGATCTACTTCGGAGGGGTCTATTTCCGCATGGTGGGCAATGCGCTCAACTATCCAGTCGGAAATTTCGGTAAATGTTTTACTCATTTAGCTGATGTTTGTAACAAGCACTGAATGCAACTGTGAAAATAGTACTTTAACAGGTTTTTTAAAAATGGACGGATTTTTTAAGTAACCGATATTAATCTACAATACTCTTCTTGGAAAAAAGCTCACGGGCCTTTAAGCGCTGGATCTTGCCACTCGATGTCTTGGGTAGTTTCCCAGGCGGGATCAGCAGTATCTCATGAGGAATAAGCCCAAACGCCAATCCCACACTTTGCGCCATTTTATTTTTGATCGACTTCTCATCATCCGGCGTTTGCGCCACGCGTCGTAGCTCGCTCACGATCATGAGTGCTTCCCCCTGTTCCGTTTCGACGGAGAAGGCCGCCGCGGCATTGGGTTGAACATCCGGATGGCTTTCGCCCACCACTTCTTCAATATCCTGCGGGTAATAGTTGACTCCGCGAATGATGATCAGCTCTTTGGTACGGCCTGTAATAAAAAGTAAGCCATTGTCCATAAACCCTAAATCTCCTGTTCGGAGGTAAGGACCCTGGCCATCGCTGGTATAAGCCCGGAAGGTTGCCTTTGTGGCGTCCGGTTTTTCCCAGTAGCCTGCGGCGACGGCGTTATTTTTTACCCATATTTCACCTTCTTCTCCATCCGGTAAACTGGCATTGCTGGCCGGGTTTACTATCGATACCTCTGTAAATTCCACCGGAGGGCCGCAGGCGACAACTTCCTTGGCATCGCTTAGCTTGAGATAGGTCATTGGAATACCGTTCAAATGCAGGCTTACGGCCAGCGTTGCTTCGGCGAGACCGTAGGATGGTACAAGGCTGTTTTTCTTGAAACCGGCGACTTTTGTGGCCGCGGCAAATCTTTCGAGGGTGGAAATCCGGATCGGTTCGGCGCCTACGTAGAGAACGCGCAGCGAACTGAGATCGAGTGCTTCTAATTGTTCTGCCGGAACGCGCGCCAGGCAATGGTCAAGCCCGAAACCCGGCCCACCGCAAAAGCCGGCCCGGTAGGTACTGATCGTTTGCAATAGCAATGCGGGTTTGGTGATGAACAGCAGCGGCGAGATCACATAGCCGGTACCGCCCGTAAAAAGCGGCGACAAAAGTCCGTCCACTAACCCCATATCATGATAATGCGGAAGCCAGGTCACCGAGGCGTCGTCCGCCGTGCGTCCGAAGCAGTTGTTAATGGCGCGCAGATTGGCCGTCAGGTTGATGTGGCTGATCATCACGCCCTTGGGCTGGCTGGTAGAGCCGGAAGTATACTGTAAATAGGCCGTTTCAACTGACTCTTTGTGCCTCCGGATCGCTCCCGGTGCTCCCGGTGCTGCCATCAGGTCGTCGGTGAAAATCCATTCCGCGTCGTATTCCTGCAATGCCGAAGAAGCGGTGTTTTTCCGCTGGAACAGCATTTTGTATGTTTTAGTATTAGTAATGATCCCGGAAGCCGAGCTATCCCGCATAATGCTCAGGATGCGGTTTATGCCAGGCTCGGAATAGCTGATGGGCGTGGGCACTGCAATGATGCCGGCATGAAGCGCGCCGAGGAATGAGCATATAAAGGCGGATTCTGCGGGCAGCAAAAGTATCACTCTTGAGTTGACGGGGAACTTGGCGCTCAGCAGGTGAGAGGCCGCCAGTACGTGCTGATGAAGTTCACTATAACTAAGTTGCTCGGCCAGCTCACCCTCCTTGCCAATGTAACCGTAGGCAAGTTTGTCTGGATGTAAACCGGTATTGGTTTTCAGTACATCAAGTATATCCATAAACTGCAAAATAAAAGAAAAGGCCGGATAAAAGTGGCTTGGAGCACAGTATCGGGCCTTTTTTTATCTAAAGGTATGTCAATTATCGTCTGGGGCCGCGATGACGGCCATTGTTTCCATAATGGTTGTTCCGGCGATATTGTTTGCGGTAAACCCTGTCATCGTGCCGGTGGTATCGGTGGCGATCGGCATAAATAACCCGCGGTGGTGCCGGTTTTACCACTACCACACGTGGCGGCGGAGGGGGTGCCTGATAATACCTGTAACCATGCCGGTAGCCATAGTCATAGCCCGGATCATAGGAACGATAGGTACAGGATGAAATCGATATAGCTGCGACCAGCGTAACGATGACCGACAGCAAAACTCTGTTCTTTTTCACGGTTCTAGTTCGTTTTGTACTGTGTCTAGAACGAATTGGATGGTCGAATAGTGCCGTGGACAGGGAGTTGCCGGTGCTGTCCAAAGGTTATCCACATTGTGGACAAAGCTTAAATGTAGCTTAACTGGCTGAAAATGTAGTATTTTGAAGGTTGTTAACAAGTTATGCACATTTAAGGTGTGGATAACTTGTTAACAAATAACTGGCCTATGCTTCCACGTCGTAAATCAGCACCTTGTCCCAGAGGTGAGCGCAATCCTCAATGAATTTTTTGTGCAATGGGTGAACCTGGTATACGTCATGCGCGGCTTCGTCTTTGAAAATCAGAATTTCTGCGAAATCATAAGTGGCGTCGATAACCGGTCTGCGCGTAGCAGCGGGAGGGCCGATATATGCCGTTTCGATGGATTCGATTGCTTCGAGTGATTTGATGCCGGCGAGCAGGGCTTGTCTTGCTTCTTCGTTGTCCTTCTCCTTCAACCAGAAGAATACGTTGTGGATAAACATGGATAATGATTTATGGTGTTAGAAATTGATTATGGATTCAACTGATTGACGACGTCGTCCGTTTTCGCATCCGGCAACTGCTGGTGATACGCTTTTTCGAGCTTGAACGAAAACGTGGTACCCTTTTCAGGTTTCGACATGACGGCGATTTTGGTGTCGTGAGCATTCAATATATGTTTTACGATGGCAAGTCCCAAACCTGTCCCGCCGATTTCTTTGCTCCGGCTTTTATCGATCCGGTAAAAGCGCTCGAAAATGCGGTTCAAATGCTCGTGGGGGATACCCGGGCCGTTGTCCTTTACCTCCACCTCGATGTATTTTTTGCTCTCGCTGAAATGCACAATCACCTTGCCGTTATCATTGCCATATTTAATGGCATTTTCGATGAGGTTGAGCATAACCTGCTCCATTCGGTCGGCGTCGGCCTTGATCCAGACTTCCGGCATATCGTCCGGTTTGACTTTCAACGTCACATTGCGGTTTTTGGCAATGTGTTCGAGTCGGCTGAAAATACCGAGGGTAAGCTTGCGGAGATCGGTCGGTACGATATTCATTTTGATATCCCCGGTTTCCATCTGTGACAGTACGAGAAGATCTTTCACGAGTACATCCAGGCTATCGAGGTTGTTGGCTGCTTTGCGCAAAAAGCGTTCGCGCACTTTCTCGTCGTCCATTGCGCCGTCCAGGAGCGTGTGGATAAAACCCTGCGCGGCGAAGATCGGCGTTTTGAATTCGTGCGAAACGTCCGCGAGAAATTCCCTGCGGAACAGTTCCAGCTTTTTCAGCTCGTCGATCTCCTTTTGTTTTTTGGTTACATAAACAAAGATCTCGTCGTTGATCGTCTTGAGAGGATTGGATTCCCGGATGAGCTTCTTGCGCGGGGCCATATTGAAATCCCTCATTTTCAGCTTGTGGATTGTCCGGTACATTTTGTTCACCTCGCGGAAAACGAGAATATCGACCGCATAAAGCACCAAAAAGAAGGAGGAAATGAACGAAGAAATGGCCGAAACGAACAACATCCCTTTCGAAACCCCATCCACAAATGCGAGAAATGCGGTGGTAATGAGGGATATCAGGAATGCCAGAATGACGGCAATGAAGCGGGGACTTAACGACATGGTACTTTAAAGCTTGCCGCACCGCGGGAGATCCTTCTCTCGCATGCGGCGAATCTGTTGAAATTTAGCCTTAAAGTTAACACTTTGAAACCGGTTTAGATTCGGTTTCTCCCCCGAAGTGGCTTGTTAAGAAATTGTTAAGTCAGGTGTGGTCAAGTGTTGTCGGGAGTGGTCAGGAGTGGTCAGGTGTAGTCAGGTGTAGTCAGGGATTGTCAAGTGTGGTCAAATATATTCTGAGGTTGAAACAAACCCTGACAATACCTGACTACACTTGACAATCCCTGACCACCAATGACTACACCTGACATTTAGAACCCACCCCGGTACTTGTAGGTACTTGCGACCTTGTCGATGGCCACGATATAGGCCGCGATGCGGAGCGACACTTTGTATTTCAGCGAAGTTTCATACACTTTGTCGAATGCGTCCTTCATAATACGGTCGGTACGGCGGTTGATGCGTTCGAGCGTCCATTTGTAGCCGATCCGGTTTTGCACCCATTCGAAATAGGAAACCGTTACACCGCCGGCGTTCGCGAGGATGTCGGGTACGACCATAATGCCTTTTTCATTGATAATGTCGTCTGCTTTGGCGGAAGTAGGGCCGTTTGCACCCTCGACAATCATTCGTGCCTGAATGCTGGATACATTTTTACGGGTAATTACGTCTTCTTTCGCTGCGGGCACCAGTACGTCTACGGGCAGCGTGAAAAGGTCATCTCCGGAAATCGGTTCAGCTTTGGTATAACCTTCCAGTGAACCTTTATTCGCATCCCGGTAGGCGATGGCATCGGCCACGTCAATTCCTTTATCATTATAATATGCCCCGGAAATGTCGCTGATCGCGTGGATGGCCGTTCCGCGCTCGCGCAGGAGCAGGGCCGCATGCGAGCCGACATTGCCAAAGCCCTGAACCGCCGCGGTAGCACGGTAGGGGTTGATACGGAGTTTCTCCATACCTGCTAAAGCGGATACCATTACGCCCCGTCCCGTTGCTTCGGTGCGTCCCAAAGAACCGCCGAGAACCAGCGGTTTGCCGGTTACCACAGCCGGGATCGTCATGCCTTTTGACTTGGAATACTCATCCATCAGCCACGCCATTTCGCGCGGGCCTGTGCCCATATCGGGGGCGGGAATATCCTGATCGGGCCCGAAAACGTCGAGCAATGCCGTCGTGTATGCGCGCATGAGGCGTTCGATCTCGCCGGGCGACATTTCGCGCGGGTTGCAGGCGACGCCGCCTTTGGCGCCGCCGTAGGGAATATCGACTACGGCACATTTCCATGTCATCCATGCGGCCAATGCGCGCACTTCATCCAGGTTCACATCGGGATCAAATCGGATGCCTCCCTTGCTCGGACCGAGAATGGTGGAGTGGATCACGCGGTAACCTTCGAAGGTCCGGATTTCTCCGGAGTCCATGGTCACCGGCAGTCCCACTGTTACCTGTTTACGAGGCACTTTGAGGATATAATACATTTCTTCTGATATTCCGAGGAGGTCTACGGCCTTATCAAATCGCTGCATCATTGACTCCAACGGATTGTCTTTATCCTTAATCGGAGCCGGTTCTATGTAAGACATCATTTGATATTTAAATTGTTGATAATTAAAAGGTTAGCTATAATAAGCTAAGTTGGTCATACAAACTACGTTATTTGTCATTATAAAAGCAAAAAGCTAATTTTTCTTGAAATAGTAATAAAATAATGCTGGCATAGAATGTTCCACAGGAGTGACAAACATTAAAATTATACCGCAGGTTTTGGCGGGAATCCCAAATTTTCTGACGGGATCGGAGTAAATATTGAAATGCAGGAAAAATAAAAAAAGGAGGCAATTTTTTGCCTCCTTTTCGGGTTTGGAATATCGGGCTTGTATTAAGCCATTTCCATTTTGGATGCGTAGCGCTTGCGCTCGTTCTCATCCAGGTATATTTTCCGCATACGCATGCTGGTAGGCGTTACTTCAAGATATTCGTCTTTCTGGATGTACTCCATAGATTCTTCCAGAGAGAAATTGATTTTCGGAGCGATACGCAGGCCGTCATCCGTACCGGAAGCACGCATGTTGGTCAGTTTTTTCGCTTCCTGCAAGTTTACAACGATATCGTTCGGGCGGTTGTGCTCGCCGATAACCTGTCCGCCGTAAATTTCATCACCCGGCTCCACGAAGAAGCGTCCGCGATCCTGCAATTTATCAATGGTATAACCCGTAGCAGGTCCTGTATTTTTTGAAATGATAGAACCACTGATACGTCCCGGGATTGGTCCGCGGAATGTACCGAATTCTTTGAAGCGGTGCGTCATAACGGCTTCACCTTGTGTCGAAGTCAACACGTTGGAACGAAGTCCGATCAAACCTCTTGAAGGGATGAGGAATTCAAGGTGTTGCAAATCTCCTTTCGGTTCCATGATCAGCAACTCACCTTTACGCTGTGTTGCCAATTCGATTACCTTGCCGGCAGTTGCTTCCGGTACGTCTACCACCAATGTCTCGATCGGTTCGAGGCGCTCTCCGTTTTCATCTTCTTTGAAAAGCACCTGTGGCTGACCCAACTGCAATTCGTAACCTTCACGACGCATTGTTTCGATCAATACCGACAAGTGAAGGATACCGCGACCGAAAACAAGGAATTTATCTTCTGTATCCGTAGGCTCCACGCGAAGGGCGAGGTTTTTCTCAGTTTCTTTCATCAAACGGTCACGAAGGTGGCGTGATGTAACAAACTTGCCTTCTTTACCGAAGAATGGAGAGTTGTTGATCGTGAAAAGCATGTTCATTGTAGGCTCATCCACGGCAATACGAGCGATTGGCTCAGGATTTTCGAGGTCAGCGATGGTATCACCGATTTCGAAATCTTCGATACCCGTCACTGCGCAGATATCACCCGCAGTAACTTCCGCAACCTTCACGCGGCCGAGTCCTTCGAATGTCTGAACTTCTTTTACTTTCACTTTCTTGATCACACCGTCGGCTTTGCAGAGCGACAATGTAGATCCTTCTTTGATGGTGCCTCTCTTCACACGACCGATGGCGATACGGCCAACGAATGCATTGTAGTCGAGAGAAGTGATTTGCATTTGCAATGTACCTTCGTCGATAACCGGCGCAGGGATGGATTCGATGATCGTATCCAGCAAATAGGTAATGTTATCAGTTGGGTGCTGCCAATCCGGTCCCATCCATCCTTGTTTTGACGAACCATAAACGGTCACGAAGTCCAATTGGTCTTCGGTAGCGCCGAGGTTGAACATCAAATCAAAAACGTTTTCCTGAACTTCTTCCGGGCGGCAGTTTTCTTTATCTACTTTATTAACAACCACGATAGGTTTCAGACCCAAATCGATGGCTTTGCCCAATACGAAACGGGTTTGTGGCATCGGTCCTTCGAATGCATCGACCAGCAACAATACGCCATCCGCCATTTTAAGAACACGTTCCACCTCACCACCGAAGTCTGCGTGACCTGGTGTGTCAATTACATTGATTTTCACATCTTTGTAACGCACCGATACGTTCTTGGAAACAATTGTAATCCCACGCTCACGTTCCAGATCGTTGTTGTCGAGGATCAGGTCGTCGAACTCCTGATTGTCGCGAAACAGCTTTGACGCGTGGATGATTTTGTCGACCAAAGTCGTTTTACCGTGGTCAACGTGCGCAATAATTGCGATGTTACGAATGGCTTGCATTGTTTTATGGATCAGTTGTTTACGGCATTGCTGCGAAATGGTTAGAACTACGCGCAACGACCGTTTGGCTTTTGTCTGGATGTAAATTGGCCAAACAGGGTGCAAAGGTACACACTTTTCCTCTGAATAACAGTATTTTACAATTAAATAATTGTTATGCTGTGAAAAACAGCTTTTAAACTGAGAGAAGTGCAAAAAGTACAGAGAAACATCAGAAGGTTGCAATTTCGTTTTGTGACATTCTGTAAAGATTCTCTGGGTCGAAGTCGACGCCATTATCCCAGGTAAGGGTTCCATAAGAATCTAATCGTACTGTCTTGAAATAATCCGGGTCCGACAACTTGCTGATTAAACCATCATTTATCCTACTGTACTTCTCGATTAGCCCTTTCAGGTCTACGGTCCTTGTTTCATCCGTATTAAATACGCAAGTTACAGCATGGTCCCTTACCTCGATGATTTCTTTGATGTAGTGTAGCATAGCTATTGAAGTGGATCGATCTTGTTGTAGCTTTTAAAATCCTTGCCCAGGTTAACAAAATTTTCCAGCAATTCATTCTTGTGAAGTACCGACCAGGTCTGGACCTGTTTTAATTGCTTTGGAGGAAGATAGCCGTCAAGCAAACTGGCATTTTGTATATCAATAATCGCGCGGTGCTCCTGAAATTCGGCGTGAAAGTGTGGCGGGTTATGATCGTCGAAATACATTCGTATGATAACACCGAAAAAACGGCTGATCTCAGGCATGATAGAGTGTGTATGTGTTGTTAACCAAATATAAGAACTTTCTCGTCAAGCCGGTCATTTTGCATTAGCCTGCGGCTTTTGTTAATTTGTAAAGATTGAATGACCATTAAACTCGATTATGAACAAGAACATACTGGCTGGAATACTCCTGTCTGTTAACACTTTGGCGTTTGCGCAGGATCGCCTGCCGCAGGATGATGCAGCGAAATATGCGTCAGGCATTACCCCCTCCGATCTCAAAAAGCACCTCGTGATTATCGCTTCCGATAGCCTGGAAGGGCGTGATACGGGCTCGCCGGGTCAGAAAAAGGCGGCGGAGTATGTTTCCAGGTACTACAAGCAATATGGGTTGCAACCCATTGCGACGGATGCGGACGGATCTAAAAGCTATTTGCAGAAGTACAAATTGTACAAGCGCAGCTGGGGAGAGGTGTATGTGACGGCGCATGGCAAGAAGTATGAATTTAATAAAGACTTCTATTTGAATGGATTGCTGGATGTTCCCGAAGAGATCAGCACCGATCTGGTGTCGGTAGGTTACGGAATCGAAGATGGAAATTATAGCGACTATGCCAGTATCAATATAAAAGGCCAATCCGTGATAATGTTCGATGGCGAGCCCAAGGCTTCGGATGGAAAATACCTGCTCACCGGCAATTCGGAGAAAAGCAAATGGAGCGGCCCGGTTTCGTGGCAGGTGAAGGCCAAGTTGGCTAGGGAAAAAGGCGCTAAATATGTTTTCATAATTACCGATAAAACCGGCGAAGACCTCGATAAGGAGATCCGTCAGCGCGCGGTAATGGCCCGGCGGTTTAGCGCGCCCACGTTGAAGCCCGTACAGGAAAACCCGTCGGGGACGGCTGCGTTTGTGTTCTCAGCAAAGGGGGCGGCAGAAATGCTGGGAACCTCAGTTGCAAAACTCATGAAATTGAAATCCGCGATTGACAAGTCGGGTAAACCTGTTTCAGAAAACTTCGCGAATACGGTTTCATTGAAAGTTGGCCGTGTGAGCGAAACGATCGAAACCGAGAATGTAGCCGCATTCATGGAAGGCACCGACAAAAAGGATGAAGTGCTGGTCATTAGCGCGCATTTGGACCATATCGGCATTTCTGAAAACGGTGAAATCAATAATGGAGCCGACGATGACGGGTCGGGAACGGTGTCGTTGCTGGAATTGGCGGAGGCGTTCAGCAAAGCGAAAGCGGAGGGGAAGGGCCCACGCAGAAGCATTCTTTTCCTGAATGTTACGGGAGAAGAAAAGGGGCTTTTTGGCTCGGAGTATTATTCTGAAAACCCGTTACTACCGCTCAAAAACACGATCGCCGACCTGAATATCGATATGATCGGCCGCGTGGATGAAGCACATAAGAATGATCCGAAATATGTTTACCTGATCGGTTCCGACAAGCTTTCTTCGAAATTGCATGAGATCAGCGAGGAGGTCAACAAAAAATATGTCAACTTCAAACTCGACTACACTTTCAACGATCCGAAAGATCCGAACCGGTTCTACTATCGCTCTGATCATTACAACTTTGCGAAAATGGGCGTTCCCGTCATTTTCTACTTTACAGGGGTTCACGAGGACTACCACCGACCAGGCGACGACGTGGAGAAAATCCTTTTCGATAAGCAATCCGAGATCGTGAAGCTGGTGTTTTATACCGCATGGGAGCTGGTGAACCGCGATGAGCGCATTGTGGTGGATAGCCATAAGGAGTGAGGATTGGGAGGAAGGGGAGGAAGGAGGAAAGGGGGGAAAGTTGTTTAAACTAAATTTTTGAAATATGAATCGGGTTTTGTTGTTGCTGGTTTTTTGTGTGTTAAGCGTTATTTCACGGGCGCAGGTACCGGCTGAGAATTCGCTGCTGTGGGAGATCAGCGGTCGTGGATTGGCAAAGCCTTCGTATTTGTTTGGAACGATTCACCTCATTTGTCCAACCGATTTTTCGCTCAGCGATTCGCTGAAAAGCACCCTCTCGCGCACACAGCAGGTAGCGCTCGAAATGGATATGGACGACCCGGGCATGATGGCCGGGATGATGAAAACGATGAATATGACCGCGGGTAACGAGTTGAAGAAACTTGTTACCGCGCAGGAATATGAGCGGCTGGACCGTTTCTTCAAAGATTCGGTGCATGTGGGCCTGGCCATGTTCGAGCGCGCGAAGCCGTTTGTGCTGATGGGGCCGCTGTTTAATACCGTGCTGGATTGTCAGCCGCAGTCTTATGAAATGGCACTGGTAGAACTTGCCGGCAAGCAGAAAACGGAGGTGATCGGTATCGAGACCCTGGAAGAGCAAATGGCCATTTTTGATACGATTCCTTACAAGGATCAGGCGAAAATGCTGCTTAACCTGATCGATAGCCTCCCTTCTGCCCGGAAGGAATTCAAAACCCTTATTGCATTGTATAAGGCACAAAATATTAACGCGCTCTACGGAATGACGCTGAAAAGCGAGTTCGGAATGGAGGGAAATGAAGAAGTCATGCTTTTCGACCGGAACCGGAAATGGATCCCCCGCATACGCAGGATCGCCAGCGCAAAGCCAACGTTTTTCGCAGTCGGCGCCGCGCACTTGGGCGGGGAGAAAGGGGTTATCGCTTTGTTGAGGAAAGAGGGGTTTCAGGTGAGGGCGGTTAGGTGAAATATAAATCGTCGGTTGGTAATTCGCAGCTAGCCGTTTGCAAATCGATGCTGGTTTGCTGTGTGTAGTTCGTAGGGAAGAGCTAAATTGGATTGTTAAATGCCTACTATTTACACACACTTGCCATATGAATCAGGAGAAGTACGATTTAAATATCGAGGAGGATTGCTCTACCTTCAGATTTTTCAGCGAAGGCCCGCGTGGAAAAATTCAGAAGGTAATTGTTTTCAGGCAACTTTCGGGAATTGACAATTATTACAACGTTTCCTTCGGGGATTGGAATGAAATAACGCAGAAAGTCGATGATACTGCGGTTTCGAATAACCTGGATACGTTGAAGATACTTTGCACTGTGGCTCATGTCGTTGAATCTTTTCTAAAAGAGCGACCAGGCGCCGTAATTTTTGCATCAGGAAGCACGGCCGCCCGCAACAGATTGTACCGAATGAACATCGTGAAGTATTGGGAAGAAATTGATAGTCGCTTTGTTGTCCGTGGCAGCCGCAACAAAAAGTGGGAGCCGTTCAAAAAGACGGTTAACTATGATGCTTTCATATTGTTTTATAAATAGCAATCTTCAATAAAAGTAAAAACTCGTGGTTATGAAAAATGAACAAAACCAGGTTTGTGAAGAATCGGCCAAAAACGTATTTCGTCCACTTCCCGATTTGTCTAACGATCCTTTTTTATTGAGAAAGGAGAGGATGGCGATTGAGTTTTTGACGAACAACCCGGTCCCGAAGCACTTGCTTCCAAAGAAGAAAAACTAGGCTACCGACCTCTCAAAACGCCGAAATCCACCGTGTCAACCATTCAGGGCTAAAAAACAGCATTAACAAGGCAACCAGAAATAAACCGGCGACCAGTTTGCCGGAAGCACTGTTGTTGCTCACGACCGCCTCGGCTCGCACTGTTTTGAAAAACAGCAAATAGGGCAACCGCAAATAATAGGCGAGGGAAATGGCGGCATTCAGAATTCCGCCGACCAGCAGCCACAGCATCCAGGTCAGTTCCTGGTCGTGATAGCTTTCCCAAAGCGCCGAGAATACAAGTAATTTGGAAGTGAAACCGCCCGTGGGAGGCAATCCTGCCAATGCGATCATTACGACAGTCAGTATTCCGGAAATCCATACGTGGTTGCGGCCGAGGCCTTCGTAAGTTTTGAGTTCGGTTTCCTGTCCCGGTTGTAAAAGATCGACGAGGAAGAATGCGGCGAGATTAATGATGAGATAGGCAGCGGTATAAAATACAGCGGCTTCGAAGCCAAAACGGCTGTATGCGGCAATGCCTACGAGCAGGTAACCTGCCTGGGCGATGGAGGAATAGGCCAGCAAACGGCGCGCATTACTTTGCCAGAGGGCCGCCACATTCCCGATGGTCATGCTGATCAACGCGATCCCGCCTAAAACAGCGAAATATTGGGCGGGTAAAATGCCGGCCAGGCGCATGAGTACCAGTATGACGGCCGCCTTAGGTGCTACGGAGAGAAACGATACCAATGGCGTAGGCGCCGCTTCATAAACGTCGGGCGTCCAGACGTGGAACGGAACGAGTGAAAGCTTGAAAAGTAGTCCGGCGAGCATCAGTACAATGGTAACCGTTACTACGAGGTCGGAGTTGCTGCTAAGTGCGACGGTCATGGCGTCGTTGGTGATGTCGAGCGTGCCGCTGAGGCCATAGATGAGCGAAATGCCGTAAAGCATCACTGCCGAACTGGCGGTTCCGAAAAGGAGGTATTTGATACCGCCTTCAGCTGCTTTCTTGTAGGGTGACAATGCTACAAGCAGGTACGAGCTGATGGAAATCAGTTCCAGAGAGAGGTAAATCGACAGCAAGTGTGTGGACATTGTCAGCAAATGCATCCCGGCCACGGCTGCGATCAGTAATGCATGGTATTCGGCCGGAAAGTTGTATTTCAGGATCCGGACGTGCAATAATGTGAAGATCCAGGCTAGTGTGATCAGGATTTTGAAGAAGACGGCCTGCCTGTCGAGGAACAGCAGGGGCTGGAACCGGAATGAGGGTTCGACATTCCATTGGCCGATCACTAACAATAGGGTTATTAAACTGCCCGCAAGTGCTACATTTAACAAATAGGGCCTTGATTTTTCCTGGCCGAAGCGCTTGGTGAAAATCAGTTCGGTGAGCAGGAACAAACAAAAGAATAGGACCAGAAAAATTTCAGGGATGATTCCGCCCAGGCTCTGGCGTATATGTATGAGCTGATCGTTGATGTCCAAGAGAGCAGGTACAATTTTTGTGCAAAAGTACGGAAACAATCCAGCCCTTCGGCTTTCAAACCTCGAACTTATCAAATTAACCAACTTAATCATGAAATATCTGCTAAGAATTTTCTCGCTGGCATTCTGCATCATGAGCATTCAGGCAAACGCGCAGGATTCGACGGGACTGGGGGGAACGCCTTACCAGGAAACACAAACGGCAGCGGGGGAAAAATCCCCTTACCTTTTGAAAGAGTGGTATTCAGGGGCGGTACGGACCAGCGACGATCGTGTCCATGACGGTGTTCAGCTGAGGTACGACTATCTGAAAGACGAAATAGAGTATAAGGCGGGATCGAGCTTATACCGCGTATCGTCCGGCATTGCGGAGTTTTCGATTCCAAGCGGCGTCGAGTTGTACACTTTCAGGAGTGGTTATCCTGCGGTCGGCGAGCAAACCGTGACAAGCTTCTATCGCGTGCTTTATGACGGAAATACCAAACTTTTGAAAAAATATACGAACCCCATTAAAACGGAAAAAGCCAGCGCCACAAGGGAAATGGACGCCGGCGCAAAGCTGTATTTGTTGAAGGATGATAAAATGAACCTGGTCCAACTCAATAACCGAAACAGTTTCCTTAAACTGCTGACCGACGAAAAGAACAAGCTGAACTACGTCATTAAAGAGCAACAACTGGATTTCGCGGGTGAAGACGACCTGATCCGCCTGCTGGAAGAATACGACTCTTACAAAGCGGGAAGAGGAGGCAACTAGCCTACTTTTCGACAATCCAGCGGTTCACACTGTTGTATTTCCCTTCCAAAACGATCTTGAAAAAGCCGGATGGATATTTTGAAATATCTATTTCGGCTTTTTCATTGGTAACGTCCACCTCGTCCATCAGGTAATAGAGGTCGCGGCCACCTTTCTCGAACTGGTTGGTCGTGGTAAGCCAAATCTTCACTTTCCCTTCTTTTTCAACGGCTTTCCAGGTGATATTGACCTTGCCACCCGACTTTTGCATTACCGGCGCCACTACAGATAGCTTTCCTGTAAATGGAACGCCGTCTATTTCAAAAGCCTGTTCTTTTGGAATACTAATATCCATATGCCTTGCCACCGTCGGGAAAATGTCGACAACACCCGGTGTAGCTTTGAAGTTGGTATTCAATCCTTTCGCATTGGTGACGATCCAAGTACTGCGCTCGCGATCGCTCTGGCCGCCGTGGCCTTTACCGGTTTTGGCGTCGCGGCCGTGATCCGTCGTGACGACGATGAGCCAGTTTTCATTAAAGTTTTTTTCACGGTAGTTAATGGATTTCCAAATGCGGCCCATTTGGTCGTCCATCATCTGAATGGCTTTGTGAAACTGCTCGCTGTCGCCGTATTTGTGGCCCATATCGTCGGTATATTCGAGGTAAACCCACGACATATCCGGTCCGTTATCATGAATGTAAGCCGCGGCTTCGTCCACTACTTTTTCATCGATTTGATGAATGTATCCGCTCTGTTTGTCGTGTTTGAAATGTACGGTATCGAGTTCAAAGCCATCGAATGAATAATCGATTTGCAGTTTGTCGGTTTGCGGCAGATTGGTACCGACGAGTTTGGTGCGGTTATCTAGCCAGGTCGAGAAAATGGCGGTACGTTTTTGCGGATACTGTTCTTCCAGGAAGCGGAAAAGTGTCCAGTAGTTGTAATTCGGGTCTTTGATATCGTTGTCCCAGACATTGTGCTTGTTCACCCAAGTGCCCGTCAGCAGGCTGTTGTAACCCACGGCCGAGATGGTAGGCGTTTGGGAGTAGGTGCCTTTGCCCCCGCCTACGTATGCGCGCGTGTAGCCGCCCACCTTAGCTATCGCATCCAGGTGCGGGGTCGCGATCTTTTCCTTGCTGTCGCTGGAAATGCCGTCCACGATCACAAAGACGACCTTTTGGGTTTTAATAGCCTGGGAGAAGGCCCCCGGGGCAATGATTGCGGCCAACATTAGCCATAACAGAAAGGAAAAACGGGCTCTCATAGATTGAATGACTGTTTAATAAAAAATCCCTCAAATTAACGGTTATTTCACCGAATTTGAGGGATTTTGGTACTAAGAAATTATTATTAAATCATAATTTCTCGTCTATTCTCTACGGACTTACCGGCTGTTCCGGCGCGGCGTCTGTTTTCTTCTTTTTACCAAATGCATAAACTATGCCAAAATGGCTTTTGAGCACGCCGCTATCGAACTTGTCCTTCACATAGGGGTTCAGTTCCAATGCGAGCATAATTCGGCGGTTCATCGGAAGCGGTGAAATCCGTACGCCCACATTTACGGAATAGCCGTCGATGGTGATCAGATCCGCGTCGGCATCGGCAATGCGATAGAGTGGGTTGAGCCTAAGGCCGCCTCCAATGTACCATTGCACTACTTCGCCTCTTTTAAGGTTGATCATCGGTAACAGGTCGATGCTCAGGCTGCTAAACAGCGAGTTGGTTTGCAAGCGGGTATCCAGCCAGATCACCTTTTTTGCATTCGTGCTGACAGTCAGCAAACTGCTCCATGGATAATAGCCCACCGACGCTTGTGCCCGCAGTTTTTCCTGGCTCAGCAGGAGCATTAGCATCAGTACAAAAAGAACTCGTTTCATCGAGGAGTGTTTATTAGCGGCGCATGGCTTTGCCCAGCTTGCCTGCCGCCTGCATGGTATTCATTTTTTTCATCATCTTCCGCATTTCGTCAAACTGTTTGATCAGGTTGTTGACTTGCAGAATGGACGTGCCGCTACCGTTCGCAATGCGTTTTTTACGGCTTCCGTCTATAATATCAGGGTTTTCACGCTCCTTTTTGGTCATCGACTGGATGATCGCCTCGATCGGTTTGAATGATTCATTGTCGATATCGAGGTTTTTAATGGCTGAGCCCATTCCCGGGATCATGCCGATGAGGTCTTTCACATTACCCATCTTCTTGATCTGCTGCAACTGGCCGAGGAAGTCGTCAAAATCGAATTTGTTCTGACGCATTTTGGCGTTAATGCGTTTCGCCTCGTCTTCGTCGAATGCCTGTTGCGCACGTTCAACGAGGGAGATCACGTCACCCATGCCGAGGATCCGGCTCGCCATACGATCGGGGTAGAAGGAGTCGAGCGCCTCCATTTTTTCCCCGGTACTGATGTATTTGATCGGTTTCTCAACCACCTGACGGATCGATAGCGCCGCACCACCGCGGGCATCACCGTCGAGTTTGGTTAAAACAACCCCGTCGAAATCGAGTCTTTCATTAAATGTCTTGGCAGTGTTAACGGCATCCTGACCGGTCATGGAGTCGACCACGAAGAGGATTTCGGAAGGTTTTACAGAAGATTTGATGTCTTCCACCTCTTTCATCATCACCTCGTCCACCGCCAAACGGCCGGCCGTATCGACGATCACGATCTTTTTGCCGGACTTCCTGGCATATGCAACTGCATTCTGCGCAATGCTGACAGCGTTTTTGTTTTCCGGCTCCGAGTATACTTCCACACCGATCTGCTCGCCGAGCACTTTCAGCTGGTCGATCGCCGCGGGGCGGTACACGTCGCAGGCGGTAAGGAGTACCTGGCGGCCTTGTTTTTTAAGCAATGCGGCCAGTTTACCGGAGAAAGTGGTTTTACCGGAACCCTGCAAACCTGCGATCAGGATGACTGCCGGGTCGCCTTTGATATTGATCCCCTCGGCATTCCCGCCCATAAGCTCGGTGAGCTCCTCCTGGACGATCTTGACGAACATCTGCCCGGGTTCAACAGAAATCAGGATTTTTCTGTCGAGAGCCTTTTCACGGATGCGGTCGGTAATTTCTTTGGCTACCTTGAAGTTAACATCGGCGTCGACCAATGCCTTACGTACTTCCTT
This sequence comes from Dyadobacter sp., assembly GCA_965227755.1. GTDB lineage: Bacteria > Bacteroidota > Bacteroidia > Cytophagales > Spirosomataceae > Dyadobacter. The sequence continues at coordinate 4,670,521 of CBDDGG010000005.1, forward strand.
GGTTGTAGCGGCAACATTTATATCTGATATCCTGTCCTTTCCTTTTAGTGTGCGAAAGGCGTTATTAAGCTTGTCCTGTAAGTTTTCAAACATGGAATAATATCTATGAATCTGAACCTGAATTTGAAATAAAACACAAAGGTATAAATAAAATGAGGAGTACGGGAAAGTTACCTCCCGTACTCCTCAATATTCGCCGGTTCGAAGCTCCGCGCTTCGGGTTTGCTGGTTCGAAGCTTCTGCTTCGGGTTTGCTGGTTCGAAGCTTCTGCTTCGGACCTGTTATTGCTTCACCGCGACGCTCAATTCGGCCGGTTTCGGTGCCTGAATACCGTCGATCGCAAACTGGCGGCTGATGCCTTCGTGCACATTATAATAGGTGTCCCAATACGTCGCGCTCGGTGTCCACACACGTACGTCGAAGAAAATGGCATTTTCGGTGAGTTTGGTTACCAGAATATCATGCGAGACATCCTTCAATGCGGTCGGGCAGGCATCGACCGCCTTTTGTACCGAAGCCCTGATTTTGTCCACGCCGTTCTGGCTGCCTGCGGCGAATACCATATCGACGCGGATCTTGCCTTTGCCAGAAATATTGGTGATCGGCGATGTGGATAACGCGCCGTTCGGGAGGATAATGGTCTTGTTATCAGGTGTTACCAGGATGGTGTTGAAGATCTGTACCCCTTCGACAGTTCCCGTAAACCCCTGGGCGTTGATCAGGTCGCCTACGCGGTAAGGCTTGAAAATGAGGATCAGGACCCCGCCCGCAAAATTCGCGAGGCTGCCCTGCAATGCCAAACCCACCGCCAGACCGGCCGCACCGAGTACCGCTACGAAAGAGGACGTTTCGATACCCACAATGCCCGCGATACTCAGCAGCAGCATTACATTCAGCAAGACGACGATCAGTGAGCTCAGGAATGGCTGCACGTCATGGTCGACTTTGCGTTTTTCCATGACATTGCTCAGCATCGAACTGATTTTGCCTACAATGAAACGGCCGATGATAAAAGCCAGGAGTGCGAGCAGCACCTTGCCGCCATAGAGTGTTGCTAGCGTCCAGATCTGCGCTTTGATAATGTCAAAATTCATGCGTGTAGAGGTTTTGTTGATAGATGTGAATGATGTGAAGAGTAAACATTAAATACCTTTCGGTTGCAAAGTGACTTATTCCCCGCACATTAGCAATGGGGAAATGTAAAATATTCAGGTAGAAATAAATTGGATTCGGGTAGAATAAAAATGAAAAAGGGTGAGCGATGGCTGGTTACCATATGCTCACCCTTTGTGATATATTTTGTATTTCGCTTATTTCTTGAATTTTGCAGCAATCCAGCGGAACATTTTCTTTTCCTTTTCCCAGAAAAACGAGAACTGGCCCAACAGAAAACCGTACAACAGCAACAAGCTCTGATAAGTCGGGAAAATGAACAGAATGTAGGTAATGGTTTTGAGCCACATCGGCGTCGTGTCGTCATATCCGAGCATGTAAAATAGCCCTTTCCGGAGCCACACTACCGACGAACCCGACAAACTGAAAACTGCGAGCACCAATAAAACCTGCCTGGTAGTTTCCAATCCCCATTTTTCCTGCATTTTGCCCAACCAGGGCTGTGCATTCTTTTCTCCGCTTTGCATATGTGTTACTGTATTGACTGCGACTGAATTTCCTGCAAAGAAACAACGCGAATCGCAGAAATCCTTGGTTTTAATGAAGGTTTAATAGCCGAGTTCGTGAAAGGTGTGTGGGGGCGATGACGGGGAATGCGACGAAATTGCTGCTTCGGGATAGCCATCACTAAGAGAAACGGGTCATTAGCTTTTCAAGATCCTAACCGGATTTTCGAGAGAGGCTTTTACGTTTAAGAGTACGCTGGTTAACAGGGTTGTTGCAATCGATGCTATGCCGATTTGCCAGAACATCATGAAGGGAACAGAAGTCCGGTAGGTAAAGTTATTCAGCCATTTTTCGGAAAAATATATGGCAATGGGTAATGAAGTGATGAATGCAACCGACGTTATCGCTAACACCTCGCGAGATAGTAGGATCACGATGCCTGGCAAGGATCCGCCCACGACCTTGCGAATTGCTATTTCCTTTCTTCTCTGAATTGATCGGTATGATATCAGTCCAATCAGACCTATGAAAGATGTTAGAATACAAACGGAGCTGAAGTTGATAAATAACAGTACGAACTTTTGATGATTTTTATACTGGCGACTAAAATAATCATCCAGAAAGAAATAGTTAAATGGCCTGTTGGGTAATAATGTATTCCATTGATGTTCAATGGATCTAATGGTGGATCGTTTCGCATTTTTGGGGATTTTGACACAAATTAAGTTGCAAAATTCGGGTTCGATCCGCATTGTCAAGGGCTGGATTTTTTCTTGTAATGATTCAAAATGGAAGTCGTCAACAACCCCGATAATGGTTCCACGCACGCCCGATTGCTCAAATTGTTGGCCAATAATTAGGTGAGGATCACGGTATCCCAATAGTTTTGCGGCTGTTGAGTTGACGATCATTGCCCTGCTACTGTCGCTCCTTATCTCCGACAGAAATGCCCTTCCCGCAATAATTTTCAATTCCAATAGGGATAAAAAATTGTTATCCACAAGTAATTCGTTTACACCAAGAACTTGCATATCCCCCGCGTGATCCTCAAACGATGTCATTGTTGGCTGATACTTTTTACCTGGAACGCTTGACGATCGGGATGCATGCAAGCCACCCTGAATGCTTCCCATCACTTCTCGAAGAATTTCTCTTTTAGGGTCACCATCTGCATCCATCACCAGAATTTGATTTGCATTAAAGCCTAAGTCCTTCTCCTGCATAAAGGTCATTTGTGCCATAAATGTTGCTGTTGCCAATACCAATGTGCAGGTAATGGTAAACTGACTCAGGACAAGTAGACGCCTGAGACTGTTGGTTTTGGGATTCTTACGGAACGAATCTTGTAAAATTAAGCTGGGAGGTGTGGATGATAATAGCATCGATGGATAGGTCCCGGCCAGGATTCCGACCACCAAAGCGATAGGCAAGAGGCGAAAAAGATTTAAAATGTCTGAATAAATGTTTGAGCAGATTTCTTTTTCAATGAAATCATTCAAGATTGGTCTTAAAGCGATAGATAGCGACAGGGCTAAAATAAATGCAATCAGACTCATCAGTATGGATTCACTTACAAATTGATAGGCCAGTTGTAGTTGCCTCGCTCCATGCGTCTTTCTGACGCCGACTTCTTTCGTACGATCAACAGCCCGTGCGGATGTTAAGTTAACAAAGTTGATGCCGGCTGTGCCGAGTGTAAATGTTGCGACTATAATTAACAGGATCAGGTCTCTGTAATTGCCAACATCGTTCCCGCCGCTATATTGGGAGTTTAAATGGAGATCATTCAAGGGTTCAAGTGAAATCGTGTACCTTATTTTTTGATCCTTCATTACTTTACCGGCATATTTTTCGAGAAATGCGGGTAGTTTTTCTTCAAAACCCTTCGCAGAGACATTTTCCCTTAGAAGCAGGTACGTCATGGGTTCAAAATCACCCCACTGGTTATCCGCATCAGGTTTGTACCTTTTCATGGTTGACGCAGACAAAAACATATTTGCTTGAACAGCGGAATTTGCTGGAATGTCGTCAACAACACCAGTGACCATTGCCGGAAGTCCCTCTCCATCCAGAAGCACGTATTGACCTACGGGATTCGAATTGCCAAAATATTTCTGGGCAGCGGTCTTCGCAAAAACAATGCTCTGTGGCTTTGAAAGTGCAGTTTTGGGATCGCCCATCAGGAGTTTAAAATCGAACACTTTAAAGAAGGTCGAATCCGCGAAGACTGTTTTTTCTTCCTGAAACTTGGCTGAACCCCTTCTTACGAGGAAGCTAACGCGGCTAATTCGGACGAACGTTTCCACCTCCGGAAAATCTTCCCGCATCTGTGGCCCAAATGCCCAGGTGGATCCCTTGAATCGCATCTCATCGTCCGTGATTACTTGCGTGGCTATTCTAAAAATGCGGTTTCTCTTTGAATGAAAGTCGTCATAGCTCAACTCGAAGCTTACGTAAAGGTAAATCAACATGCATGCAGTAATGGCTGTTGCCAGGCATGAAAGATTGATTATCGTGTAGCCCCTGTACTTCCAAAAGTTGCGGAATGCAGTTTTTATGTAATTCGTAAGCATAGTCTGATTTTGGGTTTGAAACAGAAGGCATACAAATTAATTGGTGGGGGAGATATCCGTCAGAATACTTACCTGCCGAGATATTTGATTGAATTATCGGCCGAGTTTAATGTGGTGATTGAGACTGTTTATAACCAAAGTGTTTTGAAAGGAAATAAATGAGGGCCGGGTGGTTAGAAATCCGGCCCTCAATGTCAATGTCTACATGGCACAAGAATCTATTTAATCCTCAAAAACACCAGCAACCCCAGCACGCTAACGATCAAAACGCTGGCCGCCGCGGCGGTCATGACACCGTCACGCGCGTTCTTGCCCAGGAAATCCAACCCGCTGTATTTGTGCAGGAATGCGAAGCTGAAACCCTCACGACGATTATGATCTTCCACTTTCGTCGAAAGGCGGCTCGTTGTGGTTTCGATGTAATAGGTCGTGTGATCTGGCGTGTCGTAGGCGAGTTTGACGACGGGGAGCCTTTTGTTCACAAAACCATATTCTCCTGCGAAACTGGTTACCAGAGATCCTTTCTCGACCTCTGCATCCGAAATGGGCGACGAAATTTGCGCTTCCATTAGATCGCAGCAGCTTTCGGCATTGCGCTCTTCCTGCGCGGCGAACTTGCGTGCGAGGTATTTTGCGAAACGGATATTACCGTCTTCCAGCTTTTTGCCGTCGCGGATGTTGGTGTAATCCACCACCGTTTTGTCGGTTTCCCAGTCCTTGCGCACGGTTTGCCAGAAGATGTTCTCCCCCCATTTGATCAGCCCGATGTTCGAGATGCCTTTCAGGTCGATCATGGAAGCCTGGGCGATTTCTTCGGTTTTGATCACCGGGTCGTAAACATATTTCTGCCGCTGGTCGGGATCAAGCTTCTGCACGGCGTGGTATGCGCCCGAGAAGGCGAAAGAGAATGTGAAAAGGCTGCACCAGATGCCGATCGAACGGTGGTACTTGCGCAAAATACCGCGCTGGTTGCCCGAGCGGCCGGTTTTGAACTTTTTCCACATTAGCCCGTACACCATCACCCCGGCGATCGCCGAAAGGATGATAAGGCTCAGGAACGTCACCATTACCACAATGCGGATCGTATTGTTGGTGATCGTATCCATAAAACCCCAGTTATGGAAAGTGCTGAACACCCAGATGAACGCTTTACGGCCCTTGTCGTTGAAGGTAGCAAACCGGCTCTGGCCTGTTTCGACATAAATATCCATTTTCCGGTGGTCGTCGAAGCTGATTTTCCAGACGGGCAAAAATCGGTTCACATATTTGTACTGATCGGTGAAGTCGGTCAGTAAAGTACTGGAAACAATCTTCGATTTCTGATCGCCAAGCATGTAGCGCGCCATGTGTTCGGCATATTTCCGGTCACCGTCGGGCAATTCGGAACCAGTGACGGTGTTGAAATACCTTAACTTATCGTCGACGCCTTTTACCTGATACCACGTATTCCCATCAAACTTGATCAGCCGGAAATTCTTGAATTCGGTGACCTTGTTTTGGATTAAAACCTGCCCGAGCTGCCATGTTACGTCGGCGGGCACTATCGGGTCCGCTTTGTAAAACTCGTGGGCAATGGTCGTTTTGAACCAATGTGACATGAACGGGTGCATGACGCCCGAGGCGGTCCAGAAAATGGTAGGAACAAGTGCCAGCAGCCCAAGTACGCGGTGCCAGCGATAAATGTTCCTGCGGATCGTCTTTTCGGCCTTTGCCTTGAACGATTCCTTCGGTTTAATTGCGATTTCCTCGATCATAACCTGTTATTTTTTGCCGGTGAAGGTGTATTGTACGCCGAAAACGAATGTCCTCGGTGCCGCAGCAGTGTAAGTCGTGCGGTCAGTGGCATTATTGCCGCGCGTCGCATTGGTAGCGTAAAGCACGTCTGTCAGGTTAAGAACGTTGGTGAAGAGCTCGATGCCTTTCCAGTTGTAACCCAATCTCAGGTTCAGGATGTCATAACCCTCGTATTTGACGGTATTGATCTGGTTTTGGTAGTACGAAGCCACATGCTGCCATTCCACCGACGACCGGAAGTTCTTAAACCATTTGGGATAGTAACTGAACTCCGTATTCCACAGCCAGCGCGGCGATGAAGGCATATTCTTACCGTTTACATTCTTGACGGCATCGGACTCGCGGTTGCTCAGAATGAATTCCTCATACCTGTGAATGGCCGTGGTACCTCCAAAACGGAAGAAAAACTCCTTCATAGGTTTATAAGTCACGCCAAATTCCGCGCCCCGGTGCAGTGTCTTCCCGGCCGATTGGTAATCGTAGGAATTGTCCGGCAGCCGCACATTCAGCAGCTCGTTGCGGCCATTCATCTGGTAGAATGCGAGATCGATATAAATTTTGTTGTCGAGCAACGAGGCCCAGCCCCCGATTTCCGCATTGTTGAATTCCGCCGGTTTCAGGTTATAGTAAAACAAATCACCGTTTTCAGCCGGTACCGTGCGTTTGCGGAACACCGATGTCAGCCCCGGGGGCGAGAAACCTCTCGAATAGTTGGCATAAATCCCTTTTCCCTTACCCAAATCATAAGTAGCCCCTATTTTCGGAGTAACCTTGCTGTAAGATTTTCCCCCCGACGTGCTGTCAAGGAAGTTGGTGTAGTTGAAAGACATGCGGTCGTAGCGCATCCCAGCCGACACGCGGAGCTTCGGCAACAGTTCAAAATCATATTGCACATAAGCCGCCGTATTCTTGATATCCGCGTCATAATCCGCGTTTTTGATATCAGGGCGCTCCTTTACGATGGTGTATTTCTCCACCGATTTCTTGTCGGGACGCAGCTGGGCCACCAGATCTACCTGGTACGACCAGTAATCCGACGGTGAAAAGTCGAAAACAGCGCCTGTGATCAGTTTAGAGTTGAGAAAATTAAAGCGCTGGCTGTGCTGGGCGAGTATTCCAAGACTTTTGAAATTGCTCGAATTGATTTCACCTTTTGCGGTGGTCTGGCCCGACGTCCAGCGAATGCCGTAGTTCGGATTCTGGCCGTGCTCGTTTTTTCTTGCAAAAGCTGTCACGAACGTCTGCGAGCCATTTTTCCAGTCTTTTTCGAGCGTAAGCCGGCTTCGCAGCGAGCTCACTTTACGATAGGTAAAATCGGTGGTGCTCACATATTGACGTGAGTAAAATGCAAGGCTGTCCACACTACCGCTGGTTTGCGAATCATATTTGCTGTAAGCCAGGGTATAAATCAGGCGTGTCGACGGTGTGAAATGGTATTCCAGCCGCGCATTGATCGCATTCTTATCGTAATCGCTGCTTTTCATCCACGCATCCCGCTGGTTGGCGACGAACCCGCCCAGGTATACACCGAATTTTCCGATCATGCCGCCCGCACCGTACTGAATGCGTTTGTAGCCCCATTGGTCGGCCTGCACCCCGATTTTGGCGGTTGGCAATATCGTAGGACGCTGCGTGATAAAGTTGATCGCGCCACCCACTGCTTCCGGCCCGTAAATCGAGGAAACAGGGCCTTTTACAACTTCCACGGAGCTGATCGCGAACTGGTTGAATTCGAGGATGGAATTGTGGTTGAAGACGCCCATTGGTCGGATCGGCACACCGTCTTCCATATAAAGGAAATAGGCATTGGTGGTGAATGGTTGGCGGATCGCCATCGAATGCTGCTCATTGCCGAGGTTCACCATCATCACGCCCGGTACCTTGTTCACTATCTCGTACATGGCCGTCGGTTTGGCCTCGTCGATCATCCGTGGTGTCAGCTTGGAAATAGCGATCGGGCTCTCGGTACGCAGTGTAGCCTCACGGTTGCCTGTTACCACTACCGATTGGAGGTTTTCCGTAGCCGCATCCAGCCCGATTTTAACACTTTTACCGCTTTCGATCTGGATCTCTCTGGCAGAAAAACCGATGCTGGAAATGCGAAGTACCGCATTGGAAACCGGTCCGCTGAATGCAAAATGGCCGTTATGGTCCGTCGTGGTGCCGAGATTAGCGGAAACAATCTGCACTGTTGCGCCGGGAATGGGTTCTTTGGTTTGGGTATCAAATACACTGCCTTCGATGCCCTGCGCGACGGCCGCATGCGCGCATACATACAGGAATAGCGCCTGTAAAAATATTTTCAGGTTCATTATAATGCTTTAAGAGATTAAAATTCAGTTAGGTATCTTGAATTTTATCTCCTGGGCGGGCGCAGCAATTTGCCGACTGGGGCGGAGTAGAAGAGCAATTGGTGGAAGAAACGAACCGGCTCACGGAACTCTGTGGTCTCCGGTTCAAAATTGTAATAGTAGGGTTGTGGGGCAAAAAGTTGGATAACAGGGATATTGTGGACTTTTTCGGAAGTCTCCTTATCCTGTTTTTCCTGTTGTTGTTTGAGTTTTTTGGCGAGGTAGCATTTCCCGTCGCAATGCAGCTCGGGCCGTTTCCGGTTTTCGCAGAGTACCTTGGCAATGTATTCCCGGTTCAGTTTGAAATACGCGATCGTTCCCCACGGGCTGAGCGTGGGTAGCATAATTGCCACGAGCAATATGTAGGCTATAACGGAGCGCATATTTTTACTTCGGCTTCCGGCAATCGGCCGTCGGCTTTTTTTGTTCATACGAAAGGTTCGACTGCCGATAGCCGACAGCCGAAGTATTTTAAAACGATGTCCCTACACCAGGATCGGAAAAACGTTTGTCTTTGATAAAATCGTCGTCATTCAATGTTTTCAGAAATGCAATGATCGATTGCTTTTCCGCACCTGTCAGGCTGATCCCGCGTTTCTGGCCGGCTACATTCAGGAGCGGGTCCAGGGTTGCCGAAACGTAAATGCTGTCCTTGTTGCCGGGTTTATCGTTCGCATAGTGATCGAGCACTTGTTCCAGGGTCGTGAAACGGCCATCGTGCATGTAAGGCGCGGTCAGTCCCGCATTACGCAGGCTCGGTACCTTAAATTTGAGACGGTCGTCCGCATTCAAAGTAATGGCATACCTGCCCTGGTCGTTGATCCGGTTGGGCGTCAGGCCATTGTTTCTGAATTTTTGGTCTGTAAAAAGCTCTCCCGCGTGACAGGAAGCGCATTTTTGTTTGAAAATAGTCAAGCCATCCTTCTCCTGCGCGGTCAGCGCGGAAGCGTCTCCCTTTACGAAATAATCATATCTGGACGTGGCCGAAACCATCGTCATCATAAACTGCGACAGCGCCTTCATCATCCGGTCGGCTGTGATACTATCGCTACCGAATGCCGCTTTGAACATTTTAGGGTAATTCACTTGTTTGGCCGCACCAGCTACCGGTGTTTTTTTCAACTTTTCAATGACATTAGCGACCCGCTCGTCCATTTCTACCTTATTCTGAATGGGTACGGGCGGCACCATGTCCATATCATGTACGCCGCCATCCCAAAAGAAAGAAGTATTCCAGGCCATGTTCTGCACCGAGGGTGCATTCCGGGTACCGATCTTGTCATCTACACCGTGACTAAGATCGTGGCCGTGGTGCGTGAATGCGGCTTGCTGCTGGTGACACGTTCCGCAGCCGATATTATCCGTTCGGGAGAGGATACCATCGTAAAAAAGGAACTTCCCGAGTTCGACACCTTCGACGGTCAACGGATTTTTGGATAAATCGTAAACCGGGTCAGGGAAATAGGAAGGTTTCGTCCATTGCAACGGCGTAGGCGTATTGTCCGATGGCTTGGGTTCCGGGTCGTCGGTACCGCTCTTTTTGCAAGAGACAGCCAACGCCAGCAACGCCGCCATGAAGATCAATATGCCTTTCATTTTCCTCATTACTGCCTATTAATACTGATTAGTTAATTTTTATTTCCTTGACAATAAACATCGCTGCGTAGTTGTCGGCGACATATTTCGATGAGTCGGTAAACATCAGCGAGGGGCTCTTCTTAATGCTTAACTGGGCAGGGCCATTGAAGATTTTCTGGATATCCGCCTGGATAAGCACACTCGACACGATGCTGGTAGTGACGATCGCCTTTTGGCCAGGGAAAGTCAGGTTGATAGTCCTGAGATTGTTGAGCGTCTTTTCCGTTCTGCCCCCGAAACCGCCGATATGGTAGTAGTATTTGCCATTGGCAGTTGTTGCCGAATCGGAAGAGCCTTCCAGTTTCAGGAAAATATAGCCGGGGTTCCAGTCCCAGTACATCGCTTCCTCATTGGTAGGGCCGCTGTCCTTATCCAGAATGCCCTTGCGCCCGGGTTCGGACGGTTCCATCACGCTGCGGGTGCTATCCACACCCACCAGGAACTCTATGCCGGTATAGTCCCCCGTGAGCACATTCCGGATCGTTAGCTTTTGAGATGCCGAATTCGCTTCACGAATCAGGAAGTAGCTCGAATCCTGTGGTACCGTGAAGACACTGCCATCCATTTTGATCAGTTTGATATTCGAAATATAGTAGTTCAGCTTGCTGACCGTAAAATCCTCGCCCGTTGCATTCAGGTATTTTGTGCTGTCGAGCTGCAAATCCTGATTGCCCACGACATTGTCGAATTGCAGTTGGATGGTGCCGGTTTCAATCGGGTCGGTATCATCTTTTTCGTCCGGGAAGGAGCATGAAACCACCAGCAACCCCGAAGCAAGCGCCCATGCCGAGAGCCACGAAAATGTTCTTTTCATCATGTATGTATTTGTAAAATAATAGTTCACACGCGACGGATAGGCGCGCTTTGAGCCGACAAAATTGCAACAGAATTTGATCTAACTAATGCCAGAACTGCAAACGGGGCGATTTTATGCTAAATCAAACGAGCGGAGGATGAAAAATATCGTCCACTGCAATGCGGGGTGTAAAAGAAGAAGCAAGGGAGAAAACTGCGCATGGCAACAATTCGGCCAGAACCGGTTGCTGCGCAAAAGAGAAATCCGCACGCTGGTCCATTACCTGATCGATCAGCCGTGACATATAAGTTTTTTCTGCCTGCCGTTTTTCCTGTTCATCCAGCGAAGCAATGCGTTTGGCCAGATAACATTTTCCGTCGCAATGCAGTTGCGGCCTGTTTTTATTCTCGCAAAGGTTAGCGACGATGAATTCGCGTCTGATCTCAAAATCCAGGTATAACAAAGGAATGACCCACACTTTGACCAGCATAAGGCCAAGCAGGCTGAGGGATATCCATTGTTTTACAGAATTTTTCACAATATCAGAAACGAACGGGCCGGTTTGAGTGGTATTCGACGGCGCAAAGGTATTGATGAAAAGGTTAGAAAAGATGGTTTTCTTAATTAGGATGCATTACTCACTAACGTAATTTGTAATAAAGCTGAAATGAAAGCCCTCCGGAGTAAAGAAAACGGTTATTGAGCAACGGCGGTGTGTAGCCGAAACCCGGGTAATATTGCACGTGAACGGAGGATTTGGTCCGCCGGCCCATTATGTTTCGTAGCAAAAATCGGAGAGACAGGTCACGGCTTAGTTTGAGGTCGTAAGCAACATAGCCTTCCCAGCCTATTGCGACATTATTCCTTTCCTGAAAAGAACCTTCATAATCGCCAAATGTAGGCCCTTCAAACTCAAACTTTCCACTGTACCCGGCAAATGAGATGATAGGGCCATAACCGACGCTGATAAACTTGGGACGGTGTTTGAACTCGTATGAGGCCCGAAAATAAGCCCCCTGGAAACTCTGGGACGGGTTGAATTTATCGTATTGATGGGTAGAACCTTTTGCAAAGCCCGCACCGATCACAATACTTGCGTCCGGCCTTTTGATATCAAACCGATAGTAGGGCTCAATGACGATCGTTTTTCGAATGTAATACCAATCAGGCAGGACATACGTAGGCACGCTGTTGATCACGTCGAGACCAATGCAAGAAGCTCTTCTGGCAAGTGTATCCTGTGCTTGCGCTCCTAAGTACGTGCTTAGGAATATGATTAATGCAACTAGTCTTTTCATGGCGTGATCTCGACATGAATACCTGTGGAAGTATCCTGCGCTCCCACCTTCCAGCTATTTGGTGCAATGTAGGTGCCATACCGCACCTCCACTTTTTTGAATTTCGACCGATGCGTGCGACCATCCCGCGGTTTATTGGCATTCACTACAAATCCGCAATCACCCTTATAGCGGAACTCTCGTTCATAAAAGATCGTCAAGGTGTCGGCGGTTTTTTTGCTGCCTTGATACCTGTACACATATGTAGTGCTATCCGCCCGCAGGGAAATTGGGAATGAATGCATTCCTGTAATATTTTTGGATACGAGGTGTCCCTTTGAATCCAAGGCATTCAGCGCGAATATGGAGTCAACCTTAGCAGAGTCCAGAAGTGTGTTTGTGGAGCTTATGACAATTGTCAGTTCGCGCTGCGGACCGCAGAAGACACAGCCGAGAAGCGAGAGCGATATAGACACTGGAATTATTGACATCAAATATTTCATGAAAATCCCGGGGTTTTTATGTTTCCAGGAGACACATTTTCTTCAACGAGCGTTGCCCGCCGCAGGATAATCGCTCTTTTTATGAGGGTCAGATTTACAGTATTGTTGGTACATTCGAGAAAAACACACTATGACAACATTAGCACTTGTACGCCCGACCATGTACTCAGAAGAGGAATATCTCCGGCTTGAAAACGAGGCGTCAGAGCGAAGCAGGTTTACCGTCGCACCGCCGATAATCACTGGCTTCTTGCGGATGATGCATTCTCCCTTACCGAATCAATCACCATTCAAACAATAGGCGCAGCACTGCAAATGGCCGACCTTTACGGCGGCACCGAGAATGTAAGCAGTCTCTTCCCCGCGCCCAAAGAGTAATTTTCCTATATTTGCCCTTTAAACAATAAGGGGCTTTTTGCTCCGTTTAAGATCAAAATTGATTTTGAATAGAATCGACCTCAGTTTCATTCGCTTAACCATTCACTTTTTATTTCTGATATGATGCTTCTGCAAGCACTTACTGACTCTACTGCGGCTGCACCCGTCGCTGAGCAGGGCCTTTCTGTAATTGATCTGCTCGCCAAAGGGGGGTGGGTAATGTTGCCACTCGGGTTGCTGTTCCTGGCTACATTGTTCCTCATCATCGAACGGTTCCTAGGAATCGGTGCCAATGGTAAGATCGAGCCGCAATTCGTGGATAATGTCAAGGATTTTATCCAGCAGGGAAACCTGAAATCAGCGGAGTCGCTTTGCAGAAACCAGCGTAACGCAGCGGGCCGTATTCTTGAAAGAGCGATCGGTCGCATCGGTTATCCGATCAAGGACATTGAAACAACGATCGAAAATGCCAGCCAGATCGAGATCCAGCGCATGGAAGGCAACCTGCCTTACCTCGGAGTAATCGCGGGGATTGCGCCAATGCTCGGGTTCGTAGGTACGATTTCCGGTATTATCCGTATTTTCTACGACATTTCTATCTCCAACGACTTCAATATCAGTACAATCGCAGGTGGTATGTATGAAAAAATGATCACTTCCGGCTCCGGTCTGATCATAGGTTTGATCGCCTATGCGGGTTACCACTTGCTGAACATGAAAATCGACCGGTTTGCGTTGCGCCTGCAAATGGCCGCGTCCGATTTTCTGGATGTACTTCAAAAGCCTGTTGCTGCAAAAAATTGATATTAACGGGCTTTGCAGGTCGTAGAACCTGACAGGCCCTGAAACCCATTCCAATATGAAAATACGTCGGAAGAGCCGGTTTGCCCCGGAGGTGTTCACGCACTCGCTCAACGATATTATGTTCTTCCTGCTGCTGTTCTTTTTGATCATCTCGACGATGTCCAATCCGAACGTGATTAAACTGATGCTGCCAAAGGCATCGGCGACACAGCAGATGTACAAAAAGCAGATTACGCTGTCGGTAGATGACAAGAAAGCCTATTTTATCGACAAGGAGCCTATTCCGTTCGATCGCCTGGAAACTGAATTGCAGAATATTTTTGCCAATGTGGAAGAACGCACGGTCGTGCTGCGGGTAGATAAGAACCTCGCCGTTCAGGATCTGGTGGATGTGCTCGAAATCGGTGCCAAGAACGATATCAAGATGGTAATGGCTACGGCCAAATAGATTTTAGGGAGAAGGGAAGAGGGAGGAAAGGGAAAAGGGTTTGAAGGTTTTTGATCTTCAAGCCCTTTTTCTGTTTCTATTGGTTGGCTGCGCTTTGGTATATCTGTTCCACAATGGATTGCAGGATCGCGCCCTGTTCTCCTTTGCAGATATTGGCTGGTTTGCCATCGCAAAGATCCAGGAATGCGGTGGTGTTCTGCAACTGGACGTCGACTTCTCCCAGATGCGGGAAGCGGATATCGGCCAGCTCGCCTGCGATCTCGGTGTGTACCGATAGCGGGAATAATCTGGCCCCGCCTTTCGTACCGAATACTTCCAGGTTAATCGTCTCCTCCTGCTCCATGTTCAGCGCAAATGACGTGGATAGCGCAATGCTTGAATTACCGGGAAACGACAGATGCGCAAAACAGGCGTCTTCCACTTCAAAAGTAGCAGGGTTCCAAGCCCCTTTCAAACCCTTACCACCGGTTTTACCAATAAAATCATAGGTATTAGCCACAATGCGGTCGGGACTCTGGTAGCCGGTCAGGCCTAATGCAAGATCGAGGATATGCACGCCAAGGTCGATCAGCGCCCCGCCGCCCTGAATGGTTTTGTTCGTAAAATTGCCCCATCCCGGAATACCGCGGCGGCGCAGGTAATTGGCTTTGATGTGGTAAATGTCGCCCAGATTGCCAAGCGCATGGTAGTTTTTCAGCGTCGTATACTCCGGAGCATGCCGCCGTTGAAAGTTATAGGCCAGGGCTAAGCCTTTCTTTTTTGCCAGATCAGCCATTTCACGCGCATCGCGTGCATTCATAGCCGGGGGCTTTTCGCAAAATACATGGCAGCCATTTTCGAGCGCCTGCATGGTGAACGGGTAATGCAGGTTGTTGGCCGTGCAGTTGATGACAATATCGGGCTTGCCTTCGCTCCGGTACATTTCATCGGGACTGTCGTACGCAAATGGCACGCCATGCTTGTCGGCCAGCGCCTGGGCTTTGTGAATATCGCGGCTGCATATCGATACAGCCGCGACACGATCGGATAATTTAGCTAATGCCGGAAGGTGGTTCTGGTCGGCAATGTGCCCGCCACCGATGATAGCGGCTTTCAGGATTGACATGAATCGGAAGAATAGGTTAATTACACTTCCAAATATCAGCAATTATTTGTTTTTACCTTCCATCGACCGGTGGGCTCTGATTCAGGTAAATGCCGCCGTAATTTATAAACCTGGCCTTGCCGGATTTTTCATCGACAGATCCCTTGTTCGTAGTTCTTGGAATGAGACTCCACTTTCCACCATATGCAACCTCAGTGAATTTCCCCGCCGCCGAGGGGTTTAGCGTCCCATTGAGGAAGGCGCCAATCTCGTCCATTTTGGGTAGAGTAGATGTGCCTTTTGTATTGAAATCCAGAAAGCCCTGACGTTTGTCCTGATTATCCTTCTCAATTTTAAAGTCAATTTCAAGGGTATACTCCATTTCAACCGTCTTGCCGTTCTGCACCGCCGGATTCCATTTCGGCATCTCATTTACCACACGCAATGCTTCCTTGTCGATACCGTAGCCAATCTCCTTAAGACTTTTGGCGTTACGGATATCGCCGTTTTTATCCACAGTAAAAGACACCAGCGCGATCGCTTCCACATTTGTTTTGCGCGCAGTTTCCGGGTATTGCAGGTTTTGAAGCAAATATTGCATCAATGCCTCCCTCCCACCTGGAAATGAGGGCCGTTGCTCGGCAACCTTCATATCGTCGCTGGCCGGGGAGGAATTGGGCACGGGCGTAACGATATGGTCGCCGGTTATTGGCTGGCCGACGACTACCAGCCCTTTGATTTGGTTTACGGTCTTTTTAATGATCAGTCCCAGCTCCTGATTATTGTCGGTGAGCTTAAATTCCTGCGTTTCATAGGCAACGTGCGTGATCACGAGCCTGGAATTGACTGGTACATTATGTAGTTCAAAACGACCGTTACGATCCGTGGTTGTGCCGCGGGTCGTACCTGCTATGATGATGGTAGCATCCTCGACCGGCCCGTCGATTTCGTCGGCAATGAGTCCTCTTACTCGAATGGTCTGGTCAGCTTCCGCTCTCAACTGACCGATGGCACGCAACGGCGAACGCGAAGCCGAGATGGCGACCGAGCAAACTACAACCGGCAAAATCAGCAAATACTTGGTCAGTAACCACCGTGAACTACGTTTTTTGTAAATCATCTGAATCCTGCGTTTTAGCAATGAAGAGTTGAAAAAATGATTGGCAATTGCAATATCCGGGCTGCGCATGGCATATGCGACCAGAAATGAAGCATAATCGTTTCGGTCCGGAACAGGCTGGTCGGCCAGGTATTCGTGGACGGTTTCGATGGAGCGCTTGTACAGCCAGACGACAGGGTTAACCCAGAAGCCTATTTTCAGTAGTTCAATCAGGAGAACATCAGCAGTGTGCCATTGCCGGATATGTTCGTACTCGTGCCGGATGATCGCGTCGGGATTATGTCGGTAATCATGAGGGCTTAGAAACAGCCAGCGAAAGAAAGAAAACGAGCTTCCGCCCCGGCTACCGGTGTATTCCGGCAACATAAGCAATGTGTAATCACCCATATCGATCCTTTCGCTCCGGCGAGCCATTTTACCAAGCCTGAGAATGCCCGAAGCGAATTTCCAGGTTAACGCCAGCGCGACGGCCGCATATAACCCGGCTACCCAGGCCCATATATAAATGCCCGTTTCCGGTGCTTTGTCTGCAATTACGGCCACGGAGACCGAGGCTTTCTGGTATACAGTTTCCGGCACGTAGATGGTCGTGACCGGTTCTGCAAAGTGGATTGCAGGCAATGCAAATGCGATCAGCAACGTGCCCAGCAGGTAAAAGCGGTTCCAGTAAAAAAAAGTATGCTTTCGAAGCAAAAGCCAATAGCAGGCGTAAAACAGTAACCAGTATGCATTGACCTTTGCCAGATAGAGGAGCGTTTCCATGCAGGGCGGTGTTTGGGGGAATGTTATTTATCCTTGGTGATAATGGAGACGACGCCATTGATACCCCGTGAGCCATAGAGTTTTGAGGCATCCGGGCCTTTGTAGACACTTATGCTCTTGATGGTGTTTGGATTTATCGTATTTGCCGTAAAGCTTTTCTCCATTACCTCGCCGTTTAGCACATAGAGTGGCTGAGTTTCCGGCGTAAATTCTCCGGATGCATCGCGAAAAACTATTCTGCTTTCCGACCCTTCTCCTACGGTTAGGTCGGTTCTGTCCTCGAAAGTTTCGGCAAGCAATGGTACCTCTTCCTGGCTTCTTTGTGAGACAGTCTGTGCCACAGGTTTGAAGCCGACCACAGTTATCTCTTTCTCGGTAGTCGTATCTTCTCCCTCTTCTGCCAACATGAAATTGATGGGAACAGTAAATTTCACGCTGACTGCTTTTCCATCCTGCTTGCCGGGAACCCATTTCGGGAATTTGGAAACCACACGGGCCGCCTCTTCATCGCAGCCGTGGCCAATGCCTTTCAGCACCGTTACGTCCTTCACTTCGCCGTCCGGGGTTACCACGAAGTTGACGAAAACTTTGCCTTGTACATCAGCATCGAAAGCACGCCTTGGATATTTGATATTGCGGGCCAGGAATTTGAACATCTCTGCATTTCCACCCGGGTACTCCGGCGCTACTTCGACTACGGTGAAAATACGGTCCCCCGTTTTGATTTCAGAATTCAGAGCTTCATTTTCTTTGGAAACCTGGCTCTCGCAGCCGGCGACAAGTAGTGCGCTGGTTCCGATCACTGTTACGGCAGCCACATAGGTGCCCAGCATCCATTTGGGCGTGCGGTTCTTATAGATCATCTGGATACGGTTTTTTAACTGCGATGGTTTGAAAAAGTGATTGGTAAGCGACGCGACAGGCGCATTGAGCGCATATGCGACCAGGAATTGGGCATAATACTCGCGGTTCGGGGCTTGCGCATCGGCCAGGTACTCGTGAATTTCTTGCAGCGACCGCTTATACAGCAGTAGCACCGGATTGAACCAGAAAATGGTCCGCATGACTTCGATCAGCAGAATATCGAGACTATGCCGCTGTTGCGTATGCACCATCTCGTGCCGCAGAATAGCGTCGAAATGGTTTTCATAGTCGTTGCGGTTAATGACGATCCATTTGAGAAATGAAAAGGAGCCTATCCGGTTGGAGTCGATCAGGACCACATTGCAGTCTTCCAGCTCAACAAGCTCACCCGAACGCAGGTATTTCACCAATTGTGCAACGTTGCGGACCAACTGCGCGGCGGCGGCAACCAGTCCCGCGGCATAGATCAGTGTCAGGATCTGTATCCAAGTCCAGCTATCCGGCTCTTTCGGCTGCTTACTTATCACAGCGAATGCCGGGGCATTCATTTCGTAGATCACGGGTAGTTCGGGCGCTGCGGCGGGGTAGATGATCTCCGGTAACGCGAAGGCTATGAGCAAGGAGCCGATCAGGTACCAGCGGTTCCACTGGAAGAACGTGTGCTTGCGGAGCATCAGCCAGTAACAAGCATAGAGTAGCGTCCAGTAAAGGCTGACCTTGCCGATGTATATTAAAGTTTCCATGGCTAACAGACGGTTTACTGTTCGTTTTTATGTTGATTGATCAGCTTCATGATCTCATCCAGATCCTTGGTGTTCAGATCGTTATCTTTTACAAAAAAGGAAACCAGGTTGGGGAGCGAATTATTGAAGTAGTTGACCATCAACTGCTTCATTTCATGCCGTTTATATTCTTCTTCCGAAATGAGCGGATAATATTCGTGTGTCTTGCCGTAGGCATTGTAGCCAACGACCTCTTTTTTTTCGAGAATACGGATGATGGTTGAAACGGTGTTGTAGGCCGGTTTTGGCTCGGGCATTTCGGCGAGGATGTCTTTTACAAATGCCTTTTTAAGCTGCCAGAGAATTCTCATGACCTCTTCCTCAGCCCTCGTCAGGTTACGGATTTCCATAATGTTCTTTCTTTAAAATGGGTTATAAGTAATGGGTATTCCAAATGTATCACTATTTAATTAGTTTCAAAACTATTTTATTAGTTATTGTGAAAAAATAAAAACCGCCAGCGGGAATTGGCGGTCTGAGCTGGATTTAAATACCGTGCCGTAAACACACAAAGGGCGACGGAATCACATTCCGCCGCCCTTGCGATCATAATATATGTGACGATTACTCAACCACGCTCAACTTCACAGTATTCGTCTTGCGCTGTCTCGAAACCGGCATGCTCAATGTGTTAATGAACACGTCACCTTTCTGCAACTCGCCTTTTTCGACGAGGAAAGTTTTGATGTCTTCGATCAGATCGTCGGTTGACACGCCCTGGTCGCGGTCGTAATAGAATACCTTGGTACCCCAGTACAATGCAAGCTGGTTCATCAGCATTCGGTTGGACGTGAAGATCAGCAGATTAGCCTTCGGGCGGTGGTGCGACAGGCGGAATGAAGTGTAGCCCGAGCGCGTAATGCCGATGATGGCCGCAGCTTGGGTGTCACGTGCCAGACGGCAAGCGCTCATTACTACGTTGTCGTTCAACTTGTAGGTGCCCGGCGTGTCGTTAACGGCAGCGTGGTGTCTGAAATAGATGGTTTTGCTGTTAGCTTCCACTTTTTCAATGGTTCTGGTCATGCTTTCGACAGCCAGAAGCGGGTATTTACCGGAAGCAGTTTCAGCCGAAAGCATTACAGCATCAGCACCATCGAGTACCGAGTTCGCTACGTCGTTCAGCTCGGCGCGGGTTGCGCGCGGGCTTTCGATCATGCTTTCCAGCATTTGTGTAGCCACGATTACGGGCTTGCCGGCGCGGTTACATTTCTCAACGATCATTTTC
This sequence comes from Dyadobacter sp., assembly GCA_965227755.1. Taxonomy (GTDB): domain Bacteria; phylum Bacteroidota; class Bacteroidia; order Cytophagales; family Spirosomataceae; genus Dyadobacter. The sequence continues at coordinate 4,690,540 of CBDDGG010000005.1, forward strand.
TGGATCATCGGAACCTCTTCGGCAGGAAGTTCAACCCCGAGGTCACCGCGGGCTACCATGATACCGTCCGTAGCTTCGATGATCTCATCGATATTGACGATCGCCTCAGGCTTCTCAATTTTCGCGACAACGCGGGCGAATTTGCCTTTGCTGGCGATATATTCTTTCACTTTTGTGATTTCGTCGGCCGTGCGGACGAACGATAATGCGATCCATTCCACATTGTTTTCCAGACCGAAGTCCAGATCTTCCCAGTCTTTCTGTGTTACCGAAGGCATTGAAACGCGCGTGTTAGGCAGGTTCACACCTTTTTTGGATTTCAGTAAGCCACCATAGATAACCTCTGTGATCACGTCCGTTCCGTCAATTCCGGTTACCAGTACTTCCAGTTTACCATCATCCATCAACACGCGGTCACCGATTTTTACATCATTGTACATTCCGTCGTAAGGCGTGCTCACCTTCTCGGCAGTACCCAGCACTTCAGTGTTCGATAGGATCAGTTTCTTGCCTGATTCGATGAGAACGCCGTCTTTTTCTGCCACCAGACCGATACGGATTTTAGGTCCTTGCAAATCTTGCAGAATAGCCAGGTTAAGCCCGTGCTCTTCGTTGATCTCGCGGATGTTGGTAAGTCTTTCAAGGTGGTCAGCGTGGGTGCCGTGAGAGAAGTTGAGACGGAACACGTTCACTCCTGCTTTGGCCAATGCATATAACGTTTCTTTCGATTCCGAGGTCGGGCCTACGGTTGCAACAATTCTGGTTTTTTTGGAAGACATAAAGTTAATGTGCAGTAAAAATGATGTTTTTATAAACAATCCACGTCGATTATTACCTGGATGCTTTTTAGCGTCTTGTCAGTCAGAATGTCAATTACTTTTTCCTGTATAAATGACTTTGCCGCCTTAAAATTAATCTTTTCTCGTTCAAGTTTGATGAGAATATCGAACAAAAACTGATTTCTTACTCTTTCGACCAGCGGCGGCTGCGGCCCGAGAACCCTGCTGGGACCCAAATGCGCCGTCAGTTTTTCGGCGAGTACTTTCGCGGCCCGACTCGAAGTTCCTTCGTCGACATGCTTCACCGTAACCTTGATAAGCCGGGTAAATGGCGGATAGTTGAACTTTTCGCGCTCCGCGATTTCGCCCGCATACATCCCCTCGTAATCATTATTGATGATTTTTTCGAGCAGCGGTTGCGACGGGTTCGCCGTCTGAATCAAAACTTTCCCGGGCTTGTCCGCCCGCCTTCCCGCGCGCCCGCTTACCTGCGTGAGCATCTGGAATGCCCTTTCCGAAGCGCGGAATTCGGGGAAATGGATAATGCGGTCGGCATCGAAAATGCCCACCACGCTCACATTATCGAAATCGAGCCCTTTGCTGACCATTTGCGTCCCTACCAATATATCGATCCCGCCTTCTTCAAAATCCTGGATGATCTGCTGGTAGGCATTCTTGGCGCGCGTTGTATCGAGGTCCATCCGCTGCACGCGCGCTTCCGGGTACATTACATTGATCTCCTCCTCAATTTTCTCAGTGCCGTATCCCATCGTTTTTACTTTGGGAGACCCGCAATGCGGGCAAGTCCGCGGTACCTCCTCCTTATGCCCGCAATAGTGGCAGCGCAGCTCGCGCGCCTTCATATGGTACGTAAGGCTCACATCACAGTTGGCACATTCGGAAATCCAGTTGCATTCCTCGCATTGCAAATAGGGCGAGTAGCCGCGGCGGTTCTGGAAAAGAATGGTCTGCTCCTTGTTTTTAAGATTGTATTCCAAATGGCTGAGCAGCACCGATGAAAACTCATTCTTCATCTGCTTCTGCCGCTTTTCTTTCTTGGTATCGATCAGTTCAAAGCGGGGCAATGCGGCATTTCCGAAGCGCTGTTTCATTTCCACCAACCCATACCTGCCGCTTTGCGCATGAAAATAGCTTTCCAGCGAAGGTGTTGCCGAACCGAGCAACGTTTTGCCCTTGTGCATGTACGACATGATCACGGCCACATCACGCGCATTGTAACGCGGGGCCGGGTCGTGCTGCTTATAGGAAGTTTCGTGCTCTTCGTCCACGATAATCAGCCCCAGATTATCGAACGGCAGGAATATAGCCGACCGCACGCCCACAACAAACTGGAATTTGCCATCCAGAATGCCTTTCCAGACTTCCACGCGCTCATTATCCGAGAATTTGGAATGGTAAATACCCATTACATCGCCGAACACTTTGCGCAGGCGGATGACGATCTGGGTCGTCAGCGCGATTTCGGGAAGCAGGAACAATACCTGCGAGCCGCTTTCGAGGACTTGTTTGATGAGTTCGATGTAAACTTCGGTCTTGCCGCTGCCGGTGATTCCATGCAGGAGCACGACCTCTTTTTCCCTGAAAAACTCGTGGATTTGCCGTGAAGCCTCTTCCTGGGTTTCGGTGAGCGTGATATTGCCCATATTGCCCATGGGAATGTCGTCGAAGCGGGAGACAAATATTTCGAACTGCTCGAAAACGCCTTTTTTAATGAGGGTATTCAAAGATGCATCCGAAATGGTGTCGTCCTGGCTGAATATCGATTTATCCAGACCTTTACTATTTAAATCCGGATTATTGTAAACCGGTATGAAGCTGAGGTATTTCAAAAGGATTTCCTGCTGCTTCGGCGTTTTGTCGAGGTCGCCGGCCAGCTTCGAAAGCGCTTCATTATTAGTATACGCAGCCGTCAGCCTGATCTTCTTGGCAACTTTGGGCTTGTAGCGTTCCTTCACTTCTTCATACAAAATCACAGCCCGCTTCCCGACCAGCGATTTAATAATTGAAGTTATATTCGATTTTTGCAAAAGCCTTTCTACTTCTTCATAGGAAAGGGTCTGGTGCTTTTTAATCTCTTCAACAACCAGATGCTCCTGATCGGTCAGCAGATCTTCATATTCAAATTCAGGATTCAGCTGAATCCGCGACTGACTGGTAATTTTCAGTCCGGCGGGCAAGGCCACATTCATCACCTCGCCAATATTGCAGAGGTAATATTCAGCTACCCAGTTGAAAAGTTCAAGCTGATGTGCGGTCACGATCGGCTGCTCATCGAGTAGTTCAAGAATGTATTTGGCCTGGTACTTAACGGGCGGATTTGTGTGCAGCTGCGCCACCACGGCGGTGATGACCCTTTTCTGACCAAACTGTACGATCACCCTCGCCCCGATCTTGATCAGAGAGGCCATTTCCCGCGGCACGCGGTACGTAAACAGGCTCGGAATCGGCACCGGAAGGATCAGATCGGCAAAAAAGGTAGTTTCTTCCTCAAAAAAGGAGGTCATTGGTTCAATTCTTTAATTCGGCGGCAAGTTCGCAATTTGTGGTCAAGCAATCAATGAAACATCGAGCGTAGCGGCATGGGCCCAATCGACCATCGCATTGAAGAGCCTGATCTTTTGGAATGCGGCAATATCACTTTCCCGGATTTCGAAGGGCCCGATAATGCCCTGATCGATCAGGAACGCGCGTTGCGTACCGGCCAGGAGCGGGGTTGCGGGCGTCAGCCAATGGGCGCCGTCGAAGAATGCGACGTTGCAAAAATTGGAATCGGTTACCAGCCCTTTTTTGATAATCAGTATTTCGTCCGCATCCCCGCGCTGCGCAAAAAGCGTATTGAGGTCTTCGCGGTTATCGTATTTATATTGGTAATCGATCTCATCGTGATAAACCCGCCGAATTTTGCGGATCGTGCGGCGTGAATAGGGTTCCCACCGGACGTTATCGATGCTTTTATCATAAGCCAGGCGGCATTTGTGCATACTTTCATCCACCGACTCGGGTATTTCAAGTAGTTCGGCCAAATCCCACTGATCGGTACAACCCCAAAGTTCCCGCCGGGTTTTATTCAGGCGTGCTTCGTGATACGACAGGTTTTTTAATTGCCGGTTTTCGACACATATCGTTTCAAAGCACAGCATGCGGGGTATAGCTAAATGGGAGATAAACTTTATCGACAATTTCCTGGTATTCACTTAATGCATTGCTCCGCGCAGTAATACCGCCACCGCTTTTGAAGACCATTCCATCTTCCAGTTGTTCGATGAAACGGATCATTACGGCGCTTTCGAAATTTAATCCATCGAAATAACCCATTACGCCCGTGTAATAACCACGGTTATAATTCTCGGCCTCCTGAATGATTTCTAATGTGCGTGGTTTCGGTGCACCGGTAATAGAACCTGCGGGTAGTAGTTTTTTCAAAAGATCGCCATATTGGCCGTCGAAAGTGGCCGGAAGGATTCCTGCAATTTCGGAGCTTACCTGTAACAGGGTTTTGTCGGAAGTCTGGATGCGGTCGATATAGCGGTAGCGTTCTACCCAAACTTTTTCAGCTACCATACTTAGGTCGTTTCGGATCAGATCGACGATCGTCGCGTGCTCGGCGGCTTCCTTATCATCTGAAAGAATTACTTGTTCCGCATCCGGTACCGAAGCATCGATGGTGCCTTTCATCGGAAACGAAGCGATGCGATTGCCCTGAATACGGACGAATATTTCGGGAGAAAAGCAAACGAACCGGTTTTTGAAAAGCAGCCGGTAAGGGGCTTCGCTGTGCCGGAATATTTGTTCGAGCGTCAGGTTGGTGTCGACCGGCGTGGGCACCGAAAGGTTGACCAGGAACGAGTTTCCTGCATTCAAATGGCGTAATACGCAGTCGAATTTGGGTTGATAGTCTTCAACAGCGAGCGGATGTTTATCAAACCGGATATGCTCGGGGAGGTCGTCGCGAAGTACCGCAACGTCGTTGGTAAGCCCGTTCAGATTGAACAGGATTTCTTTCGGATCGACGTCGTCGAGCTTCCAGGCCAGTGGTTTTTGAAATTGATAGTCCACCAAAAAAAAGAACGGGGTTTTTGCCTTGCCCCATTCATTCAGTTTCTCCGTAAAGTCCCCGGCCGCGTTTTCCAAGCTAAAAGTGGTATTATCAGACTTTCTGAACAGTCAGCTAATTTACAAAGTTCAGAAACCAATAGCTAAATTAGGGGGTTAAAAGACTAAGGACGGCCGGTAGCAAAGGGTCGTCGGCTCAAACAATGCACATTTACGACGCAATCATTATCGGAGGCGGCCCCTGCGGCCTCGCAATGGGTATCGAACTCGCCAAAAGCGGTCTCGACTATCTGATCCTCGAAAAAGGAAACCTTACCGAATCGATCCGCCGGTATCCACGGAGGATGAAGTTCTTTTCGACAGCCGAGAACATCGAGATCGGTGGGATACCGTTTGCAATTTCCGATGTCAAAGCCAACCGCAATGAGGCTTTGCAGTATTATCGGAAAGTGGCGGGGTACTATCATCTGAATTTCAAGCTGTTCGTGGATGTTGACCGGTCCGAGAAGCAGGCGGACGGGACTTTCCTGACGTATACGAATGATGGCCAGGTGTTTCAATCCAAAAATGTGATCCTGGCCACGGGCTATTTCGACGTGCCGCGCATGCTGAATGTGCCGGGTGAGAACCTACCGCATGTTTCGCATTACTATGATGAGCCATTCAAATACTCTTACACCAATGTAGTGCTCGTAGGTGGGTCCAATTCGTCGGTTGAGGCGGCTTTGGAGCTGTACCGCCACGACGCAAAGGTGACTATCGTGCATAAGGAGGCTGATTTCCGGACAAAAGTGAAGTACTGGCTCGTGCCGGATGTGAAAAACCGGGTGAAGGAGGGGAAAATCCATACGAGGTTCAACTCGGTTACGCGCGCGATCGAACCGGGACGTCTACTGATAGAGAACATTGAAACCGGCGAACAAGAGTGGTTGCCTGCAGATTTCGTATTCCTGCTGGTTGGCTACCTACCCGACGAACATTTGCTGGCGCGTTGCGGAGTAACGCTCGATCCCGTCACGAAAGTGCCGGAATATGATTCGGAGACTTTCGAGACGAATGTACCGGGGTTGTATCTCTGCGGGACTGTGCTGGCGGGTGTTTTTACCGAGAAAGTATTTATCGAAAACGGGCGTGACCATGCGGCAGCCATTGCCGATCATCTCACCGGCCGTGAAGTAAGGAAGGTAAAGGAGCTGATTGACCGGATATGAGATTATCCATCCACTAAAACCAGCTTCTTCTTTTTCTTCTTGGAGGAAATTCTCTCGATTTTACCAATAAGTCCATTCGCTCCAACGCCGTAACCTACATTTCCGGCGAAGCTCAATGAGTGGAAGCCTTCGGTACCTAGTGAAATCCAGCTTTTTCCCCTGTCGAGCGATACGCTGCTGCCGGAGGGGCCGGAGGTTACCAATGCGTAGTTATCCGAGCGGATTTGGGTATCCCCGTTCCAGGTCGCATTTGTTTTGTGGTAAATGGCTACGGATTCTTTCAGGCCGGTTGGTTTAGTCATGCCGGATAATGTCCAGGTGATGCCGCCGTCATTGGTTAGCAACACGTTTTGTGTGGAGTCTGTTGTTTTCTTATAGTCTCCCCCTACGGCAATACCGTTCTTTTTAGACCAAAACCTCAATCCGAATATGCCGCTGGTAGGGCCGGCGGGCAATGGGGTAGAGGAAACCTGCCAGGATTGGCCGTAATCTTCCGATCTGAAAACCCTGGCCATCTTGCTGCCGCCGGTGCCTATGAATGCTGTTCCTTTTCCATTGGTGAGAATGGAGGTGCCGCTGGCTGCGAAACACGCTTCGCCGGGTTCGGCTGCCGGGCGTTTGTTGAGGGGAAGTTCCTGCCAGGAATTACCGCTGTCTTCGGTTGTCAAAATGAATAGTTTCCCCTGGGTCGGATCGCCGAGACAAATGCCTTTGTTTTTATCCCAAAAGTCGATTCCATCCAGAAAAACCCCATTTTGTGTAGTTTGGTACACAAGCTTCCAGCTTTCTCCGCCGTCTTCGGTCTTGTAAATTCTGGCTTTGTCTTTTTCGGATTCGCCTGCACTCATGGCGATCGCAACTTGTTTATCGAATGCATGAATGTCGCGGAAATCGAGCGAGTCGGCACCGGCGACTTTGTAGGTAGTCCAGGTGTGGCCGCCGTTGGTGGTTTTCAAAACAGTGCCCCGCGTGCCGCCGATCCAGCAGATTGTCGGCGATACAGCGTGTACTGCGCGCATATGGATCTTCGTTTTGATATCGATGACTTTCCATTGCGCCCGGCTCTCTGTTGCTGTTAGGAGAATCATCCATGGAAGTAGGACAGCAAAAAGTCCGTTCACGTAAAATCGGGGCGCTGGCTTGCGAAGTGGCACAGTATTTTGTTATTTTTCAGTTCTAATGTTTTATCAACACAAAATAGGGAATTCATATGAACAAGAACCAAAAATTTTTGATTGGCTCAATCGGAGCATTGTTGACAGGCATCGCGATTGGCCTTTTGGTTGCTCCTAAAAATGGCAAGGAAACCCGTAAACTGATCAAAAGTAAGGCAAATGACCTTGGCGGCAACGCAAAGGATAAGTATGAGAAAAGCCTTGAAGAGCTCTCTCATCTCGCCGACAAACTTAAAGACGGGTTTCTGAAAAATGTAAGTACAGCAAAAGATAAGGCAAACGGCGTGGCTGACAATGTGAGCGAAAAAGTTCGCAGTGTGGTCAACAATAATGCCTAGTAACTCCGATATTCACGACATTGAAAGGGTTGTTTCCGATAACGAAACGACCCTTTTTACTGTCTTGATCACGGTATTTTTGCTACCACTTCCCCGATTACCTGGTTGATATCTGTGGCGAAGTTCTTCGTTTTTCCGGGGATAATGCCGCTCGCCCCGCCTTGCCATACCATCCTGCTATTGGCGGCATCCACCAGGTCGATCACGATCGTGCCCTCGCGGTATTTGCCCGTTACTACTTCTTCACTTTTCCAGGAATAGCGCCGCTGGCCCATATAACGGGGCAGTCCGTCGGTGCGGAAGTCTGTCTGCCGCGTCTGCAATTGTTCCTGCACATTCAATGCGATATTGATTTTCAAGCTGGGGTCACGCGCTTCGTCCAGCCCCCGGGCCTGAAGATTTCTGGCGATGGCTTCCCGGATGATGTGCACATTCTTTTCAAAGTTTTTGGAAACGGTATCACCGGTCGCTTCGATATCGTAGAAGCCGTAGGTCGGGTAGTCGGCCAGCTTGAAGGTGTTTTCTTTTTTGACTTTCAGGAGCTTATATGAAGGGCTGCACGCGGTAATCAAAAAGATGAAGCACAAAAAGGTCAGTGCCGGTACATTTCTCATAACAGCGAATATTTAGGTTAAATTATCCGATTACGCTTCCCAATTCCTTGGCGGCTGCCATACTGATGCCCTTGTAGAACATGAATTCAGTCATGACGGCATGTTGCTCCTCTTCCGTTTTCGCATGTACCGCCTGTTGCAGGCAAACCTTCATTTTCTCCTCGATGAATGCCTTTTTCAGCCTTAGAATATTGTTAAATGCCGTTCTGTCCAGTACATCCGTCTCAAAAGGCACGTAAATCTCGTATTTCTCTTGCCACAGTTCACTGAGCTCATGTTTCTGCGTCAGCCATTCGATGGTAAGGTTTCTGATCTCCGCCTCGTGGTGTTGCAGGAAATAATCGGTAGTGAGGACATGGTTCCGGTTAAAATTTTCGCGGAATAAGGTCAGCAAATGACTGTACACCGGATCCTTCAACTCGATTCCTTCAATTTGTCCAAGCACATACTGGCATACCGTGATGGTGGGTTCGAGCTCGCGCGCGCCGTGTACTACGAGCAGGCGCACGAATGCTTCTTCCTGATAATGCAGTTTGGTGCGCTGGAATGCTTCCGGGGCGGCTTCTCCGGGAATGAACGGATTGGTTTCCGGCTCACCGGCAAACGGCCCGAAACCATCGCTGAACAACGCGTCCAGATCGCCGGGTCCCTCGGGTCCGGGGCCTTCCGGTCGCGGACCATCCGATGTCGTATTGTTTTGGCGGGGTTGCCGCTCGGCGGGTTTGGCGGTGTGCTGTTTGCGAAGCAGTTTGTTCCCCTCGGTAATCAGCATCTGCTCGTCCACCCGCAACATTTCCGATGTGCGGTGGAAAAATACCTGCCTTTTGATCGCGTCGGGGATCTTGACAATGCTGTTGACAACCTCCTGGATTACCGCGGCCAAACGGAAAGGGTCATTCCCGGCATCCTGCAAGAGGATTTCGGTTTTGAAGGTGATAAAATCCTTCGAAGCCTTTTTTAAATGCGCTTTGAATGCTTCCGCGCCAACTCTCCGGACATAGCTGTCGGGGTCTTCATTGTCGGGGAAAAGGACGACATTCACATTCAGGCCTTCTTCCAAAACAAGGTCCAAACCGCGCAGTGCCGCCTTGATACCCGCCATATCGCCATCGTAAAGAATGGTAATATTGGGTGTAAACCGGCCAATCAGTCGTATCTGCTCTACCGTCAGTGATGTTCCCGAGGATGCGACGACATTCTCAATCCCAGCCTGATGCAGCGAAATAACATCCGTGTAGCCTTCTACCAGGTAGCAATGTTCAAGACTACGGATCGCGTTCTTAGCCTGGAAAATGCCGTACAGGACTTCACTTTTATGGTAAACTTCGGTTTCGGGCGAGTTGAGGTATTTGGGCTGATTTTTATCAGACTTCAATATCCGCGCACCGAATGCAATCGTTTTTCCCGCAATATTGTGGATCGGGAAGATTACCCGGCCGCGGAAGCGATCGTAGCCGGCGGTATGGCTACCCTCCTTGTGAATGAGCAGGCCTGCTTTTTCAAGGATTTCGGCCGAGTAGCCTTTCTCTAATGCTTCTTTGGAAAATGAATCCCAGTTATCGAGACTGTAGCCCAGCTCGAACTTTTTGCGGATTTCATTCGTAAAGCCGCGTTCGCGAAAGTAGCTCAGGCCGATCGCCTGGCCTTCCTCGCTATTGTGAAGCTGGTGTTGGTAGAAATTTTTGGCATAATTGAGGATGATGTATAAACTTTCCCGCGCATTCTGCCGGATCGTCTCCTCATCTGTAAGTTCTTCCTCCTCAATTTCGATATTGTATTTGCCTGCCAGATACCGCAATGCCTCGCCGTAGCCGATCCCGTCAATATCCATCACAAACTTGATGGAATCACCTGCGGCGCCGCAACCGAAGCATTTATAGATCTGCCTTACGGGGTTAACGTTGAAGGATGGCGTTTTTTCGTTGTGAAACGGGCAGCAGGCCGAGTAGTTGGCCCCTTTTTTCTTTAAGGATACAAAATCCCCTACAACCTCCACAATATCGGCGGCGTGCTTGATCCTCTCTACGGTTTCGGGGTTAATGCGCATAATTCTTTAATGTTCAGTTCACGTGGTCGCGCAGCTTTAACGGATTTTTCGTCTTCTTATCCAGTCGCATATTCAGCAGTTCCACCAGGAAAGAAAAGGCCATCGCGAAATACGCGTAGCCTTTCGGGATTTCATAGTGGAATGCTTCTGCCACGAGCAGCGTGCCTATCATCAACAAAAATGACAGCGCTAAAATTTTGATGGAAGGGTGATTATTTACAAAATCACCAATTTTACCCGCAAAAGCGATCATAATAAACGTCGACGCGATTACCGCTATGATCATAATCGGGACTTCTTTCACCAGCCCGACGGCCGTAAGCACGGAGTCGAACGAGAAAATGATGTTCAGCAATGCGATCTGTACCAATGCGCTACCGAATGTCATTGATTTTTTGTCTGAAATGTCGCCCGACGGAAGGTCTTCGGGCTCGCCTTCCAGCTTGTGGTGAATTTCTTTGGTAGTGCTGTAAAGCAGGAAAAGCCCGCCGCCGAGCAGGATGAGATCCCGACCGCTAAAACCGTGGCCAAACAGGTTCAGAACATCTTCTTTTAGGCCGATGACCCATGAAATGGCAAACAGGAGTGCAATCCTTAGTACCAGCGCAATGAGCAAGCCGTTGTTTTGTGCTTTTTTCCTTTGATTAACAGGTAGTTTCCCGGAAACAATTGTGATGAAGATTACGTTGTCTATGCCAAGGACGACTTCCAGTAAGGTCAATGTTAACAAACTGATAAGCGCATCGGTGGTAAAAAGTGATTCCATGAATGAGTTGGTGAGTGTTGGTTGCACGAAAGTAATCAGGCAGAGTAGTTTGAGCAATAATTACGTCAATTTTCCGTAAATTTGAATGATAGGGCAATTCACTAAAAATTTTTTAGGGAAATGTCCATTATTTTCTCATTAGAATTTAGAAATTCGCATCCTAAAGTTTTTTTCTGATCACTTTAGTTTGTTATTTTGCGGTATTGAAATTCAATCTGAAATTTATCTGAGCGATATATAGATATTAAAAATATAGTGTGTGTATAGTGTGAAACAGGGCATGGAAATTTTTCTATGCCTTTGTTTTTATGTGTTGATTAACAAATAGTTAGCAATTCGGTTAATCCGTCTCCCGATATAGTCTGATCAATTCGCCTACCGCGTCGTATGGCGTGCCGGGTAAGGCGATCAGCCGCCGTGCTTCTTCCAGTTTTTCTTTTAAATCAGCTTCCGAAAAATCCTGAAAAATGCTGCAAAATGGCGGCCGTTCCACGGCGGCAGATGCCAGTATGGGGATTCCAAGCTCTCGTGCCTCGTGAATCGATAAGGACACCCCATCGGTAGTAGTGTTTCGAATGAATGCGTCGCAAAGCCGAAGAATACTTCTAAAATCGTGTAGTTGGCTGATAAATAGTAGATTGTTCGGAATGTGCGGTGTGCTCTTTTCGATGTATGATCGGTAGTTGCCGGACGGGTCGGATATGAGGAGTTGATATTCCGGGTAATCGGCGAACCGGGCGATCATTTCTGAAATTCGATAAGTTTCATGGCCGTTCTTATCAAATGTCACATTCCACGCATTTGTGCAGAATGTGGCCTGATAATACCTCCGGCGTGATGCGATAGCTGTTTGCAACCAGCCTGGGAGTGGTACTGTTACGGGGTCGGGGATATAAGTTGATATCTGGCGGGCGCGCACATTGCAGCGGAGCGCGTGCGTCAGGCTCGCCCGCTCCTGTACGATGGGTACGTGCGCGAGGTATGCCGATAATTTTACAGCCCAATTCCCCAACGCGCCATACCTGCCCCAGCAACCGTGATAAGTAATGATCAGTTTCTTGAAAGTAAGCCGGCAGAAAACAGCGAACAGAACCTGGGCCGCCGGGTTCGAGAAATGGATGTGAATGGTGCGATGCGTTGCTATCTTGAAAAAAATGTTGGCAAGAGGGGTGCTTCCGGGATCACAGAAGTCGAAATGAACCCCGGCCTGCCGCAGACTTTGCCTCAGCCTTTTGACGTGCATCGTTACGCCGCCGACCGGCGGCGGTATTCGTCCGATAATCAGCAGTTTAGCCATGCGCCACGCCATGCTTGCAAATGCTTTTCGAATAACAATACATGCATATGAGCAACAGCGGGGCTATGCAATTGATCGTGAGGCTTTTGGCCGGAATGATCACCCAGACAGAGCCTACCGAATGCACAAAAAGCAGGTATGCACAAAAGGCGACGGGCAAAAGCAGATAATGGCGTCCCAACCCTGTTGTTTTGGACAAACAATACCCTAGCCCCGTAAAGAGTGCGTACAGATACAGCACCCCGATAAGGCCCTGCTCGGCGAGAATGGTAAAAAGCATCGAGTGTGCCTCACGATAGCCCGGACCAAGAAGCTCAAAACTCCCCGTGCCATGGCCGTAAAGCGGATTTTTGAGAAACAGCTTGTATCCGAGATTGCGAATCTCTGCCCGCCCGCTGGCCTCCCCTAATTTTTGAAAGGCCGGTCCGGCTGCCTGGAAATCGGCGAAACGCAGCTGCCAGGAGTACGCCAGATCCGCATTGATACGTTGGAGCAGGTCATCGAAACCGGCGCTGAGCAGAATACCGACCGCTGCAAACCATAGGGACCGCTTCAAATTGCTTGCGATCAATAATGTAGCAAGCAGGTAAGGTAGTACAATAAAGACCGCCCCGCGGGAAAATGATAGCATTACCACGCCAACGAAAAGCAACGCCAGCAAAGATGTCAATAGAAATGGATGTCCTGAACGTCCCGCATATCGCAATGCAAAGGGCCAAAGGAGTATAAAATAGGCCATTGTCACATTGGTGTCTGAAATATTTCGGGTTACCAGCAGGTTGCTGGCGCCTTTATATTGTGCGCCGAAAAAGACGAGTCCGAAAGTACCAAATGCCAGAATGACGAACAGAAGGCATTGGGACCGCTCTAAATCCATTGAGAAGGAAGGGCTATCCGAGTACATGTTAAGATAGCAGAAATACAAGGGGATGGTCGACAGGATCAATACGAATGCCCCGGTAATGATTCCAGGCAGATTCGGCGAAATGATGACGGACAGAAAGTTAAGGGCTATCCATGATGCGACTACGCTTTTTTCGTTGGCGGTGAGACCCGTTTTAAAGCGAATCAGGTGAGATGTAATGTAAAGATCGACCAATATAAAGGGGAGCAGCCGCCATAGGGAATTGGCGCCGGGCGGGAAATCGTACTTTTGAAACAGGTGCAGAAATTGGGTCAGTACGGGAATGCTGACTACATAGAAAAGTTTGTGCTCCGATGGAATGACCAGCGTGAGTACACAATAGGCGTAAAAGCCGAAAACGAGCACAGTTTGAATTGTACTTTCGCCAAAAATGAGCAATGAGCTGAACGCCATCGTGGCGATCCACGCCATACTGATACATATTGCAGCCATGGTGCCTGCGGCGATGATCAGCCTAACCATTCCCTGATATATTGAGTGGCCAACCGGGCGGAATCGGGTGCACCGTGATGAATGAAAGGTTTCACCGCATTTCTCAGGTCGGTTTGAACGTTGCGGCCTGCTAATATTTCATCCAGTTTCCAGAACAACTCCAGTCGATCATAAACAATGTGTTTACTCAGAACTTTATGAAGCGGCAGTTGATGGGAATAGTCGTAGAACCTTCGCACCGAAGCGGCATAATGCACATCCGAACGGGCATCGTAGGCAATACTGATGGATGGTTTGTTGCAGGCAACCGCATCAAGAAACATTGTGGAGGCTACTTGTATGCACACGCTGCAGGTAGCCAGCTGTAAATGCAGCATTTCAAGGAAATCGGCAGGCGGTATCTTGCCTGGATTTTCACCGAGAGGTTGAAAAAAATGAAGCTTTTTAACCCCGTTGAAATGTTTGTACCGTCCCGGATCATCTCCGGGATGGCATCTTACTAGGATCTGCACATCGGACCGGCTTTCCGCGTATTGGAGCAGGTCGTCGATGATATAGTCCTGACAGGAATGGTGTTTGATGGCGCCTGTCGAAAATAGGATGACCCGGCTTTCAGGATTGATCCCGGGTGTCCCGATCAGCTTTGAATTTTGAAACGGCGGATCCTGAAAGTAAATATCAAACCTCGGAATACCCGTAACCCGGACTGCGGCATGGTCGCCGAACAGGGTATAGAACCGCTGATATTCGAGGGCCATCGGTTTATTCCAAACCAATACAAGGTCGGATTTCGTGTTCATGACTCCTTTTGAAGTCAGATTGTCCCAACTGATAATGACCGAAATACCGGGTATCCGGAGTGAATTGGCGATTGTGTTCTCACGCAGATCGAATGGGGAAGTTGAGACCACCGCCAGAAAGTTGCAAGCTGCAAGCGGAGCATAGATATCCGGCCGGGTTGTGCGACGGATCAACCAATTTCTGATAAAGGTTAGCATCAAGCCGCTCAGAAAGGTGAGCGACCGGTTTTTTTGAAATAGGGAGAAAAGCCATTGCAAGACAGGACTGCGTTCAGTGATTTTGATACGGATGGTTTCAAGGCCGAAATGAAAGCCGAAAAGTAGCGTCTGCAGGGTTCGCAGCCATTTCTCAAACCTCGAAATTGTCGGAATGGGCGTTTTTAACAAGTGCATTTTCAGTTGGAAATGCTCATTGAGATGATCGAGGTCCGTCCCGGTCATCAAATCCGACATGATGGAAATCGTGTAATATTTCCCAAGCCGAGCCATGAGTCCGGAATGGATGATGTTGAGGATTGCGAACGGATTGGTAATCAACACGAGAATATGTTTTTGGTCTGATCTTTCCATTGTCTGAGAAGTGTTTCGGCCTGCGCCCAATCGGCAGGGGTGTCTATATTGATCCCAAATTCATTATCGTTCAGCCATGCTGCCAGCTTCCCGCCGGTGATCTGACCTTTGCGGATCAGTGACGCGCGTGCAATGTAAATTTCGCCGTCGCGATGATACGCCGCAGGCAGGTCCTGCCGGCGTGTGACCGTTCGGTGATCCGTAACCGGTATCGCACGTTCAAATCTGTTGTCATGGAAGGTATATGCCCAGAAAGGGTTGAATGCATCGGGAATTTTTCGTACGGTTATGAGGCTGTCGGCCTTTTGTTCAATGACGTGCCGGATGGTATCATCGATGATGCCCGGGTCACGAAAGGGGCAGGTTGGTTGCAGCAGCAGTACATATTCAAAGCTCCAGCCTATGCGCCGGGCATATTCCAGCGCGTGGGTTACGACGTCGATCATCGGCGCCTGATCCGTCGCCAGGTGTGCAGGACGCATAAGCGGTGCCGTTATCCCGTTAAAGCACTGCGCAAAACTGGCGGTATCGGGACAATCCGTTGAAACGAAAATGGTATCGAGCAGCTCCGACCGCAGGGCCGACTCGATCGTGTACTGTATCAGCGGTGTTCCGTCAAGCAGTTTCATGTTTTTGCCAGGAACTCCTTTGGAACCCATTCGGGCGGGAATCAGGCCCAGTATTTTTGGAAATAATGCCGTCATGCCGGGAAAAGGTGTTTTTTGAGAATAAATGGGAGAGTTGCAAGCTGCTCGGCGATCCGCTGACCGGCATCACCGTTGCCGTAGAGCGTAGTGCCCGGGTAATGCCCGTGTGCAAGCTGGTGCTGTACTGCGGATGCAATAGCGTCAGCGTCCGGAAGACAATCCATTACATTGGGACCTTGCTCCCGGCCGCGTTGCCTGCTTCCGATATTCACAGCCGGGATGCCCAGCGAACTGCATTCGCGTATCCCTACACTGGAATTGCCGACAAAGGATGCGCACTTTTTGAGTAGCTGAATGAAGTGACGGGATTCCATATTTTTAAAAAAATGGAAAGGGAGACCGGGGTGTTGCTCCCGAAACGCCCGTATGCCCTGAGCGGTGCCCTCTGTCCCGGGATCGGCATTGGGCCAGAACCAGATGCTGGGCATGTTCAGGCTGGCAATAGCATGCAGGGTGATGCCAATCTGCCATTTGGAATGACCTGTCTCCGTGGTTACCGGATGTTGCAATACGACCAGATAGGGTGATTTCAAATCCGGCTGAGAACCGACACCTCCGTAAATTTCATAAGGATTAAAGTCGAAATCCCTATGCCGACGCACCAGATCGATGGACGGACAACCGGTACAATGGATTTTCTGAGGTGACAGTCCCATTTGCACCAGTCTGTTACGTGCGTTTTCGGTCGCTACAAAATGCAGGTCAGCAAGTTGCGAAATACTATTCCGTATACGATCGTCGATGTTACCGGTGATTTCCCCGCCCTGCACGTGAGCGAGTGGAATGTTCATATTCACCGCCGCAATGGCTGTGGCAATGGTTTCGAACCGGTCGGCAACGGTCACGACTACATCGGGGCGATGGTTGGCGAAAAAAGTGGCGAGCTCGATCACTGCAAGCCCGGTAGTTTTGGCCGAGGCAGTAGTGTTTTCTACATCCATCAGGTTTGGGATGACGGCAGAAACAGGCAGCCTGTCGGCTTCCAGGTGCGGAATGATGTTTCCGAACTTTTCGACAAGGGCGCTGCCCGTTACCACAATTTGCAATACGAGCATTGGGTGGGCCTGAATGGCTGTCAGAACGGTTTTGATCCGGCTGTAACTAGCGCGGGCGGTGATCACAACACAGATTTTACGCATGGCTAAGGTGGTTTTCAGTGAGAAATTCCCATTGCGCAATATCTCTTGTCAGGGTTTTACCCAGCACTTCCTGGTAGCGCGCCGCCGATACACCAAAGCCGGCTGGCTTTTTAGTTTCAAGATCGGCGCATTGAATCCGTTCGCCTTTCCGGAGGTCCCGGTTGACAGCCAGCGACTTACCGAAAAGACTTTTTAGCCTCGTGAAAGTCGCGTTAGCATCTTTATCAACAGGGAAATTCAGCGCTGTCTCGATTCTGCGGACGCCTGAGATTAAAGTATTCGCTTGCCGCACGGTTAAGGATGCGGAAGCGTCGGGGTTGCTCATTCTTTTGTCGAAAGTAATGTGGAATTCCAGGATACGGGCACCGAGCGCGGCGGCTGCCAGGCAAGCGAAAATATCGCCGGAATGATCAGAAAGGCCGACTGGCACTTGGTAACGCTGGCTCATTTCATACAATACATTCAGTCCCCACTGATGCGGCTTGGCAGGGTAAGCCGTAGTGCATTGCAGTACGGAAACGGTCCGCCCCCGGGATTGCAGCAGCCCGACGGCGCGGTCGAGTTCTGCCCAGGAACTCATCCCCGAGGATAGTATGACGGGTTTCCCGGTTTCCGCTATCTTGTCAAGCATGGGCAGGTTGTCGACCTCGCCCGAGCCGATTTTAAATGCGGATACCCCGATTTCGTTGAGCAGTTCCACTGCGGCCAGTGAAAACGGGCTGGCAAGGAAGTCAAGCCCGGCTTTTTCGCAATGGTTTTTAAGCCCGGCCCATTCTTTCGCGGAAAACTCCATGCTTTTCCAGTAATCAAAGCGCGAACCGTTTTGATAGGGCATTTTGACCCTGAAATCCTCGTAAATACTGCTTTCCGCATCGGCGATGTGAACCTGGAATTTGGCGGCATTGGCTCCCGCATTCGCAAGCGCGTCTATATACGAATGGGCGAGAGCGACGCTCCCCTCATGAGCCTGTCCGATTTCTCCAATCATGTAAATCTGCTGCTTCATAGGTGTGTTTGTTTATTGCTTAATTGAATATCAATAGTAGTTGTAGTGATACCGTCGCGAACCGCGTGTTCCGTTGAGAACGATATGTAAATCAGGTAGTTGGTGTCCGTTCCGGGCTTTCTGTATTTCGGCGAGCTGGTGCGTGAAAGTGAAATGTTGCCGGACGATATACAAGGTCATGTCGGCATGTTGTCCCAGAAGACGTGCATCGGCCACCAGGCCGACAGGCGGGCTGTCCAGCAGTACGTAATCGTACCTGCTTTTGAGTGTTGAAATAAGCCCTGCAACTTTGGGCGAGAGCATTATTTCACCCGAGCCCGGGCTTTGCGCGCCGGCTGCAAGAAAATCAAACGGATGTTCTGTACCGCACTTTTGAATGAGAGGTGCCTCTCCGTGGACAATGCATTCTGTAACCCCTTCGGTTCGCAGTTTCAGGAGCGGGGCCAGCGTTGGTTTTCGCAGGTCGAAATCTATGAGCAGAACCTTTCTACACGCGAGTGCGAGTGAGCGTGCGAGGTGCATCGCGACAAATGATTTTCCTTCATTGGCCATCGCGGAAGTAAGGAGTATCACCGTGCTTTGACGCTTCCCCGATACAAACTGGATATTCGTCCGTAACGAGCGGAACTGTTCATTGACCAGGCTGTGGTTATCAGCATTTTTCAACCATGTGGACGGACTTTGCTGGCTAATTTCTCCGATTATGGCGGCGTCGCATTGCTGGATAATATCCTCTTTCGATGTGATCTTGTTGTTGAACAGGTGCCCGACGTAGAGCACGCCGACCGGTGCTATAATGCCTGCGATGAAAGCC
The DNA here is from genome assembly GCA_965227755.1 of Dyadobacter sp. Classification (GTDB taxonomy): domain Bacteria; phylum Bacteroidota; class Bacteroidia; order Cytophagales; family Spirosomataceae; genus Dyadobacter. The sequence goes on from CBDDGG010000005.1 coordinate 4,709,234, forward strand.
ACCAGCATGGTAAGCTGCCCGTTGGGATAGGCAGGGACCGGACTGACTTTCGGTGGATCGATCACCCTTGCATTGGCGATATTTGCCGAGCGGGAAATTGCTGTTTCCATACGTTTTTTGAGCAGAAACAAATACAACTCCTGCTGAATGCCTTGCTCGCGGGATTGCGACAAAAATGCTCGTTGATGCCCGGGTAGTTGCGCAATTTCCGCATCGAAACCCATGCCGTATTCGCGGGCAGCGGCAATGCTTAATGCCAGTTCCTGTCTTTGATGCCGGATCGCGTCGAGAAGACCGTTTCTCAGCGCTGCCAGCTGATTGTCTAACGTCTTCACCTCCGGATGGTTGGGCATGAGTGACGCCAGGGCTTTTAAGCGTAATAACTGCATTTCATTGTATTTCCCGATCAGCATTGCAAAGTTGTCGTCCTGGGGATATAGCGTAGACGGAACCGCCGTGGCGGGCTGGTCGTGCAAATGGGCCTCCAGTATTCGGATGATTTTCAAATGCACTGCCAATTCCTTTTCTTTCGATGCGTTAACGGAAAGCTTTTGAAGCGCTTGTCGGCTGTCTTCCGTCAGGTCGATAACCTTGTGGCGCTTGCGGAAATGCTCGATATCTTTTTCAACTTTGATTAATTCAGACGAAACGCGCGTCAGATTGGCATTGATGAAGGCGATCGTGTTATCCGCTATTTTATTCTTCTCCTCGATGCTTGCCTTCTGGTACCGCGCAATCAGTTGCTTCAAAATAGCCTCGCCTTTCCGCGGCAAGGCGTCTTGTATGGACAGATTGACCAGGCTGGCGGTTTTGTTGGGCGACTGGACGCTCAAAACACGTGCATAATCGCCCAGTACCGTCTCGCTTCGGGATATTTTAAAGGAATACTGGTACCCCGGAGCGGGTTTGAAATGGGTCGTATCGATGATAGCCAGTCCATGCAACAGTTTTAGCTTCCAGCCAAATCTGCCCTTATAGTCTCCGTCAGGCGTCTGGAGGGTGAATGAAATGCCTTTTTCACGACTGATACGGTAGATTCCCGGTGTCGCGGACCCAGGTTCGGTAAGCCTGACCTTGTACGGCGTCTTTTCATAAAGTTCAGCCGTTTTGAGATGGCCGGAAACGAAGTATTGCGTGGTTAGATGCAGGTCCTCAATCACCTGGCTTAGTAGTGTGCGGCTTTTGAGTATTTCAATTTCGTTTTCGACGCTGCTGGTAGCGTCGGGAAGGCCCAATTCTTCCAAAAGTGCGGTTGCATGGAAATCACTTCCTCTCGAATCGTCGCGGACCAGCAGCGATGCGGTAATGTAGTAGTGGGGCGTTTTGTAGCGCAGGAACGCCAGGCCGGATAGCATCGACACGCAGGGAGAAATGAAAAGCCAGTACCACCGGAACCTGATGGCTTTCCAGAGCCCGTTATCGGTCCAGTCCTGAAATGGTATGAAGTTCGCTATCGGAGGTTTGGGTGCCAGCATTACATACACGTTTTGGTCGGTATGATTTAGACGCTGACTTGTAATTTTGGTAACGCGACTTCTACAAACTTTTTTTCAGAATTTCCCTAAAAAGCAAAAATCCCTGTCTCAATCGTTTGAAACAGGGATTTTTGAAAAAAAATATTTTCAGGAATCGAAATGTACTTTCACTTTTTTGAGCGCCGACGCTACAACCTGGTGCATGTCATAGTAGCGGTATTCTGCAAGTCTTCCGCCAAAAATGACGTTCGGTTCTTCCGCCGCAAGCGCTTTGTATTGGTTGAATACACCTGTGTTTTTATCATCATTGACAGGGTAATAAGGTTCGGCTCCTTTCTCCCATTCCTGCGGATACTCGTGGGTGATCACGGTTTTGGGCTGTGTACCAAACTCGAAATGTTTATGCTCGATGATCCGTGTGAAGGGCGTTTCGCCATCAGTGTAGTTTACCACTGCATTCCCCTGATAATTTTCCTGATCCAGCAATTGATTTTCAAAGCGCAGACTGCGGTATTCCAGCTGGCCGAAGCGGAAATCGAAATACTCGTCGATAGGTCCGGTGTAAACGATGGTTTCTGCGAGCGCCGCAAGTGATTCCCTCTCTTTGAAGAAATCCACACCCAGGCGAACGTCGACGTCTTTCAGCAGTCCTTCGGTCAGTTTATTATAGCCGCCGATCGGGATGCCCTGGTAGCGGTCGTTGAAGTAATTATTGTCGAATGTAAATCTCACGGGAAGCCGTTTGATAATGAATGCAGGTAGTTCGGTAGCTTTTCTGCCCCATTGCTTCTCGGTATATGCCTTGATCAGTTTCTCGTAGATGTCGGTTCCTACCAGCGAGATTGCCTGCTCTTCCAGATTCTGCGGGTCTTTAATGCCTGCCTCTTCCACCTGCTGACGGATCTTTTCCTTCGCTTCTTCGGGTGTGCGCACCTTCCACAACTGGTAGAAAGTGTTCATATTAAATGGAAGGTTGTAGAGCTCTCCATTGAAATTGGCTACCGGAGAGTTGGTATACCGGTTGAACTCCACGAACGAGTTGACGTAATCCCAGATGTCCTTATCATTCGTGTGGAATATGTGCGCTCCGTATTTATGGACATTGATGCCTTCTACATTCTCGCAGTACACATTGCCGCCAATATGGTCTCGGCGATCGATTACGAGACATTTCTTTCCGCGTTTGGTTGCCTCATGGGCAAATACCGACCCCCACAAACCTGCACCTACTACCAGATAATCATACTGTTTCATTAATTCCCTGTTGCGTTGTTATGATGTGGCTAATTGATTTCTGTAAATGAGTGTGTGAATATATTAAAAAGAGAAAGGCTCCCGACGGGAGCCTTTCTCTTTCAGTCGTTTCTTCAACTATTAGGGAAGAAGTTTCAATTCTACGCGACGGTTTTTCTGCAAACCTGTGCGGGTTGCGCTGTCGGCGATAGGTTTGAATGATCCGAAGTAGTCTACGATCACTTTGCTTGGGTCAGTCAGACCAGCTTCGTTGATCAGGTAGTTTTTCACTGCATCTACGCGGCGTTTTGAAAGCGAGATGTTGTAACGGTCGGATGCACGACGGTCGGTGTGACCAGCCAGTTGCAAGCGGCATCCGTTTTTGTTCATCAACGCTGCTACGTTTTTCAGCAATTCCTGGAATTCAGGTTTCAGTACGTTTTTGTCGGTATCGAATGTTACGTTCGCAAAGATCTCGCTGCAAGCTGCACCTGTTGCCAATGCGTTTTTCACGTAAGAATCGAAGTCAAGTACACGACCGGCACCATCAACAATACTTCCTGCTGGTGAGTTTGGCTCTTTATCGAAGAAGTCGGATACACCGTCACCGTCGGTATCAAGCAACAAACGTGGGTCGATATCTTTTGGACGGTTTGCTTTTGCAACTGAGTCCATTTCTTCCAGTGTAAGGATTTTCGGTGGTTTAACCAATACACGTGGATCCGTGTAACGCAGGTGGTAGTAACCGCCTTCATCTGGTTTGTAATCCCATTTGCCATCCACTTTTTGAACTTTCAAAGGCTTCTTGCCCAATTTGTAAGTCACCTGGATTGCACCGTATCCGTAGCTGTCAAGCTCAGAGTTTCCTTTGTGAGAAGTCTTCTGATCTTTGATGTTAAAGCTGTTTGGCGTTCTGTCATAGTCACCACCGTAGGTAGCGTCCAGATAGTCAGAGTTGGTGTGAGTCAGACGGAAGTCAACACCGATGTCGATTCTAGGCGTCACTTCATAGTTCACGTTCAATCCTGTCGGAACGATCCAGTCGTTCATGTTACCGGTTTCACGAAGCTTCACACCGCCTGTGATGTCATATGCCGTGGCGTCGTAAAACACCTGACCGATACCTGCATACGCATCGATTTTCCAGCGCTTCATTTTGTTGGGGCCCATCAGAAGTCCTTTCAGGTTAACAGTTCCTGAAACCGAGACATCGAAGTAGTTGCCTTCAAAATAGCGGTTATAGTTACGACGTTTCATACCTCTCAGGTTACCCAGAGATGCGTCCAGACGAGCGCCGAACAGGTAGGAAAGTTGTTTATTCAAAGTGAGGCCTCCTTGAAAAGTTCCGGATTCCTTGTGGCTGTCAGAGTTTGTTTTGGTAACAGGCCAGAAGTCATATTCTCTTAAATCGCCAAAAAACAGCGTCGGGCCAAAGTGTGCGGAAATTGACCAGGTGTTCAATTTGTAGGGGCCATCGTACGTCGCTTTTGGATTGTAATCCGGAGAATTCGGTTGCACCAGCGGCTGTGCGAATGAAGGCAGCGCCATCATTGCTCCCAAGGCAAACGAACCAATCAACTGGGATACTTTTTTCATACTATTCAAGTTAGCGTTATTAAGATTAACTAGGATTGATCTATATCCAATTTTATGAGTAAAGTTATATATTGTATTCACGGCTAATCGCAACATTAACCAAATGCCTAGTGCGCACAAAAATAGGTTATCAATATCACTTAATCAACCGCAAGTTGATACAAATGGAAAAGTTTCCTGATATTTAATTCAAATTTTACCCGAAAGAAACCTCCTTTTTTGAACTTTCAAAGCCGTTGATTCAATTTTTTTTCCATTTCCCGCTTCCAGGAAGCGAAAGTTCCGTCAATAATTTTCTCTCTCGCGCTGTTAACCAGCCACAAATAGAATGTCAGGTTATGAATACTCGCGATCTGCGCTCCGAGCATTTCGCCCGACTTCACCAGATGCCTGAGATACGCCTTACTGTAAAATGTGCTAACGTGTCCTCCAAGGCCTGAGTCTATTGGTGACACGTCATCCTTCCACTTTTCGTTGCGGATGTTGATAATTCCCTCAGTTGTAAAAATCATGCCATTACGTGCATTACGGGTAGGCATTACGCAGTCGAACATATCAACTCCGAGCGAAATGCATTCCAGAATGTTGGCAGGCGTGCCTACGCCCATGAGGTAGCGAGGCTTGTCTTTGGGTAAAATATCGCATACCACCTCCGTGAGCTCGTACATGATCTCGGCGGGCTCGCCTACCGATAGGCCGCCGATCGCATTGCCTTCCCGGCCTGCGGAAGCAATAAACTCGGCCGATTGCTTGCGGAGGTCCTTGTAGACACTTCCCTGAACGATAGGGAATAGCGTCTGGCTATGGCCGTAACGGGGCTCGGTACTGTCGAAACGGTTGCAGCAGCGGGTAAGCCAGCGGTGCGTCATTTCCATCGACTTCCTGGCATACGTGAAATCGCATGGGTAAGGCGTGCATTCATCGAATGCCATAATGATATCTGCTCCGATCGTGCGCTGGATATCCATGACGTTTTCGGGCGTGAATGTGTGTACGCTACCGTCAATGTGTGACTTAAATACCACACCTTCTTCATTTATTTTACGGCCAGTTCCAGCCAGCGAATATACCTGATAACCGCCGCTATCGGTCAGTATCGGCCTGTCCCAGCCGTTAAATGCATGCAGCCCGCCTGCCTTTTCGAGAATGTCGAGCCCGGGGCGGAGATATAAATGATAGGTGTTCCCTAATATGATCTGTGCTTTGACATCTTCCTTCAATTCACGCTGATGAACCGCTTTGACAGTTCCTGCGGTACCCACAGGCATGAAGATGGGCGTCTGGATTACCCCATGGTCCGTCTCGACCAATCCGGCCCTCGCTTTCGAATGGGGATCCTCAACTTGTAATGTAAACTTCATTAAAAGGTTTTAAATTGCTGGTGTGCAAAAATAGAAGGAACGTCTCGAACATTCCTGTCAATGACAGTATATTTGCATGAATATGGAAAAAATTTACATCTCTCTTCTATTGTGGCCGATTCTTTACTCTATGCGCTAGGGGCGTTCGTAGCTGTTCAGTTATTCTATTATCTCTTCTTTTTTACACGGCTGGCATTTTACGGAAAAGGGGCAAATTATGGCAATGCCATGCCCGGAGTAACCGTATTGGTGTGCGCCTGGAACGAAAAAGAGAACCTGACGGAGCTCATTCCGCTGCTGGACGCGCAGGAGTACCCCGAGTATGAGGTAATCCTGCTCGACGACCGGTCCGACGACGGGAGTGAAGAGTATATCCGTGAGAATATCAACAGCTGGAAACACATCCGCTACATCCGTATCAATGATCAGTTCAGCCACGTCACGCCCAAGAAATACGCATTGACAGTTGGTATGAAGCAGGCGAAATATCCCATCGCGCTCATGACCGATGCGGATTGCCGGCCCGCTTCGAACCACTGGATTACCGCCATGACTTCCCGGGTAAACGAGGATAAAGATATTGTACTGGGTTTTTCGCCCTATTTCAGGCAAAAGGGTTTGCTCAACTGGTTTATCCGCTGCGAAACCTTCTACGCGGCCGTGCAATACCTGTCTTTTACACTGGCTGGGATAACTTACATGGGAGTGGGGCGCAACATATTATATAAGCGCTCCGTATTTTTCGCCAACAAGGGCTTTTACACACACAAGCATGTATTCGGTGGCGACGACGATATTTTCCTGAACGAGGTAGCTACCAGTACCAATACCACCATATCGATCGAGGAAGATTCTTTCGTTTATTCCGTCCCTAAAACCAACTGGAAGGATTGGTTCCGGCAGAAGCGCCGGCACATTTCGGTGAGCAGGTATTACAAGCCGCGGAACAAAGTGTTGCTCGGAATGCTTTCCGCCGCGCACATCGGCACCTGGTTCCTCGGATTAATCACCTTGGCTTGGGGGCTGGTCGTGAAAGATATCTTGTTGCTGCAATATCTCGGGATCGTTTTTGGTGTAAGATGGGCCATCCAATGGTTCCTGCTTATCATTATTAATATAAAGCTGGATAAAACCGTGGAATGGTTCAGCTTTTTACTGATGGACTTTGCGCTTTTTGTTTATTACCTCGTTTTCGGGTTTTTGACCATGACGAGTAGAAAACCCCGTAAATCATGGAATTGATTAATAAATACTTCCCGGACCTTACCGCCGACCAGCGTGATAAGTTCGGGCAAATGGGCGAGTTGTACGAATACTGGAATGCCCGCGTGAATGTGATTTCCCGTCAGGATATCGATACCTTGTATGAACGCCACATTCTGCATTCGTTGGGCATTGCGAAAGTACAGCAATTCAAGCCGGGCACGAGCTTGCTCGATGTTGGTACGGGCGGTGGCTTTCCGGGTATCCCGCTGGCCATTATGTTCCCCGAAGCCCAGTTTCACCTCGTCGATAGCATTGGCAAGAAAATCCGCGTAGTGCAGGAGATTGTCGATGCGCTGAAGCTCGGCAACGTACGCGCGGAGCAGGTACGCGCGGAGAAGCTGGACGACAGCTATGAATTTGTCGTAAGCCGCGCCGTGACGCGCATGGCGCCATTTGTGGGCTGGGTGAAAAAGAACATCAGCCGCAATTCTTTCCACGACCGCAGGAACGGTATTTTATATCTTAAAGGGGGCGACCTGGACGAAGAGCTCTCCGAGATTAGAGAAAAGCCCCGGATTTACGCGCTTTCCGATTTTTTCACGGAAGAATTCTTTGAAACTAAGAAAGTCGTATACGTACCTTTGTAAGCATTTATTTATTAACCTATTCAAATATGAACGAGCGATTCAGCGCCAGTGGGCTCATGAACCCGTTTTTTCCCGATGAAGTAACTTTCGGAGAAAAAGGCGTAACCTTCAAAGTCAGGAAACTTTTCAAAAGCAACGATAACTTCGTTTTTTATTCCGACATCTCGGGCGTAGAAATCGAGAGCGGCGTGTTCTTTTCGACGATCCGGGTCATTCCGCGGATGCGTCCCGAAATTATTATCAATAATTTTACGAAGGGAGATGCCAAGAAAGTCAAGGAGTTAATCCTCGCGAAGGTGCAGGCCTAACAATTTTTTGAGGTTTGGACTTGCGCTGTATAAATCGATTTCTTAGATTTGCACCACAATTCGAGTACAACAACCGGATAATGATTCCCGAATAGCTCAGCCGGTTAGAGCATCTGACTGTTAATCAGAGGGTCGCTGGTTCGAGCCCAGCTTCGGGAGCTTTGAAAATGAAGCACTTAGCAAGAAATTGTTAGGTGCTTTTTTCTTTTGTTGCAATAAAAGTTGCAATACTTGGCTAGCCCTAGAATCGGCATGAAGCACCCTTCCACCTTGACAATTATTACAGCCAATATCAATGCGCCTCTATCGATCGACATTTACCTTTCTTGTCTTTCTGGCATTATTTATCTCCTGTAAGAAAAAAGATGAAGAAGTTAAACCCGTCGAAAACTGCCGGTTTATAGGCAAATCGGTTAACTGGGAGTCAAAAACTGCTGCCGAGACAACGGTTGAGACAACCGAGTCGAATTTCAAGCAGGATGATCAAGGCAGGCTGACGATTGTAACGTTCTCGCGAACCGAATCCAGGAAAGATTCAACGGGTGTTTATGCCAGCAGCACAGACGAAGAAACCTACGAATTTATATACGATACAGAAGGTTTTTTGAAAGAGCTGAAGCGACACGACTTGCGATTACAACAAGGGTCAGCAAATTTTAAATTTGGCTATGCTACCCTTCAATATCGAAAAGGGAAAATGGAGACAACCAGCGTTACATCCTTTGCTTACAGTGAAGGCCGGTTGCAATCGTCAAAGTATGTCAGCAACCTTGTTGTTCAAGGGGATAATCTGCCGGCAGCAAACTTTCCTGAAAGTTACACGGTCAATTATAAATATGATTCAAAAGGCATTATCCAAACAGCAACGAGCGGTAGCTGGGCAGTAAATTATACAAATGGAGTCCTTGCGTCCAGTGTCTCATCTGATGGCAAAGTTGTATGGAAATACGATGACCAGGGAAGAAAGATTAGCTATTCGTCTCCATATGACCAAAGAACTTTCAAATATGACCAAAGAGGAAATCAAATTTTTCAAGATTCCTATGATAACAGAGTGTTCGTTTTCTCAACCGAAACCAAATTTGATGAACATACGAACCCAGACAGTATGATCCCCTCTCGCTATAAGGGAATTCCGGACCCCATTAAAGTTACTTACGCTGATGACAACCCAAACAACATGGTCGAAAGTACAGTTCTTCATCGAAATGACGCGCCTCTCATCACGTCAAATGTTTGGACCTATCATCCTAACGGCTTGCCGGCAACCTCAATTATGAAAACCGGAACGGATTTCTATAAGACAACCCGAATGACAAAATTTAAGTACGAAAACTGCGATTAGGCTTCGCTCTAGTAGACCTGCGCGCTCCTTTTGCTCGCCCGACTTTTCTGGTTCATGGGGTGTAATTTATGAGCGTTGAATAATACCCATTAATAAATGCATCATTCATGATGCTCGCATCTGTGGCATCAACACCTCCGTCCAGGTTTACATCAGTAAAAAGGTATTGATCATAAAGACCGTCTAGAAAGTCGTTCGTAGCTATTGACATATCAGTGGTATCGACACTCAAATCATTGTTTACGTCGCCCGCCCACATATAGCACTTTCCATTGACGATACCCATTTGGGCGGCATCACCCGGAAGCTGACTAGCCTTGTTAAGGGCTGTTGTGAAGTCGTAGACCGTCGTGCCTGCATTGAACGAAGCAATTGGATTGCTCAGAATGGCAACATGGTTCCTGTGGAAAACAGCTAGCCGTACCGCTGAGCTTTGTCCAACAAATTCAGGAAGCGTACCATCAATGTCTACGACGCTTCCGGTCGTTTTCAAAAGAAGGCTTTTCGATTGAAGCTTTACCGCAGGGTTTGCGGCATCGCGAATTTCAATCTTTACCCAATCTACCAGCGCGCCAGCCACTCCTGCCGGGTTGCCGATGTTGTTGTAAACGACATTCCCGCCGTAGGGGTCTGTGGTGGGCAACAAGCCAGAACTAGCGCTGAAATAGGTTTGTAAATCGGCCGCCATGTTCGCCTGCCCCGGGCGGTATGCGCCCCTGAGAAGGACTTTGACATCGAGCTGGACGAGGCTGCCGTTAAATTCCCGTTTGATCCGGTTACCGGCATTGTCATAAGTAAATTTAATCTGCGCATTAGTGACGCCGGGAAATGCTATCATGAGAACGAAAAGCACAGCATGGGTAAGGTGTGTGTTCATGAGCTGATGACTAAGCTATGATGTGATATGCTTTTTATACTTATTTAAAACAGTCTGTCTCACCGTGAGCTATGGATGTATCCAATGTTCCCTCTCTTCCCGCCTGAACGGGGAAGTAACACCCGCTTTTAGTCTGAAACACTTCCGAGCCACTTCCACATATGACCGCACACGCCCGCCCCTCAACAATGTGCTTGTTCGCTAACATGTCATCCACCCGCATTTTGTACCGGAAAGCGCCCTTATACCGCGAACCATCTGGCCTTAACCCATCCCAGCCGTACTCCTGCACAGGCATTTTGGAATTGAAATAGGGCTTTTGATATAGCATCGTATCTCCTTCTGTGGTGTACACTGCAAATCCCCAAACATCCGTAACGACATCATTTACGACCGGGAAGAAATAATCATTCACGCCGTCTTTGTTAGGTGTGAAGACATTTGGCACGTAAATCCGCTTCTTTTCATAGGAAAACTCGACGGGTTGGGTGCCGCAGCAGGATTCGTATTCTTGACTAATCACTTTGGGATCGTCTTGTGACGAACAAACCTGGGCGCTGCAAATGAGAAAGAGAATGAAGAGCGTAAGTGTGTTTTTCATTTGTTTAACTAAGCTATGTAAGAGTTCAATTATTCATAAACAATCGTGAAATTGGCTTTCTTTAGGTCATCTAGCGTCAGTTCATAATGCTTCAATACTTTGTTTTTTATCGGTATTGAATCACAATCATAGAAGCCTGTGCCTGTATTGAACTTGGAGGGGTCAACTACATACAGATCGGCCGTTTTTCCCCGCGATAGCTCCTGTTCCCAACAGTACCTGGGCAGATCAAGTGCGAACTGTTCACCTGGTTTCGCGGTAAAGTGATTTTCCAAAGCGCAACCGCTGAGGTTCGTAAATTCTAATGCATAGATTATAGTGTCTTTTGATCCATTTCTGAAAATGATATTATGATGACAATCCGGGCCCTCACGATGACAAGTACTTGCAGTCAACGCTATGAGCGCGAAACTTAGAAGTGAATTGGGTTTCATAGTATGTTCCAGTTATCTATTGTATCTCAACGCATTGAATATTCCAACCCATGTTGGATCTACCATTCCTGGGTTAAACATGGACATATAATCCCAAAAATTTGCTCCCACCCGTAATCCATTAATTCGATCTCTTGAGAGTTCATCTATGTAGTTAACGTATTGCCATCTTCTGCCAGATCCATCGATATTTAACGGGTTTCTAAAAAAATCCCAGCCGAGATTATCATCCGGGATGTCCGAGCTAAGGTCTCGAACCTCAGTTCCATCATTTTGAAAACCAGTTACATGTTGATTAAAGTAAAGAAAGGACCGTCGGTTCGCATCTTGTTCAACCGGGTGGAAGTCGTGCTCCCCACTGCTTAATACACTAGTTATGCCTACTCTTGGATAGTAGGCGGGCCCCATGGATTGGCTTTGGATATAGTGACCATACTCATGCTGAAAAAGCGGGTTGTTCGCGTCGGGCGCTATGCTCGCATCACCTATAATGTAGTTGCCCTGTGTAAGGGCTCCCCAGTCTCCAGAAGTCCGCACAACTGTTGCTCCGTATTTGTAATCCACAGAATTTACATTTCCGAAAATGGTGTTTACCACATGGGCTGCCGATTGACCACCGAGAACCTGGGGCGCTTGCCAGGTAAAACGAGATACTAATTCCCAGAATCTCTTTTTGTTACTTTTGTTTGGGTCGGTTTGAAACAACCCTGTCCATATTCGGCTTTCCATTTTTACCCGGTGCGTAGCTTCTGTAAAAGCGCCTTTCAGGCTGCCAGTTTTAACTAATCCCTGCCAAAAGCCCATTAGGCCTGAAACGAGAAATTGCCCACTTGGATCCGTATATTTCAACGGATTATTCATCACATAACTATACCTGTTATAGCCCTGCGTGGAATAAGGCCTCTGCACAAAATTGTCAGGACTCAGCACCCTTCCCACCACCGGATCATACATCCGCCCATTCATATTGATCAAATTGAAATTGGTCAAATGCTCGTGGCCGGTAAACCCACAATACAGATAACTCGTTGGAGCTGGAACGCTGGTGTAATCCCAATTGGCGGGATGGCGGAGGCGGCCCCAGGCGTCGAAGTTCTGGTCGAGGATCACGGCGCCGTTGGGAGCGGTTAGGGTGAGCAGCGAACCGAGGTGGTCGGTGTAGGTGTAGTAGTATTGGTCTGCGCCGTTCTCGCGGATCACGATGGCGGAGAGGCCTGCGGGCGTGTGGATGTAATGCAGGTGCTTGTCCGGTACGCCGGTGGTAATGTCCTTTTCGTAGTTCCCGAAATAGTAATGCGTGTTGATCAGCGCGCCGTTCTTTTTCATGAGGCCTTTCATGCGCTGGTAACTGGCATCGTAAGTGTAGGTGAGCTCGTAAGGCTGGCCTGAACCGTTTTCAGTGATCTTTTCGGGCTGATTAAAAGCCGTGTAAGTAATGTCCTGCGTGAGCACGGGCAATGCGGTGGTGGGCGCGATGATGCCCGCGAGCGCGTTGAGTTTGGCAGGATGGTAGCTAAACTGCTGCCCGGCATCGGTTTTCGAGGCGATGTTGCCCGAAGGTTCGTAGGTGAGCGTCTGCACGGGCTTGCCTGCCACTGTGGCCGTTAGCAGGCGGCTAAGATTGTCGTAGGTAAAGCTCTCTTCCTTGCTTTTGATGTAATCCTTTCGTTTGGTGAGGTTGCCTTTGGGATAATCCCAGGTCAGTTCCAGGTTCTGCACCCCGGCTGTGGAGTACAGCTTCGGAATGCCGTAATCGTAATTGATCACCGACGATTTGCCGTTGCCCAGCGTGTAGGCCGTGTTCTGGCCCAGGCCATTCATGGCGGTGTTAGTGTAAAGGGTTACCGAGCTGTTGGTGTTCTTGATGGTGGCCGGGTACCCATTTGCATCATAGGCGTGATTGGTGCCGAAGCCGGAAGGGTATAATACCGAGGCAATATCTCCGTAATTGTTGTAGGTATAAGTGGTGGTGTAGGCGGAACCATCGACTGTTTCCGTGACAGTGGCCACCCGATCATAGGCATCGTAAGTGTAGTCTTCCACATTCCCGGCAAAACCGGTTACTTTTTCAATCTGGTTGATACCGTTCCCTGAGGCCCGGTATTGGTAAATGGTCGCAGGTTCGCCAGCTTTTGTTCTGGTCGATATCCTTCCCGCAACATCGTAGGTTAATGTGTAGGTCGCTCCGTTGGCATTGGTTTGGCCGACGAGCTCCCCGAGCGAATTGTAATCGTACAGCGTGGTGCCGGCATTTGGATCGGTTAGCTGCGTTTGACGGCCATAGGCGTCATATTGATTGTTGACGAGCGTGATGGCGCCGTTCTTAACGTCTTTTATCCCTCCATGACTGAAATAGGTGTACGCCAATGTCCCGCCATCGTCCGTCGAGCTGGTTACCTTTCCACTGGCGTCGGTCTTTTGAGAGGTCGTGCCGGTTGGGGTAGTCGTAGTGGTGGTAAGGTCGCCTGCGGCATAAGCATAGCTGATCGTCTTCGTACCCAGCGCCCCGCTGTTGATATTGTAAGGCCGGTTGTATTCATCGAATTGCGTGGTGGTGGTGATGTATGTTTCGCCTGCCTTGTATGGCTGGGTATTGGAAACAATGTTACCTCTTGCATCATAGGTCTGGACCTGTGTGACGGCCTGGTTACCAAAACCTTCGGCTTCTCTTCTAATCTCGCGGCTAAGCAGGTCGTACCATATTTTGACGTTCGGTTTACCAGGATGTGAAACCAGGCTGTACCATACCGCGCCGTTGGCCAGATCCCATCCGTAACTTTGGGTAATGTTGTAGGCGGCTGGCGCAGGAATCGTTGTAACGGTCGGCCTTCCAAATACATCATATTGGTAAGTTGTAACCAGCCCGTCGACGCCCGTTGAGGTCAATGGTTTGCCCCATTTGGGATCATAGGTAGCGGTGGCAGTCTGGCCGAGTTCGTTCACACTGGATTCGGCATAGCGGCCTTTCAGATCGTATATGGACGAGGTAAAGCGTGGAAGAGAAGCATTTGGCCCATTCGGAGTGATGGTTGTCTTTTTCGGGTTTCCTAATGGGAAATATTCGTAGGTAGTGACTACGTTTTTAGGCAGACCTGAGAAATCCGTTTTCGAAGTGAGTTGGCCAATGGCATTATAACCGTACCCAGTCAAAACGGTGAAGGCAGGTTGGCCCGACCGGGTAGTTGTAACGGTTACTGACGTCGGCTTGTTTACTACCCCGGCCGGATAGGCGCCGTAAATAATGTCGGTGAAAACAGTTTCCACGCCATTATTGACCGTGCTTTGCTTGACGTTTCCAAAATCGTCATACACATTTACCGTGCTGGTCGTTCTGCCTTCTAATGCCTTGTTTTCAAGGATATTGGTTGTTTTTACCCAAAAACGTTTGGCGGCCGGAGAAACGGCTACATTGGTGTTGGTTATCTGGCTTAGCAGGGCACTTGTCGAGGTGAGATACACCGACGTCCGGTAAGGGATTGCAGTGTAATAGGTGGTGTTGAATTCATTTTCAGCAATCGTTTTGATTCCCGTCGCAAGATTGTTGGCCGTTATTTTACCAAATCCGAGAAAGCCTTTGCCTGCACGGTGTAGTTTACACGCTTCGTAGGTGTACTGAATGGTATTGTAACCGCCAAGCCCGTTCTGCATTTTGAAATCGGAAACGGCATATAGCGCTGGCTGTATCGCATTGAATGGGTAGGCGGTGAGATTGCCGCGGATGTGAAAGCCATTTTCATCTGTCAGTTTTTTGTAAACCCATTCGGTAACGTGGTTATAGCCGTTCTTTACTTTTTCAAGCAGATTTTCCCTACCTTCCTTTTTGAAATAGAAGACATCCATCGGGGTGAAGATATTCTTGAAATTGATCACATCGGCCCGGCGGTCGCCGTTGAAATCGCCGATCATCGGAGGCGGCGCACCCAAATTCACCGCGTAAGTATTGTTTATACGATAAAAATTAACCCCGGTGCTTGAATAGCCCTTCCCATAATAGACATCGAAGTTTGAAGGTGCCGCTGTTTGCCACCCGTGATAAATGTCCGATTTTCCATCACCATTGATATCGGCAACGCCCAACTGGTCGCCGGTGAACGGATCGGTATCGGGGATTGTGTTGAATGTAAAAGGGGATTCATAAAATCCTATTCCATTAGAAATCAATATTTTCCATGCACCGGACGTGGTTAATTTGGCAAGAATATCCGTTTTGCCGTCGCCGTTAAAATCGCCGAAGTAGCTGAGATGGTCTTTGGTCAAATAATTGGTTGAGTAGTGAATCCGGCGTGCCGTCCAGCCGTCGAATGTAAATATCTCACAATTAGACCCCTTGATCAGCATGATATCGCTTTTGCTGTCGCCATTGAAATCGACAATATGTACTTTGTCAGCAGTCGGCCAGTCACTTACCCCTAATGAGAATACGCCTGAGATAACGATGGACCCAAAATCAGGCTGGACTTTCCCATTGTACAAGTGACAATTGTAATTGACAGCATTGTTTCCCAGCATGGTCAATATATCCTGTATGCCATCTCCGTCATAATCGCCCGGAAAAATGAAATGGCCACTGGGATGAATTTTGGAGTAACCGGTGTAAGGGGAAATGTTCAATTGATCGAATTGAATGGCTGGCTGGGCATTGGCCTGCCAGTCGTAATTCTGAACTGCGCGATAAATGCGGAGGCTGGTTAATGTACGATTCTGGCCTGAGCCAGCAATGTTGGTCATCAAAACATCGTCTGCTCCATCTCCCGTGAAATCATAGGCCAAAAAGTCGAACGAGTTGGGGATACTTTGCTTTTTGACGACACTATAAGTAACGGGCGCGTCAGTTACATTATCTACAAAAAAGCTATTGGATTGTCCGATATATGCGGGATACTTTACATAAACAATCATCCTGTAAACGGCAGGATTCTGAATAAGGCTGGCTTCCAGAAAATCGGTTAACCCATCTGCATTGAAATCTCCTGTTATGGTTGTCGACGACGGGTAGTCATATCCGTCGGTATCAACGGTACTGAAATCGGCAGGAGGGTTGCCGTATTTGAAAATGGTAGCATTGAGTTGTGTTCCGTCAGTGCCTGCCTCAATTACCTCTTTTAAATAGGAATTGATATTATCGTGTCCATAATTGAACTGGTAACTCCTGACAGTAGATCCCTCGGCTTTGGTGGTGACTTTGTCCAGTAAATACTTGCTTTCGACCTTTGTGTCATTCTCAAAACCGGCATTTTCATCGATGGTGCGGATTTTGTAATCGAATTTGACCTGGTTATAGGGCGCTAACCCTTGAGCGGCATTGCCGGTGTAATTAATCTCATCGATGAGCAATGCGAAACTGGCGCTCTTATATTTGAAAGTGATGTAATTCCCATCGGGGTACAAGATGCGTGAGAGAGCCCAGGTAAGCACCGTTGCAAACTGGCCTGTAAGCCTGGAATCCGGGGTGTTCCCATACTCCATTTTTACCCCGTCTTTGGTGGTTACTTCAAACCATTGCGGACCATTGCCTTGCGCGCTTTTGGATGTAATGGTTGCAAAGTTTTCACTTTCAGTCCCGTAGGTTGTATTGGGTTCTCCGTAGTTGCCTGCCTTGGCTATCAGCCTGGTACCGTCCAGAACAAACCTGTCGCTGTTGGTCATGACGACAGGATTTGTTTCATTATCGAAATACATATTCCGTGCGGAGCGGGTGATTTTTGACAATCCGCTAATGTCCCAGCCTTGCCCCAGAGCGCCGTTTCCTCCCATAGAATGGTAGTTGATCGAGACAGTCGGGCTAACACCATTTGTCCCGGGCGGTACCGCAATAGCTATCGAGTAGGTTGCGCCTCCGGAGACCGCGTTGCTTCTGCCGGAAACACTTCCGACCGGCAGACTTTGGTTAATGGCCCGTCCATCGAAGGTTGCGCCCGTGTAAAGGGGTTGATAGGTGACATTCTGGGCGGTTGAATTGAGGTGTGCGAAGATTACCAGTACCCAGACCGACTTATTCATGTGACTTAGCGTTGTTAGTGCCTGTGGCTTCCGGCTGTAACGACTACTCATATACGACGAATTTGATAGTGGTGGATTGTATTGATTTTCAAAGGGAACGGAATAGGAATGGAATACCCATTGTTCTTTCCAAATGCTGAAATAATATCGAAGTACCTGTTAAGACAAAGACGTATTTTTCGCCGAAAAATGAGCCCGAATATTTCCAGGGTTGATGCTGCTTTGGAGAGATCAAGGCAAGCGAAATAGCAGTAAATGAAGCTGAGTAGTTGGGTAAGGATAGGCTGTGTTACAACCTTGGCAAACGTATCTATTTTATTTTACGGAAATTGTAGAATACGAAAGGGATTTATTTAGAGGTGTTGTAATTATTTGATAATAAATGCATTGCATTTTTTTATCCTTTGGGTAAATGGTATTCCATTCAAATGATCTTCATAAATATAGCTTTGATTGTAAGTGTACTTATGATTATCAAAAGGTAATGATCGACAATCAACTTTTTAACCTACTTTTGCCGACTAAATGACGAAAAAATTATCAATATAGAAACTCGCAGAAGAAACAATTTCGATTTTCTCAGGTTGTTATTTGCTGGCTGTGTTATCGTTACGCATTCATATCCGTTGGCAGGTTCTCAGGAGTGTGATTGGTTGTGCCAGATCAGCAACGGGCAATATACCTTCTCGTGGATTGCCGTAAGAGGTTTTTTTGTAATCAGCGGTTATCTCATTTTCCAAAGTCTGGAAAGATCAGGCGATCTGGCTGATTTCTATTGGAAAAGGATTTTAAGACTCTTCCCGGCCCTTGCTGTTGTACTTATTCTCACAGTAATTCTCGGGCCTTTTGTATATGAGCATGATACGGCGTATTTGCTGAATAAAAAGGTCCGGACATATATCCCCAACAATCTCCGACTTTACAGACTTCAATACGACATTCCGGGTATATTTGATCAAAACCCGCACAAATCCGCGATAAATGGGTCGCTGTGGACAATTCCATTCGAATTCACGATGTATATCGCCGTGTCTCTGTTGTTTTTTATTAAAAGCAAACGTGTACCTGTGATTCTGATTTTGTCGGTAATTTACTTGGTTCTTGCCAGGCTGGATGTGCTGAATTTTACGGAGATTCAGAAATGGAATTTCTTCATTCTTGATTGGTACCTGATCGAGCTTGGCGTTTATTTTGCCGCTGGCTCACTTCTTGCGGCAGCCCGAATGGCCGATATTTCACGTCGCCATTTAACGATAATATTGATTCTTTCGCTGGGTGTATTCGTGTTTTCCACCGGGCAATCCATTTTCTCCTTTGCCAGCGTTACATTACTACCCATTATCGTGCTGAGCATGGGGCTACTCCCGGTTTATGGTATTAGTAATATTACAAAGCACTTGGGAGACCTTTCTTATGGTATTTACATATACGGATTTCCTGTGCAGCAAACGCTGGTATACTATTTTGGAATGGATCACATAAGCCTCATTTTTACGAGTTTAATCATTTCCGCAATTCTGGCGTTCCTTTCGTGGCATCTCATCGAAGCACCCGCGTTAAAGCTGAAAAACTTGAAACCGGTTTCGGTCCTTAGCCAAAAAACGTGGGGTATTATCAGGCGGTAACCCGAAGGCCCGATTTCCTTCACCGGCCTCGCCAGCCCGATGGGGCGACTAACGACCGATTGTAGCACCTGGTGGTGAATTTTCGTTATTACCGCTAGTTTTGTGGCTTTGACGTTGTTTATATGGACAGTAATAATACAATCGAGTCTTCCGGACCGACATTCGATAGCATATCGCACCAGACGCCGTTTGAGAAATCGTTGCGGAGAAGGGTGCTTAAAGTAAAAACTGTTATAGCGCTGGTAGATGCGGAGCCGGAATACACATCAGTCGCAGATTTGTCCTCGGTTGATGAGCTTCGGCGAGGGGTTGAGATGTATGAAGCCCTGGACATTGGGCTAAGTAATGCAGTATTGCGATACATCGATGTCTCGTTGCCCGCAGGGTTTGAAGCCAACACTTACATCGGAGCATTCGGTACCACAGATTGGACAACCGGCTGGACCAACTTCGATCCTCAAAATACAGAGTACTAAGATCTTATATAATTGGTGTCAGAATTTCATAAAAGCCGGAAGCATTGCTTCCGGCTTTTTTTTGCGTCAATTCTCCGACAGGATGCAGGAGCCGGCCTATTTCCGGATTACAATCCTCTGAACTATCCCGGATGAAGTGACCGTGTACAGGCCGGGTGTAAGATAGCTGGCGTCGACAGGCTTGCCGGGTATCGCAAATTGTTTGCTAATGATTTTTCCTTCCGGATTCCGGATGACAATTGGGCTTTTCTCTTTCAGGTTTTTAAGATAAAAGTGATTCCCGGCCGGATTCGGATAAGCGACGATCTCAGCTTCGGGACTTTTAACGGAAATCACTCTTGAATAGGCGAATGTGCCGTCGAAATCCAGCTGTTTGAGTCGGTAGTAGCTGTGGAAAAGCGGGCTTTGGTCAACGAAACTGTAATCGCTCCCGATATTGCTGTTGCCGCCGCCCGCTACGAACCCGATTTTTTCGAATTTATTGCCATCCCAGCTCCTTTCGATTTCGAATCCTTCACTATTGCTTTCGAAACTGGTTTTCCAGATGAGGTAGTTTTGTTCGCCCATATTGCTGGCTGAAAATGATACAAGGGTCACCGGGAGTGAGGTCACTACCTCGTTTTCGGTAGTCAGCGTGAGGCCGGGCACGGTGCTATTGGTAACCTCGGCGTAATACGTACCGTCTTCGGTCACGTTGTAATCTTTATTACCGACTATCGTCGCTATAAGCGCATTGTTCCTGTACCATTTATAAGTGTTGTTGGCAATAATTCCACCCGCTTCCGCAGTCAGCAGTTTCGCGCCAACGTTGTAGTTGATGTCAATTTTAGCCTGATTAGTATAAAGATCAATCCGGCTGATATTTAGATCCAGGCCTTCAAAATTGAATGAGTTGTTTGGGATACTCACACTAGCCGAAGCGGGAATTCCCGATAAATCAGGGATAGGACCTGTAAGTCCGCCGTGTAACGGAGTACCGCAGCACTGGTTATTATAATAACCCAATCCCAGTGATTTTAAGCTTGTGAGGTTATTAAAGGAAGCCGGAATGCTACCGGTGAACTGATTGGCACCGCCCAGGTTCAAAAACTCTAATTTAGTCAAGTTGCCGAGTTCGGATGGGATAGCGCCCGAAAATTGCTGGGAACCCAGGTTCAGATATTTAAGATCTACGAGATTGCCCAGGGAGCTGGGGATAGGGCCAGTTAGTTCGCCATGAAATTTCATGTCCCTCAGCATGCAGCTCAGATTAAGATAAGTCAGTTTCGTCAGATTGCCGAGACTTTCCGGCAGCGGGCCTGGTAGCGGCAAGCCACCATATATGTCGTAGTCGATCCCGTTGTCGCCGCTCAAATCCAGGTGTTCCAGGTTGGTCAGATTGCCGATTTCCGTTGGGATTGGTAGATACGGCGGGTTGTAGGCTACACGCGCGTCGGTGAGGACAGTCCAGCCGAGTACCAGGGTTTTCAGCTGATCCAGATTGCCGATCGCGGGCGGGATGCTTCCGTCGAGGCCGCACTGCAACAGATTCAGGCCGGTTACGCGCCCTCCTTCGCAGGTGACGCCATACCAGCCGCAGGGACTATCGCCGGGGCTGCCGGCAGGGTTCCAGCCGGCATTCTGAAACCAGGCCGGGCCGTTGGTGGAATTGTAAAGTGCTATCAATGCCAGCCGGTCCGATTCCAAAGAACCTTGTCCCGAACTTGTAAAGAATGACAGTAGTAAAATTGCCAGTAGAATGTGTTTCATAGCTTTTGGTTATTGGGGTTGAGGAGTAATAGTTGGACTGCTCTAATTGGTAATAAAATTGTAAACATTGGCTACAACATCCAAGTAAATAATTGGCAATGTTCAATTTAAACAGAATGTCATTTCAGTTTAAATTGAGAACTTTATCAAAATCAATCTAACCGCAAACCTTTTACCTAAGCAAATGGACGAGCTAAAAAAGGAGGACATCAAACAGGAAGTATTCGACCTTTATGACGATTATGCGCACGACCGTATCGATCGCCGTAATTTTATGCAGAATTTGTCGGCCTACGCGGTAGGCGGCGTGACGGTGGCTTCACTGATGAGCTTCCTGATGCCGGATTACCAGGGCGCTGTGCAGATTCAGGCGGGCGACCCGCGGTTGCAGTCGGATTATGTTAACTATGACTCTCCGAAAGGCGGAAAAACGATCAAGGCGTTATTGTCGAAGCCGACGGATGCGAAAGGAAAGCTGGGAGGCATTGTAGTGGTACATGAGAACAGGGGACTGAACCCGCACATCGAAGACGTGGCGCGCCGTGCGGCGCTGGCGGGGTTTATTTCGATCGCGCCCGACGCGCTGTCACCACTGGGCGGGTATCCGGGGAATGACGATGCAGGGCGGGAGCTTCAAAGCAAACGCGACCGTAACGAAATGCAGGAAGATTTTATCGCAGCTTATGATTATTTGAAAAACCATAAGGATTGCAATGGAAAGATCGGTGTTGTTGGCTTCTGTTTCGGAGGAGCCATTGCCAATATGATGGCGGTGCGTATTCCTGACCTGTCGGCCTCGGTACCGTTTTACGGCGGACAGCCGGCAACAGAAGATGTCCCGAAGATCAAAGCGCCGCTATTGTTGCATTATGCGGGCCTGGATACGCGCGTGAACGAGGGCTGGCCCGCGTATGAGAAGGCATTAAAGGAAAACAACAAGGAATATACGGCATTCATTTACCCGGACGTGAATCACGGTTTTCACAACGACACTACGCCCCGTTACGACAAGGCTGCAGCCGAGCTGGCCTGGAAACGTACGGTCGATTTCTTCAAAGAAAAACTGGCATAGTGCGTGACTGGCGGGCTTTTATGAAAAAAGTAGCCCCGTAAAACAATTGGTTCTACGGGGCTCTAACAAATAGAATTATCCGCCTGATTGTTATTTACCGCTGCCTTGGTTGTGGCAGTTTTCGATCATTTTGTCTCTCAATTCTACCGCTTTGGCAAGAGCGTCGTTATAGTTGGCTTCTACACGGGCGGTGTTTGAGTTCTTGGTTTCTTCTGCACGTGCTTTTGCAATCGCTGCGATTTCCGCACAAGTACCGATTTTAGCAGCTTCAAGCTGATTAACCTTGGCCAGGTAATCGAGCAACTGAACGTTGATCAACGCTTTCAGGTATTCGTACTGCCCTGGTTTCAGGAACGGCTTCGCTTTTTCCAATGCAGCAAGGGCATCACTGGCGATTTTGATACCTACCTGACGAAGTGCTTCGAAATGCGCCGCACCGTTTTCGCCGGTGCATTGTTCAAGGTTGCGCTGGATGCGTTCCAGGTCCTTATTGTAGTTATCGTTGATTTTGTCGAGTTCTTTTGCTTTGCTGTCGTCCAGGCGCTCCTTGGTTTTCTCGAATTTCTCGTTAGCCCGCGCGATACAGTCATCGGTGTTGCCGGCCTCAACTGCGGCGTTGTTCGAAGGTGTTCCTGCTGTAACTCCGCCTGTGCGTCCGCCTTCAAGAAGCCCGGCCACCTTGGCGGCAGTGAAGAGCGAGAGGTAGCCCTGAAGTTTTGCGTCTGCACTAACTTTGTTCAGGATGGAACGCACCTGGTCCGAATTGAGCACGGTTTTCGTTGCCTGCGACGGGGTAACCTGGTTCAGCGCTTTGATCTCCGCGTCTGTCAGTGAGCCAGATACCTCCTCGGCAGCTTTCGATACACTTGCCGGGATATTTCCGGCGGTAACAGTGCTCAACGAGCTGTTCAGGTTCTGGGTTTTCTCCGAAGTTTCCACTTTTCCGGGCACGAGTTTGACGTCCGGTGTTTCCTGAAGTGTGGTAGGGGCCAGTTCCAGCTTGTCCAGTTCGCCGGAAAGCTCAGTGTTGGCTGGTGCGAGTGAATCCGCTTCTTTGTCCTTACAGTCATAAAGGAAGAATGTAAGGAACGTCAGAAGGGTAAGTAATCTGAGTGTACGTGTTTTCATTACGAGTTTGATTTAGTGAAAAAGACTATTTGGCGGATTATTAAATTGGTTCAGTTGACACAAAGTTCTCCCGGGCCAGCGAGCCTGTGAAAGCCTGACCATACGTTGGCTGGTTACCGGGTGTAAACAGTCTGGTTATCCGCGGTTGCACAATAATGCCGTGCTTAGCCTTCCAAAGGCAAGCCACATCAGCGAACGGATACTCCTATATGTTCCCTGTCATGCTATCCCACGATCCGTTTCATCGTAAAGCAAGATCAGGTCCGCACATGCCTTTCCCACATTCCGGAAGGAATTTTCGCAATTATCAGTAAGAGGAAGATGTCGGGACGTTCCCGCAACGGGAGTCCCTGAAACAGAATAGTTGAAAAGTAAGGTCGAATTCTTAAAATGGCCGGATGGGCACGGCTCGTGTCCTGAGCGCATCCCGCCTCGTGGCGAAAGCCATTGATAACGATTTTCCATCATGTCTTTTACCGTTGAGTGAGTTATCTGTCCAGGCAGAGTTTCGTTCATCTGAAATTCTACTAGCAATATGTAGATGTTATTTTACCTTCATTTTTTTGCTTGTAAAATAAAATCTACAACAAGTTTAAGGGATAAGATTTCAATTTCAAAATAAAAATATCTCTACAAGTGTATAAGTATTTGATAATGAGGTATATTAAAAAACTTGAAAAGTGAATATTGAAAGTTGTTCTTTTAAAAGTCACATGCTGGTAAAGCAGCATTGGTGTCGTTTTTAGAAATAGAAAGTGTAAATAATGCTGATCTTCTGCTGCAATGTCCCGACGGCTCGTACGCATAGGTGATGGTGGCATGTGCTATATTACAGTTGGCTGTTTGTAAGTTTTTCAAAATGAGTGACTAAATTATTGTGCCGGTGCGCTTTTTAAGAGTGTCCAACTATCCTGAACCCATGAACTATTTTAAACTGCTCCTGCTAAACGCAGTGTGTGTCCGGTTTTCCGTTGCACTGCTGCTGGTTGCCCTGCTATCGGGGATGTCTTACGCTCAATCCATCGACCTGCTCATCAAAGGCGGCCACGTCATCGACCCCAAAAACCGGATCAACGGCATTATGGACGTCGCTGTTACAGCCGGAAAGATTGTACAGGTGGCCGCCGCCATTCCGGTTTCCGGCGCCAAAAAAGTAATCGAAGCCAAAGGAATGTACGTCGCGCCCGGGTTTATCGATATGCACGTGCATGTTTTTAACGGTACGACGCCCGATGCCTACATTGCCAATGCCGCCACCAGCGTCGCGCCCGACGGTTTTACATTCCGTGCGGGAGTTACCACGGTCGTAGATGCGGGTTCGTCGGGCTGGCGTAACTTCAAGCTATTCAAGGCACAGACGATCGATCGCGCACAGACGAGGGTTTTGGCTTTTCTCAACATCGTCGGCACCGGGATGGCGAGCCGTTATGAGGAGCAGGACCTGAGCGATATGAACCCGCAGATGGTCGCGAATATGATCAAAAGATTGTATCCCAATGTTGTTGTTGGTATCAAATCGGCGCATTACTGGGGCGATTACAGCCAGGTGCAGCGGGCCGTCGAAGCCGGAAAGCTGGCCGATGTACCGGTAATGGTCGATTTCGGGGAGCACCGTCCGCCGCTGTCGATCGAAAAACTCTTCCGCGAATACCTCAGACCCGGCGATATCTTCACACACACGTACGCACACGGGCCCAACGACCGCGAAACGGTAGTCGACGAACAGGGTAAGGTGAAACCTTTCGTGCTCGAAATGCAGAAAAAAGGACTGGTGTTCGACGTCGGCCACGGCGGAGGCGCATTTGCGTGGCGACAGGCAATCCCGTCGATCAAGCAGGGTTTCCTGGCCAATGTGATCAGCACCGACCTCCATACCGATAGCATGAACGGCGGTATGAAAGGACTCGATAATGTCATTTCTAAGTTTCTCAACATGGGCGTACCGTTGTCCGACGCCATTTTGCGTGTGACCTGGAATCCGGCCCAGGTTATCAAACGTACCGACCTGGGCAGCCTCAGTGTGGGTTCAGAAGCCGACATCACTGTTTTCAATGTGCGCACAGGCGATTTTGGTTTTGTAGATGCCCGAAGATTGAAAATGAAGGGAGATAAGAAACTCGAAGCCGAGCTGACATTACGGGCGGGTAAGGTGGTGTGGGATTTGAATGGCATCAGCGCGGCACCGTGGGAGTCTGAAATCCAAAGCAAATAGGCTATGAAAAGGAAAATCTCCCGGATCCGCCTGGCGAATTGGATAGGGCTTGGGTTGGCATGGATGCTATCCCAGGGTGTTTTTGCGCAAACGTACGAGCTCGTGATCAAAGGCGCACAGGTGATAGACCCTGCCAATTCGAGGAATGGCAAAATGGATGTGGCAGTGAGCCAGGGGAAAATCATGAGAGTGGCTTCTGATATCGGCGAGACCGCCGCGCAGGTGATTAATGCGGATGGGCTATACCTCACGCCCGGCTTGATCGACCCGCATACGCATGTGTTTGTAGGCCCAGAGGCCGGACTATTTGCGAATGGGGTCAACAGTGTTTCGCCCGATGATTTTACGTTCCGGTCGGGGGTTACTACGGTCGTGGATGCCGGCACGTCGGGCTGGCGCAGTTTTCCATTGTTCAAAAAACAGGTGATCGATCAGTCCAAAACACGCATTCTGGCATTTTTGAACATTTCGGGCGGGGGAATGACCGGTGCGGCGCATGAGCAGGATTTGCAGGACATGAATGCCGATTCGGCGGTTGCGGTCATGAGGCGCTATCCCGACGTCATTGCAGGGGTGAAGATCGGACACTACAACGGGAAGGAATGGACGCCGTTCGACAATGCGTTGGATGCAGCGAAGCAGGCCGGCAAGCCACTTTTCGTAGAATGCCATTTGCCTGAATATTCATTGGAAAGCCAGCTCGCAAAAATGCGGCCTGGCGATATGATCACCCATACTTTCGAGCATATCAAAGAGCGGATGCCGGTGATCGGCGAAGACGGTCGGGTGCGCCCGTTCGTACTGGAAGCGCGGAAAAGAGGTATACTGTTTGATCTCGGTCATGGAGGCGCCGGTTTCTGGTTCGATCAGGCTGCGCCGGCCGTAAAGCAGGGTTTTTATCCCAATTCCTTTGGCACCGACCTGCACCGTTTCAGTATGAACTCGGCTATGAAGGATATGGCCAATGTGATGTCCAAATTCATGGCAATGGGTCTTTCTCTGCAACAGGTAGTGGAAATAGCGACCTGGAACACCGCAAAAGCGATCGGTCACCCCGAACTGGGCAATCTCAAAGAAGGTAATCCTGCTGACATCGTATTGTTTCGTTTGCGGGAAGGTGTTTTCGGGTTTCTGGATTCAGGCGGAAACAGTATTGATGGTAACCGTAAGCTGGAAGTGGAAATGACGGTCAGGCAGGGTAAGGTTGTCTGGGACCTGAATGGCCTTGCGGCGAAGAAAAAAGGATTTTAAACCGAACTCATCATGCATCTTCATCATTTCAGATTCAAAAGGGCCGGAATATATCTGAGCCTTTTGCTCATCGCGCTCGCGCTCGTGGGCGCTACGCATTTGCGTCGGGACAAGCTACCGTCCGGTGATCCCGGTAACGGCGGACTGACTACGCCGGAAGGTTTCGAAACGCTCGTCGTCGCCGATAGCACCGGGTTGGCGCGGCATATTGTCGTGAACGATAATGGTGACATTTATATCAAACTCCGTTATTTCGGTAAAGGCCAGGGGGGCGGTACCGTGGCGCTCAGGGATACGAATGGCGACGGTAGGGCGGATATTATGCGGAATTTCGGCAACTACCAGGACCACAGCAGTCTTGCTAACGGTATCACGATCCGGAATGGCTATCTCTATTACAGCTCGTCGCTCGCCGTGTATCGCAGTAAACTCATTCCGGGACAGCTCTTGCCCGAAGAAAAAACCGAGCTGATCCTTCGGGACGATCACGAACATGGCGCGCATTGGCATATCACCAAACCGATGGCTTTCGACGATCAGGGAAATATGTACGTGCCCTTTGGCGCGCCTTCTGATGCCTGCCAGGATATGGTGAACTCGCCTGGCGGAAAGCCTGGAAGCCCGGGAGTAAACCCCTGCCCCGACCTCGAAAAGCACGGAGGAATATGGAAATTCAAAGCCGATAAGCCCAATCAGACCCAGGCCGACGGGACATTGTACGCCACCGGCTTGCGAAGTATCGTAGGAATGCGCTGGAATCCGGGCGATAAGAGTCTTTACGCGGTTGTTCATGGCCGAGACAACCTCCATCGCCTGTTTCCCGAGCTTTTCAGTGCCTGGCAAAGCGCGGTACTCCCTTCCGAGGAGTTTGTAAAAGTAACCCAGGGAACCAACGTTGGATGGCCGTACTATTATTACGATCAGATGAAAGGCAAGAAGATGCTCAATCCCGAATACGGTGGCGACGGTAAAAAGGAGGGCGAAGGGGCCAGGTATCAAAAGCCGCTCATCGGGTTTCCCGGGCATTGGGCTCCCAATGATGTGCTCTTTTACCAGGGGAATCAGTTTCCCGAACGTTATAAAAACGGCGCATTCGTAGCCTTCCACGGCTCCACCAACCGGGCGCCTTATCCTCAGGCGGGCTATTTTGTGTGTTTTGTGCCTTTCAGGGACGGCAAGCCTTCCGGCGATTGGGAGGTGTTCGCCGACGGTTTTGCGGGAGTAGACCCCATTATCAATGTGAGCGACGCCAAATTCAGGCCAATGGGGCTCGCCGAAGGGCCCGACGGCTCGCTCTATATCACCGATTCACGCAAGGGCAAGGTATGGCGGGTGATGTTCAGAGGTGATAGAAAGGGTTTTGGGGGAAATCAGCTTGCTTCGATGGAAAAGCACAAGCAGCTCGCTCACATACGCACGCCTGACGAAGTGGCCGATAATCTCGATATTAAAACCAAGGAACTGGGGCAGGGCATCTATAACACCTATTGCACACCTTGCCATCAGCGCAACGGGCTGGGTGACGGCAGCCGGTTTCCGCCGCTTGCCGGTTCCGAATGGGTGACGGGCAGTAAGAAGCGGCTGATAGAGGTAGTGGCCAAAGGCCTGGAGGGACCCATTCAGGTGGCGGGAAAGCCATATAACGATCTGATGCCGAAGCACGATTTTCTCAAACCAGAGGAAATGGCCCAGGTGCTTACCTATATCCGCAAGAACTTCGGGAATGATGCCGATGCCATTTCAGTAAGCGATGTACGGCGGGTGTTGGGGAATTAAAGCAGAAGACCCGCCGAAAGCGCTTCGGCGGGTCTTCTGTATGGAAATGTGAAAAATCACGGCACGAGCACCTTCCTGGTCAGCGTGCTGGCGTTGCCGCGTTGCAGGGAAAGTATGTAAAGACCAGACGCAATGCCGCTCTTAGGCTTCAGAACAAATTCATTGCCCGTGTGGCTTAGCGAAAAGCGTATTGCTTTTCCTGACAAGTCGTAAAGGCTCACATTCGAAGCATTTTCGTTTTTAAGCAGGAATTTGATTTCCCTTCCCGATGCCGGATTGCCCAGAAGCTCAAATGCGACGCTGTTGGCACCATTATCAATGGCAATCGTCCGCGAATATTCGAACTTGCCATCCGTATCGACCATCCGAAGGCGATAGTAGTTGTTGCCCGCCAGGGGTTTGCTATCCACAAACCGGTATTGCTGGGTTGCAGCCGAATTTCCTTTTGCCTGAACACGGCCAAGTTGGATGAACTCCTTCGCGTCCGTGCTTCTTTCTATGTCGAAATGGCTGCTGCCTGCTTCTTCGGTGGTCGTCCAGGAAAGGCTGACCGCATTATCGAGCAGTGACCCGTTGAAGCGGGCCAGTGTAACAGGCAGTGTAATGGTACAGCCGTTTTTCAACTCGGCCACGATCGCATTCGGCAGGCTCGGCCCGGTCAGAACCACCCAAATGGTACGTTTGTCTTGCAGGAAGGCATAGGTATAGGGTTCATCCTTGCTCTGGATGGGCTGGGAAGCCGAGAGGTTGATCGGTCCGCTTGTATAAATAGGGGTATCGCCCGCGCCGAAAGTTGTTTCGCCGTTTGTTAACACCCCGTCGTCCAGATACAAGGTATATGAAACCTCGAAAGCGGTCGGGCTGGTGGATATGATATCCAGGTCGTACGTCCGGGGGCCTTCGGGCTCGTTGCAATTGATCTTGCCGCTAATGACAGGATCATTGATTTGCAGATCGAAGCCCTCGTTGAAGCAGTGGACAGGAGGGTTCGCGCTCTCTGCCTGGCTGGACCAGACGTCACCTTTCAGGATCGGAAGCGTCTCACACGCGCCCGGTACCGAAAATTGAATGTTGTCGATCGTTATACGATATAGGTCAGAGCCGAGATCCTCTTCGAGGAGGGTCAATCCGGCAAACAGGGGTATAACGTTCCCGTCGGCACTGTAAGCCGATAACAACGTGGCCGGGCCATCCGTGCTGATAGCAAGCGTGGCAAGCACATTGCCAAGGTCGGCCAGCTTCGGCGCTTTTTTGTAATCGATGTCGGGGTAATCGGCAGGAGTCCACAAATGCACGTAGGTGAACTTGTTACCATTGTTTCTGTCGATCGTGAAGGAGAGGTTGACATTCACGATACAATCTGATCCGCTGGGGGAAACACTGTTAAGTTCAATTGCCGGATCAACCAGCGTACACTGAGCGTAAGACTTGGAGTAGAAGGAAATTGCCCCAAGGACAACCCATATCCACAGGTAAAAAGTTTTCATGATAGAGGACGTTTAGTGACTTAAAAAATCTAAATCAATATAATTCCAATATCTTGAAATAATTAAAATATTGAGTATTTGGTAAAGTATTTTCTACTAAACTATACGAGGGGGTGCGTTTCTGTAAAAATAGTACTTAGCGTAGTGGATTTTATTATCATGAGTAATAGAAATACTGTTAATCATCGTGTACATGTATTTTTATTTAATTGATTTTTAATTACTTACGCAGAAATATAACTATTCTACATTGATCATTAATCTTAATCAGACCGGTTCTAAATGCATTATCTCGACATGAAACGAGGCCCTTTGGGTTAAATGAGATGTGTTGTAAAAGTGCAATTTTTATTTCGATCGTCTTCTTGGGAGAATCCTACTTTTGCCGATGGTATACCCAATTGTACCGTATGATTACTTTTTTTGCGATCCGGCCTTTTACTGTCTCTTTTTTGTCCCGGGGCGATAAAGCCCTCCGATCCCTGACTCTAAAAAAACAGCCGATGAAACTATTTTCAATTTGCATGATACTGGTTTTAAAAGGTTTGCTGACTTTCGGGCAGGCTCCGCAACAATTCAGCTTCCAGGGAGTAGCGCGAAAAGCGGATGGCAAGGTTGCAGGTAATGCCACCGTAAGCATCCGCATTACGATCCATTCCGAAACGGCGGAAGGCACGGCGATTTACCAGGAAACACACGCCGCGCAAACCAACGCTACGGGCATTTTTAACATCCAGATTGGCGGTGGGGCTGTTGTGAGCGGCCAGTTTGCGGGTATTTCGTGGAAAACGTTCCCGTACTTTCTTCAGCTCGAAATGGACCCATCGGGCGGGACGACGTATACAGACCTGGGAACGACACAAATGTTAAGTGTCCCGTACGCCATTCAGGCGATGGAAGCAACTATTCGATAACAATACTTAGGGACGGTAAAATTGGCTTAGGTATCGATAATCCAGAATTTCCACTGGATGTCGGCGGAAGGGTTCGCATCAGGCACAACGGGGCAGCTTCGGGAATCTATTTTAACAACTCGCAAAATGTTGCGGATGCTTTTGCCGGATTGAAAACAGATACCCAAATCGGTTTTTTTATCAACGGCGCGTGGCGGTTCTGGGTTGACAACACGGGTAACGGAACTTTGGGAGGTGCACTAACGCAATCCTCGGACCGCCGGTTAAAACGCGACTTCTCATCACTTTCTGCCAGCCTCCAAAAGTTGACCAGCCTCAAAGGATACCACTACTATTGGAAAGAGAAGGAACGAGATCAATCACTGCAAACCGGCTTGATAGCCCAGGATGTAGAAACGCTGTTTCCTGAACTCGTAAAAACGGATGATAAGGGCTTCAAATCCCTTAACTATACAGGCCTGATTCCTCACCTGATCGAGTCCATAAAGCAACTGGTAAATCAGAATACGAAGCTGGAAACCGAAAATGCGGCTTTCAAAGCCGATAATAAGGCCATTCATGATCAACTGGCAACGATCCAGTCAGTACTTGACAAGCTATTGGCGCAGCCATCGGGTATGACGGCAAAGTGAACCTTGAAGTGGAAATGGATAGCGGCATTCAACTTGGATGCCGCTATTTTGTATTTAAAAGGACTTGAAAACGATAGAAACCTGATCGTCCGCCAGCTCGATCTTCATACGTGCCTGGTCTTTGAAATTAAAAACGTGCCCGTCGCGACGAACCTCGTCTATGAGCGAGAAATCGATTTGCCGAATCAGCCAGCCCTCCGCTTGCGCAGTTTCGGTGGCGATAATGCCTTCTTCGGGCATATCCTTGTCGGGCGTGGTGTAGAATGCCGCGTAGCCGTAATTGACGTCGACGGCGGGCGACCATGCCGCTTCGCCGATGGTTTGGGACACTACCGTATAAGCCTGGTTTTCGAGTGCGCGTGCGCGTGCACCCACATGTACGCGGGTAGCCCCGCGAAGGGTTTCAGTGCAGCTCGGGGCGAGGATCAGTTTCGCGCCGGCTTCGCAGAGTTTTTGCGCGCCAAGCGGGAACTCCACGTCGTAGCAGATCTGGATGCTGAATTTACCCCAGGGAGCTTCAAAGACCGTCAGCTGTTTGGGGGCGCTTTCGATGCCCCAGTGCTCGTTTTCAAAGCGGGTCATGAAAAACTTGTCCTGATACCCCGCCAGGCCATTCCTGCCAAACACAAAAGCCCGGTTCAACTTTTTTCCCTCTTCGATGACGGGAATGCTCGGGGCGACAATGATGACCCCGTATTTGCGTGCAAATGCCGCGAAAGTTGCGCAGAAATCGGCTTTCAGCTCGTTCAAGGCGTGTATTTGGCGACGGATATCGTTACGAACGTCGTTGCCGAAGATGCTCACAAGCTCCATCGCTCCATATTCGGGGAACAAGAGGAGTTCCGCGCCACGGATGGCGGCGTCGGCCACCCATTTTTCAGTATGCTTCTGCCAGGAGGCGAAATCCGGATGTTCGGTAATAGGATATTGTGCCGAAGCAATGGTTACTTGTTGCATTCCGAGTTCAATTATTGAGCGCTTTGGTCCAGAAAATCATGGTTTTAGGAGTGGAAACAGGTTCTCCCAAATCGGGCCATTCCATGGTACTTTGTAATGCCGGTTCTTTCCGATAACCACGTTTCAGCCAGAATGCGTCGTTTGGGCGATAGCCGGCGGGTTTGAGCGGATGGCTTTCGCCTCTTTCCACGGAGCAGAAACAGCAGGTTTCGAAATAGCCTAGGCTTCGGGCATGTGCCTCGCGTTCGTCGAAAAAACGATGGCCAAGCCCTAGTCCCCGGTAGGCGGGCAAAAGAATGCTTTCGCCGAAATAGCAAACAGCCCCTTCGTCGAAGCCCGCGTCCTGAAACGGCTTGCGGATTTCGGCCGTTTCGTCTTGCAGTGGAATGCAGGTTGTAGCACCGACCATCGTATTGCCGTCATAAACGGCGAAAAGAAAAGAGTGCTCCGATTGCAGGTAGGTCTGCAAGTATCCCTTTTCGTACTCGACGCTACCTTCATATAAATAAGGATAATCCCTGAAAACGGCAATGCGGAGCCGGGCCAGGTCGTCAAAAACTTCCGCAATTCCCGCCCCGGTTTTTCGCACGAAGGTCAGTTGGGCGTTCATGGTTTGGAAACGAGTTCGATCCAGAGGGGCAGGTTATAGTAAGTGGTTACCCGGCTGATCTTGCCATCGGTGAGTTCCAGAAATGCCCCGGCAGGCAGTACATATGATTGTCCGTGCGCTTCTGGAAGTCCTTCTTCGCCCTGCTTGTAAATCCCGTTCACGACAAACTCCACGGCAACACGTTTACCCAGTGGTTCGGAGAAAAACACCATGTCCGTCAGCGTTTCTTCGTAGGCTTCATCCATTTTTTGAAGAAACGCGGTGAACTTTTCCAACCCGATACGGACGTCGCCCTGGTTGGCTTCGTGCCTTATTTCGGGGTGTAGCAGCGCGAGCATGCCTTTCCAGTTTTTCGCATTGAAAGCTTGATAGTATAGCTGTACGGTTTCTAGTGCAGTCATTTTTCGTTGGTATTTGTTTAAAAACTATTCGGGTTAAATAATAGAATGTTTGTTTTAAAATGGCTTTTCATCCAGCGAGGCCTGACCGTTCGCGTCCTTCCGGTACACCGCAATACAGTTGGGCCAGAAATTCGGATCGAAATGCGGCTCACTTGCGGCGAGGCTGTCCGGGAATGGTTTTGCAGCGTTGAAAAAATAGACCGTCGTAGTGCCATACTTGGTATAGGGCATTAGATCGCCGTATTTGAGCATATCCTTCGAAAGCGTGTCCCGCACGCTCACCGCATATACCCGTACGATCGGTCCGGTATTGTTTTCATTCCGGTACAATGCCACCTCCCTGAACCCGCCCTGCAGATCGGTCACGGTGGGCTGCGATGTGGAATCGTAGACGATATAGCCGATGATGATGGCCAGCACCAGGAGCAGCAGATTTTTCTTGTTTTTAAAAAAGGTCATAATAGTTCAACAGGATCATTTTGATGGAATATAGAGCCATTTGCCATCACTTTCCAGCGCGAGCCGGTAGGTTTTACCATGATAATCAAATCCCGGCCCCTCGCTTTTTTCGGCGATGACCGCATCCGGCTGGAAAGCGGGATCCTCCAATACCCCCGACGCGTTGCCAACGAGCACATGGGCAAATTCCCGCCCGGGCTTTCGCAGTAAAAATTGGTAGGCGTAGTCAAAACTGGCTTCCGTAAAAACAAAACCGATTTTTTGGGCATTGAGTGCATTCACCTGCTTCAAAATTGCCTCCGTTCCAGGCCAGTGATCGCCCCAGAAAAGCCGTCCCGGGCTGGCGTGCAATACGCTTTTCTGTTTGAGGTTCAGGTTTGCAGCGTCTGTGCGAATATTGAGATGCAACGCTGAATTGATGGGAGGGAATATTTCTTCGAAAAACCATTTGGTGGAAAGTAGCGGATGCGCTGAGCTAAGCAATGCGAATGGCAACGCCGCCGCCCAAAGCATAAAAGAGAGCAGTTTGGCAGACCATGCGGGTAGAGTGACGCCGTAAATCATGCCTATGATGGGAGCGGCGAGGAGGAAGAACGGAATATGCAGCCGGGAGCCGTAAGTCTGATAACTGATAAAAAAACAGAAGATCAGGAAGCTGAGAAAAGTAAGCAGGCTATACCATTTGGCGGCTTTGGGCAGGCGCGTAAAAAACAGGAGCGGGATGCTGAGGAGGATTAGCCAGATGCCGAAAAAATTATGGGCAAAGTCCTCATTGAAATTCAGCTTGTTCATTTTGAACGGCATCCCCAGGCGTGGCACATCAAGGGGAATACCCATTGCGCCGTGAGCATTTTTGAGCTGGTTATAGAGAAAATCGTTGTACCGGTTGCCGGGTGAGACGAAGCCAAGATGTAGAAAAACATGCTTGCTGACCGAAGAAATATAGTCTGCCGGTCCTGTAAAAGTATTTTTATTGCCCGAACTGATCGTACCGATCGGCGATCCGAAAATTTTGTTGGTCCGGTACCAGTAGGGCACATTGAGTGCAAGGGTAAGGATCAGCGCAGCGGCCACGAAACCGGCGATGTGCTTTCGGAGCGCTGGTCGCAGGTATGCAGGTTTCCGGAGCAGGGCGATTAACAGGTAGCAACCGAACGGAAGCGCGTAAAACAGGAATGTTCCCTTCGTCATCATGCCGGCCGCGCAACAGAGCGGAATGAGGTAGAGGCTTGCCAGCAGGTTATTTTGGATATAATCAAAAACCAAAAACGCTGTGGCAAGTATAAAAAAGGCAACTACGAGGTCGTTCTGGGTGGTCATCGATTCCAGGACGACGATCGGCAGGGTCGCGGCGAAACACAAGCCAACCTGAAGTGCAGCAAGAGATTTTGAAAAATGCCGGATGATCATTGAAATCAATGCCAGTATGCCCAACAGGCAACCCCACTGTAAAAGCTGGAAATAGTGCTCCGAGCCAGAAAGCAGAAATGTGTGTAAATGAACGTACTCTGAAAACGGGCTGAACGAGATCGAACGCTCGATGTGCGAGGCATAATGGGCTACGTTTCCCTGCTGTATCCAATAGCCAAGCCTACTGAGATGATAACTGAGTGAATCCTGGTTGTTTGGAATGGCTACGATAGCGACTATCCCGGTAATCGAGGAGAGCACGGCCAGCATGGCGGTCGTCCAAGCGCCAAGTTCCCTGTAAAAGTTACGGGTACCATCCAGCCAGCGCCGCGCTACTGACCCGAAGGTGATGTCGCGAACGCTTTTTAGTTTGAACCACGTCGCCGCCAGGGCAGCATTGAGTACGACCCAGGCCCCTGTAATGGCAAACCGGTTGATCAGGTTGAACAATCCTAAAACCTCCGTGCTGATGGCAATGAAAAGGAAGACGATAATGGCGGCGGAAATCAGCGAACGGCGAAAAGGGAAGTCCGCGTCTCTGTAAAATGCCACATAGCAATTGGCTGTGGCCAGCACCATCGCCGTTGGGATCAAAAGGATCATAGGTAAGAAAAGTCCTGTTCGGCAAATACGAACCGCAAACTAACTATTTCGTCGCAAAGAACCGCATTAACTCCCCGCACCGGATCGCCCCTGCACCGGGAAAAGAAGGTGGATTTGCGTAATAAGTGCCTGAACCGAAGAAACTTTGAAGGTCTGGTTTTGGAAGATTATTTCGGCTTCAAAACCATTTTTTGCATCGGATACCCGGATGAGACAAGCTGCGTCCCGGTACCTGCTGATACCTAGCCCTTCGCGTTGCAGCGCGCGTTTCGCCCAGAATAGCGGCCCTTCCGGGCCTTCGAGGTAAATCTGAGCATCGTCCACGGGTTGGTGAATAATGAATGTGCCGGTAGCGCGATCGAAAGAAAAGCCGCTGCGGGCAAATGTGGCTTCGAAAGCGCCGCTCAGTACCAGATCTTCCGGTAATCCCGTCATCAGGGCCCCATCGGGGTGCATCAGCCAAAGCTCGTCTGCGGTTTGCAATGCAAGGTCCAGCTCGTGCGTGCTAAGCAGGATGGCCTTGCGGGTGGTGCGCGCGAGCATGTGCAGGAGGCGCATCATTTCGACGCGGTTAGGGAGGTCGAGATGGGCCGTCGGTTCGTCGAGCAAGATCACCGGCGTGTCCTGTGCAAGCGCACGCGCAAGCATTACTTTTTGCCTTTCGCCGTCGCTCAATTGGTGCATATGGCGGTCGAGCAGCGGGGTAATGCCGGTCTGCTCAATGCTTTGGGCTATCTTGAAATGATCGCCCCTTGTAAGCGAACCGAGCCAGCCGGTGTACGGCGTGCGTCCCAGTGCAACGACTTCCCGCGCGGTAAGGTTGCCGGCCTCGATACGGTCTGTCAGCACGAGGCTGAGTTTTTGGGCGAGTTCGGCGGGCCTTAAAGCACCCAGCGGACGGTCGTCGATCCTGATTTCACCTGCCAATGGCGGTTGCAGGCCGCTCAGCGTGCGCATCAAAGTAGACTTGCCCGCGCCGTTTGAACCCAGCAGACACACCATCTTGCCTGCTCGAAGTTGTATATTCAGACCCGTGGCAACGGTCCGTTCCGTGCCGGATGACCGGTAGCCGATCGCCAGTGAGCGGGTCTCTACTATGGCCTTCTGATTGTTCATGAAAACGAGGAGCGTAGGTTGTTGCGTCGGACAATAATCCAGATTACTACCGGAGCGCCCAGCAGGGACGTGACGACGTTGATCGGGATCACGGTTTGCGTACCGGGAAGCTGTGCGATGATGTCGCAGAGCAGCAGCAATACAGTGCCGGTGAGGCAGGTTGCCGGAATGAGAATCCGGTGGTTGGATGTGCCCAGAAGCGAGCGGGTAATATGCGGGATAGCGATGCCGACGAAGCCGATCGGCCCGCAGAAGGCCGTTATGCTGCCGGTAAGCAAGCTGGTGCTGAGCATGATCAGCAGGCGCGTCCGCCCGACGGTAAGCCCCATGCTTCTCGCATAATTCTCCCCAAGTAATAGTGCATTGAGCGATTTGGACGAGGCAAATGCCAGCAGCAAACCCGCCACGACAACCCCCGATAGTACATATAAATGATAACCCGTAACGCCGCCCAGCGACCCGAACGTCCACATAATATACTCCTGCAACTGCTCGGGCTGGCTGAAATATTGCCAGATACTGATGATCGACAGTGTGATGGTGCCGATCATAACGCCTACGATGAGCAGGATCACATTGTCGCGGATGCGCCCTGCAACGAGGAGAATGAGCGCTAAAACGCCGGCCGAACCCAGCGAGGCCATTCCGATGATCAGCCAGCTTCCTGAAATGCCCAACTGGCTGATCGCGTACATGCTCGCGCTGCCCCCACCGGCGAGCATGACGGCCGCTACGCCCAGGCCCGCACCAGCGGTAATGCCCAGCTCGGACGGCCCGGCCAGCGGGTTACGGAAGAGTGTCTGCATTTGCAGCCCGCTCACCGAGAGACCACAGCCGGCAAGGATGGCGGTAATGGATTTGGGTAAACGTATTTTTTCAATGATAAAAAGCCAGGCACGGTTTTCAGATTCGCCTGTTGTGACGATCCGGAATACTTCTTTGAATGGGATCGCCACCGAGCCCAGCATAATGTCGAGGCAGAACAGGGCGATCGCAAGGAACCCGAGGAAAAGCAATGTCCAGCTTCTGTTTTGAATATGCTGCATCATTCAGGAAGCTGTTTGTAGTAAACCAACTGATGTTTGGGGAGCAGATCGGGATGGAAAATCCGGATCATATCGGCCAGCACCGTATGCGGGTTTACACTGCCCGATTCGAAGAAATCGTTGGAACCCCGGTTGCTCACCAGGCGGTTGTAGCTGTACAGCCTGCCCGTCCGGGTTGCTTTGAAATCGGCGTAACGGACATCCTGCGCGATGATGCTTTTTCGCGTGTCATGGCTGTCGAAGCCAACATTGAGCCAGTAATCCGCTTTCAGGGCAAAAGGGTATACGGCCTCAAAACTAAGGGGAAGGCTGCCTGTAGCAGGCGTATCGTACCATTGGTAGTCGGCGCCGGCATCCCTGAAAAACCGGGCCATATAACTATCGCCCCCGGGCATGAACCAGGCATCCTTCGTATTCAGGCCGGAAAGTACCGTAGGCTTTTTGGTTGTTTTCCTGGCCAGGGCTGCGAGCTGCTCATATTCTGATGCTACCTGTGCAAATTTCTCGTTCACAAGCATTTCCTTATCCAGCAACGCGGCCATCAGCTTCACCCATTCGGCGCGGGCCAGGGGTGTCCGCTCCACCCATTCCGAGTTGATCAGTACGGGTATCCCGGCTTCCTTAAGTGTCCGGTAATGATCCATCTTTCCGCCGGGATTGCCGATTGTCATCACCAGATCAGGCCGCATTTCGATCACCTTCTCGTCATTCAGGCCCTGGTCGCGGCCCACTTCTGCTATTTTTCCGGCATTGATCAACTCGATCACCTTAGGGGAATACACGTATTGCAGGTTGCCGAGGCCGGTTAATACATTCTCGGCATCCAGGAAGCCGAGCAAACCGATGTGCATAGACGACATTACCGCGAGGCTTTTGACCGGTATTTCAATGCGCTGAGCACCGGGATACCCATTGGGCAGCGCGACCCCCTTTTTTTGCAGAATATATTGCAAGGTATCGCCCTGTCCGCCGAAAGGATTGATAATATTTACCAGCTTGAAATCTTTGAAATACTTTATTCCAAATCCCCGGGCATGATGAATTTCGGTTTTGACGAACTGTGTGACTGTATCTGCCGGAGTCTTCTGCTCGCGCTCTTCATGGCCGGATGAGGTGCAGCCCTGGATAAGCAAGCTTATGAAAATGAGCAGACAAAGGATTCTGGACATAATTTGAAATGCGTGAATGGGGCATCGATCTGCCCAAAAATACTCATTTATTGAGCGTTTTGTCAGGTATGAAGATATTCCGGAAAGATTTATCGGTTCAAATATAGGTTAGCATTTGCCTGACGCCATTGATTCCTTTCTGCATTGTATCCACTGACCGAGTACCATGATAGTAACCGGCCAGGTGCAATTCGTCATACACATTCGCAAGAATTCTAAGCAATTTTTTGTCATACTTTCTCAGCCGCGTCATGTAATCCTCTATGCTTTTCGGTTTCGTAAAATGAATGCCCTCCTTTTGCAGGAGATATTCGTCCAGAATAAGCAGTGCAGCCGAATAGTATTTGCAAGAAGGCCGATTAGTGAGGCTGCAAAACATGGCTGTGACCCGCTCACTGTGAACTTCGCTTAACTT
Source organism: Dyadobacter sp. (assembly GCA_965227755.1). Classification (GTDB taxonomy): domain Bacteria; phylum Bacteroidota; class Bacteroidia; order Cytophagales; family Spirosomataceae; genus Dyadobacter. The sequence continues at coordinate 4,748,825 of CBDDGG010000005.1, forward strand.
GTGACAAGGTCGATAGGGCGTTTGGCATACTTTTGATAAATTCCCGGTATGTCAAAACAGCCGCTCTTACAGTTTACCGGAAAAAGTATTTACTGCGCCCTTGCCGATGTCCACATTGATCCATGGATGCCGGTTGGCCGGGCGATCATCACGCACGCGCACAGCGACCATGCAAGGTGGGGAAGTAGGCATTACCTCGCCCACAAGGACAGCGAGCCGATTTTACGGCTGCGGCTGGGGCAGGACATTAACCTGCAAACTGTCCGCTATGGGGAAAAATTTATGATCAACGGCGTGAAATTCTCATTGCACCCGGCGGGCCATATCATTGGCTCGGCGCAGGTAAGGGTCGAATACCAAGGCGAAATATGGGTAGCCAGCGGCGACTATAAGCTGGAAGACGACCACTTTGCTACCCCTTTTGAACCTGTGAAATGCAATGTGTTCATCACCGAATCCACATTCGGGTTACCGATTTATAAATGGCAGCCGCAGCAACAGGTCATGTCGGAGATCGACGACTGGTGGGCACAGAACCGCACCGAGGATAAGGCCAGTGTGCTGATGGGTTATTCGCTGGGTAAAATGCAGCGGATTTTGAAAAATATTCAGTTGCAGGATGCTAAAATTTACGCGCATGGAGCCATTTACACCGTGAATGAGCGCTTGCGAGAGGCTGGTTTCGACTTGCCGGAACTTACATTGGTTACCAAGGAAACGGATCGTAAGTTTTTCAAAGGGGCATTGGTATTGGCGCCGCCTTCCGCGGATGGAACTGCCTGGATCAGGAAGTTTGCACCTTATTCCGTTGGTTATTGCTCAGGCTGGATGGCATTGAGAGGTGCTAAGAACCGCCGGGCGGTCGACCAGGGTTTTGTGCTGAGCGATCACGTCGACTGGCCCGATCTGAACCGGGCTGTGAAGGAAACCGGCGCCGAAAAAGTGTACGTTACGCATGGTTATACCAGTATTTATTCGCGCTGGCTCAATGAAAACGGCATTGAAGCGGCGGAGGTAAACACGATGTATGGCAATGAGGATGAAAACGAAGAGGAGGAAACCGTACAGGATGCCGCAGCCGCGCAGGATGCTTATCAGGAGCATAAACAGGAGCTGGATGGCAAGGTAAGTGCGGACAAGGACGGTTTAGAGCTATGAGACAGTTTGCAGAACTCTTCATGAACCTCGACCGCACGAACAAAACCAATGCGAAAGTCGATTTGCTGAAAAATTACTTTCTGACCGCTTCCGATGACGACAAGCTATGGGCGTTGACATTGTTCACAGGCCGCAGGCCGTCGTTCAAGGTGAACCGCACGCAGGTAAAGGAATGGGCGGCAGAGGAGGCCGGCATTCCGATGTGGCTTTTTCAGGAGAGCTACCATAGCGTGGGGGATTTGGGGGAAACCATTTCGCTGCTTTTGCCCCGCACGAGCATTGGTGGCTCGGATAAATCGCTTTCCGAATGGTTTCGCTACCTGGGAATGCTGCCCGGCATGACCGACGAAGAGAAGCGCGACCATATTATACAGGCGTGGATGCAGCTTTCGCAGCACGAGACATTCGTGTTCAACAAACTGCTCATGGGTAGCTTCCGGATCGGGGTTTCTCAGACTTTGGTTGTACGCGCATTGGCGGAAGCCACCGAAACCGATTCCAATGTAATCGCTCACCGGGTAATGGGACAATGGGATCCACTGGGAACCACTTTCGAACAACTCATACTCGATAAAGGCGAGAACGACAATGCTTCGCGTCCGTACCCGTTTTTTCTCGCTTATCCGATCGAAGGCGACGTTGCGGATCTCGGCGAGGCCGGCGACTGGTTTGCCGAATGGAAATGGGACGGTATCCGTTCGCAAATCATTTACAGGAATAAAGAACTCTTTATCTGGACAAGGGGCGAGGAGCTATCCACCGAGAAATTCCCGGAACTGCATTTTCTTAGCGACGTTCTGCCCGATGGCACCGTGCTCGACGGTGAAATTGTAACCTTTACCAGTGGCCGTCCGATGCCGTTCAATGTGTTGCAGACCCGTATTGGCCGGAAAAACCTGTCAAGAAAGGTATTGGAAGAAGCACCGGTAGCTTTTCTTGCCTATGATATGCTCGAAGCGAATGGTATCGATATTCGCGGGCTCACGCAGGAGCAGCGTCGTGCGCAACTGGAAGCGGTACATGCGAATGTGCCTGCACAAAGTTATTTCAATCTGTCGCCGTTGATCGGTTTCACAGGTTGGGAGACCCTGCGCGACCTTCACCCGCAATCGCGCGAGAACATCGCGGAAGGCTTTATGATCAAGCGGAAAGCCAGTACCTATCAGGTCGGTCGTAAAAAAGGTGACTGGTGGAAATGGAAAATCGATCCGTTGAGCGTCGACGCGGTGCTCATTTATGCCCAAAAAGGCTCCGGGCGCCGTGCCGAACTTTTCACCGACTACACTTTCGCCGTCTGGGGCGACGACGGCAAGCTCGTCCCGTTCGCCAAAGCCTACTCCGGCCTTACCGACGCGGAAATCGGGCAGGTGGATTATTTTATCAAACGCAATGTCCTGGAAAAATTCGGCCCCGTCCGCACCGTCAAGCCCGAACTGGTTTTTGAAATCGGATTTGAGGGGATCAATGAGTCGTCGCGGCATAAATCGGGGATAGCCGTGAGGTTTCCACGCATTTTGAGATGGCGGAAGGATAAGAAGGCTGAGGAGGCAGATAGCTTGGGGAGCTTGCGGAAGATTTTAAATAATTATAAATAATTTATATAGTATAGTACTTTTATAATTTTATCTATGCAAATTTAATATTTCATGTTAGATTTGCATAGATGATTAGGCGAAGACTTGAAAGTAGGATTAAGGAGGCTTTGACAAAAAACGCTTCAATAGCGCTGATGGGCCCCCGTCAGATAGGGAAAACTACAATCGCCCTGGATGTCGTTGAATCTATGCCAGCGTTGTATCTGGACCTGGAAAGCCGCCTGGATCTGGAAAAAGTCAGAGATGTCCGGGCATTTTATGAAGCCAATAAAGACCGGCTGATTGTGCTCGACGAGGTTCAACGGATACCGGAGCTTTTTACGGAATTACGGGGGATTATCGACCAGGAGAGACGAAGGGGAAACAGATCAGGACTGTTCCTTTTTCTTGGATCGGCTTCCATTGATCTACTCCAACAATCGAGTGAGTCGCTTGCAGGCCGTATTGCCTATCTGGAACTTTTCCCCGTCGATGCCCTGGAATATGCATTAGATGACTTTCGGCAAGTCAATACATTGTGGCTTCGCGGAGGTTTTCCGGAAAGTTTGCTGGCAGCTTCCGATCGCGATAGCCTGGAATGGCGGCAGGATTTTATCCGGACGTATCTCGAACGTGACATTCCGCAGCTTGGTCCACGTATTCCGGCAACAACTTTGGAGCGATTCTGGACGATGCTCGCACATAACCAGGGGAGCGTGCTGAATGCATCGCACCTGGCGAGGAATCTGGACGTTTCCGGTGTGACCATCAGCCGGTATCTGGATTTGATGGTCGACTTGCTTCTGGTGAGACGATTACAGCCATGGGCTTCGAATGCGGGCAAAAGATTGGTGCGCAGTCCGAAGATTTACGTACGGGATAGCGGGATCACACATGCTTTAATGGGGATCGAAACTTACAATAGCCTGCTGGCGCATCCTGTGGTAGGGGGCAGCTGGGAAGGTTTTGTGATCGAAAATATTATGAGTGTAGCGCCCGCGCGTATGCAGCCTTATTTCTACCGGAGCGCGGGTGGAGCCGAAGTAGACCTGGTCCTCGAATTTGCCGACGGCAAAAAATGGGCGATAGAAATCAAAAGAAACTCGGCACCACATTTATCCAAAGGATTTCATATTGCCTGCGAGGATATTCAGCCGGACAAAAAATTTGTGATCTATTCAGGGAAAGATACATTTCCCATGGGCGACGGCATTGTGGCCACTTCACTCATTCATATAATGCAAGAGGTAATGGCTGTGTAAGTTGTACCGGAAGCTGTGGTACAGAAGTTGGATTGCTTTTAAACAGCAGTTTTAGTTAATTCAAATTAAAAATTCCTCCCTTGACCAAATCCCGCGGACATACCATTGTCGAGCAATGGTTTAAAGATAAAAAGTGGAAGTGGGCGGCCTTTCAGAAGGAGGCGGCTGCGGCTTATCTGGCGGGGAAAAGTGGTTTGGTGAATGCACCGACGGGGAGCGGCAAGACCTATTCACTCTGGCTGCCGATCCTGATCAGGCATATCAATTCTCTCCCCAAAAAGCCGCTGAAAACCAAAAAAGGGCTTCAAGTGCTCTGGATCACGCCGTTGCGGGCGCTTTCGAAGGATCTTTTCCGGAATATGGAAATGGCGGCGCTGGAAATGAACCTCACGTGGCGTGTGGGCATACGCACGGGCGACACGGGTACGCGCGAGCGCAACGAGCAGAAACGTCAAATGCCCGATGCGCTCATTATCACGCCGGAGAGCTTGCACATGCTCTTTACGCAAAAGAATGCGTCGGAATTCTTCAAAAACCTGCATACCGTCGTCATAGACGAGTGGCACGAGCTCATGGGCAGCAAGCGTGGCACGCAGACGGAGCTTGCATTGGCACGCCTCCGGACCATCAACCCAGGTCTGCAGACCTGGGGCATCTCCGCCACTATCGGCAACCTGGAAGAAGCCAGGCAAGTGCTCCTCGGCATGCAGTTCCCGCAGGAAAACGCTGTGACTGTACGTGCCAATACCGAAAAGAAGATCCTGGTAGAAAGTATCATTCCCGAAAGGGTGGAGACATTGCCGTGGTCGGGGTATATGGGGATCAGGCTGGTGGATAAGGTGGTGGAAGTAGTGAATAAGAGCCGTACGACGCTGCTTTTCACCAATACGAGGTCGGGGACGGAAATCTGGTACCGCACGATCATCGAGAAATACCCGGAGTTTGCTGGTATTATGGCGCTGCACCACGCCTCGCTCGACCGCGAGATCCGTGACTGGGTGGAGGAGGCATTGCATGACGAACGATTGAAACTGGTTATCTGTACAGCCAGCCTCGATTTAGGGGTCGATTTTCGGCCCGTCGATACGGTTATTCAAGTAGGAAGCCCTAAAAGCATTGCAAGGTTTGTGCAGCGTGCAGGCCGGAGCGGGCACCAGCCGGGCGTCGATAGCAAGATCTATTTTTGTCCTACCAATGCACTGGAACTGATCGAAGCCGCCTCGCTGCGTGAAGGAGTGATCAAGAATATAATCGAGGACCGCCCACCGGTTGCTCACGCATTCGATGTTTTGGCTCAATGGATGATCACACTGGCGGTAGGTGAGGGGTTTGACGAAGCGCAGCTTTTCGAAGAGGTCCGTAATGCATATGGTTACCAATATCTGAACCGGGGGGAATGGGAATGGCTTTTGGGATACATTACTACGGGCAGTTCGTCGCTCACGGTTTATGATGAATACAAAAAGGTAGAGCGGTTGAATGGCCGGTACGTGGTGACGAGCCGACGCATTGCGCACCGGCATTTGCTGAGTATGGGCACGATCGTTTCGGAAGTTTCGCTGAAAGTAAAGTTGCAAAGCGGTAAATACCTGGGGGCGGTGGAAGAATCTTTCGTTACCTGGATGAAAGCGGGCGATGTTTTTTTCTTCGCGGGCATGAGTGTGGAATTCGTACGGATCCATGAAATGACCGTGACGGTGAAAAAGGCCGAGGGTAAAAAAGGCTACCTCGTTCGCTGGGCGGGGGGCCGGATGCCTTTATCTTCCCAGCTCTCTGCATTCATCCGCGAGCGCCTCGCCGACGCGATCGAAAACCCGCACAAAGAAGTGGAGCTGGCTAAAATGCAGCCGCTACTCGAATTACAGGCGAAGCGCTCCGTTATTCCAAAAACCAACGAGTTGCTGATCGAACAATGCGAAACCCGCGAGGGATACCATATATTTATATTCCCGTTCGAGGGGCGCCTGGTGCACGAGGGGATGTCGATTTTGCTGGCCTACCGCATCAGTCAGCTACGGCCGATCACGTTTTCGGTGGCGATGAACGATTACGGTTTTGAGTTGTTAAGTGATCAGTATGTGGATCTGGCCGAAATCCTGGGCGAAACGGATCTTTTCTCGACCAAACACCTCGTGGACGATATCTATCAGAGCGTGAATGCGACGGAAATGGCGAAACGAAAGTTCCGGGAGATTGCCGCCATTGCGGGGCTGATGTTCCAGGGTTACCCTGGGAAGTATGTCAAAACGAGGCAATTGCAGGCATCCAGTTCGTTGCTTTTCACGGTGATGAGCAAGTATGAAGACAATAATCTGCTGATCAAACAGGCATACCAGGAAGTTCTGACCTATCAGCTCGAAGAAGTCCGCATGCGCGAGGCGCTCGCGCGGATCGAACATCAGAAAATAGTCATACAACATACCGACAGGCCCACACCATTTTCGTTCCCGATCATGGTAGACAGGCTTCGGGAGCAATTAACTTCGGAAAAACTGGATGACAGGATCCAGCGAATGATCAAACAGTACAGTAATGCAGATTGAGATCAGAGGCAACCACTTTTTATTATTGACGCAAAGGGCGATTTTTTGGGAAGAAACGCAAACATTACTGATCGGAGACCTGCATTTAGGGAAAGTAACGCATTTCAGGAAAGAAGGCATTGCCATTCCTCACAACGCCTCCGCCAATAACTTCCAGCGGCTCAATGAGCTGGTACAAGAAACCGGCGCCACCCGTATCATTTTTCTGGGCGACCTTTTCCACAACGAGTACAATTCCGAATGGGAGACTTTCCGCGAATGGCGTACAGAGCACCATTATATCGAAATGATCATCGTCATGGGCAACCACGACATCCTGCCTGTGAGCCTTTTTCTTGAATCTGATTTGCAGGTGTATATGGATGATTACGAGGAAGATATATTCATTTTTACACACCATCCCAAAGTTGCATTCGATACTTCGAAATTCGTTTTCGCAGGCCATGTGCACCCCGTTTTCACTTCCTACGGAAAAGGCCGCCAGAGCGTACGGCTTCCCTGTTTCGTCATCGATAAGCACCAGGCCATTCTGCCCAGCTTCGGCGTGTTCACAGGCGGCTACCAAATGGGCCTGGCCGATGACAGGAAGATATACATTACCACTGAGACGCGGGTTTTTTCTGTTTGTTAAGTATTGATTACGAGCGTATTGCGTTAAAACTGGAAAAATATGGAATCTGATTCCATATTTTTCCAGTTTTGCTTTCCACGGGTATTAATAATAGCCGGTTAAGGCTCGCGGGTAATGATGGTTTCGATTTTGAACTTGCCAAATTCGATTAATATCTCTTTCATTCTCTTCTCTGAAACACCTCCGCCATGTGTGTAGTCACGCCATGCAGATACAGGTTTTCCCTTCTTCAAGTCGGCTGGCAGATCTGGATATTCGTTTTTTAGCCACCATTCAAATGCTTCGGGGATTGAAGAGAACTTCATTGTTGCAAACATGTATTTTGTAGATTACTCTACAAGGAAAATTTCACTTTGTAGAACTGATATTTCCGATTAGTACAAATGTATCAGTTTGGAGTTAGCAATTGGGGAACCCAGCGATTGCTGGTGCAATTTTCCGCAGAACAGGCAGCCGTCCCGGGAGATCAGCTGAGTGCTGCTGGCGTAGGCTGGGTTTTTAATTTTAAATGCTGGCTGATGACCCGTATCAATTCCTCCGCCTTGAAAGGTTTGGTAACAAATCCGCTGAAATTGCAGGCCGCTATTTCAGGGGTTTTTTCGGCGAAAGTGTCAGCTGTGAGGGCGATTGCGGGCACATTCCGGTGCCTCGGGTAGGAGCTTTGAATCTTTTTCATGGCCGTTACCCCATCCATTACCGGCATTTGGATATCCATCAGAATCAGGTCGAAATCGCTGGTTTCGAGCACATGCAGCACTTCTTTTCCGTTGTTGCAGATCACAAACTCGGCTTCCCATTTGTTGAGCAAATGTTTGAGCAGGATCTGGTTGGCGAGAATATCCTCGGCGGCCAGTATACGGTAACCTTTAAGTGACAACGTCGAGGGTGCGTCGGTTTTTTCTTCTTCGTAAGAGGTGCTTCCCTTGCCGAAATTGAGTACCACCGTGAACGTACTACCTTCGCCGAGCTTGCTGCTGGCGGAAATAGACCCATTCATGAGCTCGGTGATTTTCCGGGTGATGCTCAAACCAAGCCCGGTGCCGCCAAAATTGCGGGCGGCATTGTTGTTATGGGCCTGTGAAAAACTGTCGAAAATGACATTCAGTTTGTCTTCTGAAATGCCTATACCTGAATCGGATACGGCTATTTTGAGGTCGATATTGTCGCCGTGATCCTGGGCGAGGTGCACGGTAACTTTGACAAAGCCGCCTTCCTCGGTGAATTTGATGGCGTTGCCGATCAGGTTGACCATGATCTGATTGAGCCGGTAAGGGTCGCCCATGACGATTTGGGGAACCTCGCTACTGCAATTGAAGGTAAAATCGATCGATTTTTCCCTGGCGCGGATTTCAAAAGTTTTCATCAGATAGCCCAGCTTCTCGCGCAGGTCGAACTCGAAGTTTTCCAGCCCGAACTTACCCGCTTCAATTTTCGAAAAGTCGAGAATGTCGTTCAAGATAACCAGCAGATTATCAGCGGAATATTTAATGGTTTTTAGATGCTGTTGCTCCTGCCCAGTAAAGCCCGCCGACAGCAGCAGGTCCGTAAATCCGATGATCGCATTCATCGGCGTACGGATTTCGTGGCTCATGGTCGAGAGGAAGTCGGATTTGATGCGCGTCGCTTCTTCGGCGTCTTTTTTGGCCTGGATCAGCTCTTGCTCGGCTATTTTGCGGGAAGTAATGTCGATCGCCGTACCCAGTACTTCCTGCACGCGGCCTCTCGCATTCCTTTTAAATGGCACTTCACGCGTGATAATCCAGATTTCGGAGCCGTCCTTGTGTTTCAGCCTGAACTCCTTCTCCACCACTTCACCGTCCTTCACGCGGTACCGCATGTGATCGTAATGAGCGCGGAACGTGTGCTGGTCCTGCTCGTTGATAATCCGTGCAAGACCCTTTCGCGTATCGGTTTCGACCTCGTATTCCGAGTAGCCCAATATTTTCCATATCTGTTTGTTATGAAAAATATTGGTCCATTTTTCGATGTCGATTACATAAATAATATTGGGAGAAAGAAGTGCTACCTTATTGATAAATTCTTCTTTTTCAGCTAATTCGTGCTCCGCTACTTCCCGCCCTTTCTCCATTTCGAGCATCTGGCTCATGGTATGGAAGGCCTTCGTCAGTTTTTCCGGGGTAACTTCTGATTTGGGAAAATAATCGAGTGCACCGGCCTTCATCATTTCGACGGCCAGGCGTTCGTCGCCGTGAGATGTAAGTACGATCACGGGCAGGTGTGGCGCACGCTCTTTGACCGTTTTCAGCATTTCCAGTCCATTTGTTTTGGGCAGTTGGTAATCGAGGAAAATGCAGCCGGGCGTCCAGATATCAAGCATCTGGATCGCCTCCTCGGCATATTTGCATATTCTGATCTCGCCTATTTCGACCTGCGCCTTGCTGATTGCGCGGCTCAGTTTCATGGCATCGATATCGTCGTCTTCAACAAGCAGGATAGATAGAGAGGGCATAACGGAGGCTAATAGTGATGAATGTCGCTATTGAGGATATTCGCACAGGGTCCAATAGCTGTTCAGTGTGGATACTGCTGCAATGAACCGGTCCATCGACAACGGTTTGAGGATGTACCCGGCAACGTTGAGGTTAAATGCGTCGATCTTGTCGCTGTCTTCGTTGGAAGTGGTCATCACGAAAACCGACAGCGAACTGAGCGACGGATCCTGCCGGATCTCTTTCAGAAATTCGATACCGCCCATTTTGGGCATGTTCAGGTCTAGCAATATGATTTTTGGCCTGGGATACTCCAAAGTTTCCGAACGGAGCAACGCGAGTGCTTCAATGCCGTTGGAGGCGACAATGAGCTGGTTGGAAATATTGTTTTTCTTGAATGCCCGCTTGACATTCATTACATCTACTTCGTCATCTTCTACGAGGAGTATGGTCATCGGAACAGGGGAGGAAAAGGACATTTTTCGTTAAAATTGAATAGTAGTTAAATGGGCTATTTGAAATTGTTATAGGTCTTTTGCTTCGTTTTTGGGCCAGGTAAAAAGGAATGTGGTTCCTTCGCCCATAACCGTTTCGATCCTTATTTTGCTATGTTTTTCGTCGAGAATTTTCTTTACAATGGCGAGCCCTACTCCGGTGCTTTCCACTTCGTCGCGCGCTTGTAACGTCTGGAAAATCACGAATATCCGCTCATGGAACTCGGGGCTGATGCCGGGGCCGTTATCGCTTACATAAAACTCAAACTGGCTGCCCAGGTCTTTCCAGCCTATGGTTATGTTGATCTCGGCCTTGTCGTTATACTTTATACCGTTTGAAATCAGGTTTTGCAGGATTTGGGTCAACGTGATTCTTTCCGCTTCGATCTCGGTTCGTGCATCGCCCTCGATCCGGAAAGAAAGCGGTTTTTTGGTACTGAACGATTCACACAATTCATCTACCAGGCTTCTGATCAGGAATTTCTCTTTCACGGTTTTGATCCGGCCGGCGCGGGAATAGGACAAAATCCCGTTGATCAGATTCTCCATCCGGTGCACGCGACCGCGCAGGAGCCTGAACTGATCCCTCGTTTCGCCTTCGAGCATGTGGCTGATATCTTCCTCGATCCACTCCGAAAGGTTATTGATCGCCCGCAACGGAGCCTTCAGGTCGTGGCTTACGACGTAAGCAAACTGATCGAGCTCCGCATTGATCCGTTCCAGGTCACGGGTATAGGATTTCAGCTTTATTTCGGCCGTTACGCGTGCGGTTACGTCCGAGAGCGTGCCTGTAAAACCAATATGCTCGCTATTGGCAAAATAGGGGCTTAATGAAACGCCCAGCCATTTTTCCAGCCCGTCGGCGGTGAATATCCGGAGGGTTTCTTCCTTACCCGGGGTCTCATTTTTTAGTATTTCAACCAGCTTTTCCCTCGATTCGAGCGGAGGCAGAAAACCCGCAAAACTGTGGCCGAGGCTGGCACCTACCGGATAGCCCGTAATGCATTCCCACGCCTGGTTGAGGTATGTAAAATTGCCGTCGCGATCTAGCTGCACCAGCACTTCCGAAATACTGCCTACCACTTCTTCCAGCCTTTTACTGGTGAGGGCGGCTTCTTCCGTTTTTTCCTGTGCAACACGGCTAAGCTCGCGGTTGGCTTTGAAAAGCTCACCGGAACTTTGCTCCAATATCAGCTCCATCCGCGTCAGGTCGTCCTGATACTCCGTATAGGCTTGGTTTACGGCCAGCAGGAAGCCCTGAAGATCGGGGTGTTCGGCAAGCCCGGGAGGTAAAGACTTCCTGATCTGTCTTTTTAAGAGCCGGTGGTAAGTGGTATCGGTCAGTTCGAGCGTTTGCATCGGTTATTCGCTGAAAGTGGTAATCGTCATGGTTTGGTTATGCAGCTCGCACAACGAATCGCGGTTGAATGGCGCCAGCTCGCCATAGGAGTAGAAGCCGGTCATTACCGGGCCGTCCAGCACTTCGGAGACGGATTCTACCTCTTCTTCCACCATTTGTTTCAACACGAGCTTACGTCCGACGCAACTTACCAGGATCGCGAATTCGGCATTATTGTCGAGGCCGCGTGCGGCTTCCTGGGCCGCTTCCTCAGCGCCGTTGATCAGCCGGTCGTTATTGGCCTTCATAAGTCTTACAAATGAGCCTTCCGGAATATCGCCGGCGAACGTCAGGCTCTTTTCGTCCTCATTGATCCCCAGGATGGTACGTACCACCGGTGCACGATCCTCACTGTCGCGCATGCTCAGCGGGAAAAGCAGGCCCGAAGCGGGCAGGTCTTTCGCTTTTTCGCCAAGAAACGATTTATAAAGATCCAGCGCCGGTTCGCCGTCGATTTCGTAAAGGATATTGTCTTTGGAACGGGTTACCCGCCTGTCGAGCCCGAAACTATCCCAGCCGCCGCGCGAGCCATACCCGACCGAAAGTTTTTCGCCATAAAAGCCAATCGCCGCCACACTTTCGGTTGTAACTTTCCCATCGGGCTCAATAATTATCGTACGGGCGAAATGCGAGCCGTCACCCGCAAGGCCGCCGGTGATCGTGACACCGTCCGTCAATCCTTCCGTCATGCCCTTCACAAGGTCGGTACCGTTGACTTTCAGGCCATCGGATATGACGAAAACATGTTTCAGGCCTTCCACAGGCAGCTTCGAGACGAGCTGCTTTCCTGCTTCAGTGCTGTCGAAAGCGATCTCTTCCAGACTGATTTTGGAACTTTTAATCGAAACTTCGTCAAAAGCGATACCCGTAACAATGACAGTGTGATCCCTTACCGATTCGTTGGCGATCTCCCCGGCGGTTGAGCATCCGGAAAATACGGCATCGGGATATTGCAATGCCAGCTGGCGGGGAATATCCGTAGTTTCAAGCAATTCCCGGTCGCCGAAAATAAACAGCAATTGCGGAGAAAAGGAGAACGGGATTTCAGACGGCCTATCTGAATAGACAAACTGTTCAATCTGCATAGATACAGGTGGTTGCGGCGTTTAATTCGATCATCAATTTACATAAAACTTTTGACAACGAATTAATTTTACGCTTGACGCTGCTTTGCAAAGCTAAATCGGTTTCTGCTACGAAATAGATGGGAACGAAATTCCCTTGATTTTGCGGAATAGTTCTACGGCGTAAAGGTCCGTCATACCCGATACAAAGTCGAGGACGGTCTGTATCTTTGAATATGGGTCTGTTTTGGTGGTGATAAACTGCTTGGGGATCAGTTCTACGAGCTTACGGGTGTAGTGCGAATTGTTATGAAGGTATGCCGGCACGAATTCTTCCAGCAACCCGCCCATTACTTTGTACCCCGCCACTTCTATCTGCACCACCGATGAGTAGTTGTAGATCTTTTGAACCGAAATGCGGGCGATTTCCTTCATCGCCGACCGGTGTGGCTCGGGAATGCGGTCGATCAGGCCCGCGTTAAAATCACCTTTCAGGATCGAATCCTGTTCATTGATAAACAGTTCCGAGCAGGCGCCGATCAGCGTACTGATCGATTTGGCACGAAGCAGGCCGATTTTTGCGTCATCATCCTCAATTTCCGCCAGACGTCCCGGCATCCGAGGATCGTTGCATAGCGCGAGCAACAACGCTTCCACTTCCTGATAGGACAGGATTTTGAGCCGGTGAGCATCTTCAAGGTCGATGATATTGTAACAAATATCGTCCGCGGCCTCCACGAGGTACACCAGCGGATGTCTTTTATAAATTACCGGAGAATCCGAAACCTGCGATAAGCCCAGTTCGGAGGCGATTTTCTGAAAACCGGCTTGCTCCGACTGAAAGAAGCCGTATTTTTTGGTATAAATATTCGCTTTCTGATGCCCGGCAAGTGATTCGCAGGGGTACTTGGCAATGGCGGCAAGCGTGGAGTAAGTCAATGCAAAACTGCCATAACCTTTACCCGCATACGGATGGGTTAAAATGCGGATCGCGTTGGCATTGCCTTCAAAATGCGTCAGATCGGCCCATTGCGCTTCGCTAACCTGATTTTTGTATTTCAAACCATCACCGTCCGTAAAGTAATGCGAAATAGCCGCCTCGCCCGAGTGCCCGAATGCCGGGTTTCCGAGGTCGTGTGCCAGACAGGCCGCCGATATGATATTACCGATCTCGCTGATCAGCGGCAGTTCGTCGTCGATCTGATGGTTGCGGGTTTTCAGCTCATTATAAAACATCCGCCCGAGCGATTTACCCACGCTCGCCACTTCGAGGCTGTGGGTAAGCCTGTTATGGACGAAAATACTTCCGGGAAGGGGAAAAACCTGCGTTTTGTTCTGTAACCGGCGAAAAGGAGAGGAAAAGATCAGCCGGTCGTAATCGCGCTGGAACTCCGAGCGGGCTTCGGTCGGATCGGAATTGTACTTGTCTTCGCTGCCCCAGCGTTTCGCCGACAGCAATTGTTCCCACTTCATCATGTTGATTTCAAATAAACGGCAAAACTAATGGCTTTCCGGGAAATTGTGCAGAGAAGGGCAGGTAATACCAGTTTCAGGTAGAAACCGCCAGCCCGCTGGCTTTTAATAGGGTCATAAATAGGGATTTATTTCAAACCGGAATAATATGAGAAAGCTAGTATGGTGTTTGTTTTTTGGGGTTACTGCCAATCTTTTGACTGGTTCGCAGGCATCGGCCCAGAAGAACGAAGAACTCGCCCGTGAAATGCGCGAGGCGGTAACTACATTCCTGAAAGTCCTCACGCCCGAGCAGCGCCAGGAAACTGAACTTCCCTACGCCGACCTGGCCCGTTTCGACTGGAATTTTACCCCGCGTGCCCGCAAAGGCATTACTTTCAAAACCCTGACACCTGCCCAGCGTAAAGTTGCGATGGCCATGGTTCGCGTCGTACTCAGCCAGGAAGGTTACGGCAAAGCCGAACAAATTATTGATCTGGAAAACGTATTGCGGGTCGTAGAATCGCGTCCTGCCAACGACACTTACCGCGATCCTGAAAACTATGCGTTCCTCGTTTTCGGTGCGCCGGGCAACGATCCCTGGGGCTGGCGGGTGGAAGGGCACCATTTGTCGCTGCATTTCTCGTCGGTTGACAACCAGGTTACCTATACGCCCAGCTTTTTTGGAAGCAACCCGGGCCAGGTAATGGCCGACGTCCCGCAGAAAGGCAAGCGGATCCTCAAAGCCGAGCAGGATCTGGCTTTTGATTTGCTCCACAGCCTCGATGCCCAGCAACTCACAAAAGCAAACCTTGGAGCCAAGGCACCCAACGAAATATTTACATCCAACGTACGAAAGGCCTCGCTCGCCAAAATGGAAGGTATTGCGATGGGCGAATTGAATGCGACTCAAAAAGCTGCATTAAAAAAACTCATTATGGCCTACCTGCAACGGTACCACGTCACGCTTAAAAACCAGCAATGGGCCGAGCTCGAAAAGAACGACCTCAATAAAATCCATTTCGCCTGGCTTGGCGACCAGCAGCCCGAGATCGGTACCGGCCACGGCCACTACTACCGCATCCACGGCCCGACGTTCCTGATCGAATTCGACAACACGCAAAACGGAGGGAACCATATTCACTCCGTCGTTAGGGATTTGACCAGCGATTTTGGAGAAGATTTGTTGCAGGCGCATTACCAGCGCTCGCATTAAGGGCGTAAATTTGGGAATGACTCCAACACCACATCGCTACTTCATTATCAACAAGCCCCCCGACATGGTTTCCCAGTTTGTCAGCACGGATGATGTGCGGTTGCTGGGCGCGCTGGGCTTTGCATTTCCCGAGGGGACGCATGCGATAGGGCGGCTGGACAGTGCTTCCGAGGGGTTGCTGATCCTTACTACCAATAAAAGAGTGACTAACCTGCTTTTTATGGGCGAGGTGCCGCACAAGCGCACTTATTGGGTGAATGTGAGCCACATAGTCTCACCTCAAACAGTGGAATTGCTGCGCACAGGCATCCCCATTCGCGTGAAGGGTGGCGGTTATTACACAACAGCTCCTTGCGAAGTGGAAATAATTGACCGCCCCGCGATTTTAGGTATACATAAAAACGAAACCCAACCCGATGTCCCGAACACCTGGCTGAGCATTACACTCACGGAAGGGAAATATCATCAGGTCCGCAAGATGGTGCGAACGGCTAATCACCGCTGCAAACGCCTTATCCGTGCTAGTATCGAGGATTTGGAATTGGGCGATCTGCCGCCGGGAGGGGTTAAGGAAATTGAGGAAGCGGAATTTTTCAGGCTGCTGAAAATACAAAACTGGAAGTCAGCGATTTCGCCCGGTAGTTTTCTGGTGGAGCCGTCCATCGAAAATCCGGCATACTAGTTGCCGGCAGCATTAGTTTTAATCCACATTCACATTAAACTGATCGCTTCATGAACCTAATTGGAAACATCATCTGGCTTATTTTCGGCGGGTTTGTCGTTTTTATCGAATACATGCTCTCCGGCCTGGCGCTTTGCCTGACGATCGTCGGCATCCCGTTCGGGATCCAATGCTTTAAAATAGGTATTATGACGCTCTCGCCCTTTGGCCAGCATGTGCGGGAAGTGCCTGGAAATTCCGGTTGTTTATCGATGGTTTTCAACATTATCTGGATTTTTCTGGGTGGAATCTGGATCGCACTTACCCATTTGGTCTTCGGCATTTTACTGGCGATCACCATCATAGGCCTGCCTTTCGCAAAGCAGCATTTCAAGCTCATGAGCCTGTCTTTTACACCTTTTGGTAAAGAGATATATTCATGAAAGCTGTTGTAATCACCCAACCTGGCGCACCGGAAGTATTGCAAATTCAGGAGCGTGAAATCCCACAACCAGCTAGATCGGAAGTGCTGATCAAAGTGTACGCAGCAGGTGTGAACAGGCCTGACGTTTTCCAGAGAAAAGGAAACTATCCTCCCCCAGCAGGTGCTCCGCAGGACATTCCCGGGCTGGAAGTGGCAGGGGTAATCGAAGAAATTGGTGCCGGTGTGGCCGGATGGAAGCCGGGCGACCGGGTGTGTGCGTTGCTTGCGGGCGGAGGTTACGCGGAGTACGCGCTCGCGCAGGCGGCGCACTGCCTGCCCGTACCCGGTGGATTTGACCGCGACGGCCGCTTTGCCGAAGCCGCTTCTTTACCCGAAACGGTGTTCACGGTTTGGCATAATGTATTCCAAAGAGGCCGATTGCAGGCAGGAGAGCGCTTTTTGGTGCACGGCGGCAGCAGTGGTATCGGCATTACCGCCATTCAGTTGGCGAAAGCATTCGGGGCAAAAGTATTTACGACGGCAGGCTCCGCTGAAAAATGCGCAGCGTGCGAGGCATTGGGAGCTGATATTAGTATTAATTATAAAACGGCCGATTTCGAAGAAGTACTGAGAGAACTGGGCGCGGACGTGATACTCGACATGGTAGGCGGCGATTATATTCCCAAAAACCTGCGTTTGCTGCGTGAGGAGGGAAGGTTGGTTTTTATCAACACCATGAAAGGCGGAAAAGTCAAAGGGGCCGACGAGGTGGATTTTGGCCTGATTATGCGGAAGCGACTGACCGTGACGGGCAGCACGCTTCGAAACCGCGACCACGCATTCAAAGCTGCGCTCACTGCCGATATTCGGAAACACGTGTGGCCGGTTTTGGAAAAAGGCCTTTTCAAGCCGGTGATCGCGCGGACATTTCCCCTTTCCGAAGCAGCGGAGGCACATGCATTAATGGAAAGCAGTGACCATGTCGGCAAGATTATTCTGCTGAATGAATGGTCGTAAGCCGGCCGTTCAGGATTTTTGAAACCTGGTCGGCCTGGGCATAAACCATCAGATGTCCGCCTTCTTTAATGATAATATCCGGTTTTACGATGACGACCGGAATGAGCTTATCGGCTGTTCCGTGAATGTGGAACAGGTTTTCGACCCGCTCTTTACGGTCCCAGCCACTCATGCGGGTCAATGCCCATTTCAGGAATTTGCTGTCGGTGTCGTGCAGGATATTTTTGAGCAGGTTTTTCAGCTCCGGCGTATCGGCACCGAAATAGCTGTATGTAATGCGGTTGGCGGATTTTAGCAACGGTGCCGACAAGGGCGACATCAAAAAGAAACGGATCATTGCCTGATAAAACTTCGAAAGCGGAACGCCTGTTGACATACTCGAAATAAGCGTAACCTGTTCCGGACAGGTAATATCGGCAATTTCGGAAGCAACAACCCCACCAAAAGATAGCCCTACCAGCTGGAAAGGCTGCGAGGTGTCGATCTGCTTGCTCAGCCGGGCCGCATAATGCCGCAACGACTCTTTTTTCAACGGTCTGACCCATTTGATATACTTCACATTCAGCCTCGGGTCGAGTTTGAGTTTGGTAAACACGCGCTCGTCGGCGCCGAGGCCGCTGATAAAGTAAACATTCATTTTCTTGGCAGCCAGGTCGACCGCGACGCTATCGGGCGCGCCGACAGCCTGTGTTCGGGAGAATGAAAGTAATGCCAAAAGAAAACAGGAGTTACGGATATTCGAAAACATGATGGAGTGCTTTCACTATGAATATACGAACTCCTGCAAAAATAATGCCGCTACTTTGTAAAGTTAAAGCGCAGGCCGCCCATCAGCCAACGACCGGGCATTACCGAGCCCAGCACGTCGCTATACTGCTTGTCGAAGGCATTGTCTGCTTGTACATACAGTGCCAGTTGTCGTTTCAGGAAGGCATATTCCGCCCTGGCGTTGAGTAAAAAGTAATTTTTTGAAATAGAAGCTTCGATGGCCGATGCTTCACGCTCCGCCCGTTTTTTATATAATCCATTCAAGCTCACCGAAAAGCCGCCGATCTGGTAAATGCCCGAGAAATTGGTGAGGAATTTGGCATGTGACGACAGGTAAAAAGACTGTATCTGGCTTTTGTTGTCGCTGTCGAGCCAGGTGAGGCCTGCATTGAAAATCAGTTTTTGGTTGTCGGAAATGGCGTTTGCCGACTGTATGTCGAGTTCGAAGCCGGTGGTATTCACCTCGGCGATGTTTAATGCAAGGCCGAATGTGCCGGTAGGCGAGAGGTTATCCTTGCGCGGCATTTGCGAATAGGGCGTTGTCACGTAGTCGATCAGGTCTTTCTGGCGGCGCTGGAAAAACGTACCCGAAACTTTAAGCTGTGCGATGGGATTGCTGGTAAGGAACCAGTCGGCACCGGCTTCGTAGCTGAACGAGCGTTCCGCTTTCAGGTCGGGGTTACCGACGCTGCCGCCGGTGACGAGTTTTTTTGCGTAGTTATTAAACCGTTCCGTGAAATCGGCGTCGCGGATGGTTTTGCCTGCACTTGCCCGCAGCTGCCAGTTTGATTTTTTGTAAGATAAATTGATTTGGGGTGACACCTCGGTACCAATGCTTTCGCGCCAGTCGACGCGGACGGAAGGCGTTACCGTAAAATACTCGCCGAAATTCTGCACCACCGAAACGAATGGTGCGAGCTGGTTCAGGGTGTGGTTGCCACGGTCGTTGGATTTAATGTTGCGCTGCTGAAAATTGACCCCGGCGATCAGGTTCGTGCTGGAAGTAAGCCCCTGCTGCAAAGTAGCCAGCCCCTGCCATAGTTTCGATTTGCTGCTGTTCGCGATGGAATGTGGGTTAAAAAGATAGGTGTCCTGTACGGATTTATAGCCGCCATCGACTGAAAACGCCGTTTTGTTTTTCTGGTAACTTAGCCTCACCTGGTTCCACGACATTTTGACTTTCTCGCTGGCTGTGTCGGATTTCAGGACGGTATAGAAGTTCTGGGCGGCGAAATCCCGGTGGTCGTACGCACTGCGAACAGCCAGGTTCCAGCTGGGAGAAATCGCATAGCTCAGCGATAGTGAGGCTGTATTATTATGAAAATAGCCTTTAATGCCCCGCTGCTGAATACCGGATGCATTGTTTGACAAAAATCCGCCCGAAACAGCGAGCTTGTTGCGCTGCACAAAGGCGCCTACATTGGCATTGAACAAACCATATTCGCCGGCGCTGATGCCTCCGTTTACCTGCGTTTTCTTTACGCCGTTACCTTCTTCGGTGCCCGCCAGCCTGGCTGCGTTCAGCCGGGCGGCGAATGTTTTGGAAATTATGTGAATGACCCCGCCAACGGCATCGGAGCCGTACAATGCGGAGGAAGCACCTTTCAAAACTTCGATCCGCTCGATTTCGGCGGGTGAAATGGGGATATAGCTATTAAAATGGCCTGTATTTGGGTCGTTGAGGCGAATGCCGTCGAGGATTACCAGCACTTGCTGGAATGTGCCGCCGCGCAAAACGATGTCGCTCTGCGAACCTTGCGGTCCGCGTGCCTGAATTTCAACGCCCGGCACGTAGCGGAGCAGGTCGTCGATGCTGTGTACAGGCAGTTGCTGAAAATACTCGCCTTTGATGACCGCAATATTCCGGCCAGTCTGCGAGGCGCGCTTTTCGACGAGGGAAGAAGTGACCGTCACCGGGTCAAGCGATATTTCCTGTGCCAGGGCCAGGTTTGCAATGAATAAAAAAAGGAAGATACCTGAGTAATGTAGTTTCATAGGGGGGAATGATTTCGATACAAAACTATTATCTTGCCGGCCCGTTTATATGCTCCGGTTTAAATCTAATGAGTAGTCCGGTTGAAATACCTTTCAAAAATGTGATCCTACTGGACCGTGCGTCCGGCACACCTGTTTATTTGCAAATCGCGCACCAGATGATCAACGCCATCCAGCGCGGCGTGCTCGTGACGGGCGTGCAACTGCCTGGTACGCGTGCACTTGCGGAAATGCTGGATGTGCACCGCAAAACCGTCGTGGCCGCCTACAACGAACTCGACGCGCAGGGCTGGATCGAAATGCTGCCGAACCGCGGGACGTTCGTGACGCGGAAGAGCCCGGTAATCCGTGGTAGCGCGTTGCCGGCGAACGTGAGCGATCTGACACAATATCCACAGCAGACCGGCTTTGCATTTGAGGAAAGCATGCTGCTCGACAGGCCCGTTTCGCTTTCCCGCGTGGACCTCGAATTCACCGATGGCCTGCCCGACGTTCGTCTCGCACCCATGGACAAGCTTGCCAAGGCTTATTCCAGTGTTTTGAGAAGAAATAACAACCGGAAATACCTTACCTACTCGCACGTCGAAGGAAATATCTGGTTCCGCGAGCGGCTCGCGACTTACCTGAACAATACCCGTGGCCTGCACATCGGCGCGGAGAACATCATCACGACGCGCGGCATCCAGATGGGCATTTACCTCGCTTCGACGCTGCTGTTGAAAAAGGGCGATAATGTGGTGGTAGGGGATCTGAGCTATTATGTTGCCAACATGATTTTTCAACAGGCCGGAGCGAATATCCTGTCAGTTCCTGTGGATAACCAGGGCATTTCCGTGGAAGCGGTGCGGCAGCTTTGCGAACGCACACCGATCCGCCTGCTCTATATTACTCCTCACCACCATTATCCGACAACGGTGACGCTCAGCGCGGAGCGGCGGATGGAGTTACTGAATTTGTCGGTGAAATACGGGTTTATTATCCTCGAAGACGATCATGACTACGATTTCCACTATAACAGCAGCCCGGTACTGCCGCTGGCGAGTGCCGACGGGGCCGGAATGGTGGTGTATGTAGGATCGTTTTGCAAGGCATTGGCGCCGGGGCTGCGGTCGGGTTATGTGGTGGCGCCGCAGAATCTGATCAGGGAACTGGGTAAAATGCGGCGGATTATCGATCGGCAGGGCGATTTGATGATGGAACAGGCATTAGCGGAACTGCTCGACGAAGGTGAGATCCAGCGTCACATCAAGAAGGCTCAAAAGGTTTACCACCAGCGACGGGATTTGTTTACCGGGTTGTTGGAAAGTGATTTTGGGCCTTATCTGACATTCAAAGCACCGCCCGGCGGACTGGCGATCTGGACCGAATGGCGGCGCGACATTAACCTCATGCGCGTGAGCAAGGAGTGCCTGCGCGAAAACCTGCATTTACCGCATACACTGCTTTTTCAGACAGGCCGCCTTAGCGCCATGCGGCTGGGATTCGGTAACCTTGATGAGAAAGAGTTGCGGGAGGCTACTTCCATTTTAAAAGCTGTCCTGGAAAAGACGGGCTAACGCACCGGCGCCGGTTGGAATGCTGATTTATTCAATTAATTTGGGATAAATTCCTATTCGTGCATTTCAACCTGGCTACCGCATGAACAAACGTACTTTCATCAAACTTTCATCCGCATTAATGACGGCTCCCTTACTTTCCCCGCTGAGTGGCTGGGCTAATGCCGATAAGCTCCGTAATTGGGCTGGCAACCTCGAATACAGCACTGAAAAGCTGGAACTGGGTAAGAACTTGCGCGAAGTCCAGGCGATTGTCAGGAAATATCCCAAGCTGAAAGTGCTCGGCACGCGGCATTGTTTCAACGACATTGCGGATACGAAAGACCAGTTCGTTTCGGTGGTGGGTGCGGAGGAGCAGATGGACCTGGATATCAAAAACAAAACCATAACCGTGAATGGCGGGCTGAAATATGGCCAGTTGGCGCCTTACCTGCACGAAAAGGGTTTTGCATTGCATAATCTGGCTTCGCTGCCGCATATTTCGGTCGCGGGAGCCTGTGCTACGGCCACGCACGGATCGGGGGAAAAGAACGGGAACCTGGCTACGGCGGTGTCGGCAATGGAAATCGTAACTGCGGATGGTGAGGTGGTGAAATTGAGCTGGGAGAAAGACGGCGAGAAATTCAATGCGGCGGTGGTGCATTTGGGGGCATTAGGTGTGGTGACGAAAGTGACGCTGAATATGCAGCCGACGTTTTCGATGAGGCAATATGTGTATGAAAACTTGCCGCTAAATCAACTGAAAATTCATTTTGATAAAATAGAGGCAAGTGGGTATAGTGTAAGTTTATTTACCAATTGGGCGAGCGACGCAATTACAGAAGTATGGGTAAAACAGAAATTGAGCGATCCTACCATACCCGATAAAGAATTCTTCGGGGCAAAATTGGCTACGAAAAACATGCATCCGATCCCCGAACTTTCTGCTGAGAACTGCACCGAGCAAATGGGTGTACCGGGGCCGTGGTACGAGCGGATGCCGCATTTCAAAATGGGTTTCACGCCAAGTAGCGGCAAGGAGTTGCAAACGGAATACTTTGTGCCTCGCAGGAATGCGGTGGATGCGATTTTAGCTATTTCCAAAATGGGCAGTCAAATCAGCCCGCATTTGTTTACATCCGAAGTACGGACCATTGCCGCCGATAACCTCTGGCTGAGCCCTTGTTACAAACAGGATTCGGTGGCGATCCATTTTACGTGGAAACAGGACTGGCCGGCGGTGAGCAAGCTGTTGCCGGTCATTGAAAAGGAATTGGCGCCCTTTAACCCAAGGCCGCATTGGGGTAAATTGTTTACTGTTTCGCCCGGATTGCTGGAAAAAAGGTATGAAAAACTGCCGGAATTCAGGGAGCTGGCTGCGCAAATGGACCCGAAAGGGAAATTTCGCAATGCGTTTTTGAATTTAAATGTGTTTCAAAAATAGCGCGAAGCTCCTGCTTCGTGCAAGCTATTCGCAGGCCTCCGGCCGGTCGGGTGGGCGATTCGCATGGAGTTGCTTGTTTGACCGGCCGGAGGCCTGCGAATAGTTGGTACGGAGCGAGAGCTTCGTACTAACTTACTGGAATTAAATAGCCGTTCCGAGCGTTTACTTTTACGTGACTCATCTTCCATAAGTAAACAAATACTTCTGATGGCTACCAAAACGAAGGCATTACCACCAGCAAGCGTGGACCTCACCGCCGACAAGATTACCGAGTTATACATGCATTACTGCCTGGAAAATCACAAGAAGCCGGAATCGGTGTACCTGTTTTCCAAAGCGCACGGTTTCGCGGAAAAGGATTTTTACAAGTTCTTTACTTCCATCGATTCGCTTGAAAAACGCGTTTTTGTGAGTTTTCATAACCTGGCCGTGAACCTGATCAGCCAGAGCGGTGAGATCGACGGAGCAGGTTTTAGGGACAAACTTTTAGCTTACTATTTTACACTGGTTGAAATCCTGACTGCCAACCGCAGCTATGTGGTTTTTGCATTGAAGGAGGAAAAGAACAAGCTGAACGGTATTCTGAAGCTGAAAGAATTTCGCAACAGTTTTAAAGAATACATCCACGAAATCAGCGATGGCTACCTGAAAGCCAGAAGCGAACGCATAAGAAAAGCGCAGCAAGATGCGCTGGAAGAAGGTGCATGGATTCAACTCCTGCTTACCTTGAAATTCTGGATTGATGATGAATCCGTCGGTTTTGAAAAGACGGACCTGTTCATCGAAAAATCGATCCGGGCCACATTCGACCTGATCGATACCACGCCTTTGGAGAGCGTGATCGATTTTGGGAAGTTTCTCATTAAGGAAAAATTGAAGTAGGAATGGAGACAATCGACAGCATACCTACTTCCAAAATACGGCGTGCCACCCGGCTTATTTCCACAGGGGTAAAGATCGGGGGGAATTATCTGAAATATTACGGGGAGAAGATCACCAGTCCGGAAACGGCCAGGGACAACCTCAACAGTAACAATGCCGAGGATATTTATGATAGCCTCAAAAGTTTGAAAGGCAGCGCGTTGAAACTCGCTCAGATGCTGAGTATGGAGAAGAATTTCCTGCCGCAGGCTTATGTAGAGAAGTTTTCGCTTTCGCAATTTTCGGTACCGCCACTTTCCGCGCCGCTGGTAGTGAAGACGTTCCGGAAATATTTTGGGAAGTCGCCGCTGGAACTGTTTGACTCTTTCAATCCCAATGCGATCAATGCGGCGAGCATTGGCCAGGTGCATAAGGCTACGCATCATGGTAAAGAGCTGGCTGTGAAAATCCAGTATCCCGGTATTGCGGAAAGTATTTCGTCGGACCTGGCGCTGGTGAAGCCGATCGCAATGAAGATGTTCAATATCCAGGCAAAGGATTCGGACAAGTATTTCAAAGAAGTGGAAACGAAGCTGACCGAGGAGACGAATTACATTCTCGAAATAGCCCAGAGCACCGAAATTGCGGAGGCTTGTGAGCATATCCCCAACCTGCTGTTTCCGAAATATTACCCGGAGTTTTCGAGTGAGCGGGTGATTACGATGGACTGGATGAATGGCAAGCATTGGTCGGAGTTTTGCAAGACAAATCCTGACCAGGAAACAGCCAACAAGATCGGGCAGGCGTTGTGGGATTTTTATATGTTCCAGGTGCATCAGCTCCGTAAAGTCCACGCCGACCCGCATCCCGGCAATTTCCTGGTCGACGAAAACGACAACCTCATCGCTATCGACTTTGGTTGTATAAAAGAAATACCCGAGGAGTTCTACGTACCTTATTTTGAACTCGCCGAGCCGGAGAACCTGAACAATCCCGCGATTTTCCATGCCAAACTCGCCGAGCTCGAAATCCTGACTGACAAGGATACCAAAGCCGAAACCGTTTATTTCTCGAATCTATTCCGGGAGATACTCACATTGCTCACGCAGCCGTTCCATTCCGAGACATTCGATTTTTCGGACGAGGAGTTCTTTCTGAAACTGGCCGCTTTGGGTGAGAAATACGCCAATGACAAAGAGCTGCGAAAAATGAATATGAACCGCGGGTCCAAACACTTTATTTACATCAACCGCACATTCTTCGGGTTGTTCAGCCTGCTGCATGACCTCAAAGCGGTGGTGGATACCAAGCAATTTGTAAGCTGACACCAATAGTAATAACCGGCCGTGATACTTTCACGGCTGGTTTTCCTTCTCCGGATCGCCTGGCGTGGAGGCGCCCACCGTGGGATCGCCCACCGTGTTTTTTTTCAGGTTTACAAAACGGAACAGGTTGTTGTTCTCCTGTTCGGGCGTCTGGTCGCCGAGCAGAATTCCCCACGGTTCCAGTCCCGGCACCCGGTCGAAAACCACTTTCATCATCGCGATTGCCGGAATAGAAAGAAACATTCCCGACAAGCCCGCGAGCGCACCGCCTACGAGCACGCCTACAATCGATACCAATGCATTGATGCGCACTTTGGAGCCGACAATGAACGGAACCAGAAAATTGTTGTCGATTACCTGCACGGCGATGAATACCCCCACAACACCCAGTAGCACATCGATTTCAGGATGGCTGATAAACGTTACCATCACCGCCAACACCGTCGCCACGAGCCCGCCGATGTATGGTACCAGGTTCAGGATCGCCGCCATTACGCCCAGTAAGATGGCATACTGCACGTTCAGCACCAGCAAACCGGCGGAATTGAGTACGGCCACCGCGGTTGTTTCGAGCAGTAATCCCACCATGTAGCTCTGGATGATCGATTTAATTTGTCCCAGAATTTCCAGCACGCGATGCTTTTGCTCTTCAGCGAAAAGCACTACCGAAAAATGGATCAGCATGGCCCGGTAATAGAGCAGCAGAAAAGTATAGATTGGAATAAGGATCAATGTACCGAGCGGGCCTGTTACCGCACCCAGTGTTTCCGGCCCCTGGAAGGTTTCCAGTGTTTTGCTCTGCGCATTTTTCAAATATTCGGCTTGCTGGCGGTAGCTCACGCTGTATTCCCGGCGAATCCACCGGCGCGCGTCGCGGTAAAAATGATCAATATTTCTTTTCAGCTTGGGCCATTCATCCGTGAAATCGGCTACTTGCATTGAAATGAGCACGGTAACCGCCGAAACGATCAATATCGCAATGGTTAATGCCAATGTAATAGCGATCAATTTCGGTATTCCTATTCGTATCAGCCACTGTTCGAGCGGACGGAGCAGAACTGCCAGCAAACCGGCGAGCGCCAGCGGAACGATAATGTCCTGGCCCAGGTAAATCGCGACCATGATGATGCCGATCGCCAGGAGCGTCAGGGAGAGTTTTTGGTAGAAGGGAGGGGTTGAGGTTTCCACTTGCGTGTCAGTTCACGTTGAAAACGGTTAAGATAGAGTTTTCCCCAAACAAACACTCCGCGATTCCTCCGGAAATTCCCCGAAATGCGGGATATCGGTATAACCAAGCTTCCGGTACAATGCAATTGCTTCCGGCTGGCCTTTACCAGTTTCAAGGATAGCGGTTGGGTAGCCAAGCTCACGGGCCCATTTTTCGAGCTCTGAAACCATCATCGACGCAATGCCTTTGCCGCGAAAGCCGGGTCTTACGAACATGCGTTTCAGCTCGATGCGTTGTGCGTCGAATTGTTTGAAGCAGCCGCAGGCAATAGCGCCCCCATTTTCGTAAACCACTACAACTGTTGGCAGGCCGGTAATGCGGTTGTATTCTTCGTAATCTTCCTTGTTGGTATTATAAATGCGGCAGAGTTCGTCGTCGAGTTCGCTGGTGAGATTTTGGAAAGCGGGATTGTCGCTGGTGGTGCGGGTGATTTCGGGCATTGGTTTACGCATTTAACTGTCTGGTTTGCGAAGATAGGCATTTGCTTTGTTCGGCTTTTATTTGACGATCTTCCCGAAACGCCTCGTAGTTTTGTGTCGTGGCCTTTTTCTGGCCATTTTAAACCTCCGAAATAAATATGCGAAATATAGTTACTCTTTTTCTGCTGCATTTTCTGGCGTCGGCTTCATTTGCACAAAAGGGTTTTAATGTCGTGCCCTTAGGTGTGAAAGGCGGGACAATGGATGGAAACCTTTCCGCATACATGCTCGCGCCCGCGGGCTCAGATGCTTACGTGTGCCTGGATGCGGGGACGGTAAGCAACGGCATTAGTGTGGCGATCGGCAAACATGCGTTTCATGCAGATGCCGAAACGGTTCTGAAAAAATATATCAAAGGTTATCTTATTTCACATCCGCACCTCGATCATATTTCGGGAATGATCATCAATTCGGTGGATGATACAGTGAAGCAGGTGTATGCGATGGAGCATTGCATTCGCGTGATGAAGGCGCATTACTTCAACTGGCAGAGTTGGCCCAATCTGACGAGCGACGGCAATGCGCCCGCATTGAACAAATACCGCTACCAGCAACTGGCGGAGGGCATCGAAACACCGATTACGGAAACGGAAATGTCAGTCCGGGCCTTTCCGCTGAGTCATTCGAAGCCTTATTCCAGTACGGCGTTCCTGGTGCGGTACCGTGACGATTACGCGCTCTATTTTGGTGATACGGGTCCCGATGAGGTGGAAGAAACGGACCATATGAAACGGGTTTGGGCCACCGTGGCGCCGCTGCTGAAATCAGGTCAGTTGAAAGGGGTTTTTCTGGAAGTTTCTTATCCCAACGCACAGCCGGATCGTCATTTGTACGGGCACCTGACGCCGAAATGGTTTATAAAGGAGTTTGAAGTGCTTGCGGGACTGGCCGGAAAGGAACATTTGCGGAACCTGAATGTGGTCGTCACGCATATAAAACCTACGGGTAATAATGAGGAGACGATACGAGAGGAACTAAGCGCCGGGAATAACTTTGGCCTTCGGTTGATTTTCCCTCAACAGGGAGTAAAATTAGAGTTGAAATAAATGCAAGAGGCGGGTTTCGATCCCGCCTCTTGCTATTTGAATAGACTAACCTGCCCGCTTGCTACCCTCGGATCGTAAGGGACTTGCAGTTCCATTCCCAGTTCCCTGTTCAGTTTCTGAATCAAATACGACGACAGCAGGGGCGATGCTTCCTCATGGTTCTGGTGGACAAAGAAGTAAATGTTCTGAATACCTTCCTCCGTCCACAGTTTCAGCCTTTCAAACCAGTCGTCGAGGCGGGTGTAGTCCGAATCGACATTAGCGCCGTTGTAGCGGATGAACGCGGTAGGTGTTGTGAGCCGCATGTGCAACAGATCACGGCGCCCGGCCGAATCGGTCACAATATGCGTGATGTTTTTCTTTTCCAGCAAGCTATACAGGTCTTCGCTTTTAAAAGACCCGTCGTACCATCCCGTGTGGCGCAATTCCAGCGCCAGCGGGAAGCCCGAAGGCCAGTCTTCGAGGTATGCCTTCAATATTTCCCAGTTTTTAGGGCCGAAATTGTCGGGCATTTGCAGGAAAAGCATTCCGAGTTTGTCCTGCAAATGGGCGATTCCGTCGAGGTATATGTCGGTCGGCTCCTTCGCGTCTTTCAGCCTCTTCCAGTGGCTGATACCCTGGTGCAGTTTGGGGAAGAATTTGAAACCCGCCGGTGTTTTGGCGTACCAGGTTTCGATCGTTTCGACGGGGAAGTTATTGTAAAAGGTCGCATTCAGTTCGATGCTGTTGAATTGGGTCGCGTAATAGGCCAATTCGTCCTTGGTGCCTTTGGGGTAAAATCCTTTGAGATCGGTCTTGTTCCACTTGGCGCACCCGATGTATATGCCCGGCTTTCCGGCTTTCGCCGCATTCAGCAGCGCTTTGTTGGCAGGAGCTTCCGGCGGCAAACTGAAATCTATGTCATCGGGGTTCTCAACTTTTCCGAATTTCATGACTGGCGTAGGTTAGGATGAATAGTTACAAACCTGGCAAGCCTGTCAGACTTGCCAGATCTGGAATGCTGAGTGGATTATCTTCCGAAATCGTCCTGGACACGAACGATATCGTCTTCGTCGGATGGATTGGAAGGATCCGTATGTTGCCAGATTTCCGCTACGAAACCCCATTCGTTGACACCTACCAGGCGATGACGCTCACCTTTTTTGAGGTTAACGACCGTGCCGATCGGCAGTTGCTGCAACTCGGTTTCTTCGTCGGTGTCGCTGATCACGATACCCGCGTTGCCGCCGATCACTTTCCATATTTCGGCGCGGCGGTGGTGGTATTGCCACGAAAGGCGTTTGTTGGGAGCCACCACGAGAATTTTGGGGCTTAATTTTTCATAACCTGCAAAGTCGGCCAGAGACAAATGCGGGAAAAATGTGGAGATGAACTTGGGCGCCTGAGTCTCGTCGAGTACAAAGAAGCCGCCCCAGGGACGTGAATGGTCTTTCGCTACAACCGTGAAGCCTTGCTCATCTATAAACTGTTGTACTTTTTCGAAAACCTCATTTTTATCGGCATCGGCCGCAAACGATTGTATCATAACCAGTAGAAATTAATGAATCAGGTGAATTTCAAAATTAGGATAAAAAACAAAAAGATGCCCCAAAATATTCAGGGCACCTTTTGAATTAAATCTACTAATTTATACTATTTGTCCCACCATACCTTAGTGGTGAAGTCATCGGGCAAAGTAGCACCTGTCTGATAGTTGGGGTTACCTGCTACTTCGTTGGTCGGATAGCGGAGTCTTACGGGAATGGTTCCATTAGTTACGTTGCCAGGGTAGTTGGTGGGCGTCAGCTTGGGAAAGCCGGTTCTGCGCCAGTCGTTCCAGGCTTCCCACCAGTTGAAGAACTTGTTGACCCACATTTGTTCCCCGATCATTTCGAGCGCCGGTTTGGCGGTGCCGTAGGGGTAGGTAGTCAGGTAAGCGGCCACGGCGGCATCCGAAACGGTCAGTGACGCGTCGTACGGTGTATACATTTGCATGGATGCTTTCACACCGGCGTCGTAATGCGATTTCGCCGTTCCGGAGATACCGCTTCCGATTTTGCGTTCAATGGCTTCGGCCAGAAGGAACTCCACTTCGCCATAATTCATGATCATGTAAGGATCGGAATCCTGCAACATTTTTACGTTAATGCGGGAGTAGGTTTTTGGCAATATCACAGCCTGGCCTTCCAGTTTGTCGAGCATAGGTTGGTCGTAGCCGTTCGGCATTCCTTTCTGTTTCAGAGGATCAACCGTGATTGGCGTGTAGCCGGCGGCAGTCCAGTCGCCGATACCTCCGCTGATTACCATCAGTCGGGGATCATCATCGGTGGCGCTGTTGGCGTTGGCACCCTTCAGAAAGTTGACCAGCGTAGCGCTCAGGTAAGCGGGTTGCCCACCATCGCCCGGATCGAACGCCCGGGAAATACCATTCTGGTTAGTCCATTCGCCCGGGCCGTCGGCCATTGCTACCCAAACGTTGTCGGCATTGCTGGCGAATACGCCTCCGGCAGCCGCTTTGGTTACATAAGTGGCTGCTTTGGCTGCATCTACATTGGAAATACGCATGGCGAGGCGTAGCATCAGTGAAAAGCCGAATTTCTTCCACTTCGCGATGTCGCCTTTGTAAATGAAATCGGCAGCGGCGAAGCCTTCATCCGCATTGGATGTGCTCAGCGCCGAAGAGGCTTCGTCGAGTTCTTTCAGCAAGTCGGCGTAGACGGCATCCTGCGAATCATATTTTGGGAAGAAAATACCCTCTGTGCCTTTGTTGGCCTCCGAATAAGGGATGTTGCCGTAAAAGTCGGTGAGGCGGGCAAAGCTGAATGCGCGAAGAATGCGGGCAGCCTGGCGCATATTCAGGTACTTACCTTCCCCGAATCCGCCTGGTCCCGATTGTTTGAGGACTTCGGCGAGGTTTTTCAGCTGGTCATTATAGGTAAAATCAAAGGGCGCCGCGTTGGTTTCGGCATTCACCGTGTATTTGTCACCGGGAGCGATACCACCACCCGCATTGGCCAGTTGCTGGATCGCGTAGGCGCACATGCCTATGTTGGTACGCCAGTCGATGTAGCGGTTGTCGCCGGATGTTCCATTAGAGGCAATACCCAGTTCGGCCGAAGTGAAGAGCAGGTTCAGGTTTACCTGGTTCAATGCCTGCGGGTTGATATTCAGGTCGTGCAGCTCCTCCGTGTCGCAGCTGGTCGCCAACACGATTGCCAGGCTATATTTTAAATATTTGGTCAAATTTTTCATGTCGGGATAATTAGAATGTTGCTCTCAAGTTGAAACCGTAACTGCGTGTTGAGGGGAACCCAAAGTAGTCGAAGCCCTGAGAGTTTCCATTTGAGTAGGTGGATTCCGGATCTACGTTATCGATGTTTTTGAACAGGATGGCGAGATTGCGGCCCACGAACGAGATGCTCAGATTTTGCAGCGGGGTTTTTTCGAGCAGTTTTTTAGGGAAAGTGTATCCCAGTGTTAATTGTCTCAATTTGATGAAAGAGGCGTCATAAAGGAACATCGGTGTCACGGCATCAGCTTCGCCACCAACCGACTGCCAGTAGTCATAGGCTTCACGTGGAGAGAGGGTTTTGGTGAACGGTTTGTATTGTGTTCCTTCTTGTGTTACCCCCGTTACGGTCAAAGGTGCTTCGCCTTCTCTTCCTTGCAACGACTGTTGGCTCAAACCCCATTGGGTTAGGCGCATGTTGGTACCCGAAAGGATATCGCCGCCCCATTTGAAGTCGACCAGGAAAGAAAGATCAATGCCTTTGTAATTGAATGCGTTGGTCAGACCGCCGGTAAGCTTGGCGATACCATTACCAATAATCTCATATCCACTCGATCCGACTGGGCGGCCATCG
This sequence comes from Dyadobacter sp., assembly GCA_965227755.1. GTDB lineage: Bacteria > Bacteroidota > Bacteroidia > Cytophagales > Spirosomataceae > Dyadobacter. The sequence goes on from CBDDGG010000005.1 coordinate 4,780,693, forward strand.
GCGTAAAATACGGGCTGGCCATCCGGCGACATTTTCTGCACGCGGCCGGTGATCATTCCGAACGGTTGGCCTACAATGTTTTTGATGTAAGAATTACGTGTACGCGGCTCTTCCATCACCAGCTCATTGCTGCCTTCGATCAGCGATTTTACTTTGTTATTGTTTTTGGCAAGGTTTAAACTGACATCCCAGTTAAGAGTGCTGCTTTTGAGGGGAGTTACGGTCAGCAACAGCTCAATGCCCCTGTTTTGCATTTTTCCAAGGTTTACATAAGTCTGTCCAAATCCGGTGGCTTTGGAAATGGTCGCGCTCAGGATGTCTTTGGTGGTCTGCTGATCATAGTAAGTGAAATCGACAGCCACCTTGTTATTGAAAAGGCGAAAATCGATACCGATCTCTTTTTCAGTCACCGTCAGTGGTTTCAGATTGGGGTTTGGAATGGTACCGCCGTTACCCATCGCTTGCGAGAACGATGCCATCGGATAACCCAGGTGCGGGTTGCCGTTCAGGGAATAGGTCAGGTTGGTTGTATACTCATCGTTTGTCGCATTACCCACCTGCGCCCAGGAAGCGCGTACCTTACCATAAGAAATCCAGGAAGGGAGGTTTTTGAAAGCGTCGGAGAATACGAAGCTGATCCCGACAGACGGATAGAGCGTACTGTTGCTTGAGGCGTTCAAAACAGAGAACCAGTCGTTACGCGCTGTTGCATTCAGATAGAGGAAACCGTCGTAAGAAATCTCCGCCGAACCCAATAAAGAGTTGATGCCTTTTTCTCTGAAATCATAATCCCACGATTTCCCTTTAACGTTATTTAGAGCAGGAAAGAACTGAACGTTGAAGCCATTACCATAAGCATTTACGTAGTCGTATTTCCGCCTCATGCGGTTACCACCCCCAAATACGTTAATGCCGATCTTTCCGAAGTCTTTATTCACTCCTATCATGTATTCGGCATTGAGTTCCTGTACGTTCCAGGTTCCCATGCTCCGGGCGCCACCACGCTGATAACCTGTTCCTTCCGGCGTAAGGCCTTCCGCACGGCGTTGATATTTATCGAGGCCGACGCGTCCCGAGATGTACAGCCAGTCGGTAATCTGGTATTTCAAGGAACCGGAGGTGATAAGCCGGTTTTTCTTGTCGGTTTTAATAAACTGGTAGGTTACCCAGTAAGGGTTTTGTCCCCAGTTGTTGCTGGCTTGCTGGAATTCTTCACCAACTTGTTTTCCAAAGACACTCAGGCTATTTGCATCGGTTCCGGCAGGGATTGCACCGGGTTTGGCGGGGTCGCCATAGTAGTCAAGCACATTGTAGCTGCCAGGGGTACGCCATAGCGACTGGATCGCATTACCGGGTGAGTCGGACACGTTCGGGCGATTTTTAGCTTTCTCCTCCGAGTAAAGTACTTTCGCGTCCAGCGTCAGCCGCTTTCCGAATTTTGCATTGGTAGACAGCGAAATGTTGATCCTGTCGTAGCCCGAATTGGGAAGAATAGTGCTGCTGTTCAGATTTGTCACTGACGCCCGGAAGTTCTGGGTTTCGCTTCCGCCCGACAATGCAAGGTTGTTGGTAAATGCATGGCCGGTTTTATAAAAGCGGGAGAAATTATCGCCCTGATAAGCATAGGGCCTCATTTTACCGTCGAAGCCGATATATTGACTGTTGTCATATTTTGGCCCCCATGAGTCGTCACCCCATTCATATGCTTGGGTCTGGGAGGTGGGTTTTGAAGCTACCCCATTTGCGTAAGAGCCGGTGCCGTAGGAATGTTGCAGGTCGGATAGGTCATTCAACTTCTCAAATACATAGTTCGAGCCAAATTCGACGCCGATACCTTTCCGCTTGGTTCCACGTTTGGTGGTTACGTTGATAACCCCATTTGCAGCGCGGGAGCCGTAAAGGGCCGCAGCATTTGCCCCTTTCAGTACTGTCACCGACTCAATGTCGTCCGGGTTGATACTCGAAAGACCATCGCCTTCATCCGAACCGCCCCAGAGGCCGGCCTGGCCGAAGTTGTTGTTATCCATCGGTATACCGTCGATTACATACAGCGGTTGGTTAGGCCCCTGAAGAGATTTGTTACCACGAATGATCACGCGCGACGAGCCCGCTGGCCCGGAAGCGATTTTGCTCACGTTAACCCCCGCCACACGACCGGCGAGCGCGTTGCCGAGGTTGGCTTCGCGGGCGGCAGTCATGTTTGCACCTCCTACTTCGGTAATGGAATAGGCAAGTGATCTTTTTTCGCGGCTGATACCCAAAGCCGTAACTACCACTTCATTCAACGCGGTTGCTTCGGCGGTCAGCGAAATGTTCAGTATGGTCGCATTCGCCACCACTTCTTTTGTAACATACCCAATATAGCTGAATGCCAGGGTTTTCCCCTTGTCGACAGTGATGCTATATTCCCCTTTGTCATTAGATGTGGTACCTCTTGTGGTACCTTTCACGACAACGTTCACACCGGCAATCTCGCCGCCGCTGGCATCGCTTACTTTCCCGGATACCGTCATTTCCTGCGCATACCCCCTGAGGGAGAGCACAGTAAACAGTATCAGCATTTTAACTAGTAAAGTTTTTTTCATACAATCAGTACATCGATAGGTTAAACCGGACTTAGGTTGGGGAAATAGTACTAAAAATCGAGTCAAATATACCGCGGTTGACTCCATATGTGTATAGTGCTTTTTTATCTGAAAATAACACATTTTTAACACCTTTTTAATGATCAAAATCGATGTTATGCCGATATGTAATAGCGCTATTATGGGTTTTGGATAACTCGTTTCAAACTGGCTGCGGCAGTATGAATAGGTTGGGAGTCAGCCGTGAATGCTATCAGATGAATGTTCGGTGATTGATATACGTCAATGCTTGGAGCTACCTTAAAGCATTAGGAGTGGTGTTGCTCTCGGCATGGCCGACCGGGAGAAATGGAAGGTTACGCCTGATGATGGTGGTGAGGGTATTACGGGAAGTGGCGGAAGTGAGGCCGTCGGATGGTGTGTGGACGGCATAGTCGAGAAGCCGCTCTACCGACGTGGTAGCAACATGCAGCCGCGTGTCGGAAGAGCCGTAGTAAATGAATACGGAGCCATCGTCATCGACTATCCAGCCGTTTGAGAATACCACATTGGAGACATCGCCGATGCGTTCGATGCCTTCGGGCGCGAGAAAATAGCCTGCGGGCTTATAAATGACCTTCGCAGGATCGACAAGGTCTGTCATGAAGAGGTAAAGCACGTAGCGCAAGCCTGCGGCGGTATGCCTTACGCCATGTGCGAGGTGCAGCCAGCCGAGCCGGGTTTTGATAGGCGCGGGGCCCTGGCCGTTTTTCGATTCGTAGACCGTGTGGTATTTCTTCTGGTCAATGACCGTTTCACTGGTGATTTGCGCATGCTCGATACGGCAGGCGAGGCCCAGCGCGATACCTCCGCCCCGTCCAGCCTCGATGAACGAATCTTGCGGACGCGTGTAGAACGCGTATTGGCCGTTGAGAAATTCGGGATGCAAAACCACGTTCCGCTGCTGGGCCGACGGTGTTTTCAGGTCCGGAAGCCTCTCCCAGGTGCGCAGGTCACGCGTGCGTGCGATCCCGCATTGCGCTATCGCCTGCGATTCGTTCCCGGGAGCGGCATCGGGATCTTTGCGTTCGGTGCAAAACAACCCGTAAATCCAGCCATCTTCATGGGTTGTGAGCCGCATATCGTAAATATTGACGTCCGGTTCGGAGGTTTCGGGCATTTCGAGCGGGTATTTCCAAAATTCGAATCCACTGGTGCCGGTGGCACTTTCAGCCACCGCAAAAAACGATTTCCGGTCGTAACCTTCAACCCGGACGACGAGCAGGTATTTACCATCGAGCTTGATGGCCCCGGCATTGAAAACCGCATTGATCCCGAACCGCTTCATGAAATAGGGATTGCTGCCGGGATCGAGGTCGTATTCCCAGAAAACCGGCACGTGTGCCGCGGTGAGCACGGGGAATTTGTAACGGTCACAAAACCCGTCACGTGAGCCCAACATTTCATTGGGTGCTTCGGTCAGCCGCTGCTTTTCGTTTTGGATGCGCTGAAATCGCTCTTCGAAGATAGTCATGGTTGATTTTGTCAGGGATTGTTCGATAATCACTGTTGAGGGAGGTGCTTGTACCACGTCTTCCAGAGAACAGCCGAGCATAATAGAAAAACAGCCGTCGCGATCAGCGTTTCGGCGGGCATTTTAAGAATACCAAAAACAGGCACCGCTGTGATGGCCGTTTGTGCGACGATACCGGCTGCTACATTGAAAAGGTCCCTCGCAAAATGGCTGTTTGGTAAAAACGACGGATCGCTTTTGCGGACCTCCTTCCGGACCGGGCCCCAGAACCCCCAGGGGTTTACCGTTCGGTAAAATGTTTTAAGGACTTCCATATCGGCAGGTTTGGTTGCCAGCGACCCCACCACTGCGCCGATCGCCGAGATACCGAGAATGAGCGGGAAGTAGTACAGGGGCAATATACCTTCAAAAATAGACGGGCACACCAGCGCACAAACGATCCCGGCCGTCATTCCCCAGAAAAAGCCGGCGCTGTTGAACCGCCACCAGTACCATTTAAGCACATTGGAGGCAATATATCCTCCGTACAAAGCCGATACGATCCATTGAAGAATGCTGTTGACGTCCTTCGCGAGCAGGCCGAGCAGAATACTGATGCAAACGATCACAATGCCGGAAAGGTAGTTTACCCGGCTGATCTGCCGGTTACTGGCATCGGGGTTGAAGGACCGGAGGTAAATATCATTGACAAAATAGGCCTGCGCTGCATTGAAAGTGCCCGCGAATGTGCCCATGAACGCCCCCATCAGCCCAATCAGCACCAGGCCCAGTAAACCCGAAGGGATGTAAGTATTGAGCACCGCCGGAAGTACTTTCTCAAAATCGGTACCTATTGCAGCCGAAATGCCTGGTTGCCGGAAATATAGCAGTGCGAAAACGGTGATCCCGGTGATAAAAAGGTACCGCGTTGGTAATAACACAACGTTCACGATCATGCTCATCAGTGCCGCTTCCCTCGGCGAGCGGGTCGAGAGGATTTTCTGCATGTCGTAATTGGGCGCAGGGCCTGCGAGGCTTGCCAGAATACCTTTGGCAGCCATTAGCGTGAAGAAATAGCCGAAAGGGGTAAAGCTGTCGCTTTGCAGCTTTTTGGCAGCCGCGGGTAAATGATCGGACCAGTCGAGGCCGAGCTCTTTTCCAAAGAATAGGTCTGTCCAGCCGTGAGGTATCCGTAAACTCTCCACCCCCGGCAGCGCCGCGTAAGCCATAGCGGCAACCGAAACGCACACGATTACCATAATAAGGTAATGCAGCATATCGGCCCATACAATGCTTTTCATGCCACCCAAGAGGGCATAACAGGCAGTGAAAACCGTAAAAAGGATCCCGTAGAAATGGGCGGTGTAGGCGGGCGGTAAATTGAATGGGAGGAACGCTTTGACGATTTCCCAGGGTATGAATACTTCGATGAATTTGCCGAGCCCTATAAAACCGTAGGCCATAAAACTCATGCAGGACAGCAATGCGAAGACGATGATAATCTTATGGGAGAGCCCGCCGCCGTGCCGGTCGCCGAAACGGAACAGCATCCATTCTGCGCCGGTAGCCGCATTGGAGCGCCTTAGCCACATCGAGAGGTACACCATCATGAATATCTGGTTAAATACCGGCCACAACCACGGCAGCCAAATGCTCTTTACACCATAAACTACCATAATCGCCACCATCCAGGCCGTGCCGGAAAGGTCGAACATGCCCGATGCATTGGAAATGCCGAGCATCCAGAACGGCATGGATTTCCCTCCGAGCAGGTAGTCGTTTTTACTTTTTGACGCCTGTCGTTTCAGGTAAATGCCGATCACCATGACCGTAATCAGGTAGAGTAATATGACGAGGAGGTCGATCGCCGTGATTTTCATCGGTGAGCCGGCAAATCGATCCGCGCCTGACACAAACTTATTGACAAAATCGCCGCGGGGTATAATACTTTTTTATCCATGACTAGACCAATACTAACAGTTTTTAGGATTATGGGAAGGTTTACAGATGGCATTATTAATAATTAATATTTAAATTGTTACCTCAATATAACATAGTGGATCGATACCGGCTGCTCGTCAATTTAACCTAAAAAATACAATTTAGCCTATGAGTGAAATCTACCGAGAAATTACCCCACTTACCCAGTACGATTGCTTTACTGTTTTTGACCGAAAAAAGACCGTCTTCGATTTCCCGCTGCACAGCCACGAGGAGTTCGAATTGAACCTGATCCTGTCGGGAAAAGGCGTAAAGCGGGTCGTGGGCGATCATACCGAAGTGATCGACGACGCGGAATTGGTGCTGGTGGGTAACAATCTGCCGCATGGCTGGCTTACTAATGCCTACCATTGGCAGGAAGGAATGCCCGAGATCAAGGAAGTGACGGTGCAGTTCCACCGTGATTTGTTCGACGATAAGTTTTTGAAACGGAACCAGCTGTTTTTCGTCCGCTCGCTGCTGGAAAAATCGGCTAAGGGGATCGCCTTTTCGAGGGACACGATCGAGCGGATCAAGCCGAGGCTCACCAGTCTGGCGCAAAAGAGCGGCTTCGATTCAATGCTGGAACTGATGTCGATCCTGCACGACCTGTCGGTTTCGCGTGACATGCGGACGCTTTCCAACAGCACATTTACGGACGAGAACATCAATTTCAACAGCCGTCGCATCGAGAAGGTGTTTGCCTACATGCGCGACAATTATGATAAGGACGTGAACCTGGCGGGTGTGGCGAAGCTGGCGGGAATGTCGGAAGTCTCGTTCAGCAGGTTTATCAAAAAGCGAACGGGTAAGACATTCGTCGAAAGTCTGAACGAGATCCGCCTCGGCCACGCGTCGCGATCGCTGATCAATACTACCAACACGATTTCGGAGATTGCCTACAAATGCGGGTTCAATAACCTTTCGTATTTCAACCGGATTTTTAAAAGCAGGAACGGCTGCACGCCCAAAGAATTTCGCGACAACTATTCCGGTACGCGGACGTTTGTTTGAATGGGTGAATGAATTTTGAATGAGTGAATGGTTCTAATAAAAAGAGTTCAAAGCTCGGGACTGCCCTAACTTTGAACTCTTACTATTTCAACGACTTGCTGACCTGTTCACTCATTCAAAATTCACTCATTCGGTCATTCACTCATTCATTCATTCATTAAACCTTCAACATCCAGCCGAAGATGTCTTGTTCTTTACCGGTGCGGAGGTTGGTGAGGTAAGTTTTTACCTTACTCACGAATGAATCTTCCTTGATTTCGGGCAGCGCGTAATCCACGCCTTCGTACGCGATCGTTGCGAACGGAGAAATTACCACGGCAGTTCCGGCCCCGAATGCGGCTTCGAGCTTACCGGCTTTCAATGCGTCGATGATCTCTTTTACCGTGATACGGCGCTCTTCCACGGGGATACCCCAATGCTCGGCGATAGCCACAATGCTCTTGCGGGTGATACCGTCGAGCGTGGTTTCGGAAACGTGCGGGGTAAGCAATTTGCCATCCAGCATGAACATAATGTTCATCGTGCCCGATTCTTCGATGTACTCGTGATTGCGGGCGTCAGTCCAGATCAGCTGGTCGTAACCTTCCTGCTGGGCCAGTTTTGCCGGGTAGAGCGAACCTGCGTAGTTACCCGCACATTTGGTAGCGCCTACACCGCCTTCCGCGGCGCGGATGAAATGCGTTTCCACTTTCACGCGCGGCGGTTTTGCGTAATAAGTGCCTACCGGGCTGGTGAAAATGATGAAATAGTATGATTCCGATGGTTTGACTCCGATGTACGGATCGGTAGCAAACATGTATGGACGAATGTAAAGCGAGCAGCCAGGTTGAGACGGTACCCAACCAGCATCCAGGCGGAGCAGCTCGGTAAGTCCGTTCATGAAGATCTCTTCCGGGATCTGCGGCATGCAAAGGCGCTCGGCGGATTTGTTGAGACGTTTCCAGTTATCGATGGCACGGAAAAGGAGCACTTCACCTGCATCGTTTTTGTAAGCTTTCATTCCCTCGAAAATCGCCTGACCGTAATGTAGCGCGGCGGTAGCAGGGCTAAGAGAGAGGTCGCCGTAAGGGACGATGCGCAGGTCTTGCCATTGTCCGTTCTTGTATTCGGCGATGAACATATGGTCGGAGATGTTCCGTCCAAAAACGAGGTTGTTGAAGTCAACCTCCTGCAAACGGGATTGGGTGGTTTGCTGAACTTCTATTTGTACTGTGTCGGCTGTCATGATGCCAAAAAATTTAATTTTTCAAACGCTTTCCGAAGCTTATACTTTGAAAAAAGGCAGGATTTGGAGAGCCCGGCGCATTCTTTCTAAGTCCCGCAATTTAAAGAATTTAATCTATAAATAATTGATATTTAGTATAACAATTATTTTTGTCGGGAAACCCTCGGCTGCCACGTAACCTCTTCAATTCCCAGCTCGTGCGTCATGGCACGGCAGAGCATAAAAAGGTAGTCGGAGAGGCGGTTGAGGTAACGGATTACGATGGGTTCCACTTCTTCGCCCTGCTGCAAATGGATCACCGCGCGCTCGGCCCGGCGGCAGACCGTCCTTGCAATGTGCCCGAAAGAAACTGACTGATGCCCACCCGGCAGGATGAACGACCGCAAGGGAGGGACTTTTGCATCGATCGCGTCCATTTCCTTTTCCAATAGCGTAACGTCCTCGTCGTGCAAGTCCGGTAGTATTTTCTTCTTTTGATCGGGTTCCGAAGCGAGGTGCGAGCCGATCGTAAACAGGCGATCCTGTATTTCTTTGAGCAGGTCTTTGCGGCCTTCGTTCACGGGCAGGTCCCGAAGCATTCCGATGTAGCTGTTCAGTTCGTCGACAGTCCCGTACGCGTCTATGCGTACGTGCGCCTTACTCAGGCGCGTGCCCCCGATGAGAGAGGTGGTGCCTTTGTCACCGGTTTTGGTGTAGATTTTCATAAAGGAATTAGGTCTTTACTTTTTTTCAATTAGGTTTTGGAAGCTTCCCGACCTAATTTTGCACCCGATTTACTATGGCGAAAAGACCTCTATTTAGGTTACCAATTTCATGAAAGTTACAACATTTGCAATAAAGATCTGGCGTTGGGCATCTTTATTATTCGTTATCGGGGCGCTGGTTTGGACCTATTCCCTCTTCCCTGAAATGGTCGCAGTGGATTTTGCAGACAGTGGCCTGGCGGAACGATATGTCGATAAGGAACACGTTTTTTACATTGTAATGGGGCTTTTTCTCGTGAACAACGTCCTGATCACCGGCATTGCACGACATATCCCGAACGTCGATCCAATGAACCTGCCGATCTTGAAACGTAAAGAATGGGCGCAACACCGTTCCGAACTCAACGAACACCTTACCAACTGGCTGTTCTGCCTGGTATCGGTTATCAACACCATCGTAGGTTTCAGCTTGCTGGCATTGGCGACGATCAATAGTACCAGCTACAAAATGGACGTATTCGATTTCTCCTGGCTCTATTACGCCAGCCTTGCACTCGTGTTGTTCGTTTTCCTGCTTCCGTTACGCCTACTTTGGCCGCCGGTGCACGACGATAAATTGTAATGCGGCCGATGGAAGGTAAAAGGACAGATAGCGAAAATCCGGACGCATTGTGGCGGAGAGCGGCTGAGGCGATTGATTTGCAGAGTTACACGTACGAACTGCCCGACGACCGCATCGCCAAATACCCAATGGAAACCCGCGACCAGTCGAAGTTGATGGTCTACCGGGAGGGAGAAGTCAGTCATTTACGGTTTACAGACCTACCCTCGCAATTGCCGGAGAATACCCTGCTGGTTTTCAACGATACCAAAGTGATCCCGGCCCGGGCACATTTCAGGAAAGAAACCGGAGCTGTCATCGAGGTACTGCTACTCCACCCTGCGCTGCCTACCCGCGTGATCAACGATGCTATGCTAGTAAAACATTCCTGTGTTTGGGAATGTATGATCGGGAATAAAAAGCGCTGGAAACCCGGCGACACGCTTACCAGCATTATTCAGGTGAATGGGGACCCTGTCAGTTTGCAGGTTTCCTATCACGACTACGAGCAGAATCTCGTGCGATTGACCTGGGATGCTGACGTCACCTTTTTGGATTTGGTCAAGGCACTGGGCGAAATTCCATTGCCTCCTTACCTGAATCGCGATACCGAGGAGCCTGACAAGGAAACTTACCAGACCGTTTATGCGCATCACGACGGCGCCGTTGCCGCTCCGACAGCCGGATTGCACTTCACGCCGCGCGTTTTCGATGCGTTGGCCGCAAAAGGTATCCGCAGGTCATTTCTGACATTGCACGTGGGAGCTGGAACTTTTCAACCCATTAAAGTGGAAAAGGTAACCGAGCACCGGATGCATTCGGAGCAAGTGGTGTTTACGAGAGCGCTGATTGATGAATTACTCCAATCCGTCGCGCAGATTGTGCCGGTGGGCACTACTTCATTGCGGTCACTGGAAAGCCTGTACTGGTTTGGTGTGAAGCTTTTCAAAAAGGAAACGACGCTTTTCAACATAGAAAAGCTATATCCGTATCCGTGGAACGAAGAAGACCTGCCTTCTGCAAAGCAATCGCTTCAAGCCATTGCCGACTACATGGACGGGGAGCGGCTGGACGAGGTTGTGGGTGAAACGGAGATATTCATTTTTCCCGGCTACCGCTTCAGATTATGCCGCGGGATAATTACTAACTACCATCAGCCTGGTTCCACGCTGATTCTGCTGGTAGCGGCATTCGTAGGAAAAGATTGGAAAACAGTTTATTCAGAGGCATTGGCTAATGATTACCGCTTCCTAAGCTATGGCGACTCGTCGCTCCTTTGGCTCAATGGTAATAGGCCCTAGTTTTATTTGATGGTCTTTTCCTGCAATTTGTTTTTAAAAAACAGTAAATTATGGGATGTGTTAAGCTAATTGACCGGAGGATGACTGTCGAGGAATACTTCGAGCTGGACGAACAAAGCGATATCCGCTATGAATACTACGATGGCGAGGTTTACGCCATGTCCGGCACTACCTTCAATCACAACGACATTGTTGGGAATGTAGCCAGCATCTTAAGAAGTATTTTCCGCCCGCGGGGCTGTCGCGCTTTCGCTGAAAGTGTGAAGTTAAAAGTCTCGAACATTTGCTACCTGTATCCCGATGTGGTAGTTACCTGCGCAGCAAAAGATCTTTCGGCGACTTATATTGTAGAACACCCCAGCATTGTAGTGGAAGTGATATCAAAAACCTCCACCAAGAGGGACAGAGTTTTCAAATTGAACCAGTACAAGACGATATCTACGCTTCGTTACTATTTAATTGTTTACCAGGCCGAAAGTAGAGTCGAGTGCTATTCACGCCTCGAAGGGAGTGATCTTTGGAGCTACCGTTTGTACGAGAATTCAGGAGACATCATCCGCTTTGACGAATTCAATTTCGAAATAAGGGTTAAAGCGATTTATGAAGACATTGATTTTGTGGGTACCGAGTTTCCGGATGATGAGTAATTTCAAATGCACCTATTTCACCGACACCACCTTGCTTACTGTCGAAACGCCATTCTCATTAAATGCCTCAATAGCAAAATAATAAGGCACGCCTACATTCAATGCACGTAGTTCGAAAGTATTCGGCTCGTCGTTCCAAAACTGGTAGGTCTGGTAAAGTTTGTCGGGCGCAATACCCCATAGCACATTATAGCCAACGGCCCCTGGTACTTTCTCCCATTTCAAATCTGCATTTCTGGCGTCTTTCTGACGGACAGCGGTGAAGGTCGCGGGTGTTTGCGGCGCCTTGCCGGAGCCATTTCCAAAAATCCGGAATTCACTGATGGCCAGTGTCGGCGAAGCCACGTACACATGCTCGTAGCGTACGTAACGTGCACGCAGGGGCGTTGCCAGCTCAACGTACGCGCAGGGGCGATCGCGTTTGGGCTCTTTGGTGAGGTCGCTTGCGAGGTCCCACTTCTTGCCGTCTTTCGAAGTCCAGATCTTGAATTGCGTGTATACTTTTTCCGGTTTGTTGTCGAAAATGTCGGATTTATAGTCCGTATAATTGATTTGAACAGCCTTCACATCCTGCTCGGTTTGCAAATCGATCGTCAATGTCTCGCCTGGTTTGTTTTGCTTTGCAGCCCAGAATGTCCGTGGGTTTTCGTCGGTAATTTTTGTGGCCGCCATGGTGTCGAGCGTCGATGAAGCGGTTGCGGGCTTTTTGTAGGATAGCAGCATCCAGCCGGTGAAAAGCTCGTCGCCTTTGCCTGCCCAGGTTTTGGTAGGCATTTTGTGGGGGAAGTCGCCGAAGCGCGTGTTGGCGAACATTTGCCCGTCTTTATCAAAACCGGCGGCGTAACGCACGATCCGCCGTTCCATGGCCCAGTTTAAGCCTATCCACGAAGTTCCGGTGTTCCAATAATTGCCGAAATTGTCCTGGAAGGTGTTACCATGTCCCGCACCGGTCGCGAAACCGCCTGGTTTATAGGAAACCGGATTGTAGGGCGCATAGGTAAATGGCCCCAGCGGTTGGTCGCTGACATACGTGCCATTGGCATACACATTATATTCCGTACCCGGCGCGCCATATTGCAGGTAATACTTACCCTTGTGTTTGGTCATCCAGGCGCCTTCGGTGAACGGTTTGAAAGGGTCCGAGTGGTTTGGGCCGAATCGCTCCCAGCCATGTTCGTATTGATTTAGCCAGAACATGGACTGATATTGTCCCTTGAAAGCAAGCCGTTTGGAATAATCCAGCTCCGAGCCGAAAATGGGGTACACATTTGAAGAGCCCCAGTACATATACCATTTATCGGTATCCGGGTCGTGGAACAGTGCGGGGTCCCAGGGGCCGATGTCTTTCGGTAGTCGCGGCGTCCAGCGGTTGTAGAACTCCCAAATGCCTTTTTCAGGTGCAACCGAATACAGTATCGGCCGTGATTCAAATGTAGATTGGAACAAGAACAGGGTGTCGCGTACGGAAACCGCTGCGGGCGCACACATGTCCTCGAAAGGCCAGCGGTTGGCCGTCAGGTATTTCCAGTTGATCATGTCTTTGGAATGCCAATACCCACCCGAAATGGTTACAAAGAGGAAGTATTCGCCTTTGTGGTTGATGATCACCGGGTCGGCGCCGGAGCGGTAGCTGATATTGTTGTTGAGTTGTTCGAAATTGTATTTGTAATCGATGTCCATCGGGTTGCAATAAGTGCTCTGGGCAGCGGTCGGCACGGCGCTGAGCATGAGTATTAAACCGATGAATATTTCGAAAAAGCGTAACCGCATGACCGTGTTGATGATAGGATACATATTATTCTTTTAATTCTGCAAAATTACCTGTTTTTGAATTAATAATCTTTCGGGTGCGGAAAACCATCGCGTCTTTAAGAAGTTTTGAAACTGATAACCTTTACCTTTGCGGTCAATTTTGAAATAAGCAACTGTTTTTAGAATGGCGATTGATTTTATAGAGGAACTACGCTGGCGGGGCATGCTGCACGACATGATGCCGGGAACCCATGAGCAACTTCAAAAGGAGATGACTTGCGGTTATATCGGTTTCGACCCCACGGCTCCTTCGCTGCACATCGGTAACCTTGCGACGATTATGCTTTTAGTGCATTTCCAACGTGCGGGCCACAAGCCGATCGCATTGGTGGGTGGCGCTACGGGGATGATCGGCGACCCTTCTTTCAAGGCGGCCGAGCGGTCGTTTCTCGATGAGGATACACTGCGGATCAACCAGGAAGGTATCCGCAAGCAGCTCGAATCATTCCTGGACTTCAATTCCGGGGCAAATTCGGCGGAAATGGTCAATAACTACGACTGGTTCAAGGATATCGGCTTTTTGCAGTTCCTGCGCGATGCGGGAAAATATTTGAGTGTCAATTATATGATGTCCAAAGACTCTGTGAAAAAGCGTCTGGAAACCGGCATTTCTTTTACCGAATTCTCATACCAGCTTTTGCAGGGCTACGATTTTTATCATTTATATAAAACCAAAAATGTCCGGCTGCAAATGGGCGGCTCGGATCAATGGGGCAACATTACGACCGGTACGGAGATTATCCGCCGCAAGGAAGGCGACGAGGAGGGCTATTTCAAAGCATATGCATTGACTACGCCGCTCGTTACCAAGGCCGACGGTTCGAAATTCGGGAAAAGCGAGGGCGGTAATATCTGGCTCGATCCCGAACGGACATCGCCTTACCAGTTCTATCAATTCTGGCTCAACCAGAGCGATGAGGACATGCCGCGTTACCTGCGCGTTTTCTCGCTGAAAGGCCGTGAGGAAATCGAAGCACTGGAAACAAGCCACGCTGCCGAGCCGCATTTGCGCATTATGCAGAAGGCGCTGGCATCCGAGCTGACGATCCGCATTCACTCGCAAAAGGCGTATGATCTGGTGTTGAAGGCATCGGAAGTTTTGTATGGAAAAGCGACGTTGGAAACGCTTCAGAGCATTGCGGAGGATGAATTTGAAGCAGTATTCGAAGGCGTACCGCAAACGGAGATCAGCCGCCAGGAATGGGATGAGTGCGCCAACATTACCGATCTGGTTTCAACTGTAACCCGTTCCGAAGTGTATGCTTCCAAAGGCGAGGCGCGCCGTGCTATCCAGCAGAATGCGGTGAGTGTGAATAAATCAAAAGTGACGTCGGCCGAACAGCCGCTGAGCGATTTCGCATTGCTGCAAAACAAGTTCTTACTGATCTCGAAAGGGAAGAAAAATCACCTGATCAAGGTAAGTTAATATTTTTGAACGGCTTGGCGGGCGATTACGACTTGCCAAGCCGTTCGAAACCAAAAATAGCGGCGTCTTTATTCTTCTTTCCTGCAATAAGGTCTGTGATGATCCCGGCGGCTATAACGCTGAACAGGATGCCGTTCCCGCCAAATCCCAACGCGAAATAGGTGTTTGGGTGCTCCTTAACTCCTCCGATAAATGGAAGGCCATCCTCGGTTTCCGCAAAAGTCCCGCACCAGGTGTAATCGGTCACAAACGGCAGATCTGGGAACATGCTGCGCGCATTCTTTTCTAGCTCTTTAGACTTTCGGTGAAGCAATTTATCCCTCTTTACAGCGCTTTGGAACATTTCGTCCTTGCCGCCGATCAGCACGCGGTTGTCCTCAGTTGTCCTTAAATACAGATAAGGCCGGGCGCTTTCCCAAAGCAATGCATTCCCGTACCACAATTCTTTCTTTTCGGGCATTGGCTTACTCACAATCGCGTACGAAGAATGCAGCCGGACAAAATTGTGCGATATCAGTTTTTGTGATTCGTAACCTGCCGCTACAATCAATTTCTTTGTTTTGACGATATTCCCGTTGTCCAGCACCAGCGTAACGCTGCCACGCTCATGTCGGATATCAGTTATCTCGACGGTATCATACACGCGTGCGCCCTTCTGAATGCAATCCTGCAAGAGTGCATGCGTGAGCGCGTAGGCATCTACCTGCGCGGCGTCATGCGAAAGGATCGCCCCGCTTTTGCGAATACCGGGGAAATGGGAGCGTAATGTGGCCTGGTCCCACCAATCGACATTGATACCGATCTTTTTGCGCGCCTCATATTCTTTTTCCAAAAGTGGCAAATCCTCCTTATTGGAGGCATAATACACGCTTTTTACGGACGAAAAGCCGGTTTTAACCGGCAATGAATCCACAATTTCGCGCGCTTTGTGAATGGCCTCTATGCAAAGAAGATAACTGCGTACGGCATGTTTTTCCCCAACCAGGCCGATCAGATCCGTCAGCATGGTATCGATTTCATATTGAAGCAATGCGGTAGAGCCGGATGTGCTCCCCATTCCGATATGCCGTTTTTCCAGCACAATCACCGGAAATCCGGCCTGCGTAAGATGCCACGCAAGCAATGCGCCGGTAATACCGCCGCCCATGATGACTATTTCCGTTGTCAGGTTTTCTGATAAAGCAGGGTAAGGATGCAGCGCCCCATTTTTGTAAAACCAATGAGGTTGCCCACTGAGTAGATCCATCGAGTTTTTTTGTTGACTGAATGAATCAGGTGGTTAAAATTCTGTACCAGATGACCGATGGGGAAATGCGATAATCAGCTCTTCCCAGAAAACGTGTTCAAAATCGGCGCTGCGGTCGGGTTGTATTGGTAGGATTGCCAGGTGTGGTCATTGTAGATTTCAACAATGCGGTAACCTTTGTAAGTCGTTCCCCAGTTACCGCCGAAATGGCCGTCGAAGAAGTAAGGCTTTTTGCCGTATATTTTGGTGCTGTCCTGGTCGTGGTCATGGCCATTGAAGATGGCCTTCACGTTCGGGGTGTTTTCGAAGAGTTCGATGACTTCCTTGCATTCGATTCCA
Source organism: Dyadobacter sp. (assembly GCA_965227755.1). Classification (GTDB taxonomy): domain Bacteria; phylum Bacteroidota; class Bacteroidia; order Cytophagales; family Spirosomataceae; genus Dyadobacter. Next base: position 4,797,065 of record CBDDGG010000005.1, read on the forward strand.
TTCACGGTCCATTTGGCCGGAGTGATATGCAGGAACACGAAAATGCCTTTTTTATCTTTGTATTTGGCGAGTTCGTTGCGAAGCCAGGTGGCGTCGGGGCATACGTATTCGCCTTTTTCATTGGAAGTATCGCCTACTACGAATGCATATTCACCCTTGGCAAAACTGTGGTTGGTAGGGTATCCCCAGGTGCTTTGCCACACATCAAGTCCCACCTTGTCGTGGTTACCGCGGCTCACATAATAGGGCACGCTCAGGTTCGAGATCGTGTTCTTGAAATCGTACAATAAGGTAGGGTCGTCGTGAATGAGGTCGCCGTTCAGGAAAAGAAAATCTACGCCTTTTTGTAACTTTTCGCGGTTTACCCAGCTTACCAGATCTGTGTGAAAAGTCTTGAACTCGGTGTTAGCCTGTCCGTAATGGCCGTCGGAGGCGACGATGAACCGGAGGGAGATATTAGCGGCGGGTTGCGCTTTTGCAGGTTCCGACAAATAGGCGATTCCCGATAATGCAGGCAGGAGTTTAAGAAAAGACCGTCTCTGGAAAGTCATGATTTAGCGGGTTTGGATAAATGGAAACAGGGGTTTCTTGTCCTTTCAAAAATAGGTATTAGTCCGTGATATTTCCTTAATCTTGCGCGGTGTTAAGAATATTTAATAAAAAATAGAATTCATGGACCGGCTTATTCTACAAAAAGCGGCTTCCTATTGTGCCTATCAGGAGCGGACACAGGACGAGGTAAAGCAGCGTTTGAAAAAATGGAATGTGTGGGGTGACGAGGCCGACGAGATCATCGCCGAGCTGATTTCTATGAATTATCTCAGTGAGGAACGCTTCGCAAAAACATACGTTGGCGGGAAATTCAGGGTCAAGAACTGGGGCCGCATGAAAATCAGGCAGGAGCTCAACCGCCGCGGGCTCAGCACATATAGCATCGAAAAAGGAATGGGCGAGATCGGCGATGAGGATTATGCAGCCGGATTGCGCGAGCTGCTTTCGAAGAAGCGGAATTTGCTGTCAAAAACCGAGACAGATCCTTTTAAATTAAAACAGAAACTGGCCAGGTTCGCGCTGGGAAAAGGGTACGAAAGCGAACTTGTTTGGAAGGAGTTGGGGGAGCTATAAAGGTTGTTGTAATGGGCAGAAACGATGTCACCCTGAGCGGAGTAGAAGGGTAATTGCATCACGCAAATGCCCTTCTACTCCGCTCAGGGTGACAGTAACACTCCGAGCGAAGTTCTTTCTTTAATTTATTAGAAATCAGAATCGAACGAAATTCTGTGTGCCGATTCTTTGTCCTTCACACCGCTCATCACACCAGCCTTCTGATATTCTCCCACGCGTTTTTCGAAGAAGTTGGTCTTGCCTGGAAGCGAGATCAGTTCCATGAAGTCGAAGGGATTAGCGGAACCGAACTGTTTCGGGCAGCCCAGTCTTTCGAGCCAGAAATCGGCGATATATTCAATGTATTGCTTCATCAAATCAGCGTTCATACCGATCAGAGATACCGGAAGCGCCTCGCTCACGAATTCTTTTTCGATTTCCACTGCGTCCAGCATGATTTCGATCACGCGTTCCTGCGGTAACTGATTGATGATATGCTTGGTATAAAGCAGGCACGCAAACTCGCAATGCAAGCCCTCATCGCGCGAGATCAGCTCGTTTGAGAAAGAAAGCCCCGGCATAAGGCCGCGTTTTTTCAGCCAGAATATCGAACAGAACGATCCTGAGAAGAAAATTCCTTCTACCGCCGCGAATGCGATGATGCGTTCCGCAAAAACAGGGCTGTTGATCCATTTCAATGCCCAATCGGCTTTTTTCTGCACGCAGGGAATAGTCTCGATTGCCCGCAGGAGCCTGTCTTTTTCAACCGGATCTTTGATGTAAGTATCGATCAGCAGCGAATAGGTTTCGGAGTGGATGTTCTCCATCGCGATCTGGAAACCATAGAAGCATTTGGCTTCTGCATATTGCACTTCGCTAAGAAAGTTGACAGCCAGGTTTTCGTTGACGATTCCGTCGGATGCCGCAAAGAATGCCAGTACGTGAGAAATGAAATGCCTCTCTCCATCGCTCAGGTTCTCCCAGTCCTTCATATCCTGCGACAAATCGATTTCCTCGGCCGTCCAGAAAGAAGCCTCATGACGTTTGTACATTTCCCATATGTCGGAATGTTTGATGGGGAATAAAACAAACCGCAAGGGATCTTCGGTCAACAGGGGTTCCTGTCTGGTAAGTTCTTGTGACATAGTTAATTAGAATATTTTACTGGGATCAGAATGAAATAACGTTATTACTTGCCGTTGGCTCTGACAGCCGGGCCGGAAGAAAACAAAGCTACACGCTTTGAGCTAAAATTCAAACAAAGTTGCCGACTTGAAACCGTTAGAAAACCCGCACCACCTCGCCTGGTAATTAATAAAGTGATGTGAATGAGCCTGCGGGTATAATGCAGTCGGGTAGCGCTTTGGATGTCTACCCCGAAATATTAAAATAACAACCTATGCCCGTCACAGGCCTGAGGAGGTACGTCAATTTGTTCCGGAATATCCGTAACCCCTCCGAATATCTCTTCGATAAGCTCCGCGACCGTGGCAGGACGCTACACTTTGCCACAAAACCCACCCAAATCGGTTTCGAAGTCCCGGCCAGCCTCTATCAGGTATTCAAAGAGATATTTATGGCCGACGTATACAACATCGAGGCCCTGAGGCGCGTACTGCCTGACGATCCGCTGGTCATCGATGTAGGCGCAAACGCCGGTTTTTTTGATATATTGCTTTTATCTAAGATAAAGAATGCCCAAATTTATGCATATGAGCCTTTAAGCAGTAATATCGAACGAATACGTTCGGTTGCCTCCTCCAATAGCGGGTTTGATAAAAGCGTGATCATCAATCCTTTTGCCGTTACCGGAACACCCTGCGAAATGTTGCGTTTATACGCGCAGGACACAGAAGATAATCAGGTAGTCGCTTCATCGTTGAAGGGGTTTGATATTGGTAATACAAAGGAGCTGTGGATACCTGCGGTGTCGCTCTCGGAAATTATAGCAGGAATTCCGAAGGTGAAGATCGATTTGTTGAAAATGGATTGTGAAGGAAGCGAATATGATATTATTTTGAACACGCCGCCGGACATGGTCCGCCGCATAGAAAGAATGCTTATAGAAGTGCATGATATTGATAGTCAATTTAATATAGAAACATTTAGCCAGCACCTTGCTGAATTGGGATATGATGTGGATTACACGTCTATTAACGATTTCTGTTATGCCCTGGAGGCTTGCAAAAAATGAATGATCGTTTTATGTCGAAAAGAATTCTGATTGATTGTGAAAGGATGAGGCACCCTCATACCGGGCTTTATCATTACTGCCTTCAATTGGGGAATTCCATTTTGAAAAAAGTAGGCGAGGAGAACGAAAAGATTGCCTTTTATTTGCCAACATCCGCAGAACATGCTTTCGGAGAGAATGCTAATTATGTTTCCCAGCACTTTATTCACAAACTGTTTTTTCCGGACACTAAATCGGTTGATATCTGGCATTGTACTTACCAGGGATCCAGGTATTTCCCATTTGGCAAGAAAGTATCCATCGTTTTAACTGTCCATGATCTGAATTTCCTTTACGACGGGAACCGTTCTGAAAAACGTATTAAAAAGTATTTGAACAGATTGCAGCTCAAAATCGACAGAGCTGATCATATTGTGGCCATTTCATTTTATGTTCTGGAAGATTTAAGGAAGTACCTCGAATTAGGTGACAAGCCGACGTCAGTGATTTACAATGGATGTAATATCGAAGATTCAGGTATCATTATTAAGCCTGAAAACCCGGTTGAGCAGCCATTTCTGTTTACGATCGGCACGATTGTCGGCAAGAAGAATTTCCATGTACTGCCGGCATTGTTGGTGGGTAATGATTTCCGGTTGGTTATCGCAGGTATAGAAAGCAGCCAGGAATATAAGAAGAAGATTATCAGGGAGGCACAGAAGCTGAATGTGCTCGACAGGCTAATTTTTACCGGACCAATCTCCGAGAATGACAAAAAGTGGTATCTCAGCAACTGCGCTGCTTTCGTCTTTCCATCGATTGCGGAAGGTTTTGGGCTGCCAGTGATCGAGGCGATGTATTACGGCAAGCCGGTGATCCTGTCGCGTTGCACCTCACTGCCGGAAATTGGTGGAGACTGTGCCTATTATTTCGATAACTTCGAGCCCGATCATATGCGTAATGTGTTGAATGCGAGTCTCGAACATTATAACAAAACAAAGCCCAGAGAAAGAATCCGGGACAGGGCCAGATTCTTTTCCTGGGACAGGGCAGCTTCGGAATACCTTGATTTATACCGAAGCCTTGCTAATTCAGTTTAATAACCTGCTGATATTTTAGCATCATCCGGAAATTATTGATCACATCGATAATACCGATATCCGAGTGATGTTTTTTCATTTCCCTGTTGAATGCTACCTTCTTCGCTTGGAGGTTATCCCGGTTTTTGAAGAAATCCCAATAAGCTTCCACTTTGAAGAATTGCAGTGTCAACAGGCCCAGTAACACATCGCAGAGCAGGATCTGCAAATGCCATAGCTTTAAATCCATACCTTGTAAATGCAGGTAATGAACGTAATACCGGTTTCTGAAATGGATTCTTTTGATTGCTTTCTTATGATTATGGTTTTTGGTGCTGGCTGAGACCTCGTGCCGACAAACCGCATCGTGCTCATAATAACATTTCCAGCCCAATCGCCATGCGCGGATCGAAAGTTCCTGATCTTCGCCATAATACGGATTGAACATTTCATTAAACCCGTTAATGGCTTTCAGTTTTTGAGTGTCCATTAATGCAATTGCACCTGACAAATAAAATGTAGGTGTAAATGCATTGATGTTTTGTAAGTGGAAGAAATCAGATGATTTTATTTTTCTTCCCGAAATCTTAGGCTCTCTTGCCGCTTCACGAATCAAATCGTCGTTCATGCCGATAACCCGCCCCATGACGCCAAAAGTGTCTTCCAATTCGAAATACTTGTAGAGTTTTTCCATGTAACCCGGTTCAAGGGTTACATCGGTATTCAGGAGAAAGATCAAGTCATTCGTGGCGTTTTGGATGCCTATATTGCATGTATCGGAAAACCCTGAATTGATGTCTTTGCGGATCAGTGTAATTTTATCGTTGTAATGTTCCTTTAAATATGCAACAGATTCATCCGTGGATGCATCGTCGATTACAATAATCTGAACACTTGTTTCAAGATTTTGAAGGACTTTATAATTATGCTCGAAATATTTCTCGAACAGGTGTTTGCCGTTATAATTGGGAATAACTACTGATATACTTTTCATATACAATCGGTTATCAAGTTAGTTGAGAGTTTTATTAATACCCGATTTTTTAATACTTCCTTGAACAGGATGGCATTCATGATCTTCTCCTTTGGTGAAATTATATAGCTCATTTCCATATCCTTGCGGATATTTTTTGTACAAATATCAAGCCAGCGTTTGTGAGAGCTACGCAGCCTGGTCTTATGACTCTGTTGTTAGGGAAATGGTTGGAAGAGGGCCGATTACACCAGTTATAAAACCTGGCTGTCGAAATATAACTTCTATACTAACACTATGACGAAATATTTATTGTATTCACTCAGAACAATAAAGATTACATTAAAATTATACCCGCAACGTATAATCATGCAAAAAAATAGGAGCCGACTATAAATTCTCGTCTAAATCCATTTTTTTCTTCTGAAAAACCAAAGGACGACGAGGGATGAAAGGACCATCAGCAACAGCGAAACCCAAAACCCCCACGGTTCACCGGTAGAGGGTATGTGCTCGTAGTTCATGCCAAAAATGCCGGCAATCAAGGTCGGCGGCATGAAGATGATCGTTACCACGGTGAAGATCTTGATCACCTGACTCTGTTCGAGATTGATCAGACCCATGAAGGTGTTCTGAAGATATTCAAGCCGCTCGAAATTGAAGGTCGTGTATTCGAGGAGGGAATTGATGTCTTTGAGGATAATGCGAAGGTGTTCTTTGCGGTCTTCCGGGAAATACTGGCTTCTGAGGATGCCGGAAAGCACGCGCTGTTTGTCGATACTCGTTTCGCGCAGCATCATGGTGATCTCCTGCAAGCCGCTTATCCGGATCAGGACTTCCTGACGCGTCTTTTGCTCGTGTGTGAGGTCCTTGCTGATCGCGGAAATGTCTTTGGAAATGCCTTCCAGCGCATCGGCGTCCGCCTCAATGCGTGTTTCGAGTAGCAGCAGCATAAAATCAACCCCGCCCTGGATGCCATCCGGGCTGACTTTCATCTTTTTAACCGTATCGGCAAAGGTTTTCGAATCGCCCCGACGATAAGTGAAGAGCACATTCTGATTGAGGATGAATGAAACCGGATAAGTTTCGTAGCCTTCACGGTCTATTTTCAGGAAGTTGGAGTTGGCGTTGATCGTCTCGTTCTGTTCAAAAAAACGCGAGCTACTTTCGATCTCCACGATCTCCTGAGGCGTTTGAAAACTGATATTGCACTTATTTTCGACCCATTCCTCCTCCTCCGCACTGGGAGACTGCAAATCGACCCAGACCAGGTTCGGGATTTTTCCCAATTCGCGAATATCGTTTTCGCGCTTAATGACTCGGCCCTCTTTATAGAATATGCGTACCATGGGTTAAAATTGGGAAAAAAAGTCATACGCTTAACCGTTCGTTCATTGGTGTCGTGCCAGCTTGGAGCCCTCATCGGTTAAAACTAACTTGTATTCGCTTAATTACACGCACTTGTGAAAGAGAAATTTTATCCGTTCAGGGCTTCGGAGGATTATCTGAATTTTTATTTCGAGAGCTGCTCGTCAGGATGTACAATTCCCAAGGTTGTGGAGTTTGAAGAAATAGAGCCAGGTACATACAATCTGGCATTCGGTGATGTAAGTGAAAAAGGAGAGCTTAACGATTCCGTTGTTAGCAACAATGGGGACATGCAGAAAGTGTTAGCTACCGTTGTGCAGGCAGTCTTGACATTTTTAGAAATTTATCCAGATAGACGCGTTTATTTCTCTGGCAATTCACGGGCAAGAAACCGACTGTATCGCGCCTTGTTGAGCAAGGATCTTGAAAATTGGTCAGAAATGTTCGAAATAGACGGGGTATCGAAAGGTGAACTGCGATCATTTGTGCCGAACGTTGATTTTGATGGCTTTGTTATTAAATCGAAAAACCTGGACATATGAAAACTAAACGACAACCACTCGTGGATTTATCTAAAATCAAGATAGATCCCAACTTGAAAAGCCATCGTGATGACCCATTTATGATTCGTAAAATGGAGGAGGCCAGGCGCGTATTGGCAACTTTGAAAAAGCCGTTGAGCGAATACTATAAGTAAATTCCGCTCTTTCTGTAAAGTGTCGTAAATTTGTGCGATGCAAAATACAGCTTCTCCCGGAATATTGACGACGCAGTTCTGGTTGCTGGGCCTTAGCTCGTTCCTCTTCTCTTCCAGCTTCAATATGCTGATCCCCGAGCTGCCGGCCTACCTTTCGAACATGGGCGGTGCAGAGTACAAGGGCGCTATTATCGGTCTTTTTACATTGACGGCGGGCCTTTCCAGGCCATTCAGCGGCCGGCTCACCGACCGCATCGGACGGGTTCCCGTGATGGCGTTCGGGTCGCTGGTGTGTTTTGTATGCGGGTTTTTGTACCCGATCTTCACAACTGTCATGCCGTTCCTGCTGCTAAGGCTCGTGCACGGCTTCTCGACGGGCTTCAAACCAACCGGTACCGCCGCCTATGTAGCGGATATCGTACCCATTAACAGGCGCGGGGAGGCGATGGGCATACACGGCATGTGCATGAGCGTAGGCTCGGCGTTCGGGCCGGCGATAGGGAGCATGATCAGCGAGGAGTTTTCTTTGAATGCCCTTTTTTACACATCGTCGTTGCTTGCATTTCTTTCCATTGCGATCCTTTTAAATATGAAGGAAACTTTGCAGGAAAAACAAAAGCTCTCCTGGAAATCATTTCAAATTACCCGACGGGACATTTTCGAACCCGACGTGTTCAGTCCGGCACTCATTACATTTCTCTGCTATTTTGGATTCGGCGCAGTTGCTACGGTCACACCGGATTTCAGCAATTACCTGGGCTTGCAAAACCGCGGGTTGTACTTCATGATGTTTACAATCTCGTCGATCATGGTACGGCTTTTTGCCGGTAAAATATCCGACCGCCATGGTCGCATGCCCGTCACAATAGTCGGGTGCATTATCCTGATCATAGCGATGATCCTGACCGGTTTTGCAGAATCCGTGGCGATGTTCCTTACGGGCGCCGCATTCTTCGGGGTAGCGATGGGCATTCTTTCACCGGTACTTTCAGCCTGGACGGTCGATTTGAGCGGCGACCATAATCGTGGCCGCGCGATCGCGACGATGTTTATTTCCCTGGAAGCAGGCATTGGTCTGGGTGCGTTTCTTTCTGCGGAGCTGTTCGAGAATCAGCGCCAGAATCTCCCGTTGGTGTTTTTCTGCATGGCGGCATTTGCGCTGGCGGCACTTTCTTATACAGTAGTTATTTATCAGTTTAAAAAGCGCCGCGCCCGTGTTATTTGACGATACTTACCAAAGCATTGCCGAACCGGCGGAAGGCTTTTTCAAGGATAAAGGAAGCAAATTTCTGGCGTATGCCTACCCCGTCGAGAACGATGCGCAAGCCAAGTCGCACCTGAACGATCTGTATGAACTACATCCCAAGGCAGTGCATCATTGTTACGCCTACCGCCTGGGCGCGGATAGGATGAGCTACCGCATGAGCGATGACGGGGAGCCGTCGGGAACGGCAGGCCGCCCGATTCTCAACACATTATATTCAAGGAACGTTACGAATCTGCTTGTAGTGGTTGTGCGCTATTTCGGAGGGACATTGCTCGGGGTACCGGGACTTATCAATGCTTACAAAGCAGCCACAGAAGCCGCTCTGGATCTGGCAGAAATTATCACGAGGCACTACTTCAGTGTTTACAGGCTGTCATTCCAATACCACCAAATGAACGACGTCATGCGGATCGTCAAGGAGATGGATCTGCCCGTGCGTGTGCAGGCATTTGAAATGCAGTGTACAATGGAGGTAGAAGTACGCTCCACACTTGTCGAGCGGTTTGTCGCTCGCTCGGAAAAAGTTGAAGGCCTGTCCGTAGAACTGGCTGATTAGTTGTTGTCGCGAAGCATTCGCACGAAATCGTCCTCGTATTCCTTGATCGCTTTCAGGAGTTCTTGTAGTTCCTTTTCTTCCGGAGTACCTTTTTTTGCATCGAATATCTCATCGGCCCGTTCCGAGGCTTTTTCGTATTCGCTTTCGTTTTTGATTTTCATGATCGCGGTATTGAATGTTTTCTCAAAAGTATTTCTTTGTTTTTCAAAGCACAAAAAAACCGGCACGAAGGCCGGCTCTTTTGGGGTGCGTTAGTGGGTTATACCGGCATTAATATCCCGGATTTTGAGTTAAAGTGGGCTTTCCGTCTTTTTGGCTGTTCAGGATTTCGTCTTGTGGCAAAGGAAAATACAGGTTTTTCTGTGTGAAAGTTTTACCTGCCATGTATCCCCGCTTGTTGAACGCACGTCCTGACGGCTCTTTACCCGGTACAGCTTCTTCTGCCGCGTATTTGTTCAATACTTTTTCGGCGATACCCCAGCGTACGAGGTCGAAGAAACGGTGGCCTTCCATCGCGAATTCGAGGCGTTGCTCCATCCGTACAGCATTTCTTGCATAATCAGCACCTTTTGCAGCGAAGGCTCCTGCCGGATAAGGCTCTACTTTGTAAGTAACGGTTTCATCCTGCACAGAACCGGTTTTAGCGCGGACGCGGATCTGGTTCACTAAATCCTGCGCCACTGCCAGGTTACCCAGTTCAACTTCACATTCAGCCAGCCATAGCAGCACATGCGACAGCTTGATGAGGCGATAGTTGTTGTTAACGTTCCGCTTGCTGGTCGAGTGGGTAGTGCTGTTTTCTTCTGCCAGATAATACATCCATTTTTTTCCTGTAAACGGACCTGCGTAAGCCTGGTCGCGAATCCAGGTCGAACCTGGCATAGGTCCCCAGTCGAGGAAGTTCACACCGCGGCGGCCAACGGTCCAGTCGAGGCGGGGATCAACGGGTACAGTTTTGTCTAAAGTAAATGCAGCCGAGGCAACGATTCCCTGATCGTTTGGCAAATCCACTTTGTTATAAGTATCCAATGTACCGTCGGCGGCAGTTCCGATCATAGGGAGCCCGTTTTCGGTTTTGAAAGCATTAACCAGGTTATGAGATGGCTGGTAAAATCCGCAGCACCCACGTCCCGGAGCGGTAGCCGAATAAGGCCAGTTCAGGTTGTCACCCGCGTTACCGTTATTACCGTTGGTTCCGTCGTTTACAGAGAATTGTACTTCCATAATCGACTCGGTGTTGTTATTGCCCGCTGTGCGGTAGTTGTCATGGTAATTAGCCACCAGTTTTTTGCCGGAGTTTTTAACAATATCATCCAGCAATTCTTTGGCTTTGGCCCATTTCTTCTCAAACAGATATGCTTTGGCCAGATATGCCTTGGCTGCCCATTTGGTAGCACGGCCTTTCTGTGCCTGTGTCGCAGGGAGATTGTCGGCCGCAAACTGAAAATCAGCTTCGATTTTGGCCCAGATATCTTCGGTATTTGGGACTTTTGTCGAATTAGGATCGCCGGCATTGTAAATCTTTTCATCGATGAACGGCACGTTGTTCCACATTTTCTTGGCCTCAAAGTGATAATGGCCACGAAGGAAACGCGCTTCGGCAACTACTTGCGTTTTCTCCGCATCGGTCATATCCTTCACATTCGGGTTCGCGGCAAGCTGGATCACTTCATTTGCACGGGCAACACCGTCATAGGAGTGCCACCATTTGCCCAGGAAGTAAGTGTTGTCGGAGAGCCAGTTGTATTGTTCGATGAAAGATTGCTCAGGCTGGTCACCGGCGTCGGTACCTTTCACGGCATCGTCGCTGCTGATACCACCGAAAACGTAGTTCGAAATCGTCGACTGGCGACCTGTGTTACCAGCGCCCACACCATCGAGCAGCGAGTACGCCCCGATGAGCAGTGAATTCACACCGTTTTTGTTGCTGAGTTGATCCAGCGACGCGCGCCCCTGGGGTTTCAGATCAAAGAAATCGTCGGAACAGGAGAAGCTCAGGCCGACCAACATGCATATTAATAATGTCTTTTTCATTGTATGGTTCTATATAATGAAGATCAATGGATGAACTAGAAATTGAAACGCAAGCCACCTAGGAACGACTTGGCTACAGGGTAGGAGCCTTCGTCAACACCCATATGGGTATCCTGGTTGTTTTCGCCCGATCTTCTCAAGTTGATATCCGGGTCAAGTCCTGTGTATTTGGTAAATGTGAACAGGTTTTGTCCCTGAACGTAGATTTGAGCCGATCCCAGTTTCAAACTTTTCAACCACGATGAAGGCAAATTGAATGTCAGCTGGATGTTTTTAAGACGGAAGTAAGAACCGTCTTCCAGGAAGTAGGACGAAACCTGCTGGCTGGTGGCATCACCCGAGTTCAGGCGAGGCAGTTTTGCATCGTCGCCCGGTTTTTTCCAGGAGTCGTAAAGCATCGTTTTGGAGCGGTTGCCCTGGAATACGTTGAAATCCGTCCAATACTTCACATAATTGAAGATCTGGTTGCCTTGCACGCCTTGTCCGAACAATGTCAGATCGAACCATTTGTAGCCAACTCCCACATTGATACCATAGTTGAAATCCGGGTGCGGGCTGCCGATGATCGTACGGTCAGCAGCGGTAATAACGCCGTCGCCATTCACATCACGGAATTTGAAAGTACCTTCTCTCGTATAGGATCCGAACTTCGGAGCAGCATCGGCTTCCGCCTGATCTTTGATCACACCATCAACAAAGTAACCGTAGTAGCTCGCGATAGGCAAACCGGCCTTCGTCGCGGACATCGCCGGCAGACGTGTTGTAAAACCGAAAATGGTCGCATTCGGGTCGTTGTTCAGTTTCAGCACTTCATTTTTGTAGTGCCCGAAGTTTACACCGACCATATAGTTGAAATCACCTTTCTTATCCCGGAACGTCAGGCCAAGGTCCACGCCACGGTTACGCACTTCACCGATGTTGGTGTAAGGGATTGTACCGGTACCGGCTGTTCTTGGAATAGCGACTTGCGTGAGCATGTCGGAAGTAAGGCGGTTGTAAAGGTCGAGTACGACTTCCAGTTTGCTATTGAACAAAGTCGCGTCGATACCAATGTTGGTAGAGGTGTTGGTTTCCCACTTACCATTGGAGTTTCCGAACTGTACAAGGTCGAAGCCACCTACGATGGAAGTACCCGTGCCGTTGATGTCATAGGCGTTGTTTTGTGGGTCGGCCGCATAGAGCGTGTAAGCATTATAAACGTTAGGGATGAGTTGGTTACCGGTTTTACCCCAGCCGAAGCGGATTTTTAAATCGTCAACGAATTTAGCAGGCTTCATGAATCCCAGCTCGGTCATGCGCAAACCCAGCGAGAATGCGGGGAAGATACCGTAACGGTTGGCTTGCGAGAAGCGGGAAGATCCGTCGCGGCGTATTGTTACGTCGGCAAGAAGGAGTTCTTTAAATGAATAGTTGATCTTTCCAAACTGGGAGAACAGCGCACTTTCTGTTGGGCCGGGGCCTGCATTGCTCAAACCGGCTGCCGACCCTGCATCGAGGAAGCGGTAGTCGAGGTCGTCGAATGCGAATCCGCTGCGGCTTGCGCGGAATTCACCAGCGTAAGTTTTCACTGCTTCCGTTCCTGCCAGGACGTTGAAGCTATGTACGCCGAATGATTTCGCATAATTCAAGGTGTTGAACCAAGTGAACGAACGGTCGACGTTGTTAATCACGTTCAAGCTGTTGGCATTTCTTGCTTCCGCAGCTTCGATATCGCGGTGGAAGTACTCCGAGCGGTTGAACTGGTTGTATTCGATACCCAGGCTGGTACGTGCGAACAGGCCCGGAAGGATGTCGATCTGGGCGAACACGTTACCGAATGCGTGCGTACCTTTTGTGAGGTTATCTTTCTCCCGGTACAAACGGGCCAGAGGATTGGGGGCGTTACCGAGGTTACTACCACGGCTTCCTGCAAATCCGTTGTAATCGGAAGTATTGGTTCCGCCAAGTGCTTTCGGGCCACCTGTAATGTCGAATACCGGGATGATCGGGTGCACGCGGATCGCGAACATGATCGGGTTACTTTCGTCGTTGTTGGTGATCCCCTGTCTTTGGTCGTAAGAGAATGTAAAGTTCTCACCCACAGTCACAATTCCTTTTTTGAATTCGGTATTGGCGCGTAGCGAGTATCTTTTGTATTTGGTGTATCTCAAAATACCATCCTGCTTAAAATAGTTGGCCGACAATGCATATTTCGCCACTTCCGAGCCGCCGGAGGCACCGATCTGGAAATTGGCAATGGAGGCCGGGTCGAAGATTACATCCTGCCAGTTGGTACCTTCTTTGTTGGCTTTGGTGATGTTGAACGCGGTTTTGCCAAGCTTGGGGTCTGCAATGTCATTCGTGTAAGTGTACTCGGCGGGCAGTGTTTCACCATAATAGTTCGGGTAAATGTAGTCAGCGACGGTCTGGTTGCCATTCTCATCGAACTTATATTGCGCGGAAGGCGATGTTACCGAAGGATTTTTGCCGGCACCGAGATCAGCTTCGTAAAGATACTGGCCTAACTCTTTGGTGTTCAGCAAATCGAGCATCTTGCCCGGGCGCTGTGAGCCGGCGTAAAAATCGAAAGTGATGTTTGGCGCACCGGTTTTGCCTTTTTTGGTAGTAATGATCACAACCCCGTTCGCCGCGCGTGCACCGTAAATGGATGCAGCCGAAGCATCTTTCAATACCTGCATCGACTCGATGTCGTTCGGGTTGATCTGGTTCAATGTACCTTGCGTAGGCACACCGTCGATCACGTAAAGCGGGCTGTTGTTGTTGATCGAACCGAAACCGCGGATACGGACCATCGTACCACCACCGGGAGAGTTATCATTTCCGACAGTCACCCCGGAAGCCCGACCTTGCAGCATTTGCGTTACGCTCGCGCTGGGAACGGATGTTAGTTCCTTGGGATTAATGACTGTTACAGCACCGGTAATGTCCTTTTTACGCTGCGCCGCGTAACCAGTTACTACCACTTCGCTCAGGTTCTTGATATCGTCTTCCATCGACACATTGATGTTTGTCTGATTTCCGACGGTCACTTCCTTTTTAATCAAACCGATAGAGGAAAAGACGAGGACCGCATCGGCGCCTTTGGCATCGAGTACGAAGTTGCCTTCGGCATCGGTGACAGTACCGACGGCCGTTCCTTTCAGTTGCACATTCACACCGGGAATGCCGGTTCCATCAGCAGAGGAGGATACTTTACCCTTGACCTGATGATCCTGGGAGTAGGATAGATGAGCTGCTATTGCGAACAGCATAATCATGACACCCCGGAAAAGCGGGACTAGTAAATGTTTGTTCATAAATTGAGTTGGGGGATGATGTTAAAAATGTATTACTAAATGTCAATATAATGTCAAATATAGAGATACGAGTATTCTTTCTGGTAATATTTTCGGAATTAATATAAATACACAAATGGTTACAAAATATTTTTTCTTTGAAAAATCTTATTATGCAATCGTTTGCATGTTAGAGATAATTATTGGAAAGAATCAATCTTAGGGCAGTGCACACGGGTGGTTGGGTGTGAGAAAATTTGCAACTCAAAGTGTATTTTTGTGGTTATCAGAATTACATCTTCATTTACAGACTCACTCACAAACTACCATCAGGATTTTGGAATATTTAAATGGCCTCGAAGTGGCAGAACAAGACCTCATCGAGGTACAAGGCGCCCGGGAACACAATCTCAAAAACATCGACGTAGCCATCCCGCGCAACAAGCTCGTGGTGGTGACAGGTATCAGCGGAAGCGGCAAGTCGTCGCTCGCGTTTGATACTATTTATGCCGAAGGACAGCGCAGGTACATGGAGAGCTTCTCGTCCTACGCGCGCGGCTTCATCGGCGAAATGGAGCGACCGGATGTGGACAAGATCAGCGGCCTTTCGCCGGTGATCAGCATCGAGCAGAAGACAACTTCACGGAACCCGCGGTCGACGGTCGGGACGGTGACGGAAATCTACGACTTCCTGCGCCTGCTTTACGCACGTGCGGGCGAGGCGTACTCGTACGTAACAGGCCGGCGGATGATCAAACAGTCGCAGGACCAGATTGTGAACCAGCTCATGACCCAGTTTCTCGGGCAGAAAATCGTGCTGCTGGCACCGGCTGTAAAAGGCAGGAAAGGGCATTACCGGGAGCTTTTCGTGCAGATTGCCCGCCTGGGTTATACCAAAGTGCGCGTCGACGGGGAAGTGCAGGACATTACACCCAAAATGCAGCTCGACCGCTATAAGGTCCACGACATCGAGATCGTGATCGACCGTGTGATCCCCAAGAAGGAAGAGGAAGATGCGCAGTCTAGATACCGGATGAGCCAGTCGGTGGCGACGGCCATTAAGCAAGGCAAGGGCGCATTAATGGTGCTGGATGCCAAGGGTAATACGCATTATTTTTCTCAAAATCTGATGGATCCTGAGTCTGGGATCAGTTACGACGACCCGGCCCCGAACGCATTCTCGTTCAACTCGCCCTATGGCTGGTGTCCGACCTGCCAGGGACTGGGCATTATCGAGGAGATTACCGAGGATTCCATTATCCCCGACAAATCGCTGAGCATCAGTCGAGGAGGGATAGCGCCAATGGGGGAATACCGGGAGGCCTGGATATTCAAGCAATTGGAAGTACTCCTTAAAAAATACAAAATCACGCTCACGACCCCGCTTGAAAAATTTCCCGAAGAAGCATTGAAACTGGTGCTTTACGGAAGCGAAGAGGCGGTTCCTGTGCCTTCGAAGAAATACCCCGGTACCGAATGGGAAACGAAATTCGACGGGATCATCAACTTTTTGAAAAGACAGCAGGAATCGGGTAATGAAAAAATTCAGGATTGGCTGAAAGACTTCATGGTGACCCAAACCTGCCCCGAATGCAAAGGCAAGCGGTTGCGGAAGGAGTCGTTGCATTTCAAAATAGATAAAAAAGACATCGCCGAACTGGCCGACAGCGACATTCGCGAGTTGGCGGAATGGCTCGTAGGCCTGGAAGACCGCCTCGAAGAAAAGCAGCGGGTGATAGGGCATGAAGTGTTGAAGGAGATTCGCAAGCGCGTCGGGTTTATGCTCGATGTCGGGCTCGATTACCTTACATTGAATCGCGCGTTACGGACATTGTCGGGCGGCGAGGCGCAACGCATCCGTCTCGCGACGCAGATCGGTACGCAGCTCACCGGCGTACTTTATATTATGGATGAGCCGAGCATTGGCCTGCACCAGCGGGATAATGTGCGGCTCATTAATTCGCTTAAAAGCCTGCGCGACCTGGGCAATACGGTGCTGGTTGTAGAACACGATAAGGACATGATGCTTGCCTCGGATTACATTCTCGACATCGGCCCGGGGGCAGGCCGACACGGCGGAAGCGTGGTAGGGGCCGGTACGCCGGAAAAATTTCTTCAAAATGGCTCGTTGACAGCCGATTACCTTGCCGGTCGCGAAGCGATTGCCGTTCCCAAGAAACGCAGGAAAGGCAATGGTGATTTTATTTTATTGAAAGGCTGCACAGGTCATAACCTGAAAAATGTCTCGGTTTCAATCCCGCTTGGAACGATGATCTGCGTGACCGGCGTCAGCGGCAGTGGCAAGTCATCGCTGATCCACGAAACGTTGTTCCCGCTGCTGAACCAGCATTTTTACAAGTCGAGAAGGGAACCGCTTCCCTATAAATCCATCGAAGGACTTGAACATATTGATAAGGTGATCGAGGTAGACCAGTCGCCGATCGGGCGCACGCCGCGCTCGAACCCTGCTACGTATACTAACTTATTTACAGACATTCGTACGCTTTTCGCGGAGCTGCCCGAGGCGAAAATCCGTGGCTATAAGCCGGGGCGTTTCTCATTCAATGTGAAAGGCGGCCGTTGTGAGGATTGCGAAGGAGCGGGTATGAAGAAGATCGAAATGGATTTCCTGCCCGATGTGCACATCAACTGCGAAACCTGCAAAGGCAAGCGCTTCAACCGCGAGACGCTGGAAGTGCGTTTCAAAGGTAAATCCATTGCCGACGTGCTGGATATGACCGTTGAATCGGCGTTGGAATTCTTTGAAAACCAGCCGAGATTGCTCCGCAAAGTTCAGACATTGAACGATGTCGGTTTGGGGTACATCACATTAGGCCAGCATGCTACTACATTATCAGGCGGTGAAGCGCAGCGTGTGAAGCTGTCGGAAGAGCTATCGAAACGCGATACCGGCAAGACATTATATATTCTCGACGAGCCTACCACCGGTTTGCATTTTCAGGATATCCGCCATTTGCTCAATGTGTTGAATAAACTGGTTGAAAAAGGGAATACAGTGCTCATTATCGAGCATAACCTCGATGTGATCAAAGTGGCCGACTATCTTATCGACGTTGGCCCGGAGGGTGGCGCGCAGGGCGGCCGCATTATCGCTGAAGGCACGCCTGAGAAAGTGGCGAAGGTGAAGGGGAGCTTTACGGGCTATTTTTTGAAGGAAGAATTGAAGTAATAGCATTTTTAGTATACAAAAACACCCTGCACTGATCGCAATGCAGGGTGTTTTTGTATTTAACGTATTTCTATTTTGTCCCAAAACGGCAATGATTCCGACTTATCGGAATATGCCAGCCGTGCTTCGTATGAGCCGGAAGGAAGGTCGGATGGGATGGCATATTGCCCGAAATAGGCCTTGAAGCTACCGTCGGCGTAAGAAGGGTCTGCCTTCGCGACCGCCTTTATAGTAACAGTCTTTCCTGCATTTTTAAGTTGTAAATCAGGTAGTTCCTGGTATGGATCGAAAGCGGCGTACATTCTGCCGAGAATAGCCGGGAACGGATTTACGTAAATGGGCTGGCCTTTTTCAGCGATGATCCTTTTAGCATTAGCATATATGGAGCCGCTGATGAAATAGTCATTCTGGGAAACCCAAACGTGACCGATCGCTTTCTCTTTCTCGTTTCGGGCGATGACACGCACCAGTGATTTAATCAGCGTGTCGTTTTCAAAAATATTCACCTTGTAAGACCCGTCGGGAATGCCCGATGGTAGGGTACAATTGAGCATAGCGGTATCCCCGAAAGTTGCGGGAATTCTAACGGCATTAGAAAGGAAGTCGCTCTCCACCGTTACTTCGTACCGGGATTTTGCGGAAAATCCTGCCCCGGTAATCGAAGTTACCTTGTTAACCGGCGCCGCCGAAAACAGCGGATATTCCCCAAACAAATACACCGACGACCGGATGATGGGCAGGAGCTTCCTGTTTCTGACCAGCTCAAAGCTTTTGTCGCCATACCGGAGCACCACGCCCAGCTGGTGGGATTTTTCGAATTGGCCGGCGTTCTCAAAATAAATAGCGTTGAAATGCGTATTCCCGGGAATTTCTTTACCGGTGCTGCCGTCGGTGAGGGAGGGCATTAGTTTCGTTTCTGAGCCCGGACTTTCCGGAACAGTTCCGATGCCGGTAAGGAGGTTACAAAAAAAATGAAACCTACCCGGACTTGAAAGCCGAAATTCTTCGTCGCCATCGAGCACAGCCTTTAATGGGCCGGAATGTTTTACATAAAATTCGTAGGATCTGGTATGCTGGGTAGCGGTGGTGATGTCGAGCCGCAGCGGCGGTCGGTTCTTGAATGCGAAGGCAATCAGTGATTTCGAGGCCGTATTACTCCAGTTAAGGCGCGTGCCTGGGTATAATTTAAACTGAATGCCGATTTCATCAGCCGAATAATTGGCCTGAAGGGTAATCTGGTAGACTTTTCGCGCAGAATCGAATTCGATTTTTTCTGCCCCCTGCACTTCAAGATACTGAATGAATGCCGGATCGGTAAGTGGCGTGACTTTAATGCCTTCCGGTTCGGGGTCGGGTGTATCTTTCTGTTTTTTCTGGCAGCCGGCAAAGATTAGCAGCGAAGCCGATAACAGCAGGAGCAGTTTTTTCATGGCGGTGATTCTGTCGATGATAGATGGAGTATATCAGCGATTAAGGTACACAAAAATCACTTCCAGTTACATCCATTTACTCAAAAACTGGTTGAATGGTTCTTTGTACTGGTCGCTTACCGGGATGGAAGTCGCGCCGATCTGGATGGTATTCCTGGTAACCGCGCTGATCTTGTCCAGGTTGACGATGAACGACCTGTGCACGCGCATGAACTTTGAGGCAGGCAGCTTTTCTTCCAGCGCTTTCAGGCTCGTGAGCGACAGAATGGGCTTCGGGTCAGATTTGAGATGGACTTTTACATAATCTTTGAGTCCCTCCGTGTACAAAATGTCGTCGTAGGCGATCCGTACCAGCTGGTATTCCACTTTCAGGAATAAATACTCGTCTTTCGGCTCTGAGGAACCCGCTGACGAGGCTTTTTGAACCAGCTCTACGTAAGCCTGGGCTTTGGATGCAGCACGGAGGAACTCTTCGTAATTAAAGGGTTTTAGGAGATAGTCAATGGCGTCTACGCGAAAACCATCGAGTGCGTATTGGTTAAATGCAGTTGTAAAAATGATCCTCGGGGCCTTGTTTCCTGCTTTTTCAAGCACTCTTGCCAATTCGATACCCGTCAGGTCCGGCATTTGAATATCCAGGAAAATGACGTCGATAGGCTTGCTGTTAATCATCTGCAATGCCTCGACAGCGCTGGAATATCTGCCTGCCAGGTTCAGGAACGGTGTTTTTTCGACAAATGCGCACACTAATCCAAGTGCAAGCGGCTCGTCGTCGACGGCAATGCATTCCAATGTCGCGCTCATGCAGTTTCCAGTTCGAGATGTACTTCAAACTCTTTTCCCGCTTTGTTCTCGGTTACCTCCAGTTGGTATTTGCCGGGGTAAAGTAAATCGAGGCGTCGCTGGGTGTTGGCCAGACCAATGCCGTTGCTTTCATCCAGAATGGCCCTTTTGTCCGTGAACAACGTGTTTTTCACTTCTACAAAAATCTTATGGCCTTCCTGGCGGATCTGAATATCGATCCGGCTGGGCTGAACGGCACTTACACCGTGTTTGAATGCATTTTCAATAAAGGGTAGGAATAGCATCGGTGCGATGGAGACGTCGTGGAGCGGATTGGGCGGATCGAGGTGTACAGTCACCTTGTCGGTAAGGCGCAGCTGCATCAGCTGGATATAATCCTGTGCAAATGCGATTTCCTGGCTCAGCAGCACGGTTCCGTGCTGTGTTTCGTACAATACGTAACGCATCATGCGCGAGAGCTTATGCAATGCCTCCCGCGCAGCCTCCACGTCGATCACAGTGAGTGCATAAATGTTGTTCAGGGTATTGAAAAAGAAATGCGGGTTGATCTGCGCTTTGAGAAAAGAGAGCTCGGAATTGATCTTCTCCTTTTCCAGGTTCTGGCGGTACTGCTTGTCGAGCTGCGCCGTACGCACGGCAGCGATGCTGGTACTGAGCCCGATGATCATCAGGGCGGTCATTAGCGAGAAATAATCGAGCCTGTCGTGGCGCTTTTTGTCGCCATTGGCCTCCCGCGCCAGTTTGAAAGCCCGGTCCATTTGTTCGCCATGATTTACAGCCACTTTCACCTGCTCGATCACCACCGCCAGCAAAACGACCGACACGATATTGAAAAGAATAAATCTCAGATACCGGTTTTTAGCCAGAAAATTGGGGAACCAGTAATAATAGTTGAGGTAAAATATTGCTACCAGCAGCGTAAACAACACCGCTTGTTTGATCCAGAAACTGACGGGAAATTCGATCTGCCAGCTGAGAGGTTGCCACATTAAAAACAAGGCCAGAAAACTCCATCCAAGTAAATGGAGGAATAACGGGGGGTATTTCCGGGCGGCGCGCGTATCCATTTAACAATTAGTTAGTTTCAATGTGCTTTGAACGCAACACATCACTGCAATCTTACGTGGAATTTGCGAAACCACCTATTCCAATCGATCAATGTACCCCGAATACCGACCGGCGGCGCATCGCAATCTATTAACGGATCACGCGCCGGGAGCGGTTTTTGTAGCAGGTATAACCCTGGCCCGAAACCGGTGCGGATCTGCGGCCCGGTTCCCGAACCGTCTGTCGTTTCCAGGGTTGTATCGTTTGAAAGTGCCCTTTGATCGGCATAACCGTCCTATCTATCTATTCCTTTTTTTTCACAGATATATAGGTTGTTATTTTGAAATTCGAAAAGTAGACATTTAAAACCCAAATCATGAAAATTGTTTTACATCTAACATTCCTGGCTGTATTCTCAGGTCTTACATCAGCGGCATTCGCCCAGTTTCCGGGCGGTGGAGGTGGTGGCGGGGGCCGTGGCGGCGGAGGAGATTTCCGCGGCGGCGGAGACAGGCAGCGCCAGACGGTGATTCCGGGAACAGCGGAAGACACTCCTAAGGGCAGCGGGAAAATCACGGGTGTGCTCATCGATTCAACCAGCAAAAAGCCTGTTGAATTTGCAGCATTGTCATTGGTGGATATCAAAACGAACAATCCTATCGACGGCACGACTACCGACGAGAAAGGGGAATTTACCCTTACCAAGGTCGCGTCGGGTAATTTCAAAATACTGATTTCCTTTATCGGCTATAAAACCAAAACGATCAACAATGTCAAGATCGACCGCAAGACGGAACTGAACCTCGGTACGGTTACATTGATACCGGATGTGGTCCAGCTCAATGAAGTCGAGGTGGTAGGCATGGCCCAGATGATCGAGGAGAAGGTAGACAGACTGGTGTATAATGCTGAAAAGGACATTACCAGCAAAGGGGGCGATGCTTCCGACGTGATGAAAAAGGTACCGATGCTAACCGTCGACCTTGATGGTAACGTATCGCTTCGTGGTAGCTCCAATGTACGCGTTCTAATCAACAATAAACCTTCGACCATTATCGCAACCAGCGTGGCCGACGCATTGAAGCAGATTCCGGCGGATATGATCAAATCGGTGGAGGTGATCACTTCTCCTTCTGCGCGTTACGATGCGGAAGGTTCAGCGGGTATCATCAATATTATCACCAAAAAGAGCACTATTCAGGGCGGTACGCTCAACCTTGACACGGGTATCGGTAACCGCGGTTCGAACCTGGGCTTGCGCGGTAATTATCGTGTAGGTAAAATGGGTTTCAGCCTGGGAGGTTTCGGCCGGTTCAACTATAATATGCCGGGTAAATCGGAGAACATCCAGATCGGTAAGACAAGCCCGTTCTCGGTCCGGCAGACGAGCGACTCCAAGAATAAGATGGCATTCGGCTCTTATAATTTCGGCTGGGACTGGGAGATCGATTCCAAAACCTCGCTATCGGCCGGTTTGCGCTATGGAATGCGGAATGCCAAAGTTGACCAGCAGCTTTACACCTATAATACTGTAAACGATACCACCCGCACCAGCTATCGCGATGTGAACAGCAAGGATCTTTCGGGTACCTGGGACGTGAATGTGGATTATATGAAAACGCTGGGCAAAGCGGGACAGGAATTGAGCATTTCAACGCAGTACAGCCGTAACAACCGCACCAACGATTACGATGCGGACGTGTACTCCCTCAGCAATGCGCAATTGAAAGAATTACTGGGCGCGCAAGGTAACAACAACAGCAGCCATAACCAGGAAAGTACCGTTCAGGTCGATTACCAGACACCTATTAAGGAAAACCAGATGCTGGAATTCGGAGGAAAAGGAATTTTCCGTCAGGTTGTGAGTAACTATGATTATTACAGCCAGATCGGACAAGCACAACCAGCCAGTAATCTGAACTACGATCAGAATGTGGCTGCCGGATATTTATCCTATACTTACACTACCAAAAGTAAGTTTACCGTGAAAGCCGGTACGCGTTACGAATACACGAGTATCGACGCGCAGCAAGGCGAGGCAGGGGATCTTAAACTGCCTGCGTACGGTAACCTCGTACCGAGCATCAACCTTTCGCAGACATTCGGAAAAGGACAGACTATCAAACTGGCCTATAACCGCCGCCTGCAACGCCCGGGTATCCAGTTTCTGAACCCTAACCTGAATGCTGCCAATCCGCAGAACGTGACAGTGGGTAACCCGAACCTGAAACCGGAACTTACCGACCAGGTTGAATTGGGGACGAGCTTCTTCAAAAACTCGCTTTATATCAACGTTTCGACATTTGCACGTTTCACCAACAGCTCGATCGAAAGTATTCGTACTACCAGCGATCAGGGTGTGATTACGACGACTTATGGTAACATCGGTTCAAAAAAGAACTACGGTGCTAACATTTTCGGAAACGTGACATTCTTTAAAAGATGGCAGTTGGGCGGCGGTTTCGACTTCTATTATGCCGACCTGTCGAACAACAGCCCCGATCCGGCGTTGCAGAACTCCAACAGTGGTTTTGTGTTGAGCGGTCGTATGCGTACAAGCCTTACCATCAAAAACGGCTGGGGTTTGCAGGCGGGCGGGTTCATGCGTGGGCGTGACGTGCAGTTGCAGGGTACGCAGGCTGGTTTCAGAATGTATGACTTCGGTGTCCGTAAAGATTTCAAGAACAAACGCGGAAGCATTGGTTTTGCCATGGAGAACTTCCTGGCACCTTCTTTCAAAATGAAAACGAGCCTGGAATCACAAACATTTACCCAAAACAACACCAATTACCTGTTTAACCGTGGTTTCCGCGTGAACTTCTCTTACCGCTTTGGTAAAATGACTTTCGTGGAGCAGAAAACGCGCCGGAGAAAATCGGTAAACAACGACGATCAGAAAAGCGATGGCGGTGGTAATATGGATGCTGGCGGAGGCGGTGGCGCGCAAGGTGGTGCACAAACTCCTGCGGTGACACCAGCAGCAGGCGGACGTGGGGCCGGTGCACAGGGAGGCGCTCCGGGTACGGTACGTCCGCAAGGCACGAGACCAGCAGCAGCCGACAGTACTGCACGTCCGGTTCGCCAGGGAGGATTCCCCGGCGCACGCCCGGATTCTACCATGAAACGCGATTCAACGCAATTCAGACCGGATTCAACCCGCGTACGTCCTGATAGCAGCTCGGTAAGACCTGACAGCACGGCGCGTCCGGCATTGCCAGCGGCGCCAGTGAAACAAGACTCCACTGCGTTGCCAGCGAAACCAGCCACGCCGGCCGATTCGACGAAGAAAGATTAATAGCGCATTATAAACGGAAGAAGCCCGGCTGATATCAACCGGGCTTCTTCCGTTTTAACAAAACTTTATAGCGAGCCGTTTTGCTGCTTAATGCTTGCCAGAATGCGGTCGGCTCCCGCGGCGAGCAATTCTTCTGCGAGAGCCGTTCCGAGTTCCTGCGGAAATGCGTGCCCGCCGCTTTCTGCTTTGCGGATAAGTTCTGTGCCGTCGAGGCTGATAATACCGCCGGTCATACGGATTTCCTCATCATGCAATGTCGCCATGCCGAAAACCGGGATGCTGCAACCGCCTTGCAGGCGTTTCAGGAATGCCCTTTCTGCGAGCAGGCAGGTTTCGGTGGGTTCGTGATTGAGGAGTTCTTTTAACTTACTCTTCTTCTCACTATCCAATGAAGCAGCGCATTCGATAGCCACACTACCCTGGCCAACCGCTGGCGTAAACTCATCGAGAAGTAAATGTTCGGCAATTTTGTCGTCGTACTCCATGCGGTGCACGCCTGCATATGCGAGCAGAAGCGCGTCGCATTGGCCTTCTTCCAGCTTACGGAGGCGGGTTTGCAAGTTCCCGCGCATGTCTACTGTTTTGATATGCGGGTAATAATGTTTCAGAACCGCTACCCGGCGTGTCGACGACGTTCCTACCGTAAACGACTCACCGCTTTTCAGCGACAATGTCGTATCGTGGCTTACAAGCACATCATTTGCATGCTCGCGCTCGGTAAATGCGACTATTTCAAATGCATCGTCGAGGTGCGATTGCAGGTCCTTGGCGCTATGGACGGCAATATCTATGCCGCCACTGCGGAGCTGGTCTTCCAGTTCTTCCGTAAAAACGCCCTTGCTGCCGATTTTGGAAAGCGACCGGTCGAGGATCTTGTCGCCTTTGGTTTCAATGACAACGATTTCCGTCTCAATACCGCCCTGCTGCAACAGCTCTTCGACATAATACGCCTGCCAAAGCGCCAGCTTGCTCCCGCGGGTTCCTATTTTTATATGCATGATCATTTAAACAATGTGAGGCCTGCTAATGTCTTAATAGGCCTGTATTAAAATTTCCGCAGGGATATGAAGCCTTTCGCTCAGCCTGCGGATCATATTTAAATTCAATTTTCTTTTGCCAGACAATATTTCTGATTTCCGTGAACGGTATCCCAGGATATCCGATAGTTCGTTTTCAGATACGCCCATCTGCTCCAACCGGAAACGAATAGCTTCCAATGGGCTGGGTTTTGGGATAGGGAAATGCACCGTTTCGTACTCTTTCACTAAAATTGAAAGCACTTCCAGTTCATCCGATTCGCTTGAATCCGGCATGATATCGGTCTGCATCAATTCATAAATGCGCGCCAGATAGTTTTCGTACTGCTCTTTATTTTTGATTGGTCCGATCATAGCTCACTTTTCTTGCGTCGATTTTATCATACTCTTCATGAGATCCAAACCAGGCAACAAACACGATTTGCAACCTGAATTCATTATCGACAATCAGTCGATAATGGTTGCCATGAATATTGAATACGACGCGTTTATGACTGATTATCGACGCGTTCCTATACTGGTCCTTCAACTCGTTCGGCGATTGCCAATAGGCAGATTCGGTTTCCTGGTGCCACGCCAGCAGCGATTGTTCAGCTTTTGGATACGCCCTTATATAATTTTTTAGTGTCTGTGTAGCGATAATGCGCATCTTTTCTGCAAAGATAAGGGATTGTTACCATTTTGGTTACGCATTTCGGCTTAAAATGGAGCGTTGATCGTTGCAGTTCAGAAGGAACCAGTCCGGGCTGCGAAGTTATGGTATTACTGAGAAACCAGCCAGTGAAATCTTGCAGTGATCGCCCCGGGTTTAATATAATGACAAAAAAATACGCGTAAATTCAACCAGCCAATATAAGCACCATGGAAAATAAAGGACTGATTTTTATACCCGACATCAGCGGCTTTACGCGATTTATGCACGAGACGGAGATCGAGCATGGGCGCCATATCATTCAGGAGTTGCTGGAAACGCTCGTAAATGCGAACCAGATCGGTTTGGAGATTTCGGAGATCGAGGGTGATGCCATTCTTTTCTTCAAATTCGGGCAAGCACCTGAGCTCGAAACGCTTTACAAGCAGGTGGAGAAGATGTTTTGCGACTTTCACAAATACCTGATTGCCTATGATAACCGCCGGTTTTGCCAATGTAAAGCCTGTATTTCTGCTGTTAATCTTACACTAAAAGTAGTGGCTCACTATGGCGAGTTCACGACTTATCAGGTCAAGAATTTCAAGAAATTGATCGGGAAAGACATTATCGTCGCACACCAGCTTCTTAAAAATGATATAGATCAACACGAATACTGGCTGGTGACGCAAAACCTGCTGAACGGGCGGAGTCCGGATGGTTTTACCGAGTGGATGAAATGGTACGCAGGCTCGAAAACGACGGAAAACGAGCAAATTCCTTTTCAATATACCCAGATAGGGCATCTAAAAGACAGTATTCCGCCTTACGAACCGCCATCGTTGGAGCCGAAAGAGAAGGTGAAAATGCTGTCCGTTTCCAGGGAATACAATGCTAATATTAAAAAGGTATTCTTCACTGCCGGCCACCTCGAACTGCGGTACCGCTGGCAGGATGGCGTCAAGTCGATCGAAGAACTGGATCATTTCCTGCCGGGCGTAGGCTCGCGTCACAGGTGCATACGCGAAGACGGCGAGGCAGTTATGTATGCCAGCGGCTTTTCCTACGATCCCGAATCCCGGGTCATTTTCAGCGAAACGGACGAGAAGTTTACGGGTACACTCTGTTTTGTACTGGAAAAGCTCGGTGAAGAGCGCACCCGTCTGAGTTTGGAATATTACCTTAAAAAAGACCTGCTGAAACAGCTGGCATTCAGGTTTTTCAAAAAGGACAAAATGGAAACGAACTTTCAGAAATCACTCGCTAACCTCGATAAACTGCTGGTCGAGATCAGCGTCCCGGTGGATTTTTAAAGCCCAACCGTATCTCCTTCGTCGGTTACGATCTTATCCTCGATATACGAGACGATCAGCGAGGCAATATCAATCCCGCTAACCTCTTCGATGCCGCGTAAGCCGGGAGAAGAGTTGACTTCCATGACCAATGGGCCGCGTTCGGATTGCAGCATATCAACCCCGGCGATCTTGACGCCTAATGCCTTGGCTGCCGCAATGGCTGTGTGTTCTTCTTCAGGCGAAAGCTCGATTATGCAGCCGGAGCCGCCGCGGTGGAGGTTGGAGCGGAAATCTCCTTCGGCACCCTGTCGCTTCATGGCGGCGATCACTTTGTTGCCGATCACAAATGCGCGGATATCAGCGCCTTTGGATTCAGCTACATATTCCTGGATCAGGAAGTTGGCTCTCAGGCCATAAAATGCCTCGATGGTCGATTTTGCAGCTTTGATCGTTTCTGCCAGTACGACGCCCACGCCCTGAGTGCCTTCCAATAGCTTGATGATCACCGGCGGACCGCCGACCATGTGGATAAGCTCGTTGACTTGCGCGGGGTTTTTCGCAAAAACCGTTTTCGGAATGCCGATACCGGCCTTCGCAAGCACTTGCATGCTGCGTAGCTTATCGCGGGAGCGCAGGATGGCCTGTGATTTTACGGTGGTAAAGATCTTCATCAGTTCCAGTTGCCGCACTACCGCGCAGCCAAATGCATTCACCGACGTCCCAATACGTGGAATGACGGCGTCGACGCCGGTAACGGGCTTGCCCTTGTAAATGACAGTCGGCTTGCCGCCTTCGATCATGACAAAGCATTTGACGTGGTCGATCACGACCGCTTCGTGTCCCTTTTGTTTGATTGCCTCCACCAGACGCCTGGTTGAATACAGGTCCGGATTGGTGGATAATACGGCGATTTTCATAAAAATGTTTTTAGAAAATGTGGAGGTCGGGCCTCTGCCCCGGGCTATGCACCCTGGGCTACGCACCCTGGCTTAGGTTTGAGGTAGTTTTTGGGAACGAGTTGGTGTCAGCGAACGCCTTGCTGCCGACAGGTCCTTTTTGGAAACATCCACGATGAACCTGTTTTTAAGCAATTTTCGCCCGAGTAGTATGGGGTAACTCATTTTCTGCCGGTTGGCCAGCGAAAATTCGGTACGTATTTTTCTGCCGAAAAGCTTGATTGGTGTCTTGATTACGAACCGTTTTTCTTCCTTCCCGAAGGAATTTCTGACCACGGTTTCTTTGAAATCGGTTACTATAAAGAAATGCTGAGGTGCTCCTCGCTTGGCGTCGAGGTAAACATGGAGCTCCTGGCGTCCCTCTGTTTCGACAAGTTTCACGCGGGCACAATGGATGGCCGAAGTTGCCGCGCCGGAATCTACCCGAACCGGTACATCATGCCAGCCCAGTTCCGGCAAATCTGCCACATCGGTCGCGCCGATAATTTCCAATGGACGTTTCATCTGCGCTGGAAAAACTGGGCGACCGTCAGAGACAGGTCCAGAAACACCATTTTGGCCCTTACGTTTCGTTCAATGTGGTAATAGGCCGTATTCACTTCCCCGATCATCCTTTCCAGCGACTCAAAATTGACGGTTTTGGAAAAATTCTGCACGAAAGTAAGCTCTTCCTGCGGAACACGCAAAAGCTCGCCCGCACCATGGCTCCACACGAGCATGTCCCTGAACAAACGCAATGCATATTCGAGCAAGCCTTTCTGCTTTTCCTTGCTCATGACGTCGTAGTTATCCGCAAGTTTGACCAAATGCGCCACATCGAATTTGTAGGACGACCGCATCCAGTCGGCGAACCACGCCGAGCGGTCATCTTGCTCTTCCTGAACGAGTTTCAGTGCTTCGGCCATATTGCCATCGCACAGGTATGCCACCTGGTTGGCCACAACGTCGGTCACGTCGTTCCGCTTCAGGTAGGATTTGATTTCAGAATCCGTGAACGCCGGAATGGTGATACGCTGCGTGCGCGAAATGATGGTAGTCAGCAATTTGTCCGATTGATCACTTACCAAAAGGAACAACGTTTTTTCAGGCGGTTCCTCGAGAATCTTCAAAATCGCATTGGAGGAGGCGGCATTCATAATGTCGGCCTTCCAGATCAACAGGATTTTGTACTCGCCTTCGTAAGCTTTTACCGACAATTTTCTCAAAATCCCGCGCGCCTCTTCTACCGAAATGTTTCCCTGCTTGTTATCCGCACCGATATGATCGAGCCAGTCGGGTAGTACGCGGTAGGGGTTTTCCAGCAAGAAAGATCGCCAGAGAGGCAGAAATGCTTCGCTGGTCTTACCATCGACCTTTTTGGAAGTAGCAATGGGGAAAATGAAATGGAAATCGGGATGAATGAGCTTGCTCATCTTAGCGCACGACGCGCAGGTGCCGCAAGCGTCCTCCTCGTTCCTGTTTTCGCAATTAATATAGGTTGAGAATGCCAGTGCCATCGCCAGGCCTGCGCCGCCCGTTGGGTAATCGAAAAGCTGGGCGTGAGCCAGATGGCTGTTCCGGACCGAGCGCCGCAATGTCGCTTTGATATTTTCAAGTCCTGGAATTTCTCTGAAAAGCACGATTTAAATCAATTAGTAAAAATGGGTAAAATGCCTATTGGCCGCACTGGTTTTGGGTATTTTCAAAAACAGTACGCATTATATCTTCCTCCATTTGCCCGAATGCGATGCCCCGGCGGCTCACCGTATCTTTTGCTACCGCCACGGCCTTCTCGAAACGGTACCCGCAATATCCTTCGGCTTCACCACCCCAGGAAAACGAAGGCACGTGTTTGGCCTGGAATCCGGCACCGAATACATTCACGCTTACGCCGACAACCGTCCCTGTGTTGAACATGGTCGAAATTCCTGCTTTGGAATAATCGCCCATCATCAATCCGCAGAACAGCAAGCCGGTGTCTGCCAGCGCATTGGTAGCATAGCTGTGCAGTTTGACGTTGGAATGGTCATTTTTGAGGTTTGAATTATTGGTATTAGCCCCAAGGTTACACCATTCTCCCAAAACCGAATTGCCCAGGTAGCCGTCATGTCCTTTATTGCTATATCCAAACACCACGCAATTGCTCACTTCCCCACCGACTTTGGATGACGGCCCCACGGTAGTGTTAGGCCGTATCTTTGTTCCTTGGGCCAAAACGCCATTTTCACCGATTGCAAACGGCCCCTGGATCATCGAGCCTTCCTGTATCAACGCATTTTTTCCGATATAAATAGGGCCGTTCTCCGCATTCAGAATGGATGCTCTAATTACCGCGCCTTCTTCAACGAATATATTCTCCGGGTTATAGCTATGCGTGAACGAGTCGGTAATACCTGCCGATTTTCTAACGGAAGCAATGCGTTCATAATCGGTTTTGATTTGCGCACCATTCTGTCCGAAGATGTCCCAAACGTTGCGGATCATGGTAAATGGCTCGGTATACTCCACAACGGAAAGCCCCTTGGTGCCATCCGAAGCCTTCCACGCCGCATGTGTCCGTACCGCCAGGATCTCCCCCGTGCCTGACACGAGTGCATTGCCGTGCGGCAGGCCTTTGACAATGCCCGTGAGGTGCTCGTCGGGGCATAGCGCACCGTTGATAAACAGGTTATCATCAGAAGTGTGCTCCGGGTATTTGGTGGCAAGATAAGCTTCCGTCTGGAACGAAACGGTTGAGTGGCATCTGTCAGCCCATTTTTCGGCGAGTGTGTGAATGCCGCACCGAATGCCGGCGACTGGTCTTGTATATGTAAAAGGTAAAAGCTGGATTCTAATCTTTGGGTCGTCGAACAGAATGGTATTGGGCATATATTAAAACGTATGTGCATGCCAAAGTTCGGGCATTTTATTGGTTACGGCAAAAAAAAGAAGCAGTCTCCCGGACATATTTGTCGGGAGACTGCCACTGTATTTTTTTGATGTCCGACGTGTTCGACCACGCAGGTTGTAACCGTAACGGAGATTATTTTCCGTAACGCTTTCTGAATTTGTCAACGCGACCAGCAGTGTCAACGAGTACGTTCTTTCCAGTGTAGAAAGGGTGCGACTGAGAAGAAACCTCGACTTTGTACACAGGATACGTTTTGCCGTCTTCCATAGTCACGTTTTCAGAAGTTTCTATGGTAGAGCGCGTAATAAATTTAAAGTCGCTTGATAGATCCCAGAAAACTACTTCTCTATAGTTGGGATGAATATCTTTTTTCATTGGTATATGGTATTATGTTTTTCGATACGGTTTTCAAAAGGATTGCAAAAGTAAAAAATCTTGATTTGTAAATCAAGTGTTGAAAGGCTATCTTTTTTAATATTAATGGAATACGGCGAAAATTAATGCGCTAGACTTCACTGAGTTGCTGTTTGAGCACTTCGACGCCGCGTTTGGCCTCCTTTTCGAAATCGGTGTAAACGAAGCATTCGATCGACAGTCCGCCTTTGTAGCCAATTTTCTTCAATGCGCCCAGGTATGCCCTGAAATCGTCTCCTTTCACGCCCGGTGGTGTCCGTTTTTCCTTCTCGGCAATGTGGCAATGCACAATGTGCTTGCCATATTTAACGATTTCCGAAGCGGGTTCATCCTCTTTTAGCATATGATAAATATCGCAAAGCAGCTTCACGCGGGGGCTTTTCACCGCATCCACGATCTCGACCCCTTCGGCCAAGCTGTTAATAAAGTTCGTTTCCCCGCGGTTGAGAGGCTCCACGGCGATTGTAACCCCGTATTTTTCGGCCATCGGAGCCATTTTTTTGGTTAATTCAATGTGCTGAGCCTTTGCGTTCGCGCGGTCGAAGCCTTCGGGGATGATCCTGGAAGCACCGCTTCCGAACACGACGAATTGTGAACCGCATTCCTTGGCGCGCTTCAAAACGGTTTCGGTTCTTTGAAGGATCGCCTCGTGATTCGCTTCCGGACCCAATGTTTTTAAGCTCCCGGGAAGCAGGATCACATAGGATTTAATGGGGAAGTGCTCGCTTTTGAGTTGTTGGAGGTTTTTCTCGTAGCCGGCATCGCCGCCTTCAGGGATCAGAAAGCCCGCCACGGACTCCTCTATATATGTACATCCCGATTTCCTGAGAAAATCGGCTTTGTCGTAGGCTGCATACACACCCAGCGGGATGCTGTAAGCGGTGCTTTCCGCCGCTTTGGCCATGGCCTCGGTGAGGGATCCGCCTAGTGCGAGGCCCGCTACCATGCCTGAGGTGGTTTTGAGGAAAGTCCGGCGGTCGGCCTGTTCGATAATTGTGCTCATAATTATGTTGTTTAGCGTCTGTCAGTTAAAATTTTATGGATAATCGTGGAGTAGGTAATTTTGTAATGTTTACAAGTTTAGAATTAATATAAATAATGAACTCGATATTAATATATTGATTTTCAGTTATTATGATCAAATTATCGACTACTAGGTCAAAATTTTTCCTGTAAAAAGTTTGCAAAATTTGAAATGCATTTTTCTGAAGATTTTTTCTTTGAAACAATTTAGTGTAAGCTTTCCATAAACAACTAGTTATTAGTTTCTTAACAATTTAGTAATTTGGACTATGCTGATAAGGCAAGATTTTGTAGAGAAATCCTGATTGCTAATCTGATTTCTTTAGTGTTATTTCAAGAGATTTTTAAAGTCATCTCCGACTGATCTTCCAAGAATATACATCACTAACGTTCTATCAAACACCACATTACTATGTCTATGTATGTCATAAAGCGTGACGGTCGCCGCGAATCCGTGAAATTCGACAAGGTGACTGCCCGCATAGAGAAACTGAGCTACGGTCTGGACTCCGCTTATGTTCAGCCCGTGGAAGTAGCCAAGAAGGTTGTTTCCGGCATTTATGATGGCGTTACCACCGCCGAGCTGGATAACCTCGCTGCCGAAACCGCAGCTTCGATGACCACCAAGCACCCCGATTATGCAATCCTGGCTGCCCGCGTCGCTATCTCAAATCTCCACAAGAACACATTGAAGTCGTTTTCGGCTACAATGAAGCGCCTTTATGCATATATAGATGCCAAAACCGGTGAAAATGCATCGCTGATCTCCAAAGAGGTTTACGAGGTGATCCGCCAGCATGCGTCGCTGTTCGACTCTACTATTATATATGACCGCGACTATTCCTATGATTATTTCGGCTATAAAACACTCGAAAAATCTTATTTACTGAAAGTTGAGGGAAAAATTGTCGAGCGCCCGCAGCATATGCTCATGCGCGTAGCTGTAGGTATCCACCAGGACGACGTGCAGGCGGCAATTGAAACCTATCATTTGCTTTCCGAAAAGTGGTTTACCCATGCAACGCCTACGCTGTTCAATGCAGGTACGCCGAAGCCGCAAATGTCGTCGTGCTTCCTGCTTACGATGAAGGAGGATAGTATCAATGGTATTTATGATACGCTCAAAAACTGTGCATTGATCTCGCAGTCGGCCGGTGGTATCGGTTTGAGTATTCACGACGTCCGTGCGACAGGTACGTATATTAAAGGAACCAATGGGCAATCCAACGGTATCGTGCCGATGCTCCGCGTCTTCAACGACACGGCTCGTTACGTGGATCAGGGCGGCGGCAAACGCAAAGGTTCTTTTGCGATATATATAGAACCATGGCACTCGGATATCTTCGATTTCCTAGACTTGAAAAAGAACCACGGGAAAGAAGAGCAGCGCGCGCGCGACCTTTTCTACGCATTGTGGATTCCGGATTTGTTCATGAAGCGCGTGGAGGCGAACGATACCTGGTCGTTGTTCTGTCCGCACGAGTGCCCGGGTCTGGCGGATACGCACAGCGAGGAATTCGAAAAGCTGTACGAACAATACGAGCGCGAAGGCAAAGCGCGTAAAACCATTAAGGCGCAAGACTTGTGGTTTGCGATCATGGAATCGCAGATCGAGACGGGGACTCCTTATATGTTGTATAAGGACCATGCGAACAGCAAATCCAACCAACAGAATTTGGGGACCATCAAATCGTCGAACCTCTGCACGGAGATCATCGAGTACACGGCTCCTGACGAAGTAGCGGTTTGTAACCTCGCTTCCATTGCATTGCCGAAGTTTGTAGAGCAGAGCGCGGACGGTTTCATGCGTTTCGATCACCAGAAGTTGTACGAAATCACGAAAGTGGTAACGCGCAACCTGAACAAGATCATCGACCTGAACTTCTATCCGGTTCCCGAAGCGGAAAAGAGCAACAAGCGCCACCGTCCGATTGGTATAGGGGTGCAAGGTCTGGCCGATGCATTCTGCATGATGCGCATGCCGTTCGACTCCGACGAGGCACGCCAGTTGAACAAAGATATTTTTGAAACGATCTATTACGGGTCTATGGAAGCTTCGATGGAGCTCGCTATGCAGCACGGGCCATATGAGACCTGGGCAGGCAGCCCGATCTCGCAAGGGGTATTCCAATTCGACATGTGGAATGTGAAACCTGAGAGCCGCCGCTGGAACTGGGAGAAGCTGAGAAAAGAGGTAGTGCAAAACGGTGTCCGCAACTCTTTGCTGCTTGCGCCAATGCCGACCGCTTCTACCAGCCAGATTCTTGGTAATAACGAATGCTTCGAGCCATTCACTTCCAATATATATGTAAGACGGGTATTGTCGGGAGAATTCGTGGTCGTAAATAAATATCTCCTAAAAGACCTGGTGCGGCTGGGCTTGTGGAGTGAGGAAATGAAGAACAACCTCGTTCGCGCCAGCGGATCGGTGCAAGCCATCCCGAATATCCCGGAAAATATCAAGGAGCTTTATAAGACGGCTTGGGAGATCAAGCAGCGTAGCTTGCTCGACATGTCAGCCGACAGGGGCGCATTTATCTGCCAGTCGCAGTCGCTGAATATCTTCATGGAGGAAGCGAACTTTGGCAAGCTGACGTCCATGCACTTCTATGCCTGGAAAAAAGGCCTCAAAACCGGGATGTACTACCTGCGTACCCGCGCGGCGTCCGATCCGGTACAGTTCACGGTCAGCAAGCAGGCGGAACCGCAGCTGGAACCAGCGATCGCCGTGGTGGCCGAGAAGGAACTCAACTACGCGCAATACGCGGAGGAGCACGCTAAGCCCGCAGCGCCGCGTGATAACCGCTCCGATATGCAATGCTCGCTGGATGATCCGGAGGGTTGCGAGGCTTGTGGTTCGTAATTAAGGTTGAAATCACATAGCGAAGAGGTGTCTGATCATGGATCGGGCACCTCTTTCGT
>CBDDGG010000005.1:4837500-6572839 GCA_965227755.1 Dyadobacter sp.
GTGACTATTGGTCCGGACGGTGCGACGATTCGCTTCACCTCCCTCCAATAGCGAACAGAAACCCAACGACGAACTTGTTGGTGACTATTGGTCCGGTGTTCACCTCTTCCCATCCCGAACAGAGAAGTTAAGCCCGGATCCGCCGATGATACTTGGATCAAACCTGGTAAAGTAGGTAGTCGCCACAATTATTAAACACACAAAAACGCCCTCAGAGATGATGGGCGTTTTTTGCGTTAGGGGCTGTTGTGATCCCAGCTTCCCAGTGGTAGGAAACCCCGGTCGAGCGCGACTCCGTAGAACAGAGAAGTTAAGCCCGGATCCGCCGATGATACTTGGACTGCGCGTCTCGGACTGCGCGTCCCGGATCAAACCTGGTAAAGCGGGCCGCGCCGCGTAGGCGGGGCGCGTAGCCTAGTCGCCACAATTATTAAACAAACAAAAACGCCCTCAGAAATGATGGGCGTTTTTTGCGTTGGAGGCAATGATGGCGTAATTCTTGCTCACGCCGTTCAAATTCATCTTAAGTTGCCCGCCTTTGAGTTGATTCCCGGATAATAAGTTCGGTAGGCAACGAAATCTGTTGCGTCGGGTAGCTCTGTTTTTGAATATGCTTAATAAGCACTTCGCAGCTCTTTCGTCCGATTTCGTAAGCGGGCTCGGCGATTGTAGAGAGGGATGGAGTGATGATCTTTGACGTAGGATCATTGGTGAAGCCTATCACACCTACTTCTTTCCCAACCAGAATGCCATGCTCACGTAGCCAAAGCACAGCCCCGAAGCCTTTGCGATCGTTAACCGAGAAAATCGCATCAGGTTTTGATGGGTTGTTAAATAATGTTTCCATGTCCTGTCGGCCGTCTTCATCGCTGAACCCGGAATGAATGACGCCATAGGATTCAAGATTGTGCTTTCTTAAGGTGTCCAGGTAACCTTGTAGGCGCTGTTGCGTGAGGTGCAGGCCACGAGGACCGGCTAGGTGGGCAATTTTGGAATATCCCTGTGCAATCAGATGCTCGGTGGCCATACAGGCACCCGTATAATCGTCCTGGACTACCACGGATGTGCTGACAGACTCCGGCACGCGATCAAAGAACACTAATGGCATATCCGCCTCGATCAGTTCGTCAAAATGCCTGAAATCGACTGTTTCGTAGGTAATGCAGGCAAGCAGACCGTCGACGCTACTCAATGAGAGCTCCCGGATAACTTTCGTTTCCCAGTAAGCGGAATCGTTCGTCAGGTACAGCATTACCTGGTAATTTTGCTCCAATGCATATTCCTGAATCCCCGTAATGACCGTAGAAAAATAGTAATTGGTGATGGCGGGAATGATCACCGCGATTTTGTGCGTCCCGCTTTTGACTAACCCCGTTGCATTAAAATTGGGGCGGTAATTCATTTTTGCTGCGGTATCGAGCACCAGTTTTCTTGTCTCAGCACTCACATCATACGTATCCCTCATCGCACGCGAGACCGTGGCTACCGATATTCCAAGCGTTTTGGCAATGTCTTTGATCGTGGTTATTCTTTTTGTCATTGAATTAACCGGTTCATGGCTGAAATGAAATTCTGGTTTCGATAACGTTCTCGCTACTATTTAAAGTAAATATCTGGAATGCCGCTATAAAACATTGTAAAATTGTACGATTGCAAACGTTTTTTTGGATGGTACTCTTACTCAAAACAAATGAAAAAGCGGGAATTTTTGAAAATAGCCGGTTTAGGCACGCTCGGAATGACGGGAGCGAATGCAAAAGTCATCAGAGAGCCTGATATTGTTATTCCAACTGACAAAAAGCAGCTCTTCAACATGAGCGGTTATGCTGCACCAAAAATGGATATAGTGCGTATAGGCTACATCGGTATGGGTAACCGTGGCGGCGGGGCTATTAAGCGCATTGTGCACCTTTCGAGCGTGCAGGTGAAAGGTGTTGCGGACATCGTGCCTGAGAAAGCGGACAATGCCAAAAAATTCCTGACGGAAGCCGGACATTCACCAGAGGCTTATTCAGGCTCGGCGGACGCCTGGAAAAAAATGTGTGAGCGGGACGATATCGACCTGATCTACATTTGCACGCCCTGGAACCTGCATACGTCCATGGCATTGTACGCTATGGAGCACGGTAAGCATGTAGCAACGGAAATCCCGGCAGCAACGACAGTGGCGGATTGCTGGAAGCTGGTGGAAACATCCGAGCGCACAAAAAAGCATTGCATGATGCTGGAAAACTGCTGCTACGATTTTTTTGAGCTACTAACATTGAACATGGCCCGGCAAGGGTATTTCGGGGAAATCGTGCACGTGGAAGGTGCTTACATCCACGATATTTTCGAATCACTTTTTCAAAAAGACAAGCGTTTCGAACTCTGGCGCTTGAAGGAAAACCAGCGTAATGGGAACTTGTACCCGATGCACGGCCTGGGACCGATTGCACAAGTGCTGGACATCAACCGCGGCGACAAAATGGATTACCTGGTCTCGATGAGCAGCAATGACTATATGTTACAGGCCAGAGCCAACGAGCTGGCGGCGAAAGATCCGGATTTCAAGCAATTTGGAGGGAAATCGTATCGTGGTAATATGAATACCTCAGTCATCAAAACGAATAGGGGAAAAACCATAATGCTGCAACACGACGTGTCTTCTCCCCGGCCCTATTCACGCCTGCACCTGATCAGCGGTACCAAAGGCGCTGCCCAAAAGTACCCGTTACCGGAGGACGGCACACAAGGCCGCATTTCACATGGGCACGAATGGATCAAACCCGAGGAATTTAAACGGCTGGAACAGCAGTACCAGCCCGAAATAGTGAAACGAGTAGGAGAATTGGCAAAAAAGGTAGGCGGGCATGGCGGAATGGATTTCCTGATGGACTGGCGATTGATAGATTGTTTACGTAACGGCCTGCCATTGGATCAGGACGTATATGATGCAGCGTCATGGAGTGTGATTTCGCCTTTGAGCGAATGGTCGGTAGCGAACAAATCCAATTCGATCGACATTCCCGATTTCACAAATGGTTCGTGGAAGAAAAACAAGCCTGTCGACATTACATTAAAAGAGGGCGGTAATACGGAAGTAAAATCTTAAGGGAGTATGAAAGTTATTATTTCGGAGACAAAGGAGGAACTGGGGCAAAGTGCCGGCGCTTATGCGGCCATGATTATCAGAGATACGATAGCAAGGCAGGGATATGCCAATGTGATCCTGGCGACGGGCACCAGCCAGTTTGAGACGCTGAATCAGCTGGTAGTAGAAAATGACATCGATTGGTCGAAGGTCACGATGTTCCATTTGGATGAATATATTGGTCTTCCCGTAATACATCCGGCGAGTTTCCGGAAATATCTGGCTGAGCGTTTTCTGTCCAGGGTTCCTCCTCTGCGTGCTTCGTATCTGATTAATGGGGAAGGCTATCTGGAAGCAGAATTGGGCTACCTGACCAAACAGATTGGCGAGCATCCGATCGACGTGGCGTTAGTAGGAATAGGCGAGAACGGACATTTGGCTTTTAACGACCCACCCGCGGATTTTGACACCGATTCGCCCTACCTGGTCGTAAGCCTCGATGAACCTTGCCGTCGGCAACAAATGGGCGAGGGCTGGTTCGGGTCACTGGAAGAAGTGCCTTTGCAGGCCATTAGTATGTCGGTCAGGCAGATTATGAAGTCGACGCACATCATATGCTCGGTTCCTGACGAACGAAAAGCGCTGGCAGTTAAAAATAGTCTGGAAAATGAAGTCAGTAATGCATTTCCGGCGAGCATTTTACAGCTTCACCCGCATTGTACATTTTTCCTGGATCGGGAATCGTCCGGGTTATTGATCGGGACTGAAACTGCGGACCGAAGTATCGGGATACCCAAATAATGTGGGCTGTTTTGGGTAAAATATAGTGATACAATAACTTATATTCCAAACAGTTATCCTAAACCTATGGAAGCACCGTCTACTGTCGTTCAAAAGGAAGTAAAACAATCCAATGCACCGGGCCGTCTTGCGTCCATCGACGCATTGCGGGGGTTTGATATGTTGATGATTGCCGGTGGCGGGCAGTTCATAGCCCTGCTGGGCGGCAAGACAGGTGTGCCGTTTATCGACGCCGTCGCCGAGCAATTTGAGCATCCCGCCTGGAATGGGTTTACATTTTACGATTTTATTTTCCCGCTGTTCCTTTTTCTCGCGGGAGCCTCACTCGCATTCAGCGTAACAGGCGGCCTCGCGAAGGGGATCCCGCAATCGGTGATCCGAAACAAGGTATTCAAGCGGATGCTGATCCTGATTGCCCTGGGGATACTAGACAAGAACGCGCCAATGGACATTTTTGATCCAGCGCATATACGTTACGGGAGTGTGCTCGGGCGAATCGGTCTGGCGACGTTCCTCTCTGCGATTTTGTACATGAAATTCAGCACAAACCAGCGGCTATACATTGCAGCTGGCATCCTCATGGCATATTACCTCACTTTGATATTGGTGCCGGTGCCTGGCTTTGGAGCTGGCGATCTTTCTTTCGAAGGCAACCTGGTGGGCTGGTTCGACCGGAATTTTATGCCTGGCAAATTGAAACAGGATACTTACGACGAGCTGGCACTGTTGACCCAGTTTCCTGCGATATGCCTTACCATTTTCGGAACAGTGGCGGGCGACGCTCTGCTGGGAGAAAGCAATGCCGGACTGAAACTGCGTAAACTCTTCACTTTCGGATTAGCAGGCATTGTTCTCGGACTGCTCTGGAATTTTGTATTTCCTGTTAATAAACACCTCTGGTCCAGCTCATTTATCATGCTTACGTCCGGGATGGCATTTGCGGTGCTCGCGCTGTTTTACTGGATTATCGATGTGAAAGGATATCAGAAATGGGCGTTTTTTTTCCGGGTTATCGGCCTGAATTCGCTTGTTATTTACCTCGCCGTGAGGTTTGTGGATTTTAACGGATCGTCGCGACTGCTTTTCGAAGGTATTTACAAACACGCACCGGAAAACTGGCACGAGGTTTACAATGCGCTGGGAGGCTTTGTACTTGTCTGGCTGTTCCTCTACTTTTTGTACCGTCAAAAAATCTTCGTCAAAGTATAATCTTATGAAAACCGACAATATGGACCGCATTCCGGGTGATGTTTCAAGAAGATCTTTTATCAAGACCACGGCCGGTACAGTCGCATTCTCCATAGCCGGAGGTGCTACGGCGGGTGTAGCCGCCCCGATTTTTCATCCAGAAAGCAATCATAACCTATCTATGGCATCAGAAAAAAGTCTGATCGGCGCTTATGGTCCCTGGGCCGCCTCATTGCTCCCGGCGCAACCTCCCCTTTCCTTTCGCAATAAAAAGTGGGATAATGTCGATAACTGGCGGAAAGAGGCGCTGGGAAAAACGAACGAACTTGTGTCTGCTCCTGCAAAACCGGGTCTGCCAAAAGTTACAGTCAAGAAAAAGTACGTCTATGACGGGCTGGAAATAGAGGAACTATCTTGGCAACTGCCTTATGGCCGGCCAACCGAAGCCATTTTGCTTAAACCGGCAGGTACTACCAAGCCGCTGCCGGGCATTCTGGGGCTTCACGATCATGCCGGAATGAAGTATTTCGGTTTGAGAAAGATTGTCAAAACTTCGGACGAACAGCATCCGATATTGAAGGAACACCAGGAAACGGACTACGGCGGTAAGGCATGGGCGAATGAGATCGCGAAGCAGGGGCACGTGGTGCTCGTGCACGATACTTATGCGTTCGGTAGCCGGAGGGTGTATTACGAGGATACAAAAGGGCTGAATTGGGGAGCAGTGAGTACCGAAGGTAAATCGGATGCGGATCCTGAAAAGGCAGAAAACATCCGGGCTTACAATGCATGGTCGTCCGAGCATGAGCATGTAATGTCCAAATCGCTGTTTTCGGCGGGGACGACATGGCCGGGTGTTTTTCTCATGGAAGACCAGGTTGCATTGGATATTCTGGCCGACCGTAAGGATGTGGACAATAGCCGCCTGGGTTGCGGGGGGCTTTCCGGCGGCGGGTTGCGGACGGTATACCTGGCCGGGCTTGATCCTCGGATCAAATGCGCCGTTTGCGTCGGTTTTATGACTACCTGGAAGGATTTGGTTTTGAATAAATCGTTCAACCATACCTGGATGACTTATACGCCATTACTGCCTAAATACCTCGATTTTCCCGAAATTTTAGGACTCAGGATACCATTGCCCACATTAGTATTGAATAACAACCAGGACGAGCTCTACACGCTTGGGGAAATGAAGAATGCAGATATTATTTTGACGGAAGTTTACAAAAAGGCCGGCGCTTCCGATAAATACAAAGCCAGCTTCTACGACGGCCCTCACAAGTTCGATGCCGATATGCAGAAAGAGGCGTTCGAATGGTTCAGGAAGTGGCTTTAAGGTAAATTTCCGCCCAGCGCAGATCCTCGGGCGTTGTGATCTTGATATTTTCGTAGGCACCGTCGATGAGCTGGATAGGATAGCCCCAGGCCTCGAGCACGCTGGCACAGTCTGTGAAGGATTCGTGGTAGTCGGCAGCGAATGCGGCCCGCATCCACGACGATCTGAAAGTTTGTGGGGTTTGGATGAGCCTGAACAGCGTGCGGTCCATTGCTTTATTGCCCTCATTCTGGCCCACGATCCGGATCGAATCCTTCAATGGGACACTTACCACGACGGCACCGTGCGATGCGGCTTTTTCGAAGCTGTCGGCAATGATCTCGCGCGAAATAACCGGCCGCACACCGTCGTGAACGGCGATCAGGCACTCTCTCTGATCGGGAATGCTGTTCAACCCGTTTTTGACCGAATGGAACCGTGTTTCACCGCCGGTAACCAACTGGTACTTAATTTCAAAATGATGTTCCGTGCATAATTCTTCCCAAAAACCGATTTGCGCTGCCGGCAGCACCACAATAATGTGCAGCTCGCGGGAATAGTCTGCAAATGCCCGGATCGTATGCATGAGCACGGGCAGCCCGTTGACCGACAGAAACTGTTTCGGGGTATCGCTTTTCATGCGGCTACCACTGCCGCCGGCTACGATGATGACGTATTCTTGCATTGGTCTAGTGCTAACAAAAAAAATGGTCATTTACAGCTCAGGACGAAGGTCGCTGATCATAAATGACCATTGGGTAGTTGGGTTGTATATTAAATGATCAGCATCGCGTCGCCGTAGGTGAAGAATTTATATTTCTCCTTGATAGCGATGTCATATGCTTTCATAACCAGATCAAAGCCTCCGAAGGCACATGCGGCCATCAAAAGGATGGATTCGGGCAGCTGGAAATTTGATAGCAATGCATTGGCGATCTTGAAATCGTAGGGAGGGAACACGAATTTGTCCGTCCAGCCTTCTACCGGTTTCAGATGTCCGCTCGCCGATACCGACGACTCGATAGCCCTCAATGAAGTGGTACCAACCGCACAAATGCGTTTTTTTCCATCGATCGCCTTGTTGACGATCTCAGAAGTGCTTTGCGTAATGCGGTAGTTTTCCGAATCTGTCTTGTGTTTAGTCAAATCTTCCACGTCCACCGTACGGAACGTACCGAGGCCCACGTGCAAAGTAACCGGTGCGAAGCTGACACCTTTGATTTCGAGGCGCTTCATAATAGCCTTTGTGAAGTGCATACCCGCTGTCGGAGCGGCTACGGCGCCAACGTGCTCAGCAAAAATGGTCTGGAAACGCTCACGGTCGGCACTTTCCACCTTACGGCGTGAAATGATTTCGGGAGGAAGGGGCGTTTCACCCAGTTCGTCGACCAGCTTCATGAACGCGTCGTTGTCGCCGTCGTAAAGGAACCGGATCGTACGGCCGCGGGACGTAGTATTATCGATCACCTCCGCAACTAGGTCGCTGTCGCCGAAATACAGTTTGTTACCCACACGGATCTTACGTGCAGGATCAACCAGAACATCCCAAAGGCGCATTTCGCGGTTCAGTTCGCGCAGAAGAAATACTTCTATTTTTGCGCCGGTCTTTTCCTTTTGGCCGTAAAGGCGCGCCGGGAATACCTTAGTGTCGTTAATAGCCATTACATCGCCGTCATCAAAATAATTGATCACGTCGGCGAATGTTTTATGTTCAATTTCTCCTGT
The DNA here is from genome assembly GCA_965227755.1 of Dyadobacter sp. Classification (GTDB taxonomy): domain Bacteria; phylum Bacteroidota; class Bacteroidia; order Cytophagales; family Spirosomataceae; genus Dyadobacter. Next base: position 4,845,603 of record CBDDGG010000005.1, read on the forward strand.
TTTCCGGTGAACGACCATCAGACGGGACTCTCCGCGGTCAGAAGGATGAAGTGCGATTAAACTCTGGGGAAGATCAAACTTAAATTCGGATAGCTTCATAGCTGGATATTCTGTGAATTTCTTTGGTCGTAGATATTGTCACGAAGAAGGGTAAATCCCTATTTCTGACGGATTCCGGCACTTAATGCAGCTGAATTATACCAATTAATAACTGAAAAGCATTCTCTATTCAAAGAAAATTTGATAGCGGGAATACTTGCAGGCGTTTCAAATTGCCAAAAAATTTGTATAATCAGCCCTTACCTAAAATAAGACCGCAAAAGTACGAAATTTTTTAAAAAATTTCAAGAAATGCGCCGCTTTTAATGTGCTGCGAATCGACGCGCTTTCCATTTGGATGGATTTGTATACACTTCCTCATTCTGAACGGGTTTCCGTTCCGTTGAAGCGTCGTTCAATAGTACGGAGATCAGGGCTGCGAGGCTTGCTTCTTCGTGACCGGTATTTGTACTTAACACATCCGGGTGAAAATGCCGGCTCACGAAATTGGTATCAAAGCTGCCGTTCGCGAACGCTTCATGTTGCATCACAAACCGGCAGAATGATAGGGTCGTCTGTACGCCGCTGATCTGGTACTCGTCGATAGCCCGGGTCATTTTCCGGATCGCCGTTTCGCGATCTTCTCCGTAAGTGATAAGTTTGGCGATCATCGGGTCGTAATAGATCGGGATCTCCATACCCTGTTCAAAACCATCGTCCACGCGGACACCGTTGCCGTCGGGCTTTACATAGGTGTGCAAGGTGCCGATGTCGGGAAGGAAGTGATTGGCGGCGTCTTCGGCATATACCCTAACTTCAATGGCATGGCCCCTGATATGCAGATCCTCCTGTGCAATGGCCAGCGGGTGTCCTTCTGCAATCGAAATCATTTCCTTTACCAGATCGACGCCCGTGATCATTTCCGTTACGGGATGTTCCACCTGCAGGCGGGTATTCATTTCGAGGAAATAGAAATTCCGGGCCTCATCCATGATAAATTCCACGGTCCCCGCCCCGTAGTAGTTGCAGGAGCGGGCCACGTCCACCGCACACCGCCCCATTTCTTCACGGATTTCGGGCGTTACCGAGATCGACGGGGCCTCTTCAACGACTTTCTGATGTCTCCGCTGGATCGAGCATTCGCGTTCGAAAAGGTGAATAATGTTCCCATGGTGATCACCCAGGATCTGGATTTCGATGTGTTTGGGGGAGGTGATATATTTTTCGATAAAAACCGCGCCGTCACCAAAGGCCGCTCGCGCTTCGCTGACAGCACGGTCCATCTGCTCGTCGAATTCCACTTCACTTTCCACTACGCGCATTCCCTTTCCGCCACCGCCTGCACTGGCTTTGATGAGAATCGGGTAGCCAATGCTGCTGGCAATCTTTTTCGCTTCGTCGCGGTCGTCGATTGCATCCGGGGTACCGGGTACCATCGGGATATTGTATTTCGAGGCGGCCTGTTTGGCGGCCAGCTTGCTGCCCATGATCTCTATCGATTCCGGCGAAGGCCCAATGAAAATCAGCCCCGCATCCCGTACTTTTCCCGCAAAACCCGCATTCTCAGAAAGAAATCCATAACCCGGGTGGATCGCATCCACACTCAGATCTTTGCAGGCATTCAGTATTTTATCAATATTTAAATAAGATTCCGAAGATGGGGCCGCGCCCAGGCAAACGGCCTCGTCCGCATACCGCACATGCGGGGATGTACGGTCGGCTTCACTGAAAACCGCAACGGTGAAAATACCCATCTCACGCGCTGTACGCATAATGCGCAAGGCGATCTCACCCCGGTTAGCGATTAGAATTTTTCGGATTGGGGGCATAAAAATGGTGGTAAGGTTTGGGATACAGCTTACAGATTAAAAGCACTGTTTTTGTTAATTTACTAACTTACCGAAGGTTGCAATGACGAAGGTCTTTTTTTAGTTAAATGTAAATTTTTTATTTTTGCATTTATCTAACATTTAAATCATCAGTTACCCACATAAAAAAAGAGAGAGTGGATATTTTCGAGAAATTGCGCAACAACTCAGGTCCGATCGGAACTCCGGCTAAAATGCTGAATAGCCATCATTATTTTTCGTTTCCGATGCTGGAAGGAGAGCTTGGTCCGCGCATGAGGTTTATGGGGCGGGAAGTGCTGAACTGGAGTCTTAATAATTATCTGGGTCTGGCGAATCATCCGGAAGTCCGTAAAGCGGATGCCGAGGCCGCTGCCAAATGGGGACTCGCGTACCCGATGGGCGCGCGGATGATGTCCGGGAATTCTGTCCTGCACGAGACTTTTGAAAAGGAACTGGCGCACTTTGTCGGTAAAACAGATGCATTCCTTCTTAATTATGGTTACCAGGGCGTCATGTCCGCGATCGAATGTCTTTGCGACCACCGCGACGTGATCGTTTACGACGCCGAATCCCATGCCTGTCTGATCGACGGAATCCGTCTTCACAAAGCCAAATTAGGAGAATATTACAAGTTCAACCATAACGACATGGTGAGCCTGGAAAAGAACCTGATCCGTGCGACCAAACTCGCGGAAGAGAAAGGCGGCGGTGTTCTGGTGATTACCGAAGGCGTTTTTGGAATGTCGGGAAAGGTAGGCGATTTGAAAGCCATTGCCGAGCTGAAAAAGAAATACAACTTCCGCCTGCTTGTGGACGACGCGCACGGCTTCGGAACAATGGGTGAAACTGGTGCCGGGGTAGGCGAGTTGATGGGTGTACAAAAGGAGATCGACTTGTACTTCTCTACGTTCGCGAAGTCAATGGCTGCTATCGGTGCATTCATCGCTTCCGACGATCCCGAGATCATCATGTACCTTAAATACAACATGCGTTCGCAGACCTACGCGAAGGCGCTTCCGATGCCTTACGTTGAAGGCTGCCGCAAACGTCTGGAGATGATCAAGCAAATGCCGGAATTGCGTTCGAAGCTTTGGGAAAACGTGAAAGCTATGCAGGACGGCCTTCGCAGCCGCGGTTTCAATATCGGTGAAACCGAGTCGCCTGTTACGCCGGTGTTTCTGCACAGCGAAGGCGGCGTTCCGGAGGTGACCCGCATGGTACGCGACCTCCGCGAGAACATGGGCGTTTTCTGCTCGATCGTCGTTTACCCGGTAGTGCCGAAAGGACAAATTATGCTCCGGATCATCCCGACCGCCTCGCATACACTCGAAGATGTGGAATATACGCTGAATGCTTTCACGACGCTCGCCGAGAAACTCAAAAACAGAGTTTACCAGAGCGACGACGTGCAGGAGGTCGTGGAATAGTTATAAAACCGCTTTTTTTGCATGCAGAGGGCTTTTTTTTGAAGGGCCCTCTTTTTTATTGACCTTCGGACAATAAAAGTTACTGACTGTAACTTGTTGTTATTGAGGTATTTATGATAGAGTAGGTATTTAATTGTATTTTAGAAGTGTTTTTTTTTGTTTTTTGGGTTGCTTAAATGGTTTTAATTACTAAATTTCGGTCAAAACATGCGTTTTTAGCGTGTGAGAGGCATTTTTAAAAACTAAAAAACAAGGAAAACATGGCAAGATTCGATGAAGTAAAAGATTTGGTTCTTTCATTGGAAGGCGATTTCGATAAGTTCTATAACAAAGGCAACCAAGCTGCCGGAACTCGTGTTCGTAAGGGTATGCAGGATCTGAAAACGTTGGCTCAGGATATTCGCGCGGAAGTTCAGAACAAGAAGAACGAAGGCGAAAAGTAACGAAGCACACGGAAGACTTTGAAAGCCCCGGCGATTTTCGCCGGGGCTTTTGCTTTTTTAGAATTTTTCCTCGTTGACCATCGTGGCAATCCCACGAACGGTAATTTTTTTGGTGGTAGCGTCGTAAATCTCCGTGGAGATTTCGGCAATATGCTTGGCAGGATTAATGGAGACGATCTTGAAAACGGCGCGGTATTCGGTGTCGACGAACATCGGGCGCAGAAATTCCACAGTTTGTTTCAGGTAAATGGAGCCGAAACCGGGGAATTGGGTGCCAAGTACTTTGGTGAAAACCGTAATACCCAGCATTCCATGGATAATGGGCTTCTTGAACTGCGTGGTGGCAGCATATTCGGCGTCGAGGTGAACGGGGTTGTTGTCGCCGGTAAGGTCGGCGAACGCCTGCACCTGCTCCTGCGTGAATTTGAAAAGATGGTCGAATGTCGAGTCGACAACAGGTTCTATTTGCATAACTGGGGTTATTGGCTTTGATGGAATTTCAAAAATACACCTAAAACACAAAAAGCCGCCTGGCGGAGGCGGCTTCTTGCATTAAGTTAAAACTGACCTATTCTTCAATGTCCTCGGCCAGCACGACTACCCCGTTGTCTTCGGAGAGTCCATCAAGGTTTTTCGGAGCCCTGGAATTGTTTCTTTTATTTTTAAATTTTTTAACCTGCATTTTCAGGGTATCTATTGCCAAATCGGTTGCTTCTTCAAACGTAGTTCCCTGCTCTCTCACAAACATCGTTCCGCCGGGCACGTAGAGCTTTACTTCAAGGAGTTTGGTATGCAACTTGGTATTATCATTCCTGTCGAGCTTAAGGAATACCTCTCCACTGGTGATCCGGTCATAGAACGTATCCAGTTTATCCAGTTTTTGCTGAATGAAAGTCAGTAATTTGGGATCGGCATCAAAGTGAATTGCTTGCATCTGCAGTCTCATAAGCACACATCATTTTAAAGTAAAACATATTTCCCACCGCTCACATATTTGAACCGGAGTTTTATTCATCTTCGGATAGTTATAAAAAAACATAATATCCGGGCTGATCTCCTGGTAAAATCTGCCTTAACGGTAGATTAAATAAAGGGAAATATTAAGTTAATGTCAAGTAATAACCGTGGTTTTTAAGGGACATTTATTTGTACCGAAAATCTCCGGTCCAAGGGCTTACGCTTCTTCGAGAAGTGTCCTGAAAGAAACATACTGCCCATTGAAAAGCTCGTTATGACGCTCCTGGAAGGTGGGCTGAAAGTGGGTCTGGTAGGCCAGAAAATCCTCCATCGTCCTGAATGTAAACTGGGTAGTGTAGGTCGAACCTTCGTTCTCGATCTCGGTCAGCAGCCGCAGCAGCTTGCAATCCAGCGGCAGTTCCGTAGCGTTGATTTCGGGGATGTACACCGATTTCATATAATGCAGCCAATCTTTTTCCGCCTGGTAGCTAATGTTGACTGTGATGTTATAGACGATCATTTTATAAAAATTTATGTTTGCGAGTTACATTTGCATGCATATACTTATTCACCGTAACCAGTATTATCATGAATATTCTTCTACACGCCCATTCGGGCCTCCGTTATGTGGTGTTAGGACTTTTAATCGCAGCGATTTTTACGGCATACTCGAAGTGGCAGCAAGGCAGCCAGGACGACAGTAAGCTGTACCTTTTTACCCTCATTGCAACCCACACCCAGCTGTTGATCGGACTGGTGCTGTATTTCATGAGCGCCAAAGTTAACTTTGATCTGATCAGCGAGAAAGTATTTCGTTTTTATTCGATAGAGCACGTATTCATGATGCTGATCGCGATTGTGCTCATTACCGTGGGCAGGGTGCGGTCCAAAAAGCTCGCCGGCGCCGACAAGCACCGCACAGTGCTGTACTTCTATGGTTTGGCGCTGATTATTATTCTTGTCGCTATCCCCTGGCCTTTCCGCAATCTGGGATCGGGTTGGTTCTGATATACTTCGGCTGTCGGCAGTTGGCTATCGGCTTTTTTTGGGTTTGATAGCCGATTGCCGATAGCTGACTGCCGAAGTCCTATCCGAACAAATCGCTCGAGAGGTACCGGTCTCCCCGGTCGCAGATAATGAAGACGATCACACCTTCTTTTAATTCCTTCGCCAACTGAATGGCCGCCCATGCGGCGCCTCCGCTGCTCATTCCTGCGAAAAGTGCTTCTTCATTGGCCAGGCGCCGGGTAGTAAGCGTGGCATCTTCCTGAGACACTTCGATTACCCTGTCTACACGGTCTTTTTCAAATATTTTGGGTAGATATTCCACCGGCCATTTGCGGATGCCGGGAATGCTCGAACCGTCGTTGGGCTGACAGCCTACGATCTGGATATTGCTGTTTTGTTCTTTCAAATAGCGTGAAACCCCCATGATGGTACCGGTTGTGCCCATAGACGACACGAAATGCGTGATCTGCTGGTCGGTATCGCGGTAAATTTCAGGACCGGTGGTGCGATAATGCGCCTTCCAGTTGTCGGGGTTTGCAAACTGGTTGAGCATAAAATAGTCACCTGCCGCCGCTTTTTCTTCGGCGAGGTCGCGGGCGCTTTCCATGGTTTCGGTCAGGATCACCGTTGCTCCGAATGCTTCCATCGTGAGCACGCGCTCGCGGGTGGAGCTCTGGGGCATCAGCAGTTCGATTTCAAGGTCAAAAAGCCGGGCTATCATCGCGAGCGCGATGCCGGTGTTGCCGCTGGTAGCTTCCACGAGCTTCATGCCGGGTTTTACCTCGCCACGTTCCAGTGCGCCCTTGATCATGCTGTACGCCGCGCGGTCTTTCACGCTGCCGCCGGGATTGTTACCTTCCAGCTTGCCAAAAATCCGGACTTTGGGATTGGGATTAACTCTTCGTAATTCAACCAGGGGTGTATTGCCTACCAGATCCAGTAATGATGACATGGTGTAAATTCGTGATGTTGTGATTCAAAAAGGTACGTGTATCAAGAGTTACCGCAAATCCGGCCTCTATTTGAAAGCGTAAATCAACAACATCGAACGGGCCGAAAGAATGCCCTTGTGGAAGAAAAAGTAAGAAACTTGGCTGTGAAAAGCATATTTACCCTATGAAACTAATGGGATGCAAATATATCGGATAATTATTGGGTGTCGGCAAAAAATTGCTGTGTACCCAAAAGGAATGTGAAGATCGAACTGCTATGCGTTCCCCCCTTGATGGTAAACAACTCGACATTTGTGGCTCCCGCCGCTTTCATCGCATTGAGTGCGTTCACGGAGTTGAAGTAAAACACCAGAGGGTCCATATCGCCGTGATAAAGGCGGGTCGGTGTTTTAGGTTTGAATTTGTAAACATCATTATCGCCAATGGCATCGATGAAACCTTTGTCGGTGCCGTCATTCAGTGCCTTTTTGAATGAGTCGTTGAGAATGCTGCTGAAACTCTCATTGATATTTACATTAATCCCATTCTGTGCAATCTGCGATGCGTATTTCTCGGGGAAATAGTAGGTTGACGGCTTGCTCAGCTTGTAAATTCTGTCATAACTAAGCAAAACCCACAGGTACAGCGAATTATAGGTGCCTTCCGTGGGAGAGTTGACGATGTACTTCATGAATGCGGTCTTATCGTAAGCCCCGGCCCCGCAGCTCGACGCCCTCAGGTTGAATTCGGATGAAGCTTCTTCTTCGATCTTCCTTTGCAGTGACATGGTGGCGAACCCTCCTTCGGAATATCCTGCCACATACAGCTTTTCATTCCATTTAACTTCCGTCTGGCCTCTCAGGAATTCTTTGGCTGCGCGCAGCATGTCCAGGGATGCGGACGCAAGGCTGGCGCGGTGCTCGTACGGGTGCGGCAGATTTTCGGAGGCACCATAGCCGATGTAGTCGGGGTAAGCGATCACATAACCCATTGAACCAAAGAGCGAACCAAAGGACGCAGCTTCTGAATTGTCAGCAAAAAGTGACGGCGCTTCTTTCGGGTTGCGAATGGTGCCGTGCTGTACACTGATCATCGAAACCGGCCCGGTTACCACGGGCAATATCAACGCGCCGGACGCTGTAATTTCGGCGCCGTCGGTATTCTTCGTTTTATAGGTGATTTTATAAACTTTAATATCGTTTTTCACATAACCCGCCACGATCCCGCCAAGCGTACCCGCCTGCTGGATAACCTGATCCCTGGTGAGGGTCTTGATGGAGGTACTTTCCTTTAAATAAACATTCTCCTCCTTTGGTGGTACCAGCTTGGTGTCGTCATCCTTGCAGGAATTGAGGATAAGCAGGCTCCAGAGAAGCAGAAAGGAAAGTTTACGCAGCAGAACAGAGGTGGTAGATTTTTGCATAGCTAAAAGATAAACAGGCCATTAGTACATGGGTAGTAACGCATAATGGCCTGTTTTTGATGATAATTTCTCCTTTTTCTCTACTAAATTTTACTCATATACCAGTTAATCATCCTCGCTGTGGCGTCCGGTCGCTCCACCATGCCCATATGGCCTGCCTCCGCGAAGATGAGCGGGTAGCTTTTTTTCGGGAATTCGGCCAGCTCGATCACGCTCTCGAAAGGAATCAGCTTGTCCTGCATCCCTATAATGAACAGAACGGGAAAGGGGAGGCTGGCTAAAACTGCGGTACGGTCGGGGCGGTTGCGCATGGCGGTGATACCGGCAATCAACGCCTCGGTGGGTAATTTGCTGAAATACGCGATATGCTCTTTGATACGCTCGGGATAAAGCTCCTTGTACCGGTCCCCAAAAAGGTTTGCGGCGGTACTTTTGACGAACGACTCCGTTCCGTAAGTCCGAAGCAAATCGATCATCTGACCACGCTGGTGCTTTTTCGCGTCGTCGTCGGCGTAGGCGGTCGAATGGAAAAGCCCGAAACCTTCGAGCATCTCCGTGTATTTTTCGGCAAATGCAAGGGAGATATAACCACCCATCGAATGGCCGATCAGCGTACATTTCCGGATGTTGGCGTTGGTTAGGAAGCGATGGAGCTCGTCGGCATATTCTTCCACCGACTGGCAGGAAGTGAAGAGCGAAATGTTCGGTCTTACCACCGTGTAAGTGTCATTCAATGCAGCGTCGAGGCTGTCCCAAATCGTGTCGTCTATGCCATGACCATGTAATAATACCAAAGTTTTCCGGTGTAGATTCATATAGATTTGCATTCAAGGTTGAGAACTTGTTTGCCTAAATATACTAAACCTTCGCCCGTTTACGGCCCTAGTGGCTAACTTTCGCCATTTCTTCCTCGCGTAGCGCACGACGGAGTATCTTGCCTACATTGGTTTTGGGAAGCTCCTTCCGGAACTCGATCTGACGCGGGCATTTGTAGCCGGTAAGGTTCTCTTTACAGAATGCTTTTACCTTTTCCTCAGTCAGTTCCGGGTCTTTTTTGACTACGAAAATCTTCACCATTTCCCCTGATTTTTCGTCGGGAATACCCACACAAGCCACTTCCGCAACACCAGGGCATTGGGCTACCACGTCCTCGATTTCATTGGGATAAACATTAAACCCGGAAACGAGGATCATATCCTTTTTCCGGTCCACGATCTTGAAGAAGCCGTCCGGATCTTCGATACCGATGTCGCCCGTTTTGAACCACCGGCCACTTTCGTCTTCCAGGATCACTTTGGCGGTTTCGTCAGGGCGGTTGTAATAGCCGAGCATGATCTGCGGCCCTTTTGCACAGATCTCGCCGCGTTCTCCTACGGGTAACCAGGTATTATCCTCGGACAGGATCCGCATTTCGGTGCTGGGGAAAGGCAGCCCGATGGTGCCTTGCCTATGCTTGCCGTTCAGCGGGTTGACCGAGAGTACCGGAGACGTCTCGGAAAGCCCGTAACCCTCGACCAGCGGGCAGCCAGTTGCTTTTTCCCAGCGTTCTGCCACAATCTTTTGCAACGCCATTCCGCCAGCGATCGTGATCCTGAGGTTGGAGAAATCCACCGAAGCGAACTCCGGATTGTTCAGCAAGCCGTTAAAAAGCGTATTCAGGCCCGGGAAAATATGGAAGGTGTATTTTTTGAGCTCCTTTATAAATGCCGGAATATCCTTCGGATTGGTAATCATCACATTCAATGCGCCCCATTTGATCCCGCATAAGCCGTTGATGGTCATTGCGAACACGTGGTAAAGCGGTAATGCGGCAATGAGGGTCAGCTGCCCGGTGGTCTCCGAAGTCCGCATTTTGGACATCAGCCATTCGTTGATGCCCTCTACATTGGCGATCAGGTTCCTGTGCGTGAGCATGGCGCCCTTGGACACGCCCGTGGTGCCGCCCGTATACTGGATAAATGCAATGTCCAGCCCGGATACGTTCGGTTTTTGGTACGTAATCCCCGAGCCCATCGAAAGGGCATGGGCGAGTGTCACCGTATTTTTAAGATGGTAGGCGGGTACCATTTTCTTCACATATTTCACCACCGCGTTCACGATCAGCTTTTTCGGAAAGCCAAGCATATCACCGATTTCGGTGATGACCACGTGCTCGATATTGGTGTTGGCAATGATCTTTTCAAGATTAACGGCGAAATTGGCCAGTATCACAATGGCTTTCGCACCCGAGTCCTTGAACTGATGCTGCATTTCGCGGGGTGTGTAAAGCGGGTTCGTATTCACGATCGTAAGGCCGGCACGCAATGAGCCCATCATTACCACGGGATATTGCAGCAAATTGGGCATCTGCAGGGCAATACGGTCACCTTGTTTCAGGCCAATACTCTGGAGATACGCTGCGAAGTTCTGTGAAAGCTCATCCAGCTCTCCGAAAGTCAGCTTTTTATCCATATTGGTGTAAGCCGCATTGCCTGCGTTCTCCCGGAAGCTCTCCTCCATCAGTTCGAGCAGCGACGAGTATGCATCCGGATTTATTTCATAGGGAATGCCTTCCGGGTAGTTTTTAAGCCATGGATAGGTATCCTTCGATATCGCGATCATAATGTAGAGAGCAAAGGGTGTGAACGAATATTTGTGAATTAAGGTAATCAATTAAGCCAAAAAAATATCGAACCAATCCAATTTATTTTTGACGGTAAAAACCTGCGAATTTGCGTTAAATCGCAGACATTATGATTACCGGCGGCTAATTTCCCAGCGCCACAGCAGTCCTTCGTCGGGATCACTGACGTCCTCCGTTTGGGCGAAACCCAGTTTTTCCAGAATGTGCCCGGAAGCGTTCTCCTCCGCAAGCGTATGCGCGATCACCTTGCGCACGGAAGGGTGCTGAAATGCGTGGTCCAGCAATCCTTTGGCTGTTTCGGTGCCCAGGCCCTTCTCACGGTAGGATTGAATGACCTCATAACCAATTTCCACCATCCCATTCGCATCCGGCTCGCCTTTGTAGCCGCAGGAGCCGATCAGCATATTGTCGGGAACATGTATAATCAGATAAACCCACCAGTCGCGCAGCGGCGGGTGGGCTTTCCAACGATGATAAGACGGCGTGAAAGTGTCGCGGAATTCAGTCCACTTTTTGGGGACGTTGACGCCCATTACACGGGCTAATGTATTGTTTCCCATACGGATAGCATCATAAAGCGTATCGTCGCACGAGATAATTCTTAAATGGGGGGTCAGAATCATAATAAAAGAAATGAACCCCCCAATTTAAGAAACTATGAATTGTTTTCGTCAAAACGGTCGGTAATTGCCTTGCGGATGGCCTGGTGCGGGCGCATTCCGTTGCTGCGGGTGCGTGGCACGGCGCGGTCGGCCGAGGCATTCGATTTGGCACGCAGCGCAAGGTTCGAAACCGTCAGATGGCTGTTACGCCAGGCGTCGTATTCTTCCTCATTCATTACGTCGCGGGTTACCTGCCCGTGCGCATAACCGTCGCCGAACGACTGGATGCGGCTGTCGGTGAGCGCTTGTTTCCGTTCGTTTTCAAGTGCCTCGATCTCCGCCCTGATTTTGGCTTCTTCCGCTCTCAATTCTTCCAGTTTGGGCAAAAGCTCGATGTCGTTTTCCAGAACCGTTTTCTGGGTCATATGCTGCGTCACGGCGAGCTGCAAAGGCTCCATTTGTTTCAGGATACGCTTTCTTCTTCTGCGCAACCGCCATAGTTTAGGATCGACCTGCAACCAGCGGTACCAGAAAGCCTGCAGCACCGGCAGGGCCATACCCAGCGACACCGCACCCGCAATGGCGAACAGCACGCCGCTCATTACGAACGACAACAATGCCCAGGGACTGTTCACGAGGTCCAGGTTCAGCTGGTCGGAGTTTTGAAGTGCCTGCTCGATCTTTTTGGTGAGGGCAGGGCTATCCACCGGCGCGCCTGTGAGCGGATCGACCGCATTTAATTGCAGGTTTTTAACCGATTTATTGATCGCTTCTTTCAGCTTGTCCGTGCGGTAGGCTTCATACCGGAACCAGCCTAGTACGATGAGCGTCACAATAGCGAAAATTGACAAGATCAGTTTAAAACTCGCGTAACGTGATTTCGCTTTGGGCGATTCATCGTTGTGGTAAGGTTCTTCCACAAGCCGGTCGTAAGCCGGTTTCAGCAACACCGAAAGCATCGCCAAACCGATCGCAAATGCCCAGGCCTCGTTGGAGTTCCTAATATTCAGTGCGTAGGCAACGATTTCGTGGGAAATGATCAGGTCACCGGCGATGAATGAAATACCGGCGGCCAGGAAGATCAAACCGGCGATCAGCGAGTAAGAAGGCGCTTTTTCGGAACGCCTTTCTCTCAGCTCCGCGGTCTGGGTGTCGATTTCGGTGACCGACCGCTCCATATCCTTCATTTGCGTAGCTGCATTGTTGAGGCCCATCACCTCGTTCTGCAATTTGCCATACGCGGTTTTGTGTTCCGCCAGCGCCTGCTGGTTCCGCGACCTCGTCTCGGAAAGTGCTTGTTTCTTTTCGTTGAGACGGTCCTGTATCCAGTCGTGGCTTACATTGCTCGACAAATAGTTTTCATATACTTCACGGTCGATACCTTCCATTCCACGCGTGTAGCCGTGTTGGTAATCTCCGTTTTCATTTAGATTTTGCTCGTTCATGATCCTATTTAGGGTTGATCGAATGTGAGTTGGGATTAAAAAACCGCGCCATCGGCGCATTTCCTGATCATCGTTCCGCTACTATTTACCCTTCTGGATCAGGTTGAGCTGCCGGGTTGTGAGCTCGTTTTTCATGCGGCGCGCGAGGTAAAATTCACTCTCAAAAAGCTTGATAAGCATATCCCGCTTCGCAAAAAGGCGCTCGCGTTCGGTCTCGGCATGGCTCTGCTCGCGGAGTACCTGCCATTTTTTTACGCGTAGTTCGTCGATCTCCTCCTGCAAAGTCTGGCATTCTGACTCCCAGTTGTAGTTATTTTCAACATAATCCTGGCGATCGCGGCGAATATTTAACCAAACTTGCAGGTCATTGCGCAGCACGGTAATGTTGCTGAGCAGCAGTTTTCCTGCAAAAAGGAAGAGGAAAAACACGAATACGAACAGCGCAAATGCCTGCCACCAGGTTTGGTAGGTGATCACATTCGCGAACACGAACAATGCAGCCGCAAACGGCAGCCCTATTTCTTCCAGCAACGATTTCCAGGTAACTTTCGAGTCCGTATCGTGGAAAAGGGAGATGCGGCCGAACAAACTGAACATTCCCGCGAGGAACACGCCCAGCGCGATCCATGAATTGTCGGCAAATGCCGGTTTCAGCGACTCGCGGATCAGGAAGAAGTTGCCCACACACATAGCCGCGCATAGCGTGATGCCTATGAGCGTACGCGGGAGATGGTGCTCGCCTTCCGTGCGTGTGCCCGGGGTTTTCAGCCGTTCCTGCAATTCTTCGATGCGGTTTTGTTTCTGGCCTATGAAAAGGTTCAGCTCCTGAATGCGCTCATTATGCTCCTCAATGCTGGCAAGATGCGAGGCGGCCAGGTTGGAGAAGTATTTATGGATAATGTCGGTTTTCTCATTCGGGTCCGATTCCGAAAGCCCGAAAAGCACGCCTTCGTCACGTAACGTGTCCTCATCTTCGAGCCAGTAAGGGATCTGGACTTCCACTTTGGGGGATTCCTGTGTTTGGGGAAGCTGCTGAGGCGCTGCCGGCTGGTACTGCGGTGCAGCAGCCATCAGGGGTTGCCTGGTTTCGGCAACGGGTGTCTGGGTGATCTGATTTTGTTCCACTGATTGGGTAGGGGTGTCGTTTGCCTCAACAGGCTCATCGTCATAGAATTGGTTTTCGTCGGACTCTTTCGGACGAAACCAGCCTGCAATTAATTCAGTCAGTTTGGCCATAGTTTTTCATGGGTTAGCCTGCGATTATCCATGAAAACAAACAAAATCACTATAATATTGTGATGACCGGCTATTAAAAAAGCTAAGTACCTAGGGATTAGGACATTTCGAACATCTTCTGTAACGCCTGCCAGAGTTTTTTCTTAAGGTTACGGTCGGCCTCGATCACGACTAACGGATCGACAAGCAGGAACCAGATGCCTTCCAGGTTTTTGGGCGTATAAGGCACCAGCAACAGGTCGAGATTGAGCTTGATCAGCGGGACGCCGAAGGAGATAAAGTAGTTGGTTTTTTTGCCGGAAAGAACCGTGCGTGCGTCTTGTCCGGGCATAAAGCTGAAATTCAGAATATCGCTGGTTTCTAGCGAATGGCCTACGGCTTTGAGGATATTGTCGAGGAACAATGCCTCCGACATAAGCATTTCCTGTTGCTTCGGCTCGTCGGTGAGGACAAGCACCTTGTGTTTCAATGCGGGAAATGCAGCGGCGGGCGCAGGAACGGGTGAGTTTGCAGGCGCTGGCGGGGTTACGGCAGGAGTCTGTGGCAATGCAGGTGACGGAACGGGAACGGCCGGCGTGCCGGGGAGCGAGGGTATAGGGGCCTGCACTTGAGCGGGCTCGGGTACCGGCGGCTCGGGTTGCTCTTCAACCACCGCCGATGCAGGGCGTCCCGTTAGCACACGATCTTCCAGCTGAAACAAAGTTTCATTCTGGTAAAGGATCTGAAAAAGTGCTACCGGTGAATGCTCCATAATTTTTACAGATGCCCGAGTTCCATACCAGGCTGGGTCCAGATGCCTATTTTCTGTTTATTAGCGGCTATTTCAAGATTGGCATATTCCTGGTCGTGCGAATACTTTTTGAAATGCACTGCCAACCCTTTTTTGACCAATTCCTTGTTTAAAACTTTACCGTCAGGCAGCACTACCTCACCCAACAGACGGCCATATTTATCAAATTCGCCTTTGTGACGAATGCTAACGACCTTCCGGAAGCATTTTTCGCTTGTAAACTGCTTCGCATTATTGTAAAAAGGCGTACCGCGTTCGGGGCAGTTCACGTGCAAAAAGCGTATCCGCACATTCTTACCCATTCGGCGTCCTGCCTTTTTACCCGAATAGATAAATTTCAGCTCGATCGTGTCACCATCCTGGATACCGATCACTTCGGCTTTAAGCGGGTTGGGTAAATCGCTGTTATTACGTAGTTGCTGGCCTTCTTCCGATGTCGGCGCGCAGGAGGCGAGCATAGTCGGGGCACTTGTGAGAACGAGGAACAGCAGGCTGGAAAATGCAAATCGGGAAATCAGGAAACGGAAATCAGGCACGCGGGTAATTCATAAGGTTTAAGTGGCAAAGATAGGTATTGTTTCCCATCAGTTTTGTTCCAGTTTGTACCACTTGATGTCCTTCAATGGCGCTCTCCTTGCCACTGAGGCAGTTGGCGAATAATTTTTTTCCAGATAATCGAGTACCGGTTTCTCGGCATCGCCCAGTTCCCAGAGGTTGTGATTGGCCTGCATCCAGCGGATCTTCTGTTTCCAGCCGTCACGCGTGAAGCGGTTGGCGATGATCAGCTTCGTTGAATGGCAATTGGTACATTGCGCTTTCACCATATACAGGTTTTCGTCGACAATGAGGCCCGTTTCGGGGTCCGTTTTGGTGGTATCGGCGATTGCGGCAGGCGCATTATCAGATTTCACCGGCGTTTCGGGCAGGGTCTGACAAACAATACCCGCGCCAAGCATGGCAATCAAAAGGATCTTCATAGTTGTTTCAATATTAACCTACCCTGACAGCGATTCTTTCACAGGCATTGTTCAGATACCCGCCCGGGTTCCAGGCCGGTACCAGCATTGGCTGCGCATTGCCTTTGTCGTCGGTAGCTTTCACCCACACTTCATAGTAGCCGTTCACAGGGAATTTAATATTGGTATTCCAATGCTGCCACGCGAGCCTGTTCACGGGTGCTTCCAGTTTACACTCCTTCCAGGTAGATCCGAAATCGATCGAAACTTCCACCTTTTTGACCGAATGGTCTCCCGCCCAGGCGTGCCCGCGCAATGCGAGTTCTTTCCCCGGATCGATCATCGCGCCCGTTTTAGGATAGGTGATCAGCGATTTCACCGGCATTGATTCAATGATTTTATAATATTCGTCGGTGGCGGGAATGTCGGTGCCGGGCGCTACCGGGTTGCGGGGCAGTTTGTAGCTGTGCCCCTCCATTTTAGGGCCGTCATGTACCTTATTCCGTACCGAAATGCCGCTCAGCCACTTACCCGAAACCGACGCTGGCCAGCCGCCGATCACCAGCCGGAGCGGGTAGCCGTGGAATTCGGGAATGTCCTTGCCATTCATTTGCCATGCGATGAGCGTCTCGTCTTCCATGGCCTTGGCAATAGGTACACCACGCGATATGGGTTCTTTTTTGGGATCGCGGCTCAGGTGGAGGTCTTTACCGTGATAACCTATATATACGGCATCGCTTTTAATGCCTGCATCGTTGAGAATGTCTTTCAGCCTCACGCCTGTCCATTGCGCGCAATGCACTGCGCCCTGGCCCCACTGGTTTCCGGATGCCTGCGGCTGGTAGCCCGACCGGCCGTTTCCGCCGCATTCGAGTACCAATTGATAGGTGTATTGTTTGAATTTCTTTTTGAGGTCGGCCAATGTGTAGGTTTTAGGGGCTTTCACCGACTCGCCATCGATCGTCAGGATCCAGTTTGCCGCATCAATTTTCTCGGGAACGAGGCCGTTGTTGCGGATGAACATTTTCTCGACCGGCGTAATGCGGTCGTCGAGCAAGTGTACCGGTGTTTCCACGTTCCAGGGTTTGTCGCCCTGCACGATCATTTCAGCACTTTTACCTTTCAATGCATCCTTTTCGTCAAGGAAAATGGGGCGATAACCTGCCGGGATCCGGTTTGCGAAAACGATCTGACTGCCCATTGCGGTAGCCATCGCCGTTAGGCTGCCCTGTTTGAGAAAATCTCTTCTGTTTAATTCGGAATTCATCAACTGGTTCAGGAAAACTTGTAAAACATTGTTTCCAAATTTACATAATCCGGGCGGCTAAAACCATTAAATCGTGCCAAATAGGCCAGTTTGCCGATAAAAAATGGGTTACCGTTGCCAGTAACCCATTGATTCTTAATAGTGTGTTGTTTTGCCACTTCGGGCATTGCCCGTTTAAAAGTGTATGTATAAGCCGAATAGGGAGAGTCTACATTAATAGGTGCTTTATTTTTTGATGAACGGACCTGCAATCGCCAGTACCGCTTCTTTCGTCAAAGGTTCGTCGAATGCTTCGGTAATGGCCGCATCCGTTTTTGATGCAAGTCCTTTTAGGTTTACACCGCCTTGCGTCATGTTCTCCTCGCCTGCGTAAATGGCGGCTACCGCTCCTTCTTTACCGGTGATCCAGCCTTTCATAGCCGTGTTTCCCAGCAATGTAGCCGCAAGCCTGCGCGCCACAGCCGCGTGACGGGCTTCCACCGAATGTACCTGCAATGCGTATTCCAGTATCTGTGGATCGGCGATCAATGCGCCTGCCTGGCCTTTGTACGCACGCACGCCGGTATCTTCGAGCGCGCTGGAAACTGTTACGAAGGTTTTATAGTTGGTAAAAACATCGCCAAATGCGCCACCATACTGGAAATCGAAAGTCGGTTTTGCGATGGCTTTGGAACCCAATGCCTTCACGAGGAATGCCACATGCTGCGATTCATGCTTCCCGATTTGCGTAAAAATGACTTTATCCGACGCCGGAATGAGGTTGGCAGCAGCATTACCTGCTTTATAGAACTCATCTTCCAGGTATTCGAGCGTAAGGGCGTAGTTGAGCACGTCCACAGCCGCCGCCGATTGCGCAAATGCCTTGTTCACGATTGCCGCGAAGGCAGTTGGAATGGCCGCGGCGGCGAGTTTGCTCCCCACCTTGTTCATAAAGTGACGGCGTGATGCGTATTCGAGTCTTCCGACAGCGTCGCCGTCAATTTGCTGAAACTTATCTATGATTTTGAAAATATCCATTGTATCTGATCCTGTTAGTGTGAATGATTATTTACCTACGTTGGCACCGGTAATGGTATCCTTCACGTAGCCTTTAACAGCCGCAAGAATGTCGGCAGGTGCAACGGCCTTGTCAAATCCGTTTGCATCGATGATGTCGTCGCCGGCGAAAGAGGCTGTTTTGGGGCTGATCAGGTCACGGATAACCGCTGCGTGGCGTGCTTCAACGGAAACGATCTTTCCGGCGAGCAGCAGGTAATTCGGATCTTTGATGAGCTTTCCGGCACCATTGTAGGCAGCTACGCCGGTGTCTTCAAATAATTTGGCTGCGCCGAGGACGGCATCTTTCTTGGTGAAGTCGATGGCGGCGAAGTTAGGAGTCAGTCCTTTGATGGCCTTGTCGCCCAGCGCGGCTTTGAAAAATTCGCGGTGAACGATCTCGTGGTCCCGGATGTCGGTCAGGATCGCTTTCTCGGTGTCGGTCATGCCCGAATAGGGTGTCTGCACCACTTGTGTGTAGAATGCGGCTTCGAGTTGTTCCAGGGCGTATGCATAGTTGAGCACGCCAATGTCTCCGGAGCCAAGGTCGACAGTGTCGCCTGTACCTGGGATCATCGGGTCATCGTCGTCGTCGTTGCAAGCGGCGGCGATCACAATCGTTCCCAGTGATGTGGCTAATCCGGCCGAGCGCAAAAACAGACGTCTGTTGACAACCGACGTAATTTCCCCTTCTTCCTTGCCGGAGCTGATTTTCGTTTTCGTGTGTTTGTTCATAGTAATTAAGGTTATTGAGCCACTCTCCGTGTATCGAAAGAGTATTTGACAGATTTACGTGAGTTGGATTCCTTTAGATCAACCGGCGGGAAAAAGGAGAGAGAAAGGGAGGGACCCGAAGAGGGAGGAGCGGGATGGGCGTAAAAAACAAAAAGAGTCCCGCTGGGGACTCTTGATGCTTTCAGACTAACCGATGTTGTTTTTAAATAACGTTGAGTAAAAAATGCCTGAGATATAATTCAATACATGAATGTATAGCGCTAAGTTTCTAAGAGTGTGTAGTAGTCTTGCTACCTTTTATGACTAAATAATTTCTACGCAAATATAAGGGATTATGTTCCTACAAAAACAATATCTGGTTAAAAAAATTAGAATTTTTTTTAGTTTGCGTTATAACATATGGGTACGTGTGGAAACTGGTCATTAAATTTCACACACCTGGCGTGAAATTCCACAACCTGAGGCACAGCTCCCGTCCTCCGCGGTTACCCGTTTGTGAATTAAAATTGGTTAATATCTCATTATCAGCTTTTTTTGCGACTCACTTCCATTGGCACGAATATCTTTTTCAGTTTACAATAAAAATTAAATGCCTGATCCAACATGCGAATAACCCCGATAGCCATCGCCCTCTTATTAACAGCCATTACCCCGGATGTTGACGCATCCGTACAATCTTCTACAAGCATAGCCGTTATTGCCGAACAAAGTAAAGTAGCCGTAAGGCCGGAGGATCTTCCGGAGGCCGTCAAAAGTACCTTGTCTGGCTCCTATGCCGAGTGGAAAGTGACCAGTGCTTATCTGGTTACCCGCGACGACAATTCACAGTATTACGAAGTCAATATCAAACGAGCGGAAGAAACATCTACCCTTAATCTGGACAAGTACGGAAAGAAGATCGACTAGGAGACGGTCGATCCCCGCGTCTGACAGGCTGATCATGAAAAGCCGGGGACTTCTCCGGCTTTTTGGTGTTTGTTTTTGTACTTTTACATAATACCCACTCGTTTAACTGTATTTATTTTTTTAAGAAATAGTATCACCCATGGCTCATCTGCTCCTCGTTGAAGACGATTCCACATTTTCAAAGTTGCTCACCAATTTTCTCGGCAAGCATGGTCATCAGGTAAAAGTTTGTTCGAATATCAAAGAGGCGAGAGAAGCACTTGGGAAGAACAATTCAGACGGCCCGTTCGAAGTACTGATGCTCGATTACCGTCTGCCTGATGGTAATTCTGTGGATTTTCTTAAAACGCTCAGAAGCGAAGGCAACCGCACGCCGGCATTTATCATGACGAGCTTTCATGACGTACGGACCGCGGTTACCGCCATGCAGATTGGAGCTTTCGACTATATCACAAAGCCGGTGAACCCGGAAGAACTGCTTATGGTACTGAGAGAAGCGCTGAATAAGGGCGAGGTGACGAGCGTGAAAACCGCACCGAAGACCAAAAACAATTCGAAGGCGGAAAAACAATCGCTTGATTATATCGAAGGCAGAAGCAAGATTGCCAAACAGCTTTTCGAATATGTACGACTGGTGGCGCCAACGGATATGTCGGTGATCATCCAGGGTGAGAGTGGTACGGGCAAAGAACACGTGGCGAAATCGATCCACCGCCTAAGCAAGCGTGCCGATGGCCCTTTTGTGGCGATCGACTGCGGTTCGTTGTCCAAGGATCTCGCAGCCAGCGAATTGTTCGGCCATAAAAAAGGCGCATTTACCGGTGCGCTACAAGATAAGATAGGCCAGTTTGAAGCGGCTGACGGCGGGACACTGTTTCTGGACGAGATCGGTAACCTGAGCTACGACGTCCAGATCAAGCTGCTCCGCGCACTGCAGGAGCGCATTATCGTTCCTATTGGCAGTACCCAGCAGGTTAAAGTTGATGTACGACTCATCGCGGCGACGAACGAAGACCTTATTTCCAGCGCAGCCGCGGGCGATTTTCGGGAAGACCTTTATCACCGCCTGAACGAGTTCAAAATCGAGGTGCCCGCATTGCGCAAGCGTGGCGAGGACCTGCCGATTTTTGTCCAGCATTTTGTGGACAAGGCTAATGAAGAGCTCGACCGCAATGTGAGAGAGCTGTCGAAAGAGGTAATGGATGTTTTTCAGAAGTACGATTGGCCTGGTAACCTGCGCGAGCTGAATAATGTGATTAAACGCCTCGTACTCTTGTCGAAAGAAGAGATAGCTACGCTGAGCGCATTGCCGCCGGAGATGATCACGGCTATGGAAGACCAGCAGAAACCCGCGCCGGGCTCCGATTTGAAGGCTTTGCAGGAAACGCACGAGAAGGAAATGATCGAGAAGGTATTGCAGGAAGTGCGCTACAACAAAAGCAAAGCGGCGAAATTACTGAATATCGATCGCAAGACTTTGTATTACAAAATTGAAAAATATCATATAGAGTAGGAGAGCGCTTTTTCTTCGACTTGCTCCACCACTGACGCAGCGTCGTTTACGACCTGCGTCATTTCTTTCTCCGATACTTCCGATGGGTCTTCACGAAGCGCGATTTCCAGGTTCCGGAACCGTGCCGACAAGTCGCGCGCGCCGATCTGCCCGGTACGCCCCGCCATGCGGTGCATGAGTTCCTGGGCGAGGTCGGGCTCGCCTGCCGCAATGTGATGCCTTAACGACTCGATATCACTCCGGGAGTCTTTTACAAACTGATCAAGTATTTCGCGGAGCAGGCTTTCGTCGCCGAAAGTCATTTCAGTGAGCATCGAAAAATCAAAGTCGAGATTATGGCCGGCGTGATCGTGGGCCGTATTGCCGTCGGCCGATGCAACCGGGAGCTGGGCTACCTCCGGCGCGGAGGATGCTTCGAGCAGTTCCAGCAGGTCCCTGGAATGGAAAGGTTTCATCAGGTAGCCGTCGAAGCCCATTCCAAGCAGTTTTTTACGCTCCTCGGGCAATGCCTGTGCGGTGAGTACGAAGAATTTGACGTTGTCCGGCGCCGATTTGCGGAGGCGCTTCACGAGTTCGGCCCCGTTCATACCCGACATACGCATGTCGGTGAGCAAGAACTTTACCTGATTGTCCCAGGGCCGGCTCAGTACTTCCTCGGCCGAGGAGAATGCGGTATGCGATATGCCGTTCATTTCGAGAACGGATGAGCACCATTTGAGAATAAAGGTGTCATCATCAACCAGCCAGACTTTGCCATTGATCTGATAGCTTCTTTCGGGCGTTTCCTCCGCCAATTCCAGTGTGTCTGCCTTTTTCATACTGGTGGTGACAAAAAAAGTCGTGCCCTCTCCCGGTTTGCTGGCTACATGGACACTGCCCGACATGCCTTCCACCAGTGCTTTTACAATGCTGAGCCCGAGCCCTGTGCCACCATACCGGCGCTGAATGGATGGGTCGGCCTGCTCAAATTGGTTGAAAATGCGTTCTGTCTGCTCTTTCGACAACCCGATACCCGTATCCGAAACCTGGAATTCGATTTTGGCAAGATTGCCGCTTTCGTGGCCCGCCACTTTAAGAACTACCTCGCCGTTTTCTGTGAACTTGATTGCATTAGTCAGCAAATTGTACAGAACCTGCCGCAGTCGGAACGGGTCGCCGTGCAGGTACAGGTTTGGTTTGAGTGAATTTTCGAGCCTCAGTACCAAACCTTTCGCTAATGCATTGGGCCTTAATACCTGTACTACCTCGTTCAGGACCGGATTAATAGCAAATACTCTGTCTTCGAATGTAAACCGGTCGGAAATGATGCGGCTGTAATCGAGCACTTCGTTGACCAGGTACAGCAAATGTTCCGAAGCCGAATGCAGGGTTTCGAGATCCTGCTTCCGTGGTTTTTCCTCATTCTTCAACGCTTCGGCATAGCCGATGATCGATTGCAGCGGAGTACGGATTTCGTGGCTCATATTAGCCAGGAAGCGCTGCTTGGCCATGCTGTGGTATTCCGCTTCCTCTTTCGCTTCTTCCAACTGCTCCCGGTAGTCGTTGCTTTTGGTGATATCGGTGAAGATGAAGTAGGCCATTACCGCGGTGAGGAAGAAGAAGCCCAGCATGATCCATTCCAGGTAATCGATACTGCCCTCAACGATCCCTTTCGCTTTAACGCTGTTCTCGCCCGATTCTTTCAATACTTCCTTTTCAACCTTCTGCATCACGTCCAGGAGCTGTTTCACCAGCGAGTTGCCGGCAGTTGCGAGTTCCTGCTCGCGGTCAACGAAGGTTACCGCACGTTTTTTCTGCGATTTTTCGATCGCGTGGACAGCCTCGCCTACCTTTTCGATGGTACTGTCCTGCTTGGCTACGCGGATCGTATCGACCTGGACGTTTACTTCCTGTTTCTGCACCAGTTTGGTCGGTTCCGGTGCCGGTTTTTTGGTCTTTTTGCTCCCACCAAAAACGCGGCCGAAGAAGCCTTTTTTTGCCCCCGCTTTTTGTGTTGTGTCTGGTACTTCCGTGTAGACGGTGGTCGTAGTGGTCCGTTTTTCGGTTTTGACTACGGTACTGTCAGGTTTAAGTGCTTTGGTGGTAATCAGGCCGGAAATGGATTTGACTTCATCTTCCAGGGCTTTGTTGCTGACCAGTTTGGAGCGGACTTTTACATAGTCGCCATATATCTTTTCGCGTTCTTTCAGGATCTTCTTCATCGAGTCGATCCGGATGATCTGCATGTCGTCGCCAATGCTCATGTCGCTCAGCGAATCCAATGTCGCGATCAGCTCCACCGATTGGGCGAGTACTTCGTCGTTCAGTTCTTCGCCTTTCAGTTTACGTTCGTTCTGAAGGTGATCGAGCGTGAGGATATCCTTGAATATCTTATTGACCAGCCGCATTTTGTTGTCCGGGGTGGAAAGGGACGTAAGCGTTGTAAGCATATTGCTGAACGCCAGTTTGCTCGTAACCCACGACGCAGCCAGGGCGAGGGAGGCTATAAAAAAACCGAGAAGGATTTTTCCTTTCACCGATTTCAGGAAAGACGGGCCACGCAGAGTAGACATAGTTTTGGTAACATTCAATGTCAACTAACGCATTTTCAAGGGTAAAACGTGCAATTGGCGGTGCATTAGTCTTATTTGCAATGTGAAGATAATGCTTTAAAATGTATTCTGAAATGCACTGATCCTCAACTAAAAAGGCTGCCTCCGTTGCAGAAGCAGCCTTTTAAAGTATGATTCCGGGCTAAGCCCGGTTGAATGCAATTATTTCGCGAGTGAATTGATCCACGCTGCGATTTTAGCAGCTTCCGCCTTAGGAACCTGAGGCATAGGCGCCATTGGCGTAGCGTAATCAGGCCAGTTTTCTGGCTTAGGCGCGTAAATCAGTTCCACGATCTTCTCATTGCTGTATTTACGTTTTGCAACGTCGGCGTAAGAAGGACCCACCACTTTCTTGTCGGGCGCGTGGCACGCAAGACAGGTGTTTTTCGCCAGCAATGGCTTCACTTCTTCCCAGGTTGGCGCTTTGGCTGCTGCCCCGGCTTTCGCAGGAGTTGCTTTGCCTTTTCCGTCCGGTGAAACGTGCTCTTTCGCAGGCTCGGCTGAAACAGAGGCCTGTGCTTTACCCGAACGGGTCGTTTTCAGGTCTGAAACTTTCAGCTTGTCGCCATCAGGGATGTTGTTCAGCGTATAGTAGGCATCGGGGTGAACCAATGACCAGCTGTTTGTAGCTGAGCGAACGCCTTCCAGAGAGATCTTGTGAACGTAATACTGTTTCATGCCGTCCAGCACAATGCGAACCTTCTTGTTGTCGTCGGAAACTTTTACTCCGGCGATTTTTACATCTTCCAGGTTGATCTGAGGGCTGCCGTAAACAGGGTAGTGCTTGTAGAGGTAGCTGCTCACTTTGTATGAATCCAGGTCCTCCGCCGATTTACGGTCAACAGGCATAGTGAATTCGATTTCAAAGCCGTCGGGTTGTGCTTTCACGGTGTACATTTCGAATGGCATTTTACCATTCCATACGAGGCGCTGCAAGCCCTGGTTGGCATCGCCGGCCGATCCCCAACCGCGGTTGGTTTCCCCTACGAACATCGATCCGTCTTTATCGAATGCCATACGCAACACGCCACTCTGGAATCCACTGCGGAAACCGATGCTGGCACCCTGGTATTCACCTTTTACTTTTTCAAGAACAATACGCATGATATTGCTTTGTCCCTGATCGCCCACGAAAACCTGGCCTGTGAACGGGCCGAAACCACCTTTGGTATCATCTAAGATCAATTCAGCGGTAGAAACACCGTGTACACCATAAGGTAACCATACAGCCGGAAGCTGTACCATGTCGTATTTCTGTTTCAACTGGTACAAGAACTGTGGTTCTTCACCCATTGTGTTTTCAGGCTTGATAGCACGATCCTGTGCGTTGCGATGCTGGCGGTTATCGCGTTCTGCGAAGAATTGCTTTTCAGTCAGTTTCACAGGTGAGTTGGGAAGTCCTGCCCATTTCAAACCTGCCGGGTGGCCCATGAAGCCGCCTTTTTTAACCTGGAAAATCGCACCCGTACCCATCCAGTCACCCTGGTTGTCGGTGTAGAACAGCTCGCCGTTCAGCATGCTGATACCCGCAGGGGAGCGTACGCCGGTCGCGTAGGGTTCGTATTTGCCATCATTGGTAATGTGGAAAATCCAGCCACGGCCGGGGACACGGCTCTCGCCTCTCCACCATTCTTCGTCGCCGAATGCCACGTTACCGCTTACGAAGAAGCTGCCATCCGGAGCCAGTTTTGGGCCGAAGGAGTATTCGTGATAGTGCCCCGACAATGGCCATGCGTAAACCGTTTCGTAAACATCAGCCTTGCCGTCGCCATTTTTGTCAACCAGCTTGGTCAATTCGCCACGCTGTGCGCAGTACAATGCACCTTCTTTGTATGCCAAACCGAGGATTTCGTGCAAGCCGGTCGCAAATTTGCGGAAATACGGCGTACGACTTGTAGGGTTATCTACGATCCAGACTTCACCACGGCGGGTTGAAATCGCCAGTGAACCGTTGGGCATGGTCGTTAAGCCACCTACTTCGAGAATAATGCCCTCGGGGATCGGCGGGGTAACGATCTTGTAAAAATCTTCTTCTTTCGGAGACTCCTGCGCTTTCAGCGTAGAAAGTCCGGCCAAAAGAGCGAATGCTATATGAGCAAGTTTTTTCATTGTCAAATCAGGAATAATAAGGTTAAAATCAGAACAGGATTGAGTACTTCACTTCGCCGTTGGTAACAGGCACGATGAGTTCCTGCTCGCCTTTGGCGCCTCTGATTTCTGGTTTAAGTTTTTTGTCGGCCAGCTGGATGTAGTACGATTTATCGTCTACCGCGTAAAGTCCTTCCGAGATTTTTTCAATGGAAGTACCGTCGGCCAGGCGTGCTACGAGGTCTTTTGCAGGGTTATTAACCTTCACAATACGCTCGAAGTATTGGTTGTTTACGACAGAAACGTAGTCGGTGATCGCCGAGCCGTATGCCTGATACTGGAAGGTAGGCACATCGGAATCATCCAATACATAACCTTTCGGACGATAACCGCTGCCGGTAGTATCCGCTTCCCATTTAGATTTGCCTGATTTCCCAAGGAACATATCGTCGCCGAGTAAGGTCACGCTGCCGCGCGGGCGTGAAGAGCCATCGCCACGGTCGTGCCACATGGGGGTAGCATCGAGGAATTCACCCCGCCAAACTTGCAGGATCGCACCTTTGTCGAGGTCGTATGTATAATGCAGGCTCGCAGGGCTCCCCACCGATACCGCATGCACAACGCGTGTTCTTTTCGCTTTTTCGTCCTTGCGGAAATCCATGAAAGAGCGGGTAATCGTGTTGGTGGAAGCCTGGATAAGGATCGGGTCGGTAGAACCGCCGGCCATTGCCGAGCTTTTTGCATGGTAAGCCACTTCGCGGAAGCCCGGGCCGCTAGCCCAAAGGCCAAGCACGGGGCGCATCCACCCGTCTCTTTTGTTATTGAAAACTTCAATGGTGTGGTCACCAGCTTTCAGGTTCACAGAGCCATTGCGGAATTCGTTGTTCGATTTCCATTCCGGCTTGATCACGTCCTTGCCGTCGATTTTTACGTAGGAATTGCCCGATGCCTGCAAACGGAAGTCGTATTCGCCTTCGGTAGGCGCATTGAAACGTCCCGTATAAACGTAAGAGTAATTGTTGTTCTCTTTCAGGATCTCCCAGTTCAGCGATTCCGATTTGCCGGTTTCCGCAGGAGTATGTTTCGAAAGGTCTTCCGTTTCCGACAAACCGCCGTAATAGGTTTTGTAGGTCAGCTCCGAAAGGGTTGCTGGTTTTTTGTCAAAATTGTTAACCACGATATTGCGGATCGCGAGCGAGCCGTGGTCACCCTGAATGCGGATCGGGCCCATTGGCACGTCCTCTGCCGTCAATGAACCGCGCGTAGGACCGCTCACTTCCACGTTTTCATGGATAGTAACACCATTCAACACCACTGAAAGGAATACCGCATTCGCGATTTTCTTGCCGCTGGCGTCGAAACGCGGTGCCTGGTAGGAGATTTTGATATGCTGCCACAAACCCGGCGCTTTCGCGACGTTGAAACGGGGTGCATATCCTTCGTAGCCTTTTTCGCCTTCGGGCTTGGAGTCGTTCCAGCGCTCGTAAATACCACCACAATCGTTGTATTTAGCACCTTTTTTACCCCAGCTATCGAAAAGCTGTACTTCATAGTTGCCTTGCAAATAGATCCCTGAGTTGGAACCTTTGCTCATCATGAAATCCAGTTCAAGGTCCAGGTCGCCGTGTTTGAAGTTGGAAATCAGTTCATAGTCGCTGCCGTACTTGCCTTTTTCGTGAAGACAAGCCAGCACGCCTTTACCCGGGCTGGTCACCAGCGCGTTTTCTTTCGTGAGGTCGGCCGATGCATTACCGACGATTTTCCAGTCACTGGATTTGGTCGTAAAAGCACTGAGGTCGTTGAGAGGAATGGGCTGCTGGGCATAGGCGGTGTGCATGGCAAAAGCCGCTACCCCAGAGGCGATTAATTGAAAAAGTGAACGGTTGGTTTTAAACATACTTGCAGTAAGCTTAGTCGGTTTTAGATTAGCAATCCAGGCCACGAATGCCTTTAGCCCTGCAAATTACGTGATAAGAATCGGGAAAATTACATTTCTATAGGTGAGAATCCTTTTTGTTGCTGCTTTTTACCTAACGTTGTGTTTTGATACGATATCAAAGAGTTATTAGACTAAAACTGTTACCTTTCAAATGAAAAAACTAATGCTTACCGCGTTCAGCATGGCTGCTGCCTTTGCCGCACACGCGCAATTGCAGCCTGCAAAGCAAACTCCTGAATCCAGCGAATTGTGGAACCCGGTTCCCCGCGTGGTAACGCCCGGTAAAGGTTCTTCGGCGGTTTCCGGCTTCACAGCCCCCTCCGACGCGATCGTTCTGTTCGATGGTAAGAACCTCGATCAGTGGGTTTCAGGAAAAGACGGTAAATCAGCTGCTCCCTGGACTGTCGGCGACGGCGCAATGACCGTAGCTCCCAAATCAGGCGATATTCAAACCAAGCAGACATTCGGCGACTACCAGCTGCATATCGAGTGGAGAACCCCGGCGAAAGTGGACGGTAACGGACAAGGCCGTGGTAACAGCGGTATTTTCATGCAGGGAGTCTACGAATTGCAGGTTCTCGACAGCTATAATAACCCGACTTACTCGAACGGTCAGGCGGGTTCTATCTATAAGCAAACCATGCCCCTCGTAAACGCGGCGGTAGGCCCGGGCGAATGGCAGACTTACGATGTGGTTTACACCGCACCGCATTTCAACAAAGACGGCCATATGACGCACCCGCCATACATTACGGTGATCCACAACGGTGTTTTGGTGCAGAACCACACCATGATCCAGGGAACGACTCCTTACATCGGTCAGCCTACGATCGAGCCGCACGGAAAAGGCCCAATCAAATTGCAGGACCACAATAATACAACCAGCTTCCGCAACATCTGGATCCGCGAGTTGTAAGATTTCAAGAGATATTTCAATGCGAAAACGGGCTGCTTCCAACGAGGCAGCCAGTTTTGATTTATCATCCACTCGCGTCAGTTAGAATCTGATCGTCAGGTTTGCCGAGAAATTCCTCGGCATTTGAGGGGTGAGCACGCCCTGGCCGGCGAAATAGCGTTTGTCGAGCATATTGTCGAGTTTGAGGCCCAGGCGCCAGGCTTTGGTGTTGTAGAAAATGGTCGAATTTAATACGGTGTAAGAAGGAATCGTGAAAATTCCCGTCACAGCAGAGTTAGCCGTCAAATGCTCGCTAATGTAATTTCCGCCAATGCCGAGGCCGATCCCTTTCAATTTTCCTGCTGGCAATGCGTAGCTGATCCAGGCATTCGCCAGATCCGCCGGGCCTGCGTTGGCGGGGCGGCGACCTTCAAGCGCTACCGTGGATTTGGTCAGTTTGCTGTCGTTATGGCTGTAACCGGCCACGAGGTTTAGCCCGGTTATCGGGTTTGCAATAACTTCAACCTCAATCCCACGACTGTATTGCGTCCCGTTCTGCACGGTAACATTGTAATTCTTGCCATCGCGTACGAGCACTTCGGTGCGGGTGGTATTGTCAACTTTGATATCGTAATAGCTGATGGTCACGTTCAGTTTACCCTGATAGCTTTCCAGCTTGATACCGCCTTCCAGCTGGTTGGCCTGCTGTGGTTTGAAAATACCCGAAATATCCGGTAGCGGCTGCGTTACGGGGGCTACATTGAAGAAGCCGTTCATATAGTTTCCAAAAACCGAAAGCCGGTCTTTAATAATCTGATAAACAAGGCCGAACTTCGGCGAAACGGCCGTTTGCTTGAATTGCGTGTTAGCGACGTAGGTGCGCGTTGCGTGGTTCAATGTGCCCTTATTTTCGAAACGGTCGACGCGCAGGCTGATCATCGCGAGCAGGCGGTCGGTTACGTTCAGGACGTCGGAGAAATAGGCGCTGTACACATTGCCCGAATTGTAGTTACGCGTAGGCGCGTCATTGCTCGCGGCCAGGCGCGCTTCCACGGACGTGCGGTTGATTTTCAGGTAATTCGGATCGTTGTGAATGCCGCTTACATTATCGAAGACGATGTAGGGAGAGTTGTTGTTATGCGCCGTGCGGTTCAGGTAATCCAGGCCAACCACTACCCGGTTGCGCAACGCACCGATCTTGAAATCGCCGATGAAGTTCTGCTGAATGTCGACTGCATTGTTGGTCGTGTTTTGTAATGAAATATTACGTTCCAGCAATGTATCGGCTACGGCCCCGCGGATGAACTGGTATTGGTAAAAACCCTCCGATTTGCGCGTATTGCTTGAAAATGCCGTTTGTGACGTCCAGCTTTGCGAGAGTTTGTATTTCAATTGGCCATATACATTCATGGTGGGCGTTTTCATCGTCAGGTCGTTGCTGGTGTAAGACTTGTTCCAATCGAAACCCAGCTCCTGCGGCGTATGCGCTACAAACTGGCGGGTACGGTTCAGGAAGACAGCCGAGGGGCTTGTCATTTCGCCCTGGTAAATACCTGCATTGAACAGCAGGGTCATCTTTTCATTCACGCGGTATTCCAGCGACGGCGCAATCACGAGACTTCTCCGGAAGCCGGCATCCTGGAAACTACCCTGGTATTGATAAGCCGCATTAACGCGCAGCAAGAGATTTTTGGAAGCATTAATAGGGGAATAAATGTCAGCCGTAAGTCGGTTCAAACCGAAACTTCCGGTGGTATAGCCAATCTCGCCGCCCGCTATTTCAACCGGCTTTTTGGTCACAATATTCATCAAGCCACCAAACGAAGTCACGGAGCCGCCGAACAGCGTCGCCGAAGGGCCTTTGATCACCTCCACTTTTTCCACGATGATCGGATCGAACTCGCCGTTGGTTTGTACCGGCAATCCATCCACGACCGACAATTCGGTGCGGAAGCCGCGCAATGCGTAGAAGGTAGCACCATCCGCATTGATACCGCGATTGGCCTGGATTTTATAAACGCCCGGGGCATTTTTGACGATATTGGAGAAATCGGTAATGAGCTGTTCTGTAAATAGTGTTTTGGATAATGCGCTGTAAACCTGCGGGTTCTCCATGTTGCTTACCGGGAGCTTGGCTACATAATCACTTTCTTTTTTGGAAAACTTGTTGATATCCCCGCTGATCACGACTTCCTGCAACGCTTTGCTGTCTTCGTTCAGGGATATCGGCTCGAATGTGACCGTCTGGTCCGCTTCGATGGTCACGGACCGCTCGATAGGCTCATAACCCAGCAATTGTATCACTACCTTATGCTCGCCAACCGGGATATTCCGAATGATAAATTGTCCGTCGGCATCGCTTTGCGCGCCTTTCCCGGTTCCTTTGACTGTAATGTTCACAAATTCGGCAGGCTTGCCGTCGGAAGTTTTCAATGTGCCGCGCAATGCGCCGCGTCCGTCGTTGGCCACATTCAGTTGTGTACTCCTATATGGAATGGATGTGCCGGTCGGGTCGCCTATTTGCGCGAGGGCGTCGGAGAGGCGGACATCCTGTAATTTCAAATTGACTGCTTTCGCGAGTACGGGCGTTTGTGCGTGGGAGTTGTTGGTGCCCGGTAAAGCAAGAGCGCAAAGCAGGACGGCCGTGCACTTTCGGAAATTGGAATTCATTATGTTACTATTTATATAAACTGATGGTTTCGAAAGGTAGGGGCGTCAATGCGGTACCGGGGATGTCAGCCGCAAAGCTACTACACTATTTGTATTAAGTCCAAATAATAAATAGTGCTGCACAATAATTTAAAATGCCCTAAACGATTGGTAACATCGCTTATTCCTTTTCTGTTTTCGCTTATATTCGTTTTCAATGCCATTCCAAATGTTGCCATGCAGGAAATAGAACCATATTACAATTGGGAAAAACACTATGTAGCCAGCCACGACGAGCGCTCGCCGTTCTATGGCCGCATTTATAACCTTGATTATTATGAGAATGCGATTTATGGCTATTACATACACCCGCTTTGGGACCATATCGGGTCGGAGACGCTGTATGTGAAAATCCTTTTTGCGGATTATGCCAAGCGCTTTGTGATTATTGAAATGTTCGGGGAATGGAATGATGCACTGCATAACGACATTATGTTCCTGAAACGGCAGGTCATCGATCCCCTTGTAGATGAGGGTATTAACCAGTTTATTTTGCTGGGTGAAAACGTGCTGGACTTCCACGGCGCCGAGGATGATTACTATGCCGAATGGTTCGACGATGTGGAAGACGGCTGGATCGCAGCCGTCAGTTTCCGGGAGCATGTGGAGGAGGAATGGAAGAAATACCGTCTCGACTATTACATTAATTTTGGTGGTACGCTGCACCTCAACAACTGGCGCACGTTGCTGCCGGAGCCGTTTTATGAGCTGGTTAAAAATTTGATGGTTAGAAGGTTAACCTAGCAGAAAGCTGCCCGTATTGTTTGCAACCTTGACAACTCCTTTGTAGCTTACGCATTCATCGTATCAACTGTTTCTTACCTTAAAACCTCATTTCCTATGGCCGAGAATACCGAACCTACACCAGAAGACGAAAAAGAATCGCTGGAAAACAAAGTTGAAGAACTCAAAACCACTACGACCGAGGCCAAGGACGAGATCGTGGAAGAGGTGCTGGAGATCAAGAATGAGGCGACCGGGACGGTGAAAGAGGAAGCTGCGGCGCTGGAGTCGAAGGCGGAGGAAAAAGTGGAAGAAACGGCCGACGGCATTAAAACCGAAGTTTACGAAACGCTCGATGACCTGAAAGCACAAGCCGAGACCAAAACCACGGAAGTGGAAGAGGTGATTGGGGAAAAGGCAGAGGCAGCCGCGGAAGCTGTGGCGGAAGTGAAGGAAGAAGCGGTTGCGAAGGCAGAGGCTTTGAAGGAAGAAGTTGTCGAGAAGGCCGAGGAAGTGGAATCGGGCTTTGCGGCGAAGCTGGCTGGTCTTACGGACGCGGCTGCCGGAAAGTTTGAGGATCTCAAAGAAGCGGCAACCGACAAGTTTGAGGACATTAAGGAAGCTGCGTCCGAGAAATTCGATGACCTGAAAGTGGCCGCCGCGGATAAATATGAAGAAATCAGGGAAGATGCCGCCGAAGCTATTCAAGACGCGAAGGAAGTCGCTGCTGAAAAACTGGCCGAAGCGCAAGCGAAAGCCGCGGAACTGAAAGCGAAAGCTGCCGAGGAAATAGCCGAATTGAAAGAAGAGGCCTCGGAGAAAGTTGCCGAGACAAAAACCAAGACAAAAGGTTTCTGGGCCAGGCTCTTTGGCGGATAACCACCCGAAAATAATTTTTCGACCCGGCCTTTTTCGATTGGCCGGGTTTTTTATGTACGCTTTTTGTTTTACCAAAATTGCTTCTAATGTCACAACAAACTTTCGCACTTCCCTACCAACACCCATTTGTCGCGGATAACAGGTACAAAAAGTCAGTCGCCTACTTTTCGATGGAATTCGCCGTCGACCAGGCATTGAAAATTTATTCCGGCGGGCTCGGTTTCCTCGCGGGATCGCATATGCGCAGCGTGTACGCGCTCAAACAGAATGTGATCGGCATTGGAATGCTGTGGAAGTACGGGTATTACGACCAGGGCCGTAAAAAAGACGGTAGCATGGAGCCGGAGTTTACGGAAAAAATGTACTCCTATCTCGTTGATACTCAAATTCGTTTTCAGATACCGATCATGGGCAAAGACGTTTGGGTAGCCGCGTATTACCTTGATCCTGAAACATTTGGTTCGGCACCATTATTCCTGCTTACTACCGATACGGACGGCAATGATGAATCGACGCGTGCGATCAGCTATTCATTGTATGATTCGGATGTTACCTACAAAGTGGCCCAATGCATGTTACTCGGCATAGGAGGCGCGCGCCTGCTCGAAGCGCTGCAATACGAACCGGAGGTTTACCATTTGAATGAAGCGCACGCGGTTTCCGCCCTTTTTCATTTGTATAAAAAATATAAAAGCGCGGCGCAAGTACAGAAGAAGGTAGTTTTTACAACGCATACCCCCGAAGAAGCCGGCAATGAAAAGCACGACATTCATTTTCTGGATAAACTGGGTTTCTTCTCCGGTCTTGATCTGGGAACGGTGCGGAAAATCAGCGGCATTAGCGACGGTGTGTTCAACCACTCACTGGCCGCATTGAGCCTGAGCCATAAGGCAAACGGCGTCTCCAAACTGCATGGGGAAGTTTCACGGAAGATGTGGAAAGCACATCCTAAAATCGCGCGGATCGGCCACATTACCAACGCGCAGAATAATGCTTACTGGGTAGATCCTGTCCTGGAAAAAGCGAGGGTTGGAAACGATATCGATACGATCGTTGCGCGTAAGAAGGAATTGAAAAAGATATTGTTCAAAACCGTGGCCGACCAAAGTGGGAAATTGTTTGATCCGAATGTACTCACGATCGTGTGGGCGCGGCGGTTTGCGGCATACAAGCGGGCGGATATGCTGGTTTGGGACCTCGAAAGATTCAAGCGGATAATGGGTAATAAGGAGCAGCCGGTACAGGTGATCTGGGCCGGGAAGCCTTACCCGAAAGATGAAGGAGCCGTGGGGACATTCAACCATTTGTTTTATCTGAGCCACCTTTTCCCAAATATGGCGGTACTGACGGGCTATGAGCTCGCATTATCCAAACTGCTCAAAGACGGAGCGGATATATGGCTCAACACGCCGGTCGTGACGCGTGAGGCTTCCGGCACCAGCGGGATGACGGCCGCCATGAATGCGGCATTGAACCTTTCCACATTCGATGGCTGGATCTGCGAATTCGCGAAGGATGGGCATAATGCGTTTCTACTTCCGGTTGCCAAAGGGGAGGATATTAACAAGCAGGACTGCGATAACCTGATGGAAATTTTGGAGCATTCCGTGATCCCTACTTATTACAATGCACCCAAAAAATGGTGCGAGATGACTTTGAATAGTATGAATGATGTTTCCGAACCATTTAATTCCGATCGGATGGCGCGGGAGTATTATGAGTTGTTGTATAGTTAGGTTAAATGCACGAAGGCACCGGTGCAGGTGAACCGTAATTTAAGCAGGAGTATATCCTTGCTCATTTGCCTTTCGCCGCAGCGGTGCATTCGGGGCAAATTCGTTATATTTAAACCACTTTATTGAAAGACTTCCAAGACATCGTTAGGTAATGGACACGCCTGTCACATTTAAAGTAGGGGATATCATGAGCGAGGACGAATTTTTTCGTTTTTGCCAGATGAACGATATGCTCAGTTTTGAACGGGACAGCGAAGGTAACATTATATTTATGTCACCTGCTGGAAGTTTTTCAGATAGCCTTAATTCCAAAATCCTCATTGCACTCGGTTCATGGCTGAATCAGCATGAAATCCCGGGTACGATTTTCGGCCCATCGACCGGTTTCACACTTCCGAATGGAGCTGTCCGCTCGCCGGACGTCGCTTGGATTAACAGCGCGAGCTGGGATGCGTTGTCCGAGGAAGAACAGGAGCGATTCGCACCTTTGTGCCCTGATTTTGTGATTGAAGTTCGGTCAAAAACCGATAGCATCATTTATTTGCAGAACAAAATGCAGGAATATATGGCTAATGGTTGCCGCCTTGCCTGGCTAATCGACCGGTATGGGAAGAAAGTGTATGTTTATGAACCCGGCTGTGCTATTGTCGAATATTCAGGCCCGGACATTCAACTTTCGGGTGAGCCGATGTTTCCTGGATTTGTATTGAACCTTCGTGAGATCGGAAATTTCTGAAATACGAATACTCATCAGCCTATTTGCTTAGCCAGCAACGCAACCCCTTCCCGAAACGAATGCGGTTCGTAGCCCAGCACATTTCTCGATTTCGTGAGATTGAACCCCGTACGCGGAGGCCTGCGGGCAGGTTGTGTGAAAGTTGATGCGTCGGTAGCAGAAATCAGCGAGGCATCCAGCCCGAAGTAGTCTGCGGTTGCTACGGCCATTTGATAGGGCGTCATGAAATCTTTGCCGGAAATGTGGTAAATGCCTTTCGCCTCCTGGTCGGCGATGAGGAAGCAGCCCAATGCCAGGTCTTCGGCCAGCGTTGGCGTCCGGAACTGGTCGGTGACGACCTTGATGGCCTTGCCTTCCTCTAATGATTTTTTGACCCAAAGAATAATGTTGCTCCGGCTCATGTCGTGTGCGATCCCGTACACGAGCACCGTGCGCGCGATGGCCCATTCGATGTCGGAAGACTTGACTGCCTTCTCGGCCGCATATTTACTCCAACCGTAAAAACTGATCGGATTTGGTATATCTTCCTCACGGTAGGGGCCGGAAGTGCCGTCAAAAATGAAGTCCGTGGAGACGTGTTCCAGGAAGATCTGGTATTTCCCGCACGCTGCGACCAATGTTTCGGTTGCGGTGACATTCAGCTTCCAGCAGGCGTCCTTCTCCATTTCACATTGGTCCACGTTCGTCATGGCCGCGGTGTGGACCAACACGTCGGGGCGCTCGGCGTCGAGCACCTGATCAACCGATTCGGGGTTGGTAATGTCCATTTCGACATACCGGTAACCCTTACTGAATGGCAACCGGTTTTCGCCTCTGGCCGTGGCGATGGTTTCGATGTGGGCTTTTGAAACCAGTAACTCGACTAGCTTTTGCCCCAGCAGCCCGTTGGAGCCGGTGATCAGGATCTTTTTCTTTTCCAACTTAAGCTTCGTATTTCCAACCGTATTTGCGGGTGATCTTCTTCTTTTTCATCTTTTTGACAGACACTTTCATAGAAATGTCCTTTTCAGGGCGGTCGCGCTCGTCTTTCTCTACGGAAGCGATTTTATCGATCACATCCATGCCGTCGATCAACTGTCCGAAAACGGTATATGCGCCGTCGAGGTGTGGTGTCCCGCCGATCGTTTCATATACTTTTTTCTGAGCGTCGGTGAGTTTGCGGGCTGCACGGGCCGACTGCTTTTCCAGATCGGCCTTGCTCCATTTCCGGCCTTCTACAATGTAAAACTGGCATCCGCTCGATTCCTTTGCGGGGTTATTGTCGCGGGCGGCGGCTAATGCGCCTTTCTGGTGAAAGAGCTTTCCGTCGAATTCCGCGGGAATCTTGTAACCGTTATCGCCCCGGCCAAGCATTTCGTCAGGCTTTGCATTTCGCGAATTGGGATCGCCGCCCTGGATCATGAAATCGGAGATGACGCGGTGGAAAAGCAATCCGTTATAGAACTTGTCCTTGGCAAGTTTGATAAAATTGGCTTTGTGTTTCGGGGTTTCATCAAAAAGGATGAAGCGCATCGTGCCCTTGTTGGTATCGATGGTGACCACTTCGTCTTTTTTAGACGGTTTTTGTGCACAAACATGCAGTGCGATCAGGCATAGTGCGCCCAGTAGAATGGATCTTTTGGTTTTCATAGGTGTTATTTGGCGGCCAGAACGTTTTTGTCGGCCGGGAAGAATTGAAATTTCAAACCGTAGTCTTTCCCCTCCGAAACATCCTCCATATTCACCCGGATAGTTTTGTTGTTCCAGGTGATCTTTTTGGTTTCCTCTTTGGGTGAAGAATAGGCTTCGTTAAAATACTGCTTGCTGGCATTCCAGAGCTCCTTTGTGGCTTCCGGACTGTTGAGGTAGACGTCGATCGTAATCTTGTTTACCTTTTTTTCGGGTGTCAGGAAATATTGTACGTCGATCGTCTCCAGCCGTGTCGTTTCCGAGGTATAGCCCAGATGGTCGGGTGTTTCTTCAAACATTTCGAACGTCTCCGTGGCCTTTACCTTCGCGATCGCATCACCGAACGCGATACCCCTGAGGACAGTACCGGCAGGATTTTGCCCGGCCGGACCAAGGATCGTTTTCAACAGTGCCGATTGGTCGCTGTTCAAGTCGGCGGGAGCAGGTTCGTGCAGGACGACGGAATCCGCCGCCGCCTCGGTTTTTTCGTTCGTTTTCGTGTCGCAAGCCGAAGCCAGTAATGCCATGATGAGCAATGCGATTCCGTTTTTCAGCGTGTTCATAAGCGTAGAGGTTGTGTCATGCGGTTTAAATAAGTTGAGAAATTATCGTGCCTTGTAACTAGTTCGAACTTGGGTCAAATGCAATTTATACATATTTACGGCTTCCGGAAATCTCTTTAAAATTCTCTCGAAAGGTTAAAAAAGAACCTCCGCTCGCCGAGTCCGTTCAACGTCACATTGAACCGTGCGACGATATTATAGAAGGTCACCACGTCCAGCCCGGCCCCGGCGCCATACAATGTGGAGTTGCCGAGTTTAGTATTGCTGAACTCCGGGTAGCTGTTTTTGACATATCCCGCGTCGGCAAATGTATTGATGTAAGCCGCGATGGGAATGGTATTGAACTGCCTCACCGGGATGAATGAAAGATGCTTTTGGATAGAGAAAAGCCTGTATTTCAGTTCGTTTTTAATCAATGCATAATCTTGTCCGTCGATTACGTAAAGCTCGTATCCGCGCACGAGGTCGTTGCGATAGCCGAGGCCTACGGTCTGTGTGTAAGGCTGGCGCTTCGGAAATGAAATCCGTCCGCGCACATTGGTGTTGAAAAACCATTTCTTGCCAAGCGGAATGAATTTCCGGTATGAGCCGTACAAATAAAGCGTGTTAACGTCGTCGGAAGGCAGCAGTCCGGTTTTGGAAATCTGTAAGCCGGCCGTTTGGCCCTGCAGGGCATATTGCGCATTGTCGCGCTTGTCGTAACTGTAGGTGTAGGTCAATTGGAAATAACGTTGCCGTTTATCCCCATTCAGCAGGTAATTGGGGTTTAACGCCGCTATCGTGTCCGAAATCGTCAGGTAGCTCCACCGGAGGTCGACGGAATGAAATGTATAGTATTTGTTACGACGGGTCACACTCACATAAGTATAGAACCGCTCGCGGTTGATTTCTTCGCTGCTGAGGTATTGCAGCTTGTCCCGCCAGGTCCTGAATGCCGTATTTTTATTAATGGAATAGGAAGTCCCGACGGTAATTCCCGTCTTTTGCGCCTTATCGATGTACGGCAACGTATATGCCAGTTCGAACTTTGGAATGAAACCGAATTCGGCCAGAAAACGGAGCTTGTCGGCCCGGCCCGTAACGTTACCGTAGCTGAGGTATACGCCGTAGGTCGTGCGGGAAAGGTCCCGCTTTCGTTCGTACCACCACTCATTGAAATTCCGGTCGGCGAGCTGAAAAACCGGGAGCATGATGAAGTACCAGCGTTCCTTTACCGAAATGCGGATATCGGTGTGAACCGAGTCGGGATTGGGCTTTGTGAGCAGATCCACCGTCACGAACAGGTTGGTATTAATTACCTTCCTGCGGTCGATTTCGAGCTTTTCTTTGAGTATTTCGGTGGTAAGTGTATCGCCTCTGCGGATCGCCATTTCGCGCATGATAATGCCGGCGCGGGTACGATGGTTACCTTCCACCGTAATATCGCCCACGATCACATTGCCGGTACTATCGGCAACGACCGTCTGGCCGGAGGCAAAATGGGAAATCAGTAGGATAAAAAGCAGAAAGTAAATCTCCTGACGGCACTTCTTTGGGTTCATTCTTCACGATCCGGGTTTCGGTATAGAAACGATACTTTCTGTTAATATGGTAAAATTTTCACAAAAATAGGGGTTAAAGACGAACATCGGGCCGTTTGATGGTCGAAAAGGGTTGCTGGATAACTATATACTTTTAGGGAAGGACTGGTAGTATATGTTTGCCCGTATAGCATTAGTTGAATTCCGGAGCTCAACTAGTGTGAAACAGCACCCGTTACATTACAATGCTCGTTTTGTGCATTTCGCACCTGTAACTATTGTTTCACCGGCCTGCTTGCAGGTCAGCTGGATGCTTTTTGTCCGGTTATCTCTATCATCAACATGGGACACACATTACTATTGACTTTTGCCCTTTGCTTTTTTTGTACAAGGTTGTCTGCGCAGATTGTGTCCAAACCAGATTCGGAAGATTCGGCCAAGCTGGCGAATGCCATCCAATATTTACAGATACAGGAGAATATTCCGAAAGCTCCGAGTACAATTCAAAGTCCTAACGCAGCAAGCTTTGGGTCTCACGGAGAAATTCCCGTGTCTCTTTATACAGGCAAGCCGGAAATTTCGGTCAATTTGTATGAGGTTACCGACGGCCCGGTGAAGTTACCGATCTCACTGGTATACGACGCAGCCGGTGTTCGGCCAGAACAACATCCGGGGTGGGTAGGGATGAACTTTACATTGTCTACCCATTATGCAGTAACCAGGACGGTCAGAGATGCACCGGATGATAACAAACCCAATGCGAGTACGCTCGGCGAACACGGTTACGCGTATCATACCGCATTGCTCAACGGAGTGGATTGGTCTCAGAACGCGGATATTATTGCCATCGCAAATACCACGCTGAATCAGATTCATATCGATACCGAACCCGACGAGTTCAGCTTTTCCGCGCCGGGATTTTCAGGGAAATTTTATCTGGGAAGTGACGCGAAATGGAAGGTTCAATGCGATCGGCCTGTGAAAGTTCAGTTGATTAATAGCGGAACACCACTCTATCCGCCTTTTACGCCTCCGACTTTCACTGGAAATCAATGGGATAGTTTTAATAACCAACATTACGCAGAGCATTTTGAGGGTTTCATAATTACCGATGAGCTTGGCACACAATATATTTTTGGAGGTGGTGATAATTCCTGCATGGAGTATAGTCTGGATTTTTTTAATCAGGGCAAATCTAACTGGACATGCAATTCCTGGTATTTGAAAAGCATTGTGCGACCGGCAGGGCAGGCGATTCAGTTTTTGTACGAGAGAGGTGATTTTGTTGCCCAGATGTACATTGCAATTTACAACAAGATGGCAAGGGTCAACGGAGGAAAACTTTTTTCATGCAGTAATTGGTCATCGTTGATTGGTCAGATGGGGCCGTATAATGGAAAGCTTATTTCTCCAATTTATCTTAAACAAATCACTGCGGATAATTTTAGGGTCATCTATAACACGAGTGTTAGCAATGAGTTACCCTATTCTCAGGATATTTTTGACCCATATATAAATGGTCTTTCATTGAGTGTTCCCGGGTTCACCAAGCGAGACTACCTTACTTATTTGTATGACTGTTTTTATCCCGTTAACACAGCGCCCAACAATTGCGGTAGCCCAAGTTTAGCGCAGCTTTTGGCAAAGCTCAAATGGCGGAAGCTGGATAAGATTGTTATTCAGAACGGTGGCGGCACCACTATCAAGGAGTTTGAGCTCACGTTTAACAATATAGCTACCGAACGGTTGATGTTGCAGAAGGTGGAGGAAAAGTCAGGTTATAATGCAAATAAATTACCGGCGTACGAATTTACCTACCATGTAGATCCTCAGTTGAGCTTACCACCCTACTGCAAGTCGCATACCGATCACTGGGGATTCAACAATGGTAAAATGATTAATATAAATACGGATTTTAATGATTTTGGTAACTATGGCCTGAATTCGCGAAATTCGGCGAGCCTTGAGAAATATTATCGTCTGGGATCGTTGTCTCAGATTAAATATCCAACAGGTGGTGTCACAAAATTTTGGTTTGAACCACATCGCTACTCAAAGGAGGTTAAACTGAAACGCTGGGAAGGCGAGGACAGTTTCGCATCGAATCAGACAGCAGGCGGATTGAGAATCCGTGAAGTCGTAAGCTATGACCCTGGTTTAGTACTGCCTTCTGCTACGAAAAAATATTACTATCTGGCCAGCTTCAATGCTGCTAATCCTGACACCTCGTCGTCAGTACTTTCGAGCGGCGTATTGGGCGGTAAAACGCAGTATTATTGGCCCGACTACAAACCATTACCGGAGACAGCCGGGGTATTGATAGAGGAAGATATTTTCTCCACCCAATCAGTGTTACCGATATCCGAAAATGCAATGGGGGTACATGTAGGTTATTCACAAGTCATTGAACGGTCTTCGACGGAGGGGTGGAAGGTGTATCAATTCTCGAATTTCGACAATGGGTATCGGGATGAGGCACCGTCGGGTTTTCTCCAACCTAGTGCGACACCTTATCAGCCGTACAACAATAAATCTTATACCAGAGGAAAGCTGCTCAACCTCGCAAGCTATTATCAGAACGGAAATCTGGCTTCAAAGACAACACAGACTTTTAGCCCTATCGGACCGCTCGGCGAGTATTCTGCACGCTCTGTAAAGACGTTGGTGGAACTATTGTGTCAGACTAATCATAAGGTTTATGAAGGCACAGCAAGTTTGATAGATGTAAGGAAGTTTCTTCCGACGGAGGTAGTTCAAAATACTTATGACCAGGATAATCCGGTTCTATTTAGTAGTTCTATGACCAGCAGAATGTATTGGCCTAACGGACAACTGGATACAGAGGGG
Source organism: Dyadobacter sp. (assembly GCA_965227755.1). Classification (GTDB taxonomy): domain Bacteria; phylum Bacteroidota; class Bacteroidia; order Cytophagales; family Spirosomataceae; genus Dyadobacter. The sequence continues at coordinate 4,887,684 of CBDDGG010000005.1, forward strand.
CAGAGTGATAGTCGTGGAAGGATGATAAAAAACAGGTACAGATATCCCCTCAACCAAGGCGACGCGGCAAGCATCGCTATGACTAGTAAACACATAATTGGCCCGGTTGTTGAAATGCTCAATTATACCGGTCTCGATGTGTCGCCAACTCCGATTAGAGCAACAACGATTTCTTACGATCTTTTTACAGGGAACTACCAACCTAGAAAGGTAGAAAGTAAACTTGGTTTTGCACCGTCTTTCACCACCGACATCGAATTCCTTACCTACGATTCGAGAGGAAACCTGCTGACTTACAGGGAACTTAACGGGCCTGTCAATAAGCTGGAATATTTCGGTACTGCCAACATAGGTAAGACCGATTTACTCAAAAAGCGAACTATTGCAGACGGTGCATCTACAGCGCAATCTTCGACCTACGATTACAAGCCGGCCATAGGCGCTGAAACAATCCAGGATCCGAATGGTAGGACGCTTTTCTATGAGTATGACAATTTCAACAGGTTGAAATCAGTGATTTCAAACAATGCCGCCGGGCCTAAACGAGCGGGTTATTGCTATAATCTCGCAGGCCAGGTAGTTGACTGCTCCGCATTGGTGCCGACCGGAACAGTTTCTGCACCTCCTTTACTGCTTATTTCTGAGGCTGCTTTGCCGGTGACGCTGGTTGAGTTCAACGCGGTCCGGCGCGAAAATGCAGCTTTGCTGTCGTGGGTAACAACCTATGAATCCAATAGTGACCATTTTGCAATTGAACGTAGCGGCAATGGGAAACAATGGGAATCGATAGCGACTGTGAAGTCGCACCGGGAGAGCGGTGAAAAGCAATCCTACACTTTTATCGATACCATTCCATTACCCTCGGAAAATTTGTACAGGCTTAAAATGGTCGATCAGGATGGTTCCTATGCTTATAGTCGTATGCAAAGTGTGACGTTTGGGGACCAGCGTGAGGCCATACTCTATCCCAATCCGATTTCCGTCGGGAATAAGTTGCAGATAAGGGTATCGGACCCGTCGGTAATTACGCGGATTGTGATTTTTGATTCTGGAGGCGATGAGGTCCTGTCAACTCCATGGCAGCCAGAGATTGATGTTTCGAGCCTGCCTGCTGGGGTGTACGTCGTACGCATTGCCTATCTCGACGGTTCGACAGGGATCCACCGGGTCGCAAGGCAATAGCCCGCCCTTCTTTCTATTCATTTACTTAAATTCAGATTCAGGTATGAAACACACATTATCCTGGCTCGTGATCTGCATGCTTGTGCGGATCACAGGCCATGCGCAGCAAACAAATACGCGTAACTACATTATCCATAAAACTTACAAGCAATCGGGAGCAAATGCCGACGACGTGAATAAGGTCACCACAGAGGTACAGTATTTCGATGGTCTTGGCCGGCTGCTACAGATGGTGACAGTAGCACAGAATCCGGCCGGTCAGGATTTCGTTGAACCGTTGGAGTACGACGCGGCTGGCCGGATTATCAAGAAATACCTCCCTTATGCGGCCTCGGGGAATGGGGCGTTTCATGGAAATGCGACCACCGAAGCCGCGAATTGGTACAATGCCAACAGCGCCGGCCTGGTATCTTCGGATCTGGGAAGGCCTTATCAGGAGACATTCTTTGAACCCGCACCGACTAATCGCATCTCGGGAGAGCGAGCCCCTGGTAATAAAAGCAGCACTTCGGTCATTAAACAAAAGGTGAATACGGCAAATCAGGTAAATCGCTATGATTATGATCAAGTGGCGAATACCGTGGTTCAGGTAGGATCGTATGCAGCAGGAACATTGACTTACAAAAATGTTACCGACGAACAGGGTAATGTTACCAACGAGTTTACGGATTTACTCGGACAGGTAATCTGCCGGCAGGTAATTGCAGGAGTGGGTAATGTACTTTCCACTTACTACATCTACGACGATGCCGGGCTGCTCAGGGGTGTTTTGCAGCCGAATTACCAGGATGTGCCGTCGTTGACTGATAACGCATTTACGTATGATTACGATGAGCGGGGACGTATGACTGTGAAGCGGGTGCCCGGGGGAGGGACGACGGAGCTGGTTTATGACCAGTATAACCGCCTGGCACTTTCCCGTGACCCGAATCAACTGGCACGTGGCGTTTGGACGTTTACCAAATACGATGCATTGGACAGGCCCGCCGTAACCGGAGAAATTGTTTCGAATGCGACCAGGCAAAGCTGGGCTCTAAGTGTAGACGCCAACACGGAGCATCATGAGGAACGTAGCAACGGTGCGATTCAAGGTTATACGTTGGACAAGACAGCTCCAAAGACAGCCACGGAGGCCAATCTTGTAACCATCACTTTTTATGACGACTATGCTTTTTCGAAGGTCGCCAACCTAAGCTACAATGCTGTCTACTACCCTGCCTGCAATTCGAATGTTAAAGGGCAAGTCACCGGCACGCGCGCAAGGATGCTCCCGGGTAATGGAGCTGTGGGCGGCTGGCTGACATCCGTAACGTACTATGATGGAGAGTACCGCCCGATTCAGATTACCCGGGAGTTATATGATTTGGGAGCAAACAGTGTCGAACGTTTTTCAAATCAATACAAATACGATCTCGCACCCGTGATGGCAGAACAGAAAACAGAACAATTGTTGCCCGGGAATGTAGCGCACACTCACATTTCAACTTTCGAATACGACCATGCCGACAGGTTATTGAGTGTCAAAGAAAAGATAATGAGTGGTAACAAAACAAAAGAGCTTTTTACCAACGGGCATCGCTATAATATGCTCGGTCAACAGGAAAGCGAGTGGCAGCATTCGCCTGACAACATACATTATCTTCGGAAGACCAACTTTACCTACAACATCCGAGGCTGGCAAACCGAGGGGCGAACGGTTTACAAACAGCAGGACAATAGCCCGGAGCAGAATGTTTTTGGTTTTAATTTAAGCTACGCCAATGGGAATAACTATACAAACGGCGATATCAGCGAGATGCAATGGCTGAACAAAAATGAAGCGTCCTATGCCAAAGGACTGAATTTCGCTTATGACGGGGCAAGCAGGATAACTGGCTCGACTGGCGTTGGCGGATATGTCGATACCGAAGGTGGCATTACTTATGATAAGAATGGGAATGTCAAAACACTTGTGAGAGCGGGAGCGGCGGTAGATAATCTCACGTACGTATATATAGGAAACCGGCTATCCTCCGTCAACGACGGTAGCGGTAGCAACCTGGGCGTCAAAAGCGGGTTGAGTAGCTATGGTTACGACGGAAATGGTAATATGACTACCGATGGAAATCGCGGTGCGACATTGACTTACAATTATCTGAACCTTCCTAAAACCATCACATTGGGCGGGAAAACCGCGACATACGATTACGACGCGTTGGGTACGAAGCACAAATATGTGTTTGATACGCTTGTATTGAAATATGCGGGTCGTTTCCAGTACAGGCAAACAGGCAATGCCAACAATCCATACCGCATATCGCTTTCAGATGGCCAGGCAGTTTTCAGAAACAGTAGTATTGGCTTTGAATATTATCTGAAAGATCATCTGGGCAATGTAAGGCTTGTTTTTGATGAAAAAGGGCAGACATTGCAACGGACTGATTACTACCCCTTCGGCCTGGAAATCGATCGGAACAATCCGGTGCAGCCGCTCAAAGTGCGGAATGGGTATAACCAGTACCTTTATAATGAAAAGGAATTACAGGTCGGGATCGGGTATTTGGATTATGGGGCGAGGATGTACATGCCTGAGGTTGGGCGCTGGGGAGTAGTGGATCCATTGAGCGAGAAGGCCCGGCGGTGGAGCCCTTATGGTTATGCGTTTGACAATCCCATGAGATTTGTTGATCCGGATGGAATGTGGCCCGGGGAAGGAATCTGGAATTGGGCTAAGAATTATATGAAGAAGAAAATTCATTGGGATACGTTTGATGTTCGTTTCAGGCAGTATGCAAAAAACCATCCTATCAATGCGGCTACCAGCTATTATGCCGCGAAACAAGGTGAATGGTTAGAAGGACAGTTGGGAAATGGCCCGTTAATGAATGGAGAAACTACTGTGGGTACTCGCAAGGCACACGATGGTGGCGTAAAAAATGCGGTCAAACACACGTTTGCAACTGCTCTAGTGGCAAGCAAGATTGGGCGAACTGATGCTCAGGAAGTCGCAAATCTGAATGAACAAGGGCAGGAGACAGATCCCTTACTTCAAATGGATTTGCTGAATAATAAAACAGGGATAGAGATTGGTAATGGTTTGTCAATCATTACTTCTAGCTCTGACGTTCTGAGCAAAGTGTTGGATGCTGGTCTTGCGGGAAAATTAACGGTTGTGACCTATGACGAAAATAGAAAGCCACAGGTCACGAAGCTAAATCTTGCCGACCAAAAATATAAAGACCAAGTTGCCAAAATAAGAACCGCAATTGAAAACTTAGGAAAGGATAAAGAAGATGAAAAATCTAATTGATAAAAAAAGATTACAAATCATTTTGCTCATTGCCATACTTTTATTGGTGCTAATTGAATCGTGCACTCCAAACAAAAAATATGAATTAGTAGAGGATATTGAGTTTAAGGATCGATTGAGCTACGTTGTTAAAAGAGCTTCCTCTGTGTTAAAGGAATCGGAGTGTATTGTGTTTAGGATGGATACGTTGACGAATTTTGATTGGGATAAGATGTATGCGATAGGAGGGAATTTTTTTAAAGAACAAATCGAGGAGCAAATTGGAATTCCTTGGGAATATGGAGGAGGCCTTGGAATTTTTACGGAAGACGACATGCTTTTGGTTTTTGTCAAAGATAAAACAGTTGTATCAACCGTAAAGTACTTAAGAGAGGACCCGCAATATGACAATTTCATGATTGGTACGCTTGGGGAATATACGCCAAAGCCCAACTCGTACTATTATATATACAAGGAGTTTTTTTCTTCAACACCCGGATTTTATTTGAAAGTAATTGCAATTGATAAAGATTCTTTATCGAAGCATCAAAAATCAATTCATGGCTTGAAAATTGTCCGAATTGACAGCGAGTGAAACATATTTATAATTGTATTATGAAGTATTTTCTGTCGCCTAGAAAATAATATCTATCAAATCAAGACACACTTGCGAAAACCTATTTAATACACACATTATGAGAAATCACACATGTTCATTGTCTACTTTAATTATCTCGTTGATGGTTATTCAATTAGTAACATCGACTAAACTCAATGCGCAGGGTAGATTTGTAGAAGGCTATATCCTAACCAATCAGAATGACACGATCCGCGGACTTGTCCGTGACGAAGACTGGGCGGTGAGTCCGGAACGAATTGAATTCAAAAGGTTAAACACGGCGGCATTAACGTATGCGGCTGAAAATATTGCCGGTTTTGGACTAGTGTTGGCAAAAGAGATTTATAAGAGCAAGAAAATCGGGTTGCTTGACATTAGTTTAACTAGCGCGTATACATTTACTCCGTCATTCGAGAGTAAGGACTCTGCGCAGGTATTTTTGCAGGAATTGGTAGGGAGTGGTAAAGTGACGCTATTCGAGTTGATGGATCGTTCGGAACATTCCCGCTTCTTTATTGAAAAGGGTGGTAATTTGAGGGAACTATACTACTATCCGTTCTACAAATCAGTTGGAGATAAGAGTTTCTTATTAGTGTATGACGAATATAAAAGGCAGCTTGCGAGGTTATGTGGAGATTCGGAGCGGTTCAATGACCCCTTACCGCCGTACCAGGAAAAATATCTGGTGCGATATATTGAATCGTACAACGCATCATTTACAAAAGATAGCGTACGATACCAGGCGGAAAGCCGTCAGTTAACATTCGATCTCGAATTGAACGCGGGTGTCGACAGTTGGGAGGGAAGGGTTAAAACTCGAAATAAGCCGACTTATGGTTTCGGTTTACGGGTAAACTTCCCTCGAAGGTTTCGCAATCGCTACATCAGAGCGGCTATTTTCTTTACACCAGGTATTGGCGCCAGCTCTTCTTCGAGCACTTGGGAAAGCCGTACGGCCAGGACTATCGAGGTCGGTCTTGGCAGGTATATCGGTTCTGGACGTATACGGCCGTGCTTTGGTTTAAATGCCAGCATAATAAACCGGGATTACCGGGCCGATTTTCTAGGACTTCACGCCGGTATAAGCTACAACCGGCTTTTGAACCTGGAAATTGGGCATTTCGGTAACTTTTATTGCATCCTGACAAAAAGCCGTTTCTTCATCCAGCCGAGGATCAGCCTTCATTATTTTGTCAATTTGAGCCCGAAACAGAAAAGGATGCGCTGAAACACCGGGCGAGGCAAAAGATGGAGGGAGAAGCAGTTGCTTCTCTCCAAAAAATCCGTATTCCCGGAATAGTCTGTTACAGCGCTTTGGCAGTATCCTTGTCACATACCAAAACTAACTAACACCATGTCATTATCCCGGGCTGAAATTTTGATTAACAAGCTAATCAGCAATAAGATATCCGAGGATGAACTGGCGGAGTTGCTCACTGGAATTTCCGATGACGAACGGGGTAAAACCTACTCCGACGCCCTGGAAATTTATTTCAACCGTTTGTTGAAGGAGAACAGGCCTAATGGCGAAGCCGGGCCGAAAGAATCCTAGCAGATTACAGATATTACAATTACTCACTCTCCTCTATTAATTGTTTGTTCAGAAACTAAAAAAGTCAGATTCGCAGGAATAGCCCAAAAGACACCATCCCCAGTAATGTGAGCAGGATTTCAAGCAGTTTTCTTCCGGGGCCAAACCTCCCGGAAGGTGATCCGCTACTCACCTGATACCATGTTATTAATACCGCTGACACGGATTATATAAGACTGTCGTGCTTTCATTTTTTAACATAAATTCTATTTATCAGTATCATGAACAGTGCCCATCACCTTAAATACAAAAACTATGGATCCAAATTCTACTGCTAGCCTGCGAAGGTTGCTTCTGTGCATTTTCGTGGGTGTTTTCCTCGTCGGTCCGGCATTTGCGGGGAAATTTTTCGATAAGACGATCAAGGGGAAAGTTACTTCAAAAATAGACGGGGCGACACTGCCTGGCGTCAGTATTGTTGTAAAAGGCACCCAGGTGGGAACGTCCACCGACGCAACCGGTAACTATTCGATCAATGTCAACGACCCGTCGAAAGCGGTTCTGGTCTTTTCGTACATCGGGCATGAAACCCAGGAAGTTGTTGTAGGGAGCCAGTCGGTGATCGACGTGGTGTTGGCCGAAGGGGTCGAAACCCTCAACGAAACCGTAGTAACGGCTTTGGGCCTCTCGCGGGAAAAACGCTCGCTGGGCTATTCGGTTGCCGAGGTCAATGGCAAGGATATCAGCCGGGTGGCACAGGAAAACGTGCTTAACTCGCTGGCTGGCCGGGTGCCGGGCGTAACTATCAGCTCCACAGGTGGTACCGGGTCGTCGGTGAGTATGATTATTCGCGGTGCTACCTCGCTCAGCAGCGACAATCAGCCACTTTTTGTAGTCGACGGTGTGCCGATCACCAATACGCTGAACAACATAAGCCAGATAGGTAACGACAACCGCGTCGACTACGGCAATGCCATTTCAAGTATCAATCCCGACGATATTGAGAATGTATCGATCCTGAAAGGGCCGAATGCAGCGGCACTTTACGGGTCACGTGCGGGACGCGGGGTGGTGCTCATCACCACTAAAAGCGGTAGCAAATCGAAAAAAATGACGGTTTCCGTCAACTCTAATACGGTTTTTGATAAACCTTACAAATACCTGAACATGCACCACAAATTTGCAACAGGTATCCTGCCTTTTACACCCGACAACAATCCGTATCCGGGGGGTGTGCTGATGATCGACGAGGGTTCGGCCGGTGGCGTAGGTCCGGAACTCGATAAAGGCTACAAGGCCGTCCAGTGGAACAGTCCCAAAGATGCCCAGGGCAACCCGATTCCGACAGAACTCGTTTCGCACCCGGACAATGTAAAGAACTTTGTACGTACAGGTATCACAACGACCAACGGTGTTGCGATTTCCAATAGCAACGACCTGGTGAGCTATCGCCTGTCGTATTCGAATATGACGAACCGTGGTATTATTCCGAACTCGGATCTGTTCCGTAATTCGTTGAATATCAATTCGTCGGTTAAGCTTGCAAAAAAACTGACGTTAAGTACGAATGTCGATATCAGCCGCAACAACTCCAACAACCGCCCGGCGACAAACCGTGGGGCCAATCCGCTGCAATGGGCGTATGCCGTTTCCCCGCACATCGATATCCGCGATCTGCGCAACTATTGGGTACCGGGGCAGGAAGGCTTGCAGCAGCTGTCGCAGGGGCCGGGAGATTACAACAACCCATGGTTCCTCGCTTACGAGGTCAATAACAGTTTCGTCCGCGACCGTGTTTTTGGAAATGTTAAGGCCGATTGGCAAATCACCCCGCATTTAAGCCTGATGGGCCGCTACGCGCTAGATACTTACCGGGAGCAGCGCGAGACCAAGATTGGAAACAGCTACACCAACGATAGCCGTGGAGGATATGGCGTGATCAACCTCAACAGGTTTGAGCGCAACGCCGACTTCCTGCTGAGCTACAAGCGAGATATCAACAATTTCAGCTTGTCGGTTTCAGGCGGAGGTAACACACGTTACCAGAAAAATATGGATGTAAACACGGCGACCAAGAACGGAACCGGACTGGTTATTCCTGGACTTTATACGCTTTCAAACATCGCCCCGGCAAACCTCGGTTTTTCCAGCTACCTGTCTGAAAGGGCTGTCTTTAGTGTATACGGGTTAGCCAACATTGGTTTTAAAGACATGATCTACCTGGATCTGACCGCCCGCAACGACTGGTCGAGTACATTGCCTAAGCCTAACCGTTCGTACTTCTATCCATCAGCATCATTGAGTGTATTGCTGAATGAAATGATCCCGATGCCTAATCAGGTAAGTTTGTTCAAAGTAAGAGGAAGCTGGGCGCAGGTGGGTAACGATACCAACCCGTACAGCTTGCTGGCGACATTGAGTAATTCAGGTGCCTGGGACGGTATTACGCGCCTTTCGAAATCCGGACAGATACTGCTTCCCGATCTCAAACCGGAGATCGCGACGTCCTATGAGTATGGACTTGACCTGAATCTTTACCACAACCGCGTGCGCCTGACCGCCACTTACTACCAGGTGGAAAACCGCAACCAGATTATCCCGACCAAACTTCCGGGATCGAGCGGGTTTACTTCGAAAAATATTAATGCGGGCTTGCTCGTCAGCAAAGGGCTTGAATTGACACTGGGAGGAACGCCTATCGACAAGAATGGCTGGCGCTGGGATATCAACGCCAACTGGTCGAGAAACCGTACGACGATCAAGTCGCTGTCGGATGGTCTTGAATTCTACACCCTCTGGACCGATGCAAAAGGTGGTGCCTGGACTTATGTGGGCGATCAGATTGGCGACATTTACGATGCGGAGCTCGTGACAGTTCAGGATAAGAGTTCGCAATACTACGGTTACCCTATTCTGGATGAAAATGGTTCGTGGCAATCGGTCTCTGCTTCAAAAAGCCGCAATAAGATCGGCAATTTCAACCCGGATTTCCTGATGGGCTTGCAAACATCCTTGTCGTACAAAGGTTTCACCCTGAATATGTCGTTCGACTGGCGTCAGGGCGGTGATTTCGTCTCGCAAACGTATCGTTACGGCGAGTCCGATCTGAAATCCCAACGGTTCCTGGATAACCTGATCAATCCGAACGGCATGACCGGCGATCAGCTGCGCAACTATCTTATAGACAACAACAAAGTGGCTGTTCACGGCAACAAGTTCAATATCGTCGGTGGCCCTACCAAGGAGTATGGAGGCTTCCCGTTTGAGTATGGAGGCAATACTTATGACTATGCGGTATTCAACCCGGGTGTAATTGCGGAATACGGGGAAGGTGGCGAAATAACGGGTTATGCTGAAAACCTGGGTGGGCCGGGCACGAAGTACATTCCTTACGGTGACAACTATCCCTGGGATTTTACCCGCGCCGCTACATTCGATGCCTCGTTCATCAAGCTACGTGAAGTTTCCCTGGGTTATGACCTGCCGACCAGTTTTGTGAAACGCCTCGGCCTGCAAAATGCCAATTTCGCTGTTTACAGCCGCAATATCATTCTCTGGACCAAAGCTAAAATCGGTATCGATCCCGAGCAGGCGTTCCAGCAGGAGTCGGGCGCCCAGGCGGGTACCCAGTTCAAACAGGGTATAGAGCGTTACAACGTAACCCCGTGGGTGATCCCTATTGGCTTTAAGCTTGGTTTAACTTTCTGATATAGAATCATATAGTCTATTTAATATAAATAAACTCATGAAAAAACTTCATAACAAGTTCGTCATCATACCGCTGCTGCTGGCATGCATGGTCTTTTCTTGTAAAGATCTGACGGAGCTCAATGAAAACCCGAACGGCGTCGCACCTGAGTCGGTGAACCCGAACCTTGTATTGCCGACTGTGTTGACGGAAGCTGCAAAGTTATATGTAAACCTGGGTTATCAGGACATTGCCGGCGTAGTGCAACACACGCAAAAAGATGCGTGGTCCAGCGGGCATAACGACTACGACTGGGGCGGCGACCAGAGCTGGAATGCCTATTACGATGTGCTCCGGAATAACGATCTCGTGTACCAGCGGGCTATCGCAACGAATTTCGAGTTTCACCAGGGAGTTTCGCTGGTGATGAAATCCTTCATGTTCGGTCTCATCACCGATCTCTGGGGTGATGCGCCTTACACCAATGCATTGAAAGGCGAGGCTGGTTCAGTGGCCGACATTCTGCCCGCTTTCGACAGTCAGGACAAGATTTACGCGGGAATCATCGCGGATCTTGAGAAGGCGAGTGTATTGCTTTCCAAACCGAAAGCCGATTATGAGGGTATCGTCGACAATGTGGACGTTTTTTACGGCGGCGATCCTGCAAAATGGCGCAAAATGGCAAATTCACTGCTGCTGCGCTACTATATGCGTATTTCTGCCAAGCAGCCCGACGTGGCCAAGGCCGGTATCGAGAAAATCGTAGCCAATGCGGCCCAATATCCGATCATTACTTCCAACGCAGATGACGCCACCATGGGCTTTGCGGGCAATAGCGAAGCGGATTCCTGGCCTGCTAACACCGTAAGCGACGCCAGCGGAAGCAACTACCGCCGCATTAAAATGTGCGCCACACTGGTGGAAAGATTGCAGACATTGAAAGACCCGCGCCTGGGAATCTGGGCCAACAAGGTGGAGGTCCCTCTTGTAGTAGATCCGAAACAGCCAGCCGGAACCGACAAGATCGTCGATGGCAAAAGGATCCTTTCGCCGGACAAAGTAGGGAATGCGCAAGTCGATACCGACCCGGAATACGTGGGTTTGCCGCCGAGCTTTTCTGCTTTACCCTCGGCCTACAACCTGAATCCTACGCCGGGCCAGACTTCCTTCAACCCGCACGTATCTTTCCTGAACAGCATTTACAAAGCCGCAAAAGGCCCGTTGCTGCGCGCCCGGCTCATTTCTGCTGCCGAGGTGAACTTCATCCTGGCTGAGGCCGCGTTGAAAGGCTGGGCCGCCGGTGTTGCGAAAGACCGCTACGAAGCTGGGGTGAAGGCATCGATGGAAACCTGGACAGTAGGCGACAAATACGCCGCTTACGTTGCTACGCCAGGAGTGGTTTTCGACAATACGTTGAAACAAATCCTCGAACAGAAATGGATCGCCAGCTGGACTGCCGCTACCGAAGCCTGGTTCGATTTCCGTCGCACCGGACTGCCTGCATTGAAAGCGGGGCCCGCGGCTAAACGGACGGTTTTGCCCGTTCGCTTCTATTACATGCAGGATGAGCTGCGTATCAACAAAACGAATGCACAGGATGCGGTGAGCAAGCTGGAAGTTACCAGCTACTCGCAGGCCGATAACGGTAACAGTGCGTGGTCTAAACAATGGCTTTTGCAAGGAACCGGCAAGCCGTGGTAGTCATATTTGTTTTAAGGTGAGTATTTAAAACCGGGACTGTCGGGAATCAACCCGCAGTTCCGGTTTAGTTTTCATAAAAACCCATTTCCATCATGAAAGTCAGGGTTATTGTCTTTTGCTGTTTCTGCCTGTGTCTGAGCCAGGTTACAGTTGGGCAGCATTTCAGGGCTGCGGCCGCCGTGCGGGTGATTACGCCCGAACCGCTGTTGCCGGTTTCGGGGGGCATTGGTACGCCTAAAAAAGCGACGCAGAAGAATGGAGATCTGTATGCCAGGGCGTTTGTAATGGAAAAGGGTGCGGTGCGGATAGCTATTGTGAACGTGGATAATCTTGGGTGGCCGGCTGCATTAGGCAACAGGTCGAGGAAGCTGATTAAAGGCATCGCGCCGGAGAATGTGCTCATTGGCGCCACCCATACACATAGCGGGCCCGATGCCTATGGTTTCCCCAATGAGAAAGGCGAATCGTTCGCCGACCTTGCCTACCTCGACCGTTGCGTACAGCAAATTGCCGATGCCGTGAACGAGGCGGTTGGGAAGCTGGAAAATGCTTCATTGAAAATTGCGGTCGGCGACGCAAAAGGCAAGATTGCCTATAACTATTACGCCGACCAGCTTTATGATCCGCGTTGCGGGGTAATCCAGGCCGTTGCAACTTCGGGAGCCAATAAGGGCAAACCTATTGCTACTTTGGTGAATTACGCCGTCCATCCGGAAGTGATCGGGTCGGGAAGGGGCATTCTAAGTCCGGACCTTTGCGGGCCGTTGTATGACCGCATTGAGTCGCAGGGTGGAGGAACCGCCATTTTTATGAACGGAGCGCAGGGTGGAATGGTAACGGCCGACAACCGTCTCGAAAACGGGAAGGAAGCCAACGACTGGAATGAATGCAAAAGAATAGGCGAGCTACTGGCCGACGAGGCGCTTCGGATCGTGAAAGATGCGGCGGTGCAGGAAAATCCGGACGTTTATTGCGTTTCCCGCAGGATCGAGTTTCCGGTGGATTCGGAGATCATGCGCTATATCCTTCAAAAATCACCGATTAAGAATGAAATGGCCGGCGATAACCGGATTGTAACCCAGCTTAATCTGCTTAACATCGGTACCGCTCAGGTCCTGACAGTGCCGGGCGAGGCATTGCCTAATATCGGGTATTATGTCAAGAGGCATATGAATACCAAACAGCCATTTCTTTTTGGACTGACGAACGATGCCTTTGGCTATATGCTTACGAAGGTCGATTTCAACAGTTTTAAAAGATATGACTATGTGAGCCGCACGAGCCTGGGCGAAATGACGGGCGAGATTTACATCGAGCAGGCATTGAAATTAGTGAAAGACAGCCCCGCACCTGTGCCGGCCGCACCTAAGCCGGCCGCAGCGGGCAAGTAAACCGATTATTCAACCCAAATACGAGTCATCATGTTTTTGAAAATAGCCGTCAGGTCCGTTTCATCCATACTACTGGCAATCGTGGCCGTCGTTTTTGTGAATGCACAAAAAGTAACACCCGAAAATGCCCTGGAAAGTTATCTTAGCAATGGCGACAAAACCTTTAAATGGGAGCTGAAAGAGACATTTAAGCGCGACGATCTGACATTTTACCAGATACTCGTTACCTCGCAGAAATGGCGCGAATTTACCTGGACGCATCAGATGACGGTGATCGTACCCAAGGAAAACCGGCACGACGACGCATTGCTTTTTATCACGGGCGGCTCAAATGCCAACGGACAGCCGAATTGGAACAGCAAAAAAGATGAAAAAATGTACGCATCGCTCGGTGCGGTGGCTACTACCAACCAAGCCATCGTGGCATTGCTGAAACAAACGCCCAACCAGCCATTTTTCGACGATCTTACCGAGGATGCATTGATCTCCTACACATTGCACAACTTTAAGAAGGACAAGGACTACACCTGGCCGCTGCTCTTTCCGATGGTCAAAAGCGCGGTGAAGGCGATGGACGCGGTGCAGCAGTTTTCCCAAAAACAATTAAAGCATACGGTCAACAGCTTCGTGGTGACGGGAGCGTCCAAACGTGGCTGGACAACCTGGCTCACAGGTGCGAGCGACAAGCGTGTGGAGGCGATCGCGCCGATGGTGATCGACGTGCTGAATATGCCGGTAAGTCTCGATTATCAGATCAAATCATGGGGCGATTACAGCGTCCAGATCGAAGATTATGTAAAACTGGGCATTCCGCAGTCGACCGGCTCACCCGACGGGCAGGCTATCACGGCGATGATCGACCCTTTTTCCTACCGTTCGAAACTGACGATGCCTAAGATGATATTTATGGGGACTAACGATGAATATTGGGTGGTGGACAATATCAAAAATTATCTCGACAAGATCCCCGGAAAGAATATGCTGCATTATGTGCCCAATGCGGGCCACGACCTGGGCGACGGCAAGCAGGCTATGGAAGCCCTGAGTGCGTTCTTTGGTGCGACGATTAACAAGCGGCCATATACCGAATGCAAGTGGAGCCAATCGGTAACGAACCGGAAGGTGAATCTGGACATTAAGGCTACCCCCGATGCGTTGGTGGATGTGATCCTGTGGTCGGCCAACTCGCCGGACCAGGACCTGCGGAATGATACCTGGACCGCCCAAAGTTTGAAAATAAGCCGGAAATCCGACGCAAAGGTAACCGCCGACTTACCGGCAAGCGGCTTCCGGGCATTTTATGTGGATTTGAAATACAAAACGCCTGGGGGCGACACCTATACCGAGAGCACAAGGGTGTTTTTAACGGATAATAAGTCGGTTCTGTAAATCTCCGAAATAGGTGTATCTATACCTGACGGGAAACTTGAAATAGCCATGATCAAAAACAAAAGAATACTCTGGTGGGCCTTGCTATGCCCGGTTTGGATGTCTTTTTACGTGGGAGGCGATGAACAACCCGAAAAGACAGTGAAGGAGGTGGTCGACCGCGTGGTGACCAGGCTGTATGAAACACTTACACCCGCGCAACTCGATACAATTTCGGATGCGTATATCCTGAGCGTTCTCAGCGACCGCGATAAGGAAACGCTGGCGACGCGTTTCTGGACTTTCGAAGTGAATGTGCCGGTAAGGGTATCGCTGATGCGGCATACCGGCCAGGCCGTGCCGCCCTTCTGGCTCCAAAAAAGCGGGTTCCGAAAAACGCAGATGCTCGTTAAAAACGAAGAATATACTTATGAAGTCTGGCAAAAGGATTTTGAAAAAGGACCGGTGGGGCTTGGGATCAATGGTTTTGACAAGGACAGGCCGGTGTATTTCATCAGCGTGGCGCCACTCGACAAGTCCGAAAAATTGACTGTTTCGAATGTGGTTCCCGCGCAATATGCGCTGGGTACATTGCAAAAGGGGGCATTTACCTACCACGACTGGGATGGCCTGGTGTTGACCGAAGTCCCTGAGGAACTGAAAGGTCAGACGCTGTTCACGACTGTGCGCGGACGCGCACGTGAGGCGCACCTGGTGAATGCGTTCCGAAGAACCGCGACACCTTCCTCCGAAAAGCCCGACCAGGTGATCATGACATGGAGCGGCGACCCAGCCACTACGGCGAATATTCAGTGGCGAACCAGTCCGAGGGTACTTAGAAGCAAAGTTAAATATTGGAAACCCGGCGCTTCCGACACCCTTTTTGCGGATGCTTCGGCATTCAACATGGAAGACAGACTGTTGCAGAACGACCGGTTTGTAAATCGCTTTACCGCTCAGCTCAAAGGGCTGAGCCCGGGCTCTTTGTACCATTATTCGATCGGTACGGGGCAATCATGGTCGGCAGCATCGTCGTTCCGGACCGCCTCCGACCGTGTAAAGGACTTTTCGTTCATCTGGTTCGGCGACACGCATTATTCGCCTATATGGGGTGATATGGCGCAAAAATCCATCAAACGACATCCTGAAACTGCCTTTTTCTCCATCGCAGGCGACCTGGTAACGACCGGTTTAAACCGCGACGATTGGGACCAGCTCTGGGCACACGCCGGACCCACATTCAGCACGCGACCGCTGATGCCGGTGCCAGGTAACCACGACAGCCAGGACGGTCTGGGTGCATGGATGTACAAGGAGATGTTCAGCCTGCCCGAAAACGGTCCTGCCGGACAGCCTTCTGAAATGACCTATTCTTTCAACTATCAGGACGCATTGTTCCTGATGATCGACGCGACACTTTCGGTGCCTGAGCAAAGCGCGTGGGTAGAAAATCAGCTCAGAAATTCGAAAGCGAAATGGAAGTTTGCGATGTTCCATTTCCCTCCCTACAACTTCGAAGAGCCTTATGACGAGATCAAACGGGAGTGGTGTACGCTTTTCGACAAATACCATGTGGATATGGTCATGAGCGGGCATATGCATTACTACCTGCGCACGAAGCCGATGTTTAAGGAGAAAGAAGTTGCCAGCCCGGCAAAAGGCACCATTTATCTGATGTCTATCAGTATTCCCGGCAAGCAGGTACGTTGGCCGAAGGAAGATTATGCAGTGGTAAGGTATAAAGACGGCCCCCTTTATCAGCACATATCTATCAAGGGAAATACGCTGCATTATAAATGTTACAATCCTGCGGGCGAGATAAAGGACGAACTGACGATTACGAAGTAGTATTTAATAATTTCAATTATAATGACCCGCTTTACATTACCCGCTATCCTATTATTTTTTGTTGCTTTTAAAGCCCATGCACAAGTCGGGCCGATCAGGAAGGAATTTCTGGATCCAACCTCTAAAAATGTGCTGGTAGCATCGCACCGTGCCGTGCATCATCAATTACCGGAAAACTCGGTGCCGGCGATCAGCGAGGCAATCAGATTGGGTGTTGATATTGTAGAAATTGATGTGAAAGTGAGCAAAGACGGGATTCCGATGCTCATGCACGACGGCAAAGTTGACCGTACCACAACCGGCAAAGGCAATCTTGAAACGCAAACTTTCGAAGAGCTCCGGAAATTAAGGCTCGTTTCCAATGGCAAAGTAACGGAAGAGACGATTCCCACATTGGAGGAGGCATTGCAAATGGCAAAGGGCCGCATCATGGTCGATCTTGACCTAAAAACGGAACAGATCGATAAGGTGATCGAAGTGGTGAAAAAACTGGGCGCGGAAGATTTTGTATTCTTCTTCGATAGCGATTACGAGATCCTCGCGAAGGTCGACGCCGCTTCTAAAAACTACATGCTCATGCCAAGGGCCTATTCGCAAGCCATGGCTGACTCAGCATTGACACGCTTCAAGCCGGAAGTGATTCATATAGATTCGAAATTCTACACTGCGGAGGTCACCAGTCTGATCAGGGGCAAAGGCGCGCGAATCTGGATTAATGCACTGGGCGTTCCGGACGAAGAAATAAGAAAAGGCAATGTCAGGGAAACGCTGCAAAATCTGACCAAACAAGGCGCTAACATTATCCAGACCGACGAGCCGGAGAAAATAATCCGGGGTTTGCGGGAGTTGGGTTTGCACAGGTGAAAACAAAAGCCATTCCGGATTTCAGCGGAATGGCTTTTGTTTATAAATATAAAGTGCTTAGTTCTTCCGGCAAACGAGGCAAATTGCAATTTGCACCATCACTCAAACCGCCTGTTGGCCCCATTCAATTCACCGTGCGTGCTGATGGCGACGGCCGTGAGAATGGCGAAAATGGCTATGATGAATATAAAGTTGATGGCCCACCGGCTGATATTCAGCCCGCGGTCGGAGAAGGAGGCTTGTGTCTTTTTCATGAGAATACCCAGTATGACCACATTCAGAATATAGAGATATTGCTCGATGCGGTACAGGCTCATGAACGCGCAGGTGATGAGGATGCTGTAAATAGTGTACAAGCCGAGGTTGAGAAAGAAAAACAGCTGGATATCTTCATATCCGGGCTCCAGAATCGGTGCTTTGGGCCGGACGTAATATTTAAGCATGGTGTAAGCCGCGAACGCAACCACGAGCAGCAACGCCACCCATTGAACATAGGTAGTAATGCCCGCCGCATCGGCGAGCGGATCGAAGCTACGGATCGTTTCAACGAGCCTCTCCGTTTTGAACGACTGATCCCATACAATGAACGGGATGATTAAGGTCAGGATAGCAATTGGTGCGAGCAGTTGCGAGCGCGGCACCTGCGTTTCGGTGGTTTCCCATTCGGACGTGAAAGTGCCGTATGCCATGCCCACGCCTCCGAAAAAGCCGATCGAATATTCCATCACGTTCCAGAAATTGAAATGAATGCCTGAAACGCTTCCCATTACTTGCAGGAAGTTGCCGAAAGCGAACCCGAAACCACCGCCCAGCCCGGCGAAAATGGCCAGTCTCATGGCCGAATGTTGTTTGTGGCGGATCATGTACCAGAACAGCGCCACGGTCATTCCCAGGCAGGCAGCCCAGGCTTCCGAACGCGGGGGAGTCATGAGCCAGCCGAGCTGCTCGATCAGGAGATAGTAAAAAATGATTGCGCCCGCGGTCATTTCCGTGATCAGCTGCGGCCACTGTACCGGTTTTTCGCGGGAGGAGGCCAGGGTAAGCCCGAATAACCCTCCGCCGATCAGCCCGAACAGCGCACCGATAACGCCGAGCATCAAGAATCCGTAATAGACATTCCCGAATTCGAGGCCGCGCGCAAAACCAACCACTTTGCCGTAGCTGATAATACCGCCTATGCCCCAGCCGGCGGCCGAAGCTAATGTAAGCTGGAATGCTTTGGCATACCAGTCTTTGCGTTTGGCGATGAGGACGATGCTCAATCCGCCGATACCGCCCGCCCAGGCGGCGCCTTGTTCGTGCCCGAACTGGCCGCGTATGGCCCAGGCCGTGCCCAATGACATGCCTGCAATAAGCAGGGCGTAAAGTAGTTGTCTGTTATTCATGAACGGAATGCGACTAAGGGTTTGTTGGATAAATACTGGAATGCCGCCTAAAAAGACTATAATCCTCCCGCCGGCTCACAGGAAATAGCCCGATTCGCTTTTGCAATAGTATTCCCGTTAAAAATTGCCACGACATTTCCGGAATACCGAACCCATGAGCAGCAAAAAGGAACAACTCGCGATCAACGGCGGACCCAAAACCATTGACAAAACATTTCCATGGCCTATTTACGATGAAAATGAGGTAAATGCGGTTGCGACGGTCGTCGCCAGCGGCAAATGGGGTAATCCGGATTGCGGCGATGAAGTGGAACGTTTCGAGCGGGCGTTTGCCGTTTATTGCGGAAGCAAATATGCCATTACCTGCGTAAATGGCTCGGTGTCGCTCCGGCTGGCACTGATGGCCTGTGGCGTGAAACCTGGCGACGAGGTGATCGTTCCGCCTTACACTTTCATTACCACGGCTTCGTCGGTGATCGAGTGCAACTGTGTGCCTGTTTTTGTGGATATCGATCCCGAGACTTATAATATCAGCCCGGCGGCCATTGAGGCGGCCATTACACCGCGCACAAAGGTGATCATTCCGGTGCATTTTGGTGGGCTGGCCTGCGATATGGACGCGATTATGGATATCGCGCGACGGCATAACCTCAGAGTGATCGAGGACGCTGCGCACGGGCACGGGGCCGAGTACAAGGGCAAAAAATTAGGCTCTATCGGACATGTGGGCAGTTTTAGTTTTCAATCCTCCAAAAACCTGACCTCCGGTGAGGGCGGCATTGTCATTACCGACGATGATGATTTGTACGCGATGATGCATTCCCTGCGCAATGTAGGGCGTATAGAAGGTGGGCAGTGGTATGAGCACTACAATCCCGGCTGCAATTACCGCATTACCCAAATGCAGGCCGTATTGCTCACAGAACAGCTCAAACGCCTGGAAGAACAAACCCGGCGAAGGGATGCTAATGGATTGTATTTGAGTAGATTATTAGAAAATATAGAAGGGATAGACCCTTTGAAACGCAGCGGGATCATTACGCTGCACGGTTATCACATTTATATATTCAAATACGACGCGGCGAAATTCGGCGGACTGCCCAAAAGTGAATTTGCTGCAATGCTCGCTGCCGAAGGTGTGCCCAGTTTCAAGGGGTACCCGCATCCGCTGTATAAGCAGCCGCTTTTTCAAAACAAAACTTTCATGTGCTATGCTATTCCCGATAGTGCGGATTACAGCCAGACGTTCTGCCCGGTGGCGGAACATGCCTGCGATACCGAAGCGGTCTGGATTCTCCAACATGCCATGCTGGGCGAACCGGAGGACATGGAGGGTTTTGCAAGCGCAATTTTGAAAATTCAGGAAGCGGTCGGATAATCCGAACGCCTCCTGTGCCGTGTATTTACAGCTCGCGCCGCATCATAATGTCGGTCTGAATGTCGGTCCCGAGCGTGAAAAGGTGTCTGTCGAATTCCACAAAGCCATTCCGTTTATAAAAGCCGATCGCCTTTTCATTATTTTCCCACACGCCCAGCCATGCGTACGCATACTGGCGTGCGCGAGCGATTTCGATGGCTTTATCGTAAAATAGTTGCCCTATCTTCCGCCCGTGCCATGCTTGGAGAACATATATCCGCTCAATTTCCAATGCAGTATCGTCTTTCAGCTCGCTTTGGGCGGGGCCGTGATTGATTTTGAGATAACCGATCAGCTGGTCGCCATCATAGGCCAGGTGAAATTCTGAAAACGGATTACCGAGTTCGGACGCTACTTTGTCCAGACTGAAACCCGTTTCCAGATAATGCGCCATGTTTTCCTCGGTGTTAACCGAAGCAAACGATTCATAAAAAGTTTCTATTCCGATCTGCCTGACGGTGTCCAGATCGTTGATGGTAGCTCTGACGAGTTGTATTGACATATTACTTCCTGGGTAATGCTTTTAATCTGACGCCCTCGCTATGGGCGGTGAACTCCGGCGCGTACATGCATTGGATCGTGGTGATACCATTGCTGAAATCGCCCTCGTGTGTAATAAAAAGCGGATATTCGAATACGTAAGTTCCTTTTCGCAGCGCATCGAAAAAGAAATTTGTGCTCGCATCCCGTGTGCTTTCGTAATATCCGAGACCGCCCTGCCAGCGGTAGCCGCTCAGCACATTCACCGGTTCAAGCCCCGATGCCCGCATGTCCTTCATATGCACGTATTCCATGTCGCGATCCACGCGGAGTTCGATACGGACCTTGATCTTATCGCCCACCTTCACCGCGTCGCCCGCACGTACGGGCGTGAGAACCGGGCCGGAATCGGTGTTTGTCTCCACGAAAAGCTGTTTTGAGAGTTTCAGAGGTGTTTCCGCGAAGGTGATTTTATCAAGATCTTCGAAATATTGCCAGTAGACTGCGCCCCAACCGGGTAGCTGGGAGGATGGCGGCGCGCCACTTACAACAAGATCGATATTGCCCATTTGCTCCGTTATGCCTTTGTCGATGGTCTGTTTAAAGTAACCTGTGCCACGCTCTGTTTTGGGGCCCGTTGAACTCACCTCGGTGTTGCCGGCGCGGACCGTGGCCTGCGGAGATTCGGCTAGCCAATCGTTTCCATTCATCAATAGCGCATAGCAAGCCTCGGCGGTGGCTTTCGTGCTCTCCCAGCTATTAGTCTGTTTATTTTTGAGGAGCCAGGTTTTGAGGGCAGCAACTGTCGGTTGGTCGTTACCGATTTCCTGAAATGCTTCAATGAGCAAAGCCT
Organism: Dyadobacter sp.; assembly: GCA_965227755.1. Taxonomy (GTDB): domain Bacteria; phylum Bacteroidota; class Bacteroidia; order Cytophagales; family Spirosomataceae; genus Dyadobacter. The sequence continues at coordinate 4,909,279 of CBDDGG010000005.1, forward strand.
GGCGCTCGATGGGAGCTTCATGCCACCACCATCCCCGTTGGCTGGTTTTCCAGTACATACCAAGTTCTTCATTTTGAATGGCTGTCTGGCGTAACGATTCGAGAATCTGGTTTGCCGTTTTACTATCCTGCGTTCGCTGTGCTACCAATGCTGTCATACCTTGCAGCAATTTGGATTGGGAAACCCAGGTAAGTTTCGCGCGATCACGGTAATATTGATATGCCTTTTGGGACGTAGCCGGAATGGGTCGGGTGAAAAAGCTTCTCGTGTATAGATAGTGCAACTCCACGGGGCCGGGAACATAGCTTTTCAGGTCTGTTTTATGTTTGACCAGATTATTATAATCTTCCAGAATGCGTTTATCGAGGTAAGGAATGGCCTTTTCAAGGATCGCATCGATGGCTTTCTGTCGAGCAGGCTGGAATGCCTTGATTTTCTGCAAATGCCCGATGCCGGTAACGATATATTGGGTAATGTAACGGTCGTCCGGTCCGCCTTTGAACCACACAAACCCACCATTGCTGCTTTGCATTTCCTGTAATTTGAGCATGCTCGCATTCAACTCGTTTTCCATTCTGACGAGGTCGAACAGCAATGCGATGTTTCGTTTCTGTTCTTCCTCCGTTTTCGAGGCCAGTACCCAGGGCGTTTCCTCCAAGAGCAGCGATTTCAGTTCCTGGTTCTTATGCAAATTGCTTTGCAATGCATCCGTACCCTTCCAGGATTTGAAAACTGCGGCGATCCGCGGAGACGCGCTCACGATGTGCGATGCCAGCGTATTGGCATAGTAGCGGTTCCAGGTTTGCTCGGCGCATTCGTACGGATATTCCATTAAATATGGCAGGGATTGTACCGTATACCACGCCGGGTTGCTGCTGTATTCGACGGTTACCGACTGGTGGGTTAGTGTAGTCGATTGGGCTGAACCTAGCAGTTTTTCAAATCTGAAATGCTTCGTGCCGTTTCCTTTTATCGAAATGGGCATCCTTTCGGTCACCAGCATCCGGTTGGGAAGGATGGGCAGCATGTTTTCTTCCCCGTCCGACAGGTTTCCGGCTTTCGCAACGGCCCGCCAGGTAACCATTTTATTGAAGGCTTTTGGTATTTCCAATGAAAAAAGGGCGGTACTACTTTCACCGGCTGCGATTGAAAAAGAACTTAATGGCTTACTGTTTTTGAAAAGACCGTCGACAGGCTGGCTGGTTTCAGTATCGATCAACTGAAGAGTTACTTCACCTTGCAGTGTTGCTTTCGTAAGGTTCACGACCTTGACGGGAAAACTGATCCGGTCGCCCTCGCGGAGAAAACGAGGTGCATTAGGCTGCACCATCAGCTCTTTTTGTGTGATAATTTCTTTGGTACTGTATCCCAATGCAAGCTCCTGTGTATGCGCGAGCGCCTGAAACTTCCATTTGGTGAGCGCTTCGGGCATGGTGAAGGAGAATGTGATGTTACCGTCGCTGTCGGTTTTCAGGTCAGGCAGAAAAAAAGCGGTTTCGTTGAAATTGGTACGAATGGCCGGCGCTGTGTCACCTGTTTTGGTCTTTTCCTGACTGCGATTGAAGCCATAACCTACCTTGGTAACCTCGTTCAACTTGGGATCTCCGTCCATGCCGATGGATGTATCCCTTTTTTCTTCCATTGCTATCGGAGCCGCTTGCGTCATGGGTTCTACAATTGTGCCCTTTACTGCCATTCGCATACGCCCTGAACGGCCTCCACCAGCTGCATTTGCCGACCTGCCCTGTCCGTAATAGAAGCCCTGGATCAATGCGTCATAGCTCTTGTCAAACGATTTATATGCTCCAAAAACGGCGTAATGGATATCCGCATTCCCTGATCCGAAATTCCCGCTGTCGGTCCAGTATTTCATGCCCACAAGTACCGGCCAGATGTATGGTTTCGTCCATTGATGCGGGTAAAACTGATCCAGAGAAGCATCATACATGCTGCCAAGCATTTCGGCGGCGGCTTTTTCTTTTTTATAACCACTGATCTTGATCTTCCATATTTCTTTACTTCCAGGCAGCGTTTTGTCCCTGAATGTCTCATATTCGATGTTCAGGTCTTTATTCGTCCAGGGTACCGCGATGGTTTCGGTGTGGTTGTGAATGCGGTTGTGTTTTATGAATAGATAGTCTACGGAATAGCCGCCACGATCTTCTTCGGTAGCAGTATAGGCGAATTTTTTCAGTTCGTCATTTAATGCGAGGTAGGAGAAGCCTTTGGCAGACTTGCGATTTGTACTGCTGATCAGAAATGCTTTCTCTGCCGAAGTGCCCAATGCGTAGTAACCATTTTCTCCCGGTTCTATCGCCGTGCCGCCGGTTGAGGTAATGTATTGCGGATACGAGAGTTTTTTCAAGTCGATGTCCGTTAATTCAATAAATTGGATATCCGAAAGTTTTTCACCGGCGGCATTCGTCGTGCTGATCTGTATTTTGTAAAAGCCCACGGGGAGCCTGAATTCTGAAACGGAAACTTCTCCATCTGGTTGCAGGGCAGCGGTCTTTTCGACCGGTACGCCCACTGCCTGCCAGTTCTCCCTTTCGGTTTCCCGGTCGTACTCGTCGTGTGGGAAGCTGGCAATAAATTCGTCCTTGTTCATCACAAATAGGTCTGGTCGCTCCCAATAGCGTTTTCTGATCAGCCGCTTTTCAGGTTCGAGGTGTGTGATCTGAATGGTTGCGTCCGCCGAGGCAAATATGCCTGCCAGATTTTCGGTTCTAACATGGATCGATTTGAAACGGGATGCTTCGATCGCCGAAGGGATGTCGGCACGCAGAATATATGATTTATAGCTGATTGAAATGCGGGTCTCCGCGCTCCTTGTTTCACCATTACTATCCGTCACATCAGCATAGATGGTATAATCGAACACCGGATCAAGTTTGGCGTCGGTTTTTTTGTCCGGGATAGCTTCAAAATCGACATGAAACAGTCCTGACGCATCGGTCGTGGTTTCGCCATGCGCGATCTCCATTGGCTCAACGGGTGCCCACCAACGCTTCATAAGCCAGGCGTATAACAGGCGCGGCGTACGGACGACACGATATCTGACATTTGCCGCGCCGATCGCATTACCCGCATAGGCAATCGCTTTTCCCGTCAGCTTTACCTGCTCATTCACTTTATAGGTTGCTTTCAATGTGTCGAATTCGACAACAAACCGCGGACGTTTGTACTCTTCTACCCGGAAATCGGCGCGGAACTGATCGTGTACCGAGAGATGGAAATTCCCAGGGAGGCCATTTAGGGGTATTACAAATGATCCCGAGAAGCTTCCAAATGCATTTACCTTGTGCTTCGCCTCCTGCACATGTTCTTCATTGGCATTGTACAGAACCACCGTAAAATCCGACTGCTGGCTCCGCAAAACAGTGTGTCCATTTCGTACGATGCCTTTGTAATAAACAGTTTGCCCGGGTCGATAAAGGCTTCGGTCGGTGAAAAGATAGACTTGTGCGGCTGTTTCGTCGAATGTTTCGGTTACTTCCTCATTGTAATAATAGCGGTTTGTATTTTCCTGCAGGAAGAGCCGGTCATTCAGGTAAGTGATTTCGAGCAGCTGTTGCGCATTTTGAGAATTAGGTCGAATGGGCGGTCTTTTGAAATAGCCATTTTGATCGGTAACGAGTAGCGGACCTTTGTTTTTGATGTAAGCCCGTGTATTGTAATCGTAGCTCCGTTCCCATAGCTGCACTTTCGCTCCGGCCAGTGGCTGGCCATTATCACGGTTCAGGACAAAGAAATCGTGCTCTTTTTGGACAAAACTAATATCGGACACATAAAACAATGTAGCACCCAATAATGCTTTGGTGCTTTTGAAATTCGCATCGGAGCTGGCCAGCAATATATACTCGCCGGATGGCAGCCCGTCCGATTTTATCTCTACCGAATGCTCCTGATAATCTTTGGTGTCGGGAAGCGGCTGTTGCCAGGATTGGACGGCCTGTGCGCTGGTTAATGTCGACCATTTGGTCTCCTCATTATTGTTTTCTTCGAGATTTTTTCTCAGGTAATCCACGGCCTTAATGACCCGCAAATGGAGCTTATCCAGTGTCCGGTATTTGACCAGTACACGAAATGGCGTGCCGATGGTATTCACTGTTTCGACCGAGAATTGTAAACCTTTCCGTGTTATCTGGTTGGCAAGATTAAATGCATTGATGCCGCCCTCCGTCCCCGGATTTTCGCGCTCGATTTTTTGACAGATTTCCAAGGCCTTCACACGTCCGAAATGGAGCGTCGAATCGCCGCCTGGCTTGTAACCATCGCCTTTCTCGCTAAGCCAGGCTGCTTTCAGATACCAAGCCTGCGCCGCAGCCGGTGTGGATTGGTACTGGTCGGCGACGTGGCTTACCGCCATGAAATAAAGCGCATCCTTATCCGGATGCACCGACTTTTGCCTTACATATTGCAGCCGCGCGAGATCAACGTCGATCAATGCGCCCGGATCTTTGTCTTCCAGGTGAAACCCTACGAGTTTCTGATAAAGCAGCAGTGCATGATGTTCCAGCGAGGCCGAATCTTTTGTTTCAAATTTCCGATGTATGAAGTCAGCCGCCGGATCAAAAGCCGACGCCGTGTTGATTTCAAATTTGTAAGCCGGTTTTTTGATGTTAGGTTCGTCGTTCGAGAAGTATTCCAATGCATTGAAAGCCAACAGATCGTATAGCGTCGGCCGTAATTTGCGCATATTGCCTTTGGTAATGATCGCGTCGTAGGGTTCCAGCCGGGTATTTTTCAAAAGGGCCTCGTCGCGGATCGATTCGAGGTATAATGCGCCTATTTTTTGATGAAAATCTTCGGTACCCCAGGTCGCGATGTCTGTTTTGTCGAAGTTAACGGTAGCTGTCCGGTTGTACAGTTGCCAGCGAACGGTCTGGTAGTAGAAGTAGTATTGAGAAGCCACCAAACTCGTCAGGATCGACCGTGCCGGGCCTGTGCTTCCTACCACTTCTTTTTCCAGTTCGCCGATCGAAACGATGGCATTATCCTCGCGGTTCTCTGCCTGCAACTGCATCATATACACAGCCGCTTTAATCACCTGAGCGTCCTGTTTTTCTTTCTTTGCAAGCACATAGATTCTCCTTACCTGCTCCAGGGCGTCCTTGTCGAGTCCTTTGGTGTTAAGACTTTCTACAACTTTCCAGTCTTTTTCATAATTCTTGATCGGGCTTTGTCCGTAAGTGTGCATAGTTAACAATAGGATAACGGTGATGATCAGGTAGTAACCGGTGGTGTGCGCTATTTTCATCGCGTGAAGATTTGGTTTGTGATGATTGGATAAAGATAATAAATCGTAGCAGCGTCAAAAGCGGCATTGAGCAGCCGGAAAGCGTCATTCAGCAAACATCATGGGGAAGCGTTGCCTTGCAGAAGTATAAAACATCTACATTGCCTCTTTTTACAATATGAAGTATCTTTAAATAGTGCTTTTGCAAAATATAACTAATTACTACTCTTCTTGAACGAATTTTATTTTTAAGTAATCTATGCGTACGATCATGTTGGTGGCGGGGATCATCGTCGCACTGGTTTTGGGGAAACTGTTCATTTTCTCAAAACCCGGTGAGGGGAAAGGTTCCGATGCAAAAAAGGGTGGGGATGCTAAGAATGCGAAATCCTCCGGCGGGGCCGTGCCGGTGAATGTATTTATTGTAGGCGAAGAATCCATCGAGAACCAGATCTTCGCTTCGGGTACGGTGCTGCCCAATGAGGAAGTAAACCTGATGGCCGAAATTTCAGGCCGGCTCGTGAAGCTCGATATCAGGGAAGGGGCCTATATCAATAAAGGTCAGCTTATTGCGAAAATCAATGACCGTGAACTCCGTGCGCAGTTGCAGAAAGTGGCCTACAATCAGGATTTGAGCAAGAAAATAGAAGCGCGGCAGAAGAAGCTGCTGAACGTGGAGGCGATTAACCTGGAAGAATATGACGTGACTTCCAACAATATACGGGTTTTGGAAGCGGAAAAGGAAGTGATCGAAGCACAGCTTGAAAAAACCGAAATCCGTGCGCCATTCAGCGGTCGGATCGGGTTGAAGTTCATCAGCGAAGGCGCATTTCTGGCCCCAGGTACGCCCATCGTCACCATTGTTCAGAGTAATCCTGTGAAAATAGATTTTACGGTTCCTGAAAAATACAGCCCGAGCATCCGGATAGGGAGTACCGTTAAATTCAATCTCGACGGGGACCCCTCGACTTACAGCGCCAAAATCCTGGCCATTGACCCGAAAGTGGACGAGAACCTCCGCACGTTACGTGTACGCGCGCTGGCGAACAACCCCGAAGGCCGGTTTGTGCCCGGAATGTTCGTGAAAGTACTGGCCGACCTCGATGCAAACCGCTCGGCGATGATGATCCCGACGGAGGCCATTGTGCCTGTTTTGAAGGGTAAGAAAGTGTTTGTCGTGAAAGATGGCAAGGCGCAGGAAGCCATGGTGACCACCGGCCTGCGTACCGACAAAAAAATCCAGATCATAGACGGGTTACAGCCCGGCGATTCGCTGATTACTTCGGGTATCATCGCCATCAAACCTAACACCGCCGTGAAGGTCAACCTATGAGTATCTCGACCCTCTCCATCAAAAGGCCGGTCCTCGCGATTGTGATGAACCTGCTGATCATTTTGTTCGGATTCCTGGGGTATAAATTCCTGGGGATGCGCGAATTCCCGTCGATCGACCCGCCGGTGGTTTCCATCCGCACGAGCTATACGGGCGCGAATGCCGACATTATCGAGTCGCAGATCACCGAGCCGCTCGAAAAGCAGCTGAATAGCATCGAAGGTATCAAGTCCATCAGCTCCACCAGCAGCCAGGGCACGAGCCAGATCACGGTCGAGTTCGATATTGGTGTGGATATGGAACGCGCGGCGAACGATGTGCGCGACAAGGTGGGTTCCGCCTCGCGGACATTGCCGCTCGATATCGACGGCCCGCCGGTGGTGAGCAAAGCTGATGCGAACTCCGAGCCCATTATCGTACTGACTTTTACGAGCAACACCCGCTCACACCTCGAGGTGAGCGATTATGCCGAGAATGTGATCGCGCAACGCCTGCAAACGATCGAAGGCGTGAGCGAAATACGCATTTTCGGGCAAAAGAAATATGCGATGCGGATCTGGATGGACCCGGTTAAAATGGCTTCACTGGGCATCACGACCCAGGATGTGAAATCCGCGCTTGACAGGGAGAATGTGGAATTGCCTAGCGGGAAGCTCGCCGGCGACAATACCGAGCTGACTGTGAAAACGATCGGTCGCTTCCGAACCGAGGATGACTTCAATGAAATGATCGTTAAAAACACGGCGACGCAGACGGTTCATTTGAAGGACATCGGTTCGGCGACGCTGGGGCCTGAGAATGAAGAAACGATCCTGCGCCTCGATAATGTGCCGATGATCGGCCTGGCGATTTCGCCGATGCCGGGCGCCAACTACCTCAATATTGCCGAGGAAGTCAACAAGCGGATGGAGGCGATAAAAAAGGAGCTTCCCAAAGATTACAAGCTGGACACGCTGATCGATAACACAATTTTCGTCGAGCGCTCGATCGAAGAAGTAGGGGAAACGCTGCTGATTGCCATTGTACTTGTGGTAATCATTATTTACCTCTTTTTCCGCGACTGGCTCATCGCTTTCCGCCCGCTGATCGACATTCCGGTGTCGCTGATCGGGACATTCTTCATCATGTACATCATGGGTTTCTCCGTGAACGTGCTCACGCTGCTCGCGATCGTGCTTGCGACGGGGCTAGTGGTCGATGATGGTATTGTAGTGACGGAGAATATTTTCAAGAAGATAGAACAGGGCATGAGCCCCATCGAGGCCGCTATCAAAGGCTCCAACGAGATCATCTTCGCGGTTTTGTCCACATCCATTACGTTGGCGTCCGTTTTTTTGCCAGTGATTTTTATGGAAGGTTTTGTCGGAAAACTGTTCCGGGAGTTCGGTATCGTCATTTCCGCCGCTGTATTGATCTCCGCATTCGTTTCGCTGACGCTGACGCCGATGCTGAATGCGTACCTGGTGCGCAAGACCCATAAGAAAAGCTGGTTTTACGAAAAGAGCGAACCGTTTTTTGAAAAAATCACCAATGATTACGGCAATGCGCTCGCCAAATTCCTCAAAATGCGCTGGGTGGCTATTCCGCTGGTAGGCATTACGCTGGGGATGATCTGGTTTTTTGGGAAGGATCTTCAATCGGAACTGGCGCCGTTGGACGACCGCAACTGGTTCCGTATCAATATGACGGCGCCCGAAGGCTCTTCATTCGAATTTACCGATCGTTATGTCCGGAATGTGAGCGATATGCTCATGGACTCTATGCCGGGTCGCAAAGGGCTGATGATGATCACTTCGCCGGGGAATTCCGGACTTGGTGCCGCAAACACCGGCAGTGGTCGTATTGCACTCGTAGATAAGACGTTGAGGAAAGAGTCGCAGCAGGAGATTGCGGATTTTATCAACAAGAAACTCAAATCAATGCCCGATGCCAAGTCGTTTGTAGTACAGCAGCAGACGATCTCGGTGGATTCGCGGGGCGGCCTGCCGATCCAGTATGTGATCCAGGCGCCGGATTTTGAGAAGTTGAGGGAGTATCTTCCCAAATTCATGGAGGAGGTTTCCGAAGACCCGACTTTCGCGATTACGGATGTTAACCTGAAATTCAGCAAGCCGGAAATTCAGATCATTATTGACCGCGAAAAAGCCAAGTCGCTGGGTGTTTCGGTGCAGGATGTGGCCCAGACCATGCAGCTGGCATTTGCAGGGCAACGTTTTGGCTACTTCACCATGAATGGCCGCCAGTACCAGGTAATCGGCCAGTACGACCGCGCCAACCGCGACGAACCCCTGGACTTGAAAAGTATGTTTGTCAAAACCAATACGGGAAGTCTGGTTCAGCTGGATAACATTGTTAAGGTCGAAGAAGAAAGCAGCCCTCCGCAGCTTTTCCACTTTAACCGCTATATGAGTGCCACTGTCCAGGCAGCGCTTGCGCCGGGTAAGACCATCGGCGACGGAATCGCGGCCATGGACCGTATCCGCGACAAGTTGAATGACGAGACGATCCAGACCGCATTGAGCGGCTCCTCCCGCGACTATGCCGAAAGTTCGTCGAATACGATGTTCTCGTTCTTCCTCGCATTGGTACTGATCTACTTCATTCTGGCAGCACAGTTCGAAAGCTTTATAGACCCGTTCATTATCATGTTCACCGTACCGCTGGCGATCGGTGGAGCGGTTTTCTCGCTTTGGTTCTTTGACCAGACGCTTAATATTTTCAGCCAGATCGGGATGATTATGCTCATCGGACTGGTGACGAAGAACGGTATCCTCATTGTGGAGTTCGCCAACCAGCTGCGCGAGCAGGGTAGAAGTATTCAGGAGGCGGCCCTGGAAGCGGCGACAATGCGTTTCAGGCCTATTCTCATGACCAGTCTGGCGACCGTTCTGGGGGCATTGCCCATTGCAATGGCGCTCGGTTCCGCCGGTAAAAGCCGGATGTCCATGGGTATCGTGATCATGGGAGGACTTCTTTTCTCACTTGTACTTACGCTGTACGTGATCCCGGCCATTTATACATTCTTTTCCCGGCCTAAGAACTTCGAGAAAATGAAAATGATCGAACGCGTCGCAAGGGACAGCGAACTTGAAGAGCCGGCGCATTTCTGATAGGTGGTTGACTATGCAGGTGAGGTTTGTTAACTTTGATGTAAATAGTTATTCACCATGCAGGCAATACCTAAAACGACGTTCACAAATCTTCAGGACGAGCTGCTGCAACTTTATGCAAGGCAGGTCAGTGAGGAGGATTTGAAAAATATCAGGGAGCTGATCGGCGCATATTTCGCCGGTCGGCTTACTTCGCTTGCCAATGCTTCGTGGGATAAAAATGGCTGGACTCAACAAGATATGGAAGATATTTTGAACGAGCCTGACCAGTAATAAATGAAAATTGTCCTGGACACTAATGTCCTGCTGGTATCACTTCCCACCCATTCCCAATATCATCCCATCTTTCAGGCTTTACGCCAGAAGGTGTACGATCTTTTCGTCACAAACGAAATGTTGGCTGAGTATGAAGAACAGATAGGACGGAGACTAGGTGTCGCGCGTACAGATCTTCAACTAGTCGAGCTATTGAATATGTCCAATGTTCATGAAGTAACCCCATTCTATTTCTGGCAGCTGATCGAACAGGATTTCGACGATAACAAGTTTGTCGACTGTGCAGTCGCATGCAACGCTGACTACCTGGTAAGTAACGACAGGCATTTCGAAGCGTTGGCAGCTCTCGACTTTCCTAAAGTAAGGGTGATCAGGGCGCAGGAGTTCTTAGAAATAGTACAAAAGATCGGCTGATTACCGCGTCCCCATATTTTTTAGCATCCGCACATGCGAGCCTAATGCGTTGCCGAAATTGGCTTTTGCATTGTAAACCAATCCGAATTCCAATGCGGTAGCTTTTACAATCGGCGATAATGCGTGGTAATGGACGTGGGAAATGGAGGGAAAGAGGTGGTGTTCTATCTGATAGTCGAGGCCGCCGATAAACCATGAGAGTATGCGGTTTCTCCCGGCAAAATTAGAAGTGGTTTGCAACTGGTGAACGGCCCAGGCATTTTCGATGCAACCGGTTTGGTCAGGTTCGGGTTGCTCAGCACCTTCTACCACGTGCGCCATTTGAAATACCGTGCTAAGGATCATTCCCGCGGTTCCATGCATAATCATGAACCCGATCAGCCATTGACCGAATGTAATGGATGTGAAGGCAAGCGGAATGACGCAGATAAACATGACATAAGCCAGTTTCGTCAATACGAGTCTCACAAGCTCTTTTTTAGGAAACGGCTTCGTCATCCCCGATTTTGACATTTCATTGAAAAGGGATATTTCCTTAAAATCCTTCCATAGGAACGAAAGCGTCATGAGGCTGTACAGGAAAAATGCATAGATGTGTTGAAACCGGTGGATATACCTTTGTTTTTCCTGGAATGAAAGGCGCAGGAGAAATTTGCCTGTAATATCTTCGTCTACGTCGTGGATGTTCGTGTAGGTGTGATGCAGCCTGTTGTGCTGAACTTCCCAGTTGTAGGCATTCCCGCCAAGCAGATAGATGGACGCTCCAAAGACCTTGTTCAGTACATTGGATGTCGCCAGCGAGCCATGAATGGCATCGTGCATGACCGACATACCCACTCCCGCCACTCCGAGCCCCATCACAAAAGCGAAACCTGCCATTGCCAGCATACCGAACTGATTGGAAAGGATCAGTAAGTAAGGCACGAGATACAAGCTCAGCATAAACAATGCTTTGTAAATAATGCCGGACCCGCCCGATTTGCAGATGTCATTGGTTGTGAAATACTGATCGACCCGGTGTCTGAGGGTGGGGAAAAATGTACTTTTCTCTGGATTCGTGAATTTGACTTTCTGATATTGCATTGAGGGCAAGCGGAAGACGCAGTTTTAGATTAGTGGGGTGGTTCCGTGAGAACGGAGTTTGGCTGCAAATATTGGCAAATGCTTCATTTAATTTCAGTATTCGACTCAAAAATGCTGTCAAAAGTCGATAATTAAAACATTATTTTGAGAATATACCTAAAAACAAAAGAGGCCGACATGTCTGCCGACCTCTTCTTTACCTTTACATATCAGTGCTTAAAGAGCAAATTTTGCTTTGACTGCATCTACGAAATCCAGTTTCTCCCATGTGAAGAGTTCAACTTCGACTTCTTTCTCTTCGCCATTGGCACCTTTGAATGATTTTTTCACAATCTCATTCTTACGCCCCATGTGGCCGTATGCCGCTGTTTCGGAATAGATCGGGTTGCGCAGTTTAAGGCGTTGCTCGATTGCGTACGGGCGCAGGTCGAAGATCTCGTTTACTTTCGCTGCAATAGCTCCGTCGTTCTCGGCTACTTTCGCGGTTCCGTAAGTGTTGATGTACAAACCGCAAGGCTCGGCAACACCGATCGCGTAAGATACCTGAACAAGCACTTCGTCACACAGACCGGCTGCAACCAGGTTCTTGGCAATATGGCGCGTCGCGTATGCCGCAGAACGGTCAACTTTGGAAGGATCTTTTCCGGAGAACGCACCACCACCGTGTGCACCTTTTCCACCGTAAGTATCCACGATGATTTTACGGCCTGTAAGACCCGTATCACCGTGAGGACCGCCTATCACAAATTTTCCGGTTGGGTTGATGTGGTGGGTAATGTCGCCCGTAAACAGTTTTTGCAGTTCAGGCGTTAGTTTTGCCTTCACGCGGGGAATTACAATATTGACGATATCGCTTTTGATTTTCGCAAGCATCGCTTCTTCGCTGTCGAAGTCGTCGTGCTGGGTCGAAACCACAATGGTATCGATACGTTGCGGTACGTTATTGTCGCTATATTCAATCGTTACCTGTGATTTCGCATCAGGGCGGAGGTAAGGGATCAATGCAGGCTCGTTGTTGCGAATGTCCGACATTTCCTGAAGAATCTTATGCGCAAGGTCGAGTGCGAGCGGCATATAGTTGGCTGTCTCGCGGGTTGCATATCCGAACATCATACCCTGGTCACCGGCTCCCTGTGCATTCGCTTTCGATTCGAAATCTTCGGCTGCTGCCGCACGGTCCACACCCTGGTTGATATCCGCACTCTGGTCGTGGATTGCCGAGAGGATACCGCAGGAGTTAGCTTCAAACATGTATTCACTCTTCGTGTAACCAATCCTTTTGATCACTTCACGGGTGATCTTTTGAACGTCCAGATAGGTGTTGGTCTTTACCTCGCCGGCCAAAACTACTTGCCCGGTTGTCACCAGTGTTTCGCAGGCCACCTTACTGTTGGGATCCCATGCTAGAAAATTGTCAATCAGTGCATCTGATATTTGATCGGCTACCTTGTCAGGATGTCCTTCAGATACGGACTCCGAGGTGAATAAGTATGGCATTGGAAACGAAATAAAAGTTAAAGAAAAGTTTAAATGTGTGATAAAATTACCTCATAAGGAGCTCTTCTATTTTCCTAGTCGATGGCAAAAATAAGTAATCATTTAGATATTGACTTTGTGAATCGTATTGTTTAAGAATAATTTCCTCAATTTTATCAAAATTCAATCCATTTTCCGGTCTGATCCTGTAAATGGTGTAGTTCAGGCTTTTAACTAGTTCTACCAGCCTGCTGGCGCGCTCCTGCAAGGCGCGCAGGTTTGTTTCGGCGCTGTGGCAATCCAGTACTTCGCAGGTGATTACGGGGTTGTGCTTTTGCAAAGTCTTCTGAAGGCCGGTTAAAACTTCCAGTTCCGCGCCCTCTACGTCGATCTTGATAAATGAGATGTCGGTTATTGCGCCCAGGTCGAGTTCATCGAACGGAAATACGGGCACATAGCTAACGTCGTCCTTGCTGTAATGGCCCGGCCGAAGGTCGCCCATCATCGTTGCCGAGGAATCCGCGCCTGCTTTACAGTAGAATTTGAGAATTTCGGCGGCCGACGACAAGCCTACCGGCAGCAGGTGGACGTCCCGCAGGTTGTTCAATTTGATGAGTTTGTTGAGGTAGAACGCACAATGCGGACTGGGCTCGAAACCGTAGTACGGGTTATCGCGGCAGCTTCGGAAGGCTATCAGCGACTGCCCCACATTTACGCCTACATCGATAAAACTACTTCCCGCGGGTAATTGCATGGATTTGACAAGCTGGAAAAACCAGCCATCGTCTTCTACTGCAAAATTGGAGAGCCCAATGTTGTTGACTACCGGAATTCTAAAACGTTTGTTATTGCATGTGACGGATCCGGTGAAGTTTACATGTCGGGTTACGTCTTTAACCGTTTGCTTGACGAAATTTGTTAGTGAAGCCATTAATGGTGAGTGGTATAGTATAACATATAAACCTACGTATTTCTACCGCTGAATCAAACATCACTTTGCAAACGGTGACACAGAATAATTCTGAGTGAAATAATAAAGCCGGTGTATTTCATTACCCCGGCTCTATTACTTTAAGCTAATTCTGTTGCCTTATCAGATCGGCACATTCACATGGCGTTCCGCGTGGTAGCTCGAACGAACCAGTGGTCCGGATTCAACGTATTTCAATCCGCGTTTCAATCCTTCTTCCCTGTAATTATCGAACATTTCGGGGGTAATCCATTCGATCACCTCGTGGTGCATTTTGGTAGGCTGAAGATATTGTCCCAAAGTGAGGATGTCGAGGCCGTTTTCAGCCAGGTCGTCCATTGCTTTATGAACTTCGTCCTGTGTTTCACCAAGGCCCAGCATAATGCCCGATTTGGTGCGCTGGCCGAATTCCTTGGTGCGCTTGATTTGTTCGAGGCTGCGGGTATATTTCGCTTGTGGGCGCACCGCACGGTATAAACGTTCCACAGTTTCCATATTGTGGGAAACTACTTCCTGTCCCGCTTCGATCATGTGGATCAGCGCGTCCCAGTTGCTCTTAACATCGGGGATCAGTGTTTCGATGGTTGTTTCGGGGGTATTTTCCTTTACCTGACGGACAGTTTGATACCAGATTTCGGCGCCTTTGTCTTTCAGTTCGTCGCGGTTAACGGACGTGATCACGGCGTGTTTCACCTGCATCAGCTTGATCGCCTCCGCCACGCGTCTCGGTTCGTCGGTATCGTATTCATTGGGCCGGCCGGTTGCTACCGCGCAAAAACTACAACTTCTCGTACACACATTCCCCAGGATCATGAAGGTGGCCGTTCCGGCGCCCCAGCATTCTCCCATATTCGGGCAGTTTCCGCTTTCGCAAATGGTGTGGAGTTTATAATTATCGACCAGCTGTCTTACTTTCCTGAATTCGGGCCCTGCGGGAAGTTTAACCCGGAGCCAATCGGGGCGTTTTCTGCGTTCCGACGGTATTACTGGCAATTCAATCATATCAATCTGTAATGGTAATTATCTTTTCTTACTTCCAAAATAAAGGGTCAGGTATCCGGATGTAAAAAAGGCCTTATTCTGCGCATCCGCCATAATGGTAATTTTTCTTGAAAAAGCTTCGGCTATAAAACCGATCTCGACGCCGGTCACATTATCCCGGAAGGCACTCAGCTCGAAGCTCATCGCCGTTTTAACATGGAGCCCCGGAACTACTTTCGACTTCCCGAAACCCTGGAAAAAGCTGCCTGCGCCGATAATATCTCCCGCCTTATTCGGATCGAACGGCTCGGTGGTCACCCGGCCGTCGGAACCCTGGTATTGCACCATATAAGGCTTCTCAAAACCTAGTGAAGGCCCTGCCGCGATAATTCCGCTGATCGAAATACCTTCATCGTCCTGCCTGCTGAACAGCGCTATTTCGCGCCCATATTCCGGGCGAAGAACGAACAGGTAGTTCTGTTTTCCATAAACCAGCCTTGCGCCAGTTACAAAATCCTGCGTAGAGAGCTCTTTGGGGTGTTTCACGTTTACGAGTTCGAGCGCCAGGTAGCGGTATGCATTCTTTCCAAACATTTTGGAACCCAAAGCCGCCGACTGACGGAATACGGCACCGCCGAGAATCCCGGAGTTGGTATTGGTAGTGATACCCACAGAGGTAAATGATTTATAGGTCTCCTCCGCGTCCTCATTCTTTACAGACCTGCGCTGAGCGTATATTTCTGTCGATAGTGCAAACAGAATCGATACCGAAAGTAAAAGTTTTACACGCATCATATTATTAGTATAAATTCTCTGTGACTATGTATGTGTCGTATGAACAGTGAAAGTACAAAATAATAGCGTATGCTCCTGTATACCGACACCACTTTAACGGTTTTTTGTACATTTATGTTCTTTAAACGAAAAAAGAAGCAAAAAAGCCTTCCAGTGGTTTGTTATCAGCAAAATACACGGCGATTTCGTTCTTTTTTAACATCCTTTTAATCAGAGTGCTTTGGTGAAAATCATCTATCAGGTCGCCATTCAGGTTTTCGCTTTTCTAATCAGGTTCGTTGCCCCTTTCAATCATAAATTAAAGCTCGGCGAAGAGGGGCGGAAAGGTCTTCTCGACCGTTTGCGCGCGTCATTTCAGTCCCGGGTAGCTGGGAGGCCGGTAGCCTGGTTCCATGCCGCATCGCTGGGTGAATTCGAGCAGGGGCGGCCTGTAATGGAAGCTTACCGGAACGCATATCCCGATCATTTCATATTGCTTACCTTTTTTTCGCCTTCGGGATATGAAATCCGGAAGAATTACAACGGAGCAGATTTTATCTGTTACCTGCCCATCGATACGCCGTCGAATGCGCGCGAGTTTGTGAAGATCGTAAACCCGCAGATTGCATTTTTTATCAAATATGAATTCTGGTTCAATTACCTGCGCGAATTGCGGAAAAACGGGAGTTATATTCTTTCATTTTCTTCGATATTTCGCCCCAACCAGATTTTTTTCAAATCCTATGGCGGGTTTTTCAGGAAAATGCTCGGCTATTTCGATCATTTGTTTGTCCAGAATCAGGCATCGGTTGTGCTTTTGAATCAGGCGAGGATTGCCACTTGCAGCATCGCGGGCGATACCCGCTTCGACCGCGTGCGAGCGATCGCGCACAATGCGCGTGAGCTGCCTGAAATCGAGCGTTTCAAGGGCGAAAGCCTGTGTATGATCGGAGGGTCGGTGTGGGACGCGGATATGCAGGTGCTTATCCCGGCGCTCAATGGCCTGGCGGGGAAAATGAAAGCGATCATTGCCCCGCACGAGATCAAGGCCGATGAAATAGCCGGATGGTGTTCCAAACTGAACGGTCGTTCCATTTTATATTCCGACGTAGCCGCGGGACAGAGCCCGGAAGGGTTCGATTACCTCATTATCAATAATATCGGAATGCTTTCGTCGCTCTACCAATATGGCAATATGGCTTATATCGGTGGCTCGTTCGGCGCCGGGCTGCATAATATCCTCGAAGCGGCGACATTCAGTTTGCCGATTGTATTTGGCAATAAAAGCTATCACAGGTTCCAGGAGGCGGTGGATCTCATCCAAAAAGGAGGGGCATTCGCGGTGGCGGATACGGATCAACTTGTGAAGATCATGCAAAACTGGGTGGGAAATCCCTCCGGGGCCTCTGATGCCGGCAAGGTTAGTGCAGAATATGTACTGTCGGGGACGGGTGCTACCGATCTGATCATGCAGAAAGTGAAGGAGGCAATAGGCTGATGACGCCCGGTAAAAGCGCCATCAGTATGTATTTTCAGGAGAATTCTTTTGCAATCAGATTATCGAACAGGTAAGCCTGCGTTCCGAGCAAGCGCGCTTTGGCGCCCAGTTTGGAAATGTGGATCGAGAGCGGGTTCTTGAAATCCGACAAGCAGTATTTGTTGATTGCCTGCTCGATCGGGTTGGAAATGAATGGCCCGGCTTCGGCTAATAAGCCTCCCACGATAATCACTTCCGGATTGAACAAATGAACGGCGGTGGCCAGTCCTTTTCCTAATTCAGTTCCGACAGTGCTCAGCAGATCGATCGAAAACTCGTCGCCCGCGTGCACGGCTTCGATAATGTGGGAAGTTTCCAGTAAGTCGAGATTGCCATTTACGATCTGTTTGAGGATAGTCGCACGGCCGCTGATGATACCTTCCTTGGCCTGGCGGATCAATGCGATAGCCGATGTTATCGTGTCCAGACAGCCTACTTTTCCGCAGTGGCACAGCATTCCGTCCGGTTTTACCTGGATATGCCCCAGTTCGCCGGCAAAACCCGATGCCCCGTTGAAAACCTCACCATTGATGATAATTCCCAAACCAACTCCCCAGTCGATATTGATCGTCAGTACCTGTGATTTATCCACAGCATAGCCAAAGCGGTGCTCGCCGATCGTAGTGGCTTTGGTATCATTGAAAAGGCACACCGGAAGGTCGAAATGCTCTTTGAGGTACGTTACCAGCGGCACGCCCGGAGGCGTAAGGTTCAGGTAAGTTAAGTTAACACCCTGTGAAGAATTGATGAGGCCGGGCATCGAAACGCCTATACCCCACAGTTTGCTGCGGGTGATATTGTTGGATTTCAGGAAGTCGTCGGTCGATTCAAACAGTTCTTCAAGGAAATTCGCGGAGTCGTCGAGGCGGATATCGACTTTTCTTCTGAGGATCAGCTGGTTGTGCAAATCAAATACGCAGAGCTGCGTATCATGGCGGTTAATGTCCATGATCAGCGTAAGGTACTTTTTGGCATTCAGGCCATAAAGTACGGGCGGGCGGCCGGCTCTCGCAGGACCAGTGCCTGTTTCTGTAATCCAGCCCTCTCGCATCAGGTCGTTCACAATACCGGTTGCAGACGGGATACTCGCATGGAACAACTTGGCCATTTTGTTAATGGAAGTGTCTCCGGATTGATATAGATGCAGCAACAGGCTGCTTCTAATGCGATTTTTACGAATATCAATGACCGAACTCGGTTCTTCTGCCACTAAGTCCATTATGCGGAGTAAGAATAATTATAGGATGATGTTTTTAATTTTCTTTACGATTGGGTGATACTAATGTATGAAATAATCAGAAAAAACGGGTGTGATTTTAAAAAATATTATTATTTGTTGTAAAATCCTTAGCGAATCGGGCGATAGGCCAAACGTTTTATAATTAGTACATCGGTCACAAACGGGGGATTTTTGGCTTGAAGCAGATATTTATACGCAATGCAAGTAAAAATCAGGGATGCGAAAAAACTACTTGTTCTGTGAAGGGTTTTGACTTACCGGGTAATTTTTAGTGACTTCTGGCAAAGTCCTTTTAAATTCGCTGGTTCCAAAATAAAGACAAATGAGTTTAATAAGGGGTTTGGTGCTTCGTTCGACCGGTTCGTGGTACGAAGTCAGGGATAGCAGGGATGGGCACATCTGGCAGTGTCGCTTAAAAGGCAAATTCAAGGCATTGGGGCTGAAAGTGACCAATCCGATCGCGGTGGGGGATTACGTGAATTTTGAGGTGGAGGATGAGGGGGAAAACTTCGGGATAATCCATGAGATTGTTCCGCGCGAGAACTATGTGATACGCCGCTCCGTCCATAAAACAGCCCACGCACACCTGATCGCGGCGAATGTGGATCAGGCGATATTGATCTGCACATTGATATTTCCGCGCACTTCGCTGGGCTTTATCGATCGTTTCCTCGTCGCCATTGAATCGTTCCGTATTCCGGGTGTGCTGGTTTTCAACAAACAGGACTTGCTGAACGACGATATGAAGGATTTTCAGGCCGAGCTCATGAACTTGTATACCGCGCTCGGTTACCGTTGCCTTGCCACGACAGCGCTGGAGGAATCCAGCCTCGGGGAATTCAATGCGCTCCTTAAAGGGAAAGTCTCTCTGCTTTCAGGGCACTCGGGTGTCGGCAAATCGACGCTCGTGAACGCTATCGCACCCGGCCTGGACATTAAAACACAGGAAGTTTCGACATTTGCGAATAAAGGCGTGCATACCACCACTTTTGCCGAAATGTTCGAGCTCGAAAAAGATACGTTCATCATCGATTCGCCGGGGATCAAGGAACTGGGGCTGGCCGATATGGAATTGGGGGAAATCAGCCATTACTTCCCAGAAATGCGGGATTTGCTCAACCAATGCCGTTTCAATAACTGTCAGCACATCAACGAGCCCGGCTGTGCGGTAAAGGATGCCGTTTCGGAAGGGAGTATCGCTATGAGCCGTTACGAGAGTTATCTGAGTATTATGGTGGGAGGGGATAACCGGAAATAGTGAATGAATGAGCCGCAGTGGGAGGGAGAATGAGTGAATGGGTGAATGGGGCCGCTGGGGCGGGTAATGTTGTTGGTGATGATGAAGAATGTCGAACATATTGGTATTGCGGTCAGTGACCTTTCGGCGGCGGAAGCGCTCTATTCGGCGCTGCTGAATACGGTTTCCTACAAACGCGAAGCGGTCGAATCCGAAGGAGTCAATACCTCGTTTTTTAAGGTAAATCAAACCAAAATAGAACTTCTCGAAGCCACCGGGCCTGATAGTGCCATCGCCCGTTTTATCGAAAAGAAAGGCGAAGGCATTCATCACATTGCATTTGAAGTGGAAGATATCGTCGCCGAAATGGAGCGGCTGCGCAATGCGGGTTTTAAATTATTGAATGAAACTCCCAAACGTGGGGCCGACAACAAGCTCGTGTGTTTTGTACATCCCAAAAGCGCGAATGGGGTTTTGATTGAGCTTTGTCAGGAGGTTCGGTAGCATGATCCCCGGGTCAGAACGGTAACCCTACCGCAATATTCAATATCAGATTCTCCTTCCGCCAGGCCTTTCTTCCGAAGTTGATTTCATTGAACACCCAGGGATTTTTGTATTCCACCACACCTTCATCACTCACATTTTTGACCTCATTCACGTACCATGGCTTGCGGAACGGCGTTGCCAGATCGAGACGGAAAATGAGGTAAGAGAAGTCGAGCCGCAAGCCGATGCCGCCACTGACCGCTACCTGTTTCAAGAACTTGTTGCTGATCAATGCCGTCCCCGGATAGGTAGCACGGGTGCTATCCCCGAACGACCAGATATTTCCAGCATCTACGAAAACGGCCCCGTTGATGATGTCCGTGAACTTCATCCGGACTTCCGAGTTGAATTCCATACGGATATCCGCAAAAGACTGATAACCCAGCAAGCGAATAGATAATGTATCCGGAGCTACCGAGCCCGGCCCCAGCGAGCGTGCTCGAAATCCCCTGATTCCTGTGCTACCCCCGGCAAAATACTGCTTGAACTGCGGAATAGGCATTGTTTTCGAGTTTCCGTATGGCTTCGCGGCACCAACTAGAATCCGGTTCGCCCATTTAACCGAAGGTGTTATGGTGCGGTAGTATCTTACGTCGCCATCTACTTTCACATACTGCAGGATAGGTACTTTTAGAAATTCTTTGGGATAGCCCTCGTCGTTTTTCTTTGCTAAAAGGCTCAAAATGTTCCCGCCCCACTCGACGCCACCCGACATGGCGACCTGATTTTTGCTGAATGGCCGCGGGGTCGGGCGATAGGACACCGAATAATTGGAACCCAGTATAAAGAACTTGGTATCGACTAGCCGGAAAAGCCGGTCGATATCCAACGGGTTGGTGTTTGGATCCGTTGCAACTTCCCCAAGCAGTTCGGTATTGATATTCCTCGGCTCGACAAAGTTGACGGAAATCGGTGCGAATGTGTGCTCTACTTCCGAATTACGACGCCATACATATGACCAGTCGCCCCGGATGGAACGCGTAGTATAAAAGTTACGCTGTATCCGGTTTTCATAGGTTAGTGAAAGAATCGTTTTGGGCAATGTCTGGCTCTTTTCTGGTCTGATTCTTACAAACGGAATGATAAACCTGGGAAACGACAGGTCGGCCGAGGCACCATAACGGATATACTCGTTCCCGATGTTATTGGATGTCGTGCGGCTACCGCCCAACTGTACGTCGAATCCGAAATATGCTTTGACCGCCAGCATTTCAGCACCCCGGAAGAAGTTACGGTTACGCCAGGTCAGGTCAAGTTGCGAGCCGCCCAGGTTGTTGGATTTGGTACTGGCTGACAGAACGGTCTGCAGCGACTTTTTCTTCATCGGCGCAAGGTCGTAATACACATCGAGCAATGCGGAATCGGAGCGGGGGACGAGATCGAAGCGGTTTTTGACGAACCGAAAATTTTGCAGATTGATCAGCCTTTGAAGGGAAACGTCATGCATCGTATTGGTATACATGTTCCCTCGCCTGAAACCGATGGCATCGTAGAAAATGCGGCGCTTGTAATTGTTGCCGGGGTCCGTGATGGTAATGCCGCGCCGCAACGGGCCGCGCGCGGAAAGGGTGGTTGAGTCGTTCAGCTTATTTTCTTCGGTACCTGTATTGACGTAAATGCGGTTGATAAAATACTGCTTCAGTGAGGTCTGGGCTGTTTCCTTCTTCACTTCGAGAAACAGATTTACCTGCTGCGGCCCCAATGTGGAGTCGGCGCGGCCGATGGTGGAGTCGACCTTTACGATCAGGTAATCCGGGTTGAAATAGTAATAGCCTTTGCCTTTCAGCTCCTGATCGATGCGTGTACGCTCGGTCGTGATTACTTCCAGGCGGATCGGATCGCCTTTTTTAAGCAATGTTTTTTCCTTGGCCAGAACCAGGTCGCGGTTAAAGAGCGAGCTGTCGGGCACGACATAACTGAACTCGTTGATCACATAGCGCGGCATCACGTAGGCATCGTATTCGGTGATCGCGGTACGTTTTCCTTTGTTTTTATTTACGACAATCCCACCCTTGACGTTCGAGCGATAGTAGCCTTCATTATCGAGGAATGCGGCCATATTGGCTGCATTGATATCTACAATGCGTTGGGTCGCATAACGCGGCGGTTCGCCAAGTTTTTTCCTGAACCAGCTTCTGAGCCCACCCTCGTCTTTCGGCTCGCCGATCCAGTAGTAGAACCAGACCTTCCATGGGAAGCCAAAAATGGTTTTATTGGCCGGCGGCTTGATCAGCTCTTCCAGTTGATCGGCTACCCCCGACACATTCGGTTTGGAAATGCTGTCGGCTTCCACGTTTACCTTGTTGCCCACATAAATGCTCTGCCCCTCGGGTACATACCTATTGACCGAGCAACTGCCCAGGAAAATACAAATTGCCAGTATATACCCTACATTACTTCTCATTGTGTTGCTTTTGGAATATTTCGCGGATCAGGTCGTAATCCGCCGTAATGATAAAACTGACACCTGTTTCGATGATGAAACCTTCCAGGATTGACTGGTACTGGTTTTTGCGATAACCCCGGAACATATACCGGCCGTCCTTGCTGATCGAATAATCGAGGGCGATATTGTCGAATACCTCGGTCGAGTTGCCCGCATTGCTCTTGCTTTCGAGTTCGAAGTTCTTGCCTACCGATATTTTCAACCGGTTGTTCAAAAATGCTTTGCTAAGGCCCACGTTCAGGTCTGTGCGTGCGCCGGTGGTCTGGTCGGCGGTGGAGTTCAGGCCAATGTTGAGGTCGACACCCTTCACGAGGTCCGATGCCAGGTTATTGAGCTGGTCGGTCAGCAACTGACTAACGCTTTGCCGGGCCACAGCCTCCGCACTCGAACCGATATTGAAGCCAGCGGTTGACTGGTCGGTAATGAACTTGTTGGTAATGAGCAATGCAAATGCCTGCTTGTTCGCCTCAGACGGATTGTTCTCCATATCCTTCCAGAACGTTTGCTGGGTAATATCACTCTGAACCTGCTTGTCGACAGCATTTTCAGGTATTACAATCTTGAATGTAATATTGGGCGTTGTGAGGTTTCCGGTAATCACGATCTGCACCTCAACCGGTATTTTGCTCGCCCCCTGGAATTTAGCGGCAATAGAGCCCGGGTCGACCATCACCGGGTAGGAAGCGGTAATATTCAAATCGGCCTTCATCGGGTCGCCGGTCCAGAGCAGCGTACTTCCCTTTTTGATCTGGAACTGCCTTTTCAGGATTTGCAGCGTAAGGTCGTAGGAGCCTTCTGTTAAATCGTAAGATCCGAGAAGAAACAACTGCCCGTTCGGCGCGACCCCCGTATTGAGCTGCGCATTACCTTTCAGGCGGATATTGTCCCCATTTAATTCGTCGATCACGACCTTGAACTCTGATTTGTCGTCCACGTCAATATCCAGCGAAATCTGCGAAGCGAAATCGACCATGACGTTTTGCGCCGCTTCAACGGAATCTTTTTTGACCACCTGCGTTGAGTCGCTCATATCCACGAACTCGATTACCCCTTTGGTAGCGTCGCCCGCCTCCGTGGCATCGCTCGGCATTACCACGGTGATATTGCTGCCAGGGTCCACCTTCACATTGCCGTCAATCACCGATTTCGCTCCCTGGCCTTTTACGGTCAGGTTGGCGTCGATATTGGCTTTTCCAAAAAACAGCTCATTCTGTTTTTGGGTTGAGTTCAGGACATTGAAGTTTTTAGCGGAAACGGTCAGATTGTACCCCACATCCGGCAGCTTTGCAATGCTCACATTTCCGTTGACCTTCATCGCCTGGTTGAGCGAATCGGTAATTGTGAAGTTGTTGAAATTGATATTCTGCCCGTTGAACTGGATCTTTTGCCCTGCCAGCGAATACCGCGAACCGAGCTGCGTCGCATTAAATGCGACCTTGTCGAAATTGACGGCGCCGTTGAGCCGGGGGCTATCCGTGTCGCCCGTGATGGCGATGTCGCCTGTCAGATTGCCTTCCGCCCGTTTGAGTTCGCCAAAACTGAACGCTTCGATGGTCTTGGCACTGAGTTTTTTCAGGTCCATCTTGAAATCCATCGGGCTTTCGGATTTCAGATTGTAGCTTCCATTGATGTTGACGTCGTTCTGGTCGTTCACCAGCGACATGGCCACCCGGATCAGATTTTCAGTCTCGTTGGTCGATTTCAGTGACAGGTCGCCTACCGGTATTTTAGTTACAGCCAGGTTGTTGATCGTCAGCTCTCCCGTGTACACAGGTGAAGTCATATAATTGCTGAGCAATACTTTCCCGTTCAAAGTACCGGTCGCAAGCGTGGAGTCCAGTGTGGCGATCTCGATGAGCGGGCCGATCGAGATATTCGACATGGCGATGTCTAGCGGACTGTTCGGCGCTTCGGTGGTCGAATTGATTTTCAAAGACTGCCCGTCGTTGCTGATCGCGAAATTCTTCACATACACGCTGTCTGACGCGTATTGCACGTAACCTGAGGTGTCGGCTTCCCATTTGTCGTAATTAAGCAGCAGGTCGTCGCGCAGGTTGAGACGGTATTGATTGTTGTTGACGGCCAGGTCGCCTTTCACGGCATGTCGTTCGGTATTCAACGAATCGCGGACGACGAAATCGAACTTCACATCGTTGTTAACGATCTGACTGGCCAGCGAGGCATTCTGCATTCTGAAACCACCCGTATTGACCAGTCCCACATTAGCATTTAAAGCCGCATTAGCGTCCATTGTGCTGAAATCCACAGCTACGCGCTCTACGATGATGCTGTCGTAGTTGACCATCGGAACGTTCAGTCTGGCCACCAGGGAAGAATCTTTCTGGTTATCCATTTGCGCATGCAGCTGGATTGTCTTCATTTCCCGTATCTCCGGTACAAAAATTTGCAATGCCGGGTGGTTGTTAAGTGTGGCATCCAGGGCGAAGTTGACCGGTTTGGTAACTTCCTTGTAGGTCAGGTCGGGTGATTTAAAATGCTTTCCTACCTCGGTCAGGATCGCGTCGCCAATTTCCGTATAGGAGTATTGACCGGTCATTTTAGCTTTCAGGATCGGGGATTCGATATAAGCCTGTTTGCCGCCACTGGAATCGGTCAGTTGCACATGGATATTCGAGATGCCGACCGGCCTGCGATGGTGTGTCAGTACCAAACTGTCGACATTCACCGTACCGAGCGGGTTTTCGGGGTTGGTAGAAGGCATATCGACCTTGATGCTGCCTTTCAACTGCAATGAATCAGCATACAAATTCAGGGCTGTGAGGTTCAGATTGGTCACTTCGAGATCCGCTTTGACCGACGGGTATTCTTTTGACAAATCGGCCTGTGCATTCAGGTCGAGATCGATGTTTCGGTCGTCCATATTCGCCGAAATGTTGGCGAGTCCATGGTCGATATCGCCTTTCAATTTCAGGTTTTGGTATACATAACCTTTGATATCAGCGCTTTCAATAGTGCCGTCCAGCCGCGCTTTCATCGTTTTCGGCGCATACCCAACGCCGTCCACGTCGGTTCGGAGCGTCAGTTTGCCCATTTCGGTCGGTGGCTGCTTGGTGAGTTTGCCCAGATCGAACTCGGTAAGCGTCAGCGTGCCGTTATATTGTGCCCGCAGGCTGTCTGTGATGTTTTTAAGATTCCCCGAAAATGTACCCGTGCCGAAAGAAGTATTTACGGTCGTTGCGAGGGTGAGGTTCTCCATCGAGCCTTTCACTTTACCCGAAACCTTGATCGCATCCGGAAGTTCAATGGAAGCAGGAACAGTGCTGTCGGGCAGCATTTTAAGCAGATCGGCCTTTGTGGAGGATATTTCATTGATATTCAAATCCATATCAAGATTTTCCGCATTCGGCAAGCCTTTCAGGCGACCATCCGCGGCCAGTACGGTGCCGTCGAGCATGGTGAATCTCGCTTTGGAGATGAGCATATCATCCACCGACCCGGTGATCTGCCCCGTTCCTTTTACGACGCCGTTCGGTTCTGTGTCGAATGGCGGAGTTTTGGCCAGATCGGGCACCAATAACAGAATGTCAGCGAATGCGACGCGGCTGTCGGTGAGGCGCAGTTTGAGTTTTACCTTGCCAATGTCGTTTGTAAGCTGGTCGAGGTCCTTATACCGCAGGCTCAGCTCGTCGCGCAGAAGGGTATTCGGTGTTTTGAGGTAAAGATTGCGGAGATAAGTTTCCTGGTCGCCATAGGCGAAGTCGGTGCGTAGCGCGTCGAGGCGGAAGCCGCTTTTGTCCTTGAAAGAGGCTGATTTCAACGCGCCTGCAATGTTTTCTGGCGAGAAAAGGAAATTCCGCAAATCTACATTCAGGTCCTTGATGTTAAGGTGTGCATAGTCGAGGCCTTTGGGTACGGCAGGTGAATTGAAATCGTCGTAGCGGATATTATTGTCAGCCAGTTTGATCTCCCCCACTTTTACGTACCAGCCTGGGCCGGTCGCCGGAGCGCTGGCGGCGGTACTGTCTTTCTTTTGCTCAAGTGTTTTCGGTTTTTTGGCAAATTCGGCAAAAAGCGACATGTTTTGTAACGAAACATTCTTCACATCCACGCGCTGGCTGCCCATGTAAACATTGTTCACATGCCCGGCTAGCTTACCAACCGTCATGCCGTTTTTTAATCCCGAAACCTCATCATCAAACTGCCATTTGAATTGTTGAATATCGATATCGCCGGCCTTGATATCCAGCGAGTCCGCCGGATCGGGCTTTGGCTCCGGACCGGCGGCGGCCACTTTCAACGCGGGGTACATGCGCAGTTTCAGCTGGCTGTTGTGCAGTGCCGTGCTGGTCAGGTGATATTGCGAAAGGGTAGGATTGAATTTATCGAATTTAACAACTGCCGAATCGATGTTCCCGGAAGCATCGGTGCCGATCACCGCGTCGCGGTAAGAAAACCGGACCTTTTTGAGTGAAATCTGGTCGAGCCGCATTTTAAGCGGTTTCGAAGGGGCAGTGTCGACTTCCGTGGTGTCGGTACCGGCAAATGCATCAACAATAAACTGAAAATTGAAGGTCGTGTCCGGTAGAACGCGGTTGATGTTGGCATTCACATCCTCCAATTCTACCTTATTAATGCCGATGTCACCATTAATGAGGCTGTACATATCGAGGTCTACGTACAGGCGCTTGCCCGAGACGAGCGTATCGCCATGTAAGTCTTCGAAATACACGCCTTCGAGCAATACCCAATCGGGAATATCGAAGCGCACTTTTTCGATATTGACCTTGGTTTTGAGTTTTTTACGCAAAAATGAATTTGCCTGGGACGTTAAAAAATTCTGGCCGAACGGTGTCTGGATTCCCCAGATCAACACGCCAACCAGAATCAAAACCGTCAGGATTATTATGGCCAATACTTTCAGTGCTTTCTTCATCCCTGGCTATTTTCCGCCCTGTCGCGGCGTTGAAAATCTTTGTTTTATCTTTTAAACAGTTCGACGTTTACATTGTCGTTCACGGTCAACGCCGATTTGATCGTAACCGGTTTTTTATCGGAGCTGTTAAGCTCCACGAGTTTGGCCGGGTACAAAATACCGTACGCGGACTTCGTGTAATCTGACAAATCGCTGGTAATTTCGACGCCGGCCTGATTCACTTTCTGGCGTACCAGCAGTCCCGATTTGGCGTCGAAATAAAGATTATATTTAACGCCTTTTCCCTGTAATTCAACATTGTTTACCTGAACACCGTTGAGCGTTTCGGTACCGACTGTCGTGGCGATAAGCCCGCGAGTTTTGTAATTGATAAATGGTGCGAGGTTATCGTACAATTCCATGCGCATATTCTGCTGCTCGGCCTGGCTGAGGTCTTTTACGTCTACTTTCTGCCCGATCGGCACTTTAATCCACCCCTGGTCGCCCTTCACCGTGTACACGAAACTGCGTTTCATGATGGTCTTGTTCTTGTATATCGACTGCTCGGGTATGGAAGCCGTGATCACCGCGTTGTACGGAGTGGCCGCGGCTGCGGAGTAACTTCTTGTCAGGTTATAGGATTTTACCCCGTCCCATAAACTTTTGCCGCCCGTGGCTTTGTAGAACTGTGAGAATATGGAGTCAGCGGGCAATTTCTGTGCGTACGAACCGGCGGTTACGAGTAGCAGCGCGGCCAGCATTTTGAGCTTTTTCATTTGTGTAGAATTTTGTTTAAAGTTTTGGACCTCTTCCGAATCCGGTGTCCGGTTCAGGTTTTTAGATCACTTTGCGTGTTCGGGGTTTAAATAAGCAAAATTAATCGACTCCTGTGCGAGCTATTTGCAAAAACCGTTCCATCGCGCCGCATCCGGGCAGAAATGAGCATAGCGGCGCTCCCGGTGGGAATTGAGAACTGCTTGTAAATGAAAAGGAAGGGTCGCGACGGCCCTTCCTTTTCACATATATTAACAATTGTACCGCATTGATCAGGCATCGTCGCCGCTTGCGGAAATTTTGCCAAATCTGTATTGGAATGTCACATTCACAACCCGGTTGGTCTGATGCCAGTTCGACGACTGCGAATACGTGGCGGTATTCAGCTGGCTTCTGTAATTGCGGGATAGGAAAATGTCCTGCACATTAAAAGAAATGGTCGCTTTCTTTTCTAGCAGATCCTTCCTGATACCCATATTGGCAATGAAAACACCCTCGCGGGTGCCTTGCGCGATCGCCCGCGGGCCCTCGTAATTCACATATGCGGACGCGCGAAAGTCGGCCGGGAGTGTGATGAATGCATTCAGGTTACCCGAGTAGCTCCATGTGCGGTTGTCGATCTGGGCAATGGCGGAAACCACCTCGCTGCGGAAGACGCGACCGCTGCCATTGAGTTTCAACACATCTCCAAAAAGCTTTTGGGAGAAATCGGTTTCAAAACCATAAGAGAACTCGCGGCCGACATTGTCATATCGGGTGAGCGAAACGCCCGCTTCGTCGATCGTCCTGATCTGCGTGATCGCATTGTTCGAATAATCCATGAAAAGCGAGGGACCCCAACCGCCATTGGCCTCGTAATTGGAATAACCCATTTCTGCCTTGTGCGTAAACTCGGGGCGCAGGTTGGGATTACCAGTTTTGACGTTGCGCGGATCGGAAACGTCGGTATATGGGTTGAGCCAATCGGCTTCGGGACGCTGTACCCGACGGCTGTAATTCAGCTTCATCTGCGAGGATTCGCCCAGTTTGCGCGTCACCGCGAGCGACGGCACGAGCGTAAGGAAATGTACGCTGAAATCCTGATCACGGCTAACCTGGTCGATATCCTGGTTGTAATCGGTCACGCGCAGGCCTGCCCGGAGCCCCCACAGGTCGGTTTTTTGCGAGAATGTCATGAAACCCGTGTAAGTCGCATCCTTGTAGCCGAACACGTTGCTGATATTGTTGTCAAAAACGTATCCGTTTGTTTCGCGGTCGAGGTTGTAGAACGCATTCACATTGTCGTTCGAGCTCGTCCGCGATCGTACGCCCGCTTCGAGTGTGGCTTTGGGTGTGATCGGCCAGGTATAATCGGCATTAAGGAAAAGGGAATGGCGGTTGTTATTGCGCAGGTTTTGCTGGTTGCGCATCAGGCTGTCGACGGTGCTTTCCTGCGAGAAGTACGATTCGCCGTCGGATCCACCCAGCGAGTAGCTCGAATTGAAATTGAGCTGATGGTCTTTTTCGGCAAATTTCAGGCGGTAATCCAGGTTAAAATTGACATTGTCGCCATGGCCCTTGCTGTTGTTCAGGCGACGGAAGCTTTCCGAAACCACGCCCGAGGCGATCGTGGTTTCATTGAGGATATTACTATAATTGCGACTGTTGTCACGAGAGTAGTTTACGCCGGCTTCGATGGAATTTTTATCATTGAAATCATAGTTGACGCCCACGCGCCCGAATGCATTCTTGCCTTTGTTCCCTCCGGTACCGTCCTGTTGCAAATGCGAGGTCGATTCGGTCACGAAATTGTCGCGGCTCAGTGCCCTTTCCCAGGTCATGGCGCGTGTTTGTCCGCTGAGGGACGCATTCAAGCCGAATTTCCCGGCTTTGTAGCTGAGGTTACCCGATGCTGCGTTGTTATTCTTGTTGCCAATACTCAGCCGCGCGCCACCGTTCATGCCGCGGATTTTTGTCTTTTTGGTAATAATGTCGATAACCCCCGAAGCACCTTCACCTTCATATTTAGCTGAGGGCGTCGTCATCACGTCGATCCTTTCGATGAGGTTCGCCGGAAAAGATTGCAGGATGGTCGGGAGGTCGCTGCCGTAGAGGTTGGAGGGCTTGCCATCGATCAGCACTACCACATTCCCTTTCCCGCGAACCTGCGGGTTCCCGTTTTCAT
Organism: Dyadobacter sp.; assembly: GCA_965227755.1. Lineage (GTDB taxonomy): Bacteria > Bacteroidota > Bacteroidia > Cytophagales > Spirosomataceae > Dyadobacter. Next base: position 4,939,752 of record CBDDGG010000005.1, read on the forward strand.
CGAGCGAAACGGCCGGCACTTTTTCGAGCAGATCGCTTACATTGTTGCTCGTAGCGAGCATATCCTTGCCGATATTGACGATCTTCTTATCGATATCGTCCACAATCATGGTTTTTTCACCTTTCACTACCACTTCGGCCAGTTTTTGTGCCTCCGGCTTCACGGTAATACTACCCAGATCGAGCAAACTGGCTTCGGCTGCTACTTTTACATTCGGCTGGTAAAGGGTTTGATAACCCATATTGGTCACGCGCAGGATGTAACTGCCGGGTTTCACGTCGGCAACGGTAAACACGCCGTTTTCATCTGCCACTGCGCCATTGGCGAGGGACGAATCTTTGGGCATCAGTAGCGCTATCGTGGCGAAGGCCACTCCATTGCCGGGCGCTTCCACGATCTTGCCCACGAGCTTACCGCCAACCACGCGCTGTGATTTTGTACCATTCACAGGAAACGGTCGGCTTTCAGGGGATGCAAGAAGGAGTTGGGTAGGTAGAAATAGGGCAATACTGTTAAGAAACAGAATTCTTTTCACGGGTATAGGATTTAGATTTTATTAGGAGTTAAGTCTGGTATGTTGGCAGAAAGCGTGTGAAGGATGTAACAAAACCTAGTCGTAAAGTATTAGCAAGGACAAAGTTATAGCTAATTGTGGTAACGTGCCCGGTTTTGGAATAATTACATAAAATTATAAAAAATTTAAGAATCGCAGTATTTTAAAATGGGAATACGATAACTTGCAGTATTTTTAAATAATTTTAATAAATACCGGATTCCTAATTCATGAAACGCTTCTTTCTTGGACTAATCTGTTGCGTGCTCGTACACTCGGCATTCGCTCAGATCAACGTCATCCCCAAACCCACCCAGGTCCTGACCGCCAAAGGCGCATGGACGCTCAAAGCAAAAACGAAGGTCGGTGCTCCTGCCGACGCCAAATGGGCACATGTGGCGGACATGCTTACCGCGCAGCTCAGCAAAGCCACCGCACAAACGGTACAAACCGTCAAAGGTAAAGGCGACATTTCGCTCGTTTTATCATCGGATGCCAGTCTGGGCGAAGAAGGTTACCGCCTGCTTTCGAGCTCGAAAGGCGTAACCATTCAGGCACAGACTGCCAAGGGGGCATTTTATGGTGTGCAGACACTCCTGCAACTGCTGCCGGCAGAGGTATTCAGCGAAACCCCGGTTGCGGGTGTGAAATGGACCGTTCCTTATGTAACGATAAAGGACATGCCACGCTACGCCTACCGTGGCCTGATGCTCGACGTTTGCCGTCATTTCATGCCAATCGAGTTTGTCAAAAAATACATCGACCTGATCGCATTGCATAAGCAGAACCAGTTTCACTGGCACCTCACCGACGACCAGGGCTGGCGCATCGAGATCAAGAAATATCCTGAACTGAAAACCATCAGCTCGAAGCGTAAGGAGACCATGAAGGGGCATTACGGCGATCAGAAATATGATGGCAAGCCTTATGAGGGCTTCTACACACAGGATGAAATCAGGGAAGTCATAAAATACGCGGAGGACCGTTTCGTGAATGTGATCCCCGAGATCGAAATGCCGGGCCATGCATTGGCGGCGCTGGCTGCGTATCCGCAGCTGGGCAATAATCCGGATAAAATATATGAAGTGGGTACCAAATGGGGCGTTTTTGATGACGTTTTCATGCCGCGCGAGGAAACATTCAAGTTTCTGGAAGACGTGCTTACCGAGGTGATCGACCTTTTCCCCAGCAAATACATCCACATCGGCGGCGACGAATGCCCGAAAGTACAGTGGAAGGAAAGCCGTTTTGCCCAGAACCTCATTCAAAAGGAAGGTTTGAAAGACGAGCACGGCCTGCAAAGCTACGTGATCAAGCGGATCGACAAATTCATCACCGCGAAAGGCCGCCGGATGATCGGCTGGGACGAAATTCTCGAAGGCGGGTTGTCGCCCAACGCGACCGTGATGAGCTGGCGCGGTATCGAAGGAGGTATTGCCGCGGCGAAAGAACGCCACGACGTGATCATGACGCCCGGTAACTTCTGCTACCTCGACCACTACCAGGCCGACGCCAAAACGCAACCTGTCGCTATCGGTGGTTTCACCGACCTGGCCGAATCCTACTCCTACGAGCCAACCCCCGCGGAACTTACGGCCGACGAGGCAAAACACATCCTTGGTGTGCAAGGCAACGTCTGGACCGAATACATGATAACCCCGGCCTACGTACAATATATGGTATGGCCTCGCGCCACCGCCCTGGCCGAAGTTGGCTGGACTTCCAAAGAAGGCAAGAGCTTCGAGGATTTCAGCAAACGCATGGAAACCCACAAAAAGCGTCTTGATTTCCTCGGTGTCAACTACTTCGGCGCACCGATCAACGGCAAGTTCGAATACCAGTGGCCGGAGAAGAAGTAGTCTTGTTACTTTGCTCATTTACAAAAGCATCCTGCGGTGGCAGGGTGCTTTTTTCGTTATATTTGTTGATAGGCAACGTTCAATTATGGAAAAAAAGAAGATAAAGATCTTCGGTTCGTTCGAGGAACTTGATCAACACCAACTGGATATGAATATCGAATCCAGTCTTGAAGAGCGATGGGGGGCTTACTGGGAGCTACGTAGGTTCCATAGGGCGCTTTTCCAGGAAATTGGGGAGGATATGGTGTATCCCGAAGCAACCAGCAAATTGATTTTTTCTAAGCCTATGGACGTTGAAGATGTAGAATTTTTAAAATTTGTTAAGGCAGCTGCTGAAAACAACCTTGAATACATGCTAATTGGTGGGCTGGCGCTTGCCATGAATGGCATTGCCAGGTATACACGGGATGCGGATGTCTGGATTCGCCCCACAAATGAGAATAAGGAGAAATTTATTAACACATTGTTGGCGCTCGGATACGATGAGTACGAGCTGGCCAGATTAGAAGATGCGAACTTCTGTAACGCCCAGCATATGCGTCTGGCGGGTCCTATCGATGTGCTTACCGTTGTTCATTTTAGGATTGAGTATGACAGTTGCCGATCGCGGGCAAATGAATTTGTTACTAAGGACGGTCTCAAAATTTACTTCATCCACATCAACGATCTTCGTGAAGTTAAAATACTTGCCCGACGTCCGAAAGACCTTCAAGATGTGATCATGATTGACGAACTGTTGGAGAAAATGGCAATGAAATCGAAGGGGTTCGATGGCACTAAGTAAAAAAAGAGAAAAGACTAACTGCCGTTGATATCGCATAGCGTGTCAAAATGGGGCTTGCCTAAGTAAAGTTGACTGAGGAAGGAAAAATGAAAGCCAAGACTTTGGAGCTAAAATAAAATTCCCCAACCTCCCTCCCCCTTCCTGCGAAACATTCTATTTTTGCAGGATGTATAAGATTCTGATCTCCCCTATACTTTTCCTGTTTGATGCTGAGCGCATTCACTATTTTGTGTGTGAGTTGCTCCATATCGCTTTTAAAATCCCCTTTGTGCCGAGCATCATGCGGGCGCTGTACACGTATGAGCATCCCGACCTGGTGCAGGAAGTGGCCGGTTTACGGTTCCGTAACCCGGTAGGGCTCGCAGCGGGCTTCGATAAGAATGCCGAAATGGTCGACCAGCTGGAAGCGTTAGGTTTCGGGTTTATCGAGATCGGGACGGTGACGCCGCGCCCGCAGCCGGGGAACGACAAGCCACGCCTTTTCCGTCTTAAAAAGGATAAGGCGCTGATCAACCGAATGGGTTTCAATAACAAAGGTGTTCAGGTTGCGGCGGCGAAGCTTGCAAAACGTAAGTCTAAAATACTGGTAGGAGGTAATATTGGTAAAAATAAGGACACACCGAACGAGCAGGCGCTCAGCGATTATCTGATCTGCTTCCGTGAGTTGTTCGATGTAGTCGACTATTTTGTAGTCAATGTTAGCTCGCCGAATACGCCCGGACTGCGGGATTTGCAAGAAAAAGGCCCTCTGACGGAAATTTTAAAGGAACTGCAAACGAAAAACAGTGAGCGGGCTGATCCGAAGCCGATTTTCCTGAAAATAGCGCCGGACCTGACCACGAGCCAACTCGACGATATTATCGATATTGTAAAGGAAACCGGCATCGCAGGGGTGATCGCTACGAACACGACGATCAGTCGTGAAGGCCTTGTAACCGATCAATCGGAAGTGACGCAAATAGGTGCGGGAGGATTGAGTGGCGAGCCATTGGCACATCGCTCGACGGAAGTAATTCGTTACCTTTGCGAACAATCCAATCATGCATTTCCCGTTATCGGAGTCGGCGGTATTGCTACTCCCGGACAGGCTTTGGATAAAATAAAAGCAGGGGCCGGCCTGATTCAACTTTACACCGGCTTTATTTACGAAGGACCCGGTGTGGTCAGCAGGATCTGCAAGGCATTGGTCAGGAAGTAAAATCTAAAAACAGCACTTCACGCATTCCCGGAATAGAAATAAATGTCAGTCAACAAGCCAAGAGGTAACACACAGCGCCAGAAACCGGAGGAGGCCGCCGCTCCCCGCTTTCGTGTATCCCTCGATTGGGAACACATTTTCACCAGCCCGAAGAATACGTTGGCCTGGGGTACATTCTTCATCATCCTGGGGGTGATCCTGGAATCTTCCTTTTTTTCCTACATCGTCACCGGTCTGTCCGATCAGAGCGTGCTGGACGGGCTGGCACACCAGTCGCTGCGTGATGCCGGCCGGCAGACCCGCAACTTCCTGGGCGTGCTCGGGGCGGTGGTTTCGCACATTTTCGTATATCGCTGGTTTGGGGTAGGAGCATTACTGTTGCCGCTCGTCCCGTTTGTGGCCGGCTGGAAAATGGCATTCGGCAGGGAAATATTGCCATTGAGCAGAACGACCCGGGAGGTAATCTTTTTTACGCTCTGGGTAAGCGTGCTGATGGGCTATGTGATTCTCATGAGCAACACCGAAAACACGCTGAGCTTTCTCTCCGGCGGGTTCGGTTACCTGGTCAACGTGTCGCTTTTCGATTGGCTGAAATGGGGCAGTGTACTACCTATTCTCTTCGCGCTGTTCGTTTTCGCGGTGTTCTTTTATGATGTACGAGACCGATATGAATCCTGGCAGGCGAGGCATGCGAAACCGGAAGTTGCGGTCGACGAAACCGGAGAGCCGCTTTCACCAGGCCAGTCGGCTGGCGTTGCTGCTCCCGAGAGTGCATTTGTGTCGGTAGTGAACGATACTTATGACGATGAGGTATTGGCTTCGGAAGAAGAGCCGGATTCTGACCTGGACACGGCCGACGTGGATACGGAAGAAGAGGCCCCACGCCCCGTTCCGCACCCTGCAGTAGTATTGCCGACCCCGTCCGTACCTGCCGCCTCTGCGACCGTCGAACTGCCTGTACTGCCGATGGAAGTGTCGGCTGTGCCATCCGAGCCGCTCCTGGAACTGGAAGTAGAGGATACCACGCAAGTGAAAGAGGCTGTGGAGGAAGAGTTTGAGGATGAGGATGTGAATGCGTCGATATTACGCGAATTCGGGCAATATGACCCGATGCTCGACTTGCCATCCTACCATTTTCCCCACATTGATCTGCTGAATGAGGTTGTTGAAAACCAGCATGAGAAAGTAAGCCAGGAGGAACTGGAAAGCAACAAAACCAAGATTGTCGACACGCTCGGCAGCTATGGCATTAATATATCCAAAATCAAAGCGACGATCGGGCCGACCGTGACGCTTTACGAGATCATCCCGGAAGCGGGCGTACGGATTTCCAAAATCAAAAACCTCGAAGGCGATATCGCTTTGAGCCTCGCAGCGCTGGGGATCCGTATCATCGCGCCCATGCCCGGGCGGGGAACGATCGGTATTGAGGTGCCTAACAAGAACCGGGAGACAGTATTTGCCCGATCGGTGCTTGCGAATGAGCGGTTCCAGAAATCGAACTACGACTTGCCGATTGTTTTGGGTAAAACCATTTCAAACGATATCCACATTGCCGATCTGGCAAAAATGCCCCACTTGCTGATGGCGGGCGCGACCGGGCAGGGGAAGTCGGTGGGTTTGAACGTCATTCTGGCCTCATTGATTTATAAAAAGCACCCGGCAGAGCTGAAATTTGTGCTGGTGGATCCGAAAAAGGTGGAATTAACCCTTTTCAACAAGCTGGAAAGGCATTTCCTCGCCAAGCTCCCCAACGCCGAAGAAGCGATCATCACCGACACCAAAAAGGTGATTTTTACATTGAACTCCCTCTGTATCGAAATGGATTCGCGCTACGACCTGCTGAAAGAAGCCGCGGTACGGAATTTGAAGGAATACAATGCGAAATTCGCGGCGCGAAGGCTGAACCCAGAAAAAGGGCACCGGTTCCTGCCGTACATCGTACTGGTGATAGATGAGTTGGCTGACCTGATGATGACGGCCGGTAAGGAAGTGGAAACACCTATTGCGCGTTTGGCGCAGTTGGCGCGTGCGGTGGGTATTCACCTCGTGGTGGCAACGCAGCGTCCTTCGGTGAAAGTTATCACGGGTTTGATCAAGGCGAACTTCCCGGCGCGTCTGTCGTTCAGGGTAACGTCAAGTATCGACTCGCGTACGATCCTCGATATGGGTGGTGCCGAACAGCTGGTGGGGCAAGGGGACATGCTGCTGGCGATCAACTCGGAGGTGATCCGACTGCAATGCCCGTTCATCGACACCAGGGAGATTGAGGATGTTTGCGAGTATATCGGCGGGCAGCGGGGCTACGACGAAGCCTATGCGCTCCCTGAATATGAAGGAGAAGACGCCGCAGAAGGTAAGGCAGACCTTAACCCGGATGATTTCGACAGTTTGCTGCCGGATGCGGCACGCCTGATCGTGACGCACCAGCAAGGCAGTACTTCACTGATCCAGCGTAAGATGAAGCTCGGGTACAACCGTGCAGGCCGGATCATGGACCAGCTGGAAGTGCTGGGCGTGGTAGGGCCTTTCACAGGCAGCAAAGCGCGCGATGTGATGTACCACGATTTGAATATGCTGGAAGAACATCTTCGCGTCATGGGGGTAGGATAGTTTGAACGACGTTAAACCCCGGAGAGTTTGCAGCGTCTAACATTGAAATATTTCACTAAAAACCCCGTTTTTATAAACTTACTAAGTATTAAATAATTGAATATGAGAAATTTGAAGAATAGCGCTTGTCTGCTTGCGGTAATGACGATCCTGCTTTTGAACCCATTCGCTTCCAATGCGCAGGGTGATAAGAAGTCGTCGGATATATTGAACGCCATGAGCAGCAAGTACCAGAAGATCAAATCCTTTAAAGCACTTTTTACCTACATTACCAAGGGTGAAAAGCCGCTGAAAGGAGAAGCGACGGTGAAGGGTACGAAATTCAGGTTGAAAATGGCAGGTCAGGAGATCTTTAACGACGGCAAATTGATGGCTACGTACATCAAGGAAACCAACGAGGTAAATTTGCAGGATTTCGATCCCGCTGCCGGCGGCGACCTCGACCCGACCAAGATTTACACTGCTTATAAAAAGGGTTTCAAATCCGCTTTTGTAAAGGAAAGACAGGAAGCAGGCAAGGCACTGGAAGTGGTTGAATTGACCTCAACTAATAAAAGCAGCCAGGTTAATAAAGTACAGATCGAGGTTAATAAGGCTGATAAATCGATCAGCAGCTGGAAGATTTTCCAAAAGAACGGACAGGAGGTAACTTATAAGGTAGACCAATTTGTGGCCGACGTGAATGTTGCCGACAATTTCTTCGCTTTCAATGCCAAGCAATATCCTGGCGTGGAAGTGGTAGATCTTCGATAAATTCCGAAGACATATTGAAATAGCAATGGGTGAGCCTTCCGGTCTCACCCATTTTTCTTATACGCGTTATAATATCGTTGGTTATTCGATGTCAAAGTTTGTGACAAGTTTTGTATACGAATGGTTGCATCGCATTCGGATGTCGTACCATCTTATTTCGGGCGGGCCAGTAGCGCTCGGACGTGCTGCTCGGTTTCGGAAAAATGGGCGGCTTCTTCAACCTCCTTGTTCAGAAAGCGCTGGATGCGGTTGTTTTCGTAGGCCCTGAAAACCGCCGGGTGTACGTAATATTTCTTGCAAACAGCCCTCGTATTTCCCAGATGGGACGCAACGGCATCAAGGCAGGTATTCAGTACGCGGGTCAGTTGCCGTTGCGAAGAAGCCTTCTCCTGCTGACTGAGGTATTCAAACGCGGTAACGGTGCCCATCCACGTCCGGAAGTCCTTGGCCGAAAAGTTGGCGCCCGTGTGGCGACGGATGTAATCATTTACCTGCTGCGCAGTCAGGGCGCATTTGCTGCCGCTTTCGGTAACATATTGAAAAAGCCTTTTCCCCGGCATTTCCTTACATTGTTTTACAAGGCGTGCCAGCTGCTTATCGCGCAGGGTGATGTCCTGCCGGATACCCTTTTTGCCCTTGAACATAAAACGGATGCGGCTGCCTGTGACCGTCGCACTGCGCGCATCGAGCGTGGTGATGCCTGACGAGCCGTGGAGGACCTTATAACGCTGGTTGCCCACACGCATGCAGGTTTTGTCCATCAGCTTGATCACCAATGCAATGGCTTTCGAAAGGTCGAAGTCGCGTTTGCGGAGGTCATGTTCCACCTGTTCGCGCAACCCCGGCAGGGCTTCCGAGAACACCAGGAGTTTATAATATTTGGTCTGGTTCCTGATGAGGTTCCAGTAGGGATGGTAGCGATACTGTTTCCGGCCGGCGGCATCGATTCCCGTAGCCTGCAAATGTGCATCAGGGTCGGCGCTGATCCATACGTTGGTCCAGGCAGGCGGCAACACGAGCGACTTGATACGTTTGATCGTTTGTGGATCTTTACAACGAAAGCCGGCAGCGTCGCTGTAATGGAACCGTGGTGCCTTTCCTTTCCGGATATAGCCCGGCGCATCCGCCGACTGGACGTAGTGGAGCCCTGCCGCTTCGGCCGTCAATGCAGGGTTCTTTCTGAGTTTCTTGAATTGACGGGCTGTAATGACAGGCTCGTCGGTTGTTATGGCAAGAGCTGCGGCTGCTGACATGTGGTTTAGGATTTGTTGCAACGCAAATCCTAATAATTTGATACCAAACTGCCGCGAGATGCCCCTGCACGGCCCCATACCACCTGTTAGCCGCATTCCTTTCTTTTTACCCTACACAAAAAATCCCCAGCCTGGCCTGATGAGCGACTAAGCTGAGGAACAATGTACTCACAGGTACCGGCTGTTACGCGACGGGGAAATATATCGTGAACACCGAACCTTCACCGAATACCGATTTTGCATCGATGAAGCCTTTATGGTTTTCCATGATTTTCTTGCAGATCGCCAATCCGATGCCCGAACCGGGGTATTTGTGAGCGGGGTGCAGGCGTTGGAAAATATCGAAGATCCGGCTTTCATATTCTGCCTCGAAACCAATCCCGTTGTCATGAAAAGCGATGGTATGGTATGGGCCGGAAGGAATCTTTTCACGAAGAATCTCTGTCGAATCGATAATGCCCGCGGTTATCCTGATTGCGGGACGCTCGCCGTGTTTTACAAATTTGATCGCATTGCTGATCAGGTTGATGAAGAGCTGGTGCACCTGGAATGGGATGATTTCGAGGGAAGGCAAAGCGTCTGCTTGAATGTCGGCACCTTTTTCGTCGGTATTGTCCTTCAATTCCGAAAGCACATTCCGCAATACGTCATTCAGGTCGGTCAGAACAAAAGTTTTGTCCATGCTGCCCGCTTTCGAGTATGTCAGGATGTCTTCGATCAGCACTTGCATCTTCTCGGCGGCGAAACGCATTCTTTCAACCGAATCTTTTACCTGAACGGACAGATCCGGGTCTTCACGATCGAGTACCTTGGAGGCGAAAATCTGTATTTTCCGCAGCGGTTCTTTCAGGTCGTGGGTCGATATCCAGTTCAGATTGGCCAATTCCTTGTTGGCAAGCCGCAGTTCTTCGTTGAGGGTACTGTTCTGATCTTCCTGCGCCCTGATAACCCGGTAATTAATATGTTTCTGCAATGCATAAGAAAAGCTCGACGCGGCATTGATCTCCGATTTGCGCCAGGGCGAACTTTTACCTTTAACAATCTCCATCCAGAGTTCGAACGACTTGCGCGGGGAAAGCCGTACACCGTCTTCGTTCGGTAAGACGGCCTTATCAGGGTTGCCGGCCCAGTTGATCGTTTCTATTTTTTCCTGCCGCAACCACAAAATCCCGTCGTTTTCGCCGGAACCCATCGAATGGTAAATCAGCCCCGCAGCATATTTGGCAATGTCTTTGGCGCCCGGATAAACATCGGAGAGGTTATTTGTCTCGAACGTTTGGTTGGGATAAGCATTTGCGAGAAATGTGAACAAATCAACCAGTTCGGAGCCCGAAGGGACCAGGCCATTGGTATGCAGGACACCTTCGTGATAAATGGCGGTACCGGTCGCATTTGCGAGTTTCAGCAATGCGGGCGACTGGTGACGGGCTTCCATGAAGTTTTCGGTCTCGTGCAGGAGCGCGAGCGCCTCCACCAGGGCTTTATCCACTTCTTTGCTGATGTTATATTCCTCGGCAACTTCCCGCACGGCTATTTGCGACGTGAGGAAATGCCCCTGCAACAACGCGGAGAGGCGTGTATAGTGCGGCAATATCTTGGGTGCATAATGGTGGCAGGCGATAAGCCCCCAAAGCTTCTGATTTTGGAGCAATGAAATCGTCAGCGTCGCGCCCACACCCATATTTTTCAGATATTCTATATGCATCGGCGATACACTGCGGAGAACGGACAAGCTCAGGTCCAGTGAATGGTTTCCTTTGTCTGTGAAATCATCTATCGTCAGCAGCGGAACAGGGGTGTAGCTGATATCCGCGATCATCCTGAGCGGGTTGCGGATGTACAGCTCGCGCGCCTGCGCTGGGATGTCGGTATGCGGGTACTTCTGGTTGGCAAACGAAACCAGGTCTTCCCGCCGGCTCTCAGCAATCACCTCCCCATTATATTGGTCGTCGAAGCGATAGATCATCACCCGGTCGTAACCGGTAATGGAGCGTGTCTCGTCGGCGATCTCCTGGCAGAGGTCCAGCAGACCACTGGATTTTTCCATGATCGACACGAAATTGCGTGTCTGCGTATAAAGGTTGGGCAAATTCAGGGTTCCGTCCGGAAACGGTTCCAGCTCCATGATCACGTTGGCGCCGCTCTGGTGAACGGTGGTATTGAACGAAGTCCCGTTCAGTGAGAACACAAACGGCTTCGCGGAGTCGATAGCGTCCGCGCCTGCGTACAATGCGAAGCGCGAGGCCTGTTCTTCCGCGAAAATATCCGAAATCTGTTTGCCAAGCACCTTATCCGGGCCGATACCGATATGGTCGGCGCTGTTGGCACTGCAGAACGCTATTGTGGACTCGCCTTTTTTGATCCCCAGCAAAAAGCCGTGGGGCTGAATGCTGCCTGGTATATGGATGGGCTCACTTTCGCAATTCGTCAGATTGACAATGTCGCGATTTACAATGTCCTTGATATTCATTACTGCTGATCAATTACTTACGGCTGGCAGAGCCGCGCTGGACGCGCTCGCTTGCCCAAGCCAATTGTCAATGATGGTAAAAGTATTTTTGGCACTGGCGATTACCTCGTCCCGTTCCTCATGCTCTTCGACATATTGGGTAAGGGAGGAGATGAAACTTTTCCACAAGTTCCCTGTTTGTGCTCCATATCCCCAGAAGTAAGAAGCGCCGTTTTCGGGAGAGAGCCCCAGCGCTTCGTGGATATGCCTGTACAAAATTTTTCCACCCAGCGTCGAGCCTTCCAGCACGTACATAATCCCCAGCGCTTCTGCTACCGATGAAAATTCGAAACGGTGCACAGGCAACGCGTCGATCCAGTCTTCCGAAAGGCCCGTAGCCAGCAGGTCACCGATGATCAGCCGTGACTTGTAACGTTCGTTCAAATCATTGATAACGTGTGAAATAGCAGGGAATACCTGGTCTTCGCAGGCGATGGTCACTCCAAAAAGGGCGGCCAGGTAGGACTGATAATCTTTTACTGAAACGGAGGGATTAAATATCGCTTTGGAAAGTGGATTGTCTTCCAGCTTCTGGTGGCTTTCCGCTGTTTCTTGTCTTAGTCGTTTGAAAAATAAATCTTGCTCTGTGTTGAAAGCAGCTGCTTCACTCATACTGAATGCAAATTGAAACCTGTTAAGACTAGTTGGTTATCAAAAATTGTTCCAGCCCCTCAGGCATCGTCGCGGCCGCCCGTTCGAGGAGGCACTTTTTGAGGATTTCTATCAGGCCATTAAAGCTGGTCGGTTTTTGAACATACAGGTTTGCGCCGTTCCGGTATGCCGATTCCCACAGGTACTGTGCGACGGATGTTGAGAGTATCACAATCGGGATCTGTTCGTATCCCGCCCTGCCCCTGATCTCTTCCAGACATTCGAGCCCGTTTTTGACCGGCATATTCATGTCCAGAAATATAATATCGGGCTTCCCGTTCGAGTCTTTTAATATCCGGAGAAGATCAACACCATTTTCAGCGACGGAAAGGTGAGCCTCGACGGGGACTTGTTCCAAAGCTTCCTGAAACAGGAAGGTATCGTCATGGTCGTCGTCGGCCAGCAAGATCCGCATAGGGGTAAGGGGGCTCATTAATCGGGACAAAAGGAAGGTTTGGAAAATGGCTGAACAACACATCGCGCTGCTCGCTGTCGACGGATAACGACAAAAATATGTATTCTTTTTCCAAAAACTAAATGTGCGGACTGCGGGCGGGAGCCGGAGAGCACGAGCAAAATCACGATTTCATAACGAAAGTGGCATAGTTTTTTACTTTCCAAGACCCAAATCATCAAAAAATGAAAACCTGTTATGAAAAAGATCACATTAAGTATCCTGATGGCCGCTACCGTTGTGGCGTTCGCTGCTTGTAACAGCAACAAGACAGAAGACAGCAAGGAGGTAGCCGAAGAGCAAAACGAAGCGAAACTGGATACGACCGCGTTGGAGGACGACTCCGAGTTTGCCGTAGCAGCTGCCGATGGCGGGCTGATGGAGGTAAAACTGGGTGAATTGGCGAAGACGAATGCGGCAAGTGCCGACGTCAAAAAATTCGGCGAGATGATGGTTACCGACCATTCGAAAGCCGGTGAAGAGCTGAAAGCACTCGCAACTCAGAAAAACATCACGCTGCCGGCCGCATTAAGTGATGACAAGCAGAAAAAGTACGACGACCTCGCTGAAAAGAAAGGTAAGGAGTTCGACAAGGCCTACGTTTCTTTCATGGTCGACGACCATAAGGAAGATATCAGCGAGTTCGAAGAAGCCGCGAAGGACGCCAAAGATCCGGATGTGAAAGCATGGGCGGAAGGAAAATTGCCGACATTGAAACATCATCTTGAAACGGCTGAGGCGCTCGATAAAAAAGTAAAGTAACCTGAACCGCTCGTTTGAAATGCCCGGAACGATTCACGCTCCGGGCATTTTGCGTTTAAAAACCGCGGGATAGTGAAAACAAATCACCAATTTGTAATTTTAAACCCGGCCGAAAACCGGCTTTGTAAAGTAATTCCGGTAAAACGCTTGCGATTTGATTTTGCATAAGTTTATTTTGTCTACCTATTATATAGAGTAATTCATGTTTGCTATCCTTACCCGTCCCGCGAAGTTGACTTTTAGGGCCTTTTCAGGCTTGATCGCACTGGTGATGTCGGTCGCCACGGTCTTCGGCCAAAGCGCTCAGCGCCCGAACATTATCTTTATTTTTTCCGATGACCACGCCTATCAGGGAATCGGTGCATATGGGAATAAAATCGCCAAAACGCCGAACATCGACCGAATTGCGCGGGAAGGCGCTTTGCTAACGAATAACCTGGTTACCAACTCGATATGCGGCCCGAGCCGTGCGACACTCCTAACGGGTAAATACAGCCACCTGAATGGCTATAAACGCAATGACCGGACGAAATTCGATACCAGCCAGACGCTGTTGTCCGAAACGCTCCGCAAGAATGGCTATCAGACGGCCTGGATCGGTAAAATGCATTTGAACAGCCTGCCGGCGGGTTTCGATTACTGGAACGTGCTGCCCGACCAGGGACATTATTATAACCCGGAATTCGTAGGTCAGCCGAACGATACCACCAAATATACCGGCTATGTATCCGATCTCATTACCCAGTTTGCCACCGGCTGGCTCGAAAAACGGGACAGCGACAAGCCATTCTTCCTGATCGTCGGCCACAAAGCCACGCACCGCGAATGGATGCCCGCCTTGGAGGACCTGGGTGCTTACGACGATGTTACCTTTCCCCTGCCGTCGACATTTTATGATGATTATAAAGGAAGAAAGGCAGCCGCGGACCAGGATATGACCATCGATAAAACCATGCGCATGAAGCTGGATTTGAAGGTAGGCGTGGATTATGAAAAGGATTTCCTCTACAACCGCCTGAATCCCGGGCAGAAAAAGATTTTCAAGGCCTATTATGATAAGGTTTCAAAAGAAGTTACCGACAAGAACCTGACCGGGAAAGCGTTGGTGGAATGGAAATTCCAGCGCTACCTCCGCGACTACTTCGCGACGGCCAATTCACTCGACCGCAACATCGGCAAGCTGCTCGATTACCTCGATAAAAGTGGCTTATCGAAAAATACCGTCGTGATCTACGCCTCCGACCAGGGCTTTTACCTTGGCGAACATGGCTGGTTCGACAAGCGTTTTATTTACGAAGAGTCGTTGAAAACGCCGTTCGTGATCCGCTATCCGGGTGTGATCAAACCGGGGACGAAGGTGAGCGATCTGGTTGTGAACATCGACTGGGCACCGACCGTACTCAATATCGCGGGCGTAAAAACGCCGTCCGATATGCAGGGCAAATCGTTCTTCCCGTTATTGAAAGCGAATCGCGCGGCACAAATTCCCTGGCGAAAAGAAGCCTATTACCACTATTACGAATTTCCGCAGCCGCACCACGTACACCCCCATTTCGGGCTTAGAACAAGCCGTTATAAGCTGGCCTATTTCTACGGTGGTGCCGATTCATGGGAATTGTATGATTTACAGAAAGATCCGAAAGAGGTTTCAAATCTTTACGGATCAAAAGGTACTGAGGCGCTGACAGCCGATCTCAAAACCAAGCTGAAAGCACTGATGAATGAATACAAGGACGACGAGGCATTGAAAATCCTCGCGACAGCGAAACCCTGATCAGCGTGGCAAACACCCGAGTGGCAACTCCCGAATACGATGCGATAGTGGTCGGCTCAGGCCCGAATGGGCTTGCAGCGGCCATTACCTTGCAGGAATCGGGACTTTCGGTGTTGCTTATTGAAGGGAAAGACACGATTGGCGGCGGTATGCGGACTGCGGAGTTGACGTTGCCCGGCTTCCGACACGACATTTGCTCGGCTATTCATCCGATGGCGTTAATGTCTCCTTTTTTCGCAAGGCTGCCGCTCGCGGATTTTGGGTTGTCGTTTGTTCAGCCGACCCACGACGCAGCGCATCCGCTGGACGGAGGCAGGGTGGCGGTGCTGGACCAATCCGTGGAATCGACGGCTGGACAGCTGGGGGTAGATGGGGATACTTATCGCAAATGGATGGGTAATTTGCTCGAATCGGTTCCGAAGTTGTTGCCCGATTTGCTCGGTCCGCTGCAATGGCCTGCCGAGCCGTTCCGCCTGGCGGGTTTCGGGTTAGCGGCGTTACCTCCGGCGACCTGGACAGCCATGAAGTTCAAAACGATGGAGGGGCGTGCATTATGGGCCGGAATGGCGGCACATTCGATCCAGCCGCTGAATAATGTTGCGACATCGGCGTTTGGTATCATGCTTATGGCGGCGGCGCACATTAAAGGATGGGTTATTCCGGTGGGTGGTAGCCAAAGTATCGCAGATGCGTTGGCAGGCTATTACCGCTCGCTGGGGGGGAAGGTTCAGACGGGCTGGATGATTGGCTCGGTGAATGAATTGCCGTCGGCGAAAGCGATCTTAATGGATGTGACGCCTCGGCAACTGGTCCGTATCGCGGGTGACAGGTTGACCGCATCCTACAAACGTCGTCTGGAAACCTACAGGCAAGGCCCGGGGATTTTCAAGGTGGATTGGGCATTGGACGAGCCGATACCATTTCTAAGAGAAGAATGCCGACACGCGGGAACCGTGCATTTGGGCAATACATTTGAAGAAATTGCGCAGTATGAACGACATGTAGGAAATGGAAAACGGGGCGAGAAGCCTTTTGCATTGGTAGCGCAGCAAAGCCTTTTTGACAAAACCCGTGCACCCGAAGGCAAGCACACGGCCTGGGCATATTGCCACGTGCCCAATGGGGACGACCGCGATATGACCGACGCCCTGGAAAGCCAGATCGAGCGGTATGCACCCGGTTTCAGGGATGTGATCATAGCAAAGCATGTCACCAATGCCAGCGCATTTGAACAATATAACCCGAACTACATCGGCGGTGATATTAATGGTGGTATTCAGGATGTATGGCAGTTGTATTCGCGGCCGGTACTGAGCATTTCGCCTTACCGCACGTCGGCAAAGGGTATTTACATCTGCTCGTCGTCCACACCGCCGGGCGGGGGCGTGCATGGGATGTGCGGATACCACGCGGCGCGACAGGCGTTGAAAGATGTTTTTAAAATTGAAGTAAAAAAAGAATAACCGAGTTTTCAGGATATGGAGTTTTCAATAAAAGGTTTTTGTGGCCTGGTAGGGGTGGTGGCGATGACATTGTGGAGCTGCGGCAGCAAAGAAACCGCCGAAGAAAAACGGAAGGCCGACAGCCTCGCAGCTTGCATTGCCGACGGTATGCCTACCCGGGCAGCCGCGATCCGCAATGCGAGCCTGTTGACGGAAGGCGTCGGCGACAGCACCGGCATGGTGTGGATCCCCGGTGGAAAATTCCTGATGGGGGCCGACGAGTTCCCCGATTCGCGCCCGATGCACGAGGTAACCGTGAATGGCTATTATATAGATGCCCATGAAGTAACCAACGCCGAATTCGCGGCATTTGTAAAAGCGACCAACTATAAAACCGTTGCCGAACGTCCGTTGAACCCGGCTGATTACCCCGGAGTGCCTGCGGACAAGCTGGTTCCCGGCTCGGCGGTGTTCACGCCTACCCCTGCACGCGTGAGCCTGGACAATCCGCTCCAATGGTGGAACTACGTGGCCGGAGCCGACTGGGCACATCCCGAAGGCCCTTCCAGCTCGATCAAAGGCCGTGAAAACTACCCGGTTGTGCATGTTTCTTATGAAGATGCATCCGCCTATGCAAAATGGGCGGGTAAGCGGCTTCCTACCGAAGCGGAATGGGAGTTTGCGGCACAGGGCGGCAAAGGCAACCACACCTATTACTGGGGCGACCAACTGAAACCCGGCGGCAAATGGGTGGCGAATATTTATCAGGGAAGTTTCCCGGACAAGAATACAAAGGAAGATGGGTATCTTACCGCCGCGCCTGTTAAGTCCTTTCCTTCCAATCCTTATGGCCTTTTTGATATGGATGGCAATGTGTGGGAATGGTGCGAGGACCTTTACCGTCCCGACTATTACCAGAAAAGTCCGGCTGCGAACCCGAAAGGACCGTCGGATAGCTATGACCCCGACGAGCCCGGCGCGGTGAAACGCGTTCAGCGCGGGGGCTCTTTTCTTTGCAGCGACGACTATTGCATTCGTTACAAGGCCGGCAGCCGCGGGAAGGGCGAAGTGACCAGCGGAAGCAACAACCTTGGCTTCCGCTGTGTAATGGACAGGAAATGATGAGATTACCAAATAGATAATATTATGAGTATGCGCTTTCTGACCGTACCGGGGCTGGCAAGCTCAGGTCCGCAGCATTGGCAGACGATCTGGGAAGAGCAACATTCCGACCGTTTCGACCGCGTACGGCAAGCAAACTGGGACTGGCCCGTGAAACAGGAATGGGTGGCGCAACTGCAAAAGCAGATCAGCGAACTCACCGAGCCGACAATCCTCGTTGCGCACAGCCTGGGATGCATTACCGTGGCGCATTGGGCGCAGGAATTCAGTTCGGAGCTGATCAAGGGGGCGCTACTAGTGGCCCCGGCCGATGCGGAACTTTCGAAACGATTGAATTTCGTCGTCGGTTTTACGCCCATACCCGTGCGTACGATCCCGTTCAAAACGATCGTAGTGGCAAGTACCAACGACATTTACGCGACCATAGGCCGGTCGAAAGTATTTGCGGCGAACTGGCGAAGCGATTTCGTCAATCTGGGCAAAAAGGGGCATATCAATGCCGTATCAGGACTGGAAGACTGGGTCGATGGCAAGAAGATATTGGAGCGTTTCGACGGCGTGAAATTGCTTGAAGGCGAAGCAACGCGCTCCTGACAAACGACGTATGGGATTGTTAAAGCCTGTTAATGATTTGTTAAGTGCTTTTTATTCTTTATATCTTTCAAAACAATTCTTCTACACTTTAAACGATTGAAATTATTATGAAAAAAATGTTTGTACTCGCGGCAGCTGGTTTGCTTTTCAATGTTGCTGCTATTGCCAACGGTCCTGGAAAGAATGCTGCCGACAAAACTTTGAAAGTGGACCCGAAAGCGAGCACCATCAATTGGGGCGCTAAAAAAGTGACAGGAACACACGCCGGGACGGTACCTCTGGAAAGCGGTACACTCGTGGTGGATAACGACAAGCTCAAAGGAGGAAGTTTTGTAGCTGATATCAAATCGCTCGTTGTGACCGATGTGACCGACAAGGAAATGAACGGCAAACTCACCAATCACCTCAAAAGTGACGACTTTTTCTCGGTTGAAAAACACCCGCAGGCAAAGCTGGTCATTTCTACTGTGACGCCAAAAGGCGGTAATGCGTACGATGTAACGGGCAAGCTTACCATTAAAGGCATTACCCAGGATGTGAAATTCCCCGCAACTATTACTTCTGATGCGAAAAAAGTAACAGCCAACGCGAAAGTAGCTATTGATCGTACGAAATACGATATCAAATTCCGCTCGACCAATTTCTTCGAAAACCTTGGCGACAAGGCGATCGACAACGATTTTACACTCGACGTAAATCTGGTAGCGAACAAATAATCAGCGAATATTTAAAAGACATTAAATCCGGTTTGAGCAATCAGGCCGGATTTTTTTTGTCCGGAGAGCCTTATATTTGAAAAATGTGATTTGATAACTGATAGAAAATCTATGAAAAATTTTATCGCACGCCTGGCTATATGCGCATCGATCTTAACGGGACAGGTATTTGCGCAAACCGAAAACACACTACCCGAGTGGACTTTCGGCGGTTTCAAACGACCAGTCGGAGTGAATCCGGTGATAGCCCCCGACAGCACCTCACACTTTTTCTGTCCGATGAACAAGCGGCACGTCGATTGGGAATCGAATGACACATTCAACCCGGCTGCGGCCATCAAAAACGGGAGAATCGTGGTGCTCTACCGCGCGGAGGATAAGGCCGGCAAGGCGATCGGTATGCGTACCTCACGCCTCGGTTATGCTGAAAGTGAGGATGGGATTCATTTCAAAAGAAGGAAAGAACCCGTGCTGTTCCCCGCCGAGGACAGCCAGAAAGCCAACGAATGGCCTGGCGGCTGCGAAGATCCGCGCGTGGCTGTAACGGAAGATGGTTTGTACGTCGTGATTTATACGCAATGGAACAAGGATAAGGCGCGCCTCGGAATCGCTACTTCCCGCGATTTGCTTAAATGGGAGAAGTACGGGGCGGCTTTCAGAGAAGCGTATAATGGCAAGTTCAATAACATCTGGACAAAATCCGGCTCTATTGTGACCAAGCTGGTAGGAGATAAGCAGGTTATTGCGAAAATAAACGGCAAATACTGGCTTTATTTTGGAGAGGCAAATGTGAACATAGCCACCTCCACCGACCTTATCAACTGGGAGCCGGTGGTGGATAGTAAAGGTGAACTCGTCAATCTGATCTCGCCAAGAAAGGGCTATTTCGACAGCAATCTCACCGAATGCGGCCCCCCGGCAATCCTGACCGATAATGGCATTGTATTACTTTATAATGGCAAAAACGATAAAGGCGAAGACGGCGACAAGCGCTTTACGCCCAACAGCTATTGTGCCGGCCAGGTATTGTTTGATAAAAATGACCCAACCAAAGTTCTCGCCCGCCTCGATACACCGTTCTTCCGCCCGATGGAGCCATTTGAAAAGAGCGGCCAATACGTAGCAGGAACCGTTTTTATTGAAGGAATGGTGTATTACAAAAAGAAATGGCTGCTCTACTATGGCTGTGCCGATTCACGCGTAGGTGTGGCTGTTTACGATCCCGCTGCCAAAACACCGGGCGATCCGATTCCGAACTAGCAGGTCAGTACAGGATAGTGCATCAGATATTTTTAGGAATTTTTGGATATTAATTTCTGCTTTTTTAAGAGGAGTTAATGTCCCGATAGCCCTTGCAGTAAGGGAAGTCAGTTATTCACGAGTCACTAAACCTATAAAAGCGATCAAAATGAGTTTCAGATTTATCAAGGCCGGAATGCTTCTGGCCGCCGTGATGACCCTCACCAGCCAGGTCGACACTTTTGCCCAAAAAGCAGAAAAGGGCTTCAAGTCCATCTTCGACGGAAAAACGCTGAAAGGCTGGGACGGAGATCCGAAATACTGGCGCGTCGAAAACGGCTCTCTCGTAGGGGAAATAACACCTGAAACGCTTTTGAAAACCAACTCATTCATTATCTGGCGCGGCGGCGAACCGGGGGATTTCGAATTGAAAGGCTCGTTCAAGATCGCGGCAGCCGGTAACTCGGGAATCAACTACCGCAGCGAGCAACTGACCGATGTGCCTTTCGCATTGAAAGGCTACCAGGCCGACATCGACGGTAAAAACAACTACACCGGCCAGAATTACGAAGAACGCAAGCGTACCACATTGGCTTACCGCGGCCAGAAAACGGTTATCAAAGAGTATACAGGCGAGAAAACACCGGAAGGCGTCCGCAAAAACGTAGCCCGGAATGCATGGACCGGGTTTGAAGTGGTAGGCTCGCTTGGTTCCTCCGACTCTCTGAAGACATTGATCAAAAGTGAAGACTGGAACACTTTTCATCTCGTAGTGAAAGGAAATCACCTGCAACACTACATCAACGACGTCCTCATGAGCGATGTTACCGACAACGACACGGTAAATGGAGCTAAAAAAGGCCTTTTAGGTGTACAGGTACACGTAGGCCCACCGATGAAAGTGGAATACAAAGACTTGCGGATCAAACAATAATATTTCTCTCAGTGCAAAGCTTATGGCCTAAGGCTTAAAGCATAAAGCTTTTATAATGAACAAAATCGGATTTAATGTGCTGGCCTGGACGGCGGCAGTTTCGGATGACCTGTTTCCGATCATCGAACGACTGAAAACGATTGGATACGACGGCGTCGAGTTCTATTTAGGCCCCCAGGAAGCCGCGGCTTACCAGCGAATGGGCAGTTTTGTGAAAGACCTGGGCCTGGAAACCACGACGGTAATGACTGTCGGTGCGGACGAAAACCCGGTAAGTGAATCTGTGGAGGTGAGGCAGAGGGCTTTGGACAAAATCAAATGGGCCGTGGACCGTGCCCATGACCTGAATTCCAAAGTGATATGCGGGCCTTTCCATTCGGCGCACACTGTTTTTGTAAACCGTCCGGCCGAAGATCGCGAATACGCGCTGGCGGGGGAGGTTTTGAATGCGGCTGCCGATTACGCGGCACAGGCGAATATCACATTTGCCCTGGAAGCTCTTAACCGCTTTGAATGCTACCTGTGCAATACCATGGAGCAGTTGCTCAAACTCGTAAAAGCCGCCGACCATCCGAACGTGCGGGCGATGTTCGATACGCACCATTCCAATATTGAGGAAAAAAGTTATCTGAGTGCATTGCAAACCATCGCACCCGTGCTTGCTCACGTGCATATCAGCGAGAACGACCGTGGGACGCCGGGTACCGGGCAGGTGAAGTGGGACGATGCATTCGCGGCGCTGGCGGCAATCAAATACGACGGCTGGCTGACGATCGAAGCATTTTCGCGGAACGATCCCGGTTTTGCCAATGCGATCGGCGTGTGGCGGGAGTTCAACGAGCCGTGGGACATTGCCGAAAACGGTTACAAGTTTATCCGCGAAATGGGCCTGAAACACGGGCTTTGATCAACCACTTTTTTTCAGTCCGGATTTTATGAAGAATCTTTTGAAATCAATGCTGGTGCTCGGCATTGCACTGATCACTTTCGGCTCACAGGCACAGGACGATCCCGAAAAACACCGGGTGGTGTACAAGGGTGATAAAGGGCCGGGTGTAGGTAAAAATATCGTTTTTATTGCCACTGATCATGAATACCGCGGCGAAGAATCGCTTCCCGCACTGGCGCGCATTATGGCCAAGCGCTATGGGTTCACGTGTACGGTCGTGTACGCGCTCGACGAGCAAGGTTATATCCTCCCCGGAGGCTCGAATGTAAAGGGCCTGGATGTGCTCGATAAGGCCGACCTGATGGTGCTTTTCATGCGGTTCGCGCATTTTGAGGATAAGGAAATGCAGCATTTCGAGAACTACCTCAAACGTGGGGGACCTATCGTAGCCTTCCGGACTTCTACCCACGCATTTGAAATAAAAAATGACCCGAAATGGGAGCATTACACCTGGAACTACAAAGGGCCGAAAACGGAATGGACAGACGGCTTTGGTGAATACATTCTGGGAGAAACCTGGGTGTCGCATTATGGTACGAACCACAAGCAATCGTCCAAACTGATCATTGACGAGGCACAAGCAGGCAATCCGATCCTCCGTGGCGTGAAAGACATGTGGGTACAATCGGGAGGTTATACTACCTATCCCAAAGGAACTGTGCTCGCAAAAGGCCAGGTACTGAATGGTATGACGGCCAATTCTCCTGCCGACCCGACCAAAGAATTGCTCCCCGTTGCCTGGGTTCGTGACTATCAGATGGCAGGCGGCAAAAAGGGCCGCGCATTTACCACGACGCACGGCGCTTCCGAAGATTTGCTCAATGAAGGTTTCAGAAGGATGATCGTGAATGCGATGTTCTGGGGGCTGGGTATGGAAAAGAGTATTAAGCCAAACAATGATATTGCCTTTGTAGGGCCCTATAAGCCCACCACATTTAATTTCAGCGGATACAAAGCGAATGTGAAGCCTTCGGATCTGGCCGGCTGGGATTCGCTGATCATGCCGGGTGAGGTGGTGAAGAAGAAGTCAAAGTGATTTTATATAATTGAAAATAAGCTTTTTAATGTCTCAGCAACTTCCATTTCGCTTTGGGTCAGAGGTCTACACCTGGTTCATGAGCAACAGCGGTCAAACACACCAGGGCCGGTTAGGACACATGATTGAAGTCATCGCGAAAGCCGGTTTTACCGGTATCCAACCGATTTTTACCTGGATGGGCGACCTTCAGGACCCGGACCAACTCGAAGCCAAGCTCAAAGAGCAAGGCATCGAACTCGCCGCATTGGCGCTCGCGCTGGACTGGAACGAAGCCGGAGAGACCGAACGCGAACGTGAAGTGGCCGACCACGCCATCCGCGTGCTGCAACGCTTCCCGGGAGCCGTTTTGAATACCGTACAAATCCCGACCGGCAGGCATAACATCGAAGAGCGTCAAAAGCGTCTTGTGAATATCGTCAACACCGTTTCGCGCCGGGCCGCAGACAAAGGTGTGCCGTGCAGCTACCATCCGAACTCCCCGCATTCCTCCATTATCCGTACCGAGGAAGACTACAAGATCGTACTCGAAGGGCTGGACGCATCGGTGACCGGCTGGACACCCGACGTAGGCCACATCATCAACGGCGGTATGGACCCTTTGGCGAAAATGAAGGAATACCAGTCGCTGATCAACCATGTGCATTACAAAGATTGGGACGGAAACCCCGAATTTACATTGATGGGCAAAGGCAAAGTAGATCTGCCCGGTGTGACCCAATGGCTCAAAGACATTAACTATACAGGCTGGATCATCTGCGAAGATGAAGGCGAAGAAGCCCTGGAAGACCCCGATTTCGTGACATTGCACGACGGAAAGTGGATTCAGGAGGAGTTGGTGCCAGGGTTGAAATAGGCTGTAAGCTATATGCCATAAGCTTTAAGCCAAAACTCTAAGTTAATCATCAATAAAAAACAGCCTACGGCTTAAAGCATATAGCTTACAGCCTAAAGCACACAGCCAAAATATGCCCACCATAAAAACCAACGGCATCAACTTTTACTATGAGGAACGCGGATCCGGGGAGCCTTTGCTGCTCATTATGGGCATTACGGCACCAGGCGCGGTGTGGAACGTGCATGTGGCGGATTGGAAACACCATTTCCGCTGCATTATCGGGGATAACCGAGGCGTGGGGCTGACGGACAAGCCCGCCGGCCCGTATTCCACCGAGCAAATGGCGGATGACTATGCCGGGCTGCTCGATTCTCTGGGTTTGGAAAATGTCAGCGTTATTGGTTGCTCGATGGGTAGTACCATTGCGCAGCAACTTGCGATACGGCATCCGAAAAAAGTGAAGTCGCTTGTGCTGATGTGCCCCTGGGCGCGTTGCGACAATTACGCGAAGGGCCTTTTCCAGCATATCATGAACGCAAAGGCCCGTTTCAGGCCGGAGGAGTTCAGTTTGTACATTCAGTTGCTGATCTTCTCAAAATCGTCGTGGGACGACGAGAAGCAGCACGAAGACCTGGAAAATGGGCGCAGAATAGATGCATTTAACCCATTTCCGCAGCCTTTGCACGGATTGGAAGGGCAGGCAGCCGCTTGTATCAACCATCATGCATTGCCGGACCTGGGCAAGATCAATGCGCCGACATTGGTAATAGGGGGTAAGGAGGACATTTTTACGCCTGTATGGATGGCCGAAGAGGTCGCCAACGGCATTCCCGGAGCCGAGCTCTTTCTGTACGACAAGCTCGGGCACGCATTCCATTTTGAAAATACAGAAGATTTCAACGCAAGAGTGAGAAACTGGCTGACAAGCGTGCCGGTGGCCTGACTTCGCATTTTTCGAGTAAAAGGCATTAAAACAAGGTATTTCGCGCCTTTTTGAGGTTTAGATAATTACGAGTTTAATTAAGATATAATGGAGATCGGCGATTCGAAAGGCATTGAGAAGCAGGAGGAAGACTGGAAAGTAAAAGTGTCGAACCACGTGCAAGTGGGCGGCATCGAAACTTCGGTGCTCGACAATGGTGCTGGCAGAGGTACCCGCATTGCGTGGATCAATACCGGCGGCGGGTTGCGCTTCAAAGTGGTGATCGACAGGGCAATGGACATCGCCGAAGCTTTCTATAACCAGCATAGTCTGGCATGGATCAGCCATGGAGGTATTACTTCCCCGCAACCGTTTTCCGACAAAGGCATCGACTGGCTGCGCACATTTGGCGGGGGCCTGCTAACGACCTGTGGCCTCTCGCACGCGGGAGGGCCGGAGTCCGACAGTTTCGGCGACCGCGGATTGCATGGTTTGATCGGTAATCAACCTGCGGAAATCATTTCGATCGTCCAGCCCGATCTGCGTGCCGGGAAGTACGACATGAGCATTACCGGCATTATCCGCGAAACGCGCCCATTCGGCCCTAGTTTGGAGCTGAAACGGACCATTTCGGCCACATTGGGCGAAGCGAAGCTGCGCATTCACGATGAGGTAATTAATAAGGCCAATACTGCGACGCCACATATGCTGCTATACCATTTCAATTTCGGCTGGCCGATCGTGGACGAGGGTACCGATATTCTGTGGAATGGCAAATGGCATCCGCGCTTTGAAGAAAATGCGAAGATTTTCAAAGAAGGTAATGCATTCAAAAAAGCACCCGCCCCGCTGGAAAACCATCTTGGAAGTGGGGAAGAAGTAGCATTGATCGACGTGGACGCGGACATTTTCGGTGACAGCATTTGCGGCTTACACAATGAGAAACTTGGGCTGGCCGTCGCATTGAAATTCAAAAAAGAGCAACTGCCATGGCTGGCCAACTGGCAGCATTGGGGCAAAGGCGAATATGTGACCGGCATAGAGCCAAGTACACACCCGCTATCCGGTCAGGCAAAAGCTCGGGAGGACGGTACTTTGATTTTCCTTCAACCGGAAGAGACGCGGGAGTACGACCTCGAACTAAGCATATTGACGGCAAAAGAGGAGATCGAAGAATTTGAATTGAAGGTGAATGTGTCGTAATGCGTAACAATTCTTGCGGTGCGCTGCACCTTGAAATGATTGTTATGATGCCATTTATCCACAATTGTCAGGGTGCTCTGCACCCGGGTGAAGGTGCAGAGCACCGCAATATTTGCCGGGAATAATTAGGGTGCGATGCATCCATGAATCGCAAGGTGCAGAGCACCGTAATATTTGTAACCAAAAAACCAATTTTTTAATACAAAAACAATGGGACTTTCAAGTATAGCTGAGAAGGCGTTGGAGCAGGGGAAGGGAATTTTGCGTCTGGCGCCGACCTGGGTGCCGCGTTCATTTTGTGTTCCCGGCCGCAGGATCAAATTGCATCCAGACGATTACTACGTGTTGGGTGGAGAGCGTGGTGGAATCGATGAACGTTGGTTGTCTTCAACCACTCCTGCGGAAAACGGGCCGCTTACAGGCGAAAATGAAGGTTTGAGCCAAATCGTTTTTGAAGGTGAATCAGGCGTTCAAAAAGTGACACTGCGGGATGCGGTAGAAGAGCTGAAAGGTCAGATTATAGGCGACAGACTTTGGGATCAATACAAGAGCTGGCCTATGTACTCCAAGTTTTTTGACAATATGGGGCCGCTTCCGCATCATATTCACCACAGAGATGAGCACGCCGCCATGGTGGGCCAGAATGGAAAGCCGGAAGCCTACTATTTTCCACCTCAATTGAACAATCACGGTGGCGATTTTCCATACACGTTCATTGGTATCGCTCCCGGTACGACAAAAGAGCAGATCAAAGAGTGTCTGATGAACTTCACCAAGGGTGACAATAAGATTACCAATTATTCCCAGGCATTTCGTCTGGAGCCGGGAACAGGCTGGGATGTGCCCCCCGGCATGTTGCATGCGCCGGGTAGCTTGTGTACCTATGAGCCTCAAAAAGCATCGGATATTTTTGCGATGTATCAATCGCTTGTCAATGAGGCAGTTATTCCGGAGGAGCTGCTTTGGAAAGGAACGCCGAAAGACAGGATTGGCGATTATGACCTGTTGATGGAAGTGATCGACTGGGATTTGAACGTAAATCCTAATTTAATGGAGAAGCATTTCATGCGCCCCAAACCGGTAAAAGATGTCGCTGCAATGGCCGAAGAAGGATATAGTGAAAATTGGATTTGCTATAAAAATGAGGCTTACAGTGCCAAGGAACTTACCGTTTTTCCCGGACAGACTGTTACCATTACTGACGCTGCTGCATACGGAATGATCGTAATGCAGGGACATGGAAAATTCGGTGTGTGGGATATCGAAACCCCTGCACTGATCCGCTACGGACAACTGACTAACGACGAATATTTCGTAACCGAAGCCGCTGCGATTGAAGGCGTTACGATCAGCAACCCGTCGACTAGCGACCCGATCGTGATTTTGAAGCACTTTGGTCCGGGTAATCCTGATTTGGTATTGTAGAGCCGTAAGCTTTAAGCAATAGGCTATATGCTCAGTCTTTTATGCATAAAGTTTAGAGCTTATAGCTTAATGCCTAGGGCTTACAGCTTAAAGCCCGTTTATCAACATTTTATTCATCAGGCCCAGAGCTTATAGCCTAAGGCTTACAGCTTAAAGCCCTTATCTCTTAAACCATGCCTGAAAATAATTTCCCCAAACTCCACAATGCCACATGGCCTGGTATCGTGGGTAAAGGTTCGGATTCGGAACCGATCATTCCTTTTGACACACTTTTGGAAAAAACCGCCGCTGCCGAAGTGGACGGGGTGAAATTTGATGGCGTCGATATCGGTCTTTTCGACGAGCATATCGGTGAATACCTGAATGCCGCTGACGGCGGAAAACGCCTGGCTGATAAGCTGGCAGGGTTTAACCTGGAAGCAGGAAGTCTGGTAGCAAACGTATGGGCCGGCTCGGCGATGGGTAGCAAGGACGCACGCGACACGTTTGTGGAGCAGGTTCGCAAGGCATGTGTATTCGGCAAGCAACTGCGCGATGCCGGGATACGCAATGGTGGCGTGATCCGCATCGACTCGGCTGCTTCGCCCGAAGCATGGTCGGCCGATCCGAAAGGTAATACCAAACAAATTGCTGAGACTTTCAGACGTGCTGCCGACGTGGCCGCCGATTTTGGCGAGAACCTGGCTGCTGAAGGTGAAATCTGCTGGGGCGGTATGCATAGCTGGAAAGCGATGATCGATACGCTCGAAGCGACAGACCGCCCGAACGTCGGTTTCCAGGCCGATATGTCCCATACTTTCCTTTACCTGCTGGGCTACAATGCGCCGGAAGACCGTATTCTGCCGGCTGACTTCGAATGGAGCGACCGCGCCACCTTGGATGAAGCCTTCAAGAAAATGACCGCCGCGCTTCGACCCTGGACAATTGATTTCCACGTAGCGCAAAACGACGGGACCGTTCACGGGACCGGCTCACACGATAAAACCGGCCGCCACTGCCTCGCTACTGATCCAAACGGCAAACTCGATATCGTACATCATGCCGGTTTCTGGCTCCGCGACGAGAAAGGCGAGCTAACGCGAGCATTCCGTCACATTTGCTGGGATGGCTGCATGTTCCCGAACGAGGTCATGTATCAGCAGCAGACCTGGAACGACATCCTTGCGGCGCTGGTTAAAGTGCGTAATGCACACGGCTGGGTAGCGTAAGGGCTTTAAGCTGTAAGCAGTAGGCTATAAGCTGTAAGCGCAATGCTTTGCCGATTTGTACTGCACACGTGCATAAAGCATATAGCCTAAGGCTTAAAGCTTTTAAAATATTCCAAAAACCTAAGGCTTAAAGCTTATAGCTTACAGCCTAAAGCATTAAACAAAATGTCAGAAAAAAAGCAAATTCGTGTAGCGCTGATCGGTTCCGGTTTGATGGGCCGCACGCATACCAATGGTTATAAAAGAATCGGGGACTTTTTCCCTGAACTCGAATACCGCCCGGTACTGGCGGCTGTTTGTTCCCGTAACGAGGAGAAAGTGAAGGCTTTTGCCGAGCAATGGGGCTACGAATCGTACGAAACCGACTGGCGCAAGATTATCGAACGCGACGACATCGACGCGGTGGATATTTGTACACCCAATGATACCCACGCCGAGATCGCATTGGCAGCGGCTGCGAAGGGAAAAATGATCCTTTGCGAAAAACCCCTCGCCCGTACGCTCGCGGAAGCGAAAGCAATGGTGGATGCCATTGAAGCTGCCGGCGTGAAAAACACCGTGTGGTACAACTACCGCCGCGTGCCTGCTGTGACCTTGGCGAAACAAATTGTGGATTCGGGCAAACTGGGGCGTATTTTTCACTACCGTGCAAACTTCCTGCAAGACTGGACAATCAGCCCGGATGTACCACAGGGAGGAACGGCGACCTGGCGGCTCGATGTAGACGCAGCAGGGTCGGGCGTAACGGGCGATTTGCTGGCGCACTGTATCGACACGGCGATGTGGATCAATGGCGGCATTAAGGATGTTTCTGCGGTTGCTGAGACATTCATCAAGGAGCGCAAGCATGCCGGCACCGGGGAGATCCAGAAAGTGGGTATCGACGACGCTTGCATCTTCCATTGCCATTTCGATAACGGCTCATTGGGTCTGTTCGAATCTACGCGGTACGCACGCGGCCACAAGGCGCTTTATACTTTTGAAATCAATGGCGAGCATGCTTCCATTCGCTGGGACCTGCACGATATGAACCGCCTCGAATACTTCGACCACAACGACGAGTCGATCGTTCGCGGATGGAGATCGATTCTGGTAACCGATAGCGATCAGCCTTATATGAAGCGTTGGTGGATTCCCGGAACCAGCATTGGTTACGAGCATTCATTTGTACACCAGGCCGCGGACTTCTTCGAAAGCCTGCAAACCGGCAAACCTTGCTCACCGACTTTCCGCGACGCCTACGAAACACAGAAAGTATGCGAAGCAGTGCTCGACTCGGCAGCTTCCAAAAGCTGGAAAGATACCGGCGTGCATTGGGAGGGTTAATTCAGTAATGCATTCTTAATCTGAGGCTTTGACCATGTCCTGCGGGATAGGTCAAAGCCTCAGTTTCGATACTGCTATGTCCGACTACATTCTCAGGGTTAAGGAAATTTCCAAGTCATTTTCCGGCGTGAAAGCGTTGGACAATATTCATTTTGACCTAAGAAAAGGCGAAGTGCATGCCTTAATGGGCGAGAATGGGGCCGGAAAATCGACTTTCATGAAAATCCTGATCGGCCTTGTTACGCCGGATTCCGGTGAGATTTTGATGGAAGGAAACACCATGGTGGGAAACAATGTAAATGAAAGTTTGAAAAAAGGCATTTCCATGATCCACCAGGAAATTCTGGTCATCCCCGAACTGACCGTGGCGCAGAATATTTTCCTGGGCAGGGAAAGGGAAGTTTCCGCTAAAAGCGGGATATTCTCGGGCTTGCTGAATGATTTGGAGATCAACCGGCAAGCGGCCACGTTGCTTGACCGAATGGGTGTTAACATAGCACCAAAGGCAAAGATGAAACACCTCAGCGTGGCGCAAATGCAGATGGTCGAGATTGCAAAAGCCGTTTCGAACAACGCGAAAGTCATCATTATGGATGAGCCCACTTCGGCCATTTCCGATAAGGAAGTAAGTACGCTGTTCCAGATTATCCGTGACTTGAAGGCGGAGGGCGTCGGCATTATTTACATTTCCCACAAAATGGACGAGATCTTCCGGATTTCGGACACCATAACCGTGTTGAGGGATGGCAAATATGTGGGTACCCACCATGCCGCCGCGCTGGACCAGAATTCGCTGATTGCCATGATGGTGGGACGGGAGATCGATCAGATGTTTCCGGAAGCGACGCAGCCCGTTGGTGACGAAGTAATTTCTGTTCAAAACCTGGGCAAAACAGGCAAGTTTTCAAATATCAGTTTTAATGTCAAATCCGGCGAAATACTGGGGCTGGCAGGGTTGATGGGCGCGGGACGAACGGAAATAGTCAGGGCGATATTCGGGCTGGATCAATGGGACGAGGGCGAAATCACCATCAAACAGTCACCGCTTCGGGCGCGTACGCCGCGCGAGGCCATAGACCGGGGCATTGGCTATGTGAGCGAAGACAGGAAAGGCCTTGGGTTTATTCCAAGAATGTCGGTTAAGGATAATATCACTCTTTCGAGCATGGGTAATCACCATAAAGGTGGTTTTATAGACACACACAGCGAACAATCGGTTACCGAAAAAATGATTGCCGATTTGAAGATAAAAACGGCCGGGACCAGCCAGCTTGTAACGTATTTGAGTGGAGGAAACCAGCAGAAAGTCGTCATCGGCAAGGTGCTGCTCGCCTCGCCCGAAATCATCATCCTCGATGAGCCGACCAGGGGTGTGGACGTCGGGGCGAAGTTTGAAATTTATAAACTGATCCGCAGCCTCGCCGACCGGGGCATGGCGATCATCATGATATCATCGGAGCTACCGGAAATCCTGGGCCTTAGCGACCGGATACTGGTTTTATCCAAAGGAAAACAAACCGCGCTGCTGTCTAAAGCGGAAGCGACGCAGGAATTGATTATGCGGTATGCGGTGGCGTAGGAGCTATCAGCAATAGGCTTTAAGCTATATGCTTTTAGTTTAAAATCATTTTTTGCTTACAGCTTAAAGCCTAAAGCCAAATCTAAAACATGAACAGATTCTCCAAACTAGGCCAGTACGGCATCTTCTTCGCATTTGCATTGATATGTCTGGTGCTGGCACTGAGTACACCGAAGTTTTTTACAGTCTCTAACTTGCTGATCATCGGGAACCAGGTGTCTATCAATGCATTATTGGCATTTGGGGTCACTTTTGTGATCATTACCGGCGGAATAGACCTTTCGCTTGGCTCGATGGTAGCCGTAACTGGCGTAGCCGCCGCAACATTCGCACATCCCGACACTTATCCGCTCGTGGTGCCGCTCCTTGTCGGTCTTGGAGCTGGTTCGGTCATGGGGGCATTCAACGGATTAGTGGTTACCAAAAGCAAAGTGCCGCCATTCATCGTCACGTTGGGTACCATGACCATCGGCCGCGGGCTTGCATTGATTCTCAGTAAAGGAAGGCCCGTTTCGAACCTCTCCGACTCGTTCAACTTCATTGGGGGAGGTAATATCGCCGGTATCCCATTCCCTATTATCATTCTGATCATTGCATTTGCGGTTTGTTCGGTGGTTTTGAATAAAACTATCCTCGGGCGCTACATGTACGCGGTCGGGGGTAACGAGCCTGCTGCGCGCGCGTCGGGTATACGCGTGAGCCGTGTCAAAATGTGGGTATATACGATTTGCGGACTGCTTTCTGCATTGGGAGGTATTTTGCTCACGTCACGCATTACGACTGGTCAGCCTAATGCCGGTGCCGGATTCGAGCTGGACGCGATTGCCGCCGCAATTATCGGTGGTACCAGCACCTCGGGCGGAACGGGAACCATGACGGGCACATTGATTGGCGCATTGCTCATCGGCGTGATCAGTAACAGTCTCGATTTGTTGAATGTGACTTCGTATTATCAGCAAGTGGTGATGGGGGTGATCATTATCGGGGCCGTTGTGCTGGATGGGGTTGGGAAGAGGGAATGATTAGGGAGGAAAGGGATGAAAGGGAGGAAGGAGGAGGGATTTGAAATTGATTTTAATATTAAATATAACCTTGCGGCCTGCGGCTGATAACTCTATGAAACGTAACCTCATTTTTGCTACACTCATGGCGACAGTCCTTTTCGGCTGTAACCAATCTTCCAACAAAGAATCCGGCTCGGAAGGCGGGGGTAATCTGGTGATCGGGGCTACGATGTTGAGTATGCAAAACGAGTTTATTGTGAATGTGAGCGATGCGATGGAAGCGAAGGCGAAGGAACTGGGCGTGGAGCTGATAACCGTGGATGCGGAACGTTCGGCATTGAAGCAGGTGGAGCAGGTCGAAAGCTTTATCGGCCAGGGTGTGGACGCGATCATCATGAATCCCTGTGAGGTGGAAGCGAGCTCACCGGCGATCAAACTGGCGATGGACGCGAAGATTCCCATTATCAATGTCAATTCCGAAACGTCCGCCAAACCTACCGCATTCGTGGGCTCGGACGACACCGAATCGGCACGCATTGCCATGAAATACATTGCGGAAAAACTGGGCGGCAAAGGCAATGTGCTGATGATGCACGGTTTTATGGGCCAGGCCGCGCAGATCAGACGTGATAACGGAGCGAAGGAAATTCTGAAAGCCAACCCGGGCCTGAAACTCCTAGCGGAACAAACCGGAGAATGGGACCGTGCAAAAGGCATGTCGCTCACCGAGAACTGGATACAGTCCTACGGCGATAAGATCAACGCCATTTTCGCGCAAAACGATGAAATGGGCATGGGCGCTGTGAAAGCACTGGAAGCGGCCGGTTTGAAAGGGAAGGTACTGGTTGTAAGCGTGGACGCTATTCCAGATGCGTTGCAGGCTGTGAAAAAGGGAACATTGGATGCCACCGTTTTCCAGAATGCCAAAGAGCAAGGCGGAAAGGCGATTGAAACGGCGGTGAAGGCTGCTAAGAAAGAGGCGTTTGAGAAGGAGGTACTTATTCCTTTTCAGTTGGTGACGAAAGGGAATGTGGGGGAGTTTTTGAAGTGAAATAGTTACTATGGGATTGGGATCGTGCAAATTTGATGACAATGGTTATCTCGTCCCTGACGAAATCACGGATATTGCTTGGAGCTATTTTGAGCAGATTTTTATATTCAACCACCAAAGGGCTGAATTGGCAGTACAATTGAAGGAATTTATATCCCGTGTAACTAGTTGGGAAATCGACAGACTGCAAATTTGGGTTGACGGATCTTTTGCAACGCTTAAACCGCATCCGGAGGATATTGATCTGGTCTGTTTTGTGGATAGTGTCTTTTACGAGTCCAATCAGGAAGTTTTAAGTTGTATCAAGCGAGACCTCCCAAAGTTGGATATCTATTTTATCAAAGATTACCCGGCAGAACATCCCAAGTACTTTTTGACTAACTTTGATAGACTTGATTGGCTACATTTTCTGACCAGAGATCGTCACAACAGAAGAAAGGGCATTGTTAACTTGTTATTGTCATGAGACCGTTTGACCAACTTCAAGAAGAAATACAAGATACGCTCGAAAAGATTATTCGCGTGAATGCCTCTATTGCAAGGCATGAAACCCAGGAACAACCTGATGAATTAGCCATTGCCCAGTTCGAAGAGATTAAGTTGCAGTTCACGCAGCATTTGTTGAAGCTTTTGGCGGAGATGGATATCATATTAAAGGTTGCTGCGTAAGACATTTTCCTAAATTGTTTTGTCACTTTCTCTCGCAAAATATCCCCGGGTAGAAGTAAAACGCCACGCTGCCCACCCTTTTACCCCCATATGGCATTTGCCAGCTTCCTAAAACCAATCAAAACACGGATGAATACTTTCAATATCAACCGCCGTAGCTTTCTCCACGGGGCCACGGCTGCATTGGCACTTTCAACTTTCGGAGCGCAGGGAATGGACCTGATCAATCCCGCCAAAACATGGCGCGTAGGGTTAATTGGTACGGGTTGGTATGGTAAAAGTGATCTTTTCAGGTTGATTCAGGTGGCACCCGTAGAGGTGATCGCGCTTTGTGATGTGGATAAAAATCAATTGAACGAAGCCGGCAAACTGGTGAGCCAGCGGCAGAAGTCCGGTAAGACGCCGAAGTTGTACGGCGATTACCAGAAGATGCTTGCAGAGAATGAAATGGACATCGTCCTGATCGGGTCACCCGATCACTGGCATGCATTGCAAATGATCGACGCGGTGAAGGCTGGCGCGCATGTATATGTGCAGAAGCCTATCAGCGTGGATGTGTTGGAAGGAGAAGCGATGGTGGCAGCCGCCCGTAAATACAAAAAGGTAGTTCAGGTTGGAACGCAGCGGAAAAGTACGCCGCATTTGATCGATGCCAAGAAAAATATCGTGGACGCTGGTTTGCTAGGCAAGATTTCGCATGTCGAAATGTGCTGCTATTACCACATGCGGGCCAATGGTAACCCGCCGGTAGAAGCAGTTCCCGATTACCTGGATTACGAAAAATGGACCGGTCCCGCGCCCCTACGCCCCTACGACGGCTCGCCACACGTGCGCTGGTGGCGGACGTTCATGGAATATGGCAATGGCATTACCGGCGATATGTGCGTGCACATGTTCGATACGGTACGCTGGATGCTGAAACTGGGATGGCCGAAAAAAATCTCATCGACGGGTGGTATTTACGTGCAAAAGGAAGGTAAGTCGAATATATCCGATACGCAATCGGCGATCTTCGAATACGACGGGCTGAACTGCGTATGGCAGCACCGCACGTGGGGAACACCCAACAACCCGGATTACCCATGGTCGTTTACTTTGTACGGCGAGAAAGGAACGCTTTGGGCGAGTACCATGGCTTACGATTTCATTCCGCAGGGCAAAGGCGAGAAAATCCACAAAGACGTCGTTTACGAAAAGGAGAAATACCCCGAGGACCTGAAAGAAGACAAGATCGAGCTCAACGCGGCACCCGCAACGCGGCTGCATATGCTCGATTTCCTGAACGCGATTGAGAACAGCAGCAAGCCGGTTGCCGACATCGAGGAAGGACATATATCGACTGCAAGCTGCATTTTGGCAAATCTTTCGATGAAAACAGGCCGTTCGATTGTTTATGACCCAATAAAGCGCGAAATTGTGGGTGACAGAGAGGCAAATGCGTTACTGGCCCGTACTTACCGGGCTCCTTACAAACATCCTGACTATAAGCACGTTTAGGATAGGTCATTAAAGTTCGTGGTCCCTTATATATTCCCAGTACATCGCGTCCGGCAAAATCCGGGCGCGTTTTTGTTTATATATTTCCCCGATCGATATATCAGTTTTATTTGTTTATAAGTTTAATAGATGTTTCACAGGCATTTAAACCAAATACCCCCTGGAACTGTCAGAGTAATGTAACATAACCAAACGTTCAAAAACACAATGAAAACCATAGTGAAGTTGATAAAGTCTGCCGGTGTGGCGGTGGTGGCGGGCGTATTCCTGATGGCGTGCAGCAATGCCCTTCAGGTCAGCTACGATTACGATTCGGCTGTGAATCTTAAACAATTCAAAACCTTCAAAGTGGAGGCCGAGCATAATATGGAGCAGGATCCGCTACTGGGTAGCGAACTGAACAGGCGCCGGTTGGGCGATGCCGTAGTGGAGGTGATGGAGGCCAAAGGCTACAAGATGGACACCCAGAATCCCGAGATCGTGGTGCGATTTATGACGGACGTGAAAGACCGCCAGCAAGTTCGCTCCAATAATATGTATTCGCCTTACATGTGGTGGTATGGAGGTGGCAACAATATTTCTACCTACAATTACCAGGAAAGCCGCTTCATTCTGAATATCTATCAGAAATCGACCGAACGGATGGTATGGCAGGGCTGGGCATCCGGAAAAGTGAAGGCGCCTACTAAAAAGGAGGACCAGAACACGATGATTAAAAACACGATGGCCGATATTCTCCGGTCATTTCCTCAAGCTACGCTGGATACTTACAGCAGGAAGTAATTTAAGGGTTTTAAAAACAATAAGAGAGGGTGCCTCATTTTTGAATTGAGACACCCTCTCCACAATGTGCGACCGGCTGACCGAGCGGTTACCTGCTACAATTCCTGCCCGTTGCGGTATTCCTCCGAAGCCTTTTTCACAATCGCATCGCCATCGTGCAGGTCGCCGAAAACCTCAACGAGTGTATCGACCACCACGCCTCGCTTAACAGGTACCCATTCCGCTTTTTTGCCTTTGTCGCGGATTACAAAGACTTGCTCACTGGAATTGACGACAGCCGTCGTCGGAACGAAGAGCGTGTTGCCGGTACGCTCGGTATTGAGCTGTACTTGTGCATACATGCCTGCTTTCAGCTCGTTGGAGCGGTTGTTGACATCGAACTCGGTCATCATCGAGCGGTTTTCTTCGGTCAATGTGCGGGAGCTGCGGGCGTAAACTGCCTTGTATATTTTTTCAGGACTGGCCGAAACGGTGAAACTGACCTCACCTTTGTTCGGAATGGCGCTGGAGATGTTTTCCGGGATCGCGAGCGTCAGACGCAGTTTGGTATTGTCTTCCAAAATGAATAATGGCTTGGCACCGCCTTCACCCGGGCCTACCAGCGCACCAGGGCTGATATTTCTTTCCGTAATAATGCCGTCGAACGGTGCGGTCACGATAAGGTAACGCGATAGCTCTGTTTTGGTTTCCATGAATGACTTCGCAGCCTGTACATGGCCTTTCGCTACGGCCATCGCCGAACTATCAGCGGCTGCCCGTGCTTTGGCGAGGTCGAGCTCGTTGAGCGAGACGGCACCTTCTGTACGATTTGTTTTTTGTAAACGATGGTATGTCAATGCGCTGGCCTGGTACCGCGTCGTGGTCTGCTGCAATGCTGCTTCGGCGGCTATCAGTTGCGCTTTGGCCTGACTCAATTCGGAGATAACTTCCGGGGCTTCCAGCACTGACAATACCTGACCCTTCGTGACCACAGAACCGCGATCCACATTCACCGTTTTTACGAATCCTTTCACTTTCGGATGAATGCCGACCTTGTTCCACGGCTTCAATTCGCCGGGTAATGCGATCTGCTTGGCCGGTTTCATGCTTTTTACATAGGCCAGTTCCACAACCTGAACCTCGGCTGGGGCTTTCGCTTCGTGCTTTTCGCTCGTCTCGGCGGTGCTGCTGCACGCGCTCATACCGGCAGCGACGGTGATCAATATCAGAATGGATTTCAGGGGAGTCATGGAAACAGCTGTTTGGAGTTTTTTACGGAAGAAATTGCTTTCGGGATCTTCTGGGTCGAGGGATACCGAGTTGACGGACGCTTTGCGCTGAACGAGCGTGAATACGGCCGGCAAAATGAGCAGCGAAGCCAGAGTGGAGGCGATCAGCCCACCGATTACCGCCTGCCCGAGCGGTGCGATTTGGTCGCCGCCTTCGCCAAGGCCGGATGCCATCGGGATCATACCGGCGATCATCGCGATACTCGTCATCAGGATCGGGCGGATACGGCTGCCGGCTGCGAGCGTGACGGCCTTATGAGCGTCCTGTAATTTGAGGCGAAGGTTTTCCGCATTGGTTACCATCAGGATCGCATTCGCTACGGATACCCCGACGGACATGATCAGACCCATGTAGGATTGCAGGTTCAACGTCGCGCCGGTGAGCAGGAGCAGGCCAATGGAGCCCACTACCACAGCCGGAATGGTTGAAAGTACAACCAGCGACAATTTGAACGACTGATAAGTGGCCGCCAGCAAAAGGAACATGATCACCACGGCGATTAACAGACCGGTTTGTAAGCTGTTCAATGTTTCCGTCAGCAGCTCGGTTTGACCTTTCAGTTCCACAATCACCCCGCGTGGCGGCTCTCCCGCATTCTTAATCGCTTTTTGAACGGCGGTACTGGCGGCGCCGAGGTCTTTTTTATGGATATTGGCCGTGACGGTCACCAACCGGTTGGGGCCGGAGCGGTCGTATTCGCCCGGGGCTGTTTTTTCGGAGAATGTAGCTACGTCGGCCAGCAGCGGGTTGCTGACGCCGGTTTTCAATGGAATAGTACCAATATCTTCCACAGAAGTCATCTGGTATTCCGGAATCTGTACCTGAACCTGGTAGGCAAGCCCTTTTGCGTCGTCGAGCCATAGGTTTTTGTCTGTAAAACGGCTGGAAGATGTTGCAGCTACCATTGAGCGTGCCACTTGCGTGGAGGTGATGCCCAATTGTCCCGCCCTTTCGCGGTCGATTTTTACATCGAGGATCGGGTATTGCAGCGGCTGGGCGATCTGCACGTCGCGGAGGAATGCGATCTGCTGCATTTCTTTCTGGATTTTGCGGGCAAACCTTCCGGCTTCCTCCACATCTTTGGCGGCCACACTTACCTCGATCGGTGTCGATGCGCCCTGGCTCATGATTTTGTCGACCAGCTCAATCGGTTCAAACGAAATGGCCAGATTCGGGATTTCCTTGGCGATTCTTGCCCGGAGCTTTTCTTTCAAAGCATCCATTCTTACAGGAAATTCTTCT
Source organism: Dyadobacter sp. (assembly GCA_965227755.1). GTDB lineage: Bacteria > Bacteroidota > Bacteroidia > Cytophagales > Spirosomataceae > Dyadobacter. Next base: position 4,978,963 of record CBDDGG010000005.1, read on the forward strand.
TTCAAAGAAACCTGTAAAACCGCCTCATGCGGGCCGCTGTTGAACACGAAGATATTGGAAGTACCATAGCTGGAAGGGACGGTACCTACGTAAGCCGAGGAGATCTCGACATGCTCTTTCCCTACTTCCGATTTAATAAGGTTCAAAACCTTCAATGTAGCCTCCTCCGTGCGCTCCACACGCGTACCGTCGGGTACCCGCATGCGCATCTGAAACTGGTGACTGTTGGCTTTCGGGAGAATGTCGGTACCGATGAGGAAGAACCCGCCGACGATCAATACAATGGTTCCGACGAGGTAGACCGGCACGATCAGGCGCTTGCCCATTATGCTGCCAAGCACATTCAGGTATTTTAATTTGAACTTTTCAAAGCCGGTAGGTGGCAGCGACGGGTGCGCACCTTCTTCAATTACATCATTAATTTCACGGCTATCCAATGCCAATGTCGGCGCTTCATGGTGTGGGTGGTCCTTCAAAAGCCAGTTGGCAAGCACCGGTACCAATGTCTGCGAAAGTAAAAACGAAGCGATCATCGCGAAACCAACGGCCAGCGAGAGTGGCAAAAACATTGATCTTGGAATACCACTCATAACAAATGACGGCGCAAAAACGGCCAGGATCGCGAGCAGGATGAGGAACTCCGGGAATGCGATTTCCTTACAAGCGTCCCAAATGGCCTGTTCTTTCGGCTTACCCATTTCCTGGTGCTGGTGAATGTTTTCGATGGTCACAGTCGCCTGGTCGACGAGCACGCCGATAGCCAATGCCAGGCCGCTCAGTGTCATGATATTAATGGTTTGGCCAAACAAATTCATCAATATCACCGCCGAAAGAATGGAAATGGGGATGGTCACGATCACGATGATCACGCTGCGCCAATCCCTCAGGAAGAGCAGTACCATCAAACCGGTGAGCAATGCACCCAAAATACCTTCGGTTATAAGGCTTTTTAAAGAGTTGGTCACATACACCGACTGGTCGAATTCATAAGAAATCTTCACATCCTCCGGCACGGCATTCCGCAGTTGCGGCAATGCAGCACGGATATTGTTCACGACATCGAGCGTCGAAGCGTCGGATTTTTTTACAACAGGAATATAAACCGCGCGACGGCCATTGATCAGCGCGTAGCTCACGGTAACGTCGGCACCGTCTTCAACCACACCCACATCGCGGATGAACACAGTAGGTCCTGCTCCGACGCGTATAGGAATATTCAGAAAGTCTTCCGGTTTCTTAATGAGGGAGTTGACGGGCGTCATCAATGTCTTGTCGCCCATACGGATATTACCGGCGGGAGAAGGCTGGTTGTTGGCAATAATGGATTTGATCACCTCTTCCGGCGTCAAATGGTAGCTTCGGATGCGTTCCGGATCGACGCGGACGACGATCGTTCGCTGGTTACCACCAAATGGCGGCGGGCTGGAAACGCCTTCAATGCGGCTGAACATCGGCCTTACCCGCGAGGAGGCGAAGTCCTGGATTTCGTTCAACGACCGTGAAGCGCTTTCGAATACCATCTGGCCGATAGGCACCGAGCTGGCGTCAAAACGGACTACTTGCGGAGGTACTGTTCCCTCGGGCATGTAGGCCTTTGCACGGGAGACGTTGTTAGCGACTTCCGCCGCGGCCTGCGCCATGTCGGTGCCGGGATAGAACGAGAGTTTGATCAATGACAACCCCTGGATGGTTTTCACATCCACGTCGCGGATACCGGAAACGTACAGAAAGTGGTCCTGGTAGCGGGTTGCGATAAAGCCGTCCATCTGGTCGGGGGCCATACCGCCGTAGGGCTGCACCACGTAAATGGTGGGCAAATCGAGGTTTGGGAAAATGTCGACGGGAATGCTCCGTATCGACAAAATCGAGAAGAATAGGATGCCGATCACGACCACCACAATGGAAATGGGCTGTCGGAGGGCAGTTCTGATGAGTTGGTACATAGGATTATCTGTTTATCTGGCTCAGGAAAATGTCGAGGTCACCGGCTGCGGCGGCTTTGAGCAGCAGCGAGCGCCATGCATTGCCGTTGGTTACGAACTTGTCGACTTCCGCCCGGTTGAGCGTATTGACGCTTTGCGCCAATGTAAAAAGGTCTGTCAAACCGCTTTGATAGCGTGCTTCGGCCTGGTTGAATGCAGTACGCGCGGCCGCAAGTTGTACGGGCGTGAGGCGCGCCTGCGCGAGGGAAAGCTGGAACTGGATTTCGGACTCGCGTGCCTGGCGGTCGAGTTGCAGTTGCTGGGTTTTATACAATGACTTAAACCGTTCTGCCTGAAACTGCTCTGCGTGGTAGTCGTTCCTGACTTTGAAAATGCTGGTCAGGTTCCAGCGTGTGGAAACGCCTATCAGGTAGTTGTAAACCTGGTATTTAACCCCGCTGCCAAAATCGGTGCGGAAGGAATCGTCTTTGTTCGAAACCCCTGAGCCGCGTCCCCAACCGGCGCCTACCAGCGAAACGGATGGCAAATACGAGCGTTTTACGGCGAGGCTGCGTGCCACGGAGGCGTCAATCTGAGCCTGCGAAAACCTTAATGCGGGGTTTTTAAGAAATGATCCGATTTCTTCCGGAGCAGTGGGTAGTTGGGAGTAAAAACCCATGGTATCCACCTCGATGCTATCGTGCAGTTCGCCGGTCAGTTCCGAAAACCGCAGGCGCTGTGCCTTTTCCGAACGCCGGCTTTCCAGTAACAGCAATTGTGCTTTGGCATATTCCGCAGCGGCCAGCGAGCTGTCGACGCCCGGGCGCATGCCGGAAGTCACCGCGGCATCGGTGACGCGTTTGAAAACAGCAGCGCGTTCCAGGTTCTGTCGCTGCGCGTCTACCAGTTTCTGGTTAATCAAAAGCAGCAGATAGGCGTCGATGATTTTGACCTGGTGCTGAAAAAGCTCGTTCTCGTAATCGGCCTGGCTGCGGGCGAGGTCGGCTTTGGCGGCGCTTACATTGGCATTGACCTTTCCGAAATTAAATACCTTCCAATCGACCATTGCCGTGGTGAAACTGCCGAATGTGGGCGTATAGATATTCTCAGAACGAATACCGCCCGAAGGCGACAATGCGCTACCCTCGTTGGGCAGGAATGCCCCGGCTACACTGTTGCTCGTGGCATAAGTATATTGGTCCTGCACGATGAATGCGGGCAGGTAGTCGGTCTTCACGGATTTAATGCGGCTTTCGGCGCTGTGTATTTCGGCTTGTTTGGCTTTCAGGAAAGGGAAATTGCCTTTGCCTTGTTCCAATGCTTCGTGCAGTTTGATGTGTTGCGCGTCCGCCTGTATGCACACAAAGGCAGCGAAAAGCAACGGGAGCCAGCCGTTTTTGACGTCGAAGATCCGGAATACAAACCTGTCCGGCGAATGCGCGTTCCCCGGCGGAAAAAGGCGGGAAACCGAATGATACTGGGAGTGCTTCATAATTCGGGTTAAAGAGATTTTTAGCCGAAATTAGAGCCCAATTCTGGAAACATTTGGGAAACGGAACCCTGCAATGGGTTGTTTACTACCCGATTATCTTTCCCAAATGTTTCCAACTTCCGGGTGTACTTTTGTAAAGTATCTTTTGAAAGAGAATGAAAATTTTAATTGTCGAGGACGAAAAAGGGCTTGCAGAAAGTATCACCGAATACCTTTCCCGGGAAGGGTTTGTTTGCGAAGTAGCCAACACGTTCTGGCAAGCCGATGAAAAGATCAGCCTGTATCAGTACGATTGCACGATCGTAGACCTGACGCTGCCCGACGGCAACGGTTTTGATATTATCCAGACATTGAAAAAGATTGCTGCGGCCACCGGCATTATCATTATATCGGCCCGTAATACATTGGAAGACAAGTTGAAAGGCCTTGAAATTGGTTCGGATGATTATATGACCAAACCATTTCACCTCTCGGAGCTGAATGCGCGTGTAAAGTCGCTGATCCGGCGCAGGAATTTCGGAGGGAACAATGATATGATCTGGAAGGATATCAGGGTCAATCTCCCTGCACGCAAGGTTTTTGTCAGGGATATTGAAACCACATTATCGCGTAAGGAATACGACCTGCTGCTCTATTTTCTTTCGAATATTGATGTGGCATTGACGAAGGAATCCATTGCCGAGCACCTCTGGGGCGACAATATGGATTCGGCCGATTCGCTGGATATGGTGTATTCGCATATCAAAAACCTCCGCCGGAAAATAGTGGAAAAGGGCGGGAAGGATTACATTCAATCGATTTACGGGATAGGTTACAAATTCACCGCACCTTGAAACTGCTCGAAAAAGCCAGTCGCATTTACCTGCTCGCCTCGCTGCTGATTTACCTGGCGGTGGGGATAGCTTTTTTCTGGATCATTAAATTCATGATCTACGACGAGGTGGAAAGCCGGCTCATGGTTGAAAAGCAGGATTTCGAAACCTATGTCCGTACGAATGACACTTGGAGCAACAACTCCTACTTTGTCGAAAATAAAATTGAAGTAGTACCGGTATTCGGCAAATTCGATAACCGGGTCGCATTCACCGACACGCTCATCAGCAACCGCTACGAGGAAAGCGCAGACCCGTTCCGGCAACTTACCTTCTACACACTTATCGGCGGCTCGCCGTACCGCGTCGCGATCAGGAAGTCGATGATCGAATCCTATAAGCTGATCGAAGCCATTTCGGCGGCGATGATCGCGTTTCTGGGATTGCTCCTTGTCAGTACCTTCCTTTTTCACCGGGTTTTGTCGGGCAAGCTCTGGAAGCCGTTTTACGATGCGCTGGCAAGGATCAAGGACTTCGACTGGACGAAAAACAAGCCGCTGGAAACGGTACGCAGCGAAATCACGGAGTTCAACGAGTTGGGCGATGTGATGGAAAAAATGGCTTCGAAAATGCAGCACGATTACCGCAGCCTGCGTGAATTTACCGAAAATGCCTCCCACGAAATCCAGACACCGCTGGCGCTCATCAATGCGCGGGTCGAGCAGTTTATCCAGTCGAAAGATTTGGGAGAAAACCATACTTACTGGATCGAGGAGATTTACCATGCGGCGCGTCGCATGTCACGGCTTAATCAGGGACTTTTATTGCTGGCCAAAATTGAAAACCAGCAGTTTACAGAACAGGAGGAGCTCGACCTTTCGGAACTCGCATTGAACAAATTGAAAGATTTCGAAGATATTTTGCAGCATAAAGAGATCGTACTCAGTGTGCAATCGACGGGGAGCTTTCGGAAAGTCATGTCACCCGCATTGGCGGAGATTCTGCTGACTAACCTGATTAACAATGCGATCAGGCACAACTACACCGGTGGAGAGCTCCGGCTGGAATCCGGGACGGGTTATTTGCAGGTAAGTAACACGGGCAATCCGCTGAAAAGTGATCCGGAGCGGTTGTTCGAGCGGTTCAAGAAGGAATCTGCCGGCGCCGAATCGCTGGGGCTCGGGCTGGCGATCGTGAAACAGATTTGTGATAATTGTGATTTGCGGATCTCCTATCAATATCAGGAGCCGATACATTCGATCAAAATTACAGGATAATGGTGCGAAGCTCCTGCTTCGCACCCGCTATGTGGAGGCCTCTGGCCGACTTTGCACGATGTACATTTCTGACCGGCCGGAGGCCTGCGAATAGTAGGCACGAAGCAGGAGCTTCGCGCCATGTGTAAGAGCTTCACGCGAAGCGCGACTATTTAGCTACCTTTTGTAATTCGGCGTCCAGCGTTTTGTTGTTGGGAAACTCCTGCGGAATCCACCGGTTCACGATCTTGCCGGCACCATCGACTACCAGGAACGGGTAGCGGATATCAATGCCATATTTCTCTTTCAAAACCTCGATATTTTCATCCGAAGCCCACAAATGCCTGGCAGTCGGCCTTGTTTTTACATATTGTTTCCAGGTCGAAAGCGGGATACCCGTCGCTACGGAAATGTAGGCGAACGTAACCTTGTCCGCATATTTATCTTCCAAAACCTTCAGTCCCGGCTCATGCTGGCCAATGCTGAATGAAAAGATCATCAGTACGGGTTTGCCCTGCAATGAAGACACGGTTACAGCCGCGCTGTCGGTATTGAGTAAAGTAATGTCGGGAATGGCCGCGCCCGGTTGCAGCGACTCTTTGATCTGGATCAGTTTGGAAATGTATTCCGTGTAAGGCGACTGGGGGAAGGTCGTTTTGTAGTCCGCAAGCAGTGTTTTGGCCGTTTCGATGCCTGGGATGGCCGTTGCCGCGTAGTTGAGCCAGTAGGTGGCCAGGTATTCTTTTTGTTTGGGGTAGCCGGCCAGCTTTTCCTTGCTGAATGCGTAGACATCCTTCAATGCATCGGGGCTGATCTCATAACGCGTTTCCGATTCCAGCGGGAATTTTCGGGTAGAGGGGATCAGGGCCCAGTTGCGGAGCTCGTCGCGGTAGGTCTGGCTGAGCAATGCGTCGTCGGGCTGGATTTTGAAGTCGGTCAATGTAAAATCTTCGAGCTCCTTTCGCTGCGTGGCGTCGAGTTTGGCCACGCGGTTGCGGCGCATGATCTTTTCCTGGATCAGCTGGCGGGTAAGCGAGGGCTCGGTCGCTGTGGTAGCCAGGACATAGGCTTCAAACGCCGGTACCACCGGGTTGGCCATTTTGAATTTTTCAAATGCTTCGAGCCGCACTTTTTTCAGGCTGTCGCTTTGCTGTACAACGCTTTTATTATCGATTTGCGAAGGTTTGTAGCCAAAAACGGGCAGGTATTGATATTGGTTTTCAAGAAAATAATTTTTCAAAAACGTCTGGTAACCCGCATTCTTGCCGGTGAAGGTTACATCCGCATTTTCGGCGACATTGATCGTCAGGTCGTCGCCGGGTTGCAGGAACAGCATCCAGGTTTTGTTGACGCCGCTGCCGCTGTATTGTAATCGCATCATTTTAGGCTCAGTGAGTTGTATCACCGTTTTTTCGGATGTTTTCCCGGCAAAATTCACCGAAGCCACGGCATCCAGCTTGGCATCGGCAAGGCCCGTGCCCAGATTGGGGTGAAAATGTACATCTTCCAGCACCAGCGTAACCGTCACCGGAGCCTGTTTGGACGCCGTGAGCGTAATATTGGCCGTATTTTGCGCGTAGGAAACCCAGCTGAACGCAGTCCAGCAGAATAGTGTGAGAATCAGAATGTTTATGTGTTTCATCGTTTCGAAAGGGAAAACAGTTTTTACCAAAACATGAGGTGTAAAAATTGTGCCAATATACGTAACTCGAACCGGTATCTGTTCCGCATGCTTATTGAGCGTCGTCCGGGAGCACATTAATGCAGTTTTTCAGAGCATTAATAGGCCAACTACCGTAAATTCGCCCTTTGATTATCGATTGTTCCCATGACCCGCGTTTCACAATTTCAGTTCAATACGCTCCGTGCCCGGTTCGAGGGTGAGCTGTATTTTGATAATTCCACCCTGCATACCGCTCAGCGCGCAGTTTACGCTACCGATGCGTCTGTTTACCAGGAAATACCGCTTGCGGTGGCTTTGCCCAAAAACGTCGAAGACATCCGCGCGCTGATTGATTTTGCCAAAACCAATAAGGTGACTTTGATACCCCGCGCGGCAGGGACTTCGCTCGCCGGGCAGGTGGTAGGAAAAGGCATTGTCGTCGATATTTCGAAGCATTTCAGGAATATTATCGAAGTAAATGCCGGAGAAAAATGGGTCCGCGTGCAGCCGGGCGTGATCCGCGACGATCTGAACAAGCACCTGGCACCCTACGGCCTGCTGTTTGGCCCCGAAACCTCTACGGCAAGCCGCGCGATGATCGGCGGAATGATCGGGAACAACTCGTGCGGGCTGCATTCCATCACCTGGGGTGCCACGCGTGACCATTTGCTGGAAGTGAAAGTATTGCTTTCCGACGGCTCGGAGGCAATATTTAATGAGCAATCTATTGCAGAGTTTACTACTGAAATCCGGGAAAAACAGATCAAGGGCCAACGTTTGCAATCGATTCTGGCCGGTATGTTCGGGTTAATATCTAATCCTATTGACCAGGATTTAATCAAAAAGCAGTTTCCTAAACCGACCGTAACCCGCCGGAACTCGGGTTACGCACTGGATGCACTGGTCAGAAATTTTGAAAAGGGCAATATCAATCTTTGTAACCTCATTGCCGGCTCGGAAGGAACATTGTGCTTTGTTACCGAGGCGAAAATCGCGTTGGTAGACGCGCCTCCGGCCGCGGTAGGCGTCGTGTGCGTGCATACGAACTCGCTCGCGGAAGCACTGCACGCGAACCGCGTAGCCATGGAGCATGATCCAAAGGCGTCCGAGCTGGTGGATAAATACATTATGGATTTTACCAAAAACCATAATGTGTATTCCCAAAACCGTTTTTTCATGCAAGGAGACCCCGCGGCGATGCTCATGGTGGAGTTTTGGGGCTTAGCAAATGAAGAAGTAGAGCGGAAGGCGTCCGCATTGATCGCGCAATTGCAGGCCGAGAACCTGGGTTATGCCTATCCATTATTGTTCGGAGATGACGCCAACAAAGCCTGGGATATTCGCAAGGCAGGTCTCGGGCTGATCCGTAACCTGCCGGGCGATACGCAGCCGGTGAACCTGATCGAGGATTGTGCTGTGGCCGTGGAAGATTTGCCCGCATACATTGAAGAATTGGAGGTTTTGTTGGAGAAACATGGCCTTCACGCGTCCTACTACGCACATGCCGGCGCGGGGGAGTTGCACGTCGAGCCGATGATCAACCTGAAAACGAGTGCAGGAAAACAGCAATTCCGCGACGTGCTGGCCGATACCGCCGTACTCGTTAAAAAATATAACGGCGCATTGTCGGGTGAGCATGGCGACGGACGGCTCCGCGGCGAGTTCATTCCTTATATGATGGGCGAAGAGGTATACGAAATGTTCAGGCAGGTGAAGCGGATCTGGGACCCGGATGGTGTTTTCAATGCCAACAAAATCGTCGATACCCCGCCGATGAACGAGTTTCTGCGCTACGAGCAAGACAAGCCTAACCCGCACATCGATACCATATTTGATTTTTCAAGGCAGGAAGGGATTCTCCGGCTGGCTGAGAAATGCAGCGGTTCCGGCGATTGCCGCAAAACCGAACTGACTGGCGGTACCATGTGCCCCAGCTACATGGCCACGCGCAGCGAGCGCGACACCACACGTGCCCGTGCGAACATTTTACGGCAATACTTCACGCCCGAAACTGCGCCGGCGATCAGCCAGGAAATGGTGAAGGAGGTGCTGGATCTTTGTCTTTCGTGCAAAGGCTGCAAATCCGAATGCCCTTCCAGCGTGGATATCGGCAAAATGAAGGCGGAATTCACACAGCAATATTATGAAAGCCATGGCGTGCCGATGCGCAGCAAGCTGATCGCCAATTTTTCTAATCAAATGAAACTGGCTTCCATCGCTCCCTGGGCATTCAATGGCATATTCGGGACACCCTCGTTGCGGAAAATTGCCAACAAAATGGTGGGTTTCCATCCCGACCGTTCGATGCCTAAGCTCGATAGCGAGACATTGAAAACCTGGTGGGAGAAACATCAGCGGACAAAAGCCGCCGTAACCCCGCATTCGCGGAGAGTTTACCTGTTTTGTGATGAGTTTACGAATTACAATGATGCGGAAGTGGGTAAAAAGGCGGTGCTTCTGCTTGAAAAGCTGGGTTATGAGGTTATTATCCCCGAGCATGTTGAATCTGGACGGTCCTATTTATCCAAAGGATTTGTGAAGGAAGCACAGAAGCTCGCGATCCGGAATGTGGATTTGTTGAAAGATAAAATCACTTACGACGCGCCGCTGGTAGGAATCGAGCCATCGGCGATCTTGTCGTTCAGGGATGAATACGTGGATCTGGTAGGAGAAAGCGAACGGGCAAATGCGCAGACAATCGCGGAGAATGCGTTGCTTTTCGAGGAATTTATAGCCCGTGAAATCGATGAAAAGCGCATTCAGAAAAGTGCTTTCATTGCTCAGAAACAACTCATCAAGCTGCATGGGCATTGCCATCAGAAGGCTCTTTCGACATTAACAGCTTCTAAAAAGGCATTACAATTGCCTGAGAACTATCACGTTCAGCTCATTCCATCGGGTTGCTGCGGAATGGCGGGGTCGTTTGGCTACGAGGAAGAGCATTTTGGAGTATCGATGCGAATCGGGGAGTTGGTACTGTTTCCAACTGTCCGGCAGCAGCCCGAAGATGTGATCATCGCGGCTGCCGGGACGAGTTGTCGCCATCAGATCAAGGATGGCACCGGGCGCAAAGCCATGCACCCGGTCGAGATTCTATACGATGCATTGATCAAATAGCGTCTATTCGGTGCCGCGGACGTGCTCGTTGACCGTATCGGGGCGCATCTGGGTACCTGCTGTGTCGGACGCTATGCTGTCGACTGCGACCGTGCCCTGATCGGCCGGGTTATCCGCCTGGCCCGAGAAATTTCTATCGTGGTTAAAGAATCCGCCAAACCAGGCGATCAGCGAAAGAATGATACCGATGCCGACGATCCACTTCCATACGTTCTTGACGTTCTTGGTGGCTCTTGCTTCCTTATCTGTTTCTTGCCTGTTCATGGGTTTAATGATTTAGTTCGAAATGAACCTTACCATTTCCATACCAGCACGGATTCGGTACTTTTTAAGCGAATTATATAACATTGTGTTGATAAAATTTCCCCAAACTAAGTAGCTGAATAAAAATGTAATATATCGGGGATCTTTGATGTTACCTTAGCGGGAAATTTCGTTTCACGTACTAGTTCTTCTCACAAACAGCCATATTAATGAAAATTAGCCGACGTTTCTCTATCCCTCTTTTTGCACTTTTCCTATTTGCGCAAGTCGACGCTGAGGCGCAGAACGATAACCGGAACTTCCTGTCGGTGACTGGTGGGTATAGCCTACCGGTAGGTGAGCTCGCAAGGGAAAAGCTGAACGACCCATTTGCCGGTCTTACAGGGTCAGGATATTATTTTCAAGCCAATTATGATTTCCGCATCGCGCGTTGGATTGGTTTGAAGTTTTCGGGAAGTATGAACAAGAATACCACACGGCCTCAGCCGATCGTGGATATTGCTAACCGCCGCGTCGAAGAAATCAAAGGTCTGATTAATGAAACGTCTTCGCATACCTGGGATACGCGCGTGTCGCGCTGGAAATTCAACGCGATTATGGCGGGGCCTGCCATATTCCTCAATTTCAACAGGGTACAAATTGAAGGGCACGTTCAGGGAGGGTATGTGGAGGTGACTTCGCCCACTGTGGATATGACCGGCACGTTCCAATCCGGTGAAAATCAGATTCTCGTGCATTTGAGCCCTGCTTCCACCAGCGGTTTCGGCGTTGGCGCCGGGGCAAGTTTGCGTTTGCCCGTTGCCGGTCCATTGTATTTCCATCTGTCCGCCGATTTTCTCGCTACCGAAGCCGAGTTGAAGAATGTGGCGGTGAATGTGCGTGTGGGTAATTATCCCGAGGTAGGCATTCCTATTAATGAAAAGCGTTTTGTAGGGGTTGCGAATATCGGTGCGGGGTTGGGGATTTCATTTTAAAAAGTATTAGTACTAAAAGAAAACGGGCCGGATGCCGCACGCATCCGACCCGTTTTGCTTTTTAACACATTTGGCCTTGCATTATTTGGCAAACCAAAGCTTCATTTTCATGTCATTCTTGCCTCCCTGGGCGGTAAGCGCCGCTGAGAAATTTTCGTAGTTCAGCGATTCTTCCGAGTTCGGGTACGGCAGCCGCGTTGGAATGACATTCTGGTTGGTATTCAATACAGGAGGTTTCAAATCGGGTATTCCTGTCCTGCGGAATTCGGTCCAGGCTTCGAGTCCCTGCCCGTACAATGCAATCCACTTCTGCTCGATAATTTGTGTAAAACCGGCTGCCCCCGGTTTCAAGGCATTCGCACTGAGGTATTCAGGGGTAACGGTCAGTTTGTACTGGGCAAATGATGCGGTAATGGCTTCCGTATAGTTCTTGGCTGCATCGCCGGCGGCTGCTATTCCTTTGTAGGCAAACTCGCTCTTGAGGAACAACAACTCCGCATAGCTCATGATGACGCCCGGTGCAGTAGGGCCGGTAAAGTAACTTCCGACCCTGGAAGTACTATCAAGGCCCAGTTTTCCGGCTTGCGAAGAAGAAAGTCCGTTGGGGACGCCGGTGTATTCATCGCGCAACACAGGTTTGTTTGCATAGATCGGCAGACGGGCATCTTTCAAATCTTTCATCTTGTTTACCAACGTGGCGCTTACGCGGTGGTCGTCCCGTGTTTTGCGGTTTACATTAACCGGGTTTTGGTTGTTTGTGGCATCCAGATAATTGAGCTGAACGTTCTCGGCCACGGAGGTAATGACAGGATATTTGGTAGGATCGCTGAGAATCCGGGTGATTTCGGCCTTTACGTCAATGGGCGCGTCGGCCTTGTCGATCATACGGCTTAGTACGCGCAAACTCAGTGTATTCGCGAATTTCTTCCATTTGGTAAGGTCATTATTGAAAAGAATATCGCCCGCGATCGCCATACTCTTGTCGGTGGTGTTGATAGACTCTCCCGCCGATTTAAGCTCGGCGACAATACCCGCGTAAACGTCCTTTTGTTTGTCATATTTAGGCAAAAGGTTTCCTTCCAATCCCTGCAACGCATCGGTATAAGGGATATCGCCATAGACATCGCTGAGCAGCGTGAACGCCCATGATCGCAGTATCATCGCTACCGCCTGGTAATTTACATTGCCCGATTCTTTGCCGATTTTGTAAATGCGCTGATAATCTGCCAGAGATTCAACATATAATCCCTGCCAGGCTGCGGTGTATACGTCACTTGAAACCGTGTATTGATCGATGTCCGTGTACTGGATCCGCGCCCAATGCTGTGAATAGCCATCGCCGATATCCATTCCCAACGAGCCGCCCCAGTAAATATCGACGGCGCTTTGGATGCCGTGCGGCAGGAAAAGGTCTGCCGTACCGGTGGCCGCGCTGTTGTTGTTGGTATTAATGGTGTCAAAATCGCCGGTGCAGCTCGTTGCGCAGATAATAGGGAACGAAAGCAGCGTCGAAATGCCCAATGAATATATTTTCTTTTTCATCGTCTCGAAAAATTAGTCTATAAGTTGAAACTGATATTGAAGCCCATGGTTTTGGTGGTCGGGATTTGTCCGTTTTCGATCCCCTGCAAATTGCCGTCGTTGTAATAGCTGGTTTCAGGGTCGATATGGGGCAGATTGCTCTTCAACAATGCCAGGTTCCGTGCAACAACGGAAATGGCGATGTCGCGGAATGGCAGCTTGTTGAACACCTTTCCGGAAATCATATAGGTAAGCTTCACCTCGCGCAGTTTGATATAGCTCGCATCGAAAATAGTATTCTCGTTGTTGGTCAGCAGGTAGTATTTGTGATGGTACTCTTCTGATGAAATGCGTTTCTCGTTAGGCACATACTCGGGCGCGGCCGAGGTTCCGATATTCACCACACCTTGTCCAACCACACCATCCTCACGCCCGAAGGTGGTCTCCTTCAATACACCTGTATACCTACCGATATTGATCGATTGCGAGAAAATGTCCCCGCCCTGTTTCATATCGATAAGCGTGCTGAGCGAGAATCCTTTGTAGGTAAATGTGTTGGAAATACCTCCGATCCAGTCGGGTGTAAAGCTGCCGAGTACCCGGCTCACCGGGTCGATCATCGGGTATCCCTGGCTGTCGTACACGATCTGGCCATCCGGCGCGCGCAGGAAGCCTTTGCCAAAGAATGTGCCGTAGGGTTGGCCCACGCGTGCTTCCACCGATAACCCCCTGAAATTGCTACTCGATGTCGCCTGGGTCAATGCATTATAGCTGTTATTCAGCTGATAGGTGGTAAGCCCGCCGTCCAGCGCCACCACTTTATTGTTGTTTTTAGCCCAGTTTACCCCGATGTCCCATGAAAACTTGTCGAGCTTCACAGGCGTGGCGGTTAGCTGGATTTCGATACCCGAGTTTTTGATCTTACCCGCATTCAGCAATTTGGACAGGAACCCGGTCGCATTGGAAATATTAACGTCCAGGATCTGGTTTTTGGAAACCTTGTTGTAGTAAGTGACGTCGAGGCCTAGCCGGTTGTGCCAAAGCCTGATATCCGCGCCAATTTCATAAGAGGAAGTGATTTCCGGTTTCAGGTTAGCATTCAGCATCGCATTGTTCTCCGACAGGCTCGGCGTGCTTCCCCATGCGTTTTCGTATTTGTAAGTACTCACTAGGCGATAGGGATCGGTATCATTTCCAACCTGGGCCACACCCGCGCGTATTTTTGCAAAGGACAAAAACGACGATTTAATGTCGAACATATCCGTCACGATCGCGCTCACCGCCGCCGACGGGTAGAAATACGAGCGGTTGTTGGACGGCAATGTGCTCGACCAGTCGTTTCGCGCGGTCAGGTCGAGGAACAGGTAATTGCGGAAGCCGAGGTTAGCGGCTGCATAAAGGCTATTGACCGTCTTTTTGATGTAACTGTTTTCGCCGACCAGCTTCTGACGGGAGTTCCCGAAGTTATAAACCCGTGGGATCGCCAGTTCGGTAGCGCCCATATAGTTGCGTTGCGCGTAGTTTGAGCGGTGGTTTCCGCCAATGTTTGCCGTAATGTCGAAATCCCCGAACTTATGGGTGGCGTTGAGCAGGAAATCCGAATTGGATTCACGAACGAAGATTTGCTCCTCATTATAAGCGTCGTAAAGCGCAGAGGTCCCGATGATAGCCTGTCGCGCCGCGCTTTTGGTCTTGCGGCGGTCTTCGTAGAAATCGGTACCGGTCCTGGCGGTCAACGACAGCCAGTCGGTGAACTTGTAAGTTGCCGAGAAATTTCCGTAAAGCCGGTCTTTTTCGTTTGCCCGTGTGCTCTCGTTGAGCAGGTAATAGGGGTTTGTCCAGTAATTGTCGTTCCAGTTGTACTGATAAATGCTTCCGGGCTTTTTGTAGGCTTTCAGTTTGTCCATATCTACCTGGCGACCGAACCAGATGAAATAGAGGCCGAAATTGTTACGGTTATCAGAGCCGTCCTTGATGTAATTTCCCGTTGCGCGGATACTCAGTTTGCTGGTGAGGTTCCAGCCGGCATTCAGTGAAACAGTTCTTCTTTTGTAGTTGGTGTTTGGTAAAATACCCGTTTGATCAAGGTTTGTGAATGCGAGCCGGAAATCGGCTTTGTCGTTCGAACCTGTCACGGCAACGCTGTTGGTAAATGTTCTGCCGGTTTCAAAAAACTTGTCTACATTGTCAGGATGGGCAATCCAGGGAGTGGGAGTTCTGGTGCCGTCGGCGGCGATCGGTGAATCGAACTGCGCGATAAGGCGGCCATCCAGCCTGGGGCCCCAGCTTTCGTCCACACCGTCGCCCTTGCCACCACCTTTTCCATCCACATAAGTAAAGAGTCCCGCGGCGCCCTGGCCGTATTCGTTTTGCCACTCAGGTAATCTGAACGGGCTTTCGAAGGCGGTATTGGAATTGACCGAAACCCCGATACCCTTCGTCCCCTTACCGCTTTTGGTCGTGATCAACACAACGCCATTCGCGCCGCGCGAGCCGTAAAGTGCCGCTGCGCTCGGGCCTTTCAATACGTTGATCGACTCCACGTCGTCGGGGTTGATCGATGCCGCCGCATTGCCATAATCGATACCCGTTCCCGAGCCGAAGTTGCTGTTGTCTACCGGCACGCCGTCCACCACGAACAATGGTTGGTTGTTGCTGCCGATCGAGCTTGCGCCGCGGATGATCATCCGCGAAGAGGACCCCGGCGCACCATTGGAATTGGTGATTTGGACACCGGCAAGACGCCCTGAAAGCGAGTTGACGAGGTTTGTCTCACGTGCCTGCGTAAGCGTTTTGCCGCTCACTTCCTGCACCGCATAGCCCAATGCCTTCTTCTCGCGGGCAATACCCAGCGCCGTTACCACGATCTCGTTGAATTGCGTCGCGTCGTTTTCGAGCATAATGTCGAAGACGGTTTTCGAACCGACAGGGATTTCGGCCGTTTTGTATCCGATAAACGAAACAACCAGGGTTGCATTGGCCGGGGCGGTGAGGGTGAAATCGCCGTTGGCGTCCGTGGTGCTGCCACGACTTGTGCCCTTGATGAGGATGCTGGCACCCGGGAGGTTCCCGTCGGCCGATTGCACTTTGCCTTTGATGCTCAGGTCTTGTGCAAAACCTGTTCCGGCGAGGAACAGCAAGAGCAATAAGAAGCCTAATGTAAAGACTTTCTTCATAATTGATTAAGTAATGGAGTGAAACAGTTAGGTAATCTTCATAAAACAGAAGAATCTTCTATTTTTAATTAATTTCAAAAAATATCTGATTGAGAAAAAATGTTTTAATAAAATATTCATCGATTAAAGTGATTTTATTTAAAATTTAATATTTTAAAGTGAGATGTTTATATGGCGTTACGCGATGCAGCAACTGGCTGAATGTGAGGGATGCCGATCGCGACAGTATTTGGTCACGCCGCGAATTCGCCGGGGCCGCCTGCATTTAGGGGTATTATTGAAAGTAAGCGGCGTTTGAATTGCTATATTTGCATTCTGTTCAAAATGAGCGGCCCAGTGCCGTTCATATCGCATATTTCGAATATAGCTTTAAATGAAGGTTCTTAAATTTGGCGGCACCTCTGTCGGATCGGTCGACAGTATCAAAACGGTAATCAGTATCCTCGAAGAAAATCTGTCAAAAGGCGAGCGCATTGCGGTCGTTTTTTCCGCTATGGGCGGGGTCACGAACAGGCTCATCGAAATCGGTAAAATGGCCGCTGCCGGCAATGCGGAATATGTCGAATTTTTGAAAGGCGTTGAGGAAAGGCATTTCGCGGTAGTGCGTGGCTTGATCCCCGTGAAAAGCCAGAGCAGCACATTTGCGGCTGTGAGAGGGCTTTTCAACGAGCTGGAAGATATTCTCCGGGGAGTTTCCTGGATCAGGGAGCTGTCGGAACGGACGCTCGACCTCATTATGAGCTTTGGTGAGCGCCTTTCGACGATGGTGATCACCGAAATCCTCAAAAGTAAAGGTGTCGCCGCCGAATTCTGCGACGCGCGCCAGATCATCCGCACCAATGCTGCCTATGGCATGGGCGATGTCAATTTTGAAGTTACCAATCATTTAATCTTAGAGCATTTTGCAAAAAGCACGGCGCTGCAATGCGTTACCGGCTTTATCGCATCCACTGCCGAGGGCGTTACCACAACACTCGGTCGGGGAGGTTCCGACTATACGGCATCGATCCTGGGTGCAGCGCTCGAAGCCGATTCGATCGAAATCTGGACGGACGTCGACGGTATGATGACCGCCGATCCGCGCAAGGTCGCGAACGCATTTACAATTCCTTCCATTTCCTACGCGGAAGCGATGGAACTGTCGCATTTCGGCGCGAAAGTGATTTACCCACCGAGCTTGCAGCCGGCATTTGCGAAGAATATTACTTTAAAAGTCCTTAATACGTTCAATACCGGTTTTGAAGGAACGTATGTTCAGAAATCGGCTAACGGTAAAGAATATGCGATCACCGGTATTTCGTCGATCGACGAGATCGCGCTGGTGAATATTCAGGGCAGCGGGATGATCGGTGTGGCTGGTATTTCGGGACGGCTGTTTACGGCCCTTTCCAACAATGCGATCAGTGTGATCCTGATTTCGCAGGCATCGTCGGAGCATTCGATCTGTTTCTCGATCGACCCGAAAAATGCCCAGAAGGCGATTGACGTGCTGGAAAAAGAGTTTGCCATCGAAATCGGTCTGGGCCATATCGACGGTATTTCGGTCGAGAAAAACCTGTCGATCGTCGCCATTGTGGGTGAAGGAATGAAGAAGAATACCGGCATTTCGGGCAAGCTGTTCTCGGCTTTGGGTAAGAACGGTATCAACGTTGTAGCCACGGCACAAGGCTCTTCCGAGCTGAATATCTCGGTGGTTATTTCAAAAAGCGATCTTTCGAAAGCGCTGAACGCGATCCACGGCGTATTTTTCCAGTCGGAAACGCGCTCGCTCAACTTGTTTATAGTGGGGGTCGGATTGATTGGCGGCACGCTGATCGAGCAGATCCGCAATCAAACCCAATATCTGCGCGAGGAGAAGTTGCTGAACCTGAATATTGCCGGTTTGTCCAACACCAAAAAAATGCTTCTCGACCCGGATGGTATCAAGCCCGAAAACTGGCGCGACCGCGTCATGGACGAGGGCGTGAAAACGAGCCTGCCTGCATTCGTGCAGCGCATGATCGAGCTCAACCTGCCAAACAGTGTTTTTGTGGATTGCACTTCCGACAAGGATATTGTACAATACTACCATATGCTGCTCGATGCGAGCATTAGTGTGGTAACGCCCAACAAAGTCGCCAACTCGGGCAGCTATTCGGAATACATTGCATTGCAACGCACCGCATTGCAGCGCGGCGTGAAATTCCTGTACGAAACCAACGTAGGAGCCGGTTTGCCCATTATCAATACCATCCAGGGGTTAATGGCCAGCGGCGATAAGTTTTTAAAAATCGAAGCGATCCTTTCGGGAACGCTATCCTATATATTCAACAATTTCGGAGCCGACAACCGCTTTGTGGATGTCGTGAAGGAAGCCAAAGCGAAGGGCTTCACCGAGCCCGACCCGCGCGACGACCTCAGCGGCGCCGATGTGGGGAGGAAAATCCTGATCCTTTCACGGGAAGTAGGCGTGGCATTGGAGCCTGAAGAAGTGAAAATCTCGCAAATTCTGCCAGATAACTGCCTGAATGCGCCCACAGTGGATGCATTTTTCAGTGAACTGGAAATTTCCAACGCCTACTTCGCGGATATGCAGGCGGCAGCGGAAGCCAGAGGTGAAAAGCTACGCTACATCGCAGCGCTCGAAAACGGGAAAGCCACCATTGAGCTCAAAACCGTGGATGCCTCGCACCCGTTTTACACGCTTTCGGGCAGTGATAACATCGTTTCCTTCACGACAGAACGTTACAAAGACCGCCCGCTCGTAATCAAAGGCCCGGGCGCGGGAGCAGAAGTGACAGCATCCGGCGTATTCGCGGATATCATGAGTATCAGTAGCTATTTGGGATAGAAGAAGTTAAATTGCGGTAGTTATTCTGAACCATTTGAGTGATGAGCAATAGAAACGTACCGGAATCGATTGCCAGGCTGGCAGAGGAGTTTGTACGAGGTGTCGGTGAGCTTTATGGAGAAAGGCTCGACAAAGTTGTTCTTTTTGGATCGTACGCTCGTGGGGAGCAGAAAGAAGATTCCGACGTCGACTTCCTGGTGGTTTTGAAAGATGTGGAAGTGAATAGTTACCATGAAATAGGGATGATTAGTCCGTTTACGTTTGAAATGTCATTGAAGTACGGCCTTTCAGTTTCGGCGGTGCCAATGTCAGCCGAAAAGTTTGAGGGTAAACAATCACCTCTATCCAGAAATATACACACCGACGGAATTTTACTATGAGAGAAGCACCTGTTGAGAACATCATTGACAAAGCGCTGGAATGTTTAAAAAATGCGAAGCATTGTCATGCCAATGAGATGTTCGATCTCGCTTTAAACCGCTCCTATTATGCCATGTTCCACAGTATTCAGGCTTTATTGACTGCGATTGGAGCAAGTCAAAATAAATCTCATACTGGCACACACAATGCTTTTCATAAGGATTTTATCGCTAGCGGACTAATGTCGAGAGAGCATGGAATTGCATTAAAACGTATTTTCGAGAAGCGGCAATTTGGAGACTATGATTACGAGGAGGTGCGGGAAGAGGACTCGGTAGGCGGCATTGAAGACTCAGAAAAGTTTGTGTATGCAGTCACAACGTATTTAAAGGAAAACAACCACATAAAGTGAATTCAGTAAAAGCTTTTGCGCCGGCGACAGTCGCTAATGTGTCGTGTGGGTTTGATATTTTCGGTTTTGCCATTCAGGAGCCTGGGGATACGGTCGAGTTGTACAAACGGGACGAGCCGGGCGTTGTCATTACCGAAATTACGGGCGATGAAGGCCGGTTGCCGCGCCAGGCAGAGAAGAACTCGGTGACGGTGGTCATGCTGGCTTTGCTGAAACACCTGGGCATTAAAGACCTCGGTTGCGAGGTGATTCTGCGTAAAAATATGCCTTTGGGCAGCGGAATGGGTTCCAGCGCGGCGAGCGCTGTGGCTGGTGTGGTGGCGATGAACGAATTGCTGGGCAACCCGTTGACCCGTAAAGAACTGTTGCCGTTCGCGATGGAAGGCGAGCGCATTGCGTCGGGCTCGGCGCATGCGGACAATGTGGGGCCGTCGCTGCTGGGCGGTTTTGTAGTCATTCGCAGCTACAATCCGCTGGATATCTTCACGATACCGGTACCCGAGGATCTTTATTGCACGCTTGTGCATCCCGATATCGAGATTAATACCAAAGACGCCCGTTTCATTTTGCGTAACGAGGTTTCCCTGAAAAATACAATTGCCCAAATGGGCAACGTGGCCGGTCTGGTGGCCGGGCTGATGAAAGCGGATTATGACCTGATCAGCCGTTCGATGGTGGATGTGATCATTGAACCGGTTCGTTCGATCCTCATTCCTGAATTTAAGGAAGTGAAACAGGCCGCTATTTCCAATGGCGCGCTGGGATGCAGCATTTCGGGCGCGGGGCCGTCGATGTTTGCACTGAGCCGCGGCATGGAAAACGCACAGAATGCCGGAAAGGCGATGCAGGAGCGGTTTGCGAATGCGGGTATCGATTCGGCGGTCCATGTTTCGGGTATTAACCAGGGCGGGGCGGTGATTTTGTAATGAACTGTCCTGAAACGGAAATGCCAGTAGGCATGTAACATTGGTAGCAAAATATGGCTTTGAAAGTTCACAGAAATGCCCTTGGGCATGTAACAACAAGGCATTACCAGGACCTGCGCGGTGTCAGTCGTTGCATCCCCGACGGGATTTCGATAATGCGGTAGAAACTTTGTTCTGCCAATGTTACATCGCTATGCGATTTTTTCCTTGAAATCACTTTTCTAGGGGCAATTTATCCGGATGGCGGAATGTTTGTCGTGGAAGTAAGAACGTATGGCACATTTTCGACCAAAGTGTGAACTTTCACGTTTCAGAAAAGCGTTAAAATGCAGAGGTTATAAAACATTAGAAAAATGGTTACGGTAAGCGATACAGCCAAAAATAAAATTGTAGAACTCCGCAAGGCCGATGGTTTTGAGGAAGATTATCAAATCCGCGTCGGTGTGCTTGGAGGCGGTTGTTCGGGTTTGACCTACAATCTGGAATTCAACTCCGAATCGAAGCCGACTGATATGGTTTTCGAGGATAAGGGAGTGAAGATTATCGTAGACAAAAAGAGCCTGCTCTACCTCGCCGGAACGACGCTGGATTTTTCCGACGGGCTGAACGGAAAAGGCTTTCAGTTCATCAATCCCAACGCTACCCGCACCTGCGGATGCGGCGAAAGCTTCGCGGTATAATTAAATTATTAAAATATTTTATTTTGAAAAAACGCGCTCCGAAACCCGGAACGCGTTTTTTTTATCGTTTTGAATGGGTTTATTTTGAACCGTCTTTAACACACCACATTAAGGAACGTTTAAATCCATTTGAATGAAACCAACTCTTTTGATTTTGGCTGCCGGCATCGGTAGCAGGTACGGAGGTATCAAGCAGCTCGACCAGTTCGGTCCAAACGGAGAAACCATCATCGATTATTCTTTATACGACGCCGTTCGCGCAGGTTTTGGAAAAGTAGTATTTATCGTACGCCAGGAGATCAAGGACAGCGCGGAAGCCATTTTTGCACCGAAGCTGAAAGGGAAAATCGATTTCGACTTCGCTATACAGGGCGTCCAGTCGTATGTACCTGAAGATCTTGGCACCGTCGAACGTACGAAGCCCTGGGGGACCGGCCACGCCACCCTTTGCGCGTGGGAACAAACCGACACGCCATTTGCCGTCATCAATGCCGACGATTTCTACGGTCGCGATGCATTCGAAACCATGGCGAAATTCCTGCAAACCGACACGAACGATAAGCAGCACGCCATGATCGGCTACGAGTTGAAGCGCACGCTTTCCGAAAACGGCACAGTTTCCCGTGGCGTGTGCGTAGAGCGCGAGGACCATAACCTCGAATCCGTCATTGAACGCACCAAAATATTCGAAGAAAGTGGTGTAATCTATTTCGAAGAAGGAGAAACCCGCACTGAGCTGGCACCTGAAACACCTGTTTCCATGAATTTCTGGGGCTTCAAGCCATCGATGTTCCCGATTACCAAGGATCTTTTTGAAAAATACGCCCGCGAAAATATCAACACGCCGAAAGCAGAATTCTACATCCCGACCGTGATGACGCATATCATCAAAAGCGGGCTGGGCGATTGCCGGGTATTCCGCATTGCTTCGGACTGGTTCGGGGTTACTTATCCGGAGGACAAGCCAACAGTACAAGCGTCGCTGAATGCGCTGCATGAGGCAGGGGTTTACCCCGGGAAGTTGTGGGATTGACAAAAATAAAAAGGCGTTCACGAACCACTCGCGAACGCCTTATGCATTACCACTAAACCATATTTGTATAATGAACTTTTCGCTTTTACCGGCGAATGAGTATTTTGCGGGTGGTAACGGAACCGTCAATTTTGGTAATGGTCAGGAAATAGGCGCCCTGGGGGAATTTGCTCACATCCACCCATGACTGGAGCCCTCTCGCTTGGTATACTACCGATCCGTTAGCCGTGTGGATCCTCAGACTTTGTACCTGATCCTTATCTTTCAAATCAATGTCCAATCGATCAGCGACCGGGTTAGGATAAACGGTAACCGGTTCCGCCCTTGCCTCGCGTTTCACCTGTCTATTTTCCGGTCGCATATTTTCCGAAACGCGCTCCTCGGCTTCCTCTGGCACCGGAGCAGTGCTATTTCCCATCAGGTAAGCCGGTAGATAACGCCATGGCCCATACGACTGCCCGGTCAGAGCCAAAACCGGATCATACTTGACCCGCACCCGCACCTTCGTTCCCGCACCCTGCTTATCGATTACATTTTTCAGCTCGATGCCCGTTGTGCCGAGATTGGAATATGCATTCTGCGAACCGGTTGATTGCGTGCTGTTGGTAATGCGGTTGTTGCTGCCTTTCGAAAATCCCTGGTTCGCTGGTTTTGTTTCCCAAACCAGCTTGCCTTTGTTTCTGCCCGTGAATGATTTGGCAAACAGGCTTGCACCGAAGTTGGGTTGAGGGAATTGGGTGTGGTTGATGGGGGTGGAGAGGTCGGAGTTGTAGAGGCGGAGGTTGTTTTGTTGTCCGTCTCTATTATTCCCCTTGAATAGGAGCGCTGATCCTTTACTATTGTAAGAAAGAGCACCGACCAAGATATCGGAATAGCCATCCCCATTTACGTCACCAGCATATGAGACGGATGTGCCCATTTCTGAATTGGCTACATTGCTTTCAAACTTGATCGGAGTTTGTGGGGATATACCGTTAGACGACCCGAGAAACATAAAAGCGGCTCCAGTATTTGTGGGAGAATAATTGACAGCTCCGATTATTAAATCGCCATATCCATCGCCATTGTAGTCTCCTGCAGTGGAAACGGCATTGCCGAAATAGGATGGCTGACCGATTGCCAATGTAGCTTTCAAAGAGTTGTTGTTTATACTGTTTGAGGAACCATAGTAAGTTAACACAGTTCCCTCTCCTGCTTGACTTGTCGGACAGCCAATAACAATATCGCTGAATCCGTCGCCGTTTAGATCTCCTGCACCCGAGACGCTATACCCCATCCAGGCTTGACTTACATTATTTTCCAGTATTGTTGCCGTACTATTTATACCAGATATCGACCCATGAAATACAAATGCTGCACCTTCGGCATCTTGCGAATTGCTATAAAATGCAGCTCCAACTACAATATCACCAAATCCATCCCCATTTATATCTCCTGCTGGTGCTAATGAAAAGCCAAGTTCTGCTGCCGCTTGACTACCTTCTAACGTAATTGCGGCTGTGGTATTGACGCCTTGTTCTGAACCATGATATACGAATACTGCACCGTCATCGTATTGTTTATCATAATTAGGATCCCCTACCAAAACGTCATCAAATCCGTCGCCATTTACATCTCCGGCGCTGGAAACAGCCCACCCGAAAGAACTCGCTGTTTGGTTGTTCTTGATAACAGAGAACGTATTCTGGTTAATACCTTGGGGCGACCCGTAGTAGACCAAAGCGGCCCCTTCTATCAAACCCTTTTGCGGATCCCAGCCGACAAAATAGCTCATGTCTCCGATAATGACATCGTCATATCCATCCCCGTTTACATCACCAGCGCCCGCTACCGAGTAGCCAAGGAGATGGCTTCCCGTAACGTGTTCTATTTTGGTTACGGTATTCACATTTATTCCTTGTAGGGCTCCGTAATATATATAGGCGGCTCCGGAGTTCGGTTGACCACTATCAAATCCTGATGCACCTACAATGATATCGCTGAAACCGTCTCCATTCACGTCGCCGGCATTAGCGACTGATTGGCCAAACGAGCAGTAGTCTTCGTAGCCATTCAATTCTTGACTATAAGTATTTGTTCCGGTGGCAGTCCCATACCACACAAACACACTCCCCTCATCCTTCTGCCCATGATCAAACGCATAACTTCCCACCAACACATCACTGAACCCATCCCCGTTGACATCTCCCGCGCAGGCGACGGAACGCCCGAAATTTTCTTCCATTTGGCTCCCGGTCATTTCGAAGGACGTACCGATTCCGGCGGCGGAACCGAAATGAATACCGACCAAGCCCTGGTCGGGAAATAGTTTGTCGTAATGCGGAGCACCGATTATCATGTCGGAATAGCCGTCGCCGTTGAGGTCGCCCGCACCGGCGAGCACGCTACCCATGTGAGCGCCGGGTTGATTTCCCTGTATGACAGCAGGCGTATTAGTTAACCCTTGTGCGGAGCCGAGGTAAAGAAATGCGCCGCCTTCATCGGCCTCTCCCTGATCATAAAATGGTGCGCCAACGAGTACATCATTGAACCCATCGGCATTCACGTCCCCTGCTCCGGCCACCGATGACCCCATTTTAGCCATGGGTTGATTGATTTCAAGCACCATTGCCTGATTGGGGTTGATACCTGTTTTGGAACCATAGAAAACAAATGCGACACCTTCGTCCAATTGCCCCTGATCGAAATCGCTGGCACCGGCGAGCAGGTCGCTCAGGCCATCGGCATTAATATCCCCGGCAAGCGCGAGCGATGTCCCGAAATGTGCTTCCGGCTGGTTTCGTTCCAGGACCGCCGCCGGGTTTGGTTTGATACCTTTTGCCGACCCAAGATGGACGAATACCGCTCCCTCGTCATTCTGTCCGTTATCATATTGCGGAGCGCCGATAGCGATATCGCTGAACCCATCGCCATTGATGTCGCCTGCGCTGGAAACCGAGTAGCCCATTGCGGCGCCGGCCTGATCGCCTTCCAAAAGGGAAGGAAGAGGTGCTAGCCCGTTGGCTGAGCCATAATAGAGAAATGCGGCTCCTTCATTGTTTTCGCCCTGGTCATAATAGGGAGCCCCGGCGAGCACATCGCTATATCCATCGCCATTTACATCGCCGGCGGAAGCAACCGAAAATCCCAGCCAGGCATCGGCCTGATCCGATTCCAGGAGGGCGTCGGCATTGCCCGCACCGCCATTTACAACAATAGGATCGATGGTAACCGGGTAAGTTGCGCCACGCACATCAACAGTGAGAAGAATTTGTTGGCCGCTGCCGGTCAGGTGCGCGGCCAGCGGCCGGTTTTGCGCGTCCCAGCATTTGAGATCGCGGTAAATGAGACGGGGATTCGTTTTGTCGTTTTTTGAAAACAGCAGCAATTCATTTTCTGCGCCATTTTGGATGCGCAAGCCCTGAGCAGCCAGCTTTACTGTCAGTTCCCGGGCGCCCGCGGGCGCTTGCCGGATGATGAAATTCTGTCTCACTCCATCTTCGTTGTTAGTAAATTCTTCCGTGAATTTTGAATGGCGGATCAGCAGCCTGTTTCCGAGCATTTCGGGCTCAGCGGCAGGGTCGGGCCGGTCGATGAGGCGACCGTCGGCAAGAATACCCTCATTTTTTAATACCAGTGAAAAATTCTGACCGGAAGAGTCGATGCGGTTTTGGATGGTGAGATTCCCGGGCCGGTAAAATGCGCGGAGATTATGCTTCCGGTTGGGACTTTGCAGCCTGTTGCTAGCCTGGTCACAGGAAATGTGGTATTCGCGGGCGGCAATGGTTTCGCGGAAACCCTGCGGAATGCTGTCGGCAGCTTGTTGGATAGTTTTAGCGGGACCCATTGGCCTGCTTTCGGAGATTGGTAGGATTAAAGATTCAGTAAAAAAGCAGGTGTAGCACGCATAAGCAAACAGGAGAACAACGGACGTGCCGACAGACAATGGCAAGAGGTTTTGTTTCATGGATCGGAAGGGATTTAAGGTGAAGTGCAAACGGCCGACGATCGGCCTGCGGCTAATTTTGCACCTTCCGTAAATCCCTGAATAATCCGATGATCAAAAGAGGGTAGTGATTATCAAACGGCTTTTTGCAAAAAAAGCCCCGGAAATAGTTTCCGGGGCTGGACGATTTGATTTGGCAATTTTAATGCCCGATACCTGAATTACTTCTGCACCAGCGCTTCCAGCATTTTTTCCGCCAGGAATTGGTTGCCAGCCTCTGTCAAATGCACGCGGTCGGTTGTAAGAATGCCTTTTTCCTTGTTCTCGGGATTGTTTTTGGCAAGATGATCGAGGAAATGCCGGCGCAGGTCGAGCAGTTGCAGGTTGTTGCGCGTCGCGATCTCCCGGATCAATTTGGAATACTGGTTCAAATCTCCGTCCTGTTGGT
This sequence comes from Dyadobacter sp., assembly GCA_965227755.1. Taxonomy (GTDB): domain Bacteria; phylum Bacteroidota; class Bacteroidia; order Cytophagales; family Spirosomataceae; genus Dyadobacter. The sequence continues at coordinate 5,005,774 of CBDDGG010000005.1, forward strand.
TGGAATTATCATTGCGCTCGCCGATCACGGTAGGCGTACACACGATCACCCGGATATTCTGCGCTTTCAGCTTTTTGATCAAAGCCTCGTAGAACTTCACATATTTGTCGGGATCGGTGCCCGTACCGGACGACGCTTTGTGCCATACATCGTTGATACCCACATAAATGAACACAACATCCGGCTTTTTGGCCAGCACGTCATCTTCGAGCCTCAAATAGAGGTCATACACCTTGTTCCCACCGATTCCGGCGCCGATAAGCTCATACTGGCTGTCCTGGCCCTTCGCTTTCAGCATTTCACCCACTTTGGTGATATAACCGGTAGGGCCAACGCCCGCCTGCGTAATGGAATCGCCGAAGAAAACGACGCGTATCGGCTTGTCCTGACGAAAAGCAAGCAATGGCAACGCTAAAAATGCAATTTGAAATAGTTTGAAAAATACCCGCATGGTTGAGTGTTAAGAATGATTTTTTGGGAAAAAGACTGGTTGTCGGTAAAGTTACCCTTGTGCGCTTGGCGGTCTATGGTCAATGGTCGGGGGCAGATCGTCGCTTCCAGGTTCAATAATTCGAATCCCGGCATTCTCCGTCGAGTAATGCATCGTGAATGTACTGCCCGCCTGCATTTGGGTTTCGAGATGTGCCGGAACGGTCAGCTGTCTGATTTTGCCGTCGATCCAGGCGTGGATGGAAAGCTTGTCGCCTTGTCGCTCACAGGTCAGTACTTCGCCGTAAATCAGCAGGGAGCCGGGTTGTGGTATTTCGTTTAAATAGATTTCGGCTGGCGTTCCGAATCGGGTCAGTTTACCCGTTTCCATCAATCCTACATGATCGGCGAGACGGAATATTTCGGCCATGTCGTGGGTTACCAGGATTACCGAAAAGTTGTGCTGCCTGTGTAGTGCGAGGAGCAAATCCTGCAATTGAAGGCGCATTTCGGGGTCGAGGGCGGCGAAAGGCTCGTCCATCAGGAGCAAATCGGGCTTGCGTACGAGTGCACGTGCAAGCGCGACGCGCTGCTGCTGCCCGCCCGATAACTGGGCCGGTTTGCGGTCGGCCAGTTGCGTCAACCCCGTGGCTTCCAGCAGTTCATCGACAATTTCCGGCGATTGGTTTTCTGCCAGCGCAAAACGCAGGTTTTTTCGGACGGTCATATGCGGGAACAATGCATAGTCCTGGAAAACAAAGCCGATATGTCGCTTTTGCGCAGGTACGTGCACGCGCGAGGCGGTATCGAGCCATACGTCGTTTTGAAATGCAATATGGCCGGAACCTGGATGGATCAGTCCGGCAATAAGCCTGAGCAAGGTGGTTTTCCCGGCACCGGAAGGTCCAGTCAATGCCATAATGCCGCCCCTGGCAAGCGAAAAGCCGACTTCCATAGGCAGGACGCCGTGCGCGGTGTGCAAAGTATGCCGGATATGGACGTCAAGCTGGCTGTCGGACACGGAGCAGGCGATTGTTGATGGAATAGACCAGTAGCAAAATAATGAAAGTGATCGCAAAAAGCACCATCGCGTAGGCATTGGCAGCCGGATAATTCAGTGATTCAACCTCGTTGTAAATGGCTACGGAAGCCACTTTGGTCACGCCGGGGATATTGCCGCCGATCATCAGCACTACACCAAATTCACCGACCGTATGCGCGAATGTGAGTACGAATGCGGTAAGGATGGCCGGTTTGCAATTCGGCAGGAGCACTTGTACGAATGTCTGCCATTCACTTTTCCCGAGCGTGTAGGACGCTTCCCGCAACGACGCCGGCAGCGATTGCAGGCCTGCGCGAATTGGATAAATCATAAACGGGAGGCTGTACAGAATCGAGGCGATCACGAGTCCCGGAAACGAAAAGACCAGCCTCAAACCGAAAATTTCCTCGACCCATGCACCAAACCAATGCGACGGACTGAATGCCAGCAGCAGATAAAACCCGATCACCGAAGGCGGCAGCACCAGCGGCATGCCGATCAGCGCTTCTATCACACCCCGGCCTTTGAACTTCCCGAAAACCAGCCAATAGGCGATCGGCATCGCGATCACGAGCAGCAGGATCGAGGTGATGCTGGCCAGTTTTAACGTTAGTAGGATAGGTTGGGCGTTCAATTTTGAATGATTGAATGATTGAATGAGTGAATGAGTGAATGAGTGAATGAGTGAATGGGTGAATGGGTGAATGAGTGAATAAGTGGTCAGGTGTTGTCAGGTATTATTTAAAGGGATTTAATAGCGATTCTTGACCTCACCTGACCACCTCTGCCATTTATTTGTAACCATACCGTTTTAAAATCGCCTTTGCTTTGGCTGAATACAGGAATTTATAGAACTGTTCGCTGGAAGCTTTTTTTGGGGATGCTTCGCTGTGTTTCAATAAAATTGCGGCTTGTTGAATCGGCCTGTAAAGGGCTGAATCAACCAATACATAGTGCCCTTTGCCCTTCATTTCCGGCGATAGTACAATGGATAACGCATTAAAGCCCGCTTCTACGGAGGCCGTCGTAATATATTGGGCGGTTTGGGCGATGCTTTCGCCGTATGCAAGCTTCTTTTCGGTTTGTTCGTAAAGCTTCAATGCATGCAATGCCTCCACGGCCGCTTCGCCGTAGGGTGCGGTCTGGGGGTTGGGCAGGGCTATTTTTTTGACTTTATCAGTGATTAGTATTTCCGGTTTCAGATCGGTTTCGGGGATGTCTTTGGACCACAGTACCAATGCGCCGGTGGCGTAAACTTCCGGTTTTTGGTCGGAGCCGCCGTTTTTGAAGATTTCTTCGGGGTATTTGGTGTCGGCTGAAACGAATACGTCGAATGGCGCGCCTTCGCGGATCTGGGTGGTCAGTTTACCGGAAGATGCGACCACGATCTCGATCTTTTTGCCCGTTTCCTTCTCGAATTCCTGCCGGATTTCCTTCATCACATATTGCACATTGGCGGCGGTGGCGACAACGATTTTGTCCGAAGGTTTGGAGCAACCGGCCAGAAATGCAGCGAAAAGGGCGAGGATACGTAGTTTGTTCATGCCGCAATTTAAAATATTGTTTTGCAATAATAACCGCTTACAGCCTCTCCGGAGCGTCCCCTCGGGAAATTGTCGTAAATTGCGCCCCGTTTCGCCGGGCTGTTCCGGACGGACGTTTTAACCGCTGATAGCCAATGGCTAAAAGCACAATTTAATCATTATAATGATCATAGAAACTGCACAGCGCACCAGGCAGACATCGGAATACTATTTTTCGGTGAAGCTGGCCGAAGTGCGCAAACTGATTGCCGAAGGGCATGACGTCATTAATCTGGGGATCGGAAACCCGGATATGATGCCCTCAGTAGAAACACTGGAAGCATTGACAACCGCTGCCTATCAACCGCAGGCGCATGGTTATCAGCCTTATACAGGTACCCCCGCTTTCAGAAAATCAGTAGCAGATTTTTATTATCGTACCTATGGCGTAACACTCGATCCGAATACCGAAATATTGCCGCTCATCGGTTCCAAAGAGGGCATTACCCATATTTCGCTGACTTTCCTCGATTCGGGCGACGAGGTGCTGGTGCCCGAGCTGGGTTACCCGGCCTACCGCGCCGTGAGCCAGATGGTCGGTGCGGTGGTGAAGGAGTATCCCTTGCGGGAAGACCACGGCTGGCAGCCCGACTGGAATGCGATGGAAGGCCTCGTGACGCCGAAAACGAAGATCATGTGGCTCAATTACCCGCATATGCCCACGGGCGCGCCTGCGACGCAGGAGCTGTTTGAAGAAGCGGTAGCATTTGCCAGAAAACACCGGATCTTGCTTTGCCATGACAATCCTTATAGCTTGATCCTGAACAAAAAAGCACCTATCAGCCTGCTTTCGGTGGAAGGGGCCAAAGAGGTGGCGATCGAGCTGAACTCGATGAGCAAGTCGCACAATATGGCGGGCTGGCGTTTGGGGTGGCTTTCGGGCGCGAAGGAGTATATCAGTGCGGTGCTGACGATTAAAAGCAATGTCGATTCGGGGATGTTCTGGGCAATGCAGGAAGCCGGTGTGAAGGCATTGGGCAACTCAGCCGAATGGCATGCGGAGCGCAATGCGGTGTACCAGGGCCGTCTGGAAGCGTCGGAGGCACTTTTGCGCACGCTTGGCTGCACATGGGACGATAAGCAGGAGGGCATGTTCCTCTGGGGCAAGCTGCCGGATTCTACGGAGTCGGCGGAAGCACTGGTGAATGGCCTGCTGGTTGAAAAGCACGTATTTATTGCACCCGGCTTCATTTTTGGCCCGAAAGGCCAGCGATATATCCGGTTGTCATTGTGCCTTCCGAAAGAGCGTATCTGGCAGGCCGTGGAGCGGATCAAAGGGTAATAAGGATTGATATTTAAATTCAAGATAATGATAATCAGTATTATAGGGGTGGGCCTGCTGGGCGGGTCGTTTGCCTTGGGACTGCGCGAGAAATACCCGCACGTCAAATTCGTGGGCGTGGACAACTCGGCGGTCAATCAGAAAATAGCATTGGCGAAAGGTATCGTGGACGAGATCCTGACGCTCGATGAGGCATTACAGGTGTCGGAGCTGAACGTGCTCGCTACGCCCGTGGACGCCATTACCAAATTACTGCCCTACATGCTCGACCACCTGCCCGACGGCCGGACGATCATGGACCTGGGTTCAACCAAGGAGCTGATCTGCAAACTGGCCGACAAGCATCCGAAACGCGGCCAGTTCGTAGCCGTGCACCCGATGGCCGGTACCGAAAATTCGGGCCCGGGAGCGGCATTCAAGGAGCTATTGATCGATAAAAATGTGATCATCTGCGACAGGGAAAAAAGCAATCCCGATGCTTGGGGCCTGGTGGAAACGTTCCTGCGCGACGTGGGCATGAAAATCCATTATATGAAGCCCGTGGAGCACGATTTGCACCTCGCTTATGTGTCGCATCTGAGCCATATCAGCTCTTTCGCTTTGGGGATGACCGTGCTGGATAAGGAACGCGACGAGCGCGCGATCTTCGACATGGCGAGCACCGGTTTTTCTTCCACGGTGCGTTTGGCCAAAAGCTCCCCGCAAATGTGGGCCCCGATTTTTGACCAGAACAAAAAGAATGTCTCCAAGGCATTGGGCGACTATATAGAGCTGCTGAAAAAGTTCAAGGAAGCCATCGACGGTCGCGATATGGATGCCAGCCTTTCCTATATGGCCCGGGCAAATGATATCGGAAGGGTTTTGGCGGGGATTGAGAAGAAATGATCCGCCGTGGAACGGGGAATGAGTGAATGACCGAATGATTGAATGAGCCGCGTTGGAACGGGGAATGAGTGAATGATTAGGGTGATTCTGGTCGGGAAATAGTCAGGTATGGTCAGTTTTTGACAGGTGTGGTTGGAAATTGTCTTGTATAAGTAATTGATTATTAGTATATTGCAAATGGTTCTGAAATTTTTCGGAACCATTTGCGTTTTAAGGCCTGTTAGGTTAGAGTCGTTTACGGCGCCTCTTCTTGATTGATTTTGAAGCACATACTCAATAAAACAATAAGAAATGACAAAAGCGCATGGGGTTTTGGCAGCGGTATTGATAGCAGCGGGCATTTCATTAGGTGTTCACCGGGCCGACTCACTTTCCAATCTTTCTACCACCAGAAAATTACCGGTCGCGAAGACCGATTCGGCTGTTACCCGTTCCGAATGGATTTCATTGTATGACTCGCTTGGCCTGAAAAAGCAGGGCTTGTCGGAACGTGCATTCTATTGTGCCTGGTTTGGTTTTCAAAAAATCAAACTCGATAACCCGATCATGGCGATCTGCGATTTTACGCAATCGTCGCGCAATAAGCGGCTGTATGTCATTGATTTGCTGAAAAAGAAAGTGCTTTTGAATACTTATGTAGCGCATGGCCGTAATTCCGGGAATGAGTTTGCAGAGCGCTTTTCCAATGCCAATTCTTCTTTTCAGTCCAGTTTGGGGTTTTATAAAACATTAGGAACCTACCAGGGCAAGCATGGCCTTTCACTTCGGCTAGAAGGCCTCGAAAAAGGGATTAACGACCGTGCACTGGAACGTGCCATTGTGATGCACGGGGCGGATTATGTAAGCGAATCATTTATCAAAAATACCGGCAGGCTCGGTCGCAGCCTCGGTTGCCCCGCCGTTTCGATCGCCGATTCCAAAAAGCTGATCAACCTGCTTTACAATGGTGCCGGTCTCTTCATTTATTCCGGTGACCAGCATTATATCCAAAAATCCTCTTTGCTGGCCGGTATGGAGGCATTAGCCGACGTTCAGGCATTGGGCGCTTCGCGTTTGTAAACATCCGGGAAGTACATCAAATCACCTTTTGGGTTACAATCCGCAGGCAAATACAACAAAAATACCGGTACCCGTGCTTTCAGCTTGTGCCATTTGGGCGGGTGCGAAACGGTGTCGGGCTCGGTCATGAAATCGTTGTCGAGCAATTTCGTGCCGGCCATGTAGTTGGCCAGATCGGTAGGGTGTTGTACGCGTACGCACCCGTGGCTACGCCAGCGCTGGTTGCTGGTGAACAAATACCTCGCATTGGTATCGTGCAGGTAAATCGCCAGCGGGTTTTTAATTTCTACTTTCAACAACCCCAATGAGTTGTCTTCCCCGGTTTCCTGCCTGAAACGGTAAGGAAATTTTTCAGCGGTAAGGTCGCCCCACTCCAGTTCTTCGGGGTCTATCGCCTGACCGTCCTTGTCGATCACCTGAATGCGGTTTTTAGCCAGATATTCGGGGTTTGCAGCAGCTTTCGGGAAAATCTCTTTAATCGCAATGCTTTTGGGCACATTCCAGTAAGGGTGCGTGACAATGCTCGTCGCATAGGTGTCGATCGTGGGCGTGGGCGTATCGCGCTTGCCTACGATCGTGCGCATGGTGAGCACGTGCTGGCCGACCGAATCCATCGCGGTCAGGTAAGCGCCCCGGATATTGACCACCACAAACCGCGGCGCACCCTGAATTTGCCGGTGAATCCAGCGGTAGGCATTGAGCGTCTGGGCCACATAGGCGGCGCTGTCCTTTTTCTGCTCTTTTAACAGCCGGGTGTAATGGATTTTCAGGTTATGGTAAACCGGGAAGACCGGTTCGAGCTTTTCCAAAACCTTTTCCACGGATTGCCCGTTGACGAGCTCCTCTGCCGCGTCGCGGATCAGCACAGTGTCGGCTTTGATTTTTTTCTGGGTAAACCGGATGGTAGGCTTGTGACCGAACGCGATTTCTTCCAGCAATCCAAACACCGGCTGCGCGCCGGACTTTGCTTCGAATTTACGCGTATCGATCCCTGCATTGTCAGCGAAGTCGAGTAGTTGCTGATAGGTTTTCTTTTCACTGATCGCCTCGGCGAGCTCCTCGTCAGTCATTTCTTTCGGGTTTTTCCGGCAGGATTGCATGATCGCGAGCGTAAAAAGAATCAGGAGGGGGATGTACCGGGCTTTGCCCAGGCCGGAGAGCATTTGCATGAGGGGTGTTGATTTTGGTGCTGGCAAAAACAGTACAATTGTCATGCTAACTTAAAAAGCGCACGCGCTTGCTGCCGGCAGCTCAAAAATGGGGAATTAAAGTGGCATCGCTGTACTTTAATTCCCTAAATCGATTATTCGTTGCGAAGGCTGCGCACAGGATCTGCCGTAGCCGCGCGGATCGCTTGAAAGCTCACCGTACCAATGGTTACCGCCAATGCCGCAAAGCCTGTCACTACGAACACCCACCAATGGATCGTAGTCCGGTACGGGTAATTTTCCAGCCACTTTTGCAGCGCATACCACGCCAGCGGCGAAGCTACGACGATGGCGATGATCACCAGTTTGACAAAATCCTTAGATATTAATCCCACAATACCGGCCACCGATGCGCCCAACACTTTGCGGATACCCACTTCCTTCGACCGTTGTTCCGCTGCCTGCACTACCAGCCCGAAAATGCCCAATGCGGATAGGAACATCGTCAGTCCGCTGAAAAACAGGAAGAGTTCGTGGAGTTTGGACTCGGCTTCGTATTGTTTTTCCAGTTTTTCTTCAATGTTATGAATGCGGAGCAATTTTTCCGGGAAGAACTGTTTCCAGAGCTTGCGAACACTCGTTGCTACCTGAGCTTCGCTTTGAGGCTGAATGCGAATGAGCATACAGCCGTATTCCGGCGATTTTTGGGCAAGTATCAAGGTAGGCTTCATTTTTTCGTAAAGTGATTCGTTGTGGAAATCGCCTATCATGCCCACCGGCATAGAGTACGTGATTTCGGCCTGCTGACCAAGCTTTTTGACGCCCAGCATCCGTGCGGCAGAGGCGGTTATCAATGAGCTTTCATGATCTCTTGCATATTGGGCGGCTTCCGGATCGAGCTTATCGAGTGAGTCGGAATCCTGGCCGTCGGCATACTTGTCGCTCAGCAATCGCCCATCCATGAGTTTGAGTCCCATAGTTGCTGCTAAATCGGTATCGCCGACAATATACCAAACAGTTAGCCGACGGTTGGCGTGAAGCGGATCTTCAATTTGGCGCGTCATGTTGCCGCCATCATCGCCCGGTTCCCAATTTGAAAGGCTGGTGCGGATAACCCCCGGTATTCTGTTCAACTCGCTCTTGAAAGTACTGCCCTTGCCTTCCCAGGAAACATGTTGAATGCTGAGCAGGTTAGTTTTGTTGTAACCGAGCTCTTTGTTCTTCATCAGATCCAGTTGTTGCCATACTACGACGGTAGCAAGCAGCACAATGATGGAAATGGCAAACTGCGCGACCACGAGCGTCTTGCGAAGGCTGCTCTGAGTCATAGACGCAGTGAATATGCCTCGCAATGTGTTGGCTGGTTTGAAACCCGAAATGAGCCAGGCAGGGTAGAGGCCCGTTAGCAAGGCTGTCAGCGCAAATGTAACGATCGCGGCACCGGCCATCATGAGGTTTGAAGTAAAAGTCAGAACGAGCCGATGCCCCAGGAAATTTTCGACTGGTTGCAGTGTGAAAAAATAGGTAAAGGTCGCGACGCCCACCGAAAGGCCGAAAAGCAGCAGTGTTTCTGTCAAAAGCTGCATGACCAGCTGAGAACGTGATCCGCTGAGAATTTTTCTTACTCCTGCTTCTTTCACACGCGCGAACGCCTTGGCTGTGCTGAGATTTACGAAATTGACACAGGCGATGAATAAAAGCAGCATTGCCACCCCAACGAAAATGTAAATCGTACTCGCGTCTGCCTGAACGCTTTGTCCCTGCGCGAAGTCGGAATGCAGATAAATGTCTTTTAATGGCTGAAAATCGAACTGATAGTCTTCGCTTTTCATAAATCGCGCATACCATGCATTGACTTTTCTTGTAAATGCACTGGGGTCGGTGCCAGGTTTCAGCAAAACATAGTTAACGCCGTGCGAGACAAATCCGTTGGCCGTGAGTGGTTCTATATAGGTTCGTTTCAAGCGGACCACATCGGTACGGAGATGACTGTTGTAGGGAAGATCTTCTATAAGTCCGGTCACCTCGTAAGGGACGGAGTCTGCACTTACTGATGGAACTTCATGGATGATTTTGCCAATCGGGTCTTGGCCGGGAAACATCTTTGATGCGTATGAACGAGTTACCAGCAACGTCCACCGGTTTTGGGTGGAACGTTCCAGGCTACCGGCCACCAGCTTAAAATCAAGCATATGGCCCACAGTGGTATCGGCGGTCAGCATTCGGGTTTCGACTCCTTCGGTATCCCCAGACCGGATTCTGAATTGTAGTTGTTCTAGTTGGAAAGAACACCATGTTTCCACTTCCGGATACAGCCTCTGCAACTCGATAGGCAAGCCCACCGGCGAGGTGACACCGCGATCGAATAAGTTGCTTCCCATCTTATTCACACTCACAATCCGGTAAATATCATCCTTCCTGCTCCATTGCTTATCATACGACAAACTATCGATCACCACGGTAGCCACCATCATACAGGCCCACAAGCCAATGGAAAGCCCTGTTAAATGGATGAGCGAATACCCACTGTTTTTCAACAAAACCCGCGAGCCGATTTTGAAATAGTTACGGAGCATTTCGGGGTTGAATGCGGATGGCGAGCCGTATGGCGACGGTTTGCGCTTCATAATGGAAGGCCGGATCAATGCAGCCACTTCGCGGAAGAAGAAGAAATTGGCCTTGCGTGCGCCTGTGCGCTGGTGGCGCAGGGCATAGCGCTCATGCAGGTCGCCGAGGAGTTCCTCGCGCAGGTGTGGGGCGCAAATGCGGGTGGCGAGTTTGTCGAGCCAGCGGGGAGGGAGTGGTGGTCGCATAGGTCAGCTGTTTGAAAAGTCGAGGCCCATTTTTGATAATTCTGCCGGCGTAATGCGGTTCCAGAGGCTGTTTCGCACGGAGCGTGCCTCGTGGAGAATTTTGCCGCCGTATGCGGTGACGGTAAACAGCCGTTTGCGTCGCCCGCCGCGTTCCTGCGTGGCCTCGCCGAGGTGCGAGCTCAGGTAACCTTTTTGTTCGAGCCGTTGCAATGCGGCGTGCACGGCGCCTGTGCTCACGGTCTGCCCGGTTTCGTTTTCCAGCTCTTCGGCAATGCTCACCGAGTAGGCGCCGGGGGCCAGTGCGGCCACCGCCAGCAGTACGATTTCTTCAAATTCTCCCAGATCGCTTCGTCTCATAGAATGTGTTCGGAATTATTATATCTATTTCCGTATGTAAAATAATCCTGCCAAAATTTGAAAACTGCATTCGCATTGAATTTAAGCATATTTATGCGAAAATTCCTGTTCAAAAGCGGACAGGTTACGTCCGCCCGTGTACAGGGATTTTAGATAAAATAGTAGGCAGAAACTGCTTTCGGTAGGCTACTTCTTCCCAAAAAACTTCTGCTTCGGACTGCTTTTCTGCGTGTACTCTTTCACCGCCGCAGCCGCCTCGATCGGGTAATCCGATTCCAGAATGGACGCACCGTCTTTGGCGATGGCGATGTAGGCGGCTTTACGTTCTTCGGCGGTTTTCAGTTTGTCATAGGAAGAAGCTGCCGAGATCATGCACATCGTGCCTTTTTTGTTCAGTAATGCATATAATTCCTTGTTCTCGGGCTTCACATGCGGTCCAATGTAGGCAATCATCTGGGTGAAAGGCACACCCGCCTTCTCGTAATCCTCATACTCCTTCATATTCCGGACAAATGCCGAGAATGTGTGGTTTTTATTTTGGGATAAATAATAAGTCATTTCCGCCGCGCTGTGGACGGTGAGCATGACGAAGGCATCTGCCTTGTGCTTTTTGATCAAAGCGGCGGTCATAGCCAGCGGTACATCCTTATGGTCGAGGTTGAGGACGGTTTTACCACGCGCCCATTCGATCACCTCCGAAAGCGTGGGAATGGGGAAGTCGGTAATATTGCCCTCCGCGTCTTTAAGACGAAATTTTTTGAGCTCTTCATAGGTGTAATCCGACAGTTTGCCCTTGCCGGTCGTGGTGCGGTCGAGCGTGGCGTCGTGCATGAGTACCATCACACTGTCCTTCGTCAGCCGGGGATCGATCTCAAAGAATGCCGGGGTGTGTTTCAATGTATTTTCAAAAGTAGCAATGGAGTTTTCAGGAAAACCCTTCACCATCCCGCCGCGGTGGCCCGTAATGAGGAGCGGATCGTTGCCGGTGTATTGAAAATAGGCATGCAGGTCCTTGGCGGTCTTGATTTTCAGGATATTGAGTTTGTCCTGCGCCAAGCTGGTCATTTGGCTGCCAATTGTGAGCAATGCAGTAATTGCAAGCGGGTTAAGGAATTTCTTTTTCATAATCATATCAAAAATTAAGAGCGGCAGTTGAGTTTTAATAGACTGAATCCACCCTGCGCATCCAGACTGAATAATGTTACCGAAGAGTTCTCCTGGACGATCTGCCGGTAGTTTTTGAGCGGCATACCCAGCTTCCAGGCCATGTAAAACCGGTTCACGGCATTGTGAGCTACCACAAGCACGGTCCCGTTCGGATGTTTTTGCAAAATGTCATTAAAAAAGTCATCGACACGTGTCACGATCTCCCGGGCGGTCTCGCCTGTGCCGCCCGCCCGCGCGTAGTCGGGCTCCTGCGCCCATGCATCCCACAGCGCGGGATTCCCGGCGATAAATTCTGCCCGCGTTTTGCCTTCCCATTCTCCGAAAGAAGCTTCGATCAGCCGCTGGTCGACGATAATGTTCGCATTTTCGCCCGAGGCGACGGTGGCCGTGTGGTGCGCACGTTGGAGGGGCGAGGTATACACCGCGTCGAATTGAATGTTTTTGAGCAAAGATGCCGCCAAATGTGCCTGTTCGAGGCCTTTTTCGGTCAGTCCGATGTCCGTGGCACCGCAGTAGCGGTTACCGTCGGCATTCCAGAATGTTTCTCCGTGGCGGAGCAGATATACGTGAAGCATGGTCAATGGGTTATGGGTACGGGGCCTGCTATGAAACCTTTTTCGGTTAAAGTTTGAATAAAATTCCGGTATTGTTGCCGGTATGCTTGTGCCATTGCAGGCTCGGGGCGGATCGTCTTTTCAACGCGCGTCATCGCTCGCGCAGCCTGCGTGAGTGAAGCGAAATGGGAGCCGGCTGCTGCCACAATAGCGGCACCCGCTGCACCGGTCACATTGCCGCATTTGTGCACCGGCCGGTTAAGGACATTGGCGCGGATGGCGAGCCATACATCGCTGTTGCTACCGCCCCCCGCCGTGTACACCGCATTCACAAGCTCGCCGGAAAGGCTTTCGATCATTTCATAGGCATAGCGTTCCACGAAGGCGACGCCCTCCATATTGGCGGCAAATGCGGCCGCCCGGTCCGCATTCCCGGGTGCAAAACCCTGCGCTTGCGGCGCAATGAAGGGGAAGCGCTCGCCTTGCTGGAGTAATGGATAGGCGATCAGGCCGGTTGGGATCAAGTTTGCGGCGGCCCGGGTCAATGCGGGTAGATCGTCTGCGAAGCCCGCCGAAACCCAGTCGGCGCCGATGTTGCTTGCACCGCCGGGCATCCAGTAGCCTTCGGGATGGCGGTGGCTATACAGTCGGCCTTCCGGGTCGCGTACTTCCCGGGTCGTTACACCTTTCACGACGAGCGTGGTGCCGATGGTAGTATTCCAATCGCCGGGCTGTACGGCACCGGAAGCTACCTGTGATGCGCAGCCGTCGGTCATGCCTGCTATGACTTGAATCCGGCTTAGTCCGAGACTTTTACTTAATTCGGGAAGTAAGCGGCCAATTTGCGTGCCGGATGGAACCACTTCTTGCAGCCATTCCCTGCGCAACGGCAAATGGTCCGTGAGCCAGGCGGGCCATTTGCCGGTACCAACGTCGAACCCAGACTTTAATGCATTGGTATAATCCGTAAACGAATAGTCGCCGCAGAGTTTGCCGATGATAAAATCCGTGGCGTGGACCCAGGTTTTGATACGCGCCGATTTTTCCGGCAAATGGTTGACAAACCACACCATTTTCGACAGCCCGCTGGATGCATTGAAGCCGGTATAGCCATGAGAATGGTAACGTTCCGCGGTTTCCCGGCAAAGCTTTCCTTCGGCAGCGGGGCGGGGGTCGGAGTACATTAACGCATCGTGTAGCGGGTCGTTATGCGCATCCAGCGGGATGACGGTACCGGATGTGGAAGTAACGGATACCGCTTTGATATGCTTCATATCGATGACTTCCCGAACAGAAACCAGCAGGTTTTGCAAACACTCAAATACCGATTCCCACCACAATTCCGGCGATTGTTCCTCGCGCGAATGCGGCGTAAGCGGGAAGACCTTCTCGCTGCTGCCCACGGTGTTGCCCGTATCATCGAGCAGCACCACCCGCACGCCCTGCGTTCCCACATCTATTCCTAAAAAATATGAATGCATACTTAATTCAATGTTTTAAATGCCTCCCGGCTTCGTTTCCATTCTGCATACCATTCTGCGTAAATCGCATCGTTATCCGGCTCTGTAACTTCCAATGTTTGCGGTGCCTGGTTCGGGATACCCAGGGCATTGTTGCAAATGGCTACCCCGCCGGAGACTGAGGCTTGGCGGTAATTGGTCCGTATCATTACTTTTTTGCCCAACAAATTGGCGATAAACTGCCGTAACAGCCGACTTTGAACACCGCCGCCGCACATCCACACATAATCCTGTTCATGGCGCGTTACCTCTCGGAGCACGTTGTAGTTTTCGGAAATGCTGCATGCAATGTCCCAGAGCGTGGCCCATACAAAATGCGCCCGGCTTAGCTGGTGCGACACGGGCGTGTTGAAAATGAACCCGCCACGTACCAACGGGGATTTCTCGCCCGCGAGCAATGAGCCTAGCGCGCCCACGCAATGGGTGTCGCGAATAGCCGCTACCTCGGTTTCGATGAGTTCGTAGGGTTCATTCGGATAGAAAATTTCTTTCAGGCGCTGGTAATTCAGGCCCGTCACACCCGCATTGGCTTCGAGCAGAAAGTTCGAGTTGTCGGTGTGCCGGTTGGTCCAGGTGCGTTCCCGCACGTCGGTAATGTAATGGCCGGCTATTTTAATGATAGGGGTAGTGGTTCCGGAGACGATCACAATATCCTCCACGGACGGCCCCATGCTCATGATCGCCAGTTGCGTATCCGAGCCACCGACTACCACATCGGCCGATCCCGGAATGCCGAGTCCGCTTGCCACGTCCGGCAGTACTTTGCCCAGAATCGAGCCCGAATGCACCAATGGCGGTAGCGGGGAGGCGCCGAGTTGATATTGATCGCAAAGGTTTTGCGACCATTTCCCCTGGGCAACATCATAAAGCAATGTTTCCGAGGCTTGCGAATGCTCGTAGGCCTGTATTCCACTGAACATGTATTGCGCCCAGTCGCTGATACTGAGGAATGTTGAAACCTGTTGCCAGAGCGCCGGACGACGGTTACGCAGGCCCACGAGTTTTAATGCAGAAAAAAGTGAGGTAGGGTAGCGGCCCGTGAGCCTATAAATCTCGTGCTTGTCGGGCGTAATATCCTCCCATTCGCGGCCGCGGTGGTCGATATTGGGCATCCCGATGAGCGAACGGCCCGTATGATCAAGCGCTACAATGCCCTCGCGCTGGCTGGTGGTGGTAATGGCTGTGATGGTTACGGTGCCGGCTTGTGCCAATGCGGTTTTAGCGAGCACTTTTATTTGCTCCCAAAGCGTAACGGGATCGAAAAATAGGGCTTCGGGGTAATGCTCGTCTTGTTGGTAGCGCATATCGCCGCTCGCCACGCCGAGGATCGTACCGGTGGTGTCGGCAATGGCTACGCGCACGTTACCAGTACCGATGTCGGCCACGAGGTATGCCTGTTTCAAAGTCATTGTTTTAGGATTAATGGGTTCTGACAGACAATACTTCGCGGTTCACCAACTGGCGGACGTTCCGGTTGCCTTCCACGTAAAAGCCACGGAGGGCCTTGTTCATAATGTCGGCATGGTGATCTTCCACCTCGAATGTCGCCCCGGCGATGTGCGGGGTGGCGAGTACATGCTTGTGGTGGATCAGGCGGTAATCCAGGTCGTCGGGCGGTTCGTGGTCGAAAACATCGAGGATGGCCCCGCGGATCGCATTGTTTTCGATGGCCGAAAGCAATGCTTCGCGTTTCACGACCACCGCGCGCGCCGTGTTCACGAATATCGCGTCCTTTTTCATTAACCCGATCAGTTCTTCGCCAATCATGCCCTCGGTTTCTTTGTTGACAGGCAAATGGATCGATACCACGTCGCTGAGATGAAAAACGTCTTCCAGGCTCACCTTTTTGTAGTCGGGATCCTCCGAAGTGTAAAACGGGTCATAATAAAGGATATCGGCCGGGAAATGCCTTACAAGATTGGCGATAGTTTGTCCTACTGCCCCAAAACCGACCATTCCGATCGTTTTTCCTGCGATTTCATTTCCCTTAAACTGTAAATAGGAAGTATGCGCCCCGGCCTCCCAATGCTCGCCTTCGAGCCACGCGATGCCTTCGAGCGTATTGCGCATGAGATTGATAAGGTTGGCAATAAACATTTCAGCCACCGCCTGGGCATTACGCGCAGGGGTGTTGAACACGGGGATGCCTTTGGTCGTGGCAGCCGCTACGGCCACATTGGAAGGTGTCCCGCGGCACACGCCAATGAACTGTAAATCCGGAAACGCCTCGATTACTTCCGAAGTGACGTGATCGTGCTCGGTAATGAGCGCTTCGGCCCCGGTTTCGGTCAATAATGCAATGAGCTCGCCCTCGTTATAAGCACGCTCCTGCAATTTCCATGGCTTATAGATGATCTCTCCGAATTGTTCTTTCAATGCTTGCTGTGCCTTATCGTGGTAGGGCGCGGTGATTAGGATTTTCATGTTTGGTGTCGATGTGGTTCTTTAATGGTTATCGGTATTATAATGTTGTCAAGAGGGGGGAAGTGTGGTCAGGTATTGTCAACAGTAGTCAGGTTTCACGAGTATATCAGGAGGAGAGTCATGGCAATAAATGACCCTTCCTGACCCTTCCTGACTTTTTCTGACCCTTCCTGACTATTCCTGACCACTCCTGACTATCCCTGGCCACTCCTGACCATTTCAGCCTCGACGCTGCTTGCATGTGGCAACGTAATAAACCGGGTCAGGACGGCGCTGATGAAGTAGAGGATCGCGAGCGTCCACGCTACGCCTTCACTGCCTATTGATCCGATAAAAAGTCCTACAATGGCCGGGCCGATGAATACGGGCAGACCTGCACCCAGGTTCAGGATAGCCATGGCGGCGCCTTTTTCTTCTTTTACCAGCGACGGTACCAATGCCGAAAGCGGCACGTAACCGGCCAGTAATCCACCCCAGAGGATGCCGGGGATGAGGATGAGCCAGAAGTTGCCGTCGAACAGGGCCGGTGAGTAGTAAAAAAGCAATGTACTTACGCCGCAGCCGAAGCCGCCGAACCACATAATGGTGTTCTGCCAGCCCAGCCGGTCGCCTACGAAACCGAAAATGAGGTTGAAAATGATGTTACTGGTAAAAATAGTGCCCCAGATCCACAGCCATTCCTGTGTGGACAGCCCGTGCGCAGCCATGTATGTGGGCATGAACACAGGAAACGCAAACTGTGCCGTGGTATTGATAATGCGGACGATCCCGCCGATGAGCACTTTGGGTTCTTCACGGATAATGGTAAAGCCTTTCAATAGCTCTTTGGCCTTACCGGCTGCCTCGCCGGTGGAATGGAATTGATCTTTATTTAAAACCAAAGCAAAAAATGCCCCGACGGAAACCCAGAAAATGGAGCTCCAAAGGGTATTCTGGTAGCCGATCCGCTCGATCGCCCAGCTCGAATAATAGGCACCGAAGACATTGAGACCGCCCGTAAATACAAACCAGAACCAGCCTACCGCACGCCCGAGCGCGTTCTCAGGCGTGCGGTAAGTGATCCAGACCAGGAACGAATAGGCAAACAACGGATACCCGAACCCTCTGACCGCATAAGTAAGCAGCATAACGGGGAAGTTCAGCGATTCCATGCCCAATCCCACAAACCCGATTGTGCCGATCACGTACAGCAAAATTCCCATCAGCATGGCCTTGCGGGGGCCATACCCCTCGGCCAGGATCCCCGAAAACCAGGATGAAATGGCGATGGTAATGCCATATACGGTGAATAGCGATGCGGATTGCTGGATGGTCATGCCGCGGTCGAGGAGGTAGGGGCTGAGCCAGCCTTGCTCCACACCGTCGCCCATCATGAAGATCAGGATGCCCAGATAGCCCCAGGCGAGGTGCCTGGGCAATCCGATGCGGTCAAAAGGAATCGTTGGTGTCATGTTGGATTGGTTTAGGAAAATAAAAGGGTCAGTTGAACGAATATCTCACACCCAGCTGAATACGCCACGGCGTTCCGCCGATCGGGCGGGTGGCGATGTTCTGCACCGAGTAGTTGTACTGCTGCTTTGCCTGATCGAACCCTGTGATGTTGAGCAGGTTGGTGTTGCCGCGGTTATAATTGCGTCCCCATTCCTTGTTCAGGATGTTGAGGAAGTTGAAGGCGTCGGCGGAGAATTCGAGGTTATGGCCTTTGACAATGCTGAACGACTTGGTCAGGCGTAAATCCAGCGTGGTGTAGAACGGGTTAGAGCCTCCGTTGCGCTTCGCTACCTGCCCGATGTTGGAATTGATATAATCCTTCACGCTCTGATCGGTCCCGGGATTGCTCAGCAGGTCGCTGATACCCTTGCGGATGTTTTCAGGTGTGCCCGGATTGTTAGGATCAAAAACGTAGGCCAGGTCGTTGGTTAATACAAAATCACCATTCAAACTCGTGTTACCACCCACCAGGAAGCTGTAACGGCTGCCGCCGATGCCGATGAGCGTCGCGCCGAGCTGAAATCCTTTCCAGGATGGCGCCGCGCCGTTGATGACGAGCTTGTTGCGGAACTGCTGGTCGGAATAGCCGTAATTGAGGTTACGCGGGTCGTCTTTAACAGGCAGGAATGTGGAGGTATTAGCCACGCAGCAGTTGTAGGAAGAATTGTCCTTCGCCGAATTAATGGTGTAGCTCGCATTGACATACCCGTCATTTCCAATGCGAATGCTTGCGTCGGCAACAAATGTCAGCTGGTTGGATTCGCCGGTAGAAATCAGTTCCAGCACCCGGCCCACGTCGGCGGTCTTGCGCGACTGCAGCCAGTCGGTCACGCCTTTGGCCGAAATGGTCGATGCAGGTACGAATACGCCGCGGTTGTCCTCGTTGGCAAGCCTGAATGCCGGATTATCGGCCAGGTTGCGGTCTACGTACACATAATTGTTCACTGTACGGCCCACGATGGCATTCAACCCAAGGCGGATTCGGTCGCCGAAGAAGTGGTTGTAATTGATATTGGCCTTGTAGGTAGTCGGTACCTGAAAATCCTTATTCACCGCATTGATCGTTGAGATATAGTTCACGCCCTGCGGAATGCCGGGGATCGTGGCCGGATCGTTTCGGTAACTATTGAAATCGGGCTTCGGAACGGCTGCACCGGTAACGTCGATCGCACCCACCATGCTGCCGCTGTTCTGGATATTGTTAACCTGGGCATAGTAATGCGGCTGGGAGGAGAACATACCACCGCCGATTTTGAGAATGTCCTTTTTTCGTCCGCCCATATCCCACGTTACCTGAAAACGAGGCTGGATATTGTTCCAATCCTGCGGCTTGATATCCGTGCGAACGCCCAAAGTCCTGTCGACGGTCGCATTGTAATCGCCGTTGGTAAGGAATGCCGTAGCGTCGTACCGCACGCCGAGCACAAGGTTTAGGTCGCGGTGCGGGTTATATTCTGCTTGGGCAAATGCGGAAATGTCCAGTACGGTTTGCTCCACGATCGGCGCGCCTTTCAAAGGGACTTCGCGGGCGTAGCGGTAGGGGCGTAATGCGGCCAGGTCATTCAGGCTATTGAAGAAAAAACGCCCGTTTTGCTCGCTGGAAAGGTATGTTTCCATGTAAGTGAGCATATTGTCGGTTCCGAAGGTGAAATTGACCTTGTCGGTATTCCAATAGGCCGTGTTGCTCAAATGCACCTGTTTCATGCGGTTGGATTCGGGACTGAAACGCTGCCCGCCGAACTGCACCGATTTCGTTTGCGTGGCATTCGGGTTAGCTTCTGTCGGGAAGGGCGACGTTACGTTCACGATCGCGCGCGGGATGTTCGAAAACGGCAGGTAGCTCTGCGGCGTCTTCGGTTTGTAGGAGTACATATATTGTACCTTAAACTCGTTGGTCAGCCTCGGATTGAGCGACGAGCGCAATGCGGCCATCGCGGTAGTTGAAACATCCTTGAAATCGTTGTAGGATTCCAGCAGGTTGATATTCGAGTTATCGCCTTCGTTGAATGGCGACACGTAACGCGTGGTGTTGCTCCTGAGTGTCAGCTTATGCTTCTGGTTGATCTGCCAGTCGAGGCGCACGAATGCCGTATTGGTCGTTGTCTTGCGCGGGAACTGGCCGTATTGCTGACCTTTCAACCCGTACAATTCGGAAGCGATGCGGATCAGCTTGTCGAGGGTGTCCTTCCGGATGCCATAGCGTTGCTCATCGTCGGCACTTTTGATATCGGCGATCACCAGCGGCTGACTGGCGTCCTGGCGGTCGTAGGCCACGAAGAAATGCAGTTTGTCCTTGATCAACGGCCCGCCCAGGCTGAATCCCGACTGATAGTTGCTGAAATCCTGCTCGCGCTTTACGCCACGGATGTCGTAGCCGCTCGATAGTGTGTTGTTCCTGAAATAAAGGAATGCCGAACCTTCCAGCTTGTTGGTACCGCTTTTGGTCACCGCGCTGATCGCCCCACCCGACTGCCGGCCCTGGGTTACGTCATAATCATTGGTGATAACCTTGTATTCGCGGATTGCTTCCAGGGAAATGGCATAAGGGCCTTCAGCAACGGTACCGTTGGTCCATTGGTTTTTGGCATTCATCCCGTCGATGGTCACGTTCGCACCGGTAGCACGTTGACCGCCAAAACTGAAATTGTCGCCGCCCTGCAATGGGGAAAGGTTATTGAGCCGTGTAAAATTGCGGCCTTCGTTGGGCAGACTTTTGATCTGCGCGGCGGTAATGGAGGTCGATGCACCTGCCTGCTGCACTTCTTTGGTAAACCCCTTTTCGGAAATAACCACCTCTTTCAAAGCGGTTTCCGAAGCTGAAAGGATAATGTCGACATTCAGTTTATCGCCGTAGTTGAGCGAATAGCCGGTCTGTTTTACCGTTTGAAGACCTACAAACGACGCGCTGACAGAATAGGGTTTACCTAACGGCAACTGGTGCAAGGCATATTCGCCTTTGGCATTGGTGATGGTATGTGTTTCAAAACCGGTGGCGTCGTTACGGATCGTGATGGTGGCACCGGGCAGCAACTCATTGTTCGTGGCGTCTTTGACCGTGCCTGTAATGGAGGCATCGGTGGCCTGGGCGTGCGCGCGATGTGTGCCCGAGAGTAGCGCCAGCAACAGCATGAAGGCTGTCAGATAAGTGATAAGGGATTTCATGTTCGATGGAGTAGATGTAAATTTTACATTTTCATAATGATGTGTTAAAATTTATTTCACTTTGGGTTGGGTATCCGGCGCCTTGGACCCGTTCCGAAGTATTATTTGGTATAATTGACATAAAAAACATGACATATTGTATCCAAATGGCAATGCAAACAAAGTGAAATAAAACTATTTAAACAAAATTAAAGTTTATTAAAGTAATTGAAACTCATGTTTTCGATTCTTAACGATATGATAATATCCGGTCAGGGATAATAATCCGGGCGCGTTCAGTCTTCTGTATGGTATTTTTTATATTCAAAGAATAAATCTGGCGCTATGGCGGCGAACAGATATGTAAGAAGGTTTCCGTGTTTTGGAAACTATGGTTATACTTGCTTTCAAAGTGTATCGAAATGACTATTACGGAAAGGCATCAATTCATTTTGCAGGAGCTGAAAAGGGCGGGTACGGTGAGTATCGTGCAGCTTTCGGAGCAAATGCAGGTTTCCGGCGTTACAATCCGGAAAGATCTGAAACTCCTAGAAGATAAAAACTTGCTGTTCAGGACACACGGTGGGGGATCGCTGAACAATCCTTATGCTGTGGAGCGGCCGATTAATGAGAAGGAGTTCATTAATTCCGACGAGAAGCAGGGCATCGCGCGCGAGGCTCTGGCGCTGATCCGGCAAACGGATTCGATTATGATCGGCTCGGGTACGACGGTATTCGAGCTGGCGCGCTGCCTGCACCCGACGAAGCAGATTACCGTGATTACGCCCGCGGTGAAGGTGACGCTGGAACTCAGTAACCGGCCCAATGTGGAAGTATTGCAGCTAGGCGGGCTGATCCGCCAGAACTCGTCGTCGGTGGCCGGTTCCTATGCCGAATATATTCTCGAACATATTTCCTGCGGTGTTCTTTTTATCGGGGTCGACGGGATCGACTTTGACTTCGGGCTGTCGATCAGCAACCTGACAGAGGCCGGGTTGAATCAGAAGATGATCAACACCGCGCAGATTGTGGTGGTGCTTGCCGACCATACGAAGTTTGGCAAGCGGGGGATCGGAAAAATTTGCGACCTCGACCAGGTGCAGTACATCGTGACCGATGCCGGCGTTCCGGACGAGGCCGTCAAGTCCCTGGAAGACCGAGGCGTAAAAGTGCTGGTCGCAGGAAGGTAAGGGTTTAGGTAAGTAAGTCTGCTTTTTAATCCATTTTATCGGCCAGCTCGAAACTTAGTTTCAGTTGCTTCCTGGTCGATGCGGTGAGCTCCCGTTTCGCTAATGCATGGCATTCGTAAGTCGCATCGGCGAACATCATTTGCTGTGGAGGGGTCTTTTGGGTTGCTGCCGAAGGGCCGCGCAACGCCCCCACGAGCCCCATCTCGCGCGCTACGTATACATAACGCACGGCGTCGATCACGACACCCGCGGAGTTAGGCGAATCCTGAACCGAAAGCTGTGCGTCGAGCGTTACGGGCGAGCCCATAAAACCTTCCAGTTCAAGGCGGAAATTGGCGACTTTGTTGTCGCCATAAAATGCAATGTATTCCGACGGCCCGGCGTGCAGGAAACTGTCGGCGGTAGAAATGCCGCGGATGTCGTTTTGGGCGCGGATCACATTCTCTTTTGAGATTTTCTTCGATTTCAGACGGTTTTTGTCTTCCATATTCAGGAAGTCGGTATTGCCGCCTACATTTCGCTGGATGTGTGCCTTCACGTGGTGACCTCTCTCGAAGGCCAGTTCCTGCAACATTTGCGACAATATGCTTGCTCCAAACTGGCTACGCATGTCGTCGCCGATGAGCGGAATGCCGGCGTCGATGAATTTCTGCTCCCATTCCGGGTCGGACGCGATGAATACCGGAATGCAGTTCACGAGCGAAATGCCGAGTTCGAGGCAGATCTCCGCATAAAACTCTGTGGCCAGCTGTGAGCCGACGGGCAGGTAATTGATCAGTACTTCCGCTTCGTGCGCTTGCAGGCGGGCGACGATTTCCTGGCGGACGGTGGCCGTCAATGCTTCATTATACCTTTCGCCGCTGGTCAGCAAATCGGTTTCTTTCAATTCTTCTTTTACTATGAACCGGTTATCGGCAGGGTAGGCGAGCATTTGCGGGGAAACGCCGTCAAGCACCGGCGAGCGGTAAACCGGCGCTTCGCTGGTAATGTCGGTATACAGCTCGATCGCGCAGTTGGGTTTTGCGAAAATCGCATCTTTCAGTGTGAGGCCGATTTTACGCTCGTCGATATCGAAGCCGCATACGAATTCGATGTTTGCGGCGCGGTAGCCACCGATGTTGTCGGCCATCAACCCCGAGGTTTTATCTGAATAGCGTGTATAGTATTCAACGCCCTGTACCAACGAGCTGGCACAATTCCCTACCCCTACGACCGCTACCTTTATCTTCTTATCGATATTTGACATTTTCAATAATTCAAGTTTATGATGAAAATTTATTTTTAAAATATTTTAATTAATATAAAATAGCTGAATTTGAGCCAAAATAAAGTATTATTATCCGATAATGCAATTGTAAATGCATATTTATGCAAACGTTTGCATAAATGTAATTGTATTTAATTTTGGATTTCTTTGAATGCCACAAAAGCCCGACTGTCCACGAATACGCTTCGTGGACAGTCGGGCTTTCGTGGCATTCAAAGAAATCCTTTACATGCAAGGAGGCATCCCCAGCTGCCGGCATGGCAGCAAAAGCAGACTGCGCGGGCAAAAGTGTGTTTTCTGCGCCTAAAATTCGTTATCGATTTTTTGCTTAAGAAGGACTAAGCGTTCGGCAATTTCCAGGCACTCCCCTTTGGACATCTGGCCAATTGTGTTTTTCACCGCATTCATCATCACCCTTCCTTCATCGTCGTAAGCAACACCTGAACGGGTTACCGCCTTGCAGAGATCATCCCATTCGGGAGCAAGCTCGTCCGAGAACATCTTTGATGGGATGATTTTGAAATAGGCATGTAAAGACAAAAGATCGGTCCGGCACCGGTCGGGGTCAAGCGTCAGGCCTTCGACGAATTTTGAAAGTTCGATGTAGGCAAAAATATTAGAATGTTTCATTAATGGAGGGATGGATTTGAAATAGCTAATCTATTGACTGTAAATGTAGATTTTTACGCTTTACAGGCCAAATGAGGCTATTTTCTTCCTACCGACGGCTGCGAGCCTGAATTTTATAGTTGTCTAATTTTTAGGAAATTAGGAACTAATTCTACAAAATCCGTCCTGGCCAAAAATGCTGATAATTTATTTAACGGTAATGTTTCTCAGATCAGGGGATCACCGTCTTTGTTCTCGAAGTCCCTCCAATAGCGGGTTTTTCAATCGTCCCGGATTACTCCGGAACGATTGAAAATGTTCTGTTAATTTGGCATCAGAACAGTATCAATTACATGAATCACCCCATTGGATTGAAAAACGTCAGCTATCGATACCATTGATTTATTTCCCTTGGCATCGGTCAATACAATTTTTTTACCCTTTTGCATGGCAGTTAAAGTTCCACCGGCGACCGTTGTCAGTGTTGCCTTGCCACCGCCGTCCTTGATAGCTTTCATCAGATCTTCGGCGCTCATTTTACCAGATACAACATGGTATGTCAAAATGCCGGTCAACGTCGCTTTGTTTTCAGGTTTAACCAACATTTCAACGGTGCCCTTGGGTAGTTTATCAAATGCGCTGTTTGTGGGTGCAAATACCGTGAACGGTCCGGGGCCTGACAAGGTTTCGACCAGACCCGCGGCTTTCACTGCCGCCACAAGTGTGGTGTGATCTTTGGAATTTACGGCATTCTCAATGATGTTTTTGGATGGATACATGGGTGCTCCACCAACTGTAACGGTTTTTTCCTGGGCGTACGAACGTTGAGCGATCGCCATCAACGAAATCAGGGCGAAAACTAAATTTAGCTTTTTCATAGTGTAAGTCAGCTTGAAAAGTGAACAGATAAGTGCGTGTGATCGATCAACACGACCAATCTACGCCGGTTGGCAGGTCGTTGGATCGAAATTCAGATCTAATTCGATTGAAAGAGATTTTTTTGAGATTTAATGTTCTGACTTTGAGGTTGATACTGATTTTATTTTTGCTGCCATCAACCAATTCCATTACATCGTAGCCTTATTACGTCACCGTGATTTGACAGGAAATTAATTCTTTGACCACGTCAATCTTAAGTTGCACTCTTCCCGTAAGTTTCTCGAAACTCATTCTGAATGAAAGAGAAATGGCTCATTAACCTTTACTTACTAAGATCATGCACACAAACACAAAGTACCGTTCCGGAAAAGAGGATGAAGGCGCCTCGTTAGTCAATAGACGTTTGTTCTTACGCTCAGCCGGGTTAACCACCGCCATGGGAACGATCGTGATCGCGGCCGGTTGTACCAAAGAAGACCATCCGATCCCGGGAACCGGTGACGCTGTCGACCTCGGATCGGGGGACATTGGCGTACTCAACTATGCGTATGCATTGGAACAACTCGAAGCTGCATTTTACGCAAAGGTGGTGGATTCGCCTTATTCAGGCATGACTGATGCCGAAAAGATGATTCTGACCGACATCCGCGACCACGAGATTATCCACCGCGAATTTTTCAAGGCTGCGTTGGCAGATAAGGCTATTAAGGGACTGACCCCTAACTTCGATGGAATTGATTTTACCAGCAGAGCGGCAGTATTGGGTGCGGCCAAATTATTCGAAGATACCGGTGTCGCTGCTTACAACGGGGCAGGGAGGCTCATCAAAGATCCGAACTATCTGCTGCTCGCCGGAAAGATTGTTTCTGTGGAAGCACGCCACGCTGCGGTTATCCGTGACCTGATCAACCCTAAATCCGGAGATTTTGCCGGTGACGACATCCTCGACATGAACGGGATGGACAAGGCTGTTGCGCCTGCCGACATTCTTTCGGCAGTTAAGGGCTACGTTAAAGACACGATCAACGGTGCCAACGTAGGTAAATAATCATTCACGCTAACCAGACCAGATACAATGGATATTTTCAAAATTATAGACAAGTTTCAGCAAATCGATGGCGACGCTGTGGGGAGACTCGAATACGCGTCACGCCGTCATTTTATGAATAGAATTGGGAGTAAACTGGCCCTGACGGCCATCCCGATGGCTTTTGCGGCCGTTGTTAACAAGGCGTTTGCACAATCAGCTGCGGCTATTGACGTGCTCAACTACGCCCTTACGCTCGAATACCTGGAAGACGAGTTTTACAAAGGAGGCCTTGCGGCCGCAAACCTTATTCCGGCGTCGGACAAAACCATTTTCATGCAAATAGGTAAGCATGAATCACAGCACGTGGCTTTTCTGGTGAAAGCGCTGGGCGCCAAAGCTATTGCAAAGCCGACCTTCGATTTTACTTACAACGGGGCGTTCGCGGATGTGTTCAGCAATTACAAAACGTTCGTCACTGTGTCGAGCGCGCTCGAAGACACGGGTGTGCGTGCATACAAAGGCCAGGCAGGTGCACTGATTGCCGATCCGCAGATCCTGGAATACGCATTGCAGGTACACTCGGTAGAGGCGCGTCACGCAGCTGTTGCGCGCCGATTGGCTGCAACCTTGTTGGGTATGCCTGCTATGAAGGGCTGGATTACCGGCAATGAAGGGGCAGTTCCTCCAATATATGCCGGTGAGGATAACATGACCCAGGGCGGCGTTAATTTAAAAGGCCTCGCTTCCAAAACGGACGCTGCCATTACGGAAGCATTCGACGAGCCTTTGACAAAAGAAGCTGTTCTGGCCATTGCCGGGCCGTTTATTAAAAGCTGATCGAGCGAATATCTTCGCTTGGAAGAATTTTATTGCGTGTTGAAAGTTCAATGTATTTAAAAATCCGTCAACGTGAAGTCGACGGATTTTTTTTGGCGGCCCTATCTAGATTTTAGGAAACTCTTGTTTGTGGAATAGCAAAAAAGCCAGGCGGGATGCCTGGCTTTCGTGACCGCGACGGGAATCGAACCCATATCTAGAGTTTAGGAAACTCCTATTCTATCCGTTGAACTACGCAGTCAATACCCGCCCCCAATCGGGGGATTTCGGGGTGCAAAACTGGGAAAAATTCGTTTGAATTACAAATGATTATTCCTCAGTTTCTACCGCTGTGTAACCGAGATCGAGCCAGTTGGGATAAATGGAGAAGTGTCTTTCCTTCACCAATGAGAATAAAGTCCGCTTCAACTCGTCGATATTTTCCTTCTGCTGGGCGGAGATGAATACCACATGGTCGGCTTTTTCGGCAATGTAGCTTCGTTTCAGCTGGTTGAGTACGTCCTGGGTCGACAGCGCAGCGTCTTCTTCTTCCTCTTCGTTGTTATAAGATGGTTTGTATAAATCTATCTTGTTGAAAACCAATATGGAAGGCTTGTTGGCAGCGCCGATTTCTTCCAGCGTTTTGTTCACCACATCCAGATGCTCTTCAAAAGAAGCGTGCGAAATGTCCACTACGTGCATCAGAATATCCGCCTCGCGCACCTCGTCGAGGGTCGATTTGAATGATTCGATAAGTGTGGTTGGCAGTTTGCGGATAAAGCCGACGGTGTCCGTGAGCAGGAAAGGGATATTCTCCATATTGACCTTCCGGACAGTCGAGTCGACGGTTGCGAAGAGCTTGTTTTCGGCGAAAACGTCGGCCTTGGACAGGTTCCGCATCAATGTCGATTTACCCACGTTGGTATAACCTACAATGGCTACGCGCACGAGGCGGTCGCGCTCCTTGCGGCGCGTAACGCTCTGTTTATCGACTTTTTCGAGCTTTTCTTTCAGGAATGCGATCCGGTCTTTCACGATCCGGCGGTCGGTTTCGAGCTCGGTTTCACCCGGGCCCCGCATACCCACGCCTGCGCCCGACTGGCGGCTAAGGTGCGTCCACATGCGCGTCAACCTTGGGTACATATATTGGTACTGCGCGAGTTCGACCTGCAATTTTGACTGGGCAGTCTGCGCACGCATGGCGAAAATGGCAAGGATCAGCAAACTGCGGTCGATTACCTTGATGTCTTTGAAAACGGCTTCGAGGTTGCGGACTTGAGAAGGCGAGAGATCGTCGTCGTAAATGATCATATCCACCGGGTTAGCGGTGACGTAGATCATGATTTCTTCGAGCTTTCCTTTTCCTGTGTAAGTCCGGATGTCCGTCCGTTCGAGGTTTTGTGTAAACGTCTGGACGGTCTCCACGCCCAGTGTCGTCGCCAGGAATGCGAGTTCTTCCAGGTATTCTTTTGTCTTTTCGGCGTTTTGCTTCTGGGTACTTACAGCTACCAGCACGGCGGTCTCTTTTTTGGCGGCTGTGGAATATAATTTCTTCTTATCAATCATGCACTGGTGTTTTAATGGCTTGTTCCCGGCTCAAAAAATACTGCAAAAGCAAACCCGCACGCCGGAAAAGGGGCAGAGTTGCAACGGTTTGTCCGGCGCAAAAGTTCACGGCGGGAATTCGTGAAATTACATTTACCATTTAACAAATCCATTTTTTTATTTGATTGTTCGAAAAAGTCTTTTGTATCTTTGCCGAAATTCTTTAAGCCTATGTTGGTGCTCATCTTCGGCTAATACTTAGCCACAACTCATTCTCCGCCTTTTAGCAGGCATTTTTCTTACGGTCCTCGCTGGCCGTGCAATTTTCTATTTATTCATTATTGCAAATTTTATTATCCATGAAAAAGTGGTTTACACTGCTTCGTCAGGCTATTCGTGGCTCCGAAGAAAGTTTTACCGAAGGAAGCATCAACCGTGCCATTTTCTTGCTGTCGGTACCCATGATCCTCGAAATGGTCATGGAGTCGCTTTTCGCGGTTGTCGATATTTTCTTTGTTTCAAAAGTGAGTACCGAGGCCGTTGCGACGGTGGGGCTTACCGAATCTGTGATCACACTGGTTTACTCGGTTGCCATTGGTCTAAGTACCGCGGCCACGGCTACTATCGCCCGGCGTACCGGCGAAGGGAACGTCGACCAGGCCCGCCACGCAGTAGGGCAGGTGATTTTCATTTCACTGGCGATATCCTCCGTAACGGCGGTGGCCGGTTACCTGCTCGCGGGCGACATTCTGCGTATGATGGGAGCCGACCATAAAGTAATCGAGACGGGTACTAATTTTGCGCGTATCCAGTTCCTGAGCAGCCCGGTGGTAGTGTTGCTCTACTCGCTGAGCGGTGCATTGCGCGGCGCGGGTGCAGCGGCAACGGCTATGCGTTCGCTGATGATCGCCAATGGCTTCAATATGGTTTTGGGGCCGATTCTGATATTCGGTATCGGGCCGTTTCCTGAGCTGGGCGTAACCGGAGCGGCTTTGGCGACAGCCACTGGACGTTCGATTGGCGTTGGCTATCAGCTGTATTCGCTCGCGAAAGGGAAAAGAGCATTGGGATTGCTTTGGGAAGACCTTAAACCGAACCCGGAAACGATCAGTGCGATTGTTAAAATCGCTACCGGTGGTACTGTCCAGTTCCTGATCGGCTCTGCGAGCTGGATTTTCCTGACACGCATTCTTTCCGAATTCGGCAGCGACGTGGTGGCGGGGTACACCATTGCTATTCGTGTGATCATGTTCACATTGCTGCCTGCGTGGGGACTTGCGAATGCGGCGGCGACACTGGTAGGGCAGAATCTGGGTGCGGGCAAGCCTGAGCGTGCCGAAGCTTCGGTTTGGAAATGCGCTTCGTTTAACCTGATTTTCCTGGGTGTGCTGGCGGTTGTCATGTTTATTGGTGCCGAAAGCATTATCGGCCTGTTCAGTTCGCAGTCGCATGTGGTCGAAACCGGTAAGCTCGCGTTGCGTGTGCTTTGTTTGGGCTACGGGTTTTACGCATACGGGATGGTGGTAATCCAGTCGCTGAACGGTGCCGGCGATACCAAAACGCCTACTGTTTTGAACCTGATCGCATTCTGGACCGTGCAAATCCCGACTGCGTATGTACTGGCCGTTATCCTGGACTTCGGGCCGGTTGGTGTTTTTGCTGCGGTACCCATAGCGGAATCCGTTCTGGCCATGCTAGGCATTTGGCGGTTCCGTCTCGGGGGATGGAAGGTGGTTAAAGTTTAATTATGCCGGGAATCATTCGGGGGAGTCATTTATTGTTGGGGCTGATCAGGGGTTTTCTGGTGTTGATACGCTATTGCCTGGTAATTGTACGGCGGAGGTGAGGCGGTCAGGAGCGGTCGTGGGTTGTCAGGCGTGGTCGGGAGTTGTCAAGTGTAGTCAGAAATAGTGAGGAATGGTTAGGGGTTGTCAAGCATAGTCAAGTGTAGTCAGGCATTGCCAGGAACTGTCGGGAATGGTTAGGGGTTGTAATGCATAGTTATGGAGGTTCGATTTTTTAACCAGTCGTACAACGTTGTTCAATACTTACTGCACCTGACTATACTTGACAATACCTGACAACAACTGACAAAGCCTGACCACACCATTGATCGTTACACAACCGCAGAAACAAAATGAAAATAGAACAGATATATACCGGATGCCTGGCGCAGGGAGCTTATTTTATTGTTGCAAACGGAGAGGCCGCGGTGATTGACCCGTTGCGGGAAGTGGCACCCTACATTCAGAGGGCTGAAAAGACTGGCGCCCAGATCAAGTATGTATTTGAGACCCATTTTCACGCAGACTTTGTTTCAGGCCACATCGACCTGGCGGAAAAAACCGGTGCGGAAATTGTTTACGGCCCAGGCGCAAAAACCGGCTTTAAAGCGCATATCGCCGAAGACGGTGAGGAATTCAAATTGGGTAATGTCATCATCCGGGCATTGCACACGCCCGGGCACACGATGGAATCCACAAGCTATCTGTTAATGGATGAGTCTGGTAGGCCTGTAGCGCTGTTTTCCGGAGATACATTATTTATCGGTGATGTAGGTCGCCCTGATTTAGCGCAAAAGGGCGATCTGACGATGGACGACCTGGCGGGTATTCTCTACGATAGCCTGCGTTCCCAAATAATGCCTTTGCCAAACGACGTGATCGTTTACCCGGCACACGGCGCGGGCTCTGCTTGCGGTAAGAATATGAGTAAGGAAACATCCGACACGCTGGGTAACCAAAAGCGCTTCAACTACGCGCTGCGTGCCGATATGACCCGCGAAGAATTCATTAGAGAAGTTACAGCAGGCCTTCCCGAGCCGCCGCAATATTTCCCTGAAAACGTGAAGATGAACCGCGACGGGTACGAAAGCATCGACGACGTGCTCGAACGCGGGCATCAGGCATTATCCCCTGAGGCATTTGAAGCGAAGGCCAGCAATACCGGCGCATTGATCCTCGATACCCGCAAGCCGGGAGATTTTGCAAAGGGTTTTATCCCAAATTCGATCAATATCGGCATCGACGGTAGCTTTGCCCCCTGGGTAGGCGCATTAATTCCGGACTTGAAACAACAGCTGCTCATCGTAACGGAGCCGGGCAAGGAAGAAGAAGTGGTGACACGCCTCGCCCGTGTTGGTTATGATTATACGATCGGTTATCTGAATGGAGGTTTCGAAAGTTGGAAACAGGCCGGTAGAGAATTCGATACAGTCGATTCGGTCAGCGCCGAAGAGTTTGCCGCGCGTTTTGAATCGGGCGACGTGGAGGTGATCGACGTACGTAAGCCGGACGAATTTGCCTCCGGCCATATCGAAGGAGCACGTAATCTGCCTTTGGACTATATCAACGACCTTATGCCGGAATTTCCAAAAGGCCGCAAGCTCCACATTCATTGTGCGGGAGGCTACCGCTCCATGGTCGCCGCCTCGATCCTCAAATCGCGGGGAATAGAGGATGTCGTCAACATCGACGGAGGCTTCGGCGCCGTAGCCAAAACCAACGTTCCCATATTGGACGAGGCGTGATTATTTAGTTGATTATTTGTAGTTTAGGGGAAATCAAATGATTGTTTATGGAAACGCTGGTTGTGGAGCTTACACATAAAAATGCATTGCAATTATTGAGAGATTTGGAGGCTCTTGATATTATTCGGTTGCGGGAGGATAAAGAGGCCCCGAAAAAGAAGTTGTCTGAAAAATACAGAGGAATTCTGCCACGTGAAGCTGGTGAAGAGCTCATTAATCATGTAAAACAGGTTCGAAGCGAATGGGGCAATATCTGATTGATACCAATATCGTTTCGAAATACTTGTCCGGCTTGTTGCCGGTTGCGGGAGAGCGCCTGTTAGACACCGTGGTTGATTCGATCCCGCAACTTTCAGTCATCACGCAAATTGAATTGTGTTCATGGAGAAGCGGGTTTGAAACCCGGGTAGGGGAGTTCGTTAGCGATTTGCATTGACTCCCGAGGTAATTGAGGTGTGCATCAAGTTAAGACGCGAGCGCAAAATGCGAACGCCTGACGCGATCATAGCGGCGACAGCCATAGCCAACGGTCTTATCTTGTTGACGGATAATGAGATCGACTTTCATAATATTCCCGGATTACAAGTGATTAATCCTAAGAAGCCGTGACTTCTTAGTTATTATTATTTTAAAGTATATAAAATCGATATAATAAATATTTTATATGAATATCATCGAACTTCTCAAAAGCCCCTGGCCGTGGTACGTGGCCGGGCCGTTGATAGGGCTGACTGTACCGGTACTGTTGTTGCTGGGAAACAAGTCGTTTGGCATATCGTCGTCGTTGCGGCATATATGTGCGGCGGTGATCCCGGCGGGGTTGCCTTTTTTTAAGTACAACTGGCGGAAAGAGGCGTGGAACCTGTTTTTTGTCGCTGGAATTGTGGTTGGTGGTTTTGTGGGAAATTTTGCATTGGGTAATCCCGATGCGGTGGTTGTTGCGGATGATACCCGGGAGGCGCTGACAGCATTGGGCGTTACGGATTTTTCGGGACTGATGCCGACCGATATTTTCACGCTTACCAACGTATTTACGCTGAAAGGGTTAATTTTCTTCGTATTAGGAGGTTTTCTGGTCGGGTTCGGGACGCGTTACGCGGGCGGATGCACGTCGGGGCATGCCATTATGGGGTTATCGAACCTGCAATGGCCCTCGCTGGTCGCCACGGTCAGTTTCATGATCGGCGGGTTTGTTTGTACGCATTTGTTTCTTCCTTTCTTCCTCAATCTGGTCAGATAGGTTGGTTTGGCAACAATTCATCACCCTTATAGTCACTCAACAATGGAAAAATTCAATCAGCATGTTGCTTTTGCGGAGCAGGAGAATCCGGATTTCGATGGCATCAAAATGGATGGCTGCGACGGCGCCAACCGGCAGCAATCCGCCGAGGGGTTCACGGCAAACCTTAAATATCTGCTGGTAGGTGTTGTCTTCGGCATTGTGTTTGTCAAAGCCGAGATTGTTTCGTGGTTTCGCATCCAGGAAATGTTCCGGCTGGATTCGTTTCACATGTACGGCGTGATCGGCTCGGCCGTTGCGGTCGGGCTGGTGTCCGTTTGGCTGATCAGGAAGTTCAATATCAAAACATTATCCGGCGAAACGGTGTCGATTGCCGACAAGGTTTTCGATAAAGGCCAGATTTACGGCGGGTTGCTGTTTGGCATCGGCTGGGCCATTACCGGTGCGTGCCCGGGCCCGTTGTTTGCCCAAATCGGTGCGGGTTACCTGGCTGTGGCTGTTACCTTGTTGAGTGCCATTGCGGGAACCTGGGTTTACGGACTTCTCCGCGCGAGGCTCCCGCATTGATCACTGTTTGCGGGCCACAAGGTAAAGTTGCTCATCGCCGAGCATGAACGGATCGGCTTCGAGATTGCTGAATGTGCCTACCACGTGCAATCCCGCCAATTCGAACATGTAAGTAATTTCGCCAAGCGTATAAATATGCTGGCGCACGCTGTGGGTTACTTTTTCGGAACCGGCGATGAATGTCTGCTCGGCTTCGATATAGCTGCCTTCTGCCCGGTACTCGTTTTCGGCTAGGTAAACGATATCTTCCTGCACAGGCATCCAGTTCCGTGTCTGGAAATTGGGGAGAATGCTTTCGGCGAGATTTTCGGTATGAACCGCGACGTGAGCGCCGGTTTTCAACGCCGATGCGATCTGCCTGATAAATTGCTGCATTTCAGCCCTTGGGAAAAAGCTGAAACTGTTCCCCAAGCAATATGCGGCGTCAAATTGTCCTTCGGGCAGTGCGTAGTTCAGTACATCTGCGCAGACGACTTCCAGCGGCAGTCGTTGCTGGCGGCTGATCGCCTGTAATTCCTCACAATATTCCTGCGAAATATCGATGCAAGTCAAAGTGGTACCTTGCTCCGCGAGCGGCAAGGCATGCCGTCCGTAGCCTGCGAGCAGGTCGAGTACCTTGCTTTCGGGAGTTATTTCGAGTACATCCCGCAGGAAATCGACCTCATAATCGGTATATTCTTCGTCCTGGTGTAGTTTCCAGGCGCGTTGCGGAAGTCCCTTGAAATAGGTATGGTACCAGGCCACGATAGTAATTTGGGTTTGAATTAAAATCCAAAACTACTAAAAAAGCCTGCTTGCACACGCATTCACCTGGGCGTAATACGCGGGTGAATGCTTCCGGACCAACGGGCTGTTCGCCCGGTAACCCGCGTATATCGTCAGGCATAGCGAAAAGCTTAACCAGGGAATTTCGTGCCTAATGTGCCGCGGCGGTTTTTCGGCAGCAGCTCGGCAGCTTGTCGTGCGCCTTCTGGTTGGCAGGCACCTCGTCGGCGTCGTAGCCGGTTTTATTGATAGTCGCTTTGATGGCCTCCGGGGTTGTTTTGTCCGGGTTGTATTTTACGGTGATCACTTTGTTGGAAAGGTCGAGGTTCGACTCTTTCACGCCTTTCGAGAGCCCGAGATTGCGTTCGAGGCGTACTTTGCACATTTCGCAAATAGCCGAGGTTTTGATTTTTACCTCTTTGGTGCCGTCGGCAACGGCGATATTAAGGCCCAGGAAAAGGGCGGTTACGATGCTTAAAATGGTTGTTTTCATTATAAAATCAGTTTAAAATCAATGTTGATGTGCTGGTGAATCGGTTTCGGCCTGAGCTACTTCCTGCAAGTCCATTTTACAAACCGGGCATTTGCCCGCCTCCGCGTAGGTTTTTTCGCCTTCGCATTGCATCGGGCAGGCATATTTTTTCTCGCTTACCGCCTGCGTTTCGGCACCCCCTTTTTCAGCTTTATTGCCCGAGCAGGCAATGGATAGGAACAGCAGGGAAGCGATAATGACTTTGTTCATACGGTTGAAATTATTAAGTTACTGATGATCTGTATTTTGTATTAATGTTGATAGCAATTCTATTGACCGACCTGATCAAGTGCCGTCCGCTGTAATGAGCCCTTTTTGAACTCGCCCGGTGTCATGCCGGTCACTTTTTTGAACTGGTTGCTCAAATGCGCCGTACTGCTGTAAGAAAGCCGCCAGGCTATTTCGCTTAAAGTGAGTTCGTTGTACGAGAGCCATTCTTTCACTTTTTCGACTTTCTGGGCAATGATATATTGCTCGATGGTCTGCCCGGTTTCGGAAGAAAACAGGTTGCTCAGGTACGAATATTCATAGCCGATCTTTTCCGACAAATAATCCGAAAAGTTCATCTGCGCTGGCTTGCTGCCTTTCAGGTTTTGTACCTCGTCGATCACCAGCGTTTTAATATGCTCCACCAGCGCGAGGCGACGGTCATCGAGCAATTCAAAGCCATTTGCTTCCAGTACCGCTTTTACTTCCTGCAATTTATCGGAATTCACCTCGGCCACAGTTTCAACTTCGCCGAGTTCCACAAAAGTAAGGTCGATCCCAAGCCCGTTCAATTCCTCGCGCACAACCCGCTTGCAGCGGTCACAAACCATATTCTTAATATACAATTTCATAATCTAGTCAATTTAGCCTAAATCTTTCCTCCTTTCTCCCTTTCCTCCTTCCTCCTTTTCCTCCCTAAAACTACCTTACAATCTTATAACGCATTCCCGCGTAAATCATTCGCCCTACCACTGGGCCCCACGCCATTCCGGCATCGAAATGTTGGCCGAATGGTTCGCTGGCGCCTATTATAGGATTTTTTTGGCGGAAGTTGGCAAGGTTTTCGCCACCCAGGTAAATGTCCCATTTCGGGAATGTGCGCGTGATCTGTGCATTGAAATTGTAAAACGACGGGGCCTGTGTCGAGGCAAGATCGGTAGGGACGTGGTGGTCGGGAATGTGTCCCATGTACGGCAGCCGCCGTTTTCCGTTCCATTGTACCGTAGCGTCGAACTTCCATTTGTCGTACGGCAGGGCATATCCGGCGTTGAAGAGTACCCTGTCGCGGCTTACCATCATTCTGGGCTGCAAGGAATTTTCGTCGTATACATTGCGGATGGTCTGTTTCACGTCGAAGAGGCGGTAGGCCAGTTTCAGTTCCAAACGTTTGATGGGCGTCAGGTTCGCTTCGGCCTGGAAGCTATTGGCGTATGCGGTTCCTTCCAAATTATAGAAGCGGATGTAACGTGGATCTTCCATATCGGCCACCAGTTGGTTTTCGAAATCCGTGCGATAGAAATCCACGATGAAATTCCCGCTCATTTCGCCGATTTTAAACTCCTGAGTAACGCTCGCACCGTAATTCCATGAAATTTCCGGCCGTATCGCCTCGCGGAAAATCACACTGCGTGAACTCACCAGGTTACCATAGTACTCCGCCAGCGGATTGGCTACCCTGAACCCGCGACCTGCGGATGCACGCAGGGTTGTCTGCTCGGTCAGGTTGTATTTCAAATGCAGGCGCGGTGTCCATTGCGTGCCGTAGAGGTTATGGAAATCAACGCGACCGCCGGCTACCATCACGAATTTATCGAGGTGATTATAAGTGTATTCAAAAAAGGCGCCAGGCACCGATTCATTCCGTTTCAGGCGAATATCCTTGTAAACCTCATCATAATTATCGAGCATATAGCTGATACCGGTTTTGTAAGAATGATTGGTGTTACCGATGATCGATTGGTAAATCAGGTTTCCGTACAGCGTTTTTTGAGTGCCATCATAATTAGTGAGGCCAAAATAGGATTTCGAATCGTGCAGTGAAGCATTCAGGATCAGGCCAAGGCCTTTGTAAGGCTGCTCGGGGAATAGTCGGGCAATTTTGGAGAAAAACTCGTAGCGGTTCACACGCGCACCGAAACCATAAGCTTGTGTGGAGCCTTTCATTTCGCGTTCGAAGTTTTTCTGGCCGCCAAGACGGTCTTCGTAAAGTGCTTTCACCCCAAACTGCGCCATGAATTTGTCGCCCTGGTATTTCCAGCGGTTAATAGCATTGTACTGGGTATACAACGGCAGGTCGAGGAAGCCGTCCCCGTTTTTGTCTATACGGTTACGTAATGTGCTGCCGTGCGTGAGAAGCCCGGTGCTCCATTTCTTGCTCAGTTGGTGTGCGAGGTTCAGGTTCACTTCTCCGCGGCCGAAATTGTTGACGTAGGTGTTCAGATACAACTTCTCCTGGGTATCAGGCTTTTGTAGCTCTACGTTGATTTGCCCGGTCATCGATTCGTAGCCATTCACGACGGAACCGGCGCCTTTGCCGACATCGATGGATTGGATCCAGGTTCCGGGGACAAAGTTGAGCCCGAATGTAGAGGCCAGCCCGCGGATGGAGGGGATATTCTCGACATTCGTCTGAATGTAAGTACCATTCAATCCCAGCATCTGAATTTGTTTGGAACCCGTCACGGCGTCACTGTAAGAGACTGAAACGGACGCATTGGTTTCAAAACTTTCGGACAGGTTACAGCAGGCCGCTTTGGCCAATGCGCGGGTCGTTATGATTTCGGTTTGGTGCGGAGAAAGCCGGTCGATGGACGTGTTGCCGGCCCGTACTACCACTTCATCGAGTGTTTGGTCGTTTTGCAGCACTACCTGCAACTCACTCTCCTGGCCGATTTTAATGGTATCATTGCGAAACCCGACGAAACTGACCACCAGCAAAGCCGATTGCGCCGACCGGGGGATGCTGAACCGCCCGTTTTCGTCAGTGGCCGTTGCCTGAGTCGTTCCGGACCAGTACACGTTGGCTCCGGTAATGGGTTTCAGGTCCTTCGTTTGCGGTTCCTGTTCGTTGACCGATCCGGTTATACGTTGTGCGTAAATGGAGGAGGATATGAGTAAAAGCAATCCTCCCAAGAGGTATTTGTTCATGATTTTATGCAGTCATTGGAATAAGAGATTCATTGTTGAAACCGTCGGCGAGAATGCGGGCGGTTTGCATTAAATGGCTGTTATTCAATGATATCAGATCAGGAACGACTGGATAAATGCGAGCATACTTCTCCCGTGAAGACGGGAAGAGAAGGATATGTCGGGAGAAGAAGAAGGTGCCGGGACTATCCACTCTGCCTGGATGAACTGGTAGCGTGTTACCGACCAGGTGACGCCCGTCGCTACGGATTTGAGCAGTTTCGCAAGCAGTTGAGAATCCACCGAAGCGACTTGCAGCTTTTCGAGTTTCTGGCTTTCCTTGCAGCAAGCTGTTTTCTTGATGATCGTGCCCTTGGTCATTTTCAGTGCCGCACTTTTGGCACAGCATGAGACTTTGGGCTTGCTGGAATTGTATTTGCCGGCGAGCTGCATCGACTTGCCACCCATCATCGCGCACTGGCGCTCTGTCAGCACAAACCCGGTGCTGCTCAGCAGGACCAGGAAGGCCATCAGGATGGTGATCGATCTATGCAGTTTGTTTTTCATATGAATGCCGGAAACTGGTTTTGGGTGAATAGTATGACCCGAAACACAAATCCCGGGTCAAAAATACTAATTATCAGGCGATTTCCTCGGCTACATATCCGGCCTTTTTGATCAGCTCCCGAATTTCCTGCGGCGAATGGCTCGTTTCGACTTTCAGCACGCGATCTGCACTTTCCAGATCGACAGCCCAGTTTTCAACATTTTCATCGCCGTTGAGAAACGGTGTAACAGTAGCGACACATCCGCCGCATTTGATATTGGTTTTGAATTGCAAGGTTTCCATGGTTACTAAAATCCGGATCCTGGTCCGGTATGTTACGTGTTAAATTGTTTTACAAATATCGGCTGCTGGCGGCTGCCGAGTGTTACAGAATTGTGGGGAGGCGTTACAGAGTTTTTGGGAAACGGAGAGTTCTACAAGCTGTTACCATTTCGATGGCATCGCGTATCAATGGTGAAAACTTTAACCATGATACCACATGCATACAAAAACTCCCTCGCTGCACGGTGAAATTCTCCTCTATGAATGAGAGGAAGGAAAAATGTCCCTTCAAGTACAACTTCAAAATGACACGGTTTGGCTCACGCAGGCTCAAATGGCGGAGCTGTTTGGGAAAGAAAGGTCGGTTATTTCAAAACACATTCCCCACGTTTTTAAGGAAGGAGAACTCGACGAAAATACAAATGTGCAAAAAATGCACAATTGGGATTCTATCAAACCAACAGCGTTTTATAGTCTCGACACAATCATTTCCGTCGGCTACCGCGTGAAGTCAAAACAGGGAACGCAATTCCGGATTTGGGCCAACCGTATTTTGAAGGAGTACCTCATTAAAGGGTTTGCCACACAGGAAAAATTGAAGTTGAATCAGCTGGAAAGCTTGAAAAAGACTGTCGCGCTGCTGGCGAATGTGATTCACAAAAAGGAATTGACGGCAGATGAGGCAACGCTGATGATCGCCGAAAGTAAGTCCGATGGAAAAAGATATGATGGTGAAAGTGGTAGTAAGCCTGATCAATCAAAACAATTGAGCTTACTACCACAGAATTTTTACAACCGGGCTCCCTTCAACCGCAGACTATTCATCACCACAGAAACCGAACTCAAGGCCATCGCAGCTCCCGCAATCATCGGATCTAGGAGGAAGCCGTTTACAGGATAGAGAATGCCCGCAGCGATGGGAATGCCTATCACATTATAGATAAACGCCCAGAAAAGGTTTTGCTTGATGGTTACCACGGTTTTGTGGGATAGTTTTAGTGCTTTTGGCAATGCGAGGAGGTCGGAGGTAATGAGGGTCATCTTGGCTACGTCCATGGCGATGTCCGAGCCTTTGCCCATGGCTACGCTCACGTCCGCCTGCGCGAGGGCCTGGGAGTCGTTGATGCCGTCGCCCACCATCGCAACAGTCTTGCCGGCTGTTTGCAATTCTTTGACAAACCGCATTTTATCGTCCGGCTTCACTTCGGCCTGGTAGCTCTCGATACCGGTCTGCAATGCAACCGCGGCGGCTGTTTGCGCATTGTCGCCGGTTAGCATATAGACTTCGATGCCCTGTGCGTGGAGTTTTTGAACAGCTTCGCGGGAGGTCGGTTTCAGTTGGTCGGCGATGGCGATCAGTCCGGCATGCTCCCCGTCGATCGCGATGCCGATCACGGTTTTGGCCTGGGAAGTGAGTACCTCGTAGGCGGGTCGAAGCTCGGCGGCCATGCGGATATGTTCTTTTTCGAGGAATTTCAATGTACCGATCAGGTATTCGCTGCCGCCTGCCGCGCCGCGTATCCCGCTTCCGGTCAGAGATTGAAAATCAGAGAGATCGATTTTCGTGTCATTTTCGATGTATTGTACAATGGCTTGTGCAAGCGGGTGCTCCGAGCGGGCTTCGAGCGCTTTCACCGCCGCCAGGTGTATATCGTGATTTGGAAGCGTGCTCACCCATTTCCAATCGGTTACCTGGGGACGGCCCTCGGTGAGCGTACCTGTTTTATCGAGTACTACGGCATTCACTTTGTAGGCTTTTTCAAGACTTTCGGCGTCGCGGATCAGGATATTGTTTTCAGCACCTTTACCAACTCCCACCATCATGGCTGTGGGAGTGGCCAGGCCCAGCGCACACGGGCAGGCGATCACAAGCACGGAAACTGCCGTAAGCATGGCATGCGTAATCGCATTTTCACCACCCAAGAGCATCCAGGCGATAAATGTGAGAATGGCAATGCCTATCACGACAGGCACGAATATGCCGGCGATGCGGTCTGCGAGCCGTTGTACCGGGGCTTTGCTGCCCTGCGCGGCCTGAACGGTTTTAATGATTTGTGCTAAAACAGTCTGTTTACCAACTTTTTCAGCGGTAAATGTAAAGCTGCCCGTTTGGTTGAGCGTTCCGGCAAAGACGCTGTCACCGGGTTTCTTTTCCGCCGGAACAGGTTCACCGGTCATAAGGCTTTCGTCGACGAACGAGCTGCCGCTGACGACCTTGCCGTCGACCGGGATTTTCTCGCCTGACCGGATAACTACCTCGTCGCCCAGGCGTACCTCTCGTGCCGGTATTTCCATTTCGGCGCCGTCGCGGCGTACTCTTACCGTTTTGGGTTGCAGCCCGATGAGTTTTTTCAGCGCGTCGGAAGTATTCGACTTGGCGCGCTCTTCCATCAGTTTTCCCAACAAAATAAAGAAGATAATGACGGCTGCGGCTTCGAAGTATACATGCGGATGCAGGCCGCGAGCGTGCCAGAACCCGGGAAAAAATGTGTTGAATGTGCTGAAAAGAAAGGCAACCCCGGTACTGAGCGCGACAAGCGTGTCCATATTAGCCTTCCGGTGCTGTGCCTGCTTCCAGGCATTTGCGAAGAAATCCTGCCCGAAAATAAACAATACGGGGATTGTGAGCGCCAGCATCAGGTAGTTGGCGTAAGCCCAATCCATGAAGAACATGCCCAGCACAACCACTGGCGTTGTGAGTATGCCGGTGTAAATGGCCTTGTTTTTCAGTTTCTGATAATGTTCCCGCTGAATTTTCTCCTGTTCGGCGATCGCATCTTCTTCATTCTCTTCGATGATGAGCCCGTAGCCGATGCTTTGCAGTACACGGTCCATATCAGGGAGGTCAACGAGGTCGGGGTCGTAGGATACCGATACCGACTGGTTGGCATAATTCACCGCTGCATTCGTGATCCCTTTGGTATGGCTCAGCATGGATTCCACGCTCACCGCGCATGCCGCGCACGACATGCCGGTGACCGGAAGTATTGCTTCTTTTATATCTGTTATCGTTTCCATAGTCTTTCAGAGTTGGTATACAAAGATAAAATCCAACGCTGCCGCTGCCATTACACAATTCTGGCTGTGGCTTGCAAGATTCGTGGAAACAGGCTGCTATGCGAGGCGCGTGCCGTTCGGGACGGGGAAATCAGGGCTGGTGAGGACTACTTCGCCGTCGGGGAGGACGTAGCCGGTCGTGAGTACTTCGGAACGGAAATCGGCGATTTGTTTGGGAGGGAAATTGACCACGCAAAGTACCTGTTTGCCCAATAGCTGCTCTTTGCTGTACAGTTTGGTGATCTGGGCGGAACTGGGTTTGATGCCGATTTCGGGACCGAGATCGATGAGGAGTTTGAATGCGGGTTTCCGTGCTTTCGGGAAATCGTCGACCTGGATAATCGTTCCGGCGCGGAGGTCTACCTGCTCGAATTCCTGCCAGGTAATCGTTGTCATGGGTTTCTGGTTTGATTTTAATGATACTTATTGGGCAAAGTAACATTAAAAAAGCTTTTTGCCTCCCTTTCCCAAGCATTGGGGGGATTCATTTAAAACACAAACAATGAAAAAACTGCTGTTATCCGTTATATTACTTTCGGCCGGTTTGAGGGCCTTCGCGCAGGACAGGAATATTACTTTTTATGTCGGTACGCAGGACAAGGGAGCTAATTCTTCGATCACCCGCTGTGAGCTGAACCTTACATCGGGACAGATCACGCTGATCGATACCATCAACAAATCCGTCGCGCCGGGTTATGTGGCCATTTCGCCGAACAAGCGGAATTTATACGCGATTTCCTCCGATAACAAGGTGTCGGCATATGCCATCGGGGCCGATCGCAAGCTTGCTTTTCTGAACAGCGAGCCTTCGGAAGGTATGGGACCCTGCCACGTTTCGGTACACCCGACCGGTAAAATGGCTTTCGTTTCAAATTACGGCGGAGGCAGTTTTTCGGCCTATAATATTCAGACCGATGGAAAGCTGAGTGCTCCCGTTTACAAAGAACAATATACCGGGACCGGGCCTAATGCCAAACGGCAGGAAAAAGCGCACGCGCATTTCGCGACGGCAAGTCCGGATGGCAAATATGTGTATGTGACGGATTTGGGAAGCGATAAAGTGATGAATTACAGTGTCGATGCGAACGCCGGGAAATTGACACCGAATATAGCTCAGCCGTTTTTCTCGGGTAAAGCCGGTGCTGGTCCGCGCCATTTGATTATCCATCCTTCGGGCAAAAGGCTGTTTCTGCTCAACGAGCTCGACGCGACCGTAACTTCCTGCTCGATCGATAAAAAAGGGGTTATTACCGCCATTGAGACCTACCCGACGATCCCGGCCGATTATTCGGGTCCCAGCAATACGAGTGCCGCCATCCATCTGCACCCGAACGGGAAGTTCGTGTATGTGTCAAACCGCGGGCATAATTCGATCACTGCATTCAGGATATTGGGCAATGGAAAGCTCGAAATGGTAGACCAGCAGACGAAATCTATTGCTACGCCGCGCGATTTCAACATCGATCCGACGGGCAAATTCCTGATCGTTGCCAATCAGGCGTCGGATAACCTGGTGGTGTACGATGTAGATGCGGCAACAGGCAAGTTCACGTTCAGGCATGAAAGCATTTCCGTGAAACTGCCCATTTGCGTAGCATTCCTGTAAGCGAGCTATTAATTTGAATCTTAGCGAAATGGTCAGAGTTTTCTGGCCATTTTGTTTTGGTAGTAATTCAAAAAATCTTCGATTTGCTCCACGGGCATTTTGCGGGCGATGATCTTTTTGTTTTTATCCAGAATGTAGATCGTAGGCGTCGTTACAACGTCGAACTTCCGGTTGAAATCGATCTGGTTCAAGGCATCATAGCCGTTGATCAGCTCTTCCAGGTGATACGTTTTTACAAATGACTTCCATTCTTCGATATTGTGCTCGGTCGAGATGGCCATTACCTTGATGCCATTGGCCTTGTTTTTGTCGTAAAACGCTTTCAGCACCGGGGAGGCTTCCTTGCAATGCCCGCAGGTAGGGGCGAAGAAGAATAGCACGGTATAGTTGGCATCGATAGCCTGTACGCTCACCTTTTTGCCGGTAGGATCGGTCAGCGTCAATGCGGGGAAGGTTTTATTCACCAGCAGATCCTTCATGGTCGCCACCTTTTCGGCGACGCGTTTTTTGACATCATCCGAGACGCCCATTTCGCCGGAGAGGTAATACTTGTTGGCCATATGCACCCAAACAGCCTCGGTACCCACCGTTTTGGGGTTTTCGTACTGGTTGGTAATGTAAAACACCGTCCAGGATTTCAAGTCTTTGTTGGCCGAAACCTTCTTCACGATCAGATCGGCGTCTTTGATAATCGAATCGGGTACCTGTACCACCAGATTTTTGAAATACCGCTCTATTTTAGGTTCGAAGAACGGCGTGTTCACAATGCGCGGATCCGAAAAATCGAACGCGTCCCAGTAGTGTGCCTTGTAGTAATTGAACACCCACATGGAGTCGGTTTTGCCATTGGCTAATTTTGGCGCCGCCGGTATTTCGGGGTCAGCCGACATTCTAAGTAGCTGTGCGGTGAAACTTCCGGCGTTCTCAGCCAATAATTTCTTACGATACGTGCCAAATCCGTCCTGAATCGTCCGGATGCGTGCCTGGCTTTCCGGGGTCTGCTGCTTGCCCAGTGCCTCGATCTCTTTGCTGCCTTTGGCTAATTCTTTTCGATAATCATAGAAA
Organism: Dyadobacter sp.; assembly: GCA_965227755.1. Classification (GTDB taxonomy): domain Bacteria; phylum Bacteroidota; class Bacteroidia; order Cytophagales; family Spirosomataceae; genus Dyadobacter. The sequence continues at coordinate 5,050,309 of CBDDGG010000005.1, forward strand.
AGCTCGTTTTCTTTGGAACCGGTTATTTTTAACGAGGTATTCACATCGGCGGTATCGGCTTCCAGCGAAAAACTGGTTTCCTTACCGGAATAGATGAGTTCGATCATTTTCTGGTTGCCGGGGAAGAGAATCACGTACAGGCCGCCCGGAAGCGGCGTTTTGCCTTCGAACACGACTTTCCCGTTAGCGTCCGCCCTGGCAGTGTCTTTGGGGACAAACTGAGATGCATTGCGATTGTAATGCCCGATGACAAACGAGGAATCCCGCATTCCTTTAATGGTAGCTTCGATGCGGTAGCCCTGGGCGTAAACAGTGGAGGATAGGCCGAAGACGGTCAGTATTAGCAATAGGTAAGTGCGGGTATAATCTCTCATCAGGCTATGGAAAGTTTGCTTTAAAGCTGTTTATTGGATTATTTCAAATTTTGAAGTCTGTAAAATTAACTTCAAAACGCTAACATCAGCAGGGTTCTTATTCAAATGTTTTATTTTCTCTCCAAAGCGATTGACTTCCTCATAATGCCGCTGAGCATTGTGTTTTTCATACTGACCTATTCATTTCTGACCAAAAGCGACCGCCGGAGGCGGCAGGCGGTGGGTTTGGTTATCGCCCTTTTAGTATTGTCATCGAATTCCTACCTGGTTACCAAGGCCATCAACGCATGGGAGCACAAATTCATTAACCTCACCGAAGTGAAAGCCACCTATGATGTCGGAGTTCTGCTTTCGGGCGGGCTGATCACCAACAGTACGCCGAGGCAGGACCACCCTGCGTTGGGCAGCCATGGCGACCGGATTCTGCAAACCTACCTGCTTTACAAGCGGGGCAAGATCAGGAAGATATTGATTACGGGGGCAAGCGGGGAGACGCTGATGGCCAGAAAGCTGGGTGAAACGCGGCAGGCTGCGTTGCTGCTGGCAAGTTGGGGCGTTCCGGCCAAAGATATCCTGTTTGAGGAAAAAGCACGTAACACACACGAAAACGCGGTGTTTTCTGGCCGTATTTTAAATAAAATGTTCCCCTCGGGAAAATACCTGCTGATTACCTCCGCATTTCACATGCGCCGGTCGACCGGGTGTTTCGAAAAAATGGGGATCAAAACATACCCCTTCCCGGCCGACTTTCGTGGGGGATATAACCGGTTTACCATTCAGAGACTGGTACCGGACCCCGAGGCTTTCGCCTACTTTTGCATGCTATGGCACGAATTCGTAGGGCTGATGGCCTATAAAGCAATGGGTTACTGCTAACCTTGCCTGTATTATACGCTTAATATCTTCACCATTCTCAACAAATCTTCGTTGATAGGCTTCGGAAGTCTGATAGTGTCTTCGAAAGGAGTATAAACCAGCTCATTGTTGATGATACCGGCCATTACATTCTTTTGCCCTGCGATAAGGCCTTCCAATGCGCCCAATCCGAGGCGGCTGGCCAGGATACGGTCGTAAGCAGAGGGTGTTCCGCCGCGCTGCGTGTGGCCGAGTGTCGTTACACGGATATCCGCGTTTTCATCCACCTGAACCTTGATCTTGTCGGCTACTTCCTGAGCGCTGCCTTCTTCGTCGCCTTCCGCTACTATAATGATGGAAGATGATTTCGAGCGGCTCCATCCTTGTTTGAGGGTTTCCACCACCTGTGAAATCGGGGTCAGTACTTCGGGGACCATTACTAGCTCCGCACCACCTGCAATACCCGACTGGATAGCGATATAGCCCGAGTCGCGGCCCATTACCTCGATGAAGAAGATACGGTCATGCGAACTGGCCGTGTCACGGATGCGGTCAATCGCATCCAATGCCGTATTTACTGCTGTATCGAACCCGATCGTGTAGTCGGTTCCGTACAAGTCGTTGTCGATTGTCCCCGGAGCACCTACCGTGGGGATACCGTACTCGTTGCCGAAGATCATCGCGCCGGTAAATGTTCCGTTACCGCCAATGGCGATCAATCCTTCGATTTCGAGTGCCTGCAAGTTGTCATAAGCCTTCTTGCGGCCTTCGGGGGTCATAAATTCCTTGCTTCTTGCCGATTTGAGGATTGTACCTCCTCTTTGTACTATATTACTGACCGAGTGAGACTCCATCTTGTAGACATCACCGGCGATCATTCCGCTATATCCTCTTCTGATTCCAAATACTTCAATACCATGGTAGCATGCTCCACGTACTACCGCCCGGATGCAGGCGTTCATACCAGGGGCATCTCCTCCTGAGGTAAAAACTCCAATTCGTTTCATTTAATAATTTCGGGTTACTTCTAATCTTTCTATGTACAGCTCCAATTGAACCTTAAAGGCACAATTTCCGCAAATTTATCCGGTATTTTCTTAAAATATATGCCTTGATTCTTAATTATGTTAAAAAAATGCGGGAACAAGAATCATTTTTAGCATCTCAAACATATACCAATACTCATATATTTGCGCCGGTTAATGGAAATTTAATATCCCCTAACCGGTGTTCGTTGCTACTATTACTGTTTGAAAAGTCATATTCAGGGCGGACCGTGGACGGTACCGCTTTTATCAGAATCAACCCGTAGCTTAATATTACCAAAATGAAAAATCTGTTCTCCTGGCAACGTCTCTGGCCTCACCTGGTAGCTGTCATCGGCTTTATGATTTTGTCCATCGCTTACGTTTCCCCGGTGCTGCAAGGCAAGAAACTCAGTGCGACCGATGAAATCCAGGCGAAAGGTGCCGCACGGGAGGTGTTGGATTATAACAAGCAAACGGGAGAATGGTCGTGGTGGACCAACGGCATGTTCGGCGGGATGCCGTCGTACCTCGTCGCTGCCGATTACCCTACCAGCATTCCAACAAAACTAGGGCAGGGAGTGAACAAGCTGCTTCCGGCGCCGGCCAATTATTTCTTGATCGGCATGGTGAGCGCTTATGTGCTGTTCCTGGTGCTCGGGGCCGGCGGATGGCTGGCTGCAATAGGGGCAGTGGCATTTTCATTTTCGTGTTTCAACGTTATAAACCTGGAAGCCGGGCACATTTCGCAAGTGATCGCGATCATGTATGCGCCCGGCGTCATCGCGGGCGTGATTCTCGCTTTCCGTCGGAACTGGCTGGCCGGAGCGGCACTCACCGCCTTGTTCCTCTCGCTGGAATTGTATGCAAACCACGTGCAGATCACTTATTACCTGGGCATCGGCATTGTGATTTTGGTGATCATGGAAAGTGTGACATTGGTTAAAAGAGGCCTGGCAAAGGACCTGGTATTGGTGCTTGGCGGGCTTGGTTTGGCAGCGGTAATTGCGGTGGGAACGCACACCACACGACTTTGGAATGCCTATGATTACACCAAGGAGACAATCCGTGGCAAATCGGAATTGGCAGTTACGGGTAAAGAAGCCAATGCTAAAAAAGGCAGTGGGCTCGATAAGGAATATGCGTTTACATACAGCTATGGCTTAGGCGAATTACTCACATTGGTAATCCCCAACGCTTACGGCGGGGCTTCGTACGGCCCTCTTTCAAATACATCTGAAACCTATAAAACACTGACCGGCCGCGGCATCGATGCTGCTACCGCTCAAAGCATTGTACAGCAACTGCCGCTCTACTGGGGCGATCAGCCGATCATGGGAGGGCCCAATTATATCGGGGCCATTGTGTTCTTCCTGTTCGTGCTCGGGTTGTTTATTGTTAAAAACCCATTGAAATACTGGGCTGCCGGGGTGATAGTGCTCTATGTGATCTGGGCGCTGGGAAGCAGTCTTGCGGGGATCAATTACCTGTTTTTCGACTATTTCCCGATGTTCAACAAGTTCCGGGCGATGACAATGGTGATCTCGCTCGCACAGCTGTTGATGGTGCTGGTAGGTGTTCTGGCGCTGTCGGCCATCGTTCAGAAGAAGATTACGGCCAATGAATTACAGAAGCCTTTCCTCATATCGGCGGCCATCACGGGCGGACTTATGTTGATCATGGCATTGCTACCGGGGTTGTTTTTCAGTTTTAAAGGAGCTAATGATCCAATGGTCGCGCTCTCACAGCAGTTTGGTCAGCAAACGCAAAGCCCTGAATTCGGCCAGCAAATTTTGAACGCGGTCATCCAGGACCGTGAAGGCCTCATGAAGGGCGACGCGATCCGCGGATTGATATTTATCGCGTTGGCCGCCGGGCTGGTTTGGTTCTATGCACAGGACAAGCTGAAATCGCCGGTATTCTACGGCGTGCTCCTCGTGCTGGTTATTTTTGATTTGTTCGGAGTGGATAAAAGGTATCTCAATAACGACGATTTCGTGAGCGCTTACGTGGCCCAGGGTGTAACGACGCCTTCACCGGCCGATGAACAGATCCTTCGGGACACCGATCCCGATTATCGGGTGTATGACGTCGCGTCCCAGGGCGGTCCGTTCAACAGCGCACAGGCATCCTATTTCCATAAATCATTGGGCGGTTACCACGCTGCCAAGATGCGCCGCTATCAGGAGCTTTTTGAAAACCAGGTCTCTACTGACAAGCCGAATATGGAAGTCCTGAATATGCTGAATACGAAGTACTTCATAACACCCGACCAGCAAGGTAACAAAGTGGCGCAGCCGAACCCGCAGGCGTACGGGCACGCGTGGTTTGTGAAATCCTACAAAGTTGTTCCTAATGCAGATGCCGAAATGGCGGCACTGCGCACGGTCGATCTGCGTACGGAAGCGGTGATCGACCAGCGTTTCGCGTCCAAACTGGAAGGACTGAAAGCAGGCGCCGATTCTACGGCTAAAATTAGCCTGATCTCTTACAAACCGGACGAGCTGATCTATGAAGCAAACTCCGCTGCGGAAGGGTTGGCAGTATTTTCGGAAATCTATTACAATGTCCGGGATGAATGGAAGGTGACGATCGATGACAAACCCGCTGATATGCTGCGCGCGAACTATGTGCTACGTGCATTGCGCGTACCCGCGGGTAAGCACACGATCAAATTCCGCTTCGAACCTGTTTCGGTCGCAGCGGGTAAGAAGATCGACCTTGTGAGCTCATTGCTGCTGGTCGGCCTGATTGCCGGGGCCATATTTGTTGAATCCAAAAGAAAGAAAAGCGCATGACCGACCGCCGCTACCCCATCGGGCCCATTGCCCTGAAAGACGCATATTCCGACGACGAAATCCGCGAGTTCATCCATATTATCGCCGAAATTCCTGCGGAGTATCGTAAACGGGTGGCGAATCTTTCGGATGAGGACTTGCTAAAAACGTACCGGGAAGGAAGCTGGAATATCAGGCAACTTATCCACCACGTGGCCGATCTGCAATTTGTCCATTACCTGCGGATGAAAAAGGCCATCACCGAGCCGGATTACGAAGAGGTAACACTCGTCGATATGAACGCCTGGGCCGGTACACCCGATTCTCTGAATGTACCTATTGAGGCTTCTCTGGGGATTTTCGAGGGCACGCATGCACGTTACGCCTACTTCGCAGGTACACTCACCCAAGAGCAGTTCGCACGTCGGTATTATCACACGACACGCAAGCTCTGGTTTGACCAAAAACAGGCGCTCGCTATGTCGGTCTGGCATGTGCGACACCATTTGGCGCATATCGATCTGGCATTGGGTAATATTGAATAATAATGTCTCAGGCGACAGGCAAATATCTGATTATCATTGGTCTGCTAGTGATGCTGGTGGGAATAGTCGTTTATTTTCTCAGTGATAAGTTGCATTGGCTGGGCCGCTTGCCAGGAGATATTCGTGTAGAAAAGGAGGACTTCAGGTTCTATTTCCCCATCACGACGATGCTACTTCTCAGCGGTTTGCTGAACCTGCTGATCTGGCTCTTCCGGAAATTCATGAATTAGCGACGCTGTTTCGTATCAGCTTAATAACCAGGGTTATAAAATAGCCGGGAGGGGTCCTTTTGTTTGGGAGAGAACAAAATATCATTCATATTTAAAGCCTGTTGAATGATTTGATCTCTAACACACTATTTCATGGAATTTTTCGACGAGCTCACCCGCTTTCTGGCGCAATGCCGGACCGAAAACCTCAAAACCTCCCATTTCGCGAAGAAGCTGGAAGGATTTAAAGTCAAGATCAGTTTTGGAAAGGGTAACGCCGCCCGGGTGCCCTGGATCGCACTTCTTGCCGCCGGGCAGCACATTAGTAACGGCATTTATCCATTTTACCTTTTTTATAAAAGCCGGCAGGTGCTGGTGCTGGCTTTTGGCGTCAGTGAAACACTTCCTCCCGAAATCCCGTGGCAGCAGCCCGGTGTGGAAACGATCGGCGGCTACTTCAAAACACAAGGCTGGGGCAAACCGGCCAGGTATGGTGGTTCGCTCGTTTTCAGGGTATATTCCGTGGCAGATCTCGATAAACAGCAGATAGAGACGGATTTGCAGGAAATGCTCGGCATTTATCGGGTGACTCTCGCAAGTGGCAGCTCTGCGAAAACTCCACGGTTCGATTACCTGGCATTTCATCGGAAGGCATTGGAATGCGGTTTGCAAATCCATCCGGACCTCGTGCTCCGTTTTATCGCGGCACTCATTGCAAAGCCATTTGTGATCCTGACAGGGCTGTCGGGGGCCGGAAAAACGCGTTTGGCGCTGGCATTTGCGCAATGGCTTTGCGAAACGGAAGAGCAGGTTTGCCTGGTACCGGTCGGAGCCGACTGGACTAACCGGGAGCCGCTCCTGGGTTTCCCGAATGCACTCGAACCGGGCCGGTATGTCAGGCCGGAAAGCGGGGTCGTTGACCTGCTGATTTCCGCAGCAGTCAATTCCCGTAAGCCCTATTTTCTGATCCTTGACGAGATGAACCTGAGCCATGTGGAGCGGTATTTTGCAGATTTTCTGAGCGGAATGGAGTCCTGCGAGGCAATACGGCTGCATAACGGCTCTGTCGGCGAAATCCCGGCACGAATACCTGTTCCCGCTAATCTTTTCATTGTAGGAACTGTGAATATCGATGAGACCACCTACATGTTCAGCCCCAAAGTACTCGACCGGGCGAACGTCATCGAGTTCAGCATTTCCCGGGAGGAGATGCAGGCATTCCTGAATTCCGAGGGGAAACCTCATACCGGCGGCCTGGCTAGGGCAGGTGCGGACTTTGCGGAAACGTTTGTGGAAATCGCACAGGGCCATGTGCCGGAAAGTCCGTTCCGTGAGTCCATCAGTGACGAACTGCTTGCATTGTTTGAAATACTAAAACCGGCAGGGGCCGAGTTTGGTTACCGCAGTGCTGCCGAAATCCTCCGGTTTGCGGCGGTTATCAACAGGTTGGGGGCCAATTTGTCTGTCCGGAAAGTAATGGACGCAGTTTTGATGCAAAAGCTTTTACCCAAAATTCATGGCTCTCGCAGAAGGCTGGAACCGGTACTGAAAGCGCTCGGCAGGCGCTGCCTCGCCAATCCCGACCTGCTCGACGACTATCTGGCCGGCAAAAAGGAACTGCCTGGCACACAGGTCGTAAATTACCCGATGGCTCTGGAAAAAATCAGGCGCATTTACAGGAACCTGATCGATCATGGTTTTGCCAGTTACGCGGAAGTCTGATGGAGGGAAATGAACTGGTTGTAAGCGCCGAAGTGGCCGATGGGATCGTTTTGGTGCGGATTATCGCTGAGGACCGTAGCGAGCCGACGATTTTCGAACTGGAAGAATGGGAAGCTTATGAGCACGGTGAGGCGCGTGTCCAGCTTCTGGAAGGCTGTCATTACGAGTATGAGGTGTTGGGGGATTATTTGCTCCGCCCGTCGCCCGCCGTGATCCCGTCCCGGATTAATCCCGCAATAGGCAGGCTGGCACCGCAGGTTTATGTCGGGACACTCACGGTCGAAGTGTTGAAGTTGCAGGATAACGTCTGTTGTGGCGAGATAAAACTTGAAGTCCGCTCGAGAAAAGCAAGTTACCGGAGCGATTACCGCCTGATGCTGGAAGGGATCACCGAACGCTGCACCGACCTGCTGTTTTACTACAATGCTCCTGTCACCCATCCTTTCATACCCGATTACCTAACCGACCCACAAACGTTGTATCAGCGGTTTGCATTTGTAAATGCAGTGCTTGCCAGCCGTGCGTTCGAAGTAGCATTTCAAAAAATAATCCGAAACCCAATGAAGAAATGGGCAGGTGAAGAAGCCGGGAAGGACATCCGGAATGCAGGCAGGCCCGACCGGAATATGATTGCACAACTGGCCAAGCGGGGCAACCGGGTTGCTCTTCCTGATAATCATATGCTAAAAGGCCGATTTGCCTCGGTGCCGTCAAGGATAACCGTAAATACCAGGAAGGATTCCGTAGACACGCCGGAAAACCGCTTTGTAAAGCATGCGTTGGAGGTTTTTGCAGGGTTTGTAACGCATATCAAAGGCATTGCGCCGGAAAATAGCCGCTTTTATAATGAGGCTGCTTTGTTGGAAAATCACTTGGATCAGATGCTGTCGGCATCACTATTTAAGGAAGTAGGAAAGCCGGCACGACTGGCGTTGAATGGCCCGGGTTTGATTCGGAAGGAGGGTTATAAGCAAATCCTGCGGGTGTGGCTGATGTTCGATCTGGCTGCCCGGCTGGTGTGGAGGGGCGGCGACGATGTGTATCATGCAGGGAAGAAAGATGTAGCGGTACTATACGAGTATTGGCTTTTCTTCGAGCTTCTGGATATGGTGAAAGGTGTATTTGCCATTGAACCCGCACACATCGGCGACCTGGTGAAGCCAACGAGGAATGGCCTGGGGTTACAGCTCAAACAAGGCCGGCATTTGCCTGTCAGTGGAGTTTTCGATTCAGATTCGCGGAAACTGAATGTCGAGTTCAGTTTTAACAGGTCGTTTTCGGGCCAGAACGACTATCCGCAGGCGGGGAGCTGGACGACAGGTATGCGACCGGATTTTACCCTGTCTATCTGGCCTGCCGGCGTTTCGCAAGCTCAGGCCGAAACCGAGGAGCTGATCGTGCACATTCATTTCGACGCCAAATACAAAGTAGAATCGGTTGCAGGCTTATTCGGTGAAGAAGAGGCGGCACCTACTGTCGCTAAAAGTCAGCCCGGCCCCCAACGCGACGACCTTTTGAAAATGCATAGCTACAAAGATGCGATACGGCGCACCGCGGGTGCATACGTGCTGTACCCCGGCGAGGCGGGAAAGGTCTACAGAAGAAAAGGGTTTCATGAACTGATCCCCGGTCTGGGGGCATTCGCGATACATCCTTCCAAAACCGACAATGGCTGCGACGAACTGAAACACTTTCTGACCGACGTCGTCGCGCATTTTCAGAACAGGGCCTCGCAGCGCGAAAAAGTGGCCTTCCGGAGTTTTGATATTTACAATAACCGGTCGCTGGAAGAAATGCGGGAACTGTTGCCGGAAGCATTCGGCAAAAACCGCGACCTGATCCCCGACGATACTTTTGTGCTGGTAGGTTATTACAAAAACGACCTGCATCTGAACTGGATCGCCAAGCATAATCTGTACAACTTCCGCACCGGAGCGAGGAGTGGATCGCTGTCGCTTGGTGTAGCGGAAGTAAATGCACGGTATTTGTTGCTTCACGGACCGGGGCAAACGGTATCGGGTATGCTGTTCAAGCTCAATAACAGGGCGCCGAAGCTGTTTTCAAAGCAGGATTTGTTGCAAAAAGGGTATCCTGGGCCCTCCCGCGAGTTGTACCTGGTGTACTCGACCGACCCGGAAGTGGAACCGGAATTCGAAGGCATGCGCTGGGATGTGACGAAGCTGCCGGGTTACCGTGCCAATCGTGCTTCCGGCCTGCCGTTTTCGGTCAGCCTGACGGAGCTGATGAAAGTGTTGGTAAAATGATTTCCCTTTTTTCGGTAGTATTTGATGGGCAGGTCTTTTCTTAGACATTATCTGAAAAACTAATCGCTCCAATCCCGGCATATCCGATGAAGATCAAAACGCTTACAGCTGCATTTCTGCTGATTTCTTTCAACCTCTTTTCCCAAACCAAACTGAGCATTGTTTTTATCGGTAACAGCATTACGCAAGGCAAGGGAGGGGATAACGGCGTCCCGCCGCCGACGCATGCGGTCAACTATTTGAAGAAACAAAAGGGCGTCGATGACGTTTTGTATGCCAATGTCGGCCGGAGTGGTTCTACTACCGTCGACTGGCTCCCGGAAACAGGTAAATATTTCGCGCTCGCCGCCACGGCTGCCGATAGTTTGTATCTTAAAAAAGATCATCAGCTGCTGTTTTCGATGAAACTGGGCACAAACGACAGCGCGATCGAGGGGCCGAACGGGGCACCGGTTTCAAAGGAAAATTATAAAAAGAACGTACAAACGATCGTTTCGGAGCTATTGAAACGGTACCCGGGCAGCAAGGTGATCATTCACCACCCGATCTGGTACAGTACCAATACCTACAACCGTTCGAAATACCTGGCCGAGGGGTTGGAGCGGCTTCAGACCTATGTTCCCGAGCTCGATGCACTGATCGGCGAATACAAAATCACCGAACGCGGCCGGGTTTTCAAAGGGGATACCAAAGCTTTTAAGTACTTCAAAAAGCATCACCTCCAACTCTTCAAGCCGGAAAAAGGGCAGCAGGGCGTGTTTTATCTGCATCCTAATGTTGAAGGTGTGGCGGTGCTGGGCGAGTTTTGGGGGAGAGCCATCAAGAAAAACGTGCTTTAATCTGTGACGCGCCCGAATCCGTCGGGCAACTGAGGCAATGGATGGAGGTCCATTGCCGATTTTCAATCTTTCCTGACAGGCTTCAAACCTTTCATCGCTCTTAATCCGATAGCCGGGCTCTGCGGTATGGATAGCAGTTTCTCTTCAGTTTCAGGTTCGATATATTCACGATAGCCGGCCAGGTAGCGTTCGATGATGAAATCTTCTTCCCGGTCGAACAGTACCGAGGGCTCGGTGATGAGCGCGGAAATGTTGTACAGCTTTTTATGCCATATCAGGGCGTTCAGGTTGCCATTGAAATGGTAGTGGTTTTCAAAGCCGCGATCGAATTTGAAAACGATCGGCTTGCCCGCGTTGGCGAGCAGGCTCTCAGGCGTGCCCGTGAGTGTGATCGGGATGTAAGTCTTTTTATCGTAAATAAACCCGCCGTGGGAGTTTTTGATATATTCCCGCATTTGCCGGGGCGCGTCGCCTACCAGCAGCACGTCCACAAGCAGGATATGCTCGGCGGCATAAAATTGTCCCGGGTTCTGGATAAGCGGGAGTTGGGAGATTCGGATCATGAATGGTTATTCCTTGGTATGGGCGTAAAATTAGCTAACATTCCCATTGTCACAATCATCCCCAAAAGGAGGTGGATTGAGCATAACAATTTTTATAAAATCACTTGTAGCAGTAAATCCGCCGGGATATATTGAGCGGAAATAAAAAGTCACCATGGTAAAAACATACAGATTTATCGCCCTCCTCGGCGATGGCCGCGAAAGGTATAGCGACAAGGAGTTGAATGCAGAATGGCCCACCGAGCCGATTGTGATCGATGCTTTCGGGTTTTCGGACGTTTACCGGTATTCGGGAGTGGTTTTTCTGAGCGAAGAATGGTTTGCGAAGTACAGCAAAAACTGGCGTAACGATACGACGGAGATTGATAAGCTGCTGGTAAACCTGATCAAATATTCAGCCAAGGAGGCCCATTCCGAAAACCTGGCTAAAATTAAAAGCTACCTGGCTTCCCCGCCCGAGACGGTCGAAGAAGCCGTGGCGCTTTGGAGAACTTTTTACGATCCCTCCTTAAAAACGATTTAACCCTCTTTGCGGCCCCGGGTTAAAACCCGGGGTCTAGTGATTAACCATTTTCAGGGCGCCTTCGTTGTAACGGGCCCCGGTATCGGGGTAGCGTGCTATGAGGGCGTCGATGGTTTTCAGGTCTTCGGCTGAAAGATTCACTTCGAGCGCGCCGACATTGTCTTCGAGGTATTTGCGTTTCTTGGTGCCGGGGATCGGGATAATGTCGTCGCCCTGCGCGAGTACCCATGCGAGCGCGAGCTGTGCGGGCGTACATCCCTTGCCCGCGGCGATTTCGGCAAAGCCGCTCACCAGTTTGGCATTATTATCTGCTACATCTCCCTGATACCGTGGCAAGCTACGACGAAAATCGCTCTCTGCGAGTGCCTCTGTATTCAATGTGTTGGTAACCAGTCCTCTGGCCAGCGGCGAGTAGGGGACAAGCGAAATGCCCAGCTCGCGGACCGTATCGAGTATTGTTCCTTCCACATCGCGGGTAATTACCGAATATTCGCTTTGCAATGCGGCGATCGGATGCACGGCATGGGCTTTGCGGATGGATGCGGCGGAAGCTTCGCTCAGGCCGAGGTAGCGAACTTTACCCTCCTTCACAAGTTCTGCCATAGCGCCTACCATTTCTTCAACCGGCACATTCGGGTCGACGCGGTGGGCGTAGTAGAGGTCGATGGTGTCGATTTTTAGTCTTTTCAGGCTGTTTTCGACGGCTATTTTCATCCAGGCAGGCGAACCATCGAAGTAGGCACCTGCCGAGTTGCGCGGCGTGCCGGCGCTTTCGCCGTAGCGAAAACCGAATTTGGTGGCTATGAAAATCTTGTCCCGGTTCGGTACGAGAACCTGCGATATCAACTTCTCGTTTTCGCCATTGGCATACATGTCGGCGGTGTCCCAGAAATTGATTCCCAGGTCGAGGGCGCGGTGTAGCGTGGCAATGCTCTCGGTGTCGTCGGTGGGGCCGTAAGCGAAGCTCATGCCCATGCAGCCCAGGCCGATGGCTGACAATTTTTCTTCTGTTTTTCCAAGGCTTCTGTATTGCATTTGTTTGTTGGCTATCGGCTGGGCGCCCCGGCATTTAACGGCGGCTCCCGGCCGGGTGGATAATGCGTTTACTCAGGGTAGTCCTGATAATACAAAACTACCTGTTAGCGCCTGCTGCTGGTTTATATTATTCAAACAGATCTTTATAAAAATCACACAGCCCTGGCCCGCATGTTTCCGGGCGTCAGGCCCGTCTGTTTTTTGAAGAAAATATTGAAATAAGCAGGATACTCGAAGCCCAGGCTGTAAGCGATCTCCGACACATTCCAGTTGGTATGGTTTAGCAATGCCTGCGCTTCTTTGGTAATGCGCGCCGAAATGTGTTCCGTGGTGGTCTTACCCGTGATTTCTTTCACCGAACGGTTCAAATGGTTGGCATGTACCGAAAGGCTCCGGGCATAATCGTTGGCAGTTTTCAGGCGTAATGCGTTTTCGGGCGTGTCGATCGGGAATTGTCTTTCCAGTAGCTCCATAAACAGCGAAGTGATCCGCGCCGAAGCGTTCGTTTGCCGTTCAAATGTTTCTGCGGGCTGCATTTTCATCGCTTCATGGATGATCAGGTGCAGATAGTTGCGAAGCATGCCGTATTTATGCGGATAATCCGATTCGATCTCCGTCACCATCTTTTTAAAGATCATCGAGAGTTCCTGTTGCTGCTGTTCATTCACAAAATACACCGGATTCGCTCCGATTTTGAAAAGCGGCGAGTCCTGTAAAAAGTCCTTGCGCTCGGCGGGGTTGACAAAAGTTTCGGTGAACAATGTAAACCAGCCAAGCTGCGATTCCGAGATCGCTTCCCAGGAATAGGGTACTATCGGATTTGAGAAAAGCAATGCCGGGCGGTCTATTTCGATCCATTTGTCGGCATAATAAAGGCGGCCTGTGCCGATGATGAAGGATACTTTATAAAAGTCGCGGCGGCTGTAAGGTGTCTTTTTGTAACACGAATTTCTTTCAAACACGTTAAAGTGCCCGATGCCGGCATTGTTCAGCGACAGGTCCGCCGGGTTCGCTTGTGGTACGCGACGGTAAAATTCCTGGATTGATTCGGTATGGCTCATATTGCAATATTATAAAATTCAAATAGCAGATGCCTCGATGAAAGTTTCAGCAGTACCGGAATTAATTACTTTTTAATTTCGAAGTAAGCCGCCTTTGACAAGGATTGGATCATGTATTTTATGTAAAAATGGATCACTCGGGTAGTCCGACTGGTTTTTAATTTTGAATGATTCAGCCATTCCCCGTTCCACGACGGCTCATTCAGTCATTCAATCATTCAATATTAAAAATGTCCCACCGCAAACCAACCAGTGAGCTAACCCCCAATGCCTTCGCAGCCGTGCGGGAGCTTGAAAAGTATGTTGCCTCGACAGGTCTCGACAAGGTGCATTACAAACTGATCAAAATCCGTGCTTCGCAGATCAACGGATGCGGGTTTTGCCTGGATATGCACGCCCGCCAGGCCCGTGAAATGGGCGTGAGCGAGCAGCGTATATATATGTTGAGCGCCTGGCGCGAGGCCAATATTTACACCGACGAAGAAAAGGCGATCCTGGCGCTTACCGAGCAGGTGACGCTCATCAGTCAGGGCGGTGTAAGCGACGCGGTGTACAACCGGGTCGTGGAGCTGCTGGGAGAGGAGTATGCCAAAGCCGTGGTGATGGGTGTCGTCACGATCAGCGCCTGGAACCGCATCATGATTACCGATCAGGTAGCCGTTAATGCGATCGAGAGCTATGTTTAACAGCCGTGCCATTAGGATGAGCGGTCAGTCGGAGAAGGCTGATTTGCTAAAGAAATTGCATCATAGCGGCAAAATGCTCGTCCTGCCGAATATCTGGGACGCTGCCGGCGCGTTGTTGCTCGAAAAGTTGGGTTACCCGGCTGTGGCGACGGCCAGCGCCGGTATTGCAGGTGCTCACGGCTATGAGGATGGTGAGCAGATTCCTTTCGATCTGCTGGTGGCCATTGTCGGGCAGATCGCGAAATCGGTGAATGTGCCGGTCACTGTGGATATGGAAGCGGGTTATGCGGCCGATAACGAGACGTTGAAATCAAATATCCGCCGCCTGATCGCGGCCGGTGTGGCAGGTATTAATATCGAAGATACCGACGTGCTGACCCGCGAAATGCTGCCCATCGACGAGCAGGTGGAAAAACTGAAGCTGATCGGGCGGGTCGCCGATCGGGAAAATACCAGGTTGTTCATCAATGCCCGCACGGATGTTTTTCTGGTGAACCCCGCTTTGCCGGAAGATCAGAAGCTCGCACGCGCGATCGAACGCGGGCGAGCGTACGTGGATGCCGGTGCCGACGGCATTTACCCGATCTTCGCAGCCGAAGAAGAGACGGTTAAAACGCTGGTAAATGCCATGAAAGTGCCTGTGAATATATTTGCAAAGAGTGGTACACCCGATCTGGACGTGCTTCAAAAGCTGGGCGTGGCGCGCGTGAGCTTCGGGCCGAACGTACACCGGGCGACGTTGCTGTCGATGGAGACATTGCTGAAAAATGTAAAAGAACGCCTGAGTCATCGACCTGTCACGGAGCTGCTCATGTGACCGAATGATTATTTTACGTATAGTATTGCAATCTCCCGGCGGCCGCAACCGGGAGATTTTCTATTTTTAGACCAAAATTAGGGCTTACTTTGTGCCTGTATTCAACGAACATAACGGGTTAACACGCTCATTGCTATGCAGGAGGACATTCTTTTTCAGATCAGCAACAAATTAAAAGAAGTCAGAAAGGGTAAGGGTGTTACCCTTCAGGAGATTGCCGACCAGGCGGGTGTGACGAAAAGTCTTGTTTCCCAGATCGAAAATAGCCGCACCATCCCCTCGTTGCCGGTTATGCTGGGGCTGATCAAGGCATTGGACATTGACCTGAACGTATTTTTCAAGGACATCATTTCAACCACTCCGGGCGAAAGTGTGCTGATCCGGCGGAAGGAGGAATACCAGCCTTTTACCAAGGAAAATGCGAAGGGCTACTTCTATCATCGAATATTCAGCAAGCAATTCAAGGACAACCATATCGACGTTGTGTTGCTGCGGCTCGAAAAAGACGCGAAGCGGCCTATGGTGCGTACTAATGCGTTTGAATTCAAATATGTGCTTTCCGGCGCGGTAGAATATACCGTCGGAAAGAATAAATATATCCTGAACCAGGGCGACTCGATGTTTTTCGACGCCAATGAGCTGCACAACCTCAAATGCCACGAGTGTGACGAGGCGGTGCTGCTGGTAATTTACTTCTTCAATGAGGCTCAGTAGGGCTTTTCAATAAATCTTTCTTGTTAAATATTAATTAACATTTACTTAACTTTTGACTGATTCTGGTTCACTAGTTTTGTGGTGATCAAGGTTTTGTTATGCCTTATTTTAAATATTAGTTAACTTTTTTCTTGCGATTTAGAAGATTTACCGATATTTTTCAGCTGTAAATCAATGTTAGCTGCGAGTTCCGGGAAATGCCATAGTTAAATTCTACTAAACATTTTAACGCAAACAACCCCGCAGACGGGCGGCTCGCATGGCTTGCGAAAAAGTTCAGTATTAGTTCACCAATTATACCAAGTGAGATGTCGATAGAACTGGTAGTTTTCGATATGGCAGGTACGACTGTCAAGGACAAGAATTTTGTAGGGATCGCGTTTCAGCAGGCCATGCTGTCGCAGGGATATGAAATAGCGATCGAGAATGTGAACCCGCTGATGGGTTATGAGAAGCCGCTGGCCATAAAAATGATGCTCGAAGTGCGCGAGGCCGACAAGTCGAAGATCACCGAAGAGCTGGTGAATACGATTCACACGCATTTTGTAAACGGGATGATCGATTTTTACAAAACCACAACCGAAATCGCGCCGCTACCGCATGTGGAGGAAACTTTCAGTGCGCTTCGCGAAGAGGGGATCAAAATTGCATTGAATACAGGTTTCTCCCGCGATATTGCCGATGTGATTATAAGCAGGCTGGGCTGGGAAGATAAGATTGATTGCCTCGTAGCCAGCGATGAAGTGCCTTACGGGCGGCCTTATCCCGATATGATCCGCAAGATCATGGCGACATTGGGTGTCGCATCTGCCGAGCGCATTGCCAAAGTAGGTGATACCGAAGTAGATATTAATGAAGGAATTAATGCCGGATGCAAGTATGTGATCGGGATTACCACCGGCGCGTTCACCCGGGAGGAGTTGCTGCCTTACAAGCCTACGCATATCATCGATGATATTGCGGAAGTGCCCGGTATCATCTCGGCCAGCCACGCAATGGCTGTGAATGGTTAATTCACTCATATTCATATCAGATTAGAAAGCATGAGCAAATCTGCGATTGTCATCGGGGCGGGGATAGTAGGGTTGGCAACGGCAAGGGCTTTGGCCACAAGAGGTTATAAAGTAACGGTTATCGAACGCTCCTCGAAAGCGGTGGGTGCGTCTATCCGCAATTTCGGGATGGTATGGCCTATCGGCCAGCCGGAAGGCACATTATACGAAAGGGCATTGCATGCCAAAAGTATCTGGAAAGAGGTACTCGCAGGCGCGAAATGCTGGTCGCAGGAAGCAGGGAGCCTGCATATGGCTTATCACCAGGATGAGCTGGAAGTGATCCAGCAGTTTGTGGAGGTGAGTTCTTACCGGCCGGTCAGTTTTCTGAGTGCCGAAGAAACGCTGGCGAAATCGCCGGCTGTGAATCCCAACGGATTAATGGGCTCGCTGTACTCGGCGGATGAAATGATCGTCGACCCGCGCGAAGCTATCGCCGCGATTCCCGGTTACCTGGAAACGGCGTTGGGCGTTACGTTCGTCTGGAACACGGCTATTTCGAAAGTGGTATATCCCGCCGTGTTTTCGGGTTCGGAAAGCTGGTCGGCGGACGAAATCTTCGTTTGTAGCGGCCAGGATTTCGAAACGCTTTACCCGGAGCAGTTTTCGGCGGCGCCTTTGACTAAATGCAAGTTGCAGATGATGCGCCTCGAAGCCCAGCCCGACGACTGGCGCATCGGCCCGGCGTTATGCGGCGGATTGTCTTTTATCCATTACCACGGATTCAAGGCGGCAGCGTCGTTGCCAGGCCTGAAAGCAAGGTATGAAAGCGAATATGCCGAATACCTCAAATGGGGTATCCACGTAATGGCATCGCAGAACGGCCTGGGCGAGATTACGGTGGGCGATTCGCATGAATATGCGCTGACCTTCGATCCGTTCGATCGTGAATTTATCAATACCATGATCCTCGACTACCTGGGTACTTTCGCACAGTTCAAATCGCCGAAAGTGTTCCAAAGCTGGCACGGGATCTATCCTAAAATGACCAATGGGGCCACAGAGATCGTGATAAAGCCGGAAAGCGGCGTGACGATTATCAACGGACTCGGCGGAAACGGCATGACCCTTTCTTTTGGTCTTTGCGATGAAGTAGTTGGCGGAACTTACCGACCCTAAATTCTTGATATATGCTTGCAAAAGTCTCCTGCGTGCTCGCGGCGTTATCGCTGACGCTGGCCGCATTTCATTCGCCAATCGAAAACGTCCGGCTTGAAGAAGCCGGGCTTGAACAAAAGCGGCTTGACAATAAACCGAAAGGCATCGAGCACGTGATCGTGATCGGCGTCGACGGACTGAGTCCCGACGGTATTCAAAAGGCTGAAACGCCCAATATCGATCGTATGACGGCCGGCGGTGCCGTGAAATGGAATGTGCGCACGGTATTGACTTCGGCAAGCAGCCAGAACTGGGCGTCGATGATCATGGGTGCGGGCCCGGAGCAGCACGGCATTATCAACAACGATTGGGAACTGAACAAGCATACGCTCCCGCCCATTACGCAGGAGGCCGACGGTCGCTTCCCGACGATTTTCAGCATTTTACACAGAGCAAAACCTCATGCGGAAATCGGTACCGTGTACCATTGGGGCGGTTTTGGGAGACTATTTCAAAAGAATGCCGTGAATTACGACAAGCATTTCTCAACCGAAGACTCTACTGCGGCTGATTTTATTCAATATGTCAAAAACAAAAAGCCGGTACTAGGCTTCGTGCATTTCGACCATGTGGACCACGCAGGCCATCATGACGGGCACGGCTCGAAGGTGTACTATGAGTCCGTTGCGAAGGCGGATTCGTTGATTGGTAAAATTCTGGCGGGTATTAAAGATGCCGGCATCGCGGAAAAAACGCTGGTAATCCTCTGGGCCGATCATGGCGGAATTGGTAAAGGCCACGGTGGCGCCACCCCGCAGGAGGCGGAGATAGCGGGCGTGTTTTACGGTGCGGGTGTCAAGAAAGGCTATTCCGTACAACAGCAGGTTTATACTTACGACCTTGCTTCGACGATCGCATTTGCATTGGGCGTAGAGCAGCCTTATGCATGGATCGGTCGTCCGGTGAAGCCGGTTTTCAAAGGGTTTGACGAACCTGAAAATCTCTGGCTCGGAGAAAAACCCTAAATTGGTTCGAAGCATTTAATCGATAACCCTGCGCATGGCAGCTGTACACAACCGAACGGAAGGCGACATCAACTTATCATCCGCGCGTCAGGACTGGTATGCGGTCATCAGTGACCCGGAAACATCCGGTTACCTGCATGAGGATGCGGAGTATTTTCTGCACCAGTCGCTGTCCACACCCTGCCTGGATGTGCTCGCGTCATGTGAAGGCATTTACCTGACCGACGTGCAGGGTAAGCGCTATATGGATTTTCACGGGAATAACGTGCACCAGCTCGGCTACCGGCACCCTTACGTGGTCGAAAAGCTGAAAGAGCAGCTGGATATCCTGCCTTTTTCCCCGCGAAGGTATACCAACGTGCCGGCCATTGAGTTGGCCAAAAAACTCGGTAACCTCATGCCCGGCGACCTCAACCGTGTGCTATTCGCGCCCGGAGGTACGTCGGCGATCAGTATGGCTCTGAAACTCGCCCGCATTGTGACGGGCAAACATAAAGTAGTATCGCTCTGGGATTCATTCCATGGCGCTTCGCTGGATGCTATTTCCGCCGGCGGGGAGCTTGATTTCCGGAAAGATATGGGGCCGCTGATGCCCGGCGTCGAGCGTATTCCGCCGCCGATGACCTATCGCGGGCCATTTGCCGCAGTCGGAAATGGCGACGTTCCCTATGCCGATTATCTGGAATATGTAATCGAAAAAGAGGGTGATATTGGCGCATTTGTCATAGAAACCATCCGCAATACGGATGTGCAAATTCCTTCGCAGGCCTATTGGAAGCGCGTGCGCGAGATTTGTACAAAACATAAGGTACTACTCATCCTGGACGAAATCCCTATTGCGTTCGGGCGTACCGGAAAGATGTTTGCATTCGAGCATTATGGCTTCACGCCGGATATTGTTTGCCTGGGCAAAGGGCTGGGCGGTGGCGTAATGCCTATGGCGGCTATTGTGGCGCGCGACAGCTACAATGTGGCCCAGGATATTTCGCTGGGTCATTTTACACATGAAAAGAGCCCGCTTGGAAGTGTGGCTGCACTGGCAATGCTCGATTTTATCGAGCAAAACGACTTGCTTGCCAAAGTGAATGCCGACGCGGTGTTTATGCGGGAGGAACTGGAGAAACTCAAACAGAAGTATCCGCTTATCGGCGAGGTTCGCGGGATCGGGCTTTTGTGGGGAGTGGAACTGGTGAGAGACCGCGAAACGAAGGAAAAGGCTGTGCAGGAAGCGGAAACCGTCATGTACGAATGCCTTAAGAATGGTTTAAGCTTCAAAGTTTCGCAAGGGAACGTGGTGCAGCTTTCGCCGCCACTCATTATCACCCGCGAACAACTGGAAGAGGCATTGCAGATTCTGGAAAAAGCCATTGAAGCGGCTTCGGCTTTGTTATAGAAAACTCAACACTTGACCATATGCGCCTGAAAGAAGCACTTACGCGATCGAATACGTTTTTTATCAGTTGGGCTGTTATTGCATCATTCGGGGCTTATTTCTGCATGTACGCTTTTCGCAAGCCGTTCAATGCCGGGCTCTACCAGGGGCTGGAACTTGGCGAGGTAAGCTACAAGGCCGTCCTGATCATCGCGCAGGTAGCAGGTTACACGCTGTCGAAGTTTGCCGGTATTAAAGTGATTTCCGAATTGAAACACAATGCGCGGGTCAAGCTGGTGATCGGGTTGATCCTGATCGCGGAACTGGCGTTGCTGTTTTTTGGGCTGGTCCCATATCCCTACAATTTCGTATTTCTGTTCATGAACGGTCTGCCGCTGGGGATGGTTTACGGCGTGGTGTTCAGTTTCCTGGAAGGGCGCCGGTTTACGGAAATGCTGGCAATGGGATTGAATATCAGTGTGGTAGTCGCGTCGGGTATTCTTAAAACCACGTACATTGAAGTCCACGGCATATTTCCCGGCATCTCGGAATTCTGGATGCCGTTTTTTATGGGCTTGCTTTTCCTGCCGCTGTTCCTGATGTTTGTGTGGATGCTTTCCGTGATCCCGAAACCTACGGCCGAGGACATTGCTTTGCGCACGGAGCGTGTTCCTATGACGAGCGGGGACAAGCGGCAGGTAATGCGGCAGTTTGGCTTCCCGATCGTCTGCCTGGTTATTTTCTACGCTACGCTCGTGGTCGTGCGCGATTTCCGCGACAATTTTACCATCGAAATCTGGAATGAGATCGACTCGCACTGGGGCAGTAGTGTCCTTACCACCACCGAAATGATCACGGGTATTGTGGTGCTGGTGATCATCGGGGCGCTGGCGTTCGTGCGGGATAATCTCACGGGTTTCAAGCTCACCTACCTGATTCTTTTCGGAGGGATTGTACTGATCGGCGTCGGTACATTGTTGTTTGAAAAATCGGTTATCAGTGGCTTCGACTGGATGCTGATGGTCGGGCTGGGGCTGTTCCTTGCCTACACGGTGCTGCAAACCGTGGTATTCGAGCGGATGATCGCATTGTTTCGGATCAAGGCCAATGCGGGGTATTTTGTATACATCTGCGAAAGTATCGGCTATATGGGGAGCGTGGGCCTGCTGCTTTACAAAGAGTTTTTTATGAAGGACCTGAGCTGGTCGAGGGTGCTGATGCAGTTCTCCTACCTGCAATTTTGCCTTGGGCTTCTGCTGCTTGCAGCCAGCAATATCTACTTCGATAAATATCGCTCGGGGCGGTCGGCGCCGCAAAGCAGCCCTCCGTTCGCCGCGGTTTGATTTGTTCGTGAAAAGGCACAAAAAAAGGAGGTGCAAGTGACCCTCCTTTTTAACATCTCAATTTCACCTTTTCAATTTTACTAAAACCTATTTTGTCGTTTTAAGCTCCACGATGGCTGCTTTTTGAGCCGGCGTATGCGTATTATATGGGTTTACTTTTGTCGCTTTCGGTGGTGCCGGTGTTTCTACCACCGGGGTCGATGCCGGCAACGTATTTTTGATTGTATTGGCTGATTTATTGTCGTCTGCAAATGCAACTGAACTGGTCAATGCGATAACGCTAACGAGGGTTGTGATCAAAGTCTTCATAGCTATATTTATTTTTGTTTCTTGTCTTTGTCTTATTTGATGATGCAAATATAAATGGGATTTTATGAATGGCTATATATTTATTCAATGAGTGATCAAACGGTTATTTGAATGGTTTTTATTGGTGATGAGTGATTTAATGGCTTTGGGTGGGTCTTTTATTTTTGAAATATTCAAATATGGCTTAACATGCTTATAAGATGGATTTTATTTAAAAAGTACAATAATTAGCCGGATTGCATTTTCGCCCGATTTGCTATATTGGCGGCATGGCTAAAATGATCAACCTCAAACCTTTCAAGGAATTTGTACAATCAGAGTCGCTGGGCGGCCTGATACTGATTATCTGTGTAATCATTTCCCTCATTATTGCCAACTCGCCCCTTGCCGGTGCATTCGAAAATCTGCTCGCTACCGAACTGGGATTCCACACCGAAAACATCCATTTGCGATATCCGGCGCTTTTGTGGATCAACGACGGGCTGATGGCCATTTTCTTTCTGCTCGTAGGATTGGAAATCAAACGCGAGCTGGTGGAAGGCGAACTGTCGTCGTTTAAACAGGCGGCGTTACCCATTTTTGCGGCAATAGGAGGTGTGGTGGCGCCTGCCGCGATCTATTTCTTGTTCAATAAAGGAACACACACCGCGGCGGGCTGGGGTATTCCGATGGCCACCGACATTGCTTTCGCGATCGCGATCATCACAATGCTGGGTAAAAAAGCGCCGCCTTCGCTCAAAATCTTCCTTGCGGCTCTTGCGATTGTCGACGACCTGATGGCCATTCTGGTGATCGCTGTTTTCTATTCTTCGGAGCTGCATTATAATTACCTGCTCTATGCGGGAGGTATTTTTGCGGTATTGATGGTCATGAACCGGGCAGGTGTCAAAAACCTGGTTACATACCTCGTTCCAGGCATGTTCATCTGGTATTTTGTACATCACTCGGGCGTTCACGCGACCATCGCGGGCGTGCTTACGGCCTTCGCGATCCCGACTACGCCCGATGCGCAGGAGTCGCCGCTCGAAAAGCTGGAACATATTCTGGTAAAGCCGGTGAATTTTGTGATCATGCCGGTTTTCGCGTTGGCCAATACCAACATCACTTTCGAGCCTGCCATGCTCGAAGGCCTCACTACCACGCTCGGAATGGGTATCGTGCTGGGATTGGTGATAGGTAAGCCATTGGGTATTAGTCTGCTGTCGTGGCTGACGGTGAAGCTTGGCATCAGCAGCATGCCCAGCCAGGCTGGCTGGGCGCATATCGTCGGGGTAGGGATGCTGGGCGGTATCGGGTTTACGATGTCGGTTTTTATTGCGTTGCTGTCATTCCCCGGCGAGTACCTGGTGCTGTCGGAAGCAAAATTCTCCATTCTTACCGGCTCGATCCTTTCGGGGGGCCTAGGCTATGTAATGTTGAGCAGCGTGAGCAAAAGGTCGGCACGGTAGGGATTATTCGGACTTACTTTTAACGAGAATGTAATCCAGGTTACCGCTTTTGGAAAACGCGGTAATCTGGGTGTATTTCTGGTAGTTATCCCATGTTTTTATACCGTCCCTATCGATATTAGGCGCAATATTCTCGGTCAGATTCAGCAATCCGAGGATACTGCGGTTTTCGAATGGGTAGTCCGACAGATGATTCAGCCTGATCTGGTCGGCTATGTCGCTAATGTAGATAATCTCAACCTTTCCGTCGCGGTATGCTACTTGGGGACATTTTTCACAACCGGATTTTGGGTCAGCATAGAAATTCAGGAGTTGGCCTTTACCGAGAATCGCCGCCACTTCCTGCTGGTTTCTCATGGCAACCTGCGGCAGGTCCAGTGCGACGACCACGGTCGCGTTTTCATCGTGTTCGTCGAGCACGTAGAATTTGACAAAAATGGCAATGACTATTACGATGAGCGAAATGAATTTCCAGTTTGCCCATTTGCGTTTGACAGAGGTCTGTTCCATAGAGGTGGCGTAGTTTTTGAATAGGGTATATAACTTTCGTATACAACCACGAAATATCATGCCAGACTCATTAAACCGGATGATTATCACGCCCGAGTTGAACTACGACCAGCTGACGATCGCCGAGGCGACGCTGATCCAGCAGCAGCTGCACGGTCATTTAAATTTGGAACCATTGCAAAAAGAGGTCAGGACGATCGCAGGTGCCGATATTTCGCTAGCCCTTTACAGCGAAACCGTCTATGCCGGATTGGTGGTGCTGAGCTACCCCGAGCTTCAACCGATTGCTTACTCGCTTGTTAAAAGCAGCACCATATTCCCCTATGTGCCCGGTTACCTCGCATTTCGCGAAATCCCGGCCATTCTGAAAGCCTATGAACAGCTACCGGTGAAGCCGGACGTGGTGATGTTCGATGGGAATGGTATTCTGCATGCTCGCAGAATGGGTATCGCTTCCCATTTCGGTGTGCTTAGCGGTGCCGTCACGATGGGCTGTGCCAAGAAGAAGCTCGCCGGGCAATATACCGATCCGGGCATTTCAAAAGGCGAGTATACCCGCGTAACCGACAAAGGAGAGGTGATCGGCTACGCGGTGAGGACGAAAGATCATGTGAAACCCGTATTCATCTCGCCGGGCCACCAGATGAGCCTCGAAGACAGCCTCACGCTTGCGCTCAAATGTACAGGCAGGCATCGCCTGCCCGAGCCTACACGCCACGCGCACGAGTACGTGAACCGGTTCCGGATTGGCGCGCTTGCCGAAGGTTACCACGAAGTTGACAGCTGGACGCTCTTCTGAAAAACAAAAAAGGGCAGCGCCTGCGGCACGCCCTATTTCTTCCAACCACGGATTTAAGCCCCTGGCCAGTAAGCAAGATGTTATTTTAACGACTTATCAATCTCGTTGAGCAAGTACTTTTTAGGATCGGAATCGTACTCCCAGAACATTACCCCGCCCAGTTTGTTGGCCAGTACATATTTGCATTTTTCCCGGACCGACTCTTCGTCGTCGTAACTCAGTACATCGCCGGTTTCCGCATTAAGCAGGTAAGGCGCTTTCGCTACCGTGTCGCGGTATTCTTTATAGCCTTTCTTGTTGATCAGGCTATCCTTGATATATGAATAGCCATCGATATATTGTTGCTTGATCTGCTTTTGTCCCAGCCCTTTTTCCAGTTTGGCAACCGTGAACATCCGACCGTAGAATGGCAGGCCAACCACCAGTTTCTCCATGGGCACGCCCGCAGCATGGAAACCTTTCACGGCATTATCCACCGATTTGGCCGTTTTGTAGATATTGGAAGGATACAGGCTCGCGTGGTGAACCGCCGTATCGCCCTGGAACAAGTCGTAGGTCATCAGGTTTACGTAATCCAGATAACGCTGGGCTTTGCCCATTTCTGTTGCTTTCAGGAAATCCACCCAGCCGGCCACAGCGGTAGTGAGCAGTTTTTTCTTCCCTGTTTCCTTTTCCAGCACATCCAGTTCATTGCGGATCGCGTGGAACATTTCGGTATAGTTCTGCTTGTCTTCGGGACGGAAAACATTGCCTTCCTCGCCTGGCAAGCCTGGGTACTCCCAATCGATATCCACGCCGTCGAGCTTGTATTTTTTGATGATCGCAACACTGCTTTTCGCAAATACCTTGCGTGACGAGTCGGTGAGTACCGCATCGGAAAAGTTCTCGCTCCAGGCCCAGCCGCCGATCGAGATCAGGATTTTCAGGTCGGGATTGTCGGCTTTGAGGAGGTTAAGCTGCCGGAAGTTGGTCGTGTCGGTTTTTTCATTGCTCAGGAAGGCCTTTCCATCTTTGATATCGACAAACGCATAGTTAATATGCGTCAGCATTTTGGCTTCGATATTACCGGTGTTGAGCAAGCCGTGGAAGCCGCCGACATAGCCGATCACCACCGGGCGTTTCGTGGAATCCGCCGAGCCTTCTTCCTTTTTATCGGACGAGCAGCTGTTGAGAAAAAGTAACGGGGCAGTGAGGAGGACCATCAGCAAGGCAATGCCGATGTTTTTTTGAGCAGGGATCAGGCGCATGGTATGCAATTTTGGTTTAGAGGGGTAAATTAAGCACACCTCCAAATCATCTCCTAATTCTGGTGGGATACCGACAGCTTTTGCAATGCCTTATTTAAATGGATCCCCTTCCCCAGCACGCCTTTGAAAAGGTCGCCTTTCTTTTCCAGTCGGTCGAAAATGTTCCTGATCGTGAAATCTTTAGGGCTCAGGCCATGCACTACTTCACTCCATTCGAGCGGCGTCGAAACCGTGGCGCCGGGCTTCGGGCGGGCGCTGTACGCGCATGCGAGCGTCTGGCCAATGCGGTTTTGCAGGTAGTCGACGTAAATCTGGTTCCTTTTGCGTTTAGAAAGCGAGCGTTCCAGGGTGGTAAGCTTCGGTAGACGTTCGGTAACCATATGCGCCAGCATTTCGGCGAAGTCGCGGGCCTGTTCATAGTCATATTTTTTGCCGAATGGAATGTAAACGTGCATTCCGCTCGCGCCGGAAGTTTTGCAAAAGCCCTCTACTTCCATTTCGTCAAGGAGTTGCCTGATGGTCAATGCTACGTCGATGACCTCGTCGAACGTATTCTTGTCCGACGGGTCGATATCCATCACTACATAATCCGGATTTTCCAGCTTGCTCACGGTCGAGTTCCAGGGATTCATTTCAATACAACCCAGATTGGCGATGTACAGCAGGCTTTCCACGTCGTTCACAATATGGTAATTCACCATTTTTCCGGTCGACTCCGCCAGTATTTCGACGGTTTTGATCCATTCAGGCACCGAATCGCCGGCATCTTTCTGGAAAAAGCCTTCGTCCTTCACGCCGTTCGGCTGCCTGCGCAGCGAGAGCGGGCGGTTTTTCATGTAAGGCAAAATATAGGGTGCGATGTGGCGGTAATAGTCGATCAGCTCGCCTTTTGTGATATGTTCGTCCGGCCAGTATATTTTCTCCGGATGCGTGATCTCCGCTTTCTTTTTCATGATGCTTTTCTTTTAGGCGCGCTCAAGCTTTCCTTTAACTGCGCCATCAGGTCGCGGCTTTTCGAATGCACGACTTTCATTTTGGCAGCAGCCGGTTTTTTGCCTTTGGCTTTGGCCATAATCAGTTTCAACAACTTTTCATTATAGGTATCCCTGTAATTTGTAATGTCGAACTCGGTGGTTAGCTGCTCTATGAGTTGCACGGCCATGGTCATTTCGGCGGGCTTGATCTTTACGTCGGGGATATTCAGGTCGTCGGTGTCGCGGATCTCCTCTGCAAACCGGATTTTATTGAGGATCAACAGATCGCCCTGCGGCTTGATGAGCACGAGGCTTTCGCGGTTGCGCAGCACGTAGGTGCCCAGCCCGCATTTGCCGGTTTTTTTCAATGCGTCGCGCAGCAATGCATAAGGTTTCGCGCCCGACTTTTCAGGTTGGAGGTAATAGGGGGTTTCGTAATAAATGCTGTCGATCTCCTTTTCGTCGACAAACTCGGCGATCTCGATGATCTTTGATTTTTCGGGGCTCGCCTTTTCAAAATCGGTTTCATCCAGGACCACGTAATGATCTTCCACTTTGTAGCCACGTACAATGTTCTCCCATTTCACTTCGCGGCCCGTATTTGCGTTGACGCGCTGGAAATGGATATTGGCGTGATCTTTCTTGTCCAGCATATCGAGGTCGAGCTCGCTGGCCTGGACGGCGCTGAAAAGTTTGACGGGGATATTCACAAGGCCGAACCCGATCGCCCCTGACCATATTGCTCTCATATTGCTCTTCGGTTGAAAGTGAATTGTGAGCAAAATCTGTGCCGTGGTACCAGCCTGGTCTTCGACCGCTGTGATCAAATTGATAGTACTTCCTCAAAAACGGACAGTCTGCGGTTTTTTGGAGCTCAATTTCAATGGCGCCGTCAAATTTTTAGAAAAAAATTACAAAATGCTTGTAATCAACTATTTGAATTTATATATTCCTTGGAATTTACCACGTAGGCCTCCCAAAGTTATCCTTATACGTTAATTGGTTTCCCGAATCTGGCATATTTCTTTAATGTGTGCTTCGCGAAAACAATTTCACAACAAGACTAACTCTTAAATCGGATATAACTATGGTAGCGACACTAGGTAATAACCCAGCGAAAAGCTTGAAACCAGGCGCAGTGCTTACCGTCACAGGTGCCGGATCTGAATCGGAAGCACAAAGAGAAGTGGCTGATTTTCTACAATTAAGTAACCGTACTGACCTTGGTTATTTCCTTATTTCGAAGGATTATTTCCTGCTCTACCTGAAATCAGGGAATTCGATTGGTGGAATTGCATAAGCATTAACTTTTCATTTAGGAAGAATATGGTACAGAAGGGTACATTCAAATTGCTTGGGCAAAAGCTCATTAATATTATCATCCACAAAGAAGACGTTTTGAAGATTACCCCCAATAGGAAGGGTCAAGGGTGCATCATTTATCTTAAAAACAAGGTTCCTTACAAGGTGAGCGAGAGTGAGAGAGAGGTATATAAGAAACTGAATTGGGTCGCAGCATGATCGTCGGTCTGTTGCCATGAAAATAAGAGCGGGCTCCGGTACATAACCGGGGCCTTTTTTGTTGGAACCCGGCCGCCGGGAATAGTGTTACCATTGCTCTGAAAGCTCCACACCACAAAATCCGATGCCCAAAAAGACTTACTTTTTCCTGATCCTCATTCTGGGGAGCCTGACTGCGCTTGGTCCTTTTTCGATCGATATGTACCTGCCGGGATTTCCGGCCATCGCGCGTGACCTGAACACCACCGCCGCGAAAGTTTCACAGTCGCTCTCCGGCTTTTTCGTCGGTATTTCGCTCGGCCAGCTGCTATACGGACCGTTACTCGACCGGTTTGGACGTAAAAAGCCGCTCTTCATCGGGCTGGCGGTTTACATTCTTGCCTCGGCGGGCTGTGCGGTTGCGGTCACTATCGAGCAATTGATCCTGCTCCGCGTGATACAGGCGATCGGCAGCTGCGCGGCCACAGTGGCTTCGGTAGCGATGGTGCGCGACCTGTTCCCGGTGAGTGAGAGTGCCAAAGTGTTTTCCCTTTTGTTGCTTGTCGTGGGTTTTTCACCTATGATCGCCCCAACAGCCGGGGGCTATGTTACCGACGCATTCGGTTGGCATGCCGTGTTTGTCATATTGACGATCATGGGGGTGGCGATTCTCGCCGCTACCGCATTATGGCTGCCCGACAGCTATAAACCCGATAAAACGCTTTCGCTGAAACCGAGGCCGATCATTATGAACTTCCTGGAAGTGTTCCGCGAACCGCAGTTCTATACTTATTCCATTACGGGAGCCATTGCGTTTGCGGGGTTGTTCGCCTACGTGTCGGGCTCGCCGATCGTGTTTATGGAGGTATTCCATATCGATGGAAAAGTCTATGGCTGGATTTTTGCGTTCCTGTCTGTCGGTTTTATTGGTTCGGGGCAGATCAATACTTTAATGCTGAGAAGATTTACCAGCGAGCAGATCATCAATGTGGCGCTGATCTGCCAGGCGGTGATCGGCCTCACCTTTCTTGCCGCAGCATTGAACGACGCACTTACGCTCACTTCCACATTGGTATTTCTGTTCCTGTTCCTTTGCTGCGTCGGCTACACTTACCCGAATGCGGCCGCGCTCTCACTCGCACCTTTCACACGTAATGCGGGCAGCGCGTCGGCGCTGATGGGGGCGTTTCAAATGGGAGCGGGTACCCTGATCTCCATTGCGATCAGTTTGTTCGAAGTGCCGTCGGTTATACCTATGGTGACGGCCATGGCCGGATCGGCTACACTCGCGCTTATCGTACTGGTGATCGGAAGGCGGTTCATTACCGAGAAAGTGGAAGTGCAGCAGGGAGCGGATGCGGGTGTGATGCATTAAGCGGCCGGTTTATTTAATTTGTAGATGGATTACTTCAAGCGACTACTCGAATTACTCAAAATAGAAAGGGAGGAAGACAAGCAATCGTACCAGCGATTGATCGAACGGTCTTCAGTCTCCGAACGCCGTGCCAGTGGGCTGGCGTGGTATCCGATCGCCATCCGCGGCCAGGAAATGAGCCGGGGCGATTACCTCACCGTTGAAGTGGAACGTACCACGCACCAGGACTTGCCCCATCAACTCAGGTTTGGTATGCCTGCCGTTTTATTCAGCAATCATGAACCCAAGACGGATCGTGTCGAGGGCATAATCTCTTACCAGGGCGGTAACCGGTTAAAAATTACCCTGCGTACCGACGAGCTGCCCGAATGGTCGCGCGACGGCAAGCTGGGTATCGATCTGCTTTTCGACGACAACAGTTACGATGAAATGCAAAATGCATTGAAAGCAGCGGATTTGCTCGGCTCGTCGGACAAGGAAGGCCATTTGATCAGAGTGCTTACCGGCGGGAAAGCGCCTTCATTCGATAATGGTGTTTACCCAGTTACCATTCCCAAACTGAACCCGTCGCAGCAGCGGGCGGTGCAGCAGATTCTGTCTGCGAACGAGGTGGCGGTCGTGCACGGGCCTCCGGGAACGGGTAAGACCACTACTTTGGTGCAGGCTATCAAGGCGTTGGTGAAAAAGGACAGCAAGCCGGTCCTTGTAGTCGCGCCGAGCAATGCAGCCGTGGATTTGCTGAGCGAAAAGCTGAGCGAAGAGGGTTTGAATGTATTGCGGGTCGGTAATCCGGTGCGTGTTTCGGAACGTTTGTCGGCATTGACCCTGGATGCCAAAATGGCCTTGCATGCGGGCTTGAAGGAAATTAAGGCATTGAAAAAGCAGGCGAACGAATTCAAAAACATGGCGCACAAGTACAAGCGTCATTTCGGGAAAGCCGAGCGCGACCAGCGGAAAGCGTTGTTCGACGAGGCACACCGCATTATGAAGGATGTCGCGAATATGGAGCAATACGTGATCGATGACCTGCTTACAAAAACGCAGGTAGTGACGGCCACGCTCGTTGGTGCGAACCATTTTACGGTAAGAAATATGAAGTACCGCACCGTCGTGATCGACGAGGCGGGCCAGGCATTGGAGCCGGCCTGCTGGATACCTATCCTGAAAGCGGAAAAAGTGGTATTGGCCGGCGACCATTTGCAACTACCTCCGACCATTAAGTCCGAAGAGGCTGCCAAAGGCGGCCTGAGCACGACTTTGCTGGAAAAATGCGTGGCGCTGCATCCTGAATCGGTGGTGTTGCTGGAAGAGCAGTATCGTATGAATGAGGCGATTATGGGTTATTCTTCCAAAGTTTTTTATCAGGATAAACTGAAAGCCCACGAATCGGTAGCGAGCCGTGTATTATTTCCCGGCGAGGCGCCGCTGGCGTTCATCGATACTGCGGGATGCGGTTTTGATGAAAAGCTGGAAGGTACCAGTTCTACCAATCCGGAGGAGGCTGCATTCCTTTTCCGGCATTTATCCCAACTGGCAGCCGAGTTTGCAGCGGTGAACCCCAAACAGGACGACTTCCCGAGTATTGCCATTATTTCGCCTTATAAAGAACAGATCAATATCCTCAAAGACCAACTCACGCATGCGACTGATCTGAAACCCTACCTCGACAAAATCGCGGTCAATACCATCGACAGCTTCCAGGGGCAGGAACGGGACGTGGTGTACATCAGCATGACGCGCAGCAATACCGAAGGGCAGATCGGCTTCCTCGCCGACATTCGCCGCATGAACGTGGCCATGACCCGCGCGCGCAAGAAGCTCGTGGTGATCGGCGATAGCGCAACGCTTTCGGTGTTACCTTTTTATGAAAATTTCATTGCCTATGCCGAGGGTTTGAATGCCTATCAAAGCGCCTGGGAGTTCTCGGATTTGTAACAATGTGATGAGCGGATTTTCTTTTCAAAGCAACCGGATTATCTTTAAAAGCATCTAGCTGAAACAAAGACATTCATCCGACTTGCTGAAAACCGTATGCTTAAACAGTACCTTCTTGCGTTTAGCCTGGCCCTTATGAGTTCCGTCGCAATTTTTGCGCAGTCACCTGCAAGCGGGGTCAGGGGTGTAATTAAAACTAAAAAGGGCGAGCCACTTCCATTTGCGGCCATTATCGTCAAAGGAACGAGCATCAGCACTATTTCAAACGAGGAAGGCCACTACCAGCTCGACCTGAAACCTGGCTATTATGAGGTGATTTTCCAATATCTGGGTTACAAAACCGGCCAGAAAAACTTCACTGTCGAGGGGAGAATGCAAACCTTCGACCTCACGATGGAAGAACAGGCGCTGAACCTCGGCGAAGTCCGCATCGGCGCCCGGGATGAAGACCCCGCTTACACGATTATGCGGAGCGCGATTGCCAAAAGCCGCTACCATTTCCTGCAAGTGGATAGTTACACGGCAAAGGTATATTCCAAATCTTCGTTTGTGATCACCGACCTGCCTTTGGAATTTCTTTATAAAAAGGAATTGAAGGAAATGGAGAAGGAGGCCAATTTCAAAAAGGGCGTTCCGATGCTGAATGAGACGGTCTCGGAAGTGACTTTCCGCCAACCCAGCGTGTACAAACAGCGGGTGGTCGCCACGCGGAGCAGCATGGACAAGAACATCGCCGACCCGAATATGTACCTGCTGGCGAGCTTCTATCAGCCGGAAGTGGTGAAAGCCGTTTCGCCCCTTTCTCCCCGCGCATTTGCCTATTACAAGTTCGAATACCTGGGCGCATTTCGCGAGAATGGGATCGAAGTCAACAAAATCAAGGTGACGCCGCGCAACTGGGGCGAGGGCGTTTACCGCGGTACGATCCAGATCATCGAAGGTGAATGGAGTATTTACAGCCTCGATCTGCAAACGGTCAATACGGGTTTCCGGCTCGATATCAGGCAGGTTTACAGCCCCGTTCAGGGTGTGTGGATGCCGGTTAATCAGCAATTCCATGTGCAGGGAGGCATTTATGGTTTGAAAGGAAAGGGCGATTTCGTGATCTCGCAGTCGTTTACGAATGTGAAGATCAACCCCGCGTTCAAGCCGGATATCGTCGTCATCGACGATAAAAAATATGCGGAGGAGGCGAAAAAGGTACGGTTGACCGGCCGGGAGATCAAGACGCAAAGCATGGAGCAGGTGGTGAGCAAGCAGAAAGAGTTTTCAGCTAAAAACCTGCGGAAAATGATGAAGGAGTACGAAAAGCAGGGCCTTAAAGAGAAGGAGAAGAAAGGAGAGGATATTGACCTGAAAATGAGCCGGGAAGATTCGACGGATGTGGATTCGATGGCTACCAGGCGGACTATGGCTTTCTGGGACTCGCTACGGACCGTACCGCTTACCGTGGCGGAAGTAAAGAGCTATACGCGGCTGGATAGCCTGGTGATCATCAACGAAGGGTCGGAAAAACAGCGGGATAGTTTGAAGGCGAGCAAGGGCGATACTACCAGATCGAAAAAGGGAGGCAAATTTGGCTTTGGCGATTTGCTTACCGGGCATAACTTCCGGTTAGGTAAGGAGAGTCCCTTGCGATTGGATTACATCGGGCCATTGCCGGGTGTGCAGGTGAATACGGTCGAGGGGTTGGTACTGAATGGGGCGGGGCTGAAATTGCGGCATTCGGGCGGGCGCAAGAAACCTGCTGGCGACGCGGGCGGTAAGTCAGAAGTGGTCAGGAATGGTCAGGCGTGGTCATTGGGCGGGCTGACGCGTTATTCGTTTGGGAGGAACAAACTGCTGGTGACCGGCGTGGGCGACTATGGGTGGGCTCGCAATACGATCAGCGTTTCCGGCGGGCGCGGGATTGCTCAGTTTAATGGAGAAAGCCCGATGCATCCCCTGCTGAATACGCTTACGACCCTGTTTTTGGAGCAAAATTTTATTAAGGAATATCAGAAAGACTTCCTGCGTGTCGATTTCAGGAACAGCCAGGGAAATGAGCATTTTGAAATAAAAGCGAGCATCGAATATGCTGATCGCGCCGCACTGTCCAATCTTAAAAAGACTTCTCCGTACCGATGGATCGATTGGAAACGGCGGGAATTTACATCCAACATCCCTGATAACGCGGAGAATCGGACCGATGCGGCCGTGTTGCCGCCGCCGATGCAAGCCCATCAGGCACTGACCGTCGGCATTGCGGCTTCCTACAAACCCTGGCAGAAATACCGCACGCGCGGCGGCAAAACCTCTTATTACGACGATGATTCACCAAAACTTTCGATCGGCTACCGAAAAGGAATCCACAATGCATTCGGTAGTGACGTCGATTTTGATTTCGTACGGATCGGTATCGAGCACGGCTTCGAAACCGGTATTCGCAGCAAATTGCGCTACAAGCTTGCAGTTGGCAGTTTCCTCAACAGCGACAGCCTTCAATTTCCGGACTATCAGCATTTTGCCGGCAACCGTTTCTTCTTCCAGCTCGGCGATCCCGTTGGTACATTCCGCATGCTCGATTATTACAAATACAGTACTTCCAAACGTTTTTTCGAAGCACACGTTCTCACCGAACTCCGCCAGTTCCTGTTAACCCAAATCCCGTGGTTCCGCATTCTGGGTGTGAAAGAGAACTTCTTTCTGCATTACCTCGCCACGCCCGATTCCCATAACTATGCGGAATTGGGATACGGGCTGGATATCGGTATCCGTTTCCCGCTGCGTGTGGAAGTGGTCAATAGTTTTGAGGGTTTCAAGTACAAGAGTACCGCGTTTCGGGTGGGAACTACGATGAATATTGGTTGGGGGAAGGATTAGCGTTTCTCGTATCTTTGTTTCATTAAAATCTCCTGATAAAATACCACCTCATACAGAATCGAGCGCTGCTCTTCTGTGAATTTCCAGGTTCTTCGCCTGGAATAGTTGGCTACATAAATGGCCGGCAAATTTCGTTTGCCGGCCATTTTATATATTATTATATCAAATGCTTTTAAATCAATGCATGATAAAGGATTTCCGCAGGATGCAGCGCTTTCCGACCGGTTCCGTCGTGGATCTGGTGGCGGCAGCTGGTGCCCGGGGCCGCAATGATCACTTCTTCCGGCTGCTGGCGAACGGTTGGGAAGAGTACCAGCTCGCCGATCTGCATCGAAATATCAAAATGCTCTTTTTCATAGCCGAATGAGCCCGCCATGCCGCAGCATCCCGAGGGAATGAGCTGCACGGTGTAGTTCTCGGGTAACGACAGCATCTTTTTGGCAGGTATCATGCTCGAAATGGCTTTTTGCTGGCAATGTCCATGCAGTTTGATGAGCCGCTTTTCTTTCGTAAACTGGTTTTTCGAAATGTTTTTCAGCTCGATCTCACGCGCGATGAACTCGTCGAACTGCAATGCATTCTGCGCGACCATTTTGGTGTCTTCTACCAGTTCGTCGCTTACCAGATCCGGGTATTCGTCCCGGAACGTCAGAATCGCCGATGGCTCGATGCCCACCAGCGGCGTATCGTGCGAGATAATATCTTTCAGCAAACGGATATTCTCTTCCGCGATTTTCTTCGCATCCCTAAGCAGCCCTTTGGAAAGCTGTGGTCGTCCGGAAGGGCCGTGATTGGGGATAGTGACCTCATAACCCAGCTTTTCCAGCGCAAGAATGGCGGTTTTACCAATTTCAACATCGTTATAATTGGTAAACTCGTCGCAGAACAAGTACACTTTCCGTTCCGATTTCGGGGCATTGTTCTTGCGCTGATCATACCATTTTTTCAGCGTCGTGCTATGCAGCAACGGCATGGTGCGCTCCGGGTGGAAACCCACCACCGTATTCGCGATTTTCCGCAGCGGCGCATTCTTGAAAATCAGGTTGTAAGCCCAGGGAACGTAGCTGGCAATGCCTGTCATTTTGGAGAAATTACCGATCAGCCACGAACGCACCGGAATGCCGTTGGCATCGTGATATTGCTGCAGAAACTCCATTTTCAGCTTCGCAACGTCCACATTGGAAGGACATTCGCCCTTACAGCCCTTGCAGGCCAGGCAGAGGTCGTACACTTCCTTGATCTCCTTGTTGTCGAAGCGGTTCTCCTTCGGTGAGCGCGTGAGCATTTCCCGCAGGATGTTCGCACGGGCACGGGTAGTATCCTTTTCATTGCGGGTAGCCATGAAGCTCGGGCACATCGTGCCGCCGCTCAGATGCGTCTTCCGGCAGTCACCGGAGCCGTTACATTGCTCGGCGTGTTGGAGTATATTCTGGTCGTGGAAGCGGAAATTCGTTTTGAAATCGGGCGTTTTCTGGTCCGGCTCGTAGCGCAGGAACGTGTCCATCGGCGCCGTATCGACGATTTTGCCCGGATTGAAAATGTTATTCGGGTCCCAGGTTTTCTTGATGTCCTTGAAAAGCTGGTAGTTATGCTGGCCCACCATCTTCGGGATAAATTCCCCGCGTAGGCGGCCGTCGCCATGCTCACCCGACAGCGAGCCGTCGTATTTTTTAACCAGGTCCGCAATTTCCTCCGCGATCATCCTGAACTGACGGTGTCCCTCACTGGTTTTCAGGTTGATAATGGGCCTTAAATGCAGCTCGCCGGAGCCCGCGTGCGCATAATGCACGGCCGACATTCCGTGTTTTTTCAGGATTTCGTTGAACTCGCGGATGTATTCCGGCTGGTCGTACACGTCAATCGCCGTATCTTCGATCACCGCCACTGCCTTTTCATCACCGGGGATATTGGCCAGCAAACCAAGCCCGGCTTTACGCAAAGTCCATATTTTTTTGGTGTCGTCCCCGAAAAGCAGCGGATAGTGGAAACCGATGCCTGCTTCTTTCAGCTCCTTCTCCATATCGGCAGCCAGTTGTTCCACTTCTTCTTTGGTTTCCCTCGAAAGATCTACTACCAGGATAGCCGGATAGGTGCCGTCCGGTTTATTTTTAACGAAGAATGCATTTTTGCGCTGTTCGGGATTCGTGGCTGCGCATTCCAGAACGTACTCGTCGATAAGCTCCACCGCCTGCGGGCCGTATTTGAGCGTGAGGATGGTCGCACGCAATGCTTCGTCGATCGTGTCGCAATGCACGCAAACAAGGCCCTGCGTTTTAGGCGGCAGCGGTACCAGGTTAACTTTGATCTCTGTCAGAAAACACAATGTCCCTTCCGAGCCCGCTATGAGGCTGCACATATTGAAAGGCCTGTCCGAAGCGGTCCCCGTGGTGTAAGGTTCCATGTTCAGCAGCATATCGAGCGCATAACCCGTATTGCGGCGTTCCACCGACGGTTTCGGGAAATTTTTCCGGATCTCGGCCTGGTTTTCAGGTGAGTTTAGGATCGCGTCCGTTTTAAGGTATATTTTATCCAGAAGCGATGCGCTGCCGTTTTTCTGGCGGGCGTTGTTCAGGAGTGACTGCAAATCGTTGCTGCTCACATTCTTGAATTCCGCGTCACTGCCGTCGGCCAGGATTGCTTTCACTTCCAGCAAATGCTCCCGCGTGCTGCCGTATACGATCGAGTTGGAGCCGCATGAATTGTTCCCGACCATCCCACCGATCATCGCCCGGTTTGCAGTAGAAGTTTCGGGACCAAAATACAGTCCGTAAGGTTTCAGGGCCATATTCAGCTCGTCGCGTACGACACCCGGCTGTACGCGTACCCAACGTTCCTCCGCATTTATTTCGAGTATTTTATTGAAATTTTTCGAAACGTCTACTATTATACCGTTACCTACCACCTGACCCGCGAGCGAGGTGCCGGCGGTGCGGGGGATCAATGAAATTTTCTTTTCCGTAGCGTACGAAATGAGTGCTTTCAGGTCGCGGATCGATTGGGGTATCGCCACGGCAGTCGGCATTTCGCGATACGCAGACGCATCTGTTGCATATAACGTCCGCATGGTATTGTCGAAAAAGAGGTCACCATCAAGGCGTTGGGCAAGCAAACTCAGATCTGCATCTGATACTGGAGACGGGGATGTCATAAATGCAATTAACTGGAAAAATAACGGATTCAAAGTTACGCACAACCGGGAAGGAAGTCCAGCAAAAAGTTGGGTAAGTGCGATAAGCCAATAAGAGGTGGATTAAAAATAACCGTTTAAGTACCCGTATTTGTACTTCTCAAATATGGGATTTGTACTTAAAATGGATATGTCACCATTGTTTGAAAATAAATCATTTTCCGGGCACATATTTGGCTCTTTTGTATTGCATTATCCGGGTATTTTATATTATTTTGTACGAGTTGTAAGGTAATATTTAAACTTTTTCACCGCTGGGTTCATGAAAATGCCTTTGAATTGACTACAAGGCATTTTTATGGGTTAAACGGAAAAATGTTAAAATGCTACAATTGCAACGCCAAACAGACCTAATTAACTAACCTATGATGAATTTCTACACACATGCCATATTCCGGCATGGACTGCTCGATGCATTCATCCGCACGACAAAAAAACCGAACTTTCAGAGAACAACACTTATGGCCTGGCTGCTCATCGCAATGAGTTTCACGTCGCAGGCGCAGGATGTGAATGTGAGCGGCAAGGTAGCGGATGGAAAAGGAAACGGATTGCCCGGCGTGTCGATTACCGTGAAAGGTACCACCAAAGGAGCGAACTCGGACATGGACGGGAATTACACGATTTCTGCCTCCCCGAGCTCAACCCTGGTTTTTAGCTTTATCGGTTTTACTTCCCAGGAAATTGCTATTGGTAACCGGTCTAAAATCGATGTAACGCTGAGTGACGATATCAAGTCACTCGAAGAAGTGGTGGTAGTAGGCTATGGAACCGCAAAACGGAAAGACGTTACGGGAACTGTGACATCGGTGAGCGCGAAAGACTTCAACGCTGGTGTGAACCCCAATCCATTGCAAGCCATTCAGGGCCGCGTGGCCGGCCTGGTGATCACGCAGCCGAATGGTGACCCTAATACCAGCCCGACGGTTCGCTTGCGCGGTTACACTTCTCTTGCCGGTGGCAGCGACCCGCTTTATGTGGTGGACGGGATCATTGGTGTACCTATTTCGACGATCTCCCCGACAGACATTGAAACAATGGATGTCCTGAAAGATGCTTCCGCATCGGCTATTTACGGCTCCCGCGCTGCGAATGGGGTAATTATCATCACTACAAAACGCGGTAAATCGGGTAGGGCTACGGTGACGTTCAACAACTATATTGGTATGGACGTGATCTCTAACACCCTGAAATTGCTGGATGGGCCGGGTTATATCAGCGAGGTGCGCAGGATCAAAGGGGATTCGTCCCTAATGGATTCACAGCGGTTTCCTAAAGATGCCAGCGGAAAGAACTATAATACCGACTGGTGGGACGAAATTTCCCGTGTGGGTTATACCAACAGTCATGACCTAGCGATATCAGGCGGCTCGCCGACTTTCTCCTACCGCGGTTCACTCAACTACCTGAAAAGAAACGGGATCATCAAAAACACCGGGTTCGATCGTCTGACAGGCCGTATCAACCTCGACCAGAAGGCATTGGATAACCGGTTGAATATCCAGTACAGCCTTTCTTACACCAACACCAATTCGGATCTGACAGACGGTGGTATTCTGGCTAATGCAACGCTCTTCCTGCCGACACTTCCTGTAAGAAATGCGGACGGTTCGTATTATGAAATCCCCGGAGCGTTCGACTTGAACAACCCGGTTGCGATGCTCGAAAACGAAGTTTGGGAGCGCCAGAAAAATACATTGGTTGGAGCCGTTAACCTGAAATATGAATTGTTCGACGGCTTCACGGTAGGGGTGAACGGTGCTTTGAAAAACGATCAGGAAGTAACCAGCCGTGCGCGTGACAAATCGGTAAAAGCATTCCAGATCAGCCAGGGAGAGGCGTCCCGCGGTTTGGGGCAAACCAATGACAAACTGCTCGAACTGACAGCAGCCTATACGAAGGGTTTCGGAGATAAAGGAAGTAACTTCTCGTTGCTGGGTGGTTATTCTTATCAGGATATCGTCAATGACG
Organism: Dyadobacter sp.; assembly: GCA_965227755.1. GTDB lineage: Bacteria > Bacteroidota > Bacteroidia > Cytophagales > Spirosomataceae > Dyadobacter. Next base: position 5,090,325 of record CBDDGG010000005.1, read on the forward strand.
GATTTGGTGCAAACAACACGCAGTTTGTGGCTAACGGCTTAGGGTACAACAACCTTGGTTTGGGTGCAGGATCGCTGATCCTTCCAAAAACCACCTACACGAGTTCTTATAGAAATAAAACCTCGTTAGCCTCGTTCTTCGGTCGCGGAACATTGAATTTTAATGAGAAGTATAACCTGACAGCGACCTTGCGTTACGACGGAAGCTCGAAATTCGGTGCGAACAACAAATGGGGGCTATTCCCGTCCGTTGCTGGTGGATGGACTTTGTCGGACGAGTCGTTTTTCCCAAAATCCGCAGCATTCAATTACCTGAAAATCCGTGCGAGCTGGGGTAAAACGGGTAACTCGGAGGGTTTGATACCCTATCAGTCGTTGCAGCTGTATGGCCCGACGACTTCTTATTATGACGGATCGATCGGCAACTTCCTTCCGGGATACGCGATCACGCAGAACACCAACCCGAATCTTCGCTGGGAGGTGGTAAGCCAGACAAACATTGGCTTGGACTTCCAGTTTGTTAATGGTCGTTTCTCCGGTACGATCGACCTTTTCAACAAGGAAACCAGTGACATGCTTTATAAATACTCAGTACCGGCCGATGGTGTGAAGTATTTTACAAACTCGATCTACGCAAACGTGGGATCGATGCGTAACAAGGGTATCGAGTTGTCATTCGGCGGTGCTATTATTGAGAAAGAAGACTTTACCTGGACCAGCCGCCTGGTAGGATCGTTGATCCGGAACGAAATCATCAACCTGAAAAGTAGTGAATTCGATTCTGGTATTATCCGTTTCAATGCATTTGGAGGCCGTGGTTTGTCCAACGTATTTGCATCGATCCTCGAACCAGGCCTGCCATTGGGAACGTTCAACAACGTAGGCCATTTCGTAGGATTTGATGATAAAGGACAAATGCAGTTGCAAGCTGCCGACGGCGGTGCGCCTGTTACCGACCCGGCCAAAGCTCAGCTGGGCTTCAAGGACAACCCGCAGCCCTTCCTGACAGGCGCTTTGATCAATACATTCACATACAAGAAGTTTGACCTCAATTTTCAGCTGAGAGGTGTTTTCGGAAATAGCATCCTGAACAACCTGCGCTCAAACCTTTCGATTCCCGGCTCGATCCTGGAAACGAATATGCTGGAAAGCGTGCGAGAGGTGCCTGCGAATTTCAGTACCAATGCTCTGTCTGATTACTGGCTTGAAAAAGCTACTTATGTTCGTCTGGACAACTGGCAGGTCGGTTATAACCTGGCATTCGACAGCAAATACATCACCAACGCCAGGATTTATCTCGGCGGAAATAACTTGTTCATCATTACCAAATATCGGGGAGTGGACCCCGAGCTGGAAGTGAAAGGGGATTTGCCTACTAACTCACAGACACCCAATAGCCTTGGTCTGGACGCGTCAGGTATTTACCCGAAAACACGTACATTTCAGTTGGGCGTTAACCTGACATTCTGATAACAAACTGAAACAGGCGTTCTGCCCCGCAGATGCGCCATCATTTTAATGACTTACAGAGATGAAAATCATCATTAGAAATATCGCACTTGGCTCCGTTTTCCTGCTTTCGGGCCAGGCATGTACCAATCTGACGGAAACGCCTTACGATGTTATCCCGACCGATCAGTTTGGTAACACACCCGAGCAGCAGGCGGCGCTTTTGGGGCCGTTGTATAGCTCGCTTGGGGACTATTTCGGTCGTTACGCTGAGTTGAACACTACTACCGACGAGCAGGTAATCCCTACCCGTGGTGGCGATTGGAAAGACGGCGACGCCTGGAAAAGGTTGAAACAACACTCGTGGACGCCCGCCGGCGACGACGACAAGTTTAACGGAATGTGGTCGTGGTGCTATAACAGTATCACGTCTATCAACCAGCAGCTTGGTAAGATCACCGACAAGGGAACGCTGGCAGAGCTTCGGGCTTTACGCGCATTTTACCACTACGTAGCGCTCGACCATTTCCGCAACATCATTATTGCCGACAAGATCGGTGGAGAAAGCCCTGTGCAAAAATCGGGTGCTGAGTCCTTTGCCTGGATTGAGAAAGAGCTCAAAGAAGCATATCCTGATCTTAGCGAAACCGTGGGCGGCGCATATTATGGGCGTTTCAACAAGTACGTGGCGAGTATGCTGCTTGCCAAGCTATACATAAATGCCGAAGTATGGACGGGAACAGCAAAATGGGCCGAGGCTAAGGCGGAATGTGATAAAATCATCGCGTCCAACAAATACCAGCTGTCGGCCGACTTTTTCAGCAACTTCTCGACGCAAAATCAGGCTTCAAAAGAGAACATTCTGGCTGTTCCTTATGACGCTTCCAAAAGAGGGGGTTTCAATATGAATATGCGTACACTGCACTATTTGAGTCAGTTAACATACAATACGCCTCAGGCTCCATGGAATGGCTACTGTACTGCAACCGAGTTTTATAATTCCTTTGCGGAAAGTGACGACCGTAAGAAAATGTGGATCGTAGGCCAGCAATATTCATCCACTGGTGTAGCCTTGAAAGACGACGGTGTGCCGATGGTATTTACGCCCGAAATTCCCGCGTTTGAAATGGCTGCGGGCCCTGTGGCACGTTTGGCCGGTGCGAGGAGCCAGAAATATGAGATCCAGCGTAACGGTTCCAGCAACGACCAGGACAACGACTTCGTGATTTTCCGTCTGGGCGACACCTATCTCATGCGTGCGGAAGCGAACCTGCGCCTGGGTAATGCGGCGGATGCGATCAAGGACGTGAATGTTATCCGTGCACGTGCGGGTGCTACGCCGGTCACGAAGCTGACGCTCGACGATATGCTGGCGGAAAGAGGCTGGGAAATGGCTTGGGAGTATGTTCGTCGCCAGGACCTGGTCCGTTTCGGGCAATTCACCAAGGCGTGGAAATTTAAAGAAGCTTCCCCGGCTTTCCGTAATATTTTCCCGATCCCTGCCACACAGCTGGCACTCAACCCGAACCTGAAACAGAATCCGGGCTATTGATTGATTTACGTATTTAAAAAGGATTAAAAACAGGGGCTGCCACGGAACGGTATGCTCCTGTTTTAATTTTACATTTGCGCCAAACGCTGATACAAATAAAGGAACCCTACAATGGCCATTCGTATAACCAGGCTTTCCTGCTGCTGGACTTTAATTACGACTTTTATTTTTTGGGGCTGCTCGGAAAAAGTGGACAAGAACACGCTGTTCCAGGAAATGACGGCGTCGGAAACGGGCATAACCTTTGAAAACACCATTACCAACAGTGAAGAGTTCAATATTTTCAATTACCGCAATTTCTACAACGGCGGCGGCGTCGCGATCGGTGATGTGAACAACGACCATTTGCCGGATATCTACCTGATTGCCAACCAGGGAGATAACAAGCTCTTTCTCAACAAGGGCGGTTTCAAATTCGAAGATGTTACCGAGAAGGCCGGAGTTGCCGGCACGAGGTCGTGGAGCACCGGAGCTACGTTCGCGGATTTGAACGGGGATGGGAATCTGGATTTGTACGTCTGCAATGCCGGCAGATCCGAGGAGCGGGCCAATGAGCTCTTTATTAACAACGGCAACGGCACATTCACCGAAAGGGCAAAGGAATACGGGTTGGACGACCATGGCTATTCTACACATGCTGCATTTTTCGATTTCGACCGCGACGGCGACCTCGACATGTTCCTGTTAAACAACAGCTTCACACCTGTGGGACGCCTTGCTTATGCAAACATCCGGGACCAACGTGACAAGGAAGGCGGTCACAAATTTTTCCGGAACGATAATGGGCATTTTACAGATATCAGCGAACAGGCCGGCATTTACGGAAGCCTGATCGGCTTTGGCCTGGGTATTACCATTGGGGATGTTAACGACGATAACTGGCTTGATATGTACGTTTCCAACGACTTCTATGAGCACGATTATCTGTATATCAATAACCGGGACGGCACTTTTAAAGAATCACTTAAATCGGCGATGACGCACACGAGCCTTTCGTCGATGGGCTCGGACATTGCCGATATTAACAATGACGGCAAACTGGATATATATGTAACGGATATGCTGCCCGGGTCAGATCGTCGCCTGAAACTAACCTCGACTTACGAAGGCCATGACCTGTTGGCATTGAAAGTTTCCCGCGATTTCCACTACCAGTACATGCAGAATAGCTTACAGCTCAACCAGTCGGGAGGGCCTGGCAGCAGGACCTGGTTTAGCGAAATCGCCCGCTTTACCGGTACGCATGCAACGGATTGGAGCTGGGGAGCACTGATATTCGATATGGATTCCGATGGAGAGAAGGATATTTTCGTCGCCAACGGGATTAATAAGGACCTTACTAACCAGGATTTTGTAGCATTCCTGGCCGACCCTTCCAATATCGCGGAGGTAAGCCGTACGAGGAAGTTTGACTACAAAATGTTCCTCGATAAAATGCCGTCCGAGCCGTTGGCGAATTATGCTTTTCAAAACAATGGGAAGCTCTCATTTACAAACAAGTCGGCAGAATGGGGTTTGGATACGCCTTCTTTTTCCAACGGCGCAGCCTATGGCGATCTGGACAACGACGGTGATCTCGATATTGTCGTCAACAATGTCAATAGCCAGTTGTTTGTTTACAAAAACAGGGCGAACGAAAGGCCGGATTTTCATTACATCAAATTCAGGTTGAAGGGTGTGGCACAGAACCGCAATGCCATCGGTACGAAGGTTTATGTCCACCAGAAAGAGCGTACGCAGCTATTGCAGCAAATGCCAAATCGCGGTTTTGAATCTTCGGTGGATCTGCAACTTGTATTCGGACTGGGAAAGAATGCGAGTATCGACTCGGTGACGGTCATCTGGCCTACGGATAAGCAGCAGATTATCAAAAATATTAAAGCCGATTCGACTTACAGTCTGAGCCAGACCGACGCTACCGTCGAATGGAAACCTGCGTCCGGTGCAACCAGCCCCATTTTTAAAGAAGATCCATCGAGCGGAATTGATTTTACGCATAAGGAGCTGGAATATGTGGATTACAACCAGAACCCGCTGGTCAAGCAAATGTATTCGCGGCTCGGACCGGCCATCGCGGCGGGAGATGTGAATGTTGACGGGCTAGATGATGTGTATATAGGAGGCGCAAGCGGGCAGGGCGGGCAGTTGTACATCCAGAAACCGGGAGGAGGTTTTATAACCAAAACCCCTGCCGTTTTTGCCGGTGAAGCCGAAATGGAAGCATCGGATGCCACTTTTCAGGATGTTGACAGGGATGGAGACCTGGACTTGATCGTCGTGTCGGGCAGCAACGAGTTTAAGGACGATGACAATACTTTACAGCCCAGGCTATACCTGAATGACGGCAAAGGCGCATTTACGCCCGGTACAGGGCTTCCTAACCTTAAAATCAATGCGGCTTGCATCGCCGCAGCGGATTTTGATAAAGACGGGGATGTCGACCTGTTTATCGGATCGAGGTTGAGGTCGGGTCAATACGGTATCGATCCGCCCAGCTATCTTTTTACAAACGACGGGACCGGGATTTTTAAGAATTACACCAAACGTTATGTGCCACAAATCGACCAATTGGGCATGGTAACGGATGCTACCTGGTCGGACCTTGATGGCGACGGCTATCCCGAGTTGATCGTGGTGGGAGACTGGGCGCCGATAACGGTGTTCAAAAACCGTAAAAATGCGTTGGAAATGCAGCAGGTTTCGGTGAAGAATGCCCGCGGGGAATTGGTGAAAACAAATGGCTGGTGGAATACCGTGGAAGTCGCTGATATTGACAGTGATGGAGATATGGACATCATCGCGGGTAACCTCGGCCTGAATTCAAGACTGAAAGCGACCCAGCAAAAGCCGGTCGATATGTATGTGAGCGATTTCGATAACAATGGCATCATCAAGCAAATCATAACCTGCCCGGACGAGAGCGGGGTGTCGTATCCAATGTTAATGAGGCCCGATTTGCTCCGGGCAATGCCGTCTCTCAAAAAGAAATTTGTGAAGTATGAGCAATATGCCGGTAAGACGATCGAGGATGTGATCAATTCCGAGGATCTGGCAAAGGCCGTTAAAAAGGAAGTTTATACGGCCGAATCTGCCATTCTCCGGAATGATCAGAAGGGGGCTTCATTTACTTTCCTGCCGTTGCCGGTAGAAGCGCAACTTTCGCCGGTCCACAGCATTGTCCCAACCGACTATAATCACGATGGTAAGACCGACCTGATACTGGCTGGTAATTTTTACGATGTATTGCCCGAAATCGGTCGCTATGATGCGATGAAAGGGCTTCTGCTTCAAAATGTCAATGGGAATTTCGTGGCAAAACTCCCTTCGGAGACGGGTTTCTGGGCAGAGGATCAGGTGCGGGTGATGAAACAGCTTCGGCAAGGCCAGCTTATCATCGGGAAGAACAACGACCGGGTGCAAGTGTACAAGCCAGTAAAAAAATGATCAGTCGGCGACAGCCACTGTGCTATTGCGGTGCAGGGATGTCCAACAACATATTTGGAATGAGGAATTTTTCAGTGGTATTGATCTGGGCTGTTATGCTGGTTTTTAATGCGTGCAAGCCCGGCGAAGAAAATAAGGAGAAGGCATTGTTCGAGGTCAGGGATTCCACCGCGACGGGAGTGGGCTTCGTGAACAGTGTCGTCGGGGATGAAAAGATCAACCTGATGGATTACCTGTATTTCTACAATGGCGGAGGCGTTGCCACAGGTGATATCAACAACGATGGTTTGCCGGATGTATATTTTGTTTCAAACCAGGGAGAAAACAAACTGTATCTCAACAAAGGCAATTTCAAATTCGAAGACATTACCGTCAAAGCAGGTGTCGGTGGTTTTTCTGATTGGCAAACCGGCGTAACCATGGCGGACGTGAATGGCGATGGCCTGCTGGATATTTACGTATGCGCCGTTGGTGATTTTAGGGGACTCGAAGGGGCCAATGAATTGTATATCAATAACGGCGACCTGACTTTTACCGAGAAGGCGGCAGACTATGGCCTGGATTTTACCGGCTTTTCGACGCAGGCAGTTTTCTTTGATTACGACAAGGACGGCGATCTGGATTGCTACCTGCTCAATCACGCCGTGCATACCTCGCGTAGCTACGACCGCGTGACAACCCGGCATCTGCGCAACAACGAGTCGGGCGATTACCTGTTCGAAAACATGCTGGCCAATGTCAAAACCGACGGCGACCGGCCGCTCAAATTTCATGACGTAAGCGAAAAAGCAGGAATTTTCGGTGCTGCTATGGGATATGGCCTGGGCGTAGGCGTGGCCGACCTGAACAACGATGGCTGGGAAGATATTTATGTATCCAACGACTTTCACGAGGACGATTATTGCTATATCAACAACCACGACGGGACATTTACCAACCGCGCCAGGGATATGTTCAGGTACACAAGCCGGTATTCGATGGGGAATGATATCGCCGACATCAACAACGACGGCTATCCCGACATCGTGACCCTTGACATGTACCCGGAGGATGAATATGTGGAGAAGTCGTCGATAGGCGAAGACCCGCTGGACATCTACCTGTATAAACTTTCGTTTGGCTACATGCCCCAGCTTAGCCGGAACTGTCTGCAAATCAATCAATCGGGCAGACGGTTTACGGAAATCGGAGCGATGGCCGGTGTAGCAGCTACGGATTGGAGCTGGTCTCCGCTAATGGCCGATTTTGATAATGACGGGATCAAGGACTTGTTTGTCAGCAATGGCATAGCGCGGCGGCCCAATAACCTGGATTATGCCAAATACGCGGCTGACGATTCGTTGCGATATGCGCCCGAGACGTCCGTCGAACTCGATCACAGGGCGCTCGAAATGATGCCAGAAGGAAAGGTCCATAACTATCTTTTCAAAGGTACCGCCGATCTCCGTTTTCAGGACAAATCGCTGGACTGGGGATTTGCAAAAGCCGGGCTGTCCAATGGCGCCGCGTATGCCGATTTCGACAACGATGGCGACCTCGATCTGGTTACAAACAACCTGAACGAGCCTTCGGCATTTTACCAGAATCAATCCGGTAAGGAGAATGGCTATTTGAGAGTGAAACTCGAAGGGTTTTCTTCCTATAACAAATTCGCCTTAGGGACAAAAGTGATTATCAAAGGCAAGGACGGCATGCAAATGCAGCAGCTCTCCGTGACGCGGGGATTCGAATCTGCCAGTGAGCCGGTGATCCACTTCGGTTTAGGCAAAGCCACGGAAGTCGATACGCTTGTGATCGTCTGGCCCAGTCAGCAGGAACAGGTCCTCACGCACGTAAAGGCGAATCAGGTACTGAAAGTGAGTTATGAGGGTAATGCAAAGCGGCTGGAATCGCTCGCCGCGTTTGTCCGCAAGCCTGATGCGCGTTTGTTCGAAGACATTACTTCTCAATTCAAAATCGCTTATAAACACGAAGAAAACCAGTACTTTGATTTCTACCGCGAGAGCCTGATGCCCTTTATGGTGTCAACCGAGGGGCCCGCGATCGCGGTGGGCGATGTAAACGGCGACGGGCTGGATGATATGTATCTTGGCGGCGGCAAATGGCAGATAGGGTCTTTGTACCTGCAAAAACCCGACGGCCTGTTTACCCTCAGCCGCCAGTCCGATTTTCGGGCCGATTCGACATTCGAAGATGTGGATGCCGCATTCCTGGATGCCAACCGCGATGGTTTTCCCGATTTGTACGTGGTTTCGGGTGGTAATGAATTTTACGATAAGATGGCGCAGCAGTTCGATCGGCTCTATCTGAACGATGGTAAAGGCAATTTTAGAAGAAGCGCCGATGCCTTGCCGCCAATGTACGATAACAAATCGTGCGTCAGGCCATTCGATATTGATGGCGACGGCGACCTCGATCTTTTTGTGGGTGGCCGGGTTGTTGGTTTTCAATATGGTGTGAGCCCCAACTCCTATTTGCTGATCAATGACGGGAAAGGACATTTCGCCGACAAAACCGACCAACTGGCACCCGGACTGAAGCGTGTAGGAATGGTTACGGATGCCGTTTGGACAGACATTGACGGCGACAAGCGGAACGACCTCGTTGTAGCCGGCGACTGGATGCCTGTAACTGTTTTTACCAATAAAAAAGGCCGCCTGGAAAAAACAACCGGCGATAGATACGCAACACCTTCCGGCTTCTGGCAATGCGTCCGTGCCGCGGATTTCGACGGCGATGGCGACATAGACCTGGTAGCCGGAAACCTCGGTTCCAACAATAAATTCAAGAAAACGCCCGACACGCATTTAAAAATGTGGGTGAAGGATTTTGATAACAACAAAGGACTGGAACAGGTGTTGGCCTATAATGTGGGCGAACGTTGGTACCCGGTCGCATTTAAGGACGAGCTGGGAAAACGCATTCCTTCCATTATCAACAAGCGGTTTACCGATTATAAGTCATTCGCAGGCAAGACGATCAATGAAATTTTTAAGGATGACGAGTTGAAAGGGGCGCAGTTACTCGAAGTGAACAAGTTTGAATCTGTTTACGTCGAAAACAAAAATGGAGCATTCGTGGTACACGATCTTCCAAGCGCTGCGCAGGTTTCAAAGCTTTTTGCCCTGGCGGTCGAGGATATTAATGGCGACGGGAAACCGGATATTCTCGGGGGCGGCAATTTCCTGGGCGTAAGCATGTACCAGGGCCGGTATGATTCGAGCGACGGACTACTCCTTGTGAATGACGGACGGGGCAATTTTCAGTCGCGCTCCGCAGTCGATTCGGGATTTTTGCTGGATGGAGAAATTAGGGGGATCAGGCAGGTCAAGGGGGCGAAACAGCCTTTGTGGGTTGTTGCCCGAAATAATTTGCCAGTGAGGGTTTTCAAGCAGGTATCCATGAAATAGTGATCGAGATGACTGAGAGATCGTATAACCTGGCTATTTCTATACAACGGAAAAGGAAGAAAGGCCGGGCGTGGCTACAAACTCTCAGTCCTCCCCCCATCCACAGCCAGACTCACCCCACTAATACTCCCGGCTGCCGGACTGGCCAAAAAGGCGACCGCGGCCGCCACTTCTTTGGCTTCGCTGAACCGTCGGATAGGAATACCCGCTTTTAGCTCTTCGGCCACCTGCTCCCGGGTTTTGCCCTGGTTTTTACTCCGCATTTCCAGCACAGCATCGAGCCGCGCCGTTTCGGTGTAGCCAGGTAGTACATTGTTGACCGTAATGCCATATTGCCCGAGTTCGAGCGATAACGTTTTGGCCCAGCTCGCAACCGCGCCGCGAATGGTATTGGACACGCCGAGACCAATGATAGGCTGCTTCACGGACGTGCTGATAATGTTGACAATGCGACCAAAGCCTTCCTTTTTCATCGAGGGTACCACCGATTGAGCCAGGAACTGGTTATTGATTAAATGCATTTGAAAGGTTTTCAGGAACTGGTCGGATCCTGCTTCGATGATCGGGCCGCCGGAGGGACCGCCGGTGTTGTTTACAAGAATATGGACCTCGGGGCAGAGGCGGAGGTAATTTTCAATCGCTGATTTGACGGTTTCATGATCGGCAAAATCGGCCACCACGTACCGGTGGAGTTGGCCGAGGGAGGTGTCCAGGTCTTCGACGGCCTCACGCAGCTTTTCTTCATTTCGGGCCACGAGGGTCACATTCGCACCTAGCAATGCAAGTTCAACGGCGGCGGCGAGCCCGATGCCCTGGGTACTTCCGCATACCAATGCTGTTTTTCCGGTCAGGTCGAGGTTCATGGTTTTGGTTTTTTAAACTTGGTTTCAGAATGATAACGTTTTGATTTTCGTCTGTTCCGCTGCCGACTTCGTTGATTTTTCGGCTATCTTTGCGGTTTATTTTTCAACATGGGACAAGCCGAAATGCCGAATGTAAGCAAAATCCCGCATTTGTAATCTTAGAGCAAACGTTGCACAATGTCTAAAAAAATCCAATCCGCGCTTATTTCTGTTTATTACAAAGACGGTCTTGAGCCTTTGGTCCGCCTCCTTCACGACAACGGCGTAAAGCTGTACTCCACCGGGGGAACTCAGACTTTCATTGAAAATCTCAACATTCCCGTAACCGCTGCCGAAGAGCTTACCGGTTATCCCTCGATTTTCGGCGGGCGTGTTAAAACGCTTCATCCGGCCATCATGGGCGGTATTTTGTACCGTCGCGACGATGCGGGCGATGTAGCGCAGGCAGAGCAATACAATATCCCGGCTATCGACATGGTGGTGGTGGATCTTTATCCTTTTGAGGAAACGGTGGCGTCCGGCGCGAGCGAGGAGGACATTATCGAGAAGATAGACATTGGCGGCATCTCTCTGATCCGCGCAACAGCGAAGAATTTTAAAGACACATTGATCGTTTCATCGCGAAGCCAGTATGCCGAAGTAGTTGAACTGCTGAACGCGAAAGCCGGCTCAACCGATATTCAGGACCGTCGTTACTATGCCGGCCTGGCATTCGGGGTTTCTTCGCATTATGATGGCGCTATCAACAGCTTCTTCACATCCGGAAAAGAAACGACCGATAAAGAGCTGTTTGACTTCACGAACCTTGCTTCCCAAACGCTTCGTTACGGCGAAAACCCGCACCAGAGCGCGACCTATTACGGCGATCTGGAAGGTATTTTCGATAAACTGCATGGAAAAGAGCTTTCATACAATAACCTCGTGGACGTGGACGCATGCGTGAGCCTGATCGACGAGTTCGCCGATGCAGCGCCAACGTTCGCAATCATTAAACATACCAATGCCTGCGGTATCGCTACGGCACCTACTGCGAAAGAGGCTTACGATAATGCACTAGCCTGCGACCCGGTTTCAGCGTTCGGTGGTGTGGTTATTACTAATACAAAAGTCGATCTGGCAACTGCTGAGGAGTTGAACAAGCTGTTCATGGAAATCCTGATCGCCCCTGCTTATGACGAAGACGCATTGCAGCTTTTGAAATCCAAAAAGAACCGCATCCTGCTGAAACGTAATGCGGTGGAACTGCCGCAGATTATGTTCAAAACTATTTTGAACGGCGTTTTGGTGCAGGATAAGGACCTTTCAACCGAAGTTGCGGCGCAGTTTACGACAGTTACCGAAAAAGCACCGACTGCCGACGAGGTTTCTGCATTGGAATTTGCATTGAAAGTTTGCAAGCATACCAAATCGAACACCATCGTACTGGCAAAAGAAAACCAGTTGCTAGCGAGCGGTACCGGGCAGACTTCCCGTGTAGACGCATTGCGCCAGGCGATCGACAAGGCGAAAGCATTCGGTTTCGACCTGAATGGTGCGGTAATGGCTTCGGATGCATTCTTCCCATTTGCGGATTGCGTTGAGATCGCGCATCACGCGGGTATTACTGCGGTTGTTCAGCCGGGTGGTTCTATTCGCGATAAAGATTCGGTGGATTATTGCAATGCCAATGGCCTTGCGATGGTAACGACCGGCGTTCGTCACTTTAAGCATTAAAATTTATATTGCCACGAAGACGCCGTTTTGGGGTCTTCGTGGCAAAAATAAACTCCCTTGAACCCACTCCGGAAAGTCACCCGATTTCTTCTGACCGGATTAATCGTCCTGTTGGGCAGCCTATTTTTCCTCTACCCGCAAATCTTCTACTGCGAGCTCATCGCATTCTCGAATTTCAAGTCTACCGATAAGAAGGTCTTTTTCAGCCCGGATATCAATCCAAATAAATACAAAGTCCTCAAAAATACCGTAGCGCTGGCAGAGGTACGCGTTGATTCATTTTACCAGGGAAAGATTTCCAGGCCCAAAATCATCATTTGCCAGACAGCGCAGCAGTATCAAAAATATTGCAGCAGCACGGAAGGCGCCGGGTGCAGCATCGGCACGCCCTGGGGCAGTTCTTACGTCATCCTGAATGCGCAGGGCATGAACATCGACGTGATCGCCCATGAAATGAGTCATATCGAATTGCTGCGGCGCATCGGCTGGTGGCGGACGACCAACGACGTTCCCCAATGGTTCAATGAAGGACTGGCGCTTATGCTCGATCGTCGCTTCGTAGGCGAAACCAGCCCGCGTGATCGTTACCGCGCCTACCGGTACGAATGGCGCTACTACACGCGCAACGGCCGCGACCTGCTTTTGCTCAAAGACATCTCCACCATGCGCGAGTTCTTCCATGGCGACCAGAAACACGTCATGACCGCCTATATGACGGCCGGAATGGAGGTTTCTTACTGGCTTTTGCTACGAAAAGAGGCTGGCTTGCAACGCTTTATCGGGAAAATGCAGGAAGGTACCCCGTTCGGGGAAGCTTACGGCCCGATGCGCCCCCACCATTTTAAAGATTCGAAGAAAATATCAGAGTAAAGCATTATCAATATGTCCTTGTAGGCTATATTTATGGGCTAATCGAGCTGATATCTCATTCATTCATCTATTTTATTATTTGAAATGCAACAATTACAAACCCTGGATTATGTCGTCTTCTTCTTTTACTTCATTTTAGTCTCCGGTTACGGTTATTGGATTTATCAGCGGAAAAAATCAAAAGTTGAATCTACAAAAGACTTCTTCCTCGCGGAGGGCTCGCTGACCTGGTGGGCGATCGGTGCTTCGTTGATCGCTTCGAACATTTCGGCGGAACAGTTTATCGGGATGTCGGGGAATGGCTTCTCGATGGGTCTCGGGATCTCCACCTACGAGTGGATGGCGGCGGCGACACTTGTGATAGTGGCCGTTTTTTTTATGCCGATCTATCTCAAAAACAAGATTTACACAATGCCCCAGTTCCTCAGCCAGCGATATAACCAATCGGTGAGTTTGATCATGGCGGTTTTCTGGCTGGCGTTATATATTCTTGTCAACCTTACATCGATCCTCTATCTGGGCGCCCTGGCGGTTTCAGGTATTTCTGGGCTCGATTTTCAGTTCTGTATGATCGCGCTGGCGGCTTTTGCCATCATTATTACAATCGGCGGGATGAAGGTGATCGGTTTTACGGACGTAATTCAGGTGTTTTTCCTCGTGATCGGAGGTTTGGCTACTACTTACCTGGCGATCAATCTGGTATCTGATAATGCAGGCGTTGAAGGTATCGTGCAGGGTTTCAAAGTAATGCGTGACAACCACGACGATCACTTTCATATGATTTTCCCTAAATCGAGCCCGTTCTATATGCAGCTGCCTGGTCTGGCGGTTTTGCTTGGCGGTATGTGGATCGTGAACCTGAACTACTGGGGCTGTAACCAGTACATTACCCAGCGTGCATTGGGAGCGGACCTTAAAACTGCCCGTAATGGTATACTTTTCGCAGCATTCCTGAAATTATTGATGCCGGTGATCGTGGTATTGCCTGGTATTGCGGCTTACGCATTGTACAGTAAAGGCATGTTCCAGGCAGAAATGCTCGGCGAGGATGGCGTGATCAATGCGGACAAAGCATATCCTGTGCTCCTCAACCTGCTTCCGACCGGTTTGAAAGGGCTGTCGTTCGCTGCGTTGACTGCCGCGGTTGTGGCGTCGCTGGCCGGTAAAGCAAATAGTATTTCGACGATCTTTACACTGGATATTTTCAAAAACTATATCGGCAAGAATGCGGACGAGAAGACGCTCGTGCGCATTGGCCGTGCGGTGGTGGTGATCTCGATGATCCTTGCCATCATCGTTTCTCCTTACATGGGTATCGATAAAAAAGGCGGGTTCCAGTTCATTCAGGAAATGACCGGGCTATTGTCTCCGGGTATCTTCGCCTCATTTATCATGGGCTTCTTCTGGAAACGGACCAACTCCGCCGGTGCATTGTTCGCGATCGTCGGTGGTTTCCTGATCGCATTGGCGATGCACAACAACTACTTCCCGTTCGCCGACTGGACGCAAGTTCCATTCCTCGACCGCATGGGTCTCGTATTCCTGATATGTGTGGCGGTAATGGTAGTTCTCGGTCTGATATTGCCTGACGAAAAGAAAGGCCTTGCGATCGACGCATCGATGTTCATGCCGCACCGTACCTTCGTGATCGGTGCCGTAGTGGTGATCTCGATCATTTCCTACCTGTACGGACATTTCTGGTGAGACAGGCTCCATAGCAAACAAAAAAGGGCTGGAATCAACATTCCAGCCCTTTTTTGTTGAATAAGAAAGCTCACGCCTGTTCTTCGATGATCGTGATCTTCTGGATCTTGTCACCCTGACGGATCAGGTCGACGGTATCCACGCCTTCCACTACGCGGCCGAAGCAGGTATGGTTCCTGTCGAGGTGCGCGGTGTTGTTGCGGCTGTGGCAGATGAAGAATTGCGAACCACCGGTATTGCGGCCTGCGTGTGCCATCGAAAGCACGCCGCGGTCGTGGTATTGGTTGCCGCCAGTCAGCTCGCAGTCGATTTTGTAGCCAGGACCTCCACGACCGGTGCCGGTAGGATCGCCACCCTGGATCATGAAATCGGGAATTACACGGTGGAAAATCACGCCGTCGTAAAAGCCCTTTTTAGAAAGTTCAACAAAGTTTTGCACCGTATTGGGAGCATCCTCATCGTAGAATTCGATAAGCATCGTACCCTTGTCAGTGATCATTTCCGCTTTTGTCATGTCTGAAAGTGAGTATTAAAATTAAAGAAGGTATTACTGGGGACGTTCTGACCACAATGCCATAACAACACAAAGAAAAGGATAATGTATCCTTTCTGCTTTCCGTCGTGGGTGTTGCTAACTGGCTTAAAATGACTCAATTACGATCTATTTTTGAATGACAAGATTGTTGGTCGTAAACTATTCGTAAGCGGCACATTTTGTCAGCTAAGCTCTGTATTCACTAGTCAAGCAATAGTCAAAAGTACAAAATTTGGAGGAAGATTGAAAACCATCTACCTAGCATCGCCACGCAAAAAGGTCCACCATTATTGCGAGTCAACTACCCGTGGCAAACTGGTATGATGTGATTGGGGAGGAAACGGTCGCCGATGCCATTTTAGATCGACTAGTTCACACCTCTTATCACATCGAATTAAAGGCGGCCGCCGCGCGGGTGAAAGTTTAAGAAAAAAACGGTAAAATTGTCAGCCCATCTATAAGAACGAGCTTTTCTGCATAGCAATGACATTGTCGAGCTCCAGCAGCTCCTTTTGTTTGGAAGTTTGAAACGTGCGGTTTTGTATTATGGAAGAAGCTAAGTTTTTTAATGGGAATTCCTTACCGAGTAATTTGGCCTTTTCGCGGTTATACTCCAGATTGGGGGTGACTTTGTCCTTGAAAAGCTTCTCTTGTATATTAAACTCCTCCTTCGCGAGCTCGAAGTCGCGGTGTTGTAATTCCGCCTGCTCAAGTGCGACGGATTCCATAGCTTTTAAACCATCCAAATCTTCCAGTAGGAACTTTCTCTTACGAAGTTGATAACCCTCATTCAGGACAGTTTTTAAAAGCACTAGTTGTTGAAGACTTGAAACCCTTTCTGCAGCTCTCCTAGTCTAGTATAGCCTTCAACCGAGAAATCTTCTACGCTTTGCCAGTCATCTTTTAGAATCTTTTGGTGCAGTCTAAATACCGCTTCATCGGGATTTTTTTCCGTTTCAACCATTTGAGTATTTCCCTCGAATGATCATTCACTAAACTTTGGCATCCTAACAAAACAACCAAGAACAAGCCATGAACAAGTTTTATGTATTTTGTATGAGCCTGATGCTCCTGACGCTGTCGACCAGCTGTGACAAAGACTTGAATACACCTGATCCCGATCCGAAGCCAACAGAACAGCCTGACGTGACACCGGTAGGCAATCCCGTGGGCACCGCCGTCTCCGTCACCATCGGTCCGGCAGGCGGGCATATTGAGTCTGGCGATCAGCGGGTCCGGATCGACATCCCGGCTGGCGCGCTGGCCAGCAATCAGACTATTTCAGTACAGCCGCTGGACGAAAATCATTGCCCCGGCGGATCCGGAGCGGCATTTCGACTGCTACCTCACGGGCTTACATTTGCCAAACCGGCTACCATTACTTTCCGCTACGAGCAGGAAGATCTGACCGACACCGACCCTGAACTGTTGCGCGTGGCCTTCCAGTCTGACGCTCGTGGCTGGTATTCGCCATCCAGCTCACGTGTAGATACGACGGCAAGGCTGGTTATTGCCAGTACCACGCATTTCAGTGACTGGACAATACTTAAAAGCGCAATCATTGACCCTAGTGTTCAAGCCATTGATCCAGGCGCTTCCGCAAATCTCAGTGTGCGGGCCCACATTGACGCCAATGATCCGGATGGAAAAGCTATTCCTGTTTTTACAAAAATCGATTCGAAATTCATAGACAAGTGGACGGTGCAGGGAGCAGGACATATAGAAGACAACGACAATACGACCGCCACCTACACCGCACCGGAGCGGATACCCGCTACTAATCCGCAAGTTGTGACGGTGGTCCTCAGCCAGACCGTCAACAATGTAAAGCGGCAAATAAAGTTACATGCCAAAATATATGTACTCGGAGAGGGACTGGTTTTCCGGATCAACGGTGGGCCGTGGATACCTACCACCTCACCGCTGGGTTTGTCCAAGATCAGTCATGGGAACATCAAGCGCCTGCTTGTGACCAGCGGACTATCGGCCCCCGGTCTGTTTGCAAGTGTTACGCTCAGTTGGCCCGAGATGAGCGAAAAAGTGAATAGTTATACCATGCCATGGCAGCTAAAAACCAATGATAACGAGATGCGGATCCCTACAATCTATCTGACAACCAACCCGAAAGGAACGCCACTGTATGCGTTTTTTTACGAGCAAAACAAAGCGGCGTACCCGAGCCCGGGAAACTTGCAGATTGCCAAGATCGGGCTCACCACTGACGACTACTACATTGGTTCGTTTACATTGAAAAAAGCGGGTATACTGGAATACTCGGGCGGTACAGACCAGGTCTTTGATGGCATTGCTGAAGTGGAGGGCTACTTCCGGTTCAAGGTTGGCAGGAGTTTTTAGCGTCGCAGCCAACTGCTTTTCCCTTGTGAACCGGTGACTTGGTTTACAAGGGAAAAATGACGTTCCATGGCATTCTCAGTACGTTTCAATGAGTAGCGGTCCCGGAAACCAATTTAAAAAGCTGCCTTAAAGGGTAACACATCATCAAATGATTAGCAACAGGATGCAGCGACTGAATGACCAATGGATGCGTATTGTGTGGTGATGAAAGGGCATTCAGAGTCCTGTTCGATCAGTATGATTACCAGCTGGGTGTATATATTTTCAGGCTAGCGTAATCTGACGAGCTAGCGCAGGAGGAGGCGCAGGATGTATTCCTGAAAATCTGGACAAACCGGTTCACTGGGTGAATCAAGAATTTGCAGGCATACCTGTCTGTTATCACCAAAAATCAAGAGATGAACTGTCTTAAAGAAACGGCGACCAAGCAGGCGTTGACGACACCGTTGGATGAGGGGAATTAGGACCTTCAATCCGACGAAGCCATTGATGAAGTGGACCGCTACCGGTTGATAGACCAGCTATTGACCGAATGTAATCAGAATGGTTTTTTTTGCTCCTGCCACCTCTATCTATCAGCAATAAGCATTTTTCAGACGAAAAGATTTTCCTGCAATATAGGAGTGTTAAATTAAACCCCGCTATTTTGTAATTCGGAACCGGTACTTGTTAAAATATAGATGCTCGAGGTCTTCGATAGGCAGAAAAAGTAGCTGAGCTAATTCCTCCATACTATACCCTAATGCGACTTCACAAAGAAAAGGATAATGTATCCTTTTCTTCTTATGAACTTTCAAATAAAATGGCGGAGATTATGATCCGGTCTCTGGCGCGGTCTCAGCTTTGGCCAGCGCTGCGGCTTTTTTCTGCGCGGTCTTGAATGCAGAAAGGCGGTCAACCACGTCACCGCTTACCCATTCGCGGCTTCTTTCGGGGTTGGAGAACCATTCTTTTACAGCGAGGATTTTATAGAGATACCTCGCGGTCTCCGAATTAAGACGGAGTTTGAAATAATCATCTTTGTTCTGCGAATCCATCCTGTTCTGGATGTGCGTCGGGCCTGCATTGTAAGCAGCAGCTACTAATGTCCAGGAACCCAGTTGTTTATACAAGTTGCGCAGGTATTTTCCTGCTGCGTGGGTCGATTTGACCAAATGTTTGCGGTCGTCCCTGGTTTCGTTTATAACCAGCCCGAGAGATTTAGCGGTGGAAGGCATCAGTTGCCAGTACCCGCCTGCGCCGCGACGGGATGTTACCTCGTCCTTCATGGCGCTCTCTATCAATGGAATATACTTAAAATCGGCTGGTACTCCGTACTTCTTGAGAATGGGTTCAATGACCCGCATCCTCTTTCTCGTTGTGGTCATCAGCTTACGAAAAGTGGGGTTGTCGTAATTTCTGATCGTGTTTTGATATCGCTCGGCGATTCGAAGCTCTGATAAAGGAATGGCTTCGCCACAGAAGTCAATAGCAAGAAGATCTGAATCAATAATGGTTGCTTCTTTCAGTTCCTTCTTTTCCACCTCCACCTCGCTCACCGGGCTTTTGCCGAATATCGCGATTGAGAAGGCCATAAAGATAAGTCTTATCATGCATTTTGTATTTCGTGAAACATCATTTTAGGCACAGGGCCGAAGTGCAAAGATAACGGTATTGAATAAATAAAATTTCAATATGGGGTAAAAAACTGATTTATAGGGGTTTGATAAAAGTAATTCTAGGACAAAAATAAGAACGTTACATTTTGTCTCCGGCAATTGATCCTGAATAAAAACCGCGCCAGGCAGACGGAACGTAAAATTTTAATTGGTAAAAAGCGCTAAGTACCAAACGCAAATTCTTGCATTGAATGTAATTATAGCAAGAGAGTGGGTTTTTAGTATAAGTTTTATAGGTTGATGGTCAAATGGTTACAAGGAAGTGATTTGTAGGGATAATGGTACTATTGTGGAAAATATCACCAGTTGTAGGCCGAATCAGGCTTTCGGGCGACATTTTCAACCTGCTCCATTTGCGCTCCCGAATGTATTAACTTGCGGTTTCTGCATGGTATTTTTCGGAATATGGTCACAGTCAACGAGGCAAAACAAAGAATTATTGTAAATACCGCAACTTTGCCAGCGGTACAAATACCCTTGGCAGAGGCTGTTGGGAGTTATCTGGCGGAAGATGTGATCTCGCCGATAGCGCTGCCGCCGTTCAGGCAGTCGTCGATGGACGGGTACGCGATTGTCCATTCGGATATTACGGAATCCGGAACAATGCTGCGCCTCGCAGGTGAGTCGAAAGCAGGCCAGGCCGATCTGCCGGTCGTGAGCGCGGGCATGGCTGTACGCATCTTCACGGGCGCGCCCGTACCCGAGGGTGCTACGGCGGTGGTTATGCAGGAAAATACGTCGCTGGCAGCAGGCTCGGTGCAGATTCATGAATTTCCGGTAGCGGAAGGTAAAAACGTCCGCCGGGCAGGTCAGCAGATCGCCCGGGGAGCGGTTGCATTGCGTGCCGGAACGCTCATTTCGCCAGGTGCCGTCGGATTTTTGAAGGGAATGAATGTGAATGAGGTAACGGTCCATTCAAAGCCGCGGGTTGGCTTGCTGGTAACAGGCGATGAATTATTGAAGGCAGGTGAAGCACTGGTGCCGGGTAAGATTTACGAATCCAATTCCGAGATGCTGAAAACCGCACTGGCGCAAGCCGGGATCGGGGAGGTTTCGGTAAGCTATGCCTCCGATGAGCTCGACGCCACTATTACTGCACTGGACGCATTGTTGGGGCGATACGACGTCGTTCTGGCTTCCGGGGGTATTTCAGTGGGCGATTATGACTTTGTAGGGAAAGCTTTGGAGGCCTTGGGCGCAGAAACGATCTTTTATAAGGTACGGCAAAAACCCGGCAAGCCACTCCTTTTTGGCAAAAAAGGGGAAAAACTGATCTTTGCATTACCCGGCAATCCGGCGTCGTCGCTGGTTTGCTATTATGAATATGTGCTGCCGGTATTAAGAAAAATAATGGGCAGTAATGAGCCGTTTTTAAGGTCGGTCCGCCTGCCCTTGCGGGATGCCTACCGTTTCGACGGCGAGCGCGACGAGTTTCTGAAAGCAAGGGTTGAAGGAGGGGAGGTTGTCTCTCTAGATGGGCAGGAGTCGTTTGTGATAGGCTCGTTCGCAGTGGCGAATGCGATCATCTACTTGCCTGTCGGGCAGAATCGTGTGGAGGCGGGCGATCTTGTGGAAGTACATTTGCTTCCGCTCTGAACCCGAACGAAGGGATGCGGGTTATTGGGTTGAATGATGATCAGATATCAATGAGTTTTCAAGTCAAATATTTCGGGATGCTGGCCGAGATCGCCGGGCTTTCGGACGAAGTCTGGAACGCAGCAGGCGATCTGACGGTGGGGCAATTCCGGGCGCAGATGCTGGACAAATACCCGGCGATGCGCGATAAAAAAATCAAAATAGCGGTCAATCAGAAAATTTCGGAGGATTTTGTGTTGATAGAAACTCCGGCTGAAATTGCATTGCTTCCGCCATTTGCAGGAGGATGAAATATTATGGAGAAGGTTCACAAACCCAAAAAGGTATTTGTTCAGGGGCCGATCAGCCCCGAATTTGTCGCGAAGTCGATAGCCAGCCATCAATCTAAAACCGGGATTGGTGCCCACGCGATTTTCCTCGGGCAAATCCGCGCCGATCAGAAGGAAACGGGAACCGTGACTGGGATCGACTATTCGGCTTATGAGGAAATGGCCGAACAGGCATTCCATGAGATCCGCGAGGCCGCATTTGTCAAATTTGAGCTGACCTGCATGCATATTTACCACAGCCTGGGTCTCGTCCCGACAGGTGAGATCAGCCTTTTTGTATTCGTATCATCCCCGCATCGCAGGGCCGCATTCGAGGCTTCGGAATATATAGTAGAAGAGATCAAGGCCAAAGTGCCCATTTTCGGCAAAGAGCTGGTAGGAGAAGCGGGGCATGTTTGGAAGGAAAATACATAGTTAATTTTGAATGACCGAATGATTGAATGACAGAATAGTCAAGCTTGGGATCTAGGACTTTCACCTATTCAATCATTCAGTCATTCAATCATTCAAAATTAAAATGGTCGACATTACCCATAAAACCAACACACTTCGCATTGCAACTGCGCAAGCTATTGTACAGGTAAGTAAGCCGGAGACAGTGGAAGCCATTCAAAAACGGGCCGTGCCGAAAGGCGATGTCTTTGAAATGGCGAAAGCAGCCGGTTTTCTGGCGGTCAAGAAAACGCCCGATTTGTTACCCGATTGCCATCCGATTCCGGTGGAATATACCGGCGTTCAATACCGGATCGAAGATTTGACGATTGTCATTGAATTGACTGTCAAAACAATATATAAAACCGGTGTCGAGGTAGAAGCCATGCACGGTGCATCGGTCGTAGCGTTGACGATGTACGATATGCTGAAACCGATCGATAAAGGCGTTGAAATACGAAATATCCGGTTGTTGGAGAAAAAAGGAGGAAAAAGCGACCGGAAAGCGGCACCGGAAGGTTTGAAAGTCGCCGTGGTGGTTTGCTCCGACAGTATTTCGAAAGGTATTGGCGAAGACAAATCCGGCAGGAAGATCGTAGAAAAACTGAAAGCATTTCAGCTTGAAGTGAGCGATTACAGCGTCATTGCCGACGATAAGACGGGTATTCAAAGCAAACTACAATCCCTGCAAGCCGGAGGATATAGTATGGTGCTCATCACCGGTGGTACAGGCCTGTCGCCCCGTGACGTGACGCCCGAAGCAGTTTCCGAGTTACTCGACCGGGAAATTCCCGGGATTGCGGAGACCGCCCGCCAATATGGTCAGGAACGGGTACCGACTTCGATGCTGTCGAGATCGGTGGCTGGTTTCATCGGCGAAATGCTGGTGATTGCCATGCCGGGGAGCACCGGCGGCGTTACGGAATATATTGATGCCCTTTTTCCGCATGTTTTGCACGTTTTTAATGTTTTAAAAGGGAGTAAACACGATTAGCAACAACCGATGGCATTGCCTATTTTAGATACATTTGGTCGCAAACATACTTATCTGCGCATTTCGCTGACGGATAAGTGCAATCTTCGTTGTACCTATTGTATGCCGCAGGAGGATATGCAGTTTATGCCTTCCAAATGGCTTATGCAGGCCGACGAGATTTCCTACCTGGCCGGTTTGTTTGTTGAAATGGGTGTTGAAAAAATACGGCTCACGGGCGGCGAGCCATTGGTCCGCAAAGATGCCGGCGAAATCATTTCCGAGCTTGGGAAGCTTTCTGCTTCGCTTACGCTGACTACCAACGCCGTTTATATCGATCAGTTCATTGCGCAATTGCAGGCGGCCGGGGTTACTTCCCTAAATGTCAGTCTGGATACGCTCAAAGAGGAGCGTTTCCGGTCGATAACCAAGCGCGATCATTTTGCCAAAACAGTTGACCACATTCATCTGCTTTTGAAAGCGGGGTTTGTCGTGAAAATCAATATGGTGGCCATGCGCGGGACGAATGACGATGAAGTGAACGATTTTGTCAGGATGACGCTGTCAGAACCTAACCTTCATGTTCGTTTTATCGAATTCATGCCTTTTAAGGGCAATCAGTGGGATCTTTCCAAAATCGTTTCCTATGCCGATTTGTTGGTGGCGATAGGCCAGGAATTTGAATATCAGCCTGTCGCTGGTGAGTTGCACGATACCGCCCGGCGATTTCAGGTAAATGGCGGTGCCGGAACTTTCGGCATCATCGGCACCGTAACCCATCCATTCTGCGAAGGTTGCAACAGGATCCGTCTGACCGCCGACGGAAAGCTCAAAAACTGCCTTTTTGATACATCTGAAGTCGATCTCCTCACGCCGTTGCGCAAAGGCGAGGACGTTCGCCCGCTTATTTACGCGCATTTCCAGAAGAAACATTTCGCCCACGGCGGCCACGCCGGTTTCTCCGAGCAGCAAGCCAAATCGGAGTATGAGCAAAACAGGGAGATGATCGCGATTGGCGGTTAACTCCGCTTAAACATTTATTTTGCCGCTCAAACTTTGTATGCAACAATGCCCCTGACGGTTACCTCATTGGTTCGAAATCAATTTCAATGTACCAATCAGTTAACCTTCATAAGCCATGAGGAACATCTTAAAAACCGCCGCTGCCGCTACATTCGCCTTGTTTACTGTCACCGCCCAGGTGCAGGCCGATCCAATCGTTTCACCGAAAGCGGAATGCAAAAACAACACCTGTGAAAAGTTTCGCGTAGGCATGTACCGCGTGCGCAACACGATGTCGATGAATTTGATGATGGAAAAAGAAAAGGGTGAAAAAGTGGCTATTCGTCTGATCGACAGTAAAGGAAAGTTGATTCATGAGGAGTTTGTACCGAAGTATGTCACCAAGACGGGGAGGAAAATTAGCTTCGATGAGATGGGCGACGGCGTTTATACCCTCGAAATTTCCAACGACTACGAGAAGATCGTCAAAAGCATTTACCTGTCCACCAAGGAAGTGCGGGAGGTAAACCGTACGCTTTTGGGTGTGAATTAATTCAGTAACTATGATTTTTACGCGTTACAGGATGCAGCCGCAGCATTCCTGTAACGCATTTTTTATGCTATCATTTCTATTGCGCCACCTCTGCTTCGGTTGGCCGGGGTAGTAATTCGGTAAAAAGGAGGTCGTAAATGATCTTGCCCCAGATAAGAATGCAAGGCACTGCTTTCACCACGTAAGGCCAGAAATACTCATTGCGAATGAATGGCGGGAACAGGTCGGTAGGCGATAATGTGGTAAACACAAATGCCAGCACGAGCAGTACGTAGTTGAGTTTTGTAGGTGCCTGCAAATAGTACCATACCGCCACGCCGGCAATGGCGATGATGAAGGTAGGCGACTCGGCCCGGTGGTTGAAAATCACAACCCATACCAGCACCGAGGCCAGCATTAATGCGCGAAAAACGAAATTGCCGTATGATTTGATTTTAAGCAGAGGCAGGCAGAACAGCGCTACACCTACCAGATTGACGTAAGTTTTGTTGACATTTAATGAAAACCAGATTTTAAGCCAGCCTATTACCGATAAGCCGTCGGAAAAGTCACGGTCCGCCGCAAGCAGTTTCCACCAGGTTTTATAGAGAACCACAAACTGATCGGGGCTTACGGCAACGATCGGGAGTATCGTCAGCAAAACAACCCATGCGGCGGTCGTGTAGGCGAGTTTGAACTTGTTGGGGTACAGCAGATAGAGTGCGAGCGCAACGATGCCGAACAATTTGATAAAGATCGTGCAAACGATACATAGTGACGCCATCCAATATTTATCCCTTTCCAGGAACCCGAATGCAAATAGTAGCAAACCGGCGATTAATGCATTGCTTTGTTCGTTTTGAGTGGCTGTAAGCAGCTCCACCAGTATGAAGGTGATCATCAGCCCTTTCGTCCGGAGGTCGATTCTTGGAAGAAAATACACCGAGAAGAAGAGTACCGCCACATTGATCAGGTTCCAGAAAAAGAGGCCTAAAAATGTGGGCATAATGGAAAGTATGCCGAAAACAAGCGCGAACGCAGGGCTGTATTTGAACAGGTCCCAATGCTCGTCAACATGCCATCTGTAGAGGTTTTTGCCTTCAATCAAATGAAAGAAGGATTGCTTGAAGATGATGTAGTTATTATAAGTGGTGTAAAGTTGCGGTTGGTTCGCAAAGGTTTTCGGGTGGGAGAATACCCCTTGAAGCGTAGCAAAGGCAGCAATTGCCAATACTATAAAGAGAAGTGATCGCTTGTTGATCACCAGACGGTTAAAAGCATTCATAAAATGACTAATCCCTAGTGTTGATTTTTCTTCAAAACTAGGGATTAATTCATCGTGGCGGTCAATTTTTCTGGTATCCCATTGCTTTCAGCCAGCCTTCCATGGCGGCGGGCCAGTTGGTAAGAGAGCCTTTGCCTTCGGTACGCATTCCGTAGCCGTGCCCGCCTTTGGGGTATAAATGCATTTCGGCGGGGATTTTTTTCTTTTTCAGCGCCAGGTAATATTCGATGCTGTTCTCCACGGGTACGCCCGTATCGTCCATTGCATGAACGAGGAATGCAGGGGGCGTTTGATCCGAAACCTGCAATTCATTGGAGTAGTACTTAATCAGCTCTTCCGATTTTTCCGGCCCGAGCAGGTTGTCGCGGGAGCCTCCGTGCGAGATGCCCGGCTGGAACGAGATAACAGGGTAAATCAGTATCGAAAAATTCGGCTTGCCGTCGGCGGACGCTTTTTCACCCATATTGTGATGCGTGGAAAGTGTGGCGGCAAGGTGCCCTCCGGCTGAAAAGCCCATTACGCCGATCTTGTTCACGTCAATGCCCCATTTGGCAGCATTCTCCCGGATCAGTTTCATGCCTTGCATCGCGTCCATCAGCGGTACCTCGTGCTGGTGTGCCATCGCTTTGTCGTTAGGCAAGCGATATTTGAGCACAAACGCCGATATACCACGCTCGTTGAACCATTTCGCAAAGTCACTGCCTTCATGCGAGGCGGCGAGTATACCGTAACCGCCACCCGGGCAGATCATCACCGCGGCGCCTGTTGCCTTTTCTTTGGGCGCAATATAGGCTGCGATGGTCGGGACCGTTACTCCGCTGATCCGCAGGATTCCCTGCGCGTCGGTTACCGATTTTTCTTCAATGTCGCTCTTTTTAAAATTAGGGATTTTGCCTTCCGGCCAAAGGTTAATGGTTTCTGTTTGTGCCATAGACGGACTTGATAACGCGAGCAGGCTCAAAACGGTAAGGATACGTGCAGTTTTTTTCATTGATTTCCCATTGCTTTTTCCTCGAAAAGGCGCACCCTGAGGCAATATACCCGCAACATACCCGCCAGGCCTATGGTTTCGGCGGATTGATCATGATATGCGCCCGGTGCGTGCCCGGGTCCATGATCCACGGCATACCCGGTACATCCGGTTTCAGTGGCAGCCCGGTACTTTCGGCTGTGGCAAACGGAATATAAACGACATATCGCAGGTAACCATTCTTGAGCGTACCGGTTGCGGCATCGTAGTTATCCTTCGAGCCGGATAAGACATAAAGCGTCGATGATTGTTTCGGCATTTTCAATGTGCCCGCTTTTACTTCCTTTTCGCGGATGTCAAAAATCTCTTTTTGATTTTTACCCTCTTTGGCCAGCACACGCCCGCGCTCCATGAATGCATCGAGCTCGGCAAGGTAGCACGATACGCCAATGTCCTCTTTTTTAGGGTCGTCGGCCAGGCAGACGAAATCGTTGCTACCCTCTCGCAGGATTTTGAATGTGCCATCGGAGCCGTAACCATAAACTTTGGCCCCGGCTTGTTTGTCGGATGGCGCAGCCATTACGGCTGTCTTGATCTGAATATCCGGCGAAGGAATATTTTGGGCTGAAATTTCAGCGGCGATGCAAAGTGCAACGCAGGAAAAAAAAGTCTCTTTCATGATAGTAAATATAAGTCGGTGGTCTCTTATACACGTAATTAAAATTATTATTGTAAAAATGACACGTTTAGGCGTTGAGGCAGGGTAATGCTTTCTGATTCAAGGCCGAAAAGCGCTCGATTTACCCATGAACTTCAAAAAATCGCTTATCCTCTTCCCCGCGGGCTGCCTGCTGGCGGGCCTGATGGTCGCCTCTTATCAGCGTTCGAATCCCAGTACGATTGACGCGGCTTCGGCTGACACGCTTTACAAAGACCTTACAGATGCTCAAAAGCGGTCGTCGAGGTATGCCGTAGCTGGCTTAACCACTGCAAACGGTCTGGAAGCGACCCTTTTTGCCTCGGAACCAACGATCACCAACCCGACTAATATCGATGTCGATCACCTGGGGCGGGTATGGGTTTGCGAAGCGTATAACTATCGTCCGGCGATCAACGGAAATCCTACGAAAAATGAGGGCGACCGCATTGTGGTACTGGAAGACACCAATGGCGACGGCAAATCCGATAAATCGACGGTCTTTTATCAGGGAGCGGAAATCAACGCGCCACTGGGCGTTTGGGTGATGGGTAATAAAGTAATTGTTTCCCAAAGTCCGTACGTATGGCTCTTCACCGACGAGAACGGCGATTTGAAAGCCGATAAAAAAGAAGTCATTTTCGAAGGCATCGGCGGTGATCAGCACGATCACGGCATGCACGCGTTCGTATTCGGGCCGGATGGCAAGTTGTATTTCAATTTTGGAAATGAAGGCGACCATTTGCTTGACGGAAAGGGTAATCCTGTTGTGGGAAAAGATGGCAAGCCCGTCGATTTTTCGAAGTTGAAACAGGGCATGGTCTTCCGCTGCGACCCTGATTTTACCAATATCGAAGTGCTCGGGAATAACTTCCGGAACAATTTCGAAGTGGCGGTCGACAGCTACGGTACAATGTGGCAGTCGGACAACGACGACGACGGTAATAAAGGCGTGCGCATTAACTACGTAATGCAATACGGCAACTACGGCTATACCGACGAAATGACTGGTGCAGGCTGGCGCGCGAACCGCACCAATATGGAAGATTCGATCCCTTACCGTCACTGGCATTTGAACGATCCGGGCGTGGTGCCAAACCTCCTTCAAACCGGCTCGGGTTCACCGACTGGTATGGTCGTTTATGAAGGAAAACTGCTTCCAAAAGAGTTTTGGGGACAAATGATCCATTGCGAACCCGGCCATAATGTAGTCCGTTCATACCCCGTCGAGAAAGCGGGGGCGGGTTATACCGCAAAAATTGTCAACGTGGTGGACGGCAAGCGTGACCAATGGTTCCGCCCATCGGACGTTTGTGTAGCGCCGGACGGCTCCCTGCTTGTTTCCGACTGGTACGATCCGGGCGTGGGCGGT
Source organism: Dyadobacter sp. (assembly GCA_965227755.1). Classification (GTDB taxonomy): domain Bacteria; phylum Bacteroidota; class Bacteroidia; order Cytophagales; family Spirosomataceae; genus Dyadobacter. The sequence goes on from CBDDGG010000005.1 coordinate 5,119,065, forward strand.
CACCAGGCTGGCGACCAGGGTAAGGGCCGCATTTACCGCATTGCCCCTGTGAATACGCCTTACCGCATTCCTAAATCGGATTTTACAACAGTGGCCGGTGCAGTGGAAGCACTGCAAAGTCCCAACCTCTCGATCCGCTATCACGCGTGGAATGCATTGAACGGAATGGGCGCAAAGGCGGCACCGACACTTGAAAAGCTTTTTGCAAACAAAAATGCGGAACCTCGTATGCGTGCCCGTGCGCTATGGCTGCTAAGCAAATGGCCATTTACAGCGAAGAAGGCCGTCGATATGGCAATCAGGGATACCAATGCGGATATTCGCATTGCGGGACTTCGTGCGGTTGCCGAGTCGAAACATCTGGATGTAATTCCTTATATCAAAACATTATCCAAAGACGCCGAGCCACAGGTTCGCCGCGAATGCGTATTGCTGCTGCATCATAACCCGTCACCCGACGCTCCCGCATTGTGGGCGTCCATGGCACAGCAATATGATGGAAAAGACCGCTGGTACCTCGAAGCGCTCGGGATCGGTGCCGACGGCCAATGGGATTCGTTTTTCAAGGCATGGCTCGCCAAAGCAGGTGCAAATCCGGTAGCCACGCAGGCAGGTAAGGACATCGTGTGGCGTTCGCGTGGCAAAGAATCCGTTCCGTTGCTGGCCTCGCTTGCCGGGGACCCGACAGTCGATCTGAAAAGCAGGCTGCGCTACTTCCGGGCATTCGACTTCAATTCGGCTGGGCGCGAAAAATCAATGGCTTTGCTGAAACTCACGAATGGCTCAGGCAAAGACCAGGATAAAGTAAATGAACTGGTTATGCGCCACCTCGACCCTGCATTTGTGAAGCAGACACCCGAGGCTATGGCCGCATTGAAAAAAATGCTCGATGCGACCTACGGCACGCAAGCGTACCTCGAACTTGTTGCGAAGTATGAACTTTCTTCTGAAAATCAGCGGCTTCTTTCGATGGCCTTGGAGCAATCGGCCAGTCGCGCCGGATCTACCGCCGCCTCGCAACTCATTAAACAAGGTGGTACATCGCTGGTTTGGGGTGTTGTGAAAGGTTCGGATAAAAGCAAAAGCGCCAGCGCGCTGACGTCGCTGAAATCAGTCGGAAGTAAGGACGCACTCGAAATATTGAAAACTGTCGCCACCGATAACAACTACCCGGAAGATCTCCGAACAATTGCGGCTAAGTCATTGGGCGGAACAATGAGTGGTGAAGATCAGGTGCTGGTATTGCTCAAAGAAGGAAAACTAACCGGCGAGGCAAAAACCGCGGCAGTACAAGGCTTGAACGGCGCATGGCGGAAATCCGTCAAGTTGGAAGCCGCCAAATACCTGGACGGGCCTGCGGTAGCCGTCAAAAAGCATCCGGAAGTGAAGGAATTGGTGACCATGAAAGGCGATCCTGCCAAAGGCAAGCAGGTATTCACTTCGTACTGCTCGGTATGCCATCAGGTGAATAGCGAAGGCATGGATTTTGGTCCAAAACTTTCCGAAATCGGAAGCAAGCTCCCGAAAGAGGCGCAGTATGCGGCCATTTTCGATCCGAGCGCCGGTATTGGGTTTGGCTACGAAGGTTTTGAAGTGACTTTGAAAGACGGTACCGCCGTTTCCGGCATCATATCCAGCAAAACCGAAACCGACCTGATCCTCAAATTCCCGGGCGGCTCGACCCAGGAATACAAGATGTCCCAGGTGAAATCGATCAAACAGCTGAAAGATTCGATGATGCCATCGGGCTTGCAGGACGCGATGAGTACGGAGGAGTTGGTGAGTTTGGTGGATTACCTGAGTAGTTTGAAAAGGAAATAGTTGCCGTTAGAAAATTTTAATAGGTAAATCTGTTACCCCGCCCATGTTATGACGTCTAAATGGCGTCCGCATTGGCGGGGTAACTTATTTTATTTAAATTTAACTTATGGCAACTATGAAAATACAGGTTGAAAGAGAGGAGGATCTGACTATGTTGGAAAAAGTTCTCGCGGACTTGGGCTTGAAATATAGCATTGAGGAGTCCGTTCAATCTTCGGATGTCACTCTTTCCGGTGAAGCATTGAAAGGAATTTACGCGGGAATAGAAGATCTTGAAGAAGGCCGTGTTCTGAGCCACAGTGAGGCAATGGAACGGTTCGAATTTAAGATTGCCCAGCTGCGCGTAAATCATGCCGGCTAATTATGAGCTCGAATGGACGGAACGCGCAATAACCGAATTCGAGCAGCTTGCCGAATACCTGTTCGAAGAATGGGGTGAAGGGATAGCATTGAGAGTACTCGCCGATATAAACTATCAAATTCGCCGTATTAGGGATGCCCCGCTACAATTTCCCGTTTTGATCCCGGAAAAATGGATCCGGAGATGTGTCGCATCGCCGCAGACATCTGTATTTTTCATCTAGGAGTCAGAGAAAATTACCTTGTTGTCCATATTCGATAACAGGCTCGATCCGAAGAAGCGACCGGCTTCATGACGATGTCACCGCGAACAACTTTCTGAAACTCCATTTCGTAAATCCCGAAACATGAGGTATTTTTATAACGTTTTTTGAAATTATCTGCATCATCAAAAATTCGTTTTGAAACAATTCCCTATCGTGAGATCTGCGTGGTGTGCTGCGTGCCTTTTTATTTCCCTTTCATTTCAAGGTTTTAGTCAAGTTGTTGATTCATTGGTAGTTGTCGATCCAGATAGCGCCTACGCGGCATTGTCGGAGACGGAACGGCGTTTTTCGCGTAATGCGGTGGCCGGAGTACAGGCCGCCGACGGCCTGGAAGCGACACTATTCGCTTCGGAACCAAATGTGATCAACCCGATCAATATCGACGTCGACCACCGCGGGCGCGTGTGGGCGTGCGAGGCGTACAACTACCGGCCGGCTGTGAATGGCAAATCGGAGCTCGGGCAGGGCGATCGCATCGTGATCATGGAGGATAAGGACGGCGATGGCAAGGCAGATGTTACCAAGGTATTTTACCAGGGGCCGGAGCTCAATGCGCCGCTGGGCATTTGGGTAATGGGTAACAAGGCGATTGTTTCGCAAAGCCCGTACGTGTGGCTTTTTACCGATACCAATGGCGACGATAAAGCCGATACGAAGGAAGTGCTGTTCAAAGGCATCGGCGGTACGCAGCACGACGCGGGTGTGCATTCTTTCGTTTTCGGGCCGGATGGCAAGTTTTATTTCAACTTCGGCAATGCAGGCCGCCAGCTGGTCGACGGCCAGGATCGCCCGTTGCTCGACAAATACGAAAGACCAATCGATTTCAGACAATATAAGCAAGGTGTGGTGTTCCGTTGTGAGCAGGATTTTACCAAAGTCGAGATCATGGCCGAAAACTTCCGCAATGGCTGGGAAGTGGCGGTGGACAGCTACGGTACGATGTGGCAGTCGGACCAGGGGGAGCCTGGCAACGGGGGCGACCGTGTTTCGTATGTGATGGAGAATGGTAATTTCGGCTATATCGATGAAATGACCGGCGCGAGCTGGCGTCTCAACCGCACGAACCTCGAAGACGAAATTCCGCGGCGCCACTGGCACCAGAATGACCCTGGTGTAGTGCCCGATTTGCTGGAAACAGGTTCCGGTTTTCCAATGGGTATGACGATCTATGAAGGCGATCTGTTGCCACGCCGGTATTGGGATCAGATTTTACTCGCCGATGCCGGTCAGGGTTATGTGAGTGCGTTTCCGGTGCAGAATGATGGTGCAGGTTATAAATCAACCGGCATTCTTCCTGTACTCGAAGGCAAACGCGACAAATGGTTCCGGCCTACGGATGTTTGTGTCGCGCCGGACGGTTCACTCATTATTTCAGATTGGTATGACCCGGTGATAGGTTCCAACAAAATGAAAGACCGCAGCCGGGGCCGCATTTTCCGCGTCGCGCCGACAGGGACGCCTTATAAAATACCGGTATTCGACCTGTCAGTGCCCGAGCAGGCGGTGAAAGCATTGCAAAGTCCGAACCTGTCGCAGCGTTACCTGGCCTGGAATGCGTGTGTGAAGCACGGCTGGGCGGCGGAGCCGTTTTTGGAAGAGCTTTTCAGATTATATAATGGTAACCCCAAACTCCGCGCCCGCGCATTGTGGGTGCTGAACCGCATAGAAGGTTTCAATTACCGAAACCTCGATATCGGTTTCCGTGAGCTGAACCCGAACCTGCGCATTACCGCATTGCGCGCCGTGCGGCAGCGCAACAGCGATCCAACCGAATACATCAAGCGCCTAACCTCCGACCGCGACCCGCAGGTACGCCGCGAGTGCGCATTGGCCATTAACCATAACCATACCTATGAAGCTTTGGACGTATGGCTGCAATTGGCAAAACAATACAAAGGCAACGACCGCTGGACTGTCGAAGCGCTCAGCATCGGGGCCTATGATCAATGGGAACGACTTTTTCCGGCCTGGCTGGAAAGGTCTGGGCAGAAACCGTGGATGACCGATGCAGGAAAGGATATTATCTGGCTCGCCCGTACACGTAAGGCTATTCCGTATTTGAGTGAACTGGCGGCCGACACGTCGGTTAGTTTCAAAAGCAGGCTCCGCTATTTCCGTTCCTTTGACTTCTTTCACGCAGGTTATGAGAAGACCCAGGCGCTACTAAATGTTTTGAATGTGCCTTCTTCCGACCGGATCGAAGTGAGTAAGCTGGCATTGCTGCATTTGGATAAATCATTTGTAACCAACTCTCAGCAAGGACTAACGGCGCTGAACAAACTCCTCAACGAAACTTACGGTACCGAGCATTACATCGATCTGATGACCCGCTACGAGCTGGAATCGGAAAACGACCGGCTATTGAAACTTGCATTGAGCAAATCCGATGAAGTGATCGGTCGCGATGCCGGTGCGTTGCTGCTCGAACAGGCGGGGATTTCGTACGTTACCCAAAAGCTTGCAGGTATGAATGAAGCGAATAAATCGGCGTTACTGGCTTCCATTCAGACGGTTGGGAGTTCGGAGTCGGTGTATCTTTTGCGCTCGGCGCTGCTGAACGCGGGCGAACCTATGAGTGTCCGGAAGAATGCCGCACGTTACCTGGGCGCAAGCTGGCCGGGTGAGGAGGCGGTGGTGAAGCTGCTGGTAGGCAACCAAATCGATGGAGAAGTGAAAGAGGCCGCATTGGAAGGCGTGAAAAACGCATTCCGGGAAGAGATCAAAGTGCAACTGGCCCCGTATTTCCCCAAACCTCCGGTGGAAGAGGTGGTGGCTACACCCGAAGAACAGCCTAAAAGCGGCAAAAAGGAGCGTCGGAAACGTAGAAAAAGCCAGTAGGGCGAAGATTCAGGAGCGATTTTGGGGTATATTTCCGGGCTGTACATCTTTACAATCTGAAACAAAAACATCGAAACATTTATGCTCCGCAGAAATTTTGTAAAATCTACCCTTGGTTTGGCTGGTGCCGCAATCGCAGCAGGAGATGCATTAGCCGCCGCTCCGATGGCCAAAAACAAGTTTAAGCTCAAATACGCTTCGCACTTCGGTATGTTCCAGAACAGTGCCGGAAAGGATGTGATCGATCAGCTTAAATTTATGGCAGACCAGGGGTTCATGGCATTGGAGGACAATGGTATGATGGGCCGTCCGGTGGAGCAACAGGAGGCCATCGCGAAAGAAATGAGCCGTTTGGGTATGGAAATGGGTGTGTTTGTGGTAGATAAAGGCGGTAATGGTGCCAATACGCTGGCTGCGGGCAAAAAAGAATATATCGATATCTTCCTCAACGGCTGTAAAAGAGCTGTGGAAGTAGCGAAACGCGTAAATGCGAAGTGGATGACGGTTGTTCCGGGTGATTTTGAAAGAAACCTGCCGATCGGCGTGCAAACGGGCCACGTAATCGACGCTTTGCGCCGGGGAGCCGAAATCCTGGAACCGCACGGGTTGGTAATGGTACTCGAACCGCTGAGCGATTCACCGAACTTGTTCCTGAGGACTTCTGATCAGACTTACGAAATCTGCCGCGGTGTGAATAGCAAGTCGTGCAAGATCCTGTACGATATTTACCATATGCAGAAAAATGAAGGCCGCCTGATTTATAATATCGACCGGACATGGAGCGAGATCGATTACTTCCAGATCGGTGACGAGCCTGGCCGTAAAGAGCCGACAACCGGCGAGATCAACTATAAGAACATCTTTAAATACATCTACGACCGGAGCAAAAAAGAAGGCAAATCGTTCGTCATGGGTATGGAACACGGCAATTCGCAGCAAGGAAAAGAAGGAGAGGAAGCGCTGATTAAAGCATACGTGGAGAGCGACAGTTTTGCGATATAGGGGTTTAGGCAATAGGCTGTAAGCTTTAAGCAGTAGGCCTAATATAGTATGGGCATAAAAAAACCGGGAAGCAATTCCCGGTTTTTGCTTATAGCCTAAGGCCTAAAGCTTACAGCCATTAAAGTACCACTACTGAATTCTCTGTAGCATCTACACCGGCAGGGACATATTTGTCGGCTTCCCAGTCGTTCTCCCACTTTTCCCCGTCAAGAATGTAGCGGAACTGATATTCTCCGGCTCCCAGTTCGAGGCTGGCTTTGAAAGAACCGTCTTTTTGTTTTTTCAACGCGATGGCTTCCTCTGGGTTCCAGCCATTGAACTCGCCCACAAGGGCAACTTTCTTCGCTTCTGATGCCGCCTCAGCAGGAACTGTAAACGTTACCTTGTAAACAGATTTACTTTTTACAAACTGTTTTGCTAATGCCATAATTAGTAGTGTTAATTAGTTGATGGCTCAAAGATACAATCAAAAATTATTCAAATCAATGAATATCAACACGCTAAATGATTGCAGTCTTTGAAAAATCATATAATAACATTTCTTTCGACATTTTTAGGCAAGGCGCCTTCGCCTTATCTGAGCGTATATCTAATCCCCAAAAATGCCCTGATGCCCTGGTTTGGCGCAAAAACATACGACGGATCGAAGGTTAGCCGGTAAGGGTTGTCGGGCGTGGCAATTACCTGTCCTTGCCCGTCAAATTTTACGTTTTTGTCGAACGGATCGTTCGCGCGGGCGATTGAATTGGCGGGAGGAGTGAAGTTGAGCAGATTTTTGACACCCCCGTAAATTTCCAGTCCATTATCAAATTTTTTGGTCATCTGAATGTTCTGCAAAGACCATACCGGCGAGTTTGCGGCACGCGGATCGTCTTCGCTCAGGATCGGCAGGCGCATTGGGCCATAGATATTTCCGGTGTAGTCGAATGAGAGCCCGGCCTTTTGAATTTCGTAGGAAACCGACCAGGTACCAGTGAATTTCTCGGTAAGTACAGGTCTGAAACGCACGCCGTTTTCCTTTTGAAAGTTGTCCATGTAAGTGCCGCCAGCAATGATTTTCAATGGGAAGGGGAAATTGAAATCGAGGTTGAGACTAATGCCCTTGGAAACCGCGTAACCATCGAGGTTGTCATAGATAATTTCGTTGGGATTGGTATCGTAGTCGGGCAGAATGCGGTTGGTGAAGTATGTATAAAATACCGAAGCGTCGATTCCGATAAACGAATTGCCGGTAACGATCTTCTTGACGAAGTTAATGTTCCCATTCCAGCTTTGTTCAGGTTTCAGTGCCTCCTTCAAAATCACTTCGCGCGAGCCGGTCAATGCGGCATGATCTTCGGTAAACAGGTTCACGATCCGGAAACCGCGACCGATATTCAACCGGACTACGTCGGTCTGATTGAATTTGTATTTATAGGCGGCTCTCGGGGTGAAAATGCTTCCGTGGCGGCTGTTATAGTCGTAACGAGCGCCCAGCAGAATGGAATGCGGACCACTTTTGATCTCGTCCTGGATGAATATGCCCGGCAGGTAAATCTTGTCGGCGTGGTCCTGACCATCCGCATAGCGGGTAGCGGGCGTGTTGTCGTTGTAGAAGGTGTAGCGGAACGGCGTTCCCATCAGTAAGCTGTGCTTGCCGATCTCCTTGTCCCACAAAAACTGCGCAAACACGATTTTCTGGTCGGCATTGAAAGGTACATGGCCATATGCCGAATTCTGGTTATGGGAGCTGAAAGAATATTGCAGCGTCACCTTTTCCGTCATCGGGAGCTGGTAGTTTCCCAGAAGCTCGAAACGTTTGGTATAAATACTCTCACCATAAACATCGTCGCCGCCGCGGTACGACCGGTTCCATTGCATTTGCCCGCCCCAGCGGTCTTCGTAATAGTAGCGCGCCGCCACATTGGCCTGCCGGTTGTTTTTCAGGTCGAACGACCATTTATTGAAGATCGAAATGCGGTTCTGTAGCGTCATGTCGGTGAAGCCGTCCTTATTATTGTCGATGGGGTTCTGGTAATTGAAATAGTTGATGCCCAGCAACGAGCTGCTTTTTTCGCTCGGGGTAAACTTAATACCAAGATCCACATTATAATCCCGCCAGGCTGTGCCAAATACGTCGGCGGAAAATAGCGGTGCTTTGTTCGGGTTTTTGGTAATAATATTGATCAAGCCACCCACCGCTTCCGAACCATAGAGTGTAGACGCAGGCCCTTTCACAATCTCCACACGCTCGATCAGGCTGTTTGGGATCCCCGAAAGCCCGTAGACCGTGGAAAGCCCGCTTACCATCGGCATCCCGTCGATGAGCACCATTGTGTAGGGGCCTTCTAGCCCGTTAATGTGGATATCACCCGTGTTACAGACGTTGCAATTTAGCTGCGGACGCACCCCGTTTACATAACTTAAACCTTCAAATATGCTGGGAACGGGGTTTTTGTAAAGGAATTTAGAGGTAATAATATCAACCGGTACCGGGCTGTCGAGCTTCGAAACTTCCTTCATTGTACCTGTGACAACCACTTCTTCCAGGGCATTGGCACCCGATTTCATCACAAAATTCTTCTTCATATCCCGGTCTATCCGCACATTCTTTTCAGTGATTGTTGGCAATGATATATAGCTGACGCGAATAGTATAGCTGCCTTTGGGAATGCCCGCCAGGCGGAAATAGCCAGCAGTGTCGGCCGTTGTTCCGGTTTTCAATTCGTTGATATAAACCGACGCGCCGAATGCCGGGTCGGACTGGCCTTCGAGGGAAATCTTCCCGGAAAGCGAAAACTGTGCCCAGGTGGTAAATGGCAAACAACTGAATAATAAGAGTATGCGTAGCTTCATAGTATGGCCGAATTATTAATTTATTTTTATCTGAATATAAATTTAGACAAACCTAAAAATAAAACTTGATATATGAAAATTAAAAATTCGGTTACAGCGTATCGATTGGGAAACTATCTTCCACAGGGCATTGGTTGTAACCTTTGCGAATTCATTGATAAACCAACTTAACTCATTATGCTTAAAAGATTTTTGAGACCGATCAAATTGCCCGGCTCTGTGGACTGGGCTGTTCTGATCCTGCGGGTCGGGGTTTCGTGCCTCATGCTTACGCACGGTTATGCCAAGCTTACAACCTACCTAGGCGGTGACCATTCTTTCGCGGACCCGATCGGGATAGGCGAGGAACTTTCGTACGTACTGACAATCTGCGCCGAGTTCGGTGGTTCGATCCTGATTATCCTGGGTCTTGGAACGCGTGCGGCGCTTATTCCGCTGATAGTCACAATGGTCGTGGTGGCCACGATCGTGCATGCCAAAGACCCGTTCGATATGAAGGAACACGCCCTGCTGTTTCTCTTTCCTTATATTACATTATTCCTTACCGGCCCCGGGCGGTTCTCGGTCGACAGTAAATTGTATCGATAAAATAGGATATAAAAAAAGCAAAATGCCTTCCGGTGGCGGAAGGCATTTTGCTTAAATAGCTATTGCGACCATTTGGTAGGCTGGCGGTCCCAGCGGTGTACTTTCATTTTTTCGGCCACTGCCGCGTCGAGTTTCGCGCCGTCGCTCACGGCCACATTCGCGCGCACATTTTGAAGCCTGCGCATACCCGGGATCGTTGTATGAACGTCGGGGTTGTTGAGGATGAATCGTAAGGCGAGTTCAGCCATCGTCATACCTGCCGGGATGTCTGCGCGCAATGCCTCGGCGTGGTCCACGCTTGCATTCAGGTTTTCGGGCACGAAATAGGTCGACCGCCAGTCGTCGGCCGGGAATGTAGTTTCCTTGGTCAACGTGCCGGTGAGGGTACCTTCGTCGAAAGGCACACGGGCGATCACGCCGATGTCGAGCTTCCGGCAAAGGGGGAAGAGATTATCCTCCGGCGCCTGGTCGAAAATGTTGTAAATCACCTGCACGGCATCGATCAGGCCAGTTTCGAGCGTTTTCAATGCATTATCCGGTTCCCAACGGTTGATACTGATGCCCCAAGCACCCACTTTCCCTTCCTTTGTCAATTTTTGAATGGCTTCTTTCCATTCGTCTTCCTCCGCCCAGGCATCTTCCCACACGTGGAATTGTAGCAGGTCGATTTGCTCGGTACCGAGGTTTTGAAGGCTTTTTTCGGTGTACTCAACAATGTAATCGGCCGGAAACACATCTTTCAGAGATGATTCGGGACGTGATGGCCATTGGCGGTTTTTCGGGGGGATTTTGGTGGCGGCGTAAAGTTTCCTGTCGGGGTAGCGTTTGATCAGCTCGCCGAGTATGCGCTCGCTCAGGCCTTCGCCGTAGCCCCAGGCAGTATCGAAGAAATTGACACCCGATTCGACGGCCAGGTTGAGGGAGTCGTCCGTTTCCTTGCGGTCGGAGCCTGTCCAGCCTGCCAGCCCCCACATTCCATATCCTACTTCGCTGACTTCCCAGCCAGTTCGTCCAAAACGACGTTGTTGCATTGTAATCTGATTTTAGTGTTTGACCAATAAAGAACTTCCCTGCATTTATTTAACCTAGAACGGATACCTTTGCAAGACTTTTTTATTAGTGAGCATTCTCGCTATCGTTCTTCAAAAACAGGGTTTAAGTGAAAGAAAAGGGGTTGATTAACGCATTGTTGATGACATTTAAAAGAATTGCCGGGATTGTGTTGGTGATCTGTATGGCCGGTTTGGCAAACCAGAGTGAATCTTCCGATAAAATTGCAGAATACTGCGCAACTTTCCATCAGATCCAGATGGATATCCGCGATAATGTGATCACGCCCGATTCGGCCCGCGCTGCGTTCGGAGCGGTTATGCGGAACCTCCGCGCTGAATTCAGAAGAGATACCTGCCGGTCAATCGACTCATCCTATTTCGTTTATCCGGTAAGGGGCTACACGGCCAGGGAGTCGGTAGGGGCGAGGGGCCGCGGTTACAGGCCCGACGGCTTCGATCTGTTCGACATGAATGTGACCGGCAGCCATCCCGCCCACGATCTTTTCGTACGCGATAAGGACCAGGACGTGCTCGACGACCGTACGTGGAAGCCGATCGACGTGCTCGCATTCACTTCGGGCCTTGTCGTAGCCACAGAAACGAGCTGGAAATACGACAGCGAGTACCGCGGCGGCAACTGGATATGGATTTACGACCCGTGCCTCGACGGTCTTTTTTATTATGCCCACAACAACATCGTGGAAGTACAGCCCGGACAGTGGATCAATGCAGGCGACAAGATCTCGGAAATGGGCCGTTCGGGTTACAATGCCTATCAGAAACGTTCGCCTACACATTTGCATTTGATGTTTCTACAGCTCGATGCAGACGGCCTGCCCATGCCCGCCAATACTTACGAATGGTTGAAACAGGCTGCCGTAAACGACGGTTTAGGGGCTGAATAATTGGGTTTGAAGTAGATATTCAATATATTGTACTTCACTCCAATACTATTCCTTAAACAAAAATTTATGAACAACCGCCGTTCTTTTTTCCGGAAGAGTGCTGCCCTCGGTATGGGTGCTTTCGGGATCAACAGCCTTTTCAACCAGCTCCACGCCGGGCAATTCCTCGAAGCAGAACAACTTTGGAATCCGGCCAGCGAAAGCAATGAAGAATACTGGTCGGTAATCCAGGATGCTTACACCGCCAGCAAAAGCGAAATCATTATCCTTAACAACGGAGGGGTTTCGCCTTCACCCATCGTAGTGCAGGAGGCTTTAGACAAATACAACAAAGCCGCTGCGCAAGGGCCATCCTATTACATGTGGCGCATTATGGACAAAGGCCGTGAGCCGCTCCGCCAGCGCCTGGCCAAGCTCGCAGGTACCGATGCGGAGGAAATCGCGATCAACCGCAATGCGACGGAAGCATTGAATACCATCATTTTTGGCCTGCCGCTCGAAAAGGGTGACGAGGTGATCGGTACTTTGCAGGATTATCCCAATATGGTGCAAGCATACAAGCAGCGCCAGATGCGTGATGGCATCGTATACAAACAGCTTTCCTTTGACTTTCCCATTGAAAACAAAGAGCAGATCGTAAGAGCATACGCTGATGCGATCACTCCCAGGACTAAAATCATCCACGTAACGCATATCATCAACTGGGTCGGGCAGATCATGCCTGTCAAAGAAATTGCACAAATGGCACATGCCAAAGGTATCGAAGTCGTCTGCGACGGAGCGCATACATTCGGGTTACTGGATTATAAAATCCCCGACCTGGAATGCGATTACTTCGGCACCAGCCTGCACAAGTTCCTGAGCGCGCCGGTCGGCAGTGGCATGATGTGGATCAAAAAGGATAAAATCGAAAAAATATGGCCGTTGCTTTGTAACAGCGAGCCGAAAAGTGGCAATATCCGCAAGTTTGAAACGCTCGGGACCCGAAGCTTCCCGATCGAGCAGGCGATAGGCGAGGCGATTAATTTCCAGGAAGGGATTGGCAACAAGCGCAAGCAGGACCGGATTCATTACCTCAAAAAGTATTGGGCCGAAAAAGCCGCGCAAATCCCGGGGGTGAAAATCCATACCTCATTGAAACCGGAATTTTCCTGCGCCATTGCCGGGGTAAGCATCGAAGGCATGAAACCCGAAGAGCTCGACGGCAAACTGATGAAGGACTACCAGATCCACACCGTGGGAATCAACTGGGAAAATATCCATTGTGTGCGCGTGACGCCGCATGTGTACACGAAAACGAGTGACCTGGATAAGCTGGTAGATGCAATCGAGAAAATCGCTAAAAAGGCCTGATATTATCATTGGTTAATGTACATTGAGCATGGCTCGGTTAGCTGCCGGTTATGCTCAATTTTTTTGCCGCCTGTAAGTCCACAGGTTACGATATCCATCGGAAAAACCATTGACACGATTCATAGGCCTGCGCCTGTTTCCATGCATTACTTTTGACAAATCCTCAACAGAAAATCAACATTATGATACAGTTACGAAAGGGCTCTTTTATCAGGAAGGTAAAAGATATCAGCATGGGCGGTGCATTGGCGCTGGCATTGCTGTCGGGAACGGCGCTTGTTTCCTGTTCTTCGAATGATGATGAATCGGAATACAGTTATGAAGAAACAACTTACGGCAAAGGCATCCGGTCACATATCAAAGAAGTAAGTCCGGGCGAATTCAAGATCATCAGCGAAGAAAACGTCCCAGCCGATAGCTCCATGGCGATCGTTTCGTATCTCGATGGTCATAAGGACACACTGAACCCTATGGCAGCGAAGGCGCTGATCGACCAGGAGATCCGGTCGAACCCGCATATGGGCTATCATAGCGGGCTTTCGAGCATGCTGCTTTATGGCGGAATCGGTTATCTGCTCGGGCGCAACTCTTCCTATTCTTATATGAACAACTATCGCGACAGGATGGGCGCGGAGCGAAGCAGGTCGTACTATGCTAACCCGGGTGCTTGGGCGAGCTCGCGTAGCGCGGCACTGGGCGTAGAAACTTCCCGTTCTGTTCGGACAGTCACTACAAGGCCTGCGGGAGGCCGTAAAGGTTTCTTCGGCAGGTCGTCGGGGCGAAGTGGTGGTTAGGAAGTTTGGAGTTTATGAGTTAAAAGTCCATTTGTTGGTTACTCATAAACTCATTAACCCTAAACTCATCAACTATTGACCTCATGAACTTTAAAATCCAACGATGGTAAAACTGAAATCACTGCCCAATCCGCCGCAGGCTGCATTGCAAAAAGCAGGCTGGGATTGGGCGCTTGGCACCGACACGACACCCTACGTTGTGAATGATATGGTGGTCGTAAGCGAGCAACAGGCCGAGAGCTACTATGAAGCTGCGGGTACATTATATGATATGCTGGTCGAAGCGGGGCAGTATGCCATCGATCACGACCTCTTCGGGGAAATGGGTATCCCTGAAAACCTGGTTGACCTGATCAAGGTCTCATGGAGCGACGACCGGCAAATCCATCTCTACGGTCGTTTCGATCTCGCAGGAGGCTTTGACGACGAGCCGGTCAAACTGATCGAGTTCAATGCCGATACCGCTACCTGCATTCCGGAAACGGCCGTCGTGCAATGGGCGCATTTGCGGATGAACGGAATGGACGAATCGAAGCAGTTCAATACGTTGTTTGAAACGCTGGTAGGTCAGTTTGTTTATTTAAAAGAAGAAAACGCCGATCTCACACCCTCGATGTTGTTCTCCGCAATGCGCGGTTATCCCGAAGACGATACGAATGTGGCCGTGCTGATGGAGGCGGCGAAAGAAGCCGGGTTCGACGTCGAATTCGCTTACATAGACGATGTAGAGTTTTCGAATGGTGAGGGGATATTTTACCAGGAGGCGGAACACGGGCATTTTGTCCGGTTTGATTTCTGGTTCAAGCTGGTGCCATGGGAACACATCGGGGCCGACGAGCCTGAACTGGCGGTAATGATTACGGAGATCGTGAAGAACAGGAAGGCAGTGGTTCTGAACCCTGCGTATACATTGTTGTTCCAGTCCAAGTACATTCTGAAAATCCTGTGGGACCTTTACCCATATCATCCATTGCTTCTACAAACCGAGCGTTACCTGCTATCGCATAAAAAATCGGTAAGCAAGGTATTGCTGGGACGTGAGGGTGCTAATGTCACCATTCACGACAAAGGCGGCGAGGTGCTGGAAACTGCGGCGGGGGAGTACGACGGCCAGCCGCGCATTTACCAGGAGTACGTAGTGCTCCCAACTGACGCTGACGGCCATACTTATCAGGCCGGCGTGTTCTACGCCGGTGAAGCGTGCGGGCTTGGGTTCAGGCGGGGCGGGAAGATTTTGGACAACACCGCGCAATTTGTGGGGCACGTAGTTGATTAATGCAATGCGTAAATTTACTTGCCTAGGAATCAGATTGTTACCGGAGGATCATTGAATCGACCGTTTACTAATCAATTTGCTGGAATATCCAAAGCAGAAGCGAAGTTTGTACAAGTTTTCAAGCGCTGCTGGTATGAAAGTTTTAAGGAAGCCGAAACTTCGTCAGCAGTTCAGCATATTCATCGATCCCTTAATTCTTAAAAGACAAGTCATGATTCACGAGAAAATTTTCCAACTAAAAAGCGGTAGGGAGGTCAAAGTCGTTGTAAAAAGTTACTTCCTCCACGATAATCCGCAACGCGATACCGATTGCGAGATTTTAATCCGCGAACCCAAAGAAAAATACTTTCGCACACCAATCGGGGTTAATCACCCTCAATACTGGAAAATGAAGCGTTCCAGCGCACAACAGGCCAAGGTCATCCTGATGGAATACAGCGGAATCACGCAGCGTCAGATCAACCAGGCCATTACCGAATTTAACCGTATTCTCAGCTACCCGCCAGCACACATCGGGATGCAATATGAAAGCGAGCTGGTTTAAGCAACGGTTAAGTTTCTTTACATCAGGCACTGATTAGGAGCGTAAATATAGCACACACTGAATACCGGGCATGGTCAGAAATTTTAGTCTGATCATTGCCCGGTTCCATTTTATACATATACCAGTAATCTTTCGCTGTACCAATCGCTGAATTTACTAATTTAACCCCGGGTGCATCTTTTCCGGGTTTTTATGAAGGTAAAAAGCGTTTTGCTCATCGCGGGGCTCATATTGACCGCGGTGTTGGTAATTTATTTCATACGGTTCTCCCCGCTTTTCAAATCGGATAGCTATTCGACGGATGTACTGAATGCTGCCTTTGCAGAGCACCCTGTGGGATATATCAACCGGACTGATTCTGTGGGAGTGAGTAACCCGGGCCTTCAACATATTTCAATTCAACTTCACCCCAATACCGCAGATGCGCTACTTGCTGCCGCGCTGAAAGGCCTTGCTGCTGATAAGGACTTGCTGCTGACGGTTGTTGCCAGCCAGGATGGGGCGCTGGGTATGGTAAACGACGGCGAATTCGACGACGTGCTGCATTCGCTCTGCGGACTTTTACCTCAAAAAAAACGTGTTTACCTGCGCTGGGACCCCGACATGGAAGTGCCCGTGCAACGCTATTCATGGCAATACCAGTCCCCGGTCGATTATATTGAGGCGTTCAGGCATGTTGCTAAGACTTGCAAGAAAGGAATGCCTGCGTTGCAAATCATGTGGTCGCCTGCCGGTTATCCGGGGACGGAAGAATACTGGCCGGGAGATGATGTGGTGGACGCAATCGGAATTTCGGTAAATGGGCAGAGTGAACTGTCGGCGACGGCTTTTCCGCAGGACGCTGACCAGCGGACGGCACTCCGTAGAAAGTTAATCCGGACGCGGTTTATGAACAAACCGGTCTGGGTGTTTGCTTCCGGTGGCGATAGTATTGTGAATGCGTTGCAAAGCGATCTGAGAGCGGCGGTGAAAGAGCTAAAACACGACTCTGCCTGGCTTTTTCAGGAATATGTGATTAGGCAACGGGGAGGCAGATCTGCCAATGATTTACCACTTTTAGGCGTGTATGATCCCAGACTGGCACTGACTAGTTCCAAAGACGTGCAGGTCGAGCACCTGTTTGTCGACCTGGTGAACATTCAAACGGGCGGTTTCGCGAGGGATTTCGACGCGGTTGTACAGCGCGGGCATCAGGTGGTCGTATCCGTAGAGCCCTGGCGCGACGGCAAGGCCCGAAAGGATTCTTTGGTGTTGCAAAATACTGTTCTGGGTGTCTACGACGAGGAGTTTAATTCGCTGTTTAATACGATTTCAAAAACAAATCTCCCGGTTTACGTCCGCTTTGCACACGAAATGGAAATTCCCATTCACAGGTATTCATGGCAAAGCCAGGACCCCGTTCTGTATATCAAAGCTTTCCGGCATTTTATGGAGCTGGGGAAGGGGATTGGAAATGTGAAAAAAGTTTGGGGCCCTGCCGGCGACAGGGGTTCCATGGAGTGGTATCCAGGTGGCGACGTCGTCGATTTTGTTAGTATCGCTATTTACGGTCTGCCCGACAAGAATATTACCGATCCAACAAAGCAGGAATCTTTTGAGACGATTTTCAATCGTAAGGCATGGCGCATGCGTTTTGCCTCCAAACCGATTTTTATAACGGAATTCGGCGTGAAAGGCCCGGAAGACTATCAGACCGAATGGCTGGAAAAAGCCGCAACAGTATTAGCTGCCCACCGGGAAGTTGTAGGCGTTTGTTATTTCAATCTCGCTGATAACCCGAAGGTTTGGGGCAATATACCTGCTCCGGATTGGGGAATCAGCAAATCTACTTTCGATCGCTTTGTGGGCGCACTGGAATCCGGGCGTTAACGGACCGGGGGCTTCTGGGCCGGTTCCAGTGGGGTATTCAGTTTTGATTCCACGATTTCGCTTACCGTTTCGCCTTGGAGCACATACAGGTACAACTGGTACAGGGACGGGTGTTTCGGAATAGTCAGAGCCAACCGGGGCCCGTTTCCGACATCGGTCATTTCAACCGGATTGTTGAAGCCATCCGTTCTGACAAGTTTCCATTCAAACCGAATGCCGTTCGTTGGGCCATTAAGCACTTTCCACTGGCCATTTTGCCGCATAATCGCGTGATAATCCAGCGTGGTCCCTTCAAATGTGCCGATGGCTGGTTTGAGAATTTTAAAATGGGGCACAGGCAACGCGCCATCGTGACCGCTCCATATCGATTTTAGTGTTTGCAACGAGCGCTTCGGCCGCCCTGCATAATCGTGCAGGCCATCAAAACTTACGTGGTCGACGATCTTCTCGTCCTGCCAGTTGGAAATAAATGTTCCGGCCTGTCTTTCGCGCGTGCTCGCGAATGCATCCGCGCCGATGTAGCTGAAATAGTAGGGCGCGGCAATGTTCCGAAGGATACCTTCTCCGGTTTTTTGCCGGGCATCAGTCAACACGAGCCCGAATGCATCGATTGCGGGTGCCACCTGCCTGATCAGATAGGTTAGCTTTTGTGTTTCGGCATTGAGTTCAAGGTCTGCTGTAACCGGACGCGAGCCGTCGATTTTTTTAATTGCTTCGCTGGTTTTCTTTAACCAATACAAATATTGCTTCTGCTCCTCGGTGCGCTCCGAACGGCGGCGGCGCTGAATGGCGGCATTGCCGATGTTCCAGGACACAATGTGTTTTTGATATTGGAGCCGGCTCACAGTGGCCAGTATCTCACTGGCAAGGTTGTCGGCGCCGCTTTTATCCGTTACGAAATCAAGTGTTTCGGGTACCCAGAAAGTATAGTGCACCCGGATTCCCGCCCGACCTGTCGCCTTTAGAATATTGTAATCATAAATGCCGGGGCCGAAATGCCGGATCGCATTGATGCCCGTCTGGCGCATTTGAACAAGGTCGGCTTCGAGTTCTTGCTTTGTAAATGCCGGGTACCGGCGCGACCAGTTATGGCCTTTGGTGTAGTTCACCCCCCGCGTCCCTTTGAAAAATGCGACGGGTTTCTGTGCGCCGCCCCTATCCGGCTCACGAACCCCCATTGCGCGGAAAAGTGCCGGAACGTCGGGTTGCCGCAGAGGTTTTCGTTTAGTCATGCTGAGCGCATAAGCCTGGTTCTGGCTTGCGGTGGCCAGGTTATATTTAAGTTGGGGATCGAAACGCCGGAAATAAATGATGATGCTCATAAGCAACAAGGTGATCAGGAAAGCCGAGGTCCTCACGCCACTGTAAATGCGTCTCCGGAGAATCCAGAAATTGCCTTTCAATTCCCTTATGGCCACGAATGCGGTGTTCAGGAAAGGCGAGGAGCCGGAAAACTGACGGACTTGCTGCTGTCGGCTTGCGGCGATAGTGAAGCACATGAAGAAGCAATTCAGTCCCGCAAACCCGGCCATAATAAGGTTGTACGGGTTCAGGTCCTGATACAGCCCGTAAACGATGGCCAGTAACGACGTGCCCAATACCGCCAGGTTGGGAATATTCAAAGGCCAGTTGTTGGCTTCGTTGCCATCCTTGGGAGTAGGTACGTAAGGGATTTTCTTGCCCGAAATCGTATAAAGTACGCCCAGAATGAAAATCCACCAGGTTCCGATCATCAGCAGGCCGCCTACCACGTGAAATCCGCGTTCTTCATCCTCCATTACCCACCATTGTACAAAATGCCGGATGAGGATAATGCAGGAAACCATCGGCAGAATGACCAGAAGGAAATCGGTAAGGTCGAAATGCATCGGGCTCACGTCGAATACAAGTGCCAGAACAGGGATCAGGAAATTGATCAGGAAAATGAAGCCCGATAGATAATGCAGCGGTATCGTACCGTAATGAAGCCGCTGTCTCCACGTGAATTTGGAGAACAGCTTCGGATACACGTGCACGAACAGATCAAACACCCCGCGCGACCATTTAAGCTGTTGCTTGTAATAGGCGGATAGGGTCGAAGGCACCAGCCCGCGGGCCAGCACGGCAGGCACATATGTCGACTTCCACCCCTTCGCGTGAAGCTGCATCGAGGTATGCATGTCCTCCGCCAGCCCCGCCGCATGGCCGCCTATGGATTCCAGCGCAGTACGGCGGAAAGTACAGTTCGCCCCGATCGCCAGTACCGTTCCGTAGTGGTTCATGGTCATCATCATCGGGCCATAAAACTGGTAGGTCTGTTGGGCGGCGCCTTTGGCGATAAGGCCTTCGTCATGATTCTTATAGGCCTGCACAACTTGCACGTAGCCGATTTCGGGGTTGTCGAAATGCGAGACGATCGGGTCGAGGAAGTCGGGGAAAGGCACGTGGTCGGGGTCAAGTACCACACAAAGTTCTCCTTCTGAGATCCGCAATGCATTATTGATATTCCCGGCTTTGGCGTTCCGCTTGTCTGTACGCGTTACGTGATGCACGCCCAGTCGCGCGCACACCTCCCGCAGGTAAGGATCGTCGGCTTCGTCGCACAGGTAAGTTTCGTGCGGATAGGTAATGGCCTGGATCGCAGTCAGCGTCTCGACGATCATTTCATACGGCTCGCCGGTACAGAAAGTCGTGAAAATGTCGACCGTATACCGGCGTGTCAGCGGGGGCGTCGGCGGAACGGTGATGAACAGGTAATGGTACCATTCATGCAGCACTTTCAGGCAGGTGAAAACAAACGTCACCACGAGCATCCAGTACAATGGAGCATAGCCCCTGACTGCCTCGGAGAGGATACTGGATAGAAAAAATCCCATTGAGACCAATCCGAAGAAGATCATCAGCCGCAGCATGATCAATTGCTTTCGGGTAGGAGGTTTTACATATAATGCTTGCTTCATGGTGCGTCTACTACATAAAATGGAATGTTACATGAAGCAAAATTTCCCGCATCGTCATAAATTGTTGCAAAAATCCGGTAGGGGCCTTCCTGCTGTGGCGTTGAAAATGTCAGGCGTAGATTTTGGCCGGAGCTTTCTGCCGCAGCGAGCGGTACCAGTTTCCGGGTGCTGTTGATCTGGTTCTCGCGGTACCAGTCTTCCCGAAATACCTCCCACCGGATCGATCGGATGCGGTCATGTCCTTTGAAAAGCAGCACTTCCGCCGATGCCGGAACAGACGGGTTCAGCAGCACATTGTCTCGCGCGCCCTGTCCATTCAGCAGCATATACTTTACCTCGGGGTAAACAACCGGCGATAGCTTGTTTGTCCAGAGCCGCTGCATCGTACCAACGGCCTCCGAAGCATTGCCCTTTTCATCGAATATGCTGAACCACGTGTGTGTAGTTTCCTGTTTGTGGCCCCAGAAGAAAACACAGGCGCCCAAAAACCGGGGGTCTTTCAGCGGCATGAATTGCAGGTAACGCTCCTCGTAAATATCGGCCTTCTTTTTGCTGGTATCTTCTATGTACGCACCCCAGGCCGTTTGCTCCGTTCCCTGCCATGGTCCATTGATGCCCCATTCGAGCAGCATGTAAGGTCCTTTCCAGAACCAGGCAAGATCGTCGAGGTCTCCGCGCAGCAACGGTAGGTTACTGAAAATGTTGAAAGAAATCACATCGATGTCGCAGCGGAGGCGGATATTGAAAATGTATTTTTTATTGAAATTCAGGATGGTCGTAGTAACGGGGTGGTCAGGGTCCTCCCGGTGGATCATGTCGGTCAGCGCGTTGAACGAGTCGTAAAAATCTCCGTATGTCCATTTGAACGGAAAGTCTAATTCATTCCCCAGGCACCACATTAATACCGCAGGATGGTTTCTGAACCGTTTGATAACCGATTGTATTGCCCGGTAACGGGTTTGGGTAATTTGGGGATTATTGTAAAAAGAGATATCGCCGCTATTGGGTATCGGAAGGCCTACGATCACAGCCAGGTCATGCCTTTGTGCACTGTCGAGAATTTGCGCAAGGTTTGTGGTATCCCAGGTACGCAGGGTATTTCCGCCGGCTTCGCGGAGTTCGCGGAAATGAGAGTGCCCCCCGGCGCCCCTGATGTCGTAGCGTTTTCCGTTTCTCATAACGGTATACCCGCCATCGTGCTGGTCGATATATACTTTTGCGGATTTGTTCGGTTGTTTTTCGCCCAAACAGCCCGACAGCACAATGGAAAGCGTTACAGCCAGCAGCAGGAGTGATTGGGTACGGATGGACAAAGTAGGGTGTATTTGTAACCGGGCGATATTCCGATAGTAAAATACGGTAAAAATGACTTAAAATTGAAATAGTTTCCGAAGTATCCGTACAAGTATGTTGATGAGGTACGGATTCAGAAGTTTATGATTATTGCTTACCTTTATATAAATGTTTTGGTTTACTAAATTTTGAATTATTGTTTACATTGGAATGAAAGAAGACTCACTTTCGAACAGGGCCTACACAGAATTGCGGAAAAAGATACTTTCAAACCAGCTCACCTCGGGAACTCGGCTCAAAGAGGATGAATGGTCGAAGAAGTTGGACGTCAATAGAATGGCTATCCGGGAGGCGCTGACACGGCTTTTGGGAGAACAGCTGATCGTACAAGGGGAAAAAGGGGGCTTTTTTGTAAAGACGTTAACCCTCGAAGACAGCCATAAGATCCGTGAGCTTCGCGAGATCCTGGAAGTGGGCGCATTGCGGTTGCTGATCCCGAAGATCACGACCGGGCAAATAGCCGAACTCGACCGTATTTGTGACGATTTTTCCTCTATGGTTGAGCGGGGATATTTTGGAGGGGCGTGCGAGGCAGACGTGAAATTTCATGAAACATTAATAGAATGTGCTGGTAATGAGAGGCTTGTTGAGTTGTATCAGGCCAGCAATATCCCCTTGTTTCACCAAAAACTGGGTAAGACCCAGACACACATGGACGATTACGAACTGACCGATCAGGAACATCGCGAGATTGTGGCGGGAATCAAGGATGGCGATATTAAACGCGCAGAGGAAGCGCTCTTGAAGCACCTTATCCGAGGTGAAGTAGCGTCGCTCGATCTGGCGTAACAGTTCAATAACGCATTTTACACAATTCAATAGGCCGGTTTCAGCTCCTGAAACCGGCTTTTTTTGTGCCATAGGAATTTCTGCGGGACAGGATTACGGTCGTCAGGTATTTTGCGGGCTGCCACAATTGCGATAGATCGTTTGCTTTAAATGGCGAATAATAATTTTTTCTAAATTTTTTTGTTAACAAAAAAGTAATATATTTGTTAACATAATTTTGATAGCCTCTTGTACGCCCACCTCATCCGGGGATAGGCGGTTTCATTGCCCAGTTAAACCCATTACTGTTCCGAAATCTTCGTTTATGAAAAAATCTCTAAAATTCCCGGGATCTCTTCCTTCCGAGATTCCTCTGCTGCGGTTTCGTTTGCGTAACCGCTTTCGGGTTCTTTCGCTGCTGATATGCATGCTGGCGTTAACTGCCCATGTCAGCCAGACTTATGCACAACAAAGTAAAAAGATCACAGGGAAAGTCATCGATCAGAAAGGTGCGCCGGTGCCCGGGGCGTCTATTGTGGTGAAGCATTCTACATTGGGCGCTATTGCCGATAAGGACGGGCAGTTCGATATTGCAGTGCCGGATGGTGCAACTGCGATCGTCATCTCGTATATCGGGATGAAAACGCAGGAAGTGCAGATCGGAAACCAGAGCGCGTTGGGGAACATTACCCTTGCGGACGATGCCATGGGCTTGCAGGAAGTGGTGGTAACGGCGCTGGGCATCGAGCGGGCAGCCAAGACGCTGACCTACGCAACCCAGAAAATAGGTGGTGACCAGGTAAATGAGGTCCGCGACGCCAATTTTACCAATACGCTTTCCGGGAAAATTGCCGGGCTTACCATTACGCCGTCTGCCAATGGCCCCGGTGGTGCCACCAGGATTGTTTTGCGCGGAAACCGGTCTATTCAGGGCTCTAACAATGCGCTGATCGTCGTGGACGGGGTGGCTATCGATAACTCTACGCCTGCGGGCCAGGTGCGCTACGACGCCGGCGGGCATAGCGGCAGCGACGGGGCTTCGAGCATTAACCCCGATGATATCGAGTCGATTAACGTGCTTAAAGGTGCCGCGGGTGCTGCACTTTATGGTAGCCGCGCCGCGAACGGGGTGATCATGATCACGACCAAAAAGGGAAAAAGCGGCAAGATCAATGTGAATGTTAATTCGGGTGTTACCGTCGATAAGGCACTTGTTACACCGTCCCTGCAAAATGCTTACAGCCAGGGGGCGGGCGGCAATTATTCCTTGCTCACCAATGGTAGCTGGGGAGCCCGCATTACCGGGCAGAGCGTGCAGGATTGGACAGGGAATACGGTTTCGCTTAGAGCGTATCCCGACAATATCAGGGACTTTTTCAAGACTGCCGTGTCCACGAACAACTCCGTGGGCGTGAGCGGCGGTTCGGAAAAGGTGCAATCGTATTTTTCCTATGCCAACAACTACATCAATGGTATCGTGCCGCATAACCGGCTGTCCAGGAACACTTTCAATGCAAGGCTGAGCTTCGATATCACGAGCCGGCTTTCGGCAGATGTCAAGGTTACCTATATGCTCCAGAATATTTTCAACAAGCCGGGCGTAGGCGGCGACGGTATGGTGGTGGCCAATGCGTACCGCATGCCGCGCAGCGTTGATCCTGAAACACTTAAATCCTACAAGAAAATAGATGTTACCGGTGTGGAAACGCCTACTTTCTGGACCAGTCCCGATGCCGTTTATATGAATCCTTACTGGACGATCAACAATACGCATCATGATGAAAATCGCAGCCGTGTTACAGGGCTGTTTGTTTTGAGATACAAGCTGACCGACTGGCTGAATATCCAAGGAAGGGTGAGTTCGGATAGCTACAATGACTTTATCAGCCAGAAATACGCCAACAACACCGTCAACTATGCCCGCCAGCCGGGAGGGTATTATTCTGAAGGTAATGACTATATCGCCGAGCGTAATGCCGATCTTTTGCTGACCGGGACGAACAACATTGCACCCGACCTGAAACTGACGTATAACCTTGGTGGTTCAATTCTCAACCGGAGTATGCGGCACCGGATCAATGCGGCCGACGGGCTTGGTTTTGCCAACAAATATGACCTGAGCTATGCAACGACGCTCAAAACGGAGACTGCAACGGCAAAAAGGCAATTGCAATCGGTGTACGGAACGGTACAGTTCGGATATAAGGATTACCTCTTCCTGGACCTCACGGCCCGGAACGACTGGTCGAGCACGTTGCCCTCGCCGTACTCGTACTTTTATCCTTCGATAGGTTTGTCGGCTGTTATTTCCGAGATGGTCAAGCTGCCGCAATGGGTGAATATGGGTAAGGTAAGGGCATCGTTTACAAAAGTCGGTAATGATGCGGATCCTTACCTGCTGGGGCAGACGTATACCTATATCCGTGGGGGCTTTGGTGGCTATATCGCCAGCAGCAGTACCAAAGCGATAGCCGATTTGAAGCCGGAATTGACCCAGTCGGTGGAATTGGGTACGGAATGGCGATTCTATAACAACCGATTGGGGATCGACCTCACCTATTATAAAACCAATTCTAAAAACCAGCTGCTGCGCGTAGCGTCACCGGCCTCATCGGGTTATTCGACATTGAATGTAAACGCCGGGAATATCCAGAACAAAGGGTTTGAGGCAGTACTGTCCGTGAAACCTGTTGTTGGAAAGAATTTTACCTGGAATATCGGGCTGAACTACGCGGTGAACAACAGTAAAGTCGTGGAGTTGTATGACGGGGTCAGTCAACTGTACCTGGGGTCGTCCACGAGCGTGCGCACGGCAACCCCATTGATCAAAGAAGGCGGCGCTTTCGGGGATTTGTATGGCTATAAATGGAAAACATTGAATGGGAAATATGTGGTGAGCGACAAGGGTGTGCCCGTCAAAACGGATGCGATCGAGAAGTTAGGCAACTACAATCCGAAATTCTCGGCAGGGTTCAGCAATAATTTCAGTTATAAAAACTGGGCGCTGAATGTACTCGTGGACGGTAAGTTCGGAGGGGTGATCACGTCGGGTACTGCCGCGCAAATGGCCTATAATGGGACGGGTATCGATACGGAAAAATTCCGTGATGCGGGTTCGTGGGTAATCGAGGGGGTAACAGCCGAGGGCGCTCCCAATACGGTGCCGGTAAATGCGGAAGCGTTCTGGCAGACGGTTGCGCAGGGGGATTATTCGTGGGGAGAATTTTTTACTTACCATGCCACCAACGTCCGTGTACGTGAATTGTCGTTGGGTTATGATTTCAAAAACCTGCCTGGTTTACTCAGTTCGGCAAGACTGTCGGTCGTTGCCCGCAACCTTTTCTTCATTTACCGCGGCAATGCGATACTCGACATCCCGGGCATTGGCAAACGGAAGATGGACTTCGATCCTGAAATGAGCCTCGGTAACAGCAATTATCAGGGCATCGAGTATTTCAATTTACCATCGACCAGGAACATCGGATTGAACCTCAAACTATCATTCTAAAAACAGCGCATTATGTTGACAAGAATTAAAAATATAGGTCGGGGACTCACAAAAATGCTGCCTGTGGCCATCGTGGCTATCCTGGCAGGCTGTACCGACAATTTCGATTCGCTGAATACCGACGCTACCAGGATCAGTAGCGTGGGCAGCAAGGAATATCCCTTCATGTTTGCCTATGCATTGATGAGCCCGACACTCAGTCCCGACAACTTCGAGGTGGGCGAGGGGACGATTGCCTCGGTGTACTCACAGTTTTTGTCGCAAGCCGCGCACTCATTCCCGACCGACCGTTATGTGATCCGGCAGGACTGGATGCCTGCATGCTGGAACCCCGTCTACACCGCTGCGGCGCCGCAATTGAAAACGATCATCGCCGGAACGGAAACGCAAAGTGCAGAGAATGCATTGGCGAACATCTGGTGGGTCTGGATGTTTCACAGGGTTACCGATTACTTCGGCCCTATCCCGTATTCCGACGCTGCTTCGGGTAAGCGATATGTTTCCTACACGCCTCAGGATTCTGTTTATTACGACTTTTTCAAAAGGCTGGATGCGGCCTCCACAGTCCTTAAATCGCATTCGGGCGACAAACCATTTGGTACTTATGACCTGGTTTACAATAAAAACGCGGCGCCGGCGACGGCCTGGATGAAGTTTGCCAATACCCTTCGCCTGCGCCTGGCGCTGAGGATATCGAAGGTCAATCCGGAAATGGCCCGGCAACAGGCGGAGGCGGCAGTTGCGGCGGGCGTGATCACCGACATCGCGGATGATGCCTACATGCCGAAATCGACCACAACTTATGCCGAATACAACGGTTTGGCTGTTACGGCGGGTTGGGATGATGTGCGGATGAGCGCGTCGATGGAGTCGATTCTGAAAGGGTATGGAGATCCGCGATTGCCGATCTACTTTCAGCCATCGGTCTCGACAGGAACTTACGAGGGTGTCCGCAATGGATTGTTTACTTCGGAAAAAATCGTCGATATCAATTCCCGGCTTTTCAATTCCAATATGGGTACCCGCTGGGCTACCTGGGTCGGCAGCGATTGGAAAACTACTTACAATGTACCCCAAAACATTTTGCACGCAGCCGAGGCTTATTTCCTTCGGGCGGAAGGTGCGCTTAATGGCTGGAATATGGGCGGGACGGCAGAAGATTTTTACAAAAAGGGTATTCAGGCTTCCATGGCGCAATGGGGTGTTTCCGACCAGGCGGCTATTGCAAAGTACATTGCCAATACGGCCCTGCCTATTGCGCCAAAGGATGGTATGAATTCACCTGCGGTAAACGATTATCCTGTGAAATGGAGCGCGTCGGAAAGTATGCAGCGCAAGCAGGTAGCACAACAGAAATGGCTTGCATTGTTTCCGGATGGCATGGAAGGCTGGGCTGAGGTAAGAAGAACAGGGCTTCCAAAGCTCTATCCGATCGTGCACAGCGAAAATCCCGACCTGCCGGAAGGTACATTCATCCGCCGGATGCCTTTTCTGGATACCGAAAAACAAACCAATGCGGCCGAGGTCGAGAAAGCTGTCAAAATGCTCGGCGGGCCTGATAATGCTGCGACGCCTTTGTGGTGGGACAAGAATTGAAAATGAACTTTTAACTTAAAAAGATGCTTCTTCGCTTTTTCATTGCGTGCCTGTTTATTACGCCGGTTTTTGCACAAAATACGCCTGTACTTCTCCCGCAGCCGGAAACGGTGCGCTATACGGGTGAAAGATTACCGGTGTCGATGCTGACGGTTTGGTCCCCGGCTTCGGCACCCGACGAGGTGCGGTTTGCTTTACAGGAGTTAAAAACGGCAATCGGTGAGCGAGTGGGGCAAAGTGTAAAAAATGCGCCTTCTTCCGCTTCGGCAACATTTCAATGGGTTGTCCGGGCGGAAGGCGGCGCATTGCCGGAAGTATCGGAAAAGGACGGCCGGAGTGAAAGGGAGCATTACAAGCTGACGATCTCGGGCAGGGGTGTGCGCGTGGATGCGCAAACTTCCGCGGGGTTGTACTATGCGGTGCAGACATTGCGACAGCTGATAACCGGTAATGGCAAAACTGCATTTATCCCGGGAGCCGTCATCGAAGACCGACCCAAACTGACTTACCGGGGTGTCATGATGGATTTTGCGCACGGTGGCTTGCCGACTGTCGCGGAAATCAAGCGGCAGATCGACTTCCTTGCAAGGTGGAAGACCAACCAGTACTATTTTTATAATGAGGTTAGTATTGAATTGAAGGGCTATCCGACCGTCGGGTACCGCTCGGGCTACACCCAGGCGCAAATCCGTGACATTATTGCCTACGGAAAGCAGCGCCACATGGACGTGGTACCTTTCCTGAACCTGTACGGACATTTGCACGAGTTGTTGAGAAGCGAACAATATGCGGATCTGGCTATCGGGCAGTACGGCCACGAGCTCGACCCGCGCAAGCCGGCTACAAATGCGCTGCTAAAAGACTGGATCGCCCAGTATGCTGATCTTTTCCCGGGGCCATTTATCCACGTCGGGTTTGACGAAACCTGGGAAACGAAACGCATTGCCGACGATAAGGACGCTCGCATCAATTCGGAAGACCTTTGGGTGCAGCAGCTTGCATTCGTGCAGGGTGAGTTGAAAAAATATGGTAAAACGGTGCTGGCTTGGACGGATATGAATAATTACTATCCGGACATTATCCGGAAAATCCCGTCGGAGGTAATCCCGGTATTATGGGAATACAAACCCGATACTGTGGAGATCAACCGGTATCTCAACCCGATTTTAAAGGAGAAAAAGCCCTTCTTTATTCAACCTGCAGTATCCGGCTGGGGGCATATTTATCCCGATGCCGACTATACCTACGACAATATCGGCCTTTGCCTGCAAGCCGGGGTGAAACATCATGCCCTCGGGTTTATTCATTCGGTATGGACAGACCCCGTGGAGCCGTTTGTGCGGGCGTCGTGGCTGTTTATGGCTTATGGCTGCATCGGGGCGTGGCAGGGAGAGGTGCCGGAGAAAAGGAATTTTACCGAAATGTACAGTCGCGTGATGTATCCGCAGGTGGCCGGGGAAATGCAAAACGCATTCGATCACCTTGCGGCTTCCAATGCTTCGCTCGACAAATGTCTGGGGCGCAATACCAATGGCATGCCGCGCGGGACGATCATCGAAAGCTGGTCGAACCCGTTTTTGCCCTATTACCTCAAAAATACGAACGAGCATGCCGCCGAATTCCGGAATGCGCGCAAATCGGCCGAGGCTGCACAGGCGGAGTTGATACGGGCGTTGGCCAAATGCACGCCGAAGGATACCGCGTTTATTCACTCCATGATCGTTACCGCAAGATTGATGGCCTACTCGGCAACGCGTTTTCTGTGGGCTAAAACGATATCCGACCGGTGGAATGAATCGATGCTGGTGCGGAAGAAAAATGATTTCGTTGCTTATGACCTGGCATATCCCTGTCACGGCCTGCTTGTGGATGTGATGGATGAGGGCGGTGAGCTCAAAACGGCCTATTCCGAGGCCTGGCGTTCGGAATACATGCCCTACCGGCTCAATACCATGCTCGGCAGATTCGATGTGGAGTATGGGCTATGGCAAAAGCTTTACCTTAAGGTGGTCAGCTACCGCATTGAAAACAAACCCGATCATATCGCGGATCAGGCATTTGAAGTATTGTTTAAGCCTGATTTTTAGGGTTTCCGAAAGGACAATAGCCAGTCGGCTGTGGTGGTTTGTTTTATGAATTTGTCATGAATAACTAGTGATAAGAAGTCGGAAAAAATTTTTGTAAACTATTTTATATAAATTTTGTAAACAAAAAATTAATCAATACTTTTGATCAACCGCCTGTCCTGAACCTCTGTTATGTTATTCGCCAATCTGAACTATCCATCGATCCGCACATTGATTGAAGACGTGGTAGTAGTACTTCCACTCGGAGCTATCGAACAGCATGGGCCGCATATGGCGGTGTCGACGGATACGGATATTGTTACACACCTTGCCGGTGCCGCGGAAGCGTCGTTGCCCGACCGCGTACTGCTCTGCCCGGCATTGCCGTTTGGTTCAAGTCATCATCATTTGTCGTTCGGTGGGACGATCAGCATCAACCCGGCATTATACACACAAGTAATTGTGGATATGGTGGGCTCTTTGCTGCAAAACGGCTTTCGAAGGATCGTGTTGCTGAATGGCCACGGCGGTAACATTACACCCGTGAAACAGGCTCTTGCGATTCTAAGCAAGGACTTTGATCCGACAACCCCCGCGAATATCGCATTGGTAACCTATTGGGAATTGGCTGGAAAGCCATTCGCGGGCGACGCGCCGATGGAAAGTCCCGCGCTGAGCCACGCCTGCGAGTACGAAACGAGTATGATGCTCCACCTTTTTCCTGAAAAAGTTTGGATGGAGAAAGCAGCACGCGCACAACGGCCACCCAGCAACGGCTACATTCCCTGGGAGGACGACGAGCCTTACCGGGGCGTAACGCTCTTTAAGCAAACCGCTTATATTTCCAGCAATGGTAGTAGCGGGGAACCGCAGAAGGCCACGACGGAAAAGGGGGCGCATTTGATCGGTAAGGCAACGGAGGCATTGGTTACGTTTCTCCGGGCGTTCGGCGAGTGGGAGATAGGGGGAAGGGTATAGTCAGGTATTGTCGGGAATGGTCAGATAGTTGGGGCGAGAGAGGATAGCAAAATTGGCTGATATGACGACATCTGACCCTACATGACTACACATGACGATAGATATTGTCGCAAATCGTTCACACAAACCAGCAAACGTCTCACAAATGCCCAAACAAGAAATCAAGCATCCGGATAAAAATATCAGCACCGGCGCATATTCAGCAGGTGTTTTAAAAAACGGCTTACTGTTCGTGAGCGGTCAGGGGCCGCTGGACCTGGCGACGGGCGAGGTGAAGCATGGTACTATCGAAGAAGAAACTTTGCTCACGCTCGAACACGTGAAGAAGGTGGTGGAAGCGGCGGGCGGTACGGTCGATGATATTATGAAGTGCACGGTGCATTTGGAGAATATCAATGATTTTGACCGCTATAATGTGGCTTATGCCTCGTTTTTCAAGGGTATTTTGCCCGCCCGGACGACTGTGCAGTCGGTGTTGGCGGACGGCATCAAGATTGAGATCGACGCCATAGCGCTGATCGGCTAGTTTTAAGTATTGGATTAATAATAATGAGTTTGAAACAACGCATCGGTACGATAGGCCTCGGGTTAATGGGCAGCAGCATCGCGACCTGCATTCTTGCGGCGGGCCATGAGGTAACCTCGCTGGTGAAGCTCGAAAGTGAAGCGGAGCCGGCACTTAACCGTATTCTTGGCTTCTTGAAGGAGCTCCATGACGAAGGTTTACTGAAAGAATCACCGGAAACGGTGGCTGGGCGCATTACCATTACAACCGACGCGGAGCAGCTGGCGGGGCACGAGGTGGTGATCGAATCGATCACGGAAGATGTGGAAGCCAAGAAAACGGTTTATCACACATTGGAAATGGTGCTGTCGCCTACCGCTATTATAGGCAGCAATACTTCGGCAATCCCGGTATCGGTTTTGCAGGCCGGGTTGCAGCATCCTGAACGCCTGCTGGGCATTCACTGGGCTGAGCCGGCGCATATCACGCGGTTTATGGAGGTGATATGCGGAAAGGATTCGGATGTGAAATATGCCCGGGAGATAGTGAAACTGGCCGAAAGCTGGGGCAAGGAGCCGTCGCTGCTGCGGAAGGATATTCGCGGGTTTATTACCAACCGCATTATGTATGCCATGCTGCGTGAAGCATTCAATCTGGTGGAAAACGGCTATGCGACGGTCGAGGACGTCGACCGCTCGCTGCGCAACGACCTGGGCTACTGGATCACATTTGCCGGGCCGTTCCGGTTTATGGACCTGACGGGTATCCCGGCTTATCTGACGGTAATGAAGGATCTTTTCCCCGACCTTGATAACCGGCAGACTGCCCCTGAAATGATGGAAAAACTGGTAGCATCGGGTGCCAGGGGCGTGAGCAATGCACAAGGATTTTACCCCTACACCAAAGAAAGTGCAGAGGCATGGGAAAAAGCATTTATCGAATTCAGCTACGATGTTCGGAAGCTGGCTGAAAAATACCCGCAAGAATGACAACAATCGTATCGATCCGCGCCACGGAAGTAATCGTGCCGGCCAGGCCCGGAAGCCTGAATTCTGAAACGGTACTGGATAAGGACAGCGCATTTGCAAAAAAATTCATGACTGGCGAAAGTTGGACGGACTTTGCAAACCAGCCCAAATGGATCGTCGAAATGACGCTCGGGAACGGGCTCACGGGCGTAGGCGAAACCTACCGCAGCGCTTCCGGCGACCTTATCCGCGAAAGTATGCGGGAATTCGTGGGCAAGGATGTATTAAAACTAAACTGGCGTCGGCTGCCTGTGACCGACCAGCGCATTTACGAGGCATTCGAAAGCTGCGTGCTCGATCTGGCAGGAAAGCTGTTGCATGTGCCGGTGTACCAGTTACTGGGAGGCGGTTACCGCGATTCGGTCGACTGCATGGGCTGGACAGGCCGGCGAACACCGGAAGATGCTGCTCAGAAGGCATTTGAAGCCATGGAAAAAGGTCATAAGGTATTCAAATTCAAATGCTCCGATGAAGATCCCGTGCGGCTCTGGACAGAAGAGATCAAAAGGAAATGCGGCGACGGCATTAAGGTCCTGCTCGACCCCAATCAGCGCTGGAACGATGTGGACACGACGATGAAACTGATGGAAGGGGTCGAAATGGGCGTCATGCTGGGCTTGGAGGATCCTGTTCTGCATGCCGATGTGGAAGGCTTTAAATATCTCAGAAAACATCTTGGGATACCGTTGTACCGGCATATTTCGCTCCCGTATACACAGGACATCCGCGATATGATCACCTTCGTGCGTGCCGACGCCGCCGACGGGTACAATTTCAATGGTTCGGCGTACAACTGCTTGTTGCTGGCAGAGATCGCGCACCTGGAAGGTAAGCCGTGCTGGCGCGGGTCGGAGGTAGATCTCGGGGTTTCGGAGACAATGGGCCTGCATATCGCGGCTGCAAGCATTAACTGTACCATCCCGTCGGACATTTTCGGGGAACTGGTGCGGGTAGACGACCTGCTGGCCGAACCCATTGTATTTGAAAACGGGTCCGCGAAAGTGCCGCAGGGCGAAGGGCTGGGCATTGCGCTAGATTACGAAGCGCTTACAAAATATCAAACCGGAAAAATCCTAACCGCGCAATCATGAAGAAAGCCTTCTTTTCGTGGACGATCCTTTTCCTGTGCAACCTGATCTGGTCGTTCCACTTCACGTGCATTAAACTCACGCAGGACCAGGTGGGGCCTTATTTCACCGTGTGGCTGCCGATGTTACTGGCGACGATTTTTCTCGCGCCCTATGCATGGAGGGATTTCAAAAAGGGAAATAAAAAGATCAGGGACATACTCATTTTCGTGCAGCTGGCCGCCATTGGAGCATTTCCCTCGCAGGTACTGATGACCTGGGGCACGCAATATTCGCTTGCAAGCAATGCGGCCATCCTGGTCCTGGCATTGCCGGTCGTGACGGCGGTTTTCGCATTTTTTATATTGAAGGAAAAAATGAACCGCATTCGGTGGATCAGTTTCGGAATCGCGATCGTGGGCGTGCTCCTCTGCTCGACCGATGATATCCGCAACATGGATATGAGCTCGCGGTATGCGCTTGGTAACCTGCTCATATTTCTCGCGATACTGGGCAATGGCTATTATAATGTAGGCTGCAAGAAAGTCGCCGACCAATATACCGAAATGGAAATGGTGTTTTACACCTACCTCGTGATGGTGATCCTGCTTGCGCCGCTGGTTTGGTACTACGAGCCCGAAATGTTTTCCGTGATACCGGATTACACGGCCAGGACCTGGACCGGCATGATCGCCCTGACGCTCTTTCACAACTTTCTGTCGATGCTGCTGTTCTTCAAAGTGCTAAGGTACCTTGACGCCACGCAGGTCGCATTGTCCAATTACCTCATTACGTTCATGGGATTGCCTATCGCGGCTTTCGTTTTGGGCGAAACATTGAAGACCCAGGCGATTGTCGGCGGTGTTCTGGTTCTCGCTTCCACATTGATTCTCACCATTGTAGATAGCAAGGCCGCGCGCCAAAAGAAGGAGGAAGAACTGGTTAATGTCAATCCATAAAAAACCTAAAAGTATGAATGCAGATAGCGAACTGTTCGGCGTCGTGCCTATTATCCCGACGCCATTTACGGAGAACGAGGAGATTGACGAAGCAGCCCTTCGGGACCTGATCGATTTTGCCGTTTCGTGCGGTATCGAGGCGGTATGCCTGCCTGCTTACGCCAGCGAATTTTATAAGCTGACCGACGATGAGAAATTGCAGGTGGTGCGGGTAGCGGTGGACCATGCGGGTGGGCGGTTGAAGATCGTCGCGCAGTCCAACCATCCGTCGCTGAAACAGGCGATTAAGCTGGCGCAGGCGAATGTAGCGGCGGGAGCTGATGTGGTATCGCTGGCGGTGCCCCGGATTTTCAGCTTACCCGAGGAATCGCTCAAAATCTATCTTTCCGAATTTTTGCAGGCCATACCCGATACCCCGGTATTAATCCAGGATTTCAACCCGGGCGGCGCCTCGATCAGCGTCAGTTTCATCAATGAACTGATGGCCGAAAACGCAAATTTCAAATACCTGAAACTCGAAGAGCCGCTTTGCGCGCCGAAATTTGAAAGCATTATCAAAGAAACCGGTGGAAAAATCGGGCTTTTTGAAGGCTGGGGTGGTTTGTATATGCTCGAACTGATCCCGCTGGGCATCCGCGGTGTGATGCCGGGGCTGGCGGTGTCGGATATTTTGCAGAAAGTGTTCAGCCTCCGTAACCAGGGCGCGCATCAGAAGGCATTCGACCTCTTTGAAAAGGTTATGCCGCAGATATTCTTCTCCCTGCAAAACATGGAGCTCTTCCATTATGCGGAAAAGGAGCTGCTGATGGCGCGCGGCATCCTTAAAAACAGCATTGCCCGTAAAGCGGCGTATATACCCGACCCTTCTTCGGTTTCCTATATCAAGGAGCTGAATCAGAGAGTTTTGGATATACTCAACGACGAAACGTGGGAAATCAAGTCATTGGAAACAACCCTGTCAAAAGCGTGATAAAAAACGAAGAAAAAAGTACTTTTAAAACCAGCAAGTCTAAGTCCACTAACAAACGCGCTGGTAAAATGAACACTTTCGAGAATCAGGTGGCCGTCATTACGGGTGCCGCTTCCGGTTTGGGTCTGGTGATCGCCCATAAGCTCCTGAATGAAGGCGCAAGAGTAGGGTTGCTTGATTTGAACGAGCAGGCGTTGCACGAAGAATTCGTCGGCAATGGGGAGTGGGAAGAGCTCATCGGCGTGGATGTTACCGACGAACAGCTGGTCGCCGGGGCGGTGGCGCGTGTGGCTGAGCGTTTTGGCAAGATCGATATCCTGATCAACTGTGCGGGGATTACGGGTGCTACCAATATCAAAAGCCACGAGGTGGATACGGCCAACTTGCAGAAAGTGTTCAATATCAATTTTATGGCCAGCTTTTTCACGGCTAAGGCAGTGCTTCCCTACATGCTTCAAAACAACTACGGCCGGATCCTGCACATTGCGTCCATCGCCGGGAAGGAAGGAAATGCCGGCATGCTGGCCTATTCGGCCTCGAAGGCGGCGGTGATCGGGATGGCAAAGGTGCAGGGGAAAGAATATGCCGAAACCGGCATTACCGTCAATGCGCTGGCGCCGGCGGTTATTCGGACGCCCCTCGTGGATGCGATGCCCGAAGCGCAGGTGAAATACATGACGGACAAGATCCCCATGAAACGTTGCGGTACGCTGGAAGAGGCTGCTAATATGGCCGCATTCATCGTTTCGCCGGAGAATAGTTTTACTACGGGGTTCACGTTCGATCTTTCGGGAGGCAGGGCGACTTACTAACGACTTTCATCATGCAGAATAACCCACTTAACTTCATTGCTCCCATTGAAGGAGACGTGCTACATGCGTTTGATGGCGTTTTTATTGAGGGGGAACTGAAAATCACGGTAAAAATAGCCGCGCCGGAAGACACTGAAATAGCGGTGAATGGCGTATCGGCTGTGCGTGCAGACGGGCATTTCGAGGCGCAGGTGATTTTGGAAGGATATGAAAACAGACTGGAAGCGGTTGATCGTATAAGTGGTGAGAAAACCGCCATTCATGTTTTTTTACTCCAAAATTTCGCGGGGCATTACAGGCTGTCGATCGATGATAATATCTGGTTTTTACGGGATATTCAGCAAAATAGGGAACAATACCATTCACTTTTCGATAATCCGTATCTCGGTTTTTTGAAACAGGTCAATGCGGAATACGGGACTAAAATCCACCTGAATTTATTTTACCAGACCGACGGTTTTAACCTCTCCGATTTCACGGACCAGTACAAAAATGAATGGAAGGCGAATGCGGACTGGCTCCGGCTGAGTTTTCACGCATTGCAGGAGTTTCCCGATATGCCTTATGTGAATGCCGGTTATGACGAAGTAAAAGGGGATTGCGACCTGGTTATGCGTGAGATTAAGAGATTTGCCGGGCAAGAAGTAATGCATTCGGTAACGACCATCCACTGGGGCGAGGCGACTGTCGAAGGTTCGCGGGCGATGCGCGACGCGGGCTACGTGGGGCAGGTGGGGTATTTCAATGTGGATGATAACCTGCCTGCGGTTTCGTACTACCTCACCGCGCCGCAACGGAGGCATCTCAAAAAGCGTTTTGTGTGGCGCGACACCGCGGAAGATATCACCTTCGTACGCGCCAGCATCGTGATCGACACCAAAAAGCTGGAAGATATCGCACCTCACCTCGATTCGCACGAAAAAAGCGGTCATAAACCGCCCTATCTCGACTTGCTGGTGCATGAGCAATATTTCTATCCGTTTTATTTCAACCACCAGCCTGATTTTCGGGATAAGATCCTCACGGCAGTCCGCTGGGCGAGAGAAAATGGTTATACGCCGCAGTTTTTAAGTGAATCCATTTTAAATGCATAGCCCACGCCACCGATGAATCAGCATCGCAGAGATTTTATCAGAATGACCGGCCTTGGATTGGCCTCGGCAGCATTACCATCGGGTACGGCAGGAATGCCGTTGGCGCCTGCGGCCAGTCCGCAGCAATTCAATATGTGTAATTACGCGGCCCCGAAACTGGAAACGGTGCGGGTGGGTTTTATCGGGCTGGGTAACCGTGGAATGGCGGCGGTAGAGCGTATTAACAAGATCGCCGGCGTGGAAATCAAGGCGGTTTGCGATTTAAGGGAAGGGAAGGTCGATCAGGCAATGAAACTGGTTGCCAGCAACGGACACGAGCCGCAGGGGTACCATACGCATGCGGATGCCTGGAAAAAACTGTCCGAACGCGGCGACCTCGACCTGGTTTACATTGTTACGCCCTGGGCATTGCATACGCCGATGGCCGTGTTTTCAATGAACCATGGCAAGCATGTATGCGTGGAGGTGCCTGCGGCCAAGACGATCGATGAGTGCTGGGAGCTGGTAGAAACTTCGGAAAAGACGCGCAGGCATTGCATGATGACCGAAAACTGTTGCTATGACTTTTCGGAGTTGCTGACATTGAACCTGGCGCGCAACGGATTCTTCGGGGAAATCGTCCATGCGGAAGGCGCTTATATTCACAATTTGCAGGAATATGTATTTGATAAGGAGCGTTTTTACCAGTTTTGGGAACTGAAAGAACTTTCACAACGGACTGGTAACCTTTATCCTACGCATGGCCTGGGCCCGATTTGCCAGGTGATGAATATCAACCGCGGCGACGCGATGGACTACCTGGTCTCGATGTCGGGCAATGATTTTGTAATGGCTGATACGGCCAAACGCCTGGCCGCGAATGATCCGGATTTCAAACCATTTGTAGGGAAGCCGTTCAATGGCATGATGAACACATCCACGATCCGCACGAAAAAGGGTAAAACGATCATGGTACAATTCGACGTCGCATCACCGAGACCGTACTCCCGCATTCAGCTCGTGAGCGGTACCAAAGGCGCAGCATTGAAATACCCCGAACCGGCACGCATCTCCAAAGGGCACGAATGGCTTTCGCCCGAAGCATACAAAGCGCTCGAAATGGCGAATATGCCGCCTATTGTGAAGAAAATAGGGGAGGTGGCCAAGCAAGTAGGCGGCCACGGCGGCATGGATTTCCTCATGGACTGGCGTACGATCGACTGCCTGCGCAACGGCCTGCCGCTCGATCAGGACGTGTACGACGCCGCGTTGTGGAGCGCTATCGGCCCACTCAGCGAATGGTCGGTGGCGCACCGTTCCAACTCCGTCGACGTCCCGGATTTTACCCGCGGTGCCTGGAAAAACAATGCGCCCATCGACATTTCCATGGAAAAGGGCGGGACGACCGGTGTGAAACTCTGACGCTACGATTGCGCTTT
The DNA here is from genome assembly GCA_965227755.1 of Dyadobacter sp. GTDB lineage: Bacteria > Bacteroidota > Bacteroidia > Cytophagales > Spirosomataceae > Dyadobacter. The sequence goes on from CBDDGG010000005.1 coordinate 5,157,629, forward strand.
TTCGAGCTCGATAAAATCCTGGCGAGCCGGCGTGAAGCAGTCGATTACCCTGCAAAGCGTATGCGCTGTTGCGGAATGCGGCGCGTGCGGCGGAATGTGGGCCGTCATGCCCGGCGTAAGCAGCATTGTCTGGCCATCGACCGTAAATTCCAGCTCTCCTTCCAGCACGTGGCACCATTGCTCATGGAAATGGCTGTGCTCCGGCAGCACCGTTCCGGCATCGATCGTGAAATGGCCGAAAGTCTGCTGCTCCGAGTGGCCGAGCGTACCATATATCCCGTCCCAGATTTTGACTACTTTATTGGTTTTGAAATTAACAAATGGCATTGTGTTGTTTTGGCTTAATAAGGAATTGTTCTGAACAAATGTAGTACTTAGAGGTGACTCCCCTACCAACGATACGCACCGGGAAGGTAAACACCAAAAATTTTGCCTTACTTCCATAAATTTCAACACCATTTCCATACATTTGTACAAACCGCACAAAATTTCAATATTTCAACATTGCGCAGGATCATTTCCATATTGCTGCTGGGGCTGCTGCTTTACAACATGGTGGGCTATTCGATAGTCTACCTGTCGGAGGAGCGCTATACCATCGCGTCGGCAAGTAAGGGTCTGGTGGAGCAGGCGGCAGGTTCTGCCGATATTGTGATCAAAGTGCCTGTCGCGGTCCCTTACCAGAACAACTGGGACGCTCCGGAGCCCGTCCAGGGGCAGATCGAGCATGAGGGGCAGTTTTACCAGATGAAAAGCCAGCAGTTGCTCAACGATACATTATATGTGCATTGTGAGTTTGACCAGAATGCGCGTGACCGTTTTTCGGACCTCGTTTCGAAAATAAACGATCAGGTAACAGGCCAGGCATCAGGTCCCCAAAAAGACGCGCATTCAAGCATTTTAAAGAACTTCCTTAAAGAATACATGACCGCCGGTCGCCAGCATACGTTTTATGTGCTGGAATGGGAGCCATCCAGCGATATGGCCCTTCAATTTCCCGTCAGATCTATTCTGCCTGAAAGATATTCTTCAATACCATCCCCGCCGCCGGATCTGGCTTAGTTAATCCTTTGCTTCCTTCCTGAAAATTGCTTTGCGTTCCCGCGTGTACGATGTATGTATATATGATACGTATATACACCCGGTTGCACAGATGAACGCCCGCATACAGGAGGGAAAACCGATTTACTAACCCAAAATCTTCCCCCGAATGGCGCATATAGCTCTACCCGATGAATCGCTGCCCGGCATAGTCGGACTGTTTAACTTCCGGCCTGAAACGGCTGGCCCGCTGCAATTGCTGGCGGAAACGCTGCTGCGTGGTGAATCGCCGCTCCCAAGTGGTGAGCGCGAACTGATCGCTTCTTACGTGTCGCTCCTCAATGACACGCATTTTTGCCATGCATCGCACGGTTCGGCCGCGATGGCGCATCTTGGTCACGACCTCAGCCTGATTGACGATATCAAAAATGGCTTCCGGGTGATCGAGGTATCCCCCAAACTCCGCGCATTGCTGAATATCGCTGCCAAAGTGCAGAAAAGTGGCAAAGCTGTAACCGACGAGGATATCGCAGCGGCCCGCGCCGAAGGTGCCGTCGACAAGGAAATCCACGATACGGTGCTGATCGCCGCGGCGTTCTGCATGTTCAACCGCTATGTGGACGGACTGGGTACCTGGGCGCCCCAGGACAACGAGGCCTACCGCGAAATGGGGCAGCGCATGGCGTTTACGGGGTATGTTAGGTACCCGGTGAAGCAAGATGTCGTCGAGGCGTAAATTGGTCAGATTTGGTCATTTATAGTCAGGTATAGTCATTTATAGTCAGGTGTAGTCAGAAATGGTCAGGAATGGTCATTTCTCGCGATTGGGTTCAATTGTTTTCTCAATTTAAAAACATGACAATACCTAACCATCCTGACAACTTTTGACCACCCTTGACCATTCCTGACAACACCTGACAATACTTGCCAACACCCGACCATTCCCCACCCAGCACCAAATCGTTCATACAACACAGAAACGTACCATGCCACACATACCGTTACCGGAGCATTTACCTGGGATTACCGGCTTGCTGGAATACAGCCGGGTAACTGCCGAGCCTATACGTCAGCTGACGCAATTTATTCTGAGGGGCGAGAATTCGCTGTCGCCCGCGGAGCGTGAGCTGATCGCGACGATCGTGTCGCATAACAACGAATGCCGGTTTTGCACTGCTGCACACACAGCTGCGGCCGATCTGCTGCTGGGTGAAACCGAAACCTGCGAGATCATGAAGCAGGATGTCGAGGCCACACCGGTTTCCAGCAAAATGAAGGCATTGCTGAAAATCGCGAAACAGGTGCAGGTGAGCGGCAAAGCAGTTACGGACGAATCGATCGCGAATGCCAAAGCGGAGGGCGCCACGGATGTCGAAATCCATGACACGGTGCTGATCGCAGGCCTTTTTTGCCTGTACAACCGCTATGTCGATGGTATGGCGACCGTCGCACCGGCGGACCCGCAATTTTATACCGGCCTCGGCCAACGTTTAGTGGACCACGGTTACAACCGCCTGCCGAACGGATATGACCATTTGAAAAAGCACAACCAACCTTCCTGATCTTTATAAATCGAACCTATGAAAAGACTTGTACCCATCCTCTACTTTATCATTAATTTGTGTTTTACGCAGATTGCCGTCGCGCAGACCGCAGTCGCGCAGACCGCAAAAATTTCAGGTCATATCTTTGACAATGAATCTCAAAAGCCTGTTTCGGGCGTTTCGGTTTCTGTCAAGGGAAAGAACACCGGCACCATTACCAATGCAGAAGGCTATTTTGAACTAAAAACAAATATCCCCGCCACGCTGAGCATCTCGCTCGTAGGTTATGCGAGGCAGGAAAAAGAAGTTGCTTCTTCGGAAGCATTGCGAATTAACCTGGTACCGGCCATCGAAGAGCTGAACCAGGTAGTGGTAACGGCCTCCCGCGTGGAGGAAAGTATCCTACGGTCGCCGGTTAGCATCGAGAAAATGGATTCCCGGGCTATCCAGCAGACGCCTTCCGCCAATTTTTATGATGGTTTGGTAAACCTGAAATCGCTTGACATGGTAACGAGCAGTCTGACCTACAAGCAAATCAACACCCGCGGGTTCAATACAACGGGCAACAGCCGTTTTTTGCAACTGGTGGATGGCGTCGATAACCAGCCGTCCGGCCTGGGTTTTGCGATGGGCAATCTTTTCGGACCGCACGATATCGACGTTGAAAGCGCGGAACTGATCCCCGGCGCAGCCTCGGCATTGTACGGCCCGATCGCATTCAACGGAATGCTCAATACACGCACCAAAAATCCTTTTGAGTACCAGGGACTGAGCGCCCAGACGAAGTTCGGCATCAACCATCTCGGCGACGGTACCGACCTCGGAGCGAAACCGCTCTATGACCTGGCCATACGATATGCGAAAGCCTTCAACAACAAACTCGCGTTCAAAGTAAATGCATCTTATCTGAAAGGTACCGACTGGTATGCCAACGATTACACCGACATTGATCCGAACACCAACCCTGAAAACCGGGGTCCCAACAATCCTGGTCGCAATGCGTTGAATATCTATGGCGACGAGGTGGCGCAGACACTGCCGAACATCGGCCGGGTGTCGCGCACGGGTTACGAGGAAAAAGACCTGGCCACCTATGGGGTTTACAGCCTGAAACTGAGCGGCGCGCTGCATTACCGCATTACCGACAAGCTGGAAGCCATTTACCAGGGTAACTTCAACCAGGGAACTGCCCAGTATACCGGTTCGAACAGGTTTGTGATCAATGATTTCAAATTCGTGCAGCACCGGTTGGAACTACGTGGAAGCAATTTCTACCTACGTGCCTATACGAACCACGAATACTCTACCAATTCTTACAACACCCGCGCACTGGGCCAGCAGATCAACCGCACCTGGGTGAAAGACCTTGCCGGTAATACCGTGGCCCCCAACAAGGCCGATTCGACCTGGTTTGCAAGGTATGCGGCAGCGTATAACGGCGCAGTTACGGGTGTAACGCAGCAAAACCATACAGCTGCACGTGGCTTTGCCGATCAGGGACGCATCGCTCCGGGCTCGGATGCATTTAATACAGCCAAAGATCAGTTGATCAAAACACGCGGAATGGCCGGTGCAGGTATCCTCAGCCAATGCAGCCTGAACCACGTGGAGGGAATGTATGATTTCAGTTCTTTGCTGAAAGTGGTTAATTTCCAGGTTGGTGCTAACTACCGGAAGTACTTTCTCAATACCGGAGGGACGCTTTTCGATGACAAGGATAAAAACCTGACCAATGAAGAATACGGGGTTTTTGCCCAGGCTTCGAAATCGTTTTGGAAAGACCGGTTGAAACTGACCGTTTCGGGCCGGTACGACAAGAACGAGAACTTCGATGGCCGTTTCACACCGCGGGCTTCCGCCGTCTTCTCACCCAACGAAAACCACCATTTCCGCGCTTCGTACCAGACAGGTTTCCGCAACCCGACGATCGGCGATCAATATATTAAGCTGAATGTCGGTCCGATCATCATTCTCGGTGGTGCGCCGGTGAATTCATTAGGCATGAATGCCTATTCAAACTCAGTGACGATCGCTTCTTTCTCTGCATTCGCCTCAGCATTCGGTGCTGATATGCAAAAAGGGGTTCCATTCCCTCAGGCAGTCGCGAACAACAAGGACAAGTTGGTGAAATCCAATGTACCCTACATCAAGTCTGAGAAGGTAAAAAGCTATGAGGTTGGTTATAAAGGGCTGATCGCGAAGCAGCTGTTGGTAGATGTGAACTACTATTACAGCAAGTACACCGACTTCATTATCAATACCGTAGTGGCGGCCGCGCCAGCGAATATCCTTGCAGCGGACGGCTCGGTGAACCAGGAGGCGGCCATGCAATTGCTGGGAGCGGGACGGCAGTTGTACCAGTTGTATACCAATGCAAAAGACAAAGTGTCGATCCAGGGTGTAAGCGCCGGTTTGACCTACTCTTTACCAAAAAATTACAAAGTATCGGCTAATGCTACCTGGATAGATTTCAACATGGGCGAGGCCGATCCGAATAATATCCCGGCATTCAACACGCCGAAATGGAAAACCAATGTAATGTTCGGCAATGCACGACTGACCGACCGCCTCGGTTTCAATGTGGCCTGGCATTGGCAGGAGGCATTCGATTGGTACGGCACATTTACCGAAATGCGACCGGGACGTGTGAATGCCTACAACTTGCTCGATGCACAGGTTAGCTACCGCATTCCCAGCTTGAAAACGATCGTAAAACTGGGTGGTTCCAATATCACGAACAAATACATCGTACAGGCTTACGGCTCACCGGCCGTGGGTGGGTTGTATTATGTGAGCTTGAATTTCGACGAACTTTTTCGCTAAACGGCTATGGAAACATTGGAAATCACCCGCGTAGAATCCACCAGCGTAAGCCGGAAATGGCTTGCATTCGCGCTTTGCGTGGTCGCTTATACATTAAGTGGCACGGTGTCGACGCTGATGTCGGTGTACTTGCCGGTTGCTATTCCCGAACTGAAAGGCGCGGCGGTGACCGAGGCGGAACTGGGTGAGATAGGGGCTTATGTGAATGCGATCTATCTCTATGGCTGGATGTGCGGCGGATTGCTGTTCGGCTTTGTAAGCGACCGGATCGGTCGGAAGAAATCGCTGACGCTGGTGACTGCATTGTACGGCGTTTCTACCTGCCTCGTTACCATCGTCCCCGACTGGTACTCTTTGCTCGCCATTCGTTTCACGGCCGGAATGGGCGTGGGCGGCGTGCTGCTGATCACGACGGTGTATATTTCCGAGATATGGGATGCGCGTAGCAGGGCCGTAATTCTGGGTGTGCTGGCCGTTTGCTTCCCCATCGGGATCGTAACCACGGGCAGCCTGAACCTGCTGTTTTCGGACTGGCGTACGGCCTTCGGTATCGGGTTGATCCCGGTTGTGGCTGCATTACTGATTTTCCTGCTCGTTCCCGAATCGGACCGGTGGAGAGATGTCAGAGAGGTTAAAAATAGCCATGAAGGGATTTTTGATGCTCAAAACCGGCCTAACGTCATAAAGGGCTCACTGATTTTCGGTGCGGTACTCATTGGGCTTTGGGGCATATTCTCATGGCTGCCCACCTGGGCACAGTCGTTGCTCGCGAGCGGGCAGGATGGCCAGAAGGAACGTGGGCTGCTGATGATCCTTCTGGGAATGGGCGGCATTACCGGCGGTATTTTTTCCGGCATTCTGATGAACCGGTTTGGCAAGAAAAATACGCTGATGGCCACATTCACCGGCTGCGTGGTACTATGTGGTGTCCTGTTCATCACCAACCACACATTTTCCAATATCATTTATGTCGAAACTGCGATGCTCGCATTCTGTTTCGGGATCAGTCAGGGCGCATTGTCCAGCTACATTCCCGAGCTGTTTCCGGTTGCGGTACGTGGGACGGCCACGGGTTTTTGTTTTAATGTCGGGCGGTTCTTTACCGCCACGGCGGTGTTTTTCATTGGCTCTCTGGTGACGGTGCTCGGAGGTTTCGGGAATGCCTTGCTGGTATTCTCGCTGCCCTTCCTGGTGGCATTATTTGTCACATTCAGAAGCAAATGAGTTTGATTTTGCGTATTATCATAGGTTAATATATTAGGCAAACGGGTTCGCCGCTTGGCGAACCCATTTCTTTTAAAAGATGCGCCGGTGCGCGCTGCACCTCTTCCACTGATTTTTTCGAGATAACATATATGAAGAAGTTGTTTTACGGAGGCATTATCGGCATAATCCTCTACGAGATCGCGAAAGTCTATTTCATCATGCCCATGCCGGGCAGCCAGCAGATGAATAGCATTGATGCAGCTTATATACTCCATACCTGGCGGTGGCCGCTGCGCATATTGTTCTGGGCCATGATCGTGATCGGCTCATTTTCAGTGTTTTCAGGTAAAATGAAATGGCTGCCTGCCATTTTTCTGCTATTGGCGGCAGGTATCACCTACGCAACGAACTTCGAAATGGCGGCTGATACTATGTTTTACCAGCCCTCGGCGGTAATCCAGCACAATGCAGCCAGCAACAAGGTGGATATGGATCGCCTGGTGATCGGCGTGGAGGCCAATGGCGAGGCAAAAGCGTACCCGATACAGTTTATAGGCTATCACCACCAGGTGCGCGACATGCTTGGGGGCAAGCCCATTATGGTAACCTATTGTACCGTATGCCGCACAGGCCGCGTTTTTGAGCCCACTGTCGATGGTAAGCCGGAAGTTTTCAGGCTGGTGGGGATGGATCATTTCAACGCGATGTTCGAAGACGGACAAACCGGCAGCTGGTGGCGGCAGGCAAACGGTGAAGCGATCGCCGGTCCGCTGAAAGGTAAAATGCTCCCCGAACTTGCCAGTACCCAAACCTCATTGAGCCAATGGCTGAAACTGCACCCGGATAGCAAGGTAATGCAGCCCGATCCGGTGTACCAGGCCAAGTACGACTCCATGAGCCGCTACGAATCAGGTCGCGGAAAGTCCACACTTACCAAAACAGATACCGTATCGTGGAAAGAAAAATCATGGGTGGTGGGCATTCAGGCAGGGGGCGCGGCCAAGGCCTTTGACTGGAACCGGCTCAAAAAGGAGCGGATCATCAACAGCCAGGTAGGAACGACCCCCGTAGCGTTGGTACTTGGCGCCGATAATAACAGCTTTTTCGCATTCGGCAAAGCACTCGACGAGCCATTCACATTAAGAAACGACACTATTTTTACCAAAACCGGCGCCCACGACCTGCTCGGCAAACGCCTTACCGGCACCGGCAGCGACCTGAAACGGATCAATGCCTACCAGGAGTTCTGGCACAGCTGGCGCACCTTTCACCCCGGCACTGAAAGGTATTGATGGTTACCCGCGCCTTCACGGTCGGTCGCCGCGGCGGCAAAATACAAAGTACAAACGCTTGCAATGAAACAAATAACTACCACTACGATACTCCTGTTAGGGTTGCTAAGCCTCCAAACAACCCAGGCTCAGGAAAAGCAGAAAGACTACGATAAAGTGCTTGATCTCAACGAGGTAACGGTGGGGGAGCGCAAGGGTATTATCCACACCGAACGCTTGCCCGACGTTCACAATACCTACATTACTGCGGGTAAAAAGAGCGAAGTGATCCAGATCGACGGCGTAAATGGCAATATCGCCGAAAAAACCGGCCGGCAAATTTTTGCGAAAATCCCGGGAGTATTCGTGTACGACATGGATGGCAGCGGCAACCAGATCAACATCTCCACCCGCGGCCTCGACCCGCACCGCTCCTGGGAATATAACATTCGCCAGAACGGAATCATCACCAACTCCGACATGTACGGTTACCCCGCGAGCCATTACAGCCCGGCTATGGAATCCATCCAGCGTGTGGAACTGGTAAGGGGAACGTCTTCGCTGCAATACGGTGCACAGTTTGGCGGGATGATTAACTACGTGACCAAAAGCCCGGACACGACCAAAGCATTTACATTCGAAACTGTTAATTCCGCCGGTTCTTTCGGTCTTTTCAGTTCGTACAATGCCATCGGTGGCAAGGTGGGCAAGCTGACCTACTCGGCCTATTACCAAAAGCGCCATTCCGACGGTTACCGCAGGGGAGCTAAATCCGACGCGCAGTCGCAATATGTGAGCCTGATGTACGAGTTCAGTAAATCGTTCCGTATCAAGGCGGAGCTCGGCCGTTCGGAATATGTATACCGGATCCCCGGGCCGCTTACCGACGCGATGTTCAAGGAAGATCCACGCCAGTCGACCCGTTCGCGTAACTATTTCAATCCCGACATTTATGTGCCGTCGATCGTTTTGGACTGGAAAATCAACCCGAATACACAATTGAAACTGACCACTTCCGGCGTCTATGGCGCGCGGAACAGCGTTATATTCGATGCATTTGCCAATGTACCCGACACGATCAGCCGCGTTACCAATGCCTACCGGGCTCGCCAGGTGGATATCGATAATTTCAAAAGCTTCACTGCCGAGCTGCGCCTTGTGCACCAGTACGATTTCCTGGGTTTCCGCAATGTGGTTTCGGGTGGTGTTCAGTATATGCACAACAAGCTCCGCCGACGGCAGCTAGGCAAAGGCACCACAGGCAGCGATTTCGATCTCACTGTTACCGATCCGCAGTTCGGCCGCGATATGTACCTGACTACCGATAACATTGCCATGTTTGTGGAAAACCTCATTTTCATTACTCCGCGCCTCAGCCTTTCGCCCGGGGTACGCGTGGAAAAAGGCGGTACCGACATGACCGGTAAGATCACTTATTACAATCCGCAGAACCTGCCCAATACCATCAAACACCGCTTCCCGCTCTTCGGGATCAGCTCGCAATACAAGATCGGGGAGAACAGCCGTGCTTATGCCGGCTTCTCACAGGCCTACCGCCCGGTGGTGTTCAAGGACATTATTCCCGGTTCGGTTTTGGAAAGAGTGGACAAAAACCTGAAAGATGCGACCGGCTATAATCTTGAAGCTGGGGTCAGCGGCAATATCAGGGATGTTCTGAAATACGATGTCGGGCTGTTCCAGGTGATGATCAATCACCGGATGGGGACCGTGTCGATGAAGGGTGAAAACGGGACTGGGTATCTGTATCGTACCACCACGGGCGACAGCAAAACCCGCGGGGTGGAGGCATATCTGGAATACACCGCATTCAGGCGATACAATGGCGGCGAACCTCAGACCGAACTGTCGTTCTTCACTTCCACATCTTATTTCGATGCCAAATACGTACGCGGGACCGCCGTTCAGAACAACGAAAACAAAAGTGTGGCCGGCAACCGAGTAGAGGGCGTTCCGACCTGGATTTCAAGAAATGGTGTTCAATTTCAATACAAAAAACTCTCGGTAACCGCGCAGTATAGCTACGTGAGCTCCAACTTCGCCAACCCGCTGAATACCGTGGAGCCATCGGCCAATGGGACCATCGGCAAAGTGCCCGGTTATGGCCTGCTCGATCTGAATGCTACCCTTTACCTTGGCCAGCATTACAAACTTCGTTTCGGAGTGAACAACGTCACCGACAAGCAATATTTTACCAAACGTCCCACCATGTATCCGGGCGCGGGTGTGTGGAGCTCGGACGGGCGGAGTTTAGGAATTTCTTTCGGGATCAAAATCTAATTATGCAGATGACTGAATGAGCAGCCGTGGAATGAGTGAAAAATCGTGTTTTATTTTAATACCTAATAATTCCATCCGACTATTCAATTAATCCGTATTAAATCGCGCAGCGATGTAATATTGGTAGCAACGGAACAGGATCAGAGTATTGTAAATCCCGGTAGGGATGTAACTCCGAAAATGACGCCCCCGGGGGTAACGCTGCCAGTCAGTTACATGCCCAAGGGCATTGATTGCCCTTCGGAGGTCATCTATTCGCTACCAAGATTGCATGCCTAGCGGCATTTTACGATCTCACTAAAAGATTTAATCCACACATTCCCCGTTCCGCGGCGGCTCATTCAGTCATTCAAAATTCAAGTTACGCGAAGGCCTCTGGCCGGTCTTACATATGGGACCGGCCAGAGGCCTTCGAAATATTATGCACGAAGCGGAGTTTCGCGCCAGTTGCTCGGTTGTTATCTGACCAGGAACCTCAGCGAGACTTGTACATTGGGAGGTTTAATACTCTTGAATCCATTTAACGACAGGTTCGATACGGGGAAGATCGTCATCCAGGCAAACTGTAATCGATTGTTAAGTACCGAAGGTGAATGAAATAATATCCCTGCGCGGATGTTCCACTGTTGCGGGCGGATGTACGATTTCAATACTTCCTGACCTTTTGCCGCCAAATGCCCTCCGGGAACGATTGCTCCCGCTTGGTAATCGGTTTCCGTCCGGAGCAATGCTGCTGAGTACCGGGCATAGGAGAATCCTCCCACCAGGGAAAACGAGGATGCTATCCGGTATTGGTATTGGAGGGAAAAGTTCAGCCCGAATGCTTTGATGAGGTTGGTGTTATGATCCACCTTGTGGAAGATTGAATCCGTCACACGGACTGTATCCACACGTTGAGCGACCCGTCCCTTGTCGCCGAAATAGGAGTGCAGCGGATTGAAAATGAAGGTTGCAGTATGTCTGTTCCAGTTTTTGGAAACAAATAAGCCGGGGATCGCCAGCCGGGCGGGGTGCTTGATGCTGTCGGCGCCTGCGAAAATATAGTCGGTCGAAACAATAGAACGGTTGATGTTCCATTCCGGGCCGAAATGGACGCCTTCCCACATCGAACTGCGGTCTTTGACCGGAGGCTGCGGTTTACTTGAAACGTTCGGCTTTTTGACCAGCTTGCTCAGGTCGTTTTTAGTGCTTTCGAAGCGGACGGTGCGCGGTTCCAGGCTATTGGGCGACTTTTGTGCGGTTGTCGTATTCGTATTTTTTTCAAGGCTAAAAGATTGAACTGTTTCTTGCTCAGCCTGTCCGGTGCTCAATCGGTTTGCCGGGGCTGATTGATGCTGTTGGGCACTTGGGGTGGAAAATGTATCGCGCCCATTCGCATTTGCAGGGAGGTTCTGTGCGCCCGTAACGCCAGCCTGTATGGCATCCGCCCGCGTGTCACCCGCCCGCTTGTAGCCTGCCCGCATGTCGGCTGTGTGCGTACGGCGGGAGTTGGCTCTGGCGGTTGACGAATGTTTGCTTTCTATTTCAATATGCTCGTTTTCTGCAATGACGAGATCCGAAGAAGCCACGGCCCCCGGAGCGCTGATAATCTTTGGCAGCGAAGTTTCGGATGCGGCAGTGGCGACGCCGAAATGGTTTGTATCGGGGTGTAAAACAGGCATTCTTGTATCTGTTTTAACCAATGCAGAATCTTGAATCTTTGATTTGATCGATTGATTATCAGTCGATTTTTGATTTTTTGTTTCAGCATTCAAAACAATTAATGAAACCACCCCAGATGTTAACACCAGCGCCGATGTAACAACCAACAGTCCTCCAAGCTTTCCAATCGATTTCCAGATTTGTGAGAACCGGCCCTGGCCATTGGCTCCGTGGTCTTCCGCCGCATCCAGCATATCCCTCATATCCGCCCATGCGTCGTCCGCCGGGATTTCGGGATCCGGAAGCGGGTCGTGGAGAAACTTGTTGATATGTTTGTCTTTCCTTTTCATCACAGAGGGTTTTCAAAAATTATTTTCAACCTGTTCCTGCTCTCGCTTAAATGCCACTTGACGGTCCCTTCGCTGATAGAAAGTGACCCGGCTATTTCTTTTACGGAGAATCCATCCATATAGTACAAACTGCAAATCCGGCGCGTCGCCACGGGCAGTTGCATCAGGTATACGTGAATGTCTGCGGCCGAAAGTTGTTCCAATGGATTTTCCTGCGACACAAACCCCATTCTATCCTCGATCTCCACGTAGTCGAACGCCTGTGTTTTCCGGTCGCGGAGCATGGTGAGCGCGGCGTTGCGGACAGTGGTGTACATCCAGCTGAAAAACTGGCCTTTTATCGGATCGTATTGATCAATGTTCGCGAACACTTTCAGCATCCCGTTGTTGATCGCCGTGACGATGTCGTGTTTGTCCTCAAAAAAGTTCTTGCAAAGCGCGAACAGGACAGGGTAAAATTGCCGGTACAATTTTTCCTGACTCTGGCGCTCCCGCCGTCTGCAACCCGCCAATATCTGGTTTAATGGTTCCAAATCATCTTGAGATGCATGACCGGCATCTGCGGGCCGGTCATGCTGGTTTATGTTTGTAAAACGTTAAAAACGAATTGGGTAGTCGCTGCAACAACTTTCAATGGACAGTTTTGAGACGGGACAGAGCGCCGGGGAGCGCTGACTGGCGCCTGGCCTTAAGGCTATCTGAGAAAGAGCTGTCGGCGATGATACTGTCCCGAACGATCGTGTCCCCGAAAGTGCTGTCTTTTCCAATACTGTCTTTAATTATACTGTCTGTCATGATCGTATCCGGGGGAATACTGTCAAGCCGTGTGCTATCTGCTCCCGTCCTCGCCGAAAACGGCGCAGGCGCATTTTCTTCCATTTTACCTCGTTCGCAGGCGACCAGCTGGATCAGCAACAATGCAGTGCACAATACCAGCCATTTTTCTGTTCTTATGACCATCGGTGTATAAATTTAAAAAGATGTAAATCAGGTGGCCACCTGTCAATAAAATAAACTGCGGGGAAGGGCAGGAGGGTTGGGTTCCTTTTAAAAAAAATGTTTGCAAAGCCGATTAAGAGATGCTTTGTCAGTAAATACCAGTTATTTGCGCGTTTTATTTTGAAATGGACACCCCAATTACTTCTCATGAAACGAATAGCCCTGTTCTACCTCCTGCTGATTACCTGTTACCCGGTATCAGCCCAGAACTACGACGAAGCGAAAGTTCCCCATTACACGCTCCCGGATGTCCTGAAAACCAGCTCGGGGAAGACCATCCGTAATGAGGAAAAGTGGGAGAGGCTGAGGAGGCCGGAAGTGCTGAGACTGTTCGAAGACCATATTTACGGACAAATGCCTACCGATTACGATAGTATCCGTTACGCGCTGACGGAAGACGACCGGCCGGAAATGAACGGTAAGGCGGTTTTGAAGCAGGCGGGCGTCACGGTTTTCAGAAAAGGAAAGTCGGTGCAGATCAATGTGGTACTTTTTATTCCTACGCAGGCGAAGAAGCCGGTGCCGGTGTTTTTGCTGATCAATAACCGTGGGAAAGAGAATACCGACCCGACGAGAACTAAAAAGAGCGAGTTCTGGCCTGCTGAAATGGTGATCGACAGTGGTTTTGCGATCGCGGCATTCCATGTGAGCGACCTGGCGCCCGATAATAAGGACACGTATATGACCGGCGTTTTGCAGAAACTCTATCCGGAACAATTGAAGAAGGACAACGGCATGAAGGCGATTGGTGCCTGGGCCTGGGGTGCGAGCCGGGTGATGGATTATTTTGAGACGGACAAGGATATCGATCCTAAAAAAGTCATCGTAGTCGGACATTCGCGGGGAGGCAAAACATCGTTGTGGGCGGCGGCGCAGGACAGGCGCTTCGCGGCTTGCGTTACCAATTGCTCGGGGAACACGGGCGCTGCACTGGCCCGGCGCCAGTTTGGCGAACGGATCAGCCGCATCAACGCGACTTTCCCGCATTGGTTTAACAATAACTACAAGAAATATAACGACAAAGAAAATGCACTGCCGGTAGACCAGCACATGCTGATCGCGCTCATCGCACCGCGGCCTGTATACGCGACTAATGCTTCCAAAGATCTATGGGCCGACCCAAAAGGTACATTTCTGGCATTGAAAGCCGCGGAACCGGTGTATGCATTGTATAAAATCAAAGCGGGCTTGCCCAAAGACCCGCCGGGGATCGATAGGCCTGTTATCGGTCCGCACTTCGGGTACCATAACCGGGAAGGGGAGCATAATATGACAGCTTACGATTGGGGAAATTTTATCCGGTTTGCAAAAGGGTTCTGAGGTTTTTGCTGGTTAATATTGATTAAATGCAACGGTTTAAGCTAGATTTGGCTCTAAGTAACCGATATATCTCTATTTACCTCTATTGCCTATCAGTACTCATGCTTCAAAAGTTTACGATTGCTTCGCTGTTCGCGCTGTTGCTCATTGCGGGTTGTGCCCCGAAAATCAAGACAAATATCTCTCAAAAATACCAGCCGCTTGATTACCGCGAAGAGGTTTGGGTGCTTCCCAAAGACTCGGCCGGTATGGGTTTGGCGGAAGTCCTGGGGACCGTGAAGGTGGGTGATGCCGGCATGACAACCAATTGCAGCTATACCGTGGTGCTGGAAAAGGCCAAGGAAGAGGCACGGAAGTCGGGCGGTAATGCAGTGCGGGTCATTGAGCACAAAACCCCTGATTTTATGAGTTCCTGCCATCGCATCACCGCGGAGGTTCTGCGGATTAACCAGGATCAGATAGCGGCGCTGAATGCAGTCGAAACAGAAGCCGATTCACTGATCGATCATGCTATTCTTTATGTATACCGCAGCGGTGGCGCCGGGGCGCTGGTCAGCTACAACCTGAACCTCGGAGATTCGGTAATATGCCGTGTTACGAACAAATTCCGCCAGAAAATTGAAATCCGCACAGAAGGCATGCAGGAACTTTGGGCCAAAACCGAATCGAAAGCGTCGGTACCCATCGATATCAGAAAGGGCCGTACCTATTACATACGTTGCGGTATAGGAATGGGCGTGGTCGTAGGCCGTCCAACCCTCGACCTGGTCGATCGCCGGACTGGCCAGACCGAATACATTGATAAAAAACGTAAATAGTCCCTCCCGATGAAGAATTTCCTTTTTGCATTCCTGATCTGTCTGACCGGGGCTAATGCCGCTTATGCACAAGATCTTATTGTAACCACTGCGGGCGACTCCATTCCCTGCAAAATCACGCGAGAGCGGGACGGTTACGTATATTTTACCTACAAAAAACTTGGGGTACCAACGAAAACCCTGATGGCCGACGGGAATATCGCCGACAAGCGCATCGACTTTTATGACACTCCCGTCGAAATAGTCCCGAAAGCAACATTCAGCCGCTGGCAGTGCCGTTTTCAGGGAGGCTACTCGCGGCGTATAGCACGGACCAGCGACCAGGTACCATCGGGTGCCAGGAGCTATATCAATAAAATGAAGTCGGGCTACACGTTAGGCGGAGATATCCATTACTTTATTTCGGAGCCGTTTGGGCTAGGTATTAAGTACAGTCACAGTCATTATCAGTATAAAGCGGATGGTTTCGAAGACAAGGTCAATCTCAACTACTTCGCAGTGTCCGGGCTAAACAGGTTTATTCTCAGGTCGGGAAGCGAAGTGTATATGGGTGGGAATATTGGCTATCAGGCTTATAAAGATCAGCTGAGCGCGAATGGTTCGCTGGTGAATATTACGGGTGGAACCGCGGGTGTTGGGCTGGAAGTCGGCTATGGGATGAAGGTAAGCGACGGGTCGAAGTTGTATTTCAATCTTTCGCTGCTGAGCGGGACCATCACCAAGGTAAATGTAGAAAATGGTGGACGGAAGGAGACCGTAAAGCTTGAAAAAGAAGAGTACGAAAGTCTGGCCAGGCTGGAACTTACGCTTGGCGTCGTTTTCGGTCATTAACCCGGAACGCGGGCATAAAATTTGAAGGTAATGTAGTAAAGAAGGACACAAATGCCTTCTTTTACCATTAAAAGCTACCATAATGAAAGATATGAAGCTCCCCGAAGACCAATCGCTGGTTTTGTTTACAGATATGAACGGTATTCCCCGCGAGGGGACTTACAAAAAGGCTTCGAAAGCATTTATCGAAGCCATCGGAGACGAAGGACCCGAGGATACCGGCAATATTTACCCGGAAGAAGACATCGTATCCTGGGAGTATCTCGATAAAAAGGACCGACCCAACCCGGATATTATGATAATCCTTTAAAAAGCCAGCAAAATTTTGCCGGGTACGGGGAGGACTTTCGCGGGGCGCGACGATTTACGAACGATGAGGACATTGCGCGGATCGTCCGGGTCGATATCCACGGTAATCATTTTCCCCGTCGCCAGTTCGCGCCATTCAGGATAAGATGCGTCGTAGCCGAACTCCAAGACAAGTGGCTTCTCAGCCCATATTTGCACCTTCAATCTGATATTTTCCGTGTTGAATATCGAAGGCTTGATTGACCGGGCGTGGAGGATGAGCGCCTCGTATTCTCTGCCGTTTCTCAAGACCCGTTTCAATTTTCTGTTTTCGCGAACCCGGAGCCATTTGCCGCAGCCGACCAGCGTAACTGCCGCCAATACCAGCGATGTGATAGTGTAGAGTGTGAGCATAACCATTTCGTGGATAGTGTAAAGACTCACGAAATTGCAGTTCCCCGGGTGTAATGGCAAGAAACAATTAGTGAACGGGAGGAATGTTTGATTTACTGTCTAAAGCCACCGCGATAAAGATAGTGTGGTAATATCCATTCTTATGAAAACTGTCGTAAAAGTTGCTTCAACGTTATTTCTGGTGTCGATTGCTATTATTTACAACGTAGCGAAAGATACCGAGGCTAAGATGACGATTTGTGCAAAATATAAGAATGGCGACGAATCTTGCGAAACAGTACCATTCGTCATCGGTAAATGATCGCAGCTGAAAGTACTGTGGAACACGCACTGAGAATCCGTTCTTTCTGGCGATATGGGGCAATAAAAAAGCACTTAGCGACCATGCTAAGTGCTTTTCAACGTGGGCCCACCTGGAATCGAACCAGGCACCTACTGATTATGAGTCACACTTGTGTTTATCTGTTGGTTAATAACCGTTTATATAAATATACTGTAAATCAATGAGTTGAATACAAGTAATTTTGTGTTTTTCTAAATGCATGCGTAATGTTTACCGGTGAATTATTAAATTTACACCGTGAATTACACCGTGTAATATATGGATAAAAGGCCTACCGTTACCCTCTACTTTGACCGCCGCCGAATGAAGGAAGGTCACTGCTCTCTTAAATATGCGGTTTACTTTGACGGTAAACAAAAAGAGTACTCCGCAGGCCTGATCCTAACCGACGAAGAGGCAAAATTTCTCAAAGATAACGAACGAGGCTTATCTGGCAGAATTCGGGATGAGGCTCGTCGAAATCTTTGGAACCGGGTTTATGGCGAAACCTATGTAGAAGAAGTTACCGGCGTGAGCAAAGCGGGTATTTTACATAAAGCGCGAACGGCAATCGCAAGGATAGAATCATACTTCACTTTTGAACTGTTTGCGCGAACTGTTGCGGGAGATTATACGCCGGAAGATGTCACGCCGACTGATTCAGATATGATTGTTGCGCTTACCAAACGAGCCTCAGCCCTGAGGGAACAAGGGGACATTAGCAACGGAAATCTCCACGATTCAACAGCATCGAGCCTACGCAGATTCGCCGTGTATTCAAAGTTGGCGAAATCAGTGGATAACGTTTCGCTTCCGATCATGGCAATTACTTCCAGCTTTTTGAAACAGTATGAGAAGTGGATGTTAACATACGGAAAGGCGCCTCAATCAGAGAGCGGGAAAGAAAAGCCGGCTTCGATTACCACCGTTTCAATCTACACACGTTACATGCGGATAATCTGGAACGAGGCGAAAGGCGATAAGACGGCGAACGCTGAGGATTATCCGTTTCACACCAAGGAGAAAAAAAAGGGCTACAAAATTGCCAGCGTCCTCAACACGAAAAAGGCGCTTAACAAGGAGCATATTGCAGATATTTTCGAGTATCCGTGCGAACAGGGTTCTCCTCGCCAAAAGTACCGGGATATGTGGCTGTTGGTCTATATGTGCAACGGAATCAATATTATGGACCTGTGCAAGTTGAGGACCCGGGATTACATGCCTTCAAAGGGCGTCATCGAGTTCTACCGTGATAAGACGATTGAAACGAAACGTGACAACATAGCCAAGATTACCATTTATTTGCTACCTGAGGCCGTTCAGATTATCGAACAATGGCGCGGCGATGGCCGTGATCCCGAAGATAGGCTTTTTGATTTCCTTCCGGCTCGTGCGGATCCAGAAACAGAAAAGCGTGTAGTGAACCAGGTGACCTGGAACATAAACCGGCACATGCGACTGATTGCAAGAGATTTGAAATTTGACTTTCCTGTTCGCGTGTACGAGGCACGCCATTCCAACGCTACTGCTCTAATGAATGCCGGAGCTCCTTTGAAATTTATCCAGGATGCTTACGGGCACGGAAGCCCATTAACTACGCAGAAATACCTTGCAAGCTTTGAGGATGAAAACGCTGCGAGGTATGTATCAAGCGTGGTTCCAGCGAGAGTGAGGGAGTCGATTCAAAAGCAAAGCCAGTCCGATAACAAAGAAAGCCAGGATTCGTAAATCCTGGCTCAAAATTACGCTCGTTGTTCTGGCCAATGCCAGTGAATTACCCGATAGATGGCCGAGAAACCTGTGGGATTTAGCTTCCGTATCAAAACCAATGCTTCGTCCATCGTTAGCTTGTCGTCAGGCTCTGCCATCGTTAGCTGCTTGGTTTCTTCGTCATATTCCTTAACGTTCTCCCAATAATCGGTTGAATCTTCTCGAAATCGCCGGATCTGTACGATTTGTGGGCCGTACCGCCCATAGTCCTTTTCCATTGTTGATGAGTGTTTGGGTATCAGAAAAATGATCACAATAATACCAAAATTTTGATATCAACTCTAGCGAAATTCTATTATTCAGGCTGAAAATATTTTGGTTGAGCCAAGAGGTGTTTTATTTTTACAAGAAATCGCGCCTCATGATCGAAATTCATGTAACAATTACTGAAGCTGATACTGATCCGCTCATCACACATTCTTTGATGATGCCGGTTGGCTTGATACCAAATATTGGCGAAGAGGTCTTGGTGTCAAACAGCACTTACCCCTATCGGAGATTGATGATTACTGGAAAAGGGATAATTGTGAAGGAATGGGGGTATGCCGTCGCGTGCAAAGCGGAACTAGTAAGTGACGACGAATGACAATACAAGAACTTGAAGAATGGTACGCAGGCCGGGAGTTGCCGAAGGAGCCGGTACAGATTCACAAATCCACCAAAATAATCGATCCGGCCTTTTTTGTGGAAGGTCGATTCTATGCGATAAAGGCGAATAAGGATCCTCGTCAACAGCAGCCGTGTATCGACAAGCTGATGCAGTTCAAGAAATGGCTGGAAGATAATGACAGTACACCGGAGCATTCGTAATGGATGGATAGTCTCACGGAATAGGTGAGATCCTCGGTCAGCCAAGGAATCGAGGGTTCGTACCTGTAATGCGTCGTATCCAGTAGTATGTAACTTTTTTGTCGTTATCGGTTGCTCGATTTGTGGCGTAGCTTGCCGGAGCGATGGCTCATTTATACCTTATGCTAAAAAATAAATACCATCCCTTGTTTTTCTGATTGATTGTTGTATTTTTCACAAAAAAGAGATAGCAGGCTCATTTATTACTAGGATAGTGATATCTTTGCAAAATTTTTTTCTGGTGTATCTATGCCGTTACCTGTCGAAGTAACTCCCAATCCACTATTTTCATCCGCAGTAGAAGTTCGATTTACCTCTAAGATTGAACGAGAACAATTATTAAGTAAGATATATCCCGCTTTTGGCGATGTACTACCTGAAATTCAAAATCATACAACTTTTTATGGTGAGCCAGGCAACTTAAATGAATCTCAATCTGCTGACTTCACCTTAGTTAATAATGATTATTCGTTGAGCGTTGGTCCGGATTTTGTAACGTTTGAGAATATTGGTGAGTATAAATTATGGCGGAATTATTTTCCCTTTATACAGACTCAATTGAAGCGACTGTATGAGATCGATCTAGTTGATCAAGTAGAGCGAGTTGGTTTGCGCTACATAAGCATCTTGCCAGATTCTGAGAAACCTGAGGATGTCTTAAGTTGGTTGCCAAAACTGTCGTTGCCGAAGTATGAGAACTCGGTAACTCGTGCCATACATACAAACATTTCGGTTGGAGATGTCACAATTAATCTTCTCATCGCCTCTAGGGCAAAGGCTGAAAAGAAGGACTTGGAAAAGATCGGGCTAGTAATTGATATTGACTGTTTTATTCGTAAGGGCGTAGCTAGCAACTTGACTGATTTAATTAAGCAAATAGATCAGTTGCATAGTGTAGAAAAAGAGTTGTTTTTTGGCTTGCTGAAAGACAGCTATTTGAATAAATATCTAAATCCAATTTATCCATAATAATTATGACAGCTACCGTAAATAATGTGGATGATAATTGCGAAACTCGCTTACTCAATCCGAGAATTACAGTTGTTGCGTCGGATATAACTGGCGGCAGTCAAATTCACAATTGGGAGGGCATTGAAGACCGGGACTTGTTCAAAAATTTTTACCAAAATTACTCGAATGAGAGAACCGTTGTAAGTACAAAGGTGAATACAGTAGAAATAGCAGATAAAACCAAAGCTCAGGGCACCAAAGTGTCGCTTGGTAACTTGGTAAGCGCTTTATCATCACTGTCTCCTCTAATTATTGCGTTTAACTCAGAAATTAAGAAGTTTGGCGCTCCAAAGGGATTTGAGAAGCAATTTGTTCTTAGGGAGTTTATCAGAACATCTTTAAAACTGGCGCAATTGAACTTTGAGAAGGTTGTCGTTGAAGGAATTGATGGAAAAGGACTTCGATTCACTTTAGGGTTCTCGGACGATAGAATGTTGTTGATTGATAAGAACTTAGACTATAAAGTATTTGGTGAAAATGAAATTGTGTTTAGTTTTTTTGCAAATAGAGAGCTGATAGCAAGCAATGCGGCTGATATTGATGAGTTTGTACCCTCTTTTAAAGAATATTTATTATTATAATCGACGGAGAATTAGGAAGTTGTCATGTTATCCACTTAGACTGCTTCCTACAATTTGCTACCGAAGAGAAATAGACATAGATCGGGTTAGTAATGACTTGAGTTGTTCCGTTGTGAGAAGAGCTGAGGGTTCTTATAACGATACTTTTAATGAATTTGATAACGCTCGACAGAATTTTATCTCAGTTGATCGCATCCCGGAATTGTCAATGAATTTACTTGGGGGGAAATTCGAAACGGAAGATATTAGGTTTAGGACACGCCATGACGGAAGTAGTAATTGGGAGGGGGAAGCGGTTCTGTTGTCAGAATATAATGATTCATATGAGATACTTGATGATAACTATCCGCCTATTTACTTTGGTCTTAGTCGAATTCATAACAGAACTGTTCCTTACCAGATGGATGTTTCAGGAAACAAGGAAGCGAGAAAATTTGCACAGGCTTTTGGAAAGTTGACGGAGAATAATAAATCGGATTTAATAGCGACTGCGGTAGTGAAGCATGCACCCACAAAGATGAATTACTGGCATGTTATTCTGGATATTAAAACAACAAATACGTCGGAAGGGGAGAGGTCTGTTAGAACCGCAAAGTCAACCTGGCAGAAGGAAGTATGTTCCTCCGTTCTTGGTCAAATACTTGTTGTTGAGGCATCTCCAACACTAGCACTTAATTCAACTATTGCGAGACAGTACTATCATAGGCTCTTTGCTTGAAATATTGCTTATTACATGTCAAGAGACTTGTGGCCCCCTATCGCGCAAAAAGCAATATTCCAAGTGAGTATCAGTTTTCCAGGCATATCCTGGTTATTCTCTGATTCCTCAGCAGCCATCCGGCAAGGAATTCCCGGTAGGCTGCTTTCTTTTTTGCGAGGCCGGTATAATGCCAAATCCTCATTTCTGCGTACTTCCACGCCGTAACATTAGCGGCAGCCTTCAAGGTTTTCGGCCCAATCAATCCATCGACGGTAACGCCGGCCGCACGCTGCAACTCTCGGATTGCCACGGGTACACCGGCATTCACGGCAAAATCAAGGACGTGAAGGGATATCAGTCCCGGCAATTGGTCTCCTTTGATTTTATCCCAGAAATCACGTTTAAAAAGAAATTCGGCTCGTTCTTTGGTGAGGTTCCGAATGTCTTCATCCGGATAACTCGCGGCCGAGATCCCGTGTTTGGTGCCTTTCAAAATCCCTTTCCCGATCTTGCCGCCGGTCCAGTTGCCCGCATCGCTTTCTTTGGCTGTAAACCCGCCTTCCTCAGCGAGCACATAGCCTATCGCTCGCTCAAAGTTCATGCTTCACCTCCTCCTCTTCCTGGAAAGCAAGCAAATCCTTAAAAGCGCCCGTTTTCCGGAATTTTCGAAATGGTGTAGAAAACCACTTCGGTAGTAGTGTTGGCTGCATCTGGTCAATCAAATCACAGGATTTGATAAAGTGATAGGAGAACATTATGGCGTACCCCGAAAAAATGAAGTATAGCGCAGCGCCCGGCACCACCGTAGTTTCCGGCGCCGCTGCGGTCAATACTTTAAAGACAACTGTAATTACCAGCGATGCAAGGTATCCCAAAACAATAACTGAGAACATTACAATGAACTGCTCGACCGTCTTTTTCAAGAAGATCTCTGCTTTCCATTCACCCTCTTTGTAATGCTTGGCGAGCCCACAGAGCGTCATAACAATAAATACTCCACCAACGGCGGCCGCCAGCGTGCCAGTCAAGTCCGAACGATAGGAAAACACCTGAACGATCCCGACGGTGGACGAAGAAAGAAGTAAAATGAACGGGTTCGTAATCACGCCTTTAATAGTTATCCAAATAGTATCGGCCATACTGGCAACGACATTGATTTGCTCTTTGAAATTCATTTAAAAGTTATTTGTGGGCAGAGAGCCCTGTTAAAAATCCCGTCCCGAAGCCGGTTCCCAATCCCCATTTAAAGCCTTTCCAGAATCCACCCGATTCACTCGCCTTGCGGATCGCGGCTTCAAAACTTTGTTTCTGCACCTGGTTTTGCAAAGCTTGCAGACGCACGGAGGCTCGTAGCTCTTCAACTTCTTTTCCTTGGGATTCATAGGCGGTTCTCAGTGGGATAAAGGCTAGCTTTAATTTTTCGTATCGATATGCACTATCGAGGAGTGCGCTTTCGTAAGCTGTCCGCTTTGGCGTTGGCTTCAATCCTTGCGCCCAGCTCGTCACGCTCAGCAGAATCAGGATCAGCACTTTTGCGGTACCCTTCAAGATTGTTTTCATGGTCGGGATGATATTTATTTACGGTATCGCCGAACTGATCAGCGCGGCGCTGGCTCTCGCGTATCGAATCGACGAAGCTGGGCGCGTCCGGGTTGGGGATTGGTTGCCGAAAGCCGCGACAGTACAGGATGATCGACAATACCAGGATCACGGCCAACAGTAGCGCTATGATCTTCCAATGAAAGTCTTTCATAGTAAGGATCGGACTAAATTGCGCAAGCCGTTATTTGACGCAATCGTTGCCTCATAGGTCGATTGCGTCATTAGCACGTAGGATAATCCCGGTCCGACATTGAGTGACAATCCCTTTGCAGACTCACTCACAAGCCAGTCGCCGTCCAGGATAAACCCAAAGCCCCAATTGCCAAGGCCGTTGGTCATGTTTGTCCTAAGCAGGCCTATCGCCTTCACGCTCAGTACACGATGGCCATTGAACATGCCATTGTCCCGCAGCATAGCCGCGAAATTGGACAGATCGTTTTGCGAGGCATACAACCCATAACCGGCGAGAGGGTTTTTCGGATTGCCATGCACCGGACCGGGGCCCAACGGGTTGAACTCGGCAGTCCGCATGTCACATTTGTACCGGATCCGCTCGTTGAAAATCTGCTCCCAATTCTTGCCGGCGATTACCTCGGCTATCCGGGCGAGCACCTGGTAAGAGCTAGTCGAGTATTTGAACTGAGTACCCGGTACAAAATCCAGCGGTGTGTTTGCCATCCCGTCGACCGCCTCGGCCAATGTTTTCGCGCCATCGTAAGTAGTTTCATCGCGGATCCCGCTCGTGTGGGAAACTACCTGCCGAATGGTGATATTCTCCTTGTCTGGCCTGCGCCAGCTGGGCAGGTATTTGCTAACCTTGTCTTCGAAGCCGACTGAACCGTTATCGTAGGTTTCCGCCAGAAAAGTAGCCGCTGCGACGCCCTTTGAGATCGACATTGCAGATTTCTGATCATCTGGGCCAATGTTGCCACGCGCATAACTGTATACAGTGCCCGATTGACGTTTAATGTCGACACGGACGTTGCCCAGGTACGCCGGCGAATTCCCATTTAGGAAGTCGGTAATTTTCTGGTATTGTGTTGGTGCCGTGTTGTCTCCTACCGGGTTGCCGGTAAGTGTAATTTTAACCTGCGTATTTATGCCTCCACCGCGTGCCGAATACATTTCCCTGAATTCCTGCAAACCGTTGTAGCGGGTAATCGGGAATACAAAGTGATCGCCTCGCCAGATGTCTGTCATGCCAATATCCGAATCAATGAACTCAGCTCGGATTTTGTAAATGGCTGGACCGAGTTGGTCACTTATTTTTGCCGCGTAAAACGACATGGCAAAGTGTAAGTCTTCCACACCGTGACGGAAGAGCGGCGCGGCCCAATAATAAAGGATATCGCCGCTCACGTCTGCGTCCGGAGCAGGGTTTCGAACCTGACTTACCGAAATATCATCCGGATCAAATTCAACAGCCAAAGCCGCGCCCGCAAAGGTCCCGGCGTTCAAGTCGGTCGCCATCAGTTTACTATTCTGGCTTCCGGCATCGCCTTCACTTGAATAGATGATATCGGGTTGATCCGAAGTACCTGCGCTGAACACTTCGTTCAACTTGTAGAGTCCGGTCCAGGTGCCGGAAGGAGCCCCGACACCGGCGTACATACCCAAACTACGAACCTTGCCGCCTCCGCCTTCACGGACGCCACGAACAAACGCAGCGTGAAAATCTTTCAGCCCTTTTGTCCGGAACTCATACCATTTCCTACCTGCTTCGGAGTTGTTGAACAGGTAAGCAATGTATTCCTCATCGTTCTTTTGTGGATAAGGAGGCGCCATCCCTCCAGAATACTCTCGCCAGGCGTTCAAATCAACCTGCCCGTAACCGGTCAATAATATTTGGTTGTTGGCACGATGAATTACGGTTTCGTATTCCTCGCCCGGTGACGTGGCAGTTGAAATGTAATCCACGTACTCGGGATACCTAGCCATGAATTCGGCCAAATGACGCACCGCATTTTTGAACTTTTCCCGACCGACCACGCTGTTTAAGCTCGGCATGTAGGTTTTCTCATCGCTCGGAAGATCGCCCTCGGCGTGCCAGACGAGATCCTGCGTAGGATTGTCTTTGGATGGTCTCCAATTCGGATCTGGCAAATGTTCCAGCCATTCGGACCGGTCGAGCATTCCGTCACCGATAATCCGCCAGGGAATGATTGCGATACACAGTTTTAGACCACGAGACTTACAATAATTGATCAGGTCGAGCAGCTTGTCGTCACGAAAAGTTTTTTCGTTAGGTTGATAGCTGTACCATTTCATGTTGACGCGGATTGCATCGATGCCACGAAACTTCTTACCGTTGTATTTGAGGTTACAGAAAGCTTCGATACGTTCCAGCCAATCAGCATTTATACCGGTCGGCTGGCTTACGTCGAAGCCATAACCGGTCAAATTCATGATTATACTGCGCTTGCCTTTGGTTACGGGCGGTGGACCAGAATTACCCCCATCTCCGCCATTCCCATTATCGCCAGTAGGCTTTGGGACTACAAACGTTTTGCTGTAAACGTCGCTTTTGCAAGTATTCCCCTGTATGCTCAGGGTGTACTCACCTGGTTCAAGTCCTGCGAAAGTGATAGGCTCACGGTTGCTGACCGGTTTGACTGAATTAAAAGCTACACGAGTGGCCCCCTTGTAAATCGAGTAGTCCCAACCAAACACGTTTTCCCCGTCCCAAAGCACTACTGCGCTCGTTGTAGTGACGTTGTAAATTTCTTTCGGCTCCGGCCCACGGTCGCAAGGCTTCAATCCGTTGGGCGGATTCTGGGTGCCGCCGTCATTTCCTTTTACTTTAAAAAGGCTGTCCGTGTAGGCTTTTTGACGTGCCTCAGCTGCTCTGATCTGGCCGTTGACAAAAGACTTGTCGGCGACCGATTCAGGCAGGTCAATTTTGATCTGCGCGGATACAACCTGGCTGAATGCCAGGAGTACCGCCAAAAGCAGGTTTTTCATGAAATTGGTTTTTAGTTGATGATGAAATGAATGGTAATCTTACTTGTACTTAGCCTTCGTCTGTTTGATCGCCTGATCGAGCATAGCCGTAATATCGGCGGCGGTGAGCTTGTCGATCGACTCTGCGTCAAACTGGACCTGAACCTGCTCTGTCGGATAATCGATCGTTGACGCTGTTTCGTTTTCTGCGCCCACGTCCTTTACCATTTCCCTTTTAAAGGTTACGGTCAGGTTCAAAAATGCGTTTTGCAGGACGGTACGTTCGATTTGACCGCCCTTGATTTTTTTTGACAGGATTGGCTCCATTATTCTGCCTCTCTTTTAGTTGGTTGATAACTTGGATCAATCACAAAACCTTTGAATGATCTCACATAGCCCCGATGAAGATCTGCCGGCACATCGGATACCCAATTGGTTTCAATGCGAATCTCTTCGTCCAAAAGCGTTTCAATGGCATCGTCAAGCTCGTTTTCCCCGTTTTCGGTAAACTGGTAATTGCCAAAAGCATCTTTGAGCAGCACCGTTGTCTTTTTGTCTTTCTCCGCAAACTTGCGGCGTAGCCTACCGAGCTGTTTATTGTACTTCTCCATTATTGGCCTCCATTCTTCCAGGGCGTCGGTCAGCGCATCGCTAAGCGGCGTATCCTTTTCTTTGGCCTCCTCGGCCGCTTTCAAATAATTGTTTGCAAGGCTAAAAAAGTCAATGATTTTTCTGTAAGTGACTTCCATTTTGATTTAGTTTATTGATGAAAATTTGATTAATTAAATGAGTACCCAACTACCTGCGGAATTTACCGCATACAACCCCTGCGTTCCGTCGGTCTGGTAGAATAGCTGCCCTGCGCCATAAATTGGCTGTGCCGCTTTCACGGAAGCTGTACCACTTGGCACCTGGAAGGCCTTGCTTGCCTGAACAAGAATATCTTTGGCAATTACCATGTAGCCGCCGAAATCATAGATTGAGCTATTCGTGATCGATCCCGAGCTGTTCCACATAGCTAAATATCCACTAGATCCGCTTCCGCCTACGCCTGCGGAAACAGTCCACGAGCGATCCATTGACAAGTCATAGGAGACACCGTTGATCGTTAGCACCCGTGAATTAGGTACGTTGCTCCCTCCTCCGGTCGGCAGGTTGTACCATCCTTTGCCGCCTGAACCGTCAGTTCCATAGTACTTGTTAATTCCCGGGTTGTCCTGGTCCCCGTACAGGTTTAAAGTTCTGTTTATTCCAAGGTTTCCACCGCCTTGGATGCTACCAGTCCCAATTACGGACCTACTATCGGGTACATAGCCCGAAACCATTCCGTCTATCGAAGCCTTGGTGTAGTAGTTGGCAATCAGGTAGGATGACGTTACATAGCCTTGCGAAGCATGATTTCCCCAGCTATAAGCGGTAGTCCAATTGTTGGAATTCCCACCGCTGACGGTAATCATCCCCGAAAATGTTGCATTGCCGTTTGCCCGCGAAATACGCAAAGGCTCCCTTACGAACGACCCCGCATCACTGTAACTCCACAAAGTAAAATCTGATCCCGAATCTGATCCTGATTCTGTCCCTGCTTTTCCGAATGTCCAGCGCGTAACGCCGCTCGCTTGAAGCCCGAAGCCGCGAACGTTTGAATTATGAGCAACGTCCGAATAAAACTGTCCTCCGTTTGCCGTAATTGTCGTGCCCGATTCACTCAGAATGCTGTCTGCTGCGGTAGTTGACGCTGAAAATTTCAGAAGCCTCCCAACTGTTCCACTTCCCCCGAGCCCGGTCGTTGAAACCGTCCATGATCTGTTCGCGGATAAGTCGAACGTGGTGCCGTTTATGGTAATCGTGCGAGACGTTGGAACGTAGCCTGAAAGTGACGATGCTAGCGCAAAACTGCTCGCGTGCAGCCCGTCTACCATATCGGCGTTCAGGTTTGGGCTCATTGTGGTACTGGCAATTACAAAGGGGGCAGTACCCGTGGCGGCTAAACTTGACAGTTGACTGGCAAGCTGAAAGGTGAGATCAGATTTAAACTGAGCTACTTGACCTACTCCAATAATGTTTACGGAAATACCTGCGCTACTACCAGCAAAATATGCCGATCCAGTAGTGCTTGTCGGATTGTAAAAAATGACATTGGAGTTCGATGTGCTTCCTTCGAGCGTTACTGACCAGTTGGGCGCGCCTTGTTTGACATTGATACCTTTGGACAAGTTCAAATAATTTGCATCAGAATCATTGATCGAGCTGTCTGCGAGGTTTACTCCATTCCATTTTGTAACGAATCCATTCGTTCCGCTACCGCCAACTCCGCCCGACACTGTCCACGACCTATTCGCTGACAGATCAAAAGTAGTGCCGTTGATCGTGAGCGTTCTCGTGCTCGGCACCGCCGCATTCCACAGCGTACTGTTTCCTCCGCTTGCAGTGATCGTGCCAGAATATACTACGTTGCCAGTGGCGCGGTTTATGCTCATGGCCTCGCCAAGGAAACCGCCAGCGTCATTGAACCGGTAAAATACAAGGTTTGAACCTGCATTGCTGCCCGTTTCAAGTCCAAATTTCCCGATAGTCCAACGGGTAGACCCGTTCGCAAAAAAACCGAAACCGCGCGATCCTGTCCCGGAAGGTGCAACATCCGACACGAACTGCCCAGCCGCAGTAACGTTGATGCCAGACTGAGAAAGAATACTGTCGCCAAGCGTATTCGTGCCGGTGAATAATGGAATCTGGTTTACTGTTCCAGAAATCTGCGTGGCAACCCATTCGCGCGAAGCTACCTGCAACCAGGTGTAGTTAGTGCTCGCGTTTCTCCTACGGTAGAAGAACGCATCCTGAACGGTCGGATTGGCGAACGTCTGGAAAAAGGATGTGCTATCGATCGAATTGGTCGAGAAGTAGCCGCTTGCCGCCGCGCCCGTTGGCCGGTTTGTTGCCGTCGTAGCGTATCCGTAAGCTGTCAGTGCTGCCGTATTCAGATCGTAGGAGCTTTGCACCGGCGTAGGGAACCCATCTGCAGGATCAAGGGATACGAACTTTTGAGTAATGCCGTACCCTGCCAGCGTATTCGGATTTGAGCCAGCGGTAACATGGCCCAATGCATCGACCGTAACGCTTCGGTATGTCCCCGGTGTTACGCCCGAACCCGGGTGCGTGTAGTTGCTAAGCCCGTCGAGCTTTACCTTATCTGCTGCCGACATAAATCCGGCCACCGTGATAGTAGCGTTCGCATGCGCGTGATTCGTATCGCTCTTTCCGTCCAAAGCCGTTTGCAGGCCCTCGACATCGGAAATGTTATGGGCATGGGCCATCACTGCCGGAGGAATAGCAACGCCGGAATTGTCAATTACATATTGGATGTAGCTGCTGCCTACCTTCACATACCGCACCTGGTCCGCCGCCATCGTACCCGGCGACGGAAGTGAGGAATTGCGATACATCTTTACTGCTCCCATTACTGGCTATCTGGATTTAGCGACTTTTTGATTTGTTCCCGGAACAATCTCCGAAGGCTGTTCAGGCTTCTGGCCTTCCTCAGCGGGCTGTTCATCTGCGGGAGGCTGTACAATCTGCGTCAGTATTGCACTCACGCCGCCATGAAGTAGCGCGCCGATTGTGTTCACGTCGCTCATGAATTTTGCAGCTTCTTGAAGCCCGAATGCGCCCTTGCGGCACGCCTGGTCAAGACCGTTGAAAACGCCATCCAAAGCGTCCTTTTCTTTTTCAAATGCCATTATCGAAATAGTTTAGCTAATGAATTACCACTCTGTTGCAGCCCAGTTCAGGCCTGCGGCGATAGCGTCTACATAAGCTTTGGTAGTTGCATGTCCGGCTGCTGTTGGCGTTGCTACACCGACAGTTCCAGAGAAAGTGGCATTACCAGTAGAGCGAGTGATTTTAAAAGCTTCGCCTATAAAGCTTCCAGCATCGTCCAATCGCCACAACACATAATCGGATCCAGAGTTTGAGCCGGATTCGGTGCCAGCTTTGCCGGCAATCCAACGGCCAACGCCACCCGCCAAAAAGTTCATCCCTCGCGCGTTAACGTCTGCCGCTACATCACTTTGGAAAACACCAGCTACACGGACAAAACCAGACCCTTCCGTTAAAATGCTATCGACAAGTGTGCTTGAAGTCCCAAACTTTGGCAGTTTCCCCGCCGTACCGTTTATTGCGCTCGCAGCCGCCGCACCGATATTAGTTCGTGCTTGTGCCTGTTGCGGAGAAGTCAGTGACTGTGCTACGTCCCATTTAACAGCAGTTGCATCGATCTTCTGCTGTGTTTTCAAAGGAGTCATAAAGCCAACGTCGGATGCTCCGGCTGTTGCCTCGGTGGTTGTTGCCTTCCTACTGTATCCAATCGTTGTTTCAGTGGCCGCGCCCAGGTTGCTCTGGACAATATTCCAACTGGCGCCGACTGTGGCCTGACTACCGGCTGCACTCGCGACGCGACAGATAAGCATATCGCCGTTCTCCACATCGACGCCCGAAGCGCCACCTATTTTACCCGCGACGTTGATAATGTACACGTCCCCAACAGCTGCGGCCGGGTAGTTCGGGTTTGTCGAAGCATCAATTGTTCCTTTGAATTCAAGGCCAGAAGCAATGGCGGTGCTCAGGTTGTCGATCTGCAATTGCAGCGCCGCATCGCCTGCGGTAACCTGTCCGTATGCTGCCGCCTGCCCAGAGGTCGTAGCGTTCGGAACAAGTGGCGAAGAGCCGAAAGTCTTGATTCCCGCGATCGACTCGTTGCCGGTCAAATGAACAACTGCGTTGTCGTTCGCTTTCAGCAGCAATGCAGCAGCTACGGCGGTACTGATTGGTTTATCGGCGTCAGGCGTATTATCAACGTTGCCAAGTCCGACAGCCGCTTTATTCAGCGTCTGCCAGGTCTTATCCCCGCGCCAGTACTGCGCGGTTGTGCCTGCCGTGATTACGTTTTCTTTCAGGGCAAGGGCGGTTGTAAGCGCGGCTTCCGTTATCGCGTCGATCTCGCGCGCTACACCGGCAGTACTTGTTACCCATATCCGGTGCTTTGTTTCAGCCGGGCCCTTTACGTAGTAGATCGCATCCGCAACCGGCGTAGCGGGCAGGGTCGCCACTTTGAAGGTTTGAACTAATGCCATTTCTATTTCAAGTTTGTTGATGATATCTTACCATTCCGGATCTGCTCCGGCATTCCATTCGCCGCCGCCCTCGCATTCGCAATCAGAGCAGCAATCTTTTATAGGCGGTTCTAAGTCCTCAATAAGTTCAATTGTCGCTGAAAGCGTTGAAACCTCGACCGATTCGAGGAAGGCGATCATAGTAATTTTCCAGAATCCAAGGCCGTCCGTTCCATCGAGCGGCATTTCAACATCGTCTCCGACGCGGAACACTACCCGAATTTTATCGCCATCCTCGTCTCTGCCGAAAATGTAAGCCTTGTCGTCTGTCGTAAGCTCAGTAACCACACTTCCAACAGGGTGGTAAACGATGTAATCTGAGCCGAAAACCCAGGCTACTTGCTCAACCCCTCCAACAATTTTGGAAAGCATGACTTTTACCGCGTCAAACTCAATACCGCCGAAACTGCGAACAGAAACAGTCCACCATGACCCGGCAGAAGGCATAAGATACTGACGTCCCGTTTTTGGGACATTCGCGTCTAGCAAGTTCATTTCCTCGCCAGCCTTCCATGTCAAGAAGCGAAGCCCTGAGTAATCTTCTGGATCCAGCGCTACACGAAAGCTAAAATCGGCCTGGGCGATACCAACGATTTTACCCGCAGTATCACGGCCAATAAACTTCGCCAGCACGCGGGAAGGCGCCTGATGAATGTCCCCAATTTTCAAAGATGATTTGTTGCCAAATATAAGGGTTTTCCCTGACGCGTAAGCAAACTTTTGCGGATATCCCGTAAACTGTTCAATGTTGACCTCGGCAAAGGATTCCCCGCGCATGAACATGAATTGCCATTCACCCGACACGCATTCAACATCAGGCCCGAACCCGTTGAAAACGATTGTGTAATTGGATGGGAGATCATATTCCGCACCTTTCAGAGGAATACCCTCGGCGATGATCGTTACGTTGGTTGTGCCAGGTGAGAACGTGCCCAGCGAAAGGAGTGGTTTCGGCTCGGCTTCCTTTCCCTCGATCGTGAATTTATCCGTACGCTTAAAAACATCCGAACCCTCCTTTAAAAGACGTACCGGAAACGTATATACGCCGGGGTCTAATTCGGTATCTTCTTCCAAGGCGTAGAACCACCAGTTGATCAGCGGATCGATATCAGTCAGATGCTGCTCGCCGATAACATCGCCATCTTTTTCCAGTGAGATATAAATCTCGTCAAAGTCGATATCATGTATTTCTGCGCGGGCATTTACTGCGCCTGGATAAACGAAGGATGTCGCTCCGTCGGGCATGATCTCGCCGACATGATCAAATCCCTTGGTTAGAAACTTGCGCATCTTTGCCAGGTATTCGTCATCGTAGAGCGTTAGGTCGAATTCCTTAATGGTTTCGTTTTCGCCCAGGTAGGCAGTAACCTCGATTGCGTATTGTCCGACTCCCGCTGTTGTTCCGCCGATATCACCGAACGGATTGTAAACGCCATCCTCAACGGGATCAGCCAAAGGAAAATCCTTTATTAAATCGAGCTCGTCCCCCAAGTCGCCGCCGCCAGTAATTTTAATCAAAACCCGGTCGTGCAGGCCTTTCACCATGATAGGGGTATCCCACTGCGGAATCACTTCGAATGCGCCCGGTAGATCGCCAATCTTGGCGTCGCCTGCGGAACTATCCAACAGCTCACCGGTGATCTCGGTTGCTTCGATTACCAGCAATGCAATTTCGTCGGTGTATGGCCTGTGCTCGGCAATGCCGTCCCATATTTCAACCGTAATCTTCCGCCTTTCGATGATCGTCGGCTCGCCAGTGATAGAAAAATCGTCGTTCACCACTGTGCGGCTTGTGATCCAATCCGGAACCGAGAAAAAGCGATATTGCAAAAACTTGTGGCCGCTGGTTATGTAATCCCGAAAATCAAATCCGGTTGTCGTAGATTTTTCCAGCACGAAATTCAGAACAGGGAACGGATCGAACTCGGGCGGCCAGGTCTCTACATAATCCGGGTTTTCCTCCACCAGGACCGGCACGCGAATAGGTACTGTAAAATCGCTCTCCGGATCCGTTGCTGTGAAGTCGATGTAAAATTGACCGGATTTCGGAGCTAGCGCTGTGGCCGTGACGACTAAATCCTCTTCCTCAACACCGGAAATCCATGCAGGCGCATAGTCCCGTTTCAGCACAAGCGTTGTGATGTCGAAGTAATCCTCCTCCTCTTGGTTTTCGTTGTTCGTAATGAACGTTTCAGAAAGGAAGTCTTTCAAATCCACCGAGTCCTCACTTTCGACGCCGGCAACATAGGTCAACGACGTAATGCCTTCAAAAAGGGCATCAAGTCGGGCAGTAGCTTCGATCTGCTCGAATAGCTCCTCTTCGGTCAGCGGCATGTCCTCGGCATTCAATCTGCCATTAGTGCTATCTTGCTTGCTTGGGTAAATCCCATCGCCCTGACCAGGCACGGTGTTCAACTGCCTCGAACCGGGAATGTACGAATCCTGTTTCAACTCGGAATCGGGAATTTCCTCATAGCGGATTTCGACGGCGGTAACCTGGGCCTCTTTTTGGGAATCATCATAATCGAAGCGGACAATTCGGAAAGTCTTGTCTTGATCTTCGAAATACAGCCTGTGCAGATAATGAACGTACACGTCACCGGGCAACAGGAATATTTTTCCTTCAAAAACCGTCAGCGGCTTGGTCGTCATACAAAGCCGGTCCTTCATCATCGCCCTGTAAACTGAGAGTGATTCATTCAAGGGTGGGCGACGCCTCCATGACGAAGTACCGTCGTTGCTGCCCGGGCGCGTCCAGGTCCCTACGTACCACGGAGTGAAATCGCCACTTATCAGGTTGATAGTGTCCGCCTCCTCATCTGTTACATCCCCTCGCTCCAAAGTCGTTGCGTACTTTGCAGATTCTTCCGACGCTACAAATCCTTCCAGCTTACCATTAAGGTTGTACACTTTGTACCAATCGCCGGGCTTGCCATCGTCGTCGGCCATTTTGTAAAACCGGATGTACACCTTATCGGCCGGAAAATCTTGCCCAGGCCGGGTAATAAAGGTCGTATTTAAGGAAACAGCCAGTGAGAAAGTCCCCTTTTTGACATTGTTTCGAATGCCGATAATCTCCCAATAGCTACCAACTTGCTCCTGCGTGCCGCCGAGATTTGCTACTCGGGCAACCACCAAATCCCCGTTTTCAACCAAAACGCCGTTCACACCGCCAATTCTTCGATACTCGCCAGCCGGAACGCCGGTTACAGTCCAGGTCCAATCGGTATTCTTTGATCCGGGAGACCAATTCGCCGCCGGATAATTTGGATTTCCCGAAACGTCAATAGTCCCTTTGTCGGTCAGCTTTCCCATATCAACGGGAGGTATCCTGATCAAACAAAATGCCTCCGAAGCACTCGCAGTAGATTTATCAGCACCAGCAAGCGCAGGACTTGAAGACGGGTCTACCCAGTAATTTACGATCTGATTACCCCTTGTTATAGGGATTCGTATAGATATCAGAATGTCAGAAGAAAATGCCTCAGTTTCGTAATCAAATGAAATCGTTACGCTCTTGTCGGCTTTTGATATCGAGCCGCCAGGACTTTCAATGTATTGGGACGGCTCAACGTCATAGTAGGTGTTTTTTAAGTTAGCGCCAATCATTCCCGTTAGGATGGGAACCAGTATTTGCCCGAACTTCTTTTTCTTTTTCTTCCGGTATGGCTGGGGCGACTTACCGTTGATTTTCAAAACTGAACGACTGCCCTCTCCTCCAATCCCGAATTGCTCCCATCCAGGGTTACCCTTCGTCATGTGAGTGAAATCCCAGCCGATTAAGCCGTTTTCATTCCAAAGCAGCATGTTCCCGTTTTCGAAAAAGGGCTTTTGCTGGCCGAAATCAATCTCGGTCCTGTACTTATTGATTGGCGGCAAAATCCTGATCTGACCACCATCAAGGGATTTCGCGATAGTGCCATTAACGGAGAAGGTCCCAGGCCACGCAATCGGGTGAGGCGACGGCGAAATATCAAGATAAGAAGTGTCAAAGGCCGTAGCATTATCAACAATGGAACGGATAACCCACATGTTATTCCATTGCGTAATCTCAGCATTAAAGTGGTTCAACAGATTATTGACAATGACATCGCAGTAAAGTGCTTCCCCGTTGTCATCGTAGTACCTGAATGTATTTTCCTCAAAAGAGGTAAGCCCTAGCCTACTATCCCCTGTGAAGCCATTCTCGTACATGTGAGTAGAAACCCGAATCGGCAAATCCTCTCGACCGATCACACCTAAGCAGTCCTGAATGATCTGCAATCCGGTCTTTTTGAAAGTACTATTAGGATTCAGGTATTTCTTTTTGGAAAGGTGGGCCAAACCGCAGCTTGCCGTGAGATTAATGACGTAAGGAGGCTTCTGGTAGTCATGCCTTGCATCCCAAGGCTCAATCCATCCACTCCATATAACGCGAGTAAATACGGTATCGAAAATTTCAACATAGAAGGTTTTCCGATTCGTTACAAATTCGGTCAGGTCGTATCGCTCCTTTAAGATCAGCCCTATTTGAGCCTGAGATGCAATGATCG
Organism: Dyadobacter sp.; assembly: GCA_965227755.1. Lineage (GTDB taxonomy): Bacteria > Bacteroidota > Bacteroidia > Cytophagales > Spirosomataceae > Dyadobacter. The sequence goes on from CBDDGG010000005.1 coordinate 5,193,945, forward strand.
GCTGATCAGGGAAGAATCCGTCTGACTCTCCCCTTGTAAACCGAACTGCGCCGCGCTCACTGATCCATTCGACGGGCTCACCATCGAATCCGTCTTTGTAAAGCCTAACCTCCCTTGTATCCCCAAACGAATCCCGATACTGGGTGAAATATTTTAATCCCATTATCCTCCGAAAATTGCCTTGTTCCTTTTTTCCACTCGTTTAAAAGCGACATAGAGATCCTCGCCGCGAAGTCTGACTTCTGGTATAATCACATTGCTTCCGCCGTCGCCGCCACCTCCATGCTTCTTGATGCTTTTCTCAATGTAGTGGTCGACCTTCGACGCCGGCGCGATCAGTTCGGGATTGTGCCGAGCATTCGGGTTATCCCCGACAATGGCGGTTGTAGGGCCGTACACTGCCGCACCTGTCGCAAACTTTGGTATAGATTTCCCTACCTGGTTATTCACTTTGTTTGATGTGGCCTGACCGAGCGCAACCAGAGCAATACCCGCCGCTACCGCAGCCGCTGGCACTTTTGCGAAAAGCTTCAATGCGATACCAGCCGTACCGGCAGCAATCAATGATTTACCCATGTCTTTGAGAAGGCTGGATAAAGTCCCGAGAACCCGCTTGCCAAAATCCTCAATACCGCCTGCGCCGGTCATCAGGTTTCCGATTAGCTCTCCGGAAGAAACGGCAGCATCCCGCGCGGCGTCCCTGAAAGCCTCATTGAAAGATTGATTCAGTTGAACCGTGGCATTCACCATTCTCTGAATTGACTCCGAATATTTTTCACCGGATTGGGTCGCAGCCTTTGGGAGTTCACTAAAAAACTTCTTTGCGTTTTCGAGATTAAAAGCGGAACCGAACGCATCTTTAAACTGTGCGGTAACACCCAAAACCATACGGAGCCGGTCCGAATATTGGGCGAGTGATTCATTGGCCGTCTTAGCAAACCCCCTGAAATATTCCCTTGCCGAATCCAGATCAAACACCGAACCGAACATCGAATTCAGATCAAAAGCCGCATCAAATTGAAGGTTGCTTTCTCCGAGATACTTCGCGGCCGATTTTGAAATTGCTTCCTGAGTCGCTTTAAGCCTGGAATCCATCAGGGATGTTCCATAAGCTTTCGCCTGGTTACTACCGTCATCGACGGTGTTCCCGATGCGCATTGTGTCTGGCTTGCTGAGTTTCAGTCGTTCAGCAGTCAGGCTTGCCGTTACGCCAATCAGTTCCTTATAGGATTTAATTTTTGCCTTCAAAGCTTCGCGCTCCTCAGCCCACTTGCTAGCCAGATCGATCTGCCAGATTTTGAAAGCAGACTCGGACATTTTCTCGTAGAACTCGGCAGCATCGCCAGCGGTCGGAGCCAGCGCGGCAGACTCTCCTCCGAGCTTGCTCATTGCGCCCTTAACCCCGTCAATTGCTTTGCCTGCTACCGCAAACGAATCAGGCACATCAAAGCGGAATTTCTGAGTTAGTCCGTCGATGTATTTTACAACCGAGCTTGCACCCTGGCCGATGGCATTGAAGCCTAATGCTTCGTTGAAGGTACCGAACAGACCGAGAGCGCCCTTTGCAATGCCTCCTATCGTATCCACGATCGCATTGGCGGCATTCTTGCCCACGTTTACAAGCGCCTTCCACATGTTGCCCCAGTCACCTTGAATCAGATTAAGGACGACTTTAAAAGACTCCATCAGCATCCCGAGGGCCGAACTTCCAAGGCCGGTGAGCGTTGTCCACCAGGTAGAGTCCGTCAGAAACTTCTTAACCGAATCCCAATTGGTGATGATCGCGGCCGCAGCCACACCAACGACGGCGATAGTGGCCGTGATTGGAGCCGATACAGCGCCGAAGCCAGTTGCAAGCAAAGGAAGCAATTTAATTAGCCCGCCAACGGTACCAACAAGCGCGGGAATACCGACAGCGAGCGCACCAACAGCGAATATTGATTTTTGAGCTTCCGGTGTGAGCGCTTGAAAGTTTGTGGTGAGATTGTCGATAATGCCAGTTAGTCCGGAGATTTTGCCAGTAATATCGAAAGCCTTATCAGCGCCCTCACCCAGTGCCGCTGATGCAAAAGTAGTAGCGTCACTCAGCTGCTCCATTGCGTTCGCCGCGCCGCCGCCAGCAAAAGGGATTTTTTCAAGCTCGGTCACGAACTTGTCAATAAAGGCCGTGACGCCGATGCTTTGCATTTTTGAATTGAGCTTTTCAACCTCAGTGGTACCGAACGCCGCCTCCATCGCATCGTAAGTTTGCGGCATGCGTGTAGCCAACTGTCGGAGGTCAACCTGGTTGATGTGACGACCGCGAACGAACTGGTTCAGGTTGATCAATGCCGGTTCCAGATCAACAGCAGAGCCGCCAGCATCCGTGATTGCATTGGCGAAGGCTTTAAGTGACCGTGTAGCCAGATCGCTATTCAGCTTCATAGCCTTCATGCCGATCAGGGCCTTAGCTCCATCAAAAATCCCGATGTTTGGCAACTTTGCCAGATCGCGGACATTTTCCAGCGATTCGCCGTAACGCTCCAATCCTCTTTGCAACTTTTGAAGCTCCGCATAGTCTTTGAATGCTTTTCCGGCAGCAAAAAGCGCAGGGAGTCCGCCGACGATAGCCATTTTCTTGCTAATGTCGGTCAGATCCCCACTTAATTTTGACAACCCTCCACGAAAAACGGCCTGCTCCTTAGCGGCCCGCTTATAACTATCGGTTAAGCGATTGTTGATCTCGAAAACCGTGGAACGAACCGCCGCAGACGCACGTTTCATGCCGTCGAGCAATCCTTGAATCGTTGATCCTACCCGTATGTTTGCCGCCCCAATATCAGGTTGCATATTTTTTAGGATTAAATAGTCTGTCGTATCTCTCCATCGCCTCGGGAGTGAATTTCTCCTTAATGAATTTTTCCAAATCCATAGCGGCGCTAGCGACATTTGGATTTAAGAATTGCTCCACTGATACCGGGTTTTCCACGACCTTTCCGGCCATTTTATACACCCAATAGGCGATGTATTTTGATCGGTCAGTCTCGATCTTTTGACGCTCGTTGAATCCCTCCCGCAGTAGGGAAAACTGGTACGGTGTTAGAACTTCCAGCTCTGACGGAGCGAGTCCCATCAATCCGGCTCCCCGATACCAGTCGTCGGGATCAAATTTTACTTCGTCCCGCTTTCGTTTAGCTTTTCGATTGCGACGAGTGCGGGAGTTATCTTTTTTACGACGGAACCACATGCACTCAGGTAGCCAGGCAGCACCATTGAGATTGCTTCCGTATCGTCGCACTCATCGTAAAGATCAACGAACTCATCAAAGCTCTTCCACGTCCGATCCTGTGGGCGGATCGCGCAGTGAATAAGGAAGGGGATTGCCTCAATGGCGACCATTTCATTCATCACATCGAAGCAAGTAGTGAGCGATGGACGCTCCTCCATGATCCGGATGAAAGTCTTGGTTCCGAAAAAGACGTTGTAAGATTGTCCTGCCAGTTCGATATTGAACGTGGTCGGCGCTTTGATCACGTCGAGCTTTTCCAGCTCTGGTTGAGCCTTGGTAGTTAACTTCTTAGCCATAACGATTTAGTTGGAGCGAGGCCCATCGCTGAACCTCGCCTGGTTGTTGATGAAATGAAATAGGCTTACGGAGCTTCCGTAATGGTAATTTTTTTCATTGCCGAGATAGTGGCGCTGTAAGTTTGTAAGCCGTTTGCGGTTCCAGCCTCGCCATATGCGGAGACAAATCCGGTAAAACTCCGCACCCGGTCGCCAGTCATGCCACGAGCATACTTAAACTCCTTAGGTGCCTTGGAAAGATGCCAGTCTTCCAAATCGTTACCAGAGACATTTGTAGCTTTTTCGGCGTCAGTATATTCTTTGACGATCCCGTTTAGTGTAAATGCCGGTATCGGATCGTTACCGGAAATCAGGATCTCATTCCCGCCGTAGCAGTTAGCTTCCAACTGTTCCAGCTCACTGGACATATTAATGTCCGTTGCGCATTTGATGACAACAAATGTGTCATTATCGGCCTTGTCTACCGCCATGGTCGTCTCGTTACCCCGGACGGTGGATACAATTCTTTCTGGCATGATCTATTATTGTTTGTTGATGAATTATCTTGCTTCTGCGAGCGCCGAATACTCGACGACTTTAATATGAGCTTTCCACTTTTCGTCAAACCCATCGGTAACCTCCTGGGCGCTCATTATGACGATTCCAACATTTGAAACTACGCCGCTGAATTTGTCCAATGCGAGCCTAATGGCCGACATTACATTGGACGCATCCGCATAAGAACTGGCGTAAACCCCGATTTCAACGGATCCATTTTTAGTTGATTCCGGATCGTAGCAGCCCTGGTCCTCCATTCCGTCAGCAAAAACATACACAGCCGGAAGAGTCGCATTCTCCTTAATCACGTTAGGGTATATACGCTGACCTACCAGAGAGGTCACGTAGGATGTGGCAAGCAGTTTTTGTATAAAGGCCCTCGTGATCATTAGAATCTACTTTTTGGCAAGTTTTTCCCTGCCCATTTTTTGAAGGAGGCCAATACCTCCCTTCCGTAATTATCGCGCACAATCTCGATCGTGTAGTCGTATGCGTCTTTCAAAAAGTCCCTGGCCCTGTGAAATCTGCCGCCACGGTCAGTAAAGCCGCGCGTAATCAGGTTCGTTCTTCGGCCAACCTTTCCTTTGTTTTTAGATACACCAACGAGCACTCGGGAATTCTCTCCGCCAGTCGGCGCCACAGCCTTAATACGTAAGTCGCGGCGAGTTGCACCGGCTCGTTTATCTTTTAACCGATCCCCAACAGGGGCCAGACGGCGAGCTGATAATAACATTGGCCTGGACGATCGCTTCAAGGCAGAATCAGATACGGACCTCGGAAGGATTGAACGGTATGTGTCAAGCCCGCGCGCGAGCTTTTCCATTTCCGATAAATCCACCTTTACGCTCATCCGACGACCTCAGTTTTAATTAACCACGCTTCACGCCTCCCGATTTCCTCCGCCGGCGCTTTAACCTCGTAGACCAATCCGGTAAACTGGTCCTTGATCCTCCACGAGGTTTTAATGCCAAGATCTGGAACAAATGGTAATTGCCAGTCGACCCTGGACGTAGACTGAATAATGCGTCCATCCAAAGACTCATCCGCCTGTACATCCTTCGTTATTTTTCCGGCCGGGAAGTCGCTATACTTCGGAGAGTAGACCAGTTGACCCTCGTTGTAATCGTCAGGGGCATTCGTCGGCTCTAAAATTTCTATTCGCCGATCGTAAATGCCAACGCCGCGCCTTTTGTCTCTTCTATCCCGCATAAGGAAGTATGTAAGGCTCTAAGAGCCGGTCTACCATTGTCTTTTTCTCGCGTACGTAATCGCCTGGATCGTCGTACCATTCTGCAATCAAGCCTCGAATGGCCTGCAAAAGGCGCTTTGGAATCTTTCCGTCTGGATATCCAGCTTTGAAATTGACCCGGAACACTGAGCTCGACGTCTGGTAAGAAGGAATCCACTGAATCAGCTTCGTTCGCTCACTGACCGGGATTAATGAATAATTGGTGTCAGTAATCTCCGTATAGCCAGAAGGTAGCAGCTCTTCGATTTTGGTAATGCTGACAACATGGAACCGGTCCGGAACCTCGCAGGGTAAATGCTCCGCGTACCATTCGTAGTCAGAAAGCCCGAGCGACAAATTACACTCCGTCTCCACATAGTCGACGGCAGCACCAATCAACTCCTCGATTTTTTCATCCTCAGCAACGTATCCAGGGATATCAAGACGTAGCCACTTCTTTGCCTGCTCAACTGAAACAGGCAAAGAAGTGTACTTCGTCTTTAATATCGGGTAGGATCTCATTTAAGTGCCTTCGCGTATTTTTTCTCAATCAATTCGTCTGCCTTTTCTTCGGTAAGAACCGGCTGCTCGCCAACCTCGTGAGCTACAAGTGGGTGAAATTTGATAATCTCTACCTGCTTGGTTTTGATTTCAGCGGCTTCACCAGCCGCCTTTGCTTTTTCTGCCATTGGATTTATGAAGTGGGCCGTTTCCGGCCCGGTTAAACAAATGGGATTTGGTTACAGCGTGGTCACGATATCTTTGATACCGGCGAACGATTTCGCGCGAGCGGCTTTCATGTTCCAGAAAGCATTTGCAGTGATTTCCAGCTGCGCTTTCTTTTTTAGCGTAATATGGTCGATGATGTACTCAGTACCTCCCCACAATCCAACCATGAAGTCAGACCAAATACCAAAGAACATTGCCGACAGGTTCGTTCCCGTTCCTTTCGTGATGTTCGAAGGGACAATGTTGGAAGAAATCGCGCGGTAGCCATTAAGCACGTCATCGCCGCTCCACACAGGCACACCATTGGTACCGGTGAAAATCTGCGTCGTTTTCAACTTCGCTTTTACCTTGCTATTCGTAAGGTATTTAGCTTCACCTCGCAGGTGATCGAATCCTTCGATAAGTGCTTCGAGAGCAACAACATCGTTGTAGTCGATCGCATCGCCATTGGTACCCAACGAAATCAGGTTGCCATTGACCGAGGTGATAATTGTCAACAAATGTGCTACTGCCTCAGCGTTCATTTTCTGAGAAAGAGCTACGCCGATCGCAGTAATCACAAAGTTTTGCATATCGATCGACGACTGAATCAACAGCTGCCGAGAGATAGGAACATTTGTAAACCTGCGCTGTGGCTTCATCTCAAAAGAACTGAACAGAACCTCGGTATCGTCGCCCTCTTCAATCTCGGTCAACTCCTGGATAACCGGGGTCGTTTCCTGTACCGGGAAAACCAAATCTCCGCTAAGACCGGTCATGAAGCGTGCACCGACTTTATCAAGGAAAGTGTTTGCTTGCATAATGCCCAAAACACCTTGTAGCTGTTTTGGTACCAAGAGTCCGCCCTGATCGCCCGGATTAGCAGTTTGAAGGGTAACGGTTTGTCCGCGTTTCTGCAATACTTCGTCGAGTACCACAACGCCGTTACCGTTCAGCTTAATACCATCCTCTCTCGCCCTTGCTTCGGCCATTTGCTGAACCTCTGCCTCTACGCCATCGAGTGCGCGACCGTCAACTTTTGCAAGAAGCGCCTTGTTCAGGTTGTATCCCGACATATCACGCTGATCACCGGCAGAAGTGTCACGGTTTCCGCTCTCCCCACCGCCTGGGAATCCCTGCGCGCGGCCTGCCTGGAAAGCCTCAATAGCTCTTGCCTGTACAATTTGCTCGTCCAACGCCCGAACTTCTCCAAGTAGGTCGTTGAATGTTTTAAACTCCTCCGGTGTGAGATTCCGGCTCTCGGCGTCCCCGACCTTGGAAGCTGTATCAGCCGCCTCTGCTTTTAGGGCGCGCTCATCCAGCAAGTCTCTAAGCGTTTTCTTAGCCATTTTATAGTTTATTGATGAATTGAAAATTATCGGTAAAGCGCCAGCTGCATTTTGGCAAACTGACTTCTGAAAGCAATTTCTTGTTGTTTATGCTCCTTGATGAAGTCATCAAATGAGCGCTTGGCTATCTCCGTGGAAGTATTCATGTAAGCCGGCATTGATACAGGCCCAAACTCGTATACTTCTTCGATCTTTTTGACGTACCGAACATAGATTCCATCCTCTTCAACCCATTCGTCGCCTTTTTTTGCCGCATTGAACATGAAAGAACTTCCGGTAACGTCCCGGCGCACAATCGGTGCAATTACCACGTCCTGCGTATGTTGGTTGTCAGGCGGAAGGATATCGTACTCCATCGCGCCCGGCGTAATCGTATAGCTGGTTGTCTGGTTGCGAACAGATCCCAGGATAATACTCGTATTATGATTGAAGCATGAAATTGCATCGTCAATACGCGCACCTTCAAGGGCTCTCGAATCGATCACCTCATAAAACCAGCCTATTTTGCGGGAGCGCTGATTGAAAACAATAGCTTTCCCAGGGATATGCCAAACCCCTTGCTCATTCTTGATCGCCCTTACCTCGCTCAGCTCCTGCGGAAGAACCCTTGTTTCCATTCTTTTTTGAAGTTTTTACCTCGTCGATAAGGTCGAGAGGCGTCATTGTTCCATTCATGTAAGCCCTTGCGCCCGTGCCGTTTGGCAAAGGGCCTTTATCATCATAAGCACGCGCTTCATCAGGAGTGTAAATGCCCGACGTAACCATTCGTTGAAGGTGCTCAGACTGAGTTTTGAAGTCTCCGCGCAGCAGTCCTTTAAAGTTATGACTGGTGTAGTATCCAGACCGGATCTCATCCATCCGGAAACACTTGTAGTTCACCTCTTCCTCAATCTGCTTTGCAATCGGGATCAGTACCGAGTTTGTTAAAATGGTGTACATCTGCTCTACACCACTTCCCCAAGAGCTTTGAACCTCAGTGTCCCCAATCATTGCAAGGCTCATATTGAAAAGTTTCGCTATATCCTTGTCGGACATTCCAAATATTTCAAGAAGCCTTGAATCAGCTGGGGAAAGGCCTAACGCATGATACGTAACATCCTTTGGAAGTACCGCCATTCCATCCTCAGAAAGCGCGGTGTTAACCCGATCCTTGATTTTTTTTGCAGCATCTTCATCTTTCGCCTGCCCAACGGCTGGATGACTTAAAAACCCACCCATGAACGTCCGATTTTTCAGGAAACTTTTTGTGTGAGCCTTGGCCGTCAGATCAATTGCAATCGTATCGTGCTGCCAGTCAACAATAGATTCACCAATAGCGCCGTCAAAACTTAAATCCTTTAAAAAAATGACGTCATCTTGTGACAGACGTTTATTCAAATGCGGGATATCGAAAAAGTAACTATCCGAGTCCTGATCATGCAAGATTTGAACCTGCTTTCGTGGATAGGGTATGATTTCCTTCGTTCGACGGTTCAAATCCCGCTTTACTTCGGCTATTGCCCATCCGTGTACAAGGCAATTTAATATTAGGGATCTTCTCCCAACCAACGGCCCCATGTTCTTATTGAGGCGCGTTTCCAAAGCAAAATTTAAAGGATGCTCGTACTGTTTAATTGCCCCATCCTTACCAGTCGAACGGTATACATTATACGGCAGACTCGAAATTTGGTTACTGATGAATTTCACACACCCGTAAAAGGTGGCGATACCCATCGCATTGTTGGCTGATACATACACCGAAAGGTGCTCCAACCCCAATTTCTTTAAAAACACTTGGGCATCGTCCATCGTTGAAGCCAAAACGGAGCGCTCCTCCATTATTGGTCCAATAGCAATGGACGGCTCAGGCACGAACGAGCGTTTGCCTAATAGCTTTGAAAACAGGTTTGCCAAGGATTTTTGAGTTTATGCGAAATTTACACACCTTCTTGCATTCGATTTGCAAAAAAGTAACTGTCAATAACCAATATTTTTTACTTCGAAGTGTAAAAGGCCGTTTTGAAGGAAAAAAACGATGAGTAATAACCTTTTACGCCATTTTGACGGCACGCGCTTTCAACTTTCGTAAATGCAGCTCTCATGCTCAATCCACCCTCACGAAAGTCATTAAAAAGTCTGAAATGCTCCTCTTTTGTGATCTGTAAGCCTGATTTCTCAATTTTTAGCTCAGTAAATTCCATAGGTCTCGCTGTTTGAATAAGTGTCTGTTCCGTGATCCCATTGAGCATACACGCCCAGGGCAATAATTTTTGCAACAATGCCGTCGATCTTATCCCGACTTTTACTTTTGTCGGGTCGGATGTTGCCCGCCGCGTCGGTCTTGATATGCACGTTTTCAAGCATCCATGCGGAAATTGGATTTCCATCGTGGCGCAACGTCCTGCTCCTGCACATTTCTTCGAAAAGTTTGGTAGGAGGACTCATGTTAACAGCCGCCTGCCGGAACTTCTGGACTTTGTTGTGGTCGTCAAATTCCAGTGTTCCATCCTCCCTCCGAATGGCCGCGTAAGTCGTTCCGAGCTCTTCGTTCAACTCTTCTCTGGTCTGAGTTCCGTGCCACGGATCCATTCCAAGGAAAAGCATTTTGTATTGTGAGGCGTCCTCATAAATATCGTTTTTAAGATACTCGTAGTCAGTAGTTGCGCCTGGCGTCAGTGTTACAAACTCTTCCTCGGCCCACTCCAAGTAGTCAATCCCAAATCTTGCCGCGTATTGTGCGGTTTCCTCAGGGACGTAGTATTTAGTGGTTAGATAGTTATACTCAGGAAAAAATTTTGAATAGGCTGTAAAATCGCTCGTCTCTCCCAAGTCGATCCCTGCGTAACAAATTGCGTCGTCTGGTATAACTAGCTCCGGGTCGTACAATGAGTCCCAAATCTCCGATTTGATCCAAGTTTTCGCCGCTCCGACCCACACGTTAAGCTGCTTCGTCTTAAAGTCAACCTCCTCACGGCCATTTTCGAGTGCTTTTTTATGCTTGTTACGCAAATATTCCAGCTGCTTGGATACGCCTAGATTTGGGTTTGCCTTCCACCATGAGGCCTCGTCATTCCAGTCATCGTCCTCGTCGATCGTATAAATGAGAGCAAAAGTGTCGGTAATACTCGATCTTCCTTCGAGGATGTTAATACAAGTCGTCCTAAACTTAAAGCATGGCCCTTGCTTATTATCACCTGCGGTAGTTGGCGTAAACAGGAGCGGCTGCTTTCTCGAAGCCATCCCGGATTCCAATGACATTTTGAGATCATCGGTCAAGTGAACGTGAAACTCATCGTAAATGCCGCAATGCGTGTTCTTACCTTCGCTATTTTTCGCATCATGGGATACCGCAGACATTGTCGAATAAGTCTCGGTTACGCTCATGTTGTTGGTCAGCACCCGAACCCGCTTCTTCACATGCGGCGATTTTCTAACCATCCGCTGCGCAGCATTGAAACAAAGCTTAGCCTGGTCCCGTGTGTAAGCCGCCGTGTATACCTGAGCACCTTCTTCTTTATCAGCGACCAGCATGTAAATTGCGATTGCTGCGCCGAGCTCGGTTTTCCCATTCTTCTTGGGTATCTCTACATACACTTCGCGGTAAAGCCGATATGCAATGCCGTCATCGTCGTACTTCTTCCATCCGAAAATATTTGCAACGAGAAAGGCTTGCCATCCCTCTAACTTGAACGGCTTCCCCGCTTCGGTGCCAGCGGTAAAGCACAACAGTTCAATGAAACTTAAAACTCGCTGCGCCGCTCTTTCATCCCAAAAAATACCTAATTGTTCTGCATTTGCTCGTTGATAACAATACTTTTCTACCGCAAGCCTAACAAGTCTCCCGACACTGGTAGCCCCGCTGATAACATCATCTGCATACTTGTAAGCGGTCTCAATTTTATTGACTTTCATGAATTCAAAATATCATCGAGCGGGTCCGTGTCGTCCGGAGGGGCAACACTCAATCGAGCTCGCGCCGAAGGGGTAAATCCAAACTGGTTTGCGAGCTCTCTGGAATTTTTTAGTGCCGTGTTTCGCACCTGGACCCAGGGATTTTGCATTGGATAACCATTGTCTACTTTTTTGATGTCGCCAACCTTTCCGTCTTTTACTTCAATCGCCAAAGACTCGGTTTTTGAATAGCGAATCACAGCCCCTTCTTTTTTTATAGCGCGCGAAGCCTCCCAATAGAGCGCCATCTCATTACAGTAGGCTCCCAGCAATTCGAGGTCTACTCGATGCAGCATATTTAGCCGCACCAGCTCCGAGCAGACGCTCATCCAAACCTTTTTCCCGTCGCGAGTTAGAGCGCTGGGAGGCGATGGCGCATATTCCAAAGTAGAAGGAATCATTTCATTTTTCACAGCCCGATCAGCTCGATCGGTACCCTGCAATTTTTTGATTGCAGTAGGCAAAGGAGGTCTTCCAGCACCCATAATTTTGCAGTTCGATTTAATATAAATTCGCGATACCCCCCACCCGTGAATTTTGACACGACGTACGAATGCGGGCGGCGGGCGTTGTCAAAGGGTCATTCTCAGACTTTTGACCCTCCCCCGTAGTAGGACTACTATAAGCTCCAAAATCAGCCTCAGAACGCTGGAAACGGCCTTCCTCAACCGAACAAGTAAAAACACTAATTGAAGTTGATTCGCTGATGCTGACGCTAGTTAATTGACGCACGATATTGGTATCTTCATATCTAAATAATTGATGAACATGGAAGAATTATACTTCGAACTCAAAAAATGGGTGCTTAACCGATTCCCTCTTTCCAGGATGGTCTCAGAAACGGATCCGGCTAGCTCACCTCAATATTATAGTTGTTACATTGACGTGCACCATACGCCGCCCTGTGGACTAATGATATCGCGAGATAATATTAATAGTCTGGGAGACTCAATTATGCTCTCTGTCTATCCAGTTATTTACTTGGATGAGGCTGGCAAATACGAGGTTACCGAAATCTTTACTGATAATGGCACCCAATTCACCGGCGACAAAGGATATGTATTCTTTATCAAACCACTCGATCAGACCAGCAACTACGAAGTTCTTTTCATTGATCTTCGGCCATCAGGAACACACCGGCAATACAAATCAACGTTCGACGCACTCCGACAAAAAATCGAATCATTAATTGCAGTCGAGAATGACGGCCGACCGTATGGCATAGTCTAACCGATTTTTGATAGTCTTCGCCTCGACTCCTCAGCGCTCTTTATTACATGACACCTCTTGCAAAGGCTTTGCAGATTACCTGGGTCGAAGGGAGCGCCGCCGGCTTCGAGTGGCGTCTTATGGTCCACTTCCACCGCCTCTACCAAACGCCCTTTTTCGTCGCAAATCTGACAATATGGAAAGTCGAGTAACTGCCGCGGCCGCACCCTGTCGCGCCACTCTCTGCAATCACGGATTTTCCTTACCTCAGCTGCCGTTCGTGGTACAAGCTCGTTACTTGTACCGAACATCGTGAATCCGCAAATGGATATCCGGGAAAGATTGATGGTTTGGTCCATCCACAATGCAAAGATTACCGGCAACGCATTCTTTGTCGCTGACAGCAAGCGCCTCAACCTCTACCAGTATACGAACACCAGGAGCGAGGCCAACAAGGCGCTGAACTTCGGGACTTTGCACAGCTCGGGGAGAGCTGGACTTTGGTAAGTATTCTACTAATTCTTGCTTGCGCGAACGCCGTGGCGCCCTCGTTTTAGTGGGGTTCATAAATCTATGTTTGTTGATGAAAGTTATAAACCTGAAGTGCCGAAGCCGGACAACAGAAATGCCGTTACTGGCGCTCTTGTTACCCGACTTTAGCATTACAGGGTGCCTTAAAAACGTTAGAATCAAAGATAAAAAGGAGTTATTATAAATACCTCCTGATCAAGGCAGTTATTGATAAACAACCTCGTTTTTGTGTAAACTTGGGTAATTCGGCAGAGTCGATGCGAAGGTTATCGCATCGAGCCTCGTCCGAAGAGTTGCCATAAAACCCGATATGTGACGGAACGAGAAGCCAGGAGCTGAGGCAATGGATTCCGGAATAATATCGATTGCCGTATCAATGGTTTGGATCTGCCATCCGTTAGCGTGAGGCATAACCACAAACACGTGGTCTCGATGTTCCTTCCAAACTGTTGAGTACTCATCAAAAACAGCAACGTTATTTTCGAGAATTGTCCGCTCCGTATAATGGCGCTCGCTTTCTGCCTTCTTGATCGCTGAATAAATCTCATTGCGAACAATAGCTGTTGCAGCCTCGACCGCCTTTGCAAACTGCTCGTCTTGCTCCTCGGCATTGGAAGGATCGCGGTTGAAGCCTCCGAGGATGGCGGAAGTGTGGCGGAAGCCGGAAGGAAGTTGATCCCACAAATGGTAGATGTGATCGCGGTTTGTGTCGATCGCATCAATGGAAGAAATCCACTGCCCAAAGTACGGCTGCGCTTCGACCGGCAAGAGCTCGTCTTTAATTTCCTCATAGATGAGGCCAGCGGCAGACATTAGGTTTTTATCCTGATGATGATCAAAGTTCAGCATTGCAGGATCATAGAACATGCCCGTATCCAAAATAAGGGTTTCGCTGCTCCTCAGCGCCTCCTCAACAATCGCTCTGTCTCTAGTCCTGGTTAGGGTGTAATCGTTGTATCCGGCCACAATAAGTAGCGCAACAGCGATTACGTCGTCTGCGTGAAAGGTTGTATCGTGAGTGATCAACCTGGTGAAGTTTAATTTCATAGTTTGTTGGATGCTTGATTGTTAAAATTAAAACAAATTTGAATAACTTTCCTCCCTATTACCCTCATTAATCTTGCATGACAGAAAACATCAAACGCGTAACCAATCCACTTACAATCATCGCAATCTTTGCGGCTCTAGCTGAGATCAATAGTACCGTGGCAATCGCATTGGTTAAAGCAGAGCTCCAAGAAATATTTCTTTGGTTTGTAATATTATTTCCAACATTGTTGGTAAGTCTATTCTTTGTGACCTTGAACTTCAATTCCAAGGTTATGTATGCCCCGAGCGACTTTTCGAATGAAGATAACTACTTGCGTGTTCACGCATTTGTCACCAAAGATCAAAAAGAACTTGCCGTAAGGCTGGACACACCGCAGGAAGATGAAGACAAAGGAGAAAGCAAACCAAAGCAGGTAGTTGAGAACGATGAGGCAAAAAGCAAACTCGATCTAAATAAACAAGCTAAGTTGTTTTTGACCAATCTGCTAGACCTACTTTCGCCTCAATATAGCAGCAAGATTATTGATAAACTTCGAGTTGTCAACAAAGGCTCAGGTACATATATTTTGGATATTCGGTTCAATCCAGAACTTTATGACTCATCGTCAGAAAAGCTCGATTTCTCATTCATAATTTTTGAAAAGGAGCCCACTCACTTTGCGAATTCACCACTGAAAAAGCTGGCCAGACCTAAAATATTAAGGTATGAACTAGTCGGGCATGGTGTTAATTTTTACGCATCCTCGGTAGACGAGTTAGGTAAAAAGATTATCGATTGGATCGAAAAAACCAGGAACTATCTTACACCCGCGGAGAATGAACCTGCATAACAAAAGTTATTTAAAGTAAAAATCAACTCTGCCGTGTTTTCTCAGCTTCACAGTGCATTTGTCCGCATCGCTCTTTTCGGCTCGCTCCAAGGCCATTTCTGCGTTTTCTTCTCCGACGTATTTGCTAAGGGAATGGACGCCTACGCCAAAGCGCCTTTTACCATCATGCAAGCTTGGATCTTTGGGTTGAAATACAATTCGAATTTCTCTGTTTAGCCTCATCGCTATCTGTGGTTAAAATCGTTCTTGGTTCTCATCCCATTCCCAAATCATAAGCTGGCCGCTTGCAGGAATAGGCATTTGATAAGTTTCTGGCCGGATGCACCAAAACCAAAACCGGTTTGGTGAATAGTCACCGAGCACCAGTTCTCCCTCATCCGATGGTTTTCGCTGATTGGTCGAGTAGGTTTGCTCGATTGTTACAGTGCCGAGCACATGCCCGGTAGTAGTGCAGAGCTCCCAGGCTCGACTACCTTCGTAAAAGACTTCCGGTTTAAGCTCGCATAGCTGGTCGAACAGCGCCTTTCCCTCTGCCGGTATTTTGGCGGATGAGTGTACCGCGATTTTCCCGCGATACTTCGTGTTCCAGCTGCGAGTTTCGCAGGTTTTAATGCCAAGGACGAGCAAGCCCGCCCAAGGCTGTTGTAAGGTGATCGCTTTCATAAAACATGTGTCCAGTTAATTCCTTTGGCTATCGCGTAGATAGCTTGCCGTCCCACCCCAAAGCGGTTTCCTATTTGCTGGTAAGTCAGCTTACCAACTAGCGCCCGTATCTTTGGAATGTCAGATTCGGAGAGGCTAGCCTTTTGATGTTTTGAGCCTCTCTGATATTGTGTTGCAGCTGATTTCATAGGGGTTTGACGCTGTTAAAGTGTTGGTTTCATAGCCTCCCAAGCGGCCAGCTTTGCCTGATAGATTTCATCGGGAGTGACGTGCTCCAGTTGCTTTTGAAGAGTGAAAACACCTTTCTGCTGGATAGAAAGGGATCGGTACTCGTAGGAGTCCACGTCAACGACATCAACGAACTTGCGCTTTCCCGGTGGTGAAATAATTACATCGTATTCGTACGTGACCATTTCGCCGTAAAGCTTGATTCGTGGACGCACTCTGATTTGAATGCGCTTTCCATCGTTTCGTTTAATCGTGGTAGTCAGATTGGGAATCATATAGGTTCGATACTGTTAAAGTTTTGATTGATATTTGTAAAAAAAATGACCTACTGAAATGATGAAATATGGTCGGACATTGCTTCGAGTAGTTATCTGGCTTTTTCTGGCTTCGGTGGTCGCCGTAACTGCATTCCTATTGTTTGGAATTTATGTGGCTAGTGATCGTTACATTGGGCCATAGATTAACTACATGGGTTCGACTCGTTTAAGATTTATTGATATTTGGGGAAAATTATCCGACAACATCCATGAGGTATTTCCGCACTTTTATTCGAATAGCATTTTGGCTTTTCTTTATCGGACTAATTGCCTTCACAGCATTCTTCATCGTAGGCATTCTCATTGCCAGTGATCCAAGACCAGAGCCATAGCCTAGCTGGGAGAAACTAAGGGTTCGACTCGTTTAAGGTTTTGAACTTTGGGTAATATTCCGGGTAATGTCCTTTTTGAAGAGGCGGCATTACCCAACTCGATTGCCTCCGCGTTACCTAGATTTAATGAACTGCTCTCCCGCAAATTCAATCACCTCAACCGACATAAAGCGCCCGCTGTATGGCTCTCCCTGGCGTCCGAACACCTTGAAATTGGGATGCTCGTAGATGTAGGTGTACTCCTGCTGAAATTCGGCAAAAACATATCCGTGATCATCCCGAACCGAAATGTTGATAATGTCCGGCGCTTTAAACGTCAGGATTTTGAACACGTCACGATCGCCGGATCTTACTTCATATTTCTTCCATTCGGTGCCGTTCAATGTTCGTTGGACCGGCACGAGAACCGTTTTCTCCTTGCAGGAGGACATGAGGATTGTGAGCGCGAGCAGCAAGCCCGCGAGGGATGAAAGCTTTTTCATTGGATTGATATTGATTATGTGAAATGAACGGTACTCGTAATTATCGGGGCAAAGTGAACAGGTCGAACACAACTAATTCCACCTGATGGCATCCGTAGCAGTTCGAATCCTCCAAGCGGATTTCCTGCTCTTCCTCAGCGCATATCACCTTCTTTCTTCGCTTTAATGAATTCTTGATTTCTGATAAGTGGGCTTGCAAATCGTCGTAGCTCTCGCACTCGATTTTGATTGTTGCTGTCATAGCGTTTTGGTTTAAAATGGTAAGTCGTCTCCCTCATTCTGTGCGGCCATTTCTGCCATAAGGTCCTGATTGATTCCCTGTGGATCAGGGTTAACTCTCGCTTGCTGGGCTGGCGTTGCCTCAGCGGCTCCCGGTGTGCCGAGTAGCTGTATCCAGGTAGCAGATACATTGATATCGACAATTGTAGTGCCGTCTTCCTTCGTGAATGGCTTCGCGCGGATAGGTCCCTGAACAAATACTCTTGTGCCTTTCGTTAAGTATTGAAGCAAGGTTAGCCTTGTGGTCGTTACATTGAACCAGTCGGTACGCTCGATGCGCTCGCCGTTCGCGTTGGTGTAGTCGTCATTGACCGCTACGGAGAAAGAAATAAAATCGTTTCCGTTTGAGCCGAACATCTTTGCATCGCGGCCAAGATTGCCGATAATCTGAATTTGTTTCATTGGTTTGATGAATTCGGGCTCTCAATCTGAACCCAGGTTGGACACTTCAAATACGTTTGGATATGCTCCCTTTTGATCGGGAATGGTTTGCCTGTCTGCTTGTGTTTTGTCTCAATGCAGGTAGCGAAAAGCTCGAACCCTTTTGAATATACGTGATATACCGCTCCGTCAATAAGGGACTTGTAAAAGCCGGTCATTCCTCATCTGGATTGAATTGTTCCGGTTCCTTCAATTCGGTGCACATGTAGTCTACTCGGTCAGCTATGGATTCGAGGAGCGCGGTCTGCTCGTCCTCCGGCATTTCCTTGTACGCTCTCAACTTTTGAGTAACAAGAATCCGCTTTGCTGCCGATTTAATCGCCTCCTCCGGATTTCCCTCTTCTTTCCCGATCATCTCCATAGCCTTTTGAACCGCCGAGCGCTGCGCAATCGCATCTTTGATTTCCCGTGCTTCTGCGATCAGCTTCAACTTTGCCATATCGATTGCCTTCCATTTGTCAGCGGGCGTAAGCAGCATAAACCCAATTTTGTCAAGGAAATCATAAACCCGATTTCCCCAGTCCTCGAATGCCTCGCCATCCAATACCCGGCGCATGATGCCCAAAAAGAACTCATGAGACATTTTCAGCTTTTCGCTCTCCGGCGCGGTCCACTCCTCATCCTTCTGCTGCTGTACCAGTTGCAGAGCCTTTTTCATCACCGGCTTTTTGGTCTGCTCGACGAAGGCCCGGCACCACTGGATAAAGTTGGAAGGATTGAAAATGATCGGATCATCTGGTTTTCGCAGGTACATCCCGTCCAATCCATTCTCCAAAGCCATCATGATTTCTCGTTCGGTAAAAGTTGGAAGTTTCAACACTAAATCGCGGTTAAGCTCCGCATTGATAATCTTTTGCTCCTCAGCGTCGCGCGCCCTGCTTGACAGGCGGACCGCCGCTTTTAGTACGATGGCGGTAATGATATCGCCGATTTGCTTTCCCGACATTTCAGCAATGCGCGGGTTGTGCTCACCAGGCACTGCCAGTGAGGCAATGTTGTTTTCTGTCCTGGACAGCTTTCCGGCAACCTCCTCCGGCAAATGCTCAGGCTTGTTGAAAAGTGTTAGACTGTTCATCGTCCGTTGATATCTTGAAATGTGAAAAATTCTGAACTATTGGCAGCACTAACCGCTGCGTGAACTGCCTGAGTGAGTTTTCCTCCTTTCGGCGCTTCCGCTTGGCGGATCTTCCATTTCGGTAGCCAGTTTAGGAAGTGTTGCGTTACGTCCTGCGTTGATTTGGGTTTGTGCCCGATCGCTCGTTTATCGGCGAAAAACTCTGTGAGTGCTGCAATGAACTCCTCAGGCGATACTTTCCGGGTCATGCAGGCAGTTTCCAGCAGATACCTATTTTCTTTCAACTCCTGTTCCAAATCGTCAAGCGTAAGGGGGGCGGCGCGCAACTCGGGGGGATCACTTTTGTTTTTCAAAGCTTCGAGTTCACGTAGCACAAAATCCGGCGGCGATCCTGATAATGACTCGTCATTATCTTCTCTTTTATTTTCTTTACTTTTCTTTTCTTTTCTTTGTGTACTTTTTCCGGAGTTTTCGGGGGTTTCCTCTGATTTAACTGGCGTTTCCTCCGAGTTTATTAATGAATACTCCGAAATAACCGCCTTTCTTTTCGTCAATGCTGTGATCGTCTTGTAACGCTCCTGGATGCCCTTCGAAGTCAAAATTTCATTCTGCCGGAAAAGGTCTGCCGAAAACAGTCCGACGGTTGCGCAGGTATCAACGACCTTGTTTACGAACTCCTCCTCACATCCTGTAGCTTCCGAGATAAAAAACGGCATGTCCTCATCGAAATGCAGGTAGTAGCCATTTTCATAAACTCTGCACAGTAGGAAGGCGTAGACAGATACAGCCTCGCAGCCTCGGTACTTTATAAGTTTTCTAACCTTGATATCCTGAAAGAAATCTACGTCAAAAGGGAAGTAGTCCAGTCCAGTTTTAGAGGGTCGCGCCATCGCTCAATCAATTTTGTTTTATTCTCAGCCCTCGCTTTACAGCCTCATCCATGCTCATTTTGTTATGGATGATATCGTGACAGTTCTGGCAAACGGCCAGAAACGTCGAAACATCGTTCATGTACTTGCCTTGTCCCCGCTTGTGGTGCACCTGGTTCGATTTATCTTCGCATCCTTCCAGTCGCGCCTGGCACTTTTTATTTTCGGCGAGAAACTGCTTGTTCAGCGGCTTGTAAACTTTCAACCTCTCTGCTCGAACCCGGCCAATTGGATTGATTCGTTTCGGCGGGTTAACAATGTACTGGTGCCAAAGGCAATGTTTTTTGGAGAATACATTATGGGAGCATCCGTCCACTGCGCATTTTTTTGGCATTACCTCAGCGCCAATTTTCGCTTTGGCTCGACAGTACCGCCTTTTATGTAGTTGTCAAGGTCCGACTTCCAAAAGATCACCTTGTTGCCTGTTTTGGAATGCTTGATCTTCTTTTTGCTCAGATACAGGTAGAGCGTCGGCTTTGCGATTCCAAGGTATTCGGCCGCTTCTTCTAGAAACATGCGGCGATCACTCTCGACCCCGCGCAGCTCCCGAATCTCTTCGCTTTGCTGTTTGAGTAGCTGCTTTACCTCCACCAGCTCCCTCATTAAGTCCTCAAATGGATTTCCCATTATGCCTATACGTTTTGTCCTTCTTTGGCTTTTTTAAAAATGTCAACAGGAATAGCCCGGACAGAGAAAGCACGATAACCAACGGCCAATTGATGTGCCGCGCAGCGTATTCTACCAGAGCACCGACACTGCCAATGATCGCGACGACCGGAATTGAAAATACCAATCCTCCGAATATGTTGACCAGTAGTTTCATGCCTCAGCAAGGTGTTCGTTGAGGACTTTTTCCATCGCAACAACTACCATTTCGATTCGGTCAACACCGCATCTCCTCCGTTCGGAAACCGCACCGGAAACACTGTTCATGGTCCGCTCTCCTTCGATACTGTCGAACTTTGGCTCAGCCTCAACGACTTTTTCGCGCCATTTTGGGCCGAGCTTTTCCCTTGCGTCTGTGAATCGCTTCAACAGGCGCTCTTTAATTGTCCCTTCCATTTTAGTTGTGAAATTTGATTATCGTGGAGACGGAAGGGATCGAACCTCCGACCTCGCATGCCGATTGAAACATTTCTGCCAGTCCCGGCTTAGGTGCTCTACCACTGAGCTACGTCCCCGTTTGCCGGCAGGTGCCGGACTTTTTATTTAGCTTGCTGATGAAATACAAAACTGCTTGTTGAAAGTTGGTAGCAGGCAGAACCCGCTACCAAAGTGTTACACACTTCAACAAATGAACTCTTTCGGTTTAAAGTTGGCGGCAAGCAATCGCCCGCCGCCATTCTTAGTAAACCCTCCTCTATCAGTATTTTGAAATGAAAGGCCGGTTACTTACTTTGGTTCGTCAGTTTATAAGCTTTCACCAAACCTTTCTAAAATTCCTATGGAAAAAGAATCAGAAATCAAAGTTGACATGACGCTTCAAAGGCTATCAAGAATTGAGAGAATATTGGACTACATACTCCGGAATAACCCTGAATTAGAAATTCCGGAGGAAGAAATGAGAAAAATTAATTTTCAATCACTTCACGACGGGGCACGCGGAGTAATCTCACCCGACATTGATCTTGATCCAACCGAATTTATAAAGAACATACAGGCCGGATAGACCGTCGCTTTGGTAAACCATCTTTTCAAAAGATGCATCAGAGTCATTCAATCTTTGCTTCCGAGTAACCCTCGGGGGCAATAACCCCGCTTGTCCTGGCGTCATACTTGCTATCATGTAACCGAAACCGTTAAATCAGACAATTTTTTGTTCTTGATCTTCCGTTGTACTTTGCGTACCGTCTAGAAGACATTACAAATGTAGAGAATTGCTCAGCACTTATACAAATAAAGTGTAGAGAATTTTTCTACATTTTCTTAATTTCTGCACAAATGACTGTAAAAGAGCGAGTTAAAGAATTTATTAACTACTTAGGCATAAGCCAACGGCAGTTCGAGAGTCAGTCAGGCCTTTCAAATGGATATGTTGGGAACATTTCAAATTCCGTTTCTCACGCTAAGTTGGAAGGAATCAGTAAAGCATTCCCTCAACTTAGCACCTCGTGGCTTCTTCTCGGAGAAGGAGAGATGTTGAAAACGCAAAGCGCGAGCCCAAATAAACATACCCTGCCAGCGTCGAACGCGATCCCTATTCCAACGCCTCAACTAGGAGACGAGCATGACTTGGAATTAATTAAGCGAGAGGATTCTACTGAGTTTCGGCATCTGGGGGATGATCAATATTTAGTAATTTGTCCGATGGTTGAGCAATATGCTTACGCGGGATATGTTTCGGGTTGGGCAGATCCAACTTTTGTTGATGAATTGCCCAAACATACCGTTGTAATGAAAAATCTGACGCTTGGAGTGTACCGAGCGTTTGTGGTCCGCGGCGACAGCATGGATAACGGATTAAGAGGGTCTTTCGCGGACGGAGATATTTTGACTTGCAGAAAACTTTATCAAAAACATTGGAGAAATAGGCTTCACATTCACCAATATAAGTACTTTGTTTTTGTCACCTCTGAGGGAATTCAAATTAAAGAAGTGATTGAGCATAGAGTCGAGGAGGGTATTATTGTATGCCATTCTTTAAATCCTGATAAGGACAAGTACCCGGATTTCGAAATGTCACTTGCCGATGTTCGGGAGATATATTATGTTAAGGCGAGAACTGAACCCCTCGATTAAGATGATAAGATGTATTTTAACTGCAATCCTATTTACTTTAATGGTTGCAGTAAAAACTAATGCCCAAAAGCAAGTAAAAACGACAGAACCGGTAAAGGAAAGCAATGTGGTGTATGTGACCTACACCAATAGTGACGAGGATGCGTACAAAATTATTGGCAGAAAACTCCTGAGCGAAGGTTATCAGATAAAAAGAGCCGATAAGGATTTCTTCAATATTCAAACAAGTATGACGCATCGTGATAACTACGATTTCTCCTTTGCAATGGATGTTACTGCCATGAATGGTGTGGCGATAATCCGGGGATCTACGCTTAGTTCCGGGATAGAATTTAAACCCTACTACGGAAAAGGGAAGGGGATTATGGTTCCGGTAGTGGCGTTTAGCTTCATGCACAAATTTGGGAATCAACTTAAACGGGAATTGTCAGAAGGACAAATTTTGTTTGGAGTCGAGAAAATGTGATCAGCAGGTCGTAGAAAAATCCTGGCCAGTGCCGGCTTTAAAAGGTGACACAAAGTATAATTTAACCTCCCTCATCTTTACATACAAACCTATTCTTTATACGAAATATTTTTACAATGTCCTCCTCAACAAAAAATGGTCCTGTCGACTGGGTCGCTGCTGTGCTGAAACCGCTCGCGACGATAATGAAGGAAGTGGGTATTTTAGGCTTTATCGTTTTAACACTAGTCGCATTTTTCTGGAACTATTCGTCTGACGGTCAAAAGACAGAATTTATTGACCGTTTTTTTCTAGTTAAGGATTCTGACAAGAACCCATTTTTTGCTGGCATGATTATTACGGGCTTGGCAGCAACCGTAATAATGCAGTATATTTACTATAAAAAACAAACTGATCTGCTTAAAAAAGAGTTAGATAGGGTAGGGGATGCTAGATCAAATGCGCAGGAAACTGCGTTAAAGAAGAAGCTTCAATCAAGTAAAGTGAATAAGCGGACTCCATAACCACCTTCATTATGATAATCCTCGTTTCGTTATTAGTTGTTCTCTTGGTTGCGATCTACTGGAATCGCCTGCATCAGCAGCACGCCGAACTGAAGTACAAGTTCGCAATGTTTGCTCTTCGTGATAAGCTCAGAAAAATGGCTATTGATGGGGAGATTTCGCCATCTTCCGTAATTTTTGACTACTACGATACCACTCTGTCGAAGAATATTGAATCAAGTGGGCATCTTACTCTATTTTGGCTGTATTTTCTCTATAGAAATCATAAAAACAGCCCGGCTCTGGAAGAATTTCACAAGGAGATCGAAGTTGGCCTTTCTGCCTATCCCGGATTGAGATATGTGGAAGCTAAGATGATCGATGCCATCCATGTTTATTTAACTGATCAGCATGTTGTCGTTTTATCGATAATTAAACCCATATTCTATCTAGTGCTGGGTATGAAGGTCGCCAAAGGTAGGTTTAGGAAATTGGTAGAATCTGTTTTGTATAACCCAGAGACGTCTGGAACGTCAAAATACACCGTTGAGCATGTTTTATGCTAACATTGAAAATTATTCTTTTTAAAAAGCCTGGCGCGAGCCAGGCTTTTTGTTTTCACGGTGAAAGTACTCGTTACACCGTGAATGACACCGTGAGTTAAATAAAAAAGGACTTAGATTTCGTGTCTAAGTCCTTGATTTTCAATGTGGGCCCACTTGGAATCGAACCAAGCACCTACTGATTATGAGTCAGTTGCTCTAACCGAATGAGCTATAGGCCCTTTTCCAAACCTCTGTTTGGAGTGCAAAATTAGCGAAACGGTTCAATTCTCCAAACGAATACAACAAGATTAGCTTCTTTTGTCCGTTGGTTGTTTATTACTTTTGCCAAAAAATTGATTTTGAATAAAAGGAAAATCATTAACGATCCGGTCTACGGGTTTATTTCTATCGCGTCGGATCTGCTCTACGATCTGGTCGATCATCCTTACTTCCAGCGCCTCAGGCGGATAAGGCAGCTTGGCCTGGCGGATATCGTTTACCCCGGTGCCCTTCACACACGTTTTCATCACGCGCTCGGCGCCATGCACCTGATGAGTCAGGCATTACGGACTTTGCAGGAAAAGGGGCATATGATCTGGGAACCCGAAGCGGAAGGCGCACAGGCGGCTATCCTGCTGCATGACCTGGGCCATGGGCCGTTTTCCCACGTGCTTGAAAGCGTGGTAATACCCGGTGTCCCGCACGAGTCCATCACATTGACGATGATGAAGGATCTCAACCGCCAGATGAACGGGCGGCTCGATATTGCGATCCAGATGTTCGAAGGCACCTATCCGCGCAAGTTTTACCACCAGATGATTTCAAGCCAGCTGGATATGGACCGGATGGACTACCTGAACCGCGACAGCTTCTACACGGGAGTAATCGAAGGTTCCGTCGGTGCCGACAGATTGATCAAGATGCTGGATATCAGCCACGATCAGCTGGTAGTGGAGGAGAAAGGGCTTTTGAGTATCGAAAACTTCCTGCATGCGCGCAGGTTGATGTACTGGCAGGTGTACCTGCACAAGACGCTCCTGAGCGCGCAGGCAATGCTCACGCAGATCATGCAACGCGCCCGCGAGCTTGCTGCGGCGGGAGAGCAGCTTTTTGCCACGCCGGATTTCGCCCGCTTTCTGTACAATCGGTTCACACTTGCGGATTTTGACAGTGAGCCGGATTTGCTGGCGGCATTCAACGGATTGGACGATAACGACGTATGGGCATCTGTAAAAGGATGGAAAACACATCGCGATCCCGTTTTGTCGACACTTTGCGAGATGCTTTTGAACAGAAACCTATTTAAAATCAGCTTTTTCAACGAACCGCCGGACGAAGAAGTGCTGGCACCGCTCCGCGAGCGGCTGACTGCGGCCGGTGTTTCCGAAAACGACATGCAATACTTCCTGGTTACCGGCGAAACCACCAACTGGGCCTACGCAAAGGAACAGGACCCGATCAGAGTGAAAATGAAAAAGGGAAATTTAGTAGATATTGCCGACGCGTCCGACATTCCGACCATTGAAGCCCTGACTAAGATTGTACGCAAGTACTATGTATGTTGGGGTAAAAATGTATCTTTGCGTGGTTAATCAGGACGCTAAAAAGAAAAGCCGAATTAATAATTTTTACTACGTACTCGAATACTATTACCCGAAATTAGCCGATAAAATATGAAATTTACTGTCAGCGAGATTGCTCAAATGCTGAATGGAAGTGTTGTTGGAAATGATCAGATTACAATTAATTCGGCTGCAAAAATTGAAGAGGGCCTGCCGGGTTGTATATCTTTTCTGGCCAACAGCAAATACGAGCATTATATCTACTCCACACAGTCTTCGGCAGTAATTGTCAATAAAGATTTTGTCCCCAAAAAAGAGATTTCTGCGACGTTGATCTACGTCGATAATGCCTATACCGCTTTCACGATACTACTGGAAGAATACCAGAAGCGTATCGCCGGCAACAAGTACGGCGTGGAGCAGCCCAGTTTTCTCGGGGATAACAGCGAGGTTGGAGAGAACTGCTACCGCGGCGCCTTTTCTTATATCGGCAAAAATTGCGTGATCGGAAAAGAAGTGAAGATTTACCCGCAGGCCTGGCTGGGCGACGGCGTTGAAATAGGCGATTACTCGGTAATCCACCCGGGCGTGAAAATCTATGACAACACGGTGATCGGGAAAAATGTCACCATTTTTGCGAACACGGTGATCGGCAGCGACGGTTTCGGTTTTGCGCCGCAAGCCGACGGTAGCTACAAAACGATACCGCAGCTCGGAAATGTGATCATCGAGGATAATGTGAGCATCGGTTCCAATGCGACGATCGACTGCGCGACGATGGGCTCGACCATTATCCGCCAGGGAGCGAAAATAGATAACCTGGTTCAGATCGCACATAATGTAGAGATTGGAAAAAATACCGTAATTGCGGCCCAGTCCGGAGTGTCCGGTTCCACTACCATCGGCGAGCAATGCGTGATTGCTGGTCAGGTTGGTGTGGTTGGCCATATTACGGTAGCAAATAATACTAAGATTGGGGCACAAAGCGGCCTTGGCAAATCCATTAAAAAGGAAGGCCTGTCGTTGTCCGGCTCCCCCGCCAGGGACCTGAACGAACATTTACGGTCCATGGCATTGGTGCGAAGGCTGCCTGAAATGGAAGAACGACTGAAGGATCTGGAACGCAAGCAAGAAACCTCTGATTTTCAGTGATCCCCGCCAAGCCCGATCGCACCTTATTTAGAAAAGGAAATAGATATAATGAACGAAAAACAACAAACCATTTCTAAGTCTGTATCCGTAACTGGAGTGGGTTTACATACCGGTGTTGTCGCCACGATGACATTCGTGCCGGCACCGGCCAACCACGGATACAAGTTCCAACGTGTTGATTTACCCGACCAGCCGATTGTAGATGCAGATGTCGATAATGTGGTGGATCTTTCCCGCGGTACTACCATCGAGCAGAACGGCGCGAGAATTCACACGGTTGAACACACACTTGCCGCCCTCGTAGGTTTGCAGATTGACAACGTGCTGATCCAGCTCGACGGCCCGGAGCCACCGATCATGGATGGCAGCTCGATCAAGTTCGTCGATGCATTGCTGGATGCGGGTATCGAGGAGCAGAATGCCTACCGCAACTATTTTGAAGTTCCGGAATACGTACATTATAAGAATAAGGACAAGGATACCGAGCTGGTGGCGCTACCGCTTTCGGATTACCGCCTCACGGTGATGGTTGATTATAATTCAACGGTCATTAGCAGTCAGCACGCTTCTCTGAACGATATCACGCTTTTTAAAGACGATATCGCATCCTGCCGCACATTCGTGTTCCTGCACGAGCTGGAAGCGCTTTATAAGCAAAACCTCATTAAAGGTGGTGACCTTACGAACGCGATCGTGATCGTAGATCGTGAGGTAAAGGATGGAGAACTGGATCATCTGTCGCAGCTTTTGAACAAGCCGAAGGTGAGCGTTGACAAGTCCAAGGGTATCCTTAACAACGTCGACCTGCATTATTCCAATGAAATGGCGCGTCACAAGCTGCTGGATCTTATAGGAGATCTTGCACTGGTGGGACGTCCCATCAAGGCGCAGATCCTGGCTGCGCGCCCGGGCCATGCTGCGAACGTGGCATTGGCGAAAAAGATCAAGAAACTGATTAAATCCGGCAAAGGCGATATTCCCCAATACGACCCTAACAAGGCTCCGGTTTTTGATATCAATCAAATTGGCCAGCTGCTGGCTCACCGTTATCCGTTCCAGATGATCGACAAGATCATTGCTCTGGATGAAAACAGCGTGGTGGGTGTGAAAAATGTGACGATCAACGAACAGTTTTTCCTGGGGCACTTTCCGGGTAACCCGGTAATGCCCGGCGTCTTGCAATTGGAAGCGATGGCGCAGACCGGCGGGATCCTGGTACTATCCAGCGTGCCCGACCCGGACAATTACTGGCCTTACCTGATCGGGATCGACGCATGCCGTTTCAGACGCAATGTTTTTCCCGGTGATACGGTTATTTTTAAATGTGAATTCACATCTCCGATGAAAAGGGGGATCGTCAAAATGAGTGGCCGGGGATATGTAGCCGGACAGTTGGTGTGTGAAGCCGATATGATAGCAAGCCTGGTAAAGAAAAAATGACTCAATCATTAGCATATATCCATCCTGACGCTAAGATTGCTCAGAATGTAGAAATTGAACCCTTTGCAATGATCCATGCCGATGTTGAAATCGGGGAAGGATCCTGGATAGGGTCACACGCTGTAATCAATTCAGGGGCGCGAATTGGCAAAAATTGTAAAATCTATCCCGGTGCCGTCGTTTCGGCTACGCCACAGGATTTGAAATACAATAACGAATACACCCTGACCATCATTGGTGATAATACGACGATCCGCGAGTATGCTACGATCAGTCGTGGTACCGAGGAGCACTGGAAAACCGTCGTGGGTTCCGATTGCCTGATCATGGCGTACGCTCACGTGGCGCACGACTGCCGGGTAGGAAGCAACTGCATTATCGGTAATAATGTGCAAATGGCAGGTCACGTTCATGTGGGCGACTGGGCTATTGTAAGCGCATTGAGTGCCGTACACCAGTTCGTCAAGATCGGTATCCATGCATTTGTTTCAGGGGCATCGCTGGTCCGGAAGGACGTTCCGCCTTTTACAAAAGCCGCCCGCGAGCCTATTTCTTATGTAGGTATCAACTCGGTAGGTTTGCGGAGAAGGGGGTACAGCAATGAAAAAATTGTCGATATCCAGAATATCTACCGTTATATCTACATGAAGGGCTACAACAATGCCGAAGCGCTTCAAAAGATCGAGCTGGAAATGCCGCCTTCGAATGAGCGTGACGAGATTATCAACTTTATCCGTAATTCGGAAAGAGGTATCATGAAAAGCCCTTTCCAGACAACGGGTACCAGCGAGACGGAGGCTCAGTCTTGATAAAATATTGGTTTATAAGTAAAAAGAGGTCCGCTAGCGGACCTCTTTTGTTATTCAAGGACTGTCAGCCGGTCACCTACTTTCAGTTCTCCAAAATCCCGCACAGTTACATTCTGCCCGAACAATATCTTGTTGCCATTCCGCCTGTAGGTAGCCAGGGTTTTTAGCGGCTCCGCGCCTTTTTCCGCAGTTTCCGGATTAATGGTCGTGAGCACGCAACGCGCACAAGGTTTTACCACTTCAAAACGCAGATCACCGATAGTAATCCGCTTCCATTCGTCCTCGGCGAAAGGCTCGGTGCCGCTTACTACGAAATTAGGGCGAAAACGCCGCATTTCGATCGGTTCGGCCAGGCGGCCGTTCAGATCGTCCAGCGAAGCCTGCGAGATGACGAGGTAAGGGAAGCCATCAGCAAAGCTTACATTCTCATTATGCTGCGCGTAACGTGGGTCTGCCTTTCTTTCGGCCGAATCAGGCATTACTACCAGCCGGAGGTTAAGGCCAAGCTGCCGGCTGAGCCAGGCATCGGCATCGTCCGAAACGGTGAGGGCCTCCGTGATGTCGTCCCACACTTTTACTGTGACGGGCAACGCGGTGACTGGCTTGTAGGGGACCAGTACAAAATCGCCCGGATCGGCGCGCAGGAATATCTTCAATCCTTCGTCCTGTAATGCGACGTCTATCAGCGCCATTTTCTGATGAGCACGCTGGGTGATAAACACGTTTTCGTCATCGATGATCATCCACCGGCGATCGTATTGTAATCCTCTTTCTTCTGTAAATGCTTTGGTAAGCCTGATCCCGCCCAGCGACTTGACAGGATAAACCCAGATTTCTGATAATATCATGGCCATTATTATTCGATGGTCAGCTTGCGTATACGTTGATTTGCTGAATCCGTAACAAAAAGATTTCCGTCTTTGTCCAAAGTACATCCCTGCGGATGTTTAAAAAGTGCATTTTCTCCCGGACCTTCCGCATAGCCCTCGGCTCCGCCCTTGCCGGCGAGCGTCGTAACGTACCCGTCGGGATACACGAGGCGGATGCAATGGTTCCACAAATCGTTCACATAGAGATTGCCCAGCTTGTCGACCTGGATGTTACAGGGTTGGTTAAACATCGCCTGGCCCGCTTCCCCGTCGCGGTAGCCATTTTTGGTAGGCGTTCCGGCGAATGTTGTTACTATGCCGTCGGTTGTGATTTTCCGGATGCAATGGTTGTGTTTGTCGGCGATGAAAATATTGCCGTTTTCATCGAAGTTGAGATAAGAGGGCATATAAAACTTCGCCTCCCTAAGTTTGCCATCAGCATAACCGGGCGTGCTGCCGGCGAAGGTGCTAACTTGCCCTTCCGAGAGCTTCCTGATGAGGCCGTTCTCAGTATCGCAAATCCAGAGCGTACCTGTTTTGTCCAGTTTCACCCCGTAAGGCCTTTTAAATTGCGCTGATGCCAGGCTGCCATCCGTCGACCCCGGGCGGTCGGGATGGCCGGCCAAGGTAACCAGCGTGCCGTCAGGTGACACTTTTCTGATGGCGTGGTTTTCGTGATCCGCCACGAATATCGACCCGTCGGGCGAGAGCTCGATGCCGATCGGGAATTTCATTAATGCCTGGTTGCCTTTGCCGTCCTTAAAGCCTCCCTGCTCCGCGCCAGCCAGGGTGGAAGTGCTGCCATCGATTTCAATGCGCCTAACCATGCAATTGCCAAGGTCGGCGGCGAACATAACGCCCTTGCTGTCGGTTGCAATGTTGTATAACGTCCTGAATTCCGATTGTTGTGGCGTACCGTCCTTGTAGCCGCCGTCTTTGCCGTCGTCGCCCTTCCCGCTGCCCGAGAAGTAGCTCGTAGTGACGGTATAGAGGTAACGGAATGCTGCCGCGGAAGTGACTTCTTTGCTTTTCACGGTTAATACCAGCTTCGCTAAACCACATTTCTCGGGTACGACGGCGGTAATTTCAGTATCGGTGACGGCATTGATCGTCGCTTTCAATCCGTTGATTTGCAGGGAAACTTTTGACGCATCGCTTCCGAAATGCTTGCCTTGTATTTTAATAACAGTACCCTTTTTGCCTGAAAGCGGAGAGAAGCCGCTCAATTCGGGGGCCTCATTACCGCCGGTAACGGGAGGCGTTGGCGATGGAGCGTCGCCGCACGATAGCCAGATCGCCGAAACGGCTATTAATGTAAATAATACGAATGCCTTCACGGGTTGACGATAAATCGGGTGGTAACCTGCTGTTGCTGCGATTCAATTTGAATCACGTATGCGCCCGCCGGAAGTTTGGAAACGTCCAGCTCCGCTTTGCCATTCACCTGTTTCTTTTCACGGATCAGTGCACGGCCGGCAATGTCGGTAACGGTGATTTGTACATTTTGCTGCGTTGCAGGCCCTTCGATCTGCATCTTGCTGTGGATCGGGTTCGGGTACACGCTGAAAGCACTACGAGGCGGCTCCATGCCGGTCACCACGTCTTTTGGAAAACTGATTTCCCAAATCTGCCCCTGACCTTCCAAAACGTACAGTTTATTATCAACAATCTCTGCATCCGTAGGTTGGAAGAAATCGGCGGCAATGCGGTGGGCATTCAATGTATAATCATCGCCCGCGGCATTTTTCTTCAGATCGAGCATGAGAAGGTCCTGCCCGGGGTCCTGCATAGGGCCATAAGTGGCGGTGCCCTCCTGAAAGTTCAGCACAAATCCCTTGCCTTTGTATTCACCTCCAAAACCTGATTTTACATCGAAAACCAATCCTAATGGCGACCTGTGGGCGGTGAATGTGCTGACAGTCTGGCCGTTTTCGCTGGCGTCCATCACCTTTCCGGTAGCGGCGTCGCGGTACTTGTCGGCGTCCGGCCCGGCATTCCGGATCGGTTTGTGGAAGGTCAGGTTCTGTGGTTTTGGGGGATATTGTTTGTCTTCATGAAATGCGCCGATCTGGTAAGCCGTGTAATTGCGGTTGATCAGCTTGTCGTCCGCGGGCTTGTATCCTGCAAACTGCATGGGCGTATCGTTTCCGCCCATTTCCCAGGGGAAGCCGTAATGCGCACCTGCCCTGACCCAGTTCATTTCTTCGGGATCGTCGCGGTCGCCGGAATTCTCGACGCTGAACAGGTCGCCATTGGCCGCGAATGCGAGGCTGAATGCATTGCGCACGCCGCGCACATGTACGTAAGGCGCGAGCGCGACCGAGTCGTTGGGGAGTTGCAGGTTTTCAGTATTGGCGGGTATTTTGAAAATACAGGAGGTTAATGCCACTTCACGCAGGCCGGGGTAGCGGCCTTCATTATCCTTCACTTCTCCGTGATCGGTGCGCGAGCCGCTGGCGATGTACAGGTCCTTGCCGTCGGGCGAAAAGCAGATCGCGCTGAAAGCATGGTCAAAAAGCGTTTTGGAAGATGCGTGTTCCGCCGTTTTAAATATATCGGTCCAAATCAGTTTGCTGCCGGACAGTTTGGCTTTCACAGCTTTTCCATAACCGGAAACCCCCTGTGCGATCACCACATTACCGGCCAGATAAACGCTGCCGTCGTGCAATGCGAGCCCCTGCAGGTAATTAATACCATGGTCCTGGGCCGATGCCAGCCTTTCAATGGCATAGTTTCCCGATGCGTTCGGGGTGAGGTGAAACAAATCGCCGTTCCAGGCGATGGTATAAAACGACTTGTCGGAAGCGTCGTACGCGATCCGGGTTTGCGTGTCAGTGCCGTCGATGCGAAAAAATGGCTTGATAGCCAGGTCGTTGCGCAAGACGCGTGCTGTTTGGGAAAAAAGCGGATTAGCTATGCCCGTCAGGATCGAAAGAAATAGAATGCCCAGGCAAAAGTGTTTCATACAACCCTGTTATGGTTTCATACTGCTTTAAAACTCCATTCTGGCAAGCGGACTGACTGTCTGGTCGCAGAATTGGCCGGCTTCGAACTTGTAGTGCGCCGCGATCGCGATCATAGCCGCATTGTCGGTACAATACTCGAAAGCAGGAATATACACATTCCAGCCGAGCTGGTCGCCGAGTTCCCGCAGCGATTTGCGTAAACCTGAGTTAGCGGACACGCCACCGGCGATCGCGATTTCTTTGATACCTGTTTCGCGGGATGCTTTTTTTAGTTTTTTCAGGAGAATATCAATCAGTGTAAACTGAATGCTCGCACAAATATCGGCTATATTTTCCCTGACAAACTCCGGATTTTGCCGGACCTGTTTTTGGAGGAAATACAAAAAGGAAGTTTTGATACCACTGAACGAGAAGTCCAGCCCCGGAATTTCCGGAAGTGGAAATGGATAGGCTTGCGGATTTCCCTGCGAGGCATATTTGTCGATCAGCGGGCCGCCGGGATAGGGCAGGTCGAGCAGCTTGGCTGTTTTATCAAAAGCCTCACCCACGGCGTCGTCGCGCGTTTCTCCGATGATTTCCATGTCGAGCGGCCCGGTAACTTTGACGATCTGTGTATGCCCGCCGCTCACGGTAAGGCATAGGAACGGGAAGGCCGGTTTGGGGGCGTCGATGAAGTGCGCGAGCACGTGCGCTTGCATGTGGTTGATCTCGATCAGCGGAATATCCAGGCCGAGCGCCATCGATTTCGCGAACGAAGTACCTACCAGCAAAGCACCCAGCAAACCCGGCCCCTTGGTAAAAGCAATGGCATCCAGGTCTTTTTTTGCTATTTTTGCGTCATTCAATGCTTTTTCCACCACAGGCAGAATGTGTTGCTGATGCGCCCTCGAGGCCAGCTCGGGAACGACGCCGCCGTACTGGGTGTGGATGAGTTGCGTAGCAACAACATTGGAGCGGATATTCCCGTTTGTTATAACAGCTGCGGAGGTTTCGTCGCACGACGATTCAATTGCGAGGATATTCATACTGTGGAAAATATTCGCAAAATTAAGCATTAACAATAAGATAAGCAGTATTCCGCTGCGAAGCTGTATATGTTAAAATTCCTGAAGGCGCTTGGTAATGGTCTGATCGTGGTTGTCATCTTCGTGCTGCTGGCGCTTGGGATCGCTACCACCGCATTGCAGCTGCCTTCGGTTCAAACCTGGGCCGTAAGGCACGTAACGGCCGAAATTTCAGGCAAACTCGGGTATCCGATCACGATCGGAAAAGTCAATATTAAATGGTTCGACGTGGTTTCTCTTGAAGCCGTTTCAGTAAAAGACTCTTCGGGTGCCGATATGATCGATGTCGGCCGGATCGATGTAAATCTGAATGTCAATAACATCATCCGTGATTCGGCGAAGGAGATATTTCTGGACGAGGTCAATGTCTTCCAGCCGAATGTACATCTGGTAATTGTTCCCAAATCGGGCGACCTGAATATCGACGGCTTCATTGCCCGTATCAACGAACTGACTGCGCCCGCCGTGCCCAGGCCACCCAACGCGCCTGAAAACAACACGCCTTTTATCATCGGCAAAGCCAAGGTGATCGACGGCACATTCGGTTACGACGATCCCCGCCAGCCCCGCGACCGTGGCTCGAGAGTGTTCGACTACTCGCATTTCAGCCTGAAACACCTCTACGGCGAGCTCAGCGATTTCCTCGTTCAGGGGGACACCATCGCTTTTCGCGCCAAAAACCTGAAAACGGTCGATAAGCAGACCGGCCTGGAAATGCACGACCTCGATACGAAATTCCTTTTTTGCCAGAAAAAAATGGAGTTGAAAGAGCTCGACGCGCACATCGGTAATTCGCATTTGAAAGATGAAGTGATATTCTACTATAACCGTTCAGGCGAATTAGGCGATTTTAACCATAAGATTCGGATGAAGGGGCACCTGGTCGGCAGCCGGGTAGATTCGCAGGACCTGGGCCTGTTTTCGAGTTATATCGATGGTTTAGATGAAACCTGGCAGATATCGGGCGATTTCAATGGCAAGGTCGACGATTTTGTGCTTTCCAATACGGACCTTCATTTTGGAAAAAACAGCAGGCTCATCGGCGATATTGGTTTCAAAGGGCTTCCTAAGATCGAAGGTGTGCTGATGGATATCCGGCTCTCTGTTTCCAAAATCGATCCCGTGGACCTGGTGCAGTATTACCCTGAGTGGGACATGCACCCCGATCTGCAAAAATTTGGGTACACGCTTGTGGATGGCACATTTAAAGGAACGCTGGAAGATTTTGCCGTGAATGCGTCGGCCTCGTCGGAACTCGGCGAACTGTCGGGCGACCTGGTATTCCACATTGCGGATGCGAAATCGACCACCTATTCGGGAGAAGTGAAAACGTCCTCTTTCGGATTGGGGACTTTGCTGGAAGACGAGGATAATTGGCAGGAACTGGATTTTGAAGGGAAAGTGTACGGAAAAGGATTGGAACTGTCGGTCGCTTCCGCCGATATGAATGCGATCGTTCACCGGGTCGGCTTTCGTAATTACGACTACAAAAACATCCGGTTGAAAGGCAACTTGCAAAACCAGTATTTCAATGGCCTGGTAAGCGCCCGCGATAGCAACCTGGTGGTGAGCCTCGACGGCGAGTTCGATCTTTCCAAGCAGCAGAACATGTTCGACGTCCGGGGGGTGATCGAAAAGGCCAATTTGAAAGAACTCGGTTTCAGCAAAGACCCGATTACCCTTAGGACGCAATTGAATGTGAATGTGACCGGTAATACGGTCGACGAACTGGTAGGGGACGCCAGATTACTCAACACCTATCTGGTGATGACCAGCAAGGAGCGTAACCTGGTGGTTGATACCCTTGTATTTTCTTCAAGAAATCAGCTTGGCAAGCGCCGGTTGCAGCTAGATAGCGAATTCCTGACGGCCAGGGTAGAGGGCAACTTCCTGCCGACGCAGGCATGGAACGATGTGAGCCAGGTTTTGGGAGAATATAAATTGTATTTCTTTGAAAACGAAGCCAGCAGGAATGAGTATTATGCCAGAAAGCCTTTAAAGGCACTGTCGCGCAGGTACGAGATCGACTACTCGGTGGAAACCCATAACCTGTCGCGCTTCCTGGCGTTCCTGAGTCCGGATGTTTACGTATCGCGCGGAGCGAAAGCAGAGGGGATTTTCAAGATGGACAACACGGCGGTACTGACTTTCAATGCGGTGTCGGATACGGTGAGTTATGGTAAAAACCAGTTTATGAAAGCGGAGGTGGACGTTACGACCTCGAAATTCGTCAACAGTGCCGAAGTACTAGCGTCCATTCTCGTCACTTCCGACAAGCAGCAGATCAGCAGGATGGTGCCTACCGAAAAGATGGAGCTGGAAGGTACTTGGGATGTCGACCATATCGACTTCAACGGCGCCATTCACCAGGTCAAAAGCACCAACCTGGCGAACCTTGCGGGTGAGATACGGTTCTTGCCGGCAGGCCTGGATATCGGTTTCAAAAATTCGAAACTCAATCTGCTCGACGAAGAGTGGAATGTGCCTTCGGAAAGTCTTATTTCGATTGTCGGCAACGACTTTACGATGTCGAACCTGGGTTTGGTAAGCGGAAAGCAACGCATTTTCCTGAGCGGAACGGCGTCCGAAGACCCGGATAAGAGCCTTTTGCTCGACATTAAAAACTTTAAGCTGGCGAGTTTGAACCCCGTTTTCAATACCAAATTGTCGGGGATCATGGACGGCTCGGCAAAGGTGAAAGACATTTATAACAGCGTTATTCTGGACGCAAATTTTGCGATCGAAGGTCTTGGTTACGGTCAGTACGAGTTTGGTAACCTGCTCGGTACCGGCGACTGGGACCAGACCACCAGCGAGTTGCAGATCGATGCCCAACTTAACAAGAATGCGAGGCGTGTATTCAGTCTCGTCGGGTCATACCGCCCGAAGCTCGAAACGAACACGCTGAACCTGAAAGCCATTTTCAATCAGGCGGATTTTAAAGCGCTCGAACCTTTCGCGGAGGGCCTGGTGTCCGACATCAGCGGTACGGCACAGGGCGTGGTATCGATCAGGGGTGTTGTCGACGCGCCGGTTCTGGAAGGGTCGCTTACGGTCGACAAGGGCCGGATGAAGTTCGATTACCTCCAATCGGTATTTACATTCAGCGATAAAATCAATTTTACGGAAAGTGAAATAACGGGCAACAACATCCTGGTCACCGACTCCGATGGCAATACCGCCACCTTGCGCGGAGGGGTTTTTCATGATGGTTTCAAGTATTTCTCCCTCGGTTTCAATGCCGACCTCCGCAACTTCAAGATATTGAATACCAATGCGAAGGATAATGATATGTTCTACGGAACAGCCTATGTGACCGGGCCTGTGGCAGTTTACGGCCCGATCGACAACCTGAACATCGAAGCCAATGTGACCAGCAACAAAGGTACGCGCATCCACATCCCGCTCGATGGTGCTACCGAAGTGGTAACGCAGGATTACATTCAGTTTGTAAGTAAAATGGCGCCGCCTGACAGTACCACCGGTGTCCCCATCGATTCCATCGCCCGGAGCCAGATCGCCGGCGGGATCAAAATGGATTTCAATTTCAACCTCACACCGGATGCGACTTGCGAGATTATCTTTGACAGGCAAACCGGCGATGTGCTGCGCGGAAACGGCAGCGGACGTCTCAACTTGAATATCGATACCCAGGGCGACTTCACGATGGCGGGGACTTACGAGATTGAAAAGGGGGAGTACAATTTTACATTGCAGAATGTCATCAATAAGAAGTTCAGTATCAAGCCGGGGAGCAAGATCGTCTGGGCGGGCGATCCTTACGCCGCACAGCTCGATGTAAAGGCCGGATACACACAAATGGTATCACTGGCAGGCGTGCTGCCCAATACGAGCAACCTTGGAGGCAGCAGCGGAGACGCATTGTCGAGGAGATATCCGGTTGAAGTGACCATCGGCTTGTCGGAGCGGCTGATGTCGCCCACGATCCGGTATGATCTCAAAATTCTCGATAACCCGTCACTAAGCACGTACCGGGGCCAGTTGGAAGCATTTCAGAACAAACTGAAATCCGACGAACAGGAGCTGAGCCGGCAGGTGAGCAGCTTGCTGGTCGTGAACCAGCTATTACCCGAAAGCAGTCTGGCAGCGGTGGGGAGCCAGAATTTCCTCGGAAGCAGTATCAGCGAGCTGGTGTCGAACCAGATCAGCCGCTGGGCTTCGGGTATTAATGAAAATCTCGAAGTGGGTGTTTCGGGCCTTTCGCTCGATCAGAATGCCCTTAATAACCTGCAACTCCGCTTCTCGTACCGGTTCCTGAACGACCGCTTCCGGGTAACGCGCGACGGGCGGTTTACTTCCGGCACGCAGTCCCAGACCGGCGCTTCGCAATACGATGCGGCGAGCTTGCTCGGTGAATGGACATTGGAATACTGGCTGAATGCCAAAGGTTCGGTGCGCGTAAAAGCCTATAACCGGAATATTCAGAACAACCTCCTGAGCAGTACCGGAACCTTCACCACCGGCGGTGTGAGCATGCAATTTACCCACAGCTTCAACCGCTTCACCCGCGCCCCGAAACCGGGCGTGCGGATACCTTTCCTGCCACCTGATTCTACCAGGCAGGATGTACGGCAGGATACGACAAGGAAATTGATTTCAGAAAAAGACACTACGCGCTAGCACCCGCGGCCAATTCCTGTTTGATCGCGTGAATGCGGTCGTTGAAATGCAGGCCCGGGAAATCGAGGCCCGGCACACAGGTTGCGCCCAGGTAGTCCATCACTTCCTGCGGATGCGGCACGCGCTGGCCCGAGGCGATGCTGATATGCTTGGACGTGGTCCAGAGCACGGTTTTGAGCTCGGTGCGCAGGTCGTTGGTCATGAAATACTCGGTCACCATCGTGTCCTCGTTATAATAGATCACGCGTGAGGTGATGCGTACCCACTCGCTGATGCGCGCGGGCCTCACGTATGCGATCTGATGCTGGTATACGACCCAGCTCGTGCGCAGCTCGCGGAACATCGCTTCGAAACTAAAACCATACAACTTGGAAACCTGGTCTTCCCGCGCATTGAAGAAGTAATCGAAATATTTGGAGTTGTTCAAATGCATCAGCGGGTCGCAATCCTGGAACCGGATGATCACCCTCGATTCCGCCTCGACGGGCATGTCGGATAGTTTGGCAGTAAACAGCATGGTTTTTGGTTTATCTGTTAGAAGTGTTATTCTCCACGGTACCGCACGGCCAGCCCGCTCAGCATATAGCCCTCCTTATTTACGCTCGTGTAGTATTTGTATTTAACATTAATAATCGCATCGGCCCCGATCTTCTGGGCCTTCATCACCAGGCGAGCGGTAAGGAGCTCCTTGGTTTTGGCGTCATTTCCTCGGAACATCATCCTTTTATCTTTCGTCTGATCGGCCGTCAACGAATCCTCGCTGCCGATCTCCACCACCGCGAGTTCGGAATAGGGGCGTTCCAGGGGCTCATTGTCGTACAGGACCTGAATAGGGTATTTGGTATTGGATGAAATCGGTATGCCGGTGCCGGCGCAGGCGGACAGCACAACGGCTGCAAGGAAGGAAAACAAAAGCGGGGCCTTTTTAATCTTAATCATTCTATTTTAATGAGGGACATATTTAAAAACTGTTACCGGCACCGGTTAATTTGTGAAAACCAATCCCGGGTGCCATTGCATGCAACCAATACACGCAGGATACGACATTATGTTGCAGCGTATATTATTTTGCCATTTGTCACCAATCCATTGTTAAATGTGATATTGTGCATTATTTTCAAGGATTATAAATCTAAACTAATTGATTTTAATATGGTCATGAAATCTGGAAGAACAAATTTGTTCAGGAGGAGCTCGCTGGCGGGAATGATGCTTGCCGTGGTGCTGGCAATGCCTTCCGAAGCGCAACAACTGCCGAAAGGGGTTACGAAAGTGACATCCGTTGAAGGGATTACGGAATATAACCTCGAAAACGGCCTTAAAGTATTGATGTTCCCCGATCCCTCGAAGCCGACGGTTACAGTGAACGTCACTTATCTCGTGGGATCCCGTCACGAAGGTTACGGAGAAACCGGTATGGCCCACTTGCTGGAACACCTTGTATTCAAAGGCTCTCCAAAGCACACCAACATTCCGCAGGAGCTCACCGAGCACGGCGCAAGGCCCAACGGAACCACCTGGTACGACCGTACCAACTATTTTGAAACCTTTTCTGCCTCCGAAGAAAACCTCAAATGGGCGCTCGACCTCGAATCCGACCGGATGGTGAACTCGTTCATTGCTAAGAAAGACCTCGACAGCGAGTTTAGCGTCGTCAGGAATGAGTTTGAATCGGGAGAAAACAGCCCTTTCCGGGTGCTGATGCAGCGGGTCATTTCGGGAGGTTACCTGTGGCATAACTACGGAAAATCGACCATCGGTAACCGTTCCGACATCGAACGCGTTCCTATCGAAAATCTGCAGGCATTTTATAAAAGATATTACCAGCCCGACAATGCGGTGCTGACCGTCGCCGGCAAAATCGACGAACCCAAGACGCTGGCGCTGATCAACGATTATTTTGGTAAAATCCCAAAACCGACCCGCGCCCTTCCGCACTCATACACCGTTGAGCCTACGCAGGACGGCGAGCGCTTTGTGGAACTGAAAAGGACCGGCGATGTGCAAATGCTGATGGCGATGTACCACATTATGCCCGGTTCGCACGCCGACTACCCGGCGATGGAAGTGCTTACCGAAGTGCTTACCACCGAGCCGAACGGCAGACTGTACAAAAACCTCGTCGATACCAAAAAAGCGTCGTCGCAATTCGGATACACTTTCCAGTTGTACGATCCCGGTTTTGTATTATTCGGGGCCGAAATCCTGAAAGAGAAGTCGCTGGACGAAGCGAAGAAAGCATTTACCGCTACGCTCGATTCAACAGCTATGCTCAAACCTTCCAAAGAGGATGTTGAAAGAGCGAAAACGACGATCCTTAAAAACTGGGACCTCGAATTCAGGAATTCCGAAAGGGTAGGATTAAGTATCAGCGAGGCCATCGCTACGGGCGACTGGCGCCTTGCATTCCTCTTCCGCGACAATATCCGCAAAGTGACACCCGAGGATGTGGCCCGGGTTGCTCAGTATTATTTCAAACCATCCAACCGTACCCTGGGAACGTTTACACCGGAATCCAACCCGGTAAGGGCGGAAATTCCCGAGGCACCGAAAGTGGCCGATCTGGTAAAGGACTACAAAGGGGAAGCCGTTGTAGCCGAAGGCGAAGCATTTGACCCTTCACCAACAAATGTGGAAAGCCGTACGGCACGCGTCGAGAAGGCCAATACCATTGAAACCGCATTACTTCCTAAAAAGACCCGTGGCAATGTGGTTGCTGCGCGCATTACGCTGCGTTACGGTGATGAGAAAAGCCTGCAAAACAAAGCGACCATCTCCGGTCTGACAGGCTCGATGCTCGACAAGGGCACCAAAACCAAGACACGCCAGCAGGTTAAGGATGAGTTCGACCGCCTGAAAGCACGGGTGAGCTTCTTTGGCCAGGCCAACCAGGCGGGGGCGAGCATTGAAACTACCAAGGAAAACTTGCCGGCAGTAATGAAGCTGGTAGCGGAAGTATTGAAAACCCCCGCATTCGACGAAAACGAGTTTGAAAAACTGAAACAGGAAGAACTCGCCGGCATCGAATCGCAGCGTAGCGAACCGCAGGCAATCGCATTCACGCAGTACCGCCGCCTCGTTTCGCCATATCCGAAAAGCGATGTCCGCTATGTGGGTACATTCGATGAGGATGTGGAGAGTATCAAAGGCACGACGGTCGATCAGGTCCGTCAGTTCCACAAGGATTTTTATGGTGCTAACAATGCTTCGGCCACGGTTGTGGGTGACTTTGACAAAGACGCGATCCAGAAAATCCTGAACGACGAGTTCGGTAGCTGGAAGAGCGCCAAGCCATTCACCCGCATTTCATCGCCATACCAGCCTGTGAAAGCCGAAAACAAAGCCATCGAAACACCCGACAAGGCGAATGCGATGTTTGTGGCCGGTTTGAATATGCCTTTGCAGGACACCGATCCCGACTACCCGGCATTGATCATGGGTAACTATATGCTCGGAGGCGGATTCCTGAACTCACGTCTGGCCACACGTATTCGTCAGAAAGAGGGACTGAGCTATGGCGTAGGTTCGCAGTTTTCGGCGAGTCCGCTGGATAAGAACGGCACATTCATGTCGTACGCCATTTACGCCCCTCAGAATGCGGAGAAACTGGAAGCGGCATTCAAGGAGGAGATCGACAAGGTGATGAAGGAAGGATTCACTGCCGATGAATTGAAGGCTGCTAAATCGGGTTACCTGCAATCGCGTCAGGTGGCACGCTCGCAGGATGCCTCTCTCACCACCACGCTCACCAGCAACCTGTATCTGAACCGCACGATGCAATGGGATGCGGATTTCGAGAAAAAAATCGAAGCATTGACGCCGGATCAGATCAAGGCTGCATTTAATAAGCATATCGATTACAACAAGCTCGTGATCATCAAGGCGGGTGATTTTGAGAAAGCTAAAAAAGGTGCCCAGTCAGCAGGCGCACCGGCCCAGCTTGGCGGAAGCGATAAAAAGTAAGATTAAAATAAGATTAGGATTCAGGAAGCCGGTCGTGAAAAGCACGCCGGTTTTCTGCTTTTAAATGTAGTACATCTTTATCTTTGCCGAGTACTTACACGGAACCTTACTGCTGTCAATAGCATCACCAATGAAATTGATCTACCATCCGCTTCTCAGAGTTTTGTTCGCCGGACTCGTTCTCACTCAACCGGTATTTAGTCAGACCAAGCCTAAAACGGCTCCGGAAACCGCCACCAAGCTGGCCAGGCCCAAACTGGTGGTCGGTATGGTCGTTGACCAGATGCGCTACGATTACCTGTACCGTTACTACGACAAATACAAGGAGGGCGGCCTGAAAAGACTGATCAATGACGGTTTCAATTGCCGGAACAACCACTATCACTACGCATTGACGGTAACGGCTGCCGGCCATTCGGCGGTTTATACCGGCTCGATGCCGGCTATGAACGGCATTGTGGGTAACGATTGGTATGATGCCGCGCAGGCTAAAAATGTGTACTGTACCGATGACAATACGGTTGCGACGGTAGGTAGCAGTAACGTGACGGTGGGCAAAATGTCGCCGAAAAACCTGCTCGTTACCACCGTTACCGACCAGCTGCGCATTGCAACCAATTTCCGCTCGAAAACCATCGGCGTCGCGATTAAAGACCGTGCTTCTATTCTGCCGGCTGGTCACGCGGCATCGGGAGCCTATTGGTTTGACTCCAAAACCGGGAATTTCGTGACGAGTACCTATTATATGAACAGCCTTCCACAGTGGGTTACCGACTATAACGGCCTGAAAAAGCCTGCCGAATACATGGGCAAGGGCTGGAATACATTGCTGCCCATTGCAGAATATACCCAAAGTTCAGCGGACGATGTACCCTGGGAAGGTAAACTCTCGAGTGCGACCAAGCCGGTATTCCCGCACGACCTCACAGGCAATGCGGGTGACGCATACGGCCCGATGACGACCTCGCCCTGGGGGAACACCATCACCAAAGAAATGGCTATCGCGGCGATTAAAGGAGAGAATCTGGGAAAAGGTAAAGACACCGACTTCCTGGCCGTGAGCTTCTCATCCCCCGACCGTATCGGGCACATGTTC
Source organism: Dyadobacter sp. (assembly GCA_965227755.1). Classification (GTDB taxonomy): domain Bacteria; phylum Bacteroidota; class Bacteroidia; order Cytophagales; family Spirosomataceae; genus Dyadobacter. The sequence goes on from CBDDGG010000005.1 coordinate 5,237,421, forward strand.
GGTCCTAATTCGGTGGAACAGGAAGACGATTACCTCAAACTCGACATGGAATTTGCCGATTTCTTCAACTTCCTTGACAGCTGGGCCGGGAAAGGTAATTATACCGTTTTCCTCACCGCCGACCACGGCGCTATGGACGTGCCGGCATTCTGGCAGGAGCACAAATTGCCCGCCGGATTGATGAGCGCCACCACTTTGACGCGCACTATCGTAAAGGCATTGAACGACGCATACGGAGAGGCTGAATACGTTTCTGCATTTGAGAACTACCAGATCTATTTCAATAAAGCGATCCTGAAAGAGAAAAAAATTACCGTTGCGGATGTGTACCAGACATTGCGTGATGCATTGCTGGCCGTCGATGGCGTGGCCGATGTGATCAATCTCCGTGACATGGGCAAAGCGCCGCTGAACACCTATCAGCTGGAACTGTTTAAAAACAATATCAATGCGAAGCGCAGCGGCGATTTGCAGGTATTGTTGCAGCCGGGCTGGTTTGCCTCCACGATGAGTACCGGCACCGACCACGGGACGCCTTACAACTACGATACGCACGTGCCTTTCCTGCTGTATGGCTGGGGTATCAACAAGGGTGAAACCCTTCGCCGTACTTCCATTGCCGATATCGCGCCCACCATCTCGGCATTGCTGCACATCCTGCCTCCCAGCGGAAATGTGGGTAACCCCGTACAAGAAGCATTGAAAAAATGACCGCGAAAGTATATTTCCTGCGGACCGGCTTCGGCTCCGCAGTTTTTTGTTTTATCTAAATTCCTGAACCGTGAGAAAATTATCTTGCTGGGTGTTGGTTGCCATGGCAACTACGGCTGTCTACGCGCAAACACCTAAGAAGGCCGCCGCCGCGCAGGCCGCCGCCGCGAAGGCCGCAGCCGCGAAGGCGTCGACCATTGCCCGTCCTAAATTGGTCGTAGGTATTGTGGTGGACCAGATGCGTTACGATTACCTGTACCGCTATTATGACCAGTATACCGAGGGCGGTTTCAAAAGAATGATGAATGAGGGCTTCAACTGCCGCAATAACCATTACAGCTACGCGCTTACGGTTACCGCGGCTGGGCACGCGTCTGCATACACGGGCTCTGTTCCCGCGATCAACGGGATCGTGGGCAATGAATGGTACGATCCCATTGCGAAGCAGGATGTGTATTGCGTAGAGGACAGCACGGTGAAAACCGTCGGAAGTAACAACGTGGCGGTCGGTAAAATGTCCCCTAAAAACCTCCTCGTAAGCACCGTTACCGACCAGCTCCGCATTGCGACCAATTTTCGTTCTAAAACCATCGGCGTAGCTATTAAAGACCGCGGTTCGATCCTTCCCGCCGGCCACGCGGCCAACGCAGCATACTGGTTCGATTCCAAAACCGGTAACTGGGTGAGCAGCACTTATTATATGAACGACCTGCCGCAATGGGCCAAGGATTATAATGCAAAGAAGAAGCCTGCGGAATATGCGCAAAAGGGCTGGGACCTTCTTTTGACTGCCGATGCTTATACGCAAAGCTCTCCCGACGATGTGCCCTGGGAGGGGAAACTGCCCGGAGCGAAGAAGCCGGTATTTCCTTACGAACTCGTGGGAATGTCGGGCGATGCTTTTGGAATTGTGACTGACACTCCCTGGGGCAATACCATTACGAAAGAAATGGCTATCGAAGCAATCAAAGGCGAGCAGCTGGGCAAGGGTAAAGATACCGACTTCCTGGCGATCAGCTTTTCTTCGCCAGATAAGATCGGACACCGGGTTGGGCCGAACTCGATCGAGCAGCAGGATGATTTCCTGCGTTTGGACCGCGAGTTTGCCGACTTGTTCACCTTCCTGGATGGCTGGGTGGGAAAAGGCCAATACACCGTGTTCCTCACAGCCGACCACGGCGTGGTGGATGTACCCGGATTTGCAAAGGAACATAAGCTGCCTTCGGGTCTCGTGGATCGCAAGTTGCTGACCAATGCCGTTACCGATGCACTGAACGAGGCTTTTGGAAAAGATAAATATGTTGTAGCGACGGACAACAACCAGCTCTATTTCGACCACAGCCTTTTGAAAAAGAAAAACATTACCCTCGCAGCCGTGCATAACGTGGTGCGCGACGCGGCTCTGACGGTACCCGGCATCGCCGACGTGATCGACCTGACCGATATGGGCAAGGCGCCGCTCAATACCTATCAGTTGGAATTGTATAAAAACAATGTCAATGCGAAACGCAGCGGTGATTTGCAAGTGATCTCTCAGCCGGGCTGGTTTTATGGGACTTCTACGGGGACGTCGCACGGCACGCCTTACAACTACGACACGCAGGTGCCGTTTGTCATGTTCGGGTGGGGAATCAATAAAGGGGAGACCGTTAAGAGAACTTCGGTTTGCGACATTGCTCCTACGATTTCAGCTTTGCTGCACATTTTGCCCGGCAGCGGAAACGTCGGGCTTCCGGTGGAGGAAGCACTGAAAAAGTAATTTTGTCTATTAAAATAAAAGCCGTGACTACGATCCGATCGTGCTCACGGCTTTTTACTTTTAATATATTTTCAGCTCAGGATTCTTCCACTATCAGGACAATCCCTTCGGTTTTCTTGATGACAACTTTGCTCCCGGCGGGAATATTGTGGTGGTTCTCTGACACGGCTTTCCATTCGGCGCCGCGATAATAGATACGGCCTTCTCCATTACCGGGAATGTCGCGGATCACCATGGCGGTTTCGCCGGTAAACTCGCTATACTCCGCTGCTGAACGGCGTTCGAGCAGTCTGCGGGCGTGTTTGCGCAACACCAGTAACGAAACCAGGGATATCGCTGAAAAGGCCAATATCTGGCTCTCGGTGCTGGGTAACAGGCCGATGGACGTAAGAAGGGAGGTTAACAATGCGCCTACCGCGAAAAAGACGAATACGAGCATGACACTGACCAGTTCTGCCAGAAGCATCACCAGCCCTACGATGAGCCAAATTTGTGGCAAGGTCAAATCCATAATGCTAGTGCTTCTGTTCTGATGATTTGACTACGGTTAGTGCGGTGGCGATCAGCGAACCCATGTCGGCCAGGTTTGCCGGAAGGATCAGGGTGTTACCGGCTTTGGCAAGCTTACCAAACTGCTCCACATAATTTTCGGCCACTTTCAGTTGCACTGCTTCCGTTCCACCTTCTTCGCGGATCGCCTGCGCCACGAGCCGGATACTTTCAGCCGTTGCTTCTGCAACCGATTTCAATGCCGAAGCCTCACCTTCCGCTTCGTTGATTTGCCGTAGACGGATACCCTCCGATTCCAGTACCACTTTTTGTTTTTGCCCCTCGGCCACATTAATTGCCGCCTGCTTTTCACCATCCGATTGCAGGATCACCGCCCGCCTTTCGCGCTCGGCCTGCATTTGTTTTTCCATCGCAATCAGTACGCTTTGCGGAGGAGTGATGTTCTTGATCTCGTAACGGAGCACCTTCACGCCCCAGCCCGTAGCAGCTTCGTCGATGGATTCCACCACGGCACGGTTAATGGTCATGCGTTCTTCAAATGTCTTGTCCAGATCCAGCTTGCCGATCTCGCTCCGCATCGTTGTTTGAGCCAATTGTATTACAGCAAAGGTGTAGTCTGCAATGCCATAAGCCGCTTTTCTCGGGTCGATTACCTGGATGAATATGACCCCGTCCATACGCACCTGCACGTTATCGCGGGTGATACAGATCTGCTCGGGAATGTCGACAGCCGCTTCTTTAAGCGTGTACTTGTAGGCGATCCGGTCGAAAAAGGGGATGATGAAGTTGACGCCGGGTTGAAGCACGGCGTAAAATTTTCCCAAACGTTCCAGAATGTAAGCACTTTGCTGTGGGACAACCTTGACGGTCATCAGAATGGAGAGTACCACCAGTACGAGCAGAACAATGAAAGGGGTCATAACAAGTCGGTTTAAGGTCTATGGCGAAAATAACACGAAGGCACCGTCATTCCTACCGGTCTCGGACTAATGTAAGGTAGCGGTGCCTGTCGGTCGAACTCACGGATAAATGGTTCCCTGGCTACGGGATCAAAAACCTTTGGCTGCCGAGGTCTTCGCCTCCCTTTCGGTATAGTCGAACGACGTACACGCCCGAGGGCAGCCCAATGGTTTCAAATGCGAGCCTGGGAGAGGAAATTGTTCTGACCGCGATCCCTGGTCCGTTGTAAACCCTGGCGGTGTAATGCGAACCTGAACTATCTGCCCTATTTTGAAATATAATACGGAAAGCATGGCGGCTCGCCGGAACGACAAACCACTTCACCTGCTTGCAACGCAGCTGTGCGAACCGGATGGATGAGTTCTCGAATGTGCCGTCGATATCGACGATCCTGAGGCGATAGTAGTTTGCGACGTTGGGAGAAACGTCGTCAAATGTGTAGTACCGGGCTGTTTTGGAAGTTCCGGCTGCATTTATTCTGCCCGTCTCCCTGAAATTCCTGCCATCTGTACTCCGCTCGATGGAAAAGTAGTCGGCATCGGTTTCTTCTGAGGTGCTCCACCGCAGCTTGACGTTGCAATCCCTGGTTTCTATTTCAAATGTTTCCAAACGGACCGGTAATGCTTCGGCGATGATGCTGCTGAAAAACGCAAAAGCCGCAGCCGTAACACTCATTTCCTGCACGGTAAATTCCGCCATTTCCACGGCTTGGCGCGCATCGGTGTAGCGTCGCAGCACGGGGTAAGGGTCTTCTTTGCGATAGCCCAGCGGGTAGCGGTTCAGCGGATCCTGAATGGCGAAGCTGGAAGGCCTGTTCATCAGCAACGAAGCGGCCGGCCCAAATACCGGTACGCCAGGGACCGGCTCCGTGAACTTTCCGGGTACTGTCGACCAATGCAGCGGGTATTTAGGCGAATACTTGCCTGTACCGGTAATGAAGCACTGCGAGAGCGGATTGCTGCCAAGCGGAATATCCAGCTGAATTTTGGCATAATCCAGTAATTCAGGCTTTTGTAGGAGCGAGGCAAACAGAATATAATCGAATGCATAGCTCTGAGCCATCCCGAATGAACCGTACCCGATGTAGCCTTTGAAATGGTGGTAGGCGCCGTGGTAGGCATGGATTTTCATCGTGCGATTGAAGTAATTGAATAATACTTCACTGTTCAGTATCTTCTTGAACTCGTCAACCCATGCCGCATTCACTGCAAAAGGCGTGGTGGCATAGGCCCAGGCCGCTTTGAAAGTATGTTGTTGCCAGCTCATTGTCGCGTGGAACTGGTGTGGGATCTGGCCATACCATTGGTTGAAATCTGTATTGTAGAGGGCTTCGCCGGTTGTTTTGTAAAGCTCCGCTGCGGCCCATGCCCGGTTATCTGCATCGATCGGGTCGGGGTAGGGGCCTGCGTTTATGCCAGGCACATTAACCGGCGGGGTCGGTGTGAGATGATCTTTCAGGAACGCCCATGCGCTGCGGGCTTTTTCGAGGCAGGATGATGCGTAAGCCGCATCGTATTTCTTAAAATTCCGGGCAGCCATGGCCATAGAAGCGGCGAAGAGCGCGGTGGATTGTGTGGTTTTTTCGGAAACATATAAGGTATTGTGCTCGTCGCCCGGCAGGCCCTGCGACCATGTCGCCGGGGTGACCCGAAAGTATACTCCGCCGTCGGGTGCCTGCATTTGTATGAGCCAGTCGGTTTCATATCTGGCTTCATCGAGCCAGTCGGGGATTCCGTTGCCGCTTTCCGGGGAGTTTAGATGCTTGTCGGGGAATTTTTCAGGATAGAGTTCAAATGCTGTAAACAGAATGAATAATGCGCTCGCCGCTGTGGGTACATAGCGCCCGTAGTCGCCTGCGTCAAGCCACCCGTATTGCATAGGAATATTGGTTCCGGGCGGATAATCCGAAGCGGAATGCAGCGGGGAGTTGGTATGTGAGCTATGAATTTGTGCCGTTTGGGACGGTAAGCCTTCGCGCGCCCATGCGCCCGCTTGTACGGCTTCGAGCTTCCCCGACCGCTGGTAATACAATGCCCTTGCCGTGTTATAGTATAGCTCATTGTAGCAATCGGCGGATATGGTGAAAGTCTCCGACCTGCCGTAACCGGGAACGTAAATGTAGTATCGGCCGGGCGTTTGCCATGCCGAAAAATCGATCTCGAATACCCGTTCGCCACTGAATGCGGAGTCCGGTTTGAGGTATTGACAAATCCCGCTGAAAACGGATTGCTGGTTGGTTCCGATAACCTGGAATGGCGGCGGCGAAATAGTGTCGACAGGTATGAACCAGGCGTCGCCCAGGAACCTCCCCAATTTCCCTAATTTCGGCCCTTCCGGCAGGTAACCTACCTGGTTGGCCTTCACATTGCCACGGATTTCGGTATCGCTGAACGTAAAAGTGGTATCCACGCCCGTTTCGTTGCCGTCGGTATCACGGATCGCATCGGCTTGCAAGCGATACGGTTTGCCGTTTTTGAATGGTTTGTCAAAAATCAGGTACAGTTCAAAAACAATATCGGGAACACCGGTAGATGAAAGTCCTCTCACGAAGCTGTGCTGGCCAATAAGGACCGGATGAGCATTGATTTGATAGTCAGGATCCGTCGTAGAATGCGCCGTGTAGCGATTCGTATCGTGACATCCTGTGGTATCGAATCTTTCGCTGATCGTCAGTAGAATAACGCGGTCGGAAACCGTTGTGGATATTATGGCGGGGTTTCCTGGCAGTGAGCCGGTTTGCCAGGCATTTGCGCTGCCGGCCACGAGCATAATCATGAATAGAATCGTTCTTCTCATCACATTTCATGTTTGATTTGGGATGGGTAGAAGCGATACTTGTGCCGTTTTAACAGCAAAATGTAGGGGAATTCCCAACCGGCAATGCTTATTTATCAGCCGGTTGGATTAATGAAAATGATACCTGGCGAGAGGTGAAGGTAGTTTTTGGAACGGGGACTTAGTTCCTCAATATCTCCTTGGAAATCACTATTTTCTGTATTTCGCTCGTGCCTTCGCCGATGGTGCAGAGCTTGCTGTCGCGGTAGAATTTTTCGGCGGGGTAATCTTTGACAAACCCATAACCTCCGAAGATCTGTACCGCTTCGTTTGCCACGCGCACGGCTGTTTCGGATGAGTGGTATTTGGCAACAGAGCTCGCCAATGCTACTTTTTCTCCCGCGTCTTTCAATGCGGCGGCGTGGAAGGTGAGCAATGATGACGCCTGCACGTCGGTATACATATCGGCGAGCTTGAATGCAATAGCCTGAAAGTCGCAGATCGCTTTGCCGAACTGCTTACGTTCTTTGGAATAGGCCAATGCGGCCTCGTACGCGCCCCAAGCCGTACCTACACCCAATGCGGCAATGGAAATGCGACCGCCGTCGAGCACTTTGAGGGACTGGATAAACCCGTCGCCGATTTTGCCAAGTCTTTGGCTGTCGGGAATGCGGCAATCCTGAAACAGCAATTCGACGGTTTCGGAAGCGCGCATTCCGAGTTTGTCTTCTTTCCGACCCGGGCTGAAGCCCGGTGTTTTGGAGTCGAGTACAAATGCGGTAGCGCCGTGTTTGTCACCTGGTTCGCCGGTTCTGGTCATTACCACGAGCACGTCGGCACTTTTGCCGTTGGTTATGAAGTTTTTAGACCCGTTAATCACCCAGTCGTTGCCATCGCGCACGGCCACTGTCTGCATATTGCCGGCATCGGAGCCTGTGTTTGGCTCAGTAAGGCCCCACGCTCCTACCAGCGACCCCGTTGCGAGGCCGGGGAGATATTTTTGCTTCTGTTCGTGGCTGCCGAACATGTATATATGATTGGTACAAAGTGAATTATGTGCCGCCATAGACAATGCGACCGACGGATCCACTTTTGCCAGCTCGACGATTGCCGTAACGTACTCGCGGTAGCCGAGGCCGGCGCCGCCCAGGTCTTCCGGAATGAGCATTCCCATGAGGCCAAGTTCTCCCAATGCTTTGAAAAGTGCTTTCGGAAAATGCTGCTCCTCATCCCAGGTACGGATGTGCGGCTTGATATGCAGTGCTGCGAAATCCCTGACGGTGTGTTTGATAAGGTTACAAATTTCGTCGGAGGGGTTTGCCGTCAGGTCGTTTTCTCGTGTGTCCATAGATGTTGATGCTTATATTTGTGTGAGTACCCAATGATAGTGAGAATGCGACAAAATCGCTAGCCAGTAACGAACAAATCCAAATGGCAGCGGTGTAGATTCACTTAAAAAAATTACTTTTGCAACCGTCCCGACGTACTGGACTTAGTTAAGTACAATTCCCGGATTTTATTTACGAGTGCCAAAACAGCTATATAATAATTAACCGTTTATGAAAATTGCAGTAGTAGGAACAGGATACGTTGGTTTGGTGACGGGCACCTGCTTTGCCGAGACCGGCAACCAGGTGACTTGCGTCGATATCGATGTCAGAAAGGTTGAACGCCTTCAAAAAGGAGAAATACCCATTTATGAGCCGGGTCTCGACGTTCTTTTCGACCGTAACGTGGCCGAGGGACGCTTGGTGTTTACGACCAACCTGGCCGAAGGTATCAAGGATGCGCAGGTGATATTCCTCGCATTACCAACGCCTCCGGGTGAAGACGGCTCCGCCGACCTTAAATATATTCTCAAAGTTGCCGACGATCTCGGGCCGATCCTGGATCAGTACGCGGTGATCATCGACAAAAGCACGGTTCCTGTCGGAACAGCCGAGAAAGTAAGGGCAGCGATCGCGAAAAATGCGAAAGTGGATTTCGACGTGGTGTCAAATCCGGAGTTCCTGCGTGAAGGTGTTGCCGTGGAAGATTTCATGAAACCCGACCGCGTGGTGGTAGGTACAACCTCGGAAAAAGCCAAAAAGGTAATGGAGAAGTTGTACGCTCCGCTGGTACGTCAGGGTAATCCGGTTATCTTCATGGATGAGCGCTCGGCGGAAATGACCAAATATGCGGCTAACTCGTTCCTGGCGATGAAGATCACCTTTATGAACGAAATCGCGAACCTTTGCGAGAAAGTAGGTGCCAACGTGGACGATATTCGTCGTGGTATCGGAACCGACAGCCGTATCGGCAAGCGTTTCCTTTTCGCGGGTATCGGATATGGCGGTAGCTGTTTCCCGAAAGACGTTCAGGCTTTGGCTAAAACTTCACTGGATTACGATTACGATTTCCGTATCCTGAAATCGGTGATGGACGTAAACTACGACCAGAAGAAGAAATTGCTTCCGATGGTGGATAACTACTTTGCAGATGGCCTGAAAGGTAAAACCATCGCGGTTTGGGGATTGGCATTCAAACCTTATACCGACGATATCCGTGAAGCTCCTGCATTGGAGAACATCGAAGCATTGCTGGCAGCGGGCGCGAAGGTGACGGTTTACGACCCGGAAGCGATGAACAACGTAAAGGGTGTTCTGGGCGATCAGGTTACATTCTGCCACACGCCTTATGCGGCTTTGGACGATGCGGATGCATTGATGATCTTTACCGAATGGCCTCAGTTTCGCACACCGGAATTTGAGAAAATGGGTAAACTGCTGAAAAACAAAGTGATCTTTGACGGACGGAATTTGTACGAGCTCGATCAGATGCGCGAAATGGGTTATACCTATTACAGCATTGGGCGCGAGAAGGTAGTGCCGGCCTGATCATAAACTAGTAAATACTCTAACTTACTCATCTTAATGAAACGTGTTTTAATTACGGGAGCAGCAGGTTTCCTGGGTTCGCACCTCTGCGAGCGTTTTTTAAAGGAGGGAATGTATGTGATCGGGATGGATAACCTGATCACCGGCGATATGCGTAATATCGAGCACCTGATGCCAAACCCGAATTTCGAGTTTTATCATCATGATGTGACCAAGTATGTGCACGTACCGGGCGAGCTCGATTACATTATGCACTTTGCTTCTCCCGCCAGTCCGATCGACTATCTGAAAATTCCTATCCAGACGCTTAAAGTAGGGGCAATGGGAACGCATAACCTGCTGGGATTGGCCCGTGCCAAAAAATCACGTTTCATTATCGCTTCTACTTCGGAAGTGTACGGCGACCCGCTCGTTCACCCGCAAACCGAAGACTACTGGGGCCATGTGAACCCGATCGGGCCGCGCGGCTGCTACGACGAGGCGAAACGTTACCAGGAGGCGATCACGATGGCATATCACCGCTACCACGGCCTTGAAACCCGTATCGTGCGCATCTTTAACACGTACGGACCCAGAATGCGCCTCAACGACGGACGTGTGTTGCCTGCATTCATGGGCCAGGCGTTGCGTGGCGAGGACATTACGGTGTTCGGTGATGGTACGCAAACCCGTGCATTCTGCTATGTGGACGATCTGGTGGAAGGGATCTATCGCCTGCTGATGAGCGACTACTCGTTGCCTGTCAACATCGGTAACCCTAAGGAAATCACGATTGGCCAGTTTGCCGAAGAGATTATCAAGCTGACAGGTACGGATCAGAAGGTGGTTTACAAGCCGCTTCCGCAAGACGATCCGAAACAGCGCCAGCCGGATATCTCGAAAGCGAAAGAAATTCTTGGCTGGGAGCCGAAAGTATCCCGCGAGGAAGGTCTGCGCATTACTTACGACTATTTCCGCAGCTTGCCGAAAGAGCGGTTGTATGAAGAGTCGAACCACCGCGGTTTCGAAGGATTCAGCGCGAAGATATAACCCCGGCTTTCAAGCCGGGGAGAGCCCGGCCGGAGAGGCCATAAATCAAAAAACCCGCATCAAGCGGGTTTTTTGTTGGTTAAGGTAGGGAATCAGTCTATACTTCCATGATCTCCTTTTCCTTGATGGAGAATATCTGTTCGATCTTGGCAACGTAGCTGTCTGTCAGCTTCTGAACGCGGTCTTCGCTCGATTTAACCAGGTCTTCGGCAACGCCATCTTTCGTCAGTTTACGCAGCGAGTTGTTTGCGTCCTGACGGATGTTGCGGACATTGATCTTCGCGGTTTCGATCTCGTTTTTAGCACGTTTTACGAGTTCGCGGCGGCGCTCTTCATTCAATGGAGGAACAGAAATCCGGATCATATCACCGTCGTTGGATGGCGAAAAGCCAAGGTTGCTGTTGCGGATTGCCTTTTCGATGTCGTTGATGATCTTTTTCTCGAAAGGCTTAATGGCCAGTGTCCGTGCGTCGGGCGTGTTGATCGTCGCCACGTTCTGGATCGGCGTCATTGAACCATAGTAATCGATCTGAAGACCTTCCAGCATTTGAGGGGATGCTTTTCCGGCGCGGATTTTACCCAATTCAATGATAAGGTGTTTGATCGCACCGTCCATGGTATCCTTGGCGACGTCCAGATATAATTCTATCTCTTCCATTGTTATATAGTAAGCTGTATTTTCTGTTAATTCGAGATCAATGTACCGACTTCGCCACCCATTACCAGGTCATAAAGGTTGCCGGGCTTGTTCATATCGAATACGATGATCGGCAGATCGTTTTCCTTGCACAATGTGAATGCGGTAAGGTCCATGATCTTGAGGTTTTTAGAAAGTGCCTCGTCAAATGTAATTTTCGAGTATTTGGTAGCAGTAGGGTCTTTCTCAGGATCGGCTGTATAAACGCCGTCGACACGTGTACCTTTCAAAACTACCTCCGATTCCGACTCGATGGCGCGGAGACCTGCGGTGGTGTCTGTTGTAAAATAAGGGTTGCCGGTGCCTGCTCCGAAGATCACCACACGTCCCTTTTCGAGGTGACGAACGGCGCGGCGGCGGATCAATGGCTCGCAAACCTGCTCCATTTTGATTGCCGACATCAGGCGCGTGTTCATTCCGTGCTTTTCCAATGAGCTCTGGATCGCCATCCCGTTGATCACGGTCGCCAGCATTCCCATATGGTCGCCCTGAACCCGGTCGATCCCTGATTTTTCCACGGAAGCCCCGCGAAATATGTTTCCACCACCAATTACGATTGCAACCTGCACGCCGACCTCGGTAATCCTTTTGATTTCCTTGGCATAATTATCGAGAATATTGAAGTCGATGACCTGGGCTTTGTCGCCCCCGTTGAGTGCTTCTCCGCTGAGTTTCAGTAATAAACGTTTGTATTTTGGTTCCGGCATGGTCGTGATGTGGTGTTTTGATCCGTAAAAATAAGCGGACGAAGTTCAGATTCACAAGTAATTTAGTGAAACTCCAATAATACCTGGTTTTTTTCCACAATCTGTCCTGGCATCACTTTCAGCGTTTTAATGACCCCGCTGCCTGAGGATTTGATTACATTTTCCATTTTCATCGCTACCAGTACGAGCAGGTTGTCGCCTTTGGCAATGCTGTCGCCCTCGGCCACGGCAATGGACTGGATCAGGCCCGGCATTGGGGCCTTTACATTGTTGATCTTTTGAGAGGAATTGTTCTGCATGCCCATTTTTTCGAGCAAAAGATCAAGGCTGTCTTTCGCTGCGGTGTGGTAATGCTGGCCGTTGATGAGCAAATGCGTCGATTTTTCGGCCGGGTTGCGGTCGATGACTTCGATATTGTAGGATTTGTTGTTCCAGATGACGTGGAAACGGTTATTGCCGAGCGTCGCAATGTCGCCGTCGAAAGCTTTGCCGTTAATGAACCAGCCTTCCTTACGATGATCGACTTCAAATGCTACGGCCTGATCCGGCTGCTCGTCTTGCGGCTTGCTACCCACATTTACTTTCAGCATACCATTTCGCTGTAATCGTTGGAGATTTCTTTGAGGATGCTGTCGAGTTCGTCGAATGTAGGCGCTTCCACGAGGCGCATTCTGTAAGGTTTGAAGTGTTCCAGGCCTTTAAAATAATTGGTATAATGCCTTCTCATCTCGAAAATACCCGCTACCGGGCCTTTCCAGCGGATCGAGAATTCGAGGTGCCTGCGGCAGACATCCACGCGCTGCTCCATGGTGGGGGGCGGGAGTTTTTCCCCGGTTTTGAGATAATGCTTGATCTCGTTGAAGATCCAGGGGTTACCGATCGTCGCGCGGCCGATCATAATGCCGTCGACGCCATACCGGTTTTTGTATTCCAAAGCCTTCTCGGGCGTATCAATATCACCATTACCAAAGATCGGAATTTTAATGCGCGGGTTTTCCTTGATTTTGGCAATCAGCGACCAGTCGGCGGAGCCTTTATACATCTGTACCCGCGTACGACCGTGGACGGACAAGGCTTTGATCCCAATATCCTGCAAGCGCTCGGCTACGTCTTCGACATTCCTGGTACTTTCATCCCAGCCGAGGCGCGTTTTCACCGTTACCGGCAAATGCGTCGATTTAATCACGGATTCGGTCATTTTGACCATTTTGGGAATATCCTGCAACAATGCGGCACCCGCGCCGCGGCAAGCGACATTCTTCACCGGGCAGCCGTAATTGATATCGATCAGGTCCGGGTTCACGCGTGATGCGATCTCCGCGCAGGAACCCATCGTTTCCACATCGCTACCGAAGAGCTGAATGCCCACTGGCCTTTCGTACTCGAAAATATCCAGTTTCTGAACACTTTTGGCCGCATCCCGGATGAGCCCTTCCGACGAAACGAATTCGGTGTACATCAGGTCCGCACCATTTTCCTTGCAAACCGCGCGGAACGGCGGATCGCTCACGTCCTCCATCGGGGCGAGCAGCAGCGGAAAATCACTCAGTTCTATATTTCCAATCTTAACCATAATCCTTCAACACCGCTTCGCAGTAATATGTCCCGGGAATTAGACTCCGGGAGGATAAACCTCTGAGCCGGGTCGTCGGCCGCCGGGCCGGTTTGCGAAGCCCTTATTTATAAATTGATAATAAACTGTAAATTTACACCAATTATGCAAAATAGTAACCCGAATCTGGTTGTTTCCCGCGTACCCGGCACCTGGGGCAGTTTGTTGGTCCTGGTCGGCTTCATGCTCATCGGTATGGCTGTGGGTAACGTACTGGCGGTTATGGTCCTAGCCATTTACCTCGGTGCGGACACCGAAAGCGTAACAGCCCTGCTTACGCAGCTTTTCGCCCAACCCGAAAAAATACCAAATGGATGGAATGCGCTGATGATCATGCAAGGCACAGTCCATTTCTTTTCCTATTTGCTTCCGACACTGATTTACTGGTTCTATATCGAACGCCGGACGATCGGCGACCTGAGTACCAACCGAAAACCCGCATGGCATATCTGGGTGCTGGCTATTGTATTGGTATTGGCATTTATTCCTGTGAATAGTAAATTCATCGAATGGAACGCGGCGATGGACTTGCCCGACGCATTGTCGGGACTTGAAAAATGGATGCGCGATAAGGAGGACCAGCTTTCGGTGATGACGGAGTTCCTGACGAGCTATACCAGTTTTAGTCAACTGCTGATCGCGTTGTTCGTGGTGACGCTCCTGCCCGCATTGGGTGAGGAAATGCTTTTCCGCGGGGTGATCCAGACGAAGATTTTTCAGGAATCGCGCAATATCCATGTCGCGATATGGGTGTCGGCGGCTATTTTCAGTGCAATCCACTTTCAGTTTTACGGCTTTTTGCCGCGGATGATGCTTGGTGCATTGTTCGGCTATCTGTATTATTGGACCGGCAATTTGTGGGTTGCGATCCTGGCGCATTTCGTCAATAACGGTTTTGTGCTGGTAATGATGTACTTACACAACGTGGGCCTTGTCAAGATCAATATCGAAGAGGCCAAATCCATGCCGTTCGTGCTCATTCTGGCTTCGCTGGTGGTTTCGACAGCCATACTCGGGGCGATCAGAAAGAGCGGACAAGTGGCGGGGCCGGGTGTTCCGCGCAACTTTTAAGATAATTTAACATTTCAAAAATAATGGAGGAGAACTGGGCGAAGGCCTACCAGAGCGGACAAGCGATCCGGGCAGAAATAGCCCGCGAAATTTTGGAACAGAACGGGATCGGGGCGGTGATTGTGAACAAGCAGGATAGCAGCTATCCGGTCTTCGCAAACTTTGAAGTGCATGTGCCCGCGGCCGATCTCGAAAAGGCCCAAACAATACTGACGAATGAAGAAGCGCTTAAACAACCTTAGTAATTTACAGCAAAGGACCATCACCGGGTTGGCGGGCGTATTTGTCATAATTAGTTGCATTATTTACAGTGAATGGTCGTTTCTACTGTTGTTTTGCGCCATCAGTTCGCTCACGCAGCTCGAATTTTACAAACTGCTCGGCCTCGACGGCAACCAGCCCCTTACTTATTACGGCACGTTCTGTGGCACAGTCATGATACTTCTTGCGTATTTGATTGAGCAGGACATTGTGCAGTTTGAAAATTACTTCATTATCAGCCCGTTGCTGTCGATGATCTTTTTTATCAAACTATACAAAAAGAACGACCTGAAACCCTTTACGAACATCGGGTTTACGTTCCTGGGCATTATTTATGTCGCATTGCCGTTCGCGTTAATCATCGTCATGGCGCTGCGAGGGGGAACGTACAATTACGAAATCGTGCTGGGAAGTTTATTGTTGCTCTGGGCGTCGGATATCGGGGGATATTTTGCAGGTACCAAGTTCGGGAGAAGAAAGCTGTTCGAACGTATCTCACCCAAAAAATCATGGGAAGGATCGATGGGCAGTGCGGTCTTTGCGGGCATTATCGCGTTTGCGCTGGGGCATTATTTCCGTACCTTCGAACCCTGGAAGTGGTATTGCATCGGTGCGATTATCGTGGTGGTGGGTACCTATGGCGACCTGGTAGAGTCGCTGTTCAAACGGAGCATCGCTATCAAGGATTCGGGAAGCAGTATTCCCGGCCACGGCGGCTTTCTCGACCGTTTCGACGGCCTTTTGCTGTCGGCGCCATTTATTGTTACGTTTTTGAAGTTATTTTCCTGAGTAAAATCGCTTTGTATAAAACGCAGGGCAATGCCCGGTTACTCAGGTCGTTTGTAAAATAAGGAACGGATTTTTTGCAAACTTTCGGCAGACACTATTTGAAAGGAAATTTATCATCGTGCTAATCAAAGTTTTCGGGTGTTTCCCGGGGCGTAATCTGGAAGGAATGAAACGGAGTTTTTTAATATTTTTCCTCGTGCTTGCGGGAATGTTGTGTGGGCGGGAAGCATTTGCTCAGGGTGAACAAAAGGCGATTATCTTCTCAGGGGTGGTCGTAGGAGGTAAAACCACTGAGCGCTTGCCTGGTGCCACCATTTTTATCGTGAACGCGGGACGGGGAACACTTGCCAAAAGCGATGGTTCATTCACCATCCCCGTTTTTCCGGGCGATAGCATCGTGTTCAGTTATGTCGGGTTTAAAAAACAATACCACATTGTCCCAAGAGGGTACAACTCCGATATCTATTCGGCGATCGTCGCTTTGCGCGAGGACGTTGTGACCCTCTCCGGCGTTACTATCTATCCCTATTCAACCGAAGAAGAATTTAAAAAGGCTTTCCTTGCGCTCAAATTGCCTGACCAGGCCGACCGTGATGCTTTGGCAAAGAGTACCGACCCGGACTATATCAACCGCCTTGCAGCTCAAATGCCCAATAATGCGCAGACGAACTACCGGTACTCGATGGATCAGCTAATGTTCGGACGCGAATCGGCAGCGAACAAAGGTTTTGCCACCAGTTTCCCTTTCCTGAACCCGTTCGCATGGGCGAAATTTATCAAATCAGTTAAAAACGGGGATTTGAAACAAAAGGATTGGAGCAAGGAGTTGAATGCGACCCCACGTGAGAATATCACCAAGCAGGATTTTATTCTGCCAAGCCCCAGCGAAGTGGAAGCTGCTAAGAAAAGGAGCAGCGAATAGCCTAGCCTAGCGTCGGCTCGAACTTCTTTAAGCGCAGATCATTCCCATCAAACACGGCATAGTGCTGCTGGGTAACCCATTCGCCGAGGTTGACGTACCTTGATTGTGCGCCCACATGCATGTCCAGTACCAGATGCCGGTGCCCGAAAATGTAGTAGTCGTGATGTTGGGACGCTTCTACGTCCCGGCAGTATTGAAATAGCCACTCATTATCCGCGCCTAAAAACCGCTCTTCTCCCTTGTTTACATTAGCCAGCCGGCTACGCTTCGACCATTCCGAGGCGATCCACATGCCCACATCCGGGTGTACGATGCGAAAGAGCCATTGGAAAAAGCGGTTTTCGAATACTTTCTTCAAAAACTTGTAAGTATGGTCGCCGGGCCCCAACCCGTCGCCGTGCCCCACTAGCAACGTTTGCTGCCCTGTTTGTGACGTAACGGTAAAACTCACCGGATTGCGGTAAATAGGCGCGCCGAGTTCCTCGGTGAGGTAGCCCGACATCCACATATCGTGGTTTCCTGTAAAAATAACGAGCTTGATCCCTTCATCGGCCAACTCGGCCAGTTTGCCCAGCAATCGTATAAAGCCCTTTGGAACCGCGCGGTTGTATTCAAACCAGAAATCAAAAATATCTCCGACCAGGAAAATGACCTGCGCGTCGTGCCTGATCGATTCCAGCCAGCTTACGATGCGCTTTTCGCGCTCGCGGCTGGCGGATGCCGTGGGTACGCCGAGATGAAAATCCGAAGCGAAGTAAATGCGCCGACCGGGGGCAAGGGTAATGTTTTTTTGCTGGAATGAAAGACTCATGTAGATTGAACAAATGCGGTGCAATTTACAACGTTCGCGTCAAATGAGCGCATAGGAGGGAGATGCGACCAATAACTCAATTAATATCAGCCAGTTCCGGTAAATGTGTAAATTTAGTATAGTGTTCACCCCATTCAATTATGCACATGAAGAAGATAGCAAACTGGGTTACGGGCGTCGTTCTGATGCTGGCTGCAACCCCGGCAGTTTCTGTTGCGCAAGTAAGGATCAACGATCCGGGCAGGGTGGTTGAAAGGCAGGCTGAAAACCGGGCGAACCGGAAGATCGATCAGGCGGTAGACAAGGGTTTGGATTCGGTTGAAGAGGGAATTGGGAATTTATTTAAAAAGAAAGATAAAAAAGCACCTGAAACGCAGTCAAAACCGGGCGGGCAGGCCGGTAATGCTACCAATGAGCCGACAGGCAACGGCGACAATACAGCTAATGCTGACGCAGCCGCAAAGCCAGAGAAGCCCACGCTAAAATCATACAGTAAATTCGACTTTATCCCGGGAGAAAAGATTGTGGCTGTCGAGGATTTCTCGCAGGATGCCGTCGGCGATTTTCCCGCCAAATGGAACACGAACTCGTCCGGCGAAGTGGTAACGATCGAAGGCACGGAAGGGAAATGGCTCATGCTGGGGCCCGAAGGAGTGTTTCATCCAGAATTCATAACGGCATTGCCGGAGAACTTCACATTGGAATTCAATCTGGCTACTACTACCGAATTCAGTTTCTACTCGGGCTATCTGAGAACGGTGATCGCGGAAGTGGCGGTACCAGCGAAAGAGTTCACGAACTGGAAATGGTTTGACGGCGGCAAAAAGAACGGACTGGAAATTGCTTTGCATCCCAAGGACGCAGGTGGCAGCCAGGGGCTCTCGGCATTTAATGTGTTTGGCGAGGACGGGGCTTCCATCATGAAGAATGAAAAGAGCATACCCGCATTTCACACGCCTGACCATAACGTCGTAAAAGTTTCGGTTTGGCGGCAGAAAACAAGATTACGGGTGTATGTCGACGATTATAAAGTCTGGGACTTACCCCGGGCTTTCGACGCCACGCGCAAGTACAATTTCATCGCCTTCTCCAATCAGGGTTACCACGAAGAGGCGAACCGCTATTTCGTTTCCAATCTGAGGCTGGCCGTCGGTGCGCCCGATACGCGGAGCAAACTTATGACGGAGGGAAAATTTTCCACCACGGGTATCCATTTCGATGTCAATTCGGCGACTATCAAGCCGGAATCTTATGGTACCCTGAAAGAAATTGCAGCGGTGCTGACGGAAAATACCGGCGTAAAAGTGAGGATCATCGGCCATACCGATTCGGACGGGGACGATGCGGCAAATCTGGTATTGTCCAAAAAGCGTTCGGAGGCTGTCAGGACCGCATTGTCCGGTGATTTCGGGATTGATGGTTCGAGGATGGAGACTGATGGTAAAGGAGAAGCCGAGCCTGCCGCGCCCAACTCGACGGCCGAAGGCAAAGCGGGCAACCGGCGCGTCGAATTTGTGAAAATGTAGGGATGGTATGGTTTTTCGGCAGGCTCTTTCTAGCTTGCATCCATTTTAACGAACCTGCGAAATGAAACGTTACCTATTTGTTTTGACGCTTTCGGTGTGCCTGTTGGCAGCACTGTCTCCCGCATTTGCCCAGGCCCCGAAGAAGATCCCCGCCGACAAGCAGCGCGCATTGCTATGGAAGCCCGACAAAGGCCAGTACTATTTTAGCCACGCCCTGGTTTTTGACTATCAGAACAAAGCCGACAAGAGTACAGGGACCATCAAAATAAATCTGGACCCGCTTACCGGCGCAATGTGTTTCGTAAAAGAGACCAGCTTCGGTCAGGGCGGTAAGAGTTTTGATTTCGTGATTGGCTTCCCCGATGGGAAGTACATTTTCTGCGGTAACGATGAGGATGGCAAAAAGATCAGGATCAATGAGGTAGTGAAGGAATTTAAGCCCGATGTGGATACCAGAAAGCAGCAGGACGACGATTTTAAAACCTATGTTGTGCCGACGCAGAACAAACGTGAGGAGTTCGGGCTGACCAGTACCGAGTACGATCTCACCTACGCGACTTCGGGTACGCAGGAGAAAATATGGCTCACTAGAACACCATTCAGCGTGTATCCGCTCTACGGCCTCGAATTTGTGGAAAGCGCGGTAAGCCTGCCTGTTTCGTTTGATTATATGAACCTGCTGCCTTCGGATTTGTTGGTTTCGGAGATCAACTCGAAGGATGTGGTCTTAAAATTGAAGAGTTTTGGGAAAGACCCTTATACGGCGAATGCAAAAGGGTACGCGCTGTTGAAGGTGAATGATTGATGGCTGGGATGTCACGCTGATTTCTATGATAAAACCAAGCAACCTATCAAGATCACTTGGTTTTATCATAGAAATCAGAATGACATTCGTTATACATTCTCAGCCGGTACAGGATCTGTCACTTCGGTAGGGGCTTCGGCCTCCGCTGGCACTGCCTGTGCCCTTTCAGCCATTACTTCACTCAGCGGACGCATGTTAGCCGGGATTTCAGGTTCCTTGTCTTCATCCGCCGAATATGGGAACACGTCCAGAATAGGGGTCAGGTTGATATCCGTCACTTCGTAGGGGATCAGGAAGTTGCGCATGCTTTCGTTGATCCGGTCGAGAGCCTGCTGGATGCCTTCCGAATTAACCAGCATATAATTCACGATTTTTTTCTCCTTACCGCTTTTCTCGTCAACCGAGAAGTAAATGACCTTCGCTTTGAACCATTGTTCGCCGTCTTCGTAAGCGAAAAGATCGGCCAGGCGCATCCTGCTGATGGCGGTTACACTGAAATCGCTGGCGTCGGTGACGATCTGCTTGTACAGTCGCGCTTCCGACTCGGTGTATGAAACGGCATCTACCAGATACGTCTCATTGATCGTTTTCAACCTTCCTGCTTCATCTTCTTTTTGATACCGAATTTTTCCTAAATACCAGCTGGCCATTGTTTGTGTTGATTGGGTGAAAATTAGAGTGTACAAATGTAGATGCTGGCTCGAAAGCACGCAAAAAAATAACGCCAGAAACTAATAATCCAAGGTCGGGGTATGCGTTGTGATACCTACTGTTTAACTTGCGTAAAATACATTGGAATGAAAAAACATATTTGGATGGCCGCAATCGTGCTTATGGCGGCTGTAATGACAAGTTGCGGTGTGAGCCGCCAGGTTTCGGAAGCGAAGGTTTTTGGGGATTGTAAATACGATATCGCATCGGTCGACAGCGTCTATCTCGCCGGCATCGACATCCGTGAATTCAGGAATATCAGAAGTTTCAACGATTTCGACCTCGCCAGATATCCCGGACTGGCTATGGGCCTTTTAAGGAAAAATGTCCCTCTGAATCTTCGGGTGAATGTCGATATCACCAATCCAACCCGTAAGCGTGCGGCGATTAATCAATTGGAATACAAAGTATTGCTTTCCGAGAGCGAGATATTCAACGGCTATTTGAGTCAGCTGATCGAAGTGCTGCCCGGCACCGCGCCCACGCGTGTGCCCGTGAGCCTGCAAACGAATGCATACCAGCTCCTTTCGAATGACCAGACGCGCGACCAGTTTGTGAATATGATCCTTGCGCTAACGGGTAAATCCGACACGAAACCGTCGAAATTCGTTGTTAAAGTGAGACCGACATTGGATATTGCCGGAAAACAGGTCAATTATCCCGGTTATATTACTTTTGAAAAAGAAATAACGAATAAGATGATCACCGGAACGCGGTAGTTTCCGATAGGCTCAGTCAGTTCCCAAATACCACGATGTTTTGAAGCTATTTCTAGAAGATCCTCATTTGTTTGAGTATTACAGTGTCGTCGTTGCCTTGCTGCTGCTGTTTGGAGCTACATTTTTGATTGAAAAAATGAAATCCTGGCGACAGTTGCTCGGGATTGGGCTTATTGCGGTGCCTGTCCTCTACTTTTTCATCCTGCTCGACGCGCACCTCGTCAACATTCCGTACACCGACGATTTTAATCTGCTGGAAACAGTTCAAAAGCTGCGCAATTCGGGCAGCTTCGTAGAAATGCTGAAAGCGCTTTTCGAACAGGTCAACCAACATCGCTTTGGTTTCGAGCGCATCATCATGCTGATCATGTTTGTGCTCACCGGCACGGTCAATATCAAAACGCAGATCATCGTCGGGGACCTTTTCATGCTGGGGATCGGCTATTTGCTTTACCTGAGCCTGAAAAAGGAGCACATTTCGTGGTACTGGTTCATTCCGGTTCCCTACATATTATTCAATCTTGTTTATTTTGAAAACGCCTATTGGGGGATAGCCGCGCTGCAAAACACGCCGCTGATTTTTTTTGCCATGCTTACTTCCTACGGATTGGCGCGGGAGGACGAAAAGGGATTCCGGATAGCGCTGATCGCCGCATTGCTCACCACCTTTACGAGCGGTAGCGGATTGCTGGCATGGATCGTCGGAATGGTGATACTGGCCTTTCAGAAGCGTTTTAAGAGCTTGCTATGGTGGGTTGCAGGCAGTGTTGCGGTGCTGCTTTTCTATTTCTTTTTCGATTACCAGTTTATCAGCTCGCCGGGCGAAAAGGTCTGGGACCACCCGGTTTTCAATGTGATCTTTGTGTTGGCATTCTGGGGTAATGCGGTGTTCCTGGATGCCCGTCATCCGTTAGTACCGGTGTTTCACAACGACATTATCGCATGTGTCGTGCTTGGGGGCGGTATTGCACTGGTGTTTGTGATCTGGGCGGCCAGGATGTTGACGGCACGGAAGCCCGGCAGGACCGACTGGTTTCTCCTGGGTGCGATGATGTTCATCATGGGAACAGGAGCGATGTTCGTCATCAGCCGGCCGATCAACAACTATGTCATGTACGGCGGTACCGCGTTTTCGAGGCGGTATATGATATTCGGAGTAGTGCTCGCAGCGGTTTGTTATGTGGCCGTGGTAGTGGTTTTGAAGAATTTCAAACCATGGAAAAACCTGGCTGCGATTGCTGCGATGGTGTTTTTTGCCGGATTGAATTTCGTTAGCTACTTTACCTCCATTGTGTCGATTCGAAGGCTTCACGACGAACTGGTGATCGATAGTTATTTCTGGAAAAACTACAAGACATTTCTTACGGTGGGAGAATTGTTCACCGACATCCCGTTCTGGAACCACCCGACGCGAATGCGCGACCTGATCATCGGGCTCGAATCTCAGGGTATTACGGACTTCTACCAGTTTTACGACATGCCCTCACAGGAAGAACTGATTAGTAAAACAGCCGCAAAAGGCGTTTTTTTGGGGAGGTTCGACGCGCAATTCCAATACAGAAACGGCGATTACAATCGCTATATGAAGTATTTCAAATTTTTCGTCACACCGGAAAACAATCAAAGGGTGCCGTTTTACATGGTGCTCCAATCGCCCGAATATAATATCGTGCTCCCGGCGGTCCCGGTGCCCAATACGGTTTCTGATTTTTTACAAAAAGCATCATATTACAGTAACAATTATCAGTACGCGCTTTATAAACCAAAGCTTCCGGAAGGGAAATACCGTGCGTGGATTATGTTTCGCGGCGAATCAGGCTAATGGGAGTCCGTTTATACCGGCAAGCAAGTGCTGTTTTACTAGGGCCGCAAACGGCTACCGTCATTTATGCAAATACTTACCTACAATCTGAACGGCATCCGCGCCGCATTGAAAAATGGCCTGCTCGAATGGCTCCGGACGACACCGGCCGACATCCTTTGTTTTCAGGAAGTAAAGGCTACACCCGATGTAGTCGATCTGTCGGGCTTTCAGGCGCTGGGTTACGAACTGGTGGGCTGGCATGCGGCCGAGAAGAAGGGTTACAGTGGCGTAGCTATATTTTCCAAAATCAAACCCGAAAAGGTTGTTGCAGGCTGCGGGATTCCGGCTTACGATTCGGAAGGCCGTGTGCTCAGGGCCGACTTCGGCGATATTACTGTGCTGAACTGCTATTTCCCATCCGGTACGAGTGGTGACGTGCGCCAGAGCGTCAAAATGCGGTTCCTGGCGGATTTTTATGTTTGGGTAAACGAATTGAAAAAAGAACGCCCGAACCTGATCATTTGCGGTGACTATAATATCGCGCATACCGAAATCGACATCCACGACCCGGTAAGGAACCGGAAATCATCAGGCTTCCTGCCCGAAGAGCGTGCCTGGATGAGCGAGTGGTTTGCCAATGGCTATACCGATGCATTCCGTTTCATGAACCCGACGCTTCGGGAATATTCCTGGTGGACCTACCGGGCTGGTGCCCGGGGCAATAACAAGGGCTGGCGTATCGATTATATTTCCGTCGCCGACCCGCTCAAAACCCGTATTACCGCCAGCCGCCAGTACAACGATGCGGTACATTCGGACCACTGCCCGGTGTGGTTGGAAATTCAATAGCGCATCAGAGCATTGATCAAAAAGCCAGTTTACTAAATTTCTTCATTTTGTTCCAATACTTCCTCATTTACAAGCCGTTCGGAATGCTTTCGCAGTTTAGCCGCGAGGGCGATCATGAAACGTTGGCTGATCTTGATTTTACATTCGCAAAAGATATTTATCCCGTGGGCCGCCTCGATGCGGATAGTGAAGGGCTTTTGCTGCTTACCAACGACAATTTCCTTAAAACCAAACTACTCGAACCGCGCAACAGGCATTCCCGCACGTATTATGTGCAGGTGGAAGGCGAAGCGACGGAGGAAGCCTGCCGGCAACTTTCAAGTGGAGTGACCATTTCCATTAATGGGAAACAGTACAAAACATTGCCTGCCGAAGTTTCGCTCATAGACGAGCCACAACTCCCGGAACGCAATCCGCCGATCCGTTTCCGGAAGAATATTCCTACTTCGTGGCTGTCGGTCACATTACATGAAGGCAAGAACCGGCAGGTCCGCAGGATGACGGCGGCAGTCGGTTTCCCTACGCTTCGGCTGCTGCGATGGTCTATCGGAAAAATTTCATTGGCGGATAAGGGAGTAAATTTCCCTAAACCGGGGGACGTATGGGAAGTTATGCCAAAAGAGGCTAAGCTTTTTTATGAAAGGAGCTTTTGACGAGGGGACAAATCACTTGCCCTGACTTGCCAAACCGGAGAGAAGGCTTAATTTTGTACAAATCCTTGTTCTTAAAATTAGGCTGATAATTGGCAAAGGCACACAAAGAAACTCCGCTTAATAAACAATACAATCAGATTAAAGCACAATACCCGGGAGCGCTCCTGCTTTTCAGGGTTGGTGATTTTTATGAGACTTTCGGGGAGGATGCGGTAAGGGCTTCCAAAATTTTGGGCATTGTGCTTACGCGTCGTAACAATGGCGGGTCGCATGAAGAGCTGGCGGGTTTTCCACATCATTCACTGGATAATTACCTGCCGAAACTCGTCCGTGCCGGCGAGCGCGTGGCGATTTGCGACCAGCTCGAAGACCCCGCTACGGCAAAGGGCATTGTAAAGCGTGGTGTGACCGAACTGGTAACGCCCGGGGTGTCTTTCAACGACAATGTGCTCGATATCCGCAAAAATAATTACCTGGCAGCGATACACATTGGTTCCGACGACCTTTACGGGCTCGCTTTCCTCGATATTTCGACGGGCGAGTTTATGGCGTCGCAAGGCAACGCAGCCTATATTGATAAGATGTTGCAGGGCTTCGGTCCGGCGGAAGTGCTTTATTGCAAAAAGCATAAACAGGAATTCAACGAGCTGTTCGGAGGTAAATACCACACTTTTCATCTGGAAGACTGGTGCTTCGGCTATGATTATGGCTACGAGCAGCTTACCGGGCATTTTCAAACAACTACTTTAAAAGGTTACGGCATAGAATCGCTGCCGCTGGGCATTATTGCGGCCGGCGTGATCCTGCATTACCTGCGTGAAACCGAGCACAGGGAGGTGGCGCACATCAGCCGCATTACGCGCCTGGAAGAGGAAAAATATGTGTGGCTCGATCGTTTCACGGTACGTAACCTTGAACTCGTATATGCCCAGCAGGAAGGCGGCGTGCCGCTGATCGATATCCTCGATTATACGGTTACACCAATGGGTGCGAGGCAGTTACGAAAATGGATGGTGCTGCCGCTGAAAGACAAGGCGCCAATCGAAGAACGTCTCAGCGCGGTCGCGCATTTCCTCGCGCATGAAGAGCTCCACGAGTCGCTCGTAGGGTATTTCAAACAGATCGGTGACCTGGAACGCCTGATTTCCAAAGTGGCTGTAAGGCGTATCAATCCGAGGGAATTGGTTCAGCTCAAAAAATCACTGAAACAGATCGCACCGGTGAAAGACCTGCTGGCGGGCGGCATTCTGGACAAGTTCGCCGCTCAGCTCGACGCCTGCGAGGCATTGGTCGACAAAATCGATCACGAGCTTCGCGACGATGCGCCTGTGCTATCCAACCAGGGCCGGATGATACAAAGCGGTGTGGACAGCGAATTGGATGAATTGCACGCTATTTCCTACGAAGGCAAGGATTATCTGATCAAACTTCAAAACCGCGAGATTGAGCGGACGGGCATTGGGTCGCTTAAAATCGCTTATAACAAGGTTTTTGGCTACTACCTCGAAGTTACCCATGCACACCAGAGCAAAGTCCCGTCCGATTGGATCCGGAAGCAGACGCTCGTGAATGCGGAACGATACATTACCCCCGAGCTGAAAGAATATGAGGAAAAGATCCTGAATGCGGAGGACCGCATTTCGACGATCGAGTTCAGGATATTCAGTGAAATTGTTCAAACGGCTTCGGAATATGTGGCGGCGATCCAGCAGAATGCACAAGTGGTCTCGGCGCTCGACGTGCTGAGCTCTTTTGCATTGGTAGCCAGGAAAAACAAATATACCAGACCGGTTATCAGTGATGGTAACGAGCTGGATATCAAGGAAGGCCGCCACCCGGTGATCGAGCAGCAATTGCCCGTGGGCGAAAGTTACGTGCCGAACGATGTTTACCTCGACGATTCGAGCCAGCAGATCATCATCATCACCGGGCCGAACATGGCCGGTAAATCGGCGTTGCTACGGCAGACGGCACTCATTGTGCTGATGGCGCAAATGGGCTGTTTCGTTCCCGCTAAATCAGCCATGATAGGCCTGGTCGACAAGGTTTTCACGAGGGTAGGAGCGAGCGACAACCTTAGCAAAGGGGAAAGTACATTTATGGTCGAAATGACCGAAACAGCCAGCATCCTGAATAACCTGAGCAGCAAGAGCCTGGTACTAATGGACGAAATCGGTCGTGGAACAAGCACTTACGACGGGGTTTCCATCGCCTGGGCCATTACCGAATACCTTCATAGCCAGTCCAATTGCAAGCCCAAAACGCTTTTTGCGACACACTATCACGAATTGAATCAGTTGGCCGAAGATTTTCCGCGCATCAAAAACTTCAATGTGGCAGTAAAGGAAGTGGATAATAAGGTGGTTTTCTTGCGGAAGCTCAAACCGGGCGGCAGTGCGCACAGCTTCGGTATCCACGTGGCACAGATCGCCGGCATGCCGCAGCCGATCGTGCTACGGGCGAGCGAGATCATGCAGCACCTCGAAAAAGACCACGTGGCGCACGAGCATAAGAAGCGCGTGAAGGAAATCCCCAAAAACAATTTTCAGCTGAGTATTTTCGAACCCGCCGATCCAAGGCTGGAAGAACTGAAAGAAAAACTTTTATTGGTGGATGTCAATACATTATCGCCGATAGAAGCACTGCTGAAACTGAACGAGTTCCAGAAGCTCGTCAAGAAATAAATCTATCTTAAATAGTATACCAATCAATCTCCTATAACCACTAACCTAGTTTATGAAAAACTCGACCCGCTTTCAGTTGATGGCCATGATGTTCCTGCTCTATTTTGTATGGGGCTCATGGTATGGGCAAATGAGCAAGTATATGTTTACCGAATTGGGGGCGACCGGCACCCAGGTGGGAAATGCTTACGCGGCCTTTTCCATCGCGATGATCATCGCGCCATTCTTCGTGGGAATGATCGCCGACCGGTATTTCGCCGCACAAAAGGTACTGGGGGTACTAAGCCTGGCGGGAGCGGCAATTTTGTATGTGCTGTCGGAAGTTAAAGACCCCGACACGTTTTTCTGGGTGATATTGGCCTATTGTATCACGTTTGCCCCTGCCATGTCGCTGACGACATCCATTGCCATGCAACAGGTTACCAATTCCGAAAAGGACTTTCCCGCAATCCGCGTAATGGGGACCGTAGCCTGGATCGCGGTGACCAACATTATCGGCTACTATGAAATTGGCGGTACCGCATTGATCTTCAAGATTTCAATGTTCACGGCAGCATTTCTGGGTGTTTACTCGTTCTTTTTGCCTAATACCCCTCCAAAACCAAGTTCACATACTTCTTTTTCGGATATCCTTGGTTTGGACGCATTCAAATTGTTCAAAGACCGTTCTTTCGCGATTTTCTTCATTTCCTCCCTGCTGATCTGTATCCCGCTGTCATTCTATTACGCCATGGCCAACCCGTCGCTGACCGACTCGGGTATGACCAACGTCGAAAATAAAATGTCTCTGGGCCAGGCTTCGGAAGTAGTATTCATGTTGTTGATTCCCCTTGCATTCGCGCGTTTCGGTGTGAAATGGATGCTGGTAGTAGGGCTTATCGCGTGGATCATCCGTTTCATCGGCTTCGGTTATGGCGATGCTTCCAGCGAATGGCTGCTTTACCTGGCAATCGTGCTGCACGGTGTTTGCTATGACTTCTTCTTTGTAACCGGCCAGATTTATACCGATAGTAAAGCCGGCGAGCAATACCGGTCCTCTGCACAGGGCTTGATCTCCATCGCGACCTACGGGATCGGTATGGGTATCGGCTCCTGGATTTCCGGTGTGGTGGCAGATATGTACACCGTCGATAATGTAAAGAACTGGACGTCGATCTGGATGGTACCTGCGGCCATTGCGGCGGTGGTACTGGTACTTTTCGTACTTTTCTTTAAAGACAACAAAATAAAGGCAACCGCATGAAATCCTTCCTGACCATTGGCCTTTTGATATTGTCCAACGCCTTCATGACGATGGCGTGGTACGGACATTTGAAATTCAAGGAAATGGGTTGGTTTAGCAAACTGGGGTTATTCTCCGTTATCCTCGTTAGTTGGGGAATAGCCCTGTTTGAATACTGTTTTCAGGTCCCTGCCAACAGGATAGGCTTTAAAGAGAATGGCGGGCCGTTTTCGCTGGTGGAGCTGAAAGTGATCCAGGAAGTGATCACGCTGGTGATTTTCACGATTTTCACCCTCGTCTTTTTCAAAACAGAGACTTTTCGCTGGAACCACTTCGTCGGGTTTCTTTTTCTGGTCCTGGCGGTTTACTTCATATTCAGGAAATAAGAAAAGCCTGCAAGTTTCTGGCTTGCAGGCTTTTCTTATTTATCAATCCCAATCGTCGCTGTTGCCGCCGTACCGGCGCCCATAGTCTTTAGAGCCGCCACCACCTTTTTTGGAGGTATAACGGTCGTCCGTTTTTGGTCTGCCTCCCTGGTGACGATTGTGGTCATGTCCGCGGTCGTGATGCCCTTTGTCGCGCTGCTTGTCGGGCTGGCGGAAGTTGGCCCCGCCTCCACCGCCTGAAAAGCTCCGCTCAACAGGTTTGACCGGGGGGGGACTTGGGGTATCGTCGTCGTCGTCATCGTCAAGTGGCTCGGTCCGGACATAATCCCTTCCTGTATTTCTATCTGCCGAATACGGTGTTCTGTTGCCCGGAGCCTCGTTTCCCGCCGGTCTTGGCCGATTAAAGCCCTCCCGGTTGCGTGTGTCGGGCCGTGGAGCTCCGCTGTCGCCTCTGGGTTCTCTCTTTTGGGATTCATTCACAACCAGTGGTCTGCCATACATGTCCGCCCCATTCAATGCATTAATGGCGGCTCTGGCCTCCACTTCATCGGGCATTTCTACAAACCCGAAACCTTTGCTTTGACGCGTGATCTTGTCAATGATAATTTTCGCCGAGCTAACTTTGCCGTACTTTTCGAAAGCTTCACGCAGCTCGCTTTCCTTTAACTTAAAAGAAAGACTCCCAACAAAAATGTCCATGAAACGCCTTGTTTTTTATTGATTTAGATGTAATAAATGTATTTACTTTAATTGATATGCCACGACATTGTTTTTCATGAATGTCGGGACGTAAACGATCTTCTTCACGGGGTCGTAACCGATATCGGCAGAGTTCGTTTTTTCTGCGCTCGTATCGAGCAGTTTTTCTGTCGTTCCGTCCGATTTAACGTAATACACAACACCAGCCCAGCACGAAACAATATACTCACCGGGCTTCACCTGTTCAATTCCGTCGGTACTTTTATCCATTCCCTCGGCAATAACTGTAATTTGCCTGGAAGGAGATAATTTTTTCAAAGTGCCGCTATCAGCGATCAAAAGGTCACTGCCTACCGCCAGCAAACCATTCGGACGTGTCAGATCCTCGAAATAGGTCGATACTTTACCGTCTTTGATTGCGTGTACCTTCTTGGTATCTGAGTCTGCGACATAAATAGTGCCTTTGGAGTCGATGGTAAGGTCATTCAGGAACTTGGCGCCTTCGATTTCATGCTTCTTGTCGATCTTGCCCGATTTGATATCGATTTCCACCACCTCGGTAATATCTGCCACAAACAACTTACCACCTTTAATGCCCATTCCCTTCGGTGCGTTCAGACCGGTTACCCAATCCTGTGCGATGATCTTGCCGTCCAGGCCCACTTTGGCTATCCCGCCTTTGCCATCTTTCTCACCAGGCTTGCCATCGATCTGCGCTACATAAATGGTTTTGCCCGATGCACTGTACAGCACCGATTCGGGCACCGGCAGGGTGGCATCTGACGACCACAGCTGGGTAAGCGAATGTTGTGCCTGAGCTGATAGGGCTGAGAATGAGGATAGCAGCGTTGCGAGCAGGAAATGTTTGGTTTTCATACAGTTTGATTTTGAAAATAGATCTGCCCGTTAAGAACAGGAAGTCATTTTCATATCAAGAGCCAAACTCGGCTTATTTACTTTTCTTGAACTTGATTTTCTGATTATTATATCAAAGCTAAATAAAATTGCCCAAAGTGATCCAAGGGGGCATTTTTTAATTTTTTTCTATAATTTGAGCCGGACGTCATAAATAAAATCCCTGGCCGACTGAATAGCATAGACTGTGGCTTTGCGAAATAGCGGGTTGAGCAGATAATTAAATTCATCCTCCATGATCGCCGAAGGGATTTTGATGATCCCGTAGTCGGCTTTTCGGAGTAATGCAGTACCGAAATCCTTGGTGGAGGCTGGCGCCGGAGCACTTTTCCAGTCGCCGGGCAGAGCGCTCACCGGCAATTCGAGCAAGTAGGCCGGGTCTATCTCAAAGGTAGTGATGCTAAGTGCCCTCGGAATGTCGTCGATATTCACGTTGGCGGTATATTCCAGCAAAGCCAGGGCTCTGCTTTCTGAAGTGTAAATGCAGGGCATGAGCCGGTGGTTCCAGCGGCCACCGTGCAGGCGCGCCCCTTCGCCGTCGAGGTCGTGGGCGTAACGTGTGCGCCCCACTCTGTAAACGATCATCGGCTGCGACGGTCAGGAATAAACACCGTAATCGATGCGCCCAATCAGGTTTCTGACCTCCTCACGGCCAAACTGATTATCCAGAAAATCAAAAGGCCGCTGACCGCCCAAAGCCTGATTAGGCCGGAAAATCCAGTTATTGAAGCGCTCCACATCCTCAAAAACTTCATATCCGTAAGAATAAATATCCGCCAGGCTCACAATACGTTCGCTCAAAGCCTGATTGAATTTCTCATCTCCTTTTTTATTGATGAGCGTAGCGCGTGCTACCGACAATGCATTCGCCATTTGGTCATAATCCAGCCCCGCTTTGTCCTTGAACCGCTCAAAGTCGGTCTTGCTGATCCCTTTCCGGATCATATCGATCTTCTGAAAGCTGGTCATCTGGCTTTCCGGGCGTTGGAGGGAAGTTTTGAAGATGATGCCCGGATGCTGTGCGCTGTAATAAGCGGCATAGGGCTCATTGAAGGTGCCTGGAGCGTCATCAACATCAGGGTATTGTTTGGGTGTGTGCTTCTTCATGATAATTTAATTATCTACTCGTTTCAGTATAATTTTATACTAAATGTACAAAATTAAAAAATGCCCCGCGATTTTCGCGGGGCATTTTTCTCACTTTTTCTTCTTGGATTTTTTCTTTCCTGTCTCAACCGGTTCAGGAGCCACTTTGGTCAGGTCCTTGATCCGGATGTTCCTGAATTTGAGTTCGGAGCCGTGGCCGAGGAATCCGAGGTGGCCACTCGTTCTTTTCAGTCCCGGGTGGTCCTTATGATCGGCCGTGCCGTTTTTGCTGGCTTCGGCAAGGTCGCCGTCCAGGATCACGGTGCCATTCAGGGTTACTTTTATTTTCGAGCCTTGTACGCGGACTTCTTCGTAGTTCCATTCGCCAACAGGTTTCAGATAGCCTCTTTTGGCGGGAATAATGCCATAGGCCGAGCCGTGGTACTGGTATTCGTGCAGATCTTTATAAATCTCCGCGTCGTTGTCCAGGATCTGGATTTCGGTGCCTGCGTAAGCTGCGTCGCCTTCCATCGGCGTGCGAATGCCCAAACCGTTGTTGGCTCCCGGCGTAAGCTGGAATTCGAAGCGGAAGTCAAAGTCGCTGTATTCATCTTTGGTGTACAGGTTGCCTTTGCCACCCTTTTTAGGGTCAACGACGAGCTCGCCGTTCTGGATGAAGTAGTCGGTTTTGTTGCCAACCCATTCAAACATATTGGTACCGTCGAAGAGCACTTTGAAGTCGTCTTTTTGCTCGGCTTCGGGCAATGTAAATTCGGGACGAGGGATTTCGCGGACATAAATGTCGCGGTAGTGGATCTCGTTGCCGTGCGCCTGCAATTCGAGTTGCTCCTGGGCGAAAATCGGCAGGTTACGGTCCCAGTAGTTTTCCAGCACCACATTGTCTACTACATTTTCACCATTCAGATCCACCGACACGCGGTCGCCGATCATGGTAATATGGAAGGTATTCCATTCGCCAATCGCATTATCGGCAACTTTGGAAGGCTTGCTCGGGTTTTTCTGGTTGTTATAAAGTCCTCCCGAGCCCACCTGCGCGCCTACGCTCACACGTGAGGTGTCCCAGATCTGTACCTGGGGGGTGCCGCGGAGGTATATGCCCGCGTCGCCGTCCTTCTGGATCTTCCAATCGACGTACATTTCAAAATCGCCATATTGTTTTACGGTACAAAGGTTGTCGCCATGCCCCGAGAAAACCAGTTCGCCGTCTTTGGCAAACCAATCCTTGAATGCCGCTTCATCCGCTTTTTTCTGTTTGTAAGCCAGCGAATCGGCGCTCATCTTACGACGGGCGATCGGGTTTTGTACCAAACCTTTCCATCCCGAAAGGTCTTTGCCGTTGAATAACGAAACGAAGCCCTCGCCGACGGGCAGTTCCGCCAGATGTTTGCGGATCGATTCTCTCTGATAATCGGCGTCCTGGCCTTTCAGAATAGGAGCTGCTTTGGTCAAAAGCTCCCGGATTTCGGCGCTGTACAAGTTTTTATTGGCCAATGCAATGTTCATAACAGCTTGTGCGGCTGCCTGCTGCGTGCCTGCATTGTCGAGGTATTTTCCGGCCAGTAACAAGGAGTTGAAAGTCCGGTTTCTTCCCAATTCTTTCAAAATGGCTTCTTTCTGACCATCCGTTTTGGCGATAGCCAGTGCTTCGCGCAGCATAATCACTTTGCTGGCCGCTGTTTTACCTGATTTTGCCGTTGCAGCAACATAGCCCGTCAATGCCGAATTGAAATCGTCCGCATCATTGGTACTCCGTGCAATGGCAAGCAATTCCTTTGCCGCGCTGGCATCGGCCCATGCAGAAAGAGCAGCAATAGCCGATTTCTTTTTGGCCGCGTCGCCTTTGGTGGAAGCTTCAACTACCGAGGCCAATGCTTTCTTGCCACCGATACCTGCCAATATCGCAAGGTAATTACCCTGTTTATCAGCAGGAGAAGCTTGTATTTGTTTCAGGACAGCCTCCGTCTGGCTGTTCGTGTCGCCGCTTTCCTTAATCGCTGCGCTGATCGCCTGTTGCGTGGCTGTTACCTCTTCGGCTGTGTTAACACTATTCAATAGCGAATACAATTGGGGCAAATCATTTCTGGTAGCCAGCGATTTCAATGCATTGAATGCCGACTTCCGGACTTCCGGGTTCGTATTCTTCAATTGTGCCGAAACAACCGGCAGCTTGGAGCTGGCCGAACGGGCCGCCAGCACGTCTATCAACGCAGCTTGCGCAGGCGCAGGGACGGTAGGGACTGCCGTAGCCACCTGATCAACCAGTGAAGCCCCTTTAATGGTCAACAGGCTGCTTTTCACCGTAGCAATCTCATCTGCATTAGCCGTTTTCAATACCGGGATGAGCTTTGTAACACTGCTTTCCTGCCCGATTTTGCCAGCCGCCCAAATCGCTGCCGTCTTCACCTTGCTATCCTTGGAAGAAAGTGCTTTCAGTACAACCGGCAATGCGTCCTTCGATTCTGCACGGCCCAGCATGGTGATAATCTCGGCCTGGACGGTCGGATTGGCCTTTTTGAATGCATTCAGCCAGGGTGTAGTGCCGTCGGCCATCAGGTATTTTTGTCCCAGTTTCAACGCCGCAGCGCGGTATTGAGCATCGGTGCTTTGCAATGCGCTTACGAGCACAGGCACAGATTCCCTCTTTTTAATATCCGAATAGATCTTCAATGCCGAAGAACGCGTGGCCGATTGCTTCACGTCGGGCGTAGCTTTGATCAACGCGAGCGCGGCTTTTTCAGCGGGAGCATTGTTGCCGTTGGCGGCCAGGTGCGCAAGGTATTTGAGGTAAGCGGCGGTAGCATCCGCTTCGTCGTAACCGAAAGATGCTTTCTGCGCGGCTCCCGCCAGAATGCTTTCCGACGAAGGCGCACCAATTTCCGAAAGGGCGTACAAGCTTACCTTACGCAGGTTCAATTCAGAGCTGGCTGCGGTTTTTTCGATAGCAGGCGCAGCTTCTTTATAATGAGCACCGCCCAGTGCCTCGGTAATGGCAAGTTGGGCGCTTCCATTGGCATTGCCCAGCGCTTGCAGCAAGGCCGCGCCGGCCGCCGGTGTGCCTATGCGGGACAATGTCCGCGCGGCAGGCTGCGAAAGTCTGTCGTCTTTGAGATAACCTTTTAAAACTTCCACCGACTCATCCTTACCAACCGTTTGAAGCTGGTAAATGAGGAAATTCTTGCTGTCAGGGTCATTTACTTTGGACAACGCTTCGCCATAGGCTTCGGCGGCATCTTTCCGTAATGTCTCTTTACCAGCTTGCGAAGCATAATAGGTAAATCCGCCCAATGCGAACTGGATTTTGGTATTATCCCCTTTGCCGAGCGGCGTAAGCATGGACGCGATCTGCACCAGGCCGGGCTTGCCGAGCTGCGCGAGTTCCTCCATGTTTTTCTTCAATGCCGCCTCATTCTGGGACGGGAATTTCGACAAAACCGCCTTGACTTTAGCATCAAGCGAATTGTCGGTTTGGGCCATCAGCTGAGAACTTGCCAGGCAGAGGGCCAGAATAGGGTATAGTCTTTTTTTCATCGGATATGCCGGTGCTGTGAGCCGCAGCTTGCAGCTTAGCTGTTAGGTTCTTAAATGGTCCAGGGAGCGCGCATAGGCTGGTCGATCAGCCGGTTTGCACCTTCGTCGTCGATAAATTCCTGCTTGTCCGGGTCGAATTTCAATGAGCGGCCCAGTCGCAATGCGATGAGACCCATATTGACGATCGTGCAGGAGCGGTGACCGTTTTCGTCGTTCAATGCGAACTTCTTGCGGTTTTTAACGGCGTCCACAAAGTCGGTAACCTGCGGCTCCGGATCGGGGAATGCGGCGAGTTTCTTTTCCAGATCAGGGATATCCGATTTGAAATTGGGGTACAATTTGCCTTTAGGACCTTCAATGTAAGCCACTTTCTCGTCTTTGGCTTCACCATCGAGTACGATCTGGCAGCCATCGGCATAGGTGTAGGTAATGCGGCGCCACGTGCCAACGGCCTCGGTATGCTGCTGAGGCGCATCTACTTCCACGCTCACCGGACTGGTATCGTCCTTGCCGAGGAAATATTGAATAGGGTCAATGTAATGCTGGCCCATATCGCCCAGGCCGCCACCGTCATAATCCCAGTATCCGCGGAATGTCTGGTGTACGCGGTGTTCGCTGTATGGTTTGTAAGGCGCTGGCCCGAGCCACATTTCATAGTCGAGTTCGGCTGGTACCGGTTGGGGGGCGTTGTTGGTTTTGCCTACCCAATAAAACTTCCAGTCGAAACCGGTATGCTTGCTTACGGTTACTTTCAATGGCCAGCCGAGCAAGCCACTCTGAACGAGCTTTTTAATAGGTTTAACCGTGGTGTTCATTCCGTAGAAATTGCTTTCAAAACGGAACCAGGTATTGAGGCGGAATACCCTTCCATGCTGCTGGACGGCCTCGACAAGGCGCTTGCCTTCGCCGATTGTACGCGTCATGGGCTTTTCGCACCAAACGTCCTTGCCTGCGCGGGCAGCGTCGGCGGCGATAATGCCGTGCCAATGCGGAGGCGTGGCCACGTGCACGATGTCAACTTCGGGAAGCTGGATGAGTTCGCGATAGTCGGAAAAGGTCTTGACGCCTTTGTCGACCATATTGACCGCAATGTCGAGATGTCTTTTGTCCACATCACACAATGCAACCACTTTGGTGCCTGCGTAAGGGATGTGGCCGCGGCCCATGGAGCCTGTGCCGACGATCGCTTTCGTGAGCGTGTCGCTCGGGGCGAGGTAACCCTTCCCCAGCACATGACGGGGAACGATCGAAACCGTTGCCAGCGTAGCCAGCGAGCCTTTGATAAAGCTCCTGCGAGACGCGGAAGTTCCTTTCTCTTCTTTCATTCGTTAAGGTTCTTTAGGAAAAAATGATGGTTAAGTGCTTGTGAAATTATGACAATATTCAGAATGCGCCAAAGCATTCCCGGGCATTACCCGATATTAATCGGCTAAGGCTCCGGAATCGACGATAAAATCGGGTAAAACGGGCTCTACTCGCTGCGTGCTCGTTACAACGGAATGTTACCGTGCTTCTTTTTGGGCAACACATCTACCTTGTTTTCGAGCATTTCGAAGGCCCGGATCAACTTTGCACGTGTCTGGTCGGGATAGATCACTTCATCAATATAGCCCCGGTGCGCGGCGCGGTAAGGATTGGCAAATTTGGTAGTGTATTCATCCACTTTCTCCTTTAATTTCTCCGCCGGATTTTCAGCCTGCGCGATCTCGCGTTTAAAAATGATCTCGGCGGCTCCGCTGGCGCCCATCACGGCGATTTCGGCGGAAGGCCAGGCGAAATTCATATCCGCACCGATATGTTTGGAATTCATCACGTCGTACGCACCCCCGTACGCCTTACGCGTGATCACCGTAATGCGCGGAACAGTGGCCTCGCAGAATGCATAGAGCAGCTTCGCGCCGTTGGTAATGATCGCGTTCCACTCCTGGTCGGTGCCGGGAAGGAAACCGGGAACATCTTCCAGAACCAGTAATGGTATGTTGAAACAATCGCAAAACCGTACAAACCTTGCCGCTTTCTGGCTGGCATGGATGTCGAGCACCCCGGCAAGTACGGCGGGTTGGTTTGCCACAATGCCGATGCTCCGGCCTGCAATGCGCGAGAAGCCTACGACGATATTTTCGGCGAAATTTTCGTGTACTTCAAAAAAACTGTCGGGATCCGAAAGTTCTGCAATCACTTCCCGCATGTCGTAAGGCTGGTTGGCATTCTCGGGAATGAGGGCATTCAGTGCCGGGCGGAGCTCATCGCCGGGCGCGTAGGGATACCGCGGCGCGTCGCCCTCGCAGTTCTGCGGCATGTAGCTCAGCAATTTTTTGATGGACACCAGGCATTCGACTTCATTGGTCGATACAAAATGCGTTACGCCGGATTTCGTCGCGTGCGTCATGGCCCCGCCGAGTTCTTCCGAGGTTACCTCCTCATGGGTTACGGTTTTGACCACGTTCGGACCTGTCACAAACATGTAGCTCGTATTCTCGACCATTAAAATAAAATCGGTGATCGCAGGCGAATATACGGCGCCGCCTGCGCACGGGCCCATTACGGCAGAGATTTGGGGGATTACACCGGAAGCCAGTGTGTTTTTATAAAAAATGTCGGCGTAACCTGCGAGCGAGAGCACACCTTCCTGAATGCGGGCACCGCCCGAGTCGTTCAGGCCGATGAGCGGGGCGCCGTTTTTCATGGCCAGGTCCATCAGCTTGCAAATTTTCTCAGCGTGTGTCTCCGAAAGCGACCCGCCGAACACCGTGAAATCCTGTGCAAACACGTACACCAGCCGGCCATTGACCTTGCCGTAACCGGTTATGACGCCATCGCCCAGGTAATGTTCCTTATCCAGCCCGAAATCCTTGCTCCGGTGCATGACAAACCGGCCGATTTCTTCAAAAGAGCCCTTGTCGACTAAAATGGAAATGCGTTCGCGGGCTGTGAGCTTGCCTTTGGCATGCTGCGCCTGGATCCTGCTTTCACCGCCGCCTAAGTCTGCCTCAGCATTTTTTTGGTCTAAAAGTTCTTTTTTTGAAACAGCGGCTGATCGGGATTCCATGTAATGCAGGGATATGGTTACATTTGTTGGTGAAAGGTTATAAATATAACGTCATTTTAATGATTCGGGAAATTATCGGATGTTTATGAGGTCGGCAGGCAGCGGTATTCTTTTCCTGGTCGCATGGCTTTGTTCACCCTGGTTCACCGCGAACGCCCAGGTTACGGGCGGTCGTACCCGCCTCGATTTCCTGCAATTACCCGCCCAGGCACGCAGTACAGCGCTGGGTTCCAGCCATATTACGGCCCAGGGCAACGATCCCGGATTATTTCTGCAAAATCCCGCACTACTGGATTCGGCGAAGATCAATAACGTGTCGCTGAACCTGATGCCTTATCTGGCCGATACCAAATTTGTAAATATGGGATATGCCAACCGGTTGCGTAAAACCGGCGGCATCTGGGCCATAGGGCTGCAATACCTGAACTACGGAACGATGCAGGAAACCGACGACGTCGGTAATGTGGTAGGGGAGTTCCGCGCGGCCGATTATGGGCTTTCCGCGGGATACGGGCATACAATAGGCGCATTCACCTTAGGCGCGACCGCTAAGTTCGTGGGCGCATCCGTCGAAAGTTACCAGACCTGGGGAATGGCATTCGACTGGGGCGCTACATTCCGGCATCCGCGCCAGGATCTGACGATCGGTTTCGTCGCCAAAAACTTCGGATTTTTAAAACAGAACTATAATGGCGCCCATAAGCCTGTGCTGCCATTGGACCTGCGGGTAGGGGTGACCTTCAAGCCGGAATATATGCCGGTACGTGTATCGCTGACGGCCCACCATTTGAATCGTTTCGATATGGTTTACAATGATCCCAACCTGTTTTATACCTATGATATCAATGGGACTAAACTTCCTAAAAAGGTTGGCGTCGCAGAAAAACTGGGCAGGCACCTGTCGCTAGGCGCGGAGGTATTGGCACATCCCAATTTCCGAATCCTACTCGGTTATGACCATTTGAAAAGGCAAGAGCTTCGTTTGGTAAACCGTGGAGCATTAGCCGGCTTCTCGTTCGGTGCGTGGCTACGTATCAAGCGGTTTGAGATAGGCTATGGCCGGGCGCAATATGTGCCGGGTTTCGGCAGTAGCTCGATTTCGGTGGTGATGAATTTGAAAAATGGCTTTGCAAAGGAACGTGGGCGGGAGTAGTCATTTGTGGTCCTGACCATCCACAACCTTTCCCTTTTCGAGTTTGAGATAATGCGTCACGCAGCCGGGGATTTCATTGGGGTAATGTGAAACGTAGATCAACGTCCGCTGATCGGTATTACAAATTGCATTCACGACCGACTTGAAGTAATCGATCGCCTCGGTGTCCAGTCCCTGGCAGGGCTCGTCGAGGATGAGTAACGGTGGATTTTTAACCAATGCCCTGGCCAGCAGTACCATTCTTTGCTGACCTTTTGAAAGTTGTGAAAAATCCTTTTCGATCAGTTCATGCACGTGAAGCAGTTCGGCGACCTCGTGTACGCGCTCGATCTGGGTTTCAGTGAGTTTTTTAAAGAAAACACCGGTTGCGTCGAAAAAACCGGATGCAATGGTTTTGAACACCGTCGTATTTCTGGGAAAATACAAATGCAGTTCAGGGGAAACGTGCCCGATCTTTTGCTTAATGTCCCATATCGATGCGCCCGCCCCCCCTCGCTTTTGATCGAACAAATCATAATCATTCGCAAAACGTTGCGGGTTATCGGCGGTGATAATGCTCAGCAAAGTTGATTTGCCGGAACCATTAGGGCCCGATAATGCCCATTTTTCTCCTTTCTCGATTTTCCAGCTGACACCGTCAAGAATTTGGTCTTCGCCATATTTGACATGGATATTTCTCAAATCCAGTGCATTTTGAAAAGCAGTAAACTCGGGATGGCCGAAATGCGCCAGCTTCCGAGGATCGGGCTGCGGGAAATGCGGGGCATGGGCTCCGGCAGATTTGAACTGGGCTACTGGTTTTTTCGCTGCTATTTTACCGGTTTCAAGTTCAAGTACGTCGGTAATGCAATGGGGGATTTCGGTGGCCGTGGTCGCCATGACTACCGTTACATCCTGTTTGGTCAATTCTGTCAACGCATTGCGCAGGACTTCCCGGGAGTGTACGTCGAGGCCGCTGAATGCATTGTCGAGCATTAGTACCCTGGGCTTTTTCAACAGTGATTTGGCCAGCAGCATTCTTCTCGTTTCGCCGTTGGAAAGGGTTACGAAAGGATGGTCGAGCAGATGCGTAATGGACAGGAGCGCGCTTACCCGTGCCAATTCTTCCTCACTCACTTGGGATGGTGCCAGCGTCACGGATTTATCGTCTACGGTTCCTACCGGCCTCAGCTGATCAGTCAGGATCGCCCGCACGCTTGGCGCACGCTCGGACTCGTAGGCGTGGAAGCGTTGCTGGTAATATTCGGCACCGGCACTTACGATGCGGTTGAAAGAGTAATCGTTCGATACGAGTTCGATGTTTTCGCGGACAGGGGTTGTCCAGTCATATGCGATTTTACCTGATAAAACCGGCCATTTTCCGGCTATTATTTCCAGCAGCACCGATTTTCCGGAGCCGTTCGGGCCAACTATCGCCCAGTTTTTTCCTTGTTCAATATTCCAGTTGATTTCAGAGAGGACCGTTGATTCGTATTTGCGGACGGATACGTTTTGAAGCGAAATGAGTGTCATGCGAAAACCAGGTAATGAAAGGGCAAATACCAAAATTTTAGCCTCAAAAGGAAACAAAAAGAGCATCCGTTGCGGGATGCCCTTGCTAAGCGTTTGAATCAGTGGCTGGTGCGGTCAATGATGTAATTCCATATTGAATTCCCTGATCATCGCATCGACAAAAGCCGAAAGATCGTCGGTTGTCCGGCTTGTAATGAGGCCGTTGTTGGTCACCACTTCCTGATCCACCCATATTGCGCCCGCGTTTTCGAGATCGTGGCGGATGGCGGCATAGGAGGTGAGCGTGCGGCCCAGTACAACGTCTGCGTCGATCAGTATTTGGGGGCCATGGCAAATTGCGGCCACAGGTTTTCCGGCAAAAAAGAACGAGCGGACAAAGTCAACCGCCTTTTGATTGACCCGCAGCGCATCGAGGCCCATAACCCCGCCCGGAAGCAGGAGCGCGTCATAGTATTCGGCACGTGCCATATCGAGCGGAACGTCCACGCGGTGGTTTTCGCCCCAATCCAGATGGCTCCATCCTTTCACAGTGTCCTTGTTCGGCGAAATAACGTGGGTTGTCGCTCCACGTTGGTTTAGGACTTTTCTGGGGCAGGTCATTTCTACCTGCTCAAATCCATCGGCAACCAGTATCGCGATTTTGATTGAATTCAATGATTGTTCCATGGATTTAGGTGTAGATTAAAAGGTTAGATTATAAGAACAATTAATTGTACAAAAACTATGCCAAGAAACTGTCTCGCTTTTGGGTCGAGCACGCGGCTAAGGGGCGATGCATTGCTTCCACAACGTGGGAATGGGACATGTGGCAATTCACGATTTGGGGAAAACAAAAAGAGCGGCATTGCTGCCGCTCTCCGTATTAGCACTATTCCGTGATTATATCTCTACACCTCCGACGTTTTCGAAGACCAGTTCGCCTTTTGCATCGAGCTCCATCATGATCACAGCATCCTTCGCAACCTGGCCGCTCAGAATGCCTTTCGACAATTCATTCAGGATTCTTCTTTGAAGTACCCGTTTCAGCGGACGCGCACCGAATGCGGGATCGAAACCGTCCTCGCCGAGCTTCGTAAGCGCCTCGTCGGTCGCGTCGAGCGTGATCCCCTGCTCTTTCAGCATATTCTGAATGCCTTTGAACTGGATATCCACAATCTTGCGGATGTTTTTCAGCGTCAATGGTTCGAACAGTACGATCTCGTCGATCCGGTTCAGGAATT
Source organism: Dyadobacter sp. (assembly GCA_965227755.1). Lineage (GTDB taxonomy): Bacteria > Bacteroidota > Bacteroidia > Cytophagales > Spirosomataceae > Dyadobacter. The sequence goes on from CBDDGG010000005.1 coordinate 5,279,453, forward strand.
CGGGCCTTACCGACGCTTTCAACAGGTCGAGCACGGCCTGTTTGGCTTCCTCCATGATCAGCGTGTGGTTCCATCCTTCATCCTCCGCGTATTTTTCCTGGATAATGTGGCTGCCGATGTTGGACGTCATAATAATGATCGTGTTTTTGAAGTTCGCAACACGACCTTTATTATCGGTCAACCTGCCTTCGTCGAGCACTTGCAGCAGGATATTCCAAACATCCGGATGCGCCTTTTCGATCTCGTCGAGCAGGATCACGCTGTAAGGTTTGCGTCTCACGGCCTCTGTGAGCTGGCCACCTTCGTCGTAACCAACATATCCCGGAGGCGCTCCCACCAGGCGGCTTACCGCGTGGCGTTCCTGGTACTCGCTCATATCAATACGCACCATGGCGTTCTCGTCATTGAAGAGATATTCGGCCAATGTCTTCGCGAGCTCGGTTTTACCTACGCCGGTCGGGCCGAGGAAGAGAAAACTGCCGATCGGTCTTTTCGCATCCTGCAAACCTGCGCGGCTACGGCGTACGGCGTCGGATACCACCTCAATCGCCTCATTCTGGCCCGCTACGCGTTGGTGCAAATGCTCTTCCAGTTGCAGCAGCTTTTCGCGGTCGCTTTGCAGCATTTTGCTGACAGGTATACCCGTCCATTTCGCCACCACTTCGGCAATATCTTCCGGCGTGATCTCTTCCTGCATCAGGCTTTCCGCATTCTCGGACTTTTGAAGTTCTTCCAGTTTGGTCTGAACCTCCGGAATGCGTCCGTAACGGATCTCCGCCACTTTGCCAAAGTCGCCCGCACGTTCAGCCTGTTCTGCTTCGAGGCGTAATTGTTCGCTTTGCTCTTTCAGTGAACGGACTTCATTTACCTTACCTTTTTCGTTTTCCCAACGGGCTTTCAAAGCGTTGCGTTGGTCGCTGAGGTCGGCAATTTCTTTGTTCAGGACGGTTTCCTTGTCCTTGTTATTCTCACGTCGGATCGCCTCGCGCTCGATTTCGAGCTGCATGATCCGGCGGTTCAGTTCGTCGAGCTCCTCGGGTACGCTGTCCATTTCCAGACGGAGTTTGGAAGCAGCCTCGTCCATGAGGTCAATGGCCTTGTCGGGGAGGAAACGGTCGCTGATGTACCGGTTGGAAAGCTCCACAGCGGCAATTACCGCGTCGTCCTGAATGCGGACACCGTGGTGTAATTCATACTTTTCCTTAATACCTCTCAGAATACTGATGGCGTCCGGGATATTGGGCTCATCCACCATAACAGCCTGGAACCGACGTTCCAAAGCCTTATCCTTTTCCATGTACTTCTGATATTCTTTGAGCGTGGTAGCGCCGATCGCGTGCAGCTCGCCACGCGCGAGAGCCGGTTTCAGCAGGTTGGCAGCGTCCATGGCACTTTCGCCACCGCCACCCGCGCCGATCAATGTGTGTATCTCGTCAATAAAAAGGACGATCTCACCCTCCGAGTCGGTTACCTCTTTGATTACCGCTTTCAGCCTTTCTTCAAACTCGCCTTTATACTTTGCACCTGCAATGAGCAAACCCATGTCGAGGGACACAATGGTTTTCGATTTCAGGTTTTCGGGAACGTCGCCCTGCACGATACGCTGCGCGAGCCCCTCCACGATGGCGGTTTTACCAACCCCCGGCTCGCCGAGCAGGATCGGATTATTTTTAGTACGGCGGCTGAGAATTTGCAACACCCGCCTGATTTCTTCGTCACGGCCGATTACCGGGTCGATTTTGCCGGCTTTGGCCAATTCATTCAGGTTTTTGCTGTACCGTTCCAGGGAGCGGTACTTGGCTTCTGCGTTTTGATCTTTCACAGGGTTATTCTTTCCTCTAAGTTCTTTGATTGCATTGATCAGTTCCTTTTCATTGAATCCCAGCTCTTTCATCAAGTTGGCTGTGGAATCTTTTCCGCTGAATATACCCAGTATCAGGAGTTCGATGCTGATAAACTCGTCCCCGAATTCTTTCAGGTAATTCTGTGCCTTGCCACTGGCTGCGGCCATGTCGTTGCCCAGGTAGGGCTGTCCCCCGCTTACACGCGGGTAACCGTCCAATATCTTTTGCAAACGACTATTGAGCACGTCTGCGCTGATATTGAGCTTGTTCAGTAAAAACAACGACGTATTCGGGTCTTCCTCCAAAATGGATTTCAGCACGTGCCCTGTCTCAATGGCCTGCTGTTGGTTGCCCTGGGCCATCTGGGCTGCGTGCTGGATCACCTCCTGCGCCTTAATAGTGTATTGGTTAAAGTTCATGGCGTTGATCGCTTTGTTAATGATACAACGCTATATGAAAAAGGGTGTGCCGATCGCATAAATCGGAAATTTTGTCTCTAAAGAGTGACGTGAAGGCGTTTTTTCGGACAATATGGCAAGAAATCAGTGGCTTTTCTTAGTGATCTTCTTGTGGATTTCGAGGGTCTCGGCCAAGGCCGCCGTGCCGTACCAGATCAGCAATTCCATATCCAGCAGCTTTGCCTGCACTGCGGGATCGCTTTCAACCAGCTTTCTTCCTTTCTCGATAGAATCCGCGTTGAGGATGAAAATGCCCCGGTATTTGTCATTTTTGGAGAATGGACCGGCCACTACCAGTTTTCCGGATTCGGCCAGGCGGCTGATATTCTGCATATGTCCGGCAAAGGCACTGTCCGACTTGCTTTTGGGAACATTCGTCGCACTTCCGGTTTTGAGGAAGACCATTACATATTTTTTCATGCCGTATTCATCCGCATTCAGCTTCCTGGCGAGCGTCGAATCGTAAGCTGCATTGGTCGATTGGGCTTTGCCCGTATTGGAGACACCCAGCAGGCAAACCAGCAGGAGTGTGAAGTACAGTGCTTTCACAAGTTGTTGATTTAAGTAAGTTAATGAATAAATGTATTGAAATTTTGACTTAAAATGAATGTGCAATGGGCTCCAAAAGCAAGAAGCTGCGTCGGGTTATCCAATGCAGCTTCCTGGTGTCTGTTTTACTAAAACTTAAAGGTCTGTTTGCGTTTTGAGCAAATCTTCCATCGTCTCGCGGCGCCTTACCAGTTTAGCCTGCCCATTGTCGATCAGCACTTCCGCCGGACGGAAGCGGGCGTTATAATTTGAACTCATCGTCAATCCGTAGGCCCCGGCGTTCAGGAAGGCCAGCACGTCACCCTTGCGTACTTCCGGCAACTCACGGTCGGTAGCGAATGTATCGGTTTCGCAAATGTATCCTACCACATTATAGTGTTTCAAATCGCCTTTCGGATTGGAAATGTTGAGAATGTGGTGGTAAGAGCCATACATCATCGGGCGGATCAGGTGGTTGAGGCCCGAGTCCACGTGTACGAAGTTGCGGGCGGGATCTTCTTTTACCACATTGGTAGTCACAAAAAGGAAACCCGATTCGCTCACGAGGAACTTGCCCGGCTCGAACCAGAGCTGTAATTCGCGGCCGTACTCCTGGCAGAACGTCTGGAAACGTTTTGAAATCTTTTTTCCCAGCAGATCCATATCCGTAATGGCATCGCCCGGTAAGTAAGAAACTTTAAATCCGCCACCCAAATCGACGACTTGGAGGTCGGGGAAATGCTTAGCGGTTTCAAAAAGAATGTCGGCTACTTTCAGGAATGGTTCGGCGTCTTTAATGTCCGAACCTGTGTGCTGGTGCAAGCCGATTACTTTAATGTCGTATTTCTTGATCACTTCCAGGATCTGGTCCAAAAGCAAGACCGAGATGCCGAACTTGGAATCGGCATGCGCTGTCATGATCTTGGTATGCCCTCCGGCAGCCACATTGGGCTTGATGCGGATCATGCAAGGTTTGGTATTGCCATAGGTTTGGCCAAACCATTCGAGCAGCGGAAGGCTGTCGACATTTACAATCGCTCCTGCTTCCACGGCTTCGCGCACTTCTTCGAAATGCACGCCGCTGGGCGTAAATGTGATCTGGCGGGCCTCATAGCCTGCGATTTTCCCCATTTCAAATTCCCCGGGAGACACCACATCCAGCTCCACCCCGATTTCCCGCATCAGCCGAAGCACAGCCAGGTTCGTATTGGCCTTGCAGGCATATTTGATCTTCATGTTCACACCTGCAAAGGCATGTTGCAGTTCCGCGGCTTTCCGTCGGATGGTCGCGCCGTCGTACACGTACAACGGACTTCCGTATTGATTGATTAACTGAACAGGGTCGATTCCCTGGATGGAATATGGGTAATGGTCAGAAAGTTGCATTTCGATATATGGATGGCACGCGAGGTGCCGGAGTTGATATTGTTATAAGTATCTGTCGAGATAAACGGCCATTTCCTGTTGAAGTGCGGAGGCTTCCTGCTTTGCTTTTTCCGCGAAATCGGTGCCGTTGCTGGCGTAGATAATGCTCCGGGAGGCATTCACGAGGAGCCCGCAGCTTTTGTTCATACCAAACTTCGAAACCTCTTCAAGGTTGCCACCTTGCGCGCCTACGCCGGGTACGAGCAGGAAGTGGTCGGGGATAATGGTTCGTATCTTCTCAAAATCGGATGCCTGCGTGGCGCCTACGACGTACATCATGCGCTCCGCGCCCGCCCATGTTTGCGAGGTCCGCAATACATTTTCATATAATGCGGAGCCTTCCGCATCGAGCCGCTGGAAATCGGCACTGCCCGGGTTGGAAGTTAACGCCAGCAATATCACCCATTTCCCTTCGAATGCGAGAAATGGCGTTACCGAATCGCTCCCCATGTAAGGAGCCACAGTGATGGAGTCGAAATCAAGACCGGACGACGATTTATCGAAAAATGCCCTGGCGTACAGGCCGGATGTATTTCCGATATCACCACGTTTGGCATCCGCGATCGTAAAATGGCTTTTTGGGATATATTCGACGGTCTTTTGAAGGCTCTCCCAACCCTTTGGCCCTAGTGCTTCGTAAAACGCGATATTGGGTTTGTATGAAACACAGTAATCCGCCGTGGCGTCGATAATCTGTTTATTAAATTCAAAAATCGGATCGTCGGTTTTCAACAAATGCGCCGGGATTTTCTGGATATCGGTGTCCAAACCCACACACAAATAGGACCTTTTAGTCGAAATTTGCTGGAAGAGCTCTTGATAAGTCATGATTTTGTAAATATTGCGACGAAATTACAACCTCTTCCAATAGATTCATAAATTTGCGGCAACATTAAACTTTGCTCCAACCAACACATAATTACTATATGCAGATTCGAGAAACTTCCATTGCCGGTCTAGTTGAAATTTTGCCAAGGGTCTTCGCCGACGACCGTGGGATGTTCTTTGAATCGTATAATGAGGAGATATTTGCCAAACTCGGCCTGCCCGTAAACTTTGTCCAGGACAATCAGTCGTTTTCAAAAAAGGGGGTGGTAAGAGGTCTGCATTTCCAGAATGCGCCCTTTGCGCAGGGCAAGCTGGTCCGGGTGATCTCGGGTAGGGTGCTGGATGTAGCTGTTGACATCCGTCCTGATTCTCCAACCTTCGGAAAGCATGAAGTCTTCGAATTAAGCGGGGAGCAAAACAACATTGCTTACATTCCCGAAGGTTTTGCCCACGGTTTTGTGGCTTTGGAAGATTCGATTTTCAGCTACAAATGCACCAACCTTTATAACAAGGAATCCGAATCGGGCATTCTGTGGAGCGACCCGGACTTGAATATCGACTGGGGGGTTACGGATCCGATCGTTTCAGAAAAAGACCTGATCCTGCCAACTTTCCGAGCACTTTTCGGTGAGTTGATCAGGTAAAAGCCAAAATATTACTTTTCGAAAAGCTCTTCCAGTGCTTTGGACGCTACTTTCCGGGCCGAATGCGAATTTTGTCCGGTGATGAGCCGTTCGTCCATTTCTATGAATTCCACAAACGGGATCATCGCTTTCGTATAATGCGCACCACGTTCCTTTAATTTATCTTCGAGGTAGAAGGGCACTTCACTTACAAAACTCACCAGTGCTTCTTCGACATTCGAATAACCGGTGACGTATTTGTCCTGGATCAGCGGCGTACCGTCGGAAAGCCTGATATTGAGCAATCCGCAAACGCCGTGGGCTATGGCGGTTACCATGCCGTTCCTTTCATAAATGGCTTTTGCGAGATTCTGCAGTTCGGTATTGTCCGGAAAATCCCACATGGCACCGTGTCCGCCGGCAAAATAGATCACCCGGTAGTCGTTCGGGGCAACTTCCGATGGTTTGAAGGAGTTTTGCAGCTTTTCGCGGAATGAGGGTTCATCCCAATACCGGGCATTGCATTCGTCTTTGAGGTCGAGGCTCCTTTCGTCTACCGGTATGGAGCCGCCCATTGGGCTCACGAAATCCATCATGATGCGTCTTTTGGCCAACACATCATAAAAGTGTGTTAACTCACTCAGCCATAGGCCTGTTTTGGAGGTTTTGGCCGGGTATGTTTCATGGTTAGTGCAGACGATCAGGACTTTCATAGCTGTACATGGAATTGGCCACCATTCTATGGCGGCCATGGAATGGCTCCGGGAAATATAGCATAAACCCCGGAAGTTTCCATCATGAAAGCATGACGCTTAGCTCAGCAGCTGGTTTTTATAGGCAAATGCGACGGCTGCCGCAGTACTTTTGGTGCCTGTTTTTTCCAGAACCCGTAATCTGTGCCCTTCGACCGTTCGTACACTGATGAATAGTTTGTCGCCGATTTCGGTGGTCGACAGCCCATCGCAAATCAATTGAAGCACTTCTTTCTCACGTGATGAAAGCGCTACGTTACACGCATTCGGGAAAAAGGGGTGCTTGTTGACCTGCCGGTTCACCATTTTGCGGTGCATGGCCTTCGAAACGAAGTCGTTGTAGTAGAAGCCTTCCTCGTGAACCCTTCTGATCGCTTTTTCGACCTCGTCGGGGCTCGTATCTTTCAGCAAATAACCCTGGACGCCCTTTTCGAGCATGTGAATCACGAACCGGTCCTCGTTATACATCGAAACGACGATGATCTTGATGTTCGGAAAGCGTTCGAAAGCGGCTTCCGTAGCCTGGATCCCGTCCATAACCGGCATTTGCAGGTCCATGAAAACAATGTCGGGCGTGTTGGCCGGCAGGCGGTCCAGTAGTTCCTGGCCGTTGCCTGCTTCCAGTATAAATTCGAAATCGGGAATGCCGCTCAGCATGGAGATAAACCCCTTTCTGAATAATTCGTGGTCGTCGGCAATTCCTAGTTTAAGGGTGCTCATAGCATTAAATATTCACTCGTTCCCGGCGGAATGGATGTAATGGTTCAGGTTTGTTACCGGATGCCGGGTTCACCGGTATCCTCGCGATGGCACTGGAACCGCCCTTGGCTGGCTGTTCGTACTGGACCGTTCCATTAACAATGGCCAACCGGCTTTCAATTCCAAGCAAGCCCAGCCCAGCCAGGTTGCTTTCCTTTATTTTCTCGGGGTCGAAACCTACGCCATTGTCAGTAACCCGCAAACCTATCATTTCTTCGTCGATTTCCAGCACAATATCGATTTTTGTGCAACTCGCATGCTTGATCGCGTTGTTGACCAGCTCCTGCATAATGCGGTAAAGTGTCAGTTCCAGTTTCTGGCCCTGACGCGGAAATTCTTCGGTATTCGACTGGAAGGCGATAACCAGGTTATTGTCTTCCTCCAATTTGTGTATAAACTCTTCGATCGCCTCCATCAGCCCGAACCGTTCTAGTGTGGTAGGCACAAGGTCGCGCGTGATCCGCCGCACGTGCAGGATCGTTTCCTCCACAAGCGACTGCGACTTTTTCATGATACTTTCTTGCTTTTCATCGCCCGAATTGGAAACTAATTTGCTTAATTGATTGATACTTAGCTTGGTAAGTGACAGCATTGTGCCGATATCATCATGCAAATCCTGCGCAATCCGGCGTCGTTCTGTTTCCTCTGAATTGAGCGCCGTATCGAGGAGCAGGCGGTTGTAATTTTTTTCGATGTCGTTGATTCTTTTTTCTTCTTCGAACCTCCGCTTCTGGTAGTACATCACGAAGGCAATCATGCAAAACGCCATGGCCAGCATAGCCAGTGAGGCTATCAAAAGTGCCCATTTTAGTTCTTCACTGTTTTGCATAGTTCTTCGGTGGGTATTGATAAATGCCTATGCTAAAGAGCAGGGCACAAATGATTTCAAAAATGCTGGGGATGACCTCGGTTATCCCCAGATCCATCGTATTGTTCCAGGTGTATGCATAATGTATGACCGGTGCTATAAATATAAGACTCGAATAGTAAAGCAACAGCCCTGAGCATATCCAAAAGAAGGGGAATGTCAGTAAGTTAGGTATTTGAAGGGATTTGATAAGCTCATAAAAGTACAGCAAGATCAGCAAGATCATCAGCACGCCTTCAATGGTTTTGGAATAAAGTACAACCCTGTGTTCCCGCATGTTATGAAGGTCTTGATTTGAGTTGACTATATCCCACGCACAAAAGAAGAAAAGCCCGATAATGGATGCTACTAAGAATCGCCTCTGGGACCTCTCCCTAAATTTGAAATAAAACATCCCGCCAAGTAATGCGTAAAAAAGCGGGATGCTCAAATTGTAGAATATGATGTTGTTCGTCCTGATTGAAGCTAAATGGAGCATCATAAGGTCGATTACAAATTTTGCCAGAAGGTAGCAGAAGAGCAATCTCAACGACTGATCTACAAATGCCCTTCTTACAATAGTGAGTGTTAATGGTAAAACTGTGACAAATACTGCAATACTAGAAATAGGATTATTGACAATATATGCAAAGTGACTATCGAACATACATTAATCGATTAACGAACATTCCTGTTCCTAACATTGGCGTGGGCAAAGCGGGCCGCCCGTCATGGCATCGCCTTGGACGGGCATATCTTTCAGTCCGCCGGCTTGCGCACTTCTCATAATATCGTTGCCATCTGCATCAACGGGCACGAGAACAAGTCTCGCGGTTGGTTTTTTGGATTTCTGAGCTTTGCTATCATTATCCTCTTCCTCATCCCGCAAACCGTAATATACCCTGAATCCTACACACGAATCGCCGTGCATTTTGATCAGGTCGTTAAATGTGTGCAATCCAAAAAACTCCGCTTTTACGTAGTTCTCGCCTCTCGCAGTAAAATCACGTTCCCTTTTTTGGTGTGGAGTGGTAAGTTCCAGGGCCTCTGAAGCCGATATCAGCCGACCTTCCCGACCTGTAAATCTCTTGCTGTCCATAGTTTTGATTAAAATATAACAATTAAGCAACGTAAATGTAAATAGGGGGCCAGCGATGGGCAAGCCAACCATTTGCAATTGATTTAACGGTTAATTTGTAACAAACTGTAAATCAGTTCAGTTTGTTTCCGTCGCATGAAAATCGCGTAATTTTACGTATTGCCTTTGGGCAATACTACGATGCTGGACTTGTAACCCTACCCGTACCAAGAATCAGGGATTTTCACGCTAAAATGCTTGTGCATAGCCTTGTACATTTGTAAAGCGTTAGGGAAGACTTTTAAAAGCTTTCTCATCAAGATTAAAGGGTTAGGTTATATTCGAAAGCCGCGAGGGAGTATCCTTCGCGGCTTTTTTGATTCTATAATTTCAATGCCGACTTTTGGTTTTTCTAGCAAACGACGATATGAAACCAACCATAGAAATTGAATATTGCCCCAAATGCGGATGGCTCCTGCGGGCGGCCTGGATGGCGCAGGAACTGCTTACCACTTTTACCGATGATTTGTATGCAGTGCAATTGAAACCGTCGGAAGTGGCCGGGCGATATATTATTACAATAGGAGAGGAGCTGCTGTGGGACAGGAAGCGCGAGGGGCATTTCCCGGAGCCTAAGGAAATCAAGCAACGGGTAAGGGACAACATCGCGCCCGACCGTAGCCTGGGGCACAGCGATCGCTGACGGAAAATTGATACCCTATTTGTGCCATTTTGGCGCATTGGGATGAATGGGGCTGTAATTTTGACATTCTAATTCCGGTGGCTTTTCACCGGGGCGGTTGAGTGCTCATGAAATGCGCCGGTTTACTGCTATTGCTGATTTTTGGCGCGTACGCCCTTCCCGGATAACCTCCGGCAGTGTAGTTTTTGGCTGAAAAACGATCTTTGGCACGCAGTTTTTCGTTAATAGGTAAAACTTGTGAACCTAAAACGCGATAGCTATGGAAAGCAAACTGAAAATACCACGGGAGATGTTGATGAATATAGATTTTATCAACACAGTGAACGGTGGAATGAGTGAGCCCTCTATCAAGCTTGACAAAGGGTCGGACGGTTTCGAAGTAGTTGTGAAAATTCCAGGCATCGAGGTTGAGGATTTGCAATTGGAAGTTGTAAAAGGTAAGAGAAACTCGAATAACTTAAAGCTCTTCCACTTACTGCCCATATTTTCACAGGAAAATTTGCCCGACGAAGAGCAATGGAAGACAATCCGTTTCATCAATACTTTCGTCATCCCGGACGGAGTGGATATAGATAATATATCGGCAAGATATGACGACAACCGTCGTCAGTTGGTGCTGTTCCTCCCTTTTGGCGACGAACAGGGCGATTATCACCGCAAGGTAGATATCGAACGTTGGTAAGAATTAGCGATGTATCATGATGAAAACCCGGCGATCGGTCGGGTTTTTTTGTTGTTCAGGACTGATTTAACCTTGTTTTCGACGAACAGCAGGAAGTAATACTATATATGGTTTGGTATTAATCCGTGCGGAGTTTGTACGGTTCTAATAGAATGCATTAAGATTGAGTAAAGATTCCACGCATTTTTAAAAAAGGAATTACATATCTGTATCTTGCATTAGAATCCCACAGTGCTCCTCATTCTCAACGTTATGAAAAAGTCTAATATTTTCGCTTTTATTGAACTAACTAAACTGGTCGAAGAGCTCAAAGTAGATCAGTCCAAACTCAGGCAGAAACTGAAATCGCAGTCGGCCTACTTCAATATTATTGAACCGAGGTATTTTTCGGAAGGGTTGATTGGCGAGTGGGAAAGTATTCTCACCGTGATCAAGCAGAAAGGTGCCAAAGTGAACGAAGAAGGCCGGATAGTTTCGAATGCTGTAAGCAACACGATCGACCATCTCACGGATAAAGAGTGCCAGTTACTGGTGGAGCGGGTCCATTCGATTTACGATTCGGTGCGTAAAGAGTTTCAATGAAAGAAAGGCCCTGCATGGTACTCCGCCAATGCAGGGCCTGTGAGCCTAGTTAACGGTTCCGCCGCTCCAGACATCTTTTCCTGGTTGAACGAAAGCCAGGCTGCCATCCCGGTCTTCGGCCATGAGGATCATTCCGTGGCTTTCCATTCCCATCATCTTTCTCGGCGACAGGTTTGCGAGGTAAAGCACTTTTTTGCCGATTACCTCCTCCGGTTTGAAATGTTCCGAGATTCCGCTCAGCACAGTGCGTTGTTCTGAACCAATATCGATCAGCAACTTCAACAGCTTCTTACTTTTCGGCACATTTTCAGCTTCGAGAATGGTCGCGATGCGGATATCCATTTTCGCGAAATCATCGTACTGAATTTCAGGTTTCACCGGAAGCACAGTTTTACCTTCCAGCTCATTCAGGCGTTTGGCATCGTGCAGTTTCTGGACCTGTTTTTCGATGATATGGTCTTCTATTTTTTCAAAAAGTAATTTTCCTTCCAGGACAGGCTGACCGGGTGCAAGCAGGTCGGCATTGCCTGCATCTTGCCAGTTTTTGCCCGAGAGGCCGAGTTGTTCCTGGATCTTGGCTGCCGTGAACGGCAATACCGGCTCGGAAACGATCGAAAGCGTTGCCGAAATTTGTAATGCGATATTCAAAATAGTGTTCACGCGCTCAGGATCGGTCTTAATCACGTGCCATGGCTGCGTATCTGCCAGGTATTTGTTTCCTGTTCTTGCCAAATCCATAATGAGCGCCAGCGCTTCGCGGAAACGGTAGTTTTCCATTGAGTCGGCTATTTTTCCAGGGAACTTGGCCAATTCGTCGAGCGCGTTGCGGTCAATATCCTCCAATTCGCCCCGTTGCGGCACTTTGCCCTCGCAGAATTTCTGGGTCAGCACCACCGCGCGGTTGATGAAATTACCATAAATACCTACCAGCTCGCTATTGTTGCGGGTCTGGAAGTCTTTCCAGGTAAACTCGCTGTCTTTGGTTTCCGGCGCGTTCGCGGTGAGTACGTAGCGAAGTACATCCTGCTTGTCGGGCAGTTCTTCGAGGTATTCGTGCAGCCATACGGCCCAGTTGCGGGAGGTTGAGATTTTGTCGCCTTCCAGGTTCATAAATTCGTTGGCAGGCACATTATCCGCCAGAATGTAATTGCCTTCGGCCATCAGCATGGCAGGGAAGATGATGCAGTGGAAAACGATATTGTCTTTTCCAATGAAATGTACCAGCTTGGTTTCGCCTTCGGAAGCATCTTTCGAAGGTTGCCACCATTTCTGCCACCCCTCGTCGGTCCCGTTCTTCTGAACGAGCCAGTCTTTGGTCGCCGAGATATAGCCGATCGGTGCTTCAAACCAAACATATAGTACTTTGCCCTCCGTGTCTTCGACGGGTACTTTAATGCCCCAGTCGAGGTCGCGGGTCATGGCGCGCGGTTTCAGGCCGTCTTTCAGCCACGACTGGCATTGTCCGAACACGTTCGTCTTCCATTCGGGATGGCCATTGACGTACGCTTCAATTTGGGGCTGCATTTTGTCGAGCGGCAAATACCAGTTTTTGGTCGCCTTCAACACAGGTTTAGCCCCCGACAAGGTCGAGCGCGGGTCTTTCAGCTCCAACGGGCTCAGCGTGGAGCCGCAACGCTCGCATTGGTCGCCGTAGGCATTGGGGTTTGCGCACACGGGGCAGGTGCCTACGATGTACCGGTCGGCAAGGAATTGCTGCGCGGTTTCATCATAATACTGCTCGGTCGTTTCTTCGATGAACACCTTTTTATCATACAAATCCCTGAAAATCTCGCGGGAAGTTTCGTGATGAATAGGCTTGCTTGTGCGGGAATAGACGTCGAAGGAAATGCCCAGTGATTTGAACGAAGCATTGATCTGCTCGTAGTATTTGTCGACGACCTGCTGGGGTGTCAGCCCCTCCTTTTTCGCACGAATGGTAATGGGTACGCCGTGCTCGTCGGTACCGCTGATGAACGCTACTTCCTTGCCGGAAGACCGGAGATAGCGAACGTATATATCAGCCGGTACATAGCAGCCCGCCAAATGGCCGATGTGGATCGGGCCGTTGGCGTAGATCAGCGCTGCTGTGACGGTATATCTTTCGGGGTTTGAGATCGGCATTTGAAATCAGGGATATGAATATGGTTCAAACATAGGAGCACAGTCGCTCCCCGGGCTTGGCCGGGGCGTAAAATTAGTAAAAAGGCTTGCAATGGTGTGACAAACTACTTTTTTACTGCGAACTTTGACCCAAACAATTTGTTTTGCTTACATGAAAGTACTCATTACCGGTGCGACGGGCTTGGTGGGCAGCGCAGTAGCCAGGAAATTCTTGTCGGAGAACCATGAAGTTTTTGCACTGGCACGCCCGGGGGCGGACAAGCGCCTGCTTGCGGACGATCATCCGAAACTGACCTGGGTGGAAGGCGATATTCTCGATCTCCTGGCGCTCGAAAAAGCCATTGAACCGATGGATTGCGTTGTCCATACGGCGGCAGTGGTTTCGTTCGTGCCGCGCGACCGGAAAATGATGTACAAGGTGAATGCGGAAGGTACCGCCAACGTAGTGAATGTGTGTTTGAAATACAAAACACAAAAACTTGTTCATGTAAGCAGTATCGCGGCTATTGGCCGTCCTGATAAACGCAAGCAGACCGGTGGGGAAGCCCTGGTGTTGAACGAGGAGCAACGCTGGGAGGACTCACCTGAAAATTCCGAATATGCCAAAACCAAGCATATGGCCGAACTGGAAGTGTGGCGCGGTATTGCGGAAGGGCTAAATGCTGTGATCGTGAACCCTACGCTGATTCTCGGTGAAGGCGATTGGGAGAAGAGCAGTACGCAGATTTTCAGGTACGTATACAGAGAAAAGCCATTTTATACGAAAGGCATCGCGAACGTCGTAGACGTGAAGGATGTGGCCGAAATCGTATACAGGCTGGCAGGCTCCGGCATTACCGGGGAGCGTTTCCTGCTCAATGCGGGGAGCATTTCCTATCATAATTTGTTCAATATGATAGCGGATAAAATGCACCGCAAAAGACCGTCCTTTAAGGTCGGTGCCGGGTTGGCGGGGGTGATTTGGCGGGTAGAGGCCGTGCGCACCTGGTTACTGGGTACAAAACCGCTGATTACCAAAGAAACAGCACAATCGGCCGCCAGAAAAATCACTTACGACAATCGCAAAGTAAGGAAAGCATTAGATTTTCAATTTAAGTCTATTGAGGAAACGGTGTCCCGCATTAGTGAAAGTTTGCTCGGGAGGATTTGAAATCCGGGGAATTATTTTATAACTTTCTTTCATTAATAGTGGTGCATTTGCCCTCGATTCTAACCTAGCGGTTCGTATGATGGAGAAAAATTTCGGTGAAAGGAAGGATTATATGAAGGAGACACTGCTCAGGTTCGAAAGAATGCTGAAAACCAGCGAGCCGGTCTTTTTTGATTTGGATACTTACGAAAAGGTTACAGTACATTACATAGAAAAGGGGGATTGGGAAAAAGCTTTTAAAGCTTGTGAGATGGGCCTGTCGGACTACCCCTATTCGCTCGACCTGCTGCTCAGCATGGTCCAGCTGCACGCCAACCGCGGCGAGCACGAATTGGCCCTCGAAATATTGGAGCGCGCCTCACTTTTTCACCCCGGCGACATCGAAATTTCTTTCATGCAAGTGGCAGTGGCCAATATGATGGGAGAATATGAAGAGGCGATCGAAATTCTGGAAAACCTGCTCGGCAGGGTGGAGGACCGCGATGAAATCTATTTCCAGATCGGTCAGACTTACCAGAACTGGGGTAAATATGATGATGCGATCAAATATTACAAACGGTCGCTCCGCAATAATCTGAACAACGAAAATGCGCTTTACGAACTGGCCCACTGCCTCGATCTGGTAGGCCAGCTGGAAAGCCATTTGGAATATTACAATGACCTGGTAGATCGTGATCCGTTCTCGCACCATGCCTGGTATAACCTCGGTATTGCTTTCAGCAAATTGGAACGCCACGAGGACGCCGTGCACGCGTATGAGTACGCGACGCTGATCAAAGACGATTTCGCATCGGCTTTTTTCCAGTTGGGCAACTCCTACATGAACCTGGAAAAGTACGAGGATGCCAAAGTTCAGTATCTCCGTGCGATCGAACTGGAAGGGGATCAGCCCGAAACCTGTTGCTGCCTGGGCACCTGTTACGAGAAATTGGGCGAATTTGAAACTGCTATTAAGTATTACAGGCAAACGGTGAAGCTGGATAGCCAGTGGGACGATGGCTGGTATGGCCTCGGAATCTGTTTCAGTGAATTGGGCCGTTGGTACGAGGCGGTTGGTTTTCTTAGAAAGGCGATCCAGATCACGGAACTGAACCCGGATTACTGGCTGGCTTTGGCCGAAACCGAATTCAAAGTGGGCAATGTCGTTTCGGCATTCGAAGCATTTGAAAAAGCGGCGGAAATAGAGCCTTCCAACCCGGATATCTGGCTGAAATGGTCGTATGTGCTGTTCGAGCAAGGCAACTACGCCCGGGCTTGCGACTTGCTGCAAGCTGCGATCGATGAAATGTCCGAAGAAGCAGATCTGTATTATCGTATGGCTGTTTACCAAATCCACGCAGGACAGTACCGTGAAGCATTGGTCAACCTCGAAATAGGGCTGACATTAGATTATGACGGCCACGAGCAGCTTTTCGACTTCTTCCCCGATCTGGAAAAACAGAAAGCATTGTACCGCATTATCGAGCAGTACCGCGAGAAATAATCAGCGCAGGCTTTTGTAAAGCTGAACAAGTTGCCCGGCAATATGTTTCCCTGCAAATTGTTGAACATGTAACTTACCTGCTTCCGATAAAGAACTCCGAAGATGAACATCAGCGACCAGTTTTTGCAGCTGTTCGCTGATGTTTTCTGTTTGATAGGGGTCCGCGTAAAGCCCGCCCGGGCCGCCGGCCTCTTCCAGGCAAGAGCCTTTGGCGGCTAGCACCGCTGTTCCGCTGTGTAACGCTTCGACGATGGGAATGCCGAACCCCTCGTAGATGGAAATGTAGGCAAATATCGCTGCCTGTTGGTACAATGCAGGCAAATGCGGGGTAGATACATGATGCAGGAGAAGAACCCGGTCTTCCAGTTTCAGCCGTTGGATCGTTTCCTTGATCTTCTGCAAATAGGCAGTTGGTTTTCCTACCAGAACGAGTTTGAAATTATGGTTTTTCAACCGGGCAAATGCTTCGACAAGCCGGTGCTGGTTTTTGCGCTCTTCCAATGTGCCTACACAAAGGATAAAAGGCCCGTCAATACCGTATTCGGCACAAATGCGGTTTCTTTCTTCTACGGCGAGCTGTTTTTGAAACACCGGATTGCAATCCTGGTAAATGACTTTGATCTTAGCATCGTCCACACCATACAACTCGATTAAGTCGCGCCGCGTCTGATCGCTTACTGCCACCACAGCGTCGGCCCGTTTGCATGCGGATCTGAATTTGTGGCGGTAAATGGCCCGGTCGACAGGCTTGAAAAGATGCGGTAGCCTCTCGAAAATCAGATCGTGAATGGTCACCACCGACCGGATGCCCGCCGCCTGCAATCCCTGCGGTATTTCGTTACTCAGGCCATGGTATACCTCGATTTTTTCCTCGTGGAGCTGTCGTGTAATGCGTGCATAGCGCCAGTATGCCGACAATTTTGGGTCAATAAAGCCTTTGGGATAATGTATTGATCCGATGGGAAATCCATCGAAAAGATGGCGGTTATTTTTGGGGGTGTAGGCAAGGTACTCATGGGCTGGCTCATGCACCATCAATGCGTCGAGTACGAAGCGGCTGTAATTTCCCAGACCAGTTTTATTGGCAAACGCTCTTTTGGCGTCAAATCCGATGCGCATCATGTGTAACTGCAAGGCTTTCCGGGCAAAAGTCCGTATTTTTGCGGATACCACCGAAAATTATTGGTGGTGATTTTGTGTTAAAAAGGAATGAAGAGAAACAATGTCCGCAAGCGGGGTAACCCCAAAGCATCCTCCCTTACGTTGGCCGAAGAATATCAGATACACACGCTGGCCAACGGGATCCGCATTGCACACAAGCAGGTTCCTTACACGCAAATAGCGCATTGCGGTATTATGCTCGACATCGGTAGCCGCGATGAATTGCCGCATCAGCAAGGCCTGGCCCACTTCTGGGAGCACATGGCCTTCAAGGGTACTGAAAAAAGAAGTTCCTACCACGTCATCAACCGACTCGAAAATGTGGGTGGCGAGCTGAACGCTTATACAACCAAAGAAAAAATCTGCTTCCATGCCTCCGTACTCGACGATCATTTCGAGAAGGCGATGGACTTGCTCGCCGATATTACTTTCCACTCTGTATTCCCCGACAAGCAGATCGAGCGGGAGCGGAATGTGATTCTCGAAGAAATGTCGATGTACATAGATTCGCCTGAAGATGCCATCCAGGATGATTTCGACCAGCTGATCTTTCCTGAACACGCATTGGGTAGCAACATTCTCGGCACGGCCGAAACGGTCAATGCATTCGGCCGGGAGCAGTTGCACGAATTTATCAACCACAATATCGACACCGAGCGCATTGTAGTGTCGTCGGTGAGCCGTTTGCCGTTTTCGAGGGTGATCCGCATTGCGGAAAAATACCTGGGCGGCGTGCCGCATCGCAGAACGGACAGGAAAAGAAATGCACCGGTAATTTACACGCCCGTTCGCGTGGAACGGGAGCGTCCGATCCAGCAGGCACAATGCGCGATGGGCCAGCCCGCTTATTCATTGCTGGATGAGCGCCGGCTGCCGTTTTTTATGTTGGTCAATTTGCTTGGTGGGCCGGGGATGAACTCCCGGTTCAACCTTTCGCTCCGTGAGAAGTATGGTTTTGTATACTCCATCGAAGCGAACTACACGCCCTACCTCGATGCCGGATTTACAGGCGTATTCTTCGGTACCGAAAAAAAACAGCTGAATAAGAGTATTTCGCTGATAAACAAAGAATTAAAGCGTATCAGGGAGGTGCCTCTCACTACTTTACAACTGCATCAGACGAAAGTGCAGCTTATGGGCCAGCTCGCCATGTCGGAGGAAAGTAATATGAGTTTTATGCTGATGATGGCCAAAAGCATTCTGGATACGGGGAAAGTCGATTCCTTGCCGGAGATTTTCGGCGAAATCGAGCAGATCACCGCCTCTCAATTACAGGAAATTGCGATGGAAATGTTCAATGAGCAGAATTTCAGCTACCTGACGTTCTTGCCGGAGGATTAAGTTTCAAGGATATTCTGAGCAAAAAAAAGCGCTCGCCAGGTCTGGCAGCGCTTTTTTTGCTTAAATGGCGCTATTTCGCTTCCGCCCGATAATATAGCGTCGAGGTATTTTCGGGTCTCAGCATATTTTTTGCCGCGTTGTTGATGTCGGCGGGCGTCAACGCCCTGATGATCTCCGCATCGCTATTGGCCCAATCTACATTGCCGGCATTCGCCGCAAATGCGAGGTTCATCGCCCGGTTGAGCAGCTCTACCTCCGAAAACGCGAGCGATGCTTCCGATTGGTTCTTAACCTTCGTCACTTCTTCTTCGGTGGCGCCATTTTCAACAATTTCCTGCAAAATCTCCGTGACCGCCGAATCGGCTTCCTCCAATGTCACACCCGGGTTGAGATTTCCTTTGACCATCATAAGGCCCGGGTCAAGAGAGGAAATAATGCTGGCGCTGATGCTGTTGAACAGCGCACGCTCCTTCAATAATTTCTGATATAAACGTGAAGATTTTCCTCTTCCGAGGACGTCGCTCAGCAAATCTGCGGCATAAAAGCCTGGCTGATATCTGCCGGGCATATGGAAAACCTTGATCAGCGAATTGAGCGGGACCGCGGCTGAGATTTCGAGGTGCCTTGCTTCGGCTTGTACCGGCTCGGTGGGCAGATTACGGACATAAGCCGGCCCGGCGGGGATGCTTCCAAACCATTTTTCGGCCAGTTCCTGCACTTTTTCAAATGTTACAGCTCCGGCGACGACCATCACCGCATTATTAGGACGGTAAAAGCGGAAGAAAAAATCCTGCACGTCGTCCATGGTAGCGCGTTCGATATGACCGATGTCTTTACCGATCGTTGCCCAGCGGTAAGGGTGTGTTTTGTAGGCTAATGGTCTTAATTTCAGCCACATGTCCCCGTAAGGCTGGTTGAGATACCGTTGCTTGAATTCTTCGATCACCACCTTGCGCTGTACTTCGAGCACGTTAGGGTCGAACGAAAGGCTCAGCATCCGGTCCGATTCCAGCCAGAATGCGGTTTCCACATTATCGGCAGGCAATGTGATGTAGTAGTTGGTGATATCCGGAGAGGTGAAAGCATTGTTTTCACCGCCTACATTCTGCACCGGTATATCGTAGCTGGGAATGTTTTTGGAGCCTCCGAACATCAAATGCTCGAACAAATGCGCAAAACCGGTGCGTTCTTCGTCTTCATCCCGGGAGCCCACGTTATACAGGATATTAACCGCAGCCATGGGTGTCGAAAAGTCTTCGTGGACAAATACCCGAAGGCCATTACCCAGTGTAAACTGCTTATAGCGAATCATATTGTCAAATAAGGAAGTTGAATAGGTATAATTTGACCAAAATAAAACCTGAGGCCGAAACCCGCGCATTCAATTATGGGTTATAAACAAAGCTACTGTTCAGCTGGGATACCACCAAACCAATTTGAGTTGAAAGCCATGCAAATTACACTTCGTTCCCTGGGCCTGTGGGTTTTTCTTGCCCTATGCTCATTCCAGTCCCATGCACAATTACTCAATGACCCCGCCTCTTTAAAAAACATCCAGAACAGTCTCGATAAAATATACAATTACGAGTTCGATGAGGCCGTCCAGATCATAGACCAGGTGGAGAAAAAGTATCCCAATCACCCGGTTTCCTACATTCTGGATTCATTTATTTTGTATTGGAAATACCTGCCTATCAAGGATAATCCCGCCAAATCGAAGGAGTACATCCAGAAACTCGACCAGTGCCTGGAAGCGATTAACAAGCGCTACGGCAAGAATAGCCTCGATCCGGAAGCGGTTTTTTATACGATGGTGGCGAGAGGTTATATGGCGATGATTTACAATTACCGTGGGGAAATGATGGCGGCAGCGGGCGAGGGTAAAAAGGCGTATAATGCTTTCGTTGAGGGGTTTAAGTTGCTGAACAAAAATCCGGAGTTCTACTTCACGTCCGGGATGTACAACTATTATGTGGAAGTGTACCCGGAAGAGCACCCAATCGTGAAGCCGTTGCTTGTTTTCTTCAAGAACGGGGACAAGGCATTGGGTTTGAAACAGATCGACACGGCTACTAAGGTTGGCACGATCACCAAAGCGGAGTCATGCTACTACATTTCACACATCTACCTGAAATACGAAGCGAAGCCGGAAAGGGCGGCTTTTTACATGGAAAAGCTCGTGGATTCGTATCCGAGAAACCCTATTTATCTCATGAAGCACGTGGAGGCACAATTGCTTTCCGGGAAATACGAACAGGCGCTTGAAGGTGTCCAGCTACTTCGTAAACAAAGTACCGGTTTTTACCCGGCCGCCTGGCGGACATTTCAGGGGATTTTAGAAGAAAAGGACCGGAAGAATGACGCCGCCGCTCAAAAAGAGTATCTGGCTGCACTCAAAACACCACACGACGACCAGTACACGAAAGAATATCACGCATTCGCCTACGCGGGTCTCGCGCGTATTTCCGCGCGGGCGGGCAACAAGGCGAAAGCCAGGGAGTATTATAAAAAATGCCTCGGCAAAGCGGAGTACCGGTCGGTCATACGGGAAGCCAAGGCATTCAAATGAGGCTGACTAGTTAGGGAAAAGGCTTTTGTCGAGTCCCGGGATGATTCTCAATGCGTTTTTGTAATAGAGCTTTTTCAGCACCTCGTCGGACAACCCCATGCCATACATGCGCCAGAATGCGTGGTATTTTTTGTGGTAGGGGAAATATTCGTCCTCGGTTTCCAGCACGCGGAAATAGGTAGCGTACTCGGCGGGCACCCAGCTGTCTTTTCCAAAAAGGACACGGTCCTGGTATTTATCAAAAAACTTCTTGGCGGCACGTGGCTGACGGCCGAGCTCGGCTATTACGGCACCTATTTCCACATACATATTCGGGAAAGCGATCATCAGGCTATCGAGCTTTTTGAGGTTGTTGGGGTACCAGCCCATATGCGCATTGATAAACGTCGTTTTCGGGTTCATTTTGAAAATATGGTGCTGCTCGGCAATCAGCGAATCGAAGGGGATCGGATCGTTCGCGCCGCGTCTACGGCCCGGGTGTGTTTTCAGTTCCAGCCAGCGCTCGTTATAGCGGTCCATAGGATCCCAGAAAGAAGGTACGTCGGCGGTGTGGATCAGTACCGGAATGCCCAGTTCACCACATTTCTGCCAAACCGGTTGTAAACGCGGATCGCTTACCGGTACGCGGTTGCCCTTGTCGTCCTTGATACCGGCGAAACCAAGGCTTTTGTAGATTTTCAAACCTTTGGCGCCCATTTTTACATCTTCCTCCAATTGCTTTACCGCCTTTTGCGACCAGTCTTTGTCGCCGAAACCTTTGAATTGCAGGTTGGTAAACACCGCGATGCGTTTCGGTTCGTTTTTGACCACGTTTTCCAGTGAACCCTTCAATGTTGCCGTTCCCTCCGCCCATTCCTGCGACCAGCCGCGACCGCTGAGGTTCACCATGATCCCCATATTCAGCTCGTCCATTTGCTTCACGAGCGCTTTCAGGTCCTGCGATGGCATTTGGTACTGGTGATTGTGGACGTCGATAAACGGGAACTTCGCCTTTTTCAACGGGTGTTCTTCCACTTTGAGCGTGGAAATGGGATCGTATTCTTCAAATCCAAGCGGTTGCTCGGCAAGTGGCGCAGATTGTTGCTGTGCGCAGGCGGAGAAGGTGATACCAATGCTAACAGAGAGGAACAGTAGTACTTTTTTCATGCAGGTCTAATATTTAACAGGATCGTTGGCTAAGCAATACCCGGAAATGCCCCGGGTTTATAAATCAAAGCCACGCAATGCGCGGCAATGCCCTCTTCTCTTCCCACAAAACCCAAATGCTCGGAGGTCGTTGCCTTGATCGAAATAGCTTCTTCTGAAATGCCGGTAACTTCGGCCAGGCAGTCCTTCATGGCCGGAATATGCGGATTGAGTTTGGGATTTTGCAGAACAATCGTCACATCCACATTGCCGACTTCATACCCTTTTTCACGGATCATTTCCAATACTCTTGCCAGCAAAATCTTGCTGTCGACACCCTTCCATTGCGGGTCCTTGTCGGAAAAATGGTAGCCGATATTACGAAGATTAGCCGCTCCCAGGAGCGCGTCGCACATCACGTGGCAAACCACATCGGCGTCGGAGTGCCCTTTGGCACCATGTGTATGGGGGATCAAAATACCGCCGAGCCAAAAAGGCCGGCCTTCTACTAACTGATGAACATCGTAGCCTTGGCCTACGCGGAATGGGAACATATTATGTGTACTCTCTCGGTTATAGGTTATCTAACTTTCTTTTAATAGCCTCGATACTATCATCAAGCTTTTTGGTTTTGCCTCTATGTTTCGCCAATGCCGCTTCTAGCCGATCGGTATGCTCCTTCGCTAGATCGAACTTTCTCATCATATATTCGTACAATAGCGAAAGGTCGTCCTTCGCGAGCGTGTTTCTTGCGTAGTTCTCAATACTGATGGCGTTTTTTCGGGCGATTGCAAATACGTCAAGAAGCGTTCTATGCAACTTGGCATGTTTCATCTCATAGATTTGCTGTTGACGCTTCGTCCGCGCGGCCACGGAAGCGACGGATCGGATGTCGTTTGCCATGTTAATGTCTAGCAAACGTATCTTCTTGAGATCATTGTCAATTCTGTCGAGGACAAGGTAGATATCTGCCGTCATTTCTTCCAGGTTACTGATTCTTTCGCTGTCTTTCATAAAAGATAGGTTAACAAATATAACAATTCTTTCCTACCTATACGGAAGAACAGGGCTTTGGTAACGATATATCAGGCAGCAATTTTCATGCGGTAAAAAATGTGATCAAAATCGTTTTTTTGGCATTGCAGGGCAACTTTTTAACGATTAGCTTTGGTTAAGCATATGTATCAACACAATTAACAATATCAAATACAGAGACGCATGAAAACCAACATCGGAATATCGGACGAGCATACCCAGGCCGTTGCCTACCAGTTGAACAAGTTGCTCGCCAACGAGTTTGTACTTTATACCAAAACCCGCAACTACCATTGGAATATCGGTGGAATGAATTTCTTCGAATTGCACAAGCTTTTTGAAGGACAGTACGAGCAATTGCAGGTCATCCTGGACGATATCGCAGAGCGTATCCGAGCCATCGGGCACTATTCGGAAGCACGCCTGGTCGATATCCTTAAACTGACCGACCTGCTCGAACCGGAATACACGACCGAACCGAAGACACAACTGCAAAATTTGCTCGATGACCACGAAACGATCATTCGCCTCCTTCGCCCGCTGGTAACCGAGTTCGCTGATACTTACAAAGATCTCGGATCAAGCGACTACGTAACCGGCTTGTTGAGAGAGCACGAGAAAATGGCCTGGATGCTCCGCGCATTCCTGAAATAGGTAGCATGAAGGATATAAAAAAGCCGGTCGGATCGCAATGTCCGCCGGCTTTCGTGTGTACAGGTCAATATTTTTACTTGTTATTTAGCTGCATTTCGGTTTTGATCTTTTCAATTTCCTTCTCCTGGGCCAGCGATTTGAAATAGAAATACAGACCGGCGATCAGGAAAATTTTCGACAGAATGAAAACGGCAATAAATGCGGGGCGCCACAGCTTGTGCACTTTCATGTGCGTGTTGTTCACCTCTACGTCGAGGTATTGTTTCGCGTCGAGCGTTTCCCCTCCATTGTAGCTGCTCCGGCCCTTTTTCTCGCGGATGCTTCTGAGCAATATGATTTCCCTCACGGCATCCGGCGGTGGTACCGACCCCTCCGCAAAGTAGCGTTTGATATCTACTTCGAGGTCATTTACATATTCGGACATTCCCTGGTCCGAAAGCATCATTTCCGCAACGAGCTGCTGTTCTTCTTCGTTGGCGAGCCCCATTAAATGTGATTCGAGAATACCGCTCTCGATAAAATCCTGTTTGCTCAATGTGTGTACGGTTTATGCGTTGCGATAAGATTTGAAAAACTCGTGAAAAGAACGGAGTACTTCGGTTTTGGATATGTTCAATTTGCCTGCGACTTCCTCCGGTGTAAATCCCTGGCGGAATGCGAGGTCGAAAATGCTTTGCGGAGAGGTGTCGCCCTGGGCATAATCTGCTCCTGCGGGTGCAAGGGCGGTCAGTTTGCGTTTGGCTTCCACTGCTTTGGCCCGCGCCAGCTTGATTACGCACGCCGCAAAGGTAAAGGGGTAACTATTACAAGACTGCAATTGCGGAGAGGAAAACACACTTACAAGTACTTCCTGGGCCAGATGGACCTGAGGCAGGATTTGTAAAATAATTCCATATGCCATGGCTCCGTACTGATCATACACTTCAAGGGAAGTGAGCGTTTTTGGCTTCGAAAGCGCGTGACCGTCGAGTCCATTGTCAGCTCGTTCTAATTCATTCATATACGCAGGTAATTGATCGGATATTAGGTCGGGTAAATCAGGAAGCTTTTTATAACATTGAATTTAAGGAAGTTTTGAAGAAATAGTGTGAGGCGTTGCGGGTAAATTTAATAGAATGCTCAGTAAAAAGGTCAGTTGGTTGTAAAAGTTTACATTAAAGTTGTCAAATTATTTCAATGATTGCATTCGTTTTTAGTTCGGTATTTCATTTTCAGGAAGGTTTTTCGATGGTTAACTTTGCCGGATGAAAGAAAAATTAGCAGTCATTTTCGATATGGATGGCGTGATTGTCCATACCAATCCTTACCACTCCCGCGCATTCCGCGAGTTCTTTTCAAAAAGAGACCTTTCTCCTACGGAAGAGGAATTTGCACAGCATATGTACGGCAAAAGCAATAGCTACATTTTGAGCCATTTCTTGCAGCGTGTGGTGGAAGGGGAGGAGTTGTTACAAATGGAAGAGGAAAAGGAAGGGCTTTTCCGCGAATTGTATGCGCCCTATGTGGAGCCTATAAAAGGTATTGTCGAATTTATGCGCGATTTGAAAGCGCATGGGACGGCGCTTGGCGTAGCTACCTCTGCACCCCGGGCTAACCTCGATCTGATCGTTAGCAAAGTGCCTGTTCAGGAAATGCTGGGTTCTATCCTGGCGAGCGAAGATGTGAAGAAACACAAGCCCGACCCGGAAGTATATCTCACCTCCGCCCGAAACCTGGGCGTTACGCCGGATCAATGTGTTGTATTTGAAGATTCATTCTCGGGTGTTTCGGCTGCGCTCAACGCCGGTATGCGCGTGGTAGGCGTGCTGAGTTCGCATACTCGTGAGGAATTGCCGCCGTGCAACTTGTATATAAACGATTACAGCGACCTTTCCTATGAAAAGATCGCTGTGCTCTTTTGAAATGCCGTAACCTGAATACTATAATGTGCCCGGATCGGTGACCTTCACATCGAAGGCGCCGGTCAGCACTTTTTCATTTCTCTTGATTTGAAGGAATATCCGGTACTGGCCGCCTTTCGGGAAAGCATAGGGGAATGTAATGCGCGTACCATGCTCCATGCCGGTCATGCCGCCTTCGTTCACATTGTACATGCCCATTTCTTTCATCAGGAATATTTCACGGTCCACAGTCGGCATAGCTTTGAGATTGGCCAGGTGCCGGTCGATGCTGTCGCGGAAAACGTCGGCTTTGGGCCATTTGGCGACGCGAGCGGTATCGGAGATGCGGTTCTCGAACGACTGCCCGGCCGCCATCGAGTAGGAGCCGCTCGGATGCAGGTGAATATAAACCGAGCCGTCGGACCGCATGATTACCGCGTGGCCGAGCATTCCCAGGTAGGGTTCCGGGAAGCACGGGCTGTTATCCGGGTTGAATATTTCAAAATTGAGCTGATAAGGTTTGCCCGCTTCGAGCGCCTTATCGGGCTTGCCCTCCCAAATGGCATAGGAGCCGTCTTTAAACACGGTCTTGGTTCCGGGTTTTCCGCAGATGACCACGTTCTCGCCCATGGGCACTTTGCCGGGCGTGTCGAGCGGGTCCGTAATAATGTAAGTATCGTCTTCGGATAATGGCTTGGTGATACGCGCAGACGGTTTTGCACTGATCACCAGCGTGTCGACGATCGTCTCCGCAAAACCGGAGTATTGTACAATGTCGGAGTAAATCAGGTATTTACCGGCAGGTAAATCCGGTAATGCGGCTTCGAAGGTCAGGCTATCCTTGCGGTCGGGATGGACGTGCGCGAATGCGTCGAGGCCCGGCGTGCGGACGAGGAAGGTGTGCATGATCTTGCCGTGGTCGGGGATCAATGTGCTCAGCATACTTCCCTTCATGCGGCGGTCCCATTTTGTGGTATCTATTTTTAATTGAAAAACCCGTTGGGAATCTGCTTCGATGACCGCGGTTTTTGCTTTCAAAGGCTTGTACAGCCATTGTTTGTACTCGGCTGCCCAGCTATCCCACCAGCTGCTTCCTCCATATAGAATCAGTGAACATACTGCGGTGGCGATAACCATATTGATCCAGCGCTTCCGTTTTTGGGCCGCAGTCAGGTTTTGGCCGGGTTTTAAAAGGCCGTCGCTCACGCTCGCGCCGATGGTCGTGATCATCAGCAGGAAAAGCAGTAACCCAAGTATACTGAGCCCGATCCCAAGCCCTTTGGGCATTTCGCGTTCAGCGGTTGAAACTGCGACGATGGGGATGATAAGCTCTGCGTCGCCCTGGATGCCCTCGATGCTGATCTGCGCACCGGACGAGCCTGGTTCCATAAGCCAAACTGCTCCCTGGAACTGGCCTTTTTGTCCCGCCACCGGTGCCAGCGGATCGGAAGTAGGCGCGCCTTTATCACCCGAATAAAAGTAAATCGGCCGTACCGACACTTTGCGGGCCTCTCCGTACTGAATAAAAACGGAAACCTGCGCGGTTCCCGGAATTACATCCGGCGGGGTGACACTCACAAGCACTTTGTATGCACCTGCCTGCGCTTGCATTTGCACGCCCGCGCTCCCTACGTGCGCATACGAGACCACGCCCGTCAGCCAAAAGAGTAATAAGTACAGGTATTTTTTCATCGTTGTATCTTGTGCATCCAGTTACCCCACGCCAATCCGATGCGGGTTGAGATTAATGTTAATACCAAAGCAATGCCGAGCCCTTTGAGCAATTCAGGCGTTTCCTCTACCATCCACGGCCCGAATTTATAGCGATACTGCCAGTTGGGATCATTGCCGAAATACCAGTAGTGGCTCCCGAAAAACCAGTTACGCGCATAGGGAGATTCCATCAGAAACCCGCCGAAGAACCATTGAACTACAAAAAATACGGACAGGAATGCCACGCCAAGCAACAATGCCAGCTTCCAGTCATTCCAATGGGCGAAGCGGTAACGTAAGATATCGATCACAATGGCAGGGGCAATCAGCAAAAGCGGGAAATGGAAGCCCTGATAATGGGTAATGTGGTTCAGGATCGGGCCTAATTTCGGCTCGGCAGGGAAAAGTGGGATGATCCAGAGCGTACCGAGCATTAACGCAGTGTAGACGCCGGCGACGGCTGTAACGGCCCATTTATGCGAAACAGCCTTGCCAACGGCAGTCAACAGCAATGGAAATGCAGCTCCGGCAAATATGTAGTAGCTCGACCGGTGCACGCGCATCCGGCCCAATTCCTCGGATATTAATGTAAACCATATGGTGAGGAGAAACCCCGCTGAAAGTGCAAACAGCCAGAAAAGTGTTTTGTCCAGCACTCTGGCAGGTTCTTTCGCAAAGCCACCGAAAAGCTTCATCTGGTTCTTCACCGCAATGACGCTGATCATCGCACCGAACTGAATGCCGATAATGCCGAGGATCAACACGGTGTGGGGAGGCGAGAGGATCGTAACATCGAGGCCGTATGTATTATGCCACCAGTCGTCGAAAGGGGCGGACGTCAGCATGGAAAGTGCTCCCCAGACGCAGAACAGCGATCCCAGCGAACTGTAAAAAAAGCCCCATATTTTTACGCTGGCCGCCTTTTCAATTTCATTTCCCCAAAATGTCTTCCTTAAAATCTCATAACCCGAAAACAGCCCTGCTACCACGGCACCCAGGTAAATGACCAAATGCGGTGGCGACAGTAGCCCGTCACGGCCAATACTCATGTGCCAGCAAATGTCCCAGATGAGCCCGGTGATGACGCAAAAAGAAGCGAAAACGGTGGCATAAATGTAAACGGGAATGCCCGGACTGGCCTGCATGGTTAAAGTCCGGTCGCCGTACCGCGGCGGAGGGGCAATGGTGTCTTGCATATTAGGGAGAGGAAACTGAGTTATGATTGCAAATTTCGAAAAGGACAATCAGATTCCATGTTACCCCTATGGTTGTTCTCAATTTTATTCAGACCGAGTTCGTGAACGGTCGGGCCGGCTCAGAAAGGCCGCATGGCTTTGACGAAACGCCCTTTGAAATAAGTAGAAAACAGGTTGTCCTCGCGTACGCCGCGCGATGTGGACGCGTGGATAAATATGATCTCGTCCCGTCCGCGGACATCCGTAACAATGCCTGCGTGGGATACGTAACCTTCCTTGCCGGCCTCAGGGACAAAAAACAGCCAGTCGCCGGGCTTGATTTCGTCGATCTTGCCCACTTCCTGCCCGAACTCGGATTGCTGCCACGAAATGCGGGGGACCTTAACGCCCATTTCGGAATACACCTGGCAGATCAGGCCTGAACAGTCGATGCCCTGCTTATCATTGCCGCCGGATCGATAGGGAGTGCCGGTGTAGGTGCGGGCGATTTGCACGACCTGCGGGATATTGGCGGTATTGGCCGACCCGGGGCGCGTGTAACCAGGGGTGGTGCTTCGGGTGGATGCGGGCTTGCGGTCGGACGGTCTTCGAGCGGGGGCTTTTGACACGGGTCTGCGCGCAGGCGATGTGCGGCCGCGCGTCGTGGCGCCGCGGGACGATGTGTTTCTTTCGGGTGTTTTGCGGAATACCTCGCAGGAGAATAGTAGTGTAGTGATCAGGAGCGTAAAAATGGTGCAGGACAGGGGTTGGGAAAGGTACTTCTTCATGCGTAAGCGGAATATGGCCTGATTACTTTTTCAAAAATAGCGTAAAATCTCTTTGCGTTGGCAGTACGCTTTTGCGATCATGTTTCACCAGCGGGACGCTGGCTGCATAAGCGTCGCCGACGAGACGTCGGCGCTAACCATTATTTTAACTGCATTCGGGCTGAAAAATTGTGGCAAATATTGTGAGGCCCCCGCTTTGTAAGTAGCTTTGTCGCTGACGTTCATTCCTTTTAAATTAGCATTCACCCCTGATGAAAATTATTTGTGTCGGCCGGAATTACGCGGAGCATATCGCAGAACTGAACAATCAGACACCCGATTCCCCGGTTATATTTCTGAAACCTGAAACCGCACAGATCCGCCTTGGAGATGACTTCTATTATCCCGATTTTTCAAAAGACGTTCATTATGAAGTAGAGCTCGTAGTGAAGATCGATAAGGTCGGAAAGAATATAGAAGAGAAATTTGCACACAAATATTACAGCGAAATCGGAATAGGGATCGACTTTACCGCCCGCGATTTGCAATCCGAGTTGAAGGCCAAAGGGCTGCCCTGGGAGCTTGCAAAGGCATTCAACGGGTCGGCGCCGGTTTCGGAATTTGTCCCGGTTTCAGATTTCGCAGACATCCAGGACATCAATTTCAGCCTCGATGTGAACGACGAAACGCGGCAGAGTGGTAACTCGTCGATGATGATTTATCGCATCAATTACCTGATTTCCTTTGTTTCCAGGTTTTTCATGCTCAAAAAGGGCGACCTGATCTTTACGGGCACCCCCAAGGGCGTCGGCCCGGTGAAGGTGGGCGACAAGCTGACAGCCTCGATCGAAGGCAAGAAGATGCTCGAACTGTTCGTTAAGTAAACCGTACTCTTCATATCACCCGGTCGGCGTACCGACTATTCATACACTTTTTCATGCGTCATTATTTTCGGGCATTTGTCCGTTCAGGGTTGTTTGTATTGGGTTTGGCAGGTGTTGCGCGGGATTCTTTGGCCCAAAAACAATCGTATCCAAAAGGTTATTACCAGTTTCCGATCCGTCCCGGTTTGCCAAACTCCCTGGCAGGTGGCCTGGGCGATTTGCGCAGCAATCACTTTCACGCCGGGCTCGACATTCGTACGCAGCAGCGTGAGGGCTTGCCCGTGTATGCGGCCGCGGAAGGTTATGTTTACAAAGTGGCTGTCCAGCGCTCCGGTTATGGTAATGTAATCTATTTACGCCACCCGAACGGGCAAACCACGGTGTACGGTCATTTGCTGAAATTCAGCGATCCGCTCGCCAGCTGGGTCCGGCAGGAGCAGTATAAAAAGCAAACATTCGAGATTGACCTTTTTCCGGAAGCGGGCCAGTTCGCATTCAAAAAAGGCGAGGTAATCGCGCTCTCGGGGAATACGGGAGGTTCTGCGGGGCCGCATTTGCATTTCGAGGTCCGGGATTCGAAGGATAATTACCTGAACCCGCTGTATTTCGGGTTTAACGAAATCAAGGATGTTACACCGCCAAAATTTGTCAATATAGCGATCCGGCCAATGGACATTAATGGACGGGTTAATGGACAATTTGATCGCAAAGTGTACACGCCTGTTAAACTGAAAGATGGTACCTGGCACCTGCTGGACACGGTTTCGGCCACGGGTATCGTAGGCCTCGACCTCATTGCTTTCGACCAGATGACCGGCACCGGTTTTCGCTATGGTTTGCAATGCATTGAGATCAAAATGGACGGGCAGGAAGTGTTTTCCTATAATATTGAAGTCTTCCCTAACGCCTCGACCCGGGATTACAACAACCTCATCGACTACGAAACCGAGCAGGCGACCGGCCAGCGTTTTCTGAAATGCTACGTTCCTGACGGCAATCAGTTTAATTTATACAAAACCAATGCGATCAACGGCAAGTTGAATATTGCCGATACGCTGGATCATGAAGTGAAAGTCCGGATTTCGGATTCCTATGAGAACTTCTCGGAGCTGATATTCACTGTCAAGGGCGAGCCGCAAAACCAGCCGCTGCCCGCATTCAATACCGAAGTGAATCCGGAATATGTTCAAACCGAGGTGCGGGAAAATACATTGGTTGTAAAGGCCAAATACTACCGCAGCCAGGATCCGTTCGCGACTTTTTTTATTCAGGGTCGGCAGCAGAAGAAAGTCCCTGATCTGTACGCAGGGGAATCGGCAGTTTTTCTGACCGATTTAAGGAAAGAAATGCCCGATTCGGTGAAAGTGGGCACTACTATGGTGAAGACCTTTCTCCGGAGTCAGGTGCTGCCGGGCATTGCTTCGTCATTCAAAGAGGCTAAATGGTCGGTGGACTTCGATAATACCAGCCTGTTCGATACGCTTTTCCTGATGGGACAGCGGAATTTTAATGCATTGACTATTAATAACCGCGGCACGGCGCTGAACGACTACATTCACGTCGCATTTACTCCAGAGAACGTGCCGGAGGATAGGTCGCGGACTTTTATGTACCGCTACCTGAACGGCGACTATCGTTTTCTAGGCGGGAAATGGGATGGCAACCTGATCCGTTTCGATACACGCGAGCTAGGCACGTTTGTGGTTCAGGAAGATACGGTGCCGCCCAGGGTGCGGCTAATCGAGCACAGCAGGCATCGCATACGCGGGTACGCGGGCGACGGCATGTCGGGGATCGCTGGTTTTAGGGCATTGGTGAACGATGAATGGGTTTGTTGAATTATGATTTTAAAAAAGGCTATATCTGGTCAGAAAAACTGGATGATACCCAGCCATTTGAAGGAGAACTCGTATTGGAAGTGACGGATAGGGCGGGAAATAGTACTATCTTGCGAACAGAATTGGTAGACCTGGTTGTTAAACCTAAGAAAACCAGAAAACGCAAAAGATAGACTATGGGCCTACAAGTCGGTGACCCCGCACCCGCATTTTCAGTGAAAGACCAGGATGGAAAAGAAGTAAAACTATCGGATTTGAAAGGAGAAAAAGTCGTTTTGTACTTTTATCCCAAAGATAACACCCCCACCTGTACCAATCAGGCCTGCAATATCCGTGACAATTACGGATCGCTTCTAAAAAAGGGATACAAGGTGTTCGGCGTGAGCCCCGACAGCGAGAAATCGCATCAGCGGTTTATCAAGAAACATAACCTGCCATTCCCCTTGCTGGCCGATACCGAGCATAAAATGGTTGAAGCCTACGGAGTTTGGGGAGAAAAAACATTGTTTGGGCGCACCTACATGGGTGTACTGCGCACAACTTTCGTCATCGACAAAAAAGGGATCATTGAAGAGATTATTTCCAAAGTGGAATCGTCGAAACACACTGATCAAATTCTTGGAAAAACTGAATAATAATCAGTCATTTTAACATTCCGAATAGCAGGACATTTACGCCGCCTAAATGGTCCCGAGCTTCGGTAACCGGATTAAGGACAGTCCAATAGAAAATAAATAAAAATGGAAATTGAACAATTAGAAAAAGTAGCATCCCAGGTTCGCAGGGACATCGTACGAATGGTACATGGTTGTCAGTCGGGACACCCTGGCGGGTCGCTGGGTTGCACCGAATTGTTGGTAGCATTGTACTTTGAGCGCATGAAGCTTAAAGAGCATGATGGCAAGGTTGTATTCGATATGGACGGCAAGGACGAAGACCTTTTCTTCCTTTCGAACGGCCACATTTCCCCGGTATGGTACAGCGTATTGGCGCGCAAGGGATATTTCCCCGTATCGGAGCTGGCTACTTTCCGCAAGCTGAATTCCCGTCTGCAAGGACACCCTACCACGCACGAGCACCTCGAAGGTATCCGCATCGCGTCGGGATCGCTGGGCCAGGGATTGTCGGTAGCGCTGGGCGCGGCAACAGCTAAAAAACTGAACAACGACAAAGGAACGGTATACGTACTGATGGGCGACGGCGAGCAGCAGGAAGGCCAGGTTTGGGAAGCCGCTACTTTCGCACCGCACCACCAGGTGGATAACCTGATCGCATTCATCGACCTGAACGGCCAGCAAATCGACGGCCCGACTGTCAAGGTAATGAACAACCGCGACCTGGGTGCCAAATATGAAGCATTCGGATGGGAAGTAATCTCTATCGAAGAAGGAAACGACATGGCGGCAGTGCTGAAAGGCCTGTACGAAGCCAAGGGCCGTCTGGGACATGGCAGACCGATCATGGTACTGCTCCACACGGGCATGGGCTACGGCGTCGACTTCATGATGGGCAGCCACAAATGGCACGGTGTAGCACCAAACGACGAGCAATTGGCGGCGGCACTGGCTCAGCTGGAAGAATCTTTGGGAGATTATTAATATCCGGACCAGCGGCAGCAATGCGTGTGGTTTCATAAACAGACAATATTCAAAATGAAAAAATACACCTTCACTGAGAAGAAAGATACGCGTTCGGGCTTCGGTGCCGGAATGCACGTGCTGGGACAGCAAAATCCCAATGTCGTGGCGCTTTGTGCCGACCTCGTTGGTTCTTTGAAACTGGAACCTTTCATCAAGGAAAACCCTGAGCGTTTTATCCAATGCGGTATTTCCGAAGCGAATATGATCGGCGTTTCGGCCGGTTTGACTATCGGGGGTAAAATTCCTTTCGCTACGACTTTCGCGAACTTCGCGACTGGCCGTGTTTACGACCAGATCCGTCAGAGCGTAGCATATTCCAATAAGAACGTAAAAATCTGTGCTTCACACGCAGGTCTTACTTTGGGAGAAGACGGTGCTACCCACCAGATCCTGGAAGATATCGGTATGATGAAAATGCTTCCGGGCATGACTGTCATCAACCCTTGCGATTACAACCAGACCAAGGCGGCTACAATCGCTATTGCTGAGCACGACGGACCGGTTTATCTGCGTTTCGGTCGTCCGGTAATCCCGATTTTTACCGATGCTGATCAGAAATTCGAGATCGGAAAGGCATGGATGGTTAACGAAGGAACTGATGTAACTATCATCGCTACCGGCCACATGGTGTGGGAAGCGATCCAGGCTGGTGAAATCCTCGAAGCGGAGGGTATCAATGCCGAGATCATCAATATCCACACCATCAAGCCTCTGGACGAAGAAGCCATCCTGAAATCTGTTGAAAAAACAGGTTGCGTGGTAACTGCCGAGGAGCACAACCGTATCGGTGGTTTGGGCGACAGCGTTGCGCAGGTCCTGGTAAAAAACAAGCTCGTTCCGCAAGAATATGTAGCCGTGAACGACAGCTTCGGAGAAAGCGGCACGCCTGCACAGCTACTTGAAAAATACGGTCTGGATGCAAAGCATATCGTAGAAGCGGCAAAACGCGCCATCGCGAGAA
The DNA here is from genome assembly GCA_965227755.1 of Dyadobacter sp. Lineage (GTDB taxonomy): Bacteria > Bacteroidota > Bacteroidia > Cytophagales > Spirosomataceae > Dyadobacter. The sequence goes on from CBDDGG010000005.1 coordinate 5,314,059, forward strand.
AATAATATATTGCCCTCCTGTCGACTTAAGTCGACGGGAAGAGCTAAAAAAGATTGAGCTCTGTCTCTGCAAAACTGGCTTTTTGCATGGGCAGGGCTCTTTTATTTGTCCTGAACAAAAAAATAAACTATTATTGACCGGCGTTGACTTCGGGCTCCGGTACAATGATTGGTCACGCGGATTTCCTGTAAAAAACGATCAGGTTAATACTGATTAAATGTCCGACGAAGAATTATTATCTCTTTTTGAAAATCCCGAAACGCGGAGGAACGCTTTCAATCAGCTGGTGCGGAAGTACCAGCAAAAAGTTTATTGGCTGGTAAGGAAGATGGTGGTGGATCATGATGATGCCAATGATATTACCCAGGATGTTTTTATCAAAGCATGGTCGGCGCTGGAAAATTTCCGCGGCGATGCCAAGCTGTATACCTGGCTTTACCGCATTGCCAGCAATGAGGCTATTAATTTTCTCAACAAAAAACGGCGGAAATATTTCATCCCGATCTACGACGTCGAGAATGAGCTGAGCGAAAAGCTGGAAGCCGACCCCGACGTGAGCGGCGACGCGATCCAGCTTAAATTGCAGAAGGCAATATTAAAATTACCGGAAAAGCAAAGGTTGGTGTTTAACCTGAAATATTTTGAAGATTTACCCTATGAAGAAATTTCTGAAATTACCGGAACGTCGGTAGGAGCGCTAAAAGCCTCATATCATTGGGCTTCTAAAAAAATTGAGGATTTTTTGAACGATAACGATTAAACTATTTGGATTTACTTTGGTCAAACCTTCACAAGACAAGAAATATAAATAATCATGGACAAAAAACGTATACGGCTGGATGATCTGAAGAGGGAGACGCCTTTTTCCGTGCCGGAAGGTTATTTTGACAAGCTGCCGCAAATGATCCAGTCCCGGATTCCCGCGGAGCCCGTCCGTAAACCCCTCGTGAGCTGGTCGTGGCAACGGTCTGTCGGGCTGGCAGCTGCATCCGCGCTGATTCTCGTGCTGGTGTGGGTAACGGTACCGGAGCGCCAGGGATCGCTGGGGCAGGAGCCTCTGAGCGGCATCAGCAACGCCTCTATCATCACTTACCTGGAAGATCAGGACATTAGCTATTACGATCTGAGCGAACACAAGGTGGTTCAGAAGGCATTCGAATCCGATTCGACGGTGCTGAATTACCTGGATGGCCTGGAAGACGATATTCTTCGCCAGCAGTTGGAGGAATCTATGGTCGCCCCGGAGAAGATTTGACCCTAACGAACAATCGAAATGAACTTACAAATTGAATTCAAACGGTATCGGAACACTTTTGCCCTTTTGCTCCTATTCATCGGGGTCGTATCGACGACCGCCCAGGCCCAACGCCGTTCCGAGGAAGAAATAAAGAAAATTCAGGACGCCAAGGTGGCGATCATTACCAACCGCCTCAACCTGACGCCCGAGCAGTCCACCGGCTTCTGGCCGATGTACAATGAGTATTCCCAGAGAAGAAGGGAAATTCACCGGGCACAGCGCAAGATCATCAATGACAAGAAAGCCGAGGGCCAGACCGACGAAGCGGTACTGAGTAATCTGAAAGAAGTTCAGGAGCTAAGACAAAAGGAGCTCGATCTGGAAAAAGAATATCAGAACAAATTTTTGAAAGTCATTACAGCAAGCCAGGTTATCGAACTGTACAAGGCCGAACGGACATTTAACGACATGCTGATCCAGCGATTGAAGCAAAAGAATTAAGTAGCCTGCTTATCGACTTATTACAAAACAGAAAGGCCCGCTTCCATTGGAGGCGGGCCTTTCGTATTGAGTTATGTTTCTGTTAATGTGCCCCTACGGCTTCTACCTCGCCGATTCCCCGCGTTTCCACGGTAATATCGCGCAATGGTGCCTGGTGCTTCCTGAAATCCTGGATGATTTCGAGCACGTCGTAATCGATATTCATCGATTTGCTGCCGTCGATCACCACCGTAGCCCCATCGGGCAGGTTATCCAGTGTGGCGCTGATGCTGCCTTTGTTCAGGAATGTTACTTCTTCGGAAAGTTGCAGCGTGATCACCTCGCCGTCACGATGCGCTTCTTTGATATAATGGTAAGAATGCTTGTAGTTCTTTCTCAGGATAAAATAGATCGCGATGACCATCCCTATACCAATACCTTTGAGCAAGTCGGTGCTCAGGATCGCGATAATTGTCACAACGAACGGTATAAACTGTTCCAGGCCGAGCTTGTACATTCCTTTGTATAGCTCGAATTTAGACAGCTTGTAACCCACCATCAACAGGATCGCCGCTAGTGATGCAAGCGGGATATAGTTAAGGTATTGGGCAATAAACACCGCTGAAATAAGCAAAATAGCACCGTGAATGATGGTACTCATTCTCGTGCGGCCACCTGAATCGATATTGGCCGAGCTGCGCACAATCACCTGGGTGATGGGCAACCCGCCGATCAGGCCGGAAATCATGTTACCTGCACCCTGCGCCATCAACTCGCGGTTCGTAGGCGTGCTGCGCTTGAATGGGTCGAGGCGGTCGGTCGCTTCTACTGAAAGCAATGTTTCAAGGCTGGCCACAATGGCTAGTGTTAACGCCACGGTGTAAACCTCAGGTCTGCTGATGGCAGAGAAATCCGGTGTTTTAAAGAAACTGAAAAACTCGGAGGCACTCGAAGCCACCGGGAGCTGTACCATGTGTTCGCCTGTCAACACCCATTGTGGTGCTACGGCACCGAATACAAGGTTCAGGATAACACCGGTAATTACGACGAACAAAGCGCCCGGAATAAACCGGAATAGCTGTATTTTCTTCATGAACGGCTTATCGAACAAGATCAGCATGGCTAGCGAGACCGCCGAAATGATGATCGCGCCGGTGCTGTTATACCGGAGCGAATAATACACTTCCGAGAAAGTGTTACGACCATCCTTTTGTGCAAACGCCTCATCGCCCATAAAGTCGGCATCGTAGCCGAATGCGTGTGGTATTTCCTTTAAAATAAGTGTAATACCGATGGCTGCCAGCATTCCCTTGATCACCGACGAAGGAAAATAATAGCCGATAATACCCGCTTTGAGCAAGCCGGCGATCATTTGTATTATGCCTGCAAACACAACGGCGAGCAAAAAAGCCTCGAAGCTGCCCAGTGTATCGAGCGCATTGAGTACAATCACAACCAGACCCGCTGCCGGACCTGCCACACCCAGGGAGGAGCCGCTCAGCGAGCCTACTACGATTCCACCTACGATACCGGCAATAACACCCGAAAAAAGAAGATCGGAGCGCCCGGTCGAGGCTAGCGCGATACCGAGGCATAACGGGAGCGCTACCAGGGATACGACAAGCCCGGCAGGTAAATCGTATTTGATATTGGCGAACAAACTTTTATTATTCAATGACATACGATTGATTCAGTAAGGATCAAAAATTGGATTACTCGGAATGCAGAACCGCTGATTATACTAATTGCGGTATGTCAAGACGGTATACGTCGTCGGCGAAGTTGCTGGCGTCGATCGTCACGTCCATATCCTTCAAAATGCCGTTGCCAATATCGTACACGACACCGTGGACTTGCAGCCTCTTGCCATTCGCCCATGCGGTTTGCACGATTGTCGTTTTGGCAAGGTCACGCACCTGCTCCTGAACATTGACCTCGACAAAGCGGTCAGCCCTTGCCTTCGGGTCTTCAATCGCGTTCAGCTCTTGTGCATGCAGGCGGTACACGTCTTTGATGTGGCGCAGCCAGTTATCGATTAGGCCCACTTGCTTGTTGCCCATCGCGGTAATAACCCCGCCGCAGCCGTAATGTCCACACACCAGAATGTGCTCTACCCCGAGTACGTTCACGGAATAATCGAGCACGCTGAGCATGCTGATATCCGTGTGGATCACCATATTGGCGATATTGCGATGCACGAAGATGTCGCCGGGCTGGGTGCCGGTCAGTTGGTTAGCGGGAACGCGGCTGTCGGAGCAACCGATCCAGAGGAACTTCGGAGCCTGTCCTTTTGCCAGATTTGTGAAGAACTTCGGATTTTCCCTGGTCGTTTCTTCCGCCCACTTTTTGTTGTTTTCAAATAACTGTTTATAAGCCCTGATCATGATTTCTTGATTAGAATATGGAATAAATAAGAAGAATAGCGCGTAATGACACGGAAATACCGCATCGTATTACGACGGCAAAGAACTCGGACGAGTTTAGATCAAAGAAATCAGATGAGCTCCGGAGGCGGAGAAAGAAGGTTGCGGTAAATTTCGTTATCGAAATTCGCGGTGTAGAAGAATGAGCTTTTGACCGGGATTAAGGTGACGTAGCGGTCAAAATGTACGTTATGTGAAATCAGTAGCTGGTCGTCGTTTAATTTTTCGACCTCTGTCTTTTCCTCGTTGTCACAGGTTCCTGAATCACAAACCACAGATGCCTTTTCCTTGGCCAGCACCAAGCTGGCAACATCTGTGGCTTTACAGATGAGGAAGGCCGTAAGGAGTATGAGACAAAGTGTTCTGAACACGGGAAAAACAGTTTCTTAAGAGCCAAGGTAACACTCAACGCGTCTAAAACGTTCAGCGGGTTACTTTTTAGTGTTGCGCTGAAATGATTTTTTCTGTCAAGTATTTAAGCGAAACAAATAAAAAAGGGTCGTATCAACAACCCTTACTTATTCGCTTTCCATTGCTTTTCATTGTTCTCCAACCAACGTCCAACCAGGAACGCGGAGCTCAGAAGAACCACATAAAAAGCAATCATAATAACGGTCATCATCATAGTTGTACTCGATTATAATACGATGTAAGATGCGCAAAAATAGCTAAAAAATGCCACATCGGCTCGTTGTTAGCAAAAATTAAAGCACTCCTTTCGTCGATGGCATGAAATCCAGCGCTTTAAGATCGCGTTTGACGGCCATTTTGATCGCCTTGGCAAATGCTTTGAAAACCGATTCAATCTTGTGATGCTCGTTGTCGCCTTCCACTTTGATGTTCAGGTTTGAAAGCGAAGTGTCTGAGAACGACTTGAAAAAGTGGAAAAACATCTCCGTTGGCATTTCTCCGATCTTCTCTCTTTTGAACTCGGCATCCCACACGATCCAGGGACGGCCTGAGAAATCGATCGCTACCTGTGCCAAAGCTTCGTCCATTGGCAGCAGGAAGCCATAACGGCTGATTCCGCGTTTGTCGCCGATCGCCTGACGATACGCTTCGCCCAATGCGAGCGCGGTATCTTCAATGGTATGGTGTTCGTCGATATGCAGATCGCCTTCGACGTGGATCGACAGGTCGGCACCCGAATGCCGGGCAAGCTGGTCGAGCATGTGGTCGAAGAAGCCAAGACCTGTGTGAATATCGGAGCGGCCGCTGCCGTCGAGGTTCAGGTCGACTTTAATCTGCGTTTCCTTGGTATTTCTTTCCACAAATGCCTTGCGGGAAGGAAGTTTTAAATGCTCGTAAATCGTGTCCCAGTCGCTGGTAACCAATGCCGTGGTTCCGTTCATCTCGTCGCTAATGCCTTCTTCCGGCAATTCGGAGCGAAAAAGTATTGCTTTGCTGCCGAGATTTACCGCGAGTTGAACGTCGGTGAGGCGGTCGCCGATGACGTAACTGTTGGCCAGGTCGTACTCATTCGAAAAATAAGTAGTGAGCATCCCGATGCCGGGCTTGCGGGTAGGAAGGTTATCTTCGGGAAAACTGCGGTCGATATGCACCTCCGCGAAACGGATGTCCTCGCCTTCCAGGGTTTTGATCATCTTGTTCTGAGCCGGCCAGAAAGTGTCTTCCGGGAAAGAGTCGGTGCCGAGGCCGTCCTGGTTGGTTACCATTACCAGTTCATAATCGGTTTCCTCCGCGATTTTGCGCAATGCGGAAATGGCTTTGGGCAGGAATTCAAGCTTTTCCAGGGAATCTACCTGAAAATCGGTGGGGGGCTCGACGATGATCGTACCATCGCGATCAATAAATAGGACTTTTTTCATTAACAGATTTGGATTACAAGCACCTTACCAGGAATTCCGCAGCGCTTATTTCCCGCAAAGTTCGTAAAGAATGCCTAATTGAAAAGCAGTTGACCACGAATAATGGTGAAGACGGGAATTTTGTGCGGTAGGAGAGCGGTTAGGAAATTGTAACTTTGTATTATAATCGGATATTGAAATGTTTACAGGAATCGTAGAATCAATCGCGGAAGTGGTGAATATCGAAACGGAAGGGACCAATAAGACCTTCACTTTCCAGTCGGCCATTGCCAGCGAGTTTAAAATAGATCAAAGCGTAAGCCACAATGGGGTTTGCCTGACAGTAGTAGCGACGGATGGCGACCAGTATAAGGTAACCGCCATCGAGGAAACACTTTTGAAAACAAACCTGGGCGACCTCGCGGCAGGCAGCAAAGTAAATCTCGAACGCTGCATGCCTGCAAACGGCCGTTTCGACGGACATATCGTGCAAGGCCACGTTGATCAGACTGCCCAATGCACGCAGATACAAGAGCGCGACGGGAGCTGGTTGTTCGATTTTGAATACGACGCTTCGACAGGCAACATTACCGTCGAGAAGGGCTCCATTTGCATTAACGGCGTGAGCCTCACGGTTTTCAACTCCGGTGAAAATACATTTCGGGTGGCTATAATACCTTATACCTATAACTTTACCAATTTCCATTCGTTAAAAGCCGGAGACACGGTGAACCTCGAATTTGACATTCTGGGTAAATACATCAAGAGAATTCTCGGTTCGTATGCGGTTTAGCATATTGGCATCTTGGAATATTACGTTTATTTTTACCCGTTTATAATCCCAAAGCGCATCTAAATACTTTCATGGCCAAAATAAGTACACAGTCCAGAACTGATCTTTTCATACACATCGGAATCATTGTCTCGCTGCTTTTGGTCCTTTTTCTGGGGTTTTTCTTCGTATACCTGCCTTTTACAACCAATCATGGCGAGGCCATTACGGTGCCCGACCTGAAAAAGAAGAACGTAGAGGACCTCGAAGACTTCCTGGGAGACCGCGACCTGCGTTACGAGGTCGACTGTACTTTTGTGACTAATGTGCCCGCATTGACTATTATTTCCCAATATCCGTTGCCCGGCTCAAAGGTGAAGGAAGGTCGTAAAATTTATGTGACGGTTGTTTCGCGCACCGCACCGCTGATTAAAATGCCAAAGCTGACGGATATGACGCATCGCAGTGCGCAGATGTTGCTGAAAAGTGTAGGGCTGGAAGAGGGGAATATCTCCTATGTTCCGGATATGGCGCAGAACGCGGTTTTAAGGCAAATGTATAATGGTAAGGAAATCTTGCCGGGCCAGCCGATCGCAAAAGGCTCGAAAATCGATCTGGAACTCGGGGAGGGGCTTGGTACGGCGCAGTTTGAAACGCCGTCGGTGATAGGAATGCCTTTGGATGAAGCAAAAATAGCAATTGTGGGAGCCGGGCTGAAAGTAGGCCAGGTAATGGAAATACCAGCCGAGGAAGGTCAGGCACCGGGCTCGATCGTTCGGCAGAACCCCGATGCGGGTAACAAGGTAAGAATAGGGGACGTAATCGACTTGTGGGTGACACCGCAAGCGCCTGAATCGACGGATAATGAAAATCAACCGGAGCAGTAAAAAATTCATCACACACAGGATTTTTCTTTGGATTTGTATGCTGGCCATGGCGCAAGGCCAGGTTGTACATGCGCAATTACGCATTGTACCGATCGATCAGGCCAGGTACAGTGAGGGTGACGACGAGTCAGAATCGCAGAACCTCCGAACCCAGGCCTCGTTGAACCTGCCTTTTTTCGATGATTTCTCTACTGCCAAAACGCTTTCTCCGAGCACGAAATACTGGCTGCCGGGAAGCGGGGTTTATATCAATAATACCCTTACTAACTCGCATCCGTCGGTCAATGTGGCGACGTTTGATGGTTTGAATGCCAATGGAGTTCCCTACAACCTGGTGAACCCTTTGACACAAGGCTATACCGACACGCTTACTTCCCAACCCGTTAATCTGAATGCCAGGGTAGCGGCCGACTCTGTTTACCTCAGTTTTTATTGGGCTGCAAAAGGCCTCGGGGAGTTACCCGATTCCAGCGACTTCTTGCAGCTGGAATTTTATGGTAAAACAAAAGAATGGGTGCCGGTATGGACGCGACTGGGGTATGAGGTCGATACGCTGTTTCACCAGCAGTTTATTGCCATTAAGGATCCTAATTACCTGCATGATGCTTTCCAGTTCAGGTTCAGGTCTTATGGCCGGAGTTCCGGCCCTTATGATACCTGGCATCTGGATTATGTATATTTGAATACAAAACGGTCGGTCAAACAGCCGTATTTGTTCGATGTGGCCATGCGGAAGCCGGTGTCCAATATCCTGAAAAAATACACCGCGATGCCTCTGCGGCAATACCGTGTGAATCCGGCAGCGGTTACTGCGGATTCTGTCAGGACAGACATTGTCAACCATTTCAACAACTTCAATGTACTCACGAGCACCTTTACGCTCACGGATGCGCAGCGCGGGACCGAGTTTGCCCGCAATGTACAGCGCTCGATCTATGTAGAAGCATTGAAGTCACAGGCGCTGAGGGCCAAGATTGCACCTGTTAATGCGGCAGCTCAGCTCGATAGCCTGCATCTGATCAGTAAATTCTTCATCGCGACCACCGATACCATTCCAGGTGCAAACCTCAAAACAAACGATACCATCATAGCGAAGGCGGCATTGACCGACTATTTCGCTTATGACGACGGCAGTGCAGAATATGGCGTGCAAGTGAACCAGAAGCTCGGGCGCGTGGCAATGCGGTATGTGCTCGCCAAAGCTGATACGATCGGCGGGGTACGGATGGCGATGGTGTCTTTCAATAAGGATATTTCAGGGCAAGGCTTCACTATCCAGATTTATAGTAACAAAGGCGGTAAGCCCGATCAGGTGATAGCCCAGCGGTCGGTTGCAGTGCGGTACCCGGCAGTACGCGATGGGTTTATCGATTACGCATTTGCGACACCCGTGGCCGTAGCCGATACTTTCTATATAGGTTGGTTGCAGATCAACGACCAGCCGGTAACCGTTGGCTTCGATCGCAATTCGCTTTTGGGCAGTAGTGCGGTATATTACAATCTGGGAACCGAATGGGCGAAAGAAACATCATTGAAAGGTTCGATTATGGTTCGTCCTTATCTCGGGAAAAAAGCGCAAGGGGTAATCACCGGCAATGAGCCGAATGACCCGATCAATGCTGTTTTTTATCCAAACCCTGCCCGAGGCGAAGTCCGTTGGAATAATAAATCGCTTAAAAAAATTGAAGTTTACAGTACGGGCGGTAATCTGGTAAATGTGCTGGAACCGGCACGCGATCAGCAATCCGCTACGGTTGAGCATTTGAACCAGGGCATTTATATCTTTAAGGCCACCGACGGGAAACGTTCTTTTGTGCAAAAAATGTTAATCACTAAATAGACTCAATCGTCACAAATTTTTGAAATATGGATATTACCGTTGAAGAATTGAAAGAACGTCTGGAAAAAGGCGAAGACTTGCACTTTTACGACGTTCGCGAAGAACACGAATACGAAGAGGACAACCTCGGAGCGATATTGATCCCGCTTGGCGAACTTCCCGATCACCTCGATGAGCTGGAAGCATTGAAAGATGAGGAGATCATCATTCATTGCCGTTCAGGCGCGCGCAGTGGCAAGGCCGCCCGCTATCTGGAATCTCAAGGCTTCTCAAATGTGCGCAACGTACTGGGAGGTATTCTCGCTTACCGCGAGCTCGAAGACTGACACTTGTATCATTTGACGGAGCCGGTTCTCCGTCAAATGTCATTATTGCAAACCCGCCTGCTGCCGTACATATTCCAGGATACGGCCATATTCGTCGGGATGGAACCATTCGAAATTCCCCTGATGCCTGAACCACGTAAGCTGCCGCTTGGCATACCGGCGTGAGTTCTGTTTTAGAAGCCGCTTCATTTCCGCTTCGTCATATTCGCCATCGAGATAACTGTAAACTTCCCGGTATCCCACTGTTTTGAGCGCGTGGTGCTCCCTGTACGCGATCACGCTTTTCGCTTCTTCTACCAGGCCTTCTTGCAGCATGATGTCCATCCGCTGGTCTATTCTCTGGTAGAGCTCGGCACGGTCACGATCCAAAGCGATATTAATAGGGTGAAATGGCCTGCTACGGATATTATTTACCTTAAATTGACTGATGGGCGTACCAGAAGTATAAAACACTTCCAGTGCGCGCACTACGCGCTGTGGGTTCGCTATTTCGGGTGTGGCTGCGAATTCCGGATCGGTCAGGCGTATTTCCTCCTGAAGCGGCGAAAGTCCGTTGTCGTTCAGCTTTTGCATGAGCGATTCCCTAAGCCCCGGAAGAGGGGCGGGCAGGTCGTCGAGGCCTTCCAGCACCGCTTTGACGTAGAAACCGGAACCTCCCGTCATGACTACAATATCATGCTTCTTGTAAAGGTCACCGAGCAGGGCCAGCGCGTCGCGTTCGAAATCGCCTGCACTGTATGCCTCTGAAATAGAGTGGGAGTCCACGAAATGATGCGGTGCCTGCATCAACTCTTCGGGTGTTGGTTTGGCAGTGCCGATGCTCAGTTCGCGGAAGAACTGGCGCGAGTCGGCAGAAATAATATCGGTACCGAGGTCCCGGGCAAGTCTGATCGATAATGCGGTTTTCCCGACCGCCGTGGGGCCTGCCACGGTTACCAGATATTTCTGTGGGCTATTTGGCATTGTGCCGTTTTTATTTGAATTTTAATCAGTACAAAAATAGAGATATGGATTCCACTACACTATTTTTTTTGATCATTACCCTTATTGCCGGCGGCCTGGCCGGTGCTGCACTCAATGCCTGGTTGCAGAACAGGAAGTCGAAGAAATACGTGTCTACGCAGGAAGCTACTGTACTGATCGAGCGGATCGAGAAGGTTTTTAAAGTGGTAATGGCCGAAGGCTATTTTACCGAGATATACAATTACCAGAATGATAAGAATATCTGGAACCTCATCAATGACAAGAAAAAGGCGCTGATCATAGCGAAGGCCAAGGTGCTGGTAGGTTATGATTTTGGTAAAATGAAATTCCACCGTCCCGATGGCGAACGTAAACTGGTCATTGATTTCTTCCCCGCCCCCGAAATCCTGTCGATTGATACCGACTACAAGTTTTACGACATTGAGCAAGGCTGGCTGAACCGCTTCCACAGCGACGATTATACCGCTATTCTGAATGAGGCCAAGCAGACAATGAATGATAAGGCCATGGAAAGCGATTTACCGCGCATTGCGGGAAATCAGGTGCAACTGATGATCTTTCAGCTTGCTGCTTCTATGAACTGGTCGGTGGAGATGAAGCTTCCGGATGGTAATGTGGCAATGCTCAAAGAGATGACACATTACCGTACACTGGAAGCACAAATCGATTCTTTGGACAGCCGAAAGGAATAGTAGTTTTTTTTGTATAATTTATGCGTTAAACGCCTCTGTCCTCGTCAGAACGGGATTTACCAGCGTATTGGCTCGTACAGTTTCTTATTAATCACTTTCTAAACTTTAACAGTTATGTTCAAAAAATTATTACTATTTGCTTCCGTGGTGTTGATGATTGCTATGGTAAGTTGTAAAGGAGACGACGGAGCCGTTGGTCCGGCTGGGGCTGCCGGAGCTCAGGGACCCGCCGGGGCAGCAGGCCCGAAAGGTGATAAAGGAGATGACGGAGCCAGTAGCTCGGCATTGGTACTTTCGACTGGCCAAGTCGATACAGACAGTACAGGAGGTTTTATTACAGGTATTGATAACCTTAACGCCGAGCAGGATAGTGCTTTGAGTTCTTCTGTTGTATTAGTTTACCTGAAAGCTCAGGGTGTTTACTGGCCAATGCCGGGTGTCATTAGCTTTGGAGGTGGAAAAATAAGTTCGTTTACATTTGTTCACGCCGTTCAAGACAAGACATTCTTTGTCGAGTTATTACCCACAGATTGGAGCGAGAGTCAGACCACTGCTCCTAAGAGAACTTTCGAGGATATTCGTGTCGTGATTGTTCCTGGTGAAGTAGTGAACGTCGGCGGCCGTTTGAGCGCTGAGATTCTCAAAGATTACAACAAGACAATCGCTGCATTGGGATTGACGGATGCACAAGTGAAAACGGCGAGCAAATTGAAGTTAAAGCTGAAAAGAAAATAATAGATTCAGCAGGTTAACAAGAATCAAGACATTGAATGAATGAAGGTCAGCCAGAGCGGATACCACCGCTCTACTGGCCTTTTTTCGTGCCTGACATGGCGGGAATGCACATGGGGTTATTGCTTTTTCAAGCAACGCAAGTCAGCAGATATTGAAGTGGGGGTAAACAAAAAGAGCTTCCAAATCGGAAGCTCTTTCGCATTTTGATATCTGTTTGTCTTAGTATTCCCAAAGACCGTGTTCCAGTTCCATCAGTTCCTGTTCGTAGTTCAGGGATTTGATAAGAGCCTCTTTTTCGCCGTTGTAGATGTCGAGGAAAGCCTTATCGTTTGCATTGGAGAACTTGGTGATCCGTCCGTAGAACAAACGAAGATCGAATGCATCAGCCAGGTTCTTGTTTTGGGCGGTATTATGGGTGTTATACCAGATATATTTCTTAGGATCGCTTCTGAAAAGTCTTTCAACATCTTTCCAGCGGAACGAAGCAACTGGCAATTCAAGTCCTGTCGCAGTCTGGTCGGCAGGAAGAACGATTGTAATTGTCTGGATATCGTTGTACAAACGTGACCGTTTTTTATCGAAAACCCAGTCTTCCTTCACTTCCAGAATGCTCAGCTGATCAGGGAAATATTCTTCATCAGAAGCAGCTATTTGTTGCGTTTCAAAAGAAGTGGAATCGGGCTTCGGAGCTTCAACTTTAGGCTCTTCTTTGGCTACCTCAGTTTTAGCTCCTTTTTTTGAAGATTTCTTCTTAGGAGGACCCCAGCCATCATCTTCTGGCGCAGCTTCTTTTTTAGTATCCTTTTTGGCCGTATTGCCCCAACCGTCGTCAGTAGCAGCTGCTGCTTGTTTACTAGGGTCTGTCTTGGTTTTAGAATCCCAGCCATCCGCTTTGGCAGGTTGGCCGAAACCTGCCGCAATTTCCTCTTCGGAAAGGCCGGCAGTCTGGTTAGGGATCAAAACACGTTTATGAAGTTCGTCACCAGTAATTTTGGTTGCGCAGGAGTCGTTTGTATAAGCATCGATCAAACCTGCTTTCGCCGCATCCAACAAATAACGTGTGATCTCATTGTTTTTAGAGAACATGGAAATGTTCTGCTTTTCTTTCAAATCAACCCGTCTCCAGAGCGTTCTTTTCATCATCACGTCGCCGTCAGATATCGGGCGTGACGAGAACTGATTCGCAGTCGAATCCTCTTTCTCCTGCGCAAATGCGGCAGTACTTGCAAGAGACAGCGACAGCAAAGACCATGCAATCGTTTTTCCGTTCATTCTTCTCATATCATACATAAAGTTGTATTGTCCAATCAACGACTAAAAGTGCTGGATTAGTATAGCGTAACTTGCCTGATTTGATTACCCATTTCCACCTCGGTTACAGCACCTTTGAAATTCTGACGTTCTACTTTAAGAATAGAAATAACATAGCGATCGCCGGGCTGAGCTTGTTGTGCAAGGGAAGATATAGAACCTCCTCCACCATTCAACTGTACGCCACCAATACGTCTGTTTCCGCGGGCAAGCGAAATTTCCACCTGCGAAACCCGGAATTTAGCATCTTCGGGAGAGAAGTTTTTAAAGCTCTCGTCAGGCACAGCGATAATCTGGATACTTCTGGCACCTGAGGCCGGAGCACCTCTGCGCTCGTCGAATGTAGCGCCGTTTACACGCACTTCCAGTGAAGGCTTAGGAACGCGGTTTACCTTAAATGGTTCTGAACCGAGTACGTTACCAGCATTACTCACAGTAATATTCAGGCTGGATTTGCTGGGAACGATTGTGAATTTTCCTTTCTGCCCACTATTAATAATCTCACCACCATCAGTCGAAAAGCTAGGTGCCCAAAGTGGTCCGAGCGCAGGGCTCTGGATGCTCAATTTGTTGGCGCAACCTAAATACAACGGAGGCAATGTTCCTGTTTCGATCTGGTAGGAAGGCTTCACTACGAAGTACTCCTGGGTCATCGTATAAGTAGTGTCTTTGCCCGATGGGGTAGGGATAGTGATCTGTCCGCGAAGCTCTCTCTTAGCGAGGCCTTCTGCATTATAACCACCACCTTGTGCAGTGAATTCGATGATACCTACTCCATTTTCCACTTTAACAGGTGATCCGTTCAGGCTCATGCGAGGGGTGATCCCCGAAGCAGAAGCCGCGATGAACATCTGACCTTTGAATTTGGTACCTGCTACCACAGTTTTTGCATCGGCGCTTACCATCGCCAGTACACGGTCGAATTTGATATCCGCGGCGCCTACTTTGCTCGCGAGATAGTTCAGTACTTCACCTTCCATCCGACGGATATCGGTTTGTTTCTGGCTCAATACCGCCAATGCTGCTGCAACCGGGGTAGATTCGAAGTTCAGCTCTGCAAAGTCTTTGTTACGCTGATCTTTGTTGCCTTTCGCAACAGGATCTTCGCGGCCGTCAAGTGCCAGCCCCGGAAATTTATTAGGAGAGAAGTTGTTAAGCGATGTCGTGAAGGAGTTCAGTGTTTGCTTCAACTGGTAAGCCTTACCGTTTTTCCTGACGCCAATCATCAACTCAGCCACTTTAGCTTCTTCTTGCGGGTTTTTGATACCGCCTTCTTCATTAAAGCCGCCGCCGGCCTTTGTAATGATCTCCTGTTTCAGGGCATTCAGTTGGTTGGTCATGTCCGATGAAAGCTTACGAACTTCATCAGCCTGCTTGATCACTGCGACATCAGCTGAACGGTTACCCGATTTTTCAACTGCGGCCTTGATTTTAAGTACCGTTTCCTGATTGATTTTGTTAGCTGCTCCGGAGGATAATTCCAAAGAATTGTTCAGTAGGATGAATTTTTCGATGATAGCCGAACTTACCTGCAATGCGAGCATCGCTGTAAGTACCAGATACATCATTCCAATCATCTTTTGACGGGGTGTTTCTTTTCCACCTGCCATATTGTTGTGTAATCAGTTTCAGTGATCGAATTATTTAACTAACAACAATGACCCTGTGATCCGGGGGGAAACCCATAATGGGATCATAGAGCCATCGCCTGAGCGCTGTTACGCATTGCCACCACGCATTGCGGTCAGCATGTTTCCGTAAATGCCGTTCAATGAAGAGATATTATTGGTCAGTCTCGCCATTTCGCTCTTGAACACTTGTGACTCCTTCGTAGCGTCAGCC
Organism: Dyadobacter sp.; assembly: GCA_965227755.1. GTDB lineage: Bacteria > Bacteroidota > Bacteroidia > Cytophagales > Spirosomataceae > Dyadobacter. The sequence goes on from CBDDGG010000005.1 coordinate 5,329,396, forward strand.
ATGTTTTCCATAGCGGCTGTCAGGTTACCGTAAAAAGCGTTCATCGCTTTCAGGTGTTTGGTAGTATCTTGCAATTCCAGTTCGTATACAGCGTTCAATGCACCCATGTTTTTGGTGATTTGCTGAAACTGGTCGCGGTACGACTGTGCATCTTTCGTAGCATCGGCCATCGACGACATAGCATTGATGGCGATACCGTAAGATTTATTCATGTCGTTGATCGCGGTTGAAGCGCTCTTTACATTTTTTGCGTAGTCGTTTGTAGCAACTGTCGCATCGGTAAGGTCGGTGATTTTGCCTACTGTTTCAGACAGGTTTCTGAATCCTTTGCCGAGACTATCGAAAATCTCAGGAGAGATCTTGGCATTGTCAAGCATGTTATCCAGTTTGGCAGTGATATTGCTGCTAGGGGCTGAGCTTCTTGAGATAGCCGGTCCGCTGTAATCGTCGGCAAGTTCAGGGTATACTCTTGTCCAATCCGGATCTTTATCTGTCGACTGGGTCAAAGTTTGCAATGCATAAAGCAAAAAGATGAGAACCTCGGTTCCCAGACCAGCTGTCAGAAGAGGGCCACCGAAATCCCAGTGCTGAATTTTTGCCAAAGCTCCTAAAATTACGACGGCAGCACCCGCACTGTATATTGTTGGTACAAGTTTATCCCAAAAAAAATTAGGTCCGCTACTCTTAGCCATGTGAATTGAAATCGGTTACAGTGAAAAAATTATAGTAAGTAAAGTGTTGGATTGATTCAGTCAGATCGTAAAAAAGAAGCAGTGTGTGAACGCTGCTTCTTTGAATGTGAAAGTCTTGATTAGCGACGGCGGGCACGAGCTCCTCCGCGGTCATTTACGTTATCCATTACGCAGCGGAAGCCGATGAACGCACGGGTTTCAGTTTCGAACTCGTATGTACGGGTGCCGGTTTGCAGGTAATAGGCGATGTCTTTCCACGAACCACCTTTTACTACTTTGCGGGGTTCGTTAGGATCGCTATACTTAGGGTTCATATCCCATACGATCGCAGTAGCATTGTCTGTGTAAGCATCTGATGTCCACTCCGCTACGTTTCCAGCCATGTTATAAAGTCCAAAATCGTTCGGATTGTAGGCATTAGCCGGGCCGGTGTAAGGGTAGCCATCAGCATCGTAGTTACCACGTTGTGGCTTGAAGTTCGCCAGGAAGCAGCCTTTTGCATTCATGGTGTAAGGGTTACCCCAAGGATATTTGGCAACCGCACGTCCGCCTCTGGCAGCCCACTCCCATTCCGCTTCGGTTGGGAGGCGGAAGCCTGTCGAGTTGAACTGACCCTCTTTGTTTTGGAAGTCATGGAGCAGGTTGGTGCGCCATGCTGAAAAGTATGTAGCAGCGATCCAGCTAACCCCTACAACCGGATAGGTGTCGAAGCCCGGGTGCTGGTAGTAATATTCTACGAAAGGATCTCCGTTGGAATAGGCAAAGTCTTTTTTCCAAACGGTTGTATCAGGATAGTACTTGGCCATAATTTCTTCTTCGCCCAGCACGGATACGGAGTCAACCAGCAACGCGTTCACGAACTGCCGGTACTCGTTGTTGGTGATCTCGGTGTCATCCATGAAGAATGAGCTGATAGTCACCCGACGGTTCATGTTGTTCATGGAGGAAGCGATGTCTTCGTCTGCCTGGCCCATCACAAAAGAACCTGAGGGGATCACGACCATCCCGGCGGGTGTGGTCTGCTTGAAACCCTTACGGGCAGTAGCAGTGATTTCACCGTTTTGAATACCGCTTTCTTCTTTTCCTCCCTTGCCAAACTTGCTCTTGAGAAAACCGCAGCTTTGCAAGAGCATCAATGCGGCTACCAGAAGCAGGCTTTTGACTCCATCCCGATAGAACACTTTCACATTCATAGTGGTTTTGTAAATTTTGATAATAAAATGCTAGCCTAAAAACGTCAACGAATGATATCTAGTATACTTGAAATAAAACAAAATGTGAACGCCTGCCAGAACGAGTGCTGCTTGATTTCGGTACTGAAATCTTCATGGATCGATTACTAAATCAGGTGTTTATCGACTTAACGTAAGAAAAATGCAATTGGTATGGAAGCCGAACATTTTACAAATATAAATCAAAGTTTCGCAAACTGATTCACACGACTTACCAAGAGGTTCGCAAAAAACGTCGATTTGACATTCAAATCTTGGATTTTTAATAATTTGATGATAAAATATTACTATATCCGAGGCGTTATGGCGAATCTGCTAAAAGCGGAATCGGGGCGTGCGGATAGGGGCCTTTTTACCGAATTTCGGCGAAGGCAGGGCATACGAAAGCATTACCTCAAAAGAAGACGGTGACTTGGTTTTATTGCCGCCTACAACCATATCATACGCGCCCGAGAGCCGCAGCGATTGATCGGCCAGCAGATAAATGCCACCCATGATGATGAAGTAGGTATCCTGTTGCCGGTAGGTACCGCCAATCCAGTAACGTTTGTTGTAAGTAAGGGTTGCACCTCCTTCAACTGAAACCGTATTGATATCCGATTTTACGAGAATGATCGGTTGAATATCCAGTAGGTAGCCAAGTTCCAGATTCACGCCTGCATTAAAATAAAGTGTACGCGGTAGGGGGTTGGTGCCGGTTTCGGAGCCCAGCTGGTATTTAGGTTTCAAGAAATGGTTCAGTGAGAGCCCTGCATAGAATGTCTCGTTTTCATAACGCGCTCCGACCGAGAAATCGGGGTTGATTTCGGCAATCGTACCTGTCTGTATCAAAGGATCGTCCGGGTCACGGGCCCGTAGTTTGCCGTAGTCGATCGCCTGGCGGAAAAGCCCGGCGCTAAGGCCGACCCCCAACTTGCCCCCACCCAGGGGAATATGGTATGCAGCCGAAAGTTTGAAGTCCTGATCTGTCCTGGGCCCGCTCTTATCGTTCAGCGCGTAGAAGCCGATACCGAAATTCTTGATCGGCATACTGAATGAGAAAAGCTGTGTTGAAAGTGCGCCGCCTGTGTCGTCGATGTTAGTTCCCTGATAACCTGCATATTGAGTCCTGTGCGTAAGCTGAAACTTCGTCAGTCCGTCGGAGCCGGCAGCTGCCGGGTTCAGATAAAGCTGGTTCAGCGAAAACAAACTGAACTGCGCGTCTTTCTGGGCAATGGCGCAGAGCGGTAGGAAAAGCAACAATGCAAAGGGCCGGATATATCTGGTACTTCGTATAGTAAAAGTCAAAATCATGCCGCAGGAATAGATTTAAGGATCACGCTGATATGCTTTCGGATTTAGATTGATAACGCATATTGCTTAAAAAAATTGATATAAACATGAAAAAGCCCCGGATTTTTTCCGGGGCTTTTCGCGGCTTTGTAAAGCTGTTTATACGTTGTTCGCTTTGCGGATATACAGGTCGAGTGCGCCTGTCATCGAGGGGGCATTCGGCAGTGGCGCCTGAATGTCCAGAAAGAGCCCGGCGTCTTCTACCGCTTTTGCGGTTGTTGGGCCAAATGCAGCAATGCGGGTGTTGTTCTGTTTGAAATCCGGGAAGTTATCAAAAAGCGATTTGATCCCCGACGGACTGAAAAACGCGATAATGTCGTAGTATACATCTTCCAGGTCCGACAAATCAGCAGAACCTGTCTGATACATAGTTGCTTCTGTGAAATGGAATTCTTCGGTATCGGCAAACTCGGGAATGTCGTTTTTCCTGACATCGGAGCATGGGTACAGGAATTTCTCTTTCTTGTGCTTGCGCATCAGTTCGATCAACTCGGCAGCCGTTTTGGTGCCTGTAAAGATCTTTCTCTTGCGAATCACGATGTATTTCTGAAGGTAGTTGGCCGTCTGTTCCGAAATACAGAAATATTTCATCGTAGCTGGTACTTCAACCCGGCCTTCATTACAAATGCGGAAGAAATGGTCAATCGCGTTTCGGCTCGTGAAAATAACAGCCGTGTGGTCCAGGATATTGACTTTTTGCTTGCGAAAGTCTTTGTAGGAAACTCCGTCAACCTGTATGAAGGGACGGAAATCAACCTTGATATTGTACTTTCTGGCTAATTCGTAGTAAGGTGAATTCTCGTCTGCTGGTCGGGATTGACTTACCAAAAGGCTGGTAACTTTTTTAAGCCTGTCCTGATCAAAATTGATGGTATCACTCATGTATAATCCTCATTAGTTTATTCCCAATTCATGTTTCCTGACTATAAAGCAAACTTCATACTCACAATGAGCGGGATTATTTCGATGACACAAAGGTAAGAAAATAAATAGAGATTAATCAACGAGCCGGCTGGCTTGGCTACAACATATAGCGCGACGAACCGGGCCACGTAGAAAAAAAGAAACGGCAGAAGTATGTAAGGCCTGCTTGCTTCCAGCCAGTTGATATGGTTGGAATACAAGCCGAAAATGACCAGAAATGCCAATGCATAGAAGAGGTACGACGACTGCACTATTTTGATAAAAATAATATCGACCTGCTTATCCAGATTGAGCATGTTGCCCGCCAGGACCATGAATATGTACTTGGCGTATATCAGCAGAAAGAAGATCAGCGAAAGGATGCAGAAATCTCCGAGGATTTGGAGCGTGGTTGCTTTTTCGGAGAGAATTGTGCTGACAGAGAAGAGATTAAGCCTGTTTGCCGAAAGGTAGATGACGGTAAAACCCATCATCATCGAACTGGTCACGACAAAGAATATCACCGTGTTGCTGTAAGGTTTATTGATCTTCGATAGCTGGTCGCGCGGGTCGTTGTTGAAAAATTCAATAGGATTTATCAAACGGATAAAAGAAAGCGGGTTCAGGTTAAAGATCCACGCATTTACCAGCAGAATAATGAGCAACGCGATTCCCGCAAATGTGCCGAAAGGTGTGAAGGAAACCGGCTTGATATTGATGAACCCCGAACGCGTCGGTGCGATGTTTTCCGAGTCCTTTTGTTTTTTCTTGTTGCAGATAATAACCGTCTTGTCGGCAATGCCCGGGCTGCCGTAGATGGTCAGAAGCAGTTCGTCTTTGCGGTAAAGACGGTGCAAACTGTCCAGATTGAGCTCCTGCCATTTGCCTGCCGCAATGCGGTTCTGCAATGCACCTTCAAGAAAAAGATAGCTCTCGCTTTCGGAATGGACAAGCAGGGAATACCTCCTGTTTTTGACCAGATCGACGTAAATGCTTGCGAATCGGGTGCCTTCGTTGACGCCCTGCGAGAACGGGACGTAGTTCTTATACTGCTCATTGTACACCAGCCAGTCGTCCTGGTAATTGTATACCGGGAAGAACTGGCCCGGCGGGTTTACTTTTGCCGCGCCCTGCGCCAATGACCCCACCAAGGTTATTGCCGTAAGAAAAGCCCAAAAAACAGTTGAAAATATGGACTTCATCGGTACAAAAAAGGCTGGGTTTCCCCAGCCCTTTGATCAAAGTCAGTTAGCAATGATTATTTCTTTCCAAGCGCGAGCAGCATCGTTTCGCCGATCAATGCAGGTGATTCTGCAACGAAGATGCCCGACTCTTTCATAATTCTGATTTTCGCTTCCGCAGTATCGTCCGCACCGCCGATGATCGCACCTGCGTGGCCCATACGGCGTCCTTTCGGAGCGGTTTGGCCAGCGATGAAACCTACAACAGGCTTTTTGTTGCCAGTCGATTTAATGTATGCGGCCGCATCTGCTTCCATGCTTCCGCCGATCTCACCGATCATGACGATCGCTTCTGTTTCATCGTCGTTCATCAGGAGTTCAACCGCTTCTTTGGTAGTAGTACCGATGATAGGATCACCGCCGATACCGATCGCGGTAGTTTGGCCCAATCCGGCGCGTGTCAGCTGATCTACCGCTTCGTACGTAAGCGTACCCGATTTCGAAACCAGACCGATCGTTCCTTTTTTGAAGATAAAGCCAGGCATGATACCCACTTTACACTCTTCCGCAGTGATAACTCCGGGACAGTTAGGGCCGATCAGGCGGCAGTTTTTACCTTTGATATATTCTTTCGCCTGCATCATATCCTTCGTAGGGATACCTTCTGTGATACAAACGATCACGCCGATACCAGCATCAGCAGCTTCCATGATCGCGTCAGCGGCAAAAGCCGGTGGAACAAAAATGATCGAAACGTCTGCACCGGTAGCACGTACGGCAAGGTCAACTGTGTTAAAAACAGGTCTTTCCAAATGAGAAAGCCCACCTTTGCCAGGCGTAACACCACCTACGACATTCGTACCGTATTCAATCATTTGCTGGGCGTGGAACGAGCCCTCCGAACCGGTAAATCCCTGAACTATAATCTTGGAGTTTTTATTAACTAAAACGCTCATGTTGGTAAATCAGTTTTTTCGGTAAAAGTAGGACGAAAAGCACGAAGTAGCAAAATGTAGGCATAATTTGTAAATTGCTTTTTTGACGACATGATGGCTGTTTATGAACATATTTCTGAATCCGCATATATTTTCTAACCTCGTTCTAACGATCACCAGTTTATTTGTCTTCTTGCGGTATTTCAGGCAGCAACCCGTTCTGATCAGGTGGCTCTGGGGCATTTTCTTCGGGAGCATTTCGCTTGTCGCTTTGACTGACCTTCTGTTTTATGCCGGTGTTGAAGGGCTGGGGATGGTCCGCGAGATATTCGAAGCGGGGGAAATGACGCTCGGTGCGATGTGCCTGGTGACGGCGTCGTGGTGCCTGATCATGCGCTACGAGAGTGGTAAATACCTGTTTTATTCAACCGTCGGCCTGGGGGCTTTGCTGTTCTATTGCATTACCTGGTTCCGGGTGGAATATGTGGGACTGATCATCAAGGCTTTTTGTATTCTGGTAGCATTGCTGATCTCCTGCGTGGGCCTTGCCAATCGGCAGAAGAGTGCATTGTGGACGTTGTTTTCGATGATGCTGCTGGCGCTTTCAACGAAGTCGGGGAAGCTGCCGCTGCCGATGGACCCGGTGGATATCAACCACTATATGATGGTGTTATCGGTCATCTGCGTCGGAATGGCCGTCCGCGACCAATACAAGATCCTCTTTTAAGTTCAAACAATTGTTAATGGATTGCATTTTTCAGCACCCGTGTCGTAAATTGCACCAGTTAAATCTTAACCAACACAAGTTTACTAATACTCAGAATATGAAAAGGACCAAGTATGGCGTAATGCTTCTTGCCTCAGTTTTGGCTTTCGGAGCAGTTACATTGAACCCTGTTTCGGCTAAAACATCTCCTGCAAAAGAAGTAGCAAGCGATGTGAAGCAAGCTAAGACGATCGTGATCAAAGGAAGCGATGCAATGCAGTTCGACCTGAAAGAGATCAAAGTGAAGGCTGGACAAAAAGTAAAACTTACGCTGACTCACTCAGGTAAACTTGCGAAAGCTGCCATGGGTCACAACTGGGTTCTGTTGAAACCAGGTACTGATGTTGCTGCATTCGGCTCGAAAGCGGCTGCCGCGAGAGAAACAGATTACATCCCTGCAGGAGAAAAAGCCAGCATCATCGCGCATACCAAGCTGGTAGGCGGTGGCGAAAGCGATACCATCGAGTTCACAGCTCCTGCAAAAGGAACTTATACTTACATTTGCAGCTTCCCAGGCCACTACGCGCTAATGAAAGGTAGCTTCATCGTTGAATAAGCGAACCTGAAATTTATATAAAAGGCGTCACGCATTTGCATGACGCCTTTTCTGTTTCATATCTCCGCCAATTGCTTCTCGATCAGGTCGATCACTTCAGGTCGGTCCCATTGCGAAGCGCCGATTTCCTGCACGAGTATCTTGCCCTTATATATAATGTACGTCCGGGGAATCGCATTGCCGTCGAGCGCCGAAGGGTAGGGGCCTGCATATTGGTAAAATGGCAGGTTATAACCCTTTCGGGCGATGAACGGGTTGACAGTCCCGGCATCTTCGTCGGAAATAATGTAGAATGCGATCTTGCTGTGGTCTTTATATTTGTTGTAAAGCGTCTGGATACCCGGCATTTCCATATTACACGGCCCGCACCAGGTTGCCCACACGTTTACGAAGGAGATTTTGTTTTCGTCCATCGTCACTTCTTTGCCTGCCAGGTCGGTGAGCGGCAGGTATACCGATTCCTGCACAGCGGGAGCTTCGGCGACAGGGGTGCTATCCTGTGCCGGTGACTTGAAAAACACGAAATAAACCGCTGCTCCGGCTACTAATAGCATTAAAACAAGTGATATTTTCTTAGTGGTTGACGACATAACTGGTGTAGTTCAGGTGAATGGATGTGGATTGGAGCCATTCCAAAAATAGGGCTTTTCTTTTTTTGATGCTGACTCGGAATTTGAATACTTTTATACACTATTTAAAAAACATTGATTTGAGGAAAAGGTTTACATTCATGAGACTTCAATTTACTGGCATTTCATTTCTCTTTGCGTTTATTTTCCATTGCCCCGCTTTCGCCCAACGTTCAGCAGCCGAGTACTTCGAAGACGGTAATACCAAAGCCGGGACAGGTGATTTCAATGGCGCAATGCAAGCCTATACCTCGGTGATTTCCATGAATCCTGACCACGCGCCCAGCTATTTCAACCGCGGGCTCGCCAAGGCCAATCTCAAAGATTACCGCGGGGCGATGCAGGACTACGACAAAGCCATCGAGCTCAATCCCAAAGAAGCACTCTATTATCAAAGCCGTGGCGTGAGCAAAAGTTTGCAGGAAGATTTCCGCTCGGCTATTGAAGATTATTCCAAATCCATTGAACTGAATCCGGAAGAGCCTAAGGCTTACTACAATCGTGGCGTGAGTTATGCCAAATTGAAAAACCACAGAAATGCCCTTGTCGACCTGGATCACGCGCTGGCGCTAAACCCGGACGAGCTTGCGGCCTTGTATGCAAGGGGAAACTGCAAGCAGGATTTGCAGGAATACGCCGGCAGTCTCGCGGATTTTACCCGTGTGATCGAGCTTAGTCCGAAACGAACCGGTGCATATGCAGGCAGGGGTCTGGCTAAACTCGAACTCGGAGATTATCAGGGTGCCGCCGCCGATTTTACCCGTGCCATCGAGCTGAGCCCCAACGACAGCCAGTATTACAGCAACCGCGGGTTTGCCAAGAATAAAATCGATGATTATCAGGGGGCTATCATCGATTTTGACAAAACTATCCAACTTGATCCCGAAAATTACAATGCTTACTATGGCCGCGGGTTCGCGAAAGGGAGACTGAACGATCCCCGCGGGGCTATCGCCGATCTTTCCAAAGCCATTGAAGTGAAAAACGCCTATACCGGCGACCCCAAAAAGAACGCATTTACAGGGAAGATCAATAAAGAAAAGCTGGACGAGCTGCGTGATCAGGTGCAAACACACGTAAAGATCGAAACCCTCACGAACGAGCGCGCGGAGGCATATTACGTGCGTGCGATCGCGAAATCGAAAGTAGGGGAGTTAAAAGGCGCCCTGGCCGATCTTACCACTGCCGTGGAGCTAAACCCGACCTATTCAAATGCCTACTTCTCAAGGGCGATGATCCGTTCGGCATCGGGCGACCAAATGGGCGCGGTACTTGATTTTACCAGCTCCATCAAGCTCCGCTCCGATTATCCGGAAGCCTATTATCTGAGAGGAATTGTTAAAAACAGCTTAGGAGAAATCAACGACGGCTGCCTCGATCTGAGTAAAGCAGGCGAGCTGGGTTATCAGCAGGCTTACAAGGTGATTGGGGCTTATTGTAACTGATGCCGGTACAAATCTCCTGATTTGTACAAAATATTTGCAGGCCTCCGGCCGGACATTACCGCAATGTAGTTTTGCGGTAATGTCCGGCCGGAGGCCTGCGAATACTTAGTCACGAAGGAAGACCTTCGTGCCATATTGGATAAATTAAAAACGAAAGGGAGGACGGAATGACTTGAACAGCATTCCATCCTCCCCGCGCGGGCCTCCCTTTCCTCCTTCCTGCCTTTCCTCCTCTAATTAAGCCTTTTTAAGATTTTCCGCGACTTTCTCCCAATTCACGACATCCCAGAAAGCCTTGATATAATCCGGGCGTTTGTTTTGGTAATGCAGGTAATAGGCGTGCTCCCAAACGTCGAGAGCGAGGATTGGTGTTCCCTTGAAATCGGAAACGTCCATTAATGGGTTATCCTGGTTGGGCGTCGAGCCCACGGCAAGTTTTCCACCTTTGGCAACGAGCCAGGCCCAGCCTGAGCCGAAACGCGTTGTGGCTGCTTTCCCGAATTCTTCTTTGAATTTGTCGAATGAACCAAACTGGGCATTAATGGCATCGGCTACCGCACCGGTTGGCGCAGCGCTCTTTTTAGGGCCCATTACATCCCAGAAGAAAGTGTGGTTCCAATGCCCGCCGCCATTGTTACGAATGGCAGTTGGTGCTTTGCTGATCGATTTGATGATATCTTCCAGGGATTTTTTCTCCCATTCGGTCCCTTTTACAGCGTCGTTGAGGTTTTTGACATATGTAGCGTGGTGCTTGCCGTAGTGAATTTCCATCGTCAGCTTGTCGATACTGGGCTCCAATGCGCCGAAGTCGTAAGGAAGCGGAGCTTGTTTGAATGGAGCGGTTTCCGCCAGAATGGTGTCGGATATTCCTGCGCCTGGGTTCGGCGTACCGGCCAATGACTGCTCTGCCAATGCGCCAACAGTGAGTGCGCTACCAGCGAGTGTCTTCAAAAAGTCTGTTCTATTCATGATAGTACATCAAGTGTTTAGTGTTAATCGTAAGCCACCCGGCTTACAATGCTGCGGCCGAGTGTGATCTCGTCCGCATATTCCAGGTCTCCGCCGATGGGGATACCTCTTGCGATAGTGCTTATTTTGACTCCGGTGGCCTTCAACTTTTTTTGCAGGTAGAATGCAGTGGTGTCGCCTTCCATAGTAGGGCTCAATGCCAGTATTACCTCCCGGACCGGCTCTTCGCCTTCCCGTTCGCCCACCCGCGACATCAAAGAATCAATTTCAAGGTCGGACGGGCCGATGCCTTCCAGTGGCGAGATAATGCCGCCGAGCACATGGTACAAGCCCCGGTACTGGTTGGTCGACTCGATCGCCAGTACGTCGCGTGTGTCCACAACGACGCATATGGTTGCCTGGTCGCGCTTGTTATTGTTGCAAATATTGCAAAGTACGTCGTCGGCGATGTTGTGGCAGCGGGTACAGTAAGTGGTTTTGGTACGCATGTTCACCAGTGCATCGGACAGCGAGCGCGTTTGCTCCTCGTCCCTTTTCAGCAAATGTAATGCCAGGCGTAATGCCGTTTTTTTGCCAATTCCCGGCAGACGGGAAATTTCGGCGACGGCTTCCTCAATAAGACGTGAGGGATAGTTCATGAGAAGATGCTGAGTGATGGGTTTGAGAGGACATCGAAACCCGTTTTGTTGATGCTGGCAATGCGGTGGGGGACGGGCTTAGTGCACCTCCGCTGAAATGCCCCTCCGGCATATTTCGTTGCGCATCCCGGCGAGCTCGTCGAAAGATCCCTCCTTCACGGAGCATTTGCCCTTATAGTGAATAATAATCGTGCATTGTTCAGCTTGCTCGCTCGTGTGACCGCAAACTTCGACCAGCGTATCGATCACCCAATCGAAGGTATTCACGTCGTCATTGTAGATTACCAGCTTTTTAATGTCCGTATCTACGGTTTCTTCCAGAATTTCCAGCTCTGTATCTGTGAGCGCTTGCATAACAACCAAATTTCTGTTTGATTAGCAAATCTAATTAAAAACGGAGACTATCCGAAGCTTTTAAGCGCCTTTTAATCCACTCCTGAATCCCCAAATACCCACTTTAATGAACCCTTATATTTCCCTGGTGATACTGGTAGTTTACTTTGGAATGCTGATCACAGTGTCCATTTTTACTTCCAGGGGTGCGGATACCAATACTTTTTTCACGGCTAACCGGCAGTCGCCATGGTACCTGGTGGCATTTGGGATGATCGGCACTTCGCTGTCGGGCGTCACGTTCGTGTCCGTTCCGGGTGCGGTGGCGAACATCCAGTTTTCTTATTTCCAGGTGGTGATCGGGTATATTCTCGGGTACTTCGTGATCGGTACCGTGCTCATGCCGCTGTATTACCGGCTGAACCTGATTTCTATCTACTCCTATCTCGAACAACGTTTTGGCTTTTGGTCCTACAAAACAGGTTCCGGCTTCTTCCTGCTTTCGCGCACGGTGGGGTCGGCGGTCCGCTTATACGTGGCTGCGCAGGTGTTGCAACTTGCCTTGTTCAAGCCACTGGGCATTCCGTTCGAAGTGGCGGTGGCCATTACGATATTCCTGATCTGGATTTATACATTTAAAGGCGGGGTTAAAACGATCATTGTCACCGACACGCTCCAAACCTTTTTCCTGATTACCGCCGTCATTCTTACGATCATATTGGTTTCCAGTGAGCTAAATTTGAACGGAATCGGCGATATCTGGACCAGCGTTCAGAAAAGCGGGTATTCCAAGATATTTTACTGGGATACCAACGATCCTAAAAACTTCTTCAAACAATTCTTCGCGGGTGTATTTATTGCCATCGTCATGACGGGCCTCGACCAGGATTTAATGCAGAAGAACCTGACCTGCAAAAACATTGGTGAGGCGCAGAAGAATATGTTCTGGTTTGTGGTGGTATTGGTGATCGTCAACTTCCTCTTTCTGTCGCTTGGCGCGCTGCTTTACGTATATGCGGAGGCGCAAGGCATACCCACGCCCGCGAAAACGGACGATTTCTATCCGATGCTTGCATTGAACCATCTGGGACTGGTAGTGGGCATCACCTTTCTTTTGGGCATCACCGCCGCTACCTACGCCAGCTCCGATTCGGCCCTTACCGCGTTGACAACCGCGTTTTGTATTGATTTCATGAATATCGAGAAGCGCCCGGAAGAAAAGCGGTCGTCGATCAAGTTCTGGGTCCACGTAGGCTTTTCGGTCGTTTTTTATCTTGTAATCCTGATATTCAACAGGATGAATAACAAGGAAGTGATCACAGCGGTGTTCGATCTTGCGGGTTATACTTACGGGCCGCTGCTTGGGCTGTTCTCTTTCGGCGCTTTCCTGAAACGACCGGTGAAAGACCGTTTCGTACCGTTCGTCTGCATTCTCGCGCCGATACTGACCTACATTATCAACGACCACTCCGCTGAATGGTTCAACGGCTACAAGTTTGGTTTCGAGCGCCTCATTATCAATGGATTAATTACATTCATTGGGCTTTGGCTGCTCCACGATAGGGCGGCAAAACGTTATGTGCCTCAGGCGTAAGCAGGCAGCAAATTTTTGGAAATATTTTGATACTCAGAATCCTTGGAAACGGTTACACAATTCCAGGGATTTTTCTTGCATATATTCAAAAAAATCTTAACTTTCTGATAAAATCAGGCGTGTAATTCATGCCACCTGATGGATGTTTTGTTGAAAGATTGAGTTCGGTTATTTATTTAACAAACTAAACTTTTACAGTATGAAAACACTGTCAGTCATTTTACTAGGCATTGTACTTTGTGTTTCGTGCAAGGACAAAGCCGCAGAAGAGGAAGCTGCCCGTCAGGCTAACCTCGAAAAGGAAAAACAAGCCATTAAAGCAGTCATAGAGAATGAAACGAAGTCATTTTTCGCCCGGGATTTCAACGCCTGGAAATCGAATTATGCGCAAACCGACTATGCCTTTCAGGCTTGGAGTAATGATGACGGTACTTTCGATTCCAATGTAGGTTGGGCGGATATTAACAAACAGGTTGGGAAGTATATCCAGGATAATCCCGAGCCGGTATCCAGTCACCCGATCGTGGAACGGAAAAATATGATCTTCAAATTTTATGATGATGATGTCGCTTACCTTACCTGGGACCAGTTCAATAGTGACAAATCCGAAAAGAATTTTCACCATAGCAAAGAGGTAAGGCTGCTCGAAAAGATCAATGGCGAATGGAAGATCGTATGCGTGTCGGCATTCTGGGATTATCGTCACCCGATACCTGCCAGCAGACTGCCGATGATCCAGAAAATTGCGAATGAAAGCAGAGGAAAAATTTAGCCCCTTGCAACCACCGTCGCTCGCCGCACGCCCGCGTGGCGCTTTAAAGCGTTCGGTTTCAGGCACAAATGTTCGGTACTGAACAACCCGCTACCGGACACGAAGTAGTTTAAAAATTTTTGAAAATAATTGTAAGCTACTCATCATCAGTGTATTAAATGGAGATGTGCCGCAGTTTGGTTTACACAAACCAGGTGTGGCACATCCTTTTTTTATTTAAAGTCAACTGTGCAATTGTACAGAGCCAAACTTTAAATACTTATAGCCATGAAAATCTCCATTGTTTCCATCCTGACCGGCGCCTTCGCGCTCACATTGTCTTTCACTTCTTTTGCCGCAGACAAAAAGAAAAACAAAGAAGAAAAAGAAACCGCCAGCGCGGTAGCTTTTGGTGCCGCATTGTACAAAATAGGAGACACCAATAAAGTACGGTTGTCTGTTGATAAAAATGCAAATGAAAGACTGCGTGTGGTGTTGAAAGACAAAGCCGGCAAAATCTATTACTCGGAAGTATTCAACGAGCGCGATACAAAATACCGCCGCGTGTTTAACCTCGATGAAATGACCGACGGAACCTACTATTTCGAACTGTCCCACAAGAAGGACAAAAAGGTGAAAGAAGTGAACATCGAGAGCACCAGTTCCAAAATGATCTCGCTGCAATGAGCGTCGAACACATAAAAAATCCCGGTCTCCAAAAAAGGCCGGGATTTTTTATGTCAATGCAGTTCCTTTTCGGGATCCCAGAAGCATTGCTCCCAGTTTACAATCCGGTTGTTTTCTACTTTCACACCTTCGCTTTCGAGCCGGTCCTGCATGGTCGTGGGCGTCTCGAAAAGCTGGCTCGCGCTAAGCTCTCCGGCTTTGTTCACGACCCGATGTGCCGGAATGCCTTGTTCATGGTAACTGCTACCCATTGCCCAGCCGACCATTCTGGCACCACGTTTGTTACCGAGATATGCGGCGATTGCTCCGTAGGATGTCGCTCGTCCTTTCGGGATTTGCCTTACCACGTCGTAAACGTCGTTGAAAAAGTCATTCCCCTTTTTCATGCTCGTTTGCGCGGGCCTGTTGTCTCTCGTCGATTTCGTCTGAAAGTTGGCGGTACCAATCCTCCCCGTATGCCCGGATAAGCGGGTCTTTCAGGAATTTGTAAACCGGAACTTTCAGTTGCTGGCCCAGGCTGCATGCGGGGCTGCATATTTCCCAGCGGTCGTAGTTGAGCGCGTGGTATTGCTCATATTTCGTAACCCTGATCGGGTACAAATGGCATGAAAGTGGTTTTTTGTAGCTGATCTTGCCATCGTTGTAAGCTTCCTCAATGCCGCATTTGAGAATGCCTTTCTGATCGTAAATGGCGTAGGCACATTCGCGGCCGTTGATAATGGGCGTCACGTAGTCGCCATCCCAATCCTTTGTCCAGGTGCCTTCTGCGGCGATAACCTTTTTGCCTGCCTCGGTCAGATAAGGTTCAACTTCGGGATAGATCTTATCGAGAATCTCGAGTTCATCCTCATCCAGCGGCGCGCCGGAATCTCCCTCCACACAGCATGCACCTTTACATTTGTCCAGATTACAGACAAATTCCTGGTCTTCGATGTCGTCGCTAATGCACGTATTTTCAATGAGAATCATAATGGAACAGCCTATTGCTGAGGTATTTTAAGTTTTTGTCCCACCATAACACTGTTTCCGGACATATTGTTTAATTTCTTGATGTCTTCCACATTGGTATGGTAGTTTTGGGCAATGCGGAAGAGTGTTTCGCCGGGCGCAACAGTATGCGTTTGCGCACCTGATGGCAGGCTTGATGTTTCAGTTTCGCCTCCTTCACCTCTTCTCACACGAAGTTTCTGGCCTGATTTCAGGCGATCCGAATCGCTCAGGTTATTCAAGTCGAGCAGTTCTTTAATCGAAATACTGTAAGCTTTTGAAATGCTGTAATAGGTCTGTCCACTCTGCACGGTGTGAAACTCACTGCCGGGTGTCGCAGAAAGACGTGTTTCTTCCTTGATCTCTTCCGGTGTTCTGAACGTAGATGCCGGAGCGGGACGTTCAACCGCCACTTTGGCAGGCGCGGGAGCCTCGCTTACCGTTTCTTCACCTGATTTCGATACAAGCAGTCGTTGTCCCGATACGAGGCGGCTTTGCGCGGAACGGTTGTTGATCGTCAGCAATTCACGCAGCGACAGATTGTATTTGCTGGCAATACCGAAATAGGTGTCGCCGGACTGTACCGTATGATAGGCGGCTGCTGCGGAAGCGGGAGCCTCATTCTTTTCGCCAGCACTGCTCCAATTACCCGGCTCGTTTTCTTTCTTCGCCGGAGCTTCTTTTTCAGTTTCCGCAGCACGTTCCGAACGCATGCGGGTGTACACCGAGCCAGTAGAGGCGGTTGTCCGGGTATTGTTGGGAGTCACGACTTTCGTTGCAGTTCCGGATTTGGCGGCAGGTTTCTCTTCGTCATTTGATTTGAATGCGCTGTTGGTATCATCCTGGGTAATAATAACAACGCGGTCGTTGGTATTGGCAGGCGTTGCTGCGGCAGGTGTTTTCGTAGCGGGTGCAGACGGCTTGTACAGGTTGGCTGCATTGGTCGTTGTCTTTCCTGCAGAAGCGGCGGTGCCGGTCGGCGTTGCCGCTGGCTCTGTTTCCTTAGCCACGCTGCTTTCATTTTTTTCGACTAAAACCGGCGTGTATTTCTTGCGGCCCGATGGATTGCTCGGAACGTTACCAGTTCCTGCTGCTGGCGATGTAGTAGCGGATACAGGCGCTTTCTCGGGAACGACGGCGACGATCGAATCCTTTTTAGCAGGTGTAGTCGGTTGCGGCGGCGCGATGATCTCGATTGGCTGCTTGCGGGGCCGCTTTTTGGTCAGGAAAAGTACCTGGCCGGTTTGAATAGGGTAGTTGCGGCTTGTGGTACGGTTGAATTTCAGCAGGTTAACCAAGCGGATACCGTATTGCTGGGAGACGCTCAGCCAGGTATCGCCCGGACGGGCTGTATGGGACGGCGTGGCCGCTTTTTTGTGCTTGCGCGAGAGGTAATATACCTGCCCTGGAACGAGCGGCATGTCAGCCAGCAGGTCGTTGTAGCGCATGAAACGCGGGGTGCGGATACCTGCGGCTTTCGCCAGGGTCTTGGGTTTGTCGCCGACACGGGCTTCAATACCCGGCAAGCCATTGATTTCGTAAAGTGTAGGGGAATTAGGTTCCTGGAGTTGAATAGCCGATTTTTTCAGGACAGGAAACCCGGTATCCTCGTAAACCGAAGCAACGGCTGTCTGGCGGGGGGGCAGCGAAAGCTTTTCGCGGACAGTCGCAACCTGATCAACAGGCACCGGCAGCGTGACGAGGTACTCGCGGTCGTTGGGTATTTTGTCGTCGTTGAGCCATTTGTTGTGGTTTTTCAGTTCCGCTGCGGGGACTCCCAGTGATCTGGCGATCTCGTCAAGTGACTGGCCTTTACCATAATCCGATTCCATTAAAACATACGCATTCGGCGACTTGTACCGCTCGATACCTGACTCCAATGCGATTTTGTGGGCAAAAAAGCGGAGCATATAGCGGTCGGTTTTGCCATTGAGGGTCACCTCACGTGCGTATGCCCAACTCGCGGGAACGACTTTCTTCACGCCACCTGCTCCCTGATAATAGGAATACAATGTAGTAACCCAGTTGTTGAACTGCTGGTTGTTCTTTTTCAGATACCAGGCAGCGGCGTGTGTCGAGGAACTGATATTCTTCCTTTCGTCCACATCATTATCCACACGCAGGTTCAGTTCACGGGCGGTTTCGGGCTTGAACTGCCAGTAACCAACCGCATTCGAGCTCGAAACGACGTCGGGGCGGAAAGAGCTTTCCTGAACGGCCAGGTATTTAAAGTCAATGGGCACTTCTTCATCCATTAAAATGCCTTCCACGATCGGAAAGTGCATAATGGCACGGTCCATTTTTTCTTCCCAGAATTTCCGGTTCGACATCAGGCTTTTGACGTCTTCCTCGATGATATCCTGCGCGCTTCTGTCGAACTTGACGGTAATGCCGCCGAAAGAGACGCTGGACGGGATTTCGGGGGCCTGTGCGGAAACCACGTTGCCGGTCAGCAGCAGGACGATAACAAAAGAGATAATGTTGTTAATGGAAGTTCTGGCCATAAAAAGTAAAAACGCCTGACTATTGAGTACTATAATTTCTGAAGAATCATCAATCCATCGCGGATTGGTAGCAGGATATTGGATACCCGGGGATCTTGATGGACCATCCGGTTGAAATCCAGCAATGCCTGCGTGTCTTTGTCAACCTTTTTTAACTGCTCGACGACTTTGCCGCTCCATAGCACATTGTCGGCGATAAGGAACCCGCCCGAGCGTACTTTTTCGAGGCAGAGGTTAAAATAAGAAGAATAATTGATTTTATCCGCATCAATGAAGACCAGGTCGAACGTATCGGTAAGCGTGGGAATGATATCCAGTGCATTGCCGATACGGTAGTCGATCTGGTCCTTGAAAGGCGATTGATCGAAATACCGCCTGGTGAAGCTTTCGAGTTCTTCGTTTACGTCGATGGTGACGAGTTTTCCGCCGGGGTTCAGGCCTTCACAAAAGCAAATGCCCGAGTAGCCGGTGTAGGTGCCGATTTCCAGAATGCGGTCGGGCCTGATCATCCTGGAAATCATCGAAAGGAACCTGCCCTGCACATGCCCTGAGAGCATACGGGGGCTGAGAACGTTGGCGTGGGTGTCCCTGTTGAGGGATTTCAGCAATGCATTCTCTTCTTCCGTGTGGGCTGCGGAATATTCTTCGATTTCCTCTACCAAAAACTTCATTCGAATATGATAATGTGCTACTCCCGGTGCCGATGCCGGTCAGGCATTGGCTACAATGCGTTCCAGATAAGTGCCATAGCCGCTTTTAACAAGAGGCCGGGCGATTTCACGCAATTGTTCTGCATTAATAAAGCCCATGCGGTATGCGATCTCCTCAATACAGCCCACTTTTAAACCCTGGCGTTCTTCAATGACCTGCACGAACTGGCCGGCCTGCATGAGCGACTGGAATGTACCCGTATCGAGCCACGCCGTGCCGCGGTTGAGGACACCTACTTTCAGTTTGCCGCGTTCGAGGTAAACCCGGTTCACGTCCGTGATTTCGAGCTCGCCGCGCGGCGACGGAGGGATAGTTTTGGCGATTTCCACAACGTCGTTGTCGTAGAAGTACAGGCCCGGCACCGCGTAATTGGATTTCGGTTCGACAGGTTTCTCTTCAATAGAAATCACCTTATTGGATTTATCAAATTCTACAACGCCGTAACGCTCCGGATCGTGTACCTGGTAGGCGAAGATTACGCCGCCTTCGGGATCGTTGTTGGATTGAAGCAATGTCGAAAGGCCCGATCCGTAGAAGATATTGTCGCCAAGGATCAATGCTACTTTATCGTCGCCGATGAATTCTTCCCCGATAATGAATGCCTGCGCCAGTCCGTCCGGGCTGGGTTGCACCGCATAGCTGAACTCGCAGCCGAGGCGGCTTCCGTCGCCAAGCAGCTTTTCGAAATGCGGCAGGTCGTGCGGGGTCGAAATGATCAGGATTTCACGGATACCCGCCAGCATCAGGATCGACAGCGGGTAATATATCATCGGTTTGTCATAAACAGGCATGAGCTGCTTGCTGACTGCCAATGTAAGCGGGTGTAACCTCGTACCGGAACCGCCGGCCAGAATAATGCCTTTCATAGATGGAGTTTCAATTGAGTAAAGAAATGACCGGATTATCTATCCTGATACATTTCATCATAATATTTCTGGTAATTGCCGGAGGTTACATTGTTCAGCCACTCCTGATTCGAGAGGTACCAGTCAACCGTTCTTTCCAGACCTTCCGCAAACTGCAATGAAGGTTTCCAGCCCAGTTCTTCCGACAATTTCGTGGCGTCGATCGCGTAACGCAGGTCATGCCCGGCGCGGTCGGTCACGTAGGTGATCAGCTGCACGCTTTCGCCTTCGCTACGGCCGAGCTTGCGGTCCATAATGCTGCAAAGCAGATGCACGAGGTCGATGTTCTTCCACTCGTTGTGGCCGCCGATATTGTAGGTATCGCCATTCGTTCCTTTATGGAAAATCACGTCGATCGCGATCGCGTGGTCTTCCACGAACAACCAGTCGCGGATGTTTTCGCCTTTCCCGTATACAGGAAGCGGTTTTTTCTGGATGATATTGTGGATCATCAGCGGGATCAGCTTCTCGGGGAAATGGTTCGGACCGTAGTTGTTCGAACAATTTGAAATGACTACCGGCAGTTTGTAGGTATTATGATATGCCCTTACAAAATGGTCGGACGATGCTTTCGATGCTGAATAAGGCGAGCGCGGGTCGTAACTGGTCGTTTCCACAAAGAATGTACCCGGGTCGTGCAGTTCCCCGTAAACCTCGTCGGTTGAAACGTGGTAAAAACGGCGGTCGCTGAAATCGTCCTTCCATGCTTTCTTAGCCGCATTCAGAAGATTTACGGTTCCAACGACATTGGTCATTACGAATGACATCGGGTCGGTGATCGAACGGTCAACATGGCTTTCTGCCGCGAGGTGTACTACGCCATGAAAATCGTTTTCAACGAACAACTTGTCGATAAATGCCGCGTCGACGATATCACCTTTTACAAATGTATAGTTCGGCGCGTTCTCGACGTCGCGCAGGTTTTCGAGGTTTCCGGCGTAGGTGAGTGCGTCGAGGTTATAAATATGATATTCCGGGTGAAAGTTGACAAACCGGCGTACAACATGTGAGCCGATGAAACCCGCTCCTCCCGTAATCAAGATTTTTTTCATTTTTCAGCTTTAAGTTTTAGTTGCCAGTTCCATGCGTCGCGGAGTGCGTCGGCCATGGTTTTCTCGGCACGCCATTTCATTACATTGTTTACTTTATCGGACTGCGCATAGATTTGCTCGACGTCCCCTTCGCGGCGTGGCCCGATGGTATAGTTGAGTTTCACGCCGTTTACTTCCTCAAAAGTATTAATCAATTGCAAAACGGTATAACCTTCGCCCGTTCCTACATTAAATACATCATAATAGTTAGTATCCGTCTGCGATTCGAGCAGGTCGAGCGCCTTCACGTGCGCCTTCGCGAGGTCGACCACGTGGATGAAGTCGCGGATACAGGTGCCGTCGGGGGTATTGTAATCGTTGCCGAACACGGTGAGCGACTTGCGAAGACCGGCGGCAGTTTGCGTAATGAATGGTACCAGGTTGCTCGGGACGCCATTTGGCAGCTCACCGATCAGCGACGTTTCGTGCGCGCCGATGGGGTTGAAATACCGGAGCGAGATCGCCTTAATTCCCGGACCTGAATGCACATGGTCGCGGATAATGTCCTCGGCAATTGCTTTGGTGTTGCCATAAGGCGAATTGGCCGGCAGACGCGGCGTGCTTTCGGTTACCGGCAGCTTTTCGGGCTGGCCGTATACCGTACACGAGGAGGAGAATACAAACTTATCGACATTGAATTCCTTCATCGTGCGAAGCAATACCAGAAGGGAAATCAGGTTGTTTTCGTAGTAGTTCAAAGGTTTTTCAACCGACTCGCCCACAGCCTTGTACGCTGCAAAATGAATGACTCCGTCGAACTTTTCCTTTTCAAACAAGGCCCTTACCTTGTTGGCATCATTGCAATCGATTTCGTAGAAGGGAAACGTTTTACCGGTAATTTTTTTGATTCCTTCTAAAACGTCGAGATTGGAGTTGTACAGGTTGTCGATAATGACCGGTTCGAACCCTGCATTATGCAACTCCACCACGGTATGGGAACCGATAAATCCGGCCCCTCCGGTAACGAGAATTTTCATGCGTTATGTGCGTTTTTTATAAAAATATGGTGGTATAGATGGTATTCAAAAAAGACTTCAAACAATGCATTAGGACGCAAATAGCGCACAGTTACCATGAAAAATGCGGTTTCGGGCCGTCTTTTTTTCCGGGCAAAAGTAGAAAATTTGACGTCCATTAAAAAAAAATGTTTTTATTTATCCGTTGGTTGTAAAACGCAGATTTGAGGAAAATGGACCAGAAAGAAATCAAGGCACTGATATCCTTGCTTGATGATGAAGATCATGAAGTAAGTCAGCATGTTGAAGGGAAGATATTATCGTTGGGAGGGACAGTGATACCTTTTCTGGAGACTGAATGGGAAGAAAGCTTCAACCCGATCGTGCAGCGCAAAATCGAGGAACTGATCCACGAATTGCAGCTTAGCATCATGATCGAACGGTTGCAGGCATGGAAAAACGGCGGCGGGCTCGACCTGCTTGAAGGTATGTGGATCATCGCTACCTACCATTATCCCGACCTGTCGATCGAAAAGCTGAGAACGACGATCGAGCAGCTTTACTATGACATCTGGATACAGTTTCAGGAGGAAATGAATGCGGTGGACCAGGTGAAGCGGATCAATAGCATCTTCTTCGGCGTGATGAATTTCGCGGCAAATACCAAGAATTTTCACTCACCGACCAATTCAATGATCAATTCGGTGCTCGAAAGCCGCCGCGGTAACCCGATTACGCTGTGCGTGATCTATTTACTGATTGCGAGAAAGCTGGGAATGCCGGTGTATGGCGTCAATTTGCCTAATCTGTTTGTGCTTACCTATAAAAGCGACAAGACACAGTTCTATATTAATGTATTCAACCGGGGGATCATTTTTTCCAAAACGGATATCGATCACTACATCGCGCAGTTGAATATCAAATCCAAGGACATTTTCTACCAGCCTTGCACCAATCTTGAGATCGTGCAGCGGGTACTACGTAACCTGATCCTTTCCTACGAAAAAACGAGCGAGCAGGACAAGATCAGGGAAATCGAGAAAATACTGAAATCGACGCTCGACGAACTTCCCGAAGGCTGATCTCAGAGCGCAATGGCCAGGCAATGGCCGTCGAACCAGCGAACGTGAATGTTTGAGGGGACGATGAGATCTTCGTCTGTAAGACTTCCCCTGAGGATAATGTCGGCGTTTTCGAACGGGCTGATAAAAATGGAGTCCCGGAAACTGATCTTTTTCTTTCCGTACAATTTATATAAAGCCTCCTTCGCGCACCAGTACATGCAAAGGCGGTCCATTTCGTCCTGCGCGTGGTCGAACTCGGGTGGGGAGAGGTATTTTTTAGAAGTACGCTGCAATTTCGCGTCCGTTTTTTCCATATCTATCCCAACGGCGGCTGTCGGGTTGATGGCCACGGCCACAAACTCGGCAGTGTGGGTAATGGAAATGTGCGAATCGTTGTCGATCAGGAACGCCTTGCCGTGCTCGTCCTTGTGAATACCCACATAGTTGATGCCAAATTGTTCGGCCAGGGTCTTGATGAGCATCCGGCTGGCGAGCCATTCCCGTTTTTTTTGCGGATGGGATATTTTGTCGAGCTCCTCCTGGTTAAAACCGTTACCCAGAGCATTTTGAAGTTCCGCTTCGGTTTCCGTCAGTTTCCAGAGCAGTAATGTGCTGCTATCTTCTATCTTTTCGGAATGAACGAGGGGCATGGTAATACTGTTTGCTACAAAACTATCAAGATGAATATTCGCAAAGTAGATACTTTTTCCGGTCATAGGGACAGTGTTTATACAATTATTTCTGACGAAACAGGCCGTGGCTTTTACTCTGCGGGTGCCGATGGGTTCGTCATTCGGTGGGACCTGGAAAAACCCGATCTCGGAAAGCTTGTCGCGCGTGCAGGTACATCCGTATATGCGCTTGCATTGCAGGAGGACAGCGATTTTCTGTGGATAGGGCAGAATTTCGAAGGAATCCAGCTTTTGAATACCAAAGAAAACGCGATTGAAAAGACCTCCAAAATAACCACTGCGGCCATTTTTGATATTCGGTTTGCCGGTGACAAAGCGCTCGTCGCGTTAGGCGACGGGGTGGTGGCGGTGATCGACGTTCCGTCGTTCGCCGTTCAGAAGCATATCAAAATTGCGGGCAAGAGTATCCGCAGCATTGCGGTGAATGTCGATACCAACGAATTCGCTACCGGCGACAGCGATTGCAACGTCCATATCTTCGATCTGGACGGTTTTAAATTAAAAAAGACGATCCAGGCGCATACAAACTCGGTATTTTCCGTTAAGTATTCACCGGACGGTAAATACCTGTTTACCACCGGTCGGGACGCGCACCTGAAAATCTGGGACGTCAATGACGCATACGGCATCGTTTCCGACATCCCCGCGCATATGTACGCGATCAACGACATTACATTCAGTCCTGATCGCTCCCTCTTCGCTACATGCAGTATGGACAAGTCCATAAAATTGTGGGATGCAGCCACATTCAAGCTTAAAAAAATTATCGACCGGGCACGTCATGCGGGGCATGGAACATCGGTCAACAAACTGCTCTGGACGGGTTATGAAAATCAGTTGATTTCGTGCAGTGACGACCGGATGATATCGGTTTGGGAGGTCTCGTAAGCCAATACTTATAATATGGTAATGTTGGTAAATACTTTGAAAAATGAATCATATATCTTTAACTTACACGACCGTTTTTAACTAGGCATCAAAGCATAGAATGCATCATGAAAATATCCGCTATAGAGATACGCAAGCACACTTTTGAAAAGATTTTCAGAGGTTATGACCCGGACGAAGTAGATGCTTTCCTGAACTCTCTGTCTCAGGAATGGGAGCGGTATTCAAGCGAAAACAACTTGCTGAAGATGCAGCTGGAATACGCGGAGAAGGAATTGGCGAAGTTG
Source organism: Dyadobacter sp. (assembly GCA_965227755.1). GTDB lineage: Bacteria > Bacteroidota > Bacteroidia > Cytophagales > Spirosomataceae > Dyadobacter. The sequence continues at coordinate 5,354,124 of CBDDGG010000005.1, forward strand.
AAAGATATCGAATCAACCTTATTCAGAACTTTAAAAGCGGCAGAAGACACCAGTAAGTTAATCGAGAAAGAAGCCAACGAAAATGCGGAAAAAAGAATAGAAGAATCTCGCGTGGCGGCGAACGACCTGGTGGCGGAAGCGGAACAACGCACGAGCCAGATCATCAGGCAAACCGAAGACCGGTTGTCGAAATTCAAAGAAGATTTCGCACAGGAAGTGAAAGTCCAGGAACGCGATTTTCGCGCTATTGAGAACTTCCGCGACAACCTCATTGTACAACTGAGCTCGCTGGCTAACAGCGCGCTGGAAACGGTGGAGCGCTTCGAGCAGAAATACGACAAGGAATCGGTCCTCAACAAAATGGAGGACATTAAAAAACACATTGCGGAAATCGAGATTCCTAAGAAAATCGTATTTCAGCAGCCTGTAAAAATAGAAGTAGAAGAAGCTGCCGAAGAGCCGGAGGCGCAGGTAGTGTTGCAGGATGATAAGCCGGAAGTGGTATTCGAAATTGCGACGGAAGAAGAGCCGGAGCCGGAAGCAGTTTTTGAAATAGATCCCGAATTGCCGGAGGCGGTTACGCCGGAAGAGGAATTACCGGTTGCCGCGGCAATTCCCGAGCCCGAACCCGCGCCTGTTCCGGAACCTGTCCGCGAGGACGAGGTTGCCTTCAACAGACCAAGACAGGTGCCCAAAACTGCCGCCGAGGAAGCCGAGGAGGTGCTGGCGGAAATGCATAAGGTGGCGGAGAAAGCGAGGGATTCTTCGACGGGGATCAACCGGCCGAGAGAAAACAGCCAGCCGAAGAAGTCAGGCGGCGGTTCATTTTTTGACCAAATCTAAGTTTCAATATTGGGAACGATCAGTCTCGAAGGACTCGAATTTTTTGCATATCACGGCTACTACCCCGAAGAACAACGTATCGGAAATAAATACGCCCTGGACATTACCATAACCACTGACTTTTTCCGCGCCGCGCAGCACGACAAGCTGAGCGAGACCGTCAACTACGAAACCATTTACCAGCTCACGGCCAAGGTCATGAAAGAACCTGCCAAGCTTTTGGAACACATTGGTTTTAATGTAATTGAAAAAATACGGGAACATTACCCGACGGTCGAGAAGGTGACGGTGAAAGTGTCGAAGTTTAACCCGCCGATAGGAGGGGTTTGTACCCGGGCGGTGATAACGATGGAAGGATAACAAAAGCATGTCAGTCTGAGCGAAGTCGAAGACAGTCCGTACGGGACATCATACATGCGCTTCGACTCCGCTTAGCGTGACATTTTAATATTCGTGTGGAAGTTCGATATCCACCGCCTCATGCCACGGCAATCCGTGAACGTTCAGCAGCGCCATGAATGGATCCGGATTCAGTTCTTCTACATTATAAACACCCGGCTTCATCCACTCGTCGTTGGTCAGCATCAGCATGGCGCCGATCATCGCGGGAACGCCTGTTGTGTAGCTCACAGCCTGCGCGCGTACTTCGCGGTAGCATTCGGCGTGGTCGCAGTTGTTCCAAACGTAGTAAGTTCTTTCCACACCGTCTTTGATACCCTTGATCTGGCAGCCGATGGAGGTTTGGCCTGAGTAGTTCTCGCCCAAAGTGTCGGGAGCGGGCAGTACCGCTTTCAGGAATTCAAGAGGAACGATGTCGATACCGTTGAATTTGATCGGTTTAATGCTCGTCATACCTACATTTTCAAGCACATTCAAATGCGTAATGTAAGCCTGGCCGAATGTCATCCAGAAACGTGCGCGTTTCAGGGTAGGGAAGTTCTTTACCAGCGATTCGAGTTCTTCGTGGTAAAGCACGTAGCTCTCTTTCGGACCAATGCCGGGATAGTCGATCGGTTTATGGATAGACATCGCGGGTATTTCGACCCATGCGCCGTTTTCCCAATAGCGGCCCGGCTGGGTGATCTCGCGGATGTTGATCTCAGGGTTGAAGTTGGTCGCAAATGCTTTGCCGTGATCGCCCGCGTTACAGTCGATAATATCCAGGTAATGCATTTCGTCGAAATGGTGCTTGGCGGCGTGAGCAGTGAAAACCTGCGTAGCGCCCGGGTCGAAACCACAGCCCAGAACGGCCATCAGCCCCGCAGCTTTGAAGCGCTCTTGGTAAGCCCATTGCCAGCTATATTCGAATTTCGCGACGTCTTTCGGTTCGTAATTGGCGGTATCGAGGTAATGCACGCCGGTTTCCAGGCAGGCCTCCATAATCGTCAGATCCTGGTAAGGCAAGGCTACGTTAATAAGCACTTTGGGCTGAAAACGCTTGATAAGCAGCACCGTTTCGGCCACGATGTCGGCATCCACCTGAGCGGTCTGGATTTCTACCCCGTGCATTTCCTTTATTTCGGCTGCTATTTTATCACATTTCGCCTTGGTGCGGCTGGCGAGCATTATTTCGGTGAAAACATTGCTGTTCAATGCGCATTTGTGTGCCACAACACTACCGACACCGCCTGCGCCAATGATAAGAACCTTGGACATTTTAATAGTTTTAAATTTCCGGCAAAGATAGGACGACCGGTCAATTTTTCAATTTAAATTTCCGTTAACCACCTTCATCACTTTGCCTTCGCGGTAGTTCAAATAGTAGACTTCACCCCTGGTATCCTGCCCGAAGGATGAAATAGCGCCCTTACCCTCCATGATCAGCGTGTTGCTTTTCCGCTTATCGCCATCGAGTTCAAGTGCCCATATGCGCCCGCTGACGTAATCGCCGTAAATGTACCTGCCCGCAAGCGCGGGAATGGCCGAACCACGGTACACGTAGCCACCCGTTACAGAGCGGTCGCCATTGTCCTGGCTGTAATCGTGTACGGGTTCGATGAGCCCCTGGGAGTTGCAATTGGAAGAAGGATTGAAGCAATCGATACCCTCCTTAATACGCCATCCGTAGTTGCCGCCTTTGGTGATAATGTCGATTTCTTCACGCTCATTCTGGCCTACGTCGCCTGCGAAAAGCTTGTCGCTGCCCATGTCAAAGCTAATGCGCCACGGGTTACGAAGTCCATAAGCATATATTTCGGGGAGATTGCCGGTGGTCCCGGTCGCGTAAGGGTTATCATTGGGAATGCTGTAATTGCCTTTCGCAGTCCCATTCACATCTAAGCGCAGGATTTTGCCTAAATGGCTTTTCAAATTCTGAGCATTGTTCTGCGGGTCGCCGCCGCTGCCGCCGTCGCCTGTTGCAATGTAGAGATAACCGTCTTTTCCAAATTGTAGCGAGCCGCCATTGTGGTTGTCGTAGGGTTGATTGAAGGTAAGTAAAACCGCTTCGCTGTTCGGATCTGCCTGGGTTGCGCTGGTGGCTTTGTAGCGTGCTATCACCGTTTTCAGCGGTGTACCGGAAGTGTAATTGACAAAGAAGTAGCCATTGTTTTTGAAATCGGGGTGAAATGCGAGGCCCAGTAATCCACGCTCGCCGCCAGATCTTACTTTGTTTTTAATGTCGAGAAATGTGGAACTGCCCGTTACATTTTCGCCATTGGAAAATACTTTGATAGCCCCGCCCTGTTCCACTACGAAGAACCTGCTGCTATCGCCTGGCGCTTGAACCAGGTCCACCGGCTGGCTGAATGTCAACGCAGGGAAAACGTCTTTGGAATCGATTGAATCCTCTGGGAAACGATCTTCGATTATTTCGGGATCGTCGGATTTGCAGGCTAAAAGTGCAATGATAATAGCCAGCGGAACGAGCGTTAGGCGAAGGATGGCTTTCATGAGGTCGTAGTAGTAAGTTTCTAGAACAACGTCATGAAAGCCTATTTGTTTTTGGAATGGGTTTTAAATCAGGTGTTTCCAGATGACATCGTACACATCTACCGCTTCCAGTTCCGGCTTGTCGACAGCCTGGTCGGTGATGATGACCGGGTAGTATTCTTTGGGAATATTAATGCCGCCGTGCGAGCCTTTCACCAATGTAGCATCGAGCGGGATGACGTCCATCAAATATCTGAAACCAAGCAGCTTTCTCGCTAGTTTATAGCCTGCACGCAACTTGATCAACGGATTTTTGGGATCCATAAACATCTCCACGGGATCGTAGCCCGGCTTGCGGTGAATGTCTACCAAATGCGCGTAATCCGGTGCTTTCGCGTCGTCGAGCCAGTAGTAGTAGGTAAACCAGCTATCCGGTTTCGCTACGACCACAATATCGCCGGAGCGCTGATGATCGATGTGGTATTCTTTTTGGGCTTCTTTATCGAGGACGAGGTCGATGCCTGGTGTTTTTTTCAAAACCTGCATTACCCGCTCTTTGACAGACGAGTCATTTAAGTAAATATGCGCGATCTGGTGATCGGAAACGGCAAATGCTTTCGAAATACCGGCGTCGAGCAATTCATACCAGCGTTCGTTACGCACCGAAATCAGGCCTTCATTCCGAAGTATGCGGTTGATATGGATCGGATTACTGACGGCATTAATACCATATTCCGAAAGGAGGATAATCCTCGCATTCCGCGCTTCGTAGAATTGAATAAGTTCTTTAACAACTTCATCAATCTCTTGCAATTCCTTGCTGATCTTGGAAAAATCAGGCCCGAATTTTTGCAGGCAATAATCCAGGTGCGGCAGGTAAATGAGTGTTAACGTCGGGTTATGCCTCTTTTCGACAGACATGGAGGCGTCGGCGATCCAGCGGGTGGATTTGATATTCGCGTTCGGCCCCCAGAAGTTGAACAACGGGAACTGGCCGAGTTCGGCTTGCAATTCGTCGCGCAATTCGGGCGGGTAGGAGTAGCAGTCGGGAGCTTTTACACCATCCGCATGGTATTGCGGGCGCGGCGTTACCGACCAGTCGGCCGTGGAGTACATATTATACCACCAGAACATCTTGGAAACCGTAAAATTCGGGTCAGCTTTGCGGGCATTATCCCAGATCTTGTCGCCCTGGACGAGCTTGTTGGACTGCTTCCAGAATTTAACTTCCGAATCTTCGCGATCGTACCAGCCATTGCCGACGATACCATTCTCCGCTGGCCATTTACCTGTCACATAGGTGCTCTGGGAAGTGGTAGTAACTGCGGGGAGCACGGGTTTAATGGGCGTAAGGTGGCGCTTTTTTACATAAGCATCCAGAAACGGCGTATGCTCGCCAATCAGGTTGGCGCTCAACCCTACAATATCAATTACAACAGTTTTATTCATAATTCAGGACTTTCTTCACCCATTCGAGCTCGCGCACGATGGATTCGCCGATAGGCTTCTGCATATCTTCGGGTAGTACGCCCCAGGTATAGGTTTCCACTTCAAGATAGGCCGAGAATGGTGCCTCTTTTTGCAATGCAAGTGTCTGAACAATATCCCCCTGTGTCGAATCGAGGACGCCGTAAGTATGCACAAACAGCGGTACGTGGAAATGCACGCGCCATTCTTCGTGGGTGTCGTTCCAGTCGGTCAACGCCTCTTTCAAATCGGGATAATGCGTGAAATGGCCGTCGTCGTGGCGGGCAACAACCTGGTGCAGGTAAACCGGCTCGTCGAATGTTTCAATGGCTTTGCGTTTGATCTCCCGCTCGCTGGCGTAATTCACTTTCAAAGCCGAGCTAACCTGGATACGGCCGACTTGAATGCCAAACTCATTCAGTGAATCGAGAATATCTTCCGGTTTTTCAAAACCGACAGCGGCATGGCAAATGTCATAGCACAGTTGAATGTGTTTCAAGATCAGTGCCTGCGCCTCGTCTCCGCCGATCCCGTATTTTTCTACTAAATAAATAGTGCCTTTCGGAAGCAGCATATTGGTATACCAGGTCACAAAATCCCCGGTATTGTCGAGAATGCCGTCCGGTTCAGGTTCAATGTCCAAATGGAGGAACTTTCCCGTTTCCTTTTCGATTCGGATCAGGTCGTCGAGCAGTTCGAGGATGTGACCGGTCGCCTTTTCAGTGGCTTGTTGCTTGTCCGTTTCTGTTTTCCACCAAAGGCGGTAGGAGAGCGGCGGCGTAGAAACACCTCCATGCATATCGTGAGGCAGCAATGCGGCAAGGATATTGAAAAGACGTTTGGTATATGCAAGCCGGTCGATGGTCGTCCAGTCGGGCGTGTGCACATCGTCTTTTACACGGGTATTGTGAAACCCCCCGTAAGGAAAGCCATTAATCACAAACACATAGACATTCTGCTCGTGAAGCCAGTTTTCGAACTCTTCCAGTACTTCCGGCTTGCTCAACTCGATCGACGCTTCGTTCGCGACGCGCAACCCGAGGCCAAAAGGCTTACCCGGCGCAAGTTGCTGGCGAATATAGGGAATGCTCTCGCGCAGCGACCGGAAATGGTCTTCCCATTTTTCACCGGGATGGATATTGCTGCAATAGGTAAGGTGTCCGTAAGGCGTGATCATGCAGGGATAGTTTTTGAACTTTCGAGGTAATCCACAGACTGTGCGATAATGTCGGCATCCAGTTCATGCACTTCCACCCCTTTTCCGACCTTTTCAAGCAGCATGATCGTCAGCCTGCCGCCAAGGTGCTCGCGGAATTCCTGCAAGCCGTTGCGAAGGTTGATTTTATCGTTTTCAGCGAGTTTTGGGTGATATAGTTCAAAACCAACCTTGGTTAATACATCAAGAATGCGGTTGAGATCACTTTCTGCCAGCATGCCTATTTTATTGGCATACACACAATCCAAAGCAATACCGATAGCCACCGCTTCACCGTGACGGACCTGGAAATCGGTCAGGTATTCGAGCTTATGCGCTGCCCAGTGACCAAAATCCAAAGGACGTGACGAACCGAATTCGAATGGATCGCCGCCGGCGATATGGTCGGTATGCATTTCGGCACAGCGGTGGATGAGGTAGGCCATTGCTTCTTCATCGCGGGCTGCGAGTGCTGCGGCGTGTTCCTCAATCCATTCAAAGAAAGCTGCGTCTTTAATTAGTGCCACTTTAACCGCTTCTGCCAGCCCTCCGCGCCAGTCGCGGTCGTCGAGCGTACGCAGGAAGGTGAGGTCGTTGAAAACAGCCACGGGCGGTGCGAATGTGCCGAGGAAGTTCTTTTTGCCGTGGAAATTGATGCTATTTTTAACACCAACGCCAGAATCGTTTTGTGCGAGAACTGTCGTCGGAATGCGGATCAGCTTGATACCCCGGTGTGAAACCGCCGCGGCATAACCGACGAGGTCGAGCACTGCACCACCACCGATGCCTATCACGAAGGAATGGCGGTCGATCCCGTAAACATCTATGGCTTCAACGAGCTTGTCGAATTGTGAAGGATCGTTTTTGCAAGCTTCCCCGCCCGGTACCGAAATGATTTCCGGCGCCAGCTGGATATGCGTCGCATTTTGTGCAAAATAGGAGCGGATCTCGTCTTTTAGCTCCGGATGTGTCTGTTCAAACCCCTCGTCCACGATCACAAGAGCCTTGCGTTGAAAGCCCTGCTCGGTATAATCTTGAAAAAAATCTTTCAGTAACGGGTTATGGGCGTCAAAAAGGTGTTGGGTGAAGAATACGGCATAGTTGTATTCCACCTGGAAACGTTGTTTTATGGTTTGCATTGAATTCTGCATTACACTAGCAAAGTGGGTATTTACAAATAAAACGTTTGAAAACACGATCCGTTCAAACGCGGCTCAAAATCATCGATACAAAGACTAAAATTAACAGGTTTTCCCCGTCCTGTCATCGTCCAATTTAATTATTAGGCCGAAGCCACCTTCCTCCCTTTCCTCCATTCTCCCTTTCCTCCCTTTCTAAGTCACCGCAAACGCCCTGGCCAAATACATCGAAAGCGGCAGTAAAACGAGCACCGCCAATGCAACCGGCAGCAGCCCGAACGCAGCACACCAGGAAGCATTCATCACAATAAGCGAAATAACCCCGGCTTTCACCGCCTTCCCAATCAGCGGGCCGACTGGATTCTGCATCGCGTTCCAGAGTGGCCGGAAAATGAACCAGGCATGCAGCAATACAAATGGGATTGTAAAAAGCAGATTACCCTTGCCCTGCGCAATCGTCAACTGTGCGGCAAGTACCGCCAGGTAGAGAAATGCGGCAATATATAAGGTTCGTTTCTTGCCGCCATGCACCTCATCCTGGCTGATCAGTGTGATCGCCCCGATGTACATGATGGGGAAAATGGCTATGAATGCCCATTGCTGAAACGATTCGGGGAGTACGCTCATTCCGAGGATCAGGTTGCCGCCCCGGCACATGCCCATCACCAGCGGACCGAAGAATACGTGGTGTTTGGCAAACCGATTGTACAAAATGGTGAGCATCGCAACCACCACTGCGATCATTCCGCTTTGTAAACTGAATGCGCCTGCCGCGATAATGCCGAGCAGTAATAGCGAAAAGCCCATCGTCGCAGCCTGCGCGAGCGGCACTTTTCCGCTCGGAATAGGCCGTTCGGGCCGTTCGACGGAGTCCAGTTTGGCATCGAAAACGTCGTTCATCACCACACCGCCGCCATAGAGGCCGAGTGTGGAAAGGACGAGCAATGCGGGTGAAAAATCCGAGAAGGTAAATTGCGCGATCGCCATGCCGGCCAGGATGTCCGCAATGGCCGTTACCAGGTTAGCAGGGCGCGTCAGTTGCAAATAAGGTTTGAGACTACCCACTTTAATTGATCACTAAAGAGTCCTTCACCGGAGCAGGCTGCTGGCCACCTCTCAGAATACTGTTACCATGAAATTTTGCAGATTGGTCTACCGCATAGCCCGATTCGAAGTCGGTCACGTCGATTTGCCCGCTCTTGCCGAATGCATCGATCGCATTCTGGTAGGTTACCAGGCGGATTGTTTCGTCGGAAATGCCGCGCATTTTCATCAATGCCGCCGTTTTTGGTATCGCCAACGGATCGGAAATGCCCCAGTCGGCGGCGGAGTTGATCATAATACGTTCAGGGCCATATTGTTCCACCACTTTTACCATCCTTTCATTACCCATTTTGGTGAAAGGATAAATGGTAAATGCGGCATAAAAACCCTGGTCGAGCACGCTTTTCACGGTTTCTTCATTGTTATGGTCCACGATCACCCACGAAGGGTCGATGCCGTGTTCCAATGCGATGGCCATGCTGCGCTCCGTACCCTTTTTCTTGTCGCGGTGCGGCGTGTGGATCTGTACGGGAAGTTTAGCTTCCTTCGCCAATTCGAGTTGCAGGCGGTAGTATTTTTCTTCCGCGGGCGTCTGGTCGTCAAAACCGATCTCCCCCACACCTACGACGCCTTCCTTATATATGTACAAAGGCAGGATTTCCATGACCTGCTCAGCCAGCGGCTCATTGTTGGCCTCGCGGGAGTTGAGGCCCATTGTGCAGTAGTGTTTTATCCCGAACTGTGAGGAACGGAATCTTTCCCATCCCACCAGACTGCTGTAATAATCTTTAAATGTCGATAACCCCGTCCGCGGCTGACCGACCCAGAATGCCGGTTCGATGAGCGCCACGATACCGGCCTGGTTCATGGCCTGGTAATCGTCGGTAGTACGGGAAACCATGTGGATATGCGGGTCGAAGAAACGCATTCCTTTGATGAGGTCTTTATAGTCGTTCCAGGCAATGTCGCGGTGCGCAGGAGCTTGGTTCGCTTCTTCGCTGTCTTCGAAATGCGACGGATTCGGGGCGGTATTGTTATGATTCAGGCACATAATATCAATGTTCGAGGTCGGCCCAGGTCAATGCGCCGGATTTTACTGATTTTTCGAGATCGGTGTACTTGGCGAGCAGGTAGTTAGCCGCCGGAAGCGAGGCTTCACCGCAAGCCAGTGCGGCGGCTTGGCGGTCTTCTTCTTTTTCCGAATCAAACAAATGCTGCATATCGGTCAGAAGCGCCGGGTTCAGGTATTTTCCGGTGAGCCTCCACACCTGCGCAGGTACGCTACGTCCGGCCGCCCAGCGCTCGTGCGCGAAGTCTGACAGCGTTACTGCCAGTTTCTCGTTGGAGCGTTTTTCAAGCCCTTCTATCAAATGAACAGGCTTATCATTGAATATCGTTTTGAGTACCAACTGGTTCCAGGCCAGTTCGCTGAAATACTTCTCCGGATAAGGGTTATGCAATGCAATCGCATCAAACACAAAACCCATATTCGACCGCACGGCATCCGTAGCGCGGAAAAGCCATTGGTCAGGATAGGAGAGCAAGGGCAATGCCGAATAAAGCGCCACCAACTCGTTCATTTCGGCGGTGTCGAACAGCGTTTCAATGTGTTTGGTATATTCCTCTTTTACCGAAGGATCAAGCTGTGTAAGCAGCCACACACGGCTAAGCCTTACCAGTGACCATCCTTCCACCGAAAAACCCGGAATTTCGAGGTTAAGCGCGGCCTTTTCGGCGTCTGAGGTATTGATAATCTTTTTGGGCAGAAACCTGGGGGCCGCGACGAAGGCGGTCATCAGGTCAATGGGGGCGGAAGATCCCGGCGTGGATACGCCCTTTTGCTGCAACCATTCCGCCTCGCCTGCCGAGGTACGGGAAGCGATAATTTCCCAAATTTTTTGTTTAATAATGTCGGACATAACTGTTGTCTGTGATCCTGTTTACCGGCTCGGGCCGGGTAAATCTTTGGAGGATGCTGGGTTATTGCTATAATGCCTGTTTGCTTCTATAAAGTTTCCGATCGGCTATTTATAACGTAGCAAAGGCGTTTTTGGCTCAATTTGCGGGATGATTGATATCAGTTTTAATGAAAAACTAATATCATTTGTAACTGATAGTTAGAAATCAAATTCAAGAATATCGGGGTCGTTGAGAAGGTGGTGGGTTAGCTTTTCATGCTTCCTTTCGGATCCCTGCAATGTCCAGCTCCCGGTAATGTGGGTGCCGATACGGCTTTGTTCGCCACGCAGGATCTTCAGATCATATTCTTTAAAAATGTTTTCATAGGTTTTCAGGGTCTTTTTCTGATAGACACACATCAGGCGGTAATTCCGTATCTGGCTTTTCCGGCGGATGAGCTTCTGGACTGGCGATAAGATGACGAGCGTCATGCCCGAAATCAGAAAACAAACGATGGTCACCTCGTAAAACCCGGCGCCGATACCCATCCCCACCGCCGCCGTTACCCACACGATCGCGGCTGTCGTAATCCCGACAACCCTGTTGTTTTCCCGGAAAATGATCCCTGCGCCGATAAAACCGATTCCCGTCACAATATTGGCCGCTATCCGCCCGGCGTCCGAGCTGATCTTGATCGACAGGATCGTAAAAAGCGTCGACCCCATCGCGATGAGAATGAGCGTTCGTAGCCCTGCCGATTTGCTGCGGTACTCGCGTTCGGCGCCGATAATCCCGCCGAGGGTGAATGAAATCAGTAACTTATAAATGTCTTCGGGTAGCAGGTCCATTCAATGTCATTTATGATCATAAATAAAGCCGGAAAGATGCGAAATCTCCCGGCTTTGTATTGGGGCGAAATACTAGTGACTGGTTATGCGGCAGTTCGCGTTTCGACCCAATCCATGATGCGCTCGGCTTCTTGCATTCCTAATTTTGCCAAATCCGCGCTTTTGGCACCATCATAAGCCATATCGAGATGCAAAACCTGATATGCAGTTAGGAATGAATTCAGTACCTTTTTATCAAAACGCGATAAATTTTGCTTGTACCAGTCCACATCCTGACGCCCTTTCGTCTTTTTGCCGAAGTAACGATCCAATGCAAATAAAACGCCGGTGTAAGCGGTATGCCCCGCCATCTTTACATATTTCGCATCCTGATAATAGCCGTCTTCTTTCCCGGCTTTCTCACGCAGGATTTCTTTCGCATTGTCGAGATAACGCTTTGCTTCACGGATCGAGTCCTGGATGGAGAGTTCTTGTTTTGCCATATTAAGTGTATGTGATTAAGTGAGATGATAAAATTACAAAATAGATCGCAGACCTACGAATTCATCCACTCCTCAATCTCCTCCGCCTCCAGCGGAATATGTGCCATCAAATCCACATTTCCGTTCTCTGTAATCAGGATATCATTCTCCAATCGAATCCCCAGGCCTTCCTCCCGAATGTAAATGCCCGGTTCGCAGGTGAAAACCATACCGGCTTCGAAGCGACGGTATTTGTTGCCGACGTCGTGGATATCCAGGCCCAGGAAATGGGAGGTACCGTGGGGGAAGTATTTTTTGTAGGCGGGTAAGTCGGGGTCTTGCTTTTCGATATCCTCTCTGGTGATCAGCCCGAGGCCGATGAGCTCGCTTTCCATAATGCGGCCGATCTCCTGGTGGTATTCGTCCCAGATATTACCCGGTACAAGTAGCCCCTTGGCGGCTTTGAAAACGCGCAAAACCGCATCGTAAACATCACGCTGCCGTTTGGTGAAGCGGCCGTTTACCGGAATGCTCCGGGTAAGGTCGGCGCCGTAGTTGGCGTATTCCGCGGCAACGTCGAGGAGCAGGATATCGCCGTCCTTGCAAACCTGGTCGTTTTGAATATAATGCAACACGCACGCATTAGCGCCGGATGCGATGATCGGCTGGTAGGAAAAACCTTTCGACCGGTTACGGACGAATTCATGCAGTAATTCCGCTTCGACCTCGAATTCGTGAACGCCTGGTTTTACAAATTTCAATACTCTCTCAAAACCTTGCCTGGTAATATCGCAAGCTCTTTGCAATAATGCGATTTCCTCGGGCTGTTTCACCGCGCGGAGCTGGTGCATCAGGGGGGCGAGGCGCACCAGGTTGTGTAATGGGTAACGGTTTTTAAAATCCTGAATAAACCTCACATCGCGCGACTGCACGTACGAATCGCTACGTGTGTGCTCATTGGTGTTCAGATATACAAGCTCGGCTTCGAAAACGATATTCCCGAACACGGTTTCGTACTGGTGCGTCCAGTAAATATTTTGAATACCGGTGGCGGTGCGGGCCTGTTCCTTGGTCAGCTTTTCGCCTTCCCAAACGGCGATGGTTTCATTGGTTTCGCGCAGGAAAAGTACTTCACGGAACTTTGGGTCGGGGTGGTCGGGGAAGATAAGCAGGATGGTTTCCTCCTGGTCGACGCCGGTGAGGTAAAACAGATCGCTGTTTTGTTTGAAACCCATTGTGCCGTCCGCATTGGTGGGCATAATGTCGTTAGCGTTGAGAATTGCCAGTGATTTAGGTTTGAGTAAAGTCGTTAAACGGCGTCTGTTTTCGATAAATAGTTTTTGGTCGATGGGGGAATATCGCATGTCTGTATTTTTTCGTATCAGGTAATTTAATTTGTAAAATTACGTTTATCTTGTTCAAAAATTCTAAACTTCTGCCCTTGCACGGAATGGTCTAAGGCCGTGCAAATGCAGTTTTGAAAGCATTACTATACCAAATTGATTAAGAATACCTAACTAATGCCATTGATGAGAAGATTGCTTTTGCTTGCGTTTGTATTTGTGCCGTTGGTGTTGTCAGCAAGCCCGAAATATTGGATTTATCTGAAAAACAAAGATCTGGCTTCAAGCCCCGCGGTGTCGGCGCTGACGCTGGAAAACCGGCAGAAGCTGGGGCTGGTACTTTCGGATGAAACCGATTTGCCGGTTAAAAAAGAATATGAAGCGGCATTAAGAGGGCAATCGGTCAATATCATCAATCGCTCCAAATGGCTGAATGCAGTGTCGGCAAACCTGACCAGCGAGCAGGCGATAAAGGTAAGAGAGCTGGATTTCGTAGCGGATGTCGTGATGATCGATCCCGGCTTTTATATTGCCAGGACACAGCCGACGGAAAAAGCACAAATGGCGCCGGTGATGTCGCAGGTGCAGGCTAATGCATTTTTGAAAGAAAATATCACGGCTAAGGACGTTACCATTGGCGTGATCGACGCCGGTTTCTATGGTGCTGATTCTTCTCTTTCGCTTTCTCAGGTTTTTAATAATAAAAGGATATTGGGCGTTCGCGACTACGTGAAGCCAGGCCGCCCCGGCGATCTGCTTTTCAGCACCGCCGAGTCGTTCTCCGACATGCACGGTACCGAAGTCCTGGCGGCAATCGCCGGTATCGATTACCAGGATCAGGTGCAATATGGCATGGCTACCAACGCGAAGTTCTACCTTGCCCGCACCGACTATTCCATGCGCGAATATCGGGGCGAAGAGGATAATTGGATCGCGGCGATGGAATGGATGGACAGCCTGGGCGTGCGTCTGATCAATACTTCATTGGGTTATGCCAAAGGTTTTTCGGACCCGAGAGAGAACTATCAGCCTTCGCAAATGGACGGCAAAACCAGCGCTATCAGCAAAGCGGCGCAGATTGCTTCTGATAAAAAAGGGATTATGATCATCGTTTCCGCCGGAAATGAGGGGGATGATAAAAGCTGGGGCATTGTTTCTGCTCCCGCCGACGCGAAAGGCGTGCTTTCGGTAGGCGCTACCAATGGCAAGCTATGGAACCGCATTGGTTACAGCAGCGTCGGGCCGGAATTTTTGTCTTACGTGAAGCCGAATGTGTCGTGTTTTTCATTGTACGGAACATCGCTTTCCGCGCCGGTGATTACCGGGTTTGCGGCTTGTCTGCTTCAAGCCAATCCACACCTTTCGAACAAAGACCTGATCTCACTGATCGAGAAATCGTCCCATTTGTATCCCTACGGCAACAATTACATCGGCTACGGTGTGCCACAGGCTTCCCGTGCGCTCGCGCTGGCGAAAGCGCCCTATCTGCCCAACAATTCGAAACTGGTTACAGTCAAAGGCCGCACTTGCGAAGTGGATGTGACCAGCCAGGATTCTGTGGTAGCTATTTACCGCAAGAAAAGCGAAAAGGACGTGATCGCACAGCAGGTGGCGAAGGTGCAAAATGGCAAGGTGTCACTCAAACGCCAGAATAACGAAAAATTCACGACCATCGACCTTCGGGATTATGTTGTGGAAGTACAATGGGATTGACCCGCACCCGGCACTAAGGTGACCTGCGGAGCCTTGCTTCTTCGAGATCCAGCTCATGTTCTTTGGTTTTGATCATTTCGTTGGAGCAAGTCCTTTCCCGCCTTAGTTTTACAATTTCTTCCCTTTTTACTTCGATGATTTCGAGTAGCATGTTGCGGTATTTACGCACGTAGCTGACCGACGTGTCGTCGTCCGAATGGAGCAGTTTGTAATCGGCCATTTCGATGATTTTCTCGTAGCGTTCTTTCAAGAGCCTGAAGGGTTCGAAATCCTGTATTTCTCCGTCGTAATTGGATTTCATATAATCGAGGCTCACCGTCGCCAGGCGGGAGTTCATCATCGCATTCTCCTTTTCCAGGTTGTCGTTATCATCTTCGATTTTAAGCCATTTAATCAAATACGGTAAGCTAAGCCCCTGGAATACCAGTGTGAACAGGATCACTACAAACGTGATAAACAGGAACAAATCGCGGTGCGGAAATGGCTTTCCATTCACCAACAACGGTATTGCCAATGCCGATGCGAGCGATACCACCCCTCGCATTCCGCTCCACGCCACGATAAAAACGGGCTGCCAGCCTGGCCTGGCTTCTTTCCTACGAATGGATTTGAAAAGTATCCGCGGAATATAGGTACTCGGGAAAACCCAGATAATGCGGATCAGAATCGTGACTATGCTGATAATGACCGCGTAAGTAACCACCTCGGTTAGGGTATATTCATGCAGCCCCTTCATTACCTCGGGCAGCTGCAAGCCGATCAGAATGAATACAATGCCATTCAAGAGGAAAACCACCGTTTGCCAGACATAATTGGTTTGCATTCGTGATTGGTAGGTAAACAGTTCATGTGCCCGGAAGCTCAGGAAGAGCCCGCCGCTCACCACCGCCAGCACGCCCGAATAATGAAAATGTTCGGCTGTGATATACATTAAATAGGGGGAAATGAATGTAAGTGCTGTATCGATACTCGGCGTGGTAGGGAAGAAGCGGTGCACGACGTACAGCACATGCGCGATGGCCAGGCCGATTATAATGCCCATTGCAGCCACCATGAGAAAGTCGGCACCTGCCTTCCAGAGCACAAAATTGCCGGTTTCGATCGTCGCCAATGCCACGCGGAATACGATCAGCGAGGAAGCGTCGTTCACAAGGCTCTCACCTTCGAGGATTGTGACGACGCGTTTTGGGACCTTTAATCCGTGTAAAACAGACGTCGCCGCCACCGCATCGGGGGGTGAGATAATGCCACCAAGCAGAAAACCCATAGCCAATGTAAAACCGGGAATGAGCGCATGGGTGATATAAGCGACGGCCGTTGCCGTGAATACGACCAATCCGATAGACAACAGGCCGATCGCCCGCCTGGAAGCCCAGAAATCTTTCCAGGAAGTATTCCAGGCAGCTTCATAGAGTAATGGCGGCAGGAAGATCAGGAAAACCCAGTCGGGTTCGAGCTGTATATGCGGCATTCCGGGCACGATGCCGATCAGCAGGCCCGCGATAACGAGGAAGATGGGATAGGAAATGCCAATTTTTTCGCTCAGCATCGTGAGCATCGAAACGACAAAAAGAAGTGATATAATGAGCAGTAAATTCTCAAGGACCATATTCAGGAAACAGCAGTTAGAAGATATAAAACTACATAAATTGTAAAATCAACATGTAATAACTTTTGTGTGTGGTCGAGCACGCAAATGGAAATTTTGGTTTATATTAGCAGGAAATATTGCGGTTTTGCATTAACTTTAATGCCTTCAAGATCCTGGATCACTGGCATTATCAACAGAAAATTCAACAAAAACAGTCATTCCATCACCTAATCCTTAATTGACAATGAGTACTTCTCGGAGAGATGTTCTGAAAATGGCGGGAGTTGCATTGGCAGGTAGTACATTACCAACCTTCGCAATTCTGAACCCCAATCGCGCTTTTGCAGGTGTAAATGCGGATACCCTCAAAGTTGGTTTGATCGGTTGCGGCGGACGCGGCTCCGGTGCAGCTAACCAGGCTTTGAAAGCCGATCCAAATGTGGTGCTGTGGGCGATGGGCGACATTTTTAAGGACAAAATGGACGCGTCGCTTGAAAACCTTACCAAAGTGCACGGCCCGAAAGTGAAAGTAGATGAAGGACGCAAGTTCATTGGGTTCGACGCTTTCAAAAAAGTATTGGATTCAGGTGTGGATGTGGTCTTGCTCGCTACGCCTCCTCACTTCCGTCCTGAGCACCTGACTGCCGCTATCAATGCAGGCAAGCACGTTTTCTGCGAAAAGCCTGTGGCGGTGGACGCTCCGGGTGTCCGCAAAGTACTGGACGCAGCGAAATTGGCAAAACAAAAGAATGTATCCCTGATGTCGGGCTTCTGCTGGCGCTACCACGAGCCCAAACGCGCAAGCTTTGCGCGTATCCTCGACGGCGCGGTAGGCGATATCACGGCGATTTATAACACTTATGATACCGGTACTCTGTGGTCGTTTCCGCGCGTATCGGGCTGGACAGACGCAGAATACGTACTCCGTAACTGGACGTATTACACCTGGCTCGCCGGTGACCACATCGTGGAGCAAGCTGTTCACAGCATCGACATGATGGCTTGGGCGATGGGTGGCAAATTGCCGGTTTCGGTTGTTGGAACAGGTGGCCGTCAGGTTCGCACCGACTCATTGTTCGGTAATATCTTCGATCACTTCTCGGTTGTTTACGATTACGACAACGGCGTGAAAGGTTTCCATCACTCACGCCAGCAGGCCAATTGCGAAAACAGCTATCTGGTGCAGACGCTGGGTACCAAAGGAAGCGCGATGGTGAACTGCGCACGTAACGTGCACGAAATCACAGGCGCTAATCCGTGGAAATACGAAGGCGCCCAGAATGATATGTACCAGACAGAACATAATGAACTGTTTGCGTCTATCCGTAGCGGTAAGCTCATCAACGATGGCGAATTTATGGCGCACAGCACATTGACCGCCATCATGGGTAGAATGGCAGCCTATACCGGCAAGCGCATTACCTGGGATGAGGCTTTGAACTCTACCGAGAAGCTGGGACCTGATACTTACAGCTTTGATATGAAACCACCTGTTGTAGAGGTGGCCAAGCCAGGTATCACCGCATTCTCCTGATACCCCATGCAAAGAAGAGATTTTCTGAAAAATACCGCCATGGCAGCATCTGCCGTGGCGGTTGGTTCTTCCGTCCTTTCTGCGACGGAAGCGGCTGGCGCCCCAGCGGCTGCCGCACGCCCGATGGTGAAAAAGAGCTTGATGTGGGGGATGGTAAAAGAAGATTTATCAGTAATGGATAAGTTTAAGTTACTGAAAGATCTGGGTTACGATGGTGTCGAGCTCGACTCTCCGGACAAGCTGGATATGAAAGAGGTCCTCGCGGCCAGAGATAAAACCGGTTTGCTGATTCCGGGTACGGTAAATTCCATGCACTGGAAGCTGCCATTGTCCGATCCTGACCCAAAGAAGCGGGAAGAATGCGTCAAATCGATCGAAAAGGCATTGTGGGATACGAAGGAATATGGTGGCAGCACGGTACTGGTAGTGCCAGGGGTAGTAAACGCCACGGTGACCTATGGTGAAGCATATGAACGTTCACAGGCAGAGATCCGTAAGTTACTTCCCGTAGCGGAAAAAACAGGTGTTAAAATTGCTATCGAAAACGTTTGGAACCAGTTTCTGCTGAGTCCGCTGGAAGCGGCAAAATTTGTGGATGACTTTAAGCATCCCATGGTTGGCTGGTACCTGGACGTCGGAAATGTATTGCGTTATAGCTGGCCGGTTTCCTGGATTGAGGCGCTGAACAAACGTATTTTAAAGCTCCATTTGAAAGAATTCAGTTTCAAAAAACAGAATGACCTTGGTCTCTGGAAAGGTTTCGACGTCGAATTGATGGAAGGCGACTGCAACTGGGCCGAAGTGAACAAGGCATTGCAGAAGGTCGGCTATTCCGGCTGGGCTTCCGCGGAAGTTTCTGGCGGCGACCGTAAACGTTTATTAACCATCCGTGAGAAGATGGATCTGGTTTTTAATGCGTAATTACTGTTATTACAAAGAAGATGGAAGCCCGGTTATCCGGGCTTTTTTTGTGCCTGGCTTGTAGTATAAAAATTTGGTTGAAAATTTTCAACTTGCGTTTATATCAACACACTATACTATGTATTGCGAGTTCACTTCCTCCCTGAGTGAAATCCTGCCTGTCGAAGATCAAACCAGGATATTGTTTCAGCAAAAGCTTAAAATCGTGAAAATTCCGAAGGGACGGGCACTGCTTTCGGACGGTGAAGTGTGTGATAAACTCTGGTACTTGCAAACCGGGCTTGTACGTGGTTATCACTTCGTCGCCGACGGGCAGGGCAATTTCAGGGACGTCACCGACTGGTTTGCCAGCGAATGCGACTTTTTTCACGCCGCCGACAGCTTTGTGAAGCAGGCTCCTTCCCGCGAATGCATCGAGACGTTGGAACCATCCGTCCTCATTTACATTACCAGAGCCGACCTCTATCAGCTGTATGCCAATCATCCCGAGGCCTGCTGCATAGGCCGCGTGATCGCCGAACGGCTTTTGCTGACGCACCAGGAACTGCTGCGCGACATGTACGCTGTATAACAGTTCTAATATGAAGGCTTATATTATCACCCCTAACTGACATGAAAACACTTGTGCTCTTTTATGCCTGCCTGTTGTCAATGCAAAGATGCGAGCCAGGGGCGGAACGCGGATATAGTAATTTCGAGTTGAATAATGCAGATGGACGTTATATTCTGACGGCATTGATAGATGTCACAGAAGGAAGAGCTCTGCCGGTAACAGGAGTGCCCGAAAAGCATCAGTTGCAAGTCAAATGGATTCCATCAAAATCTGTCAATAACACTGACAGCGTTTTTTTAGACAAAGGATATTTCTTCCGTTTCAAATTTTATGGTTTGAATGGAGAAGAAACTTCATCGTTGCAGGCAGCACGCATGAGCGTGGAGATGGACGACAAACATTTTCAAGAACGCCAGTGGCTGATACTGAATGACAGTACAGGGATTTTGGTGGTTTTAGAACAGGATTATTCGCGGGGAGTGACCACCCACCTAATGATTAGTAACGTGATGAACAGCGCGACTTATCAGGCAGAGCTGGATACAGTCAGGTACATTTATCGCCCTAAATTCAACTAAGTCAGACTGTTTATTTTCGAATGTCGGACAAATTGCCTGGTATCCGAAAATCACTTACTCACCCTGTACCGCGCCCTTCCGTAATACTTTAAAGTTGAAATCTTCAACTGCTTCTCCTTCAAAGCAATCAGCTTGTAATCCTTAAATTCGCCCTGCTTGTCGAGAAATCCGACAATGCATGAATTCTCCTCAGGCCCCTTCCGGACTTCCACTTTGGGCATGATTCCGAAATTGGGAATCGTCAGCGTGTCTTCCGCTTCCTGCACCATGTACTCGATTTTCATCAGGAACTTGAAAGTCTCCTTTGTTTCATAAACATCCACGGCCAGGCGCCAGTCGTTCAGCGGGTCTTTGACCTTTTCGCTGTAACTCGCGATGGGGCTGTTCTCTACCTTTTCGCGGGTAAGCGGGATGGTATCATTAATGGCTTTGCTTGGTTCGCCGTTGTTTTGGGCGGAGCTTTCGTCGTTGTTTTTGGGTTTTTTGCAGCACAATAGCGCCAGAAGGAGTAAAAAGCTGTAATACTTCATGTAAAATCGTCGAGGTTTGTTGATAGGCCTAGCTGATTGCAATATACCTTTGTTATTTGCATTAAAAGAAATATTTTACTCAAAGCATTATAAACAAATCATTACTAATCCCGCCCTTTGCACCCCGTAAACTGATATGGCTTTAAATTATATTTTCGTTTCTTTTTTTGTAATCGCCTTTCTGATAGCCTTCCTGCAATTCATCTTTACGGGCGATGTACAGACCTTCAAAGCCATTACGGAAGGAATGCTCAAAATGGCGGAAGTGGCCGTGATGGATATTGCATTGCCGCTCACAGGTGTAATGACGTTCTTTCTCGGGATTTTGAATGTAGGTGAAAAAGCAGGTATTATACACGTAATCGCACGGTTCATAGGCCCGTTTTTTAACAAACTCTTTCCCGAAGTGCCTAAGGATCACCCGGCCAATGGGCAGATGATCATGAATTTTTCGGCTAATTTCCTAGGGCTCGACAATGCGGCTACACCATTTGGTTTAAAGGCCATGCAGAGCCTTCAGGAACTAAACCCGAGCAAGGATACGGCATCGAATGCGCAGATCATGTTCCTGGTGCTGCATACTTCCGGTTTGCAGATCATCCCGCTGTCGATCATCGCCCAGCGTGCGATCCTGGGTGCCGAAAGCCCCTCGGATGTGTTCATTCCCTGTGTGGTGGGCACGTATGTAACTACGGTCGTGAGCATGATCATCACGGCTGCCTGGCAAAAGATTAACCTGTTCAACAGGACGGTCATGCTCGGGTTGGGGAGCGTCACAGCAATGATCGCATTGATTTTGTGGTACTTGTCGGGCCTGCCGAAGGAGCAGATCGAAACGATTTCGATCCTCGCCGGTAACTCGGTATTACTCTTTGTAGTGGCCGGTTTTCTGGGCTGGGGGATGTTTAAGAAAGTCAATGTTTTCGAAGCGTTTATAGAAGGAGCGAAAGGCGGGTTTACAACCTCGGTCACGATCATCCCTTACCTGGTAGGGTTGCTGGTGGCGATCAGCGCCTTTCGCAGCTGCGGGGCGATGGATTACCTGATCGATGGTTTGAAATGGGTTTTCGCCGCCACGGGTGTTAATACCGACTTTACCGATGCATTGCCTGTTGCGCTCATGAAGCCTCTCAGCGGCAGCGGTGCACGTGCATTGATGATCGATGCCATGAAGCAATTCGGCCCCGATTCTTTCATCGGAAGGCTTGTATGCATTTTCCAGGGATCGGCGGATACTACATTATATATCGTCGCCCTTTACTTTGGATCCGTCGGGATCAAGAACACCCGATATGCTATCGTAGCAGGCCTGATCGCCGATTTAATAGGCGTCATAGCAGGAATTTGGCTTGGCTACCTGTTTTTCCACTGACCCCAAAAGTATCCGGGATAAATCGCCCTTTACCACGGAAATGCAACCGTCCGTACCAAATGGATGGTCGCATTTTGCGGTAAGCACTAATATTGATCATCTAACTCTAAACCGCTTATGTTTCATTCTTTACGCTATTCCGCACTGGTTTTGGCATTGTTTTGTGGAATGACAGTCCCGGGAACCGTTCAGGCACAGCAAAATGTGAGTCAGCCGGCCAATACCTATTCGCTGGAAGATTGCATCCGGATCGCCCTGGAAACCAATCCGCAGGTCAAGCAATCGGAAATTACGGTGCAGACCAACGGCAACACCTACCAGCAGTCGAAATGGCAGCGGTGGCCGAGTATCAGTTTCAGCGCGAGCCAGGGCTTTCGTTCGGGTCGTAACATCGATCCGTTCACCAACCAGTTCGTCCAGCAGAACGTGAGCTCGAACAATTACCAGCTTGGCGGACAGGTGACACTTTTCAGCGGTTTTCAGATCAGCAATAACATTAAATTCAATAATGCCAATTACCAGGCCAGCGCCAAAGACCTCGAGGCGACCCGCAACGACATTATGCTGAATGTGGCATTGTCCTACTTGCAGGTGGTGACCAACGAGGAACTGATTATGGTGGCGCAGCGGCAGGTGGACGCATCTCTATTGCAGGTCGAACGCACTGCCAAACTCGTGGAAGCGGGTACACTCGCGGAAAGTAACCTCCTCGACCTGAAGTCGCAGCTGGCCAATGACGAACTTTCCCTTGTAAATGCCCAGAACAACCTCGAAACTGCCAAGCTGAACCTGAAACAATACATGAATATGCCGGGCAGCGAGGTGATCAACGTGGTTAAAATTCCGGTGAAGGACCCGACCATGCAGGCATATGACGCTTCCATTCAGGAGATTTTTGAAACTGCATTGAACAATCTGCCGCAAATGAAGGCTGCCAATATGCGGATCGAGGCTTCAAAAATCAACGTCGACCTGGCCAAAGGTGCGGGAATGCCGACACTGACCTTAAATGGCGGCATTTATACGGCCTATTCCAGCGCCGCGCCGAAGCAGCGGTTTGTTGGCGACGGGACCGGAAACACAACCGTCATACTCCCTTCCGAGACAGACTTCATCGTGATAGACAATAAGCAGGTCCCAATCATGCAGCGCGTGAGTGCACCGAATGGTTCCGTTCAGAATTTCCGGTATTTCAACCAGCTCGACTTCAACCGTAACTCCGCGATCAACCTGAATTTGTCGATCCCGATCTTCAATAATTTCAGGACGAAATACAACGTCGCCAATGCGAAATTGCAGCAAAAAACTTACGAGTACCAGGCCCAGCAAGTGCAACTGACGATCCGCAAAAATGTGGAACAGGCCTACATCGACATGACCAATGCTGCCAAACGGTATTCGGCGACTGTTAACCAGGTGCGGGCGTTGCAGGAAACTTTCCGCGTCGCGCAGGTACGATTCGATGTTGGCGCGATTAATTCGGTCGAATACAATATTGCCAAAGCCAACCTCGACAGAGCGAATGGCAACCTGGTACAAACCAAATACGACTATGTTTTCAGGACCAAAATCCTGGACTTTTATATGAACCGCCCGCTCTCCGATTTCTAGAATTCCCGTACTATCAGCAACCTATTTTAAAAAAAAACGTAATCAGAAAAATATGGCACGTAAATCTTCGAAACAGATCTGGTGGATAACGGGAGGTGTCGTAGTGTTACTTATCGCCGGGTTGTTTGGGGCCAAACAGGCCGGCTACATCGGCAAACCCAAAACGACGGAAGTAGAGTACGCGGTCGTCAAAAAATCGGATATCATCGAACGGGTAAGTGCGTCGGGAAAAGTGCAGCCGGAAGTGGAGGTGAAGCTCAGCCCCGACGTTTCAGGCGAGATCATCGCATTAAATGTAGCCGAGGGCGATTCGGTGGTGAAGGGGCAGCTGCTTTTGAAAATCCGCCCGGATAACTATGAATCGCTGATGGCTCGGGCGCAAGCCGCCGTCAATTCGAGCAAAGCCAATTATGAGCAAACCAAAGCGATGGTAGCCCAGGCGGAAGCACGCCTTGTGCAGGCGAAGGCCAACTATGACCGCAACAAGAAGCTCTTTTCCGACAAGGTAATCTCGTCCGCCGATTTCGAGCAATTTGCGTCCACTTTTGGCGTAGCCCAGCAGGACGTCGAATCATCCAAAGCGAACGTAGCGGCGGCGCTTTTCAATATTAAGAGTGCCGAGGCCAGCTTACGGGATGCAGCCGAAAACCTTCGTAAAACCAGCATTTTTGCGCCTGTAAGCGGTATTGTTTCCCTATTGAACGTGGAGGCGGGCGAACGTGTGGTCGGTACTTCGCAGATGGCGGGTACGGAAATGATGCGCATCGCAAATCTCGCCGACATGGAGGTTCGCGTGAATGTCAACGAAAATGATATCGTGAGAGTGTCGATCGGCGACACTGCGGAGATCGACGTGGATGCTTACAGCTCGTCGGGTCGCAAGTTCAAGGGGGTTGTAAAAGAGATTGCGAACACGGCGGCAGGCCTTGCGTCGCTTTCATCGTCATCCTCATCGGCATCAAGCGCGTCGGCGGACGCCGTGACGGAATTTCAGGTGAAAGTGAAAATCCTGAATGAATCGTTCAAGGACCTGATGACCGCGCGTTCGAAAAAATCCTATCCCTTCAAACCGGGTATGACGGCATCGGTGGAGATCATCACGGAGCGCAAAAATGGCGTGGTTTCCGTGCCTATCGCGGCGGTTACCACGCGTGGAGGCAGCCAGCAAGTTATTCCGGGCTCGGGCGACGGCTCGAATAATAATGCCCCGGTAAGCGAGGAAGACGACAAGAAGCCGAAGAAGCAGGAAGTGATTAAAGAAGTGGTCTTCATCGACGTGAAGGGCAAGGCGGAAATGAAAGAAGTGAAGACAGGTATCAGCGACTTTGAGAACATTGAAATCCTTTCGGGCCTGAAACCGGGCGACAAGATTATCTCAGGCCCATATATTGCGGTATCCAAAAATCTGAACAACGGCGATCTCGTCGAAAAAAAGAAAGAAGAACCGAAAAAAGATGGAAAAAAATCAAATGAAAACCCGAACTGATGCGTTGTAAAAAAGTAATAAGTTCGATTTAGTTTAGGTTAAAAAGGAAAATCCTTGCGGCTTTGCTGCAAGGATTTTTTATTTTCAGCTATTTTGGGGCCATATTTCAGCCAAATTCTGACATTCCCGCCTAATGAGTTTTTTAAATCATACAAAAATTGCCGTGATAGGTGGAGGCAGCTGGGCGACCGCGCTGATCAAGATCCTTTGCGAACAAAATCACGTGCAGATCCGCTGGTGGCTCCGGAGCCAGAAGGACATCGACCATATCCGGAAGTTCAATCATAACCCCAGCTACCTCAGCGATGTGGTGCTTTCACCCAAGAAAGTAAAGGTTTTTGAGAAAACCACAGACGCCGTAAAAGGAGCGGACTACATTATTCTGGCAGTTCCGGCTGCATTCATTCAGGAATCCTTACAGCATTTATCGGCGAAGCATTTGCAAGGCAAGCGCATTGTTTCGGCCATTAAAGGCATGGTACCAGGCAGGAATGCCCTCGTTACCGATTGGGCAGCCGAGGCTTTTGGTATTGAAATGAAAGACACCTGCGTGATCGCGGGCCCGTGCCACGCCGAGGAAGTTGCCTTGGAAAAACAATCCTACCTCACGATCGCTTCCACGGAATGCCCCGCGGCGGAGGATTTTGCCCAGCTGATGACCTGCCGCTACGTTACAGCCAATGCACTGGATGATCTTTACGGTGTTGAGTACGCCGCGGTGATGAAGAACATCGTCGCGCTCGCGTGCGGGATCACCCACGGGCTCGGGTATGGCGACAATTTCCAGGCCGTTCTGGTGTCCAATGCAATGCAGGAAATAGGAAGCCTGGTAACCGCCCTCGACCCGCGTGAAAGAAACCTGAGCTCTTCCGCATACCTCGGCGATTTGCTGGTGACGGCCTATTCGCAGTTTAGCCGTAACCGGTTGTTCGGAAATATGATCGGGCGCGGGTACGGCGTGAAGGCAGCCCAGCTCGAAATGAAGATGGTTGCGGAAGGTTATTACGCCACCAGGAGTATTCATGAGCTGAACAAGACTTATCACGTTAATTTGCCCATTACCCAAGCGGTTTACAGCGTCCTTTACGAGGAGCAGGCTCCGGCGGCGGTCATGAACGAATTGAAGAAGTTGCTCAGATAATAGCCTCTTTTCGGTTCGTCAGGGTATTCTGCCAAACGTTCAACCTATCTTTTAATCCATGCTACAATACAAAATGCAATCTTTACGGCTGGCCGCCACCCTGCTGATGGGCTCGCTTGTGCTGACATCCTGCGGTTCCAAACAGACAGAAACAGCTGAGGACAAGAAACTGGATTCGCTCGCCAATGACAAGGAATTTGTGTTCGGTGATCAGCGTCCATTCCCGCAATGTCACGCATCTACGCTTATACGGCTGGATGACGGACAGTTTCTGATAGCATGGTTTGGCGGAACGGAAGAGAAGAACCCGGATGTGGGTATCTGGCTTTCAAAAGGCAGGCCCGGCAAGTGGAGTGCGCCGATAGAAGTGGCCAAAATTCGCGAGGACGCGCACTGGAACCCGGTTTTGCAGAAAACAGCCGACGGTAAAGTGATTTTGTATTTCAAAGTAGGGAAGGAGATAGCGCAGTGGGAGACGTGGGTGAAGACCTCTTCGGATAATGGTGAAACCTGGTCGGAGGCTTATGAACTCGTGAAGGGCGACAAAGGCGGCCGTGGCCCGGTTAAAGACAAATTGATAGAGCTTTCGAACGGCGACTGGCTGGCTGGTGCTTCGAACGAAGTGAACCGTTGGGAGGTTTTTGTAGACCGTAGTACAGACAAGGGCAAAACCTGGACGGCCAGCTCCTATTTCAAGATCGATACCATGGAAATCAAAGGAAAAGGCGCTATTCAGCCTACCTTGTGGGAGTCGGAGCCGGGCAATGTGCATATGCTCGTGCGCACAACCGGCGGCGTGATCGGTCGAAGCGATTCGAAGGATAATGGCAAAACCTGGTCTACTATCAAAAAAACTGCACTGCCTAACCCGAACAGCGGTATCGACCTTGCCAAACTGACCGACGGTACCCTGGTACTTGCCTATAACCCCGACGACCACAACTGGGGCTCCCGTTCGCCGCTTTCACTGATCCTTTCTTACGACGACGGGCAAAACTGGACCGACAAGATCGATATTGCGACCGGCAAAAAAGAAGATGAGTATTCCTATCCAGCTGTGATCAGCTGGGGCGATTCGGTAGCGGTTACCTACACCTACAATCGTCGTAAAATCGCATTCTGGACCGGAAGCAAGAAAGATATTGTCGATCTGGCAGCGAAGAAGAAATAGTTTTTAATAGCCCCGCAGCTCGATGTCGTAAGACTCTATCATTTCAACGCGTTTACCCATCTTTTTCTGGAT
This sequence comes from Dyadobacter sp., assembly GCA_965227755.1. Taxonomy (GTDB): domain Bacteria; phylum Bacteroidota; class Bacteroidia; order Cytophagales; family Spirosomataceae; genus Dyadobacter. The sequence continues at coordinate 5,381,507 of CBDDGG010000005.1, forward strand.
GATGTTGAAATGATGGACGTCTTCGGGGCAAATCAGTGATATTGCCTCGCCGGGGTTTTCGGCCCGTCCCGTCCGGCCGATGCGGTGAACATAGTCTTTTGGCGACCTCGGTAATTCGAAATTGATCACAAAAGGCAAAAACTGGATATCGATCCCCCGGGAGGCGAGATCGGTTGCCACCAGTACATTCAGTTTTCCGGATTTAAACTTGTTCAAAGCCTCGGTGCGTGCACCCTGGCTTTTTTTGCTGTGCATGGCCATTGCGTCTACGCCGTTCTTTTTCAGCTTTTCAACCAGGTTGTCCGCCGTCCGCGTAGCCGAAACGAACACCAATACCTGCTTCATCTGTTGTGATTTGATCAGATACCTTAACAGCGGACCTTTGCGATCGGGATCAACAAAGTAGCCGGTTTGTTTGATCAGGTCCAGGTTTTGCTCCTCCTCCGCGATCTCGATCCGGAGCGGGTTTTTCAGCTGGTTTTTATTGATCTTATCCACCTCATCCCCCAAAGTAGCGGAGAACAATATGCTCTGCCGGTTTTTGGGAAGCAGGAAGAAAATGTCCCGCATTTCATCCGCAAAGCCCATATTCAGCATTTTATCAGCCTCATCGAGCACCAGAATGCGTGTTTCCGACAAGCTGAGCGCTTTGTAGGAGATCAGTTCGAGAAGCCTTCCGGGCGTTGCTACCAGAATTTCCACATGCTGTAACGCGATCATTTGCGGGTTAATGGACACCCCTCCAAACACCGCCAGTGTTTTGACCTTACGCGGTAGCCTTTCTCCGAACGTCTGGAAAACCACGCCGATCTGCACCGCCAGCTCACGTGTAGGGACCAGTACCAATGCCGTAATGTGCCGGTTTTTCGCAGGCGGCCTGTTTTGAAATGATTCCAGAATAGGCAGCACAAAGCCCGCCGTTTTTCCGGAGCCCGTTTTGGCGATGCCGAGCACATCATTTCCTTTCAAAATGGCTGGAATTGCGGCCTGCTGAATCGGATACGGTTGAGTATAATTCTGTTCAGCAATGGTTTTTAGTAATGGTTCGGACAATCCAAGCGATTGGAAGGAAGTTTCGTTCTCCGGCATGCGGTCATTTGTTTTGTGATTGGTGCAAAGATAGGACTACCTGCGCAAAAGCTACCAGTCGGACCGTCCGCTATTCATTTCGATCACCAGCCTTTATAATAACCATGTCATACAACCGCAGGGAATTCCTTCAACATTTGGGATTGGGCGCCTTACAATTGGGCGTAATAAGCGCTGTTCCGGCGTCGGCCTGGGCATCTTCGCTCAGCTACGGACAATTACCGCGCAGCTCGCCGGAGTCACAGGGCATGTCGGCTAAGGGTATTCTGGATTTTGCCAATGCCGTCGAGACCGATCGGCTGAACCTGCATAGTCTGATGATCCTGCGCCAGGGAAAAGTAGTCGCCGAAGGCTGGTGGGCACCGTATGCGCCGGATTTGAAACATACTTTATACTCCCTCAGTAAAAGTTTCACGTCTACCGCCATCGGGCTCGCTGTAGCAGAAGGCAAGCTGAAAGTGGATGATAAAGTCGTGTCCTTTTTTCCTGACGAAAAACCCGCGACTGTCAGTGCCAACCTCGCGGCCATGCGCGTGCGTGACCTGCTCAGCATGTCGACAGGCCATGATAAGGACACGACCGGCAAGCTGCGCGAATCGGGTAGCGACAACTGGGTAAAGTCGTTTCTGGCGCAGCCGGTCGAACACGAGCCCGGGACTTTTTTTGTCTACAACAGCGGCGCTACCTATATGCTATCGGCTATCATTCAAAAACTGACGGGGCAAACGTTGCTCGAATACCTGAAACCACGCCTGTTCAATCCGCTGATGATAGAGGATGTGGATTGGGAAGTAGATCCGAAAGGCATTAATACCGGCGGCTGGGGGCTAAGGGTGAAAACGGAGGACATTGCTAAATTCGGCCAGTTGTATTTGCAAAAAGGAGAGTATAACGGTAAGCGAATTCTCCCCGCCGCATGGGTCGAGGAAGCGACGCGTTCGCATATCATGTCCAAAGGCAGTAACCGCAAACCCGAGGATGACGATTGGCAGCAAGGCTACGGCTATCAGTTTTGGCGTTGCCGCAACGGAGCCTACCGCGGTGACGGCGCTTTCGGGCAATATTGCATCGTTATGCCGAAGGAAGATATGGTGGTGGCTATTACCAGCGAAACCGGTGATATGCAGGCCATTCTGAACCATGTGTGGAACCATATATTGCCAACCGTGAAAGCGACGGGTGTTCCGGCGGACAAAGGCGTTCAATCTGAAATGCAGAAGAAATTGAGCTCGCTGGCATTGCCGCTTACTCCCGGAAAAACCGCTTCCGAGCTCTCTGCGAAGATGAATGGCAAAGCCTTTAAGTTGGTAGATAATGAATTGAAAATCAATAAAATATCTTTTGAATTTGACAAAGGCTGGTGTTTGTTCAGGGTAACCGACGATAAGGGAGAGCACCTTGTGGTAAATGGTTTGGGCAACTGGAAAATCGGTCTTACCGATTTGTCGACCATGCCGCTGAAACTGGTACTAACCCCTGTACCGGGCGAAAAGAAAACGAAAATCGCTGCCAACGGGGCCTGGATCGACGACACGACTTTCGAAATGACCTGGCGCTTCATCGAAACCGCGCATTACGAAACTGTGCGGTGCAAGTTCGAAGGGGATAATTTGCAAGTCGAGTTCAAAAGGAGCCTCGCGATCATTGGAAATACGAAAGACCCACGGCCGGTTTTGAGTGGGAAAGCCATTGCGTGAGTCAAATCAAAAGTTTTTCTTATCATTAGCATTCAAATCTCTAACAATAAACACTTTATGAAAAAGAACATTTTCCTGGCCCTTTTGATGATGGTGATCACTGTCGGTGCTAATGCGCAGAAATTCAGGGGGCTGGATAAGAGTCCGCGTGATATCGCTTACTTCCCCGACCATTTTGCACACGATCGTAAGGACGGCGAGAAGGCATTGGCAAAGGTTTCGTACAGCCGCCCGTTTTTGAATGGCCGCGAAATTTTTGGTAAAAAGGAGCCCTACGGCAAAGTGTGGCGACTGGGTGCGGATGAATCCACAGAGATCAAATTTTATCAGGACGCGACTTTCGGTGGCAAAAAGGTGAAAGCCGGTACGTATTCCATGTTCGCGATTCCGAATGAAAAGGAATGGACGATTATCCTCAGTTCGGACGTCGACTATTGGGGCGCTTACAAATACAAGGAAGCCAACGACGTGCTGCGTGTGACGGCCCCGGTAAAAAAGGCGGATGCGCCGATCGAGAACTTTTCGATTGTGTTTGAAAAGGTTTCGGATAAATCCGCTAAGCTGTTTTTAGGTTGGGAAACGACCATCGTAGAAGTACCGGTATCGTTCTGAGGCCATTTTAAAGGAGAGAGGGCTTACGTAGCCGATACATACTGGCGTTATTACTGTAAAAAGCTGGTCGGGAGTTTGAAACTCCCGATCAGCTTTTTACATTGCTGGCCCTCGAATCCGGGCAGCCAGGCCGTTTTTGTTACTCAGAGAAAAGATTTTTAAAAGTTTCTCTTATTTTTCTTGGAAAAATATACTGATTGGTATATTTTTGTCATGTGAATTCTGATTCACGAAAGCGCCGGCTCGATCCCGGTTTTAATTTTCAAAAATAAAATACCGATTGGTATATTTAAAGCTCGAAAAACAATGAAAACTACTGGAAATACAATTCTTATCACTGGCGGAAGTGCCGGTATCGGTTTCGAATTCGCAAAAGCATTCTCTGCAAAAGGCAATCACGTGATCATCACTGGTCGTAACGAAGAACGGTTGCAAAAGGCCGCGGCGCAGCTTGGTAATGTGACACCGATCGTTTCCGACGTGTCCGACAAGCAATCTGCCGAGGAACTTGTGGCACGTCTGGAAAATGAATTTCCCGAACTGAATGTCGTGATCAACAATGCCGGAAAGGCATCTTACTACCACCTGGATGGTGAACAGGATGCTGCGACGCTGGCCGAAGAGGAAATCACGACCAATTACCTAGCCATTATCCGACTGAACCAGAAACTCCTGCCATTGCTTCAAAAAGCGGATGAAGCGGCCATCGTAACGGTTTCGAGTGTCGCCGGCCTTGTTCCCAATCATTTACTGCCTACCTATGCTGCGAGTAAAGCCGCATTGCACTCCTACACCCAATCGCTTCGCATTACACTGGGGAAATCTTCCAATGTTAAAGTGTTTGAAATACTGCCTCCGCTCGTCGATACCGAGTTCTCCGCGGAAATAGGAGGTGCCACGAACGGGATCCCAGCCAAACAAGTCGCCGATGAGCTCGTGGAGGCATTTGAAAACAATACTTATGAAATTCTGACAGGCCGTACTGCCGATGTGTTCAATCTGTTTCTGAGCAATCCCGCGGCAGCTTTGCAGGTGATGAACCCGGGTGTGGAGCTCCAGACGGTTTGAGGCGAGCGCCCAAAAAGTAACCTTCAATACACAAAAATCGCAGCCGATATGAGACAGAAAATCGCTTTTGCCATGATTATGGGAGTCGTTACGACGGGGATAATTTCCTTCGCTTTGATCTCTCTAAATATTGGATTTGTTGCCAATTTTTTGGTGATTTGGCTCAAATCTTGGAGCATGTCGTATCTGATCGTCATCCCGGCAATTCTGCTGATTGGCCCGAAGGTGCAGAAACTGGTCGACGGCATCTTTAAAGATACACTGACTCAGGAGGTTGACTAAATGCTCCTGATGTCTTGGATCAAATAATCAAACTGTATGAAAAGAGTAGTAGTTACCGGCCTGGGGGTTATTTCTCCGCTGGGGAATTCCGTGGATGAATTCTGGAAAAATATTGTGGATGGTAAAAGCGGTGCTGCTACCATTACGAAAATGGATGTTTCCAAATTCAAAACACAGTTCGGCTGCGAAGTGAAAGACTTCAAACCCGAAGATTATATCGAGAAGAAAGAGATCAAAAAATACGATCTGCATACCCAGTACGCGATTGCGGCTTCGGATACGGCGATCAAGGACGCAGGGCTGGATTTCGCGAATATCGATTTGGAAGATCGCCATGATATGGGCGTGATATGGGCGACAGGAAACGGAGGGATGGGCACTTTTGAAGACCAGCTGCTGGAATTCCACGCATCGGGCGGCGTGCCGCGTTTCAGCCCCTTCTTTATTCCCAAAATGATCGTGGACATTGCGGCTGGTGTGATCTCGATCCGCCACAAGCTGCACGGGCCTAACTATTGTACCGTTTCTGCCTGCGCATCTTCGAATACGGCATTGATCAGCGCATTTGACACAATCCGCATGGGTAAGGCCAAGCTGATGGTAGCGGGCGGTTCGGAAGCAGCGATTATCTATTCTGCATTGGGCGGTTTCAGTGCGGCGCAGGCACTTTCCAAAAGGAATGATGCTCCTGCAACAGCTTCGAGGCCATTCGATAAAGACCGGGACGGTTTTGTGATGGGTGAAGGAGCGGCGGCATTGATCCTCGAAGATTTGGAATATGCCAAAGCAAGAGGTGCTAAAATATATGCGGAAATCGTCGGCGGCGGAATGGCTGCGGATGCTTACCACCTCACGGGAACACCTCCGGACGGCATGGGTGCTGCATTAGGTATGAGGAAGGCTTTGAAAGAAGCCGGAATCACACCCGACAAGATCGACTACGTGAATGCGCATGCGACTTCAACCGGCCTGGGAGATATGAGTGAATTGCACGGAATGAAAACGGTATTTGGCGATCATCAGGTCGCGATCAGCGCCACCAAGTCCATGACCGGCCACTTGCTGGGAGCGGCAGGAGCACTTGAAAGTATCGTTTGCGCCCTGGCGGTGAAGAACGATATTATTCCGGGTACCATTAATACCGAAAATCTTGACGAGGCGATTCCCGAAGGCATGAATATCGTGCTGGGCAAATCGCTGAACCAGACCGTGAATTATGCGCTGAACAACACCTTTGGTTTCGGAGGGCATACGGCGACTTCCATATTCAAAAAATATACGGAGTAGGGCATTGCCTTACTCCGTGATTTCCGAAAGGATTTCTACTACCCCGTTTTCATCGTTGCTTTTGGCGATGAAACGGGCTATTTTTTTGATATCCGGGTGCGCATTCGCCATCGCGTAAGAGTAATGCGCCTTTTCGAGCATTTCGAGGTCATTCAGATAATCCCCGAAAACCATCGTCTGCTCGGCAGTAACATTGAATTTTTCCTGCAAAACCTCCATTGCGCGGCCTTTGTTGGCTTTTTTGTGTGAAATGTCCAGCCAGATCGGCCCGGAAACTTTCACTTGCAGGTCTGTTTCGTACTGCTTGTAATGGGGATAGCTGTTCACTTCGGAACCGGCCAGGTCGCATAAAGTAAATTTCAGAAACTGATCGTCGGTAATTTCGAGCAGATCGTTCACCACTTCATATCTTTCAAAATAGAGTTTGAGGTGATCGATAAATTCCTCGTCGTCATTCTCGACGTAGGCCTTTTTCTTGCCGCAAATGATCGGGTAGGTGTTTTTGATCTTTCTTGAAATCAATATCAGCTCGCGGGTAATCTCCGGATCGATCGCCTGAATGTGGATTTCTTCGCCTTTAAAAACCACATAACTGCCATTCTCGGCAGCGAAAATCACTTCGTCTTTTACTGCATCGAGGGTTTTGGCGAGGTTGAAATACTGACGACCGCTGGCTGCTACAAAAATGATCCCATGATTTTTAAGCTTTCTGAAAACAGGGAAAAAGGATTCGTGGATTTCGTGTTTGGAGTTCAAAAGCGTACCGTCCATATCGGTAGCCACCAGCCGGATGTCGGAAAATGTCATACTTGATTAAATAGTGCCTTACTAGTCAAGCCAAATAAGCCGGGTATGGTTCCTCTTTTACTGCTTTTTTAGAAGATTCGGTACTGTACGCCTGCGCGCCAGACACGCATGTAAAGCTCGGTAGGGCCGCCTGCCCAGCCGTTAAGCCAGTTTGTAACGCCGTGCGAGTAATTGACGGTCAGGCCGAGCCGTTTCCCGGATATTTTCGCCTCGATCCTGGGACGGAAATCAAGCCCGGGTGCGAGGCCGTCGCGATCGGTGTATTGGTCATCTTCAAATACTTCCCGCACTACCAGCCGACTCGAACTGCTCAGCCCCAGCCCGAAATCGGCCCCTCCACGGAGGGAAATGTCCACGTTCCCGGCCAATGAAAAATTATAACCGGCACTGGGGAAAATGTTGATGAAATGGTTTCGGGTAATGCTATAAGCATTTTCGGTGTTAAAGATCATGTCGTCAATCTGGTAGTTCTCCACATTGATCCGCGTTCGGAGGTTCTCATAGCCGGCTTCCAGGCCCAGCAGGAAATGATTTTTATACTCATGCTGCACAGCCAGGCTTGCGCCGTAAGTAGTCGCGGGCACATTACCCAGGTAACTGGCTTCGCGAAGCGCGCAATTACAGAAAGGACCACCGGTACCGGACGATGTCGTTTTTTGGGCGCTCGGGCCGGCAAAGCGCGAAATTCCGCTGTTAAGACCGACAGAAAGGGTGGTCCGCTGTGCAAGACCCATCTGGCAAAACAATAGAAATGGAAGGATGTAAAGGATTTTCATGGACCTGGGTTTTGGGAATGGAAACTGTCTGGTTGACACAATAGGTCACCTATCGGTTGCATTATCAAAAAGTTAATTTTCAAAGACCAATATCGCTTTCTATCGAATTGAAGCGAACCCGGCTGCATTTTTTGCTGTTTGCAAAACACGGTCCACACCACATCGCAGCCTGATGAAATTTTCCAAGTACTACCTCACCGCATTCGTTTCATTTCTGATCTGGGGCTTTTTTAGTCTGGCGCTCAAACCGTTGAGGCCCTATCCGTCGCTCGATATCCTTTTTTACCGCGTGTTCATGTGTGCGGCGGTCATGGGCGTTATAAGCTTGCTTGTACGCGCGAAGGTGTTGAAAGGAAGCATTGCGGCGTTTAAAGCGATGCCTGTGTCGCGGAAACGGCAGGTCGCATTCCTCACGTTGATCGGCGGGGTATTGCTGACGGCCAATTGGTTTTTCTTCATTTATGTGATGAACCACATCAGCGTCAAAGCCGCTTCTTTCGCCTACCTCGTGTGCCCGATCATGACGACCGTGATCGCATTTTTCGTGCTGGATGAAAAGCTCAGTAAATGGCAGTGGACAGCTGTAATGCTTAGTGTTTCTAGTTGTATATTATTGTCATTCAATAATATAGCTGATATTCTTTACAGCCTGATCGTCGCGGCATCTTATGCATTTTACCTTGTAAGCCAACGCAAGAATACCGGTATCGACAAGTTTCTCGTGCTTACGATCCAGATCATATTCTCGGCCTTGTTGCTTCTGCCTTTTTACCCGAAATACAGTGCGGCCTTGCCTACCGAGGTTTCCTTTTATGTGCTGATCACGCTGATAGCAGTCGTTTTTACGATCATTCCGCTGTTTATGAATTTGTACGCATTGCAGGGAGTGACCTCGTCGACAATGGGTATTTTGTTGTATATCAATCCATTGATGAATTTTGCGATTGCACTCTTCTATTTCCACGAGCCGATTAACAAGACCCAGATCACGGCCTATTCGTTGATCCTGCTATCGATCATCATTTTCAACGAGCGGTTTATCTTCGGCCGGGGCCGTACCGCCGTCGCCTGATTTGCGGTAGGCAGCCGAACGAATGAAACGGCCAAAATGGTGGGTTTCTAATGTCAGGTGATAGTCATTAGTATCAAAAAGCGTTGGCATATCGGGCAATTGATCGGCTTCCACATGGCTGATATTTTTGAAAAAAACATACATGGACCGGAGCAATGCTTTCTGCCAGAAGCGGTTGATACCTGTGTCGATGTGAAAGTCGGTAAAAAGCCACAATGCCCCGTTTTTGAGCAGGCTATCAAATTTTTGAAAAACCTCCCGCGCACGGGTGTGACTGAAATTGTCGAAAAGAAATGGCGTCATGACCACGTCATATACCGTCGGCGCGGCATAGTCTTCGATAGCCGCATGAATGAATGCGACCTTATTTTGCTTGGAATCCCGCGTTTTGGCCAGGTCTAGCATATTCGAGGAGATTTCCACATAGTCAATCGTTAAGCCCGACGGACAAACCCTGGCTATTTCTTCGAGTATCCAGCCCGTGCCGCCGCCCACGATGAGTACGCGTGCGGGAGGTGCCAGGAGCGGTAATAGTGATTGCTGCGCACGAACGATCGCCTTCCCGAATATCAGCCTGCTCAACCTGTCGTAGTTTGCGGCAATGCGGTCGTAATTGTTCACCATAACTCAATAAGGGTTTGATGTGCAAAAAGGCTTCCCGCTATCCCGCACAGCGCTTTGACGAGCAATAGCCCGTCGATCACGATGAGGTAGAACAGGATGCTTTGCCGCCTATGCAGCGAAAATGCCACGGCCAGCAGGCACACAAAAGGCACCATATTGAAAAGGATCGTAGGCATGCCGAAATGCCGGTAAACTGCAAATGCAAGGAAAGAAAATAGCCCTACGAGCAGAAGGGGTATCAGCACGACATAGATCGTATTCCGAAGGCCCATCCTTACCGCAAATGTTTTCAACTGGATATTCGCGTCATCCACATAGTCCTTCATATCGAACATAATGGCGTTGACGGTGCAAAACATCCAGTTTTTGGTAAAAAGCCAGAGCATCAGCGAAGGCTCGACGGCCGTAATGCCCTGCTCGATTTTCAATGCCGCCACCGGGAAGAGATTCACGCAGCCTGCCCATACAAACCCTATCACAAATGCTTTCAGCCAGCCTGTCCGCCTCAGGTTAAAGGAAATCAGCGATTTGGGAAGCAAACCATAATACAGAACCGCTGCCAGCGGCACTATCGATAGAGCCAGCCAGTAATGGAGGGGTAAATGCAGCAACCCACTGAAGTTTTCTACAAGATACCAGGCTCCCAGCACTGCACAAATGCTGAACAGGGTCACCTGGCTGACCCGCACGAACCGGTAATGCAACCGGTACCATTCGGTTCTCGGATTGGCCGAAACTTTCGGCGCAACCGGTCCGGAATAGGCAATCGTGTAATAAAATACCGTCGTGCAGAACAGGAGAATGTAATAGATCGGGGAGTTAAGCGGAATATTTAGCTGAAAGGCAGTTTCCACGGACAGTGCCACCGCCAGCAGCCCGACGAAGTAGTTGGCAAAAAATACGAATGCAGTAATCCTGTTTAACATATCTGCCTGTGAACCAGTGTCCGGCGAACGTGCGGCATTGGAATAATATAATTAAAATATCAATTTAGAATTTTTTAAGAGCGTGCGGAAAGCATCATAGCGATTTCCTACATTGGGACAACGATATTTCTTAAACCACCAATTACATGAAAAAAATCTATTTGCTCCTGACCCTTTGTCTTTCGAGCCAGGCCGGTTTTGTTTTTGCGCAAAGTAAAGACCCGGTCAGGAAGGACCCGGTTGTTGAAAACATTGTGAAGGAGGCCACTGAAAACTCACAACTTGAAAAATTAGGCCATGAATTGATGGACGTCATAGGCCCCAGGCTCGTGGGATCGCCGCAAATGCAGCAGGCACACGAATGGGCGGTTGCCAAATACAAAGGCTGGAATATTCCCGCAAGGAATGAGAAATGGGGCGAATGGCGCGGCTGGGAACGCGGCGTGTCGCATATCGACATGGTGGAGCCCCGCGTGAAATCGCTCGAAGGAATGCAGCTCGCATGGAGCCCCGGAACGAATGGCAAAACGGTAACCGCCGACGTGGTAATCCTGCCCGATGTGGCTGATTCGGTGGCTTTTCAGAAATGGCTGCCGTCCGCGAAAGGAAAGTTTGTGCTCATCAGCATGAACCAGCCCACCGGTCGGCCGGACTACAACTGGCAGGAATTTGGCACGAAAGAGTCATTTGAGAAGATGAAAAAGGAACGCGATGCGCAGACCGAAGCGTGGGCGAATCGCATGAAAAAGACCGGGTATACTTCCCGCACATTGCCGCTGGCATTGGAAAAGTCGGGTGCTGCGGGTGTGGTAATGTCTTATTGGTCAAAGGGTTTTGGGGCAAATAAAATTTTTGGTGCTTATACCAAAACCATTCCGACGGTGGATATTTCGCTCGAAGATTACGGTTTGCTTTACCGCCTTGCCGAATCGGGGCACACCCCGAAAATCAGCGTGCGCGCGGATGCGAAAGAAACAGGGATAAGCCAGACATTCAACACGGTAGGCGAGATCAAAGGCACCGAAAAGCCGAATGAATACGTGGTCCTCTCCGCGCATTTCGACTCCTGGGATGGCGGAACCGGCGCTACCGACAATGGTACCGGCACGCTGGTGATGATGGAGGCCATGCGGATTCTGAAAAAGGTATATCCTAATCCCAAGCGGACGATCCTCGTTGGCCATTGGGGAAGCGAGGAGCAGGGCCTGAATGGCTCCCGTGCATTTGTGGAAGACCACCCGGAGATCGTGCAGAACATTCAGGCGGTATTTAATCAGGATAATGGCACGGGCAGGGTCGTTAACCTCTCCGGTCAGGGCTTTTTGAATGCTTATGAATACCTCACCCGCTGGCTATCCAAAGTCCCCGATCCGATCCGCACGCCTATCGAGACCAAATTTCCGGGCGCTCCCGGGACCGGCGGCTCCGACTTCGCCTCGTTTGTTGCGGCTGGTGCTCCGGCGTTTTCGCTGAGTTCTTTGAATTGGTCGTACGGCACTTATACCTGGCACACCAACCGTGATACTTATGATAAGATCGTGTTCGACGATGTCCGGAGCAATGCGATCCTGGCCGCTATCCTGGCATACCAGGCGAGCGAAGACCCTGCCAAAACTTCACGCGACAAAAGCATTTTGCCCATCGACGCGAAAGGCGTACCAGGTGCATGGCCCGAGCCACGCAAGCCCACACGCCGCGGCGGATTGGATTGATAGCTTCATGACCCATTTTTGAAAGCAAAGGCATATATTGTCTTTGCTTTTTTATTAACCCGAATTTCACAAACAATGCAAATAGAGATCATACAGGAGCCAATTGAAGACATTCTGATCGTCCGTTCATTTGAACAGGATGCCGGACCTGCCAACCAGGAAGTGTTTAAAGGAGAGAAAGGGGAATTGTGGTGGTATTCCTCGAAAGAACTCTGGTTCGGATTGGGTAAGGCGCCCAAACTTCCGGCGATAACGAAAATTTTCCGGTCACTTTTTTTCAAAAGAAAAGATCGCTGGCCCGCGCACATTACGCTCGACGCACGCGGACGCGAGGCCGAATGGGTCGGTAATGCGGTGAACGGCATTGTTTTGGGAGGTTATAACCTGCAACTGTACAAGACCGAGCCGAAAGCGATGAGCGAGTTTTTTAAATCGGGCAAGCTATCCATTTTGGCTGATGAAGGTTCGGAGGCCAAACTATCGGCTGAGAACGCATTGAAAACGGCTTTGGTGCAAATGCGCATTATGGATCTGATGAATGCGCCTTCCAATTACAAAAAACCTGTAACCCTGGCGGACTGGGCCCGGAAGTCTGGTGCGGAGAACGGATATTCGGTTCAGGTATTGGAAAAAAAGCAGCTGGAAGAGCACGGCATGCACGCATTGCTGGCTGTGAATAAGGGGAGCGATGAGCCGCCGGTGATGATCGTTTCGGAATATAAACCTGCGCATTATGATAAAACAGTGGCGCTGGTGGGCAAGGGGGTTACCTTCGATACGGGCGGCATTTCGATCAAGCCATCGGCTAATATGCATTTGATGAAAAGCGATATGGGTGGCGCGGCGGCAGTTTTGGGCGCTGTTGAGTTGGCTTCACAGTTGAAACTGCCTGTCCGTATAATCGGTGTGGTACCTTCTACCGAAAATTCGGTCGATGGCTCGGCAATGAAGCCGGGCGATGTAATTGGTAGCTATGCAGGCAAGACGATCGAGGTGATCGATACCGACGCGGAAGGCAGGCTTATTCTTGCCGATGGCCTGCATTACGCGGTCAAACAATATCAGCCGGATGTGCTCATAGACCTGGCAACGCTCACGGGTAGCATCATCCAGACGCTCGGGTATGAAGCGGCGGGTCTTTTTACACCCAACGACAGTCTTGCCGCAGCGCTTATTCAGGCTGCGGATGAAACCGGGGAGCGTTTGTGGCGCCTGCCGGTTTGGGACGAATACAAGGAAGAGATCAGTTCCGACATTGCCGATGTGAAGAACTACCATGGCAAACCGCTTGCCGGGGCGATCGTGGCAGCCAAATTTCTGGAAGTATTCACGGCCGGACACCAGGCCTGGGCGCACCTCGACATTGCGGGGACGGCATTCGGGGATACCGATTTTGCTCCCGGCCGGGCCGGAACAGCCTACGGTGTCAGGCTGCTCATTGCTTACCTGACGAACCTGGCCGGTTAGCAACGAGTCCCGGGTTGTTACGGAAATTTAACCCGGGCTTTTCTTGCCAAAATGGTTCTTTTTGTTGAATTTGAGAATGTATGCTTTGTGGTAACGCTTGTCCATGAATGTCGCTACCGTCCACCAAATTTCGTTTTATGACCCGAACTCTCACTTTTCTCTGCATTTCCACCTATTTCAAAGGCAATGACTTTTTGAAGGCGCTCAAAGATGCCGGCAACAGGGTTTTTCTGATCACTGCCAAAAAACTGGAGAATAAACCATGGGTCAGGGAAGCCGTGGATGAGTTCTTCTATGTGGAAGAGGGGGAAGACGGGACTTATAACATGAATGAGATCATTACGGGCCTTGCGTACGTCATGCGCACACGCCCGATCGACCGCGTGGTGGCGTTGGATGATTTCGACGTGGAGAAGGCCGCGCATATCCGCGAATATTTTCGTATTCCCGGCATGGGGCAGACGACCGGCCGCTATTTCCGCGACAAGCTGGCAATGCGTACGAAAGCACTGGAATCCGGCATTCTCGTCCCCGGTTTTTCGGCACTTTTCAATGATGATCAGGTCAACCGGTTTATCGAGAAATATCCGGGACCATGGATGATCAAACCGCGTTCGGAGGCTTCGGCACTGGGTATCCAAAAACTGGACACAGCCGAAGAACTCTGGAATACCATTCACGAACTGGGGGATAAGCGGCATGCCTACCTCGTGGAACAATACAAGGCGGGCGATGTCTACCACGTCGATTCGATCTCTTATAATGGGATTGTTATATTCTCCTGGAACAGTAAGTACCTTGCCCCGCCATTCGATGTGGCGCACGGCGGCGGTATATTCCGCTCCGTTACTGTGCCGCTCGACTCTTCCGAGGAGCATGCGTTGCAGACGCTCGCGGTGGATTTGCTCAAAGCTTTTGGTCTGAAACACAGCGCTTCACATACCGAGGTGATCCGTTGCTATGACGACGGCAAATACTATTTCCTGGAAACATCATCCCGCGTCGGCGGCGCGCACCTTTCCGAAATGGTGGAAGCGTCGTCGGGCATTAACCTCTGGAAAGAGTGGGCGCGGATGGAAACGGCGGAAGCCAAAGGGGAAAACTACAAATTGCCGCCTGTCAGGAAAGAATATTCCGGCATTATCATTTCGCTGGCGCGCCAGGAATGGCCGGATCTATCGGTTTTCAATGATCCTGAAATCGTGTGGCGAATGGACGAGCCGTACCATGTCGGTTTGGTCGTAAGGTCCAAATCCCGTGACAAAGTGCTGGAACTGATGGATAAATACGCTGCAATAGTCCAGAAGAAGTACCATGCCTCCGCACCCGCGCCGAAGAAACCGGCGCATTGACGGTTATTTTTCAGGAATCGTAGGGATAAAAACATTTGAGTTTAGTATCGCGCTTTATAATGCGTAACTTTTTTGTTACGCAATTTTGGCATGAAAAAGTTTTTGTAGTAGCGCGTTACCAAAATGAAGATCGAGCGTCTAAATGGGTGGATGGACTAAATCACACTCATTATTATGAAAGATCTTGAAACATTGGAATTGCTGGATGCTGTGAAACAACTTATTGAAGAAAGTAGGAGAAATGCTGCATTGGCGGTGAATGCGGAAATAACCTTGCTCCATTATCGGGTTGGCAAACAGATAAATCAGGAAATTTTGAAGGAAAATAGGGCGGAGTATGGGAAAAGAGTACTACGCGAGCTGAGTTTAAAGCTAATTGCAGATTACGGTCAGGGTTGGAGCATGAAACACTTGTTACACTGCTCGAAGTTCGCTTCTGTTTTTCCGGACGAATCAATTGTCTCCGCACTGCGGAGACAATTCAGCTGGACACATTTGAAGACGTTGATATACATAGAAACTGATTTGAAACGAGAGTTTTACATCGAAATGTGTAAAATTGAGCGCTGGTCATCCCGTCAGTTACAAGAGCGCATCCAATCCATGCTCTACGAACGGACCGCAATCAGTAAAAAGCCGGAGGACGTGATCATGAACGACCTGAACCTCCTAAAAAGTGAACAGAAACTGAACCCCGACCTGGTTTTCAAAGACCCTTATTTTCTCGATTTTCTTGGGTTGAAAGATGCTTACTCGGAAAAAGATCTTGAAACGTCGATTATAGTAGAGTTGCAGCGCTTCATCGTGGAAATGGGAACTGATTTTGCATTCATGGCGCGGCAAAAGCGCATTACTATCGATCACCGGGATTATTTCATCGACTTGCTATTTTACCACCGCCGGCTAAAATGCCTGATCGTAATTGATCTGAAAATGGGAGAGTTCGAAGCTGGGTTCAAAGGACAAATGGAGCTGTATCTGCGGTTTCTGGAAAAATACGAAAAGATTGAAGGAGAGAACGACCCGATCGGACTGATCCTTTGCTCTGGCAAAAGTAGCGAGCATATAGAATTGATGCAGTTGGGCAAAAGCAATATCCGGGTCGCCGATTATCTGACGGCATTGCCTTCTCAGCTGGTTTTGCAGGAGAAGCTGCACAGGGCGGTAGAGATCGCGCGGCATAAAATGGAGCAACGCGATTTTGTCCATACAGAAACGGGCCTGCCAAATGATTAGCAGGCCCGTTGAGAGTATATTTTGAGGCAGTTAAGCCAGTTTAAACGCCTGGCGGGCAAGTAATACCCAATTGCCTTTCACTTTCTGAAAAACCATCAAAACACCGAGTTTGACCTGAGCCGGATCTTTGCCCTTATTATGGGTGTCGCCGAACAGCTTGTGGCGTACAGTGGCAACATCGCCGGAAATGGAGACGGTTTGCTCTGTCAGGTCGATTTTGGTGAATTTGGATTCGCCGCTCACGAGCGCGCGAATGAATTCTTTCTGATCTTCCAAAAGGCCATTCGAATGGCCGTACGACAACAAAGGGGATGTTAGTTTTTTCAAATCGGCCTCGTTGGCGCTCAGAATGGCCGTTTTGAGTTTTTCAACCGTCTCGGCAACGGACTTTTCATCGGGGCTTTGAGCGAATACAAATGCGTTGCCTATCAAAAGGAACGTAAGGAGCAAAAGGACTTTTTTCATCGATTAAAAGGAATTAGGATTTTGTTAAGTTTCCAAAGTCGGCGGTCGGCGGTTACTAAATATCTACCCGCTCCATTTTGGGCGAAAATATGTGCATTACTCCCCATGCGAGCAGGTATGCGAACCCACAGATGATGAAAATGATGTTGTAGCCACCACCGATGTTTCCGGCAGCCTTGTAGTTGTCCAGAATGATCCCTACCAAAAGGGGAAACAGGATACCACCTACTGATCCGGCCATTCCGCCGATTCCGACAACCGAACTTACAGCCTTTTTAGGGAACATATCCGACGCCGTTGTAAAAATATTTGCGCTCCAAGCCTGGTGCGCCGCCGCTGCCAGGCTAATCAGCACAACTGCCTGCCAGATGTTGGTCGTATATTGAGCAGCCATAATCGGTGTTACCAGGAATGCGAAAATCAGCATCGACGTCTTCCTCGCCCGGAACACCGGCCATCCTTTTTTGATAAAATACCCCGACAAATAACCGCCGCCGATGCTGCCAATGGTCGTTGCGGTGTAGACGATCACCAGTTCCGGGCTCGGCTTTGAAAGATTGAGCTTGAATGCTTCGGCAAAATAGGAAGGTAACCAGTACAGGAAGAACCACCAGATGGGATCGGTCAGCATTTTACCAAATACAAACGCCCAGGTTTGGCGAATTTTGAACAGTTCCAGCCACTTAACGGGTGATTCCTTGCTCGTGTCGGGCTCGTTGTCGCTGTGGATGTAGTCGAATTCGGCCTGGTTGACGCGGTTTTGCTTCGCGGGCAGCTCGTAATAACGCCACCAGAATATCAGCCAGACAAAACCGAGTGCGCCGGTAATCAGAAACGCTTCCTGCCAGCCATAGGCACCCAAAATCCATGGAACCATAATCGGTGCGACTACCGCCCCGATATTAGCCCCCGAATTGAAAATACCGGTTGCGAGTGCCCGCTCTTTTTTGGGAAACCATTCGGCAGTAGCCTTGATCGCCACGGGGAAATTGCCGGCCTCGCCGAGCCCGAGTATTGCACGCATAAACCCAAAACTGAATGTGCCCGTCGCGACAGCATGCAGCATAGCCGCAATACTCCACACGACTACCGAAATAACGTAGCCTATTTTGGTGCCGATCTTATCGATAATCGCCCCGAAGCCGATCAGCGAAAATGCATAGGCCGCTTGAAATGCCATTACAATGTGACTGAAATCGGACTCTGTCCAGCCGAAATCGGCTTCCAGGGTCGGTTTGAGGAGGCCGAGTACCTGGCGATCAAGGTAATTGATGGTCGTTGCGCAAAACAGAAGCGCCACCACACGCCAGCGGTAGCTGGTCTTTGGGGTATCCAACCGAAGTTGTTCTGGTTCAGTATTAAGCATATTCTGTTCTTTCAAGAAGTGTTTTAAGGGTTCCCGCCACGCCCTTTTGCGTAATGGATTGGAGATATTTAACGATGGAATTGTGTACCGAATCAACTTTGGTGAGGTCGCGTCCCCAGATCGACGCGTCTTTGAGAATAGCCTGTACCATATCGGGCAACGAGGCTATTTGCCATTTCTGGTAAAAAAATGCTGCTTTCGGATCCTGGATCAGGTAAGGAATGCCGTCGATCCTGCCGTAATAATTCTCGCCCTCCTTTTTCACAGCTTTCATATAGTAAATGAAAACTGCAAGCCCAAAGGTCATATATTCGGGAAGATAACCGTTTTGGGCTTCGTAGTTCAGATAAGTAGGCATAACCCTGGAAAGAATTTTGGCTGAACAGTTCTGGTTGATATTGAACCACTTGTGAAGGATATGCGGATTCCGGAAACGGTCGGCTACCTGGCGGCTGAACGCAATCGCGACGTCCGTTCGGATGTCGTATGGGATAGCCGGGGCGATCTCACTTTCCATCAAATGCGTAATAAAAACCGAGAAAAACGGATCGTTCATGGCTTCGACAACTGTTTTGAAGCCGCATAAATGTGCAAGCCCTCCTCCAAGGGTGTGGGCACCGTTCAGCAACCGCAGTTTGAGCTCGCGGTATTGCTCGATATCCGGCTCTATGATCAAACCTTCGTCGACGCCGTAAAAACCTATTTTCCGACGGATACGCTCATCGCCTTCGATCGCCCAAAGATGATAATGTTCGGTTGCGATCAGCAGCTCATCGCGGTAGCCGAGCTCTTCTTCAAGCTCCTTTAAACGTGTTTCGTCGGGCTTGCCGGGTACAATTCGGTCGACGAGTGAGTTGCAGAAAAAGTTACATTGCTCGATCCAGTCGATGAAAGCGCCTTCGAGTCCGTTACGATGCGCGAGTTCGAGTATAATGGATTCGAGTTTCTTGCCATTATCGGCGATCAGTTCGGTTGGGATAATGACGACGCCATAATCGGGATTGCCGCTGAAAGCCACGTAGCGCGCGTAAAGAAACGCCAGCAGCTTACCAGGAAACGAGACCGGCGGCCACTGGTAAATATCATCCTGAACGAGCTGAATGCCTGTTTCGGTGGTATTCGAAATAACGATGGTGACCGCCGGGTTTTTGGCCAGGTCCAGTACCAGCGACCATTGCGTTTTAGCCGAAAGCACGCGGCTGATCGCCGAAGAGATGATGTTTTCCTCTTTCACCTCACCATTCTGAATGCCGCGCGAGCAAATTGTGTAAAGGTTATCCTGTCGCTCAAATGCTTTTGTATCGCCCTGGTCGGTGGATTTCACGACCACGATCCGCCCATTGAAGACACCCTGGCGGTTGGCTTTGTCGATAAAATAATCGGCCAGGCCGCGTAGAAACGCGCCGGTGCCGAATTGCAGCACTTTTTCCGGCAGCTGGAACACGGAATCGTCGGCCACGACCACAGCGGGCTGGCTCCTGAGCTGGCGAAGGTTTTCCCGGAAGAGATGGCCCATAGCGTTGGGATTTACTTTTTAATAACCTGTTTCAACAACCAACCGGCGAGGTCTTTGCCCGCTTCAAAATTTTCGAAGCTGGTATCGATCCTCCTGCCGTCAACATACTCATTGTAAAGCCACGGATCGCCGACAGCGAACACGGTGCCTTTGCCGTATTTGGAAACCCCGAAAATGATATCGCCCTGGTCGGTCAGCAATGGTTTTGCCGGTGACGTGAGGCTGAGCGGTGAAAGTTCTTTGATGTAAATTTTTTCAGCAGTTTTAAAAACAGATCTGGCTTCGGCGGGAATAAGCAGCTTGCCTTGCTCGAACTGTGTGCCCTGAACCATATTCCGGTTCTTACTGGTAAACTGAATGCCAAATCGGGCGGCCAGCCTGTTGAAACGCGGGATTTCGCAATTAGCGGTATCGTTCGCCATCAGGACGAGTACGCCCCCTGCTTTCACCCATTTTTCGATTTCGGAAATGGATTTATCGTCGATGAAATGGGGCTCCGGCGTTTCCTTTTTCGTGTCCGGGTCTACGATCACGTATATGTCAAGGCCTTTCAAGCTGGCAGCCGCAGGCGCTCCCGGAAGTGAAACCGTTTTGGCACCCAATTCACGGAAAGTATTCCCCCAAAGCCAGAACCCCGAATGCATCCGGTCCTCCCAGGTATAATGGAATTGTTCCGGTGCTCCGGTCAGATCTTTACGGGTTTCGTGGTTGAAATAGTAATCCAGGCCTACCGTCTTATCCTTTCCTACCGCATTCTCCGCCGCGATCTCCATTTCGACACTTGCAAAAATGAATGGCCCGATGCCTTTCAGATCGTTCTTCCGGATGGGTTCGCTGAGGTAATATGCATAAGTGCCGTCGCGGTAAGGCGTGCCGCCAAGTCCCCCCACGCTCACAGTTTTGTTCAGGCTGAGCGAGCCGTTTGTTTCTTTTTCTACGAAATTTTGAAGGATTCCCTGGTAACCTTTCTCGGCGTTTACAGCAAATTTGTCAGGAATGTAGCCCATTCGCACACCTTTCGCGAGCGCATATACGAACATACACGAGGCCGATGCTTCGAGGTAATTGCCAGCCCGTTTGCCCTGATCGATCACCTGATACCAGGCGCCTGATTCCGGGTCCTGGTATTTTGCCAGAACAGGGGCTAATCTTTGCAAATAGCCGATCAGCTGTGACCTTCCGGGATGCTGCTGGGGCAGATAATCGAGCACATCTACGAGCGCGATGGCATACCAGCCGATGGCACGAGCCCAGAAACTCGGGGAGCGACCGGTGATTTTGTCCGCCCATTTCTGCTCGCGGCTTTCGTCATAAGCGTGATAAACGAGCCCCGTTTTTTCGTCCACGGCATATTTTTCGATCAATGCGAATTGCGTGACGATGTCGTCGAAATGCTCAGGATGATGGAAAATGAGGCTGTACTCCGCTGCGAAAGGCTCTCCCATGAATAGCCCATCCAGCCACATCTGGTTGGGATAGCGCTTTTTGTGCCAGTAACCACCTTCTTTTGTTCGAGGTTGCTGTTCAAGTTGCTTCCAGAGCAGGTCGGCAGCTTTTTTGTATTTCTCCTTATCGGGCAATGATTGCTGGTACAATGTCAGCAATGCGCGGCCCGGCGGGATATTGTCGATATTGTACTCATCGGCGCGGTAGGTACGGATGCTGCCGTCGGGGCGCACGTACTGGTCGATGTCCTTGCGGATGTATTCGAAATATTTGCCTTCCCCGGTCCGGTTCCATACTTTTTCGATGGCTTTCAACATCAATCCCTGTTCATAGTCCCATTTCGTCGCCGTGTTTTTGCCGACAAGGATTGAGTCTTTATGATTAGCGATAAAAGAATCTGCCATTTGCCGGGAAAGCGGCAATTCCTGCCCAAGCGACCAGGTAGTTGCAAAGCAGGCGAGCCAAAGTGGAAGCTGACGGAAACGAGGTAGAGAAATGGCCATCCGGAACAGGTTATGCCTTTGAAATACTAATAAAATCCTCCCGCATAGGGGTGAAAATATCGACCAGCATGCCGGCCGAAAGGCATAATGCACCATGTACCACGTGTGGCGGAATGTAATACACATCGCCCTGGCGCAATACCTGCTTTCGTTCACCGATCGTGATCTCGAACTCCCCGCTTTCTACATAGCTCATCTGCGTATGAAAGTGGCTGTGCAGCGTCCCTATCCCGCCTTTTTCAAATGCGACCTTGACCATCATCAGATTGTCGTCATAGGCCATGACCTTGCGTTTCAGGCCGCCTCCGAGGTCGTCCCAGGCGATTTCGCTATCGGCGATAAATTCTTTTTGTTTGAATGCTTCCATTATCTGAGATCTGCGATCAGTACCGGGTCCATATCTGTATAATCTTTGTTTTCGCCGGCCATTCCCCAAATGAAGGCGTAATTGGACGTCCCGCAACCCGAGTGGACCGACCATGGTGGCGAGATCACGGCCTGCCGGTCGGCTACCCACAAATGCCGTGTTTCCGTTGGTTCTCCCATTACATGCAATACCCTTTGATTTTCAGGTATGTCGAAATAGCAATAAGCTTCCATGCGGCGGTCGTGCACGTGTGAGGGCATGGTATTCCAGACGCTGCCGGTTTGCAGCACGGTTAGCCCCATTACCAGCTGGCAGCTCTGAATGCCGTCCAGATGAATGTATTTGTAAATGGTACGGTGGTTCGAAGTTTCCATACTTCCCACGGTTGCCGGCGTCGCGTCTTCCTTGGTAAACAGCCTGGTAGGGTGGGTTTGGTGTGCCGGGGAAGAAAGCAGGTAGTAGGCGGCGGGTTCGGAGGGCTTCTTGCTGGCGAGCAGTACCTCCTTTGTTCCTTTCCCAACATATACACAGCCCAGCTTACTGATGGGGAAGTGCTCGCCGTCGGCAACGACCTCGCCGTCGCCACCGATGTTAATGATCCCGATTTCGCGCCTTTCGAGGAAATAGGAGGCTTTTAATGCATCGAAAACCGGGATAGCAAGCGGGGTTGCCAGTGGAATGGCGCCGCCGATGATGACGCGGTCGTAATGGCTGTACACGAAATGGATCTCGCCATCCCGGAAAATATCTTTTACAAGGAAATTGTCGCGCAAAGTATCCGTGTCCATTTGTGCTACTTCTTTCCGGCTGCTTTCAAATCTGATTTGCATGTGATGCGGCAACTTTTGAATTTCTCTTTTAAATAAATATAACTAACGCCCCATCCAGCCGCCGTCGACGGTCAACGTCGTTCCGTGCACGTAGCTGGCGGCTTCCGAGGCGAGAAAAAGCGTCGGACCTTTGAAATCTTCCGGCAATCCCCAGCGCCCGGCCGGGATGCGGTCGAGGATCGACTTGCTTCGGATCGGGTCGTTGCGTAACGCTTCGGTGTTATCCGTGTTAATGTAGCCCGGAGCGATGGCATTGACATTCACGCCTTTACCGGCCCATTCGTTGGCCAGTGCCTTTACCAGCCCGCCAATCGCGCTTTTCGAAGCCGTATAGCCGGGCACATTGATGCCGCCCTGGAATGTGAGCAGCGACGCGGTAAAAATGATCTTACCCGATCCGCGTGCAATCATTTCCTTACCGAGCTCGCGGGCGAGTATGTAAGGTGCGTCGAGGTTGATGTTCAGCACCCGGTCCCAGTAATCGTCGGAATGCTCGGCTGCGGGTTGCCGGAGAATGATACCGGCATTATTGATAAGAATGTCGATCACCGGGTGGTCCTTTTTGACCTGGCCGATAAACTGGTATAGCTTTTCACGATTGCCAAGATCAGCCTGGTAAGGATAAAATTTCCGGCCGGTTTGCCGGATAGCGTGCGCTGTTTCGCTACCTTCCTTAAATTCAGAGGATGCCACGCCGATAATATCCGCACCGGCTTCGGCCAAGGCCTCTGCCATGGCCTTCCCGATACCACGGTTGCAGCCGGTTACCAATGCGGTTTTCCCGGTCAGGTCAAATAAATCAACTGTGTTCATTAATGGGTTTATGATTTGTCTTTTTCGGGGTATCCGATAATTTTAGCGTCGGTAGTAAATAGACCCCAACCAAACGATGTTAGACTGAATAATCAGAAAAATCAAATAACGAATTGTCTTTTTTTGTGCAATCGTTATCGGGAACGTTGTCAGTTGGCCGGGATAGATGTAAATTTTGAGATAAATTGGCAGTAGGGTCGCCCGGAGCAGAAGGTTAGGGGATATTTTGAAACGAATAATAAGTTGGAATAAACCAATTTTTCCATTGGAAGCCATCACCATTAAGGATATTGCAAAGGCACTGAATTTGTCGACTTCGACGGTTTCACGTGCATTGAGAAATAGCTACGAGATAAATCCTGAAACCAAAAAGCTGGTAATGGAATACGCGGAGCGGATGAATTACCGCCCCAACCCCATTGCGCTGAGCTTGAAGGACAGCAAAAGCAAGTCGATTGGCGTTATTATTCCGGAAATCGCGAACCATTTTTTCTCGCAGCTCATCAACGGAATCGAGTCTATTGCTTATAACCTGGGTTATCATGTAGTGATTTTTCAAAGCCATGATTCCTATGAAAGAGAGGTGGCGAACACGAATTATTTGGTTTCCAGAAGGGTGGATGGGTTGCTGGTTTCTCTGGCGAGCCTTACCACCAACCTCGTGCATTTTCAGGAGTTGATGGAAAAAGGGCTTCCGATTGTTTTCCTGGATCGCGTGCCTAATGATATTGAAACGCATAAGGTTGTCGCCGACAACTTTAGAGGAAGTTATGAGGCTACCGAGCACCTGATTCTCTCGGGTCGCAAGCGCATTGCGCACCTTACCAGCCCTATTTACCTGTCGATCACCACCGAACGGCTGGCCGGTTACAAAAAGGCACTGGAAGATTACGGGATTCCTTTCGACGAGTCTTATGTGAAATATTGCCTTTACGGCGGCAAAATCGAGGCTGAAAACGAAGCCGCCATCGAGGAAATGCTAAGCTTGCCCGAGCCCCCCGACGCCATATTCACGGCCAGCGACCGGCTTACTACCGGTTGTATGTCGGTATTTCAAAGAAAAGGCATCCGCGTGCCGGAGGAAATCGCTATTGTGGGTTTCACCAACATCAGCGTGGCCAATTTGCTCAATCCGCCGTTGACGACCGTCATGCAACCTGCGATGGAAATGGGTCAGCAGGCCGTTGAACTGCTGATCCGGTTGATCGAGCATCCGCAAAAAGACGAGAAATTTGAAACGCGCTCGCTCAAAACCGCATTGACGATACGGGCGTCGTCTGTCGGAAAAACCGTAGTTTAGCGGAAAAACTATTACGGATGATCAGCCTGCGCATCGATGGAGCATTGTTCAATTACAGGGTCGCCGGCGTGGCGGTACTGAATGGCAAGGTGCTCTTGCATAAAACCCCTTCCGACAATTTCTGGACGCTTCCCGGCGGACGTTGTGAGCTTTTCGAGTTTTCAAAAGACACTTTACAGCGTGAAATGCAGGAAGAAACCGGTATGGATGCCGAGGCCGGTGAAATGCTGTGGGTGTCCGAGAATTTCTTCCTTTACAATGGCGATCAATACCATGAGATCGGTTTCTATTTTGAAATGCAAATTAAAAACCTGCCTTCTCAGGATGATTTCCTGGGCGTGGAAGGCCAGGATGAATTGCTATTTCACTGGCATGATGTGAACCATTTACATTCAATCCGCGTCTACCCCGAATTCCTCGCGGATGCGCTCGCCAAAAAACCTCTGGAAAAAGGGCATTATAATTCCGGTTATATCGATCTCGACGCGGTGAGCACTATTCAGTCATAAATCGCCAGCTGACGTTGCCGATTGTATTCGGCTTACTGCTTTCGGGTCCTGAAATGCTACCTTTCAGTTGCCCTCCCTGCCGCTCGACTTTGACGGTACGCCAGGAAAATGCGCCTTTTTCGTAAGCGAATGTCTCGCCATCATCGTCATACAGGTTATAACTGCCATTCTTTTCACCATAATGCCGGATTTCGATGTCCGTTTTCGCTCCCGCACGCGGTGCGTGCAGCGCGGGCGGCATCATCGGGATAATGCCGCCGTCTTTTACAAAAACCGGAATCTGGTCCATTCCCGGGGTAATGGTAATCACTTCCCCGTCGCCCGCTAGTTTGCCCGTGTAGAAATCGTACCATTTGCCTTTTGGTAAAATGACTTTTCGCGAAGTCTGTCCCGTAAAAAGCGGCGCTACCAGCAGGTATTCGCCCGCCATATACTGGTCTTTCACTTCGCGGGTAGCGGCTTCTTCATAGGGGTTTTCTTCCAGATTGGTGGCGGTTTTTTCCTTTTTCATATTTATTCCAAAACCCTCTTCCAGGTTCATCCCGCGGAATGGCGGCGTACCTTTGTAATGGTATTTGGCAAATTCGGAATACCAGTATGGCATCATGCGCATCCGTAGTTCGGCCAATGCCTTGATCTGCGGCGCTACTTCCGGAAATGTCCACGGCTGCATGCTGCTCGACCACGCATTGATCATGGCCATGGGCGAGAAACAAACCGTCTGGAAGCGCCTGAGCCATTCTTCGGCGGTTTTCGATGCTCGGACTTCGGGCGTCCAAAGTACACCTGCATAGCCGCTGTTGATAAGCGCGGTAATGAAATCTTCGTGGCTGTAATTGTCATTATAAATTACATAAGGAAACGACGCCCCGCCCGCGTTGGATGCGCGTACGAGCCCGTAGGTACGCATGTTGTTGCGGCGGAACATTTCGAAGCTGTGCTTCTGGACAAGCAGCCCGTAAGTCTGGCGGATTTGTTCCGAAGAGCGCCCGGACGGGAATGTCGCCACATCGGGCCAGAGGTAGGAGTCGAATCCATCTACTTCATCAATCTTGTAGCCGCTCACGCCGATCTTTACATGTTCGTTTTCAAATTGATCGAACAGGATTTTGCGGGCTTGTGGCATCGACAGGTCCGGTACAAGACCGTTCCAGACCGTGTGAGTACCTGTGTAAGATGCTATGGCCTTGTAAATAGAAGCGTCGGGTGATACGTAAGGATTTGTCCAGAGGTTGATCTTAACACTCATTTTGTCCATATCCTTCACAAAACCTGCCGGGTCGGGGAAGCGCGAGCGGTCCCATTCGAATGTGCAGGGGTAGGATTTGGTTTGCCAGCCAGGTTCAAGGCCTATAAAATCGAGCGGGAACCCCTTTTCTTCAAATGCTTTCGCCTCCTGTTTTACCTGATCGGCAGTGTACAGCCGGTGGACGCGCTGTGTAAAGCCCAGTCCCCAGCGGGGCGGCAGGCAGCCTCCGCCGCTCAGCAGGTTGAAACGCTCGATCGCATTGACCGGTTTAGGCCCCGCAAAAACATATATTTCAATGCCTTCGGCTGGGATCAGCATTTCAACCGCGTCGGAGTAGGGGTGTGCTTCCCAATTCTTGTCGGTGTTGCGGTCCATGATCTTCGGCGGATTTTTGCTGTCTTTTCGTACGCCCGAGCCCGCATAGACATCGATGTATTTGGCAGAATTCACAAAAACACCGTAACCCAGCGACGATACATAAAATGGCACCGGCGCATGTGTGCGGCCATTGTCGGACTTGCCATAATGGTCGGTATGGAGCTGCATAATGCGGCCGCGCTGGTGAATGGTCTGGAAGTTCAGCCCGAAACCATAGAGCTGCTCGTTCTTTTGCAAGGGCAGGCGCAGGTAGGATTTGCCATTGTTCAGCTGAAATGAAATGGCTGATTGATCGAGTGGAAAATCCTGTTTGGGTAGTGTTGCAAGTGCAGGGGAGGCAGTAGTCTCCGCCGCTTTAAGCAGATCGTAGGCATCAGGCTTGCTCGCGGTGCCTTTCCAGATGCCCGGATGGACCTCTTTCCAGGTGATAATTTGCCCGAAAAGCAGGGCGGGAGCGAGGATTAGAAAAAGGGTCGAAATGGCTCGTTTTAAGTGATGCATGGGGTTCAGTGGCTCTTGGGTCGATATAATAAGTGCTTATTCAATTTTTATACTAGAAAAATATGGTGGTAAAATAAGTCTATTAAATTTGTAGGATATATAGATTATTGGTAAGTTTGAGCTTCGAAATCAGAACACCCCTGGCATTATGTATTACGAAATTGAAGACGAACTGGGCAACTTGTCCACCTTACAGCTCAAACAACGGGTAGCGGAAGAGCATATCGAGCCGCCGAAGGAAGGGGAGCTCGCGCCGCTATTCTATCTCCGGAATGAGGAAGGTTTCCCGGTGACGTCGCTTGCGGGCGCTTCATCCGACAGCGAAGCACGGTCGATCCTCGATCTGATCCGTTTCAAACCGCTCGTCCTCAGTTTTTACTGCAATTGCTGGGGAAGTTATGCGCCGAAGCATCTGGAAGCCGTGAAGGCCCTTGCACCGCAGGTGGAGGCATTGGGCGGACAGTTGCTGGTCCTGACGAATGAATCTCAAAAGGAAATCGGGCGCATCGGGAGGAAGCTGGATGCCGTGGTGCCGATCTACCATGATAAAAATTACAACGTCGCACGCTCATATGGTGTTTTTTCGGAAACGTCGCCGATATGGGACCGCATCGCCGGGATTTCGGAGGAAGTTTTCACGCCTTCACTGTTCGTTATCGGTCGTGACCGTCGGGTCGGGTATGCTTTTGTCGACGAAAATTTTGACAATGTTCCCGACGTCAAAACTATTCTGAAGGCAATTTACGACGGCCGCTAAGGGAAATTACACACTTTGGCATTCATACCGTGTCAGCCTGGCAACCATGCATTATCTTTGGTTTTGCCGCTGACACGGTATTTGTTTAATACGATTTCTGGATATGTTATTGAAAAACAGGTTACAATCGAAGCTTCCCAACGTCGGGACTACCATTTTTACCAAAATGTCGGCGCTGGCCGAAGAACACAAAGCGCTGAATCTGGCGCAAGGTTTCCCGGAATTCGATTGCTCGCCTGACTTGCAGCGACTGGTAGACAAATACGTGCGGTCGGGCAAAAACCAATACGCTCCGATGCCGGGTGCATTGCCGTTGCGGGAGGCTATTGCGAAGAAGACTTTTGAAGCCTCTGGCCATGAATACCATCCTGTGACCGAGATTACGATCACCAGCGGCGCTACCGAAGCATTGTTCGTGGCGATCAGCACGGTGGTGCATGCGGGCGACGAGGTGATCGTCTTTGAACCTGCCTACGACAGCTATGTACCGGCCATCGAGCTCAGCGGCGGAATCCCGGTTTTTGTAACACTTGCCCCCCAATACGATTCCATCGACTGGGAAGCTGTGAAGGCACGCATTACCGAAAAAACGCGCGCCATCGTCATCAATACCCCGCATAACCCGACCGGTAAAGTCTGGGCTGCTGCTGACTTGCAGGCCCTCGCTTTGCTTGCAGAAGCGCACGATCTGATCGTAATCAGCGACGAGGTTTATGAGTATATTGTTTTTGACGGCCGTGAACATATATCGGTAGCGTCCATTCCTTCGCTCGCGGAACGGAGCTTTGTTTGCGGATCGTTCGGGAAGACATTTCACACGACGGGCTGGAAGTTAGGGTATTGTCTGGCCCCTGCCCACCTTACCGCCGAGTTTCGGAAAATTCATCAGTTTCTGGTATTCAGCGTAGTAACGCCCTTTCAATTTGCCGTGGCGGAATTTCTGGGTGAGCCGGAACATTATTTGTCGCTATCTGCATTCTACGAGCGCAAGCGGGATTTGTTCAATGATGCGATCAAGGATATTGGTTTTTTACTTAAACCCTCCGAAGGGAGCTTTTTTCAGAATGTTTCTTATGCAAACCTATCTGAGGAAAGAGACCTGGCACTTTCCGAACGGCTGACGCGGGAAATCGGCGTCGCTTCTATTCCGGTTTCAGCATTTTATGCCGTGGAAACAGATTTCAAAACGCTGAGATTTTGCTTTGCCAAGAACGACGATACCTTGGTGAAAGCCGCAGAATTGCTGAATACGGCACGTTGGTAATTGGTATTTGGAATTCAGTACTGCCGAAACGATTACTTTTTAAACAACAATGCCTTAATCGGCTGGATCCGCGTGATGATGAGCGTCGGGATGAGCAGTATTGCGGCCGTGATGATGACCGTGACGACGTTGACTATTGCGAATATACCCCAATCGAACACGATGGGGACGGTGTCCATGTAGTAATTGACCGGATCGAGCGGGATCAGTTTGAACTGATATTGCAGCCAGCATAGCAGCAATCCGGCCGCGTTGCCGATCAGAATGCCTTTGCGGACCATATCGAGGCCGACCCTGAAAAAGATCATCCTGATTTGTCGGTTAGGGCTTCCCAGTGTTTTCAACAGTCCGATCAGTGGCGTCCTTTCCATGATCATTACCAGCAGGATCGAGATCATATTGAAGCAGGCGACGAAAAGGATGAGCACCAGAAAAACCGCGGTATTGCGGTCGAGCAGCACGAGCCAATCGAAGATTTGCGGAAAAAGGCTGGTCACTTTTTGCAGAAACAGTCCCGGTGGAAGTTCGCGGCGGAGCTTATGGGTGACCAGGTCGAGGTCGCGGAAATCTTTGAGGTAAATTTCATATGTGCCGATGGAATCAGCTCCCCAGCCATTCAGCCTTTGTACCAGGCCAATATCCCCGATAATCAGATTGTTATCAAATTCCTCCATTTCGGTTTCATAAATACCGGCAACGACTAGTTTACGGGGCCTGGGCGGGTTTTGAAGCGAGTACATGATCACATCGTCGCCGGTTTTCAGGCGCATTTGGGTCGCTATTTTCCGACTGATCAGGATTTGGGAAGAATAACCATACTTCACGGAGGAAGAATCGGTGCGCCCGATCAGCTTGCCGTCGACGAGATTCGGTTTGAATGTATCCCAATCATAGTCCTTGCCCACGCCTTTCAGGATTACGCCTTTTATTTCGTCGGGCGTTTTCAGTATCCCAGATTTATGCGCTACGGCCTGCCAGCGCCTTATTTCCGGGATGGTAGGCAATATTTCGGATACCGCATTTTTGACCGGCAGCGGGGCCTCTTCGTAAGTATTGCCCTGCGAAAAGGCGTTTACATTGATATGTGCGCTGAAAAGGAATATTTTTTGCTGGATGGTTTGCTTAAAGCCAAGGAGGACCGCAAAAGCGATGATTCCCACTGCAACACCAATGGCGATACTGGCCACGCCGATCCGCGAAACTGTCGCAGAAAATGATCCTGCTTCGTTATGGCGTATCCGTTTGGCGATAAATGAGGGGAACTGCAAGAGGAATCTGTTCTTTAAATTAGTTGTTGACAAAAATAGGAAAAAACCTTAGCGGTTCGAAAAAGGCAATTTTTTATTAAGTTGCCTGTCTTGATTTATCACAAAGACATTACCGAGTCGAAAAACATACCACCGTCCATGCCGTTGATCAAAGTTGCTTCCGGAGTTGTAAACCAGACACCCATGGCCTGGGAGGCCAATACCCGTAATATCGTCGACGCGATC
Source organism: Dyadobacter sp. (assembly GCA_965227755.1). GTDB lineage: Bacteria > Bacteroidota > Bacteroidia > Cytophagales > Spirosomataceae > Dyadobacter. Next base: position 5,412,271 of record CBDDGG010000005.1, read on the forward strand.
AGGGAAGCCCGGAAGCAGGATGTAAGCCTGCTGTGCCTGCCCGAGCTGTGTATTTCGGGTTATGGCTGCGATGACTATTTTTTCGCGCCCGACATGGTGGAACAGGCGCAACGGTGCCTGCTCGAAATAGCCGACGAAACGGCTGGGATGATCGTGGCCGTGGGTTTGCCTTTGCGGCATAACGGAAGCCTGTACAATGCCGCCTGCCTCATTTCGAACAAGCAGATTGCCGGCTTTTATTGCAAGCAAAACCTGGCCAACAACGGCATTCACTATGAAGCGCGATGGTTCAGGGCATGGCAGCCGGGCGTGGTGGAGAGCATCGAGGTCAACCAGATGTTCTACCCGATCGGCGACGTGATCTTTGACATCGCCTCGGGCCCGGTCCTGGGTGGTTCGCACGGTGTGAAGATCGCATTCGAGATTTGCGAGGACGGCTGGGTGGCCAACCGCCCGGCGCGCAGGCATTACGAGCGCGGTGTCGACATTATTCTGAATCCGAGCGCCAGCCATTTTGCATTCAACAAGTTTATGGTGCGTGAAAAGCTGGTGGTTGATGCCTCCAGATCGTTTTCATGCAGCTACATCTATACAAATCTCCTTGGAAACGAGGCTGGAAGGGCCGTTTACGACGGCGATGCGATGATCGCTTCGAACGGCGACCTGCTCGCATCCAGCCCACGGTTCAGTTATGAGGATCATGTGATCACAACGGCTGTCATCGATACGGAATACGCCCGTTTAAGTCAGGTTCAGAGCAAGATCGCTGCCCCGGCGAAAGAGCGGACTTGGAGAATACCCGCCCGCTTCGATTTTCCGGATATTGAGCCGGTATTGCCTCATGTACCTGATATTGAGCCTTTTGAAAGAGGGGGTGCATTGAAGGAGGAAGAATTCGCGCGGGCGGAATGCCTCGCCTTGTTTGATTACCTTAGAAAAAGTCGTTCGAATGGCTTCACCATATCGCTTTCGGGCGGCGCCGATTCTTGTGCTTGTACCGCCTTATGTGGGTTAATGATCCGGCTGGCCGATGAAAGTATCGGAATGGAGCGTTTCAAACAGAAGCTATCCTACATTAAGGACATACAGTCGGCCAAAACGGAGGAAGATCTGGCCAAAGTATTGATCCACAATATTTATCAGGGAACTGAAAACAGCTCTTCCGACACGCTGGAATCCGCACAATCGTTGGCGGAGTCGATAGGTTCTACCTTTTATAATGTGAATATCAACGGACTCGTGGAAACTTACAAAGCGCTGATCGAAGACCAGATTGGCCGGAAACTGACTTGGGAGCAGGACGATATTGCATTGCAGAACATCCAGGCGCGGGTGCGTGCCCCGGGAGTTTGGCTGCTGACCAACCTGACGAACCACCTGTTGCTCGCTACTTCGAACCGCTCGGAAGCGGCTGTTGGGTATGCTACAATGGATGGCGATACTTCCGGGAGCATCAGTCCGCTCGCGGGCATCGATAAGCATTACCTGCGGCAATGGCTCCGCTGGCTCGAAACGGTGGGATGTGAAGTGAAAGGCAAGCATATTCGGATCGAAGGTTTGAAAAAGGTGAACAACCTGCAACCCACGGCGGAATTGCGGCCATTAGCACAAACGCAGACGGACGAGGCCGATTTGATGCCCTACGAGTTTTTGAATGATCTGGAAGGACTTGCTATCAGGGATAAAAAGTCGCCGTTGGAATCGTACAGGAACCTTTATGTACGCTACAAGGGCATTTACAGTGTCGAACAGTTGCTTGGCTGGACAGAGCGTTTCTTTAAGCTATGGAGCCGCAACCAATGGAAGCGCGAGCGTTATGCCCCGTCCTTCCATCTCGACGATCGCAACCTCGACCCGCGCTCGTGGTGCCGCTTCCCGATTTTGTCGGGCGGTTTTGAAAAGGAACTGGCCGAACTGCGTGCGTACGTGAATGGGGCAGCGGTGCAGAACGGACGAAAGCGGATCGGGTTTTAACCTCACATCTTATTCAAAAACCGGATTCCGGCCTGGAAGCCAACCCAACCATAAACTTGACTGGAGCCATCGGGCTTTTTTCCTAACCAAACGGGAGAAAGTCCTTTTTTTGCTTCCGCATTGATTAATCCGGAATCTTTGGCAAAAAAAGTGTTGAGCGAGGGGCCAGCGAACAATGCGAACCGGGACCCAATTTTCTTTTCGATCGCTAATGCGAATTTTACGATTCCCTGGTTGATCTCGTCGTTTCGGTCAGTGTTTAGCCATACTATGCTACCTGTAAGATCCGCGTTGGCGCTCCAACCTTTACCCAGACGTTGTGCGGTACCGAATCCATAGCCGAGGGTAAACAGCGGCTTGTCTTTCGCATCTCCATTGAAACCGAGGTTGAAAATGTTGTAAAACCGCTCTACGCCCGTTTTAAATGCAGTATTGAAATAATTGAACTCATCGGTCGAGAACTCGTAACGGCGGTAGCCATTGCTATGTACCCAGCTAAACAGTCCGAAAGGTACCTTTCCGGTAGAGTCCGCATAGTTGATGAAGCCGATCTGATGGCCTTTCCGTACGGTATGCGCATAATTATAACCGGCTGAAAACTGGTAGCCCTCCAAAACTCCCACAACCACATTACCAACGCCCGCAACCTGGAAACCCGAAAAGTTCTTTCCGGTATAGTTGATGAAATTGGTGCCCTGAAAGCCGGTGAAATTACCAAGCGTCATGTTAAGGAAGTTGGCATACTGGAAACCCGTCACGTTGTTGCCTACAACATTGGCTACACCGCCGAGCTGAAAACCCGTAACATTGCCCCGCACCACGTTGATCAGACTGCCAACTTCGAATTTAGAAACACCCAGCGAGTAACCGGCGATGAGGTTAATGGAATAGTCGTTCACAATATTCCCGCTAAGCTCGTGATTGGTACCTAAAAATGGTAAAATAGATGCCTGGAAGGGCGCGTACAGCGTGTCCTCGATATTTCGGGTGTGCACGGCTTGTTTGGCGGATGCAAATGCGCTTACAAACTTGTTCTGAACCCGACGGTATTTCTTCCGGAGCGTCTCATAATCGGCCCAGGTAATGGCTTTACCGCTTGCCGAGCTGTCGATAAACATCGTATCGCGCGGTAATTCCACCTTTGCGAGTTCAAACTGCGGAACTGCCACTCTCGTACGCAGCGAATCCACCTGTACGGGCGCGTGCGTGGCGACCTTCCCGGAAATGGGTTTTAAGGTGTCCGGATTGAGTGAAATCTGCAAATAGGTATCCCTGCGGGTAGGAATAGAGATGGATTTGCCAATGTAATCCTCTTTCCTCACTTCCAGCCGAAGCGATGAACGCGCGGCCGGAAGGCGGATTTTGTAATAACCATATTGATTACTCACCGCCGATGCCAAGGTTACCGACTCGTAGATACTGGCATTAGCCAGTTTTTTGCCGGTTTTATTGTCGATAATATAGCCGTTCAGGTCGAAATTTTCGGGTTCCTGCGGCTTTTCGGCGGCCGTATTTTTTTGAAGAATAATGTAGTGGCGGCGTTCTTTAAATGTGACCTTGTCTTTGAAAATAGCATTTAATATTTCCCGGATGCTCTGGTTGACAGCCTGGATCGACACGCGGCTTCTTACATCGATCATATCGGGGCTGTACGAGAAGCTAAACCCGCCGAGATCGCCTATTTTTTGCAAGGTTTCGTCGAGCGGCTGGTTGGTCACCTTTAATGTGATGCGCTTTTCCAGCAATTCCTGAGCAGAAATGTAGCCAGGGAGCAAGCAAACGCAGATACACCAGAAAGCAGTTCTGTAGAGTAGTTTCAAAGCAGGATAACTTGTAGTTTCTATTGGCAACCGTTCCCGTCGAGCCAGTATACTTTTCCTTCTTTCCGAAGATTAAGATCGAGTGTCTCGGCGATGACCGACAATGTGGCGTCCACCGGTTCTTTTTCGAAGCGGATCGTTAGCCTGCATTGCGCGATCTTATCGTTGGAGAGCCGTACATCCACGTGGTAACCGTCGCGGATCGAGCTGACAACGTCTTGCAGATCGGCCGCGTTGAATTCGTATACCTGTGTGCGGTAACCCATCAGGTTCATATTGGCTTGCAGGCTGCGGATCGAGTCTTTCAGTACTTCTGCGCTCTGTCCTTTCACAAGTTCGACGCGGTGCGCATCTTTGCTCACTCGGACCTTTCCCGTCGCAACATCCACGCGTACAGGAGCTTCGTTGTATGCTTTTACATTGAATGACGTTCCCAAAACCCGTATTTCAGTGCCATTCGCCTGAATGACAAACGGATGAGCGGGATCTGGTTTTACATCGAAAAATGCTTCTCCCTGTAATGAAACCGTCCGCAAGTCACCGTTGAAATGCTCGGGATAGGTTATTCTGGAATTGTAATTGAGAAAAACCTTTGTACCGTCGGGGAGGAGTTGCTCGGTGGTATTATTGGTCGTTGCGACATGAAGCGACTCGGGCGCTTTGTCTGAAATCAGGAAAAACCATCCGAAAGCCATTACCAGAATAGCGATCATCGCGGCTGCCCAGACTGTCACCGGTAGCCGGCGTTTCTTCACTTCGGGTCGGAATTCAATGGTTTTGGGTTCCCAAGTGGGGGCTCCCGGGGAAATAACCGGTGTTTTGCCCGCAGCCATTTTACCCTTCATTTTATTCCAGGCAGCATCGGTATCCACCGTAGCGCTGCTTTTTTTCATGGTGGCGGTGTGGTCCCAGATCAGCCGGTAGGCCGCCAGTTCCCGTGCATTGGCTTCCGATTCAGACAGCCACGCTTCCACATCATTTCTTTCGGAGTCCGAAGCGGTATCGGCCAGGTAACGTGCCAACAGCTCCTCCGATATGTTTGCATGAGATGAGTTCATGGTTACGATCCGATTAACTGTTCAACAATGCTACCAAACAACCAAAGCGTAACCGGCAGATAATCCGCCAGTTCCGCGCGCAGAATTTTCAAAGCTTTCCCTATCTGATTTTCCACCGTTTTAATGGATATTCCCAACTGATCTGCAATTTCCTGATATTTCAATTCTTCAAAACGGCTCAGCCTGAATGCCTTCTGGCATTGCTCCGGCAATGTGCTTACTGCCCGCTCTATGCGCTCTTCCAGCTCGCTGGCGTGTATTACCTCTGTCACCGAGTCGTACGAACCGCTCGAAAAGTACATGGTGTAGTCCTTATGCGCCTCGCGTACCGTGGCATGTTTGAAGCGGTTGAGGCAATGGTTGTGTACGGCCCGGTATAGGTAGGATTTCAGCGAAAGTGTGATTTCGAGGTCTTCCCGCTTCTCCCAGATCGTCAGAAACACTGTCTGCACGACTTCTTCCGATTCTTCTTCATCTTTGAGCATCGTACACGCATAATTGCATAACCTCGGATAATAAGTCCGGAAGGTCTGCTCAAAAGCCTGTTCATCGCCCCGCCTTATCGCGCTGACTATTTCTGGGTCGGAAGAGTGCACCGTTATCTGTTTTTGATTGTCGGTCAAAAATAGATAATCTCTTTGGATTAGCGGTTCCTGATATAGAAGAGCGGTCATTTTGGATGTCCTTTGGAATGTGACAACTGACCCGCCGTACACCCCTATGAGAAATTTTATTTTTTTAAATAGGGGGATTACAGGGCGCAGTTGTCATAGCGTCAAAACATCTTTTAGCCATGAAACAAACATTCCTTGCGCTTTCGATTGCCCTTTGTATCATTTCCGTTTTTCAATCCTGTGTGTATATCAATAAGGATGAAGACATTCCGCCGAGAGGCGAGACCACACGCACTTATGATTTTCGGAATTTCGATGAATTGGAGGTCAGCGATGCGATTCGCGTCAATGTAGTATCGGGTTCCGGATTTGAAGTGTCGGCCACGGGCGAACGTAACGATCTCGACGACCTGAACATTTTCGTGCAGGACGGTAAACTGACGGCCCGGTACAATAATTCCTGGAAAAAACGCCAGCGAATGGACATTGACATTACCATGCCGGATTTGGCGGGCGTGGATTTTTCGGGTGCGGTGAACGCGAAGATCGAAGATTTTGTAAACCTGCCCAGTGTCGAGATCGAGCTTTCGGGTGCCGCCCAATGTGATTTTGAAGGAACTGGTACCACATTGAAATTCGATGTCAACGGGGCTTCGCGGCTCAACGCGTTTGGAAAAATGAAGTTCCTGGATGGCGAAGCTTCCGGTGCCTCGCAACTCAACGCATTCGAGCTCGAAACCGAGGAGTCGGACCTGGACGTGTCCGGGGCCAGCAATGCGAAGGTTTGGGTAACACGTTTGCTGGAAGTGAAAGCGAGCGGAGCGAGCAATGTGCGCTACCGAGGCAACCCGAAAGTAGAAAAGGAAGTTACTGGTGGCAGTAGTGTCCGCGCGGACTAGGTTCCTCAGGGGATCATCCCATATTTAGCGCGGGCCTGCGCTTTCGACATACCGTCGAAATGCCACCATTCTGTCGTGTTGACTTTGAACCCTGCCCGGGTCATAACTTTTCGTAAAAGCTGGCGGTTTTCAACTTGTTTGGACGTCAGCTTTCCTTTTTTGAGCATCTCCCGTTCGGAGCGGGGATAGGCCAGCGGGCCGAAGTAATCAAATTTTGTGCCCATATCAAGGGGAACACCCTTTTCGTCGGTGATGGTGAGGTCGATAGCGCAACCGAAATTGTGGTTAGAACCGATTTTGGGATCTGCTACGTATTGGGTTTTGCTGCGTGCGGGGATTTTCAACAGATCCAAAGCATTCCAAAGATCATATTGAGCCGAGTTGGGGCGTGCGGCATCATAAACCAGCAATTTGTAGCCGGGTTTCTGCTGTTTCAACAATGCGCTGGCGTTGGCAAGCCTTTTGGCCATTTCGGGTTGCAGGTACGCACGTGTGAGCTCGCCGTACACGTCGCGCCCGATGAAATTGTCGGTAGTTGAGTATTTTAATTCTACCTGGATGCTCCGATCGACCTTTTGAATGTCAACAAGCCCCCGTTCGACCATTTTTTGCTCGATGGGCGGGAGCGGTCCGGATGGTTGCGCAATGGTCTCAAACGCCGTGAGGCTGATCAGCAACAGGCAAATTGTAGTTTTAAGCATAAAAAAATATCCTTGCAAAAGCTGCAAAGATATTCTTTTTGACGGATCCGAAAGGGGGACTAGTACCGTTTGATATTGATGCTGGTGAGCCCGCCTTCGTAGTGTACTATCACTTTTTTCGTTGCGGTGTCGAAGTTCGAGGTGCGGTAATGTCCGTCGCCGATTTTACTCATGCCATCCATATTTTTGGCATTCAGTGCACCGTCCATGCGCATTTCACAGCCTACCGATTCGGGTATTTCGAGTGTTACCGATGCTACGCCAGCTTCAATGTCGACATTCGTGGTAGGCATTTTATCGCCGAGGCGGATATCCATGTCTGCCACGCCGGTGCTCACTTTCAGTTTTTCAACTTTGTAGTTGCTGAAATCAAAGTCGCCTTTTCCGGCACCAATGCCCAGATCGATATTCCAGACGGGTTTCTCATTGAGCTGAATTTTTGCCTGATTCGAAATTTCCCCGTTTTTAATCTTCACATTACCGTCTTCCATTTTCAAGGTTACGGAGGCGGAATTATCCAGCTTATTTACAGAGGTATTAGACCGGAAACCGACCATCGTACTTTTAGTGGCTGCTTCGAAAAGCATGGGCGTATTTCCACTTAATGAAAATGACCCCGCGCCGCCTTCCAGATTGAAATTGGCTTTTTGAATAAAATCCTCCATTTCATATTTATATGCGCCGTTAATTGGGCTGCCACCGTTTTTCCAGCGCTCCTTGCTGTAATCGCTGTCTTTATCCTCATCGTCGGAGTCACCATCATCGTTGTCGTCATGATGATAGCCATATTCGTGGTCGTCGTCATCGTCGTCCCAGCCGAAATTCCAGTTGTCGCCGTGGTTATCGAATGCATTGTGTGTTTTATTGACGATTCCGCCAAAAACAGCGAGCGTGATAAGCAATGCAACGATACCACCCGAACCGCGTTCCCGCCCTGCCGCCACCAGGATCGCGCCGGCCAGAATGAGTAGGACGGGCCAGTAAGGCAATACCGCGTCCCAATCGATATTCAGCAGGTTCATACTCCGGAGCAGCCAGATCACCCCTAAAATGACCAGCAAACCACCCCAAACGATACCTCTTGAGTTTTTCATGATCTTATATGTTTGATCGGTTAGTACTGTCGGAATTAACGAAGTTGCGCAACAGCAGCAGCCCGCCGGTCACGATCAGTATAATGGGCCAGAAGAAGCGCCCGAAATCGAAGGAGGTGAGTTCTTCCACCAGGAACAGCGACCCGATGACAATGAGGATAACACCCCAGAAAACGTTTTTGAAATTCATGGCTTTATGGTTTATGGTAAGAATCAGGAAGGTTAGTTGACTTTAATGACGTCGTCGTCATCATTGTCCGGCTTTTTCAGTCCAGGATCTTCCGGAAAATGAGATTCGGGCGAAGAGCTTGGCGAAAACGGCGTGTAGGGCTGTGGGTCGGGACCCGGATCAACAGGCTCGGCCGGCGGAGGCGTGGTCGGGTACACCGTCGATTTGTTTTCATGTTCCTTATCGCGTTGGCGCAGGATCAGGAAGGCTCCGATGGCAATGAGGACGATCGGCCAGAAGTATTTCTTGAACTGGTACCATATCGGAAAATCATCGACCAGCATGACCGCCCCGAAGAAGATCAGCACTCCTCCCAGGATCATGATCGTCTGGTCGGACTTCTTTTTATCGAAAAACGGATCGGCTGGTTTGGATGGCTCCGAACCGAACGCTGTTTCCGTTGTGTACACCGTTCCGGCGGGCCCGGTTGGCAGCACGGCCCACAAAATAATGTAGATCAGTCCCGTCCATCCGAAGTTGGGAGGGAGCGGTAACAACAGCATCACAACAAGGATGACGCGGACGATTACCACGTCAATTTGCAGATACTGAGCGATTCCCGCCGCGACTCCCCCGAAAACTGCCTGGTCAGGTATGCGATGCAATTTCTTTTCCATGATTAGTTTAAGTGTTTATTTGTAATCAAAGGTAGTAGGTAATGCAAGATACTGTAAACCGGAAAATTATTATCGGCGGGAGGGCGTGTTAAGCGGATGTTTTTAGTGAGAATGTGTTTTGAATGGGTGAAAAACGGCCTTATTGCTCTTCGAGCGCTTCCAGGATGTCCATCATCGATCCGAAATCCTTATAGCCGGGGCGGATTTCCTCGCTCCCGCGCAGGGCGATGCCGATATTCGGGAGCAATTCGGTGAGAGCGCTGACAGTAAATTCGTTGTCCAGCCCAAAGCCCACCAGCACAGGGTAATCGGCTTCGATTGCACCCAAAGCCTGCATCCACGACTCGGATAACTCCGCTTCGTTATCACTTTCAAGCAGAAAATGTGTCACTTCGCCTTCATACCGGCTCAGGATCGGCACAATCTCTCCCGAGTCGTAGAGATCAACGCTCACCCGCAAGAGCAATGGCAAACCCAATTCGGTACGGAGATAGTTGAGCAAGCCGGGATCATTCACTTGTATGGCATGTACCGGATATTGGGCCAGGGCGTTCAAAATTGCATCAGGGTCAGTCTTGCCCGTCTCGGCCACCAGTGTCACACCGGCCAGCCAGGAACAGATATCCTCGAATTTTTTGGGAGAAATATAATTTGGAGAATCTTCGTCAATAGAAAAACCAAGCATTTCAACACCCATACCCGCACAATAGCGCGCGTCGGAGAGGTTGGTAACATTGCTGATTTTTACGGTTTTAGTAAGCATTGGGTATATGCAAATGCGGATGTTCGTCCGGATGATCAAAAAGGATACCGTAAAATTAGGCAAAAGCCGTAAAAATCAGTCAATCTTTCCGGAATGCAGTTGGTCGATCGGGAAAATGAGGTCCCACTCTTTGCCCCAAACAATATTGCCCCGTTCGATCTTGAATGTTTTGAAAAGACTTGGGATTTTGTACTTGTCGTACTGCGGATGGGAATGGTCCGTCAGGAAAGGACCGAAGTCGACAACCTGCTGGGTCAGGTCAGAAAAGCTGATCACGATTTTGTAGTCCGCCAAATATTTCGCTTTAACGACTTTCATCATAACCTTCTGGTGATTTTTAAACTTTTCACTTTCTTTTTGAGAACAAAGAAATCAGTCCATTTATTCACAATGTCCTGCGCATAATGCTCGACCACTTTTTGGGCTTCTTTAAGTTGGGTCGCGGGTAGAGGTTCTTGTCCGCTCGATTTTCGTAACCGCACTTCCTTTAAGGCTCCGTTTTCAAAGAATATTTCGAAAACACTTTCGCATTCATTATAGGAAACGTGAATATGAATAGGGAGGTGTTCATTGGAATAAAAGTAAAATATCATTCCGAAATATTCGAGGACTTTGGGCATAGTTGTGTGATTAGTGTAACCAAAATTACCCCAAATACCTGCAAAAAAGAACGGGCGTTGCCGGCAATGAGCAGCCGGCAACGCCCGTCATATCAAACGGTCCTTCAAAAATTACTTCGCTGAAAACTTATACTTCGTAGTCGTTTTATAAGTCTCGCCAGGGTTCAATGTCGTAGTCGGGAACTGCGGCCGGTTCGGTGAATCGGGATAATGCTCGGTTTCCAGGCAGAGACCGAAACGTTTTGTGTAAGTTGCGCCCTTGCCCGTCAGTTTGCCGTCGAGGAAGTTGCCGGTGTAGAATTGCACGGCTGGTTCGGTGGTGAACACTTCCATAACACGGCCGCTTTCAGGATCTTTTACCGTTGCAAACTGCACCAGGCCGTCGCCGCTGCGTTTCAGCACCCAGCAGTGATCATAACCGCCGCCGGCTTTGATTTGCTCGTCCTCGGTTTTGTCGATTCCGGCGCCGATTTTGGTGGCCTTACGGAAATCGAATGGCGTTCCTTCCACGGCGCGTAGTTTGCCGGTAGGGATGAGCGTGGTGTCCACAGGCACGATGCTGTCCGATTCAATGATCACTTCATGGTCGAGAATGTCGCGTTTCAGACCGGTAAGGTTGAAATAGGAGTGGTTGGTCAGGTTCACGACGGTTGGCTTGTCGGTTGACGCGGTGTAGTCGATCGTCAATGCATTCTCGTTATCGAGCGTGTAAACCACTTTCACCGTCAGATTGCCGGGATAACCTTCTTCCATATCCTTGCTGGTATATTCCAGTTGCAGCCCTACAACCGAATCTTGTTTGATTTCGGTTGCTTTCCAGATCACTTTATCGAAGCCTTTTGTGCCGCCGTGCAATGCATTCGGGCCATTATTGATCGCCAGCGAGTATTCCTGTCCATTCAGCTTGAATTTCCCTTTCGCAATACGGTTGCCATAACGACCCACCAATGCGCCGAAGAACGGGTGACCGCTCAGATAAGGAGCAAGAGAATCGAAGCCCAGTACTACATCCGCCCATTCGCCGTTCTTGTCCGGCGCGGTGAGTTTGGTGATGATTCCGCCGTAGTTCGTGATGTTGACGGTCATGCCGTTGGCGTTGGTCAGCGTGTAAAGGTCAGCCTGCTGACCATCGGGGAGTTGGCCGAAAGCCTCTTTGGAAATAGTACTGATCATTTTTTCTTCATTCTTGGTTTTTGAGCAACTGAAAATGGCCAGGCCAACCAGCGCAGTGAGTAAAAAAGGGATTCTTCTCATGGTCAAAGGTTAAGAGTTTGCGTAAATGGTCAGGTTATGCGAGTGCAATTTCCCCGGTGCCGTCAGTAATTTTTACACGGTAACAGGGCAGGTCTATTTGGTATTTTTCAAGATAGGCTTGCTTCATTCTCGCTTCAAAAGCCTCTACACCATCCTTTTCAACCAGATTGATCGTGCAACCTCCGAAACCACCACCCATCATACGCGCGCCGAGTACAGAGTCGTCGTCCAATGTCCGGGCAACCAGGAAATCGAGTTCCGGACAGCTTACTTCATATTCATCCTGCAATCCGAAGTGGGTTGCATACATTTTTTTGCCAAAATCGGGCAAATTGCCTTGCACGAGCAGGTCGCAAGCATCTTGCACACGTTGGATTTCCTCGGTGATGAACTTGCAGCGGCGGTAAACGACGTCGCCCATCTCGTCTTTATGCTCCTCCACCAATGCAGGCGAAGCGTCGCGCAGGCTCAGAACTTTGGCATCATATTGCCGCAAAATGGCAGTTCCTTTTTCACATTCCTGCCTGCGGGTATTGTATTCCGAGCTGGCGAGAGAATGTTTCACCAATGTATCGCAAAGCACGATCAGGTAGTCGTTCATCGGGAACGGGAAATACTCGTATTCCAGCGAGCGGCAATCCAGGCGGATCACCGATTCCTCCTTCCCAAATGCCGAAGCAAACTGGTCCATAATGCCGCATTGAACGCCTACATATTCATTCTCGGCTTTCTGCGACATTTTTACAATGCTGAAACGGTCGAGGTTCAGCCCGTAGATTTCGTTTAATGCAAACAACAGACAGCATTCCAGCGCCGCCGATGACGAAAGCCCGGCGCCTACCGGCACATTACCGCCGAATGCCGCCTGAAAACCGCCGATCTTCAGGCCCTTCTTCTGGATTTGTTCCACAATCCCTATCTGATAATGCGCCCACGACTTTTCCGGCTTGGAAAGATCGTCCAGCGAAAATGAATAGGTCTGATCGAGGTCGGCAGCGTAGAGGATCACCTGGTCGTCTTCCCGGGGAGCGATAACGAAATACACGGCCTTATCGACGCTTGCGGGTAGTACAAAGCCATTATTGTAGTCGGTATGCTCGCCGATGAGGTTAATGCGGCCCGGAGAGCGGAACACGCGCACGAGTTCGCGCGTGGCGGTTCCAAATTTCAAAAAATACTTATCCTGGATACCTTCTGCGATATCGGTTTCTGTCAGTAGCATTTCAGTTTCGGTCGGTTTAATATCCTTTTACAAGGGTCACTTCATTGGCGATTGTGGCGCCGTTTTGTATGGCAAAAATGTTGTTCAGAAATAAATCTACTTTGCCCATATGCTCGTTTTTGTGCCCGCCGCCAGTGTGCTGGGTCAAAATTACATTGTCCATTTGCCAAAGCGGACTATCTGCGGGTAATGGTTCGATCTCGGTAACATCGAGCACGGCCCCGTCGAGTTTCCCTGATTTCAGTGCCTCGATCAATGCATTCTCATCCGTCGTACTACCTCGGCCCACGCTCGCATAAACGCTCTGATCTTTCATGGCTGAAAGAAACTCCGCATTTACGAAGTGCTGTGCGGTTCCGGGCAAGGTATTGATCACGAGATCGGCGTGGGGCAGTTCCCTGAAAAGGTCTTCCTTATTACGGAGATCAGCCTCCTGCGACGTACGCGCCATCAGATGGGTTAAACAGCCAAGCCCTTTCAAAATCGCATTCACCGACTGGCCTATCGTACCGGCGCCAAGCACGATCACATTCTGTTTATACAATATCTTCAACTCGGCGCGTAACGGCGTTCCGATCCACTCTGATTTTTGTTTCAAAAGCGTCAGCCTGTCGAGGCCGCGGTACAGCGCGAGTACACCGCCAACGATCGATTCCGCACAGGGCCGTGCAAACCAGTCGCCCATGTTGGCGGTTTTGATGTGATCGGGAATGGCCACCGACGAATACTGATCAAATCCGGCGGAGTCGAGTTGCCAGAATTTCAGATTGGCAGGAACGCTTTCGAACCAGGCCACCGGCGGGTTGCCCAGGATGTAATCAGCGCTGTCGAACCAGGATTTGAGCTCCTCGTTACTGGCCGCCTCCGTGCGGAAATGGATCTGATGCTGCGGGGTAAGCGCTTCGCTGAGTTTGGCATTGAGCGAGCCGTCGAGTAAGGCGTGGCAGTATATGATCATCTATTGTTTTTGTTTTAAAGAGGCAAGGTAAAATGATTTACCTGTAATATCTGCTAATCAGACGGTGAATTAGGCCGTTATCCTCCACAATGGAAACACTTTCAAATCTTTTTCAGGATTTTCCTGGCCCTCGACTGGAATGCCGCCTGCTCAAATTCAACCGATTCTTCGAGGAATACGCGCAGCTCCTTTTGGATCTCCGGGTAAATTTTGGAGAGGTTAAAAAGGATGGTCAGGCAAAACGTACGTATTGCAATGGCTATCTGGCGGTTCGCGATGATCCCGAATGCGGCGTCCATCAGCTCGCCGTGAAATTCATCGGGTATGCTGATATCCTGCAAAATCCGCGCGCTGTTCCGGATCACGGCATCATGAATATCGGTGCGTTTCAACTGGCTTACCAGCACGCCGATGTAGGGACGGATCAGCTCCGGGCGCTCCCGCGCAGCAATGCCCAGGCTGTACGCGGCACGTTGCGCGAGACGATATTCGTCGGATTCGAAGCAATGCATCAGCTGCCTGAATGTTTCCTCCGAAGTACAGGCATACATGGCCACTTCCGTTGCTTTCCGTTTGGACTGGTAGGGATCTGCCAGTAATTCGTTCTTGATATTCATGATATTGAGCGGTCTAAATGCAAATGCCCTACGTTTTAGGCAGGGCATTCGCAGACATTACTTCGAGGCAGACCAATTACTTGATCTCACCCACCATGTCTTCGGGTTTTACCCATGCGTCGAATTCATCCGGGGTCAGATAGCCCAGCGCAACCGCGGTTTCTTTTAGCGTAGAGCCGTTTTTGTGAGCGGTTTGCGCGATTTCAGCGGCTTTGTAATAACCGATTTTGGTATTCAGCGCCGTAACAAGCATCAGCGAGTTGTTTACGTGCTTTTTAATATTCTCGTGCAAAGGCTCGATACCCACGGCGCAGTTATCATTGAACGACACGCACACATCACCGATCAAACGGGCCGAATGCAGGAAGTTGTAAGCCATCAATGGTTTGAAAACATTCAGCTCGAAATGGCCGTTGGAGCCGCCGATGCCGATCGCCACGTCGTTACCCATTACCTGTGCCGCTACCATGGTCATGGCTTCGCATTGAGTAGGGTTCACTTTACCTGGCATAATGGAGCTACCGGGTTCATTATCAGGGATATGAATTTCGCCGATACCCGAGCGCGGGCCTGACGACAACATACGGATGTCGTTACCGATCTTCATCAGGCTTACCGCAACGGTCTTCAATGCACCATGCGCTTCCACGATCGCATCATGTGCTGCGAGTGCTTCGAATTTGTTTTCAGCTGTAATGAATGGCAAGCCGGTCAATGCGGCGATGTGGCGGGCTACATTTTCCGAATAACCCGGAGGGGTGTTAATGCCCGTTCCAACCGCGGTACCGCCCAATGCCAGTTCGGAAAGGTGCGCCAATGTATTGTGGATGGCTTTCAAACCATGGTCCAGCTGCGAAGCGTAACCCGAGAACTCCTGTCCGAGCGTTAGCGGCGTAGCGTCCATAAAGTGCGTACGGCCGATTTTAACTACATTTTTAAATGCTTCGGATTTGGCTTTTAAAGTATCGCGTAGCTTGGTAATGCCCGGGATGGTCACGTCCACCAGGATTTTGTAAGCCGCAATGTGCATTGCGGTAGGGTAGGTGTCGTTCGACGACTGCGACTTGTTTACGTCGTCGTTCGGGTGCAAAAACTTAGTCTTGTCAGCCAGGTCGCCGCCTTGCAGCACGTGTCCGCGGTAGGCGATCACCTCGTTGCAGTTCATATTCGACTGCGTTCCCGAGCCGGTTTGCCACACTACCAGTGGGAACTGGTCGTCGAGCTGGTCGGTAAGGATTTCATCGCAAACTTTTCCGATAAGGTCGCTTTTTTCTTGTGCAAGAATGCCTGCCTCGTAATTGGTGATAGCGGCTGCTTTTTTCAGGTATGCGAAGGCTTTGATAATCTCCTTCGGCATTTTATTGATATCCTGTGCGATAGGAAAGTTCTGGATCGAGCGTTGCGTCTGGGCGCCCCAGTATACATGCGCAGGGACCTGTACCTCGCCCATCGTGTCTTTTTCTATACGGTATTCCATTTTTGAAGTAGAATGATAATGTAAAATGAACAATGCGCGGTAAAGTTAGGATCGGGTTTGCAGTTTCTGGAGTTTTTTGTGGATAAATGTTCATGTCTGAAAAAAGAATGTTTAGATTGACCAGCCTGTATCCTAAACACCGCTTTTCATGACACCTAAAATCAGTATTTATCCTAACTATGCCTTGATAAGTTCGGCCGCTGCCGAGCGCGTGATCGACCTGATGAACCACAAGCCCGGGGCGGTTATCTGCTTCCCGTCGGGTAGCAGTCCGAAAGGAATGTTCGATGCGTTGGTGGCCGCCAACCAGAACGGCCGGGTTGATTTCTCTGAATGCGTTTTCATAGGTCTGGATGAATGGATAGGCCTCGGTACGGGAGACGACGGCAGTTGCCGCGACCTGCTCGACCGCGATTTCCTCAAACCAATCGGCCTCCGCCCTGATCAGATTGTCTTTTTCGACGGCAAAGCATTCGATCCGCAAGCTGAATGCGATCGCGTCAATAAAATTGTAGAAAGCCTTGGGGGCCTGGACCTCATTATATTAGGTGTGGGAATGAACGGCCACCTCGCGCTCAACGAGCCGGGCACTTCCTGGGATACCTATGCGCATATTTCCGAACTCGATACCGTGACAGTTGAGGTAGGGCAGAAGTACTTCAAACAGCCTACCACACTCACCCGCGGCATTACCGTCGGTATCCGGCACATTCTGGAAGCCCGGGCAGCTATTCTGCTCGCTTCGGGCAGCGGAAAGGCTCCGGTAATCCAGCGGGCGCTTGCATTCCCCGTTTCGAAGGACTTCCCGGCGACGGTTCTGCAAAACCATTTGAATGCGGAGTTTATACTGGATGCAGACGCTGCGGAGTCGATTTCGTAGTGGAGTTATTTGCAAACTAGGATCAACGAATTCACTTTTTGGCCTCTTATTTCAAACCCAAAACAGATATTTTATCCTGACCAAACTCAAATCTCTCCCTACTTCACTTAATTCAGCAAGCTATTTACAGCCGAATGCGCTTCCCGCCTAAATTTGACGCAGTTCTTTGTGAACGCCCGTCAATCGGGGTAATGGTTTTTGCTTTTGGATCCCTCAGCCAAAATCGGGCAAAACAAAAAGGAACCGTGTGCAATTCACGGGCAGTCGTGCTACTGTAAGTATCCGTCCTGATAGGTCAGGACCTGTTTTTACCCTCGCGTCCCATTGCAGCGCCCCGGCGCGGCGAGAAGGGCGGTAAAAATGATACAAGCCAGGAGACTTGCCATTACCCTCAATGGTTTCTCCCTCACGGGTGGGGAGCAGTCAAGTATTGATTTACCACATTTTATTGCAGTACCACAGGCTTCCCGGCTGGTTCGGGGGAACTGTATCTGTTCGTTTCGCAGGGTAGCCGCGTGTTGCCGCGATGAAATGAAGTACCGGCCAGCGTCCGCAACAGTCGCTTGTCGGGATGGGAGGGTGTTTTCACAGGGTTTTTATTAACTCTTTAAACACAAAAAGTATGTTGTCACACAACCTCGGCTACCCGCGTGTGGGAAGCCTCCGCGAGCTCAAAAAGGCCAACGAACAATTCTGGGCCGGTACGATCGACCGCGATGCATTGCAGAAAATCGCCAGGAAGATCCGTCACCAAAACTGGGAAACGCAGCAGGAAGCAGGCATAGGCCTCATTCCCTCCAATGACTTTTCACTTTACGACCACGTGCTCGACACGTCGCTGATGGTAGGGGCTATTCCGGAGCGTTATCACCAGTTGCTCGATGGTAAATCCAACAAGGAACTTGATCTCTATTTCGCGATGGCCCGTGGTTACCAGAAGAACGGGCTGGATATCAATGCCATGGAAATGACCAAATGGTTTGATACCAACTACCATTACCTCGTTCCCGAGTTTGTTAAAGGCCAGAAATTCAAGCGGTACTCCGATAAGGTCCTGCTGGAATTTGAAGATGCGTTACAAAAAGGTATCATCACAAAACCGGTGTTACTCGGGCCGGTTACGTACTTGCTTTTAGGTAAGGAAAAAGAGGCCGGATTTGATCGCATCGATCTGTTGGACAGTCTTCTGCCTGTTTATATATCAATACTAAAAGAACTTTCTTCGAGAGGGGCCGAATGGGTGCAGCTCGACGAACCCGGTCTGGTGCTCGACCTGGGCGAAAAGGAAAAACTGGCATTTCTGAGCGCTTATAATCAGATCAGGGAGGCGCTTCCAAAGCTGCGCATTTTGGTAACGACCTATTTCGGGCCGTTGGAAGATAACCTTGCAGTTGCTACTGCTTTGCCGGTTGATGCATTGCATATCGATTTGACGCGCGGCGAAGAGACCTTGTCGCAAATCCTGGCGGATGATGCATTTGTGACTTCCACCAAAAAACTCTCGCTTGGGGTTGTCGACGGTCGGAATATCTGGAAAAACGACTACCGCAAGTCGCTGGAATGGCTTCAAACAGCGATAAACGTGCTGGGGGAAGAGCGGATTCTGGTGGGGCCTTCGTCATCGCTGCTGCATAGTCCCTATGACCTGGACCTTGAAAAAAACGAAGCCGTATTGACGCCGGAGATTAAAAACTGGATGGCTTTTGCGAAGCAGAAACTCGGGGAGGTGACTACCTTGGCCAGGCTGGTTACGCAGGAGTACGCTACGGATCCTGATTATCTGCTTAATCAGGAAGCGATCAATAGCCGGCGTACATCCCCGTTGATCCACAAGCCGGTGGTTAAGGAAAGAGTTAGTGCAGTAGCTGGTTCTGATTTCGAGAGGCAGAATGCATTTACCGTTCGGCAGGCCATTCAGTTGGATAAGCTGAAACTTCCATTGTTCCCGTCGACAACCATCGGGTCGTTCCCGCAAACCGACGAGGTGAGGCAGCTGCGTGCACAGTTCAAAAAAGGTGCATTGACGATAGAAGAATATGAAACGCGGATTCGGGAGGAGATCGTAGATTCGCTGCGCTGGCAGGAGAAACTGGGCATCGATGTGCTGGTGCACGGGGAATTCGAGCGAAACGACATGGTGGAGTATTTCGGGGAACAGCTTTCAGGGTTCGTTTTTACCCAAAATGGCTGGGTGCAGAGCTACGGCAGCCGGTGCGTGAAGCCGCCGATCATTTACGGCGACGTGGAGCGCCGGGAGCCGATGACGGTGAAATGGTCGGCGTTTGCGCAGGCTAATTCCGAAAAACTCGTGAAAGGAATGCTCACCGGCCCGGTGACGATCCTGCAATGGTCGTTTGTGCGGGATGATCAGCCCAGGAAAGATACCACGTTCCAGATCGCGCTGGCGATCCGTGATGAAGTGGTGGATCTGGAAAAAGCGGGAATAAAGGTGATCCAGATCGATGAACCGGCGATCCGGGAAGGATTACCGTTGAGAAAACACGCCTGGCAAAATTACCTGAAGTGGGCCGTGGACGCATTCCGCCTGAGCGCGGCGGGTGTGGCCGATCAGACGCAGATCCATACGCACATGTGCTATTCGGAGTTCAACGACATTATCGATTCCATCGCCGCCATGGACGCCGATGTGATCACGATCGAAACATCGCGTTCGCAAATGGAGCTGCTCGACGCATTCGCGCAATTCAATTACCCGAACGAAATCGGTCCGGGCGTGTACGATATCCACTCGCCCCGCGTGCCGACGGTCGACGAGATGATTCATTTGCTCGAAAAGGCATTGAAAGTAATCCCGGCGCGTAATCTGTGGGTTAATCCGGATTGCGGATTGAAGACCCGTAAATGGCCGGAAACGGAAGCGGCTTTGCGTAACATGATTTCTGCGGCTAACTTGCTGCGTGAATCGGTCGAAGTCGTAAACTAGCGGCGGTGCCGGAATGGTCAGGTGTAGTCAGGTGTAGCCGTTTGTTGTCAAGTATTGTCAGGTGTAGTCATTTGTTGTCAAGTATTGTCAGGTGTGGTTAGGTATTGTCATATGTGGTCAGGCTGTTGAGAAATTCTCGGTTGAGAGACATTACGGTATGACTACAAATGACCACAAATGACCACATCTGACCATTCCTGACCACACCTGACAGCTTCTGACGACACCTGACCCCCAAAAACCGTAATCAATACCATTAACACGTTTTATTTTGAAATTAGAAGAAAGAATTTCCGCTTCGGAAACCCGGGTTTTTAAGACTGTTTTCCCAAATAATACCAACCATTACGACACCCTTTTTGGCGGAACGGCGCTATCGATGATGGATGAGGTCGCTTTCATTGCCGCAACGCGTTTTTCCAGGTTGCGGTGTGTCACAGTTTCGTCGGACCGTATTGACTTTACACATCCCATTCCTGCCGGGACGATTATTGAGCTGGTAGGCCGTGTGGAGACCGTCGGGAATAGCAGTATGAAGGTCCGCGTCGATATTTTCGTGGAGAAAATGTATGAGGAGAGCCGCGAGAAGGCAGTGACTGGAATTTTTACGTTTGTAGCGCTCGATGAGCACCATAAACCGACAAGGATATTGTAAGGACCACTTTTGAAAGTAGGTTTGGCGCGCAATGTCCTGTCGATGAAATTGTACAATTTATCATACGGCACAAAATTGTGTAGTAATGACCTCACACATTCGAAGTGCTTCATAATTAATCAATTATCAGGAAACGGGATGGCGAAACTGTTAAGATTTGACTGTCAGGACTGTTTATTTGGTTGATTTATAACCGTTTAATAGAATTATGACCGCAGTTGACGCGTACTGCCGGGTTGTAGCCTTGTTCAAAATGCTTATCTTGCACGCCTTTTGGACGGTGTAGGTCGAAACTGTACACATTATTCTAATCACTCATTAATGAAAATTTTAGGTATCTCGGCTTTCTATCATGATTCGGCCGCGGCTCTTATAGACAATGGCGAAATTGTTGCCGCAGCACAGGAAGAGCGTTTTACACGCAAAAAGCACGACCCTGGTTTCCCCTCCAACGCAGTTGCCTTCTGCCTCGAATACGGCGGGCTATCCATCAACGAGCTGGATGCGATCGTTTTTTACGACAAGCCGCTTCTGAAATTTGAAAGACTTCTCGAGACCTATTATGCATTTGCCCCCAAAGGCGTACGGTCGTTTCTGACCGCGATGCCGGTGTGGATCAAGGAAAAGATGTTCCTGAAACGGCTGATTAACGAGGAGCTGGAAAAGCTGGGTTACGATAAAAAGAAGAAGGTGAAAATGCTATTCCCGGAGCACCACCTCTCGCACGCAGCCAGCGCATATTACCCGTCCCCGTATGAAAAATCGGCTATCCTGACGATCGATGGCGTGGGGGAATGGGCAACGGCGTCGATCTGCCTTGGTGAAGGAAAGGACATCAGCATTCTCAAAGAACTCCGCTTCCCGCATTCGCTCGGGTTGCTTTATTCCGCATTTACTTACTTCCTGGGCTTCCGTGTAAACTCGGGGGAATATAAGCTGATGGGCCTCGCACCCTATGGTAACCCGTCGTCTCCGGATGTCAAGCGTTATGAAGAAATTATTCTGAAAGAGCTCATCGATCTGAAAGAAGACGGATCGGTTTGGCTCGACCAGGAATATTTCGACTATGCCACCGGCCTTAAAATGGTCAATGAACACAAATGGGAGGCATTGTTTGGTTTCAAAACCCGCCGGCCGGAAGATGCGCTCGAAGCGGTGCATTGCAACCTCGGTCTCGCGATCCAGAATATCACCGAAGAAGCGGTGGTTAGGATGGCGAAGGAAGCCAAACGCCTGACCGGCGCCGATTACCTGTGTATGGCGGGTGGTGTTGCATTGAACTGTGTATCAAATGGCAAGCTTCAAAAAGCCAATATTTTCAAAGATATTTTCATCCAGCCTGCAGCTGGTGATGCGGGTGGTGCATTAGGCGCCGCGCAGGCCGCTTACCATATTTATTTCGGACAGGAAAGAAAGATCACCTGGAAGGCCGACGCCATGCGCGGATCCTATCTGGGCCCTACCTTTTCCGACCTCGACGTCGCGTTGACGGCCAAAAAATACAAGGCACACTACACTTATTACGAGAATTTCAAAGACCTGACGCAGGAAGCTGCAAGGCTATTGTCGGAAGGCAACGTAGTTGGTTGGGTGCAGGGCCGGATGGAGTTCGGGCCGCGTGCACTGGGTGGGCGTAGTATTCTGGGCGACCCACGCAATGCCGAAATGCAGAAGAAACTGAATCTGAAGATCAAATACCGTGAATCGTTCCGGCCATTTGCGCCTTCGGTATTGGCAGAGGATTGCCAGGATTATTTCGACTACGACGGTATCTCTCCTTATATGCTGCTCGTTCACCCGGTTGCGGAAAGCCGCAGAAAGCCGGTGCCCGCGAATTACGGCTCGCTGGATTTACGCGAAAAACTCTATTTCGAGCGTTCCGATCTGCCTTCGATCACACACATCGACTATTCGGCGCGTATACAGACGGTGCATAAAGAAACCAATCCTCGTTACTACGATCTGATCGACGCATTCAAGGCATTGACAGGCTATGCGGTGATCGTCAACACAAGTTTCAACGTCCGCGGGGAGCCGATCGTTTGCACGCCCAACGACGCATACCGCTGTTTCATGCGCACCGAAATGGATTACCTCGTAGTGGGTAACTATATTTTCGATAAAAAGCAGCAGCCCGAATGGCTGGAAAAAGATAACTGGAAGGAGGAATTCGTTCTTGACTAATCCTGTATTTACAGAGCACCCAAAGTAATGGCATCTAAAATTGTTACCAGCGTTATCCGCATCCTATTCCTGGGACTGCTGTTTGTGTTTTTGTTCTATCCGGACAAGTTTCACATCAAATTCGACTACCCGGGTTACCCTCAGAGCGATAGCTGGCATGTTCGCCTTGCCAAATTTGCATTCTGGTTTTTGCTGATCATCGAGATCCTCCGCATATTCTATTACGGGGTAGTAAAAAGCAAAGCCAAAGGCTTGGTTGCCAATATTGTAACCATTATCACGCCGCTGATCGTCGTGCTGATTTTCCTTGAAATCGTATTTATGTACGTGCCGCAAAGCCATGAAGGAGTGCTTTCGAAAGCGTCGCAGATCTGGTGGGAGAAATATTGGCATCCGGTCAACGCGCTGGGTTACCACGATAAGGAGATTCAGAATGAGCCGGGGAAAAAGAAAGTCCTGGTAATCGGCGATTCATTTGCGGCGGGCCACGGCTTGAAAGACGTGAACGAGCGATTCTCCAATATGCTGGAAGCCAAGCTCGGAGCGGATAAATATACCATTTACAACCTCGGAATGTCGGGTGCGGATACGCGTGATGAAGTGAAACGATTGCAGGATTTCCCTGTAAAGCCGGATATCATCATTCTGGAATACTTTCCGAATGACATCGAAAAAGTGGGCCGCGAGAAGGGTTTGACGCTTACCGGTGCCGAACCGTATGCCGACCTCAAAGGCCCCGCAGCGACCATCGTGAAACGCTTTTATCTGCCCAATTTCATTTACTGGCAACTGCCGCATACCGGTTTCAGTACCTTTGAGAAGTTTGTGCAAACGGCCTACACCGATACTACCGTTCTGAATGCGCATTTGAGAGACCTTTCAGGAATGCTGGCTTATCGGGACAGTACGAAAGCACAGATGTACGCCGTTTTCATACCGTTCCTGTTTCAGGTCGATAAAAGTGCCGGGTATACCAAACCTGTGGAAAATTACCTAAAATCGAACAATGTGACTGTCGTGGATATTAACGATGGCGTTGTTAAAATTCCTGAGAAAGAGCGTGTTGTAGGTAAGAATGACGGCCACGGCAGCGCAGCGCTAAATCAGTTGATCGCCGACAGGCTCTACCAGGCAATGGGGAAACGATAACTCAGATTTAACGGGTTAGAAGTGTGCAAAAAAGTAATTAAGTTCTAAATTTGAGTTTTAAACACTATATAGAAGATGGATTTTTTGACAGATTTGTTTGCATTTATGAAGGAGCGTAAGAAGTGGTGGCTTGCTCCTGTGATCATCGTCCTGCTACTTATAGGTGTCCTGATCGTGATCGGAGGTGGTTCGGCTGTTGCGCCTTTCATCTACACTTTGTTCTGATTTTCAGTACAGCAGAGATCCATCCAGTTCCTATCTGAAACTTCGCCCGGCAGCTGCGCATTACGCATGGCTGCCGGCAATAATATCACATTATCAAAATGAGTGAATCCGAAAAAGTCAAAGCGCAGCTGGTGATCGTTACCGGGCTGGTTGTTCTATATTTTATTTTTAAATCCCAATACCCCTATTTCCTGATCGCTGCGGCGGTGATCGGCGTTTTCAGTCTGGCTATTCCCGTTTTCGGTGATCTGGTAGTAAAAGGCTGGTACAAGATCGCAGAAGTGCTTGGGGCGATTAACGGGAAAATCCTTTTGTCGTTTGTATTCTTCGTCATTTTGTTTCCGGTTGCGGCCATTGCAAAGCTGACCAAGAAAAACCCGCTTCATTTGAAGAAGGACGATAGCGACACTGTTTTCACAGAACGGAACCACAAATATTCGGCGAAGGACCTGGAACAGGTCTGGTAATGCAGGAGAAAGAAATACAAAATGTAAAAAAAAGGCCTGGTTTCAGGCCTTTTTTTTGCGGCATGCGCGTTCGTAAAGCACTTGGAGCATGCCGTCCTTCAAGCCTACATCGGGCACGTGAATGACGTCTGCTCCTGCCCAGCGCATAGCGGACGTATAAATGTCGCCCGCCGGCACGATCACGTCCGCGCGGTCGGGATTGAGTTGCAGTTTATTGACACGGTCGGCGAGGGAAAATTGATCGATATAATCGCGCATCCGCTGGATTTCATCAAGACTGGTCGAGCTCTCCGTGAGTTTGGATGAAAGATCGAATAGCTTGTTGATATTACCTCCCGTTCCAACCGCCTGAATAGGCTTGCTGTAATCGACATTCTGGTTGATCCACTCCTTGATCTTCAACCAGGCATTTTTAGATTCCTTTCCTTCCAAAAGCCGTACAGAGCCCAGCTTGAATGATTTGGCCTTGATCTTCTGCCTGTCCTGATAGAGGTTCAGCTCGGTGCTGCCGCCGCCCACGTCGATGTGAATGTACTGGCCGTCACTCAACGATTGGACCACGACATTGTTAACCAGTTCGGCTTCCTTTTGGCCATCGATAATCTGTATATGAATGCCTGTGCGCTGTTCGATATGATCGCGAACTTCCTGGCCGTTGGCAGCTTCGCGCATCGCGGAGGTGGAGCATGCCATAAAATCGTCGACCTCATGGAGTTCCATCAGCAGCTGGTAAGCCAGCATGAGCTTCATCATGCGGTCTTCGCTTTGAGGGGTAATGAGCCCCTGGGTAAACACATCATGTCCGAGGCGAAGCGGGAACCGGACGTATTCGACCTTCTTGAAGCGGGAAATGCCTTCGTCCTGCAAAACGGATGAGATCTGCATACGGGCACCATTGGAACCGATATCTATGGCTGCGAATTTCAAAAGCTCGTCAAATAGGGGAGTTAATAAAGGCCAAAAATAGAATTTCGCGGACAAGATTCAATACCCTGCCCGCGAAACTTCATACGTAGACACTACATTTGACGGCCTATCTGGTACAATAGCTTTACTTTCAAGCCCGGGCCGGCACCTTGCCTGAGTGGGGTGACGGGTTTGAAATAATTGACCCAATAGCCCTCTGCCTGAACGACAATCGGGTGCCAGGACTTTTCGATACCCACTGCGAAATTCATGGAAGTAATCGGCGAGACGTCGCCTTTTTTCGAGAAAGTCTGGTTGAAAAATTCGTTTTTAGGTCCGCGGCAATCATAAGAAATGGTCTCTTTCGAAGAGAGCTTAATGTTAGTGCCCATGCTCGCATAATACGCCCAATCGTTTTTAACGGTATTGCGGAAGGCCAGTGTCAGCGGCATTTGGACTACACTCTGGTCGATTTTGATGTTATACAGTTGGAAAATGAGCGGCACCTCGCCCGGGTGTGTCGTCTTGAAATCCTTGCGGGCCTTTTCCCTGAAAACCGTTTCTGTAAAGAACTCAGCCGGTTTTACTTTCAACCACGTAATGCCCGCCGCGATCGAGAATTTCTTTTTGATAATTACTTCTCCCAGCACCGTTTTACCCTGTCCATTGCCTTCGATCTGATAGCCTGCACCGAACCGGTAAGGTGTTTTCAAAGGCAGTTTCGGAATTACACTTTCTGCCTGGGCGACCTGTTCTGCCTTTTTACCGCTTACCGGCGCTTTGGCGATTTGCATATTGTTGGCTACCAACGCCTTTTGCACCTGCCGTGCTGTCAGTTTGCTTGCCAGGTCATAATGCATTTTCCGTTTCAGGGAAATGCCGGATTGTATTTCGACCGGGCTATTGATAGCGGCAATGCGGAATTCGCTGCCGAACGTCCTGCCACCGGCCGAATTTGACGGTGCTCCGCTCGTCGTACCGGATTCTGTGGGAACTGCTTTATAGGAAGGTTGAACCGCCGCCAGCGACTCGCCCGGCTTTTCACGGAGCTCATACACAGCTTTTTCATTAGCCTGGGTCGTTGGCTCTTGATCGCTTTCACCGGCTTTCCGACCGGGGACGAAGGCTTCACGTGCGGGTTCAGCATTTGCCAGCTGCTCTGGCCTCAACTCGTACTGCACACTTTTTTGCGACCGGTTCCGACGATAATCCTGCGACTGCAAAGCGGCCTGAAGGCTCTGGCCGTCGGGTGCGGTTTGCAGCACATAAACCGTGTCCGTTTTGGCGACTGGTGCCGGCTGGTTGCGGATTACCTCGATCTGGCTTTGCAGGTTTTTCATGTCCCGAAGCAGATGGTCGTTCTGGGAGAGCTGGTTGACATACATATAGGCCATCACCGACGTTACCGATGCGGCAGCGGCGTACCCGATCCAGGAACCGTATTGTTGCAGGAACGAAGGTGGTGTTTGGGCCTGCATATAATTTTGCATACGAGCCCAATCCTGCTCTTGAAAGTCCGGTTCAATACTCTCTAATTTTCGGCGTATAGTATTTTCAAATCTATTAGTTTTCATTGCCTCTGAATGACTTGACAGCCCAATCACTTGGGAAGAGATGTGGGTAATATTGTTTGATCAAATGCTGCAAACGAGCCCGGGCACGCACATAATGCGATCTTACCGTTGCCTCGTTGATTTGCAGCAGGTCTGCTATCTCACGATGATTGTAGCCATCTACCACGTATAACAAAAATACATTCTTATAAACCGGTTTGATCTGTTGAATCAGGCCCAGTATTTCCTCGGCAGTGATCTGGCTTATTACATCTTCATCAAATTTGGGATAAGGGGCATCTTCCAGTGCGATCACATCTTCCGTATGCTTCTTGTGCTTGCGGTAATAGCTGATCGCCGTGTTTACCATGATCGTCCGCAGCCATGCCTTGAAAGGGTGATTGGCGTCGTACTTCCCCAGATTGTTAAATACCTTCAAAAAACCTTCATTCAAAACCTCCTCCGCTTCTTCCGTGGACGATGTGTACCGCAGGCAAATGCTTTTTGAATACCCGAAGAACTGTTTATACAAATGCCTCTGCGCCTGATTATCCCCGGCAATACATGCCGCTACCACCGACCCAAAGTCGTTTTCGTTAAAAGATATTTTTCTTCTAAAAAGCAAGGTCAGGGTATCAAGTTGTCAGGGATAGAATTTCTCACTTTTGAATACGTTCCTGCCCGATAATCTGTTGCAAAAAAATACGAAAAGTTTTGATGCTTCGGAAATGCAGGCCGGTGTGAAAAAAATCGCAAAAAAATGCGTCGGCATGCAACATGGGCATTAGACGGGGCGTAAAGGCAGAAAACAGTTCGATACTTTCACAAAAACCCGTGGGTATATCATGAAAAAAGTTTCACTTTTACTGGTGATGTTGGCAGGGATCTGGTTTACGGCCTGTCAGAAGAATAGCGAGTCGTTGAGCCCTGAAACTGAGGCGGGTGATTTCGAAAGTGTGGTTGAATCCGCCGCGAGGCTTGCAGTGGTGACGGACTCCGTGACGTTGGGCAGATGTAAAGGTAAGTTGACGGAGGTCGCGACGGAAGATTTGCCGGCGGCGGTGACCGCCTATATCGACAGTGCCTATGCAGGTTCCGAAGTAAAATACGCTGCAAAAGACCAGTCCGGAAAGATTATAGTTGCCATTACCCTCGCCGACGGAACAGTGAAAGGCTTGCTTTTCGATTCTGACGGAACATTCAAGGCGGAGCTGAAACAACATGTGCCAAAAGCAAAACTGACCAAAATCGAGGTGAGCGCATTGCCGGCGAGCGTAACTTCCTACATTACTTCCAATTACACAGGAGCGGAGATCAAACTGGCCGGAACCAACGATGCCGGAGAGTACTATGTAGGGATATTGCTGGATGAAAAAGTAAAAATCCTCCTTTTTAACGCCGACGGATCGTTTAACAAAGAACTTGAAAAGCCTGTTGGGCGTCGTCACAAGAGACATTAGCAGATCGTACCGATCGTGAAAATATTTTGTTAGGGGTGAGTTGGAATACGGCGCTGGATTTTCCGGTGCCGTATTTATTTTTTTGAGGTCAGCATTTCCAGCGCCGACGAGTTTTTAATCTCACCCATTACAAAAAGGCTGTGCGTGCTGCCGATGTTTTCCAGCGAGCCCAGCTTTTGCATTAAAAATTGTTGATACTGCGACATATCGTCCACCACTACTTTCAACAAAAAATCATAATCGCCGGAGATGTTGAAGCATTCCATGACCTCCGACATGGCCGAAACGGCTTTCACAAATTTTTCCCCCATTACCTTCGAATGCTCTTTCAATGCGATGTTGCAAAAGGCCATGAGCTTCTTGCCGACTTTCTCGCGGTCCACTAGCGCTACGTATTTTTTTATAATACCCTCTTTTTCAAGCCTGCGTACACGTTCATATACGGGCGTGTAGGAGAGGTTCAACTTTTCGGACAGTTCACGTGTTTTCAAAGTGGCGTCCTGTTGCAGCAAATGCAGGATTTTGGCGTCAATATCGTCCAGATTATGCATAGATAGAATATCTTTATTCACTCCGAGATGGATTCGAATATAGATAAATAATTTAGGTTAGGTAAAACTGCCAGACTTTTAATCTGAATTTTTTGATTTTATTGAACAAAACATCTATTGGGTTAAATTTGTCAATTCAAGAAGCATGTGCTTTTCCGGCGAAATGATAATCATACATTTAAAACACTTATGGTAGCAACTCAAAAAGCAGATATCCGCGAAATTCTCAAAAACCGTATTCTGGTACTGGATGGCGCTATGGGTACGATGATCCAACGGTATAAATTGGAGGATCACGACTACCGGGGAGAACGGTTTGCAGACTGGGCGCACGATGTGAAAGGGAATAACGACCTGCTTTCACTGACGCGTCCGGATATTATCAAAGAAATTCACGCCGCTTATTTTGCGGCAGGGGCAGATATTGCCGAAACTAATACATTTTCAGGTACGACCATCGCGATGGCCGATTACGGCATGGAGGAGATCGTGTACGAGCTCAACTACGAATCGGCACGGCTGGCGCGCGAGGTTGCGGACGAGTTTACCGAGCGTGAGCCGGATAAGCCGCGTTTCGTGGCCGGTTCAATCGGCCCGACCAACCGCACCGCATCTCTTTCGCCGGATGTAAATAACCCGGGTTTTCGGGCGATCAGCTTCGACCAGCTGGTGGAAGCCTATTACGAGCAAATAAAAGGTCTTACCGACGGAGGCTGCGACCTGCTGCTGGTTGAGACGATTTTTGATACACTTAATGCCAAGGCGGCGCTTTTTGCGATCGATCAGTTCTTTGTGGATGCGAAGGCCGGTAAGGTGGAGCATTTACCATCATGGCGGATCGAGCCCGGGCAGGCATTGCCTATCATGATCTCGGGAACGATCACCGATGCTTCGGGACGTACGCTTTCGGGGCAAACTACCGAGGCATTCCTGACTTCGGTATCGCACTTGCCATTGCTTTCAGTCGGGTTGAACTGTGCTTTGGGAGCAGACCTGATGCGCCCATATGTTCAGATTTTGGCCAAGGAATCTCCATTCTATACGTCTGCCCACCCGAATGCGGGTTTGCCGAACGAAATGGGCGAGTACGACGAGACGCCAGAGCAAATGGGCGAGGTCATCGACGGTTTTTTGAAAGATAACCTGGTAAACATTATCGGGGGATGCTGCGGAACGACGCCGGACCACATCCGCGTGATCGCCGAAACGGCCCGGAAATACCGGCCAAGACCATTGCCGGCAACTGAAACCGTCATGAAGCTCTCAGGTCTGGAACCTGTGAAAATCAATAAGCTGACCAACTTTGTCAACATTGGTGAGCGTTGTAACGTGACAGGCTCCAAGAAATTTGCCCGTCTGATCCGGGAAAGCAAATACGACGAAGCTTTGAGCATAGCGCGCGAGCAGGTGGAAAGCGGTGCGCAGGTAATTGACGTCAACCTCGACGAAGGTATGATCGACGGCGTCGAGGCAATGAAGACATTTGTGAACCTGATCGCATCCGAGCCGGATATTTCCAAAGTACCGCTGATGATCGACTCGTCGAAATGGGAGGTAATCGAATCGGGTTTGAAATGCGTGCAGGGGAAATCCATTGTAAACTCCATTTCTCTAAAAGAAGGAGAGGAGAAATTCAAGGAATCGGCAAGGACTGTGTTGCGTTACGGTGCGGCTACGGTCGTAATGGCCTTTGATGAAAGAGGGCAGGCTGATAACTACGAGCGCCGGATCGAGATCTGCGAACGCGCCTACCGTATTCTGGTAGACGAGGTTGGTTTCCCTGCCGAGGATATCATTTTTGACCCCAACATTCTGACAGTGGCGACGGGAATGGAGGAGCATAATAATTACGCCGTTGACTTTATCAGAAGTGTGGCGTGGATCAAGGAGAATCTTCCGCATGCGAAAGTTTCCGGTGGTGTTTCCAACGTCTCGTTCAGTTTCCGGGGTAATGAGCCGGTGCGCGAAGCGATTCATACTGCGTTCCTCTACCACGCGATCAAGGCGGGAATGGATATGGGTATTGTGAATGCGGGCCAGATCGGTATTTACGATGAAATTCCGAAGGATGTATTGGAATTGGTGGAGGATGTGTTGCTTAATCGGCGTCCGGACTCTACTGAACGTTTGGTAACCTATGCCGAAACCGTGAAAGATAAAGGTAAAACCCAGAGCGGTCCCGACCTTTCATGGAGAGAGCTTCCTATTAAAGAGCGCATTTCGCACGCATTGGTGAAAGGTATTTCGGATTATGTCGATGAAGATATCGAGGAATGCCGTCACTTGTTCGCACGTCCGCTGGAAGTGATCGAGGGGCCGTTGATGGATGGAATGAGCATCGTCGGCGACTTGTTTGGTGAGGGCAAAATGTTCCTTCCGCAGGTAGTGAAATCGGCCAGGGTCATGAAGAAGGCTGTGGCTTACCTGCAACCGTATATCGAAGCTGAAAAACAGGAAGGCAATTCATCGGCGGGTAAGATATTGATGGCGACCGTAAAAGGCGACGTTCACGATATTGGAAAGAACATTGTTGGTGTGGTGCTGGGTTGTAATAATTACGAGATTATCGACCTGGGTGTAATGGTACCGACGGACAAGATCCTTGCGGCTGCGCTGGAACACAATGTGGATATCATCGGTCTTTCCGGCTTGATTACACCTTCGCTCGACGAAATGGTGGGTGTAGCCAAGGAAATGGAGCGTCGTGGCATGAAAATGCCGTTGCTCATCGGTGGAGCAACCACTTCGCGCATTCACACAGCCGTGAAAATCGATCCGAACTACTCGGGAGCGGTGATCCACGTGCTCGATGCGTCGCGTTCGGTACCGGTGGCAGGCAAGCTGATCCAAAGCGCGCAAAGTCAGGCAGACGTTTTAGCGGATATCAAGGCAGAATATGCCAAACTGCGTGACGATCATGCGAAACGCGGCGGAGAAAAGGCGCACGTAGCCATTGCCAAGGCAAGGGATAACAAAGCCAAAATCGATTGGGCGAACTTCCAGGCGGTGAAGCCGCAATTCCTGGGCACACGCGTGTACGACGATTACGATCTGGCAGATATTGCGAAATTTATCGACTGGACACCGTTCTTCCAGACGTGGCAATTGCACGGAAAATATCCAAAAATCTTCGATGACGCCGTCGTAGGTAAGGAAGCTATGAAGCTCTACGAAGATGCGGCGGTTCTTTTAGGAGAGATTATCCGTGATAAAACCTTGAAAGCACGGGCTGTGGTGGGCTTCTGGCCGGCCAATTCTATCCAGGACGATATTGTGCTGCACCATTTCGAGGAGGAGACCCGGGAAGTACCTTGCGAACGTCACGGAACGCACCAGCATATCGAATACAAGATCAGCCAGCAAGGGGCCGAAAACCTGAATGCGGGCGAGCTGGTGGCGGATACGGCAGCTGTGTTGCACCATTTGCGTCAGCAAAGCCAGAAAGCGGCTAACCTGCCGAACTACTGCCTGTCAGACTTTGTAGCTCCGCTGGAATCCGGTCATACCGATTATATAGGCGGTTTTGCGGTGACGGCCGGCGTGGGCATCGAAGCATTGCTGGATAAGTATGAAAGAGATCACGACGACTATAACAGCATCATGGTCAAGGCTCTGGCCGACCGCCTGGTAGAAGCCCTGGCCGAATTGATGCATGAAAAAGTACGTAAGGAGCTTTGGGGTTATGACAAAAATGAAAGCCTCTCGAACGAAGAGCTCATTAAGGAAGAATATAAAGGTATCCGTCCTGCACCGGGATACCCGGCTTGCCCTGATCACACCGAAAAACGCCGTTTGTTTGATTTGCTTGGTGCGGAAGAGCTTGGCATTACCCTTACGGAAAGCTACGCCATGTATCCTGCAAGCAGCGTGAGCGGCTGGTATTTTTCACATCCCGACAGCCGCTATTTCCCCGTTGGAAAAATTTACAAGGACCAGGTTGAGGATTATGCGCGCCGCAAAGATATGCCGTTGGAAGAAATCGAAAAATGGCTTTCGCCGGTACTCGGTTATTAGGACTGGTTTATTTAAAAAGTACAAAAGGAGAATAGTTCGTTACTATTCTCCTTTTTTTGTGCCCGAAATACACTAATTTTCGCAAAAAGACGTAATTAGGTGGAATGACGCATCTTAATCAGGTATTTATACGCTAGTTTCTGATACTTGAACGCCTGATATTTGCATTACTTAAGTGAGAACTTAATAGTTTATTAGCCATGAAAAGAAATATCTCAGTTTTTATCCTCTTAATCCTTCTTGCATCGTCTTTTAAATACAGGACCATGACAAGAGAAAACACCCAGCCAGTCATTACCGCCGGGTACGGAAGCAAACAATCACCAAAGAGCGTTGTAACATCATCGCTGGATGCGGCAGTCGCCGATCTGCACAAAGCCAATCTTGAAATGGCGAAGGGCAATCCCGCATTTTTCAAATCGTTATGGTCGCATCAGGACGATGTCACTATTTTCGGAGGTATTGAAAATGCCGATTCCAAAGGCTGGAAAGCCGTTGAAGCAAGCCTGAACAATGCCGGAAGTATTCCAGCGAAAGATGTGACATATACTTTCGAAAAAGTAGCAAGCCAGGAAGGCGCTACCCAAGGTTACCTTATTCAAAAAGAACATTACCGCTTCGCTGATGGCCGCCGGGCTGATTTACATGTGACAGTCCTTTTCCGTAAAGAAAACAATGTATGGAAAATAGCTCACCGTCACGCCGATTCCGTTTCAACTGATACAAAATCAGACAAAACTTCTAAATAATTGCCTCTCTTCCTGATATTTTGAGTTAGTTGCCACCAAGCGACTAAATTGTTGTTATTTTGCACCTTTGGTTAAAAAGTGACAACAAACTACGCATGGAGAGATTTACAGGATTGCTGGGTATCGTATTGATCCTGGGCATCGCATTCGCGATGTCGAACAACAGAAAGGCCATTAACTACCGTACCGTCGTTGTGGGCCTGGGCCTTCAATTCGGGCTTGCAGTCTTTATACTCCGAACGGACATTGGCCAGTCGATCTTTCAATGGCTTGGTGACAAGGTCCAGAAACTGCTTTCTTTTTCGGATAAAGGTGCCGATTTCGTTTTCGGCACATTGGTAAGGCCCGAACTGATGCAACGCGCATTCGGGCCGGGTAACGATTTCGTCTTCTTTTTTAAAGTAATCCCAACGATCATTTTCGTGGCTGTGCTGGTGAATATGCTCTACCATTTGGGCATTATGCAGCGGGTCGTGTCGGTGATCGCACGCGGCGTATACTGGCTTATGGGCGTGAGCGGGGCAGAAGCACTTTCGAATGTGGCGAGTACATTTGTGGGACAGGTGGAGGCGCAGATCATGATCAAGCCCTATTTGAAAAACATGACCAACTCCGAGCTGATGGCATCCATGACAGGTAGTTTTGCCTGCATTGCCGGTGGGGTAATGGCTGTATATATTTCATTGGGGGTGCCGGCGCCTTACCTTATTGCGGCAAGCCTGATGGCTGCTCCCGGTGCCTTGGTTATCTCCAAAATCGTCTTCCCGGAAACCGACAAGTCGGATACCAAGGGAATGGTAAAGCTGGAAATCCAGAAAACCCACGCCAATCTGCTCGATGCCATTGCAGCAGGGGCAGGAGAGGGCCTCAAAGTAGGTTTTAACGTGATAGCGATGCTGATCGGTTTTATCGCGCTCGTTGCATTGCTGGATTACTTGCTGGGTTATATTGGTGGCCTGTTCGCATTTCCGCAATTGAGTTTCAACTTCGTCCTGGGCAAGATATTCTCTGTTTTTGCATGGGCGATGGGCGTTCCGGCTAAGGATATCGAGGCAGCGGGCTCATTGATGGGTACCAAAATGGTGATCAACGAATTTGTAGCTTACCTCGACATGGTGAAGCTGAAAGATACGCTCGATCACAAGACCGTCGTCATTACCAGTTTTGCGTTATGTGGTTTCGCGAATTTCAGTTCCATCGCGATTCAGGTGGGAGGGATTGGTGAGCTGGCCCCTTCGAGGCGCGCGGATCTGGCCAGGCTTGGGTTTAAAGCATTGATTTCCGGTACATTGGCCTCCTACATGTCGGCTACCCTTGCTGGATTGCTTTTGTAGAGAGGGTTAAAAAAATTTCAGGTAAATACAAAAAGAGCACAACGGTTGCTCTTTTTGTATTTATGAAGGTTTCCTTGCGCAAAGGCTATTGCTTACTTGGCACAAAAGTTTTTACAAACCCCTTGTCAAAAACCGAAAAACTGTATCAACACAGTATACTATGAAACATATCAAACTATTCTGGTCTTTACTCAAAGACAGTTTCGATGAATTTCTGAATGACAATGGCATGAAACTCAGTGCCGCGCTTTCATATTACACGATATTTTCCCTGGCGCCGATGCTCCTGGTGATCATTTCGATTTTCAGTATTTTCTTTGGCAGGGACGCAATACAAGGTGAACTGTTCGGACAAATCAGCGGACTGGTTGGTGCTTCCGCCGCTTCACAATTGCAGGAAATCCTAAAAAATGCCGAGCTGTCCAACAAATCGGGTATGGCGGCTGCGATAGGTATCGGCACCTTGCTCATCGGTGCCACCGGGGTATTTGCCGAAATGCAGGATTCGATCAATTTCATCTGGGCCATCAAAGCGAAACCCAAGAAGGGCTGGCTCCAATACCTGAAAAACAGACTGATTTCGTTTTCCCTGATCCTGACACTGGGTTTCTTGCTGGTGGTGTCGTTAGGCGCCAGTGCATTGGTTGATCTGCTGAGCTCCCGGTTGGAAGCGTTATTCTCGGAGGCGTCGGTAGTGGTGTTTTATATTGTGAATCTGGCATTGGTGCTTTCGATCATTACGGCATTGTTTACAGTGATATTCAAAGTGCTGCCCGATGGCGACCTGCGTTGGAAGGAATGCCTTGTAGGAGCGGCATTTACCGCTGTTTTATTCCTGGTCGGGAAGTTCATCATCAGTTTTTACCTCGGGCAGTCGGATCTCGGCGCGGCATATGGCACTTCGGCTTCGATTGTGATCCTGCTGACCTGGATTTACTATTCTTCTATTATCCTCTATTTTGGAGCGGAGTTTACCAAGGTTTATGCGCGTCTCGACGGCGTGGCTATCGCACCCGATAAGCACGCGGTGCTTATCGTCCGGCAGGAGCTCGACCGGAAAACCGGCGCCAGGGTTACAGACTGAAAAAGGCCCGCATCCGATGCGGGCCTTTTTGTATTGCCAGGTGGAATCGACGGTCTAGCGGATCACCATTTCGAATGGCATGCGGGCCTGCATTCCACCCATATTAATAAGTTTTTTATACGTTTTTACATAGGGTGCCAGATCGCCAAGCGCCTTGTTGGTGGCCTGTTCTTCATTGTCGCCCAATAGCTTTTCGATCATTTCATTGAACGGACGTTTTTTCTCAGGATAATAGCGCACACGATAGTCGCCTTCTTTCAGCTTGGCAGCCTTTGCCGCAATTTTAATAGCATCGTCTATGCCGCCGAGCACGTCTACAAGTCCGTTCTGTTTGGCTTCAACCCCCGACCAAACGCGGCCTTGTGCAAGGCTTTTCAGTTTTTCCACAGGCATTTTGCGACCTTGGGCTGCTTTTCGTGTGAATGTTTCGTAGCCTTCGTTAACGCTTTTCTGGATCATGCCCTTTTCAAAATCCGTCATTTCGCGGGTAGCAGTCGGCCAGTCGGCGTGGGGGCTGGTACCGACGCCGTCGAAGGTAATGCCCAGCTTGTTGTTCATGAAGTCGGTTACGTTGAAAATCAACCCAAAAATTCCGATCGAACCAGTGATTGTATTAGGTTGTGCAACGATGGTATCACAACCCATTGCCATGTAGTACCCACCCGAAGCCGCTACGTCGGACATCGAGGCAATAACAGGCTTCTTTTTGGCGGTCAGCTGGATTTCACGCCACATTACATCCGATGCCAACGCGCTGCCGCCGGGGGAATTAATGCGGATTACCACGGCCTTGATCTTGTCGTTTTCACGGATTTCTTTCAATTCCTTCACAAACTTTTCGGAACCGATATTGGAATCGCCGCCATCACCGCTGGTAATTTCTCCTTCCGCGACGAGCACACCTACTCTTGTGTTGAAATCACCTTTTTCTACGGGGCTGGACCCCTGCAGGTACTTGTTCACACCGACGTAAGAAATAGACTTGTCCGTATCGACTTTCAGTTCTTTTTTCAATACTGTTTCAAGCTCGTCCTGATAGCCCAGATTTGTAACGAATTTGTATTTCAAAGCCGATTTCGGGTTTTCAACGGCCAGCGAATCGGCCAGGTTTTTGAGTTCCGCGACCGGAATATTGCGGGAAGCCGAAATATTTTTCAGAAAGTTGCTATTGATGGCGCCGATCAGCTCGATAGATTGTTTTTTGCTCGCCTCGCTCATATCCTGGCGTGAGAACATCTCAATTGCACTTTTGAACTCGCCCACCCGGAATACCAGCGGCTTGATTTCAAGTTTATCGAATGTGCCTTTGAAAAAACTGTACTCGGCCGAAAGACCGTTCCATTCGATGCCGCCGGCTGGGTTGAGATAAATCTTATCTGCCACGGAAGCAATGTAGTAGCCTTTCTCCGAATAGCTTTCTCCGTAGGTGACAACGAATTTTTTCGATTTTTTAAATTCCAGGAGCTGGTTCCGGATTTCCTCCAAAGTGGCCCATCCAGCCTCCGGGCCTTCTGTTTTCAGGTAAATACCTTTGATCTTGTCGTCGGACTGCGCAGTTTTTAACGCCTCCACGATGTCCTTCAAACCCACTACACTTTCTTCGCCGCTGAAAGGCACTCCAAATTCCGACAAGGGATTGTCGACGCCTACTTCCTGGATCGGCTGGTTCAGGTCGAGCCTCAGTACCGATTTGTCTTCGAGCGCCACTTTCTCTTCGGAAGAGAAAAGCGAACCTATGCCGGCAAGAATGAAAAAGGAGAGGAAGAGGAAGAGGATAATGCCTACGAAAGTCGCCAGGACATATTTAAGGAATTGTAACATAATCTATTGCTAATGGATTTCGTCTCTATAAGTTGATCAAAGAACAAAATTACGTATTAATTGTCGCGCTTTGTGGATGAAATAATGTCAAAAGGTTGTTTCCGCCTATTAAGTGGTTGAAAATGACTGCTCCAATTTTTCAGTCCGGACCAGCGGTTTTGCACAGGCAGATTATTTACTTTTGAAGAAAAAACCAGCACATGAAAAAGACCCTCATTTTAGTCAGGCATGCAACCGCCGAGGACCAGAGTTTCAGAATCAAGGATTTCGACAGGAATCTGAACAGCAAGGGGCTGTCGGAGTCGCTCGCGATGGGGAAATGGCTGGTCCAGGAGGGCGTAAGACCCGATGTTTTTGTGTCGAGCCCCGCTTCACGGGCCTATAAGACGGCCGAGATCATTGCCGGGCAATACAAATTGCCGTTGGATGCCATTCAGATGAATGAGGGTATCTATGACGGCGGTCCGAGGGCTTATCTGCAAGCAGTGAATGCCGTATCGGAGGAATATGCGACGCTGATACTGTTCGGTCACAATCCGGACATTACGTATTTCGCGGAGTATTTGTCGGGCGACAGCGTCGGGTCCATGAAAAAAGGAAGCGCAGCATTTATTGAATTTAAAGATCAGAAATGGGAGGAAATATCTGCGAAAACCGGTGACCTGGTGCTTTACAAGACACCTAAGCAGATAAGAGAAGAAGAGTGAAATGGAAAAATCAAACCGAAACAGGAAGATATTCATCGTCGTTTTTATCGCGTTCGTCGCATTGTTCGCTTACATCTCATACGACATGTCGAGCCGGACCACCGCACCCTGGAATAAACCCAAACAGCTTAAAAGGGCATTGCCGGGCGCCACGCCGGATGCAGATTCGCTGAAACTGGATTCGCTGCTCAAAGAAGTGGAAGAGTAGCCGCTCAGCTTCTGGGATGAAATTCGGTGATGATCTGCCGCAGGTAATCGCGGTCGAGGTGCGTGTAAATTTCGGTGGTGGTAATGGACTCGTGCCCGAGCATCTCCTGCACCGCGCGCAGGCTCGCCCCGCCTTCGATGAGGTGGGTAGCAAACGAATGCCGGAACGTATGGGGGCTGACGTTTTTGTGAATACCCGCTTTCTCAGCCGTATCCTTGATCATCAGAAAGATCATCACACGCGAGAGCTGGCCGCCGCGGCGATTCAGGAAGACAATATCTTCGCTCCCCTTTTGTGGGGCAATGTCGCCCCGAACGTGATCGAGGTAGATTTGGGTATACTTAATAGCCTCTTTCCCGATCGGTACCAGCCGCATTTTGTCGCCTTTCCCGATAATGCGCAGAAAGCCGATATCGAAATGGCAGTTGGTCAGCTGCAAATCCGTCAGTTCCGAGACGCGTAAGCCCGAGCTGTACAAAACCTCCATAATCGCCCGGTTTCGCGTGCCCTCGGGCGTGGAATGGTCAATCGCGCTCAGCATCGTTTCGATCTCTTCATACGACAGCACATCGGGCAGCTTGCGTGGCAGACGAGGGGATTCGAGCAGTTCCGTCGGATCTTCCGAAATCTCGTTTTCAAGTATTAAATATTTGAAGAATGCTTTAATCCCCGACAGCATCCGTGCCTGCGAATGCGCGGCCAGGCCCAGCTCTGCGACATATTTCAGGAAGGCCGACAGGTGTTCTTCCTGTATGCGGGTGGGCGCAAGGTCGATTTTGCTCAGTTCGAGAAACTCTTCCAGCTTTTCGACGTCCCGTACGTACGCATCCACGGAATTGCCGGAAAGCGAGCGTTCGAGGCGGAGATAATTTTTAAAATGTTTGATGTAGCTTTGCCACATAGCGAAGGAAGAATTTATTAATGCTACAAAGCAAATGAAAAAGATATTGATCCTGAACGGCCCTAACCTTAATCTTTTGGGCAAAAGAGAACCCGGGGTGTACGGAAACCAGTCATTCGAAGATTATTTTGAAACGCTGAAAGGCGCTTTCCCCGATGTGGAACTGCATTATTTTCAATCCAACCACGAAGGTGCTCTGATCGATAAAATTCATGAGACAGGCTTCTCTTTCGACGGGATCATCATTAATGCAGGCGGTTATACGCATACATCCATAGCCCTCGCGGATGCATTATCGTCTGTTACCACGCCGGCAGTTGAGGTACATATTTCAAATATCCACGCCCGGGAATCGTTCCGGCACCATAGTTACCTGACATCGCGCTGTAAGGGAATAATTGCCGGGTTGGGGCTGAAAGGCTATGAGCTGGCGGTGAGGTACTTTTAATGGTTGAATGATTGAATGATTGAATGATTGAATGGGTGAATTTTGAATGAGTGAATGAATTCTCTTTGATTTAAATAATGCACTACAAATTCCTACTGATTCCCTACTCGCTCACCTTCTACGGATTCGTAGTCACTTAATTATTCACTCATTCCCCGTTCCACGGCGGCTCATTCAATCATTCAAAATTACCTAAACACCGCATTTCCAAACAGCACCTTGCCTTTTTCCAGCATCGCACGGAACACTGGGTCGTCCATGAGGTAGATCACCTGCCCGCGGCCTATTTCCTGGGTTCCCATGATGAGGGTGTTTTTTAGTTTACCCGCCATTTTGATGCCCACAAATCCGGCTTTGTAGTTGTCTTCTTTCAGATAGCCTACATTCCAGCCATCTTTGAGATAGTCGCGCTCATAGGCGTCGCGAACGATCGTGAAATATTCATCACCGCACCCGAATGCGAGCGGATGGGTCCTGTCCATGCCTATCTGGTACATGCTGCCGGGTGAAGAATCGCTCGCTTCCTCACGCTGCTGTTCGCCATACTTTTTGAATGTGTCGTCGTCTCTTCTTTTTTCCGAGAATTTCTTGGTCAGACCAAAGCCTGGTTTGTTGACCAGTGCATCGGTCGCATGCTCCATGGCAATCAGCTTGCCACCATTTTTGACCCAGCTCTGGATAGCTTCGAGCTGTTTGTCGGAGATAATGTCGCCGTAACGGCCGTCGGGAATGATCAGTACGTCGATTTCGTTCCAGGGCAGGCCGGTCAGTTTTGCAGCATTGACGATCGTTAGGGGGTATTTGATCTGTTGTTCGAAATAATGCCATACAGCGCCAAATGCGGTCGGGGAAACGCCGTCGCCAGCCAATGCAACCACTTTCGGTGCTTTCAACGCAACGACGTGATCATTGCCGAAATCGGGCCCTGTGCTCACGAAACCGGTTTTGACGGGAGTGAGTTTTACAAGATGTTTGTTTGCAAGCGACGTTACCACTTTATCGAACGGAATGCTCTCATTGCCTTTCCTGGTAATGATCAACGTGCCCGCCGGGTAACTGGTTTTGTCCATTTCAAAAGGGGTATTCGAGGTTTTGACAAGCACGCCCTCCTTCAAAAGCGCTGCGAGGAAAGCGGCATCCTCTGCATTCGACCAGTTTGCAAGATACGCGTAAGGCGCTGCCGCCGGTATTGTATTCTCAATCGGGGCGGTTTGAACGGCAACCGGCGTCAGTTTTTCCTTTAAACCATAAGCTTTTAATCCAAAAATATAGGCGAGGCCCCAGCTGGTAACATCGTAAGTCACAGAATCTTCCAGCGCCGGTTTGGGGTCGAAAAGGATACGTAATAAATTGGATTTAGGTTGATAGGCGCTGATCAACAGGTCGTCATTGTCTATTTTAACTGACTGCTCGGTAGAAGATGCCAGCTCGGTGCCCCTGGCCGACATGGCCTTGCCTGCAATGCCATAGCTGAACCCCTGCCGGTCGAGCCAGTTGCTGAATGACCGGATGTTCGCATTGCTGCCCGTTTTGATGAGGTAAGTTTTAAAATTCCCTGCCGGTGCGTTGGCAGCATCCTGATGGAACCGGATAAACTCAGTAATTACCTTTTCTTTTTGTGACAACACGGCTTCCAGTGTGGCCAGACTTGTTGCATAGTGATGTGCAATGCGGTCGTTAAGCGTCAGCGTATCGTGCTCGCTCGCCCGCTCGAGTGCGAGGCCCGCGCGTCCGCTCCCGCCTTGCTCGTACGTGACGCCAATGGCGCCATTGGCTGTGGGCCAGGTATCGCCGTAGCTGGGGTAAAACAGGTCATAATCGTTCCGGGTGAAGTAAGCCCAGTTGTTTTTGTCAAAATATTTGCGGCAATACTCGCCGATGAGCTCGTTGAACTGCCTTTGCCAGGCCGTTACGTCCTTATTGTAGGGCTTGGCAGCCGGTGGGAAGTAGTAGCTGCGCGAAGGGCTCATTTCGTGGA
The DNA here is from genome assembly GCA_965227755.1 of Dyadobacter sp. GTDB lineage: Bacteria > Bacteroidota > Bacteroidia > Cytophagales > Spirosomataceae > Dyadobacter. Next base: position 5,454,406 of record CBDDGG010000005.1, read on the forward strand.
AATCAGCATGAAAATGCGGCATCCATTGATTGTACAATGCAATGCGTTCCTGTGTCTCTTTTTGCGTTTGCCAGGCCCAGTCGCGGTTGAGGTCGAAAAGATAGTGGTTGAAACGTCCGCCGGGCCAGGGTTCTTCGTGTTCGAGCGCAAAGGGCGTTACATCCGGCGTCGCGTTCCGGACGCGGTTATACCATTGCGTGTAGCGTTCGTAACCGTCGGGGTTTATACAGGGATCGACGAGGATCACCATGTTTTTAAGGAAATCCTGCGTAAGCGCATTGGTCTTGTTGAGCAGCTCGTAAATCACTTTCATGCTCGTATTGGCCGATACTGCCTCGTTGCCATGCACATTATAGCTCAGCCACACAATTGGCGGGACGCTTGCGTCGGCTTTCCCAGGCAGCAAACCGATACTTTTCAGGTGATTCGTCCGGATCGATTCCAGTTTGGCTATATTTTCCGGCGACGACACGAATGCGAGCATCAGCGGGCGGCCTTCGTTGGTAGTGCCATACCTGACCAGCTTCATTCTGTCGGCATTCTGTGACTCGACCGATTTGAAGTAATCCACGATCAGGTGATGATATGCAAATCCGGAACCGAGTGGGAAGCCCAGGAACTCATCCGGCGTCCGGGTTTGTGCCAATGCAATTTGAACGGAAAGCAAAAAGAAGAGGAAGTGTATAAGTCTGGTCATGGGAAGCGAAACGGCGTAGGTGGTAAACCCAAAGTTAAAAAGATACCTGCATTACAATCACAGCCGGAGAGATAAAAAAAGTTTATGTTAAATGTTGTTGAAAATGAGTTAACTAAAAATTAATTGATTTTTATTTGCGTTCAGGTGTTGCTTTTTTAAATCTGACCCTGCATCTTTGCACCACGTTTTCGGAACAGGGAAACGGAAAGTGAAAGAAAGTAGTTGAAAAACGCACGAAGTAGGAGACCAGTCGGCCCATTCGTCTAGCGGTTAGGACACGACCCTTTCACGGTTGAAACAGGGGTTCGATTCCCCTATGGGTCACAAAACCGTGCGAAGTTAGCACTTTCAATCATTCAAAAAACCGCTCAGATTTGAGCGGTTTTTTTTTGTTTATTCCCAGGTCATTTTCAATGGATCGAAAGTGAACATCCGAATGTTTTGTGCACGAATGGCCAAACTAGTTACAATTGCTGTTTAAATTAATTAGTGCTAGCACTCAGTTAGTTGCGGATCTTGCAATATTTCCACTTATATTTTCCTCATCAATTTTGGGATGTGCTTGTCATAAAAATTGCGTCTAATAATTCGTTAAGGCCAATTTTTTAGATTTCTTGCTTTTAGAGTGAGGCATTGAAACGTTTCGGTGAGCAATATTATTCTACAAGTATAAAATATTTTCTAAGTCTTTGTAGTATATTTGAAACGAGCGAGAGGATTGATTTTTAAGTTGTATTACAATCGATTACTTCGTTCGCATCGCCCACTTATTTTTTACGCTCTATGAAATTTTTACTGAAACTTGTTTTTGCGGGAGGAGTGATAAGCTCAGTGGCAGCGGCTCCTAACAATGAAGCTGGAAGCAGGGTTTTGCCTGTGGACAGCGTAACTGTGGAAAGCAGTATTGCGAGTGACCTGAACGGTTCTTACGAAATCAGGAATCCCTACGCAGAGTCTGCGGACGAATCTTTTACTATTGCGGCCAAAACGGCTGCGCCTCTGGCTACGCGGGTTTCCTGCGGCGGCCGGATCTGGACACATGGCGAGTTTCTGGGAAGAACAGGTGACGACCAGCCAGTGTACACGCGCATTACGGAGAACCGGATTTACCTCAACTGGAATGGCAAGGTAGCCGATAACATTTTTATTCTTTTTAACCTGAAAGAGAACACTTTTCCAAACAATCCCACCAACGACGCGATGATCAGCGCCTGCGTGAATCCCGTTGACCCGAGTACAGCACCGGTAAATATGTTGGGTACGAATGGAAGCGGTCAGATCACTTGTAATGGTGTGGTTATGCCGGATGGTAACAGGCTGGGTGTTTTTGTGGGAAGTACAGGGAATACTTATCAGTTTATCAAATACGTGAATGGCTTTTTGCGTGTCATGATCAAACAGGGAGAGAACGACACCCGTACGGATAACTACTATATGGGGTTGCTCGGCGAAACGATCGAGGGGAGAAATGGAAGTTACCTGGACCCGCAATGGAGAGGTGTATTGACTACCACTATGGCGAATAGCTGCTTCTGGCCAGCCGTGCCCAAGTCTGCGACACCGCTGCCTGACAATAACTGCGCATCCGGCCCGGCAATCAGCAATGTTACCAATATCAGCCAGACTGCCCTCACGGTTTCTTTCACAGGTTCCGGCGTAAGCAGCCTGAAATGGAGTATCAAATCAAATGGTAGTTCGGTAAGATCGGGAACAACCAACGATTTCGGTAGCGCTACATCGACTAATTTGACTTACAGTTCACTGGCTCCGGGTAATTATACATTGGAAATAGAAGGGAATAATTGTACTTCGGCAGTGAGCAGCCGTGCATTCACGATCAACGAGCCTGTGGTAACCATTCCGGATTGCCAAAACGGCCCCTCAGTGACCAGCGTCGCCTCAATCACCCCGAGCAGCGCGACAATTAACTTCGGCGGAACCAACCTGCATGTATTTTCATGGAGAATCCTGGACGGCAGTGCCAATGCAGTGGCAAGTGGCAAAACGGGCACCCTTACTTCTAATGCAGCCAACCTGACATTTAACTATCTGCAAAACGGCACATACACGTTCGAGTTGAAAGCCGAGGATTGCAAAGCGCCAGCGGTGGCAACAAAGAGTTTCAGCGTTTCGGCGACGGACACGCGTACCGCCTGTTCACGCGGGCCAAGTTTGGAATCGATCGTGTCCTCAGGAGAAACAGCTCTTTCATTCCGTTTCGACGGCGACAACGTGTTCGCTATTGACTGGAAGATCAAAAAGGATGGTGCTGTGATCCGCCAAAACCGCGTTGCCCCTACAAGCAATACGCCTTCTATCAGTTACAATACGCTGGCGACCGGCGCATATACCCTCGAAATCCAGGGCGGAAACTGTAAATCGACACCTACGGCCACCGTATTTGGTGTGAATGTTCCACTGCCCATTTATATATCGAATTTCGAAGGAAAAGTCGTCGAAAAGGGCATTGAGCTGACATGGAATGTGGTGGAAGAGAAAGACGGAAAAGAGTTCGAAGTACGGCGTTTCAATGACCGTATGCAGAACGAGCAAATACTTGGCAAAGTATCTCTCACCGACCAGCGCATAGGCAAATACAGCTTCCTGGACGAAAACCCGTTGATCGGTACCAACTATTACCAATTGAAGCAGATCGATATCGATGGGACTTATACCAAAAGTAAGATCGTTGCGATCAACCCGGGTATTATCTCAGGGACTGTTATCGCGCCAAACCCTGCTCAGGATTTCGTGAACGTTCAATTCTCGTCCCGGACTGCCGGAACGTCGGATGTAATGATCTACAACCTCGCCGGACAACCGGTAAGCAGCTCGGTGATCCGCATTTCGGAGGGCAAAAACAGCCACCGTATTAATGTGAAGAAGCTGGGTGGAGGACATTACTTTATGAAGATCAACCACGGTGGAGAAGCGACGAAATTGCGCTTTATCAAAGCCGATTGATGGGTGAAATCCACTGATCGACGAATAACGCAAACAGCCGGGCTTTGAGTCCGGCTGTTTGCGTTTAAACGTGGCTGGCAACGATCCTAGATAGGCAAAGGGATAATCCCGGCAATCCTTTCAAGCCCCAATGTCACACGCTCTATGCGGTCGACATTCCCCCGCCTTGGATCCGAATAAGCCTGTGCCACCGAGCGCATATAGGCCTCGCCCATACGGGTGTCAAAAAACGGGTCATGCTGCGCCAGACTTTCGCGCCATTTTGGCCCGACCATTCCCTTGGCTTTCGAAAACCGCAGCAATAACCGCTGCTTGATTGGCACCAAAACCCCATCGGTCAAACTTGTTTCGATGTGCATAATGTGTAATTTGCGGTAAACAGATTGTGGTGAGTAAAGATATGAAGAAAATTTTGCTCGAATAAGTTAATTGAAGAAAATTTTACTCAAAAATGTTTTCTAATCGCTTAAAGGCATTGATTGATAATTTTGGAACATCGATAACCTCATTTGAAGCTAGTATTGGTGTCTCAAAAGGTGCCTTGGCAAAACCTATCAAGAACGGCAAGACTGTTGGTGTTGAAGTTTTGGAGAAAATTTTCAATGAATATCCTGACGTTAATCTGGAATGGCTGGTGGCTGGGTCGGGTAGCATGCTGAAAGGCGGCGTTACAAAAAATGACGCGGGAAAGCCGGACGAGACAGTTGTTTTATCAAAGGACGAATACATCGATTTGCAGCGAAAGGCATTGCAAAACCAGGACGAGCGAATTGCGGAGTTGGAGAGGGAATTGGGGAGGAAGTGATGGGTAAGCCAATAAAGGCTTGGAAATTAATCAACACACTATGATAGAGACAATTACCCATAAGGGGCTTAGCCTCTTGTTTATGTACGACAATCCTTCCAAACTTAGCGCTCATCTGGTGGAGCGCCTACGTGAAATCCTCTCAATGCTTGATGCCGCCGAGCGTATCGAGCAACTGGACATTCCGGGTTACCGGCTACATAAACTTTCGGGTGAATATAAAGGTTACCACTCCATTAGAGTCAATGCAAACTATCGGATAATTTTTCGTTTTGTAGATGGGAGTGTATTTGATGTGGATTATATTGACTATCACTAACAGCGCGCATTATGATTAAGAAAGGAATGCGTCCGAGTCATCCGGGCGCGATATTAATGGGAATGATTGAAGGACTGCGGGAGGAAACGGGGAAGGATTTCACTGTTACTGAAATAGCTTCCGGCCTTGGCGTGAGCGAAGCAACACTTTCTTCAATATTAAATCAAAAATTAGCCATTAACGCCGAAATGGCCGTAAAACTATCCGAAGCATTCAGTTCGAGCGCGGACTTGTGGCTGAATTTGCAGCGCAACTACGATTTATGGCTGGCTGAAAATAAGGTCAATCGCGATGAAATCACCCATTTCGTTGCGAATGAAGGTCGCTCAGGACTGCTCTCAGCTTAGACGTACTTTAAAAGATCAAATTTAATGGATCAGGCCTCACTGGGGAGGATTCGGCTGGGATGCCACCCCGATACTGCTCTGCTACTTCGCCATTTTCATCTAAATAGCCAATTTCTTGTAGCCGCTTTCTGGATAGTTCCGCAGCATTAGGAGAATTTTCAAGTTCCCTTCTTCTTTCGGCCACATAAGCTCGCACTTTATCAAGCAATTCCTGAGTCATTTTCGTAGTGTGTTAAGGGAGAATCTCCCGGTTGTCAGATAACCAAAGTTCAAAAATATTCAACTCTTTTCCTACCCTTCCGGCTGCAACCGCGCCTCTTTCCACCATTGCGTAAATACCTGATCCCCTTTCAGATCTACTTTTTGGCCGATCAGTGGCGTTACGAGCGGCATGTTCTGCTTTTGTGCTTCGGCGCTGGCGCGGAGGATAGGCTCGTTCCAGTCGTGGATGGAGAGTGCGAATTTGGCCCAGTGTACCGGCATTAATTTCCTGGCGCCGAGGTCGCGGGCAGCTGTTACGGTTTCTTCGGGCATCATATGGATGTATTTCCAGGCTTCGTTGTACTGCCCGCATTCGAGCAGGGCGAGGTCGAACGGCCCGAATTGCGCGCCGATTTTTTTGAAATGGTTGTCATATCCCGAATCCCCGCCGATGAAGATCTTCATGGTCGGCGCCTGCAAAACGAACGATACCCACAAAGCGCGGTTTCGGCTGAAATCCCGACCTGAAAAATGCCTTCCGGGTGTTATATTCACTTTAAAACCATCGCCGAGGTCGGCACTTTCGTTCCAGTCTTTTTCGATGACGTTGGCCACATCGTAGCCCCAATATTCAAAGTGCTCGCCGGTGCCCAGGCCGGTTATGACTTTTTTTACCTTGGTTTTAAGTTTCAGGATCGTCTCGTAATCGAGGTGGTCCCAATGGTCGTGGGAAATGAAGAGATAGTCAATGGCTGGAAAATCTTCAACTTGATAAACGTCGGCGCCCTTGAAGCTTGGCGTCGTGAATTTAAGGGGCGATGCGCTGCCGCTGAAAACCGGATCGACGAGCATTGTCTTGCCGTCGATCTGCATGAAGTACGACGAATGACCGAACCATACCAGCACATTTTCTTCCGGTTTCAAATGCAGCAGATCCGTTTTTTGAGAAGGGATCAATGCGCCCGGAACATTGTATTTGCTCTTACCGAAAAAAAACTTCGTGATCACCTTCAGATAACTGTTACCCTCTGCGAGATCGGGAGTGAAGCTCTCGTTTTGAAACTGCCCGTCACGGTAATTTGGTGATTTTTTGATCCTTTCGAGCCGTGCGCCCGAGGGGTGTTTGCCGAATAGCGGCTGCTGCATGAATGTAACCGTGGCAATGACTACCAGTGCCAGAAAAATGAAGAATATCATGAAGGAAAATTTAATGACCCGTTTACGCATAGCATGTGGAGGAGTGATGAAAGCTTAAACTGGACGAATGTACGGTTTCTTACTTATTTTTGAATTTAGTAATCCAAACAAAACCAACGAGTCATGAAAAGAAGCGTATTGTTCTATTTGCTATTCCTTTTGTCGTGGGCGGCTGTCGCCCAGAATTCCGCTCCGGACACGAGCTGGATCAAAGCCAACTACACCAAAACAGAGCAATACATTGCCATGCGTGATGGCGTGAAGCTTTTTACCGCTATTTACACGCCCAAAGACGATTCGCAGACTTACCCGATTATCATGCAGCGCACGCCCTATTCGGTGCGGCCTTATGGCGAGGGCAACTACCGGCGCACGCTCGGGCCTAATGCGTACCTCATGCGCGAGAAGTACATTTTTGTGTACCAGGATGCCCGGGGCCGCTACAAAAGCGAAGGCAATTTCCGCGAAATGACGCCGGCGATCGAAAACAAAAAGAACAATAAGGATGTGGACGAGTCCAGCGATACTTATGATACGGTTGAATGGCTTTTGAAAAACACTAAAAACAATGGTAAGGTGGGTCAATGGGGTATTTCGTTTCCCGGATACTACTCCTCTGCGGGCTTGCCGAATGCGCACCCCGCAATGGCCGCCGTTTCGCCCCAGGCGCCGATGTCCGACGAGTTTATCGGTGACGACTGCTACCACAATGGTGCGTTCTTTTTAATGGATAACTTCGGTTTTTACAGCGGTTTCGATGGCCCTAAAACCAAGGATGGCACCGGGTACCAAAGCCATTTCAATGCGGAATACAACGATGCTTACAAGTATTTTCTCGATTTCGGGCCGCTGAAAAAGACCAATGCGGCACCTTATTTCGCCGATCCGAACAGTATTTGGCGGCAGACGACCGCGCACCCGGTTTATGACGAATTCTGGCAGTCACGGAATATTAAAAAGCATTTGAAAAACATTAAACCGGCTGTGCTGGTGGTAGGAGGCTGGTTTGATGCGGAGGACTTGTACGGAGCATTGAAAACTTACGCTGCCATTGAAAAGCAAAGCCCGGGCAACAACAACAGGCTGGTAATGGGCCCGTGGACGCATGGAGGCTGGGCGGCTCCTGCCTGGAAAAGCTTTGCGCAATACCAGTTTGGTGCGGATGTAAACAAATATTACCAGGAAGAGATTGAAACGAAGTTTTTCAATTTTTATCTCAAAGGAAAAGGGGCATTTGATCAGTCGGAGGTCACTGTTTTTGAAACCGGCTCGAATCAGTGGAAGCATTATCAGGAATGGCCTCCAATTAACAGTCAGCCAACCACTTATTATTTTGCTAAAAATGGAGGAATGGCGGTTGCGAGACTGTTATCGGAGCCGAGCTCTACCACTTACGAAAGCGATCCCGCCAAACCGGTGCCCTACACCAATGTAATCAGCGGCCATCGCAACAACGAGTACATGGCCGAAGACCAGCGTTTTGCATCCCGCCGCCCCGACGTGGTGAGTTTCCAGACGGATACGCTGACCGAAGATTTGACATTAACCGGAGAAATAGTGGCGAACCTGATGGTTTCGATGACCGGCTCCGATGCGGATTTTATCGTGAAAGTCGTCGACGTCTGGCCGGCCGGATCGACGGCACCCGCGGCGCAGGAAGGCTCAAAGCCGGTTATAATGGACGGTTACCAGCAAATGGTGCGTGCGGAAGTGTTACGCGGGAAGTTCCGGAACAGTTTTTCAAAACCGGAGCCATTTGTGAAAGACAAAATCGAAAAGGTGACTGTGAAACTCAATGAAGTGGCGCATACTTTCAAAAAAGGACACCGTGTGATGGTGCAGGTACAAAGCAGCTGGTTCCCGCTGGTCGACCGTAATCCGCAGAAGTTTATGAACATTTTCGAAGCGTCGGAATCGGATTTTCAGAAGTCGCGGATCACGATCCATCATGATGCCAACAATAGCAGCAGCATTACTTTGCCGGTAATGCACTGATCATAAGGCAATACCATTTAATCCTAAATCCAATGAAGAATGTATGCCGGAAAATCCCGGTTTGTTTCGTCGTGCTATGGCTGGCAGCCAGCACGACGGATGTTTGGGCACAAACCAAGCCCAGGTTTCATGTTCTGGCCATGGCCGAGCCGGGCGGACATCATGTGGCCTACTCAAAAGCGGCTCGTCCGTGGCTCGACTCGCTGGCTGCCAAAGAGCATTTTAGTATTGATTATATTGATAAAACAGATCCGATAAACGAGGCATTTCTGTCAAAATACCAGCTCATTATCCAGCTTGACTACGTGCCGTACGCCTGGAAACCGGACGCGGTTGCAGCTTTTGAAAAATACATAGACGAAGGCAAAGGCGGCTGGATAGGCTTTCATCATGCAACGCTGCTGGGCGAATTCGACGGGTACAAAATATGGCCCTGGTTTTCGGATTTTATGGGCGGCATCCGCTATAAGAACTACATCGCTGATTTCGCCGCAGCGACGGTGAAAGTGGAAAACAGCAAGCATCCGGTCATGAAAGGTGTGCCCGTGTCGTTTCCGGTTCAGAAGGAAGAATGGTATATCTACGACAAAAGCCCGCGCCCGAATGTGGAAGTGATCGCGAGCGTGGATGAATCGACTTATCAGCCTGATTCGAAGATCAAAATGGGCGATCACCCGGTCATTTGGTCCAATCCGCGCAAGAAAGCGAAGAACGTCTACATTTTCATGGGACACTCGCCGGTACTGTTCGAAAGCAACGTCTATAAAACGATTTTCAAAAACGCGATCCTCTGGGCTGCTCCAAAATAACCGGATATGCCGACGGACCGCGAACGCTGAATGCCGGCATTTCCAGTTTAATTGATCCCTTTACGTTTTTTGTATTCCTGATAACGCTGGTTATATTCTTTCAGCTCTTCGTCCTTGAAGGTCTTCATATAATTTGCCGGTAAATCGAGCCGCTCTTTCATTTTCAAGGTATTCGAAAGCTCAACCAGCGTGTTGACGCCATTCTTGTCCTTTTTCAAATCAAAAGCATCGTACAAATCGCCGTTAACGGTAAATGCTTTGAATGAAAGTTTGTTTTGATCAATGGTAATGGCCTGATACAGCTGGGTATTCGAAGCGGCGCGGTCCATCCAGTTTTGCAGGCCGATGTCATACATCTTCGGGCCACTCACTGATACGACATAAATCGGGCCGTCGGGCTTTTTGCGGCTCTGTCCGACCGGAATGTTGAGCCCCCGGCCATAAGTGTGGTCATGGCCTTGCAGAACGATGTCTACCTTGTGCTTTTTGTACAATGGCTCCATTTTTGCCCGCCATTCGTCGTTATCCCGGCCATTTTTAGTCGAATAAATCGGATGGTGGTGCACCACGACCGTCCAGCGGTTCGGATTGGCGGTAGTGATTTGCTCGAACCATGCGGCTTGCTTTTTCAGTGTCGTGGAATCGAGGATAGCCGCTTGCGAGTCAAGGGAAATGAATCGGATGCCTTGGTAATCGATATAATAGGCGGTTTCCGAGAGGCCTTCCGGGCCGTTTTGAGGCAATGCGAATTGCGGCTTCCAATGCATTGAGACAAACAGATTGCGTTTCGCATCGCGGTAATATTCATGATTGCCGGGAGTGGCAAGGTTTGGAACCATGCCATTGATCCAGCCGCCCGCTTCAAACCATTCGCCCCATTGGTAATCCGAATTGGAATTATTGATGAGGTCGCCCGCGTGGATCATCAGATTGGCTTTGGGCAATGTCGTAAATGCGCCCCGTACTGCCCGCGACCATAGGGAACGGATATCGTTTTGAGCATCCCCAAAATAGAGGAAAGAAACCGGCTCAGGCTTGTCCGACGCCGTTTTGAAATGGAACCATTCACTCCAAGATTGGCCGTCGCCAACGCGGTAAGCATATTGCGTGGCTGGTTTCAGGTCGGCGAAGTTGGCTTCGTGATAATGCACCGTTTTGCCGTCCAGCACAACTTTGTGCGTGGCAGCCTGCACGGTGCGTGCCTTGGATGGAAAATCCGGGGAGGGATCGGCTTCATGAATGGCAGCAATGGCGTTTGTCACGGTTGAATCGGTACGCCAGTTTACCGCCTGCGAAGTGGCCGGATTGCCCTTGTAACCCAGTATCACACGATCCGGAAAAGCGGAGGGTGGGTAACTTTTGTTTTGCTGCGCGAAAGTTGGGGCAACGCCGGTAGTGAACAGCATTCCTGCAAAGAGGAATTTGGAATATAAACGACTGAAAGACTGCATAGGGACTTGTGGCGAATTGTGGTCACAATATTACCCGTTTGGAAAGCAATCGGGCTAGCTGCTGTTCTTATTTTACATTTTGATAATATGGAGTGCTTCAGGTAGCATCATCAAAAACGGTTCGGCCCTCGCCAAATCCAGTTGTTCGTAGAAAACCCCAAGCCCGTTGAGGTTTCGGTAATATTCGTCAATGTGTTGGTAATAATGCTGCTCCGATTGAACATACCAGGCCATCGGCCCGAGTTTGTCGGATAGAAACCACTTTTCAAGCAGCCGCCCCGCGCGGCCGTTTCCGTCGTTGAAAGGATGGATGCAAACGAATAGTAAATGAATAAACGAAGCGTAGTAGAAAGTTTCTTCCAACGACAAATCGCGCTGCAGGAGCTCGTCGATATCTTCCAACAACTTATTCATTTCCGCTTCCACCAAATGGGCCGGTGCCGCTTCGAATTGAATGCGGCCTGTTTTGTGTTCCATCACCACCATCGCATTCCGCCGGTAAACACCCTGCCAAAGCGACGGTAAAAGATATTCTGTAAGTATCCGGTGTGCCTGTGAAAAATGTTCTTTGGTAAGCCGGTTCTCTTTTGCGTAAATGTATGCGCGGAAAAGGTCGTTGGGTTTTTGTGTCAGTTCGGGAAGGTACTCGATGTGCTGAATTTTATGTTTGATATAACTGTCAATTTCCATCTGCTCACCTTCGATCTTGGAGGATGTAATGACCGCGATGGAGGTGTAAAAGTTAAAGGAGTCAGACCTTACGAATGATTCATCGAGCTGTTGTAGTGCCTCATGGAGGTTGGTCCTAAGCCGGGTACGGTAGTTTTCCAGTAGATTGTCCGATATCATCTTCATGGGCAAAGCGGTGCAGGTTCGGCAACCGGCCAAGTTACCAGTATTCTTTCAAATCCAAAAACCCTACCTTTGCACCCTAGAAAACGCGCATCCGTGAAAAAGAAGATACTCCTGGTTACCCCGCCATTTACCCAGCTCAACACGCCTTATCCCGCTACGGCTTACCTAAAAGGGTTTTTAAACACTTTGGGCAGGGAGTCGAATCAGGCCGATCTGGGGATTGATGTGATCCTGGAATTGTTTTCTTCAAAAGGGTTGAAAAAGCTTTTTGTAATGCTGGAAGCGTCGGACATCGAGCTGACGGACAATAGTTTCCGCATCTACGCGCTTCGTGACGAGTACATCTCGACGATCGATCCGGTGATCCGTTTTCTTAAAAACGGCAACCCTACGCTGGCGCACAGCATCTGCGACCGTACCTATTTACCCGAGGCAAGTCGTTTCCAGCAGCTCGAAGACCTCGATTGGGCTTTTGGCACAATGGGTATTCATGACAAAGCACGGCATTTGGCGACATTATACCTCGAAGACCTCGGCGATCTGATCCAGGAAGCGGTCGACCCGCATTTTGGTTTCAGTCGGTATGCGGAGCGGCTTGGGCGGTCTGCTACCAGCTTTGATGAAATGGAGGCCGCGCTTGAATCGCCGGATACCTTGCTTTCGCAGACATTGAAAGACGTGCTGGAACAAAAGTTAAAACAGTACCAACCCGATATCGTATGCATTTCGGTGCCCTTTCCGGGTAATTTGTATGGCGGATTTAAATGCGGGCAGTATTTGAAAGCGCATTATCCGCACATCAAGATCGTGATGGGCGGTGGTTTTGCGAATACGGAACTGCGTTCGCTGGAAGAACCGCGCGTTTTTAACTATATCGATTTCGTTTGTCTGGATGACGGCGAAGCGCCGCTGCAATCGCTTCTGGAGCATTTGGATGGCGAACGTGACCTTGCCAGTTTGAAAAGAGTCTATTCGCGGGTTGAAGGAAAGGTGGTATACCACAATGGGGCGAAGGAAAAGGATGTGCCGCAGCGCGAGACGGGCACGCCCGATTACAGCGATTTGCCATTGCACGATTACCTTTCGGTGATCGAAATCGTGAACCCGATGCACCGCCTTTGGAGCGATGGCCGCTGGAACAAGCTGACGCTCGCGCACGGCTGTTATTGGGGTAAATGCTCGTTTTGCGATATTTCCCTGGATTATATCCGCCGTTACGAGCCCATGACGGCTTCGCTGCTTTGCGACCGCATTGAAGAGATCATCGCACAGACGCAACAGAATGGCTTTCATTTTGTGGACGAAGCCGCGCCGCCGGCATTGCTGCGGGACCTGGCGCTGGAAATTATCCGCCGGAAGCTCACGGTGGTGTGGTGGACGAATATCCGTTTCGAGAAGAATTTTACTTACGACCTGTGTCTGCTGCTGAAAGCCTCGGGCTGCATTGCGATTTCCGGCGGGTTGGAGGTGGCCTCCGACCGGTTGTTGGAACGTATGAAGAAGGGCGTTACAGTCGCGCAGGTCGCGCGTGTGGCGGACGCGTTCACGCAGGCGGGCATTATGGTGCACGCATACCTGATGTACGGTTTCCCGACGCAGACCGCGCAGGAGACGATCGATTCGCTGGAAATGGTGCGCCAGCTGTTCCAGTTAGGCATTGTGCAGTCGGGCTTCTGGCACCGGTTTGCGATGACGGCCCATAGCCCCGTCGGTTTACATCCGGAAGAGTTCGACGTAATGCGGCTCGGGCCGGATCAAGGCACATTTGCCAATAACGATCTGGATCATACCGACCCGCTGGGTGCCGACCACGACCGGTTTGCCGAAGGTTTACGCAAATCGCTTTTCAATTATATGCACGGCGTTTGCCTGGATTTCCCATTGTCCAAATGGTTCGATTTCAGAACGCCGCCGACCTCCATTCCACCGAATTACCTTGAAAAGAGCATTCAAGAACCCGCAGAACTGGCGGCACGGCCGAATGCGATCATTGTCTGGACGGGCAGTTTGCCCGAAATGGCTGTTTTTGAAGAAAGAAAGGGTAAAAAGGTCCGCGAAATAGCTGAGCTCGTTTTTTATAACAAGAAAAAAGAATGGGCCGTTGAAGCAGACGTCGAAATAGGGGAGTGGCTCACGGAAATGCTACCGAAGCTGCTCATTGCGAATCCCGAACCTTACGCTTTCGAGCAATTCAAAAATGATTTCGAAGCAGCCGGATTAGGCCGTTTCGAAATATTCCTCAACTCCCGCACGTGGCAGGAGTTGAAAAAGGGTGGAATGCTTGTGCTCTAAGCGGTTAATAGCGAATTACTTCAAAATTTTCGAGGTTGTCGTCGAATGTGGTGAACACCGCGGGGTAGCCCGGCGCGATGCTTCCGATCTTGTCTTGCAGGCCTAGTGCGGTAGCCGGGCGGACAGTCGCCATTTCTATCGCTTCCTGAACAGGTATTCCGACGATTTCCACCGCATTCCGCACGGCGTCGCCGAGGGAAATAGTGGCGCCCGCAAGGTTTCCGTCCGAGTTGATATATTTCCCGTCTTTCAGATAAGCATCAAATTCCCCCCATTTGAACTGGGTAACCTTTTGGCCCAGAAACAATGCGTCGGAAATCAGGAACAACTTGTCTTTCTTGATCTTATAAGCTACACTGGCAGCCCCGAAATCGCAATGGGTACCGTCGATGATGATCGGTGCGTAAACGGATTCGGTATCGAAAGTAGCGCCTACGAGCCCAGGAGCGCGGTGCCCGAATGCCGACATAGCGTTGTACAAATGTGTTACAAGCTGAATGCCCTGATCGAACGCGGTCATCGCCTCTGCGTAAGTAGCGTTGGAATGGCCCGCTGAAACGGTTATGCCCGATTCCAGCAGCATTTGCAGCTGTTCCTCGGTAAACATTTCGGGCGCGATCGTGATCAGGCGGATCACATCTTTGCCGTAGCGGATAATCTCTTCGAGTTCGGGGTTGGCCGGTTTACGTACAAATGCCGTCAAATGCGCGCCGCGTTTGATCGGGTTGAGGTAAGGCCCTTCCAGATGCATTCCGAGAACACCCGAATCCGGATTCCGGGCCATGTAGCTGCGCGTAGCTTCGATGCCCTTCAGGATGTTATCGTGCGGCGAGGTAATGAGGGTAGGGAGCACGTATGCGGTGCCGGTGTTGAGGCTTGCCTGGTAAATGTCGTCGATCGTCTCCTCGTCGGCGCGCTCGGTGAAATAGAACTGCTCGCCCCCGTTGATATGACTATCGAAAAGCCCGGGCGCGAGGTTGGTTACCTGCGGCATGCCGGTCTTCGGCGTACCGCTCTCTACGCTTCGTATACGGCCGTTTTCGACGACGATAATCTGGTTGAAGAGGACTTCCGCTCCTGTAAAAACTCTCTCTGCAAAGAACTGGGTGGACATAATCAAAGGCTTGGTTTAGAAGCGCCCAAGAAACGAAAAATGGGCAGGCAGTCAAAGCACTATTTGATAATTATGTCAAATTTGGTCAGAAGCCCGGCCAGGTCCGACGACAGGAATTTCGCTTTGCGGATATTGTTGGCTGTGGGGTCGATCGTGAAATTTTTGCTGGTCGAAAAATCGGTGCCGCTGAGATTGGTACCGTCAAAAACCGCGTCCCAGAAGTCGCAGTTATGCACTTTGCATTTCGACAGGTCGGTCTGGGTAAAATCGGCGTTATGGATCTTGCAGTTGCTGAACACGGTTTTGTTCAGTTTCTTTCTTTCAAAAATGGCGTAATCGAGAATGCAGTTTTCAAAAATGGCAGCAAATGCAAAGTCCTTGCTGTCCGAAAAGTTGACGCCGGTAAGTTTGCAGTTAACAAACTCGATATCGGAAATTTTACAATTCCTTACCGACGCATTGCTCAGGTTACAATCCTGGAAGACGCAGTCGATAAAATCGATGCCGGCCAGGTCGGTGAAGCTGCATTGAACAAAGCAGACCTGCTCGTAGCTGCTTTCCGGCAATGGCTCAATGCTAAAATCCTTATTTTCAATAATGACGAAATTGCGGGTGTTACGCATTGAGCCAAAGAGGTATTAAATGTATTGCTTGATAATGGACTTCAGCTGGTCGGCCTGCACTACACCCGACTGGCGCCATAGCGGCTTGCCGTTTTTGAAGACGATCAGTGTAGGCACGCCCTGAATGCGGTATGCCTGCGCCGCCGATTGGTTTTTATCCACATCGACTTTGATGATCGTCGCGGAATCGCCCAAATCTGCCTTCACTTGTTCAAGGATCGGTTTCATCATCTTACAAGGGCCGCACCATTCGGCCGAGAAGTCCACCAAAACCGGTTTATCGCTGTTGATCAATTCTGAGAATGTTGCCATAACGCTATTGTTTTGTCTGAAATGATAACCCATCCCGGCTGCGAAAGGTTTAATCTAGCGCCAGTTCTCCCTAAGAAACTTACCCACGCGCTTTTCCACAAATTCATAGGTGAAATGCGAGTAGAGGATCGTAAGGCCGATCGAACTAAGCAGTGAAATGCCGAACATCACCTCATTTTCCGGCGATTTGAGGAACCTGAACAAGACGATGTTGACGAATATCAGCACGATCGCGTGGTTCAGATAAATGGAGTAGGAGATTTTGCCCAGATACTGAAACGGTTTGCTGTTCAGCATCTGCGTAATAATGCCTGTGGAGCTCGCGAAAATGACAATGCCCAGGGAGAAAATGAACGGGAAAACCAGTTTCCAGAGATTGAGCTCCCAATGATGTACGAAATACATGGCCGCAACCAGAAAGAGCAGGAACGGGATTTCGAACGCGGAAAGCTGAAATGTTTTTTGCCTTAATAACCTGTGGGTGAATATGCCCAGCGAAAAGCACAACAGCCCGCGCATATAGCCGTAGTCGTAAGCCAGCAAATATTCCCCTTTCGAATAAATGAAGATGCCGGATAACAGACCTATCACAGCAAAAGCCACATATTTAAGCCTGGGTAGTGTTAAAACGACTAGTCCGAAGACGACGTAGGAAATCATTTCTGCGGAAATCGACCAGGAGGGGTAGTTATTACTGATCCATCCCCCGAACACCGTGCTGGAACCCATAAATGTGAGGGCGTCCAGGGATGTGTATAAGTAATAACTCAAACCCATTCCGCCGACGTTTTTCAATGCGCTATGCTCGCCGAGCAGGTTGGCTAAGACAAAAACGACTTCGGTGTAGAACAGCAGCGGATACAATCGGATAAAGCGCTTTTTCAAAAACGTCAGAAAATCGCCTGTGTTATGAATGCGATCAACATAGTTAAGTGCAATTACGAAACCACTCAGCACGAAGAAAAAGTCAACAAACAGGCTCGCGTTGATGACGAAAAAGTTGTTGTAAAGAATCGATTCTTTGAATGCATTATGGTGGTGGGCGATGACCAGGACAGCGAATATGCCCCTTAACCCATCCAGTTGTTCAACTCTGTTCTTCATGCGTGGAATGCTGGAAACCTTCCGGGAAGGTTCCACGGCTCGGGGGAGCGTGTCAGGTGGTTACGGTGCTTACGGGTTGTGGCTCGGTTCTTACTACCTTTCTCAGCCGGGGAATCGCGTCCAGATATTTGATACCCAGGAAACGGATCATCACCGAATAGGGGAACCAGAACGCGATATCGTAAGGCCTGCCACCGGTAAAGAGCAGGACCACCATCGACAGGAAGAAATACGCCAGGAACGTCGTCAGCGGATTGGTATGGCGGCGCACTTCGCGAATGACGTAGAGGAACATGAAAAAGTTAAAACTCGCAAAAAAGATGAAACCGAAAATCCCGTGATTTACCCAGGATTCGAGTAGCGGAACGTCCAGATAATCGTTCTTGTAGCCTCTTCCGAGAAAAACATCCCAGGAAAATAACGTTTCCATAAATTCTCCAAAACCACTCACGCGGCCCATTGCCGAATAATCGACATCCGCTTCTTCCGAAAGCCTCACCCCGGTGGAGGTAAAGATCACGTTCATGATCCGGTCCTGGAAAATGTCCCAATACCCCAGAAGCAGGTTCAGCACATCGCCGTAGCGTGCGAGGAAATAGTTCGCGACCAGTAATATCGCGATAATGAACACCATATTCCTGAACTTGAATGCGCTGCCGACCGCTGAGGAAATATCCGAGAACTTGAAATGAAAGAGAAAATAGGCTCCAAATGCGATTCCAAGACCCAAATAGCTGGATTTCGCGAGCGATATCACTACCACGCCCAATCCGAAAAGCACCGAGAAGAAAAGGAACAGCCGGGTTAGCAAATGCTTGGTATTCCCGAGCAAAACCAGGGCGGATAGCAAGGTAATAACCCCATTGCGAGCCGTAATGTGCGGGTTACCGCCCGGTTGGGCACCCTCATTGGCAAAGTTCACCGCGGCCCGCATCCCCGGCGTCCAGTTCGGGTCGGTGATGAGCGAGTAAACAAGGGTGATGTTAGTAAAGAATGAAAACAGGAAAAGTACCTGTATCAGCGTGTCTTTCACGTCGTTAGGGACGTGCATGAGCAAAGCCAGGAACCCGAAGGTGAACACGAAGTTACCGATATCGGCAACCGCTTTCCCTTGATGGTTCATGAACATGAAGTACCAGAGGGTAAGCAAAAGAAATCCTGCGCCAAGGTTGATCAGGATGATATTCGGCTTGTAAAGTCGTTTGAAAAGCGTGGGCGGTACCATCAGCACCAGCGCCAGCGAGAAGAAAATAGCGGTAAAAACGCTGCTGGCAGGTCCAACGCCGAGTGTGTCGCGTATAAAAAATATCAGCGGAAACCCGTTGAACATCATCGCGATGCCCACCGAATACCGGAGATAGTTAAAATTGTTGGCTACATTAAATAAGCTCCAATTCATCTGGAAAGCCTGAATCTGATGTACTGAATATCAAACCGCAGAACGAAATAGGCGATTTTACGGACACGGCACCAAAGATACTTCATTTTGTTGAGTACCGGGGAACTGTTCGTTGAAATGTACAATTTTTGTACCCTCGCATGTTCCTCCCTGCCGATGGTCGTGGCGATGGTCGAAGACTTCGCCTCCGCATGTACGCGCAACGCGCCCCCGAGCCCGTCGATCTTTTTGGTCGTCGTCGATTTGTGCGAAGTGTACCGTGTGATGAAGTCGTAGTCGAAAGCAAAACGGAACGATTCGTCGAACATGCCGTACTTTTCCACGAGCGATCGCTTGAAAAACAGCGACTGGTTATGGATCTGCATCCCTTCCAGGATTTGGCAATCGAAGTCGTAGGAGGTCGTTTTGAGTATTTCAGTCACTTCGTCGTCGGTGGTGATCATGTAAAGGTCGCCATACAGGATGTCGACCGGGTATTTCAAAGCTGCTTCTCCAAAACGAGTGAAAGTGCCGGGAAAATATACATCGTCTGAATTTTGGAAGCTGATATACTCGCCTGTGGCCCGTTCCAAAGCCTTGTTGATGGCATGAACCTGCCCGCGATCTTTTTCGGAAATCCACCACGACAGGTGTTTCTCATACTTTTTGATGATTTCCACACTGCCATCGTTCGAGCCGCCGTCGACGATGATATATTCGAGGTTTGGGTAGTTCTGGTTGAGGACGCTCAGGATCGTCCTTTCCAGGAATGCAGCCTGGTTGTAGGAAGGCGTAATGACCGTCAGTTTCGGGTACCGTTGCGCTTGGGCGGCTGCTGTGGCCGGTTGCAATGCTGATACGGAGTTCCGCAGGTCCTGTGTAATTTGTTCTAAAAAATGCATGGAATCCTGTTTAAAACTGATCGATATATATGGTCAACTCCTTCAATTTCGCGGCAATGCCTTTTCTCATTAATCTGTTGGGAAGGATATTGGGATGTTTTCCGAATGCCGGCTGGCCGCCGACTTCCAACTCGTACTTCTTTTTGATTACAGTGCGTTGGTATTCCATGAACAATGCCTGAAATGCCTTGTTTTCGGTAACTAACGGGGCGTGATCCGACCAGATGGGATCGAAATAGCCAAGCCCGGCAAAGTCGAGCGAAACCAGCGGTTGCCCATCGACCTCGTAACCGTCATTTTTTGCAACGAGTGTTTTGTTCAGGACCGCATTCAAACCATAATGCCAGCCAGGGTTATGAAGCGTTTTGGTCGCGGGCACCCAAACAGGCACATAGTTGAGCCAGAGCTGGTCGGTATTCATGCCATTACAAAGGTCGAAATTGGCCCGATCGATCGTACGTTGCGCCCACCATTCCAGCACAGCGGTGGTTTTCTCCGAAGGCCGCAATGTCCAGCTTCCCGAATGATACATGCCGGCATTCAGAATGCGCTTGTCATCGAGAATGGGTGATTTTTTTAAGGGAGCTGAAATATTTGGTGTTAAAAACATTTCAGAGTCGATATCCAGCAGGCTATCGAATGAGTTTTTGAGCTGAATAGTTGGGGACAGAAATGTCAGTCGGCTGCATTCGGGATGCCTTTTGAGCAGTTCGAGCGCGAACCACGGACGGCAGGCGGGCAGCAATTCGAAATCGAAATATTCCGCAGCCATGTTTTCCCAACCCGGAATCGCCAGCTCCGAAACCGTCAGCAGCCGAACGGGCCCGGGAAGGTTGTTAAAAGTATTGGAATCAACCAATCCGATGTAAAATGCATCACCCGGCTGGTACTGTAACACAGAATCCGCGAGAGCCAGTGCATGCGCCAGGTTGGTTCGGTTACAAACTGTGTATATAATATTCATGAACGACTATTCCGTTTCAGGCAAAGTTTTAAAGAAGGATATTTCGCTGATATTGTCATGCGAAATGCCCGTCAAAGCAAAAGGTAACGTAGTGCCATTTTGATATTGGACACCATATTGGGCAAAATGGCTGCGCACAATATCGGTGGGTTTCCTTAAATGCGGCAAAAAGCGATTGGCTTCCAGCTCCCAGAATACCGAGTCCGCATTGGGCAAGTTTGGGTTGTGGCGGTAATCGTGCGCCAATCTCCGCTTGCTTTTTAAGGTAGCCGTCATCCGCTCGATCCGGCAAAGGTAAAGCCCATTGCCCGCATAACCCGACCCGTATAATCGTTTTTCTTCTTCCGAAAGCCCCGAAATGCGTTTCAGCATGCCCGGCGCATTACCGGCATTAGCGAGCGCCGGTCCTGTTTTGTAATAATCATATCCCTGCTTGCACCAGTAATGCAGCTCATCTTTCACGACCCAGCTGTTGAGTTCATGGATCAATAAAAAGTCACACCAGTTGAACCGCTCATAAAAATCGGACATCAGGAATAGCTGGCCCAGGTGCTGCCTCGATTCGAAAAAGTGCTTTGGAAAATGCACGACATCGATATTTTCGGCATGTTCACGCACTACCGACAGATCTGCGCCTTCCCCTGCGACGAATATGACGGGATATTCCGCCAGAATATCCAGCGCGTGGTGCAGCAGCTTTTCCTCCGTTGGGTTAATCTGAGGTTCAAGAATGGGGATAATAACGGTGACCAGTTCTTTCATCAGATCGTTTGCAGCTTGCCGATCAGATAGTTGACTGGCATTTTGAGATATTTCCTCACGCGCTGGTAACGGCGTACAGGCGCAGGCTTGATGTATGCGCAGGGAAATTTGCGGTAATAGGCGTTACCGTTGCTGATCAGGCTATTTTTATATAATGCAAAAAGGTCGGTAAGGTCGGTACGGGCGCTCAGCTCGAAGCGGTTTTGGTACTTCGAAAGAATGTCGGGTTTGGCAGGGTCGTAGCCGCTGTAATGGAAGAATATCAGCGGATTTTCTTCATTGACATACCAATGGCCATCGCGCTGCGAGAATGTACGTTCATGCAAATTCCAGTAAGCCGCATTGTAGCCGGGGTTTCTTTCAATATGCGTATCCGGGACGAACACCGGCAAGAAATTCATCCAGTTCTGATCTACAAAAAGCCCGTTACAAAGGTCGATCAGGCATTCGTAACGCAGTTTTTCTTCCCACCATGAAATAAACCGGTCGTTTTCCTCCGAACGGCTGAATGCGACGAAACCCAGGTTATAAACGCCGGTATTGAGGTGATGCAGCTCGTTGGGGATCAGCCGGTCGTTGATCGGCGTGTTGATATGCGGCGTAAGCACGGCATTGTGTTTCGCCAGGGAATCGGTTAGTCCTGTTAATGGCTGAAAAACAATGATATCCGGGTCAAAATAGATGACGTTTTTTGCCTCGGGATAATGTTTAAAAAAATAGGTAAAATAAAAGGGCTTTACCGCGGTATTAAGCTCTGTGATGTTGTAACGCGCGCACATCTCCTGAAAATCGCGGATTTCGATCTTATCGATCTCGATCATCGGGTAGTCGGGGGCATAGGAGTTTTCAAATGCAACTCCCTGAAGGGTGTCCACCAGACCAATGAAAAACCGGACATCCGGGTTGGTCGCTTTGAGCGAGTCTCCTAATGTCCGGGCTTGCGCGAGGTAATTGATGGAGCAAATGGTAAAGGCAATGGTCATTGATTGTGCTGTTCCGAAACCTGCAAAGGTAAATACTTCTGAATAATGGCTTCGACGCTCGCTACGCTTTTATCCGTGTTATGCCTTTCCAATACTTTTTTACGGGCATTCTGACCCATTGTGTTCCGTAGCGACGGATCGAGGATCAGCTGGATGATCGCGTCCGAAGCTGCCGAGATATCCATATACGGGACTACAAACCCGGCATCGGCCTCGATCAGTTCCGGTGCGCCGCCGGCGTCTTCGAAACACACCACAGGGATTTCCTGTAGTGCGGCCTCCATGACTACGAGCGGATACGGATCTTCGCGGGAGCTTAGCATCAGCACGTCGAAGCGGTTAATGTAGTCGAGCGCGCGCGGGGTAGGCGGGATTAGGATGATCTTGTCGCTCAATCCCATAAGCCGGATATCGCTTTCGATCAGCCCGTAGATCTCATGCTGAGGCCCTGCGCCCACCCACACGAAGTAAACGGGCAGCGGTTGCGTTTTGCGGATGACCCTGCTGGCTATCCAGTTGAAAATGTCGTTCCCTTTGCGCCATTCGGCATTCCCGCAGCCACCTATTACGATCGCATCCTCCGGGATTTTATAGTTTTTTTCGAGAATGTCGTGCTGTACCGAAAGCAACCGCTGATCGATACGCTCATGATCGATCAGCGTGAATGTGCTGACGTGCGTCGACGGGAAGTCGTATTTCCGGATATAATGGTCGGCGACTGCATTCGAGACGGCAATCAGGTGACTGGTTCTTTTGAGCAGGAAAGCCAGTTGTTCTTCCTGGGTATAAATTTTCACCGACATTGCCAGCTCATGTACAAAAAGAACAAGGGGCAGGTCGTGAAAGGATTTCAGAAAATCGTAATAAACTTCCGCGTTGGCAATGGAATTGATGAAAACGAGGCCGATATTCTGCTGTTCCAGTTCCGCCAGAACCCTTTCGTTGCCCCTTTGCAGGGAGCGTTCTTCGTAAATTTTCAGCAGGTTGGTCTTGCGGAGTAGCTTGCCCGTGAAGGGTGGCGTCGTGATCTTTTTGTTTTGATGAAGGCGTGTAACACTCACTACATCCTCAAATTCCGCTTCAAGTTCACCTCCGTTACAGAGCAGCAGGTGCATCGGGACGCCTCTTTCTTTCAATAGCCTCAATAACTGCAGCAACAGCAACTGACTTCCTGCCCTGTTAGCATCATGACTTACAAAAAGTATCTTCTTCTGGTCCATTACCGATATTAGCTAGCTCAAACTTTCGTCACCCGGTCGCCTCAATAAGCTTCGTAGCTCATTTTCCCGGGTACTTTTTTCGCAGGATTTCCGACATAGATACCCCATTCCTCGGTTTCTTTCATAATGGCTGATGCCATTCCGACAAGTGTTCCCTGCGCGATGGTCGTGTAATCGCGGATGGTGGCGTTCACTCCAAAAAAAGAGTACGGTTCTACCACACAATGCCCCGAAAGCACCACATGCGAAGTAAAGAAAACATGGTCTTTGATCTGGCCGTGGTGCCCGATATGGTTGCCGCTCCACATCACGACGTTGTTGCCGATGGTCGTGAACGGCTGGATCGTATTGTCTTCCAGAATAAAGCAGTTCTCTCCGATTACGTTGCCGAAAGTCGTCGCACGGGAACTGATATAGGAAATGAACTGGTAGCCTTTCGCTTTCGCGTGGTTGTAAATCGCCTCGCGGTTCCGGTTCATATTACGGCCTGTCATAGGGGCAAAAAAGTGATATTCCGAAGGAGGGAAAAGGGTTTCCACATCTTCGAATGCTACCACGGGCAGGCCGTGAAAACTGTCTTGTTCGATGTATTGGCGATTGACGGCGAATGCAACAACCTCATGATCAGAGTCATGGGTTAAGTAATAGTGCGCTAGTTCTGCTGTGTCGAGTACTCCAAAAACGATAATCTTCGCCATTCCTAAATTAGTTCGTATGCCTCTAATTGTTTCCTGAAGTCATCCGGGCCGTTAAACATCAGAACGTCTATAACAGACAACCAAGGTACGAAAGCATTTTTAAATTGGGGGTACGGGCTAGATATACTTTTTATGAAGTCCAGTCTTATTCCCTCGTTTTCAAATTTCCCTTTATCGTACAATTCCACCCCGCCAATAGGATTGATGTAGTGGTTTGCTTGTTCCTGTTTACAGATATCCAGAATCCGGTCCTGTCCTTTCAGGTGTTTATTGTCATATATCGTTGAAGAGGGAACAATCTCCGTGCCTATCCCCATGTACGCGCAAGTTTTTTTCAATGCGTGAATGGCCAGCTCGTTGATTGAATCAACTTCTAAATTTACGATTTCTTCTATCAGTTCAAAAACCTTTTGATAACAGGGAGCCTTCTGATATGATTGCTGAATGGTTTTCAATAACTTTTTCTGCCATTGCTCATGTTTGGCAAGCTCCACTTCGAAAATCAGTTTGTTCTGACTGGCGTCTTTCAAAGGAATGGTGAAAAGATGTGCCTTGCCGCCGACAAGGAGATTGTTCCGGTTGATCCAGCCCTTGTTGATGAAGTTCACATCGTCGTAAATGATGAACTTGTCCACGGCATCGATCAGCTGGAAATAGCCGATATATGGAAAAATATACGGCTGCATGATAGCAATAGTCATGGCTCGGGCTATTTGAGTTTTCTCAGATAATAATCTTCCCCCTTTTCACTCAAAAAGGTACGGTGATACAAGGTGGTGTCCGAGCCGAGCCGGATGTCGGTCGGTAATGCACGGATCTTACTGGTATCGTTGATCACCTTGCGGGCATAAAACAGGTAATCGGCGTCTTTGGGAATAGGTCGCAGACCTTCCTCGAACGGGTTGATGGAAATCAGTTTCCTGGTCAGTTCTTTACCGTATAGCGGGTACTCGAAATCGCTGTTCACGGTAGCAAGTGCGACGGTTGCATTTTCGGGCACAATGGAATCGAAACGCACGTAAGCTTTTGTAATGTCGGGTCTGGCGAATGTCTGGTAAGGAATACGATCCATTGTCAAAGCCGACTCCATGCCGTAGGATGGGAGCGGAAGGCAGCGGATATTCAGGTAAACCGCCATAATGCCAGAAATACAAGCAAGCCCCACGACTACCATAATGTAGCCTTTCCAGACGTTCCTGCGCGGCTTGATGATGGATAGGCGGTGGTGGGAGAAAAGCAGCAGCAGGAAAAGTACCCCGAAAAGCCCCGCTTCCATAAAATACCGGCCTTTGAATGGGTCATAAGCCGCTGAATACGAGATCGCAGCGAGGTTGAGACAGAATGCGATCACCAGGAAAAAATGCACGCGCGACCTGAACACCCGTATCAGCACGAGGAACATCAGCGGCAGGATCAAGGCAAATCCCAGCACGCCCCAGTAAGGGTTCGCATTGTAGTAATAAAATCCCCGCTGAAAAGAGAAGGGAACGATGGTGAAGTCGGTCTCCTCGTCGAGGCGCATGCGCAACTTGTCTTCCAGTACTACCAGCGGTTTCCGGATGGCGGTATTCAGGTCGTAACCCCATTGTGCATTCCTGATGCCGTCGAGGTTGCAAAAATCGTAGGTATAACGGACCACATTCCGGCTGCCCTGTTCAAACAGGTTAGCCGCACCGCCCGCACGCTCGTACGACTGGTGGTACCGGGCCGTAGGAGGGCCGATCGGATGCCCGAAAACCTGGATATTGCGGATATAGCCTGTGGGTATTGTGTAAATCAAGACAAAAAAGGCGATTGCCAGGCCGAGCCTTAAAGTCCTTTCAAAAAACACTTTGAAATCCGGTGCAAGGAAAACGGTGTAGATCATGATCACAAACACCGACGGCATCAGCAATGCAAATGTGGCTTTATGGCCGGTAACAATCGCGAATGTGATCCCTGAGAGATAGAGGTAGCGGTTGTCGCGGTTGGTGTAGTAGGTAAACAGGAAATAAAGCAGGCAGCTCAGATAGGCCGTCAATACAATGTCCGTTTCCGTCGTAACAGCCTGCATGAGGAAGTCGAGGAACACACTATACGCCAATGCGCAGAAGAAGCTGGCTGACAGGTTCCTGCCAATCCTCTGGGCGATACCAAATACCGACACCAGCGTCACGTAGTACGACAACTGGTGAATGAGTTTGAATGCATTTTCAATGTCCCCGCTGATCAGGTAGGAATAGATATGGATCGTAGTAAGGCTCTTGGGATAGGTATCCATATTCCAGTTAGCCCCGCCGAAATGCTCCATAGTACCACGTTGAATGTAGCGGATCGCGCGGTTCAGATGCCCGGTCATGCTGTCCCATTCGTTGGGAGCGGTAAACAGCACGAGTATCAGATTAGTTATTCCAATAATCGCGAACGTCAGGAACATCGCCCCGAAAATCACTTTCAGGTAGAGGGATAGTTCCCTGGTCCAGAGCCGGAAAGTGCTCAGCCGGTTGGCGATCAGGCCGCGAATGGTATAATGCGCGTGTTGCGGCACGAGCCTCGTCCAGAGCAGGTATTGCAAAGCAAGGATAGTGAAAGTGCCGCCCATCCACGCGAAAACGTTCGCGGTGAGGTCCAGCGCCGACAAAATAAAGCCGGCAGGGATAATGCTACCGACAAAAAGAATGAAGAAGGTAATAATCAGCTCCGTCAGAGAAGGTTGAGCAATCTTTTTTGCAACGAAGCTGATACCGTATAAAAACAGGAAAAAAGTTAGCCAATAAAAAATGACCATGCTACTATGGTGATAAATGACCGTTGATAATGCGGGAAATCCTTTCAATATCTTCGTAAGGAAGCCCTACATATAATGGCAAACTTAACACTCTTGCCGCGATATCCTCCGAAACAGGGCAGGCAATTTGCCTTGGCATGAATGAAAGGGTGTTGAGCGACGGATAAAAATATCTCCTTGGAATGATTTCTTCCACCTTCAATGCCTCCATGACCCTGAACATAACAGCCTCGGAAGGAAATACCACCGGGTAATAAGCGTAGTTATATTCGATATCGGCGCTCAATGTCGGTTTAAACAAAATGTCCCAGTTGAGCAGGCTGTCGTAAGCGGCGAAAACGTCCTTGCGCGCCTGTATGATCGCTGGTACCTGCGGGAGGTTTACCAAACCCATTGCCGCATGGAATTCCGAGTTCTTTCCGTTGATTCCGGCGAATTCATAATGCTCGTCACCCTGGTGGCCAAATGCACGCAGTAAATGCAGTTTGCGGTCGAGTTCGGGATGGTTGGAAATCAGCGCACCGCCTTCGATCGTATGGAAAACTTTCGTAGCATGGAAACTGCAGGTGCTAAGGTCGCCATACGAAAGCAATGATTTTCCTTTATAAGTTACGCCGAACGCATGTGCGGCGTCGTAAATGACTTTCAGGTTGTGTTTTTTAGCAATCGCTTCAATCGCCTCGACGTCGCAGGGGTTACCATATACGTGTGTCGCGAGGATCGCCGATGTTGCCGGAGTAATGGATGCTTCGATCAGCTCCGCGTTGATATTGAATGTCGCAGCATCGATATCAACGAAAACAGGTGTGCAGTTTTCCCACAGAATCGCATTGGAAGTTGCGCAGTAGGAGAAGGGCGTCGTAATAATTTCGCCTTTCAGTTCCAGCGCCTTGATGGCGATTTGCAGAACGATCGTTCCATTACCGCAAAAGTAAAGGTAATCGACACCCAGGTATTCTTTAAGCTGTCCTTCGAGCTTTTGTAAAAGTGGTCCGTTGTTGGTGAGGTAACCACGTTCCCAGATTCCACGGACATATTGCAGGTATTCTTCCTGATCAGGTAGAAAGGTTTTAGTGACGTTAATCATTCACTACGTGTTCAGATTGGCGAATGGAAAAATTGAGTTGAGGGCGAATATATCCGGGCCATTTGCCATACCAGGTCACATTTTCACGGTAATCCTCGATATCAAAAACAAGGGCTTCTTCCATATTGTAGAGTACGGTGCTCGTGTCTTTCACGATCATCATCGAAACGACGTAAGACCCGTCGTTCAGGAAGTTGCCCGGGATTTCGCAGGTACCGCTTACGATACCCTTTGAAAAGTTCTCGGCAGTGGTGCCTACATTGAAAATACATTCACCCGTGAATGTATAAAGGTGCATGCTCAGGTTCAGCGAAGCGCCTTCCACCAGGTTCCAGAATTCGAACTGGAAGTTGATCGGCGTACGGACGTCGATATGGGTCAGGTCGTCCTGGTATTCCGGGAAAAGTTTGAAGCTTTTCACGCGTACCTGGTCGTTGCCCGGAGCGGATTCGATATTATCCCAATGCTTTTCAAGGGATTTGTGCGAAACCTTGCTCAGATAGTTCGTAACAATATGCGTTGTTTCTCCCTGGTCGATCAGGCGGCCTTTTTCAAAATAGAATGACTTGTTGCAAAGCGCCTGGATGGCGGTAAGGTTGTGGCTCACAAAAAGCAATGTGCGGCCGCTTTCCGAAACATCCCGCATTTTACCGAGACATTTCTTCTGGAACTCGGTATCACCCACGGCGAGTACTTCATCCACGATCAGGATTTCGGGATTAAGGTGCGCCGCGATCGCGAAACCCAGACGGACATACATCCCCGACGAATATCTTTTTACCGGGGTGTCCAGGAATTTTTCAACCCCCGCAAAATCAACGATCGCATCAAAAGATTCCCGTATCTCTGATTTTGACATCCCCAGAATAGCGCCGTTGAGGAAAATGTTCTCTCTTCCTGTAAGCTCCGGGTGAAAGCCTGTCCCCACTTCCAGCAAGCTGGCAATGCGGCCATCGATCTTGATCTGGCCGGTAGTTGGCTCGGTAATACGGCTGAGGATTTTAAGCAAAGTGGATTTGCCTGCGCCATTATGGCCAACGATACCAATGCGATCGCCCTTATCAATAGAAAAGTTGACATCCTGCAACGCCCAGAACTCCTCTTTCTCTGCGAAACCGTTCTTCTCTTGTTTGCCGAACAGCTTGTTCACCGTTTCGGAAACAATGTCACGTAAACCCGAAGAGCCGTTTTTGCGTTGGTGGTCGATGATATATTTTTTGCTGATGTTTTCAGCTACAATTACAGACATGCCCAAGTGTGATTGTTTCAGATATGGTCAACGAAAGACTTTTCCTTTTTCCGGAAATAGATGAGCGAAATAACCAAAATGATCGATGATGTAATA
The DNA here is from genome assembly GCA_965227755.1 of Dyadobacter sp. Classification (GTDB taxonomy): domain Bacteria; phylum Bacteroidota; class Bacteroidia; order Cytophagales; family Spirosomataceae; genus Dyadobacter. The sequence continues at coordinate 5,483,597 of CBDDGG010000005.1, forward strand.
ACCGTTGAGTACAAACTCTGCGGGTTAAAATAGGATTTGCTTCCCAGAAGGCACCACCGAAAACCATCGATAATTCCTACCAGCGGGTTCAGGTTATAATATTTCTCATACCATGTGCCTTTTACCAGGCTGCTTGGATAAGCCACAGGACAAACATACATGCCCACCTGAACCATAAAAGGAATCAACTGACCAATGTCCCGGAAGCGTACATTCAGCGCAGCAAAAAACAGGCCGAAGCCCATCGATGTAATAAATGTAAGAAAAATGAAGCAAGGAAGAAATACGATCTGCCAGCTTATGGGGGTCCGGAAGAATATCGTGACCACCACATAAATGCCGAAAGTGATCAGAAAATCCACAAAACCAACGGCAACGGAGCTCAATGGCATGAGCAGCCGCGGGAAATATACTTTCGAAACGAGATTGTGGTTGATCAGGATACTGTTGCTGATCTGTGTAAAGGTGTTGGCGAAAAATGTCCAGATCGTAAGCCCTCCAAGGACCATTAATGGATATGGAATACCGGGGTCCGCTTTTAGTTTTGCCACATAGCTATAAACGAACACCATAACGGTCATCGTCATGAGCGGGCGCAATACGCTCCACGCAACGCCCAGGAGCGTTTGTTTGTAGCGTACGGAAAGGTCCCTTTTCGAGAGAATCCAAAGCAGCTGCTTATTGAGCCAGAGGTCTTTCCAATAATCCTTTTCAGACCCGCCGGCCTTGATTGTAATAGAGTGTTGAGTTGCCATGATTACGCCGTTACTGCTTCCTTACGCACGGTAGTGGTGGTGGTAGGAGAAGAAAACACTGTTCTGAAATAGACAAAGATCAGTGCGATCATCAAACCAGCGAGTGCCCCGATTTTGGCATTGCGCTTGTCTTCATATTTCACATCCAAAGGCACTTTGATACCTTCGATTTCCGTGAACAGCGGAGCTTCCTTTACGAGGGAGATACGCATTTTCTCCGCGTTGGCCATTGCTTCATAGTACAACTGTTGCAGGAAGGACGATTTCCTTTCCATGCTGTTGGCCGATACTTTGGCTTCCGGCATCATGATCTGTGCGCTGTAATCGAGCTGCTTGGCCAGTTTATGCTCTGCAATACCCAGTACCGACGCCAGTGAATCCGCACGGTGATTAAGCAAGCGGAGTGTTTTCCGCGTTTTCTGGGTCTGGTTTTCCGTATACATTTCCTCCACAGTCTCCAGAAGGGTAGTCACCCACAATCCCGCAAGGTGTTCGTTCTCCATTTTGGTGGAAAGCGATGTGAAGGACGACTTCCGGTCGAGCGATGCGATCTCCGTGGCCTCTGCCGTCCGCTTCACGAGCGTGTTCAGATTTATACGCGAGTTCATATCCATTTTTTTGATATCATTCGTCGTAAAATGGAATTTCTGTAAATCGGGATAGTCTGCCCAGTCGGAAGTTTTGATACCGCTCGAATCAATATAGAAGTTGGCGAGAATCTGCTTTTTCCCGTTGATTTCTATTTCCTTCATCAGGTTCCGCTCCAATACCGGACGGGACTTAACGAAATAGAAGAAGTTCTCTCCCGTAAAGATGTTCGCGTCGGGCTGTGCGCCCAGGCCGAGCAATCCAGCCATGTCGCCGAGACCAGAGCTCGCTCCGGCCGCACCGAGGTTAAACACGACATTGGCTTCGTAGGTAGGCGGTTTGTTCTGGTAAGTATCCATGGCAAAACCGATACCGAAGCCTACAAGAGGCAGGAGCAGCATCCATTTCCAGTTACGGATCAACGCATCTTTGACTACCAGTACTTTTTCGACGACTTCCTTTGGAGATAGCTCGTCTTCCGGGATTTGTTGTGTGGTCGTTGTCGCCATAGTTACTTAAGTGAACGGAATGCCAATACTGTTACAATTAATCCCATAATGGAGCTCAACAGGGTTGTAGCTGTCGAAATAGTCTGCTGCGTGTTAAGTGCAGGAGCATTTCTGGTCGGAACGAAGATCTCCGAGCCCGGTTGAACTTTCGGGTACACATTGAAGAACATGAATCTTCTCGTGCGATCGATGTTGCCGTTAGGGTATTTAATGTACGAGCTCTTTCTGAGCGACTGAACCGTAAAACCTCCCGATTGTGAAATATAGTCGGAGAAGTTCATCCCTTTGCCGTATTTAACGGTAGTAGGGTAGAGCACCGAGCCGGTTACCTGAACGGTTTCAAGTCGTTTCGGAATGCGGATGATATCACCTTCCTGCACCACAAGGTCTTCGAACGAGCCAGGGTTTTTCAGGATGTTTTTCAGCACGATCCCGATTTTTTCTTCCTTCACGTTCGGCAGGTCACCTGTAAGCGTTCCTTGCTTAATGCTTTTTTCGGTTTGTTGAACCTGTTCGTAGTCCACAGCCTCTTCGAGGTTTTTCACAACCGTACGACGGAGCAGGGTGGCCCCTTCGGGATAAGCCAGCTCGGTAAGCCCGCCGGCTCTTTTGATAATGTCGCTGATCTTGTCGTTTTTATTGACAATGGTATAAGGGCCTGTCACCAGAACTTCGCCTTCCACGAATACGGTCTGTTGCTCAACATAGTTAGGCGATTTACGAACGATCACCTGATCGAACGGGAACAACACAAAGTTGGTCGCCTTGGAATTCAGGGAAAGATCACGGTTTACATTGAATTTATAAACCTCCGAAATCTGCGCATTCGCAGCACCTGCTACCGAATTTCTCTTTCTTCTCACTACTTCGACCTCCGACGTATAAGCCGATTCTTTCAAACCGCCCGCCTGCACGAGAACATCTTCGAGTGTCATATCGGTCGTGTAAGGGAATTTTCCTTCGTTCTCACCGATTTTGGTATTGTTAACTTCCCCCTCGACGCTTACAAAAGCAGTTTCCGCCATTTCGAACCTCGAAGGGACTATCACCTGGTCGAGGCGGGTCAGTACAAGGTCGGGCGTTACGCCGTTCAGGACATCGGTATAGTTAATGGGGATTGTTTGTATGGTCAGGTCTTCGCGGGTGCGCAACACGTTCAGACGGCCAACAAAGGCGTCTTCGCGCATGCCCTGTGCATTTTCGATCAGCTTTTTCAAGGTAGGGCTGTTGTCGAGCGAATACTGGCCGGGCCGCATTACCGCACCCTCGATATTGACAATGTTCTCGAAGCGGTCAAGTACCGTCTCCACATTGATCGAATCGCCGGTTGCCATTTCGAAGCTTTCATACTGGTCTTCGGGCACATCCAGGATTTTACGTTCCTTGGAAGTAATGCGTTGTATTTTCAACCTTGCGCGGTAGGCCTTATCGCTGAATCCTCCTGAATAACGGAGTACATCACCCAGTTTTTCTTCCGGTTTCAATTCATAAATGCCGGGACGTTTTACCATACCCGCGATTTCGGCGCGTTTCAGGTAGTATCCGACTACGACGTTGTCATTTTCCTGAACACGGATATCGCCGTCGATCTTACCATTTACGAGGTAATCATAAATGTCCATTCTAGACACGACCTTGCCCTGGCGAACGACACGTACTTCGCGGAAAGATCCAATTTCATTAGGTCCGCCGGCCTGGTACAAAGCATTGAATGCGGAGGATAGGGACGATACCGTATAAGTTCCCGGGTTGATCACTTCTCCTGTTACAAAAACTTTCACTGACCGCACTTCTCCAAGGGTAACCATCAGTTTGGTACGTGCTGTTTCGCCACCTGTGCCGATCATTCCCGGCACGAATTTGGCAAACTTGTCGATCAGGATTTTCTTGATTTCTTCAATCGTACGACCTGCTACCATTACATTGCCGACCCGGGTAATGCTGATAAACCCGTCTTTATTGACGACGGTTTCGTAAGTACTTTCTGCGTAATTATAAAGGTAGATCTTCAATTCGTCACCAGGTCCTACAACATAATTCGTAGGTGTAACAATCTGTAAATCAGGTATCGGTGCCAGATTTTTATCCGCAAATATCGAATAACCGTAAATTTTCTGGCGCTGCGCTTCCTTGGCCTGCTCTTCGGGAGTGAGCGCGGTGCTGCTACTGGTGTTGATTTTGCTCTGATCGCCGCCTTGGCCATTCTGGTTAGCGGCATTTTTGCCTTTGTCGCCTCCCTGGCCGTCGTTTCCTTGCTGCTGGTTACCCGATTGCTGATTTCCGCCCTGCTGGTTGGTGCCTTGCTGACTGCCCGGCCCCGATTGCGTATTGCCCGAGCTTGTTGTGCCTGAGCTGTTACCTTTGGAACCCGATTGTGTCGTGCCTTGAGCGCCGGTAGACGCCGGAGCATTGCCGGAAGGGGCTGTTGGAGCGGTAACCTGTGAAAAAGCGGGTAGCGAAATGATTAAACTCAGGAAATAGGGAAGTATAGATTTATAACTTTTAGCCAACCTGGATCTGTTCATAAGAAGAATTATTGTACTATTGAAAGTCTGAAAATTCATTAAAACTATGTATAAGACTAGTATTTTTGAATTTGGGATTCGAGTACACGCAATATTGAGGTAGTGTATATCATGGCAAAGTAAATTAGATTTTTCCTATTTTTAAAGAATTTCTATTAATCGGGCTTGCTTCCCTGGTAACCCCGCAAAGGTATAACAGGGTAACGACAAAAGATTCAATTTATTAAAATACCAGTTCCAAAAGCGATAATACTCCTAAAAGAATAGTTATAAATATGGAAAGTACAAATGTTCAGTACGACGAGAGCAGTATACGGTCGCTTGACTGGAAAGAGCACATCCGCCTCAGGCCCGGGATGTATATCGGGAAGCTCGGGGACGGCTCGTCGGTGGATGATGGAATTTATGTGCTTGTGAAGGAGGTAGTCGATAATTCGATCGACGAGCACATGATGGGTAATGGCAAAACGATTGAAATAAAGATCTCCGAGCACCGTGTGGAAGTGCGCGATTATGGCCGTGGTATCCCGCTTGGTAAGGTCGTAGACTGCGTTTCGAAGATCAATACAGGAGGTAAATACGATTCGGGCGCGTTTCAGAAGTCGGTGGGGCTGAATGGCGTGGGTACCAAAGCGGTGAATGCGCTTTCCGCCCATTTCAAGGTGCAATCGTTCCGCGACGGCAAAACGAAAAGTGCGGAGTTTAATCAGGGAGCACTCTTGAACGAATCGCCGGAAGGCACCACCAGCCAGCGCAACGGAACGCACGTGGCGTTTGAGCCGGACGGTACTATTTTTAAGAACTTCCGCTACATTCCGCAGTACCTCGATAATATGATCTGGAACTACTGCTATCTGAATGCAGGGTTGACGATCAATTTCAACGGCCAGAAATATTTCTCCCAAAACGGCTTGCTCGACCTTCTGAAAAGCAAATCCGACGCGGAAACCTTGCGGTATCCGATCATTCATTTGAAGGGTGAAGACATTGAATTGGCGATGACTCATGGCAACCAGTATGGCGAGGAATACTACTCTTTTGTGAATGGTCAGTATACGACACAGGGAGGTACCCATCTCGCTGCATTCAGGGAAGCAGTTGTTAAAGCAGTACGAGAACATTTCGGTAAAGATTATGCACCGGAAGACATTCGTTCGTCGATTATCGGCGCGATTGCGATCCGTGTTCAGGAGCCGGTTTTTGAGTCCCAGACCAAAACTAAGCTTGGTTCTAACACCATCACACCCGACCCGAACAGTACCACGGTAAGGACATTTGTTAATGATTTCGTAAAAGAAAGGCTGGATAATTTTCTGCACATGAATCCCGAGGCACGCGACGCATTGAAAAAGCGGATCGAGCAGTCGGAGCGGGAACGGAAGGAGCTGGCAGGTATCAAGAAGCTTGCCAACGACCGTGCGAAAAAAGCCAATCTACATAACAAAAAACTCCGCGACTGCCGCCTGCACCTTACAGACCTGAAAAGCGACCAGCGTTACGAGACCACGCTTTTTATTACGGAAGGGGATTCGGCGAGCGGCTCTATCACCAAATCGAGGGATATTCAAACGCAAGCCGTATTCAGTTTGCGCGGCAAGCCGCTTAATTCTTTCGGGCTTACCAAGAAGATTGTTTATGAAAATGAGGAGTTTAACCTGCTCCAACACGCATTGGATGTGGAAAACGGTGTGGAAAACCTTCGTTTCAACCGCATTATCATTGCTACCGATGCTGATGTGGATGGTATGCACATCCGTTTGCTGCTGATGACCTTCTTCCTGCAATTTTTCCCGGACCTGGTCAGGAACGGACATTTGTTTGTGCTTGAAACGCCATTGTTCCGCGTTCGTAACAAGAAAGAGACTATCTACTGTTATAGCGCCGAAGAAAAGCAGGCCGCGATCGACAAGCTGGGCAGTAAGCCGGAAATTACCCGTTTCAAAGGATTGGGAGAGATTTCACCGGAGGAATTCGGCCGGTTTATCGGTGAGGATATGCGTGTGGAACCGGTGATCCTGCAAAAGGAAACATCCATTCAGAAACTGTTGAGTTATTTTATGGGTAAGAATACGCCTGAAAGACAGCGTTTTATTATCGATAATCTTAAAGTAGAGAAGAACGTTGAGGAACTCGCACTCGCAGGGTAGCCCTGCCGTGCATTATCTTTGGCGTGGTCAAGTAATATCAGACCGGGAAGTTCTTTATTCAGAAGCATAACCGCACCTCCCGGTTTGAAACATCATATATAAAGTGTCTTTGTGGAATTACAGGATTTAAGAAACCGGATCGATGGGCTGGACGACCAGTTGCTGAGCATTTTGAACGAGCGCATGGAGCTGGTCAAAAAGGTAGGCGAGCTGAAACGGTCTTCCCAGTCGATTATTTACCGCCCCGAAAGAGAGAAGCAAATTCTCGACCGGCTGGCGAAACACAACAACGGGTTACTCACCCGCCAGGCGATCGATGCTATTTTCTTCGAGATTTTTGCGGTATCGCGTAATCTGGAACTGCCGGAACGGGTGTCTTACCTGGGGCCGGAGGGAAGTTTCACGCATCAGGCTGCCGAAGGCCGTTTCGGGGCGATGAGCGAATACCTCGTGCTGCCTACGATCCATTCGGTATTTGAAAGTGTAGAAACCGGCCGCGCCAAATTCGGCGTGGTGCCCATCGAGAATAATCAGGAAGGGATTGTCGTCGAAACGGTCGATTTCCTGCGGGAAAAGAACCTTTCGATTGTTGCGGAAATGCTGTTGAAGGTACACTTTACTTTCGCGTCGCAATCCGACAGCCTGAAATCGATCAAAAGGATTTATTCCAAAGACATTGCATTCAGGCAATGCGGGAAATTCATCAGTGAATACCTCGAAGGCATGGGGATCGAGCTGATCGCGGTGGATTCTACTTCCAAAGCCGCCAAGATGGCTTCGACGGAGCCCGATTCGGCGGCAATATGCTCTTCTATCTCCGCCAGGCTGTTCGGGGTACCTATCCTTTTTGATAATATCGAAGACAGTGACCAGAACCAGACCCGCTTCCTGATCCTGGCCAAGGAGTTTACCAATATGAAGAGCAACGATGACAAGACGACGATCATCGCCAATTTGCCTAATACCAACCGCCCCGGCGTGCTGTACGAGTTCCTCAAAGATTTCAACGACCGGGGTATCAACCTTACCAAGATCGAAAGCCGGCCATTACGTGGCGAAGCCTCGTTCCGGGCGTGGTTCCTGGTGGAGTTCCTCGGGCATATGGACGACCCGAAGGTGCAGGAGATTATGCACAAGTACGGGACGCACCTGAAATGGCTCGGGAGTTATGTAAAAGTGGCCTAGCATGGAATTTGAATAAAAAAGAGAAAGCTCGCCGATGAAGCGAGCTTTCTCTTTATATAATGTAATTCAATACTATTTTTTCAGCGTCCCACGGTAGAGCGACGGCCAGTTGCCATACAATTCGATTTCCGCTTCCACGCCGTCGGGCAGGCGGACCTTCATTTTCCGCTGGGCAGAAGGCTGCTGAAATGAATCCACGCCGAGTACGACGATCTGATTTCCTTTCACGATAGAAGTAATAAAAGGCTGCTTGCCGTCGATTGCCAGTAAAACCTGTTCCTTTTTTGGCTCAACCCACTGTCCGTTCAACTGGAATGCCAGATCCTGGTTCCGGCCGCCGGTTATTACGTCCTCTACTTGTTTCGCCATCCAGTTGCCTAGCGCGTAATACTCCGTCGGGAAATCCCAGTAAGGAGCGGCGGTTCCGCCGGTTGTGTTGCGGCCGACCTCGTTTTCGGGCGTTTTGCCGTCGGCGGGGTACCATTCGTAGCCCCAGCCCCACATATCTTTCGACAGTTTATAGGCATTCGGGTTTTGTGCGCTCGGGCCGCCGTCGTGCCAAAGGTAGTAGCCGTCGAAAAGTATCAGTGAGAATAGCGAGAAGCTTAGTGCCTGGCTGGCTGGCATCATTTCGAGCTGGTTCATGATGAGCTCGCCTTTGGGGTCGGAGAGCTGGTAGTTCCAGGGTACGATGGGATCTTTGTACAGAGGCATGTACCGGTTCCAGCCGTAGAAAATGAATTTATTGTTTTTCTGGTAAGGCAGTAACTTGTTGATGCGCAACGAATGGATCGCCGAGAGCAGCACGAAATTATTGGGCGAATTTCCCGCATTATCAATGGCGAACATTGGTTTGGGATACACATCGATAGGCACAGTGTTGAAAACATCCCGGAAACTGTCACCATTCGGCAGCGGATCGAAGTTGGGATTGTTGGATTTCGGCTCGCTGTATTCTTTGATAAAATCCTTGGGATTGGCACCACCCACCGTATTAATATGCGGATTGGTGTAAGCCCCGCCACCCCAGTAATCCATCAGGTGCATGTTCGGATGGTTCTTTTTAATCACTTTCGAAAACCAGATCAGCCGCTGAATGACTTCTTTGGAATAACGCTGGCTCCAAAATTCAAAATCATAAGCATACACACCAAAACCCGGCACACCGGCCAATGCCTCGACCTGGTCTTTGGAAAGTCCTGCAAACCATTTTTCATCCTTATCTCCGAAATAATTGGGAGTGGCTGTGTAATGCAGTTTTTCCGCAGGATATTCTTTTTCTGTATTGGACAAATACCCGATCCCGCGTTTATAATAGTTGTCGGAAGAAACATAGTTATTCAGCCGGTATTGCATCACCAGTTTGTCCTTAATAGGTTCAAATTCCGGAAAACGCGTGTCGAAATCGACGTTGATGGTGCGTGAGGGCGAAAACCAATCCGGGATACTGATACGCGTCAACGCATTTGGAGCCGCCGGATCGGGCTTGCCGGCAATGTAGATGTTCTGCTGCCGGACGGTGCGGTTTTTGGCGGCATTCCACCAGTCGTTGTACGGGGCGTCGATCCAGCGGGCGGTTACCGAGTATAAATAGCCCGGTTTTACTTCAATACCATTTTCCAGCCCTTTCACGACAATGCCGTCGATCATGACCACTTTTGTGCGGTTGTCGTTATAGTTGGCAAAGTCGCGGAGGAGGAGCTTACCGTCTTTACGAACGGGCCGTACATCCAGCCAGTTGTCCTTGCTTCCCTGCCTGATCCACTCTTTGCCATCGAGAACCTCATTGGCCATCGCAGCTTCGAAATTGAATGCGGCGGTCGTCTGGCAGCCTTTCTGGCCGAGGCTCACTACATTAATCTGCGCCTCGCCGCCACCCACTTGCACACCGGGGATCGTGAGCCACGTGCCATAGCGGTGTGCTACGGCCTGGAAGGTTTGTGTTTTGCCTTTCTGGCTTATTTTTACGTCGTAAGGAGAAAGCCCGCCGGCATTCGCTGCCAGCTCGAATTGCATTTCCCGGCCTATTTGCCGGTAGCGCCGGATCGTGAGGTCACATGCGTTGGACGCGGAGTCGAGCGTCCGCGCAATCGGGAAGCTTTCTGTTACTTGTGCGTAAGTTTTGTGGTGGCTGGGACCAAAACGGTTCCAGGCCCAAAGCCCGGAACCGATCAGGAATGCGAGAATGCCACTAAGCCAGATAAGCGATGTTTTGGTCAAAACCTTCTTTTTATGTGTCACGATGCTTTCTTTACCACCAACGATAGAATAGGCCTATCGAACCGTTCACGGATGATATGCCTTTGTCGATGTAGTCATATTTATATGCCGTGCCATCATACTTGACACGCACATCGAGGCCAAACGTCCCGTCTTTCTTGAAGAAAAATTTGGAACCGGCGCCGATGCCGTATTTAAAACGTACCGCCTGGTCCTGGGATGACAATGTACCATAATAAACGGTGTAGTCGATGATGCTCGCGCCGGCGCTCACCTGCACGTAGGGCTGCACCTGAGCGTTTCTCGGCAGGAAATGATAGTTGGCGAACAGCTCCACCGGATATTGTGAAACGGTACGCGTCTGAACGGCCGAAATAGTACCGTCCTGGCCTTCGTACAAGGCCCTCGGAACGCGCTTTTCAAAATAGGTAGAGCCTATTTCACCGCCCACGGAAAGCTGTGAATTTCTCAGGACCCATTCAATGGAGACAGAGGCATTCTGGAATGAAGACTTATCAATATAATTATCCTTGAAAGAACCCATAGGCACTGCGCCGGTGAAACGCGCGGTAGCAAGGTAATAGGTATACCGTTCAAACGGCGAAGCAATGGTATATAGCCTGGGTTTCTCCTGTGCCAATGCGGGCAAAACACTTCCAAGGAAAAGGGCAATGATGATGATCCGTTTCATTTGTTACTTGATTTTGAGATAACCGGATTGTCCGAAAATGGAATCCGCCATTTTGTCGATGAGGTTTTGGTCGCCGATGGCCGAGCCGCGGATCTGGGCATCCCAGATCACATTGAAAGTCTTGCCGGCTGGCGTGGTCTTCGGGTTTTTGAAATCGAGCATTGAGATCATCCAGGAGCTTTCGCTGGTTTCATAATAGTCGTAATAGCCCGGGTAACCGTAGCCATAACCGCCCCAGTAGCCGCCGTAATAGGAAGAAAGCGGCTGGTATACATTGAGATAAGTATTGGTGATCCACGACACATTAATACCGACGTCGGGATTGTCCTTCCGGCTCACATACTTGTAACCCATGTTTTGCATGTTGGTAATGAGCCGTTGCAGCATGGCGCGGTCGATATCATCAAGGGAAGTCCCTGCGCGGTTATTTTCGACGATCAGCACGGAATCCACGATGCTGAATGTTTTGTACTGACTGAAATTGGCGGTTTGATCGTGATTTGTAATGTATACCAACGACTCCTCATTGGAAAGGTCGCTGATCGGATCTTTCGAACACGATACCAATCCAAGGCCGACGATCAGTAAGAGGAAAGAGGCTTTCTTGAACATTTGAGTTGTATTTTAAAATTTGTTAAATAAACGAAAGTTGAAATGTTTAAAGTTTATGAGTTCAGAGTTTATGAGCTTAAAGTTTATGAGTTCATGAGACTCAGCTCAATGACCAACGATTCCAGACAGCATACTTTCAACTCATAAACTCAAAACTCATAGACTTTAACGCATGAGCTCGCAGACTCCTAAACTACGACGGTATCGGCGGGCAATTGGTTGTAAGAGTATGGATGTTGACAAAATGTCTCTTAATATTGAAAACACATTTGGACAATCTTCGTCCGATTCACCGTAAATTTGCAGCTGTTTAATCTAATCATAATGGAAGCAAAAGAAGAGATTTTAAGAATCATAGATGTACTCAACGACACCTACGAAAGCGAAGAGGCATGGTATGGACCGTCGGTAGTGGAAGCGTTGCGCGATGTAACCCCGAAAATCGCGGAGACGCGCCTGAGCAGCAATACGCACTCTATCGCCGAAATCGTGTACCACATGACCACCTGGCGCATTTTTGCCGTTCGCAAATTGCAGGGCGATGCCGAGTTCGATATCAAGACGCAGGACAAGGACTGGAAAAAATTTCCGGTAGTCGACGAGTTTGAATGGGAGGCCATCCAGATGGAGCTGAGCCTTTCACAGGAAGAGCTGGTTTCGGAACTCGAAAAGATCGAGGACGACGGCTTTCTGGAAGAGTTCGTGCCCGGGCGTGACTACTCCTATTATACATTGATCCACGGTGTGATCCAGCACGACGTTTATCATGCTGGCCAGATCGGACTCATTAAAAAAGCAGCGAAGGCAATGCGTTTGGAAGAGGGCGATGATTACGGCGCTTACGGCGATCGTTCGGATTATGACAATTCCGCAGATTATTACTGATACTTGTATGAAATTTTGTAAAAATAGGCAATTACCTATTGTTTATAATTTAAATTTTATATTTTGCATTATAATGGAACGTGGGATGTTGAGAAATGCCAACGTTCCAATGGTGTGGATATAGACAAAAAGGCTGTCCGATATTTCGGGCAGCCTTTTTTTAAGCAAAAAATCTGTGCAACATTTGGCACTTTAAATCGCCTGATCATCCTATGAAAATACTAATCGTTGAAGACGAACCGAAACTCGCAGGTTTTCTAAAAAGGGGCCTCGAAGAGCAGTCGTGGGAAGTGGAACTGGCTTACGACGGACAAGTCGGTAAGAAAATGGCTTCCAATTACCGGTTCGACGTGATCATTCTGGATGTAAACCTGCCGTTGCTCAACGGCTACGACCTCGCCAAGCAGCTCCGTGCCGACGGCCTGACGACCCCGATCCTTTTCCTGACCGCATTGGGTACGATCGACGACAAGCTGGACGGTTTCGAAGCGGGTGGCGACGATTATCTGGTAAAGCCCTTCGAATTCCGTGAACTTATCGCGCGCATCAAAGTGCTTTCGCAGCGTAACAGTGCCCGCGAGCAATCCAGCCAGGTACTCACGCTGGCCGACCTCGAACTGAACCTCGACGAGAAGGTAGCCAGAAGGGGCGGTAACCGCATTGACCTCACTGCCAAGGAATTCGCATTGCTCGAATACCTGATGCGCAACCGCGGGCGCGTAGTCTCGCGTGTGGACATCGCCGAGCAGGTGTGGGACATCCGTTTCGATACCGGTACCAACGTGATCGACGTGTATATCAATTTTCTCCGTAAAAAGGTCGACAAAGATTATCCTACGAAGCTGATCCACACGGTGGTAGGCATGGGCTACATTTTCAAGGAAGAATGAACATCAAATCGCGCCTGACGTTGCTGTTTACCCTGTTGGTAGGCTCCATCATGGCGCTGTTTTGTCTTGCTATTTACTTTTTCTACGACCAGTACCGCGAAAGGCAGTTTTATTCCTTTCTGAACGAGCGCGGCCAGACGATCGCCCAACTCGTCGAAGCGAGCCATGGCATTAGTAAAGCGGATATCGAAAAGATCGAAAAGGAAAACAAAACGATCCTGCTCGACGAGGAGATCACGATTTACGATGGCTCGGATTCGATCATATTCGTGAGCGGGAAGGAAAATTTTACCCTTTCCAGGCCCATGCTTACCGAGGCGCGCGCCGGGAGGGAAATCCATACCAAGCACCAGAAGAAAGAGGTGATCATCATCCGGCACATTTTGCAGGACCACCGGAAACCCTGGGTTGTGGCTGTGATCGCGAACGATTATCTCGGCATGAACCAGCTGAACCGCCTGCGGGAGATCCTGCTGATCGGCTGGCTGTTATCCATGATCCTCGTTGGCGTTGCCGGCTGGCAGTTTTCGAACGATGCGATCAAGCCCGTGGCGGACATTATCGACCAGGTGAACAACATTTCGGCGGGTAATTTACATGAAAAGGTGCGGGTGGGCCGCGAAAAGGACGAGCTCGCATTGCTGGCTGAGACATTCAACCAGATGCTTACCCGGCTTGAAATCGCTTTTGTGGCGCAGAAAAACTTCGTCTCGCACGCGTCACACGAGCTGCGTACGCCGCTGGCGCTCATTATGAGCGAGGCGGAGCTGAGCCTGATGAAGGAGCGCTCACCGGCCGATTATCAGGATGCATTGAAGGGTATTTGGTCCGAAGCGAAGGAAATGAACGAGCTGGTAAGCCGCCTGCTCGAACTCGCGCGAACGGAGGAGACCGCTTTCCGGGTTACGTTCTCGAAGATCAGGGTTGACGAGGTGCTATGGCAGGCCAAAACATCGGTACAGCAAAAGAATGCGGGCTACCAGGTGCACATTCATTATGACAAAATTCCTGAGGACGAGGAACAACTGAAACGGTTTGGCGACGAGAGTCTGCTCAGGACGGCATTCCTGAACCTGATGGACAATGCCTGCAAGTATTCGCCCGACAAAACCTGCAACGTTTTTCTTGAAATCAAAGACAGGCTGATTGTCATTTATTTCCGGGATATGGGCATCGGCATTGCGCCGGAGGAACTGCCGTACATTTTCGATACTTTCTACCGCAGCCAGTCCACGATCAGCAAAGCAGGCTATGGCATCGGGCTCGCATTGACCAAACGCATCATCAATATGCAGGGCGCGAGCATCGAAGTGGAGTCCGCATTGGGCTCCGGTACCACCTTCATTTTGAAGTTCCCGCCTTTTTAATTCCTTTTTAATTCAGCGTTAATGCCTCTTTAACAACGGAAAAGCTCCTTTGTAATGTAAATCGCATGTTCAGATTTACGCACGCCGTCAGGCATTTCCAGTAGCTTTCACCCGTTGGTTTTCTCCGTTTTTTGCAGGCCGTCATTCCTATTTTCCAAACAAAGCGGCGCCTGTGACGATGCGGGAAGGAACGGATCAAAATATCAAAGAAAAACTGTATTGAGTTAAATTGAGTTAGGTGAGTAGTAAGAAAAGACTGGCCTTCGGAGCTTCCGGAGGCCAATTTTTTATATACCGGTTTCGGATATTTTAAATTTTGTCTGGTTAGGCTCTTCCACGCGGGTTGTGGGCAGGGCCTCTGGGTGCTCGTTTGCAATAAATTCGATCAGTTTTTCGCGCACCAGACAGCGCAGGTCGAAGGTTTCGCTGGAATTCCGTGCCGACATCAGCGCCCGGACCACCATCAGTTGTCCCTGCGTGTCGGTCACCTGCAATGCCCAGGCGCGGCCGTCCCAAAGCGGGGTCGCTTCGAGAATCTCTTTCAATTTCGTACGAAGCCTGTCGACGGGCGTGTGATAGTTAAGGTAAAAAAAAGCTGCGCCGGTCAATGCGCTTTCATTCCGCGTCCAGTTCTGGAAAGGAGTTTCAATGAAGTAGGTAATGGGTAGCACAATGCGCCGCAAATCCCAGATATTGACCACCACATAAGTCAGGTTGATCTCCTCGATGCGGCCCCATTCGCCCTCTACGATCACCACGTCGTCGATCTTGATCGGCTGGGTGAATGCGATCTGGATACCGGCCATCAGGTTCGCCAGCGACTTCTGCGCCGCGAAACCGATGATCACCGACGCAATACCCGCGGAAGTCAGTATTCCGACGCCATATTGCCGCACACTGTCGAAGCTGAGCATCAATATGGAAACACCGATCACCACGACCATGATCACGACGATGCGTTTCACGAATTTGATCTTGGTGAACAGCCGGCGTGCCTGGTTGTTGTCGGGCGTGTTGAAATCGAGCTTGTCGATCAGTATTTTTTCGACGATGATCACGATCCGCGCCATGAGCCAGGTGGTAATGCCTATCAGCGCCGTTTTGCTCAATGCAAAAACCCAGTCGTATTGCGGGTTGGAGTAGCTATAAGTTTTGGCCGCAGCCGTAATGAGCACGATCGGAACGAAGAAATGCAGTACGCTGGTAAGGTTTTCGCGGACTGCCCGCACCGGGGTCCAATTTTTCTTCGAAGCCGTTATTTTAATCAGGCTGATGGTGAGAATGCTGATAACCAGCCCGACGGCACCTGCCAGCAGCAGTAATAGCCAGGGAGAATTCCGGTAATTAATCAGGTCGGTTAAATCCATTCACTAATCAGATATCGTTGAGCCGGGCCACGATCATGCCCGTATGTTTCGGAACTGAAGCTACATACTCGGCCAGGGGAACGTTGGTCATGATCACCTTCTTGCCCGTCAGCGAAGCATGAATCAGGTATGCACGGCTGCCTACCTTCGAAATAATGCCCATGTGGTTCACATCCAGCCCCTCCACCGATGAAGTAAACGCGACAATATCGCCGTCGTGGAGCATAGGTTCGGCTTTCTGGATGGCATTTTTGGGAATATAGCTGTGTTCCCTTGAATTGATGACCGTTTCCTGTTCTTTGAGCTTTTCATACACCTCGCTCGCCGCCAGCGATGGGTACAGATTGGCGTGGGTGGTCATGAAATTGATCTCTTTGGTAAAAGGCACGCCGCCCACTTTCGCGGTAATGTCTTCGAGACGTCCGCGCTTCTGGTTCTCATACATCCAGTCGAGGATGTAATGCAGGCGGGAAGGGTAGCCATCGATCGTCCCGTCGCGGTAACGGAGCCTGGTCAGTTCGTTTTTATATTCTTCAAAGGTCGAATTCTCAGTTTTGGCAACCGCCAGGGCTATCACGCTTTCAACCAGCGTGGTGCAGTCGAGCCCGTCGAACTTGCAGACCAGCCGCTCGGAAGGATTGCCTTCCAGCGTGCCCGCTACGTACGGCGTACCCAGGAATGACTCGCTCATCCGCAGCACTTGCGTGCCGATGTCCGGACTGGCGGGAAGTTCCATTTTCTGCACGAATGTTTTTTGCAGGCTGGCTTGCCCGAAAGAGCGGACGGAACCCAGCAACAAAATGGAAAGCACTACAAATCTGATCATACTTGAATTCTTTAAACCAGGGTACGTAACGACAAAATATTTGCCAGCACAAAAAAGCCACAAATTTGCGGGCAATGTAAAATTAATGATCAAAAGCCCCTTTTGCAATGGCAAGCGGCCCGAGGGCCTCGCTACTTCGGCACAATCTCGAAAGCGAATGCCGAAATCGGGGGAAGCTCGATGTGCACGCCCGTCGAAGTAATATCGGCCGTTGGTAGTTGTACCTGAGGCACTTCGAGCGGGAATACCGGTTTCAGCTTATAAGAACCGGTATTGCCCAATTTCAGCACATTCGTCCAGGCGTCCTGCGGAACTTTGATGAACGTCTCTACGGTCCGCGATTCGTGAAAATTGTATACAAATAATAATTTCTGCCCGTCGGTATGTCGCAAGTAGCTGTAAATGATCGTCTTGTCGTAGTTGAACGACTGGCCGTCGGCATTTACATACTGCAAATCATAAAATCCGCCCGCATACACCGCCTCATTCTTCAGCACAAATGCATTGAGGTTGCCGTAAAATTCCCGCAGCGTCTTTTGCTCGGTGGTAAGGAGTTCTTCGTTGAACTTGCCGCCATTCACCCATTTCTGAAACTCGGGTACGCCCCAGTAATCGAAAATAGTCGTGCGGCCGTCCTCGCTCTGGAAACCCTCCTGCTGGGTAGGGTCCACGCCGAGTTCCTGTCCAAAATAGAGCATCAGCGGGCCGGTATGCAACGTGGCACTCAGGACCATGGCCGGCAATGCCGTCCACGGATTTCCCGCAAAATAGCGTGAAGCGATGCGCTGCTCA
Source organism: Dyadobacter sp. (assembly GCA_965227755.1). Lineage (GTDB taxonomy): Bacteria > Bacteroidota > Bacteroidia > Cytophagales > Spirosomataceae > Dyadobacter. The sequence continues at coordinate 5,500,956 of CBDDGG010000005.1, forward strand.
TCGTGGTTTTCGAGAAACCGGAGCATATGCTCGCTGAAATCGCCCGACTCGTGCTGCCAGATACGCGTAATATCCTCGGCACTTCCGTGCCCTTCGATGATCCGCCGCAGTGAGTTGTACAGTCCTACTTTATCATACAGATAATCGAACTTGCCGATATTGATGTAGTTGCGATATTCAAATGGATTGTAAATTTCCGCGATGAAAATCACCGCCGGATTTTCCTTTTTCACTTCCGGGATTACCCAGCCCCAGAACTCTACAGGGACCATTTCGGCCATATCGCACCGGAAACCGTCGACGCCCTTTCGGGTCCAGTAAATGAGTATGTCGCGCATTTTGAGCCAGGTGGATGGGATCGGGTCAAAATGGCGGGACCGGCCATCGAGGTAGTCGATGCCGTAGTTTAGCTTTACAGTCTCATACCAATCGTACTGGCTTGGCTGGGCCTGGAAAATGTCGTTACCGGTAGCTTTGGCGGGCCGTTCGTGATAGGGAGAGGTAACCGGCAGCGGCGGCGTGTGGCCTTCCGGCACTACGAAGTCGTGGTTCGGGATGTAATAAAAGTTGTTGGCAGGGTTGAAAGTAACCGTATTGTCGTCGTCCTCGCCAAAATCCCTGACGCCCTCGGGCCGCACATCCGAATGGTATTGCCGGGCAACGTGATTTGGGATAAAATCAATGACCACTTTCAGGTTGTGCGCATGCGTACGTGCGAGGAGGCTCTCAAATTCCTGCATCCGGTGGGGGACATCCACGGCCAGGTCGGGGTCCACATCATAATAGTCTTTGACCGCGTAAGGTGAGCCTGCGATGCCTTTCACGATCAGCGGATGGTCGGGATTAATGCCAAATTGCGAATAATCGGTCAGTGTGGCATGTTCGAGTACGCCGGTATACCAAACGTGGGTAACTCCGAAATCCTTCAATGCGGCGAGGGCGGTATCGTCGATGTCATTGAATTTTCCACACCCGTTTTCTTCGATCGTACCGTAGACTTTGTTGGTCGTTTTCCGGTTGCCGAAAAGGCGTGTAAATAGCTGGTATATAACGAATTTATCCTTGTTAACGACGGACATCTCTTTCGGTTTTGTAAATGTTCTGGGAAAGCTTGCAGCGTGGTCCGGTATAGCCGGAGAGCTCGTATTTCGGCCCTGGCGCAGCAAATTGCTATTTTTTACTATTTTGCAAGATATTAAATTTGAAATGATATGCCCTCAATACAAGCTTGCCTTTTTGATCTCGACGGGGTAATCGTTGACACCGCGCAATTCCATTACATCGCCTGGCGAGAAATGGCGCAGGACCTCGGTTTCGACCTTACGCGTGAAGAAAACGAACGCCTTAAAGGCATCAGCCGCATGGAGTCGCTCGAAATCGTACTGTCGATCGGCGGCGTTCAGTTGTCCGACGACGAAAAGCTTCGCCGCGCCACTGCCAAGAATGCCCGTTACCTCGAACTTTGCATGCAAATGACGCCCGACGACGCTTTGCCCGGTGTGCGCCGTTTCCTTGACGAGCTGAAACAAAATGGCATCCCGAGCGGCCTGGGATCAGCGAGCAAAAATGCGAAGGTCATTCTCGAACGGATCGATATGCTGGATTATTTCGATACGATTGTCGACGGTAACCGTATTACCAAAGGCAAGCCCGATCCCCAGGTGTTCCTGATGGGCGCGGCCGATTTGCATGTAGCGCCTGCGCATTGCGCGGTATTTGAGGACGCTGTGGCCGGTATCGAATCGGCAAAGGCGGCCGGAATGCTGGCGGTTGGCATAGGGGAAGCGTCGGTATTGACCGAGGCCGACATTGTAATTCCCGGTTTTGAAAATTTTGGATTGCTTCAATTGGAAAATATATGAAGAACTATATTACACACGATGAATGGTGTATCGTAGAAGAAGGTTTTTACCCCGAGCATAACGAAATTACCGAAAGCCTCATGAGCCTGGGCAATGGCCGGATGGGCCAGCGGGGCAATTTTGAGGAAGGATATTCAGGTAAAACGTTGCTCGGTAACTATGTAGCGGGTGTTTATTTTCCTGATAAAACAAGGGTAGGCTGGTGGAAGAACGGTTATCCCAACTATTTCGCCAAAGTTCTCAACGCCTGTAACTGGACAGGCATCGAAATCCGTATCGGTACCGAACTGCTCGACCTTCATACCTGCAAGATCGACGAGTTTCGCCGTGTGCTGAATATGAAAGAGGGCGTGCTCGAACGCACGGCAACTGTAACGCTCTCGGGCGGCAGAAAGCTGCGCATTCATTCCAAACGCTTTTGCAGCATGGCCGACGACGAGGCCGGTGCGATCAGTTACAGCATGGTACCCCTCAATTTCGGCGATCATTTCAGCATTACCCCTTTCCTCGACGGCCATATTCGCAACCGGGATTCCAACTACGACGAATCGTTCTGGAACGGGATCGCACATGAAGCGCGGGGGCAGGAAGGATACCTGGTGCTCGAAACAAAAAGCAATCCTTATCAGGTAGAGCAGTTTCGCGTCGCGACGGGGATGAAGTTTGACATAAAGTTGAATGGAATGCCCGCAACGGCAACGGTAGAAACCGCTTCAAAGGAAAAATATGTTGCCGGTACCGCGCAGGTCGAGGTACGGGAGGGGCAGGAGATTACGATTTATAAATATGCCGTAAACCTCTCTTCGGCCAACTACGCGCACGATGAACTGATTCCCAAAGCCAAAGCTTGCATTGCGCGGATCGCCGAAAAAGGCTTCGACCGCATGTACGCGGAGCAGGTGCAGGCGTGGGCAGGGAAGTGGGAGAAGAACGACATTACCATTGCCGGCGACGTGGCCGCGCAGCAGGGCATCCGGTTCAATATCTTCCATTTGGGACAAACTTACACCGGCGAGGACGAACGATTGAACATCGGGCCGAAAGGGTTTACCGGGGAGAAATATGGCGGGAGCACCTATTGGGATACCGAGGCCTACTGCATTCCGTTCTACCTGTCTACAGCCGATGAAAAAGTGGCGCGCAACCTGCTCGTTTACCGCTATAAGCACTTGCAGAAAGCCATCGAGAATGCGGCGAAACTAGGTTTTAAGGATGGCGCCGCCCTCTATCCCATGGTGACCATGAACGGCGAGGAATGCCATAATGAATGGGAGATCACATTCGAGGAAATTCACCGTAACGGTGCCATTGCTTACGCCATTTACGATTATACCCGCTACACGGGCGACGAAAGTTACGTCACCGGCCAGGGCCTCGAAGTCCTGATTGGTATTTCGCGGTTCTGGAAGCAGCGTATCAACTGGTCGGAAGAAAAGGAGCAGTATGTGATGCTGGGCGTGACCGGCCCGAACGAATATGAAAATAATGTCAATAACAACTGGTACACCAACTATATCGCCTGCTGGACGCTGCGCTACACGCTGGAAGTGATCGACAAGCTGTGGAAGGAAGATTCCCGGAAGCTAAATGACGTGATTTTCAAGACCAACCTGCAACTCAATGCTGAACTTGCCGATTGGAAGCATATTGTCGACCATATGCATTATCCCTTCGATGCGAACCGGCAGGTGTATTTGCAGCAGCAGGGTTTCCTCGACAAGGAGCTGCTTACTGTTGCCGATATCGCCGGACAGCGCCCTATCAACCAGCGGTGGTCCTGGGACAGGATATTGCGGTCGTGCTTCATCAAGCAAGCCGATGTATTGCAGGGCCTTTACTTCTTCGAGCACGAATTCGATGCGGCGACTATCCGGCGTAACTTCGAGTTCTATGAACCGATGACTGTTCATGAATCGTCCCTTTCACCATGCGTCCATTCGATCCTCGCTGCGGGGCTGGGCATGCGTGAAAAAGCGTATGAAATGTATCTGCGAACGGCCCGTCTGGATTTGGACGATTACAATAACGACACCGAGGACGGCCTGCATATTACTTCTATGGCCGGCACCTGGATGAGCGTGGTAAAAGGCTTTGCAGGTCAGCGCGTGACGGGCGATACGCTATCTTTCAAACCTTATATTCCGGAGCAATGGGAAGGATATTCATTCCGGATCGGGTTCAGGGGCGTTTTACTGAAAGTGACTGTTTCCAAACAATCGATTTCCATTGAAAATGCCTCGGAAAGTGCTCTCACTGTTCTGGTTAATGATAAAAAGGTTTTTATCGACGCGCTGGCTTCCGTGCAACTTTAATTACCGGCAGTTTACTTAAAATAATGTTATTTATTTAAAAAATTATATTTTACTTGTAATTTATCAAACGGTCTTAGCAATAATTGTAATTTTCCCAGATTACTTGTAGGTTAGTGGCTTTTGAGCCATTAAGCACCCCCTATGGTACAGAAAATTCACTTACTTGTGATGACAGGTATGTCGCTGATGTTGATGGTGTTAGCACCTCGGCAGCTCTCAGCCCAGGATTTTAGTGAGTGCCAACGAATTGTAAAAGAACTTCTACCTCTTTTTAATAAATCATTCGAGGAGAATAATCCTTCGTTATTGCGCGGCGAGGAATACCAGCGGGGCGTTCGCAATCTACAGGCCGCCTATGCTGCTTACAACAAGCAGGCTTTTCAACCTTCCGATTCGGTTCAGCGCATGAACAACGAGGCGGTGATTCTCGCACTTTCCGGTAACTATCAAAAGGCACTGCATATCATGGAGGCGCTGGATCTCGGCGAAGGCGACCCGCATATGCATTATAACCGCGGACTTTTCGCGTTGCTGTCAGGTAAATTCGATGCTGCGCGAAACGATTTTTCGGATTCGCCGGGCGGGACAGAGGCGAAGCTGAATACGCTTGTCGCGCTGGGCAAGCAGAAAAAGTACCAGGAAGCGGCCAGCTTTGCGAGTGACAATTCGGCGAAAAATACCGGCGGTAAATGGAACTTCAACGTCGGAATGGTCCATAAATACAGTGGCCGGATGGAGGAGGCCGTGGACGAGCTGACCACCGCGATACGCCAGAAGGATGAAATGGCCTACCGCCTGCAACGCGGTGACATCCTGATGCGGACCGGCAATGAAAAACGCGCGGTGAAGGATTTCGAGAAAGTAGCGCGTACGCACCTGAAGGCGCAGATACGCTACGCAAATGCACTGCTTTCACTGAACCAGTTCGGGATGGCGAAAGCCGTTTTTGAAAAATACCTCGAAACCGACGACCGTACCTTTCGGGGCGATGCTTACCTTGGAATGGCGCATTCGTGCTACGGCTTGCACCAGATCGGCGAGGCGCAACGGTACTACAAACTGGCGTCGACTTTAAAGCGCGAAACGCCCGCATTGCAGTCGGGGATCGCGAATACCCATCTTAGCAAGCACGAATACCAAACTGCATTCAACCTTTTTGACAGGGTTATCAAAAAAGATTCAACGTATTTGCCTGCATACCTTGGAAGGGCCGTCGCTAACTATGGGCAAAGGAAATACGACCTCGCGCTGAAAGACTTCAAGAAGGGTGAGAAGGCATTGAATGAGGATAACAAGTTCTTCGCCGACCTTTTCGTGACCAAAGCTTTTTCGGAATACTACCTGAAAAAGACCGCCCAGGCACAGGAGGATTTTCAGAAGGCGATCAAGCTCGACCCGATACGGTACGAAGCGCTGGCAGGGCTGAGCAGTATTATGATCGATCAGAAACGATACTCAGAGGCGGGGCAATATCTGGCGAAAGCATTGCAATATGAGCAGGGTTACGACCTGATGTGGAGTAATTACGGGAATCTCCTGCTGCATTTTGATATGTACAAAAAAGGTTATCAGGTTTTCAAAAAGGCGGTTTCGCTGAACCCGTCGAACGTTAATGCGCAGAATGGGTGGGGGATTGCACTCCTGGAAAACGACCAGCTGGATAAGTCTATGGCGGTATTCGACAGCCTTGTCCGCGAGAAGCCGGAGCTGCCTTTCCTGCACAATAACCACGGGATCGTACAGGCCTACATCGGTAACCGGCACGACCAGAAGCGCCAGGTGAACGAGGCTAATGCGCGGTACGACGGGGCTTTTGAGGATTTCAAACTTGCGATGGCAGCCGCACCCGGCCGGAAGTTCTATAATGTAAATCAGGGAAATGTGTACCGGTATATGGAGCGCTTTGACGATGCAAAGCTGAGTTACCAGAACTACCAGGACAAAAGCGCACTAAACAATACGGCTGTTATGTACGCCGGGCAAGAGCGGCTGAAAGATGCAAAGTATTACCTCGGCATCGCTATCCAGATCGACTCGCTGCATCGCGTTTTCCAGTACAATATGACGGTGCTCGTGAAAGGCAAGCAAAAGGAGATGATGCGGCTTGTGGCCTCGTCGGACGAAGACAGCCCGTTTTCGGACATCGGTATCAAGTACAGCCGCGACGGGTTCGTGACCATATACCTCTACGACTACGAATATGATGTGCTGACCTTTCCCGGCCGCCACTACATGCCTTTACCCGTGGCAGAGTACAAGGAAGATTACTTTATCCCCGAATACGATTTGAAACTCGTTCCTTACGAGAAAAAGAAGGCTAATCCGGAAAAGAAAAAGCGGGCCCGGTACCATAGTCAGAAAGTGAAGATGCCCGGGAGCAGGGCGAGGTCGGGGACGAAATGTCCCGTTCTGTTTTAGAAGTTAACTGCCGTTTAACAGCTGAGGATGGCCGTTTTGAGCAATATTTTCTACGACCAATCGGGGGTAATCCCCAATTAATGCAAGTTTTTCCACTATTTCGATGGGGTGCCGGTTACCTGCCGGCTCAGACGTCGGTACCGTGTTTTGTGAAGATATTCTTGACTTCTACAAAACTTATCGGTTTATCGAGGAAGAAGTCGGCACCGTTTCTGAACGCTTCGTCTTTCAGGTTGGTCATGGCACTCATCATCACCACTTTCACACGTTTGCCCGGGTGGGCGTCGCGTATTTGCCGGATTGCCTCCACGCCTTTGCCGTCGGGTAAGTTGTTGTCTATGAATATCCAATCCGGAATCATATCCCTGACACAATCCAGGCCTTCGGTTAATGAGGCGACTACCTGTACCGAACCATCCGGTGTTTTAATATTCAGTTGCCTTATCAGAAAATTGCGCATCAACACTCCCAAATCCCTTTCATCTTCGATAATAACAATTTTCATAGCATTGTGTAAGAAGTAATAATTTCAGTCATCGGTAGTGGAGGTATTTTCCGGCGCCATTAATGGAGCATTGGGATTACAAGCTAACCTTTGAGGGTTCATTAGGCAATAATCCTGCCATATGCCGGGTACCAGAGCGCACCGGTTGGTACAAGATTTTCCTTGGTTTGAATGAAACAAAATGATCCACATTAAAATCGAGTGTGTTATGTCGACAAACAAAATCATTTTAGGGCTAGTGACAGCGGCAGTGGCAGGAGCGGTAATAGGCCTGTTGCTTGCGCCGGAGGAAAGTAAAAAGACGATCAGGAAACTGAAAAGGAAAACCAATAGCCTGGCAGGCGATCTGATCGCTGCGCTGGAGAAAAGCAAAGAGAAAGCAGCCGATGCGGCGGGCATGCTTAAAAAAGAAGGAGAAGCTTATGCCGGCGAGGCCGCAGAAAAAGCCGGGGGATATGTAGACTCCGCCCGTGAACAGGTAGGTAACCTTTGAGGAAAATAGCTATGGAACCAAACGGTGATCCCGGAAAGTCACAGAAAATAAAGGAGACTGTTTCCGAAACGGTGGATTATTTCAAAGATCTGATGGCAGCCGGCCCTACGGGTATCGCTGGACGTGGAATGGAGATAGGGTTGGGCGCATTGCTGGGCCGAACGGTACTGAGGCGGCTTCCTGCTCCGTTTAACCTGATCGCGCCGCTGCTGATAGAGAAGGTTATCATGAAGCATGGTGTTGAAGAAGGCCGTGAGCTGTTGTTGAAAGGCTTGTACTGGGTCAAGAATGCGACGGAAGAGAAGCCCGTGCAGTCGGTCTGATTTTAATGCGCATGAGCATACGGAACCCTCCCTCGCCGGAGGGTTCCGACGTTTAGGGGGTGGGCAAGGGTTTTGCATTTCGTATAGTGTCGTTCCGACTTGTCCGCTGCTGCGCAGGCGACATCGGACCTCCAGGAAAAGGAAGCGGCAAGCGATTTGAAAATACGATATCTTTTGATTGTCAACGAGATGAGGGGAGAGGCGGCAGAGGCCCGGCCCGGATACCCCTGGCGGAGGTTGCCGGTTACAAAGCTGCGCAAAGCCAACCAGGGAAGCCTCGGTAGCGTTTTTAGATGGGGATTCGTGCTACATTCTGAATTATAATACTCAGTATGTGGAAATAACTACGCAATCTTCGGTAACGCACCTCTCCTGTGAGCTAACATTGGATAAAGAGTCGTAAATTTAAAGCACCAAGAGAATGTAAATTTTACCCTTAGTTGCTATATGCAAAGACAGACGCAGACGCAGAGACAGACTTTAAAATACTCTCCCTTGCAAATTCAGATGCTGAATTTACTGCACCTGACTACAATGGAGCTTGAACAAAGGATTAAGGAAGAACTCGAAGAAAACCCTATACTGGAAGAAGGGAAGGAGGAGAGTACGTCGGACGAAGCGCCCGAAGAATTCGACGACGCAGACAATTCACCGGGTGGAGAAGATAACTCCGTACAAGACTATTACGACTGGGACGAGTTCCGGGACGACGATATTCCGGACTACAAAACGTATGCGAACAATCAGTCGGCGGACAACGAACTATATACCCGGCCGATGGTAGAGACGATCTCGTTCAGGGATGATCTCAAACAGCAGGTACACTTTCTGCAACTGGATGAGCGTCAGCAACTGATCGCCGACTTCATCCTCGACTCGCTTGATGAAGACGGGTTCCTCAGAAGGGAAAGCGATGTGATTGCGGACGATATTTCATTTGCGAACAGCATGTTTATCGATACCGAGGAAGTGAACACAATGCTGAAAATCATCCAACAGCTCGATCCGCCGGGAATTGCGGCGAGCGATTTGCGGGAATGCCTGTTCATCCAGCTGAACCGTATGGAAAACCATAATGACACCTGGAAATGGGCCTACAAGATCGTCACGGATGCATTCGATGAGCTTGGATCCCGCAATTATGACAAGATCATGCGGATTACCGGGTTGGACGAGGAATCTTTGAAGAAAGCCATCCAGCTGATCACCACACTTAATCCGAAACCCGCGTCGGGATTGCGTAATGACTCCATTGTCAACGAAAGTATCAAGCCCGATTTCATGCTCTGGTATACCGAAGATGGCGAAATCGAGGTACAGCTGACCTGGGGAAACAGCCCTGCTTTGAAGCTCAACAAGGTATTTACCCAGATGGCGGAGCAGAAGCAGGACAAAGCCACCAACCAGTTCCTCAAAAACAAGATGAACTCGGCGAAATGGTTTATCGATGCCATCAAGCAACGTGAAAATACCATGCTGAACACGCTGAAAGCGATCGTGAGGCTTCAATATGACTATTTTCAGACGGGAGACATCAAGAAACTACGCCCGATGATCCTGAAAGATGTGGCGGAGATCATCGATATGGATATTTCTACCGTATCCAGGGTCACCACAAATAAATATGTTCAGACACCATTCGGGATTGTATTGCTGAAAGATCTATTTACAGAAGGCGTCACGAATGAAGACGGGACAGAGGTTTCGAACCGTGAGATACAGGAGGCGATCCGTGAGATCGTGGTGGATGAGGATAAACGTCACCCGTACAATGACCAACAAATTACAGATATGCTTGCTGAGAAAGGCTATTCCGTTGCCAGAAGAACGGTGGCCAAATACCGCGAGCAGTTGAACATACCTACCGCGAGGTTGAGAGTTACTATTTAAGCAAACCAAGTTAAGCCCTTATAACAGGCATGAAAAAAATAGTTGTTGTTGATGATGAAGCGGATATTTGCTTCCTGTTGAAGCGTTTTTTGTCAAAAAATGATTTTATAGTAGAAACAGCCCAGAACGGTAAAGATGGCCTCGCTTTGATAGATTCTATTTCTCCGGACCTGGTCATGACCGATTTCAGGCTGGGAGATATCACCGGGACCGAATTGTTGACGACGATCAAATCCAAGAGACCCAACGTTCCTGTTCTGATCATCACGGGCTATTCGGATATCAAAGTGGCGGTGAATGTGATGAAGCTGGGCGCATACGACTACATTACCAAACCCCTGTTCCCCGACGAAATCCTGGTTACCGTAAAAAAGGCCATTGCCGACGCGGAAGCATCGCAGAACGAGGATCAGCAATACGTTGCCCCGGCATCGTCAGACGGTGGTACCGACCCGGTGAAACCCGCCCGCAAGAGCAGTTTGCGCACCAAAGCGGGTTATGTTATGGGCAATAGCGAGGTCTCGGATAACCTTTTCAGGCAGGTCGACCTCGTTGCTCCTACCAATTTCAGCGTGATCATTTACGGTGAAAGCGGTTCGGGGAAAGAGGCGATTGCGCAGGAAATCCATAACCGCTCGAAACGCAAGGATATGCCTTTCGTAGCGATGGACTGTGGTGCGATTTCAAAGGAATTGGCGGGCAGCGAGTTGTTCGGGCACGAAAAAGGCTCTTTTACCGGTGCATTGCAAACAAAAATAGGCCATTTCGAGCTGGCAAACGGCGGTACGCTGTTCCTGGACGAGGTGTCCAACCTTTCCTACGAAATACAGGTAGCGCTGCTGCGCGTCGTGCAGGAGCGCAAGATGCGCCGCATCGGCGGATCGAAGGAAATCGATCTGGATGTGCGGATCATCGTAGCAAGTAACGAGCGGTTGCTGGATTCGGCGCGTAGCGGCAAGTTCAGGGAGGACCTTTACTACCGGTTCAACGAGTTTACGATCGAAGTGCCTGCATTGCGTAACCGCAGAGACGATCTGATGCTCTTTGCCGGCTCGTTTCTCGAAACTACCAATGTGGAGCTTGGCAAGAATGTGAAAGGGTTCTCGGAAGAGGTTAAAAGCGATTTCGTCAACTATTCGTGGCCGGGTAACCTTCGCGAGCTCAAGAACGTGATCAAGCGTGCGACGCTGCTTTCCGACGGCGAACTGATCGAAGAAAAAGCGTTACCGTTCGAGATCGTTAATTATAAACGTCTGAAAGACCTGGACGACGAGCCGGCACCGGCTGCAAGTTCGGGGGGATCGGTGTTGTCGGACAATGCCGATGGCGATGAGACCAAACCGAGCCTGAAAACGGTGGCCAACGAAGCTGAATATGATATGATCATGCAGGTACTGCGGGACGTCAATTTCAATAAAAGCAAGGCGGCACGTTTGCTGAACATCGACCGGAAGACGCTTTATAACAAAATGAAGCAATTTGATATCTGACAGGGAATAGCATTGAGAAATGAATAATAAACTGATCAGGGTATTGTTGGTGGACGATGATGAGGACGATTACTTCCTGACCCGTGAATATTTTCAGGATCTGGTCAACTGGAAATTCGACATCACATGGTGCGCCACTTTCAGAGACGCCGAGATGCAGATCAGGAACAATAAATTCGATCTGTACCTGTTCGACTACCTGCTCGGCGAAAATACCGGGATAGACCTGGTCGAGCTTGCCTGCACTTTCGAATGCGAAGAGCCGATCATCCTGCTGACGGGCAAAGGTGATACGAAGATCGCCGTAGAGGCATTACGCCTCGGAGCCGCCGACTACCTTATTAAAAGCGAGCTGGATGCCGAAAAATTGGAACGAAGCATCCGGTATGCATTGGAGCGGACGTCCGTTCTGAAAGCATTACGCCACAGCGAACGACGCTACCGCCGGGTCTTCGAAGAATCGAACGATTTTCTGTTTATCAGCGACCTCGATGGCAATATCATCGACTTCAATGAAGCAGCGAGTGTAATGACAGGATATTCGGGCGATCAGTTGAAAGAAAAGAAGATTCCCGAACTGGTAGAAGATCCGTTGTTCGCGATGCGCTGGAAAGACATTGTTGATCAGCCGATTCACGACCATGAAGTGCGTCTTCTGGCAAAAGACAATGATAAAAAATACTGCCTGTTTTCGGCTTCGGTGGAAGTGGGTGATGACCATCCCTATATCCAGGGCCGACTGCATGATATGACCGCCCGGAAGCAATCGGAAAAGGAAAGATTGTTTTCTGAAAAAATGGCGGTTACAGGTCGTCTTGTACGCATGCTTGCGCACGAGGTGCGCAACCCGCTCACAAACGTGAACCTATCCGCCGAGCAACTGGAAATGGAGCTTGCGGACGAAGACTACAAGTTTTATACTCAGATCATCAAACGCAATTGCACGCGTATCAACGACCTCATTACGCAGTTGCTCCAACCGTCGACTTCGGAAGATATTGAGCTGGTGGAAAACTCCGTACATGCGGTGCTCAGCCAGGCAATCAGCGCTGCGCTGGACCGGGTGCAGCTCAAAAGGATCCAGATCGTGAACGAGTTTGCCGACGAGGAGTTGGCGTTGCCACTCGACCGTGTTTCGCTGCAAATGGCATTCCTGAATCTCATTACCAATGCCATTGAGGCCATGGAAGAGGATAAGGGTGTGCTCCGGATCACTACACGAAACAACAACGACCACATTCAGGTCATCTTTGTCGACAATGGTTCGGGGATCACCGAGGAGCATATGGACAAGATTTTCGAGCCGTATTTCACCGGCAAGAACAACGGAATGGGCATCGGTTTATCGACAACCATGAGTATTATCCATGCGCATCACGGGCGCATTGAGGTGCAATCGGAGCTGGGAGTGGGCACTACTTTCACCATCAGCTTTCAGACTGCCAAATAATCACGGCCGACCGCACCAGTCGGCTTTTTTCATGCAACGATCGGGTTTGGATGCGCGTAAGGAGAGAAAAAACCGGCGCACTTCCATGAAATCTATTTTTACGATCTTCTTCCTTACCATTTTCCTTCACGCCCGGGCGCAGGACGCGGATTACTACCGGAAAATCTACACGAGGCCCATTGGCGAAAAGCCGTACAATACCGAATCGTTGCTCAAAAAGTTCGGCGATGTGAAGGTCCGTGACCGCTGGTACCTCGGAGTGAGCGGTTTCGTGCGGAACGACCGAAATACGATTGATAACAATTTCGACGAACTGATTGGGACCGAATCGCCCACGGTCTCTGCGTGGGGTGTGGCCGCGGGATGGGTTTTTAAAGAGCAGTGGAATGTCGAGCTGGCATACGACCGAACCGCAATTCATAATGTGCTGATGATTTACGGTGATAATCCGCTGAAATACCAGATGGAAAACGACAAGAACAGCTTGATCCTGCGCGGGAAAATGCGGCTGCTTTTTGGTAAACCTTCGGTCCGCAAATCGGCATTCTGGATTAGCGCGGGTGCCGGGCTGGTGCCCAATTCGGGGAAGTCAAAGGACTATATGGAGTTTTCGGGTTACCGCGAAAAGGGTCGGCGACTGGGCGTCGATACCTTGTTCATGTCGAGCGATACACGCATTGCCAAATCCATGACAGGTCTTGTGGAGGCATCGGCGGAGTACGTGATCAAAGTTGCGAAATCGATTGATCTGTCGCTTTTTGCCAGGAAACAGTGGGGGATGGGTAACTCGCTCACAACCGATTTGGTATACAAAGTGAATGGGGTGGAAACAGAACGGGCGCGTATCGAAGGCGATGGCTCCGGCTGGAATTTCGGCGTTTCGTTGCGCTATGTATTTCATATCGGTTATGACTTCTCTAATTTGAATCACAATAGCGGAAAAATATAGACGGTACATGATTATGTTGTCAGCGCAGTCGAAGGCCGTTGCGGTATGGCGACGGCCTTCGACTGCGCTGACAACAAAGCGTGATTTTGCTCTTTTACTGCAATCTATTGTTTTCAAGCATACTTCGAAACTTTAACCTTCCGGTTGAAAAAGCCGTAAATGATCGGGAATATCAGGAGTGTAAGCACGGTAGCCGTGATCAACCCGCCGATTACCACAATAGCAAGCGGCTTTTGTGTTTCAGAACCAATACCGGTTGAAACCGCCGCGGGTAACAAGCCGATGGCTGCCATCAATGCCGTCATGATCACCGGCCTAATGCGCGATTTCACTCCCTGCCGTATCGCCTCGTCCAGCGTCATCCTTGCCGCCAGGTTTTTGTTGAAGACTGAAATCAATATTACCCCGTTTTGGACGCAGAGGCCAAAAAGCGCTATGAAACCCACCCCTGCGGAGATACCGAAGTTCATATGCGTGACGTGGAGCGCGAGGATACCGCCGATCAGCGCGAACGGGACGTTGATCAACACCAGCCCGGCATCTTTCGCATTGCTGAACATGATGAAAAGCAAAATGAATATCCCGATCAGACTGATGGGCACCACTTGTCCCAAACGTGCCGTAGCCCGCACCTGGTTCTCGAATTCGCCCGACCAGCTCACCGAGTAACCCTTTGGCAAAGAAGAAAGCAAAGGTTTCACTTTCGACTGCGCTTCGGCAATGGTACTGCCGAGGTCGCGCTCACGGACTGAGAATTTTACTCCGATAAAGCGTTTGTTATTGTCGCGGTACACAAATGCCGGCCCGGTGACGGTGCGGATCGTGGATATTTCTTTCAAAGGGATCTTGCCGCCTGTGAGCGTAGGCACCATTAGCTGCTGAATGTCGTCGACGGTGCGGCGGTATTGCTGCTCATAACGCAGCCGTATATCGAACTTCCGCTCGCCTTCATAAAGGATGGACGCCGTTTTACCGCCTATCGCCATTTCGATCACGGCCTGTGCATCGGCGATACTAACACCGTACTGGGCCATTTTGTGGTCGTGCAGGATCACGCTGATCTCGGGTTGGCCGATATTTCTCAGAATACCCACATCCTTGATCCCCGGCACATCTTTGATCGCTTCCAACACCTGGTTGGCCTTGTTGTTCAACGTTTCGAGGTCGTCGCCGTAAATTTTCACCGCATTACTCGCATTCATCCCGGCCACTGCCTCCGCTACGTTATCGATAATAGGCTGCGAATAGTTGTAGTTGATGCCCTGGAATTGTTTCAGCTTCGCGTCCATTTCTTCGATCAGGTCATCCTGGCTGATTTTGCGCTTCCATTCGTCCTTGGGTTTCAGATTCACCTGCATTTGTACATAATAGAAGCCCGACGGGTCGGTACCATCGTTGGAACGGCCTGTTTGCGACAAGACGCCATTTACTTCCGGAAATTCATTGAGTTTCGCGCGGAGTGTGGTCACCATCTTCACGGTCTCGGCCAGGGAGCTGCTCATCGGCATTTTGGCTTCCACCCATAATGCGCCCTCATTAAGCGTTGGCAAAAATTCGGTGCCCAGGAATTTGGCGGAAAAGAGCGTGATCCCAAGAAATGCCGTAGCCAGTATGACGCTCAGCTTTTTCCTCGCATAGCACCATTCAAAACCCCTCGTCACGGTGTTATCGAAGAAGCGCACTACCGGATTACTCTTTTCACGTACATTCTTTTTCAGCAATATAGAACATAGCACCGGCACGAGGGTAAGCGTGTAAAGCAATGCGCCGAGCAATGCAAAACCCAGCGTGTAGGCCAGCGGCGTGAACATTTTACCCTCCACTTTCTGGAAACTGAAAATGGGGATCAATGCGGTGATAATGATGAGTTTGGAAAAGAAAATGGCCTTGCCTAGTTCCCCGCCGGTGCGTTTGATAAGGCCGAGTTTCGAGAGCTTGTTGAACCTGTCCATGCCGTTCCTGTGCGCGAGATGATCGAGCGCCACGAATATGCCCTCCACCATTACCACGGCGCCGTCGATAATAATCCCGAAGTCGATCGCCCCCATAGACAGCAGGTTGGCCGACATACCCTTCAATTTCAGACACATGAATGCGAATAGCAGCGCCAGGGGAATGATGATCGAAACGATGACGGTCGTGCGCCAGTCGGCCATGAACAGGAACACGATCACGGTCACCAGCACAATCCCTTCCACCAGGTTGTGTTTCACAGTGTGCGCGCAGAATTCGATCAGGTTATCGCGGTCGTAAAACGTGACCATTTTGACATCCGGCGGGAGGATTTTAGTATTCAACTCCTCAATTTTGTCCTTCACCCGCGCCAGCACCTCGCTCGGGTTTTCACCCTTACGCTGCACGACAATGCCTTCCACTACATCGTCGTTGCCGTCGAGTCCCACCTGCCCCACACGCGGCATATCCGACTCGCGCACATCGGCCACATCTTTCACCAGCACCGGGTTGTCTTTGACATACTCCACAATGATGTTCTGAATGTCGGGAATGGAGTTCAGCAACCCTATACCCCGCACTACATATGCCTGCCCGTTCTTCTCGATCACGTCGCCGCCTACATTGATATTGCTTTTGGTAACGGCCTGGTACACTTCCAGGGGGGTAATGTTGTATTTTACCAGCTTGGTAGGGTTTACCTGCACTTCGTAAATCTTGTCGCGACCGCCGAATGCGACCACATCCGCGACGCCCGGGACGCTGCGGAGCTGCCGGTCGATCACCCATTTGTGCAAGGTGAGCAGCTCGCGGCTGTCGCGGTCCTTGCTTTGGAGGGTAAAACGGAAAACCTCGCCGGTAGGGCCGTAGGGCGGTTGCACGTCGGGCTCTACGCCGTCGGGGAGCGATACCGTGCGCAGCTGGTTATTAACCTGTTGCCGGGCAAAGAAATCTTCCACATTATCATCGAAAATGATTTTGACAATGCTCAGACCGAACATCGTGGTGCTCCGTACATTTGTTTTTTGCTGCACGGAGTTCATGGCGACCTCGATAGGGACCGTTACAAAACGCTCGATCTCTTCCGCGCTACGCCCATTCCATTGGGTTACGATGATGATCTGCGTATTGGTGACGTCCGGAAACGCTTCGAGCGGCGTATTCTGGTAGCTGACAATGCCCGAAATGATCAGCAGGCCTGTCATGAAGAATATGAAGAACCGGTTCTTGAGCGAAAAGCCCACGATGCCTCGGATGAATTTGTTCATGATTCAATTTTGAATGAGTGAATGAGCCGCCGTGGAACGGGGAATGAGTGAATGGGTGAATGAGTGAATGTGTGAATGAGCCGCCGTGGAACGGGGAATAAGTGAATGATTCAGTTTTTGATGATTGAATATATTTTATGGAAATGGAGCATTTAGTGAGAGTCAAATCACAGGGAAGCAACATTCACTCATTAAAAACATTCAGTCATTCAATCATTCGGTCATTCAAAATTCATTTAATCATTCAGCGCGTCGTAAACGAGCAGTTGATTCTTCGAAATGATCGTCTCGCCGGGTTTCAGGCCTCCGCTGACGTAGGTGGTATTTGCCAGGGAACGGTACACTTCTACGGGGCGTGTTTCGATCCTGGTACGGCTGTGGTACACCATCACCCAGTTTTTGCTACGGTCGAAAATGACGGCTTGCGACGGGATTGCCTGCATTTTGTCGCCTTCTTCGAAGTTAAGGGTAACAGTAGCATGCATTTCAGGTTTGAGTTTGAAACCTACATTCTGCAACTGAATGCGGATTTTCATCGCCTTGGTATCGGGGTCGAGGACGTTGTAGATCTTATCGACCTTACCTTTAAAAACCTCGTCGGAAAAGCTGATCGTGCGCACTTCCGCAGGCATACCCAGCTTTACGCGCGGGATGTCGCTTTCATTCACGTTGGCCATTACCCACACGTCGGCGATCTGGCCCACCGTGAACAGGCTCTCCGAGTTATCCGAACGGAGCTGCATGCCGCGGTTTACGTTTTTGTCGATGATAAAACCATTGATCGGCGACTTCACGGTGTAGTTGGTGGATTTGCCTAAACCATAAATTGAAAAAACTTCCTTGACGCGGTTCAGTTCCGCCTGCGCTTTATCCACGATCTGGCGTGCTGAAATAACATCGCGTTCCGGCACGAGCTTGCTTTCGAAAAGGTCTTCGGTCGACGACAGGTTTTTCTGCGCAATGAGCAGATCGGACTGCGCCTGGATCATCTGCCGCTCGAAATCCGCCACTTCACCTGATCGGATCGTTGCCAGTTTCTGGCCTTTGCGGACATTATCGCCCAGCTCCACATCCACTTCTTCCACATTACCGCCCACCAGCGGGTATACTTTAATGACCTGGTTTTCGTCTGGTACTACCTTGCCAACGAGCGTGAGTTCGTTACGTACCGGCTCGGTGCGCACAGTATCGATCTTAATGCGGCTCATCATGGTGTCCGAAAGCATAAAAGCCTTCGATTCGTCGTTTTCTGCCTTCTTTTGCTCGCAGGACGTCAGCCACATCCCAACAGCGGCAAGGACGACAACATACAGTGAATTTTTCATTGGAAAATGCATTAATGGCAATGCCGTGAATAAGTTGTGTTCAGTTTGAATGGGTTAGTTGAATAGCTCCTCGCCGACGACGTAGTTCAGCTCTTCGTATACCTTGATGCGGTCGGCTTGAAGGCGGTTATATTCCTTGATACTCTCGTTGTAGGTTTCGATGAAGTCGATGAATTCGAGCAGAGAGATGTTCCGTTTCTGGAAATTGTCGTAAAAGCC
Source organism: Dyadobacter sp. (assembly GCA_965227755.1). Lineage (GTDB taxonomy): Bacteria > Bacteroidota > Bacteroidia > Cytophagales > Spirosomataceae > Dyadobacter. The sequence continues at coordinate 5,519,413 of CBDDGG010000005.1, forward strand.
GTTACTCAGGAGCTGGAACTGGTCGGTAAACTGGCCTTCCACGCTCTGGAAAGCCTTGTCTGCAATACCGACTTTCTGTACGGCAGCGTCGACCTCGTTGCTAACCGTATTTTGCTTCGCGTTCTCAGCTGTTTTGTAGTAGCTGATGCTGCTTTTGGCCGCGCGGATATTACCCTGGTTCCGGTTGAAGAAAGGCAAGGCCATGGAGGCATTGAGACCAAAGTAGTTGTTCTGGTAGTTGCTCGCCTGGTCGTACACGGCGCCTACCTGTACGTCCGGTTTGGCCAATGCTTTTTGTAAGGTGTAATTCAACTCGGCCTGTTTCGTCTCCGATTGCGCCACTTTCAAATCGGCACGGCTCTGCAATGCCTTCTCTTTTAATGTGGCGAGGTTGTAGCGGTCGAGGTGATAGCGCTGGATTTCGGTGCTGTCGACCAGGGATTTGACAGGGCGTTCGGTGCTGAGCAGCGTGCGGAGGTCGCGCTGGTTTTCCTGTAATTCAAAAAGGATATTGGCACGCTCGTTGGTCAGTTCGAAGAGGAGTGCTTTCAGGCGGACGACCTCTTTCAAGGAGATGTTTTTGCGGTTATACTCCTTATCGAATGCGTTGACAGTCGTCCTGAGCGTCGATATCTGGTTGTCGTAGAGCGCAATGGTCTGTTCGAGGTAATAGGATTCGAAGAAGATCTGGCGCAGCTCGAATTTCAATGTGCGGATCAGATCGTAAAACTGGAATTCGGTTTTACGAGTCGATTCTACGTCCAGCGCGACCTGCTTGTTGCGCTTGCCTGCACGGGTGATGAGTTGCTGGATCGTGAATGCTTTCTGACCGTTCCTGCCCACATCCAGCGCCCCGCGCGAAGGGTTATAGGCACTGATTTCGACCCCGAATGTCGGGTTGTTCCATAGCTTGTCCTGTATCTCTACCGACTTGGCAATGTCGATCTGATACTTTTCGGCTAGGATTTCAAGATTGTTTTGTAAAAACAGGCTGTCGGCCTGCCGGATAGAGAGCCGCAGCGTGTCCTGTGCGTGCAAAGCGGTTGTTAGGAGTACAAAGAGCCCGGTGAGGTAGGTTCGCATAAGTTCCGTGTTAGAATATGCGATATTCCGACACCGGTATTACACCAGCCTTAAAATAACCTTAGAAAAAAATTAGAATGCCTTCCGGCTTCAAATATGGTTCAATTGCACTTGAAATTCGCTACCCTTACCGATCTCGCTCGCTACGGAAATGGTACCGTGGTGCAGCTCCACGATCCGCTGACAAATGGAAAGCCCGATCCCAAACCCGGGAAGCTCGGTAGCATTGATGGATCTGAAAAACGGATTGAAAATGTGCGGAAGGTCGTCCCCGCTGATGCCTATGCCGCGGTCGCGGACTTTTACAATGCACGATTTTTCGTCGGAAGAAATCAATATCTGCGCGCTATGGTTGGCCGAATATTTGCACGCATTATCAAGCAGGTTAGTAAAAACCCTTTTCAGTAATTCCTCATTGCCTTCGATCACCGTTTGGTTCTCGTTCTCGGGGATCGTCTCATAGTCGATCACGACATTATAATCGGGGTGGGAGGAGAGCAGTTCCTCCTTGGCCAAAAATGCGAGGTCCTCGATATGGATATGCGTCATTTTCATATTGCCCATATTCTCGTAGGAGCGGGCGAGGAACAGCAGGTTATTGGTAATGCTGATGAGCCGTTCGGTATCCGAGAACAGATTTGCAAAAACCTCTTCAATTTCAGGGTTATCCTTGTTGAAACGTTGCCCGAGCTGGATTTCGGATTTCAGGGCCGCTAATGGCGTCCGGAGTTCGTGGGAAGCGTGGGATACGAAGCTTTTCTGCTGCTCGAATGCCTTGTTGAGCCTGTACAGCACGGTATTGAAATTGATCGCCAGCTGTGCGATTTCGTCCTTGCGGTTCCCTTCGTCGAGCTTTTGGGACAAATTCTGCGCTGTAATGAGCGATACCTGCGCATTGATCCGGCTAATGGGTTTCAAAGCATTCCCTGCAAAATAAATTCCCAGGCCGACCGTCAGGGTGATCCCCGCCAGCAATCCCCAGCCGAGGGTACTTCTCAAATTTTGCAACTTGCTGTGTCCGAATGTGTCATAGGCGGAGGCCAATACCACAAGCGGGTCGTCCCCTTCCTGGTAAAGCAGGCCGATCACCTCGTTTTCGCCCTGGTGGAACTCCAAATACTGCCTGTCGCGCACCTCGTTGAGCAGCGACGTGTGGTAGGTAAGCAGCTTGTCGTCTACGCTGGAATAGATCAGTTCGTTTTTCGAGTCAAAAATCAACACTTTTTCGTCGAGCATTTCCGAAAGCGTGTTCTGATCGATCGCTTTGAGCAAATCCTTATCGATACCCTTTACTTTCACAAGTAGCCTGCAGGTCGTACGCGCGCGGCTGCGCAGGCGGTCGTAAAATTCCTCCTGGCGGTAGTGCTCCGAAACGCTGTAAATGGCAACGGAAAATACCAGCAGCACCCCCGCTACCAACAGCGTGAATTGAAGGGCGATACGGTCTTTGATTTTCATGGCAGCTATTCTTCTTTCATAATATATCCCATGCCCGGGCGGGTATGGATGAGCTTGGTAGGGAAGTCTTTATCTACTTTTTTGCGCAAGTAATTGATATACACCTCCACTACATTGGTTCCCGGGTCGAAATTGAGGTGCCACACGTGTTCCGCCAGGTCCATTTTCGAAACTACCCGGCCACGGTGCAACAGGAAATATTCGAGCAGCGCAAACTCCTTCGCCGTCAGGTCTATCGCATTGCCTGCCCGCTTCACCTGCTTGGTGCCGAGGTTCATTTCAAGGTCGGCAATGCGCAGGATTTTGTCGGAAGTTTCGGGATTCAGCAGATCGGAAACCCGCAATGCGGCATTGACACGGGCCAGCAACTCCCGGAAGTCGAACGGCTTCACAATGTAATCGTCGGCCCCGCTGCTAAGCCCTTCCACCTTGTCTTCAATCTCGCCGAACGCCGTAAGCATAATAATGGGTAGCGAGGGCTTGTAAATCCTGATCTGCTGGCAAACGTCATAGCCCTTCATTCCCGGGAGGTTCACATCGAGCAAGACGAGGTCGACTTTCTTTTCAAGGGCCATTTGCTTGCCCGTAATGCCGTCATAGGCGATCTCCGCCTCGAAATTTTCGGCGGCCAATCCGCGGAAGATATTCTGGGCGATCCTCCGGTCATCCTCAACAATCAGGATTTTTTTCATGGTTATTCCAAATAATGGGAAGGGTCAAGTTACGAAACCGCGGCAGAATGCCAAAACGCGGTGCAGGCGGCAAAGTAAGTCAGGAAACCGCTTTCGATACAATTTCCTTTACTTCGGGTTCGGCGGGCGTCTGGAAAACAATGCCCGTGTCGAGTGAATGGAGGATCGCCTTGTTGCTATGCGCGAAATAGCAGGTATCTATTCCCAGGTCCTGAATGATTTTGAGCAATGCAGCGGTGTGGGGCTTGCTTCGTTTGCGTGTCTGGCGTATGTACACCGCCCGGATGCTCTGGGGAAATGTCCGACAAATTTCCTCGTAAATTTCGGGGTCTTTCTGTGAATCGTCACCGAGCAATATAAACTGCAATTCGGGGTAGAAGTTGATGATATTGTGGATTTTTCGCAACTTATGTTCGTGTGATCCGCTGCCCGTCATCACGAAGTCGTCCAGCCCCGATTTGATTTTTTTTAGTTTCAGGACCGCTTTCGGCAGGCCGTTCAACTCCGCAAACCGGACGATCATATCATACAGGTTCCATTCGCTGCTCGACACGTAGAAGAAGATATTGTTGTCTTTATGCGGGTGTATGCGGCTCGCGAACGAAAGCAGCTGATAATGCTTCACCACGTCATCAAATGGCTTCCGTGCCTGCACGTTTTTGGAAAGTAAAACAAATAACTTCCTGAACGAACGGCGACTGTGCGAGATCAGGAAAGTATCGTCGATGTCGGAAATGACGCCATAGGAGCTTTTATAAGGGAGGAAAAACTCTTCGGAACTCTCCGCATGGTACTTTTTGCCGTTGATCTCGTCTTCCAGGGTAACACGGTAGGTATGCCAGCCACTGGGCATCTCACCGGTAAGGGGCACCTGGAAACGGAAATAGCCATCGGCCTCGGCGGTCGTTTCAAATGTCTTTTCGCCGAGATGCAGCGTGATCTTCAAAAACGGAATGGTTTTAATGGAGAACAGCTCGATGATGGTCTTTGCATACCGAAAGCCGCTTCTGGTATATTTCCGGTCACCCGAGGGGTATTTTTTCACCACATGGCCAAATACGACCAATTCCTTTTTGTTGGCGTAGCCACGGTATAGTTTTAAGTCACAACGTTTCATAACTATCTTTATCCTCTGCGACATCAGGTCCCTAATTTATCGAATATGTATTCACAACCGAAAGTTTTGCTGGTAGTAAATCCCATTTCCGGGGACGTGAACAAGGATGTCATTTTTGAAAAGGTTATTGAAAAATCGAAAGCGGAGGATTGCGATCTGCGCATATACTCCACTACCGGCGAGGATGATCAGCAGACCATCAAAGAAATGGTTGAAAATATCAGGCCGGAGCGCGTGCTGGTAGCGGGCGGTGACGGAACGATATCTATGGTAGCGCAAGCATTGCATGGCACGGAGGCTATTCTCTGCATTATTCCCGCGGGCTCCGCGAACGGTCTTGCCGTTGATTTCGGATTGTCGGGCTCTATTGACCAGGCATTGGAAGTGGCGTTCGAGGGTGAAGTGTCCGCCATTGACGCGGTTTCGATCAACGGCGAAATAAGCCTGCACCTGGCCGACATTGGTTTGAATGCATTGCTGGTTAAAAACTACGAAGACAGCGACACCCGCGGGAAACTCGGCTATGCCCGGGAAATGCTGCGAACGCTGAGCGAGCATGAAAATTTCGACGTCAAGATCACCACAGGAGATGAAGTGCTTGAAACCGAGGTATTGATCGTCATTATAGCCAATGCCAAAAAATATGGTACCGGCGTGAGCATCAACCCCATCGGTGATATGTGCGACGGTTTTTTCGAATTAGTCATCGCCAAGAAGCTGGATTTCATTGAAACGGCCAAAATCCTCGCCGGTAGCACCGATTTTAATCCGGAAATCATGAAAGTGATCTCGGTAGAAAAAGCAAAAATCGAATGCGTCCAGAAATCCGCGCATTTCCAGATCGACGGAGAATATAAGGGACTGGTGAAAGAACTGGAGGCAGTGATTTTGAAGGGATATGTGAAGGTCGCCATTCCAGCGGGGCTGAGGGACGAAGAGTGACCGCCGTAAGCGACCGCCCATCGACCATAGTTCGGGCTGTTTAGGCAGCAACAATGGTCTACGATCGGCGGTCGATGGTCAAAATCCCAAACAGCCAACAGTATCCCATCGGCGTCCGGCGCTTTTCTGACCAAAACCGTCATTCCCATGAAAATCGCATATACCATCCTTTTCGGCATCCTTGGCCTGGCGTCCGTATCATCGGCGCAGCAAGCCGAACTTTGCCAGGGGGCCTATTTCACCGAAGAACAAGGCAAAGTATTCCTCGACAAACATGTTCCGATCTCCAAAGTGGAATGGGAAGTGCGCGCCGCACAAATTCGCCAGCAGATCCGCAACGGGATGGATCTGCAAACATTGCCTGAGAAACCGAGTTCAAAACCCATTATCCATTCAAAAAGGGAAATGGACGGCTATTCGATAGAAAATGTGGCATTCGAAAGCATGCCGGGTATTTACGTGACGGGTAATTTGTACAGGCCATTAAAACAGCAGAAATCCTACGCAGCCATTCTGGCGCCGCACGGGCATGGCGAGAACCCGCACGGGCGTTTCCGCGAGCAGACGCAGAAGCGTTGCGCCACACTCGCACGTATGGGCGCGATCGTGTTCGTATGGGACATGGTCGGGCAGGGCGATGCCGGACAATGCGAGCACAAAATGGCGAAAGCACTGAAGTTGCAGACCATTAATAGCATCCGTTCCCTGGACTTCCTGTTATCCATTCCGGGGGTCGATCCCAATCGCGTTGCCTGCACCGGCGAATCGGGCGGTGGAACGCAGACGTTTCTGCTCGCTGCATTGGACAACCGCGTGAAAGTGTCGGTGCCGGTGGTGATGGTTTCGGCTTATTTCTTCGGGGGATGTGTTTGCGAAAGCGGCCTGCCTATCCACAAAAAAGGCGACTACCAGACCAATAATGTGGAAATAGCTGCATTAACCGCACCGCGGCCGATGATCATGATCTCCGACGGCGGCGATTGGACCAAGAACACACCGGAAGTCGAATATCCATTCATGCAAAAAATCTATTCACTTTATAACAAAAAGGATAACCTCGAAGCGGTGCATTTGGCCAACGAAAAGCACGATTACGGTCCTTCGAAGCGGAAGGCGATGTACGCATTCATGGCTAAACACCTGAAACTCGACTTGAAAGCAGTGACCGGCAAGGACGGACAAATCGACGAAGAACCTTCCAAGGTGCTGGAACAGAAGGATCTCGCGGTTTTCGATGCAGGTCATCCGCGTCCGGCCAATGCGGTAATGGGCGACGAAGCGGTGCTTAAACTTTTGTAAGCGCATGATCTTTGTTATCGTTCTGGCCGCTATTGCGTTTATTGTTCTCAGTTCCACGGTTTTAAAAATGCATCCGCTCATCGGGTTGCTGCTGGCGGCCATTGGCGTCGGTGTTTTTGCGGGGCTGCCTATCGACAAGCTGGCTGAAACTATCGGGAAAGGTTTTGGGGAACTGATGTCCAAGATCGGGTTAATGGTCATCCTTGGTTGTGTCATAGGGGCTATTCTGGACAAATCCGGGGCTGCTATTAAGGTCGCGGATGTGATATTAAAGCTGTTCGGTGAGAAGCGGCCTGCATTTGCGATGTCGGTCATCGGCGGTATTGTCGGCATTCCGGTTTTCTGTGATTCGGGGTTCATTATTTTGCATAAACTGAACCAGATCGTCGCCCAAAGGACCGGCAAGCCACTTGGGACCATTGCGTTAGCTCTATCCGGCGGCCTATTCGCCACCCATACACTCGTACCGCCGACCCCGGGGCCGTTGTCAGCCGCAGGTAATCTCGGTATTCCTGATTCCATCGGCTTGGTAATATTGATTGGTTTGATCGTTTCCATTCCCAGCCTTTTCCTCTCGACCTGGTTTGCCGGGAAATACGCTAAAAATGTAAAGCTGATCGACGACGCAGCCGTTGAAGAGCCGCGCATGATCGAGGAACAATTGCTGCCGCCCGCCTGGAAGGCATTCATGCCCATTGTCCTGCCTATTTTACTCATTACCCTGGCTTCTTTTGCCAAAATCCTGCATTTTCCCGAAGAGCTTACGCGCTGGCTGAACTTCCTCGGCAGCCCGTTGGTATCATTCCTGCTGGCAATATTTTTCAGCTACTCCCTTTTTCCAGAAAATGCCTCGCAACGTATGATGGCCTGTTTTAAAAGCGGTATCGAACATTGTGGCACCACGCTCGTGCTCGTAGGCGCAGGAGGGGCTTTTGGCGCGATTTTAAAGGAAACTTCTCTGAAAGAAATGGTCAGCGAATGGCTGCTGCACAATGAAATGTCGGGAGGTTATTTGCTGATTATTGCATTCTTAATAGCCGTGTTTTTTAAAACGGCGCAAGGATCTACTACTTCCGCCATGGTACTGACTACGAGCATCCTGGCGCCACTACTGGCATCCCTCGGTTTTGTAACGCCCGTTCAAATAACATTGGTGGTAATGGCGGTCGGCAGCGGTGCGATGATCGTGTCGCATACAAATGACGCCTGGTTCTGGGTGGTGTCGCAGTTTACCGGCATTTCGGCGAAGGATACCTATCGCACGCACACGGTTCTGACGGGGTTGCAGGGCGTCGCGAGTTTTGCGACGACGATGGTTTTGTATTTGCTGATTGGCTAAGTGGTCAGGTGTTGTCAGGGTCAGGTTTGATCTTCTATAAAACGAAATGTCCCCCTGAGCGAAGTCGAAGGGTAAATGCGACATCGCACATGCCATTCGACTTTGCTCAGGGGGACATTAACGTTTTTACATTATGTCAGCCCGAGGCTTATTTCTTAAACGCCCAGCTCAGCCAGAACTTCGGAAACTTTCGCAGCAGCTTCTTTGAATTCGATCGCTGAATACACTTTCAGACCGGATTCGTTGATAATGCGTGCACCTTCTTCCGCATTTGTTCCTTGCAGACGAACGATGATAGGTACAGGAATTTCGCCGATCGCTTTGTAAGCTTCTACCACGCCCGCAGCAACACGGTCGCAACGAACGATTCCGCCGAAGATGTTGATCAGGATCGCCTTTACGTTCGGATCTTTGAGGATGATACGGAAACCTGCTTCCACCGTGCGTGCGTTCGCGCCGCCGCCTACGTCGAGGAAGTTGGCAGGCTCACCGCCTGAAAGCTTGATCAAGTCCATGGTAGCCATCGCCAGACCGGCTCCGTTTACCATACAACCTACGTTTCCGTCCAGTTTCACGTAGTTCAGGTTATTGGCACCTGCTTCTACTTCCAATGGATCTTCTTCGTTGGTGTCGCGCATTTCAGCCAGTTCAGGATGACGGTACAATGCATTGTCGTCCAGGTCAACCTTGGCATCAACGGCGAGGATTTTGTTGTCGGATGTTTTCAAAACCGGGTTGATTTCGAACATCGACGAGTCACTTTCTACGTAAGCTTTGTAAAGGGAAGAGATGAATTTCACCATTTCCTTGAAAGCGTCACCTTCCAAACCGAGGGCGAAAGCTACTTTACGTGCCTGAAATGGCTGCAATCCAACTTTGGGATCGATCCATTCCTTCATGATTTTTTCGGGAGTATGTTCTGCCACTTCTTCAATGTCCATACCACCTTCGGTGCTGGCCATGATCACGTTGCAGTTTCTGCCGCGATCCAACAGGATCGACAGGTAATATTCTTTCGGCTCGCTTGGGCCTGGATAGTATACGTCTTCTGCAATCAGGACTTTGTTTACTCGCTTGCCTTCTGCACCGGTCTGGTGCGTTACCAATACTTTGCCCAGGATATTGTTAGAGATGGTCCTGACATCTTCAACAGACTTAGCCAATGCCACACCGCGTTGCTCGCTGCCTACGATGCGACCTTTACCGCGACCACCTGCGTGGATCTGGGATTTTACAACATACCATTTGGTGCCTGTCTGCTGGCTAAGCTCACGTGCAACCTCCACTGCTTTATCCGGAGTGTCGGCTACGAGGCCTTCCTGAATACGCACACCGTATTTTTTAAGAACGCTTTTGCCTTGATATTCGTGAATATTCATGAGTATAAAAGTAAATTGGTATTTTCACGGCAAATTAAGGAATTAATCAAAACGGGCGAGTTTTCAGCGCAATTATCTTTTCAATATGGAGCTACTTCGGGCGAGCGGGATCAGGCGTACTTACGGGTCGTTGCAGGTTTTAAAAGGCATTGATCTGGAAGTCAAAAAGGGGGAAGTAGTAGCCATCGTGGGGCCGTCGGGAGCGGGGAAAAGTACGTTCCTTCACATCCTCGGAACGCTCGACCGACCGGAACAGGGAGAGGTGTATATCGAGGGTATTAATGTCTTTACCCAAAAAGACAAAGAGCTTGCGCGGTTCCGGAACGAGAAGATCGGGTTCATTTTTCAGTTCCATAACCTGCTGGCTGAATTCACGGCATTGGAGAATGTCTGTATGCCAGGTTATATCAATGGAAATGTAAATGAAAAGGATATCCAGGCGCGCGCCAGGGAATTGCTCGGACTCCTCGGCCTCGGCGGCAGGATGGACCATTTGCCGTCACAGCTTTCAGGCGGTGAGCAGCAGCGTGTTGCCGTGGCCCGTGCATTGCTGAACCGCCCCGCTATCGTCCTGGCCGACGAGCCCAGCGGTAACCTGGACTCGCATAATGCACTGGATTTGCACCAGCTGTTTTTCAAGCTGCGCGAGGAAACCGGGCAGACATTCATTATTGTAACGCACAACGAAGAACTGGCCGAGATGGCGGACAGGCGGCTGGTCATGCAGGACGGGTTAATGGTGCAGCATTTAGCTTAAAAATACCAGAGGACAAAAAACCGGCTGCCAGTTACCTGACAGCCGGTTTTTATATTTCCGAAGAAACGGAGGCTGATTACATCATGCCGCCCATTCCGCCGCCGTGGCTGTGGCCACCGCCCGCAGGAGCTTCTTCCGGCTCGTCAGCGATCACACATTCTGTTGTAAGCAACAGACCAGCGATAGATGCCGCGTTTTCAAGAGCCAGACGGGATACTTTCTTAGGATCGATGATACCTGCTTCGAGAAGATCTCCGTAAGTATTGTCTTTCGCGTTGTATCCGTAAGCGCCGGTTCCTTCTTTCACCTTCTGAACCACAACAGATGGTTCCTGGCCTGAGTTGGAAACGATCGTTCTCAATGGAGCTTCCAAAGCGACGCGGATGATATTGATACCGGTGTTTTCGTCTTCGTTGTTACCTTTCAGGTCGTTCAGAGCAGCAGTTGCGCGGATGAACGCTACACCACCACCTGCAACGATACCTTCTTCAACCGCAGCGCGGGTTGCGTGAAGGGCGTCATCAACGCGATCTTTTTTCTCTTTCATTTCAACCTCAGTAGCAGCACCGATGTAAAGGATAGCTACACCGCCAGACAATTTGGCAAGACGTTCCTGAAGTTTTTCGCGATCGTAATCGGATGTAGTGTTTTCGATCTGCGCTTTGATTTGGTTAACACGTGCCTGAATGTCCTCAGATGCGCCGCTTCCGTTAACCAAAGTGGTGTTGTCTTTGTCGATAATCGCTTTTTCGCAAGTACCAAGGTATTCCAAAGTAGCGTTTTCCAATTTGAAACCACGCTCTTCGCTGATAACGGTACCACCAGTGATGATAGCGATATCTTCCAGCATTGCTTTACGACGGTCACCGAAACCAGGAGCTTTAACAGCCGCTACTTTCAATGCACCACGGATTTTGTTTACTACCAAAGTAGCAAGTGCTTCTCCGTCAACATCTTCTGCAAGGATCAGCAAAGGACGGCCGGTTTGAGCAACTGCTTCCAATACAGGAAGAAGTTCTTTCATTGAAGAAACTTTCTTCTCAGAGATCAGGATGAACGGGCGTTCCAGTTCAGCTTCCATTTTCTCGGTGTTGGTTACGAAGTATGGAGACAGGTAACCACGGTCGAACTGCATACCTTCCACAGTTTTAACTTCTGTTTCAGTTCCGCGCGCTTCTTCGACGGTGATAACACCTTCTTTACCTACTTTCTCCATTGCCTCAGCGATCATGTTACCGATCTCTTCGTCATGGTTTGCAGAAATAGTAGCAACCTGAGCGATTTCTTTAGAGGTAGAGATATTTTTTTTCTGAGATTCAAGATCTCTTGTGATCACTGAAACCGCTTTGTCGATACCGCGTTTCAGGTCCATTGGGTTAGCACCGGCAGCTACGTTTTTCACACCGATCGAGTAGATCGCCTGTGCCAGAACGGTAGCAGTAGTAGTACCGTCACCTGCCGAATCAGCAGTTTTGGAAGCTACTTCTTTCACCAGCTGAGCACCCATGTTTTCGATTGGGTCTTTCAGATCGATTTCTTTGGCAACAGTAACACCATCTTTGGTGATGCTTGGAGAACCGAATTTCTTGTCGATTACCACGTTACGACCGCGAGGGCCCAATGTAACCTTAACGGCGTCAGCCAGAGTGTCCACACCGCGCTTAATTTTGTCGCGTGCTTCTGTGTCAAAAAATATTTTCTTAGACATAATTGTTTGAATTTGAAAAACTTTAAGAGAAACTATTGAATCTGAGTGATTTGGATTAACCTATGATAGCATAGATATCCGACTCGCGCATAATCAGGACGTCTTTTCCTTCGTATGCCAATTCAGTGCCTGAGTACTTACCGTACAATACGGTATCTCCAACTTTTACTGTAAGCGGCTCGTCTTTTTTACCGGGGCCAACTGCGAGAACGGTTCCGCGTTGTGGCTTTTCTTTTGCAGTATCAGGGATAATGATACCAAATGCTGTTTTTTCTTCGGCTGGGGCTGGTTCGATCAGAACACGGTCAGCTAGCGGTTGTACATTCACTTGTATTTCTGCTAAAGTTGACATAAATATTAAACGTTTATTTTTAATTGTCAGTAATGACTAGACTTCCATCCCGTTAGCACAATTCGTGCCAGCGTGTTTGCTCTGACATTTTTTCCGGCTAGTGTGACAAATTTGTACTCAGTCGTGGCGTTATGGTATTATAATGTCATTTGCGTGTCAGGAATGCTGAAATCTTGCTTTCAGCAACAGAAATGATTAAATTTTATCGGCACCAAATTGAGAACCCTATGTCAGAGCTCGATAAAAACTGGCTTACCGAAGGAATTTTTGATTTTGAATACAAAAAATATGTGCTGATGGCCTACTTTCAGCACGTCCGGGACCAGTTCACACACAACCGATTACACCCTTGTCTGCCAGAATTGAAGTGGCACTTCGATACTTGTGTCAGCGTAAGGAACAACAAAAGCAGGATCAGGACCGGTTTACCCAAAAATCTGACAGGTATCGATGTCAAAACCTGGCAGTTGCAATACGAGGAGACACACCAGGACGATCCGTTTATGTCGGACCTGAACTACATTCTCGACTTCGCGATCCCGCGTTTTTCCAAATCCATTGACGAAGGCTCGGAGCGGTTTTCGGAAGTTGAAGAGAATGTGCGCGTTTCGCCGGTAGGAATCGTACCGTTACATTTGCAGGAAGGCTACCTGCTATTTCTGCACACATTCCAGCCGCTGGTCAGCATATTTCAATACCAGCTTGCACTGTATAATGCTTTGAAAGAGCGTTACCTGATAACCAGCTATGTCGACACGGTCCGTATCGGTATCGGAAACACGATTTCGCAGATTAAAGTCGATCTGACGAAGCAGAACCGTGCGATGCCCAACCCTGCGACTTATGTTGTGGAATCTAAATACGAATATCCTTTGCACGAAACGCTGCTGCCGGTAGCCGAGCGGCTTGTGTTACGGGAAATCAATGTGGCATAAAAAAATCCTGCGATGTTGGTCGCAGGATTTTATTTTGGGCTAGTGACCCGATTTATTTCTTAGCAGTGTCGGCAGGAGTAGCAGCCGGCGTTGCTGTTTCGGCAGGAGCTGTGGTACCGGCCGGTGTTGTGCCCGCAGGTGCGGCGCCTTCCTGTGCAGCAGGTGCAGGAGCGATTTTGCCACCTGGAACGACCGCATTCTGAGCTCTTTCGACGTTCACGCTGTTGATACCGGCGCCGGTATTGTCACCGCCAACCATAATATAAGATGCGAGTGAAATGATGATCACCGCACTTGCCAGACCCCACGTAATTTGTTCGAGAAGGTCGGTAGTCTTTTTAACACCGAACATTTGGGTAGTGCCTGCTCCGCTAAACTCGCTCGAAAGCCCCCCACCTTTTGAATTTTGGACCAAAACGACCAAAATCAACAATACTGCAACAATGGCAACCAGAATAATTAAACCCAAATACATGCTTTAAATAATTTTGAATGACTGAATTTTGAATGACTGACCGGGTCGCCGGCGCGGTGTGTGAATGAGTGAATGTATTATAATTTCCTGAACTTCTGACTTCTTGACTTTAAACTTAAGAACTCTGAACTCCTTACGACTTCGCGTACAGTTCGCTCAATTTTTTCGCAAAGTAATTCCTTTTTTCCGGTTTTTTCAAAATCAATTTTTGATAGACGTCTATCGCCTTTTCAATTTTGCCCTGCCGGATGAGGATATTGGCAAATGCTTCGGTTTCAATGCTGCCTTCCGCGCTTACTGCTAACCGGCTGCTCAGGTCGATACTGACAGGTTCCAGGTTGTTATCCTGGCGGGCAATGCGCGGGTTCTTTTTCATAAAACCCTGGATGATTTGCTGTTGCCTGCGCTGCTCTTCGGAGCGTTGCAGTTCCGCCGAAGCCTGTTGCTCGACGGTATTAATCAGAATGTCGTCGCTACCCAGTGGTTCCGGCGCTATTTGTGGTTCCAGGATATCGTCCACATCTACGGTAGCGTCGTAACGCTCGTTGTCGCTTTCCACCAATTGCTGCAATGCCACACGGCTGAGCGCATATGCGGCCGCACGCGGGCGCGTTTCTTCCAGTTTTTCGGTACCGGCGAGGCTCGAGGCCTTGGCCAGCATAGAATAGGGGATCTGGCAATACGGAAATGCCTTGATCGTGGCTTCCAGCTGCGGGATCACATCTGCCGTGATCAGGCCCGGGTTTTTCACCAGCTGATCAAATGTTTCCTTATCGATGAGCGCCATATTCCGGTTATTAATGAGAAAGTCGAGTTGTTAAATTGAAAGTTCGGGCCGGGCTTTTCCTACCAGTCGGCAGCGGATTTATTAAATATCTGCTGCACAATGTTTTCGCGGATCGTCGGTAAAAGTCGTGCTTCGTTCTGATTAAGCGTTTGATCCTGAGGGAAGTCGGCATAGTAGGTGAAAGACTGGTCGAAGTTTTTCGTCTCGTCCTTTGCATTGGTGTAACGTACTTGTACGGTCACATTCAAACGGTTCAGACCAGCCTGGTCATTCGCTGTTGGTGCTGCTGGCGTTACGTCATAACCCGTTATGGAGCCTTCGAGTACGAGGTCTCCTCCTCCGGGCTGGCTTACAAGACTGGTATTTCGTTGGAAATACTCTTTCAAATCTTCTGTCAATCGCTGCGGCAAATCACTTGGCCCACCTGCGGTACCCATCGTAAAGTTGAGCACGCTGAACGTCTTGATGTCCGGGGAGAGGTTCGTGCCTGTAAACGAATATACACCGCAGCCCGAGATAAAAGCCGGGCAAATCAATATCAGGAATGCCCACACTTTCCGGGCGGTACTATTATTCTTCAATGTCGTATTGTTTGATCTTCCTGTATAACGTGCGCTCGGAAATGCCCAATGCATTCGCAGCGTATTTTCGCTTGTTATTGTTCTTGCGAAGTGCCTTGATGATCATTTCCTTTTCTTTGTCTTCCAGCGAAAGCGATTCTTCCTCGGCGGTGACGTGCATTACATCTTCTATTTCATCGCGTTCCTCGGAGTACCGGTCGAGGTCTACCGTACGGGATGCCGGCTGCGTGAGCAGGCGTGCCGGTTCGATGGTGGGAGTGGTAATGATGGGCTCCACGGTATTCAGCGAGCTGAACAGTTCCTGATGGTCTTTGAGAATGTCGCCGCCGTGTTTTTCGTTTTCAAGCACATTTCTGACGAGTTTTTTCAACTCGGTCATATCCCGCCGCATATCGAACAGTACTTTATATAAAAGCTCTCTTTCCGAAAACGAAGTGCCATTGTCATCACCCGAACGCAAGGGTACCAATGCTCTCCGGCTCGACGGCTGCACCGGGTTCAGGTAATGGTTGAGTGTTTCAACGCTGATCGGCAGTTCCTTGTCCGTTTCGAGGATGGTAATCTGCTCAGCGATGTTTTTAAGCTGACGGATGTTTCCAGGAAACGAATATTGGACCAGCAAATCGCGCGCCTCGCCGTCCAGCCTGACCGGTTTGGTGCGGTAACGCTCGGAGAAGTCATTAGTGAATTTCCTGAATAACAGCAGAATATCCTCACCACGGTCGCGCAGGGGCGGCACGTAAATAGGGACGGTATTTAAGCGATAATATAAATCTTCGCGAAACTTTCCATTGTTCACCGCGTCGAGCAGGTTGACGTTCGTAGCCGCGACAACGCGGACATTTGTTTTCAAAACTTTGGAAGATCCTACCCGGATATATTCCCCGTTTTCCAAAACACGAAGCAACCTGGCTTGCGTCCCGAGTGGCATTTCACCCACTTCGTCCAGGAATATTGTTCCGCTGTTGGTGGTTTCAAAGTAACCTTTTCGCGCATCCAATGCACCGGTAAATGCGCCTTTCTCGTGTCCGAACAGCTCCGAGTCGATCGTTCCTTCCGGGATCGCGCCGCAGTTGATGGCGATGAAAGGCCCGTGTTTGCGCGAGCTGATGCTGTGGATGATTTTTGAAAACGATTCCTTTCCGCTGCCGCTTTCACCGGTGATCAAAACCGTCAGGTCTGTCGCCGCAACCTGCACGGCTACATTGATGGCGTGGTTCAGGCCCGACGAGTTTCCGATGATCCCGAAGCGGTTCTTTATAGCTTGTATTTCCGATGAATCCATGAAATATCTGAGGGCTTCCGGCAGGCCGAAAGCCTTAGTTAATTGTCAAAACGGGTTTAAAGACGGGGCAATGCATTAACCCAAAACCGGCTCGGGTTGCAGCACGCGTCCGAGCAGGGTAGCGGCGTTGCAATCGGTAATGAGCACGTCAACATATTGCCCTTTTTTATGATTTTCGCGCGGAAATACAACCATTTTGTTCTGGTCGCTCCGCCCGCTGAAGTCCTCATCCGATTTTTTGGAAGGGCCTTCGATCAGCACTTTCTGAACGGTACCGAGCAGTCGCTGGTTGCGCTCAAGCGAAATGCGTCGCTGTACTTCAATAATTTCCGCAAGTCTTCTTTTCTTGACATCTTCCGGAATGTCGTCTGCAAATTTCTTCGCCGCGAGCGTCCCGGGACGTTCGGAATAGGTAAACATGTAACCGAAATCGAACCTGGCATATTCCATTAGCGACATGGAATCGCGGTGTTCTTCTTCGGTTTCCGTGCAGAAGCCGGCGATCATATCGTGCGAGATGCCGCAATTTTCTCCCAGGATCCGGCGGATCGCGTCGATGCGGTCGATATACCACTCACGGGTATAAGTCCGGTTCATGATTTCCAGCACGCGGGTATTGCCGCTTTGCGCGGGCAAATGTATGTGGTTGCAGATGTTGTCGTACTTTTTGATGGTATACAACACCTCGTCGGTAATGTCTTTGGGATGGGAAGTGCTGAAACGGACGCGCAATTCGGGGTTGACCTGGGCCACCATTTCGAGCAGGTTCGCGAAGTTTACCTGGGCTTGCCCGGAGACTTCGTTTACCCCATCGCTTTCCGGTGTCCATTTGTAGCTGTCGACATTCTGGCCTAGCAATGTCACTTCACGGTAGCCGTCATTGAAAAGCTCTTCGGTTTCCCTGACGATCGAATATGGGTCGCGGCTGCGCTCGCGGCCGCGTGTGAAGGGCACGACGCAGAAGCTGCACATATTGTCGCAACCACGCATGATCGAAACAAATGCAGATACGCCATTGGAATTCAGTCGGATAGGGGAAATGTCGGCATAAGTTTCTTCTCGTGAAAGGAAGACATTTACGCCTTTCTGCCCCGTTCCTGCTTCCTCTACCAGCCGTGGAAGATCACGGTAGGCATCCGGGCCGGTCACGATGTCGACCATCTTTTCCTCTTCCAGAAACTTCGTTTTGAGGCGTTCGGCCATACAACCGAGTACCCCGATGAGTGTTCCGGGCTTATTCTTTTTAATGAAATTGAGGTGTTTCAGACGGTTCCTTACCTTTTGTTCCGCATTGTCGCGGATGGAGCAGGTATTGAGAAATATCAGATCCGCATCATTGACATCTGAAGTCGTTGCAAAACCGGCCTCACGCATAACGGAAGCGACAATCTCGCTGTCGGAGAAGTTCATCTGGCAGCCATAACTTTCTATAAACAGCCTTTTCTTTCCCGAAACCGGTTCGTTTTCAGAAACCCGCACCGTTTCGCAGGCTTCCTTGTCCGCCTCTGTCAAAATTTTTAGTGAATCTGCAATTCTATGCTCCATGAGAAGGAATTCTTAAACGCTCAAAGCGCAAAGATAGGAAAATTTGGATGAAAACTGACAAACTGTCATATGTTGGCAATGGCCGGAATACGATCAGAACGGGTACCCGACACCGAGGTTGATATTCAGCGAATTGGCCTCTGTGCGCCTGAAAAGGTGTTTCAGTTTCAATTCATCGAGTACAAACCGCTGCAATGCCGGATCGTATACTTTGACCCCGAAATCGAAGCGAAGGACAAAGAAGGAAAGGTCATAACGGATCCCGAATCCCGTTCCGACAGCAATTTCTCTCAGAAACTTACCAGCCTTGAACTTCTGATCATCGGAAGTTGCATTACCCAGCCGCCACACATTTCCGGCATCAATAAACAATGCGTAGTTAATATCACCGAAGAATTTTGCCAGAAATCCGCGCCACTCCAGGTTGCCTTCGAGCAGGAATTCGCCCGGGGACTCAATAGAGAGGTTATTATAGGTAATCGGTTGGGCGGAGCCTGGGCCAAGCCGCCGCGGAAGCCATGCACGAACGCTGTTCGAGCCCCCTGCAAAAAAGTACTTTTCGTAGGGAGGGACCTTGTTGTCGCCATAGCTGTAAACCGCGCCCGTATTCACACGGGCCACCAAAGCCGATCTTCTCCCGGCAGGCCAGTAACGGCGGTAGTCGGCATTCCAGCGGATGTATTTGTAAAATTGAAGGCTGTCGCCAAACACATTCCTGATCACTTCTCGCTGCCGGGGTAAGAAATTCAGCGTCGTCCCGCCGGATTCCACCGCGATCCGAAAATAATGGGCTTTCTTCTGCGGCCCGATAAGCGAATTGGTATTGTATACAAAATTGGCATTGAGGTCTGATACGAATGCCGATTTGAAGCTGTAAATCAAATTGTTGCCCTGGGCTTTCAACTCATTGAGAAGTGAGTCGAAGTCAGAGCGCAGGTAGGTGTTATTCAGAATGTTGAGGTCAACCAGTGACACATTGACGAGCGTTGTCCGGGTTGGCTGCCACGAGTAATTGGTGTTGATCTTGACATTGGTACGGGTGTATTCCGGCCGGTTCACATAATTGTAACCCAGACTTAGCTGGGTGCGCGGGTTGTTATTGGCGGTTTGCCTTTTGAACAGATTCTGCGGGGTAAGCAGCCGGGGAAAGGTCAGTGACGCGCTTAAGCCGATTTCTTCGCTTTTGTAAATCTCCCGGTTACCCACAAAATTCGGCACAAGCTCGATCCCGCCCCGGATATTGGTTTCGAAGTTTTCCATTCCATTGAACACATTCCTGATCTTGTAAGACAGGTTGGCAAATGGCCCGGGCGTACCCTGCAATTGAATTACATTAAGGCCGAGGTCGGTCGAGATCTGGTATTTGTCGAGTGGGATGGCTTTGAAATAGCTGTTGATGCCCCGTCCGGTCGAATCGAGCGTGTAGTTGTAATTAACAAAGCGGAACTGGTCGGTTAGCGACAATTGCTGCTGGGTATCGCGCTCTTTTTTCTGGCTGTACCACGTTTGCGGGCGCACCTGCATTTTGGTGTCAAGCACTTTCCGGGAGAATTTTTTGTCCGAAAACACATATTTGATGCCTTCAAACACGCTGGTATCCTTGCGGAAGACCGAATCCGGCGCGCCCGATGGCGGCAGCACCTCAAAATTAACCGAATTGACCGAATAGCGCTTGCTGGCCAGTGCCGGCATGTCCACCCGGACCTTCACATCCACCGATTTGAACAGGCTGTCGGTAGGCCGGTTTGTAATGGTATCATTTACGATGTAGCTGATATTCTGCCGCGAGAAGCCCATATAGCCCTCATTTCGAAGCAAAGTTTCAATGCGTACGCGTTCCTCTTCGAACGCGTCGCCGTCATAGCGTTTGCGGGAGAGCAATGCGGCGTTTTTCGTATCTGCCTTGATGAGGCTATCCGCCAATTCGTTACTGACCTGGTACTGGATGTTGCGGATCATCGTTGCCCGGTTTTCAGTGACTAGGTAGTTGACCCGGATCCTTTTAAAAATCGTATCAGGGTCGAAGGTTACTTTCGCATCGAAAAAGCCATTGTTGTACAAATATTTTTGCATTTTCTCGGCATTCTGTACCACATCCGCCTGGATATAATACACGGGTGCTTCGCCCAGTACCCGCATCCAGAAATTTCCCTGAGTAGCCCTTATCTGCGCTTTTTCCAGCTTTTTGGCATACCTGGTCTGGATTCTTTCGAGCTTTCGGGGGGAATCTGCGTGTTCCTGGGATTCTTTCTGGTAATTTTGCGTCACCTCGATCACCTTGCGCTGCCTTTCCTCGCGGTTGTAAAAAAGCTCGCCGAACCGGTAGAGGCCAACGTATGGGAAGATGGGAAAACCCAGCAACCGTCGGTTCGGTTTTTGCGGGATTAATGCATCCAATTCCGAGTCGCTTACCACGCGATTGCCCTTGATGGATGAATTGCCCAGCAAATAGCCTTTGGAAGTGGGTTTGGGTGCGCAGGAAAATAGCCCCGTCATAATCAGGAGAATCAACCAGCCGTATATAGTCCTACAATTAATATTCAATGTTGTCAAAAAATCGTATCAAGTATATCAACTCGTTGAAAATCAAGAAGTACAGGCAGCTTCACGAAGCCTTTATCGTGGAAGGTGCCAAAAGCGTACTGGAATTGTTTGATTCCGACTTTGAAATCGAGTTTGTACTGGTAACACAGGAATTTCAGCAAAAATACTCAAGTATTTTAACCCGGCATAACGCAGCCATCGAAACGGTCACTGCCCAGGAGCTGGAAGGGCTGGGATCTTTCCAGACCAACGATTCATGTCTGGCTGTGGCTAGAACGAAGGAAAATGTGTTTTTGTCTCCGGCACCCTTCGAATATATGCTCATGCTCGACGATGTTCGCGACCCGGGCAACCTTGGTACCATCATCCGCGTCGCCGATTGGTACGGCATTAGGAAGATCGTCTGCTCGCGCGACACAACCGATGTTTATAACCCCAAGGTAATCGCTGCCGCCAAAGGTTCATTCACACGTGTGAACCTCTATTACACGGATTTAGTCCACTATTTTAAAGAAATAAAAGGAACAGATCAGAAGGTTATCGGCGCGTTTCTGGGAGGCGATTCGCTGTATGAGTTTGCATATCCTTCCAAAGGAGGGATCATCATTATGGGCAACGAATCTAATGGAATCAGTGATCAGGTTGGCCAGTTCGTGACCGACAAAATCATGATACCCCGCTTCGGAGCGGCCGAATCGCTGAATGTTGGCATAGCAACCGCCGTCATGCTGGATAATATGCGGAGACAGGTGCCGCTTTAAGCCGGTTACTCGTGCGCGGCGTGGTGCGAAAGTTCCTCCGCGTACTCTTTGCCGAGGTAATTGTCGATGAAATAGTGAGCTATATACAGCAAAGGCGTCAACAGGATCGCTACTACACCTTTATACAGGTAATTAATAGTGCCGACCGAAAACACCAGCTTCAAATCCCAGTTTCCGAAAACATAGAACGCAATCCCTATTACCACAAAGCTGTCGATAAGCTGTGAGAACATGGTGGAACCGGTTGCCCGAAGCCAGATGAAGCGGCTGCCTGTTTTTCTGCGAAGCCAGGAAAATACCAGGACATCTAATAGCTGCCCAAGCAAAAAAGCGGTGATCGAGCCGATCATGATGCCGAGTCCCTGGTTAAAGATCTTGGAGAACGCGTCATTGATATTGAATGTGTTCCCCTGGCTGTCGGTATTGTTAAGATCGAGCCAGAACTGCGCCGGAGGGAGCTGAGTAGCTCCGTAAATGATCATGAATGTGTAGACGATCAATGCGGAAGTTAAATAGGATATTCTTTTTACTCCCTTACGGCCAAAATACTCATTAATAATATCGGAAGTGATGAAGACTACCGGCCAACTGATCACCCCAGCCGTCATATTGAAATCAAGTTTCTGCCCGCCGATGGGTAATTGAGCGGGTGCGATGCCCAAAAGTGTCTCCACTGAAAATATTTTACCGCCGATAATCTCCGCGATGAGCGCGTTGGTGAGAAAGATACCGCAAAGGAGGAGGAACAGCCGTTGGCGTTTGGCCTCCTGAATGGTTCTGTCGGATATGGTCATCGGGCGATAGGTACTTTCAGTGGAGGTTTAGGTTATCTTTTACTTATGCAATAATGTCTTCAACTGTACGCGTCGACATGATGCGGCGGTTGGTCAGGAAGAATTCGAGCTTATCCATGGCCTGGTTCAGCTCGTCCACTGTGGGCAGGAACACGATGCGGAAATGGGGGGCCAGATGATAGTTAAATCCGGTTCCGGCTACTACCAGCACTTTTTGGTCTGCCAGCAGCTCGTAAACAAACTGGTCGTCCGCTTTGAAACCGAATTTTTTGAGGTCGATTTTTGGGAAAACATACAATGAGCCCTTCGGTTTCACGCAGGTAATGCCCGGAATGGACGTCAGTCTGTCGTAAACGAGGTTCATTTGCTTGTACAAGCGTCCCGTCGGCACTACATGTTCCTTGATACTCTGGTAGCCTCCCAGCGCGGTCTGGATCGCGTATTGCGTAGGCACATTCGCGCACAGGCGCATGCTCGCGAGCAGCAGCAGGCCTTCTGCGTACGATTTGGCTTTTTGCTTCGCGCCGCTGAGGATCATCCACCCTCCGCGGAAACCGGCCGAGCGGTAGTTTTTCGACAACCCGCCGTATGACACGCAAAGCGTATCTGTCACGAAAGAACCCATCGGGTAGTGTGCAGCCCCATCGTAAAGGATCTTGTCGTAGATCTCATCCGAGAAAACGATCAGGCCATGTTCTTCCGCAATGCGTGCAATGCGTGCAAGTACTTCTTTATCGTAAACCGCGCCTGTCGGGTTATTGGGATTGATGATCACAATGCCTTTGGTGCGAGACGTAATTTTCTTTTCCAGATCATCGAGATCGGGATTCCAGTCGGCTTCTTCATCACAGATATAATGTACCGGTGTGCCGCCGCTGAGCGAGATCGCCGCCGTCCACAATGGATAGTCGGGAGAAGGGACCAGTATTTCGTCACCAGGGTTGAGCAAAGCCTGCATAGACAGCAGGATCAGCTCGCTTACGCCGTTGCCAATGAAAATGTCGTTGATTTCAACATCTTGAATACCAATTGTTTGTGTGTAGTGCATGATCGCCTTACGCGCCGCGAACAAGCCACGTGAATCCGAATAGCCTTGCGCATTGCGGATATTCATGATAATGTCGTGGACGATCTCGTCGGGCGAATCGAAACCGAACGGTGCGGGGTTGCCGATGTTCAGGTTATGGATTTTGTAGCCCTGACTTTCAAGCTCTAACGCTTTCTGGTAGGTAGCTCCGCGGATCTCGTATTTCAGATGATTCAAGCGGTCGCTTTTTAGAAATTCCATTTTTTCAAGAGTTGGATAACCCTCAAAGTTAAATAAAATCAACTGACGCAACGACACAAGGGCATTGTTTTGAAGACTTTGTCCTGTTTTTTGCCAAAAAAAGTTCAGCCACGCGATTCGCGTGGCTGAAAATATACTATTGGGAAACTTGTAATTTATCTTGGTCTCTGGAATTTCCATTCTTCCTCCCAAGTGGTGCGGATGTGTGGAGGAGCTGTGATGACGCTGGGCTGTAACATCCAATAGCTGATTTTAATGGTTTTAGAAGCGGCATCGTAGGTATTAACTCCTGTCGGATTAAGCTGTGCTGAGCGTGTATTGGTAGCTGGTTGGCCGTAAAAGTTCTTGACGCCGATGATCTTGTTCGATGCAGGGTCGAATTCGATGACCGGCGAGAAGGAGCCGTAGCCGCTTATACCCGTTCCGGTCCAGATAGGAACGTAAGCTGCTCCGCCCCAGTTGATATGGTCGGTGACCACGCATTCGGTAGCGGAGATGGTTTCGAGCGTGTATTCGACTTTTTTACCCACAGTGTAAAGTCCTGCAAATGCCGCGTTGGAGGCATCGGACATTTTGCCTGTTACCGTGTACACGCCGTCATACTTATTTTTCGCATTTACATTCAGGAGGATCGTTCCGAAATTGCCGCTTATCGTGCCGGTTGACACCGACTGTATTTGTATCGGTAGAACATAGCTTTTGCTGAAATCAAATGATGAACTTTTGAATTTGAGTTTCGCAACGGCTGTCCGCTGCCCTTTCGGTATTACTACGGAAGGCACGAGGGTGTAAAGGTTTTCGTCAATCAGATCGTAATCTTCGTGTTGCTCCGTATTGTATTGGCTCAGTGCCGCGGTATCGATGCCTAATTTTACGGAAATATCTTCCTGAGCGACGTGCGCACCCGAGTAGCTAACTGTAACAGCATATTCATTTTCATCTGCCAGGTCGAAAGCTTTTGTATACAATGCGTATTTGCTGCCCGCAGGCGAAACGAAACTGGATGGGTTCTTGAATTCTACGACATTTGCCGAATTCTCGGGATCCAATGTCATTTCATCTTTCAGGCAGGAGCTAAACACGCTCACTAGGCAGATCAGCATGATCCGTTTTACTATCTCTTTCATATCTTGATATCAGTTTGGATCCCAGAATATAAGGTCGGAAAACTGGTTGACGGGTTTGTAATTGGTTGCGTTGTACGATTGTTCGGACGAAGGGTACAAGATGCGGGAGGGCAGCTTGTCGGGTCGTGTGGAATTGGAAAGCAACGACGCAATATTGTGGTAGGCATCACCTTTCGGATCGCTGGTCGGGTAACCGGTCCGTCTAAGCTCATTCCATGCTTCATCGGAATTGATCATGTTCAGTGCGATATATTTTTGTGTGATGATGGCTTCCAGCTTTTCAGCCGTGGTTTTAGCAAGTGATATGTTTACCAGGTAATTGTCGGAATTGTCTTTTTTGTAAGTTTCTACATCCGCATTCACACCCTTGGTCACAGAAACATTGTTGGTTACGTCCTTATAAAGAAACCGGAAAGACGCTTTGATTCCTTCATTAAAAGTTTCGGCAGGATCTCCGGTGAGGAAGCCTTTCAGCCGCGCTTCGGCTTGCAGAAATTGTGATTCGGCCAGGAGCATTAGCGGCTGCCCCTGGGAGGGACCCTTCATGATGCCAAGTGAATTACCAATACTGGATGCACTCCCAAATGTGCCGGTATACCACGTGGAATAGTTTGTGATTATGGTAGGGGCATCCACTTCATTGCCTAGCTGATTTACCGGCGTGTTGGTTTCGAAATTCTTGTAAATAACAACACCTCGGCCGTTGTCGGTCAGTTTCTGGCCTTTGTAGAAGCCGAACGCGAACTTGGTAGCCGTGCGTGACGAGTTGGAGAGCGTGCCGGTAGTAGAGTACGCCCAGCTATTCCAAAGCGGATTGGGCTTATCTTTGACGTATCCCGGATTGACGATAGCATCGTCAGAAATGAAGCCGATACTCATGTCAATGCTTTTGATACCTTTCTGCGAAAAGTCGGTGAGCGCGGGTATAGCCGATACCCGTATAAGCATACGTAATTTGAGCGTGTTGGCGAATTGTTTCCATTTAGTCATGTTGCCTCCAAATAGCGGATCCGACGACGCATTTAAGTTCTTCGGATATTTTGCATCGGTAATAACATTGATGGCATTATCTAGCTTTAAGATCAGATCTTGATATATGCTGGCTGCGTTATCATATTTCGGCGTCAGATTGGCGTTGTTCTTTAATGCCTCCGAATAAGGAATATCATTAAACGCGTCCACCAGCCGTTGATAGTTTAATGCCGTCATGACAGTGGCCGAAGCATTCGCGTACGCCAGTTCGTCGACTCCGGCGGTTTGTTCAATCACATATTGATAATCCTGCAAATTGTCATAGGTGTTCATCCACATTGCATTGTAATCGCCTGGAACGAGCTGGTAATTAAAAAGGTTACCAAAGCCCGAAAAGCCGCCTGCATTAGCTATGTACCCGCCAAAGTGCCCACCGTACGAATTGAAGGAGTTTGCAACTGTTGCGGATGCAGTGATGGCTTGTGGCAGAACCAGCATTGCCGATGCGCCTGTGGCAAGATTGGGATTTTCGTTAATGTCCAGGTAATCGTCGCAGGATGCGCAACCCAGGAACAGTGCCGCGAGGAGGCAGTTTTTAAATAATTGGAACATCGACTTGGGTTTAGAAAGTGAATGAAACGGTTCCCCCGAAATATCGCGCTGGTGGTGTCTGTGCCAGGTTGGTGAAGCCAACTGCATTGTTTTCCACACCGTTTTGGCTGTACTCCGGATCCGTATATAAATTGGATTTAGGCACCCATATAAACAGGTTTCTTCCCTGCACGCTTAGCGTTATACCATGTATGAACCTGGTTTTGTCTAGCACTGACGTTGGAAGATCGTAGCGCAGGGAAGCTTCGCGGAGTTTCCAGAATCCGGCTGAATTGGCGTAGTTTTCACCGATTCCTCTGTTTCTTGTAGCATCTGTCCAGAAATCCGCTCCACCGCTTCTTGTCGTGATATTTGTATTGGCAATGTATTGACCGTCGGCATTTTTGTAAGACGAATTCGGTATTACAAACCGGTCGCGATTGTACCAGGCAGTGCGTATTCCAGCTCCCGAAAAATCGTAGCCGGTTGAAATGGCATTGTATATATAATGCCCGTTGCGGTATTCGAACAGGAGATTCAGTTTGAGCTTCCTGAATTTGATTGTTCCCGTCAGACCCAGAATGTGAGGCGGATTGGTAATTCCGACATCGTGAAAGGTACCGTTGGTTGAAGGGTATCCGGTTATCGGATCGACAATAATGCGGTTTTCTGGATCGCGTGTATAGCGGGTCGTTTGAAGCAGTGGAAAAGGGGACCCGACCTTAGCTATGATCCGCGCGGTATTACCGTCACTGGACAAAGTCATCTGATCCGATTGCTTCGACAATGATATTACTTTGTTACGGTTAAAGGTATAATTCGCGGCCAAGGACACTTCAAACCCTTTCGGCGTTTTGATAGGTGTGATATTGAAATAGCTTTCCAGCCCATTATTTACCACTTCTCCCACATTGGTCGTAAGTGTCTGATAACCTGTTGCGGATGAAACGATTACGGATATGGTCTGGTTGACAGTATTTGTTTTGTAGAAGGTCATGCCGCCGGAAATACCGAGCGGCGCCAGTTCAAAATCGAAGCCGGCTTCTTGGCCGATGGTCATTTCCGGTTTAATGTCTGCCGCAACGAGATTGTTGTCCAGCGTAAAGCCTGCACCGCTGGAATAAGGGTATCCGGAAGCTTGTGAGAATGTGCTGCTTAGTGAGTAGGCGCCAAGATTGAACATATTTCCCAGGTTAACCTGGCCTACTTTCGAATATCCGCCACGCAATTTGAGTGTTTGCAAAAAGCCCGACTGTGTAAGGGCAGGTATCGCATCCGTTGCTATGAATGAAATATCTGCTGACGGATAGAAAAAGGACCTGTTGGTTTTAGAAAGAATGGATCGCCAGTCGTTTCGGCCGGTTATGTGCAAATAGATGAAATCTTTGAACCCAAATCTGGCCTCACCATAAACACCAATTTGCCGGGTCTTGAAATTTTGTTCGGCGGCGATTGGGTTGCTTAGGCTGTTGCCGATGTTGTATAAATCGTTAACAACTAGTCCGGTAGCAGAGACAAAGACGTTCTTGTTACTGTTTTCCCGAAAGGTCGTTCCAATTGCTGAACTGAAACTCAGGCTTGGGAATAAATTGGTTTTGAATTCGGCAATGAAATCGTTGACAAGCTGATTTGTAAATGCACTGAAATCTCCCACACTGCCAGGAGTATCTGTTTTGGAGCTACCTGAAATGCTTTTTGTATAATCTGAATAGGTGAATTTGCCTGTATGTGTTTTGCCGGAGTAGTTCTTTGTCGTTATGCCTGTCCGATAAGTAACCGTCAGCGGGCGTATGGGATGCCATTTCAATTCCAGATTGCCCTGAAAGTAATCGTATCTTGATACGCCCCGGTTGTTGGCGAGCGTGAAATAGGGATTTGTGAAATATTCGTTGAAATAGCCGTTTGGATTGGCAAATGGATTGTTCTGCCAGTCTTTGTATTGCGTGACATCAACCTGCGAGGGTGACATCAGAAGGTTTTGATAAGCAGTTGCCGTCGCGTTGCTGACGTCGCTTCGGGTAGCCACGAAATTTGTATTGAAAGATGCCGTGAGGTTTTTATAGATGTGTCGACTGCTGTTTGCCCTTACGCTATAACGCTTGAAAACCTCGTATGGAACTGTTGAATGCTGGTTTGTGTATTGTGCGGAAAGGTAATAGGTGCCCTTTTCGTCGCCCGACGAGATACTCAGGTCTGTTTGATTGGTCAGACCTGTTTCCCAGAAATCCTCCCTCGAATTCCTGGCAGAATAGGGTACGTTTTGAATGGACCCATCTTGCAGGGGCTTGCCTATGTTGACCATTGAACCGTCGAATGCAGGTCCGAATTGCTGATTTTCATAAGGAGTATACGTCGGTACATCGTCAGGGGTAGTACCTGATCCGAAACCTGATTGCAACTGAGGAAGAAAGGCGACTTTTTCAACAATAGCGCTGTGCGCTATGCGAATCTCCGTTTTCCCGGACTTCCCCTTTTTTGTCGTTACGATCAAGGCCCCGTTTGAGGCGTCGGAACCGTATAAAGCCGCAGCACCTGCACCATTGAGTACCTGGATGTCGTCGATATCCTCCGGATTCATATTTGCAAGGATATCGTTTGTCGAAATCATATTATCGATGATAACCAATGCCTGGTTGTTGCCTGTCAGCGACCGATTGCCTCTTAATACCAGCCGGAATGCTGGATTGACCCCGCTGCTCACGCCCATTACCAGCAAGCCCGGCACCCTTCCTGCCAAACTGGAAGCAACACTGGTGGGCCTACCCTGCGTGAGTTCCTGCGATTTCAGTGTTGTTGACTGGCTACCCAGCTCCCTGCGTTGTGCAGTAAGACCTCCGGCGGTGATCACCACTTCATTTAAGGAGAGTTCGTCCTGCTCGAGTTTGATGTTCATATCGCCTGAGGCAGGTACTTTGACACTCTGGTTGAGGAAGCCGACAAAGGAAAACAGCAACATCTGCCCTGGTCGTGCGTTGATCCTGAATTCACCGTTTTCATTGGTAAGTGTGCCCGATTGGCTTCCCGCAATTCTGACGGAGACACCGGGAAGCCAGGAGCTGTCGGTAGCTGCCATTACCTTTCCGGTAATTTCACGGCTCTGGGCGATAGTATTTGTGTAGCATAGCAGTAATCCGAATGCGAATGCAAGTAAAAGTGATTTCATCAAAGTCAGGTTTGTAGGTGGAAGGGCTTTCGAAAACCTTATGACTCTGAATTTACAATCACTGAAAGCTTATATCGGATATGTATCCAGCGTCCGGCAGGGCTGGACTTTTAACCGGTATACTATCCCAAGGGAGATTGTGATTATTACAAAAACAGAAAGGCGAACCGAAGCCCGCCTTTCTCAACAATTAAAAATATGGATGTCAGAACTTATCCCACCACAATTTAGTAGTAGCAAGGTCGCCGCCGATAGCATCAGCAGCTGCTTTGCGGTTGGCACCGTTCAGGGTCTGCTCGATGATCGGGTAGATCATACGTACAGGGATTGCCAGACCGGCAGGAACGTTTCCACCTGATGGAGGAGATAGTTTCGGGAAGTCGAGCCTTCTCCATTCAACCCACGATTCCCAGCCTCTGTTGTAAAGGGCAAACCATTTCTGGTAACCGATTTTCTGTTTCCAGTTTCCTTCCGCTGTTGCATAGGCTACTTTCGGCTGCGCCAGGTAGGCAGCAGCTTCCGCTGCGGTTCCGCCCCAGTAAGTGATAGATGCTGTTACAGCCTTGTTATAGTGCTCAGCAGCTGAACCGGCGATAAAACCTCTTTCCACAGCTTCTGCAAGCAGGAACTCTACTTCAGCGTAATCGAGTAGCAGACCTTCGAATGCCGGATCGATGATTTTGTCGCTTATGTGCGAGAAGTTGGAATAAGTGTTCAGGAAGCCGTATTGACCACCCACGTACTTGCCGCCAATGGTTGTGAAGAAGAAAGGCCTTCTCGGGTCGTTCAGCTCGTTCATCGGGGTTACGATCGTAGCCGCGGGAATGAAATCCTGACGGCTTGTGTAAAGCGAGTTCAGGTTTTGCGCGATCACGTTGTAGTTCGGCGGAGTCGAAATGTATGGGAAAGCCGCTTTGTCCGCATTGCTGGTGAATACTTTCGGAGCCGCTTCGGATACCATCTTTTTTGCTTTGGCTTCGTCGCTATCGGCAATGATCATCGCCAATTTGAGTTTGAGCGAGTTACCGAATTTTACCCATTGCGGTATATTGCCTTTGTAAAGCAGGTCGCCGCCGCCGAATGGCGTTCCTTTCGATTCGAGTTTTGGTAGCGCGGCATCCAGACGTGCGAGGATCGCGTCGTAGACCGTTTTGGCGTCATCGTATTTTGGAAGCGGGTTTTCCGGATTCATTGCTTCCGAATACGGGAGGTCACCGAAAGTGTTGACCAATGCAGCCCAGGTCAGAACTTCCACTACTTCGATCTGCGCAAGTTGAACATCCTTGGTCGCCTGTGACAGAAGGGGATCCGCATTGATAAGTCTTCTCGATTCATTCAAATCGGAGATAACGCCTTTATACAGTCCGCGCCAGAATGATTCCGGGATAATGCGGGCGGTAACGTTGTAGCGAGGCTCGTCCAGGTAGGTAGTTGTAGTCCATTGCTGAACATACAAACGATAGTTGTTTACATTGACGTTCGGGCTGGTAAGCGTATCTGCCAGGCCTTTCAATGCGTTCGAAAACAGGGTAACAGGCGGAGCCGTCGACGGACGTTTGGTATCCACATTATAATCGTCCAGGCTATCGACACATGCCGTCAGCAACAGGAACGGGAGGAAAAGAATGATAAGTTTTTTCATATCGCTTAGAAACGGAATTTAACATTGAAACCATAGTTTCTTACAGCCGGGTAAGCACCGCTTTGGTAACCGCCCGCACCATTCAGCAAGCCCGAACCCAGGCCTTCTTCCGGATCCTGGAATTCCATGTTTTTGTGAATGATCCAAAGGTTACGTCCGATCACCGAGATATCGATCTCTTTGAACGCGCGTAGTTTGCTTACGATCGCCTGCGGAAGTGCGTAGGTAAGCGCCACTTCTCTCAGCTTGATGTAGCTCGCGTCGTAGATGTACATCGCTCTCGGCGGGTTGCCCGGGTAACCGTATGCGGTGGCACCGTTTCCATCTACGTTTGCGGCATAAATCGTGTTAGGTGTTCCATCGGCTTGTACGCCCGGGAACAATACGCCGCCACCGTCTGCAACAGGAGATCTTTTTGGTTTACCCTTGTCGTTCAAACCTGCTGTGATCGGGTACAGGCCGGTTCCTTCACCATACCATTGGTCAAGTGACCAGATGTCCCCGCCTTTGCGGATGTCGAGCAGGAAGCTCAATGAAAGCGTTTTGTATTTCAATGTGTTGCTTACACCACCGATCCAGTCCGGGTTCGGGTTACCGATGATTTCCGCCGAGCTTGAAGTAGCTGCATAAATACCGTTGGTTTTAACCACTTTCTGACCGGTTCCTTCGTGATATACAAAGTTGGTTCCACGGATGACACCGAAGGGTTGTCCTTCTGCTGCGTTGATGGAAACACCACCCTGAAGGCTCGCGATTGTTACGTTCGTTACCTTGGTAGCGCCTTCGCCGTACAGGCTGATCACCTTGTTACGGTTTCTCGCGAAGTTTACACTCAAGGTCCATGAGAAGTCCTGCACTTTAACGGGCGTCACGTAAGCGGAGATTTCAATACCCTTGTTCTGCACCTCACCCGAGTTTACATAACGGAATGCATATCCGGTTGCTGCGGTGATCGACACAGGAAGGATCTGGTCGAGGGTAGACGAGCGGTAGTAGGTGAAGTTGAAACCTACGCGGTCGTTCAGGAACGCACTTTCAAGACCGAATTCGTAGTTTTTGGTTCTTTCCGGTTTCAGGTCGGGATTG
Organism: Dyadobacter sp.; assembly: GCA_965227755.1. GTDB lineage: Bacteria > Bacteroidota > Bacteroidia > Cytophagales > Spirosomataceae > Dyadobacter. The sequence goes on from CBDDGG010000005.1 coordinate 5,551,115, forward strand.
TTTTTGGTATTTCTCAGCGTGAAATAAGGAATGCTGCCGAGGCCGGTTGGCTTGTCGTACACGTCGATGGTACTGCCCCAGGGTGCGTCGTTACCTACTTCTGCGTAGTTGGCGCTCAGTTTCGCCATAGTCAGCCAGCCCAGTCTTTTCAACCCTTCGAGGTTTGAAATATTGAAGTTGGCACCGATCGCAGGGTAGAAGTAGGTGTTGTGACCTTTGGTCAGGGTGGTCGATTTGTCCTGTCTTGCGGTCAGATCGAGGTTTACGAGGTCTTTGTAGCCAAACGATGCCTGCGCATAAAGACCATCTACACCAATTCTTCTGTAAGTTTCAGTAGGAGCTTCGATCGGGTTGGCCGAGTTCGAAAGGGAGAACAAGCCTGGTACGACCATACCGCCGTTGGTTTGAGCGCGGATCGCGTTTTCTGTCGAGCGGCGCATGCTTCCACCCGCCAAACCGGAGAAGTTAATGTCTTTGGTAATGGCTTTGCGGAAGTTGAAGATCACATCGAGGTTAGTCTCATTGAAACCTCTGTTGTAGCGTTTGTACTGTGCGGGATCGGAACTGCCGAATGCAATGCGTTCTTCCTGCATATCCTGCGTGCCGTTGTAGGCGAAGCGGGTAGTGAGGTCAATCCATGGAGCGATTTTGTAAACTGCCGCTGCGTAGCCGAAGAAGTTGTCGCGTGAATCGTTCGAGAAGTTTTCGTAGCGAGAGAAATACGGGTTTTCAGAGTAGATCGGGCCGTTGTCTTCGAACGGAGCGGTTGGATCTCCCCAGTTCCAGGTAACGTCCTGTTTATTTCTGAAGTAGGCAGCCTTTTGATCAAGCAGATCGACGTTTGTCTGGAACCACTGTCTGAACTGCTGGTTAGGGTTTTTGCCGTCATAACCTGTTCCGTAGCGTCCCAAACCCTTCACTTGCGAGTAGTTCGCATTGGCAGAGATCGTCAGTTTCTTGGTCAGATCAAATGAAGCCGAGAAGTTGAAGAGGTTTTTGCCCAGCTTGCTGTTTGGAAGAACCCCTTTTTCGTCGCTGCGGGTGTAACCAACTTTAAATGTGGTGTTTTCGCCGCCGCCGAGGATACTAACGCTCTGGTTGGATGTTACAGCTGTTTCAAAGAATGCATCCGGACCGTTTTTCGCCGCAACCCATGGGGTCATTTTGCCGTAAGTCGGAGATGTTGGGTCTAATGCATCCCATTGATACACCATTCTGCTGGGATCAAATTTGGCACCGAAAGAGGCATCTGCGTCGAAGACTGCGATATCACCCTCGCCGGAGCCCAGGTCGCCGCGGTAGAACTGGTCCTTCGCGCCGTCTCCACCGTAACCTGCACCATATTCCTTCTGATATTTCACATAAGTGCTTTTGTCGATTTTGCCCCAGGTAACACCGCTGTTCACGGTTACGTCGAAACTGTTTTTGCGACCTTGTTTGGTGGTAACGAGGATTACCCCGTTGGAAGCACGCGAACCGTAAAGCGCGGTTGCAGCGGCACCTTTCAAGACGTTCACGGATGCGATGTTGTCCGGGTTGATGTCGGAAGCGGCATTACCGTAGTCAGCTCCTGCGCGGCCTGTCTGCTGGTCGGAAGAGTTGTTGTTGGCATTCGTCACCGGTACACCGTCGATTACCCACAATGCCTGGTTGTTGCCCGTAATAGATTTGTAACCACGGATGATCGCGCTGGTCGAGCCACCCATGTTGTTGTTGGTTTTGATATCAAGACCGGCGATTTTACCTGCAAGCGCGTTCATTACGTTCGGGTTACGCGCCTGTACGATCTGTTCGTTGTTGATCTGCTGGGCCGCGTACACCAGCTCATTTCTTTTACGCTCTTGTCCAAGGGCGGTTACGACCACTTCCTGGAGTTGGCTGACATCATTTTTTAGCGTTACGTTGATGACGGACTGGTTTCCAACAATCACTTCCTGTGTTTGAAAACCGATAAAACTGAAAACAAGCGTAGCCCCGGTAGTAGTGGTAATAGTATACTGGCCCTGGGTGTCGGTGGTAGTACCGCGAGTAGTACCTTTCAAAGAAATGTTGACGCCCGGAAGTATCGAGCCGTCGTCTGCGGTGACCTTGCCGGTCACGGCGAGATCTTGGGCATGCAGCTGCGCCATTAATAGCAGCAGAAACCCGATTAAGGAGCATAAAGTCTTCCTCATAAATTAATCTTAAAGTTAGGTTTGTTATGTAAACATACTGTTGCAAAAATAACTATTAGTTTAACCATTACAACCATTCCATTGCGAAATTTCAAAATTTACTTTGGTCGGACCGGGATATTGGGAGAATTTTCTATGTGGAAGTCGTGATTTTTTGCAATTTTTTCAAACGTCGGAATTTTTCAAAAAAGCGCTTGATTTTAACTAATTGTTAACCATGAACGTCTTTTTTTGAGGATTTTACATTTATCCGGCGCAAACATGCCAGATGGTGTAAATGCGGGTATATGAATTACGGTAACTATATACGTAACTTTTTTAAAGAATGGATCTAAATAAAGGAGCGGTGAAATAATGTGTGGATTGAGAATGCCCGCGTACCGAAGGATTTTTGATATATATTTGCATTTTTCTAATATTGTTTGTACATTAATATAAATTTTTTACCCTTCAAATGCGGCTTATTGAGGATCGAAAACTGCACCTCCCGGAGTGAGCCGCTTTCAGTAAATATTTGAATTGTTTGAAAATCATCTAAGGAAAGGGGGTGGGTGTTGCAATTTTGGTTGCCAATGTGGGGAAAGTATGAAGTTCTAACAAATACGTTTATGGAGGTATTTTGCTGCTTCCTGCTAACAAACTGACAATGAAAATCGGTTTATGCCAAATTATATTCTGGGCATTGATTTGCACGGCGTTGTAATTGATTGAAACAACGATTAGTTTTGTAACCTTGACGTAATTAATATCCTATTTAAACAAACTTTAAATCCTTTGTATGAGAAAGACTCTACTGTTTCTATTCTTAGGGTGCTTATTGATTCCTGGCTGGCAGGCTTTTGCCCAGGATAAACAAGTATCGGGAGTTGTAACCGCCGATGACGGAAGCGTGCTGCCCGGTGTAAACATCACCCTGAAAGGTACAACCAGGGGTATCACAAGCGATATCGACGGTAAGTACGCCATTTCGGTTCCCTCTTCCGGAACACTCGTGTTCTCGTTTGTAGGTTACGTTAGCCAAAGCATTGTCGTTGGTTCGAAATCGACGATCAACGTGACACTTGCAGCCGACGCCCAGCAGCTTGGCGAGGTGGTCGTGACCGCGCTCGGTATCTCGCGCGAGCGGAAATCTCTCGGTTACAGTACCGCCACGATTTCCAATACATCTATCACGGAAGCCCGTAACACCAGCCCGCTCGACGCTCTTAATGCCCGGGTGCCTGGTCTGTCAGTCAATACCGCTTCGGGAGCACCGGGTGCATCGACTGTCCTCAACATCCGTGGATTCAACTCTGTTACTGGTAACAACCAGCCGCTGTTCGTCATCGACGGTGTGCCGATGAACAACCGAGGTAATACTTCATCCACCAACGCACAAAACAGCAACGATGACTTTAACCGTTCGATGGACTTCGGTAACCAGATGAACGATATCAACCCTAACGAGATCGAAAGCATTACCGTACTGAAAGGTATCTCGGCATCCGCATTGTACGGAAGCCGCGCGGCCAACGGTGCGATCCTGATCACAACCAAGAGAGGTAAGTCGGGCAGGACACAGGTTGATATTTCATCGTCGTTCGCACAATCACAGGTTCTGCGCGTTCCCCACCTGCAAAATACTTACGGCCAGGGATGGAGCGGCTTGTTCGACCGCATCGAAAACGGTTCATGGGGACCAAGACTGGATGGCAAGACACGCCTTTGGGGTAATGTTGTCGACAACTCGCAAATGCTGAAACCTTTCTCGGCGCAGGAGGACAATCTGAAAGATTTCTTCGACAAAGGTTACGAATGGAACAACAGCATTGCGGTATCCGGTGGTACCGAAACTGCTAACTATCGCGTGGCATATTCCAATGCAACAGCCGACGGGGTAGTACCTACCAACGCCGATTCATACAAACGTAACACTTTGAGTTTGAATGGTGGTTTGAAGCTGGACAAGTTCTCTGTAAACTCCAATATCAACTACGTTCATAAAAATCAGAAAGCGGTTGCAACCGGCCAGGGCGACGATGCCGGCGGCGGTAAAGTAGTGTGGCAGGAGATTATCCAGATCCCACGCGACCACTCGATCGTGGATTCAAAAGCATTGCTGGATCCGAGCAGCCCGTACTACAAGTTTATGACGTTGGATAACTATTTTACTCCATATGCTCAGAACCCTTATTGGACATTGTACAATCAAGGAAACAATTACGACGAAGACCGCATTTTCGGTAACATCGAGTTTGGGTACCAATTGCTGAAAAACCTGGATATTAAATACCGGGTGGGTGGTGACTATTCCGATGCATTCCAGAAAGACTGGGGTAATGTCGGCAAAATTACCGACGGTACGCCAAACAGCACCGCCAATGACGTTTTCGGTGGTGTTTCACAACTGGCAAGACAAAACCGTCAGTTCAACAGTGATCTGATCCTTAATTTCAAACACAATTTCGGATCACGTTTTGACGTACAGGCATTCTTAGGACACAACCTGAACGAAAGAACTTCGCAGACGAATTTTGCGAAAGTTACCAACCTCGACCTTCCAGGGTTTTACAACCTTTCGAATAGTTCTGTGACGCCTACCACATTCGCAACGACCAGCAAACGCCGCCTTGTGGGTATATACGGTCAGGCTACATTCGGTTTCGACAACTGGTTGTACCTCACAGTGGGTGCGCGTAACGACTGGACCAGTACGCTGCCAAAAGGTAAAAACTCTTACTTCTATCCAAGTGCCAGCATTAGCGCCGTATTGTCGGATGTATTTAAGCTACCTGCGGAAATTCCTTTCGTGAAAGTACGTTTCGCGGCTGCATCAGCGGGTAACGACGCCGATCCTTATCAGGTATATTCAGTGTACGTGCCGGGCTCCGTTCGTGCGGGTGGTTTTGGTAATATCAACTTCCCATTCGGCGGCCTGAACGCTTATGAGGTTTCAAACAACCTTGGAAACCAGAATCTGAAACCTGAGATCTCGACCGAATATGAGGGAGGTCTTGAATTGGGCTTCTTCGGAAGACGCATTGGTCTGGACCTTAGCTACTACAACAAGCTGACGAAAAACCAGATCATCAGCCTTGCCCTTGAACCTGCAACCGGTGCTACCACTCAGACGGTCAACCTGGGTAGTGTAAGAAACAAAGGGGTTGAATTGGCATTGAACCTGATCCCGGTACGTACCGAGAAATTCGAATGGGGTGTAACAGTGAACTACAACAAGATCTGGAATGAAGTGGAATCCCTGGGTCTGGAAGGCGGATCAGGAAACATCCTTCTGAACGACAGCTATAACGTGAAGCTTCGTGCAGTGGTAGGCAAGCCGTTGGGCGCCATCTACTCGCCTGCTGCACAGCGCGACCCGAACGGTAACATTATCGTAAACGAAACAACAGGTTTGCCACTGGTGAGCTCGGAAGAAACTTACAGAGGTTCGATCAACCCGAACTACACTTTGGGTATCTCGACCTATCTGGACTATAAGGGTTTCAAATTCAGCGCGAATGGTGATTATCGTAATGGCGGGGTATTTTACTCCTACACTGCCCGTTTGAACTACTTCAACGGAAATGCATATATGTCGCAATACAATGACCGTGAGCCGTTTGTCGTTCCGGGTTCGGTAGTCAAAACCGGGGATAACACTTACGTGCCAAACACGGTTCCTGTGTCCCGCGCCGATGTGTTCACTTACTACGGCGGAGCTACATCAGCCAACGAATACAACCACGTGCTGCCGAAAACCTTCTTCAAACTGAGAAATGTGTCACTCACGTACTCCGTACCTAAGAAAGCGTTGGAAAAACTACCGGTGAGGGGTGCATCCCTGGGTGTTTTCGGTCGTAACCTCGTATTGTGGACTCCTAAGGGCAACCACGTTGTAGACCCCGAAGCCAATACGTTCGGAACCAGCCTGAAAAACCTTTATGGTGAATTCGCTGCCGGTCCTTCTACCGCAACGTACGGCGTTCAGTTAAATCTATCATTCTAATTACGATTCAAATGAAAGGCATTATAAAAAATAGTGTTCTGCTTCTTGCGGCGCTTTCTCTAGGCTCCTGCAACGACTGGCTGGACGTCAACGAAGACCCCAACAATCCGACCAACGTAGCGCCCGAATTTGTACTGCCCGCGGGACAGGCGTCCGTTGTAGGTATTGTAGGAGGAGATTTTGCCATTATCGGCGGGTTGTGGTCGCAGCATTGGACGCAATCCAATGCGAGTAACCAGTACCGCGGCATCGATTCTTACGACCTTCAGCCTGCCGACTATGACATTGCATGGACGGAATTGTATGCGGGCGGTCTGAACGACCTCGAAGATGTGAAGAACAAAGCGACCGCAAGCGGTAACAACAATATGGTGTTACAAGCCGTTGCAGTTCAATCTTACGGTTTTCAAATGCTGGCTGATTGGTTCGACAAAATTCCGATGACCGAGGCATTGCAGGTTGAAACTATCAAAGCGCCTAAATACGATGACGGCCAGGCTGTGTACGCGGAATTGCTGAAAAGACTCGACGCCGCCCTGGCACTTGATTTCAACAATGGCAAATCGACCGCAGTTGCATCCGACCTGGTTTACGGAGGAGCGAGCGCGGCAAATCAGATCGATCAGTGGAAACGTTTTGCGAACACATTGAAACTGAAAATGTACCTTCGCCAGACGGCCAGCCCTAACGCTACGCAGGCGATCGCGGCTATCAAAGCCATGCTGGACGCCAATACGCCCCTGTTGGAAGACGATGCTGCCATTACCAAGTTCGTGGACGAGCCCAACCGCAGCAACCCATTGTACGAGAACAATGTACGCCAGCTTAATACGGGAACCAACCTGCGTTTGAGCCGTACGCTTCAAACCTATTTGCAGGCGAATGGTGATGATGCCCGGCTTGCGGCTTACTTCACACCCGGCACCACAGGCCAGGCAGGTTTGGAACAAGGGGACTTCCTCAGTGGGGTCGGTGTAAATGTGCCCAGCGTAGCCAAAATGACCGCTACGGATCCTTTCTATTTCTTTAGTATTGATGAGGTTTATTTCATGCTTTCGGAGGCTTACCTGCGCATCGGAAACGATGCCAAGGCGAAAGAGTTCTATGAGAAGGCGGTGGCAGCGGCATATGCGAAATTCAATATCACGTTCGACGCGAAGAAGATCGCAAAAGGCGGCGTTTACGAATACCCATCGGCCGGTAACATGGAGGCGAAACTGAAAGCCATCATTTATCAAAAATGGGTTGCGATGTTCCGTCAGGGATACGAATCGTTCTGGGATCAGGCGCGCACCGGCTATCCGGAGAAATCGGCGGTGGCTACGACCAGCGATAAGTATGTTCCCGGACAATGGACTGTTGCCGCAAAATCCGTTCTGGAAAAAGGCGCATTGCCGAAACGTATTCCGTACACTTCTGTATCGCGGGACGGTAACGTAAATACACCTGCGTTAACACCGTTGACGGCAAAAGTTTGGTGGATGAAATAATTGAAGGTCATTGATAACTGATATTATGAAAAAAGGATTTAAACTTATACTAATGGCCTTGACCTTGTTTGCAGCGTTTTCGTGCGAAGAGGATAAGGTGACGGAGGGTATTTCATCGATTACCTATTACCCCGTCATAACGATGAAAGGCGAGCAATGGAATCAGGTGCCGGTTGGAGGCACGTTTACCGATGCTGGTGTTACGGCAAAGGAAGGCGATACGGAGATCCCGGTTAAAACGAGTGGAACAGTCGACACAAAAACGCCCGGCGTGTATGTAATTGAATACACGGCGGTTAACAAGGATGGTTATTCGTCCGTCGAATACCGTTATGTAGGTGTGATCTCGGCTGCTGCTACTGCGGATATTTCGGGTAATTACAAAAGAAACGCAGGTGCTTTGGGTGTTTCGAAGGTGACAAAGGTTGCAGGCAATCTTTACACTGCCAATAATGTTGGTGGCGTTGCTGTACCCTCGCCGGGTGAAACCGTGTACTTCTACTACTTTGATAAAGGCAAGATTGGATGCCCTTACCAGCTAACTTCCGGAAATGCATTCGAATGCATCAATGCATCGATCAAAGAAGGAGTGTCATACAGCTGGGTAGTAATCAATCCCGGATTCGGTACCGCATTGCGTGTTTTTGAAAAACAATAAAATTGACGTTATGAAATATATAAAGTATTCTCTGATATTATTGGTGTTCGCAATGGCTTCCTGCGACCTTGGTACTGAGCCGGCTATCGAAGGCACCAAGTTGAAAGCTATGTGTGGTGAGTGGTACGTAAAAATACTTCAGGATGGTGACGACATCGGAGGAGGGTATTACCTGATCACCACTTCCAACACCGCGGCGAACAATGAAACCGACCTGATCCTCGATGATCACGAAACCTGGCCGGCAAAAGTGATTACCAAAGTTAACTTGGGCGCTATGACTTTTGATGCTGCACCAAACCTGCCGAATATGTACGACGCGGCTGTTGGAGTATCTGTTCTTGAAGGCAAGATCATCAAGGGCGCTGCTACAAGTACCGGCGGCAACAAAACGGATTCGATTTACGTGAAGTTCGAATTTGTTGACAAGGGAGAAAAATCGGTGATAGATTACGCCGGATACCGTCGCACAGGCTTTCTGGAAGACGAGCATTGATTTCAAACATTTGCATGTACAAGGCCTTATCCATTACGGGTAGGGCCTTTTTTATTTTGGAACCGTAGAATATCTTTCCGATCTTGAAAGAACAGATCCTTTAACAACTCAATATGGCAACTCCTTTTACTGGCAAGATTTCAGGCAGATTCTGCCGGATGTCAGCGGCGGCCCTGATCGCCTTGATCACCGGACAGTTGGTATCTGCACAATCCCCATTAGCAAAATCGATCGATCAGAAAGCGCCGGCGCTGGAAAAGAAGCTTGTCGCGTGGCGGCGCGATTTCCACCAGAGCCCTGAACTGGGTAACAGGGAATTTAAAACCGCGGAGAAAGTCGCGAACCACTTGAAACAGCTCGGTATTGAAGTAACGACCGGCGTTGCGCATACCGGGGTCGTCGGCATCCTGAAAGGTGGCAAACCGGGCCCAGTGGTGGCCTTACGTGCCGATATGGACGGCCTGCCGGTGGCGGAGCGGGTGGATGTTCCTTTCAAATCGAAAGTTACGACGGAATACAAAGGGCAAAATACGGGCGTTATGCATGCGTGCGGGCACGATACGCACATAGCGATCCTCATGGGCGTGGCGGAAGTGCTTGCATCGATGAAGAACGAGCTTCCGGGGACCATCAAATTTATATTCCAACCAGCCGAAGAAGGCGCGCCGGAAGGAGAGGAGGGAGGAGCGGAGCTGATGGTGAAGGAAGGAGTGCTCGAAAATCCGAAAGTCGAGGCTATTTTTGGCTTGCATATCGACTCGCAGATCGAAGTGGGTAAGATTGCCTACCGTCCCGGCGCGACGATGGCTGCGGTAGATTTTTTTAGTATTGATGTAAAAGGAAAACAAACGCACGGCGCCTATCCATGGTCGGGCGTCGACCCGATCGTGACTTCAGCGCAGATCGTGAATGCATTGCAAACCATCGTGAGCCGTAACCTGAACCTCACCCAGGCGCCTGCGGTGGTGACGATTGGAGCCATACATGGCGGCGTGCGGCAGAATATCATCCCGGAATCGGTCAAAATGATCGGTACCATCCGGACTTTCGACGAAACAATGCATTCGTACGTGCACAAGCGTCTCAATGAAATCTCATCCAACATTGCGGAAAGTGCCGGTGCAACGGCATTGGTCGATATCGATGTCATGTACCCGGTTACTGTCAACGACGAGCCGCTTACCGCTAAAATGATCGGGACGCTGGAAAATGTGGCGGGAAAAGAGAATGTGAATGTAATTCCGGTCAAAACCGGTGCCGAGGATTTTGCCTTTTACCAACAGAAAGTACCAGGTTTCTTTTTCTTTTTGGGAGGTATGCCAAAAGGACAAAACGTTGCCGAAGCCGCACCACACCACACGCCCGACTTCTATGTAGACGAAGGCAGCCTCGTACTCGGCGTGAGGTCGATCGCCCGCCTGGCTACCGACTATCTGGAAAAAGCGAAGGCAAAATAATGTTACTCAGGGATGTTCTTCCTGACCTGGTCAAACAGCAGGTTCGGGAAGAACCTCTTGAGGTAAATGGCGGCAACCTCCTTGAATCCTCCGATATAGATTTCCTTTTTGTCTTTCCTGACGGCGTCGAGAATTTTTTCGGCACAAACATCGGCCGGAATGCCTTTGGCCTGGTTGCTGTCCATTTTGCCAAATTTGTCCCCGGATGCGTTCAAGGCATTCAACGAAATATTCGTGCGGATGTAGCCGGGGCAAATGGTGGTGACTTTGATATTGTGCCGATAGCCTTCGGCGCGCAGCGAATCGTAAAACCCCTGCAAAGCATGTTTGGCGGCATTGTAGCCCGAGCGCATAATCGTCCCGATCTTCCCTGCGACGCTGCTCATGACAATGAAATGCCCCGACTGCCGGGCGATCATATGCGGTAAAACGGCTTTTGTAAGCGCTACCGTACTGAAAAAATTGACATTCATCAGGCTCTGGTAAACTTCCAGATCGGTATCGTCGATGTACGAACGCTGGCTGACACCCGCATTATGTACCATCACATCGATCCGACCGAAATGCCCGATCACTTGCTCGGCGGCTGGTTTGGCCTGGTCGAACTGCGTGACATCCAATGGCAGTACCAGCACATCGGCGTCGGGCAATGCCGTTTGCCGCTTTACTCGTTCCAATTCCTCGCGGCGACGGGCGGTAAGTACCAGTTTCGCACCTTCTTTGGCAAAAGCCATTGTCAATGCCTCGCCGATACCCGACGACGCCCCGGTGATCCAGACGACCTTGTCCTTGAAATTTGTCATATCTTTTAGCTATACAGCTGTGGAGTTTGATAGAAAGCGGAGTTGCACGGCATCGTCCGCTACGCTCAGGAAAGCATTCATGCCCACGCCCATTGCGCGGTTGTCGCCGACATGGCCAACGGGGAAGTCGAAGCAGACGGGATAGCCGAACTCTGCCACATGTTCTGCGATTATCTGGTATGAATCCTTGCCGAATGTAGGGCTGTTATTGTCTTTCATGTCTGTAAACTGCCCCACGACAAGCCCGGCCAGTTTGTTGAGCTTGCCCGAACGTTTCAGCTGGATCATCATCCGGTCGAGGTTGTACAGATACTCATTGATATCCTCGATAAAAAGGATTTTACTATCCGTGTCGATCTCCGTCTCGGAGCCGATCATGTGGGCGAGCAGGCAGAGATTCCCGCCTACCACCTGCGCTGTGGCATTTCCGACGCGGTTTAATGGGTGGGTCGGTACTTCATAAGCTGGCAACTCGCCGAAAAGCATTTGCCTGAGCGACTCCGCCGCCAGTTCCGCGCCGGTGCAGGTGATGGTTTTGGCCATCGGCGCGTGAATGCTCGCATAGCCGAGCTGGAATGTTCTTGAAAGAAAAGCCGTCAGATCGCTGAAGCCGACGATCCATTTCGGGTGTTGGAGGAATTTGTCGAAATGGAGGCAATCCACGATCCTCGAACAACCGTACCCCCCACGGGCAGCGATAATGGCCTTGATCGATGGATCATCGAGCATTTGCTGTACATCCGCCAACCGGTCATCATCCGAAGCCGAAAACTGGTTAAATGAAGTCTTCAGAGTTTTTCCTTCGACCACTTCGAGGCCCCATTGTTCGGTAAACAACCTGATGCCGGGAACAACATCTTCATACTTCACAATACTGGCCGGAGCCAAAACCCCGACACGGTCACCGGGTTTCAGAAATGCAGGAAACTGGATTGGATTCATTCAGATTAATAGGCGATGCTAAACAAAAATCACATCCTGCACCAACGCACTACCCATTTCCCGGTTGATGAGTTCGATGATCTTGGCTTTCGCGCGGAAAAGTTCATTGCGCAGCGGCGCGGATTCGATTTGAAGGAACAGGGTGCCGTCTTTGATGTACACTTTCTTGGTGCGGGTGGCAATCGCCGAACCCATGATCTTGTCCCAATGCGCAACCACATAGGATTGGTCGAAACGGTTACGGAGCTTGTACCTGTCGAGCATTTGATCGATAGCTTCCTTCAACGGCGTGATTCCAGGCCGTCGGGACGCTTTTTCCTTGTCAAACCGATAGTACATTTTTATAACCTTGTTCGTGAGTATTACAAAGGTAGCAAGTTCAGGGTTCGGCGCGAGTAACCGGGGTTACTTTTTTAAAAGCTGCTCGTAAACCACATCCATGATCGACGTGCGTATGTTCATCGACGAGATTTTGTTGTTCTCACGCGTCGGGTACACCCGGTTCGACAAAAAGACGTAATTCAGCCCCCAGGCAGGATCCGCCCAGGTCATAATGCCCGTGTAACCCGTATGTCCGAAACTCGACGGGCTTGCATACCGCGGTGCATTGCCGGTGTATTTGAAAGTAGGCTTGTCAAACCCGATACCGCGGCGGCTTCCCTCTTCAGGGTATTGGTAGCGTGTAAATTCGATGAGTGCATCCTTACTCAGCAACTGCTGACCGCCGTAATAGCCGTCCTGCAAATACATTTGCCACACTTTCATCACATCATTGGAAGTACCGAACAGGCCCGCATGGCCGCTCAGACCGCCCAGCATGGCCGCAGCCTCGTCGTGTACCTGTCCGTGCAGTTGCGTCATGCGGAAGAACGTGTCGCGCTCGGTAGGCACGATGTCGTCCAGTTTATAAAAGCGTTTTGGATTGAAAGTGAGCGTATTGGCGCCTAGTTTGTGGTAATAGTGGTTTTTAATATAATCTTCAAAATTCTCGCCACTCAACCGCTTCACAATCTGTGGATACAGGATAAAGGAAAGATCGCTGTAAACGTAACCTTCCTTCTCGTTCAAAGGCGAATCGCGGATCGATTTGAAGATGGTTTTGTCGTAATTCTTGAAAATAAAGAGGCTGTCACCCACAACGGAAGTAGGGTAGCGCTTTGATTTTTTCGTGCTGAATGTCTTCTTTTTCCAACTACCGTCAGCCTTTTGCGCTTCTTTCCAAAGTACGATGAATGCTTTCAGGCGTGCGCTGTGCGTGAGCACACGGCGCCATTGCAGGTCAGCTTTATTGGAACCTTCAAAATCGGGCAGGTAATCCTTCATGGTCCCGTCCAGGTCAAACTTTTTCTCGTCCCACAAGCTCATCAATGCGAGTGTGGAAGCTGTGATTTTGGTAACCGAGGCGAGGTCGTACAAATCCGTCAATTTTACGGGGTGATTACCTTCATACGTGTGTTTCCCGTAGGCTTTCCGGAAGAACACCTTGCCGTCCTTCGCCAGCTGCACGACACAGCCCGGCGTTGCTTTTTGCGTCACAGCTGCATTCGCAATAGAATCTATTTTAAAGGTGATAACCTTCGAATCCAGCCCAAGTTCTTCCGGAATGGTGTATTTCAATCTGCCGAGCGCCGGGGTTTGGATGCCCGCGTTATAAGGATATTGCGCATTGACAGTCACCGGTAGCTTGCCTGATGCCGGAATGGCGCCGAATATCAGCTGGGCCGACAAATCCTGCGTATACGGCGTAAGCTGGTAAGCCATGATCAGCGCTTTCGCATCGTCGGATTTAGGCATCTTATTCAAAGCATACGGATTGCCGAAAACAGAAACCACCGCTTTTTTAGTAGCGATCAGTTCCTGCAAGACTGCACTCATCGGCTCGGTCAAACCATAACTGGTGCGTGGGGAAATACTGCCCAAATGCACGCCTACCAGCAGCAGGTTATAAGCATTCAATTTCGAGCGTACCGCCTCGATCTGCTCCGCCGTAGCCTTGGCAGGGATTTGGAAATGGTCGACGGTCGTGTAAAGCCCCAGCGTGTTCTGGAAAGTTGTAACCGTATCGGCTCCCACTGAAATGGAGGCGATTTTCAATGTATCCAGCTCGCGGAGCGGCAGAATACCGTTATCGTTTTTAAGTACCGTAAGGGCCTTTTCTGTGAGCAGGCGGTTGGTGAGCTCGGCGGCCTTGGGGTTCAGGTCCTCGTACAGGTTGTCGAGGTCAACCGGTTTGTAATGATTGAGGCCCGCCCAGGCCTTTGCTTCCAGTACTTTGCGGCAGCGGTAGTCGATCTCCGCCTGAGTAATTTTGCCTTCCGCAATGCTCTTTTTAATCTCGGCGATAGATTTGTTCACATCTTCGGTGAATTCCAGCAGGTCCATGCCCGCTTCGAGGCCCATTGCGTCGGCCTTGCCGTCCGGGAAGTACTTGGTTACCCCCTTCATATTCATCGCATCGGAGTAGATCAGCCCCTCAAACCCCAACTGGCTGCGCAACAGGTTTGTTACAATCGGTTTGGAAAGTGTAGATGGCAGGTTAGGCGTTTTATCCAGTGCCGGGATGCTCAAATGCGCGATCATCATGCCGCTCAGGCCGTTGTCGATCAGTGCCCGGAAAGGGTAAAGTTCCAGTGAATCAATTCGTTGTGTCGAATGTGCGATCAGCGGGAGATCGTAATGCGAGTCGGTGCCGGTATCGCCGTGGCCGGGGAAATGTTTTGCACTGGTCAGCAAGCCATTGTCCTGCATTCCGCGCATGTAAGCAACAGCCTTTTCGGCGACTTTATATTTGTTCTCCCCAAACGAGCGGAAGCTGATAACCGGGTTATCGGGGTTATTATTGACATCGGCAACCGGTGCAAAATTGATGTGCATTCCCAGTCTGCGTGCCTGTTTCGCGAGTTGTGCCCCCATTTCATAAATAAGGTCGTTATTTCCCTGAATGGCGCCTAACGTCATTTGGTAAGGGTACCGCACGGTGCTATCGATCCGCATCGCCAAACCAAACTCCGCGTCCATCGCTACCAGGAGTGGTACTTTCGAAATCGATTGATAGTAATTGGTCAGCCGTGCCTGAGGCATCGGGCCTCCCTGGAAAAACACGATTCCGCCCACTTTATTTTCGCGGATCAGCTTTTCGACGACCGTCGGGTTACTGGTTTTGGGGTCGATCAACGCCCGCTTGGTATCCGACACCGCCGCGACCATAATCAACTGGGCAATGCGTTCATCGGGCGACAGCGTGGCAAAAACAGAATCGACCCACTGCCGGGACTCGCGAATCCTGTTTTTTTGCAAAAAGCCGGGCGGGGAGCTGATCTGGGCGTTTGAAGTAAATGCGGTTAGAAAAAGGAGTGCAAATAGGGTTAGGTGGTGTCTGGTCATTGGGGTTGGAAACTATGCTTGTACTATTATTCATTTACTGATTTTAAGACCCTTTCAATGAGGTTTGGTTTGATCCAAAAACCACATTGATTAACTAATATTTCGATCACCGGCTTTACGGCAGTTTGTTCAAGAGTAATGAACTTGAAACTTCCTTAATTTCTATCCAATCCAATGTAAGTTTATGCCGGAATGCGGCATTCAGTTCCTGCAATTCCAGATATACCTTCTTTGGAATTATGATTTTCTCGTAGAGGTTTTGAAGGACATGTAGATGCCCCGCTTGCCAAGTTCCTGCTGGAACTTAACATGGCCTGGGCCAGTCATTCTTCCACCTTGTCCAACAGTGATTTTATCGTCTTCATATAGACGCACAGCCAGCTCGATCCTTAGTTCCTGCTCGGTCAGTCCGGTGCTGTTGACTACGTTATCATCCAGTTCCAAAAGCATATACCTCAATATTAAGTTATTGAATGAAGTCTAAGTAAATATACACAACGTTTCCCGTTCTCCCAGCAAAACGCCTAGAACAGCAGCCCCAGCAACAACCCCGCCAGGATGATTAGATACGACGGAACTTTGCCCAATGCGACCACAACAAGCGTGACGATTACGGTTACTACCGATTGTATGTTGGTCATCATCGGCTGAAAGAGCGAGATGGCGGCGGCGATGGTGAGGCCGCAGCTGGCGGCGTGGATGCCTTCAAGCGAGGCCCGGATGCCGCGATAACGTTTCAGCTGGTCCCAAAAAGGATATGCGAAAAAGATGAAGAACGTGCCGGGTAGAAAGATACCCGCTGTCGCCACAAATCCGCCGACGATCTGACCAAACCAGCCGTGCGTTTGCAGTGAAACGCTCCCGACAAATGTAGCGATCGAAAATACAGGCCCCGGCACAACCTGCGTAAGTGCCATGCCCGCAAGGAACTCCTGCTCGGTGAGATAATGCTTGAACTCTACAAATTCATTGTAAAGAATGGGGATCAGTACCTGCCCGCCGCCGAATACGAGGCTGCCGTTCCGGTAAAAGTTCTCGAAGAGCCTCACCGGCAATGAATTCGTGATCTTACCAATGACAGCCGCCGCGATCAGCACGGAAATCCAGAAGATAATAGGCCGCCATTTGATACGGATCTCGGCCTTTTCCATTTTCTCGTGCTTCTTGAAATTGAGCGAGGACGCCACGCCCCCGCATACGATGAGTACGGGTGTCATGTAAGGCGAGGGGTACAAGTAAGCCAGAATGGTCGAGATGACGAGGAAAGTCCAGCCTTGGGTATTGTGGATCACTTTTCGGGCGATCGATGAGGCGCCGTACATGAGGAAGGCGACCGCCATTGGTCCTACGAACCGCGTGAAATCCAGTGAAATAGCATTCCGTTCCAGGTAGTGAATGCCAATGGCGGCGAGCGTCATGAGCACCATCGCCGGCAACGACCATACGACCAATGTCAGATAGGCGAGCGGCTGCCCGCCTATTTTCAGGCCGATCGCCGTGACCGTCTGCGTCGAACTTGGGCCAGGCAGAATGGAGCATAGTGCCTGCAATTCAAGCAACTCTTCTTCGGTAACATACCTACGCTTGTGTACGAGCCGCTCGATCATCATCATCAGATGCACCTGCGGCCCTCCGAATGCTGTGAGCGATAGCAAGAGGATGTCCATCAGGTAAATGATGTAACGAAAGCGGCGGATGGGTGGATAGGACAAGCTGAGGGTACTTTTATTTTTTCAAACCGAGCTCCCGTAAACGTTCATCGAGAAACTCCCCGGCAGTCATGTTGGTGTACAACTTCGGATGTTCGGCGGTGACGCAGCTTTCGAGGCTGGTCAGGTCCATATCGGCGCGGGGGTGCATGAAGAACGGGATCGAATAGCGCGACGTCCCCATTTTCTCACGTGACGGGTTTACCACCCGGTGAATGGTCGATTTAAGTTTATGGTTCGTCAGCCGGTCGAGCATATCGCCCACGTTCACGACGATCTGGTCGGGTAATGCGGTAATAGCGATCCATTCGCCGTCGCGGCGGAGTACTTCGAGGCCTTCCGCGCTGGCGCCCATGAGCAAGGTAATGAGGTTGATATCGCCGTGAGCCGCAGCCCTTACCGCGCCTTCCGGCACCAGCTCGGGGTTCGGAATGGGGAAGTAATGCAGGGCACGCAGGAGGCTATCGCCGTTTTTAACCTTATCTTCAAAATAATCCTCCGGCAGACCCAGGTAAATGGCAATGGCGCGGAGCAGCGTTTTGCCGGTATTTTCGAAAGTATGGTAAACTTCAAGGGTATACTTCCTGAACTCCGGGAATTCTTCGGGGAAGATATTGGAAGGCATCTGGCCGACTGGGTCGGGCTGCCCTACATGATAAAATTCCTTCAAATCGGCCACTTTGAAACCTTTTGCGGTTTCTTTGCCTTTGCCAATGTAACCGCGCTGGCCGAAAAGCTCAGGGAACTCGTACTTTTTTTTGACCTCGTCCGGCTGCGAGAAGAATACCTTTACATTTTCGTAAAGATTGTTCCGCAGCGCGTCGCTTAACCCGTGATTTTTAATGGCTACAAAACCGATGTTGGTAAATGCCGCGCCCAGGTCGTTGACAAACTGCTGCTTGCGCTGGGCGTCTCCCGATGTAAAATCGGCCAAATCGAGCGACGGGACTTCATTCAATAGTGCTGGTTCCATGTTGATTGCTTTTTTGATGCAAAGTAAAAAGTATCTTCAGACTTGACAAATATGCGGGCAGCACCAAATATGAAGGTATAAAAATAGGGAGAAGAAACAGGAGATATTTGATAACTTTAATGGATACTCATACATTTAAACCCGTTTTGGAGAAACGTTTTCGGGAAATATGCATTGAACTTTGAGTTATGACACATTCAGACCCGGACCATGATACCTGGCTACGCTTCATTTCCGGCGATTCCGATGCGTTTAGCGACCTTTATGACCATTACGCCGACGTGCTGTACGCGTTCGGAATGCGGTACAGTACCGATCGTGACCTTGTGAAGGACTGCATTCACGA
Source organism: Dyadobacter sp. (assembly GCA_965227755.1). Lineage (GTDB taxonomy): Bacteria > Bacteroidota > Bacteroidia > Cytophagales > Spirosomataceae > Dyadobacter. Next base: position 5,569,532 of record CBDDGG010000005.1, read on the forward strand.
TCTGTTCATCGATTTGCACAGTTACCGGAAAAATCTGGCGCGGGAAGTGAATGTGAAATTCTATCTCCTGAAATCGCTTCGCAGGAAGCTGCATCTGGCGCACCGGAAATCGTCGATGCTGCGTTTCGACCGCTGGGATACCGAGGACTCGCTTGCCATCAATGCATTTACTTTCAGTATAGAGCAGGAGCTGATCACGGACGAAAAGGAGCGCGAAATCCTGCATCACCTAGCGACGGAGATCAACCAGCTTCCCGACCGCCAGCGTGAGATCCTCTACCTCCGTTTCCACCAGGACCTCGATTACGAGGAAATCGCCGCGCTCATGCAGATCTCCGTTCCTACCTGCCGCACATTTGTTTACCGGGCTCTCAAAGAGCTGCGCGGTAAGCTGGAATTTGGTGCTATCTTCTTGATTATGTGTTGTTAAGAAAAATTTTCTATTTTTTGTCAAAATAAATCCTTTTAGAAGTCTATATCTGCTCCCGGTCGCGCTCTTGTAGGTAAACAAGCGCTTCCATGAAAAGAAAAAGCAACAAGCAGGAGCCGTCACCGGATCCGGAACATCTCTCGGAAGAGGAGAGAATGGCCGGGGAACGGGCAAAGCTGCTATTTAAAACCCTCCATAAGGAAAAATTGGAACAGTCCGAAAAGGATGCACTCTGGAACCAGGTGGAGGAATCCGTTTCCCAGAGAAAACAACGGTCGTTCAGCACGTACTGGATCGCGGCGGCGGCTTCGGTGGCGTTGCTGTTGCTCGCCGGCGTCGGTTACCTTGTTTTTTACGAGGATTCGGCGCGCGTCATGCAGGAAGTGGCCTTCCGCGCGAAAGGTGGCCCCGAAGAAACCCGCCTCATCCTCGCCGACGAACGCTCGGTGAGCTTGCGGAAAGAAAATTCGAGCGTAGAGTATAAAAACAATGGTGCGCTCATTCAGATTGACTCTTCATCGACAGTAGGCCAGCAGGAGGCCGGGGATCAGCAATTCAATACATTGATCGTGCCCTATGGGAAAAGGTCGGTGCTTACCCTTGCGGATGGCACGCGTATATGGCTGAACTCCGGCTCGAAGCTGGTATACCCGTCGAATTTTGACAAACGCCAGCGCGAAGTATACCTGGAAGGCCAGGCGTTTTTCTCGGTAACACATGCCGAAGACGTGCCGTTTTACGTACACACCAAAGACATGGAGGTAAAAGTGCTGGGGACGGAATTCGATGTAAGTGCCTATGATGATGATCCTTATACGGCAACGGTGCTGACGAAAGGGAGTGTGGAACTGACAACCCAGCGACAGGCATTGTTCGGATCGAAGAAAACGAAGATCACGCCGGGCACGCGGGCTGTTTTCGACCAGGGGCGGGCCGCATTGACGACGGAGCAGGTGGATGTGCGTGAATATGTTTCCTGGAAAGAAGGCTACCTGATCCTCGCCAGAGCGCCATTGGCAGAGGTTTTGAAAAAACTTTCGCGGTATTACCGCGTGGATATTGAACTAAAACAACCGAAACTCGCGGGTGTCACTTTCAGCGGAGAACTTCATCTGCAGGAGGATATCCGCGATATATTGAGTGCGATCTCGCTGAGCACCGGACTTATTTTTAAACAACCTAACGAAAGGAGGTACGTATTGGAGGAAAGCACTATCAAACCATAAAAAACGGGAAACGCGGCAACGTTTCCCGATCCTTCACACTTGCCGGCAAGCAAGTGATCTTTAAACCATTGTATTCACAAAAGTCAATTCAAATTTATGAAAAAATTTGACCAAAAAGGGTATTGCCCATTGGAAGAATTGCACCCATCAAAATTGCTGAGAATCATGAAACTGACAGTACTGCTGTTATGGGTCGCGATGATGAGCGTGCATGCGACGGGGTATTCCCAGAAAAGCCGGATGGACGTCAAAATCCGCAACGGAAATCTGGCTACACTGTTCAGGCAGATTCAGGAACAGACCAGTTACCGCATATTTTACAGGGACGACCTTTTTTCGGGAAAGCAGGAACTCAATCTTAACCTGAACCTTAAAAACGAAACGGTGCCGGCCATTCTGAATGCCGCACTCAAAGGAACAGATCTGACGTATAAGGTAATAGGTAAGCAAATCGCGATCTACAAAAAGGAAGAACACGACGGGGCCGGTCCCGTGCAGAACAATAGTTTGCCGGCAATTCCCGAGACGGTTATCCGAGAGATCACCGGAACGATCGCCGATGCGAAAGGCAATCCGCTGCCCGGAGCGACGGTGATCGTGAAAGGGACCGACAAGGGGACGTCCGCCGATGCTACCGGGAAGTTTACCGTGGAAGCCGAGCAAGGCGATGTGCTGGTGATTTCTTTTATCGGGTATCTCAAAAAAGAACAAACCGTAGGTGCGCAAACCACGCTTAGCATTCAGCTGGAAGAAGATCTGAACGGCCTCGAAGAGATCGTGATCGTGGGATATGGCTCGCAACGGAAGGCGACCATTACCGGTTCCATCGCGACGATCACGACCGAAGATTTGAAACAGAGCCCGACGGCGAGCATTACCAATGCATTGGCGGGACGTCTGCCGGGTTTGTTTGCCAACCAGTTCAGCGGAGGCGAGCCGGGTGTGGACCGGAGTGAGATCTTTATTCGCGGGACAGCCACTTACGGTAACAAGGCGCCGATTGTGATCATCGACGGTCTGGAAAGAAGTATGGATTACCTCGCACCTTCCGAGATCGAGACATTTACTATTTTGAAGGATGCCTCAGCCACAGCACCTTATGGCGTCCGTGGGGCCAACGGGGTAATCCTCATCACGACACGACGCGGAAAGGTGCAGGATAAGGCGACAGTGAATTTCAAGGGATCGGTAGGTATAAACCAGCCGGTGAAATTCCCGACTTACCTCGGCTCGGCGGATTATGCGATGCTTTACAATGAGGCGAGAAGGAACGACAACCCGGATGCGGACCCTACGACATTGAACTTGTTTTCGGAACAGGCCATTGCCGATTTCCGCCGGGCGAAGGGGGATAACTCCGACGGCCTGGGTTACAATTGGAATTATTTCGATTATGCGTTCAAGCCGGGTGTGCAGCATGATTACAGTTTATCTATTAGCGGTGGATCGTTGAGGGCCAGGTATTTTGTCCTGGCCAACTACTTCCAGCAGGATGGTAACTACCGGCACACCAATCTTTCGGCCAATAATACGCAAGCGGTTTTCAAACGTTACAACTTCCGTTCGAACATCGATATTGACATTACGGACAATTTTTATGCTAAACTGGACATAGGGGCGCGCATTACCGATCGCAACGCGCCGGGTACCACTGCCAGCCGCATTGTGGAATTGGCTAATACGCAGCCGTCGTACCTGCCGATCGTGGTGGAACCGAATGGAAATCCGGCGAACAAGGTTTTTGAAGCGAATAACCCGCTGGGAATGCTCTACGGAGACCAGATTTACCGGTTTAACATGCTTGGAGAATTGAGCCGCACGGGTTTTCTGAACGACAAGAACACGTATCTGAACGGGTCGTTTGCATTGGGGCATAAGCTGAATTTTATCACAAAAGGGCTTGCAATCGAGGGAATGTTCTCCTACGACGCGGCCGATGGCGGCTGGATCCGCAGGGATGTTACTACCTATTCGGAAGGTTATCGCGAGTATCCCGGCTACGCGACATTCGTACCCGTGGATGGCGCGGACGTGTACCGCACGCCTGGGGTGTACACGGGGGCGTACAAGACGGGGAATAAATACAATATCGACCAGACGATCCGCAATCAGTTCGATAAAAAGGACAGCGACAGCCGCTCCTATGTGCAGGCCAAGCTGGATTATATGCGCAACTTCGGACTGCACGACGTGTCGGGAATGGTACTTTTCAACCGGTCGAGACGCATTATCAACAATCAGGTGCCATTTAGCTACCAGGGTATAACTGCCCGTGCGACTTATGGCTATGACGACCGTTACCTGTTCGAGGTGAATGCCGCTTACAATGGTTCGGAAAACTTTGCGAAAGGCAAGCGTTACGGGTTCTTCCCTTCGGTAGCGGCAGGCTGGGTGGTTTCAAAAGAAAAATTCATGACCGGCGCGCAGAACTGGATCAACAATCTGAAAATCAGAGGATCATATGGTTTGGTCGGTAGCGATAAAGTGCCTAACGACAGACGTTTTATTTATCTTCAGTATTTTACCAGAAGGGATAACGATTACAATTTCGGTACCGACAATTTCGGTTCGGGCGCGGGAGGTTATTTGCAGGAAGGCGATCTGGCCAACCCTGACCTGACCTGGGAAAAAGCCAGAAAGACCAATATCGGGATCGATGCGACCTTCCTGAAACACCTTACATTGACGCTCGACCTGTTCCGCGAGCACCGTTACGACATTATTACCGACATGAGCGGCGGGAATAAGCTCGGCTTCCCGGATATTGTGGGTAAAGACGCGCCTTACCTCAACTCAGGGATCGTAAACAACAGGGGTTTCGATCTGGAAATCGGCTGGACCGGCGCGGTCGGGAAGGACTTTACCTATTTTATCAGACCTAACTTCACATTTGCGCGGAACAAGATCATTTTCATGAACGAAATACCATATGCATCGCCAGGCCGGGCCAACACAGGCAAGCGCATCGACGAGCATTTCGATTACATTTTCGACCGTTTCGTAGCCAACCAGGAAGAGGCTAACCAGCTGAATGCCATGAACAGCGGTAGCGGCTTCCAGTCGTTTGGTACGCTGCGTCCCGGCGATGTGATTTACAAGGACCTCAATAATGATGGCAAGATCGACGACCTGGGCGACCGCACGGCTGTGGGTAACCCGCGTAATCCCGAGATCATGTTCGGTTTGCCGGTGGGCGGCCGTTTCAGGAATTTCGATTTCAGCGCATTGTTCCAGGGAGCAGCGAGGGCCTCGGTACAGCTTTCGGGCGCGGCAGTTTACGATTTCCCGCTGTTTAGCCAGGATAAATATGGTAAGGTGAAACCCATGCACCTTAAACGATGGACGCCCGAAACGGCGGCGACCGCCACTTACCCTGCCTTGCATTTCGGAGATCATAGCAACAACAAAAACGGATCGAGCAGCCTGTTCCTTTATGATTCCAAATATGTCCGCCTGAAAACCGTGGAAATTGGTTATAACCTGCCTAAAACCGCGATCAAAAAGATCGGTATCGACAACTTCCGCATTTATATACAGGGTATGAACTTATTGACCTGGGATGGTTTGGGCGAGGCCGATATGGACCCTGAAACACGTGAAGGCTCGGGCGACTGGTATCCCATTCAGAAGGTGGTGAATTTTGGTGTTGACATTTCATTTTGACAAACCGACTATTTATGAATAGCAAGAAATTTTATATAGCAGCGATATTCGGCATCACGTTCCTGCTTTTCGCGTGCCAGGAGGATTTCCTCGACCGCAAGCCCGACGATCAGATCGATGCCGAGCAGGTTTTTACCCGGTACAACAAAATGAACCAGTTGATTACCGATTTGTACGACAATATCAAAGGCGCCAACAGCCCGCTCGTTTTTTTCTCACACTTCTCGTCTGCACCCGTCACCGACGAGGCCGAGGGGTCGACCGCCGAGGGCAGCCTTACGAACAAATTCAACACGGGCGACTGGAACCCGAATTCCATGCCCGACAGAAGCAGCCGCGGGCAATACTGGTGGGATTTGTACGCACGGATCCGCAAAGCGAACGTAATTCTTGAAGGAATCAGGAAATATAACACGCCCGATAACCCGTTGCAGGCAGGTGACCTCGAAAAGCGCATTGGCGAAACCTACTTCATGCGTGCCTACCTGCATTACCTGGCTGCGCGCATGTACGGCGAAGTGGTTTACGTCAACCGTACCATTCAGCCGACCGATCCGATGGACTTTAAACAGGAATCATTTCACGCTATTGCCGCGAAAATCAATGCGGATTGTGATTCGGCAATGGCATTGGTGCCGGGCAGCTGGGGCGGTGCGGATTTTGGCCGGGTGGATAAAGGGGCTTGTCTGGGCCTGAAAGCGATGATCGCCTGGATGGCCGCCACACCGATGTGGAACGGTGGTACATTTCCGAACGACACGCGGCAATTTGCTTCCGAATATACTTACAACGTAGCTCGCTGGGTGAAAGCGAAGGAAGCCGCGAAGGCGGTGATCGATTTCAAAGTGGATGGGCGCCAGCGGTACAGCCTGTACCAGGGCCACGATGCGGCCGATTTTCGCGATGATGCCGGTGTGAATAACAACAATTCCAAGGTTCCCGCGCGTCTCTGGGATTTGTACCATGACATGCAGGCATTTCAGAACGAGGCCGTTTTCTTCGTAACCCGCGACAAGGACCACAACTGGCAGGGCGATATTTATCCGCCAAGCTGGGGCGGAAGCTCTCGCCAGATGCCGGTTCAGGAGCAAGTGGATGAATATGAATACATTGCTCCCAACGGATTTGGCTATCCCGTTTATGGAACGCGGGCGAAAGCCGACGGTTATGACGATGGCAACCCATATGAAAGCGTTAAAAGAGACCCGCGTTTTTATCGCGATATCGTGTATCACGGCTCTACATTCAAAGGGAAAGTGATCAACACAGCCAGCGGTGCGGATAAGATCGGTGCTTCCAACTCGTCGACGACAGGTTATTTCCTCCGCAAAATCCTGCGGGAATCGTGGAACCGCGATAAGAGCTTTGCCATCAGCGGTCCGCCGGTGTGGCGTTTGCCGGAGTTCATTTACATTTATGCGGAGGCGGTGAATGAGTCGGCGGGGCCTAATGCGGAAATTTACCAAATGCTGAATGAAGTCAGAAAACGCTCATTCATGGCGCCCATTCCGCCGGAGGCACAGAGTAGCAAGGCATTGATGGACGAGTATATCAAACGCGAAAGAAGGGTAGAGCTGTTTTATGAAAACAACCGGATCTGGTCGTCGCGCTTGTACCTGGAAGCCAGCTCGCCCAAAGAAGTCGCACGTGAGCAGGCGTGGCAAGGTGCCGGTACCACGAACGAGCAGCGTTCGCAGGCATACTGGCCATATCCGAAAACGCAAAGGATGATCAACGGCATGAAACCGGTGGAAGACCCGAATGGCAAGATAGTAATTGACGGCAAAAAATACCGGATGCAGCGTTATTTCGTAGAAAGCCGTGTTTTCGTGGCGCCAAGGCACTACCTCTTCCCGATCATGCAGGACGAGTTGCAGCGCACGCCGACCTTGAAGCAGAATCCGGGGTGGTAGGTTGAGGGGAGGAGAGGGAGGAAGGGGAAAGATGTCAGTCTGATTTCTATGATAAAACCAAGCAACCTATCAAGATCACTTGGTTTTATCATGGAAATCAGCGTGACATAGTGCTATTCCTTAATACTCTTAATATAAGCGATCGTCACAGGAATCTGTTTCAGATACGAAGGACTCTCATCTTCAATAAAGTAATGTTTGATACCCACTTTCTTCGCCGCTTTCAACGTGGCGGCGATGTCGATCTGGCCGGTTCCTAAAGCTACGTCGTTGGTAGTCGGTGTACCGCCTGAGAGGTCACCTTTGACGCCTTTTTTGAGGTCTTTCAGGTGCATCAGTTTCCAGCGGGTAGGGTATTTCAAAAGCAGCTTTGCAGGATCTTGTCCCGGGAACGCCGTCCAGAGCACGTCCATTTCAAAATTGACGTATTCGGGATTGGTGTTTTTTACAATATAATCGAACAACGTACCATCCTCGTACGGCACGAACTCGTAGCCGTGGTTGTGGTAGGTTAATGAAATGCCCGCTTCTTTCAGTTCCTTACCGGCCTTGTTGAAATCGGCCACTGCTTTTTTCGCAGTTTCGAGGTTGAAATTGCCTTTTTCGTGAGGAATCCAGGCTACCATTACGTAGGTAGCGCCCAGTATTTTGGCATCCTTAATCGTTTGTGCGGTGCTTTCGCTCAGTTTCTTGTAGTCGGCACCAATGGAGCACATTTTAATGCCGCGCTTGTCGAGTTGCTTGCGGAGCTCCTCGGTGGTCATACCGGCGATCGGCCCGCCTTCCATTTCGGTGACACCGAGCGACTTGATGGTATCCAGTGTCGCCTCGATGCCTTTGGCCCAGCTGCCACGGAAAGTATACGCCTGCAAGCCGATCGGCGCGGTGTACACCGGCTTGCCCTGTGCAAAAAGGTCGCTTTCGCCCGTCAGCAATGCAGCCGCCAGACAGCCCAGACCGATTAGTTTTTTCATCGTCATTGGAATTGATTGTTTTAGATAGGTATTGCTAAAAGGTTAGCGGGTGCCCGTACGCCGGGTCCCCGGACATCCGGTGAGCCGGTCCTACTTTAAAGCAACACCCATTATTGATATACTAAAATCCGTCGGCCTTGATTTGCTTTTCGCTCAGCTCTCCGTACTTTTTGACCTGATCCTTAATCTCCGACGCCTTGCCTACAAACACAAATTGCAGCTTGTCCTTGGGGAAATAGGTTGCGATAATGTTCTTAGCCTGAGTTACCGTCAGCCCATCGACCTTACTCTGGAAGGTATTGATAAAGCTTTCATCGAAATTGTAAACGAACATGTCCGTCAGCAAGCGCGCCAATGCGCCCGCCGACTCGTAATCCGGCGGGAAATCGCCTTTCACGTACGCCTTCGCGGATGCGAGGATCTCTTCGTTGATACCCGTTTTGTGAAGGCTGTCCAGCACGCTCAGTGCCATATCGATCGCCGGAACGGTGGTAGAATTTTTGGTAAAAGTACTGATACCGAATGTGCCCGCATATTTGTAGCGTGTAAAGCGGCTGCCGGCGCCGTATGTCAGGCCGGAGTTGACCCGCAATGCATCATTGAGCCAGGACGTAAACCTGCCGCCAAGAATGGTGTTGATCACCGCCACCGGTACATAATCGGGTGAATTATAGTCGATCCCCTTGCCGCCGATCATGAATGTCGTTTCGCGGGCGTCGTCCTTGTTCACGAGCAACACGCGGGCTTTGTCGAATTCCAGGTTCGGGGCCACGCGTTTCACCATTCTGGCAGGTGCGGTTTTCCACTCTCCGAACAATGCAGTTACTTTTTTCTTCATATCCGCCGCTTTAAAATCACCGACAATCGAGATAGCGCCTTTTCCGGTGGTATAATTACTTTGGTAAAATGCTTTCACCGCCGCCACATCGATTTTTTCAACCGTCGATTTGCTGCCGGTCGTGGGCGTTGCATACGGGAAGTTGTTGAACAGGAATGCATTATAGTAGTTACCAATCACCGAGCGCGGGCTTTCCTTGGCCTGCGCGAGTTCGAGCAATGTCCGTTGTTTGTGTTTGTCAAATTCGGTAGCGTCAAAAACCGGGTGGACGAGCACTTGCCGGATCAGTTCAAAAAGCTTTTCCTGGTCCTTTACGGCAAATGAAGCCGCAAGGCCCGCATTGTCTTTCGAGGCGTAGGTGGAAATGCTGGCGCCGACGTAATCAGTCATTTCCTCGATCTGCGCCTTCGTGTATTTCTGGGTGCCGAAAAGCAAGGCATCGGCGGTCAGGCTGGCTAGTCCGTAGCGGTCGCCGTCGTTGATAGAGCCGGCGTCGAATACGGCTGAGACGTTGATCAGCGGTACCTCGTGTTGCTCCATGAGGTAAACGGTCAGCCCGTTTTTGAGCTTGAATGTCTCGTAAGGTGGTACTTTGAAATTATTCTGCGCCTCTGCCGCGAATGCGCAAAGGGCGAGTACCAAAAACATGATTTTTTTCATTCCTATTATATTTTGAATGGCTGTTATTTCGATTTTTCGGGAAGCAGGTAGCCTACGGTGCGGTTGCGCTCGGTGAAATATTTGGCTGCAACCCGCTTAATATCGTCCACTGTCACCTTTTTATAGTTTTCCGGCGCTTCGAACATCTTTTTATAATCACCAAAAAATACATCGTACGTCCCGAGGCTGTTGGCCTTGCCGTTGATGGTTTCGAGCGTGTGGTAAAACTCCATCAGTTTCTGGTTCTTCACTTTTTGCAATTCTGCGTCGCTTACGCCATTCTGAATGACCATATCGATCTGTTTTTCAATGGCTTTTTCGAGATCCGGTGCCGAAATGTTGTCGCCGGCCACACCGAAAACGACGAACAGGGTAGGGTCGAAGCCGTTATCGAGCCCTGTGGATACGCTGGACGCGATGGTGGTGTCCATGACCAGCGATTTGACGAGGCGAGAAGAGTTGCCCGAGCTCAGCAGGCTGCTGAACAGGTCCAGCGCATAATAATCGGCATGGGCAGTTTCGGGAACGTGGTATGCCAGGATGATATTCGGTGTGGTAATGTCCTTGTAAGTTGTCACGCGCCGCTCGCCGTTTTGAGGCGGCTCCACGGTGCGGATCTTCGGCGGCAAACCACGTGCGGGAAGCGGTGCCATATATTGGTCGGCCAGCTTTTTGACCTGGTCGTATTGAATATCCCCTACCACTACCACCGTCGCATTGTTGGGTGAATAGTAGGTTTTGAAATAATTCTCGAGATCTGCTTGCGTCCAGCTTTTGATGTCCGACTCGAAACCGATTACCGGGAACATATAAGGATGCTCCTGGAACGCCACGGATTGGACGAGCTCTCCCAGCAGCCTGTAATTGCTGTTTTCGAGCCCGGTACTGCGCTCGGAGAGCACCACGCCGCGCTCGCTTTCCACCATTTTGGGGTCGATGGAGAGGTGGCCGATGCGGTCGGATTCGAGTTTGAAAATCGTTTCCAATGCGTCTTTCTGGAACCAGTCGGTATAGACAGTCACGTTTTCGGAGGTGTAGGCGTTGTTGGAACCGCCGTTGGCTTCCATTACGCGGTCGAACTGCTTCGGACCGTAGTTTTTGGAACCGTTGAACATCATGTGTTCGAAGAAGTGAGAGAGGCCGGTAATGCCGTGGACCTCGTTCCGGGAGCCAACCTTCCAGAACAGGTACATGTTGGCGGTCGGGATCGAATGATCTTCCAGGACGAGGAATTTCATGCCGTTGGGCAGCGTGAAACTTTTCACATCCTCCGGCCTGGTTTGCGCATGCGCGACGCCCAGGCCTGCAAGTGCGGCTGCGGCGAATAGAATTTTTCGGAGCTTCATGAAGCAGGGATTGTTAATGAATGTGTAATGATAACGAAAAATGCTCTTCGGGCTGAAATTTGATGGGACGATAAACTTAATCGGGTGATCAGACGACATTAATTCTGGTTTCAAACGCTATTTTTGAAGCATTACTAACCTTAATCTTCGTACCACCGATGAAAAAGTATTTTTTTTCTCTGTCCATTCTCTTATCAATCAACGTACTAGCCGGTACGTTGCCTGACCGGCCCGCTAAAAAGCAGCGCTTCAAAGTAATGACCTACAATATCCACCACTGCAATCCGCCATCAGCCGGCGACAAGATTGACGTTGAGGCTATTGCAAAGGTGATCAATGCTGAAAAACCCGATTTTGTGGCTTTGCAGGAAGTGGATGTGAATACCGAACGCTCCGGAAAAGGCAAAAACCAGGCGCAGCAACTGGCCGAGCTTACCGGTATGAAGTTCTATTTTTCCAAAGCGATCGATCACCAGGGGGGCGATTACGGCGTGGCGGTATTGACCAGATTCCCGATCGTCGATTCGGCGAAGTATGCATTGCCGATCCGCCCGGAATTGAAGGAAGAAGACCGCGCGATTGCCGCCGTAACCGTAAAGCTGCCCGATAATCGTAAACTGATCTTCGCCAGCACGCATCTGGGTTTGAAAGAGCCCAACCGCATTTTACAAGCTGAAACCATTTTGAAGCATTTCGGGGAAACGCAATTGCCGATGATCCTCGGTGGCGATTTCAATGCAACCCCAGAAAGCCCGGTGATCGCCTATTTTGACAAATATTTCACGCGTTCCTGCACCGATTGCAAACCGACGATCCCGGTCGAGGTGCCTAATAAGACCATCGATTTCATCATGCACAAGCAGGGAAGCAAACTCAAAAGCGGCAACACGAAGGTAATAGACGAAAAATATGCGTCGGACCACCTGCCTGTGACGGCTGAGTTTACATTAGATTAATGTCCTCCTTGATCCAGTTCACCCGCACGATCCGGCTCTGTACGCCGTGCTCGGCAAAGAAATGCTGCCAATGCAGCTGCCGGGATGAAAGGTGGTCGGTGGGCGATTTGATTTCGATGAATGCGTAATCGTCGTCGTTCCAAACGAGCAAATCGGGGAAGCCGCGGGTGTTTTCACGGAGGTTCAGCGCCATTTCGAGCATGATCTTGTGGATCTTTTCGGGGCTTAGGAGCGAGGTAAGGGTCAGTACCTTGTCCAACGCGCCTTCGTACCAGGGCACCAGCACGTTGGTAATGCCGTATTTATCGGCAAATGTCTGGCTGACGAACTCGTCGATGATCTCGCGCGAATGCGCGGCGGCGAGCCGTTCTTTCAGTTGCTCCGACCGTTTGAAATAGAAATCGGGTAAAAAGAAATCCGACGGAATGCGTTGCAGCGGGTTATGGATCGTCTGGACATTAGTATCGTAAATGATATCCCAAAATAGCAGTCCGAACAATGCACGCCACGGCTCGTTTTCGCTGAAAAATGCATTGTAACCCTGCTCCTGGTAGTAAGTTATCGCACCGAATTCCACCCGGAACCGGTAGGAAATGGGTACTTCAATGGCTTCGGCAGCCTTTAAAGCCTGGGTCGTCCGCTTGACGGTCCGGGCTTTTTTGTTTTTGATCTTCTCATAAAAATCGAGGCTGAAAAAGCGCTCGTCGGCGTTTTGCGGACTGTCGGCGATTTCCTCACACAATGCCAGGGCTTCGTCGATTTCGCCCAGGTTATAAAGCAATCGCACGCGTCGCTCGCGGGCGGGCGCGTCGCTGGTGAGCTGGTAGATGGTCAGGGCCTGCGAAAGCATTTTCTTGCGTTCCAGCCAGGCGCTAACCTTTAATATGAATGTGTTGAAAGAAGGTAATGCTTTGTGACTCAGCCCGGTGCCGCTGGCTACGTGCCAGTTCATAAACCAGTCGTAGATTTCCTCCGGCGGGCGGTCGTTTTTGATGATATCGAAAGTTTCCTTCATCAGCGACACCATCAAGGTATCATCCGCATCTTTACGCGTATCGAACTGAATCGAAAGGTATTGTTCATCAAATGACTGAAACCGCACATGGCCCAGGTCGCGGACGACGAATTCGGTCATATCGGCGTAGCGGTTGCCGAAGAAGAGAAATTTCATCAGCATTACCTCCGCTTCGAACGACACTTTTACCACCGGTTCCATTTCACTGATGACCTCGCAAAGCACGGCGAAATCGTATTCGTACAGCAGCCACCGCACCAGATCGGGTTTTTTAATGCTTTTGGAAGGCATTATTTCCGGTTGGAGCAGCCTGGTCACTTCGAGCAATTCAGGTTTCGTAAAGAGATCGATTACTTCCGAAAACCTGCTGTCATGCGCCTCGCAAAGCGATTCGATGAAGTTGTGTTCGAGTAATTCGGTGAGTACCGCCGCCATATCCCCGATTTCGGAATAGGATAGGCTGTTGGTGCGGAAGAACGATTTGCTGCGGTTGCTGAACCGGATGAATAGGCATTGCGCGTCTTCGGAAAGGGATTCGTAATGATCCAGAAATTCCAGCTCGTCCGCGTGCAGGATGTGCGCATAGCGCTTGCGTACGAACGCGAGCACGTAATTGAAATATTCGAGATAGTATTTGGGCGGCAAATCCGTGGGAAACACCTGTTCCCCCGCAAACGGGTCGGTTAACTCGGCAGACAAAATGGTTACTTTTTTAGTTGATGAAGAAATAAAGTTACCAAAAATATCTTTTTCGGGATATTAAAAGGAATGGGCTGCCGTGGAATGGGGAACGAGTGAGCGGGTCGCCGGGGCGATGGGTGAATGTTTTTTGGGTTGAAGTTTCGACGGGAAAAAAGCGTGAGACCGGCAGGTGCGGGACAGTTATATTAAAATTTGGTTAATTCTTGATTTTATAGAAAAATGAAAGGTAAAAATTGGATTATAGGTATGATGGAAGCCGTGTTTTGTTAAATGCGTAGTATATAATTAAGAAATTGGTTTACATTTGCTACCTATGGAAAACAATTTTACCTGCCCATGACAACATTAGATTCTTATGATTTTTCAGGGAAAAAAGCCCTGGTACGCGTGGATTTCAATGTCCCGCTTAATGAAAAATTTGAGATCACGGACGATACCCGTATCCGTGCGACCATTCCTACAATCAGCAAGATTCTTAATGACGGCGGTTCCGTCATTTTAATGTCACACCTGGGGCGTCCCAAGGACGGTCCTACTGAAAAATACTCCCTGAAACACCTGGTGAACCCGCTTTCGCTCATCCTGGGCAAGACGGTGAAGTTTGCCGACGATTGCATCGGCGACAGCGCGAAAGAGCTTGCCGCAGCATTGCAGCCGGGAGAAGTTCTGTTGCTCGAAAACCTGCGTTTTTATAAAGAAGAAGAAAAAGGCAGCGAAGAGTTCGCTGAGAAGCTCTCGAAGCTAGGCGACGTGTGGGTAATGGATGCATTCGGTACCGCACACCGCGCACACGCATCCACAGCCGTGATCGGAAAGTTCTTCACCGACAAAGTTTGTGGTTACGTCATGCAAGCGGAGTTGGATAACGCGGAAAGGCTTCTGGAACATTCGGAAAGACCTTTTACGGCGATCATGGGCGGTGCGAAAATCTCCGATAAGATCCTGATCATCGAACGCCTGCTTGATAAGGTTGATAACCTGATCATCGGCGGCGGTATGTCCTATACATTCTCGAAAGCACAGGGTGGAAGCATCGGTAAGTCGTTGCTGGAAGCCGACAAGCAGGAACTTACGCTTGAATTGGTGCAAAAGGCAAAAGATAAAGGCGTAAACCTGATCCTGCCGCTGGATACCGTGATTGCAGACAAATTCTCGAACGATGCGGAGCGTAAGGTAGTAGATGCAGGCAGCATTCCTGATGACTGGGAAGGTCTTGACATCGGTCCAAAAACCATCGAAATTTTTGCGGATATCATCAAAAACTCGAAAACTGTTCTCTGGAACGGCCCTATGGGTGTATTTGAATTCCCGAACTTCGCAATCGGCACTGACGCAATCGCCAAGGCGGTAGTAGCAGTAACGGAAGAAAACGACGCATTCTCGCTGATCGGCGGTGGTGATTCGGCTTCCGCGATCAACAACGCAGGCTACGGCGACCGTGTGAGTTATGTTTCAACCGGTGGCGGTGCATTGCTCGAATACATGGAAGGCAAAGTGCTTCCGGGTGTTGCGGCGTTGCAATCATAAGCATCTCCTTTTTTAGGTTTATATCAAAAAAGAAATCCATCCCGCACATCGCGGGATGGATTTTCTGCATAACAAACCTAACTAATTTATGAACACTGGTCTCGTTCGACCGGAATTCCACTTTTAATTGCCTCCTGCGCGCTTTTGCAAATCATCAGAGCCGGTATTGCGCTGGCGGGCACCCTTCACATTCTGGTTACCGAAGTTATATGTGAAGGTCAATCTGAACTGGCGGCTTGGCCATTCGGAACGCACTTTGAAATCGATATCCTTGTAAGCCGCGGTACCATTAAAGCGGTTGGTCCAGAAGATGTCGTTTACATTCAGGCGGATGGTTCCTTTTTTGTTCAGGATATTTTTTTGCAAACCTGCATTGATCATCCCCATCGGGCGTGCTGCGTACAGTCCGTAGAACTGTCTGCTGTTATACCATCCCGACAGCTCAGCGGACCATCCCTTGCCGATCGTAAATTGATTGCTGGCGTACATATTCCACGATACCTGCTTGATTTCCAGTTGTTGTTCGAGGTAATATGACTTGTAATGGTTGTAAACACCCGTAAAGTTCGCCTGCACTTGCCACCATTTAGTAACCGGTATCGGGAATGAGACAGTCAGGCTGATGTTGTCCTGATTATCAAGGTTATCCGACGTAACAAACGTCTTGTTCTCCGAAGCGATCTGCTGGGGCAATTCATCCGCGATCATATCCTTGATGCGGCTGTAAGCGAGCGTCGTGTTCAAAGCATTTTTGTAAACGTGGACCAACTGGAATGAATGTGTGTATTGCGGTCTCAGGTTCGGGTTACCTTTTGCGAATGTGTAGGGGTCAAGATAAAACTCAAACGGGTTCAGCGACTGGTAATTTGGACGATCGATCCGACGGCTGTATGAAAGGTTGATCACGTTATTCGTGTCCAGCTGATTCGACAGGAATACACTTGGGAACAGGTTCACATAATTTCTGTCGCGTTTCTGGTTCAGGGTAACCGAATTGCCTATCGAATGGGTGTGCTCGGCGCGGAGGCCAACCTGATATTTGATCTTTTTCGAAAACGCACCTGCATAGTTCGCATACGCCGCATTTACATTTTCGGTGTATTTGAAGCGGTTGGAGCGCTTCGGATCCAGCTGCCAGCTGTCGGCGAAAGTTTCGAACACCATATCATTATCCGAAGTCACGTAGCTCGATTTCAGACCGGTTTCAAATTTGCCCTTACCGATCGGCTGTGTATAATCCAGCTTTGCCATGGCAATATTGATGTCCGACGGCATAGCGTTGCGAACGATCTCGGTGGCAGCGTCGTCGGGCGTACCATTCGCATTGAAGTAACGGGTATCCAGCTTGCTTTCCTTTTTACCGCCGTAGCGCACGTAATCCAGATCGAACGTCAGTTCCTTGCCTTTATCGTTGAACTGGTGTTTCAGGTTTACGTTGGAACTGATGTTGTTCATTTTACCGCCATTGAAAACGTTGGTCCTGAAAGTGCGTTGCAGGTTAAGGTCTCCATCGAGAATCCGGGTGTTTGTTTGTCCGAAAGGGTTGCTCCAATCGTTGTAGAATCCGGAAACCAGTATGCCTACCGTGGTTTTGTCCGTTGCAAAGTAATCGATGCCGGCGCGTACATTATAGTACTCCGATTGATTGATCCGCTCCGTTTTCTGGTCGAAGACCGTCACTTTGCCCTCGTAAGGAATGGTGCGGTAGATGTCGTTGTTGTTAAATCCTTTGTTATAAAATGCGCCTGCGCTGATGAAGGAGCTCACTTTTCCGGCCCGGTGGTTCAGCGTTCCGTTCACATTTGCACGCCCGTATTTCGCCCACGCTCCACCCAGGTTTATATTACCATTCGTGCCGTAATTCTTGTTGCGCTTCATTTTAATATTGATGATCCCCGAGTTACCGGCCGCATCATATTTGGCGGAAGGGTTCGTGATCAATTCAATTTTCTCAATATTATCGCTGGGCGTGTTACGTAGGAGGGTGATGAGTTCTTGTTGTGATAAAAAGGTTTGTTTCCCGTCAATCTGAACGATCACGCCTTCCTTGCCACGCAGTTTCAGCTGCTCATTCTGCTGATCGACCGTCACGCCGGGAGCGCGTTCGAGCACTTCCAGGGCCGTTGCGCCAGCGGATACAATGCTGTTTTCCACATTTACCACCGTCCGGTCGATCTGCTGTTCGATGAATGGTTTTTTAGCCACCACAGTCACTTCGTTCAGCGATTTTGTGTCGGTTTTAAGGGTAACAGCAGGAAGGTTTACGGGAGCATCTTTAACATTGAAAGGTTCGCTGTAAGCTTTTTGATAGCCCACCATCGAGATCAGCGTGAGATATTTACCGGCAGTAATCTGATCGAACGCGTACTTACCATCCTCGTCGGCCGCAATGCCTTTTACAAGCACCGAATCTTTGGCCTGCAACAGGAGGATATTCACAAACGGGAACGGTTGCGACTTTTCGTCGAGCACCGCGCCGGTGACTTTTCCTTTTCCGGTAAGAGGCTGGGGAGCTTGTGCGTGCACAAATCCGCTGCCCAGCAGCAACGCTGCAGTTAGGTTCATTAAAATTTTCATGGCTAATAGTTGAAAGTTCAGTGTACCGCGGGGTGAGTGGTTCCATTAGGTACACTGCAAAGATAGGTACTTGGTATAACATAGAACCTTTGATTACACAAATGGTTCTAATATTATATAAGTGGTGTGTGTCTATCTTTCGGTTTATAGATACAAAGGGATAAAAGGAAGTTGCATATAGGTCGGAAAAAAGTTTAAACGGTTAAATAGCGGTTTGAACGACAGAAGTGGCGAAGTTTCAACTTCGTTTTTTGCTTTTCCCCCAATCTCCCTACCTTTGCGTTTTAGATAGCATATATATATGACTGAACAAATTCTGATTTTAGATTTTGGCTCGCAGTACACCCAGTTAATTGCACGCAGAGTTCGCGAACTGAATGTTTATTGTGAAATCCACCCATACAACAACTTCCCCGAACTCACTCCCAACGTCAAAGGCGTCATTCTCTCAGGAAGCCCCTGTTCGGTAAGGGACGAAGACTCTCCCCGGGTCGATCTCGACAAATTTCGCAAAATACTACCCCTGCTGGGCGTATGCTACGGTGCGCAATTGCTCGCGCAGGAACTGGGCGGCGATGTGAAACCTTCGCAGCACCGCGAGTACGGCCGTGCACGCCTGGAAATCGATGATACCGATTCTTCATTGCTTGCCGGGTTGTCGGAATCTTCGCAGGTATGGATGTCGCACGGTGATACGATCGTCCGCGCACCTCAGAACTTCCACGTGATCGCCTCGACGGAATCCGTGAAAGTGGCTGCGTTCAAAGTGGAGGACGAATTGACTTACGGTATTCAGTTCCACCCCGAGGTAACACATACCGCCGAGGGTAAGAAGCTGCTCCACAACTTCGTGGTCAATATTTGCGGTTGCAAGCAGGACTGGACTTCCGAGTCATTTGTAGAGCACACCATCGATCAGCTCCGTCAAAAGCTGGGTGACGACAAGGTTGTAATGGCATTGTCGGGAGGTGTGGATTCTACGGTTGCAGCAACGCTGGTACACCACGCGATCGGTCAGAATTTATATTGTATTTTCGTCGACAACGGCCTTTTGCGTAAGGATGAATTTGAGCAGGTGCTACATTCTTACCAGGATATGGGCCTGAATATCAAAGGAGTGGATTCGAAATCGCACTTTTATCAGTCGCTCCACGGATTGAGTGATCCGGAAGCGAAGCGCAAGGCTATCGGAAAGTCGTTCATCGATATTTTCGACCAGGAAGCACATCTGATCGAAGACGTGAAATGGCTCGGACAGGGTACCATTTACCCCGACGTGATCGAATCCGTTTCGGTTAAGGGTCCTTCGGCGACGATCAAATCGCACCATAATGTGGGTGGCTTGCCTGATTTCATGAAATTGAAAATCGTGGAGCCTCTGAATACATTGTTCAAGGATGAAGTGAGGTCGGTTGGACGTACACTGGGTATCGACGATAAGATCCTCAGCCGCCACCCGTTCCCGGGCCCGGGTCTGGCGATCCGTATTCTGGGCGAAATCACACCTGAAAAGGTTGCGATCTTGCAGGAGGTAGATGCGATCTTCATCGGTGGTCTCCGCAAATGGGACCTTTATAAAGATGTTTGGCAGGCCGGCGCAATGCTCCTGCCCGTGCAGAGCGTAGGCGTAATGGGCGACGAGCGTACCTACGAGCGCGTAGTAGCGCTGCGTGCGGTAACTTCGGTAGACGGCATGACAGCCGACTGGGCGCATTTGCCATACGACTTCCTCGCAGAAGTTTCGAATGACATTATTAATAAGGTAAAAGGGGTGAACAGGGTCGTGTACGACATTTCTTCGAAGCCACCGGCTACCATCGAATGGGAATAAGGAATATGAAAAAAGCGGACATCATGTCCGCTTTTTTCATAGGTAGTATTTTCAGAAACGTCAGGATCGCCCGACGCCACGGCTCAATAAGCTCAACACGAAAAGAACGAGGAATACGAAGAAAAGAATTTTAGCGATTCCGGCTGCACCTGCGGCTATTCCACCGAATCCGAGGATACCGGCTATGATAGCGATAACGAGAAATATTACGGTCCATCTAAGCATGATTGACAAGTATTTAGGTTTTTAATTATCGATTTCTGATTCAATAGATACCAAATATGTGCCAGCCTCGCATAGCCGCTCCAAATGCCCTGAACCGCTGGGATCGCTTTAAAATGAGGTTTTTTGTGGAGAATGATGCACAGTTTCAGGGGATTCCGTTAATTTGCGGTTTAATCAAATTACGAACGTCCGAATGAAGTTTAATTTATCTGTGCTATTACTGGTCGCGCTCGCGTTCCGGGTTTCAGCACAAAGTGACCGTTGGCAGCAGCGCGCGAAGTATCAGATGGAGATTGATTTTGATGCTGTCAAACACCAGTACAAAGGCACCCAGAAACTTGTTTACACCAACAACTCCCCCGATACGCTTCAAAAGGTATTTTATCATTTATACTTGAACGCATTCCAGCCCGGCAGCCAGATGGATGTGCGTTCACGTTCAATCAGCGACCCCGATTCCCGCGTAAAAGACCGCATTTCCAAATTGTCGCCTGCCGAGATTGGTTATGAAAAGGTATTGTCCCTGAAACAGAATGGCAAGTCGTTGAAATATGAGGTCGTAGGGACTATCCTCGAAGTCACTTTGAACGAGAAGATCCTTCCGAAATCGCAGCATACCTTTGAAATGGAATTCGAGGCGCAGGTACCCCTGCAAATCCGCCGCACGGGTCGCAACAACAGCGAGGGTATCGACTACTCGATGGCACAGTGGTACCCCAAAATGTCGGAATACGATTATGAGGGCTGGCACGCCAATCCTTACATCGGTCGCGAATTTTACGGAATCTGGGGTGATTTCGATGTGAAAATTACGATGGACGCCGCCTATACCATCGCGGGAACAGGCTATCTGCAAAATCCCGAGAAAATCGGCCACGGCTATTCCAGCAAGAACGTGACGCACAAGCCCGGTGAGCGCATTACCTGGCATTTCATCGCACCGGAAGTGCACGATTTCATGTGGGCTGCCGACCGGGATTACCAGCACGACGTCGTAAAGGTGGACAATAACCTGGACCTGCATTTCTTTTACCAAACCGACACGTTGGCTAATGTGTGGAAGCAAATGGAGCCGCTTGCGGTACGTTCGTTCAAGATCATGAATGAGCAGTTCGGGCGTTATCCTTACAAGCAATATTCGGTGATCCAGGGTGGCGACGGTGGAATGGAATACCCGATGGCGACGCTGATCACCGGCCGGTTGAACCTCCATGCATTGACGAGCGTGACGGTCCATGAATCTATTCACAGCTGGTTTCAGGGTGTTTTGGCGACAAACGAATCCAAGTACCCGTGGATGGACGAAGGCTTCACGACCTATGCGCAAAACATCGTGATGGCCGAACTATTTCCTTCAAAGGGCGACCCGCAACGCACGGCGACAACCAGTTACCGGAGCCTCGTGAAGTCGGGGACAGAAGAGCCGCTCACGACCCATTCCGATCATTATAATACCAATAAAGCATACAGTATCGCCAGTTACAATAAGGGTGCTGTTTTCCTGAACCAGCTCAATTATATCATGGGGAAGGAAACATTCCAGCGCGCCATGAAGCGATATTTCAACGAATGGAAATTCAAACATCCGAACCCGACCGATTTGAAGCGCATTATGGAGAAAGAATCGGGTCTTGAACTGGATTGGTTCTGGGAGAATTTTGTCGGAACCACTAAAACGATCGATTACAGCATTCGCGAAGTGGCAGCTAATGCAGGTAAAACCGATGTTGTACTGGAAAGAATTGGTCAAATGCCGATGCCGCTGGATGTGGTGGTAAGCTACAAGGACGGCACGCAGGAGAATTTTTATATTCCGCTCGAAATCATGCGGGGCGAAAAGACTGAGAAGTTGTATTCCAAAACCGCCCAAATGGCGGACTGGGGCTGGACTTATCCTGAATATTCCTTCACCATCGACCGGAACATTGCCGACATTCAGGCAATTGTGATCGACCCGAGCCAACGCATGGCCGATATCGATGTGGATAACAACGCATGGCCGATTGTTCCCCAAACCGTCCCGCGTTTCAAGGCTGCGAAAGTGAAATAACTACCGTCCGAACCGAAAGGAGGCGCCGATGCGCCATCCCATACCCTGGAAATGGGAGCCATGGAATTGCGCGACGGCCTCCAACCGGACGATCCGCATGATATTATCAATTCCGTAAACCGCTTCCGAATAGTTTCGCATCGTAGGCACGCGCAGGTAATGCAGCTGCAACGTCTCCGAAATGCCCGTCACACGTAGCGCTTGCACGCGCGTGAGAAGGAAATGCTGCATTGTCCAGGTCAAATGCGTCTGGAAAAACCATTTCGACGTGCTGTAAAGGTAATAGGGCAGCATCCTGAACTGATCGGGCGGGTAGACGTACTGGAAGAAGAATTCGTTGCCCATAAAATGCTGGTAATCGGGGAAATACATTGTTTTGGTGCTTGAAAAACTGCCGCCATTTACCAGGTATTCCAGATTACTCCGCGGCCCGAGGCTTAAATCCTGGCGGATGGTACCTTGCAGCATCGAATAATCCGAATCTCCCAAAAAGCCCAGCCCACTTTTGTAATTGACACTAAACGCAGGCCCGCGGCTTCTCAAATAACGCTTTTCGCCATTGCGGATCAGGTACCTTCTCCACGGACGCAATGTGGCGGTAACGTCGAAAATCCAGGCATTGTGTTCTTCAAAACCGGTATTGTCCAGCTCGCGGTTTATCGGTCTGTTGGGCGTAAACCCGAACTGGCTCCAGAAAATGATCGGCCGGGCACTTTCCTGGTTGAAAAGTTCCTTGCGGTGCTCGAAATCCAGGCTTGCATTCAGGCTGAGAATGTCCCCGATATTGCGAAGCGTATATTGAATGTGGCCGTATTGTTTTTGGTACACTTTCATCAGGCTGCGGTCGACAAAACGTGCGGCAACGCTGTTGGGCAATGGCGGGATCGGGTCGCGATTG
Organism: Dyadobacter sp.; assembly: GCA_965227755.1. GTDB lineage: Bacteria > Bacteroidota > Bacteroidia > Cytophagales > Spirosomataceae > Dyadobacter. The sequence goes on from CBDDGG010000005.1 coordinate 5,592,363, forward strand.
TTGATCTGCGAAGCCATTTCCCCTCCTGCAAGCGCCAGGTCCCAATTTTTGCCGCCGACATTGGTTTCCAGGTTCCCATACAGCCGTTTACGCCCGAACGAATAGCGCACAAGCGGGCGCACGCTCAGATGCGAAGATTTTCCCCAACGTTTCTGCCATTCGGTTATAAAATTGATGGCATTTCCTTCGACCGAATTATAGCTAATGGACAGCAGCGGACTTTTGAAATAGAAGGAATTCCGGTTGCCCAACGCGTAGGTATTGCCAAGGATCAGGTGGACAGGTTTGAAATGCGTGGAATCGGGCTTGGTTTTGACCCTGATAGAATCTTTGACCACCCTGATGCTGTCCTGCGTCACATAGCTTGAAACCTCGGATTTTGTTAGCGGAATGGGGCGCAATACCTGCCAGTAAGCAGTGTCGCGTTTGTTGGCCATCGAATCGATGACGATTGAATCCTGCCGTACAAGCCGGTCGTTGCCCAGCTGTTCTTTTTGTTCCTTTTTCTGTTGTCTTTCGTATTGTTTGGTGAGTTTCCTGAAATTTTTGGTTGAAAACTCTTTTTGTGCCTGGATAAGGCTTTCGAGGTCTTTGCCGCCTTTTACCTTGGGTGCTTCTTCTTTTTTATGGTCGGCGATGTTGATATCTTCCCGCAGGCCGGGATCTACGTCAAGTTTTTCGTAGATCAGCGAAACGAGGTAACGGAATTCCCCCGCGAGGCCAAGGTAGCCGCCATTCAGCCGGAACTGCTGGTTTACCGGAATCCAGACTCCCTGTACCGGACTGAAAATCTGCTTGGCAGAAATGTTCAGGCCGCTGGTAGTAGTTTGCAAATCGTAGCTATGGATCGCCCAGCGGTCTTCAAGTATAAAAAGACTTCCTTTGAAAACCCCTTCGCCGTAAGCTTTCGGGATTACCTTTATCTTATTGACAATCTCACCTCTTTCTTCGAAATACCCTTCATATTCAAATTTGTAGTAGGCAAACGACTTGGGGGACAATGGCGAAATGGTACCCGCAATCTCAGGACTGTACAAACTGGCCAGGATGTATTCGTTGGGGGAAGGGATGCTGTTATCGAGGCTGTTACGGGTGGAAATAATGCGTTGGCTGTAATTATTGGGCCGACGGTATTTTATTTCCGCCACACTCTCGTTCAGAATGGCCTTACCTTGTTGCACGCCCTCCTTTTTTAGCCTTTTTTGAAGCAGAAAAGGGATTTTGGTGGCTACGCCGGTACTTCTTGAATATACTTTCGCCGAATAACCGCGTACCTGCAACTGGTGAAAGCGTGCCTTGGCAATGGCTCGCCGCATGATGCTGTAAGCCGGATCTTCCTTCGATTTACCGACGGTGGCTTCCTGCAAGCTAAGTGCCTGCTCTTCCATGGTCACATTTAGCTCCGTGAAGTCATTGCCGATTGTGAGGGTTCTGGAAATGCTTTTAAAACCCAGATACTGAAAAATGATCTCATAGTTGCCCGGTGCGAGGCTGAACTCATATTCACCTTCCTCGTTGGCCATTGTCCCGTTGCTCGTTCCTTTCACGGCGATGCCCGCGTAGGGGAGGGCCTCACCATTTTTTGTGGTAATGCGACCCCTGATCCCACCGGCCCGGGAGAATTGTTGCACGACCAGAAAGAGCATCAAGAATGCCAGAAAGCGCATATAGTCGGGTGTAAAGTGCTGATAGCGGTAGTTGAGGGCCTTGTATTTTATGCAACAAATTATCGCAATTAGCACAAATTACATGACATTCCAGACCAGCGCTATTCACTTTACTTATAGAACCGTACCAGTGATGCAGCAAGACGCAAAAAAGCGGCACCCCGGAGTTCCGGTGTGCCGCTTCGGACAAAAAATTTGAGCCTAGTCACATTCGCCGTCGATGGTACAATTTGCACCATCGGCCAGGTTCACGAGCGGTTTCGGATTCGCCTTTTCCCACTCGCCGAATGACTGCTGCAATGCGCCCAGGAAAGTTTCAGTGTGTTGCGCCCCGGAAACCGCATATTTGCGGTCGAGCACAAAGAATGGAACGCCTCGTGCGCCCACCTGCTGCGCTTCATAAACATCCCGGCGCACATCCTCGCTGAAACGGGTGCTTTCGAGCACGGCTCTCAGTTCAGCGCCGTCCAGGCCAATTGCGGCGCCCAGCTCTACCAGCGTATCGTGATCGGCTGTGTTCCTGCCGTCTGTAAAATACGCTTTGAACAATTGTTCCTCGGCGGCATCGCCCAGGCCTTTTGTTTTGGCAAACTGTAAAAACCGGTGGGCGTCGAACGAGTTCGCAAGCACCGCCTTGTCCATGTTGTATTCCAGGCCCACTTCGGCGGCCATATTCGTTACATGGTCATTCACCTGCTGCGCGTAATCGGGCGTCCAGCCTTTGGTTTCGGCCAGGTATTCGTTAATGCTTTTTCCCGGCTCGGTTTTCATTTGAGGATTCAGCTGGAAACTCTTCCATTCCACCTGAATCTGGTCACGCTGCGGAAATTCCGCCAGCGCTTGTTCGAAGCGCCTTTTGCCGATATAGCAAAACGGGCACATCACATCACTCCATATTTCGACTTTCATGATATCACTTGTTCGTAATTGTAACATTTGGAGGAGAGTTGTGTATTGTCAGGCATTGTCATTTTTAGTCAGGTGTTGTCACGAGTTGTTCTACCAATTCCTGACTACTCTTGACCATTCCTGACCACACTTGACCACTTCTGACCTTCAACCTCCCGTTAAGGATAATGTCAGATCGATATGAAAAGTTCTTCATGCGGGCGGCGCACTTTCTTGGCATTCACATATGGGTCTTTTTCCGCGTCGCGGTAGCCCAATGCGAGGATTACCACGCTGCGCAGCCCTTTTTCACGAAGTCCGAGTATTTCATCCACCTTGGCCGGGTCAAAGCCTTCCATCGGCGTAGCATCCACTTCTTCGGTAGCCGCCGCCACAAGCCCGTGGCCCAAAGCGATGTAAGCCTGGCGTGCAGACCAATCAAAATTCACATCTTCGCCGCGACTGAGGATACCGCCATTAATGCTGGCATGAAACCCCGCCAGCGACTCAATGCTTACATTCCGGGTGGAAGCAACCAGTTGGAGATAATCTTCTATGTGCTGTGACGTCAGCTTCTCCCAAGCGGCGAAAATCAACAAATGCGAAGCATCTGGAATCTGCGCCTGACGGGTTGCTGCTTCATGGTAAATTCTGTCTTTCAATGCCTTGTCCTCGACGATCACAATGTTGTAAGGCTGTAAACCCACCGAGGAAGGCGCCAGCTTGATCGCTTCGAGGATATTGTCCAGTTTTTCCTGGGGAATGGTTTGTCCATTCATGCGTTTGGCGGCGTAACGCCAATTCAATTTTTTTATTAACTCGCTCATTTTTATCTAAGTTTGGTGTGCCGTTGACGAACCGACATGCAAACTTAATTAAATTTACTATACATTTGTAAGTAATATACAAAAGGATAGTGATAAAATCAGCTATGGAAAAAACAAAGGAAACGAACCCGCATACCTGGGGCGAATGCACGAAAAGCATCCTCCCCGTGCGCGACGCATTGGAAGTATTAAGCGGCAAATGGAAATTGCCCATTATCATATCGCTCATGTTCGGAAACAAACGCTTCTCGCAAATCGCAAAAGAAGTGCCGGGCATTACCGACAAAATGCTCTCCAAAGAACTCCGGGAGCTGGAATCGAATGACCTTGTGAAGCGGACGGTTTATGACTCGATTCCCGTCGTCGTGGAGTATTCATTAACGGAATACGGGCATTCGCTGGAAATTGTGATCAAGACGCTAAGAGATTGGGGCGTGGCGCACCGGAAGCGGATGATGGTGGCGGAGTAGCTATATGCAAAAAAAGCAACCCCGAAAGGTTGCTTTTTTTGCATTTCAATTCAGAAAACCGATTATCCCAACTGATTAATGCAGTTCAAATCTTCGAACGCAACTTTCAAGCGGGCGATCATGCTTTCTTCGCCTTTGCGTAGCCATACGCGTGGGTCGTAGTATTTTTTGTTTGGCGAATCTGCGCCTTCGGGGTTGCCGAGTTGCGATTGCAGGTAGCCTTCTTTCGATTTGTAATAGTTGAGAACACCTTCCCAGGTCGACCATTGCATGTCGGTATCGATGTTCATTTTGATCGCGCCGTACTCGATCGCTTCGCGGATTTCTTCGCGGGATGAGCCTGATCCTCCGTGGAATACGAAGTTAACGGGCAGGTCGCCGGTTCCGAATTTCTCTTTGATGTAGTTCTGCGAGTTGCGGAGGATTTTCGGCTCCAATTTCACGTTACCTGGCTTGTATACCCCGTGAACATTACCGAATGCAGCTGCAATGGTGAAGTTCGGAGAGATTTTCAAAAGTTCTTCGTAAGCGAATGCCACTTCCTCAGGCTGCGTGTACAATTTCGAGCTGTCAACGTCTGAGTTATCAACACCGTCTTCTTCGCCGCCGGTTACGCCGAGTTCGATTTCAAGAGTCATACCCAGTTTCGCCATGCGCTCGAAATATTTAGCGCAGATCTCGATGTTTTCCTCGATCGGCTCTTCCGAAAGGTCGAGCATGTGCGAGCTATACAAAGGCTTACCGTATTGATCGAAATAACGCTCGCCGGCATCCAGCAAACCGTCGATCCAGGGAAGGAGTTTCTTCGCGCAGTGGTCGGTATGGAGGATCACAGGAACTTCGTACAATGCCGCCATCTGATGTACGTGCATCGCGCCGGAAATACCGCCGGCGATAGCTGCCTGCTGGTTGGCATTTGAAAGACTTTTTCCTGCATAAAATATTGCTCCACCATTCGAAAATTGTACAATGACAGGGCTGTTAACCGCTTTTGCTGTTTCCAGGACCGCATTTACCGAGTTGGTACCTACCACGTTAACTGCCGGAAGGGCGTAGTTGTTTTCGTTGGCATGGCGGAAAATTTCACTAACTCCATCGCCGGTTACAACACCGGGTGCAAAGCGTTTTGTCGTTTCGCTCATAGTAATAAAGGATATTTTTTCAAGAATTAATTTTACAATTCAAGTGTCGGCCCTGAATTGTACGGCAATCCCTGCAAGTTAGCTATTTTAGGCAAAATGGCCGAGTTATGTATGGTTTATTATGGGTTGAAACGAAGATTAATCCAGCGTTGACCGTTTTGGCGCAATCTGTGTATCTTTGAAAATCATTGCAGAAAATGGGGCCGCAGCCCCGCATATTTAAGAAGAACCTTCATTAATGAATTCCAAACTGATCCGGACGATTTTCCTGGCCCTCGCATTCGGCTTTCTCGCTTTGTGGGTGCTCGAATTCCGGCGCGCCGGGCTTTTAGAGAGCTACTGGCTGTTACTGTTGTGCATTGTTTGCTTTTTGCTATTCCAATTCAGCCGGTTGAAAGCTGCTACGCTTGCCAAACAGGCGAAAGAATCGGAGGCAGCGCCCCAAAAGTCCGCAACAGCGGCTACCGGATCCGCAGTCGGCGGTAAGCGGTCGGCGGTCCCCAGAGTGCCGGACCATTCCAAAACCGGTAAAAAACCGAAGAAATGAATCTAATATTCCTGGTTACGACCATTGTATTCTTCATGCTGGCCGGCTATTACGGGGCCGTACGGTCGGTGTTGCTGGATGTGTGGATCGACCGGTATTCCTTCCGGCATGAAAAGAGCGAGCAGGTGGAGCAGACGCTCTACTGGCGCCGCATTCTAAGGATGATACGCCTGCTGGCCGTTGCCTTGGGCTGCTTTATGGGCGTAATCACCATTTTTCCCCTGTTTGAACTGAATACAGGCACGCAAAACTGGCTGCTGATCATCCTGCTTTTTGCTGCGATGGCAGTTCTATGGATGGTCTGCTATTCGAGTTGGGTCAAGATCGGTCGGAGTTTTCCGAAGGTGCTGGATTTGAAAGCATTCCCGGTGCGCTTCGGAGAGTGGCTCATGACGCCGCTTTACTGGGTGATCGAGCCGTTTGTGAAGGAAAATATATTGTCGCCCTCGCTGCGCGACGACATTATTTCCGCGGACGATCCCGATTTCGACGACCACAGCATTGAGGAGAAAATGTTTATCAATGCATTGGATTTCAAAGATTTGCGGATACGTGATTGCATGATCCCGCGGACGGAAATTTCGGCTGTGAATGTGAATGCGAGTATCGAAGATTTGAGAACGGCATTCCTCACCAGTGGTCACTCAAAAATCATCGTACATAAAGAATCGGTGGACGAGGTGCTGGGCTATTGCCATGCATTGTCGTTATTTAAAAAACCGAAGGAGATCAGCAGCATTATCACGCCCATCCTGATCGTGCCCGAGGCCATGCCCGCGCGTGACCTGATGCTGCGCTTTCTGGAAGAACGCCGGAGCATTGCATTGGTGGTGGACGAATTCGGCGGAACGTCGGGTTTGGTGAGCGTGGAAGACGTGGTGGAGCAGATTTTCGGGGAAATCCAGGACGAATATGACACAACGGAAGATTGGACCGAACGCCAGCTCGACGATCATACCTATATGCTCAGCGCGCGCCATGAGCTAGATTATCTCAATGAAAAATATGGCTGGGAGCTTCCCGAGGGTGATTACGATACCATTGCAGGTATGCTGATCCATTTCTACGGCGATTTGCCTGATGAAAACGATGTCGTGGAGATGCCGCCCTATTCATTCCAGATCGTTTCTGTACAGGATACACGCATCGAGTTGGTGAAACTGACGATAGAAGACCGAAGGGCCGAACGCAACGGTCATAATTAATCCGATACTTTCAAACCAAAAACCATTCCCATGATCAAATTTGCGCGGATTTCAGTTTTAATACTGCTCTTTCCAGTTATTACTTTTGCGCAGCAGGCTAAGCTCAAATCCGAGATCGAAATTATCAGCAATGAGGCGAGGGGGATTGTGGGAGTAGGGGTAATGGATCTGAAAACGAAGGAAACGTTGCTGATCAACCAGGATCACAAGTTTCCGATGCAGAGCACATTCAAGTTTCCACTGGCGATTGCCGTGCTGGATTTGGTGGATAAAGGGAAATACAAGCTGGATCAGGAAATCCACGTTAAAAAAGCCCAGCTGGATCAGGAAACACACAGCCCGATGCGCGACAAACGTCCGAACCAGGATTTTGACATTACCATCGGCGAACTCCTGAGCTACTCGGTTTCAGAGAGCGACAACAATGCATGCGATATTCTTTTCGAACTCGCAGGCGGAACCCAAAAAGTGAATGACTATATTCATTCGCTGGGCGTGAAGGATATTGCGATCGTTGCCACCGAAAAGGAAATGAAAGCGGGTTGGGACGTGCAGTATACCAACTATGCCCGGCCTTCGGCTTACCTTCAATTGCTGCAAATCGCGTATGGCCGAAAAAAACTTTCGAAAGCAAGCCATGATTTTCTCTGGAAAACACTGACAGAAGGCCCGACCGGCTTGAAAAGGATCAAGGGACAACTGCCGAAGGGCACCGTAGTGGCGCATAAAACGGGTACATCCGGTACCAACAAGGGCATAGTAGCCGCGACGAACGACGCGGGAATTATGGAGTTGCCTAATGGAAAGGCTATTGCGGTAGTAGTGTTCGTCTCGGACGCCGCTGCGGATATGGATACGCGCGAACTGGTGATAGCCCGGATCGCGAAGGCCGTTTGGGATTACTACGGCGGTAAATAACGAAGAACATCTAAAAAGAACCAGTGCGGATTACAGTCGAGAAAATAGGAAAGAAGTTCATCAAAGAGTGGATTGTCAGGAATGCCAGCTTCGAACTTGCTGCTGGTGAGAAATATGTATTTGTGGGGCCCAATGGAAGCGGGAAATCTACATTACTGCAACTACTGACGGGTATGATCCCGGTTTCGGAAGGTAAAATCGCCTATACCGACCAAGCCGGAAAGGAAATCGAAACCGACCATTGGTATAAACACATCGTGATCGCGGCGCCTTATCTGGAACTGATCGAGGAGTTTACATTGCGGGAGCAGATCGAGTTTCATAACAAGTTCAAGCCCTTTAAAAACGGCATTTCGGCAAAGGATTTTGAAGATTTTATTCAGCTTCCGCATGCCAGCGGGAAGATTATCCGCCATTTTTCCTCCGGTATGAAACAGCGGGTGAAACTGGGGCTTGCGTTCCTTTCGGATGTGCCGGTGGTTTTTCTGGATGAGCCAACTACAAATCTGGATGTGCAAGGCATCAATTGGTACCTCGATCACGTAATGGATAATACACAGAATCAGTTGGTTTTACTCGGTTCAAATGTGGAGCAGGAATACGGATTTTGTAAAAATATCATCTCGGTTTCTGCGTTCAAATAGAAAAACATGCCGCGCGGACTATGCAGAAAACTTTACGGCTTCTCTTCATATCGTTTCTGATCATCGTCCGCACAGCCGATCATTCCCGGGCTGCTTCGGCCTATTTTATCGAAAACAAAGGACAATGGGACAAGGAGGTCCGTTTCCGCGCCGCTATTCCTGGTGGTTTCCTGTTTTTGAAAGAACATTCACTGGTTTATGTGCTCTATGAGGGCTCGAAAGTTTCCGCGATGCATGCGAAGGGGCACAATCCTGCGGCGGTGGCGAGGGAGGACATGTCGGCCACTATTCGCGCGCATGGAGTGGAAGTATCGTTCCTGAATGCATCTTTAAATGTACGATCCAGGGCTTTAAAGGAAAGCAAAGGGCGTTTCAACTATTTTCTGGGAAATGATGCCCAGGCCTGGGCGAGTGACGCGAGGGGTTTCGAAGAGGTTATTTACGAGAATATTTACCCGGGGATAGACCTCCGTATTTACCTCAATCAGGCGAAGCTGAAATACGAATTTATCGTAAGACCGGGCGCCGATGCTTCCAGGATCAGCTTCCAATACAAAGGGGCCGATAAGGTGTCGCTAAATGCATCCGGGCAGATTGAAATCAAAACTTCGATAGGGGATATCAGGGAAGCGCAGCCTTATTCTTTTCAGCCGGCCAGCAATGCGCGTACAACGGAAATACCTTCTGCATTTCGACTTTCCGGCGACAATATCGCGCATTTCGAACTGCCGGCAGGTTACAACAAATCATTACCGCTGACGATCGATCCGGAATTGATATTTTCGACCTATTCGGGCGCCGAGGCCGACAACTGGGGTCACACCGCGACGTATGATGGGGAGGGTAACCTCTATTCCGGCGGTACGGTGTTCGGCACTAATTTTCCCGCGACGACGGGCGCTTTTCAGGTTAAGTTTGAAGGACTTGTCGATGTTTCTATCATGAAATTCAATTCCGACGGAACTGACCTGCTTTATGCTACTTTTCTCGGCGGCGGCGATACCGACGTCCCGACGAGCCTGATTGTCAACAGCAAAAAGGAGCTGCTAATCCTGGGAACTACTTCCTCGAAAGACTTTCCGGTCCGAACCAATGCTTTTCAAACCGCATTTGGCGGCGGAACCCGCACAACGCCCATATCCGGGCTTGAACTGGTCAATGGCAGCGATCTCTTTATTTCCAAACTCAGCGCGGATGGAAAGCAGCTCACGGGCTCCACGTTTGCCGGTGGAAGCGGCAACGACGGCGTCAGCGTGACGGACAATGCGACGATCCGAAATTATGGCGACAGTTTCCGCGGCGAAATAGAATTGGATCAAAACGATCGGGTGTATGTAGTTTCCTCAACCAATTCAGCCAATTTTCCTTTAAAGAACCCCTCGCAAGGTAAACTGGGAGGTGGGCAGGATGCTGTTGTGCTGAAATTCTCGGCCGAGCTGGATCAGCTTCTCTGGTCGACTTACCTGGGCGGTGACAAATGGGATGCGGCCTACGCATTGAAAGTGGGCGCCAATGCCGAGATGTATATTGCCGGGATTTCGCAAAGCGGGAATTTGCCGGCAAAAGCGGGCGCTTATCAGACGGCGCTCAAAGGTACCGAAGACGGGTTTGTGGCCCGCTTTGTTAATGATCAGCTTTCTGCACTGAGCTATCTGGGGACTGACAAGGAAGATGGTGCTTACCTGCTGGATATCGATCAGGCGGGGCAGGTGTATGTCTATGGAACCACTATGGGCAGCTACCCGGTGAGCCAGGGCGTTTACCGGAATGCGAAAAGCGGACAGTTTGTCCATGCATTGAATGCCTCATTGTCCCAAACTATTTTTTCTACTACCATAGGTTCGGGTCGAGGCACGCCGGATATTTCGCCTACCGCTTTTCTGGTAAGCGAATGCGGGAATATTTACCTGGCTGGCTGGGGCGGCAATGTTAATAGCGGCACCGGCAACAATGCAGCCAGTAGCACCACGGCCCTGCCCGTTACCGACGACGCCATTCAACCTACTACGAACGGCAATAACTTTTACATCGCTATTCTCGAACAAGGCGCGAAATCGCTGCTCTATGCGACATTTTTCGGGAGTCTTAGCCGCGACACCCGCCTGCAAGGCGACCACGTCGATGGCGGTACGAGCCGGTTCGATAAAAACGGGATGATTTACCATGCCACCTGCGCCTGCGGGGGCAGCCATTTTCCCACAACCCCGCAGGCATGGTCGGAGACCAACAATAGCGACAACTGTAACAATGCGGCATTCAAGATCGATATCGATCGTTTGAAAGCGGATTTCGACGTTTACGCCGGGCAAACCAAAGACGTGCTGCGCGGTTGCGCGCCGTTGGAACTGACATTCGTAAATACGAGCGAAGGCGGAGTGGATTACATCTGGGAGGTCAATGGAAACACGATTTCGAGAGAGGAGGGGCAATCGGAATATGCTTTTACCAAACCGGGTGAATATACCGTGACGCTCACGGCCTATAACCGTTTGAGCTGCAAGCGAATGGATATGGTCGAGAAGAAAATTGTCGTGGAAACACTAGCTACAAAGGTTACAGGTGATACGACGGTTTGCGAAAACAGTACCGTGAAACTGAGCGCCAGCGGCGGTACGCAATACAAATGGTCGCCCGCAACGGGGCTGGATAATGCGAACATCGCCGGGCCGGCCGCCACTGTGAAAGAAACAACCGAATACACGGTGGAAATCAGCAATGGCGCGGGCTGCAAAGTGACCGAGCAAGTAAAATTGGGTGTCGAAAAAAAAACGGACTTCGTGGATATGCCCGACACCGAGGTTTGCCAGGGCGCTACTGTGACGCTGACCGTCTCGGGCAACGCTCCCCAATATAAATGGCACGCTACGACTGGTTTGCAGGAGACAACGGGTAAATCGGTGACCGTAAAACCGACCCAAACGACTACCTACGTGATCGAAGGCTTATACGAGGACGGCTGTCGGCCACTTCGGGAGATCACAGTCAAGGTTGATCAATCCTACGCGCCCGATTTTGAAGTAATGCAGTCCGGTGGTGCCTGTAACGAGCCGTTCTCCTATTCATTGACCAGCAAAGGCGGCAATGCACAGCGTTACGAATGGAATATGGGCACCGGTAGCCCCATTACTGACCGGGAAGTAAAGAACTACATTTACGAGGTTCCCGGCGAGTACACCATTACACTCTCGGCCTACAATGCGGCCGGCTGCTCACTAACGGCTTCCAAAAAAATCAGCGCCGAACCTGCATTTACGTTAAGCAACGTCATTACCCCCAACGGCGATGGAAAGAACGACTTTTTCGTCGTCCCGGTCGCCTCGTCCTCGCTGGAAGTTTTCAACCGCTGGGGAAAATCCATCTTCAAAACCGCCGACTACAAGAACGACTGGGGCAAGGGTATTGCCAACGGGACATACCTCTACGTCGTCGATACACCGCAGGGTAATCATTGCAAAGGTTGGGTAGAGGTATTGGAATAGGGTGGTTTTGATTGTATTGGGACAGGTGTTAACTTTATGTTGATCAGATCATTTACTTATCGATATGGAACGGATTGTTTTGGAGATTAATGACGAACTGGCAAGAGCATGGAGAAATGCACCGGCACAGGTTCGAGAAAAGCTTGAAAAGGATTTTGAGAGCCAGATATCGGAAAAAATACGTCAAGCAGAGCGAGAGAATCTTTTTCGACTTATTAGTGAGGTGCAGGACGATGCTCAAAAACGAGGACTGTCACACGATAAACTTCAAGGTCTTTTGAATGGCGATTAACAGGTTTATTTTTGATACTAACACACTGATCAGCGCATTTTTGCTTGGGGGCAGTACTAGCAGCCAGGCATTTAGGAAAGCGATGGATATAGGGGAAATCATCACAACTCATGCCATTAACCGAGAGTTGGCAGATGTGTTCTTGCGGAGTAAATTTGATAAATACGTTTCGCTCGAAAATCGATTGGAGATTCTCGACTTGTTGGCCAGGCAATGTAGAGAGTGGCCTGAACCCGAGGAGCGGATAGAAATATGTAGAGACCCGAAGGATAACAAATTTTTGGAACTGGCGGTATTAAGTTATGCGACATGCATCGTAACCGGCGATGAGGATCTCTTGATACTTCATCCTTTCAGGGACACAGCCATTTTAAATTCAAGAGATTTCTTAACACACTTTTAAATATTAACATCATGAAAAAACTACTTTCAATACTTCTGATAATCGCTGCTGTCTCTTTCGCAAATGCCCAAAGCAACTTCGGGAAGCAGATAGACGATAAAAAGGCGATTGCGGCGACGGCCCTTCCGGCGAAGATGGGCGATAAGAGCGAAATACAGGCCAAAGTGACGGGCACCGTCGAGTCGGTTTGCCAGGTAAAGGGGTGCTGGATGAAGGTTAACCTGGACAATGGCGAGACAATGCGCGTTGTATTTAAGGATTATGCTTTCTTTGTGCCCAAAGATATAACCGGTAAAACGGTGGTTTTTGAAGGAGAAGCGAAGAAAACGACCGTACCGGTGGAGCATTTGAAGCATTATGCACAGGATGCCGGCCAGAGCAAAGAGGAAATTGCGAAAATTACCGAGCCCAAGGAGGAGCTGACGTTTATTGCCGATGGCGTGATCGTGAAATAATCTCTTCTCAAAAGGGAGAAATAAGCTAGCGGACACTTTTGTAGCGATACATCAGTGTCCGTTTTCATTTTTATGCTTTCCAGATCTATTTCAAGTGTGTGCCTGGGCCTGTTACTGAGCATCCAGGTTTTAGCACAAAACACCCAGTACGTTTGGTGGAACCCACAATCCGCACCTTTTCCTGTTGTAGAAGGACAAGCCTGGCCCAAGGAACTGAAAAATCCGTATGACCGGATGCCGGCGCGTGCTGAAAAGCAGGTACGGGATGTGGTGTGGAATTTGTCCAACCAGTCGGCCGGGCTAATGATCCGGTTCCGGGCTAACTCTTCCGAGATCAAAATTCGTTACGCGGTGGGAGGCAAGCACGCGCTCCCGCACATGCCCGCGACGGGCGTGAGCGGTGTCGATCTGTATGCGGTAAGCAACGATGGTGAATGGCGCTGGTGTGCCGGGAAATATCCATTTGGCGATACAATTACCTACGATTTTAGAAATCTGTCGCCAAATGATAACTACCATAAGCGTGGCAGGGAGTACCGTTTGTTCCTGCCGCTTTACAATAGTGTTAAATGGCTGGAAATAGGTACGCCCGAGGGAACCGAGTTCACCCCGCTCGCTGTACGGCCCGATAAGCCGATCGTTATTTATGGTACATCCATCGCGCAAGGTGCTTGCGCGTCCAGGCCGGGAATGGCGTGGACGTCCATATTAAGCCGGAAAATGGACCGGCCATTGATTAACCTCGGTTTTTCGGGAAATGGCAGGCTGGAACAGGAGGTGGTAGACCTGATAGGGGAGATCGACGCGAAAGTTTATGTGCTGGATTGCCTTCCCAATCTCACAATCCGGCCGGATTCGAAACTTGGGCTTACGACCGAAGAAATTAAAAAGCGGGTAATCAACACCGTGAGCGCTCTCAGGCAAAAGCGACCGGACGTGCCCATCGCTCTCGCGGAGCATGCAGGTTATACCGACGAGGACATTAATCCGCAAAGCAAGCATTATTATGTGGAAGTAAACAAAGTTTTGAAGGAAGCTTTCGCTGCCTTGAAATCTCAGGGCTTTCAGAATATTTACCTGATACCCAAGGAGGATTTCGGACAAACCTACGAGTCGACTGTCGACGGAACACATCCTACCGACCTTGGAATGCTCCAATATGCCGATGGTTATGAAAAGCATTTGAGAAATATCCTGCACGAGCCTTCCGGCGAGGTTTCAACCACCCGCCCGATAACTCAAATGCGCGAGCTGAGCAATTATGATTGGGAGAAAAGACATTCCGAAATACTGGAACTGAATCGCAAAGCATCGCCGACTACGGTCGTAATCGGCAACTCGATTACGCATTTCTGGGGCGGTATGCCCAAAGGACCGAGGGCAGTGGGCGAATCGTCGTGGGGCAGTACTTTCGGGAAAAACTCGGTGAATATGGGCTACGGATGGGACCGCATCGAGAATGTGCTATGGCGCGTTTACCACGGAGAATTGGATGGTTTCAAAGCGAAACAGATCTTCATCAACATCGGGACCAACAACGTGGGTTTGAACAGCGACGAAGAGATCGCAGCGGGCTGGAAACTGCTGATCGAGGCGATCAAATACCGGCAGCCACAGGCGCAGGTCGTGATGATGGGCATTTACCCGCGCCGCCAGCAGGAGCAACGTGTGGCAACACTGAATGAGAAACTGGTACAAATTACCGGTGAGGCTGATGTGCTATTTGTGAATCCGGGGAAGGTATTCCTGAAATCCGACGGTAAAATTGACGAATCGCTGTTCTCCGACGGCCTGCACCCTAATGAAGAGGGATACAGCCTGCTCGGCAATGCGATCAAACCTTACGTGAAATAGGCATTAAAGTACAATCCCGATCCCGAAAAGGATCACAAAAAGCAGCGTCGAAAGCGCCATTTGTTTCAGGTACGGATCGAGCTCGCTGGCTTTTGTGAGGCGCGAAATTGCCAGGCCGTTTTTTACAAACAGCGGGAAGCTCAGAAAGAAAATGAGGCTGGTGTAGCTCGAAAAATGCTGAGCCGAGTAAACGGTCACACAGAGCATTCCGATCAGCAGAATACACCAGTGATATACGATCGCCTTGTCGCGGCCGATTCGGACGGGGATCGAATTTTTGCCGGTTGCGCGGTCCGAATCGATGTCGCGTATATTGTTGATATTCAATACGCCGACAGCGAAGAGCCCGCAGCTTGTTGCAGGAAGGAGCAAACCCCAGTTCCAGACGTGGGTATGGAGGAAATTGCTGCCGATTACACCTACCCAACCAAAAAAGATCAGTACCGAAAGATCTCCCAGGCCTACGTACCCATAAGGCCGTTTGCCGGCGGTGTAGGTAATGGCGGCGATAATGCACGCAATACCGATTCCGAGAAATACCCAGAATGTATTGGCAGGTGCGCCTTTCAGAGCGATTGTCAATAAAGTAATACCTGAAATCAATGCCAGCACCGAGAAGATAACGATTGCGCGAAGCATCTTGGCGGCAGTAATGTGCCCTGAATGCACAGCCCTGATAGGACCTTCCCGAAGTTCGGTATCCTTGCCATTGACGGCATCGCCATAGTCATTCGCGAAGTTGGAAAGTACTTGAAGGAGTATCGTCGTCAGAACGCTCAGACCCGCTACCGGCCAGCTGAATTGCCCCGCAGCAGCAGCCAGGAAACAGCCCATTAAAATACAGGAAAGTGCGAGAGGTAATGTACGTGGGCGTGCGGCTTCAATCCAGGGATTCATCGGAGGTAACTTTAATCGGGGAATGTCAGGCAAATGCAAAAACAGCGGGAGAAGCCATTCGGGCGCTCCTCCCGCTGTTGCAAGATTAAATTCCTACTGCCTTTGTGAATTCGGCGTCGGTAGGCAATACTTTCGAGGCGAAGAAGTTGGTCAGTTCGCCTTTTTCGTTGATGACATATTTGCAGAAGTTCCAGGTAGGAACTTTGTCGTTCCAGCCGTTCAGGTCTTTGTTGCTCAGCCATTTGTAAATCGGAGCCTGGTCGTCACCGAGTACCGATACTTTTTCAAACATCGGGAATGTCACGCCGTAGGTTGCTGAGCAGAAAGTAGCGATCTCATCGCTGGTGCCCGGCTCCTGGCCGCCGAAGTTGTTGGCAGGGAAGCCCAGTACCACCACTTTGTCGCCGTGCTCTTTGTAGAATTTCTCCCAGTCGGCGTACTGTTTGGTATAGCCGCATTTGGAAGCCACATTCAGGATCACCACTTTCTTGCCTTTGTATTTGCTGAGATCTACGGTTTTACCGCCTACCAGCGATTTTACCTTGAAATCATAAAGCGTTTGTTTTGCAACAGGAGCATTCTCCGGACGGCTCGCCATTTCGGATTTGTCGACGAAAAGGCCGGTAATCAATGAAGTAATCATAATAAAAAGTGTCTTAATAAGGCTCATCGCAGTTTTGGTTATGGTTAGTACATATATGAATAAAACGGTTGGCACATATTCGAGTTGTTGTTACCATATCCAAAACGCACCGATCAGCAGATTTTGGTAACTATTTTCCTACATTCTCTCGGGAACATCTATGCCCAATAACCCCAAAGCTTTGCGAATCGTTTCCGCAACAGCGCCTGATAATGCGACGCGCAGCTTTACCGCCTCCGGATCTGGATCGGAGAAGATCGAAACCTCCGCATAGAACTGGTTATAAACCTTCGCCAGGTCGAATGCATATTGGGAGATAAGCGACGGTGCGAACTCATTGGCTGCCGCCAGGACTTTCACAGGATATTGCGACAATGCAAATACCAGCTCGCGTTCGGCCTGGTGCATGACATAGCTCTTGCCCGGAATTTCCGCGGGTATACCCGCCTGCTCTCCCTTACGCATGATCGAGCGGATACGTGCGTAAGTGTATTGGATAAATGGGCCTGTATGTCCCTGAAAATCAATCGATTCTTCGGGGTTGAACAGCATCCGTTTCTTCGGATCTACTTTCAAAAGGAAGTATTTCAATGCGCCCAATGCCAGCTGGTTGTAGAGCTGTTTGGCTTCGTCGCTGTTAAAATCGTCGATTTTGCCCAGCTCCTGGGTGCGCGTGGCGGCGGTTTGCACCATCTGCGCCACCAGGTCGTCGGCGTCGACAACGGTACCTTCCCGGGACTTCATTTTGCCGGATGGCAAATCCACCATTCCGTAGCTGATGTGGTAGCAGCCGTCGGCATACGTGCGGCCGAGGCGTTTCAGGATCGCGAAAAGGACTTTGAAATGATAATCCTGTTCATTGCCTACTACCCACAGGTAACGGTCGTTGCCGAAATCGCTGTTTTTCAGTTCGGTTGTACCGAGGTCCTGCGTGATGTAAACGGATGTGCCGTCGCCGCGGAGTACCAGCTTTTCGTCGAGCCCTTCTTCCGTGAGATCGATCCAAACAGAGTTGTCCGGTTTTTTGAAGAAAACGCCTTGCTGAAGCCCTTCTTCGATAATATCTTTACCTAGCAGGTAAGTGTTTGATTCATAATAGGTTTTGTCGAAACTCACCCCGATTTTGTTGTAAGTTTCCGCGAAGCCCTCATAAACCCAATTGTTCATTTTCTGCCAGAGCGCTACCGTTTCAGGGTCGTTATTTTCCCAAAGCAGCAGCAATTTCTGCGCTTCCAGTATCCATGGCGCCTTCTTAGCAGCTTCTTCCTCGCTCAGTCCTTCTTCGACCAGCGCCTTGATCTGCTTTTTATATTCTACATCAAACAAAACATAGTACTTGCCTGCCAGGTGATCGCCCTTAATGCCGCTGGATTCGGGCGTTTCGCCATTGCCCAGTTCCCGGTAGGCCAGCATCGACTTGCAGATGTGGATGCCACGGTCGTTGACGAGGCACGTTTTCTCCACATCATAACCGCTTGCTTTCAGGATTTTTGAAAGTGAGTCGCCCAGGAAGTTGTTACGCAGGTGGCCGAGGTGGAGCGGCTTGTTCGTGTTAGGTGAAGAAAACTCGACCATAACTGACTTTCCGTTCGAGGGAAATGACCCGAATTTTTCGTCGGTAAAAATCTTGTTGAACAGGTCGAGCCAGGTGCTGTCTTTGAGACTGATATTCAGAAAGCCCTGCACGACATTGAAGCCTGCAACGACCGCTGAAGATGCAATAAGCTCCTCTCCGATGAGCTGTCCGATTTCGGCTGGCGCCTTGCGGGCCGCTTTCGTCAAAGGAAAAGTGACAAATGTGTAAAATCCCTCAAATTCTTTCTTGGTAGGTTGCAGAAGGATTTCCTGGGTGTCCAGCTGGAAATGTTTTTGGACCGCTTTTTGGATATCTTCCTTGAGTATTGCTTCAATTGTCATGAAAAATCGGGTATTCCGGAAACGCCTTCTCGTTTTAAAAGATACATTCCCGCAAGTTTTTATTTAAGTGAAATTATTTCTAATATTAAT
Source organism: Dyadobacter sp. (assembly GCA_965227755.1). GTDB lineage: Bacteria > Bacteroidota > Bacteroidia > Cytophagales > Spirosomataceae > Dyadobacter. The sequence goes on from CBDDGG010000005.1 coordinate 5,610,701, forward strand.
AGCAATGTAAGCCTTGCAGCATGCAAAATTAGGCTAATTATTGATCTGTGTCACACCCCAGAAGGAAGAAGTTATGCATAACCGTTCCATAAATTATTTCGGGTTGAAATTAATGCTGTTACTGGTCTTCGCGCCGCTCTGGGGTGCCTGGGCGCAGTTGCAGCAATCCGACCGCCTTGAAATCCCCACCAGCTCTTCTTCTTCCGAGCAATTCGAGGTTTTCAGTCTGGGCGAGCGGGGTATTTTGTCGGTGATCAGGGGCAACGAGTTTTCTAACCGTAACGAACAATGGGAGTTTGTAAAATATGATACGACGCTGAAGGCGCTTTGGCGGACTTCCTACAAGCTCGACTTCCGGTACATTCCGGTAATGGCCTACAAGGCCGAAGAGAGCGGTTACTGGCTGTTCGCCGAGCCGGATACCGACAAGTTTCTGTTTCTGCAACTGAATTTCAACGACGGCTCCATCGACACCTACAAAGGAAACCTGCTTTCGGGTGTGGATGTGCAGCATTTCAAGGTTATCGGCAGCAAGGCGCTGGTTTCTGGCTATTACCGCTCTCGGCCGATCGTGATCGTACATTCGTTTTTTGACCATACCACCCGCGTATTGCCGGGCCTTTTTGAAAAGAATACCGAGCTGAACAATGTCGATATTAATGAGATCGACGGATATATCAATGTGATCACTTATGCTTACCGCAAGAAAAACTGTGTTTTTGAGATAAAAACTTACAATTATGATGGTAAGCTGCTCAAAAATACTACCCTGAGCGATCCGCGTTACAGTTTTATCTCCGGGCAGATCGTCCCGCTGAACCCTGATGATTCCTACCTCATCGGTAATTATTCCGTGGGCTGCACGCAGTACTCGCAAGGACTTTATGTTACGCATATTTCGGACGATACGCCCGAAGAACCGCAGTTTATAGAGTTTTCCGAATTGCAGAATTTTTTCAACTACATGAAGCCCAAGCGCCGTGCACGGGTGCTGGAAAAGATCGGTAAGCGGAAAAGCCTGGGCAAGGAAAACCGGTTCCGGTATCGGTTACTGGTGCATCAGCTGATCCAGACAGAGAAGGAAATTGTGCTGGTGGCGGAAGTATATTATCCTAATCAGCGCTCCACGAGCCCGATTATTTCCGGCGGGATCTCACGTCCGTACGTAGCGCGCGCGCTCGAAGGCTACCGCTACACGCACGCGATCGTATGCGGGTTCGACCGCAGCGGAAAATTTATTTGGGATAACACCATTACCATTAAAGACCTCACGAGCTTCGACTTGCAGGAAATGGTCCAGGTGACACCCGTCGACGATTATTTTGTACTGGCTTATCCGCAGGAAGGCGAGATCCATACCGAGGTGATCAGCCGCAACAAAGTGGTGGTCGAAACGGAAAAATTTAAAATCAATCCGAAATCCGAAAAGGAAAAGGTGCTGAACAATGAAGACGGCTACCTGTCGCCCTGGTACGGCCAGTATTTCCTTGCATATGGTATGCAGCGGATCGGTACCTCGTCGATCGCACAGGGGCGCGAGGTGTTCTACGTCAATAAGCTAACTTACAAAACTGACGAAATCGGGAAGATAGAGGCCAAGGAAGAAGCTTCCCGGCCCGGGCACCAGCCGTAATACCGGGCTGGCGCTAGTCGACGAGCCAAATATGGTCGGCTTCGAAACCCTGCTCTTTCCATTCCACCTGCACGCGCTGCGTTTCCACAGTGCTGACCTGCATTCCCACGTAGTCGGGATCGATCGGTAGCTCGCGGTTATAGCGACGGTCGATGAGAACAAGCAACTCCACTACTTTCGGGCGGCCGAATGCCGTCATGGCGTCGAGCGCGGCACGGACCATGCGCCCGCTGGCCAGCACGTCGTCGATCAGGATCACTTTTTTGCCTTCGATCAGGAAAGGTACATTGGTTTTGTTCGGCACGAGCGGAGACTCGCGGCGGCGGAAATCGTCACGATAGAACGTAGCATCCAGGTGCCCCAGCAGGATATTCTGTCCGGTTTTTTCACGGAGCTCCGTCACAATGCGTTCGGCAAAATGGATTCCCCTGGGCTGCAAACCCATGACGACCGTGTTCGAAAAATCCTGGTGATTCTCAATCAGTTGCTGGCATAGCCGGCTGATCATTATTTCCAGAAGGGGGCTGCTAAGTACTAATCGTTTTTGGGGTATCATGAAATTTCCCTGAATTTTAGCCTAAATTAATGTGCTCTTAGACGAAATTAAAACTTTTATTCAATGAAATATCTGATTGCCGGGCTGGGAAATATCGGTCCGGAGTATGCTTTTACCAGACACAACGCCGGTTTTATGGTGCTCGACCGCCTTGCCGCCCAGCACGGCTTCACATTTTCCTTTGAAAAACTAGCCTTTGTGGCCGAGTGGAAGTATAAGGGCAGGCACATTTATTTTATAAAGCCTACTACCTATATGAACCTGAGCGGAAAGTCGCTCCGGTATTATATGGACCAGTACAAAGTGACGGCCGAAAATACGTTAACCATTGTGGATGAGCTGCAATTGCCTTTTGGAACGCTGCGGATCAAGCCGAAAGGCAGCCACGGCGGGCACAACGGGTTGAAGAATATTGAGGAATTACTCGGTACCACGGAATACCCCAAATTACGTTTCGGTATCGGAAATAATTTTCCACGTGGCAGGCAAGTAGATTACGTACTTAAACCTTTTTCCAATGAGGAAATGGCGGAGCTGCCCATTATTTTGGATAAAGCAGGTGATATGGTTACATCGTTTTGTACTTTGGGAATACAATCGACAATGAACAATTATAACCAATGATTGTACTTTTTAAAGAAAATATAAATATTTCAAGAATTGTATTTATTTGGTTTTTGGATAATATTACAAAATTAAATAAAAGTTAATTGCTGATTGTTAGTATAAAATAAGTTTTAAAGTGTTGAAATTGCGATAAAATTCCAAAGAAAATTTTGATATGCGAAATTTTGCCAATTTGTAATTTCAAAATTAATGCGGACATTTGTAGTGCAATAAGGCGGCAGGAAAATTGAATAAATCCATGACGCTAAATTGAAATACTATTATCTTTGTATAATAATGGAATTTCAGGGTTGCATTCCGGAGATTAAAGCGGGCCGGAAACGTTTAAAAAGGGCGAAGCAGCAAGATTTCGTCAGATCTGGAGAATAATTAATAGCGTATATTGGTTAAGTTCTCCGAATTTTGTAAAGAAGAAAAATTGGAGTATTATTGGTAGTATTCTTACTTTACAAAACAATGAAACGATCAGCGGGTCTGATACGTTAAATAGAAAGGAAAGACAGCTTCAAAGCTAGAAAATATTTAAGATAAGAAAAGGTTAAGGGTTTAGGAATAGTCAGTATAAAGCCATCTCCATGAGATGGCTTTATCTTTTTACCTGCTCCGCCCATACTTCCACGCGCCTGTTCGATCTTTTCGTTGTCTCTGTCTGATTGACTATTTTCGGTTGTGCCGATCCGTAGCCCGACCCCTCAATGCGATCCGCGATAATGCCTTTGCCGATCAGGTATGCCTTTACGGTTTCCACCCGCTTGTTGGAAAGTTCCAGGTTTTTCTCAAAGCTTCCGGTATTGTCGGTATGGCCTTTCAGTACGAGCCGCAAATCCTGCCGTTTCTGGAAATACGTGACGATCGAGTCCAGATCAGCAAGGGCGCTGTCTTCCAGTACCTCGGTACCCTGGCTGAAATACAGCGTCGAAAGCGGCGTTGAATGTGTTTCCGGGACCATATTCATCAAAGCCTTGATTTCTTCGAAGCGGTTGCTGGTGCGGATTGTCACGCTTTTGGCCTGAAATCCATCGGCTTGTGCCGTAATGCGGTAGGTTTCGTGTGGCGGCAATTCCACATTATAAACGCCGTCGACGGTTTTGGTGTGTGCTACAAGCGAATCATTGGTGGATTTGCGGACGTGAACTTCTGCATCGTTAACGGGTTTCAGGTTACGGCCGTCGTAAACCCGACCGGTAACCATGGCCAGATTTTTGTTCCGGGCAGGCTCCGGTTTTTCTTCTACGGGCTTCGGTTCTTCCTTCGGTTCCTCCTTTTTGGCGACCGGTTCTTTGAAATTCTTGGCAATCGTCTGGTAACTCCGGCGCACGAAAACGGGCGTCATTACGCGGTCATAAATACGTACCAAAGCTACGGTACCTGAGCTGGATTCGTTACCGGCAATGAGGTCGTCCTGGAACAAATTCAACACCTGGTCGACGTCGAGAACGCCTTCGGTGCCCGGATCTTTGAACTCGACCTTGGAGAGCCCGTTGATGTACATCTTGATGGTCTTGGTCTCGTGGTCGCGCGAGTAGACGTAATGTACGTACTGTTTTGCGCGCACAGGTGCTTTTTCGCTCACGGCAAAATCATAGAAATTGAGTTTGCCGTTATAAATGTAGGTGCCGTAGTCGCTTTTGCGGTTCTTGAAATCGAGCACACGCTTCCAGCTATCGAGTTCATCGAGTTTAAAATAGATCTCGACCGTAAATGACTTATTCAGAAAGCCCTTCGTTTCTGCATTGTTGAATTGGAGCCCGCTATTTTTCTCGAAAACATAGATCGAGCGGGAGAGATAATCGGAGCCGGGGATCTGCTCCTTGATGATCTGCCCGGGTTGACCGAGCGGTTTCAGTGCCGGTCCGCCACTTTCAATAGGCATGAAGCCATTGTTGAAATCATAAGTCCACTGGTTCTGGGCGTAAACATGCACCGCCGGGATACAAAGCAGGACAATCAGCACGGCCCGCAGCGCATTTATTTTATTAATCATACCCAAAAATATAAAAAGTGGGCGCGGAAGCCGAAGTACAACTTGTAATTTTGGACTGTTATTATTTTTGCGTGTGAAAAACATCGGTATCGGTCTTCTCTTTTCCATTCTCTGGTCGTCGGCATCCGTAGCAACGAAGTTCGGCGTACAATCGGCAGCCCCTCTGATACTGGCAAACGTTCGGTTCTTTATAGCTGGTATTTTGCTGCTATCATTTTCGTACCTGTTTGTTAAAGATAAAAGCTATCGACTGCCCACGAAAAGAGAATGGCAGCAACTCTCGCTGTTCGGTTTCCTGAATACAACGCTCTACCTGGGCCTGTACGTGTATGCGATGAAGTATACCGCGGCCGGAATCGGCAGCCTGGCGGTGTCCACCAACCCGCTGATCATCGTGCTGCTGTCGTCGTGGTGGTTGAAAAGAAAACCCAAAGCGGAGGAATGGACGGGGATAATCTTGGGAATGGGAGGGGTGGCCTTAGCGACTTATCCGCTGCTGGCCGACAGCTATACCACAATCGAAGGCATCACACTCTTGCTCATCAGCATGGTAGCCGTTTCTGCTGCCAGCGTTTACTACGCGACCGTGAAATGGGAGTTGCCCAACCTGCTTATCAATGGCTGGCAGGTTTTTCTGGGCGGTGTTTTCCTGTTGCCGGCGACATGGCTGTTGGCAGATTTCAGTACAACCAGATTGGACCCTGTTTTCTGGGGTTCGGTGCTATGGCTTAGCCTGGCAGTTTCGATCGTAGGATTGATCTGCTGGTTTTACCTGCTCCGGATTGATACCGTGAAGGCGTCATTGTGGCTCTTCCTGTGCCCGCTGTTCGGATTTTTCTTCGCCTGGTGGCTCATGGGCGAGCCCGTAACGATTTATACCGTTTTCGGGACGGTACTTGTTGTCGCAGGGCTGTATGCGGGCCAGCGCACGAAATTAGCGCGAAAAAAGAGCGCCTAGTCGGCGACGCCTAGTCGGCAACGCCTAATCGACCAGGATTTCGCCTTTGAGATACAATTTTGCCTGTCCGCCGATGTAAACGCGGTCGCCAACCAGTTCGCATTTCAGGAAGCCGCCGCGACGTGAGAGTTGGCGCGCATTCAGTTGCGTTTTGGAGAGCTTATCGGCCCAGTAAGGGATCAGCGTCGTGTGCGCGGAGCCGGTTACCGGATCTTCATCGATGCCGGATTGCGGCGCGAAAAAGCGGGAAACGAAGTCGACGTCGTCGCCGGCAGCCGTTACGATAATGCCACGCGCAGGAATGGTCGACAGGATAATGATGTCAAAATCGAGGTCTCTGACCACTTCCTCCGATTCCAGCACCACCAGGTAGTCGGTCTTGCCTTTGTAAACTTCGAGAAGCGTTGTGTTTTTCAGACTTTCCACGAGCCCCGGAGGCGGCACGGCAATATGGTATTGGTCGACAGGGAAGTTAAGCGTAAGCCAATCCTCCTTGCAATCCACGGTGAGCACACCGCTTCTCGACTCGAAGCTGACCGACTTTCCTTCGTAATTCTGAATATTGAAAATCACATACGCGGCTGCGAGTGTGGCGTGGCCGCAGAGGTCAACCTCCACCATCGGTGTGAACCATCGGATATGGAAGCCATTTTCTGTCGGGACGTAGAATGCTGTTTCGGCAAGATTGTTTTCGGCGGCGATGGCGAGCATCGTTTCCTCGGGCAGCCACTGTTCCAAAGGAACTACCGCGGCAGGGTTTCCACCAAACAACTTGTCGGTAAAAGCATCGATTTGGTATATGGGAAGTTTCATGAAGTCAAATGGGCTTGGTAACGGCAAGGTATTAAAAATATCCGCTATGGGGAGCTTTTCCTTTCAATTTTTAATATAATATATTGGAAATAGATAAGAAATCAAAACGTATCTGTGTCGAAGTTCTGCTATCGTTTTCTGTTTTTCATGCGAAGGTACACGCCGTTTGTCCAGCCGAAGCCTTCCTGGATTTCGTATTCACCTCCTCCGGCGATCAGGTTCGTATCGGACACGTTGTACTTTTCGAGCATCTTGCCCGAATGCCTGAACTCTTTCTCGATCAGTCCCAGCCATTCTTCGCTCAGTTCGTTGGCGGTCCTATGGAAATTGTAATTTCTCAGCCCCTTATAAACGATCCATTGCAGCGGTGCCCAGCCATTGGGTGCGTCCCACTGCTGGCCGCTGCGTACCGTGGTGGTTAGCAACCCTCCCGATTTCAGAAAGTTCAGGCGGATGTACGCCCGCACATAATGCGAGTGGGACTTGGGTGCGAGCCTGAAAAAAAGGGGAAATGCGCCCGCAATGGTTATGGCTTTGGTGAAGTCCCTTTTCCTGAAATCATAATCCATATAATAATGTTTCGATTCGTCCCAGAAATAGGTCTGAATGGCGATATTCCGTTGCCTGGCCTTTTCCTCGTAGAGCAAATGCAAACGCCGGTTGTCGCATAACAAATATGCTTCTGCGATCGCCTTTTCGAGGTGGTAAAGCAGGCAGTTCAGATCTATCGGGAGGATGTCGGTGGTGTGAATGGACGTAAAATCGGTTTCGTCGGCAAACCAGCGGCTGCTGAAATCCCAGCCGGATTCGGCTGCGGCGCGGATGTGCCGGAAAAGTTCGTCGGGTGTGGTACCGTGCCTCTCGCCGGCCTCATTGGCCAGGTCGGCGTCTTCACTGTACGATTCGGGGCGTGGCGTGGCCTTGTCGTCCCAATATCGGTTGAGCAGCGCGCCTCCGGGTAGATATACCAGGCGCCGATGGGCTGTAAAAGGCTCACAAGGCTCCTGGCAGCCATCCATCCAGTAGTCGTATTCCTTTTGCATCTGGGGCAGGTATTTTTTCAAAACCTTTTTGCCCTCCATTTCGCTGAACAGCCTCACCATCAGCGAAAAGAATGGCGGCTGCGAGCGACTGAGATAATAGGTCCTGTTGGCAGTGGGTATAAAACCCAGCGTATCCACCAGATAGGCGAAGTTATTGAGCATATTCTCGATCAGCTCCGCCCGGCCCGATTCTTTGAGCCCCAGCATCGTAAAATAGCTGTCCCAGTAGTAAATCTCGCGGAAACGACCACCCGGAACAACATAGGAATAGGGCAGGGGTATGAGCGACCCGCCCCGTTCCTGGTTCTCCGGCTGGCGGGTAAGCACTGACCAGAGCTTACCCACATGTTCGGAAACCGGCTCGTTTTTGTCGAAAATGAATTCCGAAGCAATATGCCCCGGCATCCTGAAATACCCGCGAACGAAAGTTTCCATGTCAAAACCGGGGGCGTCTTTCTCCTGGTGATACCGTTCGATGATCAGGACCGGGTCTTCCAGCGGGATAGCGTCAGCGAATGTTTTGGAATCGGAGAAAATGTGGCTGCACTGCACGTCACGGAATAGTGTTCCATACAACTCTTCGGGAGAGATGTGAGGGTGACCATAAGTGAATGAAGGAGCAACAAAACCGTACAAAACAGACTGATTTTAAAGGGTTTTCGAATGGACTATAACCTATTTGACTTCTGTGAATTTAAGTTTTGGTAACAACATCGCATTTTCGATGAGCTTGATTTGAATACCCAGAATACCCGCCTCCGCATTGGCATCGATCTTCCCGGCGTCGTCGGTCGGTTTGTGGTAATCGTCGTGGCCGCCGGTATGGAAAAACAGCACGGGTATCTGTTTGGCATAAAACGAGCCGTGGTCCGAGCCGCCGCTCCCCGCATTGTCTGTAAAAAACTTCGTATCGCTTTTCACATCCTTGAAAATCACGGGCCATTCAGCGCTGGTGCCATACCCGCCAATGCCCACGCCCCGGTTTGGGTCGTAACGGCCGATCATGTCCATATTCGACATAAAGTCGATCTCGGCCAATGGAAGCGTAGGGTTATTGACAAAGTAACGCGACCCAACCAATCCCAATTCTTCCGCACCGAATGCGATAAAAAGGAAGTTGTAAGGTTCCTTTTTGTCATTTCCAGAAAAATACCGCGCCAGTTCGAGCAAGCCTGCCACACCGGAGGCATTGTCGTCGGCGCCGTTGTGAATCTGGCCTTCGGGCTTTTCGGCTTTGGAGCTTCCCTGTCGTCCCAGGCCAAGGTGGTCAAAATGAGCGCCTATGACGATGGTATATGGCGCCCCGTTGTCGAGGAAACCGATCACATTCCGGGCTTCGCGGATGCTGTCGGGGACAACAATGCGTCTGATTTTCGCGGTGAAAGGCTGGTAGTAACCCTCTGTTCCCTTGGGTAAAAGATGGTACTTTTTGAATTGTTTCGCCACATACTTCGCGGCTTTCTTATTCTCTTTGCTACCTGTGCCGCGGCCCTTCATTTTATCGGAAGCCAGGTAGGAGATGTGTTTGCGGATGTTTTCCGGCGAGGGTGAAAGCGATTGCCCGAATGCCTGTATTGCGGCCAAAACGAGCAGTAAACTGTGAAAAAAGATTCTCATTCGATATAAAATGGTTGACGGGCAAAGATAAGCTGCCATAGCGCGAGCGGACTCCGGCGACCGACAGAATTTTTGCATTTATTTGTATTTTCAGGCATCCGCACTTAATATTGTACCATCAATCAATTGCTTCACTTGAACGGCGGTTGATTTATAAAGAAGAGGCGAGAGAATGGGCTCTACGAACCTCTGGCAACCTGCTACCGCGATGGAGAAAGGTGCTAATTCCCACCTAAGTTATTAGGAGATATAAAATCAATTCGTGTGCTCTTACAGTTAGAAATTTCCGTAAGCCGATTGGCTTTAGTCTCGCAGCTACAACCGAAATTATTTATTCCGGCTGTCGATTTTAACATGTGTTGAATTTAACCACGTGCTGTGGCTCTTATGCAAGCGGAACAGAAGACATTTAAATACCCATATCCCTACGCACTCGAAATGGGTGGCGAATTACCAGGATTTGAACTCGCATACACTACCTATGGAGAAAGGAACGCCAGTGACACCAATATCGTCTGGATCTGCCACGCGCTAACGGGCAGTTCCAATGCCGCCGATTGGTGGGACGGCCTGGTAGGGGATGATAAATATTTCAACCCTGCGCAGCATTTTATCATTTGCGTGAATGTGCTTGGCTCGGCATACGGGTCCACAGGGCCGCTGTCAGTCAATCCGAGGACGAACCAGCCGTATTACCGCAACTTTCCGACGCTTACCGTACGCGATGTGGTGGGAACGCTCGACCTGCTGCGGCAGGAACTGGCGATTAACAAGATCAAGATCTGCATCGGCGGGTCGCTGGGCGGGCAACAGGCGCTGGAATGGGCAGTAGAAAAGCCCGATTTGTTCGAAGAGCTGATCCTGATCGCTTCCAATGCATTGCATTCGCCCTGGGGTATCGCATTCAACGAATCGCAGCGGATGGCCATCGAGGCGGACCCTACTTTTGGCGAAGAAAGCCCGGATGCGGGTGCTATGGGCATGCGCGCAGCGCGGTCGATCGCGTTACTCTCTTACCGTAACTACGATACCTACAACTTTACACAAGCCCGCGACAATCCCGATCAGATCGATGAGTTCCGTGCGTCGTCCTACCAGCAGTACCAGGGCGACAAGTTTGTAAAACGGTTCAATGCATTCTCTTACTGGGCGCTGTCCAAGATCATGGACTCGCATAACGTAGGGCGCAACCGCGGAGGGATCGTGCATGCGCTCGGGCTCGTGAAGGCGAAAACGCTGGTGCTGGGCATCAAATCCGACCTGCTTTTTCCCCTTTCGGAGCAGCAGTTCCTGGCGCGGCACATTCCGGATGCCGCATTTCAGGAGATCGATTCGCTTTACGGCCACGACGGCTTCCTGATCGAGTATAAGCAGCTTACGCAGGTGATCAGGGCATGGCAGGAAACGAACGGGCAGTTGCAAATGGCCCGCATTCGCTAATGCGTGTATGTTTTAAAAAAAGGTTGTATAAACTGAGCTTAAACTGTCACGCTTAGACTCCGCTCAGCGTGACAGTTTTAAGGTGATTCTGCACTTTTTATACGAACTCTTTCAAAAATATTACTTCGAAAGGCTCAGTAACAGCTCAGGCTCGTTGGTAGTGATGTAATCCACGTCCTTTTCGAGGAAGTATTTCAAATCGCCTTCACTATTTACTGTCCACACGTTGGTAGTCAGTTTTTTCTGGCGCATTGCCGGGATGTAATCCTCGTTCTTTTTCAAAACGCTGAAATGGTAGTCGATACCGTCGAGGCCTGCTGCCTGGATTTCGTCAGGAGTTTTGTCGCCGTTCAGGTATTCCACGTGCGCTTTCGGAGCGAGTTCCTTTACTTTCAGGCAAACATCCCAGCTGAATGCAATGTAGTCGGTGATCTTTTCCACCTTCATTTTCTTCACCAGCTCCACGCATTTGGTAGCCAGCGCCAGCGAGCGCTCTTTGCTCACCTGCGAAGTTTTTATTTCCAGGATCAAACGGGTTTTCTTCTGCTTCGCGCCGACTTTCAGGTATGCTTCCAGCGTAGGCAATGCTTCACCATTGGCGAGTTTGATTTGAGACAATTCTACGGAATTGGTCTTCTCGATATTTATTCCCTGAATGGAATGGTCGTGCAGTACATACAAAACGGAGTCGGCAGACATATGTACATCGAATTCGCTGCCGTAGCAACCCAGCTTGATCGCATGTTCCAATGCGCCGATCGAATTTTCGGTAGCACCGGTATTTTTCCAGGCGCCGCGGTGCGCAATCACCTTGTTTTTCTTTTGAGACATACCATCCATCGACACCAGGCTCATCAGCCCGATTGCAAGCATTAAAAATCCTCTTTTCATTGTATTCAATTTAAACTTCTTTTAAAAAGACATTTTCCGGCGCATTTTACCCCATCAGGCAGAACAGGGGCGAAATTACGGCAACTTGGGTGTGTGTTTGTTAGCGTAATATTAAGTTATCCTAAAAACCCTGATGCGGCTTAATGGTCAGGATCACCATTTTGGATGTCGGTGTGTTACTCTTCTCAGCGACGCTCGTAATGGGTACCAGCACATTGGTTTCCGGGAAATAGGTGGCCGTACATTGCTCGGGAATCGGATATTCAACCACCACGAATTGATGCGCCACGCGTTCCACGCCGTCGTAATTGTTATGCAAATCCACGAGGTCGCCGTTTTTCAGGCTGCGGTCCGCCATGTCTTTCGCATTCATCAAAATCACCCGCCGCTCGTTGTAAATACCCCGATAGCGATCGTTCAGGCCATAAATGGTCGTATTGAACTGGTCGTGACTGCGGATGGTCATCATCATGAGTTCGCCTTCTTTCAAATTCTGGACTTGCGGAGTCCCGATATGGAAAAGCGCCTTGCGGGTAGGGGTGTCAAAGGTGCCTGCACGGTTGCAGTTGGGCAAATAGAAGCCGCCCGGCTGCCTTACCCGCTCATTATAATCCGCAAAACCGGGGATGGTGCGCTCGATGTCGGTGCGGATGAGGTCGTAATCTTCGATGTACTTGTCCCAGCTTACTTTGCTCCGGGTGCCCAATGTCGCTTTCGCAAGCCTGCAAACGATTTCCGGTTCACTTAAAAGGTCGTCTGAAACAGGTTCCAGCACACCGCGGGATAGCTGTACCACACCCATAGAGTTCTCGCAAGAGACAAACCTGTTTTCACCATTATGCATATCCTTGTCGCTCCGGCCAAGGCAGGGTAATATCAGTGCCTCTTCACCGTGCACCAGGTGGCTGCGGTTCAGTTTGGTCGAGACGTGGACGGTAAGCGCGCATTTTTGCAATGCTTCGGCGGTGAAACGCGTATCCGGCGTGGCTGACAAAAAGTTGCCGCCCATCGCGAAAAACACCCTCGCTTTGCCTGCATGCATGGCTTTAATGCATTCTACCACATCATAACCATGCTCGCGGGGCGGCGCGAAATGGAAATTCTTCTCAATGGAGTCAAGGAGTTTATCGGTTGGGCGCTCGAAAATGCCCATGGTGCGGTCGCCCTGGACATTGCTGTGCCCGCGCACCGGGCAAGTACCCGCGCCGGGTTTTCCGATACTGCCTTTGAGCAGCAGTAAATTCACGACTTCCCTGATGGTCGCCACCGCATTTTTGTGCTGCGTCAGCCCCATTGCCCAGCAGGCAATGATTTTGCTTTTCCCCGCGAGCACGCGCGCAACCTCCTGCACCTGTGCGTAAGGTACGCCCGCCTGCGCAGCGAGTTGTGCGGCATCGTACTGTTTCAGATTTTGCAGGAAATCGTCGTATCCTTGTGTATTCTGGTTGATAAAATGCTTATCAAAGACGCTGCCGGGGTGCTTTTCTTCCTGTTCCAGCAAAAGTAGTTCAATGGCTTTGATCAAGGCCATATCGCCGTTGATCTTCACTTGCAGGAAAATGTCGGTCAGCGACGGGTTAATACCCAGCACACCCGAAACAGTCTGCGGGTTGTTGAAACCCATCAGGCCTGTTTCTGGCAACGGATTGATCGAAATGATGGTCGCGCCGTTGGCTTTGGCCTTACGCAATGCGGTGAGCATGCGCGGGTGGTTGGTACCCGGGTTTTGCCCGAGGATCATGATTACCTCGGCCTGGTAAAAGTCGTTCAATGTGACGGAGCCTTTCCCGATGCCCAGCGACTCGCCTAATGCGGTTCCGCTGCTTTCGTGGCACATATTGCTGCAATCGGGCAGGTTATTCGTGCCAAATTCCCTTACAAAAAGCTGGTAGAGGAATGCCGCCTCATTACTGGTTCGGCCGGAAGTGTAAAATACGGCTTCGTCGGGCGAAGCGAGCCGGTTTAGTTCTGTTCCTATTTTTGCGAAAGCGGCATCCCAGGTAATAGGCTGGTAATGCGTGCCGCCCGCGGGCATGAACATCGGTTCGGCAATACGGCCCATGCCGCCAATTTCACAATCCGAAAGTTTCCCCAACTCCTGCACAGAATGCTGCGAGAAGAATTCGGCTGTCAGTTTCTTCGTGGTAGCTTCTTCCGCAACGGCCCTTGCGCCGTTTTCACAATATTCGGCAATGCGCGAGCGCTCGTCGTCAGGGTCGGGCCAGGCGCAGCTGGGGCAATCGAAGCCGCCTTTTTTATTGAGATTGAAAAGCGCTTTCATTCCACGCTGCAAACCGGCTTCGCTGACGGTCATTTCCAATGCGGAAACTACCGCAGGAATGCCTGCGGCCACTTTTTTGATTGCGCCCTGTTTCAAACCGGTCAGTTTTTCGGGGTTTTCGGCGCCCGGGACGGGAAGTGGGTTTTCGGACATGGTTCAGCAGCTTTTGGGATTGTCATAATTGTCGGATTGGTCTTCATCGACGTTATCCAGACATTTGAAATCTTTTTCAATCAACATAAATAACGAACTGCCATCATCCAGCGGCATATTTCCCTCGAATCCGACGGTATTGTTCGCAGCCCAGCCTGCGAGGAACTTCTCGGGAACGTCCAGGATGATTTTGTGATGCTCAAACCGTGCTTTCAGCTGGCTAACTGCCGATTTTTGAACTGCATAACCCAATTGTGCCGGGCCAAAATCGGTTGTTTCTTCCAGGTACCCTTCATTTTCCAGCCTGCCGACTTCGGTTTTGGAGAGCCTGAAACGCACGGAATTCTGGTGAATACGGATTTTCATAGTTATATGAGCCGGTGGTGGCCGGTGTAAATGTTGAATTTATCTTTTTTCAGAAACCCTACCAGCGTAATGTCGCTTTCCTCCGCCAATTGTACCGCCAGGCTCGAAGGCGCGCCTATCGCCGCTACGACCCGGATCCCCGCCATCGCAGCCTTTTGAATAAGTTCAAAACTCGCGCGTCCGCTGAGAAGGAGCACATGACTGTCGAGCGGCAGTTGTTCCGCGAGCAATGCCGCACCAATGAGTTTGTCCAGCGCGTTATGCCTTCCTACATCTTCCCGCAGCATCATAAACTGGCCGGAAGCGTCGAAAAGTACCGAGGCGTGTAGCCCGCCTGTGGTTTCGAAGGTACTCTGATGACGGGCGATCTGTTCTGTGAGCTGGTACAACAAATCTCTTTTCAAAGCCACACCTCCCTGCGCATTTGCATAGGCCGATCGTGTCCTGATCGCGTCGATGCTCGCCTTACCGCAGACACCGCAGCTGGAAGTGGTGTAGAAATTGCGTTCCAGCGAGCCCAGTAGCGGCTCGAAACCGGCGGAGAAGGTTACTACCACCCGGTTTTCGTCCAATGCCGCATGAGTAATGCTGTCGATCTGGCCTTTGGAGTGGATAATCCCCTCGGTCAACAGAAATCCGGCAGCGAGCTCGGCATCGTTGCCCGGCGTTCGCATCGTTACCGAAATGCTCTTGCGTTCTTTCTGGCCCGCAGACTGGTATTCCACCTGGATTTCCAGCGGCTCCTCCACGGCGAGCTGGTCGTCGAGTTCTTCGGTGTCGTATCCGCTGATGCGGGTGATTTTATGGTTGGTTATCGAACTGGTTTTCATTTTGAAAGTCATTGTCTGCTGCAAGCGCTTGTCTTACGGCCCGGAAATCTTCCATTGTATCCACACTTAGCATCGTTCGTTCGGACATTGGCCGGTATTTTCCCGCGTTCTCCGCCTGAAGAAAACGCTGCAATGAGCGCGAACCGTTTTTAAAGGTCTTCAATAATGCATCGCCTGCCGATCGAGAATACCATCCGAGCAGCGGTTCGTAGAATGCATTTTGGTTATAAAAGGCCGAAGCCGGCAAATCTTTATCAGTATGATGCAGAAAATTAGCCAGCTCGTCGGTCGTCAGGTAAGGGTAATCGCATCCGGCGACCAGGAAATCGTTTCCGGGGAATGCTTCAAAGGCTGTGAGTAGTCCGCTCATCGGCCCTGCCCCGGCGAATTCCGGAAGGTCGGCCAGTTTCGGGTAGCCGGTGCGGAACGTCTTGTATTGTTCGGCATTGCAGCAGAGGATCACGTGCTCGCACAGGGGCGCTAGCAGATCGGCAACGTGTTCGTGCTGAGGTTTTTGGTAGTAAACCAGCAGGCTTTTGTCGGTGCCCATTCTCGTGCTTTCGCCGCCGCAAATCACCAATCCGTATAAGCTCATAGTGGCAGGTAGATGGTTTTAATCGGTCAAATATGCGTAACTTCCTTTTATGGAAATGGGTGATGTTAAAATATTAAAGAAAAAGCCGATCTATCCGGTGAGTCCGGAGCTACGCAAATACCTGCGTTTTTACCAACGCGATGCCCGGCTGCCGGTAGCTTACCACGATTTGCTGAACTTCTACGAATCGTTCCCGGTGAGTGACAAGAATGGCAGGGATACGTTATGGGAAAGTCCGCTTTACCCGCCGCATGAGCTGGAAAGATTGCATGCGGGACTGAAAAAGGTCTACGCCATGCTCAAAGCCTCCGGTAACCTGCGCATTGTCGAGCACAAATACATCGATCGCATCGACTATTGCAAGTTCGGTAATTCCAACCCGTTCCGCGTCAAGATCGTGAACCGGCTGAACGACATTTACGACTATTTCTACGTAAAAAAGGCCGATTCTTCCCGCATTTACGGACTGGAACTCGAAGAGATTTTTTCGCCCAACCAGGTCAATTATCTTGTCGACGGCGAGACGCTGATCGAGGAGCACATTGCAGGCATTCCGGGCGACGAGTTCGCACGTACGCGTATGCGCGACCCCGATTACAACCCGATCCGTATCGCCAAAGAGTTTGTGAAGTTCAACGAACGTTGCAAGATCACTTTGCTGGGCGATATGCGTTCCTACAACTTTGTCATGCAGATCACCCCCGATTTCGACGATTTTCAGTTCCGCCTCCGCGCTATCGATTTCGACCAGCAGTTTTACGAGGGTAATCTCAAAGTATATATGCCGCAGTTTTTTAAGGAGAACCGGGCATATGTGCAATTGGCTATGGAATATCTCACCGATAAAACCGTCGTGCAGTACCAGCAGGAGGAGCAATCGTCGATCATGTACCAGGCAAAAGCCGAGCGTCACCGCCTGCGCGATTTGCGGGACGTTTGTATCAAGGACAAGATATCCACCCCAGAAAACATCCGTCAGCTCAGGGAGAGCCTCGCCGTGCATTATTCGGACGACCATTATCACAAATGCGAAACGATGACGGAGATTATCGAATTGAATATTAAGAATGTGATCAGGATGGTGATTGCGTGAAGTTTTGAAGCTCCGGCAGGATTACGGCGATTAATCCGTACATTTGCGGAACCATACGGCAGCTCGCAGCTGTTGTAATTTTTAATTCAAATCATCAATCGGAAGGCGTTCAACCTTCGCCAGATTACTACAATGAGTAAACACGGACGCATTCTTGTCGCCATGAGCGGCGGCATCGACAGCTCGCTCGCAGCTGTCCTTCTCCACGAACA
Organism: Dyadobacter sp.; assembly: GCA_965227755.1. Lineage (GTDB taxonomy): Bacteria > Bacteroidota > Bacteroidia > Cytophagales > Spirosomataceae > Dyadobacter. The sequence goes on from CBDDGG010000005.1 coordinate 5,627,793, forward strand.
AGGATATGAGGTCATCGGTATGACCATGAAAACCTGGGATTATGCCAGTAGCGGCGGTACCAAGAAAGAGACAGGTTGCTGTTCGCTGGATTCGATCAACGACGCACGGAATATCGCAGTCGAGCTGGGTTTTCCGCATTATATTCTAGATATCCGAGCCGAATTCGGGGATTATGTAATCGACCATTTCACCGGCGAATACCTGGAAGGCCGTACGCCTAACCCGTGCGTGCTTTGTAACACCCACATCAAATGGGACGCATTGCTCCGCCGCGCCGATCGTCTCGATTGCGAGTTTATCGCTACCGGGCACTATGCCAATATGCAGTTTAATAATGGCCGTCATTATGTTTCCAAAGGGATAGATGCCTGGAAAGACCAGAGCTATGTGCTTTGGGGCGTATCGCAGGAAAGTCTGGCCCGTACGAAATTGCCCTTAGGCTATTTGCACAAAACCGAAATTCGTGAAATGGCACGCGAGAGAGGCTTTATAGATTTGGTGAACAAATCGGAGAGCTACGAAATCTGTTTCGTGCCGGACAACGACTACCGCGGGTTTCTGAAAAGGCGTATTCCAGGCCTGGAAGCAGAAGTGGCAGGCGGAAACTTCGTTTACGCCGATGGTACTGTGGTTGGAAAACACGAAGGTTACCCATTCTACACGGTTGGCCAGCGCAAAGGGCTCGGCATTGCATTAGGCCGCCCGGTTTTCGTGACCGAGATCCGGAAGGATACCAACGAAGTGGTGCTGGGCGACATGCCCGATCTTTTCCGCGACGGTATGAATGTGAGCAAATTGAATCTTCAAAAATATGCGTCGATCGAAAAGCCGCTGGAAACAGTGACCAAAGTGCGCTATAAGCACGACGGTACGCCGGCCATTATCGAACAAACCGGGCCTGATCAGATCGTGGCACGGTTTCACGACGGCGTCAACGGCATTGCGCCGGGGCAGGCTGCTGTTTTTTATGAAGGGGACGATGTTATCGGCGGTGGCTGGATCATGAAGAGTTTCCGCCAGGAGCAATAATAAAAAAGGCAAGTCGCGAGACTTGCCTTTTTACTGCATTATTTTATTCGCTGTCTCACAGCTTCATACAAGACAATCGAACTCGCTACCGACACATTCAGCGATTCTACGTGCCCGGCAAGCGGAATACGCGCGCCGCTGTCGGCGAGGTCGATGAATTCCTTGGAAATACCATCTTCTTCTGAGCCCATGATGATCACCGTTGGTATGGTGAAATCAATGTCGTAAAGCGATTTGTCCGTTTTTTCCGTACAGGCAACTATTTGCAGTCCGCTGTTTCTGAGGTACATGAGCGTCTCCCAGAGATTTGGCTCGCGGCAGATAGGCAGGAAGTTCAATGCGCCGGACGAGGTTTTCATTGCGTCGGCATTGATCTGTGCGCCGCCTTTGGTAGGGACGATGATCGCCTGCACGCCTGCGCATTCGGCCGTACGCGCGATGGCACCGAAGTTCCGTACGTCGGTGACGCGGTCGAGCAAAAGCAGGAGCGGGGTTTTGCCATCCTCGTATACCTGCGTAAGCACGTTGTGCAATGGCATATACTGGATCGGCGAAACAAATGCGATGACGCCCTGGTGATTTTTGCGGGTTACCCGGTTCAGTTTTTCAACCGGTACGCGCTGATAGGGGACGCCAAGTTCTTTGGCGAGCTTTTCTATTTCCGCAAGCCCGAACTCGCGCTGAATAAATAACCGTTCGATTTCTTTGCCCGAGCGAAGGGTTTCTAATACCGACTGCGTACCAAAAACCATATCGGCCTGGGACTGTCTGGGGGCTGGTTTTCTTACCGTATACTTCCGTTTCTCCATGCTTCTACTACTGGATACCAAATCGGCTGGTATTCGGCATAGCGAACCAGTTCATAATGATCATCCACAAATTGATTGTTTCTTCTGTTAAATGTAAAATTGACGTTTTGGGCGTTGCCTCTGTGATCGTAGGTCCAAACCTCGCGGTCTTTGCTGCGCTGCACCTTATCGGGCGGGCCTAAAATAATGTAAATCATTCCTTTGTCGGTCTTCCAGCCTTCTTTGTAGGTTGTGAAAAGCTGGTTGGCTTCTTCAACCCTTCCATAGAACGAGCGGATAGATTGCTGAGCCAGTGGCGCATTACCGTTCATGAGGGTCAGCCAGTATTTATCCAATGCTTTTTTGTAGTCCTCGGCCTTCTTGATCTCGTTGATTTCGTTGTTGGTGCTCATGTAAAGCAACGGACCCAGCAGTAGTTGGGGACGTGTCACTTTCGGGAAGCGCTCGTTTACAACCAAAAGCCCCAGTCCTTCCGACTGGGTGGTGTCTGCGAAAATATTGTAAAGACCTTCTTTGGTGAACTGCAACGGCTGGTTAGCGCTGATCGTAAATGTGCTGTCCACTTCCAGTGATTTATTGCCGCCCTTGGGCGCGATGTTCATCGGCGATCCCGCCGGCTCGAAGTCGTGATTGTAGTAGTAAACGTGCAGCTGATCGGTGCTTTCACCCGCTTTTTTGATGGTGAACTGCTCATTTGAACTTACATAATGCCGCTGCAATGGCTGGGTCGAATTACCGGTATAAACGCCGTACATCTGGTTTACGGCAAGCTTCTTGAACCGGATCGTGAGGTCGTTGAGTACCTTTTTCAGTGTGCCCGTCTGACTGATTTCGCTGAGCAACACGCCGTAGTCGCGGTTCGGGCTTTTCAATTCGTATGAAATGACGATCTTGTCGCCCATACGGGAAACATTCGTCGAATCGAGCTTCACATTACCGTAGCCAAGGCGTTCGCGTGTGCCGTAATCCGAGTAAATGACGTAGTTAAGGTTGTAGAGCCTCACGAAATCCGACACGCTGATCGGATGTTTGCCTTTAAGTGCATCCACATACAGAAATACCGACGTTTGTGTCGTGTCTTTCAACAAATATTTGCTTTGAATTGCTACCAGAGAAAGCTCCTCATTCACCGGCGCAGATGCCTGCTGTTGCTGCTGCTCCGTCGGGCGCACCTGCGCCTCCGGAATCTGCTTCATAGGCTTGTTCGATGATGCGCACCCGGCCATCACCAAAACAGACATTATATAGATACAAAAGCGAAAATTTGTTCTCATGTACGTGTATTCATCGTTTGTCAAATAACGAAGGAACCGGCAAAATTACCCAATAAAACGGTAATAAAATTTTTATTCCGGGCTCTTGCCTGCCCGGGTTGCCGATTTGATCTGATCTTCGATTGCATCCCATTGATCGTCAGTGACTTCTTTGAGGAAATTGAATTGCCCTCCACCCAATACTTCTCCGCCGTCGAGTGTGATCACCTCGCCCGTCATGTAAGCCGAAAAGTCGGAAATCAGATAGGCGGAAAGATTGGCCAGTTCCTGGTGATCACCCGTGCGCGCAAGCGGAATGCGGTTTTCAAAGGAGAATTTTCTGGCCAGTTCCTCCGGAAACAACCGGTCCCAGGCGCCTTTGGTAGGAAACGGGCCGGGAGCGATCGCATTGAGCCGGATCCCATGCCGGGCCCATTCAAATGCGAGCGACCTGGTCATCGTCAGCACACCGGCCTTGGCCATCGCCGACGGTACTACCCATCCCGAGCCCGTAGTGGCGTAGGTGGTGACGATATTCAGCACAGTTCCCCCGATATGGTTTTCGATCCAGTATTTGCCCAAAGCCAATGTGAAGTAATAGGTTCCGCGCAGCACGATGTCGACCACCGTATCGACAGCTTTGTACGAAAGCCGTTCCGTAGGACTGATGAAATTCCCGGCGGAGTTATTGACCAGTCCATCGACCCGGCCGAATGCTTCAATGGCTTTTGCGATCACATTTTCAATTTGCTCGGTTTTCCTGACATCGCATTCCGCAAAAATGATGTTGCCGCCCGTTTCCAGCCTCAGTTCGGATGCTGTTTTTTCCAATACTTCCGCTTTTCTGCTGCAAATGACCACATTCGCGCCAAGACGCAGAAAATAGGCGGCCATCGACCTTCCGAGACCGGTACCGCCCCCGGTGACGATGATCGTCCTGTTGTCGAGCGCGCCGTCGCGGAGCATTCCTTCGGTGTATGCCATGATGAATGTATTTTTAGAATGGGATGAAAAGTAAATTTTTCTTTAAAAACATTATATTTTGGATGAAAACCAAATCGTCCGGAAATGGAGCAGGTAAGGGAAATAATGAACAAGCTGGCCCTGCTCGGAACTGAGCAGACACTGAAAACGATGAGGAACCACGGCGCAGTCGAGCCACTCTACGGCGTGAAGATCGGAGATATGAAACCAATTCTTAAAAGGCATAAAAACGACCACAAACTGGCACTCGAATTGTTCAAAACCGGCAATTCGGATGCGATGTACCTGGCCGGACTGATGTCGAACCCCGCATTGATGACGCCCGAAATTTTGGATGAGTGGATCGAAGGGGCTTCCTGGCATATGATCAGCCAATATACCGTTGCATGGAATGCGGCCGAAAGTCCCTATAAATTTGAAATGGCCCGAAAATGGATCGAATCCGACGATGAGCTGACAGCCGATGCCGGCTGGGCGACCTGGGGATGCATTCTGGCTTTGACACCCGACGATGAGCTCGACAAGCAGGAGATTGACCAACTACTCGATCGTGTGGAGCGCGAAATACATTCGGCGCAAAACCAGGTCCGGTATGTTATGAACGGCTTTGTGATCGCGGTTGGCTCCTATTATCCCCCGTTGGCCGAGAAAGCGATGGAAGTGGGCAAAAGGATCGGGAAAGTGAAGGTTAATATGGGCCATACCGATTGTAAAGTGCCGTACCCGCCCGACTACATTCAAAAAGTGTGGGACAAGGGCCTGCTCGGTAGAAAGCGAAAAGAGGTAAGGTGTTGATGAATTGATTATTGCTGAGCCAGCAGGTAAAGTACAGCCATTCTCACAGCTACCCCGTTTTCTACCTGGTTCAGAATGATGGAATGCTGTGAATCCGCCGCGTCGGACGAAAGCTCCACGCCACGATTGATAGGCCCCGGGTGCATCAGCACGATTTCCTTATCCAGCTCATCAAGCATGGCTTTGTTGATCCCATAATACAATGAGTACTCACGCAGCGACGGGAAGTACTTGATCTGCTGCCGTTCCAGCTGTATACGCAGCACGTTCGCCACGTCGCACCATTGCAATGCCTCTTTTACATTATGCCCGATTTTTACGCCCAGCTCTCCCAAGTGTTTGGGTATCAATGTGGATGGGCCGCATACCATTACTTCCGCTCCAAGTTTCTGCAAACAGAATATATTGGACAATGCCACTCGGGAATGCGTAATGTCGCCGATGATCGCGATTTTTTTACCGGCCAGGTCGCCCAGTTTTTCGCGCATCGAAAATGCGTCGAGCAACGCCTGGGTAGGGTGCTCGTGCGTGCCGTCGCCGGCATTCACTACGTTCGCAGGAATGCGTGTGGACAGGTAATGGGGAGCGCCCGGGCTACTGTGCCGCATCACGATCATATCCACTTTCATGGCGAGGATATTGTTGACCGTATCGAGCAATGTTTCTCCCTTTTTCACCGAACTGCCGGAAGCCGAGAAATTCACCACATCGGCCGAAAGCCTTTTTTCAGCCAGCTCGAACGATAGCCTGGTGCGGGTGGAATTTTCGAAAAATACGTTGGCAATAGTAATGTCTCGAAGGGAAGGTACTTTCTTGATGGGCCGGTTAATGACTTCTTTGAACTGAGTCGCTGTATCTAAGATAGTTTGAATGTCGTTCTCGTTCAGGTTTTTGATTCCAAGTAAGTGCCGGACCGAAAGTTGTGTCATTGTTTGTATTCAAGAAAGTTTGGCAAAGATAATAAGGAAGCTGTCAATGAGAAAATCCCGGAGGAATTTTAAGACAACAAAACTCCGGCCCCGCCGTCGGCAGGCAAGGCCAGAGTGTGTGTGGGCATTTACTTCTTGATGAATTTCAGAGAAGTAGCGGTCCCGTCATTGTTCTGTATACGTATCAGGTATAATCCGGAAGAAAGGCTTCCGATCGGTATCGATGACCGCCCCTGCGCGGCATTGCTGCGCAATCTGACTTGCCCTGAAACGTCGGATATTATGTAGCTGAACCGGTCTTTCTGATTAGCGGGTTTGATGTACAGCATATGGTCAGCAGGATTGGGAAAAACACTCACCGCAAAACCGGGGCGCCGCACCGCTACCATATGCGAGTAGGCGTAGGAGCGGTCGGTATCCACCTGTTTCAGCCTGTAATAACTGGTTCCGGGAAGCGGCTGCTGATCTTCAAGGCGATATTCGTTGAGTACCGTAGCAGTCCCTTTTCCTGTAATGCGACCGATGCTTGCCCACGAGCGTGTGTCGTGAGAGCGCTCCACATCGAAATAGTCGCTGTTTCTCTCTTCGGCGGTCGTCCAGGTCAGCAATACTTTCTCTTCCACCACATTTGCATTGAAACTTACCAGGGTTACAGGCAACGGGTTGGAGCAGGTTTGTACCATAATGTCGTCGAGGCGGAGTTCATCCCTGGCGCCGGTGGCAGTGGCGTCGGTGCAGTAATACCGCCATAGCAACTGTACATAAGGTTTGTCCAATGCGTCCGCCGGAAGCGCTATCCAATTAATGACCTGCTCATGCCCCGCCGTAGCCGACCGGACATATTCCACCGGTTGGTTGCTCGTGTTCAGGACGTCGGTAAAGGGCCCGCTTTCGGAAAGGCGGTATTGCAGACGGATCGCGTAAGGCCTGGTATTGGGCGTTACGGTGCCGCCCGTCCATTTTACACTGACCTGCGTTTTTCCCGTTGTGCTCAATGCAAGGATAGCCCCGCCGAGTTTCATGCCTGGGTAGCCGGGGTTACCGGCAGCATTGCCGGTGTTGATGAATGAAATACCGGCGTCGCCCAGGCCGTTGATCCGCGTGCGGCTGGTGAGATTGTAAACGCCGCTGGTAAAGTCGACCACGTTAGAAGTAAGGCCGGGATCGTCGTTTTCCATATAAACAAACCGCATATTGTCGGGAAACGTACCTCCGGCGGCTGTGGAGAGCCAGGCGTTGAAGTTATATGCGCATGCGCTCGCATCCAGGGGCGCCGGTACCTGCACGGGCGCGACATCCACGGCAAACACAGCGCGGAACAAGGGGGTCGTGGAGGAAGGGGCAAACGTAATGGCGGCAATATTCGAAACGACCTGGTTTGCGGCGTTTTCCCATTGCAGGAATTTGTAGCCCGGCTTGGGAATCGCGGTCAATGTAATATTCACGTTTTTGAAATAGGTACCACTCCATGGATAGGGGTTGGCGGCAACGCCCAGCGTGGTCGGCAGAATGTCGATGGTGTTGACGCGGACGTACCCGTGATCCGGGTTCGAGACGTTGACGGTTAACGACCGTGTGCCGTCGCTGAGGTTGAACTGGCTTTGAATATGACTCCGCGCGACACCAGGCCGGTTCGTAGCGAAGTTCACCATCAGGTTTACATTCGACTCCCAGGTAGCATAGCTGGAAGGGCGGTTCCAGCGCTCGATATTCCTCGGCATTTCGTTGGCGATGAGGTTTTTGCACACATCTATCTGGGCGAGAAGCCGTGAGGGCAGAAAATGGGAGTTGATCAGGTCGGCATAGCGGTTGATGAAATTATTCCTGAAAGTCAGGTTCGGCAGGAGATATTGGAGCAAAAAATCCGGAGCGCCCAGCGCCTTTGCAAACTGGTTGGCATCCACATCTTCAAAACTCAGGTCGACGTCGAACAGCGCCCAGCGCCAGCGCCCGTCTTTTCCCTTGCCTGCGGACGGGTTGTAGGCTACTTTATGGCGCCAGTAGTTGATGTTGCCATACGGCCAGTCCCAGTTGGCGCAATAGAGTTCGAGAATGCAGTAGTCGATAAAATTATCCATATCCATCCGGGCCAACGCGTAGTTGTAGTTGTTGGCGTCGGCCATATTGTTGTTTTTGATGAAATTGGACAAATCGGCATAATGCCCCGAGTTGTTTTCGATGTCGGGATCCGAGAAAAACTCTATGTTTTCGGGTTCCAGCGCGTAGTGGCTCGCGAAATAATATTCGTCCTCTCGCTCCCGCAGATCGTGAATACCCCAATATTCGCCGTTCAGGTAAGTAGTAACGGGCCGGTATTCCTGCAATTCCATGTCCAGCCCTTTGGCGATCTGGTGAATGTAGGAATCCTTCATAAGCGTACGCTCGTAGTCATTTCCTGAATTTCGGAGAATGACCCGCTTGAATGTGTGAAATGGCAATGCGGGGAAAAGAGGGTAGTCGATGTCGCTTTGCGATGCGTTGGGGCCTGTGGAATAGAGCCGGAAACTTTTCTTGTCGTGTGTCCTTGACCCCTGTCCGTGAATGCGCAGACCAAGGTCCTGGTTGATGACCACGCTTCCATTGATCAGCACTTCCACGTTCGACGGGATTTCCGCGCCACGGTGGTAGTTCCCTACGGGCATACCGAACGAACCGGCGCCGGGGTTGGCATTTCGCCAATCCACAAAATCCTTTCCCGCAACACCTATACCGTCCTCATAGTCGAACATATCGTCGGGGTCGGTTTTGATCGAGAATACCGCGAGCTGTGATTTGGGCTGGCCGTCGGGCGTAAAAAGGTAGGTCCGCGACTCCGTATCGCTGGGCAGCTTTCCGGTTTCATACGCCCTGGCGCGGATAACCGTGCCCTTGTATACTGGTTTTAAGGGCACTGAATTATAGGTAGGTGTGAAATCATTCGTAGCGGAAATCGCCGCGTATACATCCGGCTGAGACGACTTGTCGGTAATCTGGATATTGACCGGCGAATTCTGTTTCAGCGTCAGAAAATTGCTGGTAAAAGTGGGGCCGGCCGATTGTCCCGGGTCTTTCGGATACTGGTTTTTGAACTGATAGGCTTTGCCGGGTGGTGTTATATTGTCCTTGTCCGGCTGAGAGCCATCGGTGGTATAGTACACTTCCGCTCCCGGTATTGCTGTGGAAATAGTCAGATTAAAGCTATTCTGGAAAAAACCGCTTTCCACGCTCATAACCGGTGGGGCGGCGAACCCGGTGTAGGAATTCGCGGCCACGTTGTCTGCATTAGGGGAGGACGGCGAAAAATATACAATTTCGGCGGAGCCATTGGTTTTCCGGCCATAGGACACGTCCGTTCTCTGCTTGGGGAAACTGACCTGATCGATGATCGTCTCGTTGGGTGCAACGAGCAGAAACTGTTCGCCGTCGCCGCTGAGGCCAAACCCCATGTGCTTCGGTCCCCGTGACGGCACGCCGCTTGCCCAGAGAATGAGGAAAGAGCCCGGCTGGATTATCAGATTTCCGGTGCCGGAGGGCAACTGGAATTTTTTCAGCTCGCCCGGGTCGTCGGACACATAATAGCCGCCGAGGTCTACCACCGCAGCACCCGCATTGTAAAGTTCGACCCAGTCTTCGTCGGAGCCGGTTTCATCCAGGTAGGAGGCAGAGTTGGAAGCCATCAACTCATTGATTTTGATAGACTGTCCCAGGCAGATGGTGCACGAGGCCAACATTGCCAACGATAATGTGTAGTATAAATATCTCATGTCGACGGAGGGGGGATTTTTCAGATAGAATGTAAGTCTATTGCAACTCAAATGCTAATAAACCGGCAGTTATTTTGACGTATACTGGTTGTTATTTCCCTAATTTTCAGTCGGTTGTGTTTCGGTTAAATGTATCTCTCGGTATTCATGCAAATAATTTCAGATCTGTTGTATTAATTCGCTTTGGCGTGTAGTTGTTTGATGAAATACTTCGCAATCTGACTACGAGATTATTTTCAAATATGATAGAAGGCCGGCTTGCAATTGAAGTGGAAGGGATATTGACGAGTACCTCATTATATTTGCGTCGAATACAATTTGAAAAATGGATAAAGCAACGGTGATCGCCCACATGAAGTCGCTCCTCGACGAGCGCATGCAGGTAGCGTGGGCCGCTATGGAGGCGGCACAGGAATCGGCGAACGATCAGGGGAAAAGTTCGATGGGGGACAAGTATGAAACGTCGCGGTCGATGGGGCAGCTCGACCGCAATATGCATGCGCGCCAGTACGAGCAGGCGCGGCAGGAGCGGCTGATCCTTGAAAAGATCGGAGAAAGCGATGCGCCGGCTCGGAGTGCGACTGCACGCAGCTCGGTAGGCTCGCTGCTGGAAACGACGGCCGGCTGGTTCTTTATCGCGGTGAGCCTGGGGGCTGTTAAAATAGAAAATGAGACCGTTTTGGCAGTCTCATCTTCATCGCCCGTGGGCGCTTCACTGTTAGGAAAAGAGCCCGGGACTTTTTTTGAGTTTATGAAAAAACAACACCGGTTAGTGGCACTGCATTAAGCCATATTGTGGAACACTCGTACCACATCGTCGTCTTCCTCGATCTTCTCGATCAGTTTCTCCACTTCCGCCACCTGTTCCTCGCTCAACGCCTTGGTATCGTTCGGGATGCGTTCGAAATCCGCTTCGACGATTTCATAGCCATTTTCTTCGAAGTAATGCTGTAACGCACCAAAAGCCGGGAACTCGCCGTATATGTTGATCAGGTTGGTCTCTTCATCGAGGAACACCTCTTCTCCGCCTGCGTCGATCAGCTCGAATTCCAGCTCTTCGATATCCTTGCCGGTGTTTTTGATTTTGAAGATGCATTTGCGGTCAAAGATGAAGTCGAGCATGCCCATTGTGCCGAGGCTTCCTCCCAGTTTATTGAAGTAGCTTCTTACGTTGGCAACGGTGCGCGTGGGGTTGTCGGTAGTACTTTCCACGAGAATGGCGACCCCGTGAGGGCCATAGCCTTCATACACCATTTCCTTGTAATCTTCCTGATCCTTGGAAGTGGCCCGTTTTATAGCCCTTTCGACAGTCTCCTTAGGCATATTCACTGCTTTTGCATTTTGCAGCAGCACCCGGAGTTTGGAGTTGGTAGCCGGGTCGGCGGTCCCGTTTTTCACCGCAAGAACGATCTCCTTGCCGATCCGGGTGAAAGTTTTGGCCATCTTGTCCCACCGCTTGAACATCCGCGCCTTTCTGTATTCAAAAGCCCTTCCCATACTTAGAATGTATTATTAGTTATTTTAATGTTGGTACCTTGGTATTGTCAATTGTGCCGCAAATTTATAAAAACGGTCAATATCAGATAAAATAAAATTCTTTTGCTCAATACTTTCATGAATTATCAGCTGGACTGGCGTTTTCAAACCTTCGACGAACTTTCTACAACCGAGCTTTACGGCATTCTACGTCTGCGAAGCGAGGTCTTCGTACTCGAACAGCGGTGCTGTTTTCTCGACATGGATAATAAGGACCAATTAAGCCGTCACCTTTCGGGTTATCGTGATGGCGCACTTATGGCATTTGCGCGCATTGTTCCGCCAGGTTTGTCCTATGAATACCCGGCAATCGGCCGGATCGTCGTCTCGCCCAGGGGCCGGGGCGCGGGGTATGGGATCGAGTTGCTCCGTGCATCCATTCAGAAGGTCGAAGAACTGTATGGCAAGGTCCCGATCCGGATCGGAGCGCAGCTGTACCTCAAAAGGTTCTATGAATCGTTCGGTTTCAGGCAATCGGGCGATGTTTACCTCGAAGATGATATCGAACATATCGAAATGACGAGGCTAAATCAGTAGAAATTACAAAATGTGTAACCTTTTGGGGAATGGTTTCCCAAAAGTGTTGAAATAGTAAACACTGCATGTAACCGGTAAATGTGTTAAAACCGGGTTAAAACAGGATCTTTGGAGAAAATTGTAGTAACTAATCTACATTTCGATAAAAAAAGTTTGATATAAATTGCTCGCAAACGGTTTCTTTCCTAATTTGGCACAGAATTTTAGTTATTAGTATTCAGTCAAGCAAATTGTTGCTTTGGGCCTGACGCCCTGTCAGATACCCAATTAACATTTTTGACGAACACTGATAGAGGAGGGTTTACGTGGAATGGCCTACTGTAATGCGGTAGGCCATTTTTTTGTGCCCGTCCCATTGGTTAGGAGGATGAAATCGCGTTCATTTGTAATCTTTTAGAACACACCACATCATTCCTAGATGACCAAAGTTACCGAGTACATTCGCCAGGCGGAAGGAAAGCCCCTGTTCTCCATCGAGATCATCCCCCCGCTGAAAGGTCAGAATATCAATGAATTGCTGAATTCCATTGAGCCTCTGATGGAATTCAATCCTCCCTTTGTAGATGTGACCTACCACCGCGAGGAGCTGATCGACCGGGTTGGGCCTGACGGGACCATCGAGCGTATCCCGATCCGCAAGCGTCCCGGTACTGTTGGCATTTGCGCCCGCATCATGGAGCGCTTCAAGGTCGACGCGGTGCCGCATGTCATTTGCGGAGGCTTTACCAAAGACGAAACCGAAGATGTGCTGATCGACCTGCATTACCTGGGCATCGACAATGTGCTGGTGCTGCGCGGAGACCCTGAGAAATCAGCGGGCGTTTTTCGGCCGAAACCGGGCGGGCATACCTACGCCTCGGAGCTGGTAACGCAGGTAAACAATATGAATAAAGGTATCCTGCTCAATGCGGAAACCGAAATGTCGCCGACAGACTTTTGTATCGGTGTCGCAGGCTATCCCGAAAAGCATTTAGATGCGGCGTCGTTCGATTCGGATTATGCGGCTTTGAAAAAGAAGATCGAGCTGGGGGCCAATTATATCGTAACGCAAATGTTCTTCGATAACCGGAAGTATTTCAGTTTTGTAGAACGGTGCCGCGCCGAAGGCATTACCGTGCCGATCATTCCAGGTTTGAAGCCATTGTCGACCAGGAAGCAACTGACGGTACTCGCCGATATATTCCACCTGGAATTTCCGCAGGAACTCGTAAAAGAAGTTGAAAAATGTGCCACCGATAAAGAAGTACGTCAGGCAGGCATTGAATGGGGCATTCAGCAATGCAAAGAGCTGATGGCCTATGGCGTGCCCGTGCTACATTTTTATACGATGGGCAAATCCGACAACGTATCCCAGATCGCCCGCGGCGTATTTTAATTGCCGTTTACCGCGCGCTGCGGTGTGTCACTCATAGCACACCGCGGTGCCGTTGGCGCTCACCATGAGCATCGAGCTGCCGTTTCCGATCGTTTCGAGGTCGATATCCACGCCGATCACCGCATTAGCGCCAAGGCGTTGTGCCTGCTCCATCATTTCGCGGATAGCAATGCTTTTGGCCTCGCGCAGCCCCTGCTCATACGAGCCCGAGCGCCCGCCCACGACGTCGCGTATGCCCGCGAGGAAGTCTTTGAAAAAGTTGGCCCCGATAATGGCTTCACCATTCACCAGTCCGATATACTTAGTGATTCTTTTACCTTCGATATTCGGGGTAGTAGTAACAAGCATGCGATTTCAGGTTTTGATTGGTGTTGATTTTTGACGGGCCAAATTACGGGTTTTGGCAAAGAGGAGGCTGAAAATAATGGTTTAGCGGCAAAGTAGCACGAGTTCGGGGTAAATTTTGGGTATAATCGTTAGTTTTGCCCCTTGACCAAATTTTGAGTAGTAAAACAATTTATAATGGAACAGACAGTAGAAACTATTAATCATATCATCCGCACACGCCGGGCCATTTTCCCACCGAACTACATTCAGAAAGAAATCCCGCAGGAAGTCATTGAAAATATCCTGGAAAACGCCAACTATGCGCCTACCCACAAACGTACCGAACCGTGGCGTTTCATTGTGTTCAGGGGCGAGGAGAAATTGCAGCATCTGGCCAGTTTTTTCATGGAACGTTACCGCACCAACACGCCGGCCGAGTCGTTCTCGCAGGCGCGCTACGAAGCTGCGGGTGAGAAGATCCTGAAATCGGGCTGTGTGATCGCCATCAATGCGCAGCTTCACCCGAACGACCTGCCCGAATGGGAGGAGACAGCCGCAGTGGCTTGTGCGGTACAAAATATGTGGCTGACCGCCACTGCCTACGGGGTGGGCTCGTATTGGAGCAGCCCTGCGGTATTGAAAGAACTGGGCGAGTTCCTGGGGTTGCCCGAAGGACAGAAATGCCTCGGTCTTTACTATCTCGGCTACCACAATGCGCCTGAAACGCCGATACGCCGCAATAGCACCATTGAAGAAAAAATCACCTGGGCCTGAGCATGAAACAGTCCCGTCCGACCCTGCGCGCGCAGCAAATCACCAAAACATTTGGTACAGACACCGTCCTTGCCGGCATCGACCTTGAACTCGCGCCGGGCGAGTGGCTGGGTATCCTGGGCGAAAGCGGGTCGGGGAAAAGCACTTTGCTGCGTGTTCTGGGACGTTTCCTGGATGCGGAGCAAGGTGCTGTTTTTTTTAAAGGACAATTATTGAAACCGGTGGCGAGCGAGCTCATGCCCGGGCACGAGGCTATCCGGCTCATTCATCAGGAGTTCGAATTGTTCCCTAATCAGACAGTCGAGGAGAATATAGCCTATTCGCTACGCTTTTACGAGCCGGATTACCGTCTCGAAAAAGTGGCGGAGCTATTGGAAACGACTGCATTGAAGAACGTTAAGGACCGCAAGGCCAAATTGCTTTCCGGCGGTGAGAAGCAGCGCACGGCCATTGCCAAAGCGATTGCCGAACTCCCGGATGTGCTGCTGCTCGACGAGCCCTTCGCGCATTTGGACAATCACAACCGCCGCGTACTTGCGGATGCGATCGAGCGCCTGCGAAGGCAGCAGAGAATGAGCTGCATATTCGTGACGCACGAAGCCGCCGACGCACTGGCCTGGTCGGACAGGATTGCGGTGCTGCGCGATGGCAGGATCATCCAGATCGGGACGCCGCAAGAAGTGTACAACAATCCTGTAAACAGCTATGTGGCCGAACTCACGGGCGATATTAACTGGATCGCCGGCGATCAGGGCAAAAAGCAGTTTTACATCCGTCCCGAAAAGATCAAGCCGACCCGTAATCCCGAAAAAAGCCGTTGGGTTGGGAAAGTAGAAGCCATGCGCTTCCATGGCAACCATTGGGAAATTCGCTGTGTAAAGGGGAAAGAGCAATTGTCCTTTTACAGAAACAAGCCCGACCTCGAAATCGGACAAGAAGTGCATTTGACTTACGCATCCAAAGACCTCAAAACCATTTGAGTTTCCCTATAATTTAAACCAGAAGGAAATCTTCACGGCAAATGGCGTCACATTCGGGTTGTCGAGATAGGTAAGGCGGTGAATGAAGTCGACGCGGCCGGTCCGGAAGATATTGTCGATCCCGTAGCCAAGTTCAATATAAGGTTTTGAATTTAACCGGTTGAATGCCAGTGTCTGCTTGCCCGATTCGTCGGTAGTGGTAGTCAGCGTCTCGTTGGCCTGGCTGATACTGCCATAGAACAACCTTCCTGTCGCCAGCATCCTCAATTTCAGCCGCCGGATCGCCGGTATGCGGTTTAATATGAATCCTTCAAAATTATGCTCCATGCGCAAGGCGAAGTAACGGTCGCTGATAAACTCGAAATAGCGCATCAGGTTATACGCATTATCGACATAAAAGAACGACTCATTGCCTAATGGCGTGTAAAGCAGCGGATAGGGAAGGGTAGAAGGAATATAGCCGAACGTCACATTATAATAGGTGCGCCCGATCACACCCGCGCGAAAGCTCTGCCGGATATTGAAGGAAAATTTGTTGTAATTAAAATCGCCTCCCAGCAAATGCTTGAAGCCGTGCGTGTAGCGCAACGTAAATGCAGGCGAATTGCCGTTCCCCATGCTGATCCGCTCATTGTCGTTCAAGAGAAATGTCTCTTTTTGGGCAAGTCTCGCTTCAAAGTTGACTTCGGTAATGTCGAATGCACTTTTCACAGGAGAGTCGTCACCTGCGGCCGGGTTGGTGCGGTAGGTGAATGGAAAGAGCGGATCGAAGGTGCGGTGGCGAAGTTGTACGCTGCCGGTAAAGCCTTTTACGACTTCCCTTTTGAAATAGGCTGAAATATCCTGCTGCCAGTAAGGCCGCCGGAATGCCCCGAAGCGTGATAATGCGCCGAAAATAGTGCTCGGCCCGATGGTTTCGGCTGAAAGGCCCAGCCTTTCGAGGTCTTTTGAATAGGAAATACCCGCCATTGTCCAGGGCTTTCGGCTGACGATATAATCGAGCCCGCCGCCGTATTTGAACGCGCGGTCACGCGTGCCATATGCGCCATATCCGCTGAAAATCCACTTTTTACTGAACCCGGGATCGGTTCGGAAGCCAAGGCGGAACCGGTGGCCTTCCACTTTATTGTTGGCATATAAATACAGATAGGGGCCAACGTCGATGTTCCATTTGTCGATCCGCTTGTAGCCGTTTACAAAAATATTAAGGAGCTCGGTGTACGTTTTGACCACAGGCAGCGCTTTCAGCGAATCGACCAGTTCGAAGGTCAGTTTTTCTGTCGGACTGAGGTCTTCCGGGCGGCTTTTAGCCCAGAAAGTCGAGTCATGGTCGCGGTAATCTTCTGCGAGCTCAATGGCCGTGTCGTAAAAGCGGCTTTCACGCGGTGCATTAAGTTTGTATCTGGATTGGGCTGAATAGAATTTCAGAAGCATGCCAGCGGCTTGCGGGGTAGGCTCGTCGACATCGATCAGCACGCGGGTCTTGTGCGGCAGCCAGTTTTTTTCATCGTCGGATAACTCGTAAGACTGCTGGATCTTGATGCGGTCGATGTAGTTAAGGTTTGCCCGCTTGTCGACACTGACGTCTATCTGCGTCAATGCAAACGTCTGCCCGTCGACCCACAATGTGCCCGTAAATGCGAGGTCCTTCTTCTGCCGGGGTTCAAATTCGATGTGATAATCGTAGCCCGAGCCATTGTCGACGCTATCGGCCAGGTAATATTCGTAATAGAGTTTCCAGTTGTCCGAAATGGGCGAAACGAAGTCTTTTTGCAGGATATTGAGCCAATTGTTGTAAAAATTGTATTGCTGGAAAGTGGAGCCGATCAGCTGCGAAACCACGCTCCCGTCTGTGAGTCCTACACCCGAAACTTTTGTTTTGTTGATGACCTCCTTCTTTTTCTGCGGGTCACGACGGTAAAAAACATCCGAAACCGACTCGGAAATAAAGATCGGAATAATCGTTTCTCCGTTTTCGCCCTTCACTTCGTCGAATTTTTCGAGGACATGGGTCATTTTTCTGACAGACTTCCGGTCCCTGAACCCCTTCGAAAGGTTATCGATATCGATCTGGATCTTATTGTAAGCCTGATACTCGTAGGCCGTCAATTCATCGGCATTGTTCGCCTTCTTACGTGCGACGATTTTGCGCATTACCGCATAGGCCGGATTTTCCCCCGCGAGAATTTTCACCTCGCGCAGCTGCGTAGTCCCCGGCGAAAGCTGAATATCGATCACCTGTTGGGTAAGGTCCGGTACAATAGCCTTGCTCCGGCTCGTGTATCCGACATTCGTAACAGTTATGGAGTCGGCCGGAGGAGTGAATTTGAGTTCGTAAATACCGTCAAAATTGGTGATAGTGCCGCCGAGCTGCCCGCGGATGCCGATATTGGCAAAGGGAATGGGATCACCCGTGGAGGCATCGGTAACCCGGCCCTTGATGGTATAAGTTGTTTGTGAAAAGCCTTTCGTGCAAAAGAGGCCAAAAAGAAGGATCAGAGCGGCTATGTTCCGGCGCGACCTCATTCCTCATTTTCATTTTTGCCTATTTGAATATTGGAAGTAACGTCCGCTGCCGGGCGCAGAATATGAACGTCGAGTACGGCTTTCGGGCGCGCAAGGTACTCGCGTATGAGCGTGCGGAAAGAATAGCCGTCGGGAACATCCTGCGCAGCGAAGGAAATAGCATTGATACCCTCGTTGTGAGCGATGTATAATGCCCTGGCATTGTGAAAGTTCTGGGAGATGATAGTGAAGTTATCCTGGTTGAAAACCTTTTTGCAACGGACGATAGAATCGAATGTCCGGAAACCGGCGTAATCGAGCGTCATGACATTCTCGGGAATACCGAGGTTCAGGAGCGCGCGCTGCATGTCCAGCGGTTCATTATAATACTGAGAATCGTTGTTTCCGCTGAGGATAATGTATTTGATCTTCCCCTCCTTGAAAAGCCGGGCGGTAGCCTCCATACGGTATTTGAAAAAAAGGTTTTCACCTCCTTTTTCCGACTTTTTGCTGGTACCGAGCACCAACGCCACGTCGTTCGGCGGCAGGTTTTCGAGCGAGAAATAGGAGTATTGCCTCGTACAATACACTACCCAGAAATTACAAAGCAGGATGAAAACCATGCAGGCAAATAATAAGGCTAATATGATTTTGATCAATTTTTTCACCTGTACACGCGTTGCCTTTTGAATTTTCAGTTCATGGAAATTCGCCCGGATTGCGTACATCGGCGTTCAGGTATGATGTACGCAATCGGCGGGTATTTTTGTTGCTTGTAGCGCCTGCTTTGTCCGGCTATTCGAACAACCCGAGCTGACTTTTAGGATCGGATCCTTTTTTGCCTTCTTTTTTAGGTTTTGACTCGCCTTTGGGTTTTTCGCTGCCCTCGTCTTCTTCCGGGCTGTCACCGATCTCCCCGTTAGCTTCGTCCTCCTCCGGATTAACAGTATTTTCCGTCAAAGCATTCGTTCCGTCATCGGGAGTTTCATCGCTATTGCCGTCGTCGCCGGTCGCCGGGTCGCCGGTCGCCGGATCGTCGGTCGCCGGGTCGTCGGCGGCTTCCTCCACAGGCACCGCGAGGGGCTCGAGCCAACGGATTTCCTTGAACTTGTCGTTCGGGATACGGTTCCCCTGCGCCCGCCAGCCGCGGATATCGACCATTTCCTCCACCAGGTACTCCTCGGTGCTTTGCTCTTTTTGAGCCGTTTTGGGATAAACGATTTCCAGGCGCGGACGAACATCCGTGCTGGCGAGGATCAGTTTGCTGTTTTTGGCATCACTGATGAAAAGGAATTTCTTGTCGAGCGAAGAGGTTTCGATATTGAACCTTTTGATAAAATGCTGCTTTTGACCCGCATCATAATAAATGGCGGTAATCGGCAGCTTGGTATCGAATTTCTTGACAAGCAGCACTTCGTGCGGCTCATAGTGGTTCGTCAGATCGAAGTTGGTCAGCTCATAGGAACCGTCCTTGTAAATGACTACGATATTGTCGGTCGGGCCGAAGTTGCCAAGGTATTCACCGCGCTCGTCGCGGTTCAGGCGGCCGATGATCGGGTCGAACCACATATCCACGCCGCCCAATGTCGAGCGACCGGCCGATTTCAGGGTAAGTTTCCGTACGGGGTATTTCGTCAGGATATTACCCATCGCGCTCCGGTTTTTGATCAATAACTCGGCAAAGTTGTAGTCAAACTGTTTGACTTTCGCTTTGCTTTGGGCTTGGAGGTTAACCGTGATAATCTCGGCCTCGCCATTGTCGTTCGCGGTGAAATAAGTGATCTTCGATTTTGGTGTTCCCTGCGTAAGGTCATACTCGCGGTCGCGGGTGACGGCGGTTACCTGGAAGCGCTTGGCATAGGAAACGCCCGTTTTGCCGTCGACATACACCAGGTTATAGACCTTCCTTTCATCATTTTTAAGGAAAACAGCGCAGTGGATAATGTCTTTTCCGACAAAAACCTTGTCCTGTACTTTCGTCACCACGCACCGGCCATCGCCTCTGAACACGATAATGTCGTCGATATCCGAGCAATCCATCACGTATTCGTCCTTTTTCAGACCGTAACCGATAAAACCTTCCGCCCGGTTGACGTACAGCTTCTGGTTATTGGCCGCCACGATGTTCGCCGAGATCTGGTTGAATGCACGTATTTCGGTCCTTCTGCCTCGTCCTTTGCCGTATTTCTTCAACAAATCCCTGAAATAGTCGATTGCAAAACGGGTAATGTGCGCCAGGTTATCCTCGGTTTCAGCAAGGTCTTCCTGCCATTTGCGCATCAACTCGTCAGCCTTGAAACCGTCGTATTTCGAGATCCGTTTAATGCGGATTTCGGTTAGTTCGACAATATCGTCATCGGTGATTTCGCGGTAAAACTGCGGTTTGTAAGGTTCCAGGCCTTTGTCGATCGTCCGGATCACAGCCTCGAAAGTTTCGCACTCCTCGATATCGCGGTAAATGCGGTTTTCGATGAAGATCTTTTCGAGCGAGCCGTAGAGTATCTTTTCCAGCAATGCCAGCCGCTTGATTTCCAGCTCGCGCTGCAAGAGGTGGACGGTTTGCTGGGTATTGTATTTCAAAATGTCGGTAACACCTACAAAATGCGGTTTTTCGGCAATAATGATACAGGCATTCGGCGAAATGGATACCTCGCATTCCGTGAAGGCGTACAGGGCGTCCATGGTAATGTCGGGCGAAACGCCGGGCGCGAGATGAACCTGGATTTCGACCTCCGCAGCGGTATTGTCCACCACCTTTTTGATCTTGATCTTACCGGCGTCGTTCGCTTTGATGACCGATTCGATCAGGGAAGTAGTGGTGATGCCGAAAGGAATGTCGCGGATGACGAGCATCTTCTTGTCCTCTTCCTCGATTTTGGCACGTACCCGTACTTTCCCCCCGCGATGGCCGTCGTTGTAGTTGGAAACGTCTACCAGCCCGCCTGTAAGAAAGTCGGGGAAAATGGCCACGTCTTTGCCCTGGAGAATGCTGATGGATGCTTCGATGAGCTCGCAGAAATTGTGCGGGAGTATTTTGGTAGACAAACCTACCGCAATACCTTCTACGCCCAATGAAAGCAGCAGCGGGAATTTTACTGGCAATGTTATCGGCTCGCGCTTCCGGCCATCGTAGGAAAGCTGCCATTCGGTAGTGTCGTCGTTGAAAACGATCTCTTTCCCAAACCGGGACAGCCGGACCTCGATGTAACGTGCCGCGGCCGCGCCATCGCCGGTACGGATATCGCCCCAGTTACCCTGCGTGTCGAACAGGAGCTCTTTTTGCCCGATATTAACGATCGCATCGTAAATAGACGCGTCGCCATGCGGGTGATACTGCATGGACGAACCGACGACGTTAGCCACCTTGTTGAAGCGGCCATCGTCCATTTCGTTCAGCGCGTGCATAATGCGCCGCTGAACGGGTTTCAGACCGTCTTCGATCGCCGGAACGGCACGTTCCAGAATTACATAAGAGGCATAATCAAGAAACCAGTTTTCGTATAAGCCCGAAATGGGCAGTTTATCATGCAATCCGCTATCTTCTACGTCGGGCGCAGCTCCGTTTTCGTCCATAAATGCAGGAGGAACCAGGTTTTAAGTATTCAGAAAAAATTGATCAGCCATCCGCTTCCCGGTCTTCATAGGGGACTGGCTCATTCAAAAAGAAAGAAACAGGGTGAAGTTTACCGGAAGATCAGGTTGAATTAACTGCTAATATAGCAATTTAAGCGATAAAACTTAGTTTTCAGAAGCCGGTTCGGATGCATTAAGCACCGCCAGCAGCTCACTGACCATCATCGCGGTAGCACCCCATATTTTGTAGCCCTGTACCATATAATGAGGTGCATGTACCTGTTCTCCACGTACTTGTATCTCGCCCGATCCGATAATATTAACATCAGAAATCTCTTCGAGTTTGATCTCAAAAATATCTTCCACCTCGCGCGGGTCGGGGTAGAAGCCGGGGCGGTAGGGCATCGCCGCCACGACGGGCAACACATGGAAGTTACTCGCCGGAATGAAAAGCTCTGTCAATGCACCCAGAATTTTGACATCCGTAAGTCTCAGGCCGATCTCCTCCTGCGCCTCACGCAATGCCGTGCGAATAAGGTTTTCGTCGCTCAGTTCATACCGTCCACCCGGAAATGCTACCTGACCGCTGTGCACACCGTCGTACGCTGGTCGCAGGATCAGCGGGAAATAGATTTCGTTCTGGTGAGGATAAAAGAGAATGAGCACGGCGCTTTTGCGCGTGCGGGCATTGGGTTTAAATGTCAGGCGAAGCCGGGAGGAAGCCTGCATTACCTGGTGGGCCGTTTCACCGGGTAGCGGAGATTTCAGTTTGTGT
The DNA here is from genome assembly GCA_965227755.1 of Dyadobacter sp. GTDB lineage: Bacteria > Bacteroidota > Bacteroidia > Cytophagales > Spirosomataceae > Dyadobacter. The sequence continues at coordinate 5,649,718 of CBDDGG010000005.1, forward strand.
GTCAGTTGTTCGGTAAAAGCGGAAAAGGATTCCAATGCGGCCATGTCAGGCGTGGTGTTTAGCGCGGCGATGCAAAAAATGTTTACGGAATATTCAATTTTACTACTTTTTGTGCTCCGATCAAAACGCCGCTGCATACAACCGCGCCAGCTGCTCCGCGCATCTTTCCCCGTCCATGGCTGCCGACATAATGCCTCCTGCGTATCCGGCACCTTCGCCGCAGGGGAACAAGCCTTTGATTTCAGGGTGTTCGCAGCTTTCACGCTCGCGAGGGATGCGGACGGGCGATGAAGTGCGGCTTTCAACGCCGATCAGCTGGGCGTCGCCGGAGAGATAACCGCGCATCTTCCGCCCAAAATCCGATAATGCATCGCGCAACGGGTATGCGATATGCCCGGGAAGCACGTCGTATAAATCGACGGATTGCAAACCGGGCTGATAAGAAGTTTCACGCAAATGGGCAGAGGTACGCGCTTTTACGAAATCGATGGCCAATTGTGCGGGTGCTGCTTGAGTGGCTCCTGCGAGTTTGCAAGCAGCTTGTTCCAATTCGCGCTGGAGTTGCAGGCCGGCCATTGGGCCGTAATCTTTGTAGGGTGCGAGATCCGCTTCTTCAATGGTAACGACCATGCCCGAATTGGCATAGGGCGAGTCGCGGCGAGAGGGCGACATGCCATTGACGACTACCTCGCCGGAAGCAGTGGCAGCCGGAACAATGAAACCGCCCGGGCACATGCAGAAGGAGAAAACGCCCCGTTGCACGCCTTTGTAGCGGGTTTGGGTTACCAGACTGTACGACGCGGCCGGTAAATAGGGTCCGCGATCCGTTTCGCAGTGGTATTGTATTTTATCGATCGTATTCTGCGGATGTTCGATGCGCACGCCCATTGCGAACGATTTGCGCTCGATGAGGATGTTTTTAGCGTGAAGCAGTTCGTAAATGTCCCTCGCCGAATGGCCTGTCGCGAGTATGACTCCAATTCCCGTGTACTCATCTTTGTCGTTCGTTACCACGCCGGTAATGCGGTTGTCGCGGACAATGAGGTCGGTGACTTTGGTGTCAAAATGGATTTCTCCGCCTGCTTTCAGGATGCTTTCGCGCATTTCGGAAACGACTACGGGCAGCTTGTTGGTGCCGATATGCGGGTGAGTGTCTATCAATATCTGCTCGCTGGCGCTGTGTGCGACGAATATTTCCAGTACCCTGCGAATGTCGCCGCGTTTGTTGGACCGGGTGTAAAGTTTCCCGTCCGAATAAGTCCCCGCACCGCCTTCTCCGAAGCAGTAATTCGATTCCGGGTTGACATAATGATCCTTATTAATAGCCGCCAGATCGCGTCGCCTGGTACGCACATCTTTTCCTCTTTCAAATAAAACAGGCTTGATACCCAGTTCGATCAGCCGCAATGCGGCGAACATTCCGGCAGGTCCGCAGCCGACGATCAATGCCTGTGGGCGCTTGCTTACATCCGGGTACACAATGCGTGTGCCTGCCAATGCGGGCGGTGTTTCTCCGACGTAGACTTCGGCTTGTACATTAATTTTTACCTGCCTGCTGCGGGCATCTATCGATTGGCGCGTTTTGCGGATGAAGGGGGTATCGCTTTCGCGCAGGCGGAGTTTTTGGACTACAAAACGACGGAAATTGTCGTCATCCAGCGCGATTTCCGGCGCCAGGGTCAGTTTAAGCGTATGTTGCATGTTCCAGAAAGGGATTTATCCTTTAATGCCGCAAAGGTACGCATACTTTCGAAGCAGACAATTCCTAACTACCCGTCGCACCACCCGCCCGCTCGCCGGGTAACAAACCACCTGGTTTTCCTTTTATTGGGGACGATCATAAGCCAATCATCCAAAACAACTAATCATGTCGCAAAACCGCCGCCAATTCCTGAACACGCTGGCTGTTTCGGCCGGGGCCGCAGTGCTTTCCGAAGCCGCCCTCGCCGGGCAAAACACCGCTGCGTTGCCGCTTTCATGCAATCAATATTCTTGGATCACCTTCTATGCCCGCGATGGAAAAGATTGGGGTAAAGACCCGGATACGTCGCTGGCGGAATTTGCCTCGACGGGCCTGAAAGCCTATGAGCCCGCGTTCAACAATGCCGAAGAGGTGCCTAAACTGCTGCCGTTACTCAAAAAGTATCAGCTTGCGATGCCCTCTGTCTACGTCAATACCTCATTGCATGAGGCGGGGGAAGCGTCCAAGTCCATCGGATCGGTACTGGCGATTGCCGATGCGCTCAAACCGGCGGAAACGAAAATCATTGTTACCAATCCCAATCCCATTCAGTGGGGAAGTGATAAAAACAAGTCGGACGAGCAACTGACCGAACAGGCTAAAAATCTGGACAGGCTGGGTGCGGAGCTGAAAAAGCGCGGTATGACCCTCGCATACCACACGCACGACGTGGAGCTGCGCGCAGCCGCACGGGAGTTCCACCATATGCTGCTTGCTACCGATCCCCAAAACGTATCGCTGTGCCTGGATGTGCATTGGGTTTACCGCGGCTCGGGCAATTCGCAGGTGGCGTTGTTTGACATCGTGAAATTGTATGGAAAACGTATTGCCGAGCTGCATTTGCGGCAATCAAAAGGGGGGATCTGGCAGGAGACGTTCACTGAGGGGGATATTGATTATCCAGGACTGGTGCGGGCACTGGACGGACTGGGCGTAAAGCCGCATCTGGTTTTGGAGCAATGTCTTGAAAAAACTTCACCCAAGACGATGGACGGCGTTCAGGCGCATAAGGAGGATTTGGTTTATGTGAAGAAGGTTTTTGGGATATGAGAGGTTTTGAATCTGGAAATCAACACACTATCGCATGGGTAAATTTGAAAAACTCGTTATGAAATTGTTGTCGGGAGCTTCTGATAACAACTTTGGTTTTGAAGAATTGAGGCTGATACTATTAAATCTGGGCTTCACAGAGAAGATGGCCGCCGGCAGTCATAGAATTTTTTATAAGGAGAATATTTCGGAAATTGTAAATATCCAACCCTTGGGCAGCAAAGCAAAGCCTTATCAGGTTAAGCAGGTTAGGGCTATTATTCTAAAATACAAACTTTTCAGCTATGAACAGTAAGTACGAATTGATCATGTATTGGAGTGAGGAGGATCAATCTTTTATTGTCGAAGTCCCAGAGCTTCCAGGGTGCATGGCTGATGGCGCAACACAAAGCGAAGCGTTGACAAATGCGCAAAAAACGATCGACGAATGGATTGCCACCGCGAGAGAACTTGGAAGGGAAATTCCCAAACCCAAGGGCAAACTGATGTACGCCTGATCTGCAATGAGCCAAACTGATTTCTTCAACATCTCCGGGCTTCTGACCGAAGAGCAACGCCTCGTTCAGCAGGCCGTGCGCGACTTCTCCGACAGGGAAATCAAACCCATTATCGAAGATTTTGCCGAGAAGGCAGCGTTTCCGCTGCATTTAATACCAAAATTTGGCGAGCTGGGCGTATTTGGTCCAACTATTCCGACTGAATACGGCGGGGGTGGGCTGGATTATACCAGCTACGGCCTGATGTGCCAGGAGATCGAAAGAGGCGATTCGGGGATGCGGTCGACAGTTTCTGTGCAGAGTTCGCTGGTGATGTGGCCGATCTACGCTTTTGGTTCTGAGGAACAAAAGAAGAAATATTTGCCGAAACTCGCTACCGGTGAGTGGCTTGGCTGTTTCGGGTTGACAGAACCTGATCATGGCTCCAATCCGGGCGGTATGCAGTCACATTTAACCAAATCCGAAGGCGGCTATGTGCTTAATGGCGCTAAAATGTGGATTTCCAATGCGCCTTTTGCGCACATCGGCGTGGTATGGGCGCGGAATGAAGAAGGCAGGGTGCAGGGCGTGATCGTTGAACGCGGGATGGAAGGTTTTTCAACTCCGGAAATTCATCACAAATGGTCGTTACGCGCAAGCGCGACCGGGGAGCTGGTTTTCGATCATGTATTGATTCCCGAATCACATATTCTTCCCGGTGCCGTGGGGCTAAAAGCGGCATTGCAATGCCTGGATAAAGCGCGCTATGGCATCGCATGGGGCGCTATCGGCGCGGCGATCGACTGCTATGAAACGGCGGTGAAGTATACTGCGGAACGCATTCAGTTTGACAAACCCATTGCCGCGTTTCAGCTGACACAGAAAAAACTGGCCGAAATGCTGACGGAAATCACCAAAGCACAGTTGCTTGCATGGCGCTTAGGCCAGCTCATGGACGCCGGCAATGCGACTACCGAACAAATATCAATGGCCAAAAGAAATAATGTGGCTATGGCACTGAACATCGCCCGTGAAGCCCGCCAGGTCCTCGGCGCCATGGGCATTACCGGTGAATACCCCATTATGCGCCACATGATGAACCTCGAATCGGTGATCACCTATGAGGGAACGCACGATATCCATTTGCTGATCCTTGGAGCGGAGATTACGGGGATTCAGGCATTTAAGTAAATGACCGCCGACGATCGGCGGCCGATCTCAAATCTGCCAATTTATGAATTTGCTTCGACAGCCTGTTTGCGATCGGCGGTCGGCTGTCGGTGGTCCATGGTCGGCAGCGTAGCCGCCAGTTTCTTCTGCAAATCCTTGCTCGTTTCCCGTGAGCCGTCGGGCGACCATCCCGGTGCTTTGAAAAGGTATTTCAGCTTTGTTTTAAAATCCACCGGCTGCATAAAATCTTCTCCGATGGCCCTCCATTCGTGGAAAACGGTTTGGGCCAGGCCCTGCTGCTTCATGGATTTGGTGAGACCATAGCGTGGTGGCTCACTGGGAAGTTCTTCCTGAAAAGTGCCGAAAATACGGTCCCAGATGATGAGGCACATGCCCATATTCTTGTCGAGATACTGAATGTTGCTCGCGTGGTGCACGCGATGGTGCGAGGGCGTTACGAAAATGTATTCCAGCCAGCCCAGCTTGCCTATGTATTCGGTGTGGACGATAATGCCGTAAATCTGTGTGATGGAGTACATTACGATGATGTCCGCCGGATTGAAACCCACCAATGCAAGCGGAATGAAATAGACGAAGCGGTAGAGCGGTTGAAAGACCGACGACCGGAATCCGGTAGTCAGGTTGAAATGCTCCGACGAGTGGTGCGTCACATGCACGGCCCAGAACAAACGGCAATGGTGGTCCACATAATGCAGGGTGTAAAAAGCAAGGTCCTCGGCCAGGAATAAGGCCAGCCAGTACATAGCAGGATTTGAAATGGGTTCTACGAAAGAAAAATTGTAAAACCAGATCAGTACACCTACATAGGCGGCACGAAAAAGCAAATCGATCCCGCCATTCAGCAGCATGAGTACCGCATTCATGAAGGTGTCCCTAAACGAATAGGCCGGCCGTTCGGCCAGTTCTTCGTGTGGTGCTTTGTGTGTTAAAAAGATCTCAAGACCAATCAGACATATATAAAACGGCGTCGACAGTTTTAAAATGAGGTCCTCAAAATCATAAGTGCCGGGCATAGCAATTTTTTCAAATAGTAAACAAAGATAGTTGAGAAGAGAACTGTAAAATTTATCCTGCCTATTTCTAAGATTTTTTTAATAGGACTGGCAGGTTACTAATCAGACATTCATCTTACAGGAAACCCCCATCGAAGGTTCAAATTTTCCCGGGTTTACGTCCTTAAATATTACAAGTAATTGAAAATGATTAATTAATCATTCGTTTTAGCGCTTTTCTGAGTTCTTCGTTCTTATGTCGTTTTTGCAGGATCACCGGCGCGGCAACGCGCTCCCGGCAATCGAACAGGGAACAGCGCTCGCAGGTCTGGTTTACTTCCCTGGATGTCAGGGCCGGATCGTCGAGAAACGCCAGCTTTTCGCGTGTCTGCTCGTCGAGATAAATACCCATCGACACGCTCACATTCAGGTTGGGGGTGGGCGACATCGGCTGCGCGAAACTCACTACCAGGTACTCGTCCTGCGTATCGATGTAAGTCGATTTTTGCGCTTTGCACAGGATACGGGGCGGCTGTTTGGCCAAAATAATATCCCCCAGGTCGTTCAGGATCGTGAGTGCCACCCAGCGGCGGCAGTAATGCTCATCGCGGACCGTGTGCGGATAATGCTTTCTGGAAATGTGCATTTCCTTCGTCATATGGAAGATATTTTGCCCGACGAAGTTGTTGAAACGCGAAAAGAAAATCTGATTAATGCCGAAATAGCGCGGCAGAACGTTGCTAAGCCGGTAGCAGAACGATTCGGGCGTGGTATTGAAATCGTGGATGAGCTGGATCAGCTTTTCGGGCTGCCAGGTTTTTTGTGCAAAAAAATCAGCGATGGCCGGTACCAGCAGGCTTCTTTTGATAATGATGGCACTACCGAAATAGGAGGCCTTGAAGTTGTTCAAAAGCTGCTCAAACGACTCTGCTTCCACCAGCGCTGTCGTATGCAGCCGGTTTTTCAGGTTGAGATACAAGTACCCGATCTCCCGTCCGTAGATAAATGCCCGTTGGACGGAGGATAAATGTGCATTGATCAAAAGGCGCGTGCCGCTCGCGTTGGTGATCGTAAGCGACCGTACGGTGGCAAATTCGGGGTTGGTGCGCTCGTTGATAGGCTCGATCGTGTAGTGGTACTGGTCTTTCAGGATGCTTTCGAGCTGTTGTTCGTCGAGCAGCCGGGCTGCCTCCACATTGTGCTCCGCCAGAAAACGTTCCGCTTCCAGTTCGATGTCTTCGAAATAATTGTCGTGCATTTCCTGGTAGGTCCGCAATGCCGAGAAATAGAACTTCTCGATCGACATATTATAATTCCGGGCGATCTCGATGAGTGTTCCCACAAACGCGCTGATCTTCGTGGGCGCGTCGGAAAGGATTTCGAGCAAATTGGCGGGGTCTATACCGAAAAGTTCGAGCGGTAGCTCCGTCAGTACATTTGAGCTGAGCAGATCGGAAATCGGTTCCAGCCGTTTGCTCAATTTTAATGAAACGAGGGTGTCATAATCGACGTCAATGGCGCTTGCCAATGCAAGGATCTTGTCGGATTTCGGATACTTCTTCCCCTTTTCAATTTCGTTAATATAGGAAATAGACAACCCGGATTTCTGGGAAAGGTCACTTAGCGACATCCCTTTGTCGAGCCGGAGCTGTTTGAGTTTGAGTCCGAAAACCAGTCTTACATTATCTTGATTAATAGCCACTGTGCTGATATATGAGCCTGATTTTGTGCGATTTTGCTTACAGGCAATTTAACGAATGAAACACAAAAGTAGAAATAGCCCAGCATTCGGCATTCATGGAGCAGAAAAAAACGGAACCGTTCACACAGATTCCGTTTGGCGTCCTTTCATTAAGGTCTCAACTTCTAGAAAATCGCGTAACCGAGCGTCGCCTGAAAAAGGTTACCCTTCTTGCCAAATTGGGAAGCCGTAGTCGCATTATTGAAATTCACTTTAACGAGCTCTGTGAAATTGCCTTCGTAGCGTACATCGAGGCTCATGCGGCCGAAATCGAAGCCTACACCTGCCTGGTAACCATACGCTAAGCGGTTTTTGAATGTCACATCGGAATTGTCGCCGGTGAAATCGTCAAATGAATCGCCGATCTTGCCGTTGCCCGACATCCTGAGGGAGGCCATCGGTCCGACATTCACCCGGAAAAACTTCGCAACCCGGAAACCGAACAGCACCGGTACATCGAAATTTGTAAACCGTACGTCTACTTTCCCCTGGGAATTGGTCAGGCCATCCTTATAAACATTGAATCTGCCCCCTTTTTGGGACAACAGCAGCTCGGGTTGTATGTAGAATGTTTTTCCAAACCGGAAGAAAACCCCGCCGGCAAAGCCCAATGACCGGTTCGAATTGTCCTTGAAATTGAATGCGTCGCCACCCGGCGCGAGAGTGAGGTCATTGCTGCCGTTAATGTTCGATAAATTGGCCCCTGCCTTGATCCCGAAGCGAAAAGTGGGGTCGTACTGAGCGGAGGCGGAGTAGCTGATCAATAATGCAAACAGCGCAATCGTCACGTTTTTCATAGCATTTGAAAATTGGGGTAAGTTTTGATAACTGCTGCATAACGGTAAAATCCCATGCCGGATTGTTGGCGGGCCTCGTGCGCCTGCGCGCAATCGTGCCTAATAATAAGGCGAACCACCTGATTACGATCAAAAAACGCTATTTTTGCGGTTTATTTTGGAAAACGGAAAATAAACAAAAGCTTTACCTTCTGATAATCAGGATACTGGGCGGATTTACACACGGTTGCCCGGTAGAAGCATAACAACTAACAGGATATGAGTGAGTACAGTCATCGGGAGATAGAAAAAAAATGGCAGGATTACTGGCAGCAAAACGGCACGTTCAGCGTGTCGAACGAGTCGGAGCTGCCTAAGTATTATGTGTTGGATATGTTTCCCTATCCTTCGGGCGCGGGGCTGCATGTGGGGCACCCGCTGGGGTATATTGCCTCGGACATCTATTCCCGCTACAAAAGGCTGAAAGGCTTCAATGTGCTGCATCCGATGGGTTTCGACAGCTTCGGCTTACCGGCCGAGCAATATGCGATCCAGACCGGCCAGCACCCAGCCATTACCACGGAACAGAACATTACCCGCTACATCGAGCAGCTGAAAAACCTGGGACTTAGCTACGACTGGAACCGCGAAGTACGGACTTCCGACCCGGGTTACTATAAGTGGACGCAGTGGATATTCTCTGAGCTTTTTAATAGCTGGTACAACAATGACACCGATAAAGCAGAGCCTATCGAAACGCTGACCGCCAGGTTCAGCCAGGAAGGTAATGCCAAAATCAATGCGCCCAGCGATGAAGATACGCCCGCTTTCACTGCGGAAGAGTGGAACGCATGGTCGGAAGAAGTGCAATATAAAATGACTTTGAAATACCGCCTGACCTACGTAGCGGATGCCACCGTAAACTGGTGCCCAGGATTAGGTTCGGTATTGTCGAACGACGAGGTGAAGGACGGCGTTTCGGAACGCGGCGGTTTCCCCGTGATCCAGAAACTGATGCGCCAATGGATGATGCGCATTACAGCCTACGCGCAGCGCCTGATCGACGGCCTGGATACGGTAGACTGGACGGAATCATTGAAAGAACAGCAACGTAACTGGATCGGACGGTCTGTCGGGGCTTTGGTCAAATTTCAGGTGTGGGATGAAAGGGAGGAAGGAAAGGAGGGACAAGGGAATACTCCTTCTTCCCTTTCATCCTCTTCTCCCTACATTGAGGTGTTTACCACACGGGTGGATACGATCTATGGTGTGACGTTCATGGTGATCGCGCCGGAGCATGAGCTGGTGGATGTGATCACGACGGCGGAACAGCGTGGGGAGATCGACGCTTATATTGCCATGACGCAGAAGAAATCGGAGCGCGACCGGATGTCGGACGTGAAAACCGTTTCGGGTGCATTCACGGGGGCGTATGTGCTCAACCCGTTCAGTGGCGAGAAGGTGCCGGTTTACATTGCGGATTACGTTTTGGCCGGTTACGGAACCGGGGCGGTAATGGCCGTTCCATCCGGCGACCAGCGCGACTGGAACTTCGCGAAGCATTTTAATTTGCCTATTATCCCTATCCTGGACGCGCAAAAGGAGATTGAGACCCAAGCCGATGCGACAAAAGACGGGAAATATATCAATTCAGACATTATCAACGGTTTGACTTATCAGGAAGCAACCCAGAAGTTGATCAATTCGCTGGAAGAAAAAGGATTAGGTAAAGGGAAGATCAACTACCGCCTGCGCGACGCCGTGTTCAGCCGCCAGCGTTACTGGGGCGAGCCGGTACCTGTTTATTATAAAAACGACAGCACAGGCCAGCCGGTACCCTACTTGCTGGACTTGAACGAGCTTCCATTGAACCTGCCGGAAGTCGATAAATACCTGCCGACTGAAAACGGCGAGCCGCCGCTCGGTCGTGCGCAAGGATGGGAGCATGGCTCGGGCAATGGCTACGAGCTGAGTACCATGCCGGGTTGGGCGGGCAGCAGCTGGTACTGGTACCGCTACATGGACCCGAAAAACGAAAACGAATTCGCGTCGAAAGAAGCGATCGGATACTGGAAGGATGTGGATTTGTACATCGGCGGAACGGAACATGCGACGGGCCACTTGTTGTACAGTCGATTCTGGAACAAATTCATGAAGGACCGGGGCTTTGTGAACGAAGAGGAGCCTTTCAAAAAGCTGATCAACCAGGGTATGATCCAGGGACGCAGTAATTTTGTGTACCGGGTTAAAGGAGAGGATTATAGCAAGCCTGTATTTGTAAGCGCAGGTTTGAAATCGCAGTATGAGGTTTCGGCATTGCATGTGGACGTGAATATCGTCGAAAACGATGTGCTGGATGTTGAGAAATTCAAGGCCACCCGCCATGATATTGCCGGAGAGAATGCGGAATTCATCCTGGAAGACGGCAAGTACATCTGCGGTGTGGAAGTGGAAAAAATGTCTAAATCCAAGTTCAACGTCGTGAACCCTGACGACATCGTGGAGCGCTACGGAGCTGATACCCTGCGCTTGTACGAAATGTTCCTGGGGCCGCTGGATCAGGCGAAGCCGTGGAATACCAACGGTATCGACGGTACTTACCGCTTCATTCGCAAGCTGTGGCGCTTGTTTTACACCGAAACAGGCCAGTGGCAGGTGAAAGATGTTCCTGCGAAGCCGGAGGAGTTGAAGATTTTGCATAAAACGATCAAAAAGATCAGCGAGGATATTGAGAACTTCTCGTTCAACACCGCCGTCAGTGCATTTATGGTGTGTGTGAATGAGTTGGGCGGCCAGAAATGCCAGAGCAAAGAGGTTTTGCAACAACTCGTGATCCTGCTTTCGCCCTACGCGCCGCACATTTCGGAAGAGTTGTGGGCTGCATTAGGCAACGAAGCCGGAATGGTATCCAAGGCCGCATTCCCGGTATTTGAAGCGAAATATGTACAGGAATCGGTATTCGAATATCCGGTGCAGATCAACGGGAAGGTCCGTGCTTCGCTGACATTCCCATTGGATACGCCGCCGGCCGAAATCGAGAAAGAAGTTTTGGCGGACGCAACCGTTCAGAAATGGATGGAAGGCAAGCCGGCCAAGAAGGTAGTGGTAGTTCCGAAGCGGATCGTGAACGTCGTGATCTGATCCCGCGATTGACATAAAAAGCAAAATGGCCAGCTCCGAAACCGGGCTGGCCATTTTGCTTGCAGGATAGGGGCGGTTACTTAATGGAAATCTGGCGTTCGGTGCGGATTTCGGATACCTCGAAGTCCTTTTCAGTTTTCTGACCGTTCGCAGAAACTTCGATGGTGTAAGTGCCCGCAGGCAGCTCTTTTACATTGAAAGTTTTTCTGAACTTGTCGGTGTTGCGGTCGATAACCTCGCGGTAGAATGTCGCCCCGCTGCGGTTGGTGATCAGTACAACAGCCTTGTCGCTGGTGTATTTATCGATGGCGACCTGGATCTTACCAGTGTTCGAAGCGAAAATGCCGGTTCCGAATGCGGCTGCTTTTTTGCTTTCCTTGTCGTCTGCGAAAGAGTTGAAAGCGAAGGTAGCAGCGATTACCATTGTCATTGCGATTGTTTTCATTGAAGGTTTCATGGCTATGTTCTTTTAAAGATGGCTAATAATTCCGTTTTGTTGATTCAAATATATGGGCAATACTAGGTACTATGTAATACAAAGTACATGAATGGTAGCTATGGAAAATGAATGGCGGTATGCCGGGAATAACGATCTTTCTTAATTTTGCAGGGTATGACGAAAAAGAAAACCCGCTCCTCGGGAAGTAAAGTGAATTATCTGAAACCGCTCCCGGCGAAAGGCTGGGCTATTATCGGGGCCATTGTGGTGGTGATCGGCGGGTTGATCTGGTGGAACGACAAGACGGACGAAAACCAGTGGGAGTTCATCAGCAAGTTCGGTATCAAGCTGCCATTACGCTATGCGGTGCATGGTATCGACGTTTCGCATCATAATGCGAAGATCAATTGGGATAAACTCAAAAACGCCCGTTCCGAAAACGTGGGCATCGATTTTGTCTATATCAAAGCCACGGAAGGCGCGACGCACCTCGACAGGCAATTTAAACGAAACTGGGCCGAAGCGAAGCGGGTAGGGATGAAACGCGGTGCTTACCATTTCTATAACCCACGTGTGATGTCCGACCGCCAGGTGGATAATTTTATAGGCCAGGTGAGAATGGAGGCCGGTGATCTGCCGCCTGTGCTCGATCTGGAAGTGAATGGTGGCAAGCCGGATGACATTATCATCAAGGGCGTCCGCAACTGGCTAACCCTCATCGAGGCGCATTACGGCGTCAAGCCCATTATTTATGTGAACGAGCATTATTATAACAAATATATTTCCGGGAATTTTGACGAATATCCGCTCTGGCTCGCGGGCTACTCGCGCACGCACCTGAACGACCTCGCGTCCGACGCACACGTACTATTCTGGCAGCACAGCGAGAAAGGCTGGGTGGATGGCATCCGCGGTTTTGTGGATTACAACGTATTCCTGCACGAGCGCACCGACTGGGAAAATTTAGGCGAGTAGTTGCCCATAACCCATAAATGCCGGAACAGCTATGTGAGCTGTTCCGGCATTTATGGGTTAAATACGAGAGTTTTTGATTAAACCAGCGGCTCCTGCTGACTCAGGCAATGGAAGCTGCCTTGCCCCCAGATGATCTCCGTCGCCAAAAGCGGAATGATTGTCCTGCCGTCAAATGCTTTTTCCAGAATATCAATCGCAACCTGGTCGTGCGGGTTGTTGAATACCGGCACGATAACGCCTGCATTACAAATCAAAAAGTTGGCATAGGAGCCCGGCGTGCGGAAATCGTCGATAATGACCGCTTTCGGCATAGGTAGCTCGATGATATTAGGCTGCTTCCCATTTACCAGCCGCATTTGTTTCAGCATTTGCAGGTTGGTGTTCAAAACCTCAAAGTTCTCATCGCTACGATCAGTTTCGACGCAGGCGACGATGGTGTCTTCATTGACAAAACGCGTGGTATCGTCGATATGCCCGTCGGTATCGTCGCCTACGATGCCGTCTTCTACCCAAAGTATCTGCTCAACGCCGTAGTAATCATAGAGCTTTTGCTCGATCTGGGCCTGGTTTAAATGCGGGTTTCTGTTGGGGTTCAGCAGGCAGGATTTGCTGGTCAGGAGGCTACCCGCTCCATTAAATTCCACGGAACCGCCTTCCATAATGATCCCCGGATTGACGACCGGGAGATTCAGATAGTCGGCAACGGCCCGGGGCGTCCGGTTATCGTCGTCATAAGGCGGATATTTGCCACCCCAGGCATTGTGCCCCCAGTCGACGATCATTTTGTCACCGGTTTTAGGGTTTACCACAAAAGAAGGGCCGTGGTCGCGGCACCAGGCGTCGTTCGTCGGTTTTACAATGAATTCAATTTTAGTAAGGTCAACACCCGTTTTCACAAGTTCGCCGATGATGAATTGCTTCAATGCTTCGTCGTTGGCGATGATCCCGACATTTTCTCCCTGGCTGATCGCCTTGATGAACGCCAGGTATTGCGGCCGCATTTGGGCGAGTTTGTCGCCTTGCCATGAGGCGTCGTTATGCGGGAAGGTGAGCCAGGTAGCGCGGTGCGGCGCCCATTCGGGAGGGAAGGTGAAACCCAATTCACGGGGTGTTGATGAAGCGGTATTTGCTGTCACTGGATATTTAATGTATTCGTTCTGCTCAAAAATGAAGTGCAAAGGTCGTAAAAGGTTTTGAAGCAGACCAAAAAAATAAAGCCTCGCGAACGAGGCTTTACCGGATTGCTGAGTAAATAATAAAGTCAGTTGTTGGCGACCATCACATTGTCGACCAGGTAAGTACCGTCCACCGTTTCAAGGTTGTAGGCCTTGCTCACGCGCCTTGCATTTTCCTGAACCGCGCCCACTTTCCACGACGACACAATCCCGGTAGAAGGTTCATAATGATAAAGAATATCCTTCTTCGAGAGCTTTTTCATCCGTTTTCTGCCATGATTCGTCTGCACAAAGTGGTACGGCGTAGCTTCGAGTAGCAATGCGGGTACGATCGGTGATCCGGACGTCGTATTATCTTCCGCAGGCCGTAAATACACCGCCGTCAATGGCGAAGTCGGCTGGTTGAAGACATCGATCTGCCTCACCTGAGTGGTTGTCGTTTTGCCGTCTTTGCACGTCTTCACATGTTCGCCTACGCGCACGTCCGCGATGGATTTCAGGCTGCCGTCCGCCATTGTCACCGGTGCATTGGCAGAGAAATACTTGCACCGTTTGGTACTTTTCGCCATCCGGATCGTTGCCTGCGACTGGATGCTGCTGACGGCCGTAACTTCGGTTTGGGCAAAAACTGTAAGTGACAGGAGTGAAAAAATGCTGGTGGTCAGGACCTTCATGTGGTGTTGGATTATGAGGATGCCTTGGACATTTTCATGAATACCTTACTGAGCACATTAGGCACCGCGCCGAGGCAGATCAGCACCAGGCCGGCGGTAATGAGCGTGGAGGTATGCGCGAAGAAAGAACCCGAAGACAAAATTGCTAAAATTAATATCGTTGAGAACGGTAATGAAAATGCAAGTAACAACACGGCCAGTTCCAGATCAAATGTTCTTTTCTCTTTCGGCATGGCCTTGGCGTCTTCCCGCAGGTTGAATGCGGAAATATGGGCGAGCGGCCAGAAACTGGCGGCACTCAGCGGGATCACGATCGCAAGCAGTACCATATTCTGATCGTTAATGTTCAGGACATAGATCATCCCCGCGCTGATGAGCATGGTAATGCCGGCGCGGAAGAACAGTATACTTGCAACGATACGCTTCTTGCCTTCTTTTAGTTGCACGGCCAGACCGATAAAGAGCAATACAAGCGGCGTCATCATTGCGCTGGTTTTGTCAAAAATATCTACGATGACCGGCGGTAGCGTGCTATAATTGATACCCAGGCTAAGCAGGATGATGGCAGTGAAAATGAGCAGGTTGATGGGCTCCTGAAACATGCTTGCGAAGAGGCTTTTCAGCTTGCCGCCCATTTTGGTTTCTTTGTCGTCGCTGTTTTTGAGAAACATATTCATCGCCAGTATGTACAGCGAAATGAGTACGAAAAACTTGTTGCCCACATCGGCCAGTGCCGCGATAGCAAGGCTTTTTTCTCCCAAAAACTCCGCAATGAACGGAAAACACGACAAACCAGGGGCCAATGAAGGAATAAGCATCATTAGTGTGCGGCCGGTAGGGCTGTTCTTTTCTATTCCAAACAATGCGAATGCAAGCGGCGCGGAAAAGAACATCAAAAAGTTGAAAACAAGCGTAACGAGCGGGATCACGAACATCGACGAATCGATGTCGATTTTCATTAAAGAGATAAATATCGTTGAGGGTAGCGCCACAGAGAGGATGATCTCCTTGATGCCGTTGGTCTGGTCCTTGTTCTTGAATTTGCTTTTGAGCAACAGTCCCAGGGCAATTAATAATAATAGCGTGATGGTTTTTTGTAATGCGTCACTCATAGTCCGGAATATTTAATAGGTAATAGGAGTTTCAAGGATTAAAGAGGAGTGTTGCTTTCGCGGGGGTGTTGTAACGAGGTATTGGTAATGGGAGTGAAAATCTTGTATGATGTTTGTCACACTGAGCGAAATCGAAGTACGAGGCGATGACGCAACTATCCTTCGACTTCGCTCAGGATGACATGAACTTTATGCATTCAAAGGCTTAGCTCAACGCGCCCAATGCGCCTACGAACGCCTTCATCTCATCCATTGTACCGATACTAACGCGGCACCATGGTTTGCTCTGGATGTCGAACGAGCGTACGGCGATTCCCTTGGCGGTCATTTTGCCGAGCAGTTCCTTGCCCGGAATGCTGATCGGGAAGAGCACGAAGTTGGTGTATGACGGGATGTATTTGTAACCCATCTTGTCGAGGTTTTCGTAGAGATAAGTTTTAGCCTCGTGGTTCAGCTTGCGGGTGCTGCCCTGGAAATCCTTGTCGTCGAGGCTGGCGGATGCCGCGAAGATGGACGTATAGGAAATGCCCATTCCGCCGCGGGTGATCTTGTTGATCCCTTCGAGGAACTCAGGCTGAGCGGCGATGTAACCTACGCGGATACCGGCCATTCCCATGATTTTTGAGAAAGTACGGGCGATGATCACGTTTTTCTTCTGTGCCAGAAGCGAAACCATGCTTTGCGTATCGGCGCCTACCGCGAGCTCAATGTAAGCTTCGTCTACAAATACCGGTACTTTTTCGGAAACACGCGAGCAGAAGTCGAGCAGGTCCTGGCCTTTCGTAATAGCACCGGTCGGGTTGTTGGGGTTACAAACATAAACGAGTTTGGTGTCCTTGTCGATCGCCGCTTCCATCGCTTTCAGGTCGTGCGACCAGTCTGCCGTACAGGGAACGGGTTTCCAGGTGGCACCTACCGATTTTGCCACGCTCACGAGTGACATATAGCAAGGGTCGGCCGAAACGATATTGCCGCCTTTCATGAAGGTTACCAATGCCACTTTTTCGAGCAAATCGGAAGAGCCCGGGCCCATCATAATGTGGTCTGCGGTAACGCCTTCTTTTTTGGCAATTTTATCGATGAGGTCGTACATTTCTTTCCATGCGTAACGGTTACCGTTTTTCACGGACTCCGCTACTGCCTTCTGGGCCGACATTGGCGGGCCGTAAGGGTTTTCATTCGCGCTGAGTTTGGCAATGATCTTGGGCGCTTTGAAGTCAGCCGGCAAGAAATGCTCTCTCACCATTGGGCTACGATAAATACGGCTTTCAGGATCCAGTGACAACGGGGTGTTTTCGAATGCGCCAGCAGTAAGGTGTGGGGCTACGGCGATGCCGCCTAATGCCATTAAACCGGATTTTAACAGGTTCCGACGGTCGATTTTTTGATTCATTGGTCAAATGTTTAAGTACGTGACGATTAATATTCAGGAGTAAAAATCTTAATTCAATTTACAAATAAACAAGTCAGCTTGGGCGTTTATGCTCCTTGTTTTTCAGTTAGTTAGCCTGCACTTGCGAGAATCGCGTAAACGCAATTCCCTTATGGCTGCCCGACCAGGATATTTTGATAATACTGCCGGCTTTCGGTGCAGTAACGCCCAGGTCCGCCCAGGTTTTGTCGAGCTTGACCACCCCCTGTGCATCGGAAGTAACCTCGCCCAGGACGGCGCCCGTACGCAGGGTAATTTTGATGGCCAAATTGGGGACGGGAATGGAGTCGATGCCTTTGGTATGATCTAAAATATTGGTCTTGTCGAGTTCCAGCAACCTTGCCGAAAGCGTCAGTTTTTCGGCGGTGGCAGCGTAAGCAACAGTTGGTTCGCTGGCAATAGGGGCCCCGAAAGGTGCGCCGACGATGTCGACCAGCACCGGTGCCACGTCGCGGTCGAGGAATGGATCCTCTTCCTTGCAGGAGACAAAACCGAGCGACAATGCGAGCAGCAGAAAGGCGGAAGGGAAAAGCGATTTGATATTTTTCATAATCTTCAAAGTCTTTGAATTGGGAATAAACCGTTATTTCTCAGCCCACCACAGTTTGGTCTTCATGTCGTCCGCACCGGCGTTGAGTTTCACCCCGTCGCCTACGGAGGCGGCATTCAGCGAATACTCGGATGCGGGATAGTTGAAGCGGGTAGGGAGGATACCGCCATTGTTCAGCACCGCGCGCGGGTCGGGCGCAGGGAATACCGGGAAGCCCGTTCTGCGCCATTCGATCCATGCTTCCACGCCTTGTCCGAAGAGCGAGATCCACTTCTGTTCGAGTACTTTTTCCTTGCTTACCGGACCTGCTTTCGCCATGTAGCCAGCGGGTGGTGTGAGGCCATATTGCGCAAATGAAGCGGTGATCCCTTCTTCGAAGTACTTTTTGGCATCGCCGGTAATATCGCCGTCGACGGCTGCTTCCGCGAGGATAAAATTCAGGTCGGCATAGGTCATAATCACTTCCGGGGCAGCGGCATCGGTGAATGCTTTGCCGATGGTAGAGCTGGTAGCGAGGTAGCCTGTCGCGATCGCGTCGGGGAGGCCGTTGGCGTGGCCCTGGTACAGGCCATCTTTGTTAGGGTTGGCATACACGGTAATACGGGTGTCGCCCAGCGCATTCATTTTGTCGGCCAGCGTTTTGCTGATGTTCCAGTCGGTACGCCCGCCCTGGATCAGGATCTGGTTCCATTCGTTGTTGCTGGGGAGCACAGTTGTGCATTTCAGCGAAGCATTGTCGGCATTGCTGGTGAAAATCGGGAACTTCGCCGCGTCGCCGAGGATTTCGGTGAAGATCGCTTTCGATTCGGCCGGTTTTTTGGCGGCCTGCCGGTTAGCAAGGCGCAGTCGGAGCGAGTTCGCGAATTTTTTCCATTTCAAAATATCACCCGAATACAGAATGTCACCCGAAATGGCCGGACCGCCCACCGATAGTTTTTCGTTCGCGGTTTTCAGATCGTTCAGCAAGCCGGCGTAAATGGTTTCCATCGAATCGTATTTCGGTGTGTAAACCGGCTCGCTGGCTGTGCCCTGGATCGCGTCGGTGTAGGGGATGGACCCGTACATGTCGGTGAGCAGGGAGAATACCCAGGTGCGCATTACAAGCGCGACACCTTCATAATTAGCGTTAGGTGAAGCAGATGTGGCATTGGTCTGGTTGATGATCCGCTGGAAGTTCAGCAGGCCGTCGTTGAAAAAACCTTTCCAGTTATTGGACAGAAGCGCGGGTGAGACGGTGTAATCGTCGCCTTCGTTGCTGTAAATATTGCGGGTCAGATGCTGCACGTACAGTTCCGCGGCGTCGATATTGATGCGCTCGAAGCGGTCGCGGTGGCCCCAGTAGCGGTCGATGGACGTTTCGATGCCGGTCGGGAGCAGGTACTGCGGGCCGATTGCCGTGGGGCTGTTCGGGCTCACGTTCATGCTATCGAAATCCTTGGTGCAGCTGGTGATGCTCAATGCACCTGCCAGGGCTGTCATCCAGATATTTTTATGGGTCAAAATGCTTTTCATCTCAAAATGCTTTTAGGTCTTCAAATAGTTTTGACAGGATCAGAATGACAGCGACAGGTTAGCACCGATGCTGCGGGAGCTGGGCAGCTCGCCATAACCGAATCCTTGCTGGTTTCCACCTTTTGCATCGATCTCCGGATCGATATGCGGGGTGTTTTTGAAGATCATCCAGACGTTCCGGCCTACGAGCGAGATCTTGGCCGACTGGATTTTTACCTTTTTCAATAGTGAAGGGCTGAAAGTGTAGCCGAGCGACAGTTCGCGCAGTTTCACGTAGCTCGCATCGAAAATGGCCGACTCGTGGTAGTTACGCGGGTTGGAATAACCATAAAGCTGGTTGGCGGTCACTATGATGTCGTTTGGAACAAAGGATTTCGATCCATCCGCAGCCGTTACCTCGCGTACACCCTGGCCGATCACACCTTCCTCGCGGCCCAATGCCGTTTCGGCATATTGCCCTGTCCAGCGGGCGGTTCCCGTACCTTCGTCGTAAATGTCTCCGCCCATGCGAACGTCCACCAGTGCGCTTAGCGACCAGCCCTTGTAGTTGAGGGTATTCAGCATACCACCGATCCAGTCGGGTTGGATGTTACCCAGTTTTTGTCCGGCGGCTGTCAGTGGCAAACCATTCGCTCCGTAAATTACCTGTCCGTTGTATTTCTGGAAACCTACGCCGTAGAATGTGCCGTAAGGCTGTCCTACACGTGCTTCCGACGACATTCCGCGTTGCGTTGCGAGCGTATAGGTTGTGAGGCCTTCGGCGAGTTCAACCACTTTGTTGCGGTTGCGCGCCCAGTTGAGCGACACATCCCAGCTGAAACCGCCAGGCAGTTTCACCGGTGTTCCCGAGATCGAGATTTCAATCCCTTTGTTGGTGATCTTTCCGGCATTCAGGATGCGGGTGTTATAACCGCTCGCTTTGGAGATTTCCACACCGAGAATCTGGTCTTTGGTAGTCTGGTTGTAATAAGTCACGTCCAAACCGATTTTGCCTTTCAGAAAGCGGAGGTCTGCGCCGAGTTCGAGGCCGGTTGTAATTTCAGGCTTCAGGCCGCTGTTGGCGATCTGGGTGTTTTCCGAGAATTTCGGAACGGCACCATTCCAGGAGCCGCTGGCGAGAAAGGTCTGCGCGAGCTGGTAAGGCGTGGCGTCGTTACCCACCTGGGCGTAGCTTGCGCGAACCTTACCGAATGTGAATACATTGCTTTTCACATCGAACAACTCCGTCAGCACCGCGCTTAATGAAGCCGAAGGGTAGAAGTACGAGCGTGCGTTCGCAGGCAGCGTGCTCGACCAGTCGTTGCGGGCGGTCAAGTCCAGGAACAATGCGTCTTTCCAGGAAAGGTTAGCTGTTCCAAACAAACTCTGTGTTTCAGATTTGCGGATCTCCGATTCGATCGTATTCTGGCTTGGAACCGAGTTTCCGGCATTGTAGAGGCCGTCTACCACCAACTCGCCTACATAGAAGTAGTTTCTTTTGTAATAGTTGGTGCGCTTGATACCACCGGCCTGCACGTTCAATCCGAAATCAGCAGTGATATTCTTGTTGTAGGTCAGCATGAAATCCGAATTGGTTTCCTGGCTGCGGAGCACTTCTTCCGAGTAACGTCCCGGCGTGCGCACGCCATTGCGGACGCGGAGGAAGTTGGACACGTTAATGCGCGTATCCGACCAGTAGTCGGTTCCGCTGCGGATCATCAGGCTCAGCGAAGGCAATATCTTGTAGTTCAAAGCAATGTTACCCAGCAACCTGTCCTTCTCATTGCTTTGTGGAAGCTTCTTTTGTGAGAAATAGGGGTTGGTGAAGAATGTATGCTGCCAGTTAGGCGGTTCGGTGTCGTTACCGCGCTGGTTGTGTACACCGATGTAGCTTTCATAGTCGCGCAGCTGCTCCCACGATACGTGGCGGTGCGACCAGATGAACTCCTGTCCGCTGCCGTAGCTCTTATTGTCGGAGCCCGATTTGATATACTCACCCGACAGTGTAACGCTCAGATTTTTAGTGAGGTTATAGCCTGAGTTGATCCGGAAGTTGTTCCGGTGGAAATCATTGTAATACATAATACCGGTTTGATCAACACGGCTCAGGCCGAGGCGGAAATAGCCTTTGTCGTTACCGCCATTCAATGCGATGCTGTTGGTGGTCGTGCGGCCGGTATTCCAGTACTCATCCCAGTTGTTGGGCTGAGGAGTCAGTGGTGCAACATCGTCACCAGTCCACCACTGTCTCACCAGACGCCCGTCCATTGGAGCTCCCCAGCTTTCATCCGTCCCTTCTGATCCTACGAGAGGATATCTTGCGTCGTAAACGGCGCGGTATTGCGCAATTTCTGCCGGATCGGTGATGCTACCGCTCCATCCGTCGTTATACCAGGTGCGGTAGCCGTTACCTCCGCCATAAGTGTTCTGAAAGTTTGGTTTGATCCACGGGCGTTCGAAAGTGATGTTGGAGTTGATGTCCACACCCAATCCTTTTGTGCCCTGGCCGTTTTTAGTAGTAATCAAAATAACGCCGTTGGCAGCGCGTGAGCCATACAACGCAGCCGCGTTTGGCCCTTTGAGAACGGACATTTCCTTGATATTGTCGGGGTTGATCTCCGAAATACCGCCGCCCCATGTTTTGCTGGCTGTCTGTTCCATCGGTACACCGTCGATGACGATCAGCGGCTGGTTGTTGCCCGAAACGGACGACGCCCCGCGGATCTGGATGGTCGAGCCGCTGCCCGGGCCGCCGTTGGATTGTACGCGCACCCCGGCTATTTTACCGGAAAGTGCATTGGCCACGTTTGTCGACCGCGACTCTGTCAATGCGCTTCCTTTTACTTCCTGTACTGTATATCCCAACGCCTTTTTCTCACGCTCGATACCGAATGCGGTTACGACCACCTCGGCAAGCTGTCGCGTGTCGGCGTCCAGTTTGATGTCGAATTTAGATTGGTTTCCGATCGGCATTTCTTTGATCAGGAAGCCCACGTATGAGATGACGAGCACGCCGTCACCCGGAACCGAAAAGCTGAAATTACCGTCAGCATCGGCATTTGTACCCACATTGGTGCCTTTGTAAATGATTGACGCGCCTGCAAGTCCGAGACCATCTTCGGCTGCCGTTACCTTGCCGGACAGTTGCCGCACTTGTGCGAGAACGACCGGAGAACACAGACAAGCCCATATAAATAAGAGTAGAACTTTACGCATGGGGAATCAGAGTTAAATTGTTAGGTATTCGGTAGTAGTAGGAGGAGAAAAAGTTATGGCTGTGTGGCGTCCACACTTCCGTGCGCCGCACACACTTTCGCGTGGACAGAACAACACAGCCATAAGCTTGCAACACTGCTTTTCCGGAAAGCAATACCCTCTTTAATCGAGGACAAACAGTACGAACCGTTTCGGTAGGCCATAGAACAGCCAGACGTCGACAAGCGGTGTTTGTCCACGGTGTTAAGAAACCTGTATTAAAAAAATTATATTGTGTTAGAGCGTAACTTACCCGGCGTCCGTGTTTCGGCTTATCCGGCTTTCAGCAAGTCCCTCTCAACACGGTAAGATATATTCATGTGCGGCTGGAATATATCCTCGGTTTAGAAGTTCTGTCATTCGTTTAATGACTTTTCAAATATACTGACAATGTCAAATAATGCAAGAGATTAGATTTAAAAATTGAAGTTTTTTGCAATAAAAATTGGTCATTTAAAATCAATACAGACTATTATTGTAATAATTCGATAAATAGTTTTACTAATCCGATTTTTCACGCTTCCTACTAATTTTGTAGATTAATGCCTGAGTTTTGCACTCGTAATTGTCTTAAATCTAGGTGTTTATCGAATTATGGTTCTTATAAAATTGTAACATTTGGTTACCAGGCCATTTTTCCTGCGCCGGGATATGCAAACGTATGAATCAACGAAAAAGAGCGCCCTGTTGCCGGGGCGCTCTTTTTGTGTATATTAAAATAGTTATATTTATTGATCGGGACTAGTCGATGAACCGCTTCAAGATCGGGCGGTAGGAATCCACGCGCCGGTCGCGGAGGAAGGGCCAGGTCGTACGGTAAAAGTCGAGTTTTTCGAGGTCCAGTTCTTCCACGTGGGTCACTTCGCTCCCGTGCGGGGCCAGGTACAACAGCCTTCCCTGGGGATTGGCGATGAACGACCCGCCCCAGAACTGCTGATCGGCTTCGCGGCCTACGCGGTTCACGGAGACCACGTACACGCCATTCGCCACGGCATGTCCGCGCTGCACGGTTTGCCAGGCGCCATATTGTTCTTCATTAATAATAGGGTCCTGCTCATTCACATCCCAGCCGATGGCGGTAGGGTAGAAGAGGATTTCCGCGCCCATGAGGCTGGTAATGCGCGCCGCTTCCGGATACCACTGGTCCCAGCAGATGAGTACGCCTATTTTGGCAAATTTGGTATCGAAAATCCGGTAGCCGTCGGTGTCGTGCCCGGTAACCGGCACGTCGCCGGACGAAGCGTCGCCCGGAGTGAAGTAGAACTTCTCGTAATAACCCGGATCGTCCGGGATATGCATCTTGCGGTATTTGCCCAGGTAGGCACCGTCGGCGTCGAGCACGGCGGTGGTGTTGTGGTACAATCCGTGTGCACGTTTCTCGAACAGAGAGGCGATGATCACCACGCCCAGCTCCTTCGCCAATGCGCCCAGCGATTCGGTAGACGGGCCGGGAATCGCCTCGGCGAGGCTGAAATTGCCGTGATCTTCGACATCGCAGAAATAGAGCGATTTGAATAACTCTTGCAGACAGATAATATTCGCGCCTTTTTGCGCCGCTTCGCGGATTTTTTCGGTAGCCTTCTGAAAGTTAGCATCAACGTCCGAAGTGCAGCTCATTTGCACCAGACCAATGTTTACTTTTTTTGCCATTTTGGATGTTTGTGTGGATGAACGGATGATCTGAAAGGCAACACTAATTTGCCTGTGGTAGTTCTGGAATCGGGAAATCGAACGAAATATCGTTCATGCATTTGAAATGCTTTTTCGGGCATGCCTTGTGCCCGATCTTGGAGCATGGGCGGCAGTCGAGGCCTTTGACTTCCAGTTTTTCAAATGCGGTCCGGTAAGGATACATCCCGAATTCCGGAATGGTATTGCCCCAGATCGAGTACACTTTCTTTCGGAATGCGGCGGCTACGTGCATTAAACCGGTATCGTGCGAGAAGACGATCAACGCCTTTTGAATTAATGAGGCGGATTGATTGAAATTATATTTGCCGCAGGCATTGAAAACCAGCCCGTCGCTTAATGCAATGCGAATGGCCTCGCCTGCCTCGAAATCCTCCGGCCCGCCGAGCAAAATAACCGGATGGTTGATCTTGCGGCACAGCTCTATCATTCGCGGAACTGGCATCTTCTTGGTAAAATGCTGCCCGCCGATCGCGTAGGCGACGTAGCTATTTCGGTGTGTTTTAGGCAACCATTCGAGCTCTACCTGGTCTTTGTAGGGAATAAAATAGTCGAGCCCTTCGCCGTCATTTCGGATGTCGAAGGTTTTGAGTGTATCCAGACAGCGGTCCACAATGTGAGTAGCTGGCAGGTAATTGATCTTAAACTGCGTCATGAGCCACTTCTGCGTATTCAGCTTCTCGAAACTGAATGCCGGCACACCGAGCGTCCACTTAATGCGGAGTGTGCGGATGTTCCGGTGCAGGTCAATAATGTAGTCGAATTTCTCCTTTTTCAGTTGAGATAAAATCCCGCTGGTGTTCTTGTCGAGCAGCCATACCTTATCGATGTAAGGATTGTCGCGGAGCAGGAATTCAAATTTGCTTTTGGTAAAATAGTGGATTTCGGCTTCCGGCATCTGCTTTTTCAGGCAGCGTACCACGGGCGTCGTAAGTACGATGTCGCCAATGGAGGAAAAGCGGAGAATGAGGAACTTGACCGGTTTATTCACTTTGAATTTCCTGAAGTAACTGTGATTGCGGAAGATTTTCCGGCTTTTTGTGTTTCCAGCGCTTGTGTGACCAGAGCCAGTTTTCGGGTTGTCGTATGATGTCCTGTTCCAGAAAGCCGATCTGCGCCTGTAAAATGCTGTTGTTGGGGGCCTGTTTCGGTGATTCCGTAATCAGTTTGAAATAGCCTCTGTAAAATCCTCTTTTTGCTTCATTCTTCAAAACAGCCATGTATAAGACGGGAGAATTGAGCCGCCGGGCGATCAGTTCCACACCACGAAACACACCGGTGTCCTGGTTCAGGAACTTCGTCCAGAATGCCTTCTCCGGTACGGGCGACTGGTCGTTGATCAGTATGAATATGAAAGGCCGGTCGCGCGGTTGCATGGCTTTGGAAATGGCCTCCTTCATTGTTACCATTTCGGTCCCGAACCGCGTCCTTACATTTTTAAACCAATCTTCAAAAGTGTCATTTTGAAGTTCGTGGTACACCACCACCATCTGGTGCGACAGCCGTACCGAGCCAAAAAGGTTCAGCATTTCCCAGTTACCCAAATGTCCCGCAACTACGACCAGATTTTGGTTTTTCTTGTAATAATGGTCCAGAATAGTCACGTCGAGGTCGATCCGGGCTAAAAGATCCTCCCTGGAAATAGATTTGAGTTTGATCGTTTCGAAAATGATATCGGTGAAATTGCGGTAAAATTTGGCGGCAATCGAATGGATCCTCTTCTCGTCGTAGGTAGGGAAGCTGTTCCGGAGATTGCTCAATACAACCTTTTTCCTGTATTGCCCGATATCAAAAATGAGGAACCGGAAGATGTCGGAGAGCTTATAGAGTTTTGCCCAGGATAGTCTTGAAATCGCATTAAGGACATTCAGGAACAAGTGGGTAAAAAACGCTTTCATTTGAGATTAATTCTTTTGCAAACCAAGAACCGGATGGCAAAGGTAGCACATCCGATCAATTTTTTTTCTTATATTCACTGGTTCAAACAGTAGAATTAGTGCTATGCTGGAAGGATTATTTGATATCAAGAATGATCGCAGACTAAGCGTTTATCTGTACCGTGCCGGTTTCGGCATGTGGCTGATGTACCTTGTGTTGGGGGCGCCTGCGTTGCACGTCTACAAGCATTACCGCCAGGATTGCGGTATGCTCTGTTTTGTATTGATGATCTTCGGTTTCAG
Organism: Dyadobacter sp.; assembly: GCA_965227755.1. Classification (GTDB taxonomy): domain Bacteria; phylum Bacteroidota; class Bacteroidia; order Cytophagales; family Spirosomataceae; genus Dyadobacter. The sequence continues at coordinate 5,675,798 of CBDDGG010000005.1, forward strand.
CGCCTCGATGGTGTATGACTATTTCCACCACCGCGACCAGTACGAAGTGAAGAAAAAGTGGCTGTTTATCAGTTATGTAATTTTGGCGGGAATTATCTATTTCGTCGAATTCAGAGGCCACGAAAATAGTATTAACCTCGACTGGCTGCTGGGCCTGCTTTAATCCGCCAGCCCGTTCACCGACTGTGAACGCTGCATTATTTCCCGCACTTTTCCGTAAGAAAGGTCCGGCAATGCCGCCACTTTTCCGATGACTATAATCGCGGGTGAAGCCATTTCGCTTACCTGTGACAGCGGTACGATGTTCCCGATTTTACCGGTCACCACTTTCTGGTTTTCCAGCGTGCCATTCTGTATAATGGAAATGGATTCGTCGAATTTGCCTAGTTCGGAGTAGATGGAAACGATTTCCTGCAATTTGTGAAGGCCCATTAGAATGACGACAGTCGCGGTTGATTGCGCGGCCAGTCGTACGTCTTTAGAAAGCTCGTGCTGCTTGGTAGTGCCGGTAATAACCCAAAAGCTTTCGCTCAAACCGCGGGAGGTCAATGGGATACCTGCCAATGCCGGCGCCGCATAGCTGCTCGAAATGCCGGGAATGACTTCCGATTCAATGCCGTGCCCGGCTGCGAAAAGGATTTCCTCGTAGCCGCGACCGAATATGAAAGAGTCGCCGCCTTTCAGCCGCACCACTTCGCCATACTGACGCGCCTTTTCGACGATCAGGTCGTTGATCTCGTCCTGGCCGCAGCTGGTTTTGCCGAAGCGTTTGCCGACAAGAATTTTGACGCAATCTTCCGGACAGTAATCCAGTAAAGAGGGGTGTGCCAGCGAATCGTACAGGACGACCCGCGCCTTTTTCAGGGCCTTGATCCCTTTGAGGGTGATCAGGTCGGGATCGCCCGGGCCCGCACCGATAAGTGTCAGTTTCATGGTGTGAGGGACTTCGGCTTTCGGCAGTCGGCTTCTATTTGGGCTGATATTCTTCAGAACCCAAAGCCGACAGCCGATTGCCGACAGCCATTTTAACTATCTTTTCCGAAAGAAAGCTCCTGCAATGCAGGTTCTCCGGTTTCGATCAATTGGGATTCGCGGGTTTCGCGGACGAAATTCAGGAAGGTTTCGGCAGTACTAATGAAATAGCTTGCAAAAGCTTCGCTTGGTTCGAATTTATTAATGCTGAATACCAATGCTTTAAACGGCGTTTCGGCTTGGTTTTCCACTGCGAACCCGGCAGGAACATCGTACTTGAAATCTTGCCCGAAATGCGTTTCGAAATCGTTGATAATGCCGTATTGCGTGTTGGTAGTCACGTCTTTCGACATCAGCAAGCCTTTTGCGCCCGTGATGAACACGTTGTAAGCATGGTAAATCGCGTCAGCCCAGACACCTGATTCAAAAGATTCTTTCGCAAGGTTCAGCTTTTCCTGGCCTTCGATGATAGTCGTAGCCACGAGGTCGACCAGCACGGAAGCACATTCGCCGACCCCGATTTCAGTTTTGAACAGCTCATCGTGATCCCAGTCGCGGTAGTCGTCGTCCTGTACTGTCGTCAGATCCGCCAGCGGTTTCAGGAGTTGGAAGAAATAATTTTTGGTTTGACGCAGGTAGTACTGGTTAAAATACTCGCCGTCCAAAGCGTTTGCTTCGTAGTCATTGAAAAGCAGGCGCAATACTTCCGGTCCGCGTTTAGTAGGTACTTTAATTACTTTGTCGCCTATTAACCCAATACCATCGCCGGAGAAACCGCCGCCCAGCAACACTTGTAATGCAGGCAATACGAGTTTGCCGTTCTTGATCGAGCTGCCGTGGAAACCAATATTGGCGGCATTGTGCTGGCCGCAGCCGTTCATGCAACCGCTTATTTTTATCTTAATGTCCTGATTATAAATCATTTCTGGATACTCGTCGCGCATCACATCTTCGAGCACGCGGGTGATCCCGTAGCTGCTCGAGATCGCGAGGTTACAAGTATCGGTACCGGGGCAGGTGGTGATGTCCATCGTGCTGTCGAAGCCTGGATTCACAAGTCCCAGTTTCGCAAGTTCGTGGTAGATCGCTACGAGGTCTTCGCCTTTCACAAAACGCAGGATATAACCCTGGTTTACGGTAACACGAATATCGTCGGCAGCATATTGGCGTACCACGTCGGCCAGGCTACGTGCCGTGTCGGAGCTCATATCGCCCAGCAATACGCGGAGCTGCACTGCGTACCAGCCTTTTTGTTTTTGTTCAAATGTATTGGTACGCAGCCATTTCGCGAAAATATCGAGCTTGTCGGCATCAATGCTTTCCGCTGCGATTTTCAGGATTTCCGCTTCGGACAGAGAAGGGCGCGGCGCGTGGTTGACGGCCTCGTATTCGTTGGTGCCAAAAAGGTCTTCCGGAATCTGGAATATCTTGTTACGGACAGCTTTGCGCTCTTCTTCCACTTTCTCCATCATGCCTTCCAGGCCGAGGTCGTTCAGCAGGAACTTCATACGCGCCTTGTGCCTGCGTACGCGCTCGCCGTAGCGGTCGAACACGCGAAGCATTGCTTCGATGAAAGGAATTACTTTGTCTTCTTCCAGGAATTCAAATGCAGTCTGCGCCGAGAAAGGCTGAGCACCAAGCCCACCGCCGATCAGCACTTTGAAACCGCGAACTGTTTCACCCGCTTCATTCCGGCCAATTTTGGCGATCAGGCCCACGTCGTGGATGAATGCCAGCGCGCTGTCTTTTTCAGAAGAAGATACGGCTATTTTAAACTTCCGGCCCATATCCTGGTTGATCGGGTTGCGGAGGAAATAGGTGAAGATCGAATGGGTGATCGGCGTTACGTCGAATGGCTCATCCGGATCGATACCCGCGACAGACGATGCCGTTACGTTACGAATGGTATTACCACAAGCTTCTTTCAACGTGATGCCCGCATCTTCCAGGTCGGCCCACAATTGAGGCGAGTCTGCAAGTTTTACAAAGTGCAACTGGATATCCTGGCGCGTCGTCGCATGCAGGTTCCCGGTTGCAAATTTGTCGGAAGTATCTGCGATACGGACCAGCTGGTCGGCTGTGATGCGACCGTAAGGCAGTTTGATACGAATCATCTGCACGCCGGGCTGGCGCTGACCATACACACCGCGTGTCAGACGGAATTTACGGAACGCCTCTTCCGGGGTCTCACCGGAGTAGAAACCACCGATCTTTTGTTGCAGGTCAATGATATCGCGCTTCGCAACGGCGGATACTTTGTCAGAAATGATTAAATCGCTCATGATGATATTCTAATCGTCTATCGGGATAGTATATTTTTATTCAATAGTGCGGTAATTGTCACTCTGAGCGCACCGGGCCGCCGGTGCGGTCGAAGGGTATTTTGCGATAACGCACCTGGCTTCGACTCCGCTCAGCCTGACACTACTCGATCATACAAGCCCCAACCGTCACATTTGAGGTTTCGTCGATCAGGATTGCTGCGCCGTTTGCGCGGTTTTTCTGATAGGGGTCGTATGCGATGGGTTGGGCTGTCCTGAGCACGATCCTTGCCACGTCGTTCAGTTTCAGGGCCTCAACCTCATCCAGCTTTTCGTAAGAGTTGATGTCTATTTGATATTCAATGCCACGGATCGAGCAGCGTGAACGTGCTGTGCCGTGCTGTAAAACGTATTTGTTACCGGGTTTCAACGTCTTCTTATCATCCATCCAGCAAACCAGCGCCTCGATATCCTGGCTCACGATCGGTGAATTGTTAACAGAAACAATAGTGTCACCGCGGCTGATATCGATATCGTCTTCAAGCAATATTGTTACAGACTCAAGAACAGACGCCTCCGGTATTTCGTTTCCGCCAAATTCGATTTTAGCGATTTTAGACTCTCTTTCAGAAGGCAATACCTTGATCGCGTCACCTTTTTTGAAGGTACCGCTCTGAACGCGTCCCGCATAACCGCGATAGTCGTGCAGCTCGTCGGTCTGAGGGCGGATCACATATTGCACCGCAAAACGGCCGTCTTCCTGGTTCTGATCTTTCAGCACATTTACATTTTCGAGCACCGAAAGCAGTGTTTCACCGGTGTACCACGACATGCTTTCCGAGCGGTCCACGATATTATCGCCATTCAGTGCGCTCACCGGAATGATCGTAAGGTCCTTGATAGCGAGTTTTTCAGCGAGTTCTGTATAGCTCTTCGCGATTTCGATGAATGCGTCTTCCGAGTTGCCTACCAAATCCATTTTGTTCACTGCCACGATCACATGCGGAATGCCCAGCATGGAAGCGATCAGCGAATGGCGGCGGGTTTGCTCCACCACACCATGACGCGCATCCACCAAAATAATGGCCAGATCCGCGTTGGAAGCCCCGGTAACCATGTTACGGGTGTACTGAATATGCCCCGGCGCATCGATACTGATAAACTTGCGGTTCGGCGTCTGGAAATATTTGTAAGCCACATCGATGGTAATGCCTTGCTCGCGCTCCGAACGGAGACCGTCCGTCAGCAGTGCAAGGTCGATTTCACCGGCATTGCGGGTTTTACTGGCACGCTCGATGGCTTCCATCTGATCGGCCAGGATATTTTTTGTATCGTAAAGCAGCCGTCCGATCAAGGTGCTTTTGCCATCATCGACAGAGCCTGCTGTTATAAATCTTAGTAAATCCACTGGTAATAGTTTAAAGTCTATGAGTTAAGAGTTTATGAGCTGAGAGTTCATGAGACTTGTACTTTGGACTCATAAACTCCTGAACTTTGAACTCCTTAAAAATAGCCGCCCTTCTTCCGGTCTTCCATCGCCGCTTCCGTCTGCTGGTCGTCGATGCGGGTTTCGCCGCGTTCGCTGATGCGGGAAATTGTGATTTCTGCGATCACTTCGTCCAGCGTAACTGCTGCCGATTCCACTGCCGCGGTACAGGTCATATCGCCCACGGTACGGAAACGAACCTGGCGGGTTACGATCTGATCTTCCGGGTCTGGTTCGATTACCGGCGTATTGTTCAGCAGCTTGCCGTCGCGGAGGATCAGCTCGCGTTCGTGTGCGAAGTAGATCGAAGGCAATTCGATTCCTTCTCTTTTCAGGTAAGCCCAAACATCCAACTCCGTCCAGTTCGAGATCGGGAATACGCGTACGTTTTCGCCTTTCTGAATGCGGCCATTGAACAAATTCCAAAGCTCGGGGCGCTGGCGTTTCGGGTCCCACTGACCAAACTCGTCGCGGAACGAAAAGATACGCTCTTTCGCGCGTGCTTTTTCCTCGTCGCGGCGTGCGCCGCCTATACATGCGTCAAATTCAAATTCTTCGATCGTATCCAGCAGCGTGAATGTCTGCAACCAGTTGCGGCTTGCATTCTTGCCGGTCTGCTCTTTCAGTCCTTTCGCTTTGATGGTATCCTCCACATAGCGGACGATCAGTTTCGCATTGATTTTTTCGGCCAGCTCGTCGCGGTACTCGATTGCCTCGATAAAGTTGTGGCCGGTGTCGACATGCACCAGCGGGAAGGGGATTTTGCCGGGTGCGAATGCTTTTTTCGCCAAATGAACCAATGTGATCGAATCCTTACCTCCTGAAAACAACAGGGCAGGGCGCTCAAACTGGCCGGCTACTTCACGCATAATGTAAATGGCCTCTGCTTCCAGCTGATCCAGGTAATCCGGAGCGCTGCGTTCACTAATCTCCCGTTGGATGTCGGAGGCCTCGTTCACTGAAATTGACATATTTTTGGTTATTGATTTAAATGTTAATGGCTTTAAGTGTTGGGCTGTAAGCTTTAGGCTATATGCTTTAAGCTAAATGTTCCAGTAAAATGCCTGTTAAACTTACCGCCTGTTGCTTAACAGCTTATAGCCTATTGCTTAAAGCCTACTGCCTACTGCTATTTCGCATGCAACCCGCATTCCTTCTTCGACTCATCTTCCCACCACCAGCGGCCGGCACGGAAGTCCTCGCCTTCCTGGATCGCACGGGTACAAGGCGCACAGCCGATGCTCACGAAGCCTTTGTCGTGCAATGGATTGTAGGGAATGCCGTTCGATTTTACATAATGCTTCACCTGCTCGAAGGTCCAGTCCAGGATCGGGTGGAACTTGAAAAGCTGGTGCGCTTCGTCCCATTCGAGCCTCGGCATATCATGACGGTTCCCCGACTGTTCTGCCCGGATACCCGTCACCCAGATTTTCGCCCCCTTCAACGCACGGTTCAATGGCTCAACCTTGCGGATGAAGCAGCACTCCTTCCGGTTTTCAATGGATTCGTAGAAACTGAGCGGCCCTTTCGTGCTGACCATGTTCTCTACTGCCTCCGTTTGCGGATAATACACCTTTATTTTGGTGTCGTACCGGTTGTTGGTCTTCTGCAAAGTCATGTAAGTCTCCGCGAAAAGCCTTCCGGTATCCAATGTAAAGATGCCGATATTGATGTTATTCTTTAAAATGAGGTCGCTGATCACCTGGTCTTCATAACCCAGGCTGGTTGAAAAAACGACTTCACCGGGAAAAAGATCCGCCAGTATCGCCAGCGATTCGATTTCACTTTTGCCTTCGATGGCAGCGTTTAAAGATGCTAATGTTTCGTTCATGGTGTAAATTATTTCAATTCAAATCGGGCAACATTCAGGAACCGGTTGTTCAAATGGTCGAAATCGCCGTCGATGGTAATCAGTGTCGCATTCAGCGCACTCGCCACCGCCGCAATCCACAAGTCATTCTTCCCCATATTCCTTGCCGAACAATCCAGCTGCCTTCCCGGTAACCTTCCCTGACTGAATGCGTCGATCTCGGCGTAGCGATTCACGATGTCTTCCGTCAAGTCAAAAAGTGGAATGAATCGTTTAATCAATTCTTCCAGCTGAGCAATTTTTCGCTTCCCCCAGCCATTCCGAATGGCAAGGGATCGCAGTTCACCTATTACAATAGCCGGAATCATCACCTCGGTTTCCGACTCAAAAATGCTGAAAGTCTCTTCTATCCTGTACCAGGTTGAACTCTTTCTGAAATAGGTTAAAATGATGTTTGTATCAAGTACATACGTCATTTTGTCAATTGTGAAAGTAGCAGTTCAATTGGCTCCTGAATGTCCAGCTCATCCCTGAGTCGGTCCATTTCTTCCTTGTTTAACCCGGTGTAACCCTGTCTCTTGATCTGCTCATCTAATGCTTCCCGCGCCGTCCTGTTTTTGAATCTGGACCACGCCTCAGCTTTATCCTTGGCAATTTCATTCTCGATAACCTCTTTCCCCTCAACACCAGCCACTTCCGCGGCCTGCTCGGCAGAAATAAGCTCTTTTTCATAAAGATGCTTGGCAATGGAAAGGGAAACTTCCTCCTTGCTCAGTTCATCCGGTATTTCAATCGTTACAGTATGCATGTGTATAGTTTTGTTTAAGTGAATAATACTATTCCAATATATCACTTTTCACCGACACTTCCACGGCGTTGGTGAAGTCCTCGATCAGGTCTTCAATGTCCTCCAAACCAACCGAAATGCGGATCAAACCTTCGGTAATGCCCAATGCGGCTTTCTCTTCCGGCTTCAATTTCGCGTGGGTGGTCGTGTTAGGGTTGGTAACGATCGTGCGGGTATCCCCAAGGTTGGACGACAGCGATGCGATCTCCAATGCATCCATAAATGCCGCTACACGTTCAAAACCGCCTTCCAGGTCGATGGTCACGATGGACCCGCCGGCGCTCATTTGCTGCTTCGCAAGCGCATATTGCGGGTGCGATTCCAGGAACGGGTATTTCACCGATTTTACATCGGGGTGCTTTTCCAGAGCGGTGGCCAGTGCCAGTGCGTTGGAAGCGTGTTTCTCCATTCTCAGGTGCAGCGTTTCAAGGCTTTTGCTCAATACCCATGCGTTGAATGGCGACATCGATGGCCCGGTTTGGCGGCAGAAAAAGCGCAGCTCCTTGATATATTCTTTTTTACCTACAACCACACCCCCCAACACACGGCCCTGGCCATCCATGAACTTCGTCGCGGAATGCAGCACGAGATCGGCGCCGAAATCGGCCGGGGTTTGCAATGCAGGTGAGGCAAAGCAGTTATCTACGTTGAAAATTATGTTATGTTTCTTAGTAAGGCGACCGATCATTGCAAGATCTACCAGGTCCAGTCCCGGGTTCGACGGGGTTTCGAGGTAGATCATGCGGGTGTTAGGCTGTACTGCCGCTTCCCATTCAGCTTCGCTTGCATCCGCGTCCAGATACGTATGGGTAATGCCCCATTTGGGCAATATCTGTGTGATGATCTGATGCGCAGAGCCGAACAATGCACGGCAAGCCAGGATGTGGTCGCCACTTTTCAGCAATGCAGCCATGCTCGCGAACACCGCCGCCATACCTGTTGCTGTTGCCACGCCGTCTTCCAGACCTTCCAGCATACAAACTTTATCCACAAACTCCTGCACGCTCGGGTTGGAGAAGCGGCTGTAAATGTTACCTTCCTCGGTTTCTTCAAAAAGTGCTTTCCCCTGCTCCGCGCTCTCGAATGTGAAGCTGCTGGTCAGGAATAAAGGAGTCGAATGCTCGCGATACTTGGTTTTACTGGTCTGGGTGCGTATCGCTTTGGTCTGTTTTTTCATAGGTGGCTTTAGGCTGTAAGCTTTAGGCTTTAAGCCTTATTTGTAATATATTGAATATCAAACGTATAAATTAAATCTCAGTTAAGTCCGCCTAAGCCTAAAGCTTAAAGCCTACTGCTTACAGCCTATCATTCACAGCGAACTCAAAACCATATAAATAATCCTCACACTCACGATGATGACGATCGTTCCTACCATGATCATCATAGTCTTGATCGGCAGGCGGCGGGATAGTGTGGCGGCGATCGGTGCGGATACCATACCACCAAGGATCAGGCCGAGCACCACTTGCCAGTGTGAAAATCCGATAATGCTGATGAAGGTGACCGAGCTTGCCAGCGACACGAAGAACTCCGCGAGATTCACCGATCCGATGGTGTACTTGGGATGCCTTCCGCGGGCAATCAGCGTAGAAGTTACAATAGGCCCCCAGCCACCACCGCCAATGGAATCGAGCGTTCCGCCTGCCATCGCCAGCCAGCCGATCTTTTTGATCGGCCTTTTTTCAACTCGTTTCTTTAACGCTTTCTGAATAATAAGGATTCCCAGGATCAGCGTATAAATTGCCACGAGGGGCTTGATAATGTAAATGTACTGTTCGAGGGACGACAGCGCATAAGCGCCCACGATGGCGCCCAGAACACCAGGGAAGAGTATCTTTTTGAACAATTTGCTGTTCACATTGCCGAATTTCAGGTGCATATAACCCGAAACGCCGCTCGTGAAGATCTCGGAGGTATGCACGCTGGCGCTCACGGCCGACGGGGGAACGCCCAATGTCAGCAAAAATGTGGATGCCGTCACGCCGTACGCCATGCCCAGCGCCCCGTCGATCATTTGAGCCACAAAGCCGCCGAGGATATAGTAAAAAAAGCCTTCGCTTACTTCGAGCTCGTTCCAAAGGAGCGTAAGCCGGTCGTAGGAGAAAAAGGTGAAAAGCAAATGCCCCACAATCATCAATGCGATCGCGGAGAAGATGTTAACCGCGATTTCGGTGCGGCTCCTTTTGCGGACGGTCGCCGCCCAAAGCTTTTGCTGGATGGTCTCCCAGGTAACGGGGATTTTTGTATTATTTTTAGAAGCCGGAAGGGTAGGAGCGGTATTTTCCGAGCCAGCGGTGGCCGATTGAAAGATCTCGTCCGATTCTTCGGGTAAATCGCGCAGAAAAACGGCCTTTCCCTGCTCGCGCGCAAGCGCAGCCAAACGCCGATCTTCCTCAGGATCACCACTTGCGATATAGGCAACGTGTAACGAATCCCAGTTCTCTTCGTTGTTTTCAGTTGAGGGTGTAAAATCCGCCGCTTCCTTCAAAGTCTATGTAGTATACTATAATTGTAGAGTAAACTTTCAAGAAAATAGCAAACGTTTGTTTGCTATTTCAGGACGGCAAATTTAAGATCAATTTATTAGTTTTCAAAGAATAAAAGCGGAGCCCGCGTTAATAAACACGGACTTCCAGGAGCGATACCGGCAGGTGCATGTGGCTGTTTTGCAGCGTGATTTTCAGTGAACGCGTCATTACGGGTCTGGTGAACGTCAGTGTTCTTTTAGTCAGGTGGTTGTCATTTATTGCTCCAATGACGTTCCCGGCATCATCCAATACTTCAATATCCTGCGCGCAGAAGGGCATTACGGTCTCCGGATGCACGTAAATCACATTCTCCATCGGATGGTCGAAATCGGTGTCGAATACGAAATCGATTTTCGAAATAGATTGAGGATCATCCCACTGAATAGCAAGTTCGGGACGACGGTCGTCCTGCGCGGCTACCCATGCATTCGGCCCTGCGATAGGACGGTGCCAGCCGTTTCGCAGGTTTTCGGTACCGAAGAGCGAAATAGGTTCACTCAATTTAAATGCGAGGTTCAGACCGGCCGGGCGGCGCTGTGGGCACCAGAACTCGAAAGTATCTACGCCGAGGTCTTCGGCAGGCTCCTGTTTGCCATAGTTCGATACCGCCGGATTTGTTGCATTGAAAACGGTTACCAGGCCGGTAACGCGCTGCTCGCTGTACTGGATTTTGATGTGCTCGTTTTTCAGGAAACATACGAACGCGTAGCATTCCTCCGGGAAGTAGCTACCCCAGTCTAGGACCAGCTCATGCTTGCCCGCTGTAAGACGGTAGCTCCTGGTTTCCAATGTGATATCAGGCGTGTGGTTGAACGCCTTGCTGCTTTTGCGGAGCTCGACAAACAGTTCGGTGTCCTGCGAAGCTTCGACCCACACGGTTACGGCGGGCATATAGCCTCTTGCAGGCAGCATTTGCGCGACGGAGTGCTCGATTGGCTTCCAGGTAGCCGAACCGGTCAGTCCTGTCAATTCCAATGAAGAAGAAGCTGTTATCCGCGCGTCATTTAAGAGGTTATCAGGGTCGGAAATCGGTGTTTGAGGCAAGTACTGGCCGGAGCGCCAGAGTTCCAGTTGCAGTTCTTTCAAGTGCCTTTCACCGACTTCCCGCGGCGAGCAACCATATTTTTTAGCGACCGCAGCGGCAATGGCTATGGCCTGTCCGCCCGTCGCGCTGGTCGCCATCACGCGTGTAGACGCGAATGCAACGTGCGTAGCGCTGATAATGCGGCCCGCGATGAACAGGTTGTCGATGTTTTTGCTATAAAAACACCGGTAGGGAATGCTGTAAACGCCTTTGCTATGCCATTGGTTGCAACCGGCCTGGTCGGAATAGACACCATCGGCAGGGTGGAGGTCGAGGCTCCAACCCCCGAATGCTACCGTATCGGGAAACACTTGTTGCTGAACTACATCCTGTTGTTTCAAAAGGTAATCGCCCTCAAAACGGCGGCTTTCGCGCTTGCCGGGAATGGCACCGACCCATTCGAGCGTCATATTCTCGGCTTCCGGGAACTCACCGGAGTTTTTGATGTAGTTCCAGGCGCCGTAAACCACCTTCCAAAGCTCCCACTTGATCTCTTCCGTGTCGTGCACCGTGTCCATTCTGCCACCATATTCAAGCCACCACAGCCTGCAACCGAAGTCTTTGGGATTGAAAGTTTTGTAACGCGGAATTTCGGTGATATCCTGCAAAGCGAAGGATGGCGGTACGAACTTCACCGGACGCCCTATATCTTTGGAATAGAAATACATAGAATGCCCCAAAAGCTCGCCGTAGGCCTTGTCCGGCGCGAACCTTTCACCAAATTCGTCCATTGATTCGGCTCCCATCCGAAATGCGGCCCCCGCCAGAAACCCGACGATACCATCGCCCGAAGAATCGCAGAAAAGCGGCGCGGTGAGTATGTATTTAGTACTATTCTGGCTGCAAAATGCATGTACAGCCTCGATCTTGTCACCATTTTGTGTTTTGTCAAGATCGTAAACTGCCGTATTGAGCAGCAGGGTGATATTTGTTTCGTGCGTCACCTTTTCCAGCAAAACCGTGTCGAAAATCAACGGATTGCCGTCGGGATTGCGGTAGGCGTTTTCCAGCATAATTTCGTCTATTACACCACCTTCGCGGGCCCAGCGGTTGTTGTTGCCCATATGTGAGGTGGCTCCTAATATCCAGAGCCTCACCTCGCTCGAACAGTTGCCGCCCAGCACAGGCCGGTCTTGTACCAGTACTACTTTCAATCCGGCCCTTGCCGCGGTGATTGCCCCGCAGGTGCCCGTCAATCCGCCGCCTACAATGACCAGGTCTGCCGTGAGCGCAACCGTTTTTGGTTCTCTTTTGTGTGTCGATTCTGAAATTATCATCTTGTCAGGTCTTTTATGTCATGGTCTGCCAGCCTGTTTGCGGCGGCATTTATTTAAGGTCGATGTCGGTTTGGGTGGTAATAAAGCCGGTCGGTTTGATCACCGTGATATGGATTTGCTTATCAAACCCGCGGATGGGTATCGCGATCTCCCTGCTCTTGCCGGGATTCAGGTCGGGTAATGCAATGCTCGCCTCACCTGCTTTCAGGATGTAGCCGTGGATGGTTTTTGCAGGGAAATCGCCCCTGGAAGTGACTTTTACAACCAGTTTATGAACTCCCTGATCGCCGGTTGTGAAACTTGCTTTCTCAACCAAAACAGGGGAGAATTCTCTCTGGTGGACCGGATATGCCAGCCTTGGCGAGCGGTCCGGTCCCACAATGCCCCAGGGACGGAAACCATTTACATTCGTGCCGAAAAGCTTGCTGCGATAGTCATTGTAAGTCCACCACGATGCACCGGCCACGAACGGGCGCTTGCGTATTTCCGCCATCACATCGCTCAGATGTTGCGCCTGGCCCGGCTCACCGCCTTTCCCATCCGAACGCGTGCCCCATTCGCTGATGAAGACAGGTTTATCGGGATACAGTTTGTGAATATGGTCCAGTGACTTGGCATGACCGCCGTAGGTGTTGGTAGAAACAAAATCGACGTACTGGCTGGCCTCGTCCTCCGGCTTGGCGGGCAGCAAATTCAATAGCATGCTCGCGAACGTGTACAGGCGCGTGGGATCGAGCTCGCGTGCGTAGGCGATCATATCCTTGGTCCAGCGCTGGCCGGCGGCGGTGGTAGATCCATATTCATTACCGACGCTATACGCAATGACGCTCGGGTGGTTCCAGTCACGTTCGGCCATTTCGCGGAATTGCGACCGGAATTTCGTCCGCATCGAATCGTTGTCCATTTGCTTCGGCGTAAGCTGCCAGTTACCGGCTTCGGTGATGATCAGCATGCCGTAGCGATCAGCCAGGTCGTAGAAGTATTCGGAGGGCGTATAATGCGTCAGCCGCTGGAATTCCATACCGGCTTCTTTCATCAACCTGAAATCCTTCTCGATCAGCCAATCCGGTTCCACCGAGCCCATACCGGGATAGTCGATCACCCGGTTGCCTCCGCCGACTTTAACAGGTTTCCCATTCAGGAGTATCTGCGCATTGCTTACCTCAATTTTCCTGATCCCGAAATTCGACGCCAGCGTATCGCCGCCGATGATGGTTTTCAATTCATACAAATTCGGCTGGTCCAGGTCCCAAAGTCTGGTTTGCGCCGCCGTCAATGCAGCTTCGGCTTCAATCAGCGCGGTTTGTCCGGCCGGAATGCTCGCCGAACTGGTTTTCCAGCGTAATGTCAATGCTTTTTTGTCCTGCAAAACGCTCAGGTCGATTTTGGGAGTGACCGCACCCGCTGACGCATTCCGCACCCTGATTTTGGCTTTCACCACAGCCGAACCTTTCGCCAGGTCCGGCATGGGCTCGATTTTGACATTTTCAGCATAAACTTCCGGCTCGATCGTCAGATAAACGGGCCGGATAATGCCGCCATAATTCACCCAACCCACAAATCCGTCGTTGATGTCTCCCTTGTCCTTGATTCCGGGAATAGTATTCGTTTTCCAGGTATCGTTGTTGACGGCCACCACCAGCAGATTGTTCCCGTCTTTCAATTGCTCCGTCACATCGAAGCTGAACGGGGTATAGCCACCCTCATGCTCGCCGGCTTTCTGGCCATTTACCCAAACATTGGTTTTGTAGTAAGCACCGTCGAAATGCAGGATCACCCGCTTGCCCGTTGTCTTTTTCCAGGCAAAAGTCTTGCGGTACCAGGCCGTACCGGTATAAAACTCATAGCGCGGATCGGTCGAGAAGCAATGCGGCACCGTCACCTTATCCTGGCGGCTTTCCTGAGCGATACCGTCGCGGTACCACTGGTTGGCAATGCCCAGTCCGGCCGGGTCGAGCAGGAACCACCATTCGCCATGCAGCGGGATGGCATCCACCTGCCGGATATGGTATTGGGCGGCACTCCGCTGGGCCGCACCCGGCTGGGCTGCGACCCGCGCGCAATGGAGTGTTAGTAATATTAAAAAAATAGAAAGGGCTAAGCGTTTCATTATGTGGATGTCGTTCGGTTATCGTTTTGTTTTATTAGCGGTTGAATTTTGTTTAATTTGTAAAAAGCGATTTAAGATATGGCCACTTCACACACCGTCCCCACCCGTTTGAGCAACTTGCAAAGTGAATTGCTGAAACTATATTCCTATAATGTCTCTGATGAGCAGTTGAGGGATATTCAGAAAATGTTGGCTGATTATTTTGCCCGGAAAATTGATTCAGAAATGGATCGTTTATGGGAAGCGAATGATTGGAGCGAAAAAACCGTTGAGTCCTGGAAATCGGAACATATGCGTAGCAAATCTTCCAAATGAGGATTGTGCTCGATACAAACGTTCTGCTGATTTCTCTTCCTGTTAAATCCAGATACCGTCCGATTTTTGACGCTTTAAGAAATGGCAACTTCGAGCTGGTGGTCAGCAGTGATATTTTACTGGAATACCACGAGAAAATCGCCGAGAAAACGTCTCCGGAAGTTGCAGAGAATGTTCTTAAATTGATTCTGTCACTAGAAAATTGCTTGTTACAGACAACATTCTTTGAATGGGGGTTAATGCATAATGACGAGGAAGACAACAAATATACTGACTGCGCCATTGTTGCCAACGTAGACCATCTTGTCTCGGAAGACCGACATTTTAATATCCTTAAAGACATAGATTTTCCCAGGTTATCTGTCATCAGGGTAGACGAGTTTCTTCAAATGCTGAATTCTCAATAGCAGTTAGCTTCACCTTCCGAGCCGCCGAAAACGGTATCAATGCCGAAATCAGCACCACCACTGCCACACACGCCGTCACCAGCGTTCCTTCGGTGGTCAAATAGCTCAGAATGAACAGCATGACCGCCGTAAAAAGCAGCGCCCCAGCGATTACCTGCAAGCCGAAACGGTTTTGCTTTTTGATTTCCAACGCTTCTTCCGCGTCCATTTCCACGGCATTTTGCTTCCGCTGGTCCCTGGATAGCTTATAAATGGTATATTCATCGGCGATCAGGTTCCTGGATCTCGCCCAAAGTTCGTAGGCGAGCAAAAGGAGCAGCGGCAAGCCGACCCCCACGATCGTTTCCATGCCACGCGAGAGTTTAAAGTCGAGCAGGAGCGGGGCGAGCGTTTTGAAAAACAGATTGACACACAATCCGATACCTGTAATCCAAAGCGTTGTTTTACCATTCAGCCTTTTGGAAAACAATGCCCAAAGCGGCGGAGCTAACAGTGGACCGCCAGAGATAGCGGAAATGCTGAGCACGACCTCCACAATACCTCCCGCAGCCGGTACCAGCAACGCAATACCGATCATGCCGAGCCCGAAAACCCAGGAGGAGCCGCGCGCAACGCGGATCAGCTGCTTGTCGGAAGCCGTCGGGTTGACCATACCTTTATAAATATCATTGGTGAAAACTGCCGAAACCACGTTCAATGCGGTGTTGGCGCTGGCGGAGGTAGAGAAGTACATTCCGGTGAGCATCAGGCCGAGCAGGCCAGGCGGAAGCACCAGTTTGCAGATCATCAGATAGGCGTTTTCGGTATCCAGGCCCGTCAATGACGGGTTAATGGCTTTGTAAATCATCGGCGGGAACATCCAGATCACCGGGCTGATCAGGTACAGTCCCGCGAACAGGAATGCAACTTTCTTCGCGGATTTTTCGCTGTCGACGCTCGTGTAGCGTTGCACCATGGTCCAGTTGCCGCCGATGTAGCAAATGTGGTAAATCACGAATGCGGCCACGAACCCGAGCGTGTACTCGCCATTGAGCAGGTTGAAAAAATCATCGGGAAGGTTGTTTGTAAATCCCTCCCAGCCACCGACTTTATTGAATGACAATGGAAGCAGGATGAAAACCGCGGCGGACAACACCACAAATTGCAGAATGTCGGTCACCATTACGGCCCACAGCCCTCCGACCGCCGTGTAGGCGATCATAAAAAGCCCCAACCCGATCGTGCAAGGTACCAGTGGCAAGTCCAGCGAGGCGCTTACGAGTTTGGCCACCGGGTATAATACAGAACCTTTTATAAACACCGAAACGAGTGTAAAAATGAAAATATAGGTCTTCTGCACGGGCAGACCCAGGCGCTCGCGTATGAACTCGGCGGCCGTCAATGCGCCGGTGCGTTTCCAGCGCGGGGCGAGGTAAATGGCGGTGATGAGCGCGCCGATGCACATCGTCCATTGAATGGTAATGGCCACCCAGCCATGTTTGTAAGCAATGGAGCCCCAGGCCACGAAAGTGCCCGCCGAAAAAAAGCTCATAAACAGCGATAATCCGCCGATGAACCAGGGAACGGCTTCGCCGCCCGCGAAAAACGATTTCAAATTGCGCCCCGTCCTGGCAAAAAGCATCCCTATGCCCATCACGAATGCGGAGAACACGAGAATGACGATGGTATCGGTGGTATTGTTCATAAGTATGCTTGATGCTTTAGGCTTTAAGCTGTATGCTATAAGCTTAATGCGTTTAAATGTTATCATTAATGTTCCCTAGCGCCCAAAGCCTATTGCCTATCGCTTACAGCTTACAGCTTATAGCTTATAATCAACGTTCTGGCGCCGAATGCAGGGAGTTTGATATTGTTAATGGCCGCTTTCTGGTTTGTTTCGGCCCATTTCATGTTTGGGGCCGCCTGACTTTCGGACACTTTGCTGTGGTCGATTTTCAGGTTGAAAGCCGTCGGTTGCGGGCTGTTGTTGAGCAGCGTGATGTAGTAGGTGTTTTTAGTTTCTGATTTTGAAATAATGGGGTCGATGGACGGGCTGTCCGCCACTGCGAAGCCTTCCTGGATGACCAGGCTTGCCTTGTCGCCGAAAACAGTTCCCGGCGCGAAGCCGTAGGTCTGATGCGGCCCGACTTTGGGTGTCACAAAGCCTCTTGGGAATACAACCTTGCCATTCGAGCGTAATGCGGCCTCGGAAAGCAGGTAATCTGTGATCCAGCCCACCTGCCACCAGGCGTGGTGTGGGTAGGGACCGGCGCCGCGGTTCATGGCATTCCAATAGTAGGAAGCGACGCTTGTTTTACTGTCCACAAATGCATCGCGACCAATCGCTGCCGCCCGTGCCATGTCGGCGAAAAGCTGCTCGCCGGTGAGCTGGTAAATACGGATGAACAAGCCGGCGTGACTTGCGAGCTGAATAGGCCCGTGCCGGGTCGCGGAACCGAAAATGCCACCATGCTCGAAGCTGAGGCCGGTCTGGCTGATCTCCCAATCCTCCCGGGCAACACCATTCACGGTTTTGGGTTTGTGATCGGCGACAGGGTGGGTGTAAATGGAGGAGGTGTAGATTTTCGCGCAGGTGATGGCGGCGTCCTGGTACTTTTTGTTTTGGGTTAAATCAAACAAATCCAGTAATGCCTGTGCCGACTGGCCGGTTGCAAAGTCGGGGGCGTAGCGCGCGTCCCCGCATACACCTAGGAAGGCGCCTGTTTCCACGGCGTTTTTGAGAAACCATTCGGCCCCTTTTTCGGCGGCTTTTAGGTATTTTTCGTCTTTTAAAATGCGGTGCGCGACAATCAGACCGTAAAAAGTCGGCCTTACATCCTTAATATCTTTAAAAATCTCCTGCTCGTTTTTACGGTCGTAGGCCACGGCGAAGCTGCCGTCTTCGCGTTGCCAGCTGAGCAATTTTTCGGCACCGAGTTTTAACCGCTCTTTCAGTTCGGCATTGTCCGGTTCGAAAAGCAGCATGTTACCCACGTCGAGCATTACATAATAGGTTAATGCAATAGGTTCCACCACCTCGCCCCATTCTTCGACGAACTTTTTCTTTTTGGCTAAATAATACTGGCCTTCGACGGCACCTTTGAAGAAACCTTCGTCGGTTTGCTGTTGAACGAGTTTGAAGTTCTCGGCTGGTGGAAGCACTTTTTGAGTCAATTCGGGATCCTTTGTCGCATTGGCAAGCATCCACATCGCGCCGTAATCCGAGTTTTTCATCGCATCCTTGTCGGAGCCCACCACACCGCCGAGGTACGACTGCGCGCCGATCTGCTTGCCTTTGAACTCCTCGATATTCCAGAGCGAGGTTTTGGGATCGGTGAGGTAATGGTGCATTTTCTCGATGCGATCAGTCAGGGCTTGCTTGCTTTGCCGAAGCTTGAGGGTTTCCCGGAACTTGTAAATATCGACGGCCGCGTGTTTGGTCGCCTCGAACCAGTCGCCCGCGATGAGGCTGTAACGGAATGTGTAGGAAACCGATTCCCCGGCCTCCATTTCCGATTTATCTTCGCCCAAAACAGGGTAATATAGGGTAGGAGAAAGCTGCGCCTTGCGGTTCATGTGGGAAAGTCCCAAATGCCAGTCGATTTGCGTGATCTGGTCCTTTGCCCACGGATCACGCGCGAGGCCCGGCTCGGGCACGACGGAGAGCGTAATGCCTTCCCTACTGGTCACCAGAGGGCTCAGAGTGGACGCGCAACGTTCGCGGTACACCACGGGGCGGTCGGGAATACCGTGGCCATAGGCATAAGCCAGCGCAAAGTTCTTTTGCATAAAATTCCCCTGGAAATAGCCGGGTACCGATACCCAGCTCATCTGGTCCGCAGGCAATGCGGCCAGGGTAGGAGTGGCGAGCGAGAAGTAACCTTTTTTCTTAGCATTCAAGGTCATCGTTACCAGAATATCGTTCGGGAAACGCGGATCTATCTTCCAAAGCGCGGAGATGGCCGCCACATCGGTTTCGGAATGGAATTCCAGTCCGTTATCCTTCGCTGCCCCCGTTTTCGGGAAGAAATGAAATGCCTGTCCGGACGTATTCAATGCCACGCCGGTGGTGCTTTCTTTCCACTGGGTTTGCTGGTAATGGTACGCGTCCTCGGGGAATTTGCCGCCGGTGGTCTTTTCGAAGGTCTCGGCCGATTCGGTAGAAGGTTTGGTTTCGGAATACAGCAAGGTATACTCGCCGGAAGGTGCCGTCAGTTTGGCCCACCGGCCTTTTTGGCTCACCGAAACCTCTTCGATCTTCAATACACCGTCCTTTTCCCGCCACTGGACGCGGATCGAATTGTTGGCCAATGCTTTTACGGACGTGCGCTGGGCCGGGGCCTGCATAACGTTCAGAACGGTGAGTAGAATCGGTAGTAACAGGGTTATTCGTTTCATTTTTCCTGGATAAGGTCTTTGATACCGTCGGTCGCGAAGGACATTAAATGGCCCTTCTCATTTTTGTAAAGCATGTACACGTCGATATCTTTCCGGTTTTTTAAAAAGGTTTTGGTCGCTTCGAGCCCCATTACGAAGAATGCGGTATCGTAACCGTCGGCGGTAATGGCGTCTTTTGCAAACACTGTCACGCTTAGCAGCGGCGTCTGTTCCATCTCGCCGGTGCGGGGGTCGATGATATGGTTATAGGTAATGCCGTTGCGGGTGATGTGGTTGTGGTAATTACCCGCGGTGGTCATGGCGCGGTCGGTGAGCTCTACGGTTGCGGCCAGTGCAGCAGGTTTCAGGGGATCTTCAATACCCGTCACCCAGGGCGTACCACCATTTTTTGCACCGGAGCAAAGCACTTCGCCCCCGATTTCAACCATAAATCGACCGATATGGCGGCTTTTCAGAAAATCGCCCAGAATGTCTACTGAATAGCCTTGGGCAATGCCATTGAAATCCAATTTCACCCCGGGACGGCTTTCTATTTGCTTGTTGTTAAATATAATTTGCTTAAAACCAACGTATTGCAGTAGGGAATCGACGTTTACTGTTTCTGGGTCGATATTCCTTTTATTCCCAAAGCCATAAGCCTCTGCCAGCGGCATAATGGTAGGATCAAAAGCACCATCCGTCGCATCATGGATTTCTTTTGATTTAACCAAAACCTCATAAAACCAGGGCGAGCGGAAAGAATGCCGTGCATTTGCATTGAAAGCTGAAAGCTCCGAATCGGGCCGGTAGAGTGAAAGGCATTGGTCGAAATCGGTCAGAATGGAGTCGATAGCATGCTTGAAATTGCGGTTTTGCGGGTCGAAATAGCGGATGTGATAAGTGGTGCCCTGTGCTTCGCCTTCGATGGAAATCATATCAATATCCCTCACGCGAGCTGCTATTGTCGCCAATGGCAGCATCGTCGTGAGAAGGGTGGACATTACTCCGGCAATATGTAAGGTAATGCTATTCAATGCAGATCAGGGTTGGGGTGCCAGTGTTTCGCCTTTCAAGATCCCGGTCAGTTCGGGCAAATGGTCTTTGTAAACTCCGCGCGGTGTGGTTTTGTATTTGGCCGCGATATAGGAAGCAAATCCCACGACTTCGCCCATCATCCCGCAGGTACGCATCACGCGGGTGCTTCCGAACGCCACGTGCGTGGTGCTGATATTACGACCGGCCATAAACAGGTTTTGGATGTTTTTGGAATAAAGACAGCGGTATGGAATCGTGTAGGGGGCCACTTTAATGTGCCTGGTACCTGCGAAAAACTCCTGTCCTTCAAAATACTTGCTGTTTTTGGCATCGGGGAAATGCAGGTCGATGGTCCAGGTGGCGGTCACCGAGCCGTCGGGGTAAAACTTGCCTTCCTGAATATCCATCTGATTTAAGACATAATCACCGATGATCCTGCGCGACTCGCGTTTGCCGCCGATGTAGGCCACCCAGGCCAGGTCTTTTTTACCATATTTGGCAGCTTTGTTCTTCTTCAAGTATGACCAGTTGCCGTAAATAGCACGCAGGTTATGGTCGCGGATCTGTTCGGCCTGGGTAATGGTGTTGAAATTTCCAAAGCCGGTTTCCCATTGCCAGTCCGATTTTGGTTCGTCGATATGGTACTCGTCGGAAAACTGCATGGCCCAGGGGGTTTCCGGGAAGGAGGAAACCGTATCGCGGTCGACGGATGCCCAGAGGTTGGAAGTGCCCAGTGTAAAATCATCCGCTTTTTCCGCAGCGAGCGATTCGCCGGTTTCGGCCTGGCTCTCACGTCCCATCCGGAACTCCGCGCCGGCCAGGAAGCCGACCGTACCATCGCCGGTACAATCCGAGAAGAATGAGCCGGAAAAGCGACGCTCCTGGTTGGTAGCAATGTCGCGGCCAACTACCGCGGTGATAATGTCATTTTCTTTTTCTACTTTAAAAACGTGGGTATTCAGGAATAGCGACAGGTTTTTCTCTGCCTTTACGATCGAAATCTTGCGTGCATCGCCATATTCTTTGGCATCCGGGTTACCATTTCCGGGGTCGCCATTATCCATTTCACGGACGATGCGGCCTAGCTTGGGGTAGTGGTTTTTGTCCACATCACCCATCAGATGCACGCGTACTTCGGAGCTGTTGTTACCGCCGAGAACGGGGCGGTCTTGTATTAATGCTACCGTAAGGCCCATCCGTGCTGCCGAAATTGCCGCGCAGGTACCCGCAATACCACCACCCACTACCACAAGGTCGAACCGGCCGGCATCCTGGGGTTTATCGATAAGGTTGAGGAGCTTTCTGCGGAAAGCGGTCAATGCTTCGAGGTCATTGGGCGGGGTAAATTTCTGGTCGTCCGTAAAAAGCAACGCGTCGCAACGACCGTTGAAGCCGGTAAGATCTTTCAATGCAAGCTTCGTATCCGCATTTTTAATGTCTACTACTCCGCCGTCGTACCATTTCCAGGCATCGGAGCCGCTTTCGCCGAAAGTTTGTCCGGTCGATTTGCCGTCGATAATCACCTGGAACTTGCCGGGCCCTTTCGGAAATGGTGCCCAGTCTTTGGTACGGACCCACAAATGGTACTTGCCGGTTTTAGGGAACTTTACGCCGGTAGTGGCGTCCTTCACCGGCCGACCCATGCCGTGCGCCATGATATAGGAAGAGTTCATGACCACAAAAGACTGCTGGTCGATCACCCAGCCGCCTTTGTCTTCGAAGGATTCTGTTTCCACAAAGACATGATTTTGCCCCATCACCGGAAATATTAAAAAAAACAGCATAATGGCTATCAGTAACTTTCTGGCATCCCCGGGTTGAAACCCGGGGCAAGGGGATGTTTTTGACGGATGCGGTATAGAACTTTTTGGCCTGGCGACCGGGTGCGGGGGGGCTGTGTCCACCAGGGCGGCTGCGCCCGCCCGTGAGGCCGGGTGCCAGGCGACTGTGCCCACCCGTGAGGCTGGGTCCCGGGCGACTGTGTCCCAGGGTTGAAACCCTGGGTTGGGGAATCTTGTTGCCCCGGACTTTAGTCCGGGGATATGAGGGATGTTCATTGTTTTTGCAGGATTTTTTGGATTAGTAGAGTTTGTTCTTCATTGGCATTGGGCAGGCTGGATTGCAGGTTTGCTGCCAGGGGTTTGGAAATTGGGATGGCGCCGGTATTCAGCTTTTTTAAGATAGCTATCTGCATCGCGTAGCCGGTTTTCCGATAAGTTTCCCAAAGCCAGTTTTGCCTAGGCTCTGTTTTCAGAAAGTCATTGCCCACATGCTGTAAGGCATATTTGGCAATGAAGCCGTTCTTTCCGGCAATGATCGCCTCGATATCCTTTTCAAAAGGCTTCTTCACGGATCCGCTTGCATTCATGACCTTGGCCATTGCCCAGTACTGGTAATGGTGATTGTTGCTTTCCAGAAAACGGTGCAGCAATGCGTCGTCGGAATAGGTTTCGATGATCTTCTGCATTTCGGGTACAGCCTTTCCGTAGGCGATGTGCCACAGTGTGTAACAAGTATAAACCGCGCCGTCGATGACCTGATTTTTAATGGTTTTCAAGGTGGCACCGGCTTTTGCGTCGACCGAATCCGTCAGGTTATCAGTGCCTTTGGATATCAGATCTTCCATTTTCAGGTCTGCGAAAATGGAGTTTGTCTGTGTGAGGATGTCCTGCAATTTTTGATAATCTTCCTCTTTAAAATCGTCGTGGTCGACTTTCGTGAGCACTTTGGCTTCGGGTAGATCATAACGTTGGTAATTGCCCAGCAAATCCCAATAGAAATTGATATACACCGGTTTGCACTCATTGGTATAGCAAACCGGTGTGAAAATGTTCCTGAAAAAGTATTGCGGCTGACCCTGGTCGTCGAGTGCGAGTTTCAGGGTGTAGGTTAATGTGTCGTTCTCTGTCACCGTGAACTCCCTGACCCGTTCCTTTTGCCTGTCGGGAAAAGGAACGGCTATCAGCATTGCCAGGAAGAAAAGCGCTTGGGCTATCGGCATCATTTTAATACTTACTTCCAGTCCGGGTTCTGTTCCAGTTTGGTATTCGCGTTGATCTCGTCGAGCGGGATCGGGAAGTATTTGTTTTTGGCGGTCACGTTGCGGGTCGGGTATACATCGTTTACCGCTTTCGGGATCACCGTCAGGAATTTGCCGGTACGGGTGAGGTCGTACCAGCGATCACCCTCCGCGAAAAATTCCCATGCACGCTCCTGCAAAACCGCTTCGATGAATGCGTCTTTGGCCAGTCCGGTTTTGAGCCCTGCCAGTCCGGCACGCTTCCTTACCGGGTTGATGAAATCATAAGCAGCAGCCGTAGCGCCGTTCAAACGCGCCTCCGCCTCGGCGGCGATGAGGTACACATCAGGCAGACGGAAGATCGGGATGTTCGGGATCAGGCCCACGGTAGAAACCGGATCCTGGTATTTCTTGATCAGCACGCCTTTTGTCGTAATAGGCGTAATGCTTTTCTGCGGCACGATTTTCCCGGATTTATCTACGAAGTTGGTATCCAGCAATGTACGGCGACTGTCGACCGGGTCGAACGAGTTGAAGAATGCCTGGTAGGCGAACATCGAGCCATAGGAAGTCCGGGCATATTCAGGGCCGGCGCTTCCCGGAGGACCACAGAGGCCAGTCAGCTGGTGGCCAAGCCCCGGAGAAACGGGGTCCGCTTCAAATGCCCACATATTTTCGGCGCGGGCCGCATCTTCTTTGTCATACTTGTAAACGTCGCGAACATCGGTCAAAAGCGAGTACTTACCCGAATTGATCACGATTTTAGCCTGTTCCAATGCTTTGGCCCAGTCTTCATTATACAAAGCCGCTTTTGCATACAAGGCATTTACAACCTCTTTCGCTACGCGGCCTTTCTCAACCGCGGGATAGGAAACCAACCCTGCATTCAAAGCTTGGTCGAGGTCCGCGTAAATCTGTTTGTAAACATCCGCTTTCGGGCTTTTGGCGGTCACTGCATCGGCTTCCGAATAGCTGGGAGAGATTTTAACCGGTATATCCCCGAAATTCTTGCTCAAAAACCAGTGATAGAATGCCCGGAGGAAATACGCTTCGCCGATGATCTGCTTCTTGCGCGTTTCGTCCATATTGGTATCCGGTACCTTGGCGATCACCCAGTTGGCCTTTTCGATACCGGCGTAGCAGGAAGTCCAGATTTGCTGCGGCGATTCGTTGAGCCGTGAGTTGCTTCGTTGCGTGGTGTAATTGACATCGTAGGTGAACTGCGTGAGCGTGTTACGTCCGACTACGCCGCGCGGGTAAGTCTGGTCGTCGCTGAAATCCGCGATGAGCGTCAATGCAGGTCCGCCGCCCAGGCCACCCAATGCGCCGTAAACAGAAATCAGTCCTTTTTCGGCATCCGCTGCGGTTTTGTAAAACGCTTCCGTGTAAATAGACGAATAGATCGTCTCGTCGAGCTGGCAGGACGGAGCGATGAGCGCCGCACCGGCCATGCCCAGGTATGTGGTCAATTTCAGTAGCTTTTTCATATCATTATTTAGCCCTAATCAGGCAAGAGGATTCAGGAATGGTTAGAATGTGACCTGGATTCCGCCCAGGAACGACTTCGCCTGCGGATACACGAAATTGTCGATACCGATGGCCGTGTTGGAGCCTGCGTATGAGTTAACCTCCGGGTCAAAACCGCTGTAATTCGTGATCGTGAACAGGTTATTCGCGCTCACATACAAGCGGATGGCCTGCACTCCTTTGAAGCGCGGCAGCGTGTAGCCGAGCGTCACGTTCTTGCAGCGCAGGTAAGAGCCATCTTCCACCACGTAGTTGGTAATAGGCAAGCGGCCACCCTGAAATGCGCTCACGTACTGATTGTTCGCATTGGTTGGCGACCAGCGGTCCACCACGCCGGCCAGCAGGTTACGCTGTCCGAGCGGGTTTTCGAACGAAAGGCGGCTGGCATTGTAGATATCGTTCCCCTGCGATCCCGACAAGAATGCAGCCAGGTCGAAGCCCTTGTACGACAGGTTGGTCGAGAAACCGTAAATGAATTTCGGGTTAGGGTTTCCGGTGATTACCTGGTCGGCCGACGTGATTTGCCCGTCGCCGTTGATGTCCTTTACCTTGTGGCCGCCGAGGCGCCCGTCATACCCCGGCAGAATGGTTTCGCCGGTTTGGTTAATGCCATCGAACACATAGGTTTTGAACACACCCAACGGCTCGCCGACTTTCAGAAGCGTGTAGGTGGTGATGAAGCGCTCGTTGGTCACACCCCCGTCGAGTCCCAGCACTTTGTTCCGGTTGATCGTCGTATTGGCCGACACGTCCCATTTCAGTGTGCCATTCAGAATACGTGCGTTCACCGCCAGTTCCAGCCCTTTGTTCTGAAGGCCGGCATAGTTACCGGTGATGGTGCCGTAACCAGAGCTCAGCGGCAATGTTTTGACATACAAAAGGTCATTGGTTTTCTTATGATAAACATCGGCAATCACGCTGACCCGGTTGTTAAGCAAGCTGAGGTCGATCCCGAAGTTGGTCTGCTGCGAACGCTCCCAGCGGAGATCTGGGTTGGAGATGCGTGTAGGATCGATCCCTGTCACATAGCTGTGGTTGATCATGTAGTTGCTGCCGTTGGCGGCCACCGTCGCCAGGGACTGGTAAGGATCTATCCCTCCTGCATTCCCCGTGATGCCGAAACTGCCCCGGATTTTCAGATCGGAAATCCAGGTAATATCTTTCATGAAAGGCTCTTCTATCAGACGGTACGCCGCTGAAATCGCCGGGAACATGCCGTATTTGTGGTTCGCGCCGAACTTGCTCGATCCGTCGACACGTGCCGTGAGGTCGAGGAAGAGCTTGTCTTTAAAACCATAGTTGACGCGGGCCAGATAGGAGTCGAGTCTCTGGCTGCTTCTGAAGCTGCCCACCGTGCGCGTGAGGCCGAGTTGCATCGCTTCGTTCTGTGTGGCGTCGTTCGGGAAGCCGGACGCGCTCATGAAGTTTTCGTTGTACTGTTCGAGTTGCGTCCCGAATACCGCCGTAGCCTTTAAGGTGTGGTTTTTGCCGAAATTGGTAGCGTAGGTTAGTATGCTTTCGTGCAGCAGTGCCAAATAGTTGGAGTTCGATTTCGTTCCCGTGCCCGAATTGTCGTTCAGATCGCTTTTATTCACGATCGAGCGCGGCGAATAAAAGTCGTACAGCTCGCCTTTCTGGTCTATATTGAACGAGGCGCGGTAGGTAAGCCCTTTCAGCAGTTTGAAATCACCATAAACATTGGCCAGCGTACGTTTAATAGCCCTTTTGTTCAGGATTTCGATGAAATTGAGGGGATTGACAACCTCGCGATACTGCCCGCCTGCCTGCTCCCCGAACGGAAAAATGCTACCGTCGGGGCGATATGGTTGCAATGTGGGTGGCGCACCAATGGCCGCCCCTAGTACGGTGGCGGTTACCACGCCTGCATTACCAATGTCGGTGCTGCCGGTCTGGATCCCGTCCGCAACCGAGTAGCTTCCCAGAATGCTCGTTCCAATTTTAATATTCTTGCTTACCTGGTGGTCGAGATTCAAGCGGTAGGAATAACGTGTAAAAGCCGAACCGCGCAATGTTCCATCCTGATCAAAATAGTTGAGTGAGAGGGCCAGCTGCGTCTTTTCATTACCGCCGTTGATCGATAACTGATGGTTCTGAATGGGCGCTTTACGGAAGATCACCTTCTGCCAGTTTACGCCCTCGCCGAGCGAGGCGGGATCGGGATAATAGTTGTTTTTAAATACTTCATTTTCAACCTGTGCAAATTGGGAGGCATTCAGCACTTTCAGCATCTTATTTACTTTCTGTGAGCCATAATAGCCGTCGTAGGTAACACGGGTAGCGCCGCTTTTACCGCGCTTGGTGGTGATCAAAATCACGCCATTTGCTGCACGCGCACCATAAATAGCGGATGCGGACGCGTCTTTTAATACTTCAACGGATTCAATATCATTCGGGTTGATGGTCGAGAGCGGGCTCACATCGTTGATGCCGCCACCGTTGGAGATCTGGATACCGTCCACCACATAAAGCGGTTCCGAGGAGCCGTTAATAGAGTTGGTACCGCGGATACGGACGCTCACGTTACCGCCCGGCGAACCGGTGTTCTGGTTGATCTGTACCCCCGCAATCCGCGACTGAAGCCCCTGCGCTACGTTCGCAACCGGCGTCTGCACGAGGTCGGCGGCTTTTAAGGAAGCGATAGAACCGGTAGTTTCGATCTTTCGCTGGGTTCCGTACCCTACCACTACCACTTCTTCGAGCGCTTTGGTGTCGGTTCTCAGCGAAACATCGATCGTGGTGCGGTTGGAAACTGCGACTTCTTCTTTCAGGTACCCAAGGAATGAGAACACCAGCGTTGCATTACCAGCTACTTCAACGGCATACACCCCTTCGGCGTCGGTGAGCGTACCTTGCTGCGTGCCTTTCACCGTCACACTTACGCCCGGAATCATCTCGCCTTTGTCGTCGGTCACCTTGCCTTTCACTGTTCCGCTTTGCGCGAACAGCGACTGTATGATGCCCAGGCACAGAAGGCCGAGCAGGAACAAGTCACGTATTTTTTTCTTCATGTAGGTAAAATTTAGGGTTTGATGTAAAATGACGAAATTGGAAAAGTGCAAATTTTTTGCGTTCTGTCAACGTTGCCGTAAGCGACCGGTACTATTAAATAACCAGGCTTAAATCCGGTTTTGCCTAAATATAGCTGCCTGGGAAGCCAGCGGCGATATGGTTTTTGAGCAGAAAATTCCGGGAATTAAACAAAAAGTATCGGTAACGTTTGCGGAGACGTTACCGATATATGGTTTTGCTGATGATTAATAGGAGATTTTTATATTTTTGTAATCCAACTTGAAGAGGAAGTTGATTCCGGCAGTTGAAGGGGTTTATATTTAAAAAGTACAAGGAGTATGATTCAATGTGTGAAGTGCGCGCAGGTAGATGGTATTATGAAGGCGGGCTATGTGCGGGGCAAGCAGCGGTACCTGTGCAAATGGTGCAATTACTATTTCACGCATTCGGAAAAAGACGATTCTGCCGAATCGCTGGTCAAACGCAAACGCCACCAGACGACTATTATCGACATTGCGAAATCACTCGGTGTTTCCAATTCGACGGTCTCGCGGGCGTTACACGGGCACGCGGATATCAGCCCGGAAACACGCCAGGCTGTGCTCGACAAGGCCGCCCAGCTCGATTACCAGCCCAACCAGCTGGCCTACAATCTGGTTAAAAACAGGACCAATACAATTGGAATGATCGTTCCGGAATTTCAGAACCAGTTCTTTCCGAATGTGATCATAGGTGCGCACGAGGTGCTGACTCAGGCGGGTTATAACCTTACGATCATGCAGAGCAACGAGTCGTATCAGGTAGAAATTTCGAATACCAAGGCGATGCTGGCGAACCGGATCGACGGTCTGCTCATTTCGCTCACGCAGGAAACCAATAACTTCGACCACCTGAGCCTGTTTGCGAAACGCGGCATACCGCTGATCCAGTTCAACCGTGTTTGCGACCAGATCGACGTGCCGAAAGTGGTCGTGAACGACTTTGAAGCCTCGTTCCAGGCGGTGGAACATCTGATCCTGAACGGCTACGAACGCATTGCCCACCTCGGCGGACCGCTGACATTGCAGGTGAGCCAGGAGCGGTTGCGCGGTTACAGGGCAGCGATGGAAAAATATGGCAAGCCGATCAAGGACCACATGATCATCCAGGGAATGCTCACCCAGCAGAAGGCCCGCATTTATGGCCAGTACCTGCTCGACCTCGCCGACCGGCCCGACGCTATTTTTGCCGTAAACGATTCCTCCGCCATCGAGATCATGTTGATGGCGCAGGAAAAAGGCATTTCCATTCCTGACGAACTCGGCGTCGTGGGTTTCAGCGACAATGCCGAATCGGCCTATATTGGCCCCGGCCTGACAACCGTCCGTCAGCCGACGCTGCAGATCGGGCATACCACAGCAGAATGGGTACTGCAACTGGTAGATGCTGATGAAATTATTGTGAATGAGAAGCGGGTATTAAGTACTGAATTGATTGTCAGGGGATCTTCCCGGCGGTGCAGGTAGGGTATCAATGGAGGCTCATTTGTGCGAACGTGGTTTTATGGCTAACTTTACACTCGGTTATTTCACTACACACTTAAAGAAAAATCAAAATGAAACTCGCTCTCCCATTGAAAAAGCGGCAGTCCATTCTCAGCATTTTCAGGTTCCTGAATCGTCACCACGCTTCGAAGGCTGACCAGGATATGGACACGACTGCTTATCTCATGAAAAGTCCGGCAAACAAAGCCCGTCTGCTGGAAGCAATCAAAGACATTGAATCAGGGAACCGTATTTTTCCCCGCGATCTCACTGAGTTGTGATGCTTTCCTGGCATCCTAACGCGTGGGAGGATTACGTCGAATGGCAACGGGTTGACCGGAACATTGCAAAAAAAATCAACGAATTGATCAAAGAATGTTTGCGAACCCCGTTCGAAGGAAAGGGAAAACCGGAATTACTACGCTCGAACTATTCCGGTTATTGGTCCCGGAGGATTACTGATGAACACCGACTGGTTTATAAAGTTGCGGATGGTTGTATTGTAATCGCTCAGTGCAAGTATCATTATTAAAGCAAAAAGTGCGGCCCCAGAGAAGCAGCACTTTATTAACTACAGAATATAATTATGAAAATCGTCGGGGGCGCTAGCTGAGTGCTTCCCTTAGTACTTTCAGGCTTTTGGGTACCGCGGTGGCCGGGTCTTCTTTTCCTTCCATTTCCAGCGATACGTAACCTTTGAAATTCGCTTTTCTCAAAATACCCGCGATCCGTTTGTAATCCAGGTCGAGGTCGTAGTAATGTCCGCCGCCGAAATAGGTTTTGGCCTGAACGATCGTCGCGTAGGGTGCCAGGCGTTCGAATTGCGGATAAGGATCACCTACGAAATTGCCCGTATCGACATTCATACCCATTGCCGGCGACGAAGCCAGCGGCTTGTAGATTTCCAGCAGATAATCGATGTTCGACGACAGGCCCCAGTGGTTTTCGATCGCCAGAACGACCCCCGCTTTCTCGGCAGCCACCAGACATTCCTGCATCGATTCGATACACCACTTAATGGCATCCTGATCGGTGAAACCCTGGATCGGCGGCTCCTTGCCATCCTTGTAATAGTTGGCATCGCGCTTCACCGTCCGCCAGCTTCCCGTGTTCATTCGGATCGCCGGAATGCCCATTTGGGTCGCAAGGTTAATACATTTTAGGGTATGTTCAATGTCCTTTTTCCGATCTTCCGGCTTGGGCTGCACAAAGCTTTGATGGATAGAAAGTAACGGAAGTGCCAGTCCATTGTCGAATGCAAGCCTTTTCAGCTTGTTCATATACGGAACGGTTTCGTTCTCCATTTGCCGGTGCAAAATCTCCACGCCGTCGAAGCCCAGGCGCGCCGCGTCTTCGATCACCTTTTCGATCGGGTATTTCTGCTCCTGGAAATGCCAGTAGGAATAGGTCGAAACGGCGATGGGTATCCTGCGTGCCGAGGGCGCCGCCGGTGCTGTTTCTGCCTGCGCAACATGGCTGGTCATAGCTGCAGCACCGCCTAATGCGATGGTTTTTAGCCAGTCGCGCCGGGAGGTTGTATCCTGTTCGTGGTGTTCCATTTGTGATAATTTTGGATAATAATATTAAAAATTTGTCACTTTTATGGATTTTGCTTCAAAACGTTTGCCCCCATTATATCTATCTGCGCCTGAGGGATAGGGAAATATTCGCTTTTGCCCTTCACGAAAGTGGCTCCGGCGAGGTAAGTACGTTTCTTGCTTTCCTTGGTCAGGTAGGCATTCAGTACCACGTCGGCATTGCCCCAGCGCACGAGGTCGAAATGCCGGTGACCTTCCATGGCCAGTTCAAGGCGACGTTCGAAGCGGACGGCTTTACGTGCATATTCCTGGTTTGCGAATGCGGGATAGGTTTTTACCAGATAGTTGGCGGCTGGTTTGCTGGTAGCATCGAGT
This sequence comes from Dyadobacter sp., assembly GCA_965227755.1. Taxonomy (GTDB): domain Bacteria; phylum Bacteroidota; class Bacteroidia; order Cytophagales; family Spirosomataceae; genus Dyadobacter. Next base: position 5,707,298 of record CBDDGG010000005.1, read on the forward strand.
ACCACCACGTTGGCTGCCCTGGTGCGTACCTGGTTTACGAGTTTCAAAGCGGTAGCGAGGTCATTGTCCTCGACAGCCACTTCCGCGCGCATCAGCAGGACATCGGCCAGGCGAATGGCGCGGTAGTTGTTCGCATTGGCGCGAGGCGATTCGGCACCGGCATTTTCACCGCTGTATGCGAAGAATTTCTTGAAAGTGTACGGTCCACCGAAGCTCTGGTCGCGGATCCAGTTTTTGCCCGGGTGGATACCCCAGTTCAGGAAAGGCAGGCCGCGACGGCCCACAGTCCAGTCGAGTCGCGGGTCCAACGTCCCTTCGTAAGGTGTGAATGCGTCGGAGGAAGAAAGCCCTTCATCGTTTTTTACATCCGCATCATTGAATGTATCCAGCAACGGGAGCCCGCTGGCGTCGGTTTTGAATGCATTCACGAGGTTTTGGGTTGGCTGAAAGAAGCCGCAGCAGCCACCCGGCGCCGAACCGTAAGGAAAATTGTAGTTGTCCCCCCAGCTACCGTTCTGCCCGGCACCTCCATCGGCTACCGACATTTGTACCTCAAAAATGGATTCCGAGTTGTTTTCGGTGGTAATGCGGAAATTGTCGTGGAAACTGTTCACGAGCGAAAAGGGCCCGTTGCTGATCACATCGTCCAGCAGTGGTTTGGCGGCGAGGTAATCTTGCTGGTACATATGCACTTTGGCAAGAAATGCCTTTGCTGTCCATTTGCTGGCGCGGCCTGCTTGCGTTTTGGTCGTCGAAATGTTGTCAATCGCGAACTGTATATCGGCTTCGATATTTGGCCAGATATCCTTGTCGTTGGGTAAATTGATGTAGTCCGTAACGGTTTCATCCACGTACGGGACCATATTCCAGAGCTTCTTTGCTTCGAAATGGTACCACGCGCGGAGGAAACGCGCTTCACCAAGAGCTTGCGCTTTTTCGGCGGCGGTCATGTCGGTCGCTTTGCCGATCAGGTTGATGACATTGTTGGAGCGCGAAACGCCGTCGTAAACTGCCACCCATTTATCGTTGTATGCACCGATGTCGGCCTGGGGGATGTAACGTTCGATGGTGGTGATCTGTGCCTGGTCGCCCACGTCGCTGCCCTTGTAGGCGTCGTCGGATGCGATGGAGCCGTAGATCCAGTTGCTGACCGACGAAGTGTTGACCGGCCCCGAGCCGACGCCGTCGAGCAAACTGTATGCGCCGATCAATACCGCGTTGACCCCGGTTTTATTCGCAAGCATGGCCTCGTTCCCCACACCCAGCGGCGTGGTTTCGAGAAAACTGTCCCCGCAGGAGGTGAGCACACCCACGCAGACCATTGCTGTTAATGCTAATACGCTCTTTTTCATATCGATTATGAGAATGATATCGTGTTAAAAGATTTTGTTAAACCCAACTAGAACCCGAAATTGATACCGATCTGGTACATTTTTGAATTGGGATAATTACCCTGATCCACACCCAGAACCGTGCTTCCCGGTGTAGAACCTACCGATGTTACCTCCGGGTCGATGCCGCTGTATTTGGTGATCGTGAAGAGGTTTTGCGCCTGTACGTATACGCGAGCGCTCTCGAAACCGATTTTCGACAACATACCGGCAGGCAATGTATAGCCGAGCGTGAGGTTTTTCATGCGGAAATACGATCCGTCCTCGATGAAATAGCTCGATGGCTGCTGGCTGCGGCTGTCGTTGGCGTCGAGGATCGGCAATACCGCATCCGGGTTTTCAGGCGTCCACGAATCGTTGAGCATACGGAGGCTGCGGTTACCGGCCTGGTTGTTGAAGTCAACCCAGCGTTTCACCATGTTGATGATCTGGTTGCCCTTCACGCCCTGGAAGAATGCCGAAAGGTCAAAGTTCTTGTAACCCACATTCAGGTTGATACCGTAAGTGAAGTCGGGGTGCGGATTGCCGAGGAACTTGCGGTCGTTGTCGGTAATGGTGCCGTTGCCGTCGGTGTCGTGGTATTTATATTTACCCACAGCCGCGTAGCCCGGGTATTTCGGACCGGCGTCCACGTCGCCCTGGTTCTGGTAAATACCGTCGATCTGCAACCCATAGAAAGAGTAAAGCGGCATGCCGGCTACGGAGCGCGTCCAGGTGTAGCTTCGGATGGCGGGGCCAAGAAGTACCGCGGTAGCGCTGTTGTTCAGGCGTTTTACTTCGTTTTTGTAAGTCGAGAAATTGGCGCCCACCGAATACGTAAGATCGCCGTTCAATGCTTTGTTATGGAAATCGATAGCAAGGTCGATCCCCTTGTTGTTCATTTCACCGACATTCACAAATGGAATGGTAGCTACGCCCTGGGTTGCGGGTAATGCAACCTGGTAAAGCATATCCGAAGTAGTACGGTTGTACAAATCGAGGTTCAGGCCAAACATCCCTTTCAGGAAAGTTGCGTCGATACCCACGTTGGTCTGGGTGGTAGTTTCCCATTTCGCGTTCTGGTTACCGAACGCCTCGGTATCGAAGCCAGGCTGCACGGCGTTGTTGGAGCCGTCGATAGGGTACGACGACTGGCTCAGGCTCGAACGGTAGGTGCTGAAACCGTTGTAGTTACCGATTTCCTGGTTACCGGTCTGTCCCCAGCCGGCGCGCAGTTTCAAATCATCCAGCCAGGGGATGGTTTTCATAAAACTTTCCTCCGACAAGCGCCATCCCGCGCTGAACGCAGGGAACGTACCGTAGCGGTTGTTCTGTCCGAAACGCGAGGAACCATCGCGGCGCACAGTAGCCTCGAGCAGATAGCGGTCCTTGAATGCGTAGTTGATTTTTCCAAAAATGGAAAACAAAGCCCATTCGTAACCGACACCAGTGTTGGCAATGCCAGAGGTTCCCGAGTTGAGGTACATATATAACGGGTCTTCCGAGAAGAAGGTGGTGCGGGTCGCGGAGAAGTCGCGGCCTGTGCCTTTGATTGCCTCCGTACCGGCCAGCACGCTCAATTTGTGCGAGGTACCAAGGTTTTTGGTATAATTCAAGGTATTCGACCAGGTCCAGTTGATGTCGTAGGCATTTCCGTTGGTCATCGCATTGGCCGCTTCGATCTCAGCTTCTTCGAGGTCCAGCAGGGTGTAACCCACACGGTTTGCATTGATAAAGTCGATGCCGATGCTCGATTTGGCCGTCAGGTCTTTCAAAATATCCACTTCCAGGTAGGCATTGCCAAACGCGCGCAATGTGTTGGTCTGGTTGTTCCGGCTTCTCCAGAGCTGCGCAACGGGGTTGGTAGCGGGGCCAAGGCCAGCCGCACGGGTAGCCGCGAAGTTGCCCGCAATGTCGTATACCGGAATGATCGAAGGAATGCGGTAGCCATTGCCTATCGGGTTGCCATCCTGGTTGTTGGTCGAGCTGGCTGTACCGTTCGCGTTATAATAGCCTTTATTTTCGGTGTAGCTCAGTTCCAGGTTTTCGCCCAGTCGAATGCGTTTTTTGAAACTGAACTCGGTATTCGAGCGGATCGAATAGCGGTCGAACGAGGTGTGGATCAATACACCATCCTGTTTGAAATAGTTGAGCGCGATAGCGTAACGGCCATTCTCCGTACCGCCGTTGGCGCCGATATTATATTCCTGGATAGCCGCCGGCCGCAGGATTTCCTTGTGCCAATCGGTACCTTCCTTGTTGGCCTTTACGATCTGGTAAAAGCCGGAGCGGTTATAGTTGTACAATGCGGGATCGGTTTTCGGATCACCCTCAAAAAGGCCGTAGCTCGAACCTGCGAGGATGTAGTCGGGTACCACAGCTGTGGGACCGTTGCCATATTGCTGGTGCGACGGGTTGCCGTTCGTGAGCACGCCCGCATTCTTACGCTGCGTCCACAGGAGGTTACCGAATTGCTGCGGATCTTTGATCAGGTCGAGGTCCACTTTGCCGGTCTGGAAGCCCGCGCGGGAGTTGAAAGTAAATCTTGGCGCGCCTACTTTCCCTTTTTTGGTAGTAATGATAATCACCCCGTTCGCAGCGCGTGAGCCGTAAATAGAAGCGGAGGACGCATCTTTCAATACCTGCATCGACTCGATATTGTTCGGGTTGATGCTGTTCAGGCCACCTTTGGTAGGAACGCCGTCGATCACGTAAAGCGGGTCGTTGTTGTTGATCGTACCAAAACCGCGGATACGGACGGTCGCTTCACCACCCGGCGTGTTGTTGGAAGTCACGGTGACGCCCGCCACACGTCCCTGCAACTGCTGCGCCACGTTCGGAGCGGCCACTTTGGTGAGTTCGGTAGCGTCAACGGTAGACACTGCGCCGGTAATGTCGCGTTTGGATTGAGACGAATAGCCAGTTACAACCACTTCCGAGAGCGATTTGATATCAGACTGCAGCGTTACTTCCACCATCGTTTTGCTGGCAATATCAATCTCCTGCGTGAGGAAACCGATGGACGAAACCACTAGCGTGGTGCTACCGTCGGGGACATTCAATGCAAATGCTCCATCGGCATCGGTAGTGGTGCCTATCGTCGAGCTGCCTTTGAGGACGATCGTCGCACCGGGGATGGTGCCGCCCGTCGCGTCTTTTACTTTTCCCTTGATCTGAAAATCAAGGGGCTGGATCGTTTTGATGGAGGTCCCCGTTCCTTCCGGCAGGTTAGTGGCAGACTTGGAAGCAGCTCTTTTAAGTAAAATCTGTTTGCCCGAAACTTCGTAAGAAACCTGCAAGGGAGTCAGAAAATTGTCGAGTATCGCTTCCAGTTTTTCGTCTTTGGCGCTGAAAGTGACCTTACGTTGCGAACGGATGAGCTCGGGACTGTACATGAAATGTACGCCGGAGATCTTGCCGATCTGTTCCAATGCCGCACCGATCTTCTGCTCGCGGATATTGATCGTCAGACGGCGGTTGAGTACTTCCTGCCCGTAGCCGTCGAAGGCGACGGCCAGCCCGGAGAACTGGATGATGATGAACAATTGTATGAGGCTGATTCTCATAATTTTGAGCAGGTAAGGCTGCCGGTCAAAGGTTTTTTTCATACTTTTGTCTGTTTTGTAGGTTTCAAAAAAATCGGCAAAATAATTCCCTTGTCCCTTCCGGACTTCCGGTCCAGGACTTCCCGTCCAGGGATCTTCTTAGCGCCAGCACAGAAAGAGGGGGATTTCATACGGGTGAATGATGTTGGTAGCATCGTTCACCTTTTGTTGTTTTTATCCAAATAGCAGGGTTTTGAGGTGGATGATCAGTTGCATGGGGTTCCGGTGATGGTTATGTTGTCTTCGGTAATGGTGTAATGTGCTTCAAGGATGGTACAAAGCCATTTCAGCTTGTTTTCAAGCGGCTCGTCGCCCAGGGTCGCCGTAATGCTGCAACGGGCCAGGCTGTTGCGGTCAAATGCGATGTGTACGCCGTAGGCCTTCCCGAGTGCGTCGAAAACTTCCGCGGCGGGGGTTTCGGCGTAAGTAAATTCCTGATTTTCAATTGGTATGTTCAGCAATACCGGACTTTTTAGCGTGGAGCGTACAAGCCTGGCGTGCGTTCGTTCGAATGTCGCCTGCTGGTTGCGGCTAAGAAGAAGGGATGGAGAATCATGTTTGCTGAAAACGGATACTTTCCCGGTCTTGACGGCAACAGTGATTTCCTTTTCTTCGGCGATGGCCTTGATACTGAAACTGGTACCATGCACTTTGGCAACCAGTTCGCCCGCGTACACGAAAAACGGTTGGTCGGGATTTTTGGTTACTTCAAAAAAGGCCTCGCCGGTAAGGTAAACCTCCCGCTTTTCGGTTGCGAATGACTGCGGGTATTTCAATGTACTGTTCCGGTGCAATACTACCGAGCTGCCATCGGGAAGCTGCACATATTTGAACGCACGTTCCAAATTGGCGACTTCCTTTAAAGCGGGTGTTGACCGGAGCGGTTGATCGGCGTTCGCTGCCTGCCTTGTGTTATTGTAAATGCGGAATGTCGCGAAGCAAAGCCCAACGACGATCAGTAGGCTCGCCGCGACGTTCCATCCGGACAGGAACACGGGAAAAAACGATTCCCTTTTACTCTGTGCTTCCCGTTGCTCGCGCTTTTTCGCCGCTTGCAGCGCTTCATTGACTTTATGGTGGATGTATTCGTCTGTCAAATGCTCGTCACGCACGGGTACCGCCCGCGTGATCTCCATCGCCTGCCTGAGAATGTCGTGGCCGTTCTCATGTTCAGCCGCCCATTGGCTCCAATGGGGGCCATCTTCGGGGCATTTACCTTCCGCCCAGCATCTGAATGCAGGATTTGCGAGCAGCGATTGCAATAAATGGCCGGATGGGTCGAATGACATGGAGTAATGCACTTTTTATACATTATCCGTTTATTCTGCGTGAATACTCGGTTGTAAGCTAAAATTTTTCAGTTTAGATTAAAACTGGGCGAAAATTTGGCAGAAAGAACAAAATATAACCGAAATAGAAGGGGGTGTGCGCCAGAGTCCGCGCAGATTGGACAAAGCCCGCTGGATGATATTACTTACCGACTGCGAATTGATCGCCAGAAGTCCTGCTATTTCTTCGGGCATCAGGTTCTGAAAAAAACGGAGGTAAATGACTTCCTGCTGCCGGGCTGGCAGCTGGTCGATCGCCGTCCTGACCTGTATTTTCAAAGCCAGATCGTTTTCCCGCCCAATCCAGTTTTCCTCGCTCGAAAATTCGGACATCATGTTTTCGCATTCATCGGTCAGTCCGGTCTCCCCGGAAAGTGGCCCGATCGTTTTCAGCATCCGGTGCCGGAATGCCTTGACAAGGTAGAATTTGACGGACGGCGTGTCGTTGATCGTCGAACGGTGGAGCCAGAGGTGTACCAGCAAATCCTGGATCACATCTTCTATCAACTGCATGTTACCGGTGAACCGCTGGCCATACTGGAAAAGCGTCCGGTAGTACCGCCGGGCAAGTTCCGTATACGCGTGCTCGTCCCCACTACGGAACGAATTCCAAAGCATGGCATCGTCGGTATGTTTGCCAAATGCAGTCAAAAAGGTTGGTCGGGTTAATCGGGGATTAAGTCAAAAATAGGTGATGTGATCTGGATATGAAATAGCGTTTTGCATATTATTAGAATAACCAAATTTTATTATTCTATTTTACCAGAAAGCAGTTGCCCTGATTTTAAGACCGGCGATTTTTGAAGGGAATCTTTCAAGTAGAGAACCTTGCCGGGCCTGCTTCTACTCAAAAAATCGAAACCATTTATGAAAAGGATGTACACAACGGCGCTGGTTTTGCTCGGCCTTGCCCGCTTCGACTTCGCTATATCGCAGGCAGCCCCCGATTACAAATCGCGCCGTGGCCAGATTCTCCACAACATCGAAGGCGTATTTTACGAATCTTCCACAGGCCTTTTTATTGAAACCAATGGCAAGAACGAAAAGCCGCATTCGTACCTCTGGCCGCTATGCGCATTGCTTCAGGCCGCTACCGAGTCGGAAGCTGTTAGTCCGGGCAAACAATATATGAAACCCGTGCTTGGGGCTATCAGGCAATATTACAATACCGGTGCACCCGCACCGGGTTATCAGGCGTATGTGACAATCGAGCAAAAGGATTCGCGGTTTTATGACGATAACCAATGGATCGCGATCGCGTGCCTCGACGCGTACAACCGCACGGGCGAGAAGGATTACCTGACTATCGCGGAGGAGATTTACCGTTTCATGATGACCGGCTACGACGATAAGGCAGGCGGCGGATTGTATTGGAAGGAAGACGAGAAGAATACTAAAAACACGTGCTCCAACGGACCGGGAATACTCGTCGCACTCCAACTTTATCAAATCAAAAAGGAGCCGGAATACCTGAAAACTGCGGTCAGCCTTTATGACTGGACCAAAAAGAACCTGCGCTCGGGCGACGGTACCTATTATGACGCGATTAAGATCCCGTCACTGAAGATCGATTCTGCCAAATACTCTTATAACACCGGGACTATGCTGCAATCCGCTGTGTTGCTGCACAATATCACGGGCAAAAAGGAATACCTCGATGAGGCGATAGCATTGGCAGAAGGTTCGAAAAAGTATTTTTACAGGAACAACAGGCTGCCCGACAACTACTGGTTCAATGTGGTATTGCTGCGTGGTTTCGAAGAACTCCACAAAGTCGACCCTCAGGCAGGCGACTACCAGATCTTCATCGCCGACGCCGAGCGGATCTGGAAAGACGAGCGCGACCCGAAAGGTCTGTTAGGCCGGAAACCGGTAAAAACCCTCATCGATCAGGGCGCAATGCTGGAAATGTACGCTCGGTTGGAAAGGCTGTCTGCGCAATAGTGTTACCTGTAAATGCAAAAATCGCCGGTTGAATTTTCAACCGGCGATTTTTGCATTAAAACCAACTATTCCGAATCCTTATAAACCCCAAACTCGCTGATCGCGATGCTTACCGGCGATTTCGTAATGCGTAGGCGTACTTTATTGGAAGTGATCGGTACATCGAGTTTTGCGAGACGTTTCGCGCCTACACTGGTGCCTTTGTAAACTTCCTTCCATTCGTTTCCGATCCACGCGTCGACGGCGAATTCTTCAATGCGCTGGCCGAGTCTGATATATTCCTGCAGACTGATGACGTCGAAAACGATCGGCTGGCCCAGTTCGATGACCACTTCCGGTGTTTTGAAATCATCGTCGGTGGCCCAGTAGGTGTCGGGCTTGCCGTCGAGCAGGTTTTTGGCGCTGTAAACGGAGTTATAACCACGAACGTTCACGGCTTTGGAAGATCCGCGTCCGATGAGGTTGGTAGCGAACGTGTTTTTGACGTGGTCGCCGAATGTTTTAAGCGCCACGACGTCGTCGTTATGCAACTGGCCGCGCGTGTCGGGAGCCAGCCCCAGGTCGAGCGCGGCGCCTCGTCCTACGCTTTTCAAATAGAGGTCAAAAAGTTTTTCGGGTGTTTTGGGCTTTTCGTTGGCATGGTAGAACCAGCCTTTGCGCAATGGAACGTCGCACTCGGCAGGAATCCAGAATTTGCCGCCGCGCGTACCGCCGGGGTTTTCAGTCGCGTTGGCCTGACCGGGCACTGCCACATTCTGCCCTTCGGAAGGCTTGGGAGTGAGGGTTGCCCATGAAGTGGGGTTCACGCTGCCGTCCTCGTTGCCCGCCCAGCGCACGTCCCAGCCGATATCGCTGAAAATATTGGCATTAGGTTGCAATTTGCGGGTATAGTTGGTCCATGTCGAATCCCATTGGTAATAGGTCGTATTATCGATCGATCGCTTCTCGCGGGCACCACCGTAGTAGCCGTCGCCACCATTTGCGCCGTCGTGCCACGACATGAAGAGGTCGCCATAATTGGTATACAGCTCGCGAAGCTGCTCGCGGTAAATGTTAATGTATTCCGGTGTTCCGTATTTCGCATTGTTACGGTCCCAGGGCGAGCAGTAAACCCCGAATTTCAGGCCCTGCTTGCGCGCGGCATCCGCCACTTCGCGCACGAGGTCACCTTTGCCTTCACGGAAGGGACTTTTGGAGATATTGTAGTCGGTCGTTTTGGTAGGCCAGAGGCAAAAGCCGTCGTGGTGCTTCGCTACCAATACGATCCCGCGCAATCCACCCGCTTTGGCAGCCTGCACGATCTGATCGGCATTGAAATCGGATGGGTTAAATGTCTTTGGATCCGCATCACCGTAGCCCCATTCTTTGTTCTCGAATGTGGTAGGGGTAAAGTGCATGATGCCGTAAACTTCCGTTTCATGCCATGCAACCTGGCGGGGTGCCGGTATTGCGCCGTAGGGCTTCGGGGGTGTTTGTGCAAAAGCGATCGACGCCGTCAGGCAGAGGAGACCGGTTATTTGTTTGATCATTTGAAAAGGAGTTTCTGATGATACAGATAGGGGTGACGCAAATAAGGAGTGAAGATCGTTTTTTTAAAAGAGTTCACCAATTCTATCACCGTTTTCCTACCGGATCTTAATTAATCACGAACAGATAGACAGGCTGCGTACCAACTTCCGCAACGGTTTTCGCTGGCAATTCAATCGCTCCGTTCTTCACTTTCAAAGCCTTTTTATTACCCGCAAATGTGATTTTTGCTTTCGCAGGAACATCTAATCCTTCCGGTTTCAGAGTCGCCGGGAGCTTTTCGCCTGCTTCGGCGAGGTAGAACGCGTAGGTGGTTGTGCCTTTTTTGGTGTACGCCCATTTGCCGGCGCGGTAAGGGGCCAGCGGTTTGGTTTCGTAGATACCAATACCATTTACGTTCATCCATTTACCCATTTCTTCCAGTCTCGTGTAGGCTTCTTCGTGCCATTCCCCGTCCGGGCCGGGAGCCACGTTCAGGAGCAGGTTACCGCCTTTGGCGACGATATCGACCAATGTATGAACCAGTTTTTGCGTCGATTTGAAATTCTCTTTTGGAATGTAAGACCATGAGTCGCCCATTGTCATGCAAGATTCCCAGGGGATCGACATATAATGATCGGGAATGGATTGCTCTGGGGTTACGTAGTTCTCGAACTCGCCGGTAACCGTGCGGTCCACCACAAGGAGGCCGGGCTGGTGCGAACGGGCCATTTTGGCGATGCGCGCCATGTCGATGTCCTGGTCGTAAGGAATGGTTTTCTGCCAGCTGATGGTCGTATCGATGCTGCTGAACGGGCGGACCCAGCCGCCGTCGAGCCAGAGGATATCGACTGAGCCGTAATCCGACATCAGCTCCTCGATCTGGTTATAGGTGAAATCCTTGAATTTGTTCCAGAGTTCGGGGCGCTTCTTCGGGTCGTAGGAAACGTTACGGTCCTTCGGCGGGAAGTAAGGCCACCAGTAGGAGTCGGTGTGCCAGTCGGGTTTGGAGAAATAGGTGCCGGTCATGAATCCCTCGTTGCGGAACGCCGCGAGTACTTCCTTGGTCACGTTCGCCTTGGGATTGGTTTTGAAGGGGGTATTGGTAATCTTGTAATCGGTGTATTTTGAATCGAACATCGAGAACCCGTCGTGATGTTTGGTTGTGAATACCACATATTTCATACCCGCACCTTTTGCGGCCTTAGCCCAACGTTCCGGATTGAATTTGACGGGATTGAAAGTTTTGGAAATATCCTCGTAGGCCTTCTTGTACTCGTACCAGTCGTGCGAATGCGGCCCACGGCGTTCGCACCAGCCTTCATCCTCGGGGCAAAGCGACCATGATTCCACAATACCCCATTGGCTGTACGTTCCCCAGTGCATCAGCATACCGAACTTGATATCCTGCCATTTGGAGAGCTTTTGCTGCACAAGCGGATCGGTAGGCGCAACATATTTGGAGTGGTTTTGCTCCGAATGCTGCTGTGCATACGACCCGGAGGCAAATAGCAGTCCTGCGAGGAGAGCCGCTGTCGATTTAAGGTTCATTGGAATGGTTAAGTGTTTGGTAAATACTGCAATATGAGGGTTTACGCAAAATGGCTTTTGGATGCTACGACCTTGCCTTTGCCATCGCCGCTGGTAATGGTGTAGGCAAATCCGGGTTGTACGGAATAAGCACCCACTTCTCCCTGTTTGTTGACGGCCAGAAATCCTACCTGGAAAGTTTTGGCACGCTCGGGATCACGTTTTACAATCCTTTCGACCGCTTTTTTGCAAGCTTCCTCGGGCGAAGAACCATTGCGCATGAATTCGACGACTAAATGCGTTCCCGCCACGCGGATCACTTCCTCACCCTGGCCGGAAGAAGTTGCCGCGCCGATCTCATTGTCGACGAACAGGCCTGCGCCGATAATAGGGGAATCGCCCACACGGCCTCGCATCTTAAAACCCATGCCGCTGGTAGTACACATGCCCGAAAGGTTCCCCTGCGCATCCAGTGCGAGGGTACCCATGGTGTCGTGGTTGAAATCGCCGTTGTCGAGACGGGCGGGAGCGAATGGGCCGTGGCCTTTCGATTGTTTATGCTCTATATTGATAACCGGCTTGTATTCAGCCTTTTTCAGCCACTTTTTATATTCGTCGGCGGCATCTGGAGAAAGTTTGCCGGATTCCAGCTTGAAACCGTTGGCCAATGCGAACTGCTGCGCGCCAGCGCCTACGAGGAACACGTGCGGGGTCGTCTCCATGAGCTTGCGGGCTACGGAAACGGGGTGTTTGATCCTTTCCAGGAATGCTACCGCCCCGCAGTTCGATTTTTCATCCATAATGCACGCGTCGAGTGTCACGTGCCCGTCGCGGTCGGGGTTGCCTCCCAGGCCTACGCAGCAGTTGATATCGTTTTCGATGGCGATTGCGGCTTGTTCTACGGCATCGAGTGCGCGGCCTCCCTTTTCCAGTACCGACCATGCGGCGGCGTTAGAAATCTGCCCGCTATCCCAGGTAGAGATGACGACCGGCGCACCGGCACCCGGCGCACCGGCGCTCGGCGTTTTGGCAAACAACTGGTTTACCCGTGTAAAAGGCAGGGCAAAAGCCGACAGGCGGAGGAAGGATCGACGGTTCGTGTTCATGGTGTCCGGAATAACGGGTTTATGGATAGTAAGAGAGTTTTGTAAAATTTTACAAATACTCGCGCAGCTTAATTAAAATTTTTTCAAATATACATCCCGCGAAATTTGTGATCAATTAAAATATGAAATTTCATATGATCTGTTGGCCGAAGTCTCTTATTTTGAAATATTTGTGATGGAACGGTTCAAAAGCGGTACTTGCAGGTGCTTTTGAACACTTACTAATTTTTTCAACCGAACAACAGATGGTTTCTGATTTAATGGCAACCTTTGGCTACTTGTTTCAGAAAAACGAACGGAACACACGATGACGAACACTCCAAAGGCATGTGTAGATGTGGCAATCAATGCATACGGCAAGCCGTACCAGACGGCGATCACCCTGCTGACCCTCATGAAGCATTCGCACCAGTGGATCAATAAAATTTATTTCGTTGAAGAAGCGAAACAGCCGGAGCGGTCGAATTTTAAATTCATTTTCGATCATTTCGGGGACAAGATCGTCTATTTTAAGCCTAATGTCTGGCTTTGGACGAAAAATGTGAAATTCGATTTTCTGCTTAAGTTCAAGCGATACCGGCACGCGGTCCGCTACCAATACGCTTGGGAGCAGTCGGACCAGAAATATCTGCTGGTTATCCACAATGATGTGTATTTCAAAGGCGATCTGGTAGGGGAGTATGTCAATGGCATCGGTTCCGCGTCGGGTATCGGGGGGATCGGCCAATGCTGGGTATGCCCCGCGAAGGAAGCGGGTCTGTGCGATTCCGAAAAATATACGCAATACAAACCGGATTATGATGAACTAATGAAACTGGCCGCCACCTATCCGCAGGCGCGAACGGGCGAATATAAGCTCGTGGTCGACCGCGCCGCCCCATGGCCGTTGCCAGAATGCCGGTTGAATGAATATGTGGCGATGATCGACCTCGAAAAGACACGAAACGACACGATGCCCGTCGGTAGGGGCGCTGCATTCGGGGCTTACGACCGCCTCGATGTGGGTGTCAAATGGTTTGCCGATATGAACAATATGGGCCACAGCTTCAAGCATTTCGATTACGACCCCTATGCGACGCACAGCTGGATCAGCTTGCAAAATGCCGGTCACAATGCACTTTTTAATAAGGACCTTTACCGTTACGAAGAGTCCGTGGCGTTGCAGGTGTTGAAAGACGAGTTCAATATTCATCCATAAGCAGCCGCCATCCCTGGACATGGTACTGGAAATCAATCAACTGAGGCAACGGTACGGTGAGCGGGAAATCCTTTCGATCCCGTCTTTTGGAATTGAAAAAGGAATTTACTGGGTGCAGGGAGAAAATGGCGCGGGTAAGTCGACGCTTTTCAGAACGCTGGCCGGTATGCTGCCATTTGAGGGGTCGGTAAAACTCGATGGACGTTATGATTTGAAAAAAGACCCCGTCGAATATCGTTTGCGGCTCAACCTCGGGGAGGCTGAGCCGCTCTATCCATCGTTTCTAACCCCCGCCGACCTGATTGCTTTTGTAGCCGAAGCACAAAGAGCACCTCTCGGGCAAAGCGAAAAGCTCATTGAGGCATTCGGGATCGGCTACCTCTCCAACCCGTTCGGCAGCTGTTCGAGCGGAATGGTGAAAAAGGTGTCCCTGCTACTGGCATTTCTGGGTGACCCTTCGCTCATTATCCTCGACGAGCCGCTCATTACTATCGACCGCGAAGCGCGGGAAGTACTTTTCGGCCTGATCAAAGAATACCACCGCAGGGGCGTCACCTTCCTGTTGTCGTCGCACCAGCTTTTCGAACAGGAGGGGTTGCACGTTTCGCAAAGTTTCCGGTTGAAGAACAAGACACTCATCGCCACCGATGCGCTATGAAAATGTTGCTGATCTCTACTGTTTCAGCTTTTTTCAGGCAGCGAGCCGGAACGTTCCTCGTTTTGCTCGGCGTACTTTTCGGGTTTTTGAGTGCCAATGAGCACCATGCATTTGCCGTATTTTTCCTGACCGGCACCTATGGAATGCTTAGTCTTTTCGTAATATGGTTGATTTATAGCCTGTTATGCGCTCAATTTCTGGCCAATACCTGGAAATTGCCCGAATACACATTCATCTTTCACGCGCGCACGTGGCCCGCGACCGTACGTGCGCGGAGGTTTGTCGTGCAATCAATGGGCTTTCTTCAACCGATTCTTTATTACGGTGTTTACCTGCTTATCATCGCCATTCAGGACAAGTTGCTGGCCCGCCTCTGGCCGGTCATTCCTTTTTACATTGTTTTAATATTCATACTTGCCCTGGCTGCCGAATGGCGCATCCGGAAGCCGGTTTTGTATGTCCCTGTGAAAGGTAGAAGCTTGATCAAATGGCCGTTTGGGAGACCGACGTCGTGGCTTTACTGGTCGATGGAATGGCTTGTGCGGGAACGCGGCATTACCTTATTAGTGGGAAAACTGGGAGCCATGCTGGCGGCGGCGGGGACGATGCTTTATTACAGTACCGGCGAGTACGACATCAGAATGCCCGCAGTAGGAATGTCCCTGGCTTATTTGCTCAATCTGGGGCTTTCTTTTGAATTATATCAATGGGAGGGGGAAGTCTGGCTTTGGGGAAGGTCGCTGCCTGTGCCGGTCTGGAAGCGTTGGGGCAGGGTAGTTATGGTGCATATCGTGCTGATCGTCCCCGAAACACTGGTAGTACTTCGTAGTGGCGCCCTCGGCTTTGCGGAGGTGGCTGAGTTGTACACGCTGGGCTTGACGATCCTCATAGTTTCCCACCTATATTTTTACAAAAGATCGGGATTGCCCGAAAATGCAATGCAGGTGTTTCTTTTTGGATTTGTAGGCCTTACCTTATTGATTTTGTACAAAATACCGATCCTTGTGCTCTCGGGTTTCGGACTGCTGTTCTCGATTTACGCTTTCCCAAAATGGTGTAAAATATAAAGCCGGAACGGATCCGGCTTTATATGAGATTATTTCGGTGTAGTAGGGCGAACTTCGATCTTACTTGGAAGCGTCCGTGCCGGCATTTTGATCAGGTCGGACACGATCTGGCCGATGTCTTCCGGCTGAATTTTCCAGGCATCCTTATCGGACGGCTCGTGATTGTTGAACTCCGTCGCGACGGAGCCGGGCATAATAGTGGTTACTTTCACGCCCGCATTGCGCACATCGAGCATCATAGCCTGCGAAAAGCCGACCAGACCGAATTTGCTGGCATTATAGGCAGTGCCATTGGCAAAGAAATTGGTACCTGCCAGACTCGCAATATTGATAAAATACCCTTTCGACTCTGTTAATGCGGCGATGGAAGCCTTCGCGCTGAAAAACACGCCGGTGAGGTTGATATCGATGGTTTCCTGCCACAATTCGGCGCTGAGCTCCTGGATCGGCGCGAAATGGCCGACACCCGCATTGGCGATGAGGTAATCGAGCCTGCCCCATTGGTCGAGCACGGTTTGCACCGCCTTTTCCTGTGAAGCCAGATTTCTCACATCCGACTCGATGGCCAATGCGTAGCCCTCACGGATTTTGTTTAGAGCTTGTGCGGCTTCATCGGCATTCTGCTGTGACCGGCTTGTAATTGCCACCCGGATGCCGTCGCGGATAAGCGCTTCGGCAATACCATATCCTATTCCCTTGGAACCGCCCGTGATCAGGGCCGTTTTGATTGTTTCTGCCATTACCTGAGTTTTAATTTCAAAAAATTACACGTAACGGCTTAACAGTTTCAATGATCAGAAGGTTTGGAAAATGAGCTGCCGGTTTCGAAAATCGCGGTATCGCGGGTGTTTTTCTGAACGGCGATAGCACCGAAAATCCCTAAAAGGAAGGCGAAAGCGTAAAAGCCCTTTTCGCTGGGCAGCAATGTCGCATTCCAGAGGCCTACGACGAGCAGCACAATGGCCAGGATCGTCGAAAACCAGCTGATACCGTAGTAAATGGCCGTTACCGGAATACCTTCCAGTCGGTCGCGGACGCTCTTCTGGACCGACACGGCCGCAAAAAGGCCGTACATCAATACCGTAAAATAATATCCCTTTTCGCTCAGCAGCATTTCCGACCGCCAGAGGCCGATGATGAACCCGGCCATCCCTACGCCCAATGCGATCCATGACGCGGCAATGAAGGCTCCGGAGGTTTTCTGGGCATTTGTAGTGCTCATGTTAGTGTAAGTTAAATTGTTGGAGAAGGTTTTTTGCCTGAATATTACATCATTTTGTGATAAAGTACCATAGGCCGTTTATTTGCCGGTCTCTGGCCAATGTCCTATTTTTGCCGACAGTATATATTTTGACAGATTCTAATCCTATTTATGAAGTTAGTAGCAAATAAAGTTGCATTGGTAACAGGTGCTTCGCGGGGTATCGGACGTTCGATCGCGTTGCGCCTGGCTCAGGAAGGTGCTGATGTCGCATTTACATATCTGTCCAGCGTCGAAAAAGGCGAGGCTTTGGCAAAAGAACTGGAATCTTACGGTGTGAAAGCGAAAGGCTACCGTTCGGATGCTTCCGATTTTCACGCGGCAGATCAGCTCGTTACCGACGTTATTGCCGATTTCGGCAAGCTCGACGTGCTCATCAACAATGCGGGCGTTACCCGCGACGGGCTACTCATGCGCATGAGCGAAGAGCAATGGGATACGGTGGTGAACATCAACCTGAAATCGGTTTTTAACCTTACCAAAGCTGCTACGAAATCCATGATCCGTGCGAAAAGCGGGTCGATTATCAATATCACATCGGTAGTAGGTATACGTGGTAATGCGGGGCAGTCGAACTACGCTGCTTCGAAGGCCGGTATTATCGGTTTTACCAAATCGATCGCATTGGAATTGGGGTCAAGAAATATCCGCTCGAATGCAGTTGCCCCCGGTTTTATCGAAACTGAAATGACCGACGCGGTAGACGCGAAAGCGGTGGAAGACTGGAAACAGTCGATCCCGATGAAGCGCGGAGGCCAGCCCGAAGAAGTGGCGGATGCCTGCGTGTTCCTTGCTTCGGACATGTCGCGCTATATTACCGGCCAGGTAATCCAGGTCGATGGTGGTATGTTAACATAGACCCTTTCTTCGTTAGTAGATAGCTGGCGGTTTCGTCGTATATTGTAACATCGCCAGCTATTGAATCCCAACCCATGCGGTCAGAGCTCATATTCCAAACCCCTTACTGGTTCATTATTTTCTGCGTGCTTGCCGGCCTGGCATATGCCTGGCTGCTGTATCAGCCGCAGCCGGCCTGGGGTAAGAAATTGAACTACGCGCTGGCTGCTGTGCGTGGATTGGTGGTGGCGCTCATTTGCTTCCTTTTGCTGAGCCCGCTCGTGCGGCGCACGCAAACCTCGGTCGATAAAGCGAAGGTCGTTTTCGCGATCGACAACTCTGAATCGGTCGGGAAATACGGCCAGGCTGCGATGGAGCAAGTGAGGGCCGCTGCGCGTGAGTTGACAGATGCGGGATTCGAAGTGGGCATTGAGTCACTGCGGGGCACTGAGAACAATGCGGATTCCATTGCATTCAATCGGAATAATACCAATCTGGCGGGGCTGCTTCAGACGGTCCGTACCAATTTTGAAGGCCGCAACCTGACAGACGTGGTACTTCTTTCAGACGGGATCGTGAATCAGGGCGTATCACCGGCCTATAACCGTTACCCGTTCAGGGTCAATTCACTGGCTGTCGGTGATTCGGTCCCTAAGCTGGATATCAGGGTTAAAGATGTGGTGAGCAACCGGATCGCCTACCTGGGCAACGAGTTTCCGATCAGGGCGGAGGTTGCAGCGAACGGATTGCAGGGCAAAAGCACGACCGTCACCTTAAAGCAAAACGGCCACGTCATCCAGAGCCAGCCCGTCGTGATCGACCGTGCGGAGTATTTCAAGGCATTTGATTTCAAGACATCTTCTGCACAGAAGGGCGTTCAGCATTTCACGATAGAGTTGGGCGCTGTTTCGGGCGAAACATCAGGCCGGAATAACCGGAAGGATGTTTATATCGACATTATCGATGGCCGCCAGAAGATCCTGCTCATGGCCCTGGCGCCACATCCCGATATCAAAAGTATCCGGAGCGTGATCGAGGCAAACGATAACTATGAGCTGGATATCCATATTTTATCCATCGCCAACAACCCGCCGACGAGTATCAAGCCTTACGACCTTGTGATCCTGCACCAGATTCCGAACGTGCTCGGGCTGGGTAATGCACAGGTGCGCAAGTTTCTGGACGCCAAAATGCCGCTGTTTTTTATCCTTGGAAACCAATCGGCGGTACCGCTGGCGAGTTCGCTGAACCGGTCGCTGTTTATCAACGCGGCGGCGAACAATCAGGTAGACAAGGTTACGGCGCGGTTCAACCCCGCGTTTTCCCAGTTGAACCTGGATGCCGAGAGCCTGAAATTGCTCGAACGCCTTCCGCCGCTTTCGGTGCCTTTTGGGGAGTACAACATTTCTTCGGGAACGGAAACGATCCTTTTTCAGAAGGTTGGAACGCTCAATACGAACAAGCCTCTGCTGGTTTTGAATACCAACGGCGATCAGAAAACGGCGGTGCTGGCAGGAGAGGGGCTTTGGCAATGGAGGCAGGAGGAATTTGCCCAAACCAGCAAGCAGGAAGTGGTGGATAACCTTTTCCAGAAGCTGATCCAGGTGCTTTCAGTGAAGGAAGACCGTCGGAAGTTCCGGGTTTACCCGATCAGCAACGAGTTCGAGGCTGGTGAGCAGGTCGCATTTCAGACCGAGGTTTACAACGATATTTACGAGCCGATTTTTGGTCAGGAGGTGAAACTGGAACTGGTGGATGAAAAGGGTAAAAGCAAGCAATTTACCTATACCCACTCGAAAGAGACACCTCGTTTCAACGTGAGCGGGCTGGCCGACGGGGTTTATCGCTACGCAGCGTCGACAATCATGAAAGGTAAGGAAGAACGGGTTTCGGGCCAGTTTGTGATCCGTAATGCCGATCTTGAACTAAGCAACACCACGGCGGATTTCGGAATGCTCCGCGATCTGGCGCGGCGGTCGGGCGGAACATTTATAACGCCTGCATCGCTCCAACAATTTATTCAAAAACTTAAAAATGACCGCCCGGCCGACAGGCTGGACAGTACTGAGGATATGGTCGAGCTGATCTATCTGAAATGGCTGTTCTTCCTGATCGTCATATTGCTGGGAGCGGAATGGGGACTGAGAAAATACCATGGCGGTTATTAAGCTCCGGTCCCGGTACGATCGAATGCGTTTTACTCTTCATTGCTTACTGATTTGCCTCCTGGCGGGAACTATGCCTCCCGCGTATGCGCAGGTGCCGCCCGCCGACACGCTCGTTCGCGACACGCTTGTTCGGGATTCCGTGCCTGAGACGAGGCCCAACTACAAAATGCTTCGCGGTATTTTTGCCGCTCAGTCGGCTATTTACCTGGGCACTATTTACGGGTTGAGCAAATCGTGGTACAAGAATCCGCTGACTAAGTTTACCATTGAGGATGATAGTCGCGAGTGGTTACAAATGGACAAAATGGGGCACCTTTACACATCCTACCAGATTGCCCGCCATACCGCTGCATTGTATAAAAAAACAGGTATTTCGAAGCGGCAGATGTTGGTTTACGGAGCCATTTCCGGGATCATATTTCAAACGCCCATCGAGATCCTCGACGGTTTCTCGCCCGATTATGGTTTTTCTCCCGGGGACATGATCGCTAACATTACGGGTTCGGTACTGTACCTCGGGCAGGTTGCATTGTGGGACGAGGTTCGTATACAACCGAAGTTCTCATTTCACTATACTTCACTGGCGCATGTACGTCCCCAACTGCTTGGAAGCAGCTGGTCGGAGCGGTGGCTGAAAGATTACAACGGGCAGACCTACTGGTTTTCGGCCAGTCCGAGGTCATTTTTTAAGAGTTCCAATTGGCCTGCCTGGCTCTGTTTTTCAGTAGGTTATGGTATCCAGGACATGGTTTCGGCAGAGAGCGACAAGAGCATTGAAATGGGTTACAGGCCTTACCGGCAATATTATTTGTCGCTGGATATCGACCTCACGAAGATCAAAACCCGGAGCAAGTTTGTTAAGACCCTGGGTTTTCTGGCCAATTCCCTGAAAATCCCTGCCCCTGCATTGCAGATCAGCAGAAAGGGTATCGATTTCAAGCCATTTTATTTTTAAATTATTGTTTGAACTAAAACCGGTTCAAATGAGCAGAAAGCAACATTTACTATGAATATCGGAGATAAGGTACGGTTGGTACATGGCAGGGAAGAGGGTGTTATTTACGCTTTTTTGCCTGGTAACGTGGTCGAAGTCGAGATCGAGGACGGGTTTCGCATTCCGGTCCTGAGAAAAGAAATTGTGACGATTTCGCCTGTGGAGTCGCAAAGGATGGTCAAACCCGAAGAGACGAAAGCGGTGGCGGCCCGTGCGGATGTGATCGTGCCGCGCAATGCGCCATTTGCGGAGAAAGGCATTTACCTGGCATTTGTTTCCGTGAACGACCGCGCATTGACTGTCCACATTATTAACAATACCGACTGGATATTGCCATTTACGGCCATATCCGCTTCGGAATCAGCGAGTACCGGCCTGGCTGCCGGCGTGCTGCAACCCCGCACTACGCAGAAACTGACCGAAGTGCAGATGAAGGATTTCGAGTCGTGGCCGGTGTTCGACATTCATGCGCTGTATTTTCGCGAAGGCAATCACCAGTTACCGGTCGCATTGAACAAGCGGATTCGCTGCCGGGCTCAGTCGTTTTACAAAAACAAAGGCAAGGTGCCGGTGCTGGCGAAGGATGGCTTTGTGTATCAGCTGGATGAGGAAAACCTGAAACGTGAGGCGCCCGGGATTTCGGAAGATGTGGCCGGCGAAATAAAGGCAAGTATGCTCGGACAGACGGCACCTGAGCAAAACAGCCTTCCAAAGCCGGAGCAGGTAGTCGATCTGCACGTTGAAAAGCTGGTCAACAACCATAAGAGTTTGTCGAACGACGCGATCCTGAAAAAACAGCTGGATGTTTTCGAGGGCAGTCTGGAATCGGCCATTGCCAATGGAATGGACGAAATTACGTTTATACATGGCGCAGGCAGCGGCGCTTTGAAAAATGAGCTGCACCGCAGGCTGGGCAAGAACCAGCATGTGCAATTTTTTAAAGATGCATTAAAAGAGAAATTCGGATACGGTGCTACCCTCGTCAAAATCAAGTAATGTATACGTCAGGCGCGGTTATTTTCTGGTAATCGCTCTGGCAGCCGTTGTTTTTTGGAGCTGCGGTTCTAAAAAAACCTCCCCTAAGGCCCCTATGGAAGAATACAAATATTCGGATAAGGAGATCCAGAACGAGAAACATTTGTCGGTACTGAATGTGCCGGTCGAGATCCCGGTGACGGAAATCGAAAAGCAGATCAACAATCAGATCAAAGGGTTGATCTATGACGACAATAGTTACGAAGATGATAATAACGACAACCTGAAAGCGAAGGTCTGGAAAATCAGCCCGATCAAAGTCGTGGCGATCGATTCGTCGTTTCTTTTTGAAGTACCACTGAAAATCTGGGTGAGCGCCGGGTACAAGGTGAGTCCACTGGGCATGACGATGTCGGGCTACAAAGACACCGAGTTTTCGATCCGTATCCGTCTGATCTCCAAAATAGGCATTACGCCTTCGTGGCAGATCAAATCAGAAACTTACGTCGACAGTTATGACTGGCTCAGCGAACCGAACATCCGCGTGGCAGGCATCAATATCCCCATTAAGGGAATGGTGAGTCGCATGCTGAACAAGAATTTTGATAAGATCACCGAGGCCATCGACGGGCAGGTAGCCTCAAACCTCGAACTCAAAAAGAATGCAGAGCTGGCCTGGAACATTGCGCGCCAGCCCGTCATGCTTGCGAAAGAATATGACACCTGGCTCGTGATCGTGCCTACGGGCGTGGAAATGACGCCGTTGCTTGCGAAAAACAATATCCTCCGTTCGGTCATTGGTATCAAAGGATACACGCAAACTATTACTTCCGCGGTGAAGCCAGCCGTGGCGCCGGTGCAGAAGCTACCCGATTTGCGGATTGTGGACAAAGTTCAGGACGACTTCAAAATCGGACTGATCAGCTTGGTCTCGTACGAAGATGCGGCCAAACTTGCCACCAGGCAGTTTGCCGGCGAAAAATTCTCTTTTTTGAACGGGAAATATAACGTGGAGGTGACATCCATCGAAATGTACGGGCAGAACGACCGGCTGGTGATCAAGGCCGGGTTGAAAGGCAGCATTAGTGGTGATATCTATTTAAAGGGAATCCCTTACTATGATCCCGCCACGCAGCAATTGTCGCTCAAAGGCCTTGACTACGACCTCGATACCAAAAACACGATCGTCCGTACGGCCGGTTGGCTCTTGCAGGGGCAGTTTAGCAGGATGATGGAAAAGCGAATGGTATTTCCAGTCGGCAGCCAGATCGCGGATGCAAAAAATACCATTCAGAAAACACTGGCAAGCTACAAAGTCACCGAAGGTGTAGTGGTAAAAGGAATACTTTCCGATATTGTACCCGATAAGGTTTACCTCACTCCGAAACATCTTTATTCTGTTGTATTTGCGACAGGAAGAGTCAATTTGAAAGTCGACGGATTGAAAGGAATCTGATCAGAAATTTGTACAAAAATCAGCGTAAGTGCCATATTTTTTACTTTTTATGGTATATTGACTGCTGATCGAAAGAAAGTATTTCTTAGCTTTGTGGTCAGAGGAAAGGTCTAAGCTGTCCTGCCGCTGCGGTTTTTAACCGGGGAGGAAAGTCCGGGCAGCACAGAGTACCGTACTTCCTAACGGGAAGGCAACCGACTGGCGACGGTCTGTTGACAGCAAGTGCCACAGAGAAGATACCGCCCTGGCATATTTTTTGTATGCCTCGGTAAGGGTGAAAAGGTGGAGTAAGAGCCCACCGGTTTCCTGGCGACAGGGAATGCATGGTAAACCTTACGGGCTGAAAGATCAAATAGGTGTCGGTTAATGGGGCTACTCGTCCCTGTTCCTTCGGGGCGCCGGCACGGGTAGATCGTTAGAGGTTCCGGGCGACCGGAATCCTGGATAAATGGCAGGAGCGGAGATCGGGCAACTGATCGAAGTTACAGAACCCGGCTTACAGGCTTTGGCTTTTTTTCTGATTTTTGAATTTATTTATAATGCTATATTGAATTGAATCACATAACGCGTGTTTCCCATGAAGAAAAAGAATCTTTACGTTGCTTTACTTTGTTCTACCCTCCTGAGTTACAATACGCACGCTCAAAATCGTACGTATGACGGACCCAACAAAATGAATACTTGGTCAATCACAGGTTACGGAGGTATTACAAAATTCTTCGGAGATTTGACCCAGTACAATGGCTTCAGGCGTGGAGACCGGGAAGAATTGACAGGTGCGTGGGGGCTTTCGGTCAACAAGCAACTTACGCCGCTGTTCGGTATCCAGCTGACGGGCTATAACGGTCGTCTTCAGGGAGCCAAAGACAATCACCAGAGCTCATTGACCGGTGATACTTACAGCGCCACTTTCAACAGTCCATCATTTGTTCAGCTGACGTTGGACGGAACACTTAACGTGAACCGTTTGCTACTCGGTTACAACAAATTGCGCCGTTGGAAAGTAGACGCGCATTTGGGGGGTGGGATCATCTACTACCATACCGATGTAGACTATACCAACGTCACCAAAGGTATTACCGACAAATTCTCTACGAACACCGACGCCAGCTCGAAAACAGCCGGTAAATGGGAACGTAATGGATCCACTTACACACGCGAATGGGTAGTTCCCGTTGGTTTCACAGTTCACTACGAACTGAGCTCACGGTTCGACCTTGGCCTGGACTATACGCATAACTTTGTAAATACAGAGAAACTGGACGCAACTGTTGGAGGTGTTAGTGACTATGTAACCCAACAGGGAATCTGGACGTTCGCAAAAGGCGATTCGAAGAACGATGCTTACGGTATGTTGTCATTGGCGCTTACTTACAAGCTTGGTAAGAATGCGGTAAGAGCAAAAGACGGTAAGTACGATCCGGCAGCCGGTCGTTACCACCTGCGTTGGGCTAACCCACAGCAGCTGATCCCGGTACCTTACAACCCGACTATGAACGATGCGGATTCAATCGCGAAAGCTAACATGCCTAAGCCGGTTGACCCACGTCTTTATACCGACTCCGACGGTGACGGCGTAGCTGACCTGTTCGACAAAGAAGCAAACACACCTGCCGGTAGCATCGTTTCCGGTGGTGGGGTAGCATTGGATATCGACAAGATCATTCGCGACGCTATCAAAAACAACCTTCCTAAGGACGAATGCGAAGCGTTGTTCAGCAACATCGAATTCGATACCGACAAGGCTATCATCCGCAACCCATCGAAAGAAACACTCAGCAAAGTGGTTGAGCTCCTGAACATGCGCACCAACTGCCGCATCGTATTGGTAGGTCACACGGATGCCCGTGCTTCGGATAGCTACAACGTATCCCTGTCACGTCGCCGTGTGGATGCTGCGAAACGCTTCCTGGTTCGTGCTGGCCTTACAGATCCTAGCCGTATCATCACAGAGTACTATGGTGAATATCGCCCGATCGCAGAAAATACAACAGTGGAAGGTCTTCAGTCGAACCGTCGTGTTGAGATCAAGATCCTGCCTAACAATACAATCCGCTCTACTTACCCGGCTGGTTTCCGCCGCTAGTAGTTGCAGCAAATACACTGAAAAGGGAGACGAGAAATTGTCTCCCTTTTTTGTTTGCCGATATCTAAAAACAGGAAAGTTTTGCGTACCTTTGCACCCTGTTTAATTACGGGACGAGTTCCCAACCATAACAAATTCACAAATGGCAGTTAAAATCAGATTAGCGCGTCGGGGACGCAAAAAGAAAGCGATCTATGATATCGTAGTCGCAGATGCCAGAGCACCACGTGATGGTCGCTTCATCGAAAAATTGGGTATCTACAATCCAGGTACCAACCCTGCTTCCATCGTTTTGGAATCAGACAAAGCAGTTGACTGGCTTTTGAAAGGTGCTCAGCCAACTGACACAGCCCGTTCAATTTTGCAACACGAAGGTGTATTGCTCCGCAAGCACTTGCAAGTAGGTGTTTTGAAAGGTGCTATCTCGCAAGAAGTTGCAGATTCACGTTTCGAAGAGTGGAAAGGTTCGAAAACAGATCGTAAAGCTACTGCTGCCGATACTTTGGCACAGCAAAAAGACGCTGACAAAAAAGCGAAACTGGACGCTGAACGTAAAGTTAACGACGCTCGTGCTGAGGCGATCGCCAAGAAAAATGCTCCTCCTGTGGAAGAAGCACCAGCTAGCGAAGAAGTGGTTGAAGAAACTGCTACCGACGAAACTGTTGTTGACGCAGCCGACGCTCCGGAAGCCGCCGCTCCTGCAGAAGAGTCAGCAGAATAATTTCAATGTTACATACATGCTTTATGGGTCTGTCGGTATTCCGCACAGACTCATATTGTTTTATACAGAACCAAAATTTTAAATCCCGCAAATGACACAGGACAACTGTTATTTATTGGGCTATATCGTGCGTACCCACGGCACCGCCGGCAACGTGGTAATTTATCTGGATGTGGATTATCCGGACGATTATGAAGACCTGGAAACGGTTTATATCGAGATCAAAGGCGAACTCGTACCTTACTTCATCGATGACATTAATTTGCAGAAGCAAAGCAATGCGATCGTGACTTTCGAGGATGTCGACACGATCGTAAAAGCACAGGCATTGGTAGGGAGCTCGCTTTATTTGCCGCTGGAAGAGCTGAACGAGCTTGGCGACGACGAGTTTTATTATCATGAGATCAAAGGTTTCAAGGTAGTGGACGAAACGAAAGGGGAGCTGGGCATTGTGCGCGAAGTATATTCCCTGAACGGCCAGGACTTGATCGCGATGGATTACCAGGGCTCGGAAGTGTTGATCCCCACCGCCAACGATATTGTGATCAAAGCTGATAAAGGAGCAAAATCGCTGCTGGTAAACCTGCCGGAAGGCCTATTGGAAGTTTATCTAGATAATTCATCAGAAAGCATTCCCGATGATGCGGATTGACATATTGACCTGCGTTCCCAACCTGCTCGATAGTTTTTTCGCACATTCGATATTGAAACGGGCGCAGCAGGCAAACCACGTGGAAGTCGTTATCCACGACATCCGGGATTATTCGACCAATAAGCATCGTACGATCGACGATTACGCATTCGGCGGAGGAGCTGGGATGGTGTTGCAGATCGAGCCGATCGCGCGCTGCATCCGCGCATTGCAAAGCGAGCGGGAATATGACGAAATCATTTACCTTACGCCCGACGGCGAACAAATGCAGCAGCGAATGGTAAATCAACTTTCTCTAAAAGGGAATCTGATGATGCTATGCGGGCATTACAAGGGCGTGGACCAGCGCGTGCGCGACATGTTCGTTACCAGGGAGATCAGCATTGGCGATTATGTACTTTCAGGAGGAGAACTCGCCGCAGCCGTGCTTTCCGACGCCATTATTCGTCTCATTCCCGGTGTGCTGAATGACGAAACTTCCGCTTTGACGGATTCATTTCAGGATAACCTGCTGGCGCCGCCGGTATATTCCCGCCCGGCTGATTTTGAAGGCCATAAAGTGCCTGAAATCCTGATGTCGGGACACGAGGCAAAGATAGAGGAGTGGCGCTACGAGCAGTCGCTCAAAAGAACTAAAGAGAGAAGGCCGGACCTGTTGCAATGACACAACAGGGCGGCCTGGCCTTTTTATGACACCTGTAACCCTTAAAAATCCAGGTTGCAGTTGATCCATTCATTGTCAAAATTGGTGCCGTATTTGCGGTAAAAATTCACCGCCGACGTATTCCAGTCGAGCACCTGCCACATCATTCCCGTACAGCCTACATTTTTCGCGGCGATCACCGTCGCGTCGAAAAGGATCTTGCCGATCCCATTGCCGCGCATCGATTCGGTTACGATAATATCTTCCATGTAAAGCCGTTTTCCCTTCCAGGTGGAATAGCGGTAATAGTATAGACAAAGCCCGATGATCTTCGAATCCACTTCGGCAACAAAAAAGTCATACAGCTTTTCGTTGTAATCACGGGTCATTTTGTCAACATTATTGGTCACCTGGTTCAATGCTCTTTCGTAGATTGCAAGCTCTTTCACCAATTCAAAAATTGCGGGTATATCCTCCGCTGTCCCCTGCCTGGTCGAAATATTCATGATAAGCGTTTTATTGGTTAGAAAGGTTAAGAATCGAGAATATACTATTTCCTACTGAGAGTTCACATAGTTTTCCCACTTTTCGAGGATCGCCTGGAAATTCTCAGGCAGTTCGGTGTCGAACTGGATCCACTGGCGGGTAGTAGGGTGGATAAAACCAAGCGATTTGGCATGTAATGCCTGCCCGGCAATGAGGCTGAACCCGTTTTCGACCATAGCCTTGTAACTGCCGCTCGAAACGCCGCGCAGGATTTTGTCGCCTCCGTACATCGGGTCATTGAATATCGGGTGGCCGATGTGTTTCATATGCGCACGTATCTGGTGCGTGCGACCGGTTTCGAGGTTGCATTTGATGAGCGAAACATAGCGAAGCGGTTTGATGACCTCGTAATGCGTCACCGCACGCTTGCCCTGGCTGCCGTCCACGTATACGTCCATGACACGCCTGTCGCGCACGCTACGCCCGATGTGGCCGGTAACAGTGCCTTTTTCGGCTTTGGGTTCACCCCAAATCAATGCGTGATAAGTTCGTTCGATGGAGTGATCTGCGAACTGGCTGGCGAGGAAAGTCATGGCGAATTCGGTTTTCGCGATGACAAGCAGGCCCGAGGTATCCTTATCGATCCGGTGAACAAGCCCCGGACGGCCTTCGCCGTTCCGACCGGTTGGCAGCTGCTGAAAGTGATATACCAAACCGTTGATCAGCGTGCCGGTCCAGTTACCATATGCCGGGTGAACGACCATCCCTGCCGGTTTATTGATGATCATCAGCACGTCGTCCTCATACACGATATTCAGTGGAATATTTTCCGGCACAATCTCGGTGTCGCGCGGTGGCTCCGGGAGCGAAAGTGTGATAACATCAAAAGGCTTGACTTTGTAGCTGGCCTTCGTCGGCTGGCCATTTACCTTTACGGCCTCAGCTTCGATGCCGTTTTGTATTTTTGTCCTGGACGCGTTGGCTACATGAAGATTCAGGAATTTATCGAGCCGCATCAGGCTTTGGCCTTTGTCGGCGACAATGCGGTAATGTTCAAATAAATCATCCTCTTCCGAGGCTATTTCAACTGTATCTTCGGACATTCTTTTGGGAGTTACTATCAACAAAATTATCAAAATAAGTGGATTTACTAAGTCCGTCGATACCTACACCCCTGCAACGGCTCTCGAATGCGGACGTTGAGCGCGCCGTTGTTCAGTTGTATATCAAACGCGACGACCTCATTCACCCGACCGTTTCGGGCAACAAATGGCGGAAACTGAAATACAATTTGCTCGAAGCCAAGACCAACGGTGAAAAGGCAGTACTGACCTTCGGCGGGGCCTATTCCAATCATTTGTATGCGACAGCCGCTGCGGGAAATGCATTGGGCCTGAAAACGATCGGTATCGTAAGGGGCCTGGAACTGGAAACCAGAGAAAATCCGACCCTGCAATTTTGCCGCGGGCAAGGGATGGCGCTGCATTTCGTAACAAGAGAAGAATACCGGCAGCGCAATTCGGAAGATTATCTCAAACGGATTTCGGAACAGTTTGGAAATCCATATTTGATTCCGGAAGGAGGTACTACCGGGCTTGCATTGAAAGGCGTTGCCGAAATGGTGGGCGAAGTGAAGGAGCAGTTAGTTAAAATGCCGGATTTCATTGCCACCGCTGCCGGCACAGGCGGTACGGCCGCAGGAATCCTTTCCGCGGGAGCCGATGCGCTTGCCTTTTCGGCATTAAAAGGCGGCGATTTTCTTGCTGACGACATCCGCCAGCTCCTGAATGAATATCAGCAGCCCGGAAACCTTACATTGCTGACGGACTACCATTTCGGCGGTTACGCGAAATGGAATAGTGAGCTGCTGGCATTTATGCGGGATTTTCAGGCCGAATTTGAGATCCGGTTGGAGCAGGTATACACTGCCAAGATGTTCTACGGCCTTTTCGACCTCATTAAAAAAAGCTATTTCAAACCAGGAACAACGATCGTCGCCGTGCATACCGGTGGTTTGCAGGGTTTGATCAGGGGGTAGCCACTTCGACCTCCTCTTCGCTGTTGGCGGGTTTGTTGCTCATGAATTCCTTGATAAGGTCCCGATCGCCGGCGATCCAGAGCACGTCCTGGTTTTCAATCACCATCGAAGAGTCCGGGTTCAGGATGCGCTCGCCGTTCCTTTCCAGGCCGACGATCATGCCGTGCGTCATTTCCCGGATCTGACTGTCCCGGATCGTTTTGCCACGGATATTGTGCTGCGTTCTCACCTCTACGCGTTCGAGTACGATGCTGTCCTCATGGGCCATATACACGTCGCCATTTGTATTCACTTCGATATGGCTCCTGAAAACATCCAGCTGGTCGTCTGTGCCTATTACCTCAATGCGATCGCAGGGATAGAGTACCTCTGTGGGCCGTGGCAAATGGATCGTTTTGCTTCCCCGCTCAATGAGTACGACATTGATGCCAAACGCTTCCCGGATTTTGAGTTCCTGTAAACTTTTACCGATCATATTGGAATCGGCGCTTACTTCCAGGAATGCAAAATGCGCGTCCCAGGGCAATAGTATCTTTTTGGATTTACCACTTCCTTCAAGCTGCCTTGCATTAAGGTTTTGCAGGAACCGGTCTTCGATTTTGTGGTAAAACTGTTGAAGCCTTTGGTAAAAAATCGCGAAACCAAGCACCATAATGCCGCCTGCCACAATGAATGCGGTTTTGGTCGAGAAGAACGAATTGAGCAGGAAAGCCATCAGCAGGATTGCGATTACAACCCTCGAAAGTTCAAGCAGCAGCAATGGCCCGCGACTGTATTTACGGCTCAGCCAGATGGCCGAATAGGCCTTCCTGTTCCCTCTTTTAAATACCAACGCCCATAAGAACGGGGATATTAGAAGGAATGTAATCGCAAATAGCACCGAGTTGGTAAGGAACGTCTCGGGTACGCGTGTATGCAGCTGGTGCGCGAGCTGGCGCGAGGAAGCAAGTATGATCCCTACTACGACAACCGAGTTTAAAATCACCGTTTGCGCGTAGGATTTAAGGATTTGGTTCCACTGTGTAGTGTGTACAATCGTTTCGGTACTGGTGCTGTACCTGTTCAGGTATAGCCGCCATTTTTCAGGAAGACGCTTATCAAGCCACTCATATAGCGGCTCGGAAGCCTTCATCATGTAGGGTGTGGCAAATGTTGTGATAACCGAAACGCCCACCGCGATCGGGTACAGGAATCCGCTGGTAACTTTCAGGGAAAGGCCAAGATTGGCAATAATGAAGGAGAATTCGCCGATTTGCGACAAACTCATACCCGATTGCAGCGACTTTTTTAGCGGTTGACCCGAGATTACCGCTCCCAGCGTAACAAAAGTGGTTTTGCCCAATATGACCACAAGGACGAGAATTGCGGTCGGAACTGCATAGTCCAGCAATAGTCCGGGGTTGATCAGCATGCCCACCGAGATGAAGAATACCGCCCCAAAAAGGTCCTTCACTGGTTTGAGCAGATGCTCGATTTTTTCTGCGTGTGTAGTTTCTGCGAGAATGGAACCCATGATAAATGCACCCAATGCGGCCGAGAAACCAGCTTTGGTTACCAGGAATACCATTCCAAAACACAATGCGACCGAGGTGATCAATACGCTTTCGTCGTTCATCAGATGCCGGTAACGCCGCAGCAGGGTAGGGAATACGAAAATGCCGCCCAAGAACCAGATCGTGAGGAAGAAGAAGAGTTTTAAGCTCGATTGGATTAATTCAAATCCTGCAAACTGCTGGCTTAGCGAGAGTGTCGAAAGCAAGACCATCAGCAAAACGGCGGTAAGATCTTCGATGACCAGAATACCCATAACCACGCGTGTGAATTTCTGGGTTTTCAGACCGAGCTCGTCGAATGCGCGGAAAATGATGGTTGTGGATGAAATAGCGATGATACCACCTAAGAAAAGGCTATCCGTCTTGGACCAACCGAGTAACTGGCCCGTCAGGAAGCCGGTTCCCAACATCATAAAAACCTCAAAAAGCCCGGTAATCGCAGCTGTGTTGCCGACCTTGACCAGTTTTTTGAAACTGAACTCCAGACCCAAATTGAAGAGCAGGAATATTACACCGATTTCAGCCCAGATTTCGATGGTTTTGATGTCGGTAATGGTGGGGAACAAATGGAAATTAGGGCCAACAAGTAATCCGGCCAGAATGTAACCCAACACAATAGGCTGCTTCAATTTCTTGAAGATTACGGTAATGATACCGGCCATTGTGAGGATGAGCGACAGGTCTATGATTAGTTGTGGAACGTGGGTCATGAAGGGGGGATCGTTGATGGAAAAAATTACTAAGATGAATAAAATACAAAAAGCCTTCGACGAATCAAAGGCTTTCTGTGTTTTATCTTATCGGGAATTCTAACCTACGCTTCCTTCCAGACTGATTTCCAGTAGTTTTTGTGCTTCAACCGCAAATTCCATCGGAAGCTGGTTTAATACTTCTTTAGCATAACCATTCACGATCAATGCAACGGCTTGTTCGGTAGGAATACCGCGCTGGTTGCAATAGAACAGAATGTCCTCTCCGATCTTCGAAGTAGTTGCTTCGTGCTCTACCGTGGCCGACGGGTTGTTCACTTCAATGTAAGGGAAGGTATGCGCACCGCATTTATCGCCGAGCAACAGGGAGTCGCATTGCGAGAAGTTACGTGCTTTCTCCGCTTTTTTGAATACCTGAACCAATCCACGGTAAGAGTTCTGGCTCTTTCCGGCCGAAATACCTTTTGAAACGATCCGGCTTTTGGTGTTTTTACCAATGTGGATCATTTTGGTGCCGGTATCGGCCTGCTGCATATTGTTGGTTACGGCCACCGAGTAAAATTCACCGATCGAATTGTCGCCTTTCAGGATCACCGAAGGGTATTTCCAGGTAATCGCCGAACCGGTTTCAACCTGTGTCCAGGAGATTTTGGAATTCGGACCGTCGCAAATACCGCGTTTCGTTACGAAGTTGTAAATACCGCCTTTGCCATCTTTATCGCCGGGGTACCAGTTCTGTACGGTGGAGTATTTTACATTTGCATTGTCGTGTGCGAAAATTTCAACCACCGCGGCGTGCAGCTGATTTTCATCACGCATCGGCGCTGTACAGCCTTCGAGGTAACTAACATGGCTGTCGGCGTCGCCGATGATCAGCGTTCTTTCGAACTGGCCTGTTCCCGCCGCATTGATACGGAAATAAGTCGAAAGCTCCATCGGGCAGCGAACGCCTTTGGGGATGTATACAAAAGACCCGTCTGAGAAAACTGCCGAGTTTAACGCCGCATAGTAGTTATCCTTCGGAGGTACAACCGAGCCGAGGTATTTTTTTACGAGCTCAGGATGCTCCCGGATCGCTTCGCTGATCGAGCAGAAAATAATGCCCTTTTCCCGAAGTGTATCCTTGAAAGTCGTGAAAACCGATTCGGAGTCCATTACCGCGTCGACCGCGATTCCGGAAATCCTTTTTTGTTCATTCAAAGAAATCCCCAGCCTTTCGAAAGTGTTGCGCAATTCGGGATCGATATCGTCGATACTCTCCACCGCTTTCTTTTTCTTCGGGGCGGAGTAATATTTGATAGCCTGGAATTCGATGGGCGGATAATGGACGTTCGGCCATTTAGGCTCTTCCATGGTCAGCCACAAGTGGTACGCTTTCAGGCGCCATTGCAGCATCCATTCGGGTTCATTCTTTTTGGCAGAGATAAACCTCACAATATCGTCATTAAGGCCGGCAGGGGCCTCATCTGCTTCAATATCAGTTACAAAGCCGTATTTGTATTCCGAACTGGTGATTTCCTCCAACAATTCTTCTTCTTTGCTCATAGTCGTAATAATGTCACACTCTGGTTGGTATCATGCTAACACAGAGAAGTGGGATTGAGTTTAATGAGAGGGTCAAAAATACGGAAAATTGTGGAGATTCCGGTAGCTGGCGGTGGAAATAGGTTTTCGACCGACCAAAACAAAAGAGACCCGCCAGGGCGTGCCGCCCGGCGGGTCTTTCCGGTATTATGATAGGCGAAATGCCTTATAAATATGCTTTTGACGACAGGTAATTCTTTACATAATCGTCGATACCTTCTTCCAGGCTGCTGAACGGACGGGTATATCCGACGGACCGCAGCTTGCTCATATTGGCCTGCGTGAAATACTGGTACTTGTCGCGGATATCTGCGGGGGTATCGATAAACGAAATGTCCGGGGTCTTGCCCATTGCCAGGAATGTGTTGGTAACCAGGTCTTTGAAAGTCCGCGCTTTGCCGCTTCCGAGGTTGTAAATTCCTGAATTCTTGCGGTGATGCATGAAGAAAATACAAACGTCGATCAGGTCTTTTACATAAATGAAATCACGCATTTGCTCACCGTCCTTGAAATCAGGATTATGCGAGCGGAAAAGCTTCATTTTCTCTGTCGCACTGATCTGGTTATAGGCGTGGAATATCACCGATGCCATGCGGCCTTTATGGTATTCGTTTGGACCGTAAACGTTGAAGAATTTGAGGCCAGCCCAGAAAAACGGCTTTTTCTCTTGCGCCAATGCCCATTTATCGAATTCGTTTTTGGAATCACCGTAAGGATTCAGCGGTTTCAGTTGTCCGATCGTCGACTCATTGTCGTCGTAGCCGTGCTCGCCCAGCCCGTACGTGGCCGCGGACGACGCGTACACGAGGGGGATCTGATATGCGACACATTTCTCCCAAATGCCTTTGGAATAATTCACATTCAGTTCATCAAAAATGTCCTTGTCGAACTCCGTGGTGTCGGTTCGCGCGCCGATGTGGAAAATGAATTCGACGTCGCGGTGGTTGGCATCCAGCCACTCGAAAAGTGCATTCCTTTCTACTTTTTCCTTGATGATCTTTCCTTCGAGGTTTTCCGCCTTCTCTATTTTGGAAAAATCATCCACTGCAATAATGTTTTTAAAGCCGTCTTGATTGAGGCGGCTGATAAGCCCGCTGCCAATAAAGCCGGCTGCTCCTGTTACGATAATCATCGAGATTATATGTTTAACGGTAAAAAGAATGCCAGATAAGAGCAGCGGAACGCGCCGATCTACTCTTAAATTTTAAGTGTGAAATAGGATTTTTTTTAGTTATCCTCTTGTTAACAAACAAAACTACGGATACAAGGTGTAATTTTGCGCCAGAATTATCAAGTGGCAGGAAGTTTTATGATTTACGTAACAAGAAAAGAGCATTTCAATGCGGCGCACCGGCTCCACAACCCGGCGTGGTCTGATGAGAAAAACCAGGAAGTGTTTGGCCCCTGTGCCAACAATAACTGGCATGGGCATAATTTTGAGCTGATTGTTACCGTAAAAGGCAAACCGGACCCGGACACGGGTTTTGTGATCGATCTGAAAGTGCTGGGTGATATTATGAAGGAGCAGATCGTCGACAAGGTTGATCACAAGAACCTGAACCTTGATGTCGATTTTATGCAGGGGAAAATGGCGTCCTGCGAAATATTCGTGATGGAAATCTGGAATATCCTCGAACCATCCATCGCGCAGGCCGCACATAATGCGAAACTGCACTATATCAAGCTGATTGAAACGCCTAAGAACTTCGTGGAATATTATGGGGAGTAAACTGACCGCCGGATCGCCGGTCGCCAATTGCTTATGAAGTATTATTTGGTTGCGGGCGAGCGTTCGGGAGATTTACATGGCTCCAATCTGATCAAAGGTATTCGGGCGAATGATCCGGATGCCGAATTTCGTGGTTGGGGCGGCGATATGATGGAAGCGGAGGGAATGAGCCTGGTGACGCACTACAAAGACACCGCTTTCATGGGTTTCCTGGAAGTGGTGATGAACCTGCGGACGATCACCGGTTTCCTCAAAAAATGTAAAGCCGATGTTCTTGAATACCAGCCCGATGCATTGATTCTCATCGATTATCCCGGATTCAACCTTCGGATCGCTTCGTTCGCGAAATCGAAGGGGCTGAAAGTATTCTATTATATTTCTCCAAAAGTCTGGGCGTGGAACCAGAAACGCGCCTGGAAGATCAAGGCCAACGTGGATCACATGTTCGTGATCTTTCCATTCGAAGTAGATTTTTATAAAAAATACGATTACCAGGTCGATTACGTCGGCAATCCGCTCATGGATGCCATTGCCGCGTTCCGTCCCGACCCCGATTTTCGCCGAAGGCATAACCTCGGCGACCGGTCGATCATCGCGTTGCTTCCCGGCAGTCGTAAGCAGGAGATTATCGGTATGCTCGACACCATGCTGACGACGCAAAAGCATTTCCCCGACTATCAGTACGTCATCGCGGGCGTGAAGAACCTGCCTGCTACATTGTATGATCAGTATTTGTCCAGTGGCCAGGCTGTGATCGTTTACGAAAGTACCTATGATTTGCTTTCAGTAGCCGACGCCGCGCTCGTCACTTCGGGGACGGCTACATTGGAAACGGCACTCCTCAACGTGCCGGAAGTAGTTTGTTACCGGACCAGCGCCATTTCCTACGCACTAGCGAAGAGGCTGATCCGAATACCGTTCATTTCGCTGGTGAATCTGATTCTTGAAAAAGAGGCGGTGAGAGAATTGATCCAGGATGAGTTGAATGAGGGAAATCTGGTCGCCGAATTGAAACGCATTCTTCCCGGCGGTAGCAAGCATGAGCAGCAAATGCGGGATTACGAACGGCTTGGAGAGCTGGTTGGCGGAGCCGGCGCTTCGGAGCGGACGGGAGCACTCATTACCCAATACCTTTCTAAATAGTCTTATTATCAATCGGTTGAGTTGTTTTTTGGAAATTAATTTGTCATTTACGTAGTCATCTACGTATATTTTAACTAAAATAAATTGATCGAAAGATGAACATCTTCAACGAAGTAGGAGCCCTCGCAATTTCGACGCGTTTGCAGCGCCTGAGCGATCAGTTCCGGAAGGACGGCGTGCTCATTTACCAGCACAATGGTATCAATTTCGAGCCGAAATGGTTTCCGATTATTTATGCGCTTCATGTGAAGCAGTCTTTGGGAATCATGGAGCTTTCGGAGGAAATAGGTTATGCGCACCCTTCGACGATCAGCCTTTTGAAAGAACTTGAAAAAGAAGGCCTGATAGAATCATTCAAGGATGAACGCGACGAGCGCAAACGGATGGTGCGGCTTTCTGAAAAGGCGGGAGCACTGGTAGAACAAATGCAGCCGGTTTGGGAAGAAATCCGGAAAACAGCGGAACAGATAATTGACAATGCAAACAATCTCTTGCAAGCGATGGACGAGACAGAGTACCAATTGAAAAAAGAAGGATTTTTTGAACGCTACAAACGAATGGAAAACGAGGAAACCGGCGCTGCGATCCGCATTGTGGATTACCGGCCGGAGTACGCGCAGGCATTTTATGATTTGAACTATGCCTGGATTTCAGAGACTTATGAAGTGGAGCCGGAGGACGAAAAGACATTATCCGATCCGGAAACCTACTATCTCAAGGACGGAGGTGCCATCCTGATCGCATTGCACGGAGGCGAGCCTGTGGGCACCTGCGCGTTGAAGCGCGATGGCGATATAGTTGAAATGAGCAAAATGACTGTCTCGAAGAGCATGCGGGGCAAGAAAATCGGGGATTTGCTAGGCTATGCCGTACTCGATAAGGCCCGTGCGCTGGGCGCGAAGAAAGTGATCCTCTATTCAAACCGGAAAGGCTCGGCGGCTGGCATTAACCTTTACAAAAAGCTGGGCTTTGAAGAAGTGCCGCTTACCGGGCACAATTTCAAACGGGCGGATATTAAGATGGAGCTAGGATTGAACTAGTTGAAAATTTCTTTGAGATTGATTGAAAGTTCAGGGAATATAACGGAGTGTAGTTCTTCCGTGGCGGGTTTGAGGCCAACATAGATACCGGAATCGCTCAGTGCGAAAATGAATATATTTTGATCGAGAGGCTGAACAATCCAATATTCCCTGACGCCACTTTCCTGATACAAGTCGAATTTGTTGTCTACTTCTTTCTTCGAATTGCCGGGAGACAGAATTTCGATGACCAAGTCAGGAGCACCGAGGCAGCCTTTTTCATCCAATTTATTTTTATCACAAACAACACATAAGTCAGGTTGCACAACTGTGTAGATGTCTCTATTGGCAAAAGCAGATTTTTTCGCATTGAACAGCCTTACATCGAATGGTGCGCTGAATAAATAGCAGGATTTATCCTTCAAATGCATGAAAAGATTGCCTTGCAGTTTTGATGATATGAGCTGATGTGACGTATTAGGGGCGGGCGACATTTTGAATATCTTCCCTTTAATCAATTCGAGTCGCTCCTCAAACTGCCATAACAAGTAATCGGCATAAGTATAGGTGCCGTCCAGGTCCAAGTCGTTGATGTCGGTGACGATTCCTGCCATAGTATGTTTTTTGAGTAAATCTACCCAAAATCCCTCCCGAAGTCAATGGAGAATGCCGGTAACTCAGCGTTGAATGACCAACTGCCTGAGTTGCGTTATCAGGTCTTCCGTTTCTTCTTCCGGGCGGACGGGAAGAGTACATTGTTCAATATCAGCCGGTAACCTGGTGAGTTGGGGTAGAGGTTGAGGTCGGTGGGCATCCGACGACCGCCCCCGCCGCGGCCTTCGGGGTCGTGGCCGCCGTAGAATGTCCATTGGCCCCGGCCAAGTTCGCCGTAAATGTAGCGGTCGGAGGTGCTGCTGGTGCCCATGACGAGTGAGCTGGGCTTGACGGTGTATTTAGAGAATGCGGTAGTTTGCCCGAAAAACTCGCGGATCAAATGCTCGTGGTTTTGTACGAGCATGGCAGGTATGACGTCCCATTTGGCCGAAAAATCGAAAAGGGAGAAATAGGCATCATTTTCACCCCAGCCACGGTAACGGCCCGCAGCGGAATTGATATCCGAGAAATTCATCCCGTCGTATTCGTCGAGTTGCAACTTGAAATTGTAAAAGGCAAATGTCTTGTCGAAATCGAGTTTGGATTGGGCATCGGGATCGATGCCGTCGCCGTCGAGGTTATCGACAATGTCGACCCCTTCGGCTGCCAGGGCAATATCGAACGTTTCGGCGCCGGAGCACATGGCAAACAGAAAGCCACCGCCCGCGCAGAATTCCTTAATGGCCTTAGCGACGGCCAGTTTCATTTTGGGCACTTTCGAAAAACCATATCGATTGGCAATGGCTTCCTGAGCTTTGATATCGGCTTCGCTGGTGCGGCGGAGGTTTTTGCCAAACTGGCCTGTAAAATCTTCATGATGTAAATGCAGCCAGTCGTATTTCGGAAGGTCTCCGCGAAGAATTTCTTCATCGTAAATGACTTCGAACGGGATTTCGGCGTATTTGAGCACGAGCAGCACCGCGTCGGTGTTTTCAAATTCGGCGGGACTGATCTTGATCGGAGAGTAAACCGCAATCTTCGCGGCCTTGAACAGTTTCACGACATCCATGTTCACATTCGGATTGCTGATCTCGTTCACGATCAGAGCACTTGCAGCCTCCGAAAGCACTTCATAGGAAACCGCCCTCAGTTTGCATTCATTTTCAATGGATTTGCTGTATTGAACCTTAAAACTGCCCCCCCGGTAATTGAGCAGCCAGTCCACTTCAATATCCCCTTTCAGCAGAATGTAAGCCAGTCCGTATGCCTTCAGATGGTTGGTTTGCGTATTGTCCATCGGGATCAGGATCTGGTTTGCAAGACAGATCTGCGCCAGGAAAACCAGCACGAGCGGTAGAATCTTTCTAGGCATAGTAAGAAACGTTTGAAGTCCGAAGCTGCATCGTCAGGGGAGGTAAATCAAATTTAACGAATAATCGGCATTTTAGGTAGCTGGTAATGAGGTTTTTGTGATGCCTCTGTCTATTTTTGGAATATACCTCTACTCACCAGCAAAATCATGACCGAAACACAAATCCTCAACTACGCGCTTAACCAGTTCGCGGGAATCGATGCCGAAGCGTTTGAATTGTCGGCCCCTTACTGGCAAAGAAAGACTTACGGAAAAGGGGAGTTTTATAACGAATACAAGAATGTTTGCAAATACCTGGGTTTTATCCTTGATGGCGTGTTCCGGACTTACTACATCGACGATGAGTCGGCGGACGAAAAGAATGTCTTTTTCTTCTCAAAAAACCAGGTGGTTGTGGCGTATAAGAGTTTCGTAACTCAAACGCCATGCAGCTACTACACCGAATCGATGACCGAATCGACGATTTTGTACATTCATATCAACCACCTGACTGAATTGTACGGCAAATCGCACCACTGGGAGCGTTTCGGGCGGCTGGTAGCGGAAACTGCATTCAATCTGGCCATGAACCGCGCCGAGGAATTCATGTTCCGCACACCGGAGCAGCGCTACCTCGAACTGATCCAGAACCATCCGGACATTTTTAACAACGTGCCATTGTACCATATTGCCTCTTATTTGGGCATTCAGGCGCCTTCGCTGAGCCGAATCAGAAAAAGAATGGTGGGGAAATGACGATCTTAACCTGGGTTAAGAATATAGTCGGCTAACGTGCTGAATTTTGTCATGTTCAAAGAGTGAACGAGAAACAAAAATCAACTTTTAACCGAGAGAAATCATGAAAGCCAATAACACCAAAACCGTCGTATTTGTAACAGGTGCATTTGTAAGCCACAATGGCTGGGACCA
Organism: Dyadobacter sp.; assembly: GCA_965227755.1. Taxonomy (GTDB): domain Bacteria; phylum Bacteroidota; class Bacteroidia; order Cytophagales; family Spirosomataceae; genus Dyadobacter. The sequence continues at coordinate 5,747,540 of CBDDGG010000005.1, forward strand.
ATGGAAAACCTATTTTGAAGCTCAGGGATACACTACCTACGCACCAGCCTGGCCTCACAAAGATGCGCCCGCAGCCGAACTGAGAGACAGGCAGCCCAACGATACCGCCCTGGCCGGTCTGACATTCAAAGAGCTGATTGACCATTATGCCGATTTTATCAAAGCATTGCCCGAAAAACCGATCATTATCGGCCATTCGCTGGGCGGGTTGATCACCCAGATTTTGATTAACCGTGATTTGGGCGTCGCCGGTATTGCCATCCACCCCGTACCACCACAAGGCGTGATACCTTACGAATTCTCGTTCCTGAAAGCAGGTTACAAAGTATTCGGATTATTTACCTCTCTGAAAAAAACTTACCTGATGTCGCTCGCCGACTGGCAATACGCCTTCACCAACGGTATGACGCTGGAAGAACAAATGAAAACCTGGGAAGAAAACGTAATCCCCGAATCGAAAACCGTAGCGCGCGGCGGCATTACTTCCGCAGCAAAAGTGGATTTCAAAAAAGCACACGCTCCGTTGCTGATCACCTCCGGCGAGTTCGACAACATTATCCCGGCTTCGCTCAACCTTCGCAACTTCAAAGCTTACAAAAACAATGGTTCGGTGCTGGATTATAAAGAGTTTCCCGGTCGTAACCACTTCGTTTTAGGCCAGCCTACCTGGAAAGAGGATGCCGATTACATTCTCGACTGGATCAGCAAACACTAAAACCTTTTCCAACCCCGGAAGTCACCTCCAAGGTTGGAAAAAGTTTTAAAAATGTGCGTTACGAAAAGCGGATTACATGCTTGAAGGGCGTAAAACCAGTGAGAAAAACAGTAGGGGCTTCCATCGCCGGCAGGGCTCCCCGTAATGCGATATTCTTGTGCAGCGCAAGCCCGGGGCCAAATGAAATGGTATCATCCCCCAATTCATAAGAGCCGGTAGCCTCTTTCAATAACCACGAATCTTTGGTGTTTTCAATTTTGGAAACACCTTTGAGCGTTCCGCCCGGTCTGAAAATCAATTCCAATGCAGCCGGAACACGCTCGGTACCACTTGTGACCACCTCAATTTCCATTCCGTCGGAGGTTTCCCGGATCATCACCTTCGTTTCCAGCATTTGTACTTCGCTCTGCGGTCGGACATTCCGCGGCATTTTCTCCCAGTCGCCATCCGGTGCGATGGATTCTCTCGGATAAGGCTGAAAATAGGGGCCGTCGAGTTTTTGGGTGAGTACCCATTCACTGCCGGTCTGATTGATCTTCTCGGATTGGAACTGCCCTTTTCCAAAGAACGAAGAAGCAAACCGCACGCCTTGCAGCACCGCATTTCCTTTCATGAATGTAAACCAGACCGGGTTGTTGGCGATCAGCGTACTATCCCGGCGGTCCCTGCGTATGCGCACAAGGCCGGAATTCGGAAAAGTTTTCACGTAATCGACCGGCACCGGTTTGTCGGCGGGTAATTCAGCCCAAAGCGAAGGGTCGGTCAGGAAGTAATCCAGAAAACCGGCTGTTTTCGGCCCGGCGGTCTTTTCAATTAACCGGCACATCGCCGCATACTGACCGTTTCCATCTTTGATCGCGAAGTAGCGATAAGGATAATAGTAGTTTTCCAGCGTACCGACAATGGCCTTGTCCTGCCTGCCCGAAGCGTCGGTGACGATCTCAGCATTGGGATGTACATAATACATTGTCATGTCGAGGTTTTTGCGGACGGCGTCGAAAAGCTCCGGTTTTTTAAGGCCTTTGCCGACCGTAATGAGGAGGCGGTCGGTGAGGGAGGAGTAAATGAATGTACTCTTCTCATTATACTGCCCGTCGCGGTCGATATCGATGTGCTCGGCCAGCCATTGTTCCGCTCTTGCCACATATTTGGGATTGGGCCAGAGCTCGTTCAGTTTGGTCAACGCGGCCGACACCACCCACCGGTGGTTGGGCGTGTGGATGCCTCCCACACTCAGCGCGTCTCCCCCGCGCACGAGAAAGGTTTTGAGATTGGGCAGCATCAGATCGGCGCCTTCCGTACCCGATTGTTCGATGAGTTTATAAGCCATCGCCAGCCGCTTTACTAGAAAACCGGTGTCGGGCGTCGAATGGAAATTGGTCGAAAGCAGGTCGATGGTACCATCGCTATGCTGGGTTTTGATCAGATACAATGCAGCCAGGTTCATATCGGCCAGCAATTCTTTCGATCGGTAGAATTTGGAAGCAGGGGAGAACAAACCGTTGGCGCCATATTGGATCAACGCGGAGGTACTATGCGGGTTGAGCAGGTCGAAACCATCGCGCAGGCCGCCAAGATCCGGGCTTTTGAAGTCTTTCACCTGGTAAGTCAGCAAAGATTCGATGCTTTTGTCGGCCTGCCTCACCAGCGTCTGGAGCCATTCGGGCATGGCATCGGCTTGGATGCGGCGGGCGTTCCCGCGACGGGCGTTCCCGCGACGGGCGTTCCCGCGGCGGGCGCTCCCGCGGGGCACAATGCCGGCTGTATGCATTACAGGTATGGCACAAAATGCCAGCGCACTGTTTCTTACGAATTGTCTTCTGTCCATGAAGGTCGGGTTAGGTATTCCCGCAGAAAAGGCTCAAAACACCTTGGGTTACTTGCATTTCGGGGGAGTGTCGGATGATAAAAGGTGGTCCGCTTGCAAAGTATATTGCTTTCCGGTATTCGATTATTGGTATATTTAATATTAAAATGATATGAGGGTTGCAACGGTTACCGGAGAGTGGTTGTCACTATTTGATGACAAGATATTCTGTTAGCTTTGTCGGATTTCTTTGAAAAACGCTTTTTGGAACTACCTATTGAATGTAGGGTATTGAATGAAAACAACTGTACTTCGCAATTTAAGTCTGGGTTATTTGTTGCTTCCGAACCTGATCTTTTCCATCAGCTGGTTCCGGATGCCCATTTCGGTGTGCCTGGTCGTGGGGCTTGTATTTATGTACGTTATCAGTTACCAGCGTGAGAAGACGCTTAAAACCGACCTGGCATCCCGTCATATGGTCGAGATCGCATTCGTTTCGCTCGCGATCGTCGCGTTTTCGGGGATAGGGGGTTTTTGCTTTCAGGCCTTCGATTTCTGGGCCCATAATTCGAAATACTATACACTTTACAATCAATCGTGGCCGGTTACTTTCAAAGAGAATGGCCGCTACGCCTGTCACTATTTCGGCTTTTTCCTGGTTCCCGCGCTGATTTCGAAAGGTTTGGGAGAGCTTTCGGGCATTGCCTTGTACTTGTGGGCGTCGGTCGGTCTTTTTATAGGTATTTGCTGGATCTTTATTTTTACGCGAAAAAGTTACTTGTCGCTGGTATTTTTCCTGTCGCTGGGCGGGATAGGGCATGTGACAAAAGTGCTTTTTCTGCGCGCGATCGGGCTCAATTACCACGTTCCTCCATTTTTTACAGAAATATGGCCTGTTCTGTACCAGACACAATGGGCGCCCAATCAGCTCATTCCGATCATCATTGTCTCATGCATTCTCTTCAATGATTATGTATACATCAAGAAGCCGGAAAAGAGCTTTTTGGCTGTCATTTCGATATTTATCTGGGGCATTTTCCCGTCGATTGTGTTCGTGATCATCTTTGGGATGCTGGTCATCCTGCGCTACTACAAGGAGCCCCGGTATTTTCTCAAACCCAGGGCGATGCTCGATCTTTTCCTGCCTGGTTTGCTCTTTATACCCACCTTCTTCTTCTTCTTGCAGGGAAAAAGCTCCGTAGTATCCGGCTTTATCTGGCAATTCAACCCGCTGAATGAGATCGCATTCCATTACTTCTTTGGCGTCGTGATCGACCTGGTGGTGCTTTACGGCATTGTGCTGATATTGAAACTGCACAAAAGTCAATATGCCTATGTGATCCACGGCCTTTTTCTGCTTCTGATCGCGATATCGCTCTTCCGGATGGGCAAATGGAACGACTGGTTCCTGCGCGGAAGCACGCCCGTGCTCACGCTGTTGTCGTTATTCATATTGCACCGTTTTGCAGAATGGGCGCAGGAGCACCCCGGCTGGTACAAAATGCGCGTTGCTTACCCGATCATCATTTTCCTCGTATTGGGTTTGGTGGTTCCTTTATCGCACATCAAGCGCGCATTGACGGAAAATGTGGTTATGCACTCGCTGTTTCCCGATAAGGTAAAATTCAAGCCCTATCCTTATAATCAATATGAGGATTTCTACCAGTTGGGCAAAGCCGTTTATTCCGAGCAGGAGGCCAATCAGTTTCTGGCGCAGAAGGGGTCGTTTTACGAGATGTATCTCGCGCGTTGAGCGGGGTATTGGCTACGGGGGCTTTCGGGCGCCGACTCCGAACCCCTGACAACATCTGACCACCCTTAACCACCCCTGACAACATCTGAGCACACCTGACTACACGTAACCACCCCTGACACTCGGTCTTTCTGTTATTGACGCTCCGCGGTCAGGGATGCAGCCCGTTCAAAAATCCCGGCGCTACGCGATGCCGCCCTATCTGCTCGTACGCGTAGGCAATACGTATGAGCTCCGGTTCCTGGTAGGCCCTGGCGAGGAACGAAATGCCGATCGGCAAACCACTGAGCATTCCCATCGGTAATGTGATGGAAGGGAAGCCGGACAATGCCGCCGGGCCATAGGAACCATAGCCAGTCCAGAAATCGCCATTGACGAGGTCGATACACCATGCCGCACCTGTGGATGGGCCGCACAATGCATCGAGCCGATGTTTGTCGAGGAGGCTGTTCAATGCATCGGCGACGCCGTTAATTTTTTCCAGCGCATCTTTATATTCCCTGGTATTCAAATCGCCTTTTGCCTGCGACGATTCGAAAAGCTCCTGACCGAAATGCGGCATCACCTTCGCTTCGTTCGCATTATTGAATGCAATCAGGCCTTTGAGCGATTTGATTTTTGCATTGGAGGTGGATAAATAGCGGTTAACGCCGTCTTTGAATTCATATTGCAATACCAGCGACTCTGCCCCGGGGAGCTGCTGTATTTTCATATACTCTACTTCCACAATTTCGGCGCCCGCTGCCTTCATCTGTTCCAGGGCCCTGGCCAACAAAGGGTCTATCCCCTCGTGCTTTTTCAGCATCGTTTTTTCCACGCCGATACGCTTCCCTTTGAGGCCCTCGGCATCCAGGAATACGGTATAATCGGCGGGTAGAGGCAGCGGGGCCTTATGCTGGGTGGGGTCAGCGGGGTCCTGGCCGGCCATGGCGCCGAGTAATGCCGCAGCATCGGCGACGGTCCGCCCGAATGGGCCGGCCGTATCCTGGGTTTTCGAAATGGGTATGATGCCACTCCGGCTCACCAATCCGACGGTCGGTTTAATGCCGACGACGCCGTTCATGGATGCCGGGCAGGCGATGGAGCCGTTCGTTTCCGTGCCAACCGCTACGGCGCAGAGATTGGCCGCAACTGCCACCGCCGAGCCGGAACTCGACCCGCACGGGGATCGGTCGAGCACGTACGGGTTTCGGGTCTGTCCGCCCCTGCTGCTCCATCCGCTCGACGACCGTGTCGACCTGAAATTAGCCCATTCGCTGAGATTGGTTTTGCCGAGGATCACCGCTCCGGCCTCCCTGAGCCGGGCTACGAGAAATGCGTCTTTCGAGGCCACATTATCGAGCAGCGCTAGTGAGCCGGCGGTTGTTTTCATATGGTCGGCGGTGTCGATATTGTCTTTGATGAGAACAGGTATGCCGTGCAGCGGGCCACGGATTTTGCCCGATTTGCGTTCCTTGTCAAGCAAAGTAGCAGTCCTGAGCGCATCGGGATTCACTTCTATGACCGATGTCAGTTTCGGTCCTGTCTTATCGGTGCGCGCAATTTCGCCGAGGTAGTAGCGTGTCAGTGCCAAAGAGGTAAGTCGGCCGGATTGCATGCGTTTTTGCATTTCCGCTACGGTCATTTCCGCATATTCGCCGGGGGAGGAGGTAGCGGGTCCTGGTTGCCAGGCAAGCGCCGGCATAACGGAAAACAATCCTGCTGCCGAGCCGAGCCGGATAAAGTTTCTTCTTTTCATGAGCGTGAATGTACAGGTTCTGTTTACCTGCAATATAGGAACTCCTGTTTTACCGGCGTGGAGGTGTCCCCAGGAGTATTTTCCAGATCCAGATGATCAGGAGGAACGGCGATATAATGACGACCGTAAGTATGGTGGCGGTGCCGAGGAGGGCAGCAAAAAAGACTCTCAAAAAAGCCGCAAAAAAATTACTCATGAATCGGAGCTGGCCTGTCTGTGTAAAATTAATTTCATGGTTGGTTATAAATAGTGAGAAATGATTCTGGGGTTTGTAGAATCCGCGCTACTGTTCGTCTCGGAATTGTAATAAAAGCTCTATAAATCATTAAACTATATCCCAAAATAAGTACATTATATTGGATTGGCATGGTTATTTTTTTAACTTTGAGTATAATTTTTAGTACAAATAATTGCAATAGCATGAACTTCTTATCAAGCGTTATTGGGTATTCCGGGAAGTTATTTTTTGCAACTATTATGTTTTTCGCAATGATTATTTCGACTGTTGTTTCCCTGCCGTTCATAGGAGCAGGACTGATTAAAGATGCTATTAATGCACATCATCAACCTGAGGAAAGCAATTGGATTGACGAGTATAGCGAATACTGATATATAAGTACCGGAAGCGGAAGGGGGTATGGACGGGAGGTCCGTACCCCCTTCTGTCGTTACAGCCGTCGTTACAAATTATCGCTGGGGCACCGCCTGCGAAATGCGCGAAATGAAGTAATTTGCCGAACGATTACCTGTTATTATTCCAATGCGCTCATTTTTAAATCCTTATAGTTTCCTATTTCTGGTCTTTCTGACCGTCTCTGCATCCCCGCTCCACGCACAGCAGATGCGTTACACATTTGAAAAGGGCCTGATGGGTTCTCCTTTCAAACTCGTTTTTTATGCAGCCAATGATTCGATCGCAAACGTCGCCGCCGGTAATGCATTCAAAAGGGTAGAGGAATTGAATGAAATTATGAGCGATTACCGCGACGGCAGTGAGATCAACCGGCTATCGGCGTCTTCGGGAACCGGGAAATGGGTGCCGGTAAGTAAGGACCTTTTCGATATACTGGCAGTTTCGCAGGACATCAGTGCTAAAACGGGTGGTGTTTTCGACGCTACGCTCGGGCCGGTGGTACAAATGTGGCGGCATGCGACGCGCAAGGGCATATTCCCGCCTGAGGAGGAAATCCGCGATGCACTGGCGAGGACAGGCTATTCAAAACTAAAAATGGACAGAAAGTCGCGGAGCATTATGCTGACGCAGAAAGGCATGCGGCTCGATATCGGCGGCCTCGGAAAAGGTTATGCCGCCGAGGAGGCCATCAAGGAGCTCAAAAAACTGGGCATAACATCCGCCATGATGGACGCGGGCGGAAAAATTGTCCTTACCAACCCACCTCCGGGTACCAAAGGCTGGAACATCAACGTTTCGAACGGCAGCGATTCACTGCAAGCGATGCAACTGTCCAATGTAGCGCTCGCTACTTCCGGCCCCACCTATCGTTTTATGGAATACAAAGGAGTCCGCTACTCGCATATCGTCGACCCGAAAACGGGTATCGGCCTGCTATTCCACGTACGCACGACAGTCATTTCGCCCGACGGCACTGTGGCCGACGCGCTGGCGACCGCGTTCAGCGTGGCAGGGATAAAAAAGAGCAAAAAATACCTCAGACATTTCAAAGGCAGTAAAGTATGGCTCGTCGAGAAGCAGGGCGACCGTATTGCCGACTGGAATATGCTTTAATAGCATAGCGCTCTCGTGATGGATAAGCTTGGGATTTCTGCGTGCATAAAAAGGGGAGAAATAGGATAAAACGGGTAAATTTTAGTTTCAAACATATATTTTAAATGGTTGTTTAAATTTAGTATTTAAAACGTTTGGCATTGTTATTTCTATTGCGCAACTTTGAACCGTTGATTCAATAAGCAGCTGCAATCATAAACAACAACCTAACACACCAGGAATCGTGAAGTGCGTTACAGAAAAAAGTGAAGACAAGATAAGGGAGGCGGCGAAACGGGTTTTTCTGAAGAAAGGTTTTGACGGTACTACCTCGCGTGACATCGCTAAGGAGGCCGATATGAATATTGCATTGACGAACTACTATTTCAGAAGCAAGGAGAAGTTGTTTCTCGAAATTTTTAAAGATGTGCTGGAAGAATACTTTCAGAACATGCTCACGATCCTGAATAAGGACATCGATATAAAAGCGAAAATCTCGGAGATCATCGACAATGACTTCGAAATGATGAAAAAAGAGCCCGACCTGATCATTTTCATCATGAATGAGATCCACAAATCTCCGCAAAGGCTTTTCCCGGATATGTCGATTTTCAGGCAGGTGAGGGAAACCTATCTTAAAAAGCAGTTGGAGGAAGGTACGGCAAACGGGACATTACGGCCTATGCAGCTCGAAAATATCCTTCCGCTGATCAAATGCGGCGTCGAGTTCATTTTCATGGGCAAGGAAATCCAGAAGGAGCTTTTTATGATGACCGACGAGGATTTCGAGAAATACGCAGAAGAACAAAAGGAGCACATTAAGGCAATGGTGTGCAACTATCTGGTGATCGGGTAGCTATTTTTTTGCCGCTTCATTAAACAAACATTTAAAATAAACATTTGTTCTAGCCATGAAACACCTGTTCCATGTCACGGGGATGTTGTGCCTGATGCTTTTTCAGCGAACGCAGGCCCAGCAGTATGACCTCAACCAATTGTTGGATCTGGCCATGAAAAACGATTTCAGTGTTCAGGCCGCGCGGCTCGATGAAGCCAAAACGAATGCGAAGATCGACGAGGTGCGTTCCGGGCTGCTACCCAGCCTGAATGTGTCGGGGGATTACAAGCGGTATTTCAAAATCCCCGGGCAAGTGGTACCCGCAAGCGTATTCGGCGGACCGGAGGGTGAGTTTAGTACGTTGTCGTTCGGGTTGCCTTATAACCTTTCGACTACGGCACAAGTGACTCAGGCTCTGTATAATCCGTCGGTGAAATATGCATTGAAAGCCGCCAACCTGAACCGGGAACTGACGTCTTTGAGTACTACCAGGACAAAGGAAGATGTGGCTTACAATGTGACGGACGCCTACTATAACCTGGTTACGGTAGCCCAGCAGATGGCGTTCCTGGACAGTAACCTTATTTCCCTGGACAGGCTTTACAAGGTTTCCGACCTGCTTTATCAGAATAAATTGGGTCAGCGGGTGGATGTGGACCGGATATTGATCAACAAAACATCGACCGAAACGCAGCAGGCGACGTTGAAAGACAATTACAATCAGCTGGTTAACCTTTTGAAATATTACACGGGAATATCGCAGAACGATTCTGTACGTATATTAATAGACGTTCGAAATGTAACCCTGCCGGTTTATGCCGACTGGGATAAAACGAGGCGCACGGATGTGGCTTTGCTTCAAAAACAAAAGGACCTTAACGAGTTGCAGGACAAGAATATACGCTCCGGGCTGATCCCGACCGTGAATGCCTACGGCGTGGCAAACATGTCGTTCTACGCACAAGGCGGTGAAAACTCGACCTTCCAGGATGTACCCGGTTACTGGGCTGGCTTGCAGCTCAACTGGAATGTATTCGATGGGCTGGCAAGACGGGCGAAACGGAGCCAGAACCAGATAGACCGGGAGAAGCTCGACGTTCAGCTGAAGCAGGTACGCGAGGCCATTCAAATGGAAGAAAACAATGCGCGGAACAAGTTCGGCGTGGAGCAAAAGAACATCAATGCGAAGAAAGGGCAGGTAGCGCTAGCAGAGAAGGTTTACAAGCAAATCCAGCTTCAATTCAAGGAAGGTACGGTGTCGCTCACCGACGTTATTCAGGCTGAAAACAGCCTGCTCGACGCCCAGAGCAATTACCTGACCTCGCTCGTGCAAATCCTGAAAGCCGAGCTGGAGTGGAAAAAAGCGACCGGCCAACTGGTTCAGAAATAACATTATACTTCATCAACGACACGGTATTCATCAACAACTAAAAGCCAATGATTGAATGATTGAATGAGTGAATGAGTGAATGGTTCAATTTTGAATGAGTGACCGGGGCGCCGGAGTGATGAGTGAATAGTTTGCTCGCACTGTAGTAGCTCGGTTTGAGGTTCTCTGAATTCGAATTTTAAGTACCTATCCATTCTGAATTTCCTTTATCGCATTCACTCATTCATCGCTCAGGCGGCCCAGTCATTCAATCATTCAAAATTCACTCATTCGCTCATTCATCGCTCCGGCGACCCGGTCATTCAATCATTCAATCATTCAATCATTCAAAATTCACTCATTCAACATTCATGAAACGTCTATTTATCTTCCTGGGAATTATTGCCGTGCTGGGGCTTACGGCGGCGAAGTTGCTGAGCAACAAGGAAAAAACGGAGCAGAAAGTATATGTCCCCGATCCTGACCCGAAGGTGGGGGTGAAGGTAGCGGTCGCGGAACTGCGCGACTTATCGCAGGAATCGGGTTTTCTGGGATCATTTAACCCGAACCGGAAGGCTGAAATCCGTCCGCAGGCCGGTGGGGAAATCGTGAAACTGAATATCGAGGTTGGTCAGCATGTAGCTGCCGGGCAGCTTATCGCCAAAATCGACGACGAGCAGCTGCATTACCAGGTTGAGGCTTTGCAGGTCACTTTGGAAGGTTATCAAAACGACCTGAAGCGTTACGAAGCGTTGGTGAAGGGAGATGCGACTCCGGCGGTGAATGTCGAAAGAACCGAGCTGAGCATTCGCAGCACGCAGGCGCAGATCAAGCAATTGAACAAGCAGATTAAAAACACCAGCATTATCGCACCTTTCGGTGGTATTATCACTGCCAAAATGGTAGAAAAAGGATCGGTAGTAAGCCAGGGGACGCCTATTGCGGAGATTACGGATATTTCCTCTCTTAAACTGGTCGTGAATATCCCCGAAAAATCGGTGAATGAATTCAGGACTGGGAAAAGTATTCCCGTACACACGGATGTATACCCGCATGCGAACTTCCATGGCCGCGTGACGATGGTAGCGGCGCAGGGCGATGAGGCACATAACTATCCGGTGGAGATTACCCTGGCAAATTCATCAGTAAATCCTTTGAAAGCAGGTATGTACGGCTCGATCGCGAGCGCGTCGCGCGTGAAGGGCGAGGCGTTGGCCGTACCGCGGCAGGCGATCATGGGCTCGGCAAAACAGCCGCAACTGTATGTGGTTGAAAATGGGAAGGCAGCATTGCGCGACGTATCCGTAGGTGCGACGACCAACGAGTACTATGAAATTACCAAAGGGCTGAAAGCTGGCGACCGCGTCGTCACTAGCGGACAGATTAACCTGCAAAACGGGACATCGGTTATCGCTCAATAGTAACACTTCATCAACAAGCTCATGAAATTCATTGAAACCATATTGAAGCGCCCGTCGATGATCATCGTGCTTTTCGCGATCCTGTTCATTGGCGGCCTGGCTTCCTACAATCAGCTTAGCTATGTGCTTTTGCCGGAATTTTCCGTTCCGACCATCACCATTACAACATTATACCCAGGCGCGGCGCCGACGGAGGTAGAGGCCGAGGTCAGCAAGAAGATAGAGGACGCGGTGTCCGGCCTGGATAATATTGAAGACGTGACTTCCAAATCGATGGAAAGCGCTTCGCTCGTAATCGTGCAATTTAAAGCGGGCACCGACATCGACAAGGCACTGGAAGACGCCCAGCGCGATGTGAACAACATGCTCAGCGACCTGCCCGACGACGCGGAGACTCCGTCATTGTCCAAAATATCGCCCAGCGACCAGCCTATCATGCAGCTGCTTGCGACATCAGGCTTGCCCAACGAAGTCTTTTACCAACAAGTAGAAGACAAGTACCTCCCTATGTTGCAGCAGATCGAAGGGGTGGCCGAGATTACCATGACCGGGGGCGACCAGCGCGAGATTCGCATTAATGTGAACAATGATAAGCTGCGTTTCTACGGATTGTCGCTTTTGCAGGTCACACAGGCCATTAATCAGGCGAACCTCGACTTCCCGACCGGGAAAGTGAAGAGCACGTCGGAGAACATGACTTTGCGCCTGGCGGGTAAATTTGCTTCACTCGATGATATCCGCAATCTGGTCATCACCTCGCCTGTAAGCGGCAGCCCGATCCGGGTAGGTGACGTGGCCGAGATCACCGACGGACTTACCGACGCCGAAAGCATCAGCCGGTACAACGGCGTGAATGGTATTGGTTTGTTTATCAAGAAGCAATCCGATGCGAATGCGGTCGAGATCAGTAAATCGGTGCAGGCAAAACTGGCATCCATCGAAAAAGCGAATGCGAAGGAAAATATCAAATTTGCGATCGCTTACGACAGCTCGATATTTACACTGGAATCTGTTGAGGCGGTAACGCATGATTTGGTTATCGCGGTAATCCTGGTTGCCGTTGTGATGCTGCTATTCCTGCACAGTTTCCGGAATGCATTCATTGTGATGGTTTCGGTACCCGCGTCGCTCATCGCCGCATTCCTTTTTATGTACGTAATGGGCTATTCGCTCAACCTGATGACGCTCCTCGCGCTTTCGCTTGTGATCGGTATTCTCGTGGACGACTCCATTGTGATCCTTGAAAATATCCAGCGGCATTTGGAAATGGGTAAAAACGCCTGGGATGCGACCGTCGACGGTGTGACAGAGATCGGTTTTGCTGCATTGGCCATTACGCTGGTAATCGTAGTTGTTTTTGTGCCGATCACCTTCGTGAATTCGGTGATTGCCGACCTTCTGAGGCAGTTTTCGCTGACAGTCGCATTTGCTACGATGGTCAGTTTGCTGGTAAGTTTCACATTAACTCCGTGGATGACGTCCAAAATGGCGAAAGTCGAACGTCTTAACCCAAAAAATCCGGCGCAGGCATTTCTGATCTGGTTTGAAAAAGGTTTGACAGCAATAACTAAATGGTACCACGGCAGTCTGGAATGGGTGCTGGGGCACAAACTGGCTTTCTCGGGGATATTGGTAGCGATCGTGGTCATGACCGGCTGGGTAATGGGCCTGGGCATTATCGGCTCGGAATTCGTGGCGGAAGGTGACCAGGGTAAATTCCTGCTCACGATGAAACTCGACAAAAGTGCCTCATTGCAGCAGAACAATCTGACCGCGCGAAGCATTGAAGACTACCTGCGCAAAAAGCCGGAAGTAAAAACGATTTTCGCGAACGTAGGTGGGGCCAGTACCGGCCTGAACAGCTCGGGCCGCGGCGAAACCAACCGTACCGAGCTCACTGTGGAGCTCATACCTGTGAAGGAACGCAAGAATGCGCAACCGACCGAGGATTATATGCTCTCAGTGCGTAAAGAACTGGAACAGAAATTCGCCGGTGTGGAATTCAATTCGGCCGCTATCGGGATGGTAAATTCCGGGACTGCACCTATTGAAGTATTTCTGAGTGGCGACGACCTCGACAAAATCCTGGCCGCAGCCAACGACCTCGCGAACCGCCTCCGGAAAACGCCTGGTGCGAACGATGTGAACGTGTCCGTGGAAGCCGGTAATCCCGAAGTGCGCGTTGACATCGACCGCGAAAAGATGGCGAAATTGGGGCTGGACATCCAGACCGTAGGTGCGACAATGCAGAATGCATTTGCCGGCAACGACGATTCCAAGTTCCGCGATGGCGGGGAAGATTACGATATCCGCATTATGCTCGACGCATTCGATCGCAAAAACCCGGAGGATGTGAAGGCGATTACATTTTATAGTCCGGTTGCTAAACAATCGGTGCAGCTTGCACAGTTTGCCGATGTGACCTTGAGTACCGGCCCAAGTATTGTGGAGCGAAAAAACCGTCGCTCATCCGTCACAGTCACCGCCAATACATTAGGGATTGGATCGGGAACGCTGGTGAGCAATATTCAGGCCGGTTTAAAGGAAAATCCGCTCCCGGACGACATTATACTTACCTGGGGCGGGGACGCGAAGAACCAGAGCGAGGGCTTCGGTTCGCTGGGGCTGGCGATGCTGGCGGGGCTAATGCTCGTGTATTTCATCATGGTATTGCTTTACGACAGTTTTGTGTATCCGTTCGTCGTGTTGTTTTCGATCCCGGTAGCGGTGATCGGGGCGCTGCTGGCGCTGGCATTGTCGTCATCCAACATCGGAATATTCGCTATGCTCGGTATGCTGATGCTGATCGGTCTTGTGGTGAAGAATGCGATCCTGATCGTCGACTTCGCCAACCAGCAAAAGGCATTGGGTGTGCCATTCAGGAAAGCCATTCTCATTGCCGGCGAAGAACGTCTCAGGCCGATCCTGATGACGACCATCGCAATGGTGATCGGGATGGTGCCGATTGCCACCGCAACAGGTGCCGGGGCCGAGTGGAAGAACTCGCTGGCATGGGTACTGATCGGCGGCTTGACAAGCTCGATGCTGCTCACTATTTACCTGGTGCCGATGGCGTATTATCTGGTCGACAGGCTGGGAGAAAAGTGGAATGCGTGGCGTGCGAAGTCTGCCAGGGTACAGGAAAGCGTTGTAGTGGAAGAAATTTAGAGAAACTGAGTCTGGTAACATGAAAAAATTAATGTTTTGTCCGGCAACTTTAAATTCTTCCTGCAAACGCAAAGTCGGTCAGAGCTTGGCGGTTACAGGTCGGGGCACGGAAACGGGGCAAAACATTTTTTTTCTTTTTACCGGGAAAATACAAAATGAACGGGTATTTTAATGAACTAGTCCGCCCGGTATTGGGTTTATCACTTAACCCGAAAAGTTGCCGAATGAAAATATAAGTTAGCCAGCGGCGAAAATTGTATTTTGAAAGGCAATCGATGACGGGTCAACAAGCGAAAAAATCAATAACCAGACTCACGATCTAATTGTACTTAACATGGGAAATAATTGCTACAATACCAACTGACTTGCCTGATGTCTTTATCAGGCCGCAGCCTGATGCCGGTAGGCACCCCACTAAAACAAGCTGTTGATTCTGACACAAATTACTATGGGTAAAATCTTAAATAATCGCATTGCCGAATTCAAAGACCCGGCGATTGCAAGAGCAAAAGGTGTATATCCTTTTTTCAGACCGATCGAGTCCGGACAGGATACCGAGGTTATTATTAACGGGAAGCCGGTCCTGATGTTCGGGTCCAACTCCTACCTGGGTTTAACATCGCACCCCTCCATCATTGAAGCTTCGCAAAAAGCGGCTCAGAAGTACGGAACAGGCTGCGCGGGCTCGCGCTTCCTCAACGGAACCCTCGATATCCACGAGGAACTGGAACGCCGCCTGGCCAAATATGTAGGAAAAGAAGGTGCGGTGCTGTTCAGTACGGGTTACCAGGCCAATTTGGGTGCATTATCGTGCCTCACCGGCCGTAACGACTACCTGATCCTCGACGAAAGCGACCATGCCTCCATTATCGATGGCAGCCGCCTGTCGTTCTCGAAAGTGATCAAGTATGCGCACAACGATATGAACGACCTCCGCAAAAAGCTTAGCCTGTTGCCGGAGGAAGCCGTGAAGTTGATCGCGACCGACGGGATTTTCAGTATGGAAGGCGATATCGTAAAACTGCCCGAACTGAATGCCATCGCACAGGAATTCGATGCGACGGTACTTGTCGACGACGCGCACAGCCTCGGGGTAATCGGTGACAAAGGTGCCGGAACGGCTTCTTATTTCGGCCTTACCGAAACGACCGACCTCATTATGGGGACATTCAGCAAGTCGCTGGCATCCCTGGGCGGATTCATCGCCGGTGACGCCGCTACGATCGATTACCTGAAACACCGCGCCCGCTCGCTCATGTTCAGCGCGAGCATGACGCCCGCTTCCGTGGGAAGCACATTGGCTGCCCTCGATATTATCGAAACAGAACCGCACCATATGGAGCGTCTTTGGGCTAATACAAGATACGCGAAAGAGTTGCTGCTCGTGAATGGTTTCGACCTGGGCGCAACCGAAAGCCCGATCCTGCCGCTGTATATCCGCGACAACGAGAAGACTTTCATCATGACACGCAGATTGCAGGACGAGGGGGTTTTCGTGAACCCGGTGGTTTCACCAGGGGTACGCCCGGAACAGTCGCTGATCCGTTTCTCGCTGATGGCTACGCATACATTCAGCCAGATCGAGGAAGCAGTTGACAAAATGTCCCGCATTTACCGTGAGGTTTGTCCTGACGCTATTATCGAAAGACAAAGACTATGACCCGCATAGCGCCCGTAAGCACTCCGAAGGAATTAGGCAAGTTCATTGATTTTCCGCATGATCTGTATCAACACGATCCGAATTATGTACCAGAACTGTTCATTGCTCAAAAAGATATGCTCACACCGGGGAAGCACCCGTTCCATGAGCATTCGGAGGTGAAACTATTTCTCTCCTACGACGGAGACAAGGTGAACGGAAGGGTAGCGGCGATTTATAATACGAACCACAACGAGTTTACGAATCGGAAGGATGGCTTTTTTGGCTTTTTCGATACTGTAAACGACCAGAAGGTGGTAGATGCGCTTTTAAAGGAAGCTACCGCCTGGGTTAAGCAAAAAGGGGCAGATATGCTCGTAGGACCGGTCAATTTATCAACCAACGAAACCTGCGGTTTGTTGATCGAAGGGTACGACCGGCCTCCGATGGCGATGATGCCTTACAATGCGCCATATTATCTGCAGTTGCTGGAAAATGCGGGCCTGACAAAAAAAACCGATTTGCTGGCGTACGAGATTAATGTGGCGGATTCCAATGACAAGTCGGTGCGCATGATCGACGCGTTGGAGGGAAGGTTGCAGAGAAGCGGTATCACGATCCGGCAAGTGAATCTGAAGGACTTCAAAAATGAAGTCGCGAAGATCCGGGAAGTGTACAACAAGGCCTGGGATAAGAATCTGGGTTTCGTGCCGACCACCGAGGCGGAATTTGAATACCTGGCCAAGGACCTGAAAATGATTCTTGATCCGAGGTTTTGTCTGGTGGCTGAAAAAGATAACGAACTGGTAGGATTTATACTCGGTATTCCGGATATCAACCAGATTCTGATCAAAATCAAGCGTGGACGTTTGTTGCCTACCGGAATTTTCAAGTTACTGTTTGGCAAGAAAAATATCACGCGTATCCGCGTACTCACGCTCGGGGTAATCGACGGCTACCGGAAAATGGGGATCGAAGCTTGTTTGTACGGTCGCATTATCAAGAACACCTACGGTACCAAAGTGACGGGCGGAGAATGCTCCTGGATGCTGGAAGATAATTATCTGATGAACCACGCCATCGAGCAAATCAACGGAAAGCTGTACAAGCGGTACAGATTGTTTGAGAAACCGATATGAAAGAAAAGCTATTCATAACAGGGGCCAGCGGATTTATAGGTTACCACCTGGTAGCGGCGGCACTCGAAGCAGGCATGGAAGTTCATGCGGCGGTGAGGCCGGGCAGCAACCTGAGTTTCCTGAAAAAGCTGAATGCAGATCCGAAGGACCTCGTGTATGTGAATGCTGATTTCAGTTCCAAAGATAAATTAATGAAGTTGCTGGAAGATGGGGGCTATTCCCACATCATCCACGCGGCGGGAGTGACAAAAGCCAAAACCGCTGATGCCTATAATCTGGTCAACGCGGAATATTCGCTGAATCTGGCGCAGGCTGCGATGTCTGCGGATATTCCGTTGAAGCGGTTTGTGTTTTTGAGCAGCCTCGCGGCATTAGGCCCCGCGGCGTACAATGCGGCCCAGCCAATCACAGAAGAAACCTTGCCTGTTCCGGTGACGGATTACGGAAGAAGCAAGCTTTTGGCTGAGCAATATCTGAGAACAGTAAATGGCCTGCCGCTGAGCATTATCCGCCCGACAGCAGTGTATGGCCCCGGCGAAAAGGACTTGTTTGTCCTTTTTAAAACACTCAGCAAAGGTCTGGATGCCTACATTGGCAAAGGACCGCAAAGGTTGAGTTTCGTGTATGTAACAGACCTCGTGACGGCTACCATGGCCGCATTGAGGGAAACGGAAAAGGAAACTACGGTTTACAATATCTCGGACGGACAAGCATATGACCGTTACGCATTGGCAGACCAGTTCAGGGCGATCAGCGGAAAGCAGATTTTTCGCACGCACCTGCCGCTGCTGCTCGTCGAAACGATCGCCCGGTTCCTCGATTTTGTTTATGCAAATTCATCAACAACACCGGTTTTAAACCGGGAAAAACTAAAAGAACTCACAGCCCCTAACTGGATCTGTAGCATAGATGCGGCCCGAAATCATCTGCATTACCAACCGCGATATAATCTGCACCGAGGCCTGGCAGAGACATTGACCTGGTATAAGGAGAATAAGTGGCTTTAACCTATCGTACCCGCTTGATCATGAGCTGCGGCCGGCGAATCTGCCGGCACGGATGTAGCGTACATGATTCTGAAACAAGCGGTGGACAGCCGAAACACGTTACGAACGTTCCAACATGAAAGCAATCAACAAGTCGATATGGCTACAACTACTCCTTGTGATCAGCATTTTGCAGATCGGATCGGATTGGGCCAGCGCACAGTCGACGACAACTATAAAAGGTACCGTTACAGACGCGAAGACAGGTGAGACCTTGCCTTACGTGTCGATCCTGATCCCGGGAACAACCATGGGGACCGCTTCCGATGCCGAAGGCCGTTATGCTTTGACATTGCGTGAAGACCATCCGACGATCAAATTCACATATGTAGGTTATATGGCCATTGAAAAGCCGATCAAATCCGGTGTGAGCCAGGTGATCGACGTGAAAATGGCTGTGGACGCTTCGATGCTGAAAGAAGTGACCGTTAAAACCAAAGCACGCTACCGGAACAAGGATAATCCGGCGGTACAGCTTATCCGCGAGGTGATCGCACACAAGGATGAGAACAAAATGGCGAGCAACAATTTTGTTGAATACGAACAGTACGAGAAGATTTCGCTCGCATTGAGCAACCTGTCCGACGATTTCAAGGACAAAAGGATTTTCAGGAATTACCAGTTTTTGTTCAAAAGCCAGGATTCCACAGCAATGGGGGGCAAGAACATGCTGCCTGCGTACATTCAGGAAAAACTTTCGAAAGTTTACTTCCGCAAAAGTCCCTACAACAAGAAACAATACGTGCTGGCTAACCGCCGGGCCGAATTCGACGCGAAGTTTGTGGATAACGATGGTTTGAGTGCCTATTTCAACCGTCTGTATGAGGATATCAACATTTACGACAATGATATCTCCATCGCCACCAACCTGCTGCTGAGCCCGATCGCGAACTCCGCACCGACATTCTATAAGTTCTTTATCCGCGATACCATTAAAACCAGCAATCCATGGCTGATCGAGCTGGGCTTCGTGCCGCGGAACAAGACGGATATGCTTTTTGAAGGGAAATTGTACATTACCCTCGATGGCAAATATGGTGTGCAGAACGCCTACCTGACCGTCAACAAAGACATTAACCTCAACTTCATGCGCGACCTTGAGGCGCGCCTGGAATTTGAGAAAGGAGACGATGGCCGCTATTTCATGAATAAATCGACGCTCGCGATGGAATTTGCATTGGGCGAGAAGAACGGCGGTTTGTACGGTCAGCGTACGGTGAATTTCAAGGATTACACCATTAATCAGTCCCGTCCCGACAGCGTTTACCGGGGCCCCGGAGAGGAAATCGTGTATAATCCGGAAATCAAAACGACCGAATCATTCTGGGCCAGCAAGCGGCATATTCCCCTGGAACGCACCGAGCTGGATATTTACAAGAATATAGATACCCTGCAAACCATCCCGTCCTTCAAGCGGACGATGGACATCGCGACGCTATTCCTTTCGGGGTACAAGTCGTTCGGTAAAGTGGAAATAGGGCCGGTGAATACGTTTTACAGTTTCAACCCGGTGGAAGGTTTCCGGCTTCGTTTCGGTGGCCGTACTACTACCGACCTGAGTAAGCGGGTGTATTTCGAGACCTACGCGGCATACGGTTTCAAGGATCAGAAATGGAAGTATTTTGTGAGCGGGACTTATTCATTCAATAATAAATCCGTTTACCACTTCCCGCTGCATTACGTTCGGGCGAGCTACCAGCGCGATACTAAGATTCCGGGCCAGGAATTGCAGTTTGTGCAGGAGGATAACTTTCTCTTGTCGTTCAAACGGGGTGATAACAACCGCTGGTTGTACAATGATATTTACAAACTGGAATACGTACGGGAGTTCGAAAGCCGCTTTTCTTACAAGATCGGTTTTACCCAATGGAGACAAACGCCTGCCGGTATTTTGCGTTATGAGCGACTGGACGAAGAAGGCCAGTTGAAGAATGCGGGAACATTGAACAACACCGAGGCAAACATCGAGTTCCGCTATGCGCCGCACGAGCAGTATTACCAGGGCAAATTGTACCGCACGCCGATCATCAACAAATACCCGATCTTCACGCTGCGCTACAATGCAGGTCTGAAAGGGGTTTTTGAAGGAGAAAACAACTACCATAATGTGGCTTTGAATATCCAGAAGCGGTTTTATTTATCGCAGTTCGGTTTCGCGGATATCACAGCGGAAGGCGGTTATATTTTTGGTAAACAAATCCAGTTCCCGCTGCTGACGATCCACCGTGCTAACCAGACGTACGCTTACCAGCTGAATTCATATAACCTGATGAACTTCCTGGAATTCGCGAGCGATCATTACGCGAGCCTGGACGTGCAATATTACCTGAACGGCTTTTTGTTCAACAAGATACCATTGCTGAAAAGGTTGAAACTGCGTGAAGTGGTAAGTTTCAAAGGTTTGATGGGCGGCTTAAGGGATGAGAACAACCCGGCATTCAACCCGTCGCTTTACCGCTTTGCGACTGACCAGGACGGTAAGCCCGTTACTTACACATTGTCGCGCGAGCCTTACATCGAGGGTAGCGTCGGTATTGCCAACATTTTCAAGCTCCTGCGCGTAGACCTGGTAAAACGTTTTACCTACCTCGACAACCCGAATGTCTCGGAATGGGGTATCCGCGCGCGGTTCAGGCTTGATTTTTAAGGCATTGATTTAAAAAGGGACATTAACATGAATTACGCAATCATAGCAGCAGGAGAGGGGTCACGACTGGCGAAGGAAGGTTTTACACTTCCCAAACCGATGGTGAGCCTGCACGGCGAGATGCTGATCGACCGGCTTATCGGGATTTTCATGCGGAACAATGCGGAGAAGATCATGGTGATCGTCAACGAAGAATCGCCGCTGCTGGAAATGCATTTGATGGGCATGAGCGAAAACCTGCCTATTCAAATTGTAAAGAAAACGACACCAAGCTCGCTGCATAGTGTTTACGAGTTGTTCAAAAGCGACCCGGAACTGAGCGAAGTTTGCCTGACGACCACCGACACCGTTTTCCGCGAAGAGGAATTCAGCGCATTCATCACCGAATTTGCAGAAAGCAAAGAACTGGAAGGGCAAATGGCCGTGACGGCATTCATCGACGACGAAAGTCCTCTGTACGTAGCAGTTGACGATGACGACCGCATTACCGCGTTCACCGACGACAATAGTACCGATACCCCGTTTGTTTCAGGCGGGATTTATTGTCTCAGAAGGAAAGCCATTGAAACGGTGAATGTAGCCGTAGAAAACGGTGTGAGCCGGATGCGGAACTTCCAGCGGCAGCTGGTAGCGGATGGTTTGTACTTGAAAGCTTATCCATTTACCAAAATCGTGGATGTCGACCACGTGAGCGATATCCAGACGGCCGAGCTGTTTTTGAGCGGCGAAATGGCATTTTAGCGTAAAATTTTAACAGACCGGGGCGTTTTGCCGGTCAACACCATACATGAACGAATTAGAAATACTGGGCGTCCACCGAAACAAAAAGTTTTCGCCCAACCACATCGGGAACGACGATGCGATTTTTTCCCAAACGGCCAAAGAGCTCGAAAAACTGGGATGCCGCATTACCATCTGCTGCGAAGATGAGTTCCTGGCGATGGAAACAGTGAATTACAGCAAGATTTTCACCATGGCACGCCAAAAGCAGGTCGTGGCCAGATTGCAGGAACTGGAAAGGAACGGTACGCAGGTATTGAACTCGGCATTCGGGATTGAGAACTGCTTCCGGACGAACCTGACCAATGCCTTGAATAGCGCAAATATCCCTGTTGCCGATAGCTACATCGTACCGACCGATTATCAGGGAGACGAGGTTTTTGATCAGATAAAAGGAAAAGGTTACTGGATTAAAAGGGGCGATTTCCACGCCATCCATAAGGAGGATGTGTCGTTTGCGGCATCGCGCGAGGAAGCCAAGGAGATACTCAGGGAATACGCGTTACGCGAAATTCCGGATGCGGTGATCTCGCAGCATTTGATCGGCGACCTGGTGAAGTTTTACGGCGTTAGGGGCACAGACTTTTTCTTCTGGTTCTACCCGTACGACAACAACCACCATAAGTATGCTGAATACCAGCAGATCAACGGTAATTCGGTGTATTACCCGTTCAGCGCCGAAGGGTTGCAGAACACGGCGAATGAAGCGGCAGGGGTAGTGGGGATCGATATCTACGGGGGCGACGCCATTATCGGGAAGGACGGCGATTACCGTATCATCGACCTGAACGACTGGCCTAGTTTCGCACCGTGCCGCGATCAGGCGGCAGGGCATATTGCCGGCCGGCTTTACCAAAGATTTTTGAACGATAATTAATGGAGACAACCACCACACCCCGCCCGGTTACTGAAGAACCCGAAAAAACCTCGGCATTCGAGAATTCGCTCAAATCGAACGATACCGAGGAGCAGATCGACATCTGGTTTTATCGGCCGATCGGTTACCAAATCGCCCTGTTTTGTGCGAAAGTAGGCCTGCGCCCGAATCCGGTCACGATCATCAGCATTTTCTTCGGCGTAGGGGCGGGCATATTGTTCTATCCGCAGCAATTGTGGATCAATGTGATCGGGATGCTTTCGCTGATGTTTGCCAACTCGCTCGACAGCGCAGATGGCCAGCTCGCGCGGATGACGAACGACAAGAGCCGTTTCGGCCGTATTCTCGATGGTGTTGCCGGTGATTTCTGGTTCATCGCCATTCACATCGCGATCTGTTTGCGGAGCATGGAAGAGGGGTGGAGCGCATGGATATGGGTGCCTGGCGTGGTTGCGGGCGCGTCGCATATGATCCAGTCGGCGATGGCGGATTACTACCGCAATGTGCATTTGTTCTTTATCAAAGGCACCAACGGCAGCGAGCTCGACAATAGCCGTGATTTGCAAAAGGAGTATGATGAAATGAGCTGGACCCGTCAGTTTGGTATGAAAATCGTGGCGCGGCTGTATTTGAATTACACCAAAGAACAGGAGTTTTTCTCGCCAAAATTGCAGAAGCTGCTGGCGGTAGTGAAGCAAAAATACCAGAATGGCCTGCCTGCGAAGCTCATTACCGATTTCCGTGCGCAGAACAAGCCATTGATGAAATACACTAACATTGTCCAGTTCAATACCCGGGTGATATTCCTGTTTATCTGGCTGTTCCTGGACCAGTCGTGGATCTATTTCTTTTTTGACATTTTCATTCTGAACCCTATCCTGATTTATATGATTGTAAAACAGGAGCAGGTGAGCAATCATTTTTACAAAAAAATAATCGCTGAGGAATACAATGGGTAGCAAGGCGTACAAAGCCCTTTTCATGGCAATCGGTATTTTCTCGCTGGGCTATATGATTTATGGCACAGGGTTGTCGGTGATTTGGGAAAATATTAACAGGACGGGCATCTGGTTCCTGCCGGTGATCGGCAGCTGGCTGGTGATCTACATCCTGAACGCCCTCGCATTCCGCGCGATCATCCGCGAGCCGCAATTGCCCGAAACGAACCTGTCGTTCTGGTCGGTGCTGCGGCTGACGATCTCCGGCTATGCGATCAACTACATTACGCCATTCGTCGCATTGGGTGGGGAGCCTTACCGCATTTTGGAGCTGAAACCGACGCTCGGTATTCATAAAGCGACTTCCTCGGTGCTGCTTTACAGCCTGATGCACATGTTTTCGCACGTGCTTTTCTGGCTGGCTTCGATCATACTGATTGTCGCCGTGGTGCCTTTGAGCGATGTGATGCTGGCCGGTTGCGGCATTCTGCTGGTTGTAGGGCTGGTGTTGGGGTATTGGTTTATCAATGTCTATAAAAAGGGCTTTACGGTAAGCACGTTCCGCTTGCTGGAAAAAGTGCCTTTCATTAAAAATAAAGTGCGGGAGTTCGCATTGAACAACGCCGAAACGCTCTACGAAGTGGACGAGCAGATCCGCGTCCTGTACTCCGATCGCCGGAATGCATTCTATACTTCGCTGTTTTATGAGTTTGCAGGCAGGGTGATCGGCTGTCTGGAGATCTATTTCACGGCACACGCTATCGGAATGGAAATGACATTGGCGCAGTCGCTGATCGTTAGTTCAGGCTCATCGCTTTTCGCGAACCTGATCTTCTTCTTCCCCATGCAGCTTGGTACCCGCGAAGGCGGCCTGGCGCTGGCGTTGAGAAGTGTGGGATTGCCCGCGGCGCAGGGGATTTTTATTGGGGTTGTTTTGAGAATCAGAGAGATAGTCTGGATTATCATCGGCCTGGCTCTCATTAATAGAAAAACTAAAAACAATCAGAAAGTCAGCAACACAGATTCAGAACTGGAACCTATTCCAGTGAGAGCCAATAGTTAATGATTTTTGATTGAGTTTGATAGGGTAAAGAATATAAATATTTAATAACCAGGGGTTTTAGCCCCTGGTATAGAAAGTAATGATTAAAGGGATTTTATTTGATTACGGCGGTACGATCGATACAAATGGCTTGCATTGGGCCAATGTTTTATGGGATGCGTATCAGCATAATCATGTAAAGGTTGACAAAGACGCATTTGCGAGTGCATACAAGTTTGGCGAGAGGGCATTGGCTATCCATCCGATCATCCAGCCGCATCATGTGTTTTATGATGTGCTGTTTCTCAAAGTAGAGCAGCAGTTTGGCTATCTGAAAGACAACGGATACGATTTGGACGGCCAGGCCATCGAGGCCATCGCCCGCGAATGCGACCGCGTCGCACGCACTAGTGTTGAAAAGGCAGCGCCGGTCCTTGAAAAGCTGGCGGCCGAATACCCCCTCGTGATGGTTTCCAACTTTTACGGGAACTTGAATAGCGTTTTAAAGGAATTTGGCATTGCGCATTATTTCCAGGCTGTCGTCGAATCGGCAGTGGTCGGCGTTCGGAAGCCCGACCCCGCGATATGGCAGTTGGGCGTGAAAGCGCAGGGCTTTCTTCCACATGAATGCGTGGCAGTAGGCGATTCCTATTCCAAAGACATTCTGCCCGCCAAGGCCGTCGGAGCGAAGGCGATCTGGCTGAATGTTGCGGGGTTTGAAGAAACAGCTGAAACGCAGGCGTCGGTGGCCGACGCCGAAATTACAGATTTTGCCCAGGTGGCTGACACCATCAAGAGCCTGTGCTAGTTATCACAACCACACCTATAACCCAGGCCTTCAGGCTTGAGGTGCCGGTGCTGGACCAAACAAGAGTACCATGTACGATATATGTACCATCGGGCATATCACTTTGGATAAAGTAGTTACTGCCCAGTCTGTCAAGTATATGCCCGGCGGCACTTCGTTCTATTTTTCGAAGGCGCTCCGGCAGTTCGACGTCCGCTATATGCTGGTAACCGCATTGGCCGAAAAGGAAAGCCATATTGTTACCGGTCTGCGGGAGGAGAACATCGAAGTTTTTTCCCAGAACAGCCCTTACACAGTTTACTTCGAAAACATTTACAGCGCCAACCAGGACCACCGCGAGCAGAATGTACTGCACAAGGCAGCGCCGTTCACGGTAGCACAAATGCCCGCGATCGAAGCAAAGTACTTCCATCTGGGGCCCTTGCTTTCGGATGACATTACCGTGGACCTCATCAAAATGCTGGCAGGGAAAGGCAAGGTTTCGCTGGATATCCAGGGTTACCTGCGCTATGTGAAAGACCAGAAGGTTTTGTATAAAGATTGGGAAGATAAAATAGAAGCATTGCCCTACATCCACGTGCTCAAAGCCAACGAGTTCGAGATGGAGGTGGTGGCGGGCACCAGCGATGTGATCGAAGGTGCGAAATATCTCGCCAATCTGGGGGTGAAAGAAGTGATCATTACGCTCGGCAGCAAAGGGTCACTGATTTACAAAGACAACCATTTTTACCAGATCCCGGCCTACAAACCGACCGACGTCGTGGACGCGACGGGCTGCGGCGACACCTACATGGCCGGTTACCTGAGCCAGCGCGTGAAGGGTGCAAGCGTGCAGGAGGCAGGGGAGTACGGGGCGGCGATGGCGACGCTGAAAATCCAGTCGTCGGGGCCGTTTTCGGGGGATGCCGAAATGGTACAGGAAGTGTTGCAATACGGCGAATGCGACCGTGAAATAATCGCACAAGCCATTTTTTGAAAGTAGTTTTTGAATAAAGTCATGAAATACGTACTCAACATTCTGATGGCGCTTAGCCTGACGCTTGTTTCGTATGCGGGAGGATTACCAGATAAAAAAGTCGGCACGACGGCCGCGGACCCGGATGAATTCCCGGTACCGAACAACGTTCCCGGATTACTTTTTTACATTCAGCGCGATCCGAATACGAATACAATCTGTTATCAGCTTAACGTCGACAAACAGGGGAAAATCAGCGAAAAGAACCCGGTCAACACATTCTGGATCCGTTATCCGGAAGGCGGGATTCGGAAGGAGCTCAATTATTTGCAGCGTAAATTTGCATACGGTATCAATTCGAAAGCGATCGGTAATGCTACTTACGAACTCCGTTCGGTAGCTTATTCGAAATTGCCGCTTTACCTTCGGAGGGATACCCGGAACGAATACCATGTTTATGCCAGCATCGATAAGAAGGAATGCATTCTCAGCAGGGTATTCATCCGGATCGACGGCGGTACTTTCTGGTCGCCCAACGTGCTATACATCGAGTTGAAAGGTACCGAGATTGCCACCGGTAAAACTATTATTCAGCGAATAAAACCATCCTGACATGCCTAAGAACTATGTCTCCAATGCAACGGAATCTTCAAGGATGTTTAAAAGCAATTTTCTTGAGGCATTCTCCAAGGTACATTATTCAGTGCCACTTTTCATTTTCGTGCCGGTGATCACCTACTTCTCCTGGAAGGCATTGGGGCCGGGGGAGATGGTCTGGTACACTTTTGTAGGCGTAGTATTTGGAGGACTGTTCTTCTGGACTTTCACCGAATACTTTATGCACCGGTTTGTGTTTCATTTTACACCCCACGGCAAGTTTATGGAGCGCATCCATTTTATTTTCCATGGCGTGCATCATGACTACCCCAATGACGCCAAAAGACTGGTAATGCCGCCGTCGGTGAGTATTCCGCTGGCAACGGGCTTCTACTTTCTGTTCACTGTTTTTTTGAGTGAATATTATGTGGCCGCCTTTTATGCGGGGTTCATGGCAGGGTATCTTTTTTATGATATGAGCCATTATGCGTTGCATCATGCCAATTTCAAATCCGCTTTCTGGAAGAGATTAAAAAAGCATCATATGCAACATCATTATTCAGATGCAAGTAAAGGTTACGGTGTAAGTTCAGATATTTGGGACAGGTTTTTCGACTCGAACGAAAAGCGCACCCCGAAATCTAACTCAATCTAACTGTAACTTATGAAGAACCTTGGAAATGAGAATTTAGACCAGGTCTTCAGAGATGAAATCACGAAAGTTTCGGACTTCAAGTTCGGGACTACGGTGGTCAACGTCTTTGACGATATGGTGAGCAGGTCAGTACCTTATTACAATGAGATGCAGCGTATGCTCGCCGAGATCGCTGCCGACCATGTGAAAGAAGGAACATTTGTGTACGATCTGGGGTGTTCTACCGGCACCACGCTGATAGGTCTGGACCAACTCATTCCCTCGGACATCCGGTTCATCGGGATCGACGAGTCGAAGGAAATGCTGGACAAATGCGATTTGAAGCTGAAAGAGGCGGGTTTCGTAAGGCCTTACGACCTCGTTGCAGGCGATTTGCACCAGCAGCTTCCCATTACCAATGGCTCAGTCGTGATCCTTTGCCTTACACTGCAGTTCGTAAGGCCATTGTACCGCGAGCGGCTTCTGAAGAATATATACGATGGATTGAACCCGGGCGGCGTGCTGCTGCTGGTTGAGAAAGTGCTTGCGGAAAGCAGCATATTCAATCGTGATTTTATTAAATACTATTACAACTATAAGCGACGGAACCATTACAGCGAGCTCGAAATTTCGCAGAAACGCGAAGCGCTCGAAAACGTGCTGATCCCGTACAAGTTGTCTGAAAACATGCTTCTGCTGAAAGAGGCCGGTTTCGCCGACTGCGAAATTTTCTTCAAGTGGTACAATTTTTCAGGAATGATAGCTCACAAAAAATCATGATCGCGATCGGTAACTTCTTTTTCAAGTACAGAAATAACCTGTTTATCCTCCTGTACCTGCTGTTGTTTGTGCCGTCGCCGCCGATTTTTTCGCGTGAGCAATTCGGCCCGAACTATTATTTGTACCCGGTGATCCTCGGATTGCTGGTGACGTTTTCGGGAGAGATCATCCGGGGCATTACCATCGGCCTCGCGTACATTATCCGCGGAGGCCGCGATAAAAAGGTGTATGCGGAAACGCTGGTGACCGAAGGTATTTTCCGGCATTGCCGCAACCCGTTGTATGTGGGCAATATACTGATGCTGCTCGGCGTAGGCATTCTGGCCAATTCGCTGATATACGTCGGAATCGTAATGCCGCTGTTTTTGTTCATATACCAGGCGATTGTACTGGCCGAAGAGAACTTTCTGAGGAATAAATTCGGAGCGCAGTTCGATGCCTATTGCAGCCGGGTGAACCGCTGGGTGATCAATTTCAGTGGTATTTCGGATACATTCAAAGACATGCGCTTCAATTACAAACGCTGGCTTTTGAAAGAATATAATACGTTACTGGTGTGGCTGATAGGCATTGTGGCCATACTGATATTTAAATACCCGGAGATCGTGCCGGAAGCTGACAACCGGATTTTTATTTTTGCCATTATTGTGCTGATACTGGGTGTGTTATATGCCTACGTACGGCATTTGAAGAAGTCGGGAAAGATGACCGACAGCATGGCGTGAAGCAAAAACGGATGGCGCTTCAACAAAAAGCGCCATTCGAAAATATACCCCCCTGGCACACTATTGGTTGCGCCCTCCTGAGCCCGAATTACACTTATTGACAACCCCCTAATAATTTTGAGCACCATGAATATTGTAATCGTAGGAGGAGGATTTGCCGGAGTGAACCTGGCGCTGGACCTGGCAAAAAGCAGAAAATTTGACGTAACGCTGGTCGATAAGAACAATTACAACTTCTTTCCGCCGCTGATTTACCAGGTCGCTACGGCCTTCCTGGAACCGTCCAGCATCAGTTACCCGTTCCGCAAGCTTTTTTCAGGAAAGGAGAATCTCCATTTCAGGTTAGGGGAATTGCAAAGAGTGGTGCCGGGAGAGAACAAAATCATCCTGCACAACGGCGAAGTATCGTACGATTTCCTGGTATTCGCGACCGGCGCGGAAACGAATTTCTTTGGAATGGAGAATGTCAAGCGCAATGCGACGCCGATGAAAACGCTCGAAGACGCGATCAGTATGCGGAACAAGCTGTTGATGCAGATGGAACAGGCTACCCTTAGCGAGGACCCGGCGGAGGTCAAAAAGCTGCTCACGGTGGTGATCGCGGGTGGCGGGCCTACGGGCGTGGAAATTTCCGGGATGTTTGCCGAAATGCGCAACGGCATTCTCCGCAAGGAATATCCCGAACTCGCCGGAAAAGGCAGTGAAATATACCTGGTCGATGGTAGCGAGGCCTTGCTCTCGCCCATGAGTAAAGCGTCGCAGGAGGATACCTATAAAGACCTGAGTAAACTCGGGGTGAAAATCCGCCTCAATACCCACGTGTCCGACTTCGTCGACGACAAGGTTTACTTCTCCGAAGGCGACAGCATCGATGCCAAGACGCTCATCTGGGCAGCCGGGGTTACGGGTAGGGTGTTCGAAGGCATTCCGGCGGAAGCTTACGGACGCGGGCGCAGGTTGCTTGTGGACGGGTACAACAAAGTCAATAGCACCTACAATATATATGCGATCGGCGACTGCTGCCTGCAGACCACCGACGAGGGCTTCCCGAACGGGCACCCGCAGGTAGCGCAGGTAGCGATCCAGCAAGGCAAGAATCTGGCGCGCAACTTCGGGCTGATTGCTGAGCACCAGCCGTTGCACGCATTTAAATACAATGACAAAGGCTCGATGGCCATTATAGGCCGTGCCAAAGCCGTAGTAGACCTGCCGTCGCCGAAAGTGCATTTCAAAGGCGTGATCGCGTGGCTGGCCTGGCTTTTCATACACCTTATTTCGCTTATCAACCATCGTAACCGTATGAAAACGCTTTACAACTGGATGGTTGCCTATTTTACCAAAGATCAGTCCCTGCGAATGATCATCAAGCCTTCGGTAACGCAGGAAAAGGTCGAATCGGTTTAATGGAACCGTAATTCAACGTTTATCGTTGGCAGTTTGACAAAAAACACTGAATTTTAGTAACCGAAAGCCATCAGAGCATTCATTCAGTGTGCAAAAAACCAAATAATGGAACCGATCACGATTGATGTAACTCAAAACACACCATACGGTCTCCAGAAACTTGACTCATCTATTTCTTTCCGGAGCTTTATCAGCTTTCTGGAAAGCAAAATCGATCAGGAAGAAACGGTCAAAAAGACATTTTTCTCGATGGTTCTCGACAAGTTGAAAGCCGACCCGGCTTTCGGCAAGGATATTCCGCTGTCGGAAATCAACAATTACAAGGAAGAACTGAGTTTGATCTATGGCATGCTCATGCCACCTATCGCCAACGAAAAGGAAGTTTTCTGGGCGTTGAGTGTCCCCGTCAGTCCCGTGGTTTTCTACGGCACTTCGGGCTTTTACAGCCTGCTTTTTCAGCAGGATGGCAATATCAGGTGCGATCTTATCGAAGACAGGGGCGTTAATTACAAGCAAAAATTGCAGATGCTTTATGCCTTCATTCTGGAAAAGCTCTACCATTTCCCCCCGATGCACCACCCGGATATGATCATTACGCTGAAGGACGATCGTTCGGGCCTGCAGAAGTATTACCGGGTGCATATCGACAACCGTTTTTGTGAGGTATATGCCAAAGGCAGTCTTCCCGAGCTTGACCTCGATACATTGCGCTCCGATTTACAGGATAATTTCGATATCAATGTGTTTGCCAGCCTGCTGCCGCACAGCCTCTTTCATTTTGAAGGCTTTTCGGTGATCACGCTGAACGACGTTACGGCGGAGCACGCCGTTGAAAATATCAAGAACACCATTCTCGACCGCGCCTCCTATGATCCCAAAACGTATTTCAACTATGTAGCGGGCGCATTGAAGATGCTGGTCGAAAATCCTGCTATCGATTTCGGACTGATGGCCGTTCTGCGGGTCAACAACAAACTGGTTTTCGACCGGAGTTCTGTCCTTTTCAGCAAGCTCATGAGCGCCGCTACCGAGAACGATATGGCCGAGCAGACCTACCTCGATATGGCCACACAGTATTTCGAGGCCCCAAAAACGCTGCTACTGCGTAACCTGGGCTCGGAGGACCAGCAAAAGCAGGACTTCATCCGCATTCTCCGGAACGACGGCGTCGAAGCCTATGCGCTGTTGCCCGTTTACCATGATAACAGGGTGGTAGGCGTTCTGGAAGTGTATTCCAAAGAGCAGAAATCGATCGATGAACGCCTGCTCGCCAAGCTGGACATTGCCTTGCCGTGGATCGCGCAGATGATGACCAACTACATCGATGAGTTCAATCTACAGATCGACAACGTGATCCGCGACAAGTTTACGTCGTTGCAGCCTGCCGTACAGTGGCGTTTCCGCGAAACGGCATGGCATT
This sequence comes from Dyadobacter sp., assembly GCA_965227755.1. Taxonomy (GTDB): domain Bacteria; phylum Bacteroidota; class Bacteroidia; order Cytophagales; family Spirosomataceae; genus Dyadobacter. The sequence continues at coordinate 5,779,506 of CBDDGG010000005.1, forward strand.
ACCTGCGCGACAAGGCACTTAACCCGCAAAGTGCTGAAATCGAAGGGATTCAGTTCAGGAATGTATTTCCGCTCTATGGCGCGATCGACATCCGGAACTCCACACTGGAAAGAAATGCAGCCCTCAGGGAAGATCTTCGTCTTCAATTTAATGTATTGATAGAAACCTTTACTGTTCTTAAACAAAAACTCGGGTTCGGACTGGCCGACGAGATGATCTTCAAATGCAGAAAATGGATTGCGGACATCACCGACGAGAGCACCGATAACGACGAAATGAAGATCCGCGATTTCCTCGAAAACGAGGCGCACCCGTTCTTGCAGCATTTCAAAGAAGAAAGCCTGAAAATGTTCGGTTCGGGCGTAATGGATCCCGGCGAGCTGGTGCTGCGTAACCGCATTGACCAGTATTTTGAAATGATCGACGAAGACCACGGCTCGGCATTTGCCAATCGCCGTGAGCTGGAAGCGTCCATGCAGGCCATCAACTCGGCGGTTAACCTCTACCTCGATCTGTTCAGGAACGAAATACAGGAATCGTACCCGTGTTACTTCGAAAAATTCCGCACGGACGGCATAGAATACGACATTTACATTGGTCAATCCATTGAACCGGAAAAGCGTTTCAGCGAACTTTACCTGAAAAACATCCGTCTGTGGCAACTGACCACCATGGCGGCCGTCGCGCGCATCACCCATTCGCTGCTCCCGCAACTTGAAAAGCCGCTGGAAACGACGCAGCTGATTTTCATCAATTCGGGCAGCATCGATATCAGCTTCCGGGACGACGAGCGGCGGTTCGATGTGGAGGGCGCTTATAACATCCGTTACCAGGTGATCAAGAAGCGGATCGACAAAGTGCACGTGAAGGGCACCGGTGAGCGCCTTACCCAGCCGGGCAAGATTGCGTTGGTGTATTTCAACAGCAAATCGGCCGAAGAATATGTGGGTTATGTTCGGTATTTACAGGAAAAAAATACTTTATTGGATGACCTGGAATTCTTCGATCTGGAAGACTTGCAGGGAGTTACGGGCCTGAAAGCGCTCCGCGTGAGCGTCAACCTGGAATCGGACTGGAATTAACGAAGCGCTCTATTTTTAACAGAAAGTTTTATGAACTATAACCATCGGCTCGACAAGGTTAAGCATCACGTCCACCATTTTTTCGGCACGAAGGCGCTGGCGCAGCTCAGTTACCATAACCTCGTTCACACCGAGTCGGTGGTGGCCAATGCCGTCAAGATTGCCAATCATTACCGGTTGGAGGACAAAGAGACTTTCATTGTAGTTACGGCCGCGTGGTTTCATGATACGGGTTACAGCAGCGGCGAGGCGGAAGGGCACGAAAAACGGGGAGCGGCTATGGCTGCTGAATTCCTGCGTTCGGAAGAGGTGGATGAAGACGTGATTGCGGAAGTGGAAGGATGCATCCTGGCGACGGTATGGCCGCAAAATCCGGCCAATTTCCTTCAACAGGTAGTTTGTGACGCCGATCTGTACCATTTGGGTACGCCGGAATTCAGCGACTGGAACAAGCTGGTCAGAAAAGAAGCCGAGCAGCGACTGGGCAGAAAGATAGACAAGACCGAATGGCGCAAAAGCACTATTAAACTACTTGAAAATCACGAGTACCAGACCGACTACTGCCGCGACCTTCTGGACAAACAGAAGAGGAAGAATCTCGAAAAATTGAAACAAAAGTTGCTCGAAGACACGCTGGAAGAGGCAGCGGCGCAGGATTTGGCCCTACGAGCGGAGGCGGTAACGCCGGCAATCGGTACCACCACGCTGGCGACGGCGGATATTTCGGTTGTAAAACATCATAAAGAAGAAAGAGCGCTCATTCCCGAAATAGCCGAAGGTAAAAAGAAGAAGGACGACCGGCCGGACAAAGGCATTGAAACCATGTTCCGGATCAGTTCCAACAACCACCAGCGCCTGAGCGACATGGCCGATAACAAGGCGCATATTATGATCACCACCACGTCGATCATCATTTCGGTGCTCCTGAGCGTGCTCGTGCGCAAGCTCGAAGACAATGCGTACCTCATTCTCCCGACGATGATGTTGCTCACGGTTTGTATGGTCACCATGGTATTCTCGATCCTTTCCACCCGCCCCACAATTCCCCGTGGTACGTTTACGCAGGACGATATCGACGCCAAAAGCGTGAACCTGCTGTTTTTCGGAAATTTCTACCGGATGTCGTTCGATGAGTATTCCAAAGGCATGCAGACCATGATGAACGATCGCGACTTTTTGTATGGTAGTCTTACAAAAGATGTTTATTCCCAGGGAGTTGTGCTCGGTAGGAAATACCGTCTGCTGCGTGTGGCTTATAATGTATTCATGTTTGGAATCGTCATTTCTGTGGTCGCGTTTGTGATCGCCTCCATTTTCTTCGAACACTGATCCGCCGTCTTTATGGGAGCGTTCCGCTATTTTAACCGGGATATCAGCTGGCTTTCTTTCAACGAAAGGGTATTGATGGAAGCCGCGAATGAAGCCGTCCCGCTCATGGAACGGATCCGGTTTTTGTCGATCTATTCGTCCAACCTCGACGAATTTTACCGGGTGCGGATGCCTTACCTGCAAAAAAATGCCATGCGGGATGCCACCGGCAGCGCTTTTCTCGAAGCAGAGGCGACGGTGAACCGGCAGCAGGAAGAATTTGGCCGCATTCTCGGCCAATCCGTCATTCCGGCATTGGCGCGCACGGGGATTCATTTTTTGTATAAAGAAGGTATTTCCGAACAAATCGCGGCATTCGCCCGGCGCTATTTTTATACACAAATAGCAGGCTTTTTGCAGCCGGTTTACCTCAATGATAAAACCTCCTTTTTTCCTGAAAACAATCAGATATACATCGTCGTGGTGCTACAACTGCCCGGCGACAAGGAGAGAATCGCGCTGGTCAATATTCCCGTGCCTCAACTCGACAGGTTTGTTAAAATCAAGTTGCCCGACGCCGAATACGTTATTTTTCTGGAAGACCTGATCCGCTGTAATCTGGCCATCCTGTTTCCGGATGCGTTGGATATCAAAGCATTCAATATCAAAGTGACGCGGGACGCTGAGCTGGATCTGCTTGACGAGGACGGCGAAAATATGGCCGAGCAGGTCGAAAAGCAGCTGAGCAAACGCGATTTTGGCTTCGCTACCCGGTTCCTGTACGAGCCGGGCTTGTCATTACGGCATTTGCAATACATTGTGAATGTCTTTGATTTGAAAAAGGCATCGCTCGTGGAAGGCGGGCGCTATCATAACCTGAAAGACCTCTCATCGTTGCCGGTAGCTTCCCCGGCTATTTCCTATCCCGCATGGCCGGCCGCGCAGCATCTGGAAGGTTTTGAAGAACCGGAAACATTATTCGAGGCCCTGACCCGCCGAGATCTGATGGTCCATGCGCCCTATCAGACTTACGATACGATTCTCCGCTTTTTCAACGAAGCGGCCATAGATCGCTCTGTGCAGGAGATTTACACGACCATGTACCGTGTCGCCCACGATTCCAAGATCGCGCACGCCCTCATTACTGCCGCCAAAAACGGCAAGAAGGTGACAGTACTGGTTGAGTTGAAAGCGCGGTTCGATGAAGCGAACAATATCCGCTGGGCGAAGAAGATGAAATCGGCAGGGGTGAAGATCATCCACAGCGTGAATGCATTGAAAGTCCATGCGAAGCTCGCGCTCGTAAAACGTAAGCACGAAACGCATTCCTACCTGGGCCTGCTGGCGACTGGCAACCTCAATGAAGGCACCGCCCGCTTTTACACCGATCATATCCTGCTGACGGCGCATCCGGCTATGCTGAGAGAAACCGAGCAGTTATTTGGTTTTTTGAGTAAAAAGAAGAAGCCGGAGAAGATCGACGCCATGCGTTTCGAGCATTTGCTGGTAGCGCAGTTTAATCTTCAAAACCGGTTTATCGAATTGATCGACAGGGAGATTGACAATGCTAAAAACGGCCTCCCCGCTGGCATTACCATTAAACTGAATAACCTCGAAGAAGAAGTCCTGATCAACAAACTGTACGAGGCTTCGAATGCGGGCATTACCGTGAACCTGATCGTACGGAGTATTTGCAGGGCGGTTCCGGGCGTTCCGGGGCAGAGTGAAAACATCCGTATCAAGCGCATTGTGGATCGCTACCTCGAACACGGCCGCGTTTTTATTTTCCATAACAACGGTCGGCCGCAGGTTTTCATGGGCTCCGCCGATTGGATGAACCGCAATATTTACCGTCGGATCGAGGTCTGTTTCCCGATTTATCACGAAGATTTGAAAAAGCAGCTTATCGACATCCTGGCCTTGCAATGGGACGATACCGTGCAAGCGGTTTGGATCGACGAAAGGCTGCATAATGTGCCCGTTACGACGCTTCCCGGGGGCGTACGCTCGCAGGAGGCGATTTACCAGTACCTGACAGGCACAGTCGAGAATTTTAAACAGACATTCTGATGAAAAAACAATATAGATCAATGTTGGCTGCTGTTGCATTGCTGGGCTTGCTCACAGCCGGCTGCAATTCAACGCAAAAGGAGACGGAGATTTTCCGCGAATATGATTTCAACAAACCTGAGAAGTTCAACTTGCCCGAAAGCCTTTTCGAAGTATCGGGAATCGCTTTCGACAAGGGGCAAGGCGATACGGTGTACGCCATCCAGGACGAGGACGGGAAGCTGTTCAGGCTTGCCTGGGAAGTGCCGAAGCAAAAGCATTCCAAATTCAGTAAAAAGGGAGATTATGAGGATGTATCGATCATCAACGACCGTGCTTATATCCTGAAAAGCAATGGTACCATCTACACATTCCCGATGGCGGAAGCGGTTTATGAGGAGCCGGAAGGGGTATCGGAAGTAAAAGGCATATTACCCAAAGGTGAATATGAAGGAATGTACGGCGACGAAGGTACCGGCGAGCTCTTCGTCATTTGCAAGAACTGTGCAGGCGATGATTCCAAGAACAGTGTGTCGGGCTATATCCTGAAAACAGGACCGGATTCGGTGATCGCGGAATCGGGCAAGTTTGCAATCAATGTGGACGAGATCAAAGCGATTACCGGCAAAGTAGCACGCGGTTTCAGGCCTTCGGGCATTGCGCGGAACCCGGTTACGAAGGAGTGGTACATTATCTCGGCGGTGAACCAGATGGTCGTGGTAACCGACCGGCAATGGAAGGTGAAGGACGTCCATCACCTGAACAGCAACATGTTTATCCAGCCGGAAGGCATTGCATTCGACAATGGGGGCAACCTTTATATTTCTAATGAGGGCGACGACCTTTTCAGCGGAAATGTGCTCAAATTCAGAAAATCGGGCCAATAGGGCCTTTGCTGACATCCTATGAACAGACATTTACTCCGTTTACTCGCTTTCGGGGCGATCTTGACAGGTATATCCTCGTGCGCCAGCTACAAAACCCGTTTCTCCCGGGAGGGTGCGCAATGGCAGTCGTCCGTACCGGACCCGGCATTGGAACTTAAGCATACCATGTACCTGATCGGCGACGCGGGCAACGATTCGCCCGGAAACCGTGCCCCGGTTTTGGAATATCTCAAAACAAAACTCGGTACCGAATCGAAAAACAGCTCCGTGTTGTTTTTAGGGGATAATATCTACGAATCCGGTATGCCGCCATCGGAGGACTCCGCGGCACGTAAGTTGGCCGAATTTCGGATTAATTCCCAGCTCGAAACGCTTGATAATTTCAAAGGTTATCCGATTTTCCTGCCTGGTAACCACGATTGGCGCGGCTGGGGCGTGAAGGGATTGAAGCGCCAGGAAAAATACGTCCAAAAATACATTAATGAGCGCCGTGGTAAGAAGGATAAGGAAGAGTACGAAGATTATTTTCTGCCATTGAACGGCTGCTCCGGCCCGGAAGTGGTGGAACTGAACGACAATGTCGTGATCATCATCGCCGATTCGCAATGGTGGCTTACCGACTGGGACCGCGACCAGAAGATCAACGACGGATGCGAGATCAGGAACCGTGAGCAGTTCCGTTTTGTGTGGGAGAATGTGGTGCGCAAATACCGCAGCAAGCAGGTCGTGATCGCAATGCACCACCCGCCTTACACCTATGGCCCGCACGGGGGAAGGTTTACCATTAAGCAGCATATTTTTCCGTTTACCGAACTGAATCCCAAGCTTTACATTCCGCTGCCCGTGCTCGGCAGCCTCAGCGCATTGTTCCGTGCGACGATCGGTTCGCGGCAAGATGTGGCCAACAAGCATTATAAGGAGCTTCGCACGGCGGTGCTGGCCGGCGCGAAGAAGAACGGCAAATTCATATTTGCCAGCGGCCATGAGCACACCTTGCAGTTTATCGAGAATGATGGCCAGGAATTTATCGTAAGCGGTAGCGGCTCGAAGGTCAGCCCGGCGAGCTTGGGGAAAGGCTCCATGTTTTCTTCTTCCAAACTCGGTTTCTCGACATTGAGCTTCTACGCCGGTGGCGAAACCTGGGCGAAATTCTGGGAGGTTACGCCCGACGGCAAGGATGCCAAACTGGTTTTCCAGCACAAAGTGAAGGACAAGCAGCAGATTGAAATGCCGGATTCGACCATCGCATTTACCGAATACAACCAGCATGCCGATTCCACAACGAAATTCATCGTCAGTAACGAGGTCAAGCCGATCGGCAAAGTGCACAAGGCCATGCTCGGCGAGCATTACCGGCCATTGTACTTGCAACAATACCGTTTTCCGGTGCTGGACCTGGCTACTTATAAAGGCGGCGTGACGCCCATCAAGCAGGGTGGGGGAAATCAGACCAACTCACTGCGCCTTCGCGACGGGGAAGGCAAGGAATATGCGATGCGGGGGCTTACCAAAGACGTGAGCCGTTTTCTGCCTTTTCCGTTCAACCAGATGATTGCCGCGCAGTACCTTGTGGAAGATAACTTTTTGTCTACCAATCCGTTCGCGCCGCTTAACCTGCCTGCATTGGCTTCGGCTGTCAATGTGTACCATACCAACCCGCGCATGTATTATGTGCCGGCCCAACCCGGCTTGGGAACCTTCAATAGCCTTTTTGGCGGGACGATGAACCTTGTCGAGGAGCGGGCTGACGGGAAAAAATGGAAGAATGCGGATTTCTTCGGCAATCCGGACAAGATCGTAAGCACGCCCGAGCTCGTGGAGGAATTGCTGGAAAGCAGTAAAGCCAGAGTCGATGAGCAATGGGCCATTCGTACCAGGTTGCTGGATTTCATCATCGGCGACTGGGACCGCCACGACGATCAATGGGCATGGGCTTCTACGAAACAGAAGGACGGGACTACATTATACCGCCCTATTCCCCGCGACCGTGACCAGGCATTCTCGCGTTACGACGGCTTCCTGACAAATATCGCGCGGCAGACACTGCCTTTCCTACGGCAGTTGCAAACCTATGGCCCGGAGATCCAGAGCATGAAATGGACGACCTGGAGCGCGCGCCTTTTCGACCGTACTTTCCTGAATGAACTGAGCTGGGAGCAATGGGAAGAGCAGGTAAAATATATCCAGAAAAACCTCACCGACGAGGCTATCGAGGCGTCTTTCAAAGACTGGCCGGCCAAAGCGCGCGAAATGGCTTCCGGCAAGATGATCGAAGGCCTGAAAGCACGCCGCGCGCACCTGATGGAGATCGCAAGGACGCATTACGAGTTTGTCAGCAAGGAAGTGAATGTGATCGGTACCGAGGAGGAAGAGAGGTTTGTGATCGAGCGCATGGACGATGCGCATACGCGTGTAACGGTGTATGAGACCAACAAGGAGGGCCGTATCAAGCACCAGAACTACCAGCGCGTTTTTGAAAATGCCGTAACGCATGCCATTAATATCTACGGAAATGGCGACGACGACGAATTTATCGTCAGGGGTGATGTCCGCAAGGGCATTAAGCTGCGGCTGATCGGCGGGCTGGGCAAGGACGTATTCGCGGACAGTGCGCGGGTGAGCGGCGGCGGGAAGAAGACGCTCGTTTATGACGATTTGAAAAGCAATACCATTATTCCCGGTCCGGATACGAAGGACAAACGTACGAGCCTTTACCGCTTCAATGTGTACGACCGCCGCAGCGCAGATAGCAACTACGATATCACATTACCGCTTCCGCTACTCGGCGCGAACCCCGATGACGGTTTCTTCCTCGGCGGGGCCATGAATATCACCAAATACGGGTTCAAGAAGGAACCGTATGCATCGGTGCAGAGCATCGGAGGAAGTTTTGCCGTGAGAACGCAGGGCTTTAAGGTCAATTATACCGGCGATTTCATCAATGCATTCAAAAAATTCGATTTCTACCTCGATAGTTATTACCGCGGTCCAAGGTACGCATTCAACTACGCGGGCCTGGGGAACGAAAGCGAACGGCCTTTGGACGACGCTAACTTCTACCGGGTACGGCAGAGCGCATTTTACGTTTACCCCGCGCTTAAAAAGCGTTTCGCCGGGCATAATGGCTTCGTTACATTAGGACCCGTATTTGAAGTAAACGACATTCAGGCAACCGCGGACAGGTACATCAGCAGCAGCGAGAATGGGCTGCCGGACGATATTTTCAAGACAAAATATTACAGCGGTGCCAAGTTCACCTTTAATTTCAGCAGCGTCGATAATCTGTTTTCACCCCATAGAGGTATCCGCTTCAATGCCGCGCTGAACTGGACAACCGATCTGAAAAGCGACCGTAACTTCACCGGCCTCCGTGCACAATTTGCATGGTATACCGCGCTCGACCAGAAAGAAAACCTCATCCTGGCCACCCAGGTAGGTACGGGCGTTAATTTCGGAAGCGGGTTCCAGTTTTTCCAAATGCCGAACATCGGCGGTAAACTCGGGCTCAGAGGCTATCGCACGGAACGTTTTTATGGAAAGAGCTCCCTCTGGCACGATACCGACCTGCGTCTGCGCCTCGGCAGCAGCTATAACCCGACGTTGCCGCTTACGTACGGCATTTTCGGAGGCTTCGATTACGGCCGCGTATGGCTCGAGGGCGAATCGTCCGAGAAATGGCACTATAATTACGGCGGGGGCATCTGGCTTTCGCCCGTCGATGCGTTGACCATAGCGGTCGGTGCATTTATACCGAAGGAGAAAAACGAAGAAAAGCCCCGGATCGCGGTACAGCTTGGGTTTTGGTTTTGAAATTAGCGCTGGCGGTCGCGGTCGCCAGACCGCCAATGCAACGAATCATGCTCCAATGGTGAAATTCTCAACGGTTTGATGAAAATTCGGAGGAAGAATGGCCCCCTGATACCCCAAAGTTTCAGCTAAAAACCTAATATTCTGTCCGGCTGCATATTTGTAGGCCTGATAAAGCTATCGGCCGGTGAACTGGACGAGGTAATCCGGGAAATTGTACGCAAGGCAGATAAAGTTCAGGATGATGAATGACGGGCTTAAAATACTTTTGGTAGACGACGACAAGATCATGTTGTTTCTCCACGATACCTTTCTCAAAAGAAGCGGGGTATTGTGCGATACGGTGCTTTGTTACAACGGGCAGGAAGCATTGGAATACCTGGATACGAATCAGGCAACGGAAACTACTTTTCTGGTTTTGCTGGATATCAATATGCCCATCATGAATGGCTGGGAGTTTTTACTTGCGATTCGCGACAGGCCGTACTTGCCGAAAGTCCTGATCGTGATGGTGAGCTCCGCCACCGAAGAAACCGAAAAAGCCCGTGCGCTCACTTTCGGGCAGGTGATCGACTATCAGCAAAAGCCGCTTACCGTGGAAAACTGCCGCCGGATTATCGGTTCCGAAAAATTGCGCGGGTTTTTCGACCACGTGATACCGGAATAGAACCCCTTCGTTTCCGATAGTAATAAAACCCGGTATTTATGCCCAAAATGCACCGTCTTTACTATTTTTAGGGGTAATTTCAGATTTCAACGTTCTAAAAAGCTCCTATTTGAAAGATATTTACAATTCCGGATCTTTTGAGCAGCTTTGGCAAGAGGAGGCGGAAATAAAGACCCGGGTGCAAAACCGGATGTTCTGCATTACGTTCCTGGTTTGCAACCCGTTGTCGTCGATAGCGTTTTTCCTCTCGGGAGACCCGTTTTTCTACACGCTGTTGTCCGCACATCTTTTGTCGGGTATCATTATTCTGGGATATATGTTCCTGAATTACAGGAAAATAATCTCGGGGCAGCAGATGAGTTTCTACACATTTGCGACGCTGATCCTGTTTTATGCATTTCTGTTGTCGAAGCCACACCATTCGTATGTACAATCCTGCCTGAACCTCACGCTCGCGGTCATATTCGCGGGCCTACTATTGCGCTGGCCTTTGCGGTATGGAGTGATAGTTTCGGCGATGGGCCTGTTGCTCTACCCGGCATCGATCCATTTTCTGAGCGACACTTCTTTATCGGAATTTTTCGAACAAGGCGGGGTCTTCGTGATGGCCGCCCACGTCGTGTTCCCTTTTGCGGTAAAAATGAATCATAATAAGGATAAACGTGAGTTCTATTTCCGCTACACGCTGCAACAGCAGAACGACGCATTGGAACAGCAAAAAACCATCGCCGAACAAGCAACGAAGGCCAAAACCGACTTCCTTTCGATGATGAGCCACGAGATCCGCACGCCGCTGAACGGGATTGTGGGGATGGTACATTTGATGATGCAGGAAGAAGAGCACAGCGAAAAGCCCAACGACCTGCTTAAAACCCTGAAGTTTTCCGCAGATCATCTGATGGCCGTCGTCAACGACGTGCTGGATTTCAACAAGATCAACTCCAACCATGTAGTACTCGACCCCCAGCCGTTCAACCCGTTCGAATTCTTTGATATACTCAAAAAAACCTTCGACCCCAAGGCCAACGAGAAAGGAATCGCACTTGCATTTTCGATTGACCAGGGGCTTCCGGCGCAACTTGTCGGCGATCGCCTTCGGCTGAGTCAGGTACTCACGAATCTGATCCATAATGCGATCAAATTTACGGCCAACGGTTCTGTCACACTGGATGTGAGGGAAGTTGCCCGTAACCCGGCGGTCACGACACTTGATTTTGTAGTGACCGACACCGGTATCGGCATTCCGGAGCCGGAGCAGGCCGGTATTTTCGAGATTTTTACGCAGGTGAGGGCAAGGACCCATTCCGACAGCCTGACAGGGACCGGACTTGGTCTTGCTATTTCCAGGGAGCTGATGCGCCTGTTCAGCAGCGAAATCCATTTAGAGAGTGAGGAAGGTAAGGGATCGCGTTTCTCGTTCAGGCTGTCGCTGCCCTATTATGAGCAACCTCTGATGCCGCACCAGCCGGTGACGCCCGGTGTTGCCGAGGAAATGCCGGAGGTAAGGGTGCTCGTAGCCGATGATAACAAAACGAACCTGGTGCTGGCGACGCAGCTTCTGAAACGCAGGAACATTCTTCACGACACGGCTTCGAATGGCCGTGAAGCCTACGAAATGTTCAGCCGGAACCGGTACGACCTGGTGCTGATGGACCTGCGGATGCCGGTAATGGATGGATTTGAGAGTACCGCGCTCATCCGTGAACTCGACCCCAAAGTGCCCATTGTCGCGCTTACAGCCTCCGCGTTCGAAAACGAGAAAGAGCGGGCTATGGCCAGTGGCTTCTCCGGATATTTTATCAAGCCTTTTATCCCTCAGGATTTCTACGACTACATCTTTCCTTTTCTCGGAATCGCTGTAAAATAATGATTATTAGTTGATAGTGATATAGACATATTTTTGAGGCCCAACCTTTGCGGTCACTCATTCAAAATTCATTCATTCGTATCTTGCGTTTCTACTAATTCCTGAACCCATGAAACGCAGAAAAGTCATTCAAAGCCTTTCCACATTGCCATTACTCAGCTCGTTATCCATTGCCGGAGTGCGGGGTGAGCATGTTGCCCGGAAGAAAAAGCGGGATATTATCGCAGAGCTGGGTATCCGCTCGTTCATCAATGCGGCCGGCACGCTCACCTACATGTCGGGGTGCATTATGCACGACGAGGTTGTTGAAACAATCGAAAATACGTCCCGGCATTTCTGTATGATCGATGAAGTGCAGGACAAGGTGGGGGAGAAGATCGCGAAACTTGTGCATTCGGAGGCGGCTATGGTGACGTGCGGGGCATTTTCGGCGATGACGCTCGGCCTTGCGGGCATACTCACGGGCCTGGACGTCCGTAAGGTGGAACAGTTGCCGCATTTGGAAGGAACCGGCATGAAGTCTGAGGTGATTTGCCAGAAATCCCACAACGAGCGCTACAACCATGCTTTTTTGAATACAGGTTGTACCGTGGTAGAAGTTGAAACCATTGCGGATGTTGAGAAAGCAATCAGTGAAAAAACGGCGTTGCTTCATTTCCTGAACATTACGGCCAATGCAGGGCAGATTAAGCACGAAGAGTGGCTCGCATTAGGTAAAAAATACAATATCCCGACGTCGATCGACATCGCGGCCGATGTGCCGCCCGTTTCCAATCTCTGGAAATTCAACGACATGGGCTTCGACCTGGTTTTTATATCGGGTGGTAAAGCGATGCGCGGCCCGCAAAGCGCCGGGATACTAATGGGCCGCAAGGACATTGTAGCTGCCGCACGCCTGAACGCGCCCCCGCGCGGGTTTACGGTCGCACGTGGGCACAAGGTTAACAAGGAGGAAATACTGGGGATGTATGTGGCATTAGAAAAGTTTGTTTCCGGCGACCACGACCGCGAATGGAAAGATTGGGAAGTCCAGATCGCACGTATTGAAGGTGCCGTCAAGGACTTACCCGGCGTTACCACTAAAGTAACTATCCCAGAACTGGGAAATATTACGCCGACCCTGACAATCAGCTGGGATGGCAGCATTGTAAGAATGACTGGCCGCGAGCTGCGCGACAAGCTGCGGTTCGGTAGCCCGTCGATAGAGGCGGGATTTTCGGGATTGCCCTTATACTACTACCAGGCCGGCTCCGATTCAGTTGACCCCGCCATTGAAGAAACGCTCAAAGGCGCCAATCTCATTCGCGTAACAGCCTGGATGTTGCAGCCGGGAGAGGACAAGATTGTGGGCCGGAGGATACGGGAAGAGTTGCTTGCAAGAGGCCGCGTTTGACTTTTGGTCGGCCGAAGGCCTTAACCCCTCAGCAATGTAACTCTCTGATAAAGCTCGATAACCGTAGTAACACCGAGTTTTTCGAAAATTCTCGCTTTATAGGTGCTCACGGAACTGCCTGTGATATTTAGGAAGGTGGCTATTTCCTTAGTCCATTTGCCTTGTAGCAGCAGGTCCATTACTTCCAGTTCCCGTCGTGAAAGCGTGGCGAGCGGGTTGCCTTGGCGTGCTTCTGGTGCAATATGGCTCCGGAAAAGGGTGTGTTGCACGATTTCGCTCATATAGCGGCCATTTATGAGTACCGCTGTTATGGCTGTCCGGATTTCCTGCGTGGAGGAACTTTTGGAAAGATAGCCATTGGCGCCGGCGTTGAGATAAGGCATAGCATATATTTCTTCGTCCATCGCCGAAAACATCATAATAGGTATACCCGGTTGAAGCCGCCGGAATTTTCCGATCATTTGAAAACCTTCGCCGTCGGGAATGTTGATGTCGAGGATAATGAGATCGAGTTTCTGAACCGACGCGATGTGCAAGGCATCCGGAAAGTTGTCGGCTTCCCATGGTGTGAGTACCGGCACCAGATCGCGTATAATGAAGAGGGTTGCCAACCTCACAATGGAGTGATCTTCGACGAGTAGTATGTGTTTCATTAACGAAGAGGGTCAGAATTTGTTTCCCAAAGGCTAGTTTCCAGCGGTAAATTTAAGGTGTCGATCCCGGTGTTTTTGTAGCGCTGAGACAAAAAGCGACTAGAATCATTTCTATTGCCATTTAAGAAAATCTACACATAATACCCTGTTAATCAAATAATTGTAGGTAAAAATAGAATTAATTTAAGGGAGGTTCGTAACTTCTTAGTTATTTATAGGTTACTTTTGTAGTAGTTTTAATACTACGCTTGTTTACAAAATTTATGCTTATATATTTGTTTAATACATTTTTTGCGAAATAGTTCGGGAGTTAAATTCCTCAGAACTGCCGGCTATGTAGACAAGGTCCCTTTTTTCGGTTTTTTGTGAATAGGCTAGTTGTTCCTCTGACATTCATTTGCATATGTTTCCTTTTGGAAAGAGCCTTCTCCCAGAAAGGATATACCGTAAAGCATTTTACGGATGACAATGGTATGCCGCAAAACAGTGTCAGAAGTCTCGCAGCGGATGCCGAGGGTTTTATCTGGATCGCTACTGAAAACGGTCTGGCGCGTTTCGACGGTCATCGGTTCAATATTTTTGATAAATCGTTCGTCGGCACAACCAGCAACCGTTTCTATATGCTGTCGCCGTCGATGAACCGGACGGGTGCCGGTCGACCGGGACAGCAGAAACCCGGACGGGAGATTTATGCGGCAGCCGATTACAACCAGTTTGTGAAGATCGAGAACGGGGGGGCGAGGATTGATTCGCTTTATTACCGAAGCAAAATCATGACGCTTCCGCATTTCGATAACGGAAACCCGCGAACGCTTATTTCTGTGGGTATTCCAACCTATCTCCGGGATGTCGCAGTACCGGATTACTACATTATTCCCGACAGCTACGGCGAAGGGAATTATTATGTGATTGACAGCATTTCGGTGCAACTGTACCACGGCAGCCGCAAACTGTCGCACACGTCATTTGCGCCCGACAAGTCGTTGTTATGGTGGAATTACTTCATGTTGGGGGATAAATTGTATTATAGTAATGAGAACGGCCAGGTGCTTGGTATTACCGCAGGGAGCGTGAGTCCGGTTGGTATTAATGGCGATATGCTTCGCGATAACGGTTTCGACGGACGGTTTGCAGGCATGAAGGTTTTCTGGAATATCACTTCCGACCAGCTGTTTTTCTACCATCGCAAGAAATTGTATATGGTAACCGAGCAGCCTCAACGGGGACTGACGACGCAGCTGGTGATCGACGGATATGACCTCGACGAGCAGGTGATCCAGTCGGTGTACCGTGATCCGGTCACGGAGACGATATTTCTCGGGAGCCCGTCCAAGGGCTTGTTTGTGCTGACGAAGCAGACTTTCGAGGCATTGACCTCCCCCGAAGCCGATATTGCAAACGTTTACTATGCCACGGTCCCCAAAGGCGACCGGAGCGTACTGACGCCGATGGGTGTCGTACTCGGTAAGGACCTCGTCACCGGCGAGGTTGTGACCGAAAAAGTGCCGATTTTGGAAGAGTTAAACACCGGTGACAAACGCAGTCTTTTTTATGATAAGGATGGATTGCTATGGGTTAAGATGGGCGATCTCCTGTATCAGGTCGATGTGCAGGCCAACAGAATGTTGCGCAAATTGGCCCTCCATACAGAAATAAAGCACATTTATCCGGATCAGGACGGAAAGATATGGATCGCAACCGGTACGAAGGGAGTTTACAGGCTGGATCCTTCCGAAAAGGGTCCACAGCCGAAGTTGCTCAGGGATGCCATTAAGGGCACCTATTTACATAGCTTCGGCGACCAGATGCTCGTAGCTACGACTGCCGGATTGTATGTGTTCGACCGGCACTCGGGGGAAGCGGACCTGATCAAAGGTACGGACGGGATTTACATCAAAAGCCTGCACGTCGACAAGGGTAGCCGTATCTGGATGGTTGCCAACGGGGAGGGTTTGCTAATGTACGAAAAGAACAAACTGACCCGCTTCCCACTCGACCGGGCCGGGTATCTGGGAAGCCCGCATTGCATTGTGGATGATGGCCGGGGGTATTTCTGGATACCCACGGATAAGGGGTTGTTCCAGATGGCCATCAAAGATCTCCTCGAATATAAGCGGACGCCATTTGACATTTTTTACCTCTACCATGCCAAGGAAGAGGGTTTTCTGACGAATGAATTCAATGGTGGATGTCAGCCTTGCGCTTCAACGCTGAAAGACGGCACTATTTCGCTGCCCTCGCTCAACGGGCTGATCTGGTTCCGGCCCGACAAAGTGATCAAAAAAGTGCCGTCGGCGAACATTATGCTTGACCGGATCCTTGTAAACAGGCAATGGATGACGGGATTGGGCGACACGCTGGTTTTACCGGAAAACCCCGTGCAGGCGAGGTTCTTCTTTTCGACACCTTATTACGGCGACGCCTACAATCTGAACCTTTCCTATGTCCTGGTTGATGCCGGTGAACAGGTACAGGCTTCGGATTGGATACCGATCCAGAGCAACGATTTCAGCATTGTATTCTCCAATCTGAGTCATGGCATGCATACGCTCCTGGTACGTAAAGTGAATGGTTTCGGTAAGGGTAACCACATGATTCGGAAGATCTGCGTAATCGTGCCGCCACTCTGGTATCAGACGTGGTGGGCGAAAATATTGCTCATCCTAGGGGTTGCAGGGGGCTTTTTTCTGTACAACAATTTCCGACTGCGCAATATATCCCGGGAGAAGGCACGGCTGGAGGAGATTGTCGCCAAACGTACGGAAAGCCTCAACCTCGCATTGCTTGATGTGGAGGAGTCGAAGAACGAGATGGGGCGGCAGTTGCATATGTTGTCGAGATTGCTGGCTTCGATGACGCACGATATACAGTCGCCGCTGAGCTACATCATGCTCACGTCGGGTTCGATCCCGGCGATGATCGATAAGGGTGAACTGGCCGTGGTTTCGGAGATAGGGCAGGTGATTTCAGATTCATCGCGCCGCATGAGCGACCTTTTGCGCGGCCTGCTGGATTATATCAAAGTGCATGTGTACGGCAACAGCATTCAGTTCGAAAATGTCGCGCTGAGCCAACTCGTCGAGAGCAAATACGAGATCTTTAAAACCGTCAGCGAAGGAAAAGGCAACGTTTTCCAAAACGAGGTACCCGCTGACTTCACAGTCCCTTCCGACGCACAGATGCTGGCGATCATGGTCCATAACCTGCTCGATAACGCTGTCAAATTTACACAGAATGGCATTATCAGCGTCACCGCGGCCGAAAACACAGGCTCCGGGGCAGTGATGCATATTTCCAATTCGGGCGCGGGTATCCCGCTTCATGTCATCGACATCATCAACACGCCCGACAAAGAAGGGGCCGACGAGGTTGTGAGGCCATTTGGGCGACAAACTGGTCTCGGATTGTTGATCGTCAAGGAGGTGGCTGTGCTGATCGACGTCAGGTTGCATGTCAGCAGTGAAGCGGAGCAAACTCGCTTCACGCTGCAATTCAATCTGGCTAAAACTGTTTAAGCAGCGAAACCTTTTTGGAAAGTTCAATGGAATCCACAACATCGAGCTTATTGAAAATCCGGCGCTTGTAGGTGCTGACCGTGTTTTCTTTCACATTCATGATCGCGGCAATCTCCTTCGTCCATTTGCCTTCCGTCAATAGCTGCATTACGCGCATTTCGTTGGGAGAAAGACTGGTAATGGGGTTCATTACCTTACCAAAATTATTGTCTTTGATGGTATTGAGCAGAATTTGCTGAACCTGGTAACTCACATATTTACCCTTGCTCATAACAGCTTTCAAAGCGGTTTTGAACTCATCGTGCGAGGCCTGTTTGGAAAGAAAGCCGTTTGCGCCTGCCTTGATATAGGGCAATGCGTATACTTGTTCGTCGTACCCGGAGTGGATTAGGATGATGATATCGGGCTGTTTGCCGCGGATCATGTTCATCATTTTGATGTTCTCGCCACCGGGAATGTCTATGTCGAGGATCAGGAGGTCAAACTTTTCCTGGTCGAGCAAAACCAGGCCTTCCGGAAATGTATCGCATTGGGTCACTGTTGCCTTGGACTCGGATTCGGAAATCAGGAGTTTCAGCCCCATCCGGATAAGCGGGTGATCTTCGACGATCAATATCTTCATAAACTGTCGATCAAGAGGTATCTGTGGGTAACATACAAATCTAAAAATTTCTTGAAGCCTCCACTTGTAGAAATGTATCTACACCCGAAATGTTTTAACTCTATAAATGTACACTTGCATACTTGTTAAATTTGTGCTTTAATTAACGTTGAGTATCATAAATATCCGTCCGGCGCTTGTTGGGGGGATATTTTTTTTAATTACTAAATTTACTCCGTGAACGATCAGCAAAAACAATTCATCCTTGCTTTTATGGCATATGCTGCCCAGCGTGACATTCCGCTGGAAAAACTTTGCCGTCTTTCGGGTATCGGCCTGGAAGCGCTTACTTCCGGCGGGCCTGTCGAAATAAGCCGGAAGCAGTTCAACGACCTCTGGCTGAATGCGTGCCATTTGAGTGGCGATCCGTTATTCGGTTTGCACCTGGGCGAGTCGTTGCAACTGGCCGCGTTAGGGATCGTGGGAGAGATTGTCAAAAGCAGTACGACTGTTGGTGAGGGAGTAGGACACGCGGTGGCGCTCACGCCGATGATCACCGATCTCTTTGGGATGACCGTGGAATGCGGCGCAGACACATTCACACTTCGCTTAATCCCCGATGACCGGCAGCGTGCCGCCTCACCTTTTGCATTTGGGCAAATGGTCGACTTCTTCCTCGTTTTTGCTGTTCACGAGCTCGACGGCCTCATGCTCGCCCGGATACGCCCGGAGCGTGTAACCATGCCTTTTACCGACCTGGCCGCCCTGGAACTGGCACGGGTTCTGCGGTGCGCTCCGACCCGCACGGAGGACAATTACGCGATTACTTTCGACCGCAAATATTGGGATATGCCCATCCTGACGGCCAACTACGCATTGCAGGAAAGCCTCCTGCAAAAGGTCAATGCGGTGTCGTCCGGCAAGTTGGCGAGTGATTCGTGGCAGGACAAAGTCCAGCAGTATTTGCTGAAAAATGCTTATCTGGGCATTGTCCCGCTCGACGAAATAGCGGCCAATTTCAATGTAAGCCCGCGTAGCCTGCAACGAAAGTTGAAGGACGAACGGGTTACCTACCAGGAAATAGCCGATGATGTACGCAAATCGCTCGCCCTCCATTATCTCGAAACCGGCGGGTATTATGCCAAGGAAATTTCCTACATGCTTGGATACAATGAGTTGAGCGCCTTCTCGCGCGCGTTCAAGCGCTGGACGGGGAAAGCGCCAGCGGGGTATCAGAAAACGTCATAAGTGGTCAGGATTGGTCACGACCTTGACTATTCCTGACGGTTGTTCCTGACCTACTGACTATTCCTAACCTACTGACTATTCCCGACTGTTGCCAACTACCTATTCCGCTTTTATTTCCCCGTCCCCCAACTCTTGTTCGGCAGCGGGCCCATTTCGAGTTCCAGTGTTCCGCCGTTCACCAGTTCTTCGTGCGTGAATGTGGGTATATTCAATGCTTTGCCGTTCATTTTGGCACTTTGGATGTATTTGTTAACCACCGAGCAATTTTTTGCAATTACCTTGAATTCCTTGCCGCCTGGCAGGTCGATCGTCACTTTCTCGAAAACAGGGCTACCGATGGTGTAAACAGGCAGACCCGGCGTGATCGGGTAAAAGCCCATGGAGGAGAATACGACAAACGCCGTCATACCGCCGCCGTCTTCATCGCCTGGGATGCCAAAAATGTTGTCTTTGAACCACACGTCGAGCAGGAAGCGCACACGTTTCTGAGTTTTCCAGGGAGCGTCGGTGAAGTTATAGAGGTATGGAATGTGAAAGCTCGGCTCGTTACCCATCGAATATTGTCCTACCAGGCCCGTCGCATCCGGAAATTTGCCCCAGAACTCATATTTACTGCGGCCCAGCCCCTCGCGGTAAAGCTGATCGAGGCTGTTTTCGAAATTCTTTTTGCCGCCCATCAGGTTCACGAGGCCGTTTACGTCGTGCTGTACCTGCCACTTGTAGGTCCAGCCGTTGTTTTCGTCATAAAAATCGCGGCCTCCCATTCCACCATCGAATTTCGGGTCGATGGCAATCCATTTGCCCTGGCTGTTTTTGGGGATGAACATCTGCTTTTCTTCATTCCAGAGATTTTTGTAGTTCCCGGCCCGGAGATTGAATTTCTGGAAATCAGCGTCTTTGCCCAGGTCTTTGGCGAGTTGGCCCACTGCCCAGTCATCGTAGGCACCGCCAAGGGTAACGGCTACCGCCTGGCGTTTTTCAAAGCCGTCTACCAGTTTTACCGTTTCCTTCGCACCGGGATTCAGCGCGGGGAAAAAGCCTTTGGAATGATAAATGTCATCAAGTTCGCATTTCGGGCCGTTCCGCCAGGGGAGCATGGTGGCCTGTTCGGCGTTCTTTTTCATGGCTTCGTATGCCTTCGTAATGTCAAAGTTTTTGAGGCCTTTACGGTAACCATCGAGGAGCGTTATCGAGGAATGGAAACCATTCATGCAAGCGTGGTCGCCGAAAAGTACGGGGAAAGTGGGCAACCAGCCGCTTTGCTCGTACATATCCACAAACGATTGCAGCATATCCTCTTCCTGCGCCGGGTTGAGGATCACGCGCAGCGGATGGTGGGCCAGGTAAGTGTCCCAGGTCCAGTCATCGACATAAAATGGGCGGTTGCTGGTGTGGATCTTTTTGTCATAACCGCTGTAATATTGATTATCCTCGGAAATATTAACCATTCGCTCATAAGTGCGGTAGAGCGATGAATAAAAGCTGCGTTTTTGCCCCTCGGTGCCACCTTCCACACGGATCTGTCCTATTGTTTTCGACCAGACTTCTTCACCAGCCTTTTTAAGGTCATCGAAACCCGTATTTTTTACTTCTTGCTCAAAGTTTTTCTTCGCCTGTCCGGCACTTACGAACGAAATAGCGTAACGGAATTCAACGGTGGAAGCATTGTCGGGAAAAGTAATGTAGGCTTTGGTTGCTTTATTTTCCCCATTCAGCGAACCGGTTTTACCTGCCTGGCTGAATGTTCCGTAGAGGTAAACAGGTATGTCGTCATGGTAAATTTCACGGGCGATAATCTCATTCCCTCCCTCGAATTTCCAGCTTGCTTCGCCATTATTGTACTGGTCGAAAAGGATACTTTTATGGCCATTTTTGGGGAATTCGAAACGGTAAATACCCGCTTTTTTACCCGGGACAAATTCTACTTTTACTTCATCGTCAATCAGATAAGTGGAATAATAATAGGGCCGGAGTACTTCCAGGTCGTGGTCGTAGGCCATTTTGTGTTTCCACGAGGTGGCGCTTACAGGCACGATACTAGGGCGTAATGCGAATGCCTGACCGAGCCTGTGCGATACGATAATGGCCGGGAAACTGGAAATTTGGTCGTCGAGGTAGTCCTGTCGCACCGGGAACATCCGCATCATCTGGTTGGGCAGCTGTACGGTGGGGCGGGTAGGTTCCAGGAGCTGGCCTACGTTCCCCACGCGGAGATCTACATATTGCAGGTTGTCTTTTTCAGGTTTTTTTTGTGCCGGACTGGTCAGTGAATGCAAACAAAAGGCAAGTATGAACGAGGAGGTTGTCAGGTTTTTAAAAGGCGGGATCATGCTTAATCAAATTTTAATTACGGTTTCGGCGCTTATATTTTAAATGATTGTTGTTTTACAAAGTATAGATAACAGTTTGTTGCGGGCTTTCCTGAAAAAACAGGCAGGTGTTAGGTGGGTTATTAAAAACCCTGGTTATTGTTTAACTTTAAATTGATATCGTGCAAGTGTAGCGTTGGGAAGCGAAAAGCGAATTAAGCACATGCTACTTAAGAAAAGCTTAACAATCGATTAACAGAACCCTTAAATGCATTGCCAGCAGAAAACTTTTCACGGTTTTCTTGCCAACGCGTTCTTATGAAATTCAGGTTTATTCTTTTTTGTATTTGGTTAATTGTGTTGTCGGGTACCCTTTCCGAGGTGCGGGGGCAGTCCTACGGGCTTGGTTTCGAGAGCTTTGAAGCCGTGCAGGACAAACGGACGGGCCTTGACCTGAGCCCGGAAGGTCCGATTTGCCTGGATGGCGATTTCGAACTCTCATTCGAGCTGTCTTTTCTAAGGAATAAAAAGACCTATTTCGGCTATATCGTCCGCGTTATTGGCAACGACAAACAGAATATTGACCTGATTTACGACAATAGCTCCGTAAACCACGACCATTTCAAACTCATCATCGGCGAGCAGTTCTCGCCGATTGCCTTCGATTTCCAGGGCGACGATCTTTTCGCCAAATGGAACCGCATTACCCTGCGTTTTCAGAAGCAAAAACAGCAGATCACCGTCGTATACGGTAACCGCAGTTTCTCGCAGCCCGTCAAGTATGAAACGAAGGGATGCTACAAGATCCTTTTCGGCGCCAACCGGTACAAGGAGTTTCGTACGACGGACTTGCCGCCCATGAAGATCCGTCATGTAGCATTGCGCTCGGGTGGACGCGTCGTCTACAATTGGCCATTGAATGAAACCGATGGATTGAAGGCTACTGAGGAAATCGGGCAAAAGGCGGCGGTAGCGGCCAACCCGATCTGGATTAAAAAGCTGCATTATGAATGGAAACTGTTGCAAACCGTGACGCTGAAAGGTTATGTGAGGGTGGGATTTGACGAGAAAGGCGGCAATGTATTTGTGGTAGGGCAGGATTCGCTGGTGCGGTTTAGTCTGGCGGGAAACCGGCTGGTAACCATGCCTTACCGAAGCGGGAAACAGCCGGTGTATGTCGATAACCAGATGCTGTTTGATACCGGAAAGAACCGATTGTATAACGTTTTCCTGAACGAAAAGCAGGTCACGGCATTTGACACGCTCAACCGGAGCTGGGATAGGAGCGACATTCCCCCGCAGGCCAAGACCTATTACCTGCATGCGAACAAATTTCTTTCCCCCGCCGATTCTTCCATTTATGTGCTGGGAGGTTACGGGCATCTGGCTTATAAGAAGGAAGTGCAACGCTACCACCTGCCGTCGGGCACGTGGCAGCAAATCGCGCTGAACGACTCAGTTTTTACGCCCCGGTACCTGGCCGCGCTGGGCGCCACGCACGCGGGAGCGTACGTAATGGGTGGGTACGGAAGTTCCACAGGCCAGCAAATGCTCAATCCGCGTACCTGGTACGACTTGCTGTATTTCGACCGCGTCCAACGGAAATTCAGGAAGGTCTACGAGCTGAAAGTGCCGAAGGAGGATTTTGTTTTCGGTAACTCGATGATTATCAGTGAGCAGGATAGCTCCTATTATGCATTGATTTTCCCTAAGCATCAGTTCAGTTCCGAGTTGCAACTGATCAAAGGGTCGCTTACCCGTCCGGAATTCAAGCTTGTTGGCTCGAAGGTTCCTTACCAATTTGTCGATATCGAGTCCTTCGCCGACCTGTTTTATGATAAAGCAAACGGTCGCTTCGTGGCGGTGACGCTTTACCGGGACGCCAATTTGCAGACCAAAGTGGCCATTTATTCGCTCTATGCTCCACCGCTTGAAACCGTTGCGCCCCAAACGGCTTCCGCGGAAGGTCGGGCGGGGCGCAGTTTGTGGATAATCGGCGGGTTGTTCGCTGCGGCATTGCTGGTGTATTGGTTGTATCGTTATATGCCGGGGCAATTGGGCAAGCAGAAAGCAACGAAGGCGCCGATAGTAGGGCCGGTATCCGAATCAGGGCAGATGCCCGGCGCCGCGCAACCGGTGGCGGACGACGAAATCGTTGAAAAGGCGCCGCCTTACAAGAGTTGCATTTTGTTATTCGGGAATTTGCAGTTGTACGATGAGGACGGCAATGAGATCACGAAGCAGTTCAGTCCGTTGGTGAAGGAACTGTTCCTGGTGATATTCCTTTATTCTATCCGCTGGGACGGAATCAGCTCGGAGAAGTTGAAAGAGCTTCTGTGGTTCGACAAGCCCTCTGAGAGTGCACGAAATAACCGGTCGGTAAACATCGCGAAACTGAAAGCGATCCTCGACAAGATGAAGTATTGCCAGGTATCGAAGGAGACCGGTTACTGGAAGATCAAGATCGATTTCGAGAAGATCGAGGTCGATTATATGCATTACCTCGCACTGCTTGGAAACCGGAAACTGCTTACCAAGCAAACTATTATTGAACTTGCCGGCATTACAAAACGTGGCAATTTTCTGTCGAATGTCGAATATGAATGGCTGGACAGTTTCAAGTCGGAAATCTCGAATGAGATAGTTGATGCCTATCTGCGTTATGCCGCTTCGGTCAAAATAGCGGACGATGCCGAATTCCTTGTGAAGCTCGCCAACTATGTGTTCTATTTCGACCCGGTGAATGAGGAAGCGATGATCCTGAAATGTAAAGCACTGGCTCACCTGGGCAAGCATTCCCTGGCGAAAACCACTTTTGAGAACTTCGCGAGGGAGTACAACCGCATTTACGGGGAAGATTTCAGGAAGGACATGCCGGAGGTGTTGCATTCATAAAAACGGAGTTAGTGAACGGTACTCCCGAGTAGCCGGTTTAGGGTATTTTTGCATTGAAGTTAGTGTGTTGATTATTAGTGCGATAACTCTTCCTGGAATGTTCTTATGACAGAACCACTGATAAACCTCTGCCGCGAAATGGCCGGAATCTCGGACAGCGATCTAGCCTTGATCGTGCGCTATTTCAAACCGGTGAGATTGAAGCGGAAGCAATTCCTGATCACGGAGGGCAAGCAATATGATTTCATTGGTTTTGTGAGCGAGGGAGCCATCCGTCATTTTACATACCGCGAAGGTGTGGAGAAGACTTGCAACGTCAATTTTGAAAACCAGTTCTTTACCGACTTCGAAAGCTTCTATCACGGCACTCCGACGACGAATAATTCCGTGGCATTGGAAGACTCTGTCGTATTGGTTCTTTCCAAAACAAACCGGGACTTGCTATTGGCCGAGTGTCCGGCTTTTGAGCGCTTTGCCAGAATGATGAGCGAGTGGGCAGCGCAGCAGGCAGCGGAGCGTGCAGCAAGACTTACCTGGGATCGTCCGGAGGATCGTTATTTACATTTACTGGAACACCAGCCGGATTTTGTAAGGCGCGTCCCATTGAAATACCTGGCCAACATCCTCGGCGTTAGTGCTGAAAGTTTGAGCCGTATACGAAAACGGCTTGCAAGCTCCGTGTTTTCTTGACGATCGTCAAGCATTTGTCGGCGACACCAGGAATACCTTTGTGCCATCGCACGGGGGATCCTGCGATGTTTACAACTATTCAGCCATTCAAATGAAAAATGAAATGATTCTTCCCGCAGATTGCCAGGCTATTCCCGGCCGTGAAACTTCGTTGTTGTTGAAGGCGTGGGTTCGCAACCACATTTGGGCCAATGTTCTGGGCCTGGCTATTTTGCACCCGTTTCTGGCGCACTACTTTACGGGTCCGCACGAGCAGGCACTGACGATTCCGCAGCTGGTAATGCATAATGTCTCCCTTGCGGCCTTTATGGTAACACTGGTCTTGCTACAAAACCAGGCGCTTCGCTCACACTTTACCCTCGGCATATTTAAGGGATTAGGTTACTTTTTGCTGTTGGTGCCTGTCGCTTTCTGGCTCGGATATTACACATTGTACATTCCGTTCGACATCATTTTTATGTACCTGGCAATCGGCATGATCAATGCTTTTTTGATAGGCCCATTACTACCCAGGCCGCGGACGTGGATCTGGAAATGCATACTATCCTTCTTGTTGGCAGGAATAGCCGGCGCTGCCTGTGGTATCGCGGCATACTTTGCGGGTCTGAAAGATGCGGGCGGAATGGTAAGGGACTACGGCATGTGGTCATTGATCGGCTTTACCGCGGCCCTCACTTACACTTCCTTGACCAGGCGGATTTTGCAGCAGCAGTTGTCCGAAACACCCGGGAGCAACTTTTCATGAAAAACAAAACAGAGACCGCCGAGTCGGCGGCCTCTGTTTGAATCACCCTTAACCCTCATAAAAAATGTTACTTTGCTTTTAAACTGTGCTGCGGAGCGGCATTTTTGTAGGTGCTGTTGCCGGTCAGCATTTTGAGTTCATTTATTTCCTTTCTCAATTCGGCGATTTCTGCCGTTTGATTTTTCAATTCACGTACCGACTCGATCAGGTGTGGTATAAGGCCTGTGTAATTGACCGTTTTTAAGCCTTTCTCGTTTTGCTGGACGAGTTCGGGGAAATATTTTTCAACTTCCTGGGCGATTACGCCGGTTTGTAATTCTGCTCCGCGGCGGGTGTCAATCCAGGAATAGTGATATCCGCGTATTTTGCTAATAGCGTCCAGGCTGCCTTTTATAGGAATGATGTTCTGCTTCAATCGCTCGTCAGAGGGCGCAAAACCCAGCTGTCCCAACGAAGTCCAGGCTCTGCCGATTTCATCGACCCAAAATTGCCACGCACCATTTAGATAAAATCCCACCTGTTTATCCGTTTTCATCCCCATAAAGCCTTCTGGCTTATTTTGTGAATTATTCAGGTAAAGCCCGGCGGTGTTGCCGTCGTTCCGGATCCTCATTCTCGATGTTACGTCCAGGACAAATTCTGGAAGAACCGCTTTCCCTCCGATGCCGATATTCCCGTTCCGTAAGACGGTCATCGCATTGTTCCGGTTGTTGATATCAACACCGTTGCCAATCTGGAAAATCCTGTCGACTGGCCCTCCGTTTGGTTGGTCGAATGAGTTGTTGAAGAGCCCGACGGCCAGGCTGTGAGGTGCCTTGGCGACCGTATGATGTCCAAATGCTATGGCGTGATCACCCATTGCCGCAGCGCCAGATCCTATGGCGATCGAAAATGGGTTGTAGGCTCGTGATTGATGTCCAATCACAATTGAATGGTCTTGATCGGCATTATTTGAGAATCCGAGAGCGATGGACGACAATCCTTTGGAATTATTAGTAAATCCACCCGAAATAGAATATTCACCGGTTGCAGAAGAACGATCACCCAATGCTACGGAAAAGTCACCGGAGGCCTCTGTGTTAAAACCTGAGGCGAACGAAAACGCGCCTATCTTCGGATCCTCCCACCGATCAAAGGTACCGCCGGCCCGAAAAGCGGCTTTGCGGGGATACCATATTAATCTTGGTCCTATGCCGACCGGAGGCAAGATCTCCCCATTCTTCAAATCTCCTTTTTGGACGATCGGCTCTTTGTCCCGCCACTTACCCGATTCATTAGAGTAAAGAGCGTAAGGCGCACTTAATAACTGGCTCATCCCGCCAAAATAGAATTTGCCGCTGTTTTGTACATCAATTTCTGTTTTCAGGAAGAAAACATCGAAAGGCCATTCGATTTGAGAAAGGTCCCCTCCGGCTGTGCCAACAGTGATAGTGAAAAGACCCTCGGAATTAGTTTGTGTGGAATGGGTTTCCTGAAACACAACCGGCCCAAGCACCTGAGTCTGAATGATACTGATCTTGACAGTGATGGTCGCATTTTGAACAGGTTGGGCATTGCCGTCAATAGCGATGCCCTGGAAGGTGAATTTGTAGGGTGCCTGCGCGTAGGCGGGGCCCAGGCCGAAACAAAATAGCAGCAGGAGGAGAATTCTGTTTTGCATTGTAAGGCAGATTAGTAGTTAGCAATTCCCAAAAATTGCAGCATACGGATTGTGGAGAGAATGCGATGAGCTATCGGCTAGGTCTATATTTTTAGCGGAAAACAAAACAGAGACCACCAAAACGGCAGCCTCTGTATAAACCCCAGTTAACCCTCAGTAAAAAATAAGCTTTGCTGTTTTGCTGCCAACCGGCGTATCAATTTGCAGCAGGAATGAGCCGGTATGTGGTAATGTGATCGTATGCTCGGTCCCCGGAGTTTCGAATTGGCCGAGCTTGCGTCCCAACTGGTCGAATAGCAGGAGCCTCTCCGTCCGTTCCGGCATTTGTATTTTTACCTTGTTCTCCCGTGACGGATTAGGATACACGTAGAACCGGTCGAGGCTTTCTTTTTCAGGGATGACGCAGACGATTTTACTGTATGAATAAGAGTCGTCGGTGTCAACTTGCCTTAGGCGATAGTAGCTTGTCGTCACAAATTCCTGGTCTACATACCGGTAATCGTGCACCGTTTTGGAATCGCCCGCGCCGTCGACCCACCCGAGGAGCTCCCACTTCTTACCGTCCGGCGACTTTTGTATCTCGAATCCCAGGTTGTTCGTTTCCTCGGCTGTTTTCCAATGCAGCTCTGCAAGGCCGGCAGCATTCACCATTCCCTCGAAGCTGATGAGCCTCACCGGCAGAACCGATAAATCTGAAAACGTGTTGAGGCTGCCCAACACCCAGTTCACGCTCACGCCATTGGCGGAGCCAGAAGCGCTGGCGGCGTAAAGGGCGCCGGGGGAAATACTTTGGGCGTATAAAGGCCATGAGATCGCTCCCGTTATAATGGTTAAATACAGCTTTTTCATTTGGCTTGCGATTTACCGATGGCTGATTTGTTCTCCGTCAAAAGGCTTTTCAACCCCGCCTCCAATGCCATTACCCGCTGATTGATCTCCCTCACCTCCACCAGTTCTTTTTTCAAGGCTGCAACTTCTTCGGTTCTCTTATCAAGTTCTTTGACAGCTTCGATGAGGTGTGGGATGAGCCCGGTATAGCGGACTGCTTTGAAGCCGTCTTCCTTTGTAGTTACTAATTCAGGGAAATATTTTTCGACTTCCTGGGCAATTACCCCTATTTGTTCGCGACTGTTTCCTTCTTTCCATTTATAACGATAACCGGACAGGTTCGTCAATTGCTTAAGACTTCCCGAAATTGGCCTTATATCAGTTTTTAGCCTACGGTCAGATGTCTCAGTTAACGAGTTAACAAACATTGCTCCATCGAGATGCGCTTCGCCGTTACTACTAACTTTGAACCGCCAAGTGTCGTTTTGTTTGAAAAAAAAACCGATTGTATTATCACTTTGATTTCCAATAGCTGTGGAGGGGTTATTAGCGGCGTTATTAAAGAGTACAGCAGTGTATCCAGTCGTATATTTTAGGCGAATTATTCCATCCACATCTAATTTGTATTCCGGTAAAATTACGTTATTGCCAATTCCGACATTGCCGTTTCTCAATATTGTGAGAGCATTAGATCGTTGATTTATACCTGTCCCGTTTCCGATTTGGAACAGCCTGTCTGTTGCACTTCCATTTGGTACATCTCCGTTCTGATTGAAACGCCCCAGGGCGAAACTGTAACTGGCAGACGCAGTTGTGTACTGTCCCATCGAGATAGCACCTATGCCAGGCGCATAAGCGTTGTTACCAATAGCGATTGAGCCTATCTGGGTTGCGGTTGTGCTGGTTCCCATAGCGAGCGAATTATCCCCACTCGCAGTAGTGCTGAGTCCCATTGAAACCGAATTATCACCTCCGGCGATCGTCCCCTGCCCGATGGAGACCGCATGGAATCCACTAGCCGAAGTATTTTCTCCAAGGGCAACCGAATTCGCTGCATTTGCAATGGCGTTGTAGCCGAGCGCGATTGCGTTTTCAGCTAGAGCCTGGCTACTGTGTCCAATTGAGACCGACGCGATCCCGGTCGCTTTTGGCCCGTTTCCCGCTGCAAATGAATAACTTCCAATGCCGCCTTCCTCCCAGTCATTAGTATAAGCATAACCCGCTCTGAACGCAGCCTTTTTAGGGTGCCATATCAATTTGGGGCCAAAACCAACTGTCGGCAAAGAAGCGCCTTGCGCCAAATTTCCGCTCTGCAGAATCGGTTCATTATTCCGCCACTTGCCGGCCTCATTCGAATATAAAGAATAAGGAACGCTGAGTAATTGGGTTGTGCCAATATCCGTGAATGTGTAGCCGTTGATCGCGCCGTCGACGTCGATGCCAACTTGAAGGAAGAATGATTTCGTTCCCCATTCCAATGTAGAAGGGATGGGCGATGCAGAGGTGCCCACAGTAATATTGAAAATGCCGCTGCCGTTCGTTGTCGTACTACCTTCTCGGGTATATACAATGGTTCCGCCAGCATTGCCTTCACGAAGGTTTAAGCTATACCCTATTTCCTGATTAGCAACAATCTTCCCATCCGCCCCTCGCGCTACCCCTTGAAAACTAAACTGCTGCGGCGCCTGTGCCGTAGAGAACTGGGAGAGAAGCAACAGGCTAACCGACAGCAGAGTGACTAAGATGTTGTTGGGTCTACGGGAAAATGCTTTCCTTTTTTTGGAGTTCAATGTCACCGGGACTGTGGCGGGGCTAATATGTCCTGATGCATGAGTGCATAAGTTTTTCATGTGTGTAAATGTTTTGGATTTTGACTTCGCTAATTATGGCCGGAATATCGCTGGGTTTCAGACAAAATGTGGGCTGTAATGAATTATCGGCATTCGCTTAAATAGCCTGCGGTGAAAATCCGGTTTTGGGAAAGTGGCAAGTCCTAAGCAGGTTGCGGGTGGTGAATACGGTTGGTAACAATTTCCTGCCGTGGGGTAAATATATTCCGGAGTGTCCCGGCGGACGTCTAAAATTTGAGGATCGGGCTTGCCTGTTCCATCAATCCTAAACCCGCTTTTATGACACAGCGTGTGAAGTCACCCGTCTGGGCTATTGTATTACTGTTGATTTGTCTGATTTTACGTTTTTGCGACTCGTGGCTGTTCGGTGAAGAAAGCATGCAGAAAAACTTCCCGCGGGAGCGTGGTTCGCAGCAGGGGGGCACGGGAAATGTGAAAATGAAGTTAAAGCGGCCCGGAGTGAAGGCCGGCCTTGCGGATTCATCGTCCCCCAAATCTCAGTTCTTCCGGTAGGAGGCAATCTTCGTATATAATTCCGCGGGCGAAAACGGCTTACTGATATAATCGTTCATGCCCACCGTAAATGCAATATCCTTGATATCCAGCATAGCCGAAGCGGTAAGCGCGATGATCGGCAAAAGTTGATACTTCTCGCCGGGTAGCAGGCGGATGTGCCGGGTGGCTTCGTAGCCGTCCATCTCAGGCATCTGGAGGTCCATCAGTACGAGGTCGTAGTCGTAGGTACGCACTTTTTCGAGCGCCACGAGGCCGTTTTCGGCCAGGTCGTATTGTACATCCCACTGCTTCATGAAGTTCTTCATCAGCAGGACATTGATATTATTGTCTTCCACGATCAGCAGCTTCATCCCTTTCAGGCTGAAATGATTAGCCGGCATACCGTTGGCCCGTTCGGCGAGATGTTTTTTGCTGATGGGGAACGACAGGCTGAAATAAAACGCCGATCCTTTGCCGGGTTCGCTCTCGACGTGAATAGGGCTGTTTTGCAGTTCCAGGAGTCGTTTCGTGATCGTCAGGCCAAGGCCCGAGCCACCGTATTTGCGGGTGGTATCGGAAGTGGCCTGGGTGAAGCTGTCGAAGATATTTTCGAGTTTGTCGGGAGGGATACCGATACCCGTATCTTCAACCCGAAAATCGATGGTGATACGGTCATCAGTCTGCTTCGAAATAGTTGCCGAAATGGTCACTTTGCCGCTTTCCGTGAATTTTACGGCATTGCTGACAAGGTTGGTAAGGATTTGCCCCAGCCGGGTAGGGTCGCCGACGACCGTGATATTGAGGTCGTTGCCCACGTTCAGTTTCAGCATGATCCCCTTTTCATTGGCCTTTTGCAGCACACCGGAGCGGATGTTTTCAAGCAGGGAGAGAACATTGAAATCTACTTCCTCAAATTCGATCTTACCCGCTTCTATCTTGCTGAAATCAAGGATATCGTTGATCAGGGCCAGCAGGTTTTCGGCGGAAAATTTAAGGATATTGAGATACTCCATCTGCTCCGGCTTCGGGTCCTGTTGCAGCAGTAAATGGGTGAACCCGATCACTGCGTTCATAGGTGTCCGTATCTCATGGCTCATGGTCGAAAGGAACTGCGACTTGGCAAGGCCAGCCATTTCGGCCTGCTCTTTGGCCTTGATAAGTTCCTGTTCCGTTTTCTTCTGTTCGTCGATGTCCATGATCGCGCCATAGAGCTTAGTTACCCTGCCGGTAGCGTCGGTAAACGGCTTTCCAATAGCATGAATGAATTTCACCCGGCCGTTGGGCAGGACGATGCGAAGATCGAAACTCGCTGGCTCCAGCTTGTTGATCGCATCGCGGATGTGTGATTTGTACAGCGGCAGATCGTCGGGGTGAATCATGCTCGAAAAGAGCTCGGTTTGCGGCCCGTTACTGCCGGGTTCGAGACCAAAAATGCGGAATGCCTCGTCGGACCAGTAGTTTTGGCCGGTAACGAGGTCGGCTTCCCAGCTTCCGCTGTGCGTGAGCTGCTGCGATTCGGCCAGCATCGCTTCGTTGCGGCGGATCAGTTCTTCGGCGCGTTTCCGGTGGGTAATATCGTGCCACACCACCAGCAGTACCTTTTTGTTGCTGATCATCACCGGATTGAGCGTGACTTCCACGGGGAATTCTTCGCCGTCGATCCGCTTATGGACCCACTCGAAGCGGTTGTAGCCGTTTTCATATGCCAGCCGGTCCATTTCCACGGATTTTTCGGAGGAAAGCCGGCCGTCAGGCTGAAATTCGGGGGAGAACTTCGCGGGGTGGATCGAGAGCAGTTCGCTTTTGTTTTTACACCGTAGCATTTTGACGGCCGCCTCGTTGCAATCCGTGATCCCATGGTCGTCCAGCAGCAAATGCGCGTCGGTAGAATACTGAAAGATCACGCTCAGCTTTTCCTCCATGATCTTTCGTTGGGTGAGGTCCTGCAAAACGCCGTCCAGCTTGCCGGGTTGTTCCTTTTGCATGATGTCGTCGTGAATGTCGCTCACTGAGCCTACCATCCTTTCGGGTTTGCCGTTTTCAAACCGCACAGTGCCGCGACATTCGAAGTAGCGGTAGCCATTGTTTTTGGTTTTGAGCCTTACATGAACGAGGTAGGGGATGTTATTCTCAAACTGCTCGCGGATTGCGTCGGCTACGATTTGTTTGTCTTCCGGATGGACCAGGATTTCTGTAAATGGTTCGTAGCCAGCGGGTATTTCGCCTGGCTCATAGCCCAAGAGCTCGAAAAAACGGTCCGACCAGACTTGTTTGTCCGTTTTGAATTCCCAGTCCCATATCCCGGCATTGATACCGGCAATGACCATATCGAGCGATTCGGCGGAGAACTTGGATTGCATATTGGACATATAGAATTAATTCGTATAAAATTAAAACAATTTCCGAATCTCAAAACCCTTAAAAGAACTTTGCCTACTCTTTTCTAAATCCTTTGAGTCAAAAACTTTTTAAGCGGCCTGGCTGGTTGTGTTGGTATTTTGCCGTTACCCGCGTAAATTGGTAGGGATCGAAATGGCGAAAACCTCAATATGAACGCAGAAACGGATGCGTTGCGAAAACGCATTGAAGAACTTGAAGCGGAATTGGATAAGGCCCGGCTGGGGCACACCGGCGGAGGCGACGCACTCGCATACATACAGGAGATGGAAGGGCGTTTCCGCGCCATTGCCGATACAGCCCCGGTGCTGATCTGGCTTTCCAGTCCCGACAAGCTTTGCTATTTCTTCAATAAAGGTTGGCTGGATTTTACAGGGCGTTCCATGGAGCAGGAGCTTGGAAATGGCTGGGCCGAGGGCGTCCATCCCGACGACCTGGAAAGGTGTCTCGCCATTTACATTTCACATTTCGATGCGCGGAAGGAGTTCAGTATGGATTACCGGCTGCGCAGGCATGATGGCCAGTACCGATGGATTTCCGACAAAGGCGTACCGCGTTACACGTCGGCGGGTACTTTTATAGGCTATGTGGGCGGCTGTATGGATATTCACGACCAGATCACTTTTTCCGAGCAAATGGAAACGCAGGTCGAGGAGCGGACGCGGCAGTTGAGGCATTCGGAGCAGTTTTTGCAGTCGATCCTGAACACGGCGGGCAACAGCATCGCCTCCTACGAGCCCATACGGAACCTGGCAGGCAAAATCATGGACTTTCGCATTGTTTATTCCAATGAGGACGCATTGGGGCGCCGCACGACGGACGGACCGAGCATCGCCGGAAAAACCTGCCGCGAGGTGTATCCGGGTATTTTCAGGAATGGCGTATTCGAAAAGCTCGTAAAATGTGTTGAAACCGGATGCCCGGATAACTATCAGGTGGATGTCAGGCGGGACGGGAATATTTACTGGTTCGACGCCTCCATTGAAAAACTGGAAGATAGCGTGACGGTTACGACCCGTAATATCTCCGAAGAGCTCAAATCCGATCTCATGCTCAAAGACCTGAACCGGCAGCTGAAAATCCAGAATTCTATTTTCAAACATTCGGAAGAAAATGCCAATATCGGTAGCTATGCCTGGAATGTGACTACGAATGAGCTCGAATGCTCCGACAATCTTTACAGGCTGATCGGCTACCAGCCCCAGGAGTTTACTCCGTCTTTTGAACAGTTTCTATCATTTCTTCATCCCGAGGACCGGCACCAGGCGATCCGCGACGGGATCCGGGCATATGAAACGAAGATAATCGTTCAAAACACGTACCGGGTTATCGCCAGGAATGGTGATGTCAGGCATTTCAGGCTCAGCGGAAACTTTATCCGGGAGGGAGAGAATCACCTCATGATCGGGGCGTTGCAGGACGTGACCAAGGACAATGAACTAAGCGATGCCCTCCATAAAAAGAACATGGAACTGCGCCGGAACAACGAAGAGCTGGCGTCGTTCAGCTACGTGGCCTCGCACGACTTGCAGGAGCCGTTGCGGAAAATCCGCGCATTCAGCAGCAGGATCATGGAAAAGGAATCGCAACATTTCTCCGAAAGCACAAAGGATTATTTCGCACGCATTATCGCCGCGTCGGTACGGATGCAAAAGCTGATAGAGGCATTGCTGAGCTATTCGGGGACCAGCGGTGTTAATTTCAAATTCGTGGAGGTTGACCTGACCAGCATTGTGGAGGAGGTAAAAAGCGACCTGGAAGAGCTGATCACTGAAAGGGACGCGACGGTGCAGGTTGACCGGTTGCCGGTTCTGCCGGTGATACCCATGCAGTTTCACCAGCTTTTGCAGAACCTCATCGGCAACGGCATCAAATACGGGAGTCCGGACCGCAAGCCTGTTGTCCGGGTAGGGTACGATATTGTTAAAGACAACGACGGGCAGGGTACATTCTGCCGGATCAGCGTTACGGACAATGGCATCGGGTTCGATCAGCGTTATGAAAACCGCATATTCGATCTTTTTCAAAGGCTGCACGGCAGAAATGAATATGAAGGTACCGGCATCGGTCTCGCTATATGCAAGAAAATAGCCCAAAACCACCACGGTTACATTACGGCCGAAGGCACGCCGGGCGTGGGCTCTGTCTTCCACGTTTATATCCCGACAAGCATTACGGATCGGGAATAATGGCTGAAAAGTTGGATATGTCGGTGTCGGGATTGTAAAAATCTGATAATCCGGCTTTAAATATTGCCATCCTGAAAGTTTCTCTTTCAAA
Organism: Dyadobacter sp.; assembly: GCA_965227755.1. Lineage (GTDB taxonomy): Bacteria > Bacteroidota > Bacteroidia > Cytophagales > Spirosomataceae > Dyadobacter. The sequence goes on from CBDDGG010000005.1 coordinate 5,814,732, forward strand.
ACCCTTGCGTTTTAATTTTCAATAAGTTTACTTTGTCTATCATATTTATAGACTATATAAAATGACTTTGCCCGATTAACCACCAGTCCGGCAAAAACATTTGTCCAAAATTCGTATCGTACCTATGAAAGCGAAAGATGTACTTCTTATCCAATTTCCGGGGCTCCTTGCTTCCGGGAGGATGGTGGTTTCTAATTGTCCCCGTTTCACAGCCGCGTGCTGTTCCTGTTGTTGACCCCCTGACGATATCCTGAATATCCAGTAACTCCGCTGACCGGCATATGAGGCGTATGCGGATCAGGAACTTCCCGCATATCCGTACCACTCGGGCATGGCCTGTATGTGGATACGTATATGCATGAAGGTAAGCCCTCTTGTGCCTCGAGTATCCATTTTATTTCACCACAAATAATGATCAAACATCTATTCCGCCTGTTCTTGCTGACGGGCTTGGTATTCACAGGTTTTTACCGTGCCGCGGCGCAGGACGCCATTACGGGCGTGGTAAAAGACGAATCGGGGCAGGGATTGCCCGGAGCGACGGTGGTCGAGAAAGGTTCCGCCAAATATGCATTGACGGACATCGACGGGAAGTTCAGTATCCCGCCGGCCAAGGAGTTTCCATTTACATTACAAATCAGCATTACCGGTTTCCAGCAACAGGAAATCGAGATTTATGAACAGCCAACCGAGCTTGTGGAAGTCGTACTGAAAACCGCTAACCTGCTCGACGAGGTCGTCGTGGTGGGTTATGGCGAACAGAAACGGAAGGATATTACGGGTTCCGTCGCTTCGGTACCTATTGAGATCAAAAGCCAGCCGGTAGCGTCTGTGGAGCGCCTTTTGCAGGGTTCCGTAGCGGGAGCGGTAGTAACGCAGACGTCCGGGCAGCCGGGTGGGGGCGTGAGCGTGCAGATCCGCGGGAACAACTCCATTACCGCCGGTAGCGATCCATTGTACGTGATCGACGGCTTCCCGATCAACAACGACTACGGCCTGACCGATGCCGGCGTGACCGACGGTTCGAAGATCAACCCGCTGTCGTCGATCAACACCGCCGACATTGAAAATATCGACGTTTTGAAAGATGCCTCTGCCACAGCAATTTACGGCTCACGCGGTGCGAACGGTGTGGTTATTATCACGACCAAAAGTGGTTCAAAAAACAAGTCATCCATTAACTACGACGCTTACTACGGTTCGCAAAAAGTACTGCGCACCCTACCTCTGCTGAATGCGGCGCAATGGTGGCAACTCCGAAAAGATGCCGCTGCCAACTCCGGCAAAACGGCTTCCGTCCCTACCATCGGTGGCTACTCGCTCGATACAACCGGCGCGGGTACCGACTGGCAGGACGCCGCATTCCGCAGCGCTTCCATCCAGAGCCATAATCTTTCCATTCTTTCGGGATCGGATAAAACGAAACTTGCGATTTCGGGTAACTATTTCAAACAGAATGGTATCCTGCAAAATACCGACTTCCGCCGCTTCTCGGCGCGCATTAACCTGGATCACCAGTACAACGACCGTTTCCGCATCTTCACCAGCCTGAACGCCAGCAATACCAAGGCCAATGTAGCACCGACGGCGATCGTGGGTAACCTTTTGCTGACGCCTCCCTCGCTGCCTATTTATCAGGACAATGGCACTTTTGTAGTGAATAGCCCGTTTGAATCTGCTTTGCAGAACCCTATCAACTCGCTTTACAACCAGCTGAACGAGACCATTACCAACCGTTTTCTCGGTAATGTTTCGGGAGAATATACCATAGCGGATGGTTTGAAAGCGAAAATCCTGATCGGTGCCGATGTGGTGGGCAACAAGCAGAACCGTTACCTGCCAAGCACTACCGCGGAGGGTCAGGCATTGAGTGGGGACGCTATCGTTGGTTCGGTTTTTACTGCCAACTGGTTGAATGAGAATACGATCAGCTATGACAAGGAGTTCAATGAAAAGAACAAGATTAATGCCGTAGCCGGTTTTACGGCACAAGTGTCGGAAAGCAAAGGCGCCATCGCCGAAGCGGCGGGTTTTGCTACGGATGCATTTGAATACAATAACCTTGCAACCGGTATCACCAACGTCGCCCCGCGGTCGCTGGCTAACAAATGGTCGCTGGCTTCCTACCTGGGTCGTATCAACTACATTTTCGACGAGCGCTACCTGTTTACACTTACATTGCGTGCGGATGGCTCGTCCAAATTTGGCAGCGGCAACAAATGGGGTTATTTCCCCTCGGCAGCCATCGGCTGGAATGTGAACGAAGAGAAGTTTTTTCAGCGTTTCAAAAAGATCAGCCTCCTAAAACTGAGATTAAGCGCCGGACAGACGGGTAACCAGAACATCCCTGCCTACCAGTCGCTATCGCAGCTGAGCTATTTCCGCTACAACTTCTCGAACACCACCGTTTCCGGCTTTGCTCCGAATACCGTTCCTAACCCGAACCTTGGTTGGGAAAAAACATTCCAGACAGATTTCGGGGTAGATCTTGGCTTGTTCAAAAATCGCATCAACATTATTGCCGACTACTATTACAAGAAAACCACCGACCTGCTCCTCACCCGTACGGTACCTGGAACTTCCGGTCTGTCGGATTTCTACAACGGCCAGGCCTCGGTAGTATATCAGAACATCGGTGCAGTTTCCAACCAGGGTATTGAGTTGTATATCAATTCAAGGAATCTGGAAGGCGCTTTCAAATGGAACACGATTTTTATAGTTTCCAAAAATACGAACAAGATCCTGAGCCTCGGCGATGGTGTTGATCAGATCATTCCGGTGATTTCCAACCCGTCTATTGCCAAAGTAGGTTATCCGCTCGGCTCGTTCATCGTTTACAAAACCGACGGTATTATCCAGGAAGGCGACGCGCCATTGACCCCGCAGCAAAACAAAAGCCCGGGCGGTCAGAAGTACAAGGATATCAATGGCGACGGCGTGATCACACAAGCAGGCGACCGCGTGGTGGTGAAGAACCAGCCAGCATTGACGGGCGGTATCACCAATACATTCAATTACAAAGGTTTCGACCTGACCATTTTCTTCCAGGCTTCGCTGGGCGGCAAGCTTTATAATGCTAACCGTGCAAACCTGGAACTCGGTACAGGTTATACCAATGGTTCCGACGTGCTGCTTAACCGGTGGACGCCAACTAATACCAATACCGACGTGAAAGCGGCTTACCAGGATCCCGCGATCACCATCTCGGACCGGTTTATAGAAGATGCGACCTATTATCGCCTGAAAAACCTCTCATTCGGCTACACATTCCCGAAGGAGCTGCTTTCAAAATTGCGCATCGAAAACCTGCGCCTTTATGTATCCGCTCAAAACCCGAAAACCTGGACGAAATACACGGGCTTCGATCCCGAAGTTAGCTTGAACGGCCAGTCGCTAATCAACAAGGGGGTAGACCAGGGCGTGTATCCGAACAACAAATCTTACCAGGTGGGTCTGTCCCTCACATTCTGATAACCACCATTTTAAAATCGATTGAAATGAAAGCATTTAAATATATTCTGTTGGGTTTGGCGGCATTTGCCTCGCTCTCATGCGAGGAGTTCCTGAAAGAAGAGCCCGAGGCATTTTTGTCGGAAGAGCAGTACTACAAAACGCAGGCCGATGCCGTTAACGCGGTCAATGCGGTGTATTTCTTCCTGAATTCGGGCGGCTCGTCGATCCAAACGCCTTACAACACGCTGTTCAACACCGGTATGAACATGGCCGGTGACGACGAAGATCCGGGGCCGGGCGCGACCAACCCCGACGTTCGCTCACTGTCGGTACTGGCGCATTCGTCGACCAACCTGCGTATTTATGAGCTCTGGCAGCAGCATTACGCGGCGATCAAAAAGGCCAATGTGGTATTGGAAAAAGTACCGGCCATCCAGTTTGACGAGGCATTGAAAACACGTTTGCTCGGTGAAACCAAGTTCCTGCGTGCATTGTATTATTTCAACCTCGTACGCCTCTACGGCGACATCCCGCTGATCCTTGAATACCAGAAGTATGTCAATGCCGCCGACTATGCCATTGCCAAATCTCCCTCGGCGGATATTTACGCGCAGATAGAGAAAGACCTCACCGAAGCGGCAGCAGTGCTTCCTGCCACGTATGCGTCGCCAAACGTAGGGCGCGCCACAGCGGGAGCGGCCAAGGCGTTACTCGCAAAAGTGTACCTTACCCAGGCATCGATACCTTTGAAAGTGAGCGCAAAATACCAGAGCGCGGTGGCGAAAGCGGAAGAAGTGCTATCGTCGGCCGACGGCGGTACCGGCACCTACGGTTACGACCTGGTAACCAACTACGCGGAAGTGTTCCTCCCTGCATTTAAAAACAACAAGGAGCATATTTTCTCGGCGCAGTTCAAGTCCAACTCGCTGGCACAGGGTAACAATGAGTGGCCCCGCTCGATCCTGTCGGGCGTTCCCGGTTTAAATGGAAACTATGCACATATGGTGCGTTACTACACGCAGGGAACGGATAAGTTTTTCAGTATTTACAAACTGTTCAAACCGGGCGACAAGCGCCGCGATGTAACGTTCGTCAGAAGCTTCACCAGTCCTACAAACGGACGCAAATATGCATTGCCGATCGCGAATGCCGCTGTTCCGAACGATTCGACGCCATTCTGGAATAAATGGGCCGACCCCGCGTCGACAGCTGTTACCAACCAGTCGGCTGCCAATGTGCCTATTATCCGCTACGCGGAATTGCTGCTGATCCACGCAGAGGCCGAAAACGAAGCGAACGGGCCGACTGTAAAGGCGTACAAATCACTCAACAAAGTCCGCAAACGCGCAGGATTACCTGATCTGACAGCCGGATTGACCAAAGACCAGTTCCGCGACTCGGTATATCTGGATCGCCGTCTGGAACTGACCTACGAATACCAGCGCTGGTTTGACCTGATCCGTCAGCGCGACGCGGCTTACAACAGCACTTTTGTGGCAAACCAGCAGAAAGTGGGGAAAACCAACGCGGCGCCAAAGCATATCTACTATCCGATCCCGCAATCGGAAATCGATAACAATTCATTGCTGAAACAAAACCCGCTTTGGCAGTAGCACCGAATTTGTAATCTGTTGGAATTGAAAATTGAATGAATAGAATAGCTTCCTTTTGGATAAGCATAGCAGGGGCACTGGCGATTTGCGCGCCGGTGCCGGTGTTTGCGCAGCAGGCATCGGCAAAACCCAACATTGTGCTGATACTGGCAGATGATATGGGTTTTTCGGACCTGGGAAGCTTCGGCTCCGAAATACGTACGCCACATCTCGACCGGTTGGCGGCGGAAGGCTTGCGCATTACCCAATTCTACAATAGCGGCCGCTGCTGCCCTTCCCGCGCGGCGTTGCTTACGGGCTTGTATCCGCATCAGGCGGGCGTGGGCGACATGGTGCAGGACAAGGGGGTGCCGGCGTATCAGGGTTATTTGAGTAAAAACAGCGCCACGATAGCCCAGCTGCTCAAAACGGGAGGTTACAACACCATCGTTTCGGGCAAATGGCACGTCGGGCTGGTGCCGTCGGCCTGGGCTGTGAATCGGGGTTTCGACCAGTCATTCACCCTGCAAAACAATGGCAGCAGCTATTTCAACTCGGAGCCGCTTTACAACGACGGCCGGAAAGTTACCTTCCAGTTGAATGGCCGCGAAATACAGCGTTACGACACTTCATGCTATCTCACACAAGCCATTACCGATTTCGCGATCCAGTCGATCGACCGCATTAAGGATCAGCAGAATCCCTTCTTTTTATACCTCGCCTACAATGCCCCGCATTGGCCGATCCAGGCATTGCCGGAAGACATTGCCCGTTATAAAGGCAAGTACTTGCAGGGCTGGGACGCATTGCGCGAGGCCCGCTACCGGAAACTAATTTCTCTGGGCATTATTCAAAAAGAATGGAAGCTCTCGCCGCGCTTCGGGAAAGCGCCTGAATGGAATGTATTATCCGAAGCGGAAAAGGATAAATGGGATACCCGCATGGCCATCTACGCCGCTATGATCGACCGGATGGATCAATGCATCGGGCAAGTACTCGACAAGGTGAAAGCCATCGGCCGCGACCGGAATACGCTGGTTATCTTCGTTTCGGACAATGGCGGGAGCGGTGATACCGTCCGGGAATGGGATTATGTTACTCAAAAAACAGGGGAACCCGGTTCCGTCCATTCCATAGACAGCTATGATCCGCCCTGGGGTAATGCGAGCAACACGCCGTTTAAACTTTTCAAAAAGAATACCCATGAAGGCGGCATCGCTTCGCCGTTCATCGCCTGGTTTCCGGGGAAAATAAAGGCAAATGCACTAAGCAGGCAAGTCGGCCATATTACGGATATCATGCCGACGCTGCTTGACGTGGCCGGTGTTCGGTATCCTGAAATGCTTGCGAATGAAAAACTTACACCGCTGGCCGGCAGTTCATTGACAGCATTGTTCCAAAACCCGCAAGCCACGCGAGCTAAAACTATCTTCTGGGAACACGAAGGCAGCCGTGCTATGCGAAAGGCCGACTGGAAACTGGTCGCCGAAATAGGCCAGCCGTGGGAGTTGTATGACCTCAATGCCGACCGGAGCGAAACCAATAACCTCGCCAACCGCTATCCTCAGAAAGTAAAGGAATTGGAAAAGGAATACCTCGAATGGGCCGCGAAAGTAGGCGTATTGGATTGGAATACGATCAAATAGGAATTGGATATTGATTTAAAATACATTCAAAAACAGTTTGTTATGAGGAAAAACTATCATCCATGGAATAAATTGACACTCGGAGCGCTGGCAATACTGGCCGCCGGTGGTGTGCAAGCACAATATGCGCCGACGCCTGCCTATCAGGGAAAAATCGGGAAAACGGTTGCCGAAACGCAGCAGGCGTGGCCGGAGAAGAAAAAGGCAGCGAAAGGCTCGCCGAATGTCGTCTGGATTTTGCTGGATGACATCGGTTACGGGGCTATCAGTACTTTCGGTGGGCTGATCAATACGCCCACGCTGGATAGCCTGGCCAACAATGGATTGCGTTATACCAATTTCCACACCACCGCCATTTGTGCTCCTACGCGGGCATCGCTGCTTACGGGGCGTAACCAGCATTCGGCCCATATGGGGCTTTTTCCGGAAACCGCCATTGGTACACCCGGTTACGACGCGCTCATTCCCTTTGAGAAAGGCACCATTGCCGAAATCCTGAAAGATAATGGTTACAACACGTTTGCATTGGGCAAATGGCATATCACGCCGCTGGCCGATCTCACGCCAGCCGGACCTTTCAACCGCTGGCCGACCGGTCGCGGATTTGAACAATTCTATGGTTTTCCATCGAGAGGCAGCATCGACCAATGGCATCCCGAGCTTTGGGAAGGTACGCACCGCGAACCGGATCGACAGGACGGCAAACACTTCAACGAACTCATCGCCGACCGCGCCATCAGCTATCTGGCGAGCCAGAACTCGGGTAATCCGGATAAGCCATTCTTCCTGTACGTAGCAACCGGCGCCGGCCATGCGCCGCATCAGGTGGCTAAAAAATGGTCGGATAAATATAAAGGCAAGTTCGATGCGGGCTGGGACGCTTATCGGGAGCAGGTTCTGGCTAACCAGATCAGGCTGGGTGTCGTTCCGAAGACGGCCAAAGTCCCGCCGCGTAACCCGGGTGTGAAAGACTGGAACTCGCTGGGTGCGGAGGAGAAAAAGCTTTATGCACGATTTATGGAAACCTACGCGGGCTTTCTGGAATATACGGACTATGAAATCGGAAGGGTTATCAACCACATTCGCGAGTCGGGTGAGCTCGATAATACCGTTGTGATCGTGTCGGTAGGGGATAATGGCGCGAGTAAAGAAGGGACGTTCGTCGGCACGGTCAACAATTTCGGTACCGGCATTTCCGAGGAGGAACGTTTGAAAAAGAATATCGAGCAGATTGATCTGATCGGGACCGAGTTTTCAAAAGTCAATTATCCCCTCGGCTGGGCCGCTGCTACCAACGTGCCGTTCCGCCATTGGAAGCAGGATGCGAACTCGGAAGGGGGTACGCATAACCCGCTCATTGTTTTCTATCCCAAGGGAATCAAGGACAAAGGCGGCATCCGCAACCAGTACGGCCATGTTTCCGACATTTTGCCTACTACACTTGAATTGCTGAATATCAAGGCGCCGGTCGTTTTGAATGGCATCAAACAGGATCCGATCGAAGGGACGAGCCTTGCATACAGCCTCAATGATGCCGGTGCGAAAAGCCGCCATACGGTTCAATATTATGAAATCCGCGGTTCGCGCTCGATTTATAAAGACGGCTGGAAGGCGGGTTCCCTGCACGTGAAGGGCCAGGATTTTGAAAAAGACAAATGGGAGTTGTATAACCTGAATGACGATTTCAACGAAACCAACGACCTCGCAACTGCTAATCCGGCGAAGTTGAAGGAGCTGAGAGCATTGTTCGATAGCGAGGCTTTGAAATACAATGTGTATCCGTTGAAAGATGGTACCGAGCCATTTACCTTGCCTACGGCCTATAACAATGTGGATAAGGTGGTGCTTTACCCGGGTCAGTCGACGATCATCGATGTGGCCAGCCCGTTCGCGCTGAAACGCTCTTTCTCGATTGTCGCCGACGCGGTATTGTCGGGTGTCGAAACGGAAGGTGTGCTGCTGTCGAGAGGCGGTGCGGCAGGCGGACTGAGCTTTTTTATCCAGAACCAGAAGTTGCAGTTTGCTTACGCGGTAGGTGATGGTAACAAATATGTGGTCAGTTCCTCAAATGCGACATTACCGGCGGGCAAAGTGGAACTGAAAGCCAGCGTTCAATATGACCAGAACGGCGGTGGTGTGGTGAGTTTGTATGTCAATAATGCGAAAGTAGGAGAGGGAACGCTGGCTAAAACTGCCGATGCGTTGTACCTGCACGAGGGGGTAAATGTCGGCTTCGACGATCTGACGCCGGTAGGAGATACTTACAAAGTGCCTTTTGCATTCACAGGCAAAATCCATAAGGTAACCATCGATCTCGCGCCTGCTCAACAGGCGGTTTTGGGGACGAAGTAACGGTTTTGATTTGTTGTTACATGCCTGACGGCATTTATCGAAAGGTGTGTAACAACTTGTTGCTACCAATATTACATGCCTGACGGCATTTGAAAAAGACGATTTTCACCGGAGAAATGCATATGATAGAGCATGGTCAGTGACACCGGTTTAGTGCAAGTCGCGTAGCGACGTAATATTTGTAGAAAACGACGACATTAATGAACGGCGAAAATCGCGTAGCGATGTAACAACCATGCAAATGAACAAACTGACCCGTAACATTCTTTGGGCGATATGGACCATCGCATTACATCCTGCCATCGCGCAAGACCGCCCGAACATCCTCTGGATTGTGAGTGAGGATAATACCACTCTGCTCGGCAGCTATGGCGACAAATTCGCGACGACGCCGAACCTGGACCAGTTCGCAACGCAGAGCATCCGTTACAAAAATGCCTTCTCGACGGCTCCCGTGTGTGCGCCCTCGCGTAACACGCTCATTACGGGCATGTACCCGCCCTCGCTCGGGACCGAGCATATGCGGAGCGCGTACCCGTCGCCCGCATTCGTGAAGTTTTTTCCAAAATACCTGCGGGAGGCTGGCTACTACACCACCAATAATGCCAAAAAGGATTACAATACGACGGATCAGCTGGACGCCTGGGACGAATCGAGCAACAAGGCGACTTATAAGAACCGCAAACCGGGCCAGCCGTTTTTTGCCGTATTTAATTTGAATGTATCGCATGAAAGCTCCCTGCACGAGCCGCTGCCTGCCCTCAAACACGATCCTGAAAAAGTGCCGCTGCCACCGTACCACCCGGCGACGCCCGAACTGAAACGCGATTGGGCGCAGTATTATGACAAGTTGGAGGAAATGGATCGGCAGTTCGGAAAACTGTTGCAGGAGTTGAAAGACGAAGGTCTGGCTGAGAATACCATTGTCTTTTACTACGCCGATAACGGCGGTGTGCTTGCGCGCAGCAAACGGTTTATGTATGAATCGGGCCTGCATGTTCCCCTGATCGTCCATTTGCCGACTAAATATGCGCATTTGGCTAGTCAAAAACAGGGCAGTGTGTCCGACAGGCTGGTGACTTTCCTGGATTTCGCCCCGACTGTTTTAAGTCTGGTCGATATCAAAGTGCCTGACTATATGCAGGGAGGCGCGTTTTTGGGTAAACAACAAAAGCCGGAACCGCAATATGCCTTTGGTTTCAGGGGTAGGATGGACGAGCGGATCGATATGTCGCGTTCGGTGCGGGACAAGAAGTTTCGCTATATCCGGAATTATTTGCCTAACAAAATTTATGGTCAGTACCTGGAATATTTGTGGAGAGCACCTTCGGTAAAATCCTGGGAAGACCTTTACAAGACAGGAAAACTGAATGCGGTTCAATCTAAATTCTGGGAGCCCAAGCCTGCCGAAGAGCTTTTCGACGTAGACGCCGATCCGCATAACATTCATAACCTTGCCGGTGACCCGAAATATAAAAGGGAACTGGAAAGGTTGCGAAAGGCGAACGAGCAATGGACCAGGAGCTATAAAGATGTCGGGTTTATTCCCGAAGCGATCATCTATGAGATTTCCAAAACGACGCCATTATATGACTATGCACGAAACGGCAAGTATAATTTCGAAAAAATTGCCGCTACTGCCGACATTGCTTCGTCGCGAAACCCCGCCAACACGCAAGCGCTGATCAAGGCGCTTGGTGATGCCGACGCGTCAGTGCGCTATTGGGGCGCGACCGGCCTCACGGTACTGAAAGCGATCTCAGGTAAAAATGCCTTGCAAAAAGCGTTGAAAGACCCGGAAGTGGCCGTGCGAATCGCCGCCGCGGAGGCATTGTACGTGGCCGGCGCCGATAAGCCCGGAGCTGTTACCACGCTAACCGAAGCATTGAAGAGCGACAACCCCTATGCCCGCCTGCAGGCCCTGAACGTCCTCGACCTGACAGGCAAAGACGCCGCACCGGCCGTTGCCGAAGCGGAAAGGATCGCCGGGCAGAAGGCCGAAATGTTCGATTATGACATCCGCGCAGCGAAGGTGCTGCTTCAAAACTACAAGAATTCAAAGTAAAAAGTCGATAGCAGAGGCCAACCACCGAAAGCAGTAATCACTTTTAACACATTTTAGATGAAAACTTTTAAACCATTGTTCGCATTGGTATGGTTGCTTCTTGCCCATACCGCCCTGAATGCCCAGACCACGGCAAACGCGCAAACAGCTCCAAAGCGCGACCTCGTGTCGTTCGAAGAATTTGAGTCACGGCTGAGTAAAGCCGGAAAGAATGCGCAGATTCTCGACGCCCGCCTGCCCGAGGAGTACGCCCAGAACCACCTCGAAGGCGCCACGAGTTTCAGCGTCGCCAACGAAGCCGATTTTCCCAAGGCCATCGCGAAGTTGGACAGGAACAAGCCGACCTTCATTTATTCCATCGCCAACGGCCGCAGTGGCAAACTAGCCAAAGATCTGCGTGACCAGGGTTTCAAAGACGTTACCGAGCTGCCGGGCGGGCTGAGCAAATGGATCGGATTGGGCAAGCCGGTAGTCTCCACCGTCGGCCCTGGCCTTTCGTTGAGCGATTACCAGGCTTCTATGAAATCCGACAAACTTGTGCTCGTGGATTTCGGCTCGCGGTATTGCGGTTCCTGCAAAAAGCTGGCTCCCATTGTGGATTCTATCAAACACGAGCAGGCGAGCTCCGTGAAAGTGATTACTATTGAGGCTTATGAAAATAAGTCGCTCACCAAAGAGCTGGGCGTGACTGCCTTGCCTACATTGATTCTTTACAGGGGTAACCAGGTAGTTTGGAAGAAAACTGGCGTTACGCCGAAAGGGGAGATTGAGCGGGTGCTGGCGGAGGCGAATTTGTGATGTTGAAAATAAATCAGCCGCATACAAGATGAGAGCATGCGGCTGATTTACTTAGAAAAGTTATATTTTAGTCCTTCTTCTGAGGACGATCATCATCCCAGGGAAAGGGTGGTTTGAGTTTGGATAGTTGCTCAACCGCCTCGTCGTGTTTTCTTTTAAAAAAGGGAGAGTTGCGAACAGCCTCAATGATTTTGTCTTTGTCTTTAAGGATTTTTGCCATATAGGCTTCATACTCCGCTTCCTTATTCTTTTCCATGTAAGTGTTCATCCTAAGGTACATTTAAAGTTAACAATTATTTATGTTTGATCAGTATGCGATCGTATTGCCTGTCGGCAATATATTGTTCAATACGCCCCTCTTTGACACCCCAAAAATTATAATATGTCGAAAGTTCCGACCAATTCGAACTGATTCCCCTTTGATAAAGGATATTACGATGATTCTTACCTTGAAGAGCAGATTTTTCATCGAGATATCCCACAAATGACAAAGTTGCCTCAGGATGTTTATTAAGAAACTCCATTTCTATTCGAGCGACGGTTGCAATAACTTTCGACATGTCGCCATTCCCGCTTCTTACGGCGTCACTGATGATCCATTCATCATTAATGCCCACTAAGTCACCGAATCCCAAATTGTACTGAGGTTTGAAATGGTTACCTAAGTCGTCGTGCAGTGGAGTTATTGAAACCACTTTCTGGATTTTTCCATGAATCCCCTCACTGATAAAAAAATAGATGAAGTCTTCTTCAATGCTCTGAAATGGGTAGCTATCTTTATTCATGTAAATAGTGTGCTTAAATAAACCCAAAGCACGCTTCTACAAACCCTCTATCACTCCACACAATACCACTTACCCACCGGCACAAAAAAACGCCCATCCGGTTTAGCGAATGGGCGGGGGAAAAATGAGCTGCTGAAAAACTAACTCAGAATATAAATTTCGTACTCAAAAAGTTGGACGTATCCTCGTGCACGATTTCGTTGATCAGCTGCTTGTTGGCGGCGTTCATTTTGAAGGCTACCAGCGAGCGGATCGAGAAGGCGCGGATGGCGTCGGGGACGGAGAGGGTACCTTCGGCGCTGTCTTTGCGGCCTGTGAACGGGAACACATCCGGGCCGCGTTGGCACTGGGTGTTAATGTTCACACGGCTGACCTGGTTTACCAACGGGTCGATCAGGGCGGCTACTTCGTCGGCATTGTTGCTGAAAATGCTGACCTGCTGGCCGTGCGTCGAATCGATCAGGAATTCGATGGTTTCTTCCAGGTCGTCGAATGGTACCACCGGGACGATCGGGCCGAATTGCTCTTCGTGGTACAGCTTCATTTTGTTGTTGACCGGGTAAACGACTGCCGGGTAGAAGAACGATCCTTCCGATTTACCTCCGTTTTCGTTGACGACTTTCGCGCCGTGTGCTTCCGCGTCGGCAATGCAGTCGTTGAGGTATTCGATCTTGTTGGTTTCGGGCAGTGGCGTGAGCGCAACGCCTTTTTCCCACGGCATTCCGAATTTCAGTTCGGCAACGGCCGCGCTGAATTGTTCGAGGAATGCATCGGCTACGCTGCGGTGTACCCATATGATTTTCAGAGCCGTACAGCGCTGACCATTAAACGACAACGATCCTGTGATGATCTCTTTTACGGCCAGGCCAAGGTCGGCATCCGGCGTAACGATGGCGGCATTCTTCGCATCCAGGCCCAATACCGCACGCAAGCGGTTCACTTTTGGGTGGGATTTCTTCAATTCGTTTGCGACTTTACTCGAACCGATCAGTGTCAGGACGTTGATTTTGCCGGAATGCATAAGCCCCGGAACGATGGTATTGCCACGCCCGTAAATCACATTCACGACGCCTTTGGGGAAACAATCGCGGAACGCTTCCTGCAAGGGATAATGCAACAGCGTACCAAATTTCGGTGGTTTGAATAGCAACGTGTTACCCATGATCAGTGCGGGTATCAGGGTCGTAAAGGTTTCGTTGAGGGGATAGTTAAATGGCCCCATACACAGTACCACGCCCAGCGGGGAGCGCCTCACCTGCGCCGCGATGCCGTCGACGATGTCGAAACCGGACGAATCGCGATCTAGGTTTTTAAGCGAGTCGATGGTGGCATAGATGTATTCAACGGTACGATCGAATTCTTTAACCGAGTCGGCAAATGATTTACCGATTTCCCACATGATGAGCTTGACGATAATGTCCTTGCTCTCGATCATCCGGCCCGTGAACTGCTCAACGCAGTGTATGCGCTCGGCTACACCCATAGTCGGCCACTCGCCTCGCCCGCTATTGTAGGCGGCAACGGCTGCATCCAGCGCTTCCGATGCTTCGGCGGCGGTACATAAAGGGTAGCTACCGATCAGCTTGCGTTCGAGACCGTTCGCGGTTTGCACGGCGATCGGCGAATAAACTTCATGGAACGGTCCGTCCCAGGGCCTCATTTCGCCATTGCAAAGATATTCGCGCTGGTGGATCAGGGACGGCAGGCTGAACTCCGCAGGAATGTCTTTTTCTTCAACAAAGATGCTCCTTAACGTGGAATTGAAATCCATTGAATCAGATTTTTGTGGATAAGAATTGATTTAAAAAAAAGCGCACTTGGATAATGACGAAGTTTCGCAATTATATCCTTATCAACAAGTCGGATTTTGACGAAGTTTTGTCTAAACCTGATTTCTTCTCGTCATTTTGAAGAAACGTGTGATCAGGAAGATCGAAGCCATCGTCAATCCCAGGATCAATCCCAGCCACATCCCCGACGAGCCCATTCCGAAATGGAACGCGAGGGTATAGCCAACCGGGATGCCGATTACCCAATAGGCTATGCCGATCAGGATCGTAGGTGTTTTTACATCTTTAATACCCCTCAGCAAACCTGCGCCAATAGCCTGGGTACTGTCGGAAATCTGGAAAACGGCCGCGAAAAGGAGCAGCAACGCCGCCAATGTAACTACCTCGGTGTTATCGTTGAACGCCATCGGCAAATGGTTACGCAAGAGACCGAACGTGATCGCGCAGCATGTGCCGTAGATCAATGCGGTGACGAGCGTACTTTTGCCGATTACAAAAATTTTCTGCCAGTCGTTGCGCCCCAACGCGTTGCTCACGCGTATCGAGCCCGCCTGGGCGAGGCCCATCGACACCATAAATGTAAATGAGGCACAGCTCAGCGCGATCTGGTGCGCCGCTTGCGATACCGCACCCAAAGTGCCGATGATAATACCCGATACCGCGAATGCACCTGCTTCCATACCGATTTGCAAGCTGCTTGGCACGCCGATATGCAGCAGTTCGCGCCAGGTTTGCCATTTGAAATGCCATTGGTTGCGACTTACTGCAATGTATTTTTCAAAAGTTTTATGCCTTAAAATCACGAAAAGCAATGCGAGGAACATCAGGCTGCGGGTAATGAGCGTTGCCCAGCCCGCTCCTTCGAGTTCCAGGCGCGGGAAACCCCAGTTGCCGTAAATGAGCAGCCAGTTGAGCATAATGTTCACCGGCATACCGGCCAGGGAGAAGATCATCGCCGTGCGGGTGTGTTCCAGTCCGTCGGCGAACTGCTTCAGGGTCATGAAAAGCAGCATTGGGATAATGGAAAGCCCCATCAGCCGCATAAATGGGATGGCAAGCTCGACCACCTCGGGATCCTGGCCGAGGTTACGCAGGTAGTCTTTCCCAAAAAGCAGTGTGAAGGAAATAACGAGCGCCGTAAGCGTGCAAAGGCAAAAACCATTGAACAGGTAATGCGAAACCTGTTGCGCGTCACGGCGTCCGTTGGCCAGCGATACCATTTGCGAAACGGAGATCGTCATGCCGATGCCGATCACAAACGGGATGTTCATCGCATTGATCACCAATGCGGCCGCGGCAAGCTGCTTGTAGCTGATAGCGCCCACCATGGCACTGTCGATAAGGTGGAGGGCCATTTGGGCCAGTTCTCCGATGATAATAGGAAATGCTAATCTTAAAGTTTGTGATGCTTCGTTTTTCATGGCACTATGTGGATCTGCAAAAAGACTGCAAAGGTACGAAAAACCGTTGGAGGCCGGGAAAGTTCATTTTAATATATCATTATGGTAGAGTAAAATGCCGGGGTAAAACGGTTTGTATGGGTAGCAACTTTTAAAAGGATTTGAGAAAATATTACAACAGGATAATGGCTATCAGAAGTAGTTTGAAACAGGGCTTTCGTCAACGGAAGTCGCAGGGTTTTGTGGGGTTTGCATGGGTTCTCGGGATGTTGGCAATGGCGCCTGCCCTGGCGCAGAATAGTGGGAAATTGAAGGTTACAGGCAAGATTATCGACGGCGCGAGCAATGCGCCGCTGGGTTATGCGAGCATCCGGCTTTTCAAAACGGCCGACAGCTCGTTTGTCTCAGGTGCGATCACGGACGAGACGGGCGGTTTCGTCGTGGATATCTCGGCCGGTACCTATTATGCACTGTCGGAATTCATAGGTTATAAACCGAATTACACTACTAACATAAAAGTGAGTGCCGCCAATTCTCCCCTGGATTTGGGCTCCATAAAAGTGGCATCTTCCGCCAAAACGCTCGACGAAGTGACCGTTCAGGCGGAGAAGAGTTCGATGGAGCTGACACTCGATAAAAAGATATTCAATGTGGGCAAAGACCTGGCGAATGCGGGCGGTAGTGCGGTCGATATCCTGACCAATGTGCCTTCGGTAGCGGTGGACGTGGAGGGGAATGTGAGTTTGAGAGGCAGCGGCAACGTACGCATTCTCATCGACGGCAAGCCTTCCGGGTTGGTCAGCATTAAAGGGGCCAGCGGATTGGCGCAGTTGCAGGGCAGCATGATCGAACGCGTGGAGATCATTACCAATCCATCGGCGCGGTATGAGGCCGAGGGGATGGGAGGCGTGATCAATATTGTCCTGAAAAAAGAGCGGAAAGAGGGCATTAATGGTTCATTCGACGTTATTACCGGACATCCTACCAACTTTGGCGGGGCTGCGAACGTGAATTACCGCAAGAAAAACCTTAATTTCTTTATCAACTACACCATGTCGTACCGGAACACGCCGGGCAGAAATTATGTGTACCAGGAGCTTTATCGCAACGATTCTACTTTCATTATGGAGCGCGATATGAAAAGTAACCTGAAAGGCATGGCCAACAGCGCACGGGGAGGTATAGATTATTACTTTAATGCTAAAAACGTCCTCACGGGGGCGTATACCTGGCGTACGAGCAAAGGCAAGCGGTTTTCGACACTCAATTACCGCGATTACCTGTCGAGCCTCAATAATATGACGAGCTACACACGTCGGACCCAGGATGAAACTGAAACGGAACCGAACTCGGAATATGCATTGACCTACAAACGGACGTTCAACCGGAAAGGGCAGGAGTTTACCGCCGACGTGCGTTATCTGGACAATTGGGAGGATTCGGACCAGTATTATCACGAGAATGTGTACAAGCCCGATGGCAGCCCTTCGGGTATCCCGCCGTTGCTGCAGCGTGCCGTGAACTATGAAACGGAGAAACAGTTGCTTTTTCAGGCCGATTATGTGCACCCGTTCGGGAAAGACGGCAAGATAGAGGCCGGCGGGCGGAGCAGCTCGCGGGATATGACCAACGATTACACCGTGACCCAGCAAAACAGCGATGGCGGCTGGACTACATTGCCCGGGCTTACCAACGACTTTCTTTATGAGGAGAATATCAATGCCTTATACGGAATGATCGGCAACAAAACCGGCAAGTTTTCCTACCAGGGTGGCGTGCGGGCTGAGTGGACGGGAGTGACCACCACATTAAGAACCACCAATGAGGTCAACGCCCGCAAGTATGCCAACCTCTTCCCCAGCGTGCATATTACTTACGATTTTGCGAAGCAGAATGCATTGCAGTTGAGTTACAGCCGCCGTGTCCGCAGGCCGCAATACAACGACCTGACGCCGTTCGCTACTTACAGCGATAACCGCAACTACTGGAGTGGCAACCCCGACCTGAACCCGGAGTTTACCAATGCATTTGAACTCGGGCACATCAAATACCTGAATAAAGGCTCGCTGACATCTTCCATTTACTATCGGCACACCAACGGCAAGATCATCAGCATCCGTACCGTACAGGACGACGGAAGTTCCTACACCCGTCCCGAAAACCTTGGAACGGAAGACGCTTACGGGGCCGAATTTGCCGGCTCTTTCAACCCGTACCCATGGTGGAAGCTCGACGGCAGCGCCAATTTCTTCCGCGCGATCACGGATGGAACCGGCGTGGATGAGGAGTTTCAGAGCGATACTTACAGCTGGTTTGTGCGCGCCATGTCGCGGTTTACGCTTTGGAAAAACACCGATGTGCAGCTGAGAGGTAATTACGAAGCACCGCAACAGACCCCGCAAGGCCGCAGAAAAGCATTGTCAACACTTGATCTGGCTGCAACACGGGACATTCTAAAGGGGAACGGCACGCTCACACTCACCGTAGTGGACGTGTTCAATTCGAGAAAATTCAGGTCGATCACCGAAGGGGCGAACTTCTACGCCCGCAATAGCTCCCAGGGCCGTTTGAGGCAGATTAACCTTACCTTAAATTATCGCCTGCATCAGGCCAAAAAGAAACCGAAAGAGAGTCTGGAAGGGGAATTTTAATGCAAATTAAATTTAGTTTACGGTTTATATTCCCTACCTTGTATATTCCTATCAGGGGATTGATTGCTACCGTACCTCGAAAAGGTTGAATGTATTGGGCGACCTTTATGTTATTTCATGACTACTTAAATTCGGGCTATGAGCACAAAACCAAATAAATCTATTTTCCTGGCCGACGACGATGAGGATGATTGCCTCTTGTTCGAGGACGCGCTCAGGGAAGTGAACACTTCTGCCGAGCTACTAACGGCGAGTGACGGGGTCGAGCTGATTGACTTGATGGAGAAGACAGTGCCGCCTCCGCCGGACGTCATTTTTCTGGATTTGAATATGCCCCGCAAAAATGGTTTCGAATGCCTGGACTATATCCGCAACACCAAAGCGTGGGAGCATATACCGATAGTGATTTTCTCTACTACCGGGCAGGAAGAAATGGTCAGGAAAGTGCATGAAAAAGGGGCCAACTTCTTCATCCGTAAACCGGGATCGTTTCCCAAACTGAAACAGGCTATCCAGCAAATCCTAGATATAGACTGGACCAAGCATAACTGGACGCCCGCACCGGAAAACTTTTATTATCAATATTGACTTCTAACAGCTTGTCCACTTATTTTTGAAAGTATCTTCTTCTTGAAAACAGGTGGATAAGTCGAAACATTTCTTTCAGCACACTTCTGAAAATGGCAAAGGTCACCCCAGACAACCACGGGTGAACCCTTCGGTCGATGGCTCGGCGACGGATCGCGCGGCGTTCTATGGTGCGGTGCCCGACAGCGAAAGCAAATTCAGGAATACCGTAAAGCAGGCACCGGTGGGGATGATAATCCTCCGCGGCGGTGATTTTATTGTGGAGATGGCCAACGATGCCTATCTGCATATTGTCGACCGCGCTGAGGAACAACTGGTAGGTAAGTCGCTTTTTGCGGGCCTTCCCGAAGTGCGTGAATATGTGGAGCCGATACTTCTCAATGTGCTCCATACAGGTATTGCTTATCACGGCAACGAGTTCGAGGTAACGCTCCGGCGCTTCGGGCAGCCCCAGGTTTGCTATTTCAACTTCGTTTATCAACCGCTTTTTGAAGAGGATCGCGAGAATGTGTCGGGCATTATCGTGGTGGCCACGGAAGTTACACAGCAGGTTTTATCCAAACAAGGGCTTCAACGCAGCGAAAATCAGTTTCGGAACCTTGTTACACAATCACAGTTCGCAAAAGCTATTCTCAAAGGCCCCGAGCTGGTGATCAGTATTGTGAATGAGAGTATGCTCCATATCTGGCGGCGCAGCCTCGACGAGGTGGTAGGGAAAAGGCTTATCGACGTTTTTCCCGAACTGGGAGGGCAGAAATTCATTGAACTGCTGAATGATGTTTACCATAATGCCAAAATCCATCGCGAAAATGAGGCTGTTGCTTACGTCGACGGCCCCGGTGGTTTGAAAAAGCATTATCTCGACTTTCAATATGCGCCTATTTTCGAGGTGGATGGCGGTGTGTCCGGTATTATGGTGTCGGTGAGCGATGTTACCGACAAGGTGACGTTGCGGCAGCAGTTCGCCGACGCCGCCGACCGACTTTCGCTGGCGACGGAAGGGACGCGCCTTGCAACCTGGGATTTGAATATCCAAACAAAGGAAATCATTCACTCGGGCAGGCTGGCGGTGATTTTCGGCTATGACGAAACCGCAGTGCTGAGCCATCGCGAAATGCGCGATCAGGTGCATCCCGAGGACCGTCATTCCATTGTGGAAAAGGCATTTCAGGCCGCGCTCGAAACAGGTGTCTACTACTACGAGGCGCGGATTATCCACCGCGACCAGTCGGTTCACTGGATACGGACGCAAGGAAAGGTGCTTTTCGACGAGGCGCACGTGCCGCAGCGCATGCTCGGGACCATGGTGGACATTACCGACCGTAAGGAATCGGAGCTCGCCCTGAAAACCATTGAAGACAAATTCCGGACGCTGGCCGATTCGCTCCCTCAGTTTGTATGGACGGCCGATGCGAATGGTAACCTCAATTATTTCAACCGTTCGATGACCGGCTACTCCGGGCATACGGGCGAAGAAATCGAACGGGATGGCTGGCTGCAACTGGTACACCCCGACGACCGCAAGGAAAGCCTGCTCCTTTGGAACGCCGCGATCAAGGACGGCACCGATTTCGTGTTCGAACACCGCCTGAAACGCTTCGACGGCGAATACCGGTGGTACCAATGCCGGGCCATTCCGCAATATAATGCTAATGGCACGATCGAAATGTGGGTGGGGACTAGCCTGGATATCCACGACAACCGGCTGTTTATCGATCAACTGGAAACGAAAGTGCAGGAAAGGACCCGGCAATTGATGGTTGCGAACAATGAGCTCATACGCACGAATATGGAGCTTGCGCAGTTTGCATATGTAGCGAGCCATGATTTGCAGGAGCCCTTGCGGAAGATCCAGACATTCGCTACGCGCATTCTCGAGACGGAAAATGCCAATCTTTCGGAGCGGGGTAAGGACTATTTCAACCGCATGCAGGCGTCGTCCACGCGCATGCAACAGCTGATCGTGGACCTGCTGGCGTTTTCCCGTGCTAATGTTGCTGAAAAACACCTTGAAAGTGCTGATCTGAACCAGTTGCTGCAAAATGTAAAAGAGCAGTTCAGCGATGTGATCCAGGCCGAAAATGCCATCATTACGAGCGATGAACTGCCTGTGCGGGACGTGATTGTTTACCAGTTCGAGCAACTGTTTATGAACCTGATCGCCAACGCGCTGAAATTCATAGGCCCGGACAGGTCTCCGGTCATTGAAATCCGTTCGGGCGAAGTGCCTGGCGCAGCTATTCCGCTGGCCGGGGCCGACGCGACGCTGCGTTATCAGTACATTTCCTTTGCCGACAACGGAATAGGGTTTGATCCGCAATATAAGGACCGCATTTTTCAGGTATTCCAAAGACTCCACAACCGCTCGGCTTATGAAGGCACGGGAATCGGCCTGGCGATCTGCAAGAAAATCGTGGAGAACCATAAAGGACTCATCGACGCCGTCGGAAAACCGGGTATCGGATCGACCTTCATTATCTACCTGCCTTTCGATGCGTGACCTAGCTTGTGCCGGCATGTACTTTGTTCCGGCCGGTGTAGGTAATGGCAATGCCGATCAGGATAACGATACCTCCGCCGATCATTTGCACGGTTATTTTTTCTCCGATAAAGATCCACGCGAAAAGCCCCGTTACCACCGCCTGGCTCAAAAGGCTGAGTGAAACGCTTTTGGCATCCATCTGCTTCACCGCGGAACTGATTGTCAGCCAGCCAATCAGCTGACAAACCAATCCCTGTATCACAAAAACACCCCAGATCACAGGATCGAAGTGCCAGAGGGGCTGATCAAAAACGAGGCATATTCCCAACAGGTAAATGCTTGATATCGCCATACTGATCGCCATAAAACTGACGATATCGATCTTGTCCAAAACCGTTTTGCTGATGAGCATGTAGGAGGCATAAAGAACGCCGGAAAGCATAGCCAGCGCGAAACCGAGGTCGAGCCGCATGGACGTAAACGTGTCCAGGCCTATCAGGATAACCATTCCGATAAGTGCTACCAATGTGCCAAGCCAGAAACGGGAGCCGGGTTTATCTGGCAGGAACAGAAAGGTGCCTACGCCTACCCAAACAGGCGACAGGTTTGTCAGCAATGTGGCCTGTGTTGCATTGGAATAATGTATGGAAAGGTTCCACACCGCGATGTCGGAAGCAAAAATGATCCCGCAGAGCACGATTGGAAGCCAGAGTGCGCCGGTAGGCAGTGTGAATTTCCTGCGAAACAACATATAAGGCAACAAAAACAAGAGCCCCAGGAGCATGCGGTAAAACGCGGAAGTAACGCCCGAAACCGGTGCCCATTTCACAAGTACGGGGAAAATGCTGATACTGATGATCCCGATAATCAGGTTAATGCGGGGATTTGACATAAATCGGATAAATTGTGGGCAAAGATAAGGAATCACACAAACAGGAGGGGCATTGCGCGAAATCGACCGTTATTTCATGGAAAAGCCCGAGCCAACCGGGAGTTGCCTGCTGGCATTACGACAGCTCGTGTTGTCTTTCGACCCGCAAATCCGGGAGGTCTGGCAATACAAAATGCCATTCTACAAACTGGGACCCAAACGGCTTTGCTATTTGTGGGAAGAAAAGAAAACGGGCAGGCCATACCTGGGCATTGTAGATGGTTATCTTCTGGATCACCCGTTACTTATCGCGGAAAAACGGTCAAGAATGAAAATCCTGCTGATCGATCCCACCAAAGACCTGCCGTTGGAGACGATCCGGGAATTACTGGAAAGAGCCAGAGTTAATCTTCACTTTCAATAACCTTTACGCGGCCAATATCGCCGGATTCCAGCCGCACTTTAATGCCATGCGTGTGTACAGGAGCCTTCGTTAGGATGTCTTTTACAATTCCCTGCGTCAGTTTGCCGCTTCTCTGGTCTTTTTTGAGCACAATGGAAACGGCCAGCCCGGGCGCGATATTCTTTCTTTCTGTTCCTGATAATGAAGACATTTCTAAGCTGCTTTCGCGGTTTTAATTTTTTGCAGGATCTTGATTTCGTCGATCGAAATGGTGCTGATCAGCTCGAAAAGCCCGTTGATCGTTTTCAGGTCGGACAGCATCTTGCGCACCGGCGATTGCCCCGCTTTTTCGATGCCCAGTTCCTTGATCTCCTTCTTCCGGTTCGCAAGCAGTTCGATAAGCCGTTGGTTCTGAGGCAGCGACTCGCGGACAATTTCCAGACTGTTGCCGGTTTTCCCATCGATAATGTCCATTGCCGCCTGCATTTGCCGGTCGATTTGCCGGATCATCATTTCGAATTCCACTGAAAATTCGGAGTATTCCAGCGTCTGCGCGTACGTAGAGAGCGAGGCGATGTAGGAAGTAAGCATATGGCTTGTCGCGACGAACTGGTGGTATTCCTCCATGTTCATCTGCTGGCGCTTGGGTTCGGAGAGCATCTTTTGAAAATTATCCGAAAGATTGGCCATCGCAATGATCGCATTCTTTCTTAATACTTTCAATTCGTTGATATCAAGTTGTTTTCCCGTGAATTTCGCCGCCACAATGTCAAAATACTTCCGGTTCGCGTCCAGCGCCTCTTTCATGTACTGTTTGATCTGAGAATGCTCCCACACCGGCAGCACATAGGACGAAATAATGTAGGCGATCAGGGACCCGATCACCGTATCTACCACCCGGTCCTGCAAAACGGCCGTAACATGCTGCGGATTAAGAAAGTGGAATGACAGGATCACATACAGCGTGATACTGGTGGATGCCACGAAATAGTTGATTTTCAGGAAGCTGTATGCCAGGATCATTGAAACCATCATCAGGATGAACAACGGCGTGCTTTCGTCAATCAGATACAAGAACAGAAACCCGACGATCACGCCTAGGATCGTTCCGCCGATCCGGTGAATATTCCGCTGCTTGGTAATGCTGAATGCCGGTTTCAGGATCACGGCGATTGTCAGCAATATCCAGTAACCATGCCCCACTGCGAAAAACAGCGAGGCAATGTACCCGGCAAGGAGGCCGAGCGTTACCCGTACCGCATGCCGGAAATGGCTCGATTTCAATGAAAGGTTATCGAGCAGAATACGCGGATGATAATCCTGCTTGGGTGTGAAATCTTCCGCTTCGACGGTCAGTTTGTAGTTGTTACTGATATCCGCCTCGTACCTCGTTGCTCTGTGCAGTTTTTTTACGCGCTCGGTGACGTCCTGCAAGCTGTTCAGGATCTGCCGGAGCATGATGAAATCCTCCATGTTATCATGGTTCATCTTGTGCTCCCGCATACGCTCGAACGCGCGCTGGCATTTGTTGAACGCTTCATCGAGGTCGTGGCGGGGATGTGAGGCATAACCGCTCTGTACCGCCAGCCCGATTTGCTGTATTTCAGCGGCAAGCCAGGTGATGTAAGTGCCAAAAAGCCGCAGTACTTTGGTATGGTCGAATGCCCGGTGAAGGTTGGCGTAGTTCTGCTGTGAATTGAGAATCCGCTCGAAAAGATCGATACTATCGAGGAACATCAACATTAATATCCGGCTTTTCGTAGTCGATTCGGTAACTATCTCCCGTGTTTTGAAAAGGATTTCCCGCAGGTTCTCATGGTTTTCGCGAAGGATCACCTGCTGGTGTACCATCCGGTTGAAAAGCTCGTCGTAGTTGGGTTTGGCGAAATAGTAGTCGGCTTTGATGGAAAGCAGTTTTCCCAGCTCTACAAAATTCTCACCCAAAAGCTGCTGAATGAGCTTGTAGGGAAGGAGTTTTTGCAACACCATAAATAACATAAAGTACCAGATCCCGCCCGCGGAGAATATCGCCGCAGTACGGAAAACCATGTCTCCGCTGAGGTGGTCATCAATATTAAATACAAAAACGAGCAGCGAAATTAACCCGATGCTGTTCACGCGGTTGCCATATACGCCGACCAGCGAGAAGAACATCCCGAATACAATGATCTCAAGAAAGATGATAAAATGGAAATGCCGGAGATAGCCGGTAATGCACGCTACCAGAAAGCAGGTTGCAATTGCAACGAGCAATGCATTCCGCCGCCGGTGGTAGGGCCCGGGATTATCGGTACCGCCGATCAGCAGCGTACCGAGCGGGAAGGCGATCATGTCGCTCAGAATGCCGTAATGCTGAAAAATAAGGCTAGGGATGATCGTCCCGAGGGTTAGGCGTACACCGGTCGACAGGTAATGGCTGGAAATAAACTTTTTGAACTCGTCGAGGTAATTCATGGAATCAAATCACGGTGTGCTATTGCAATACTACTATTTTAATTTTCGCAACCCAACAAAAGGCGTACCAAATTTTAATGCCTCCGCCGAGGCTTATTGCTGTCCGGCCTGGGCCGTTTTTTGTATATTTGGAAGGGATTAGGAGAGGCAGACCGGAGAAAATTTGGAATGTTTCCCCAACTTACGAACCATCGGTATCCCGTTATAGTTCTATTTCCAGTTCGACTTCAACCAAAAGTTTCCATATTTTGAGAAAAAGGATCCGACGTAACGCAAGATTGGTCCGTTACGTAGTTTACAAAGAAACTCTGATAGACTTCAAAGACCACTTCTGGACTTTTCTCGGTTCATTTCTCGGTATTGGTCTCATTGGTCTGCTTAACGACAAGCAGTTTACCGATTCCGACTCATTATTCCTGATCGGCTCTTTCGGGGCGTCGTCGGTGCTGATTTACGGCATTGTGAATAGCCCGCTGGCACAGCCACGCAACCTCATAGGCGGGCACGTGGTGTGCGCGCTCGTAGGCGTGACCGTGCATAAGCTCATTCCTGACCAGATCTGGCTGTCGTCGGCATTCGCGGTTTCGGTATCGATTGTATTGATGCAGGTGACCAAAACATTACATCCTCCCGGCGGCGCCACGGCGCTGATCGCTAATATCGGGTCCGAAAAAATCAAGGCATTGGGCTATATGTATGTGATCAGCCCGGTACTGAGCGGCGTGTTGATCCTGCTCTTTGTGGCTGTGATGGTCAACCGTTTTGCGGCGCACCGCAAGTATCCGGCCAATAAAAACTGGTACAAAGTGTGGGAGCGGAAGTATTTCACCAGGGTTTAAAGCAAAAATAGCTGCTCTTTCGGGCAGCTATTTTTGCAGGATAAGAAACTCTTCTTGTTATTCTTCGGAACCGATCTTCCCGATCGCCTTGTCGATTACATACAAACCTGTTCCATCTTCGCCGATTACGTCGAAAAGCTCGATTGCGCGGCGTGCATTGTCTTCTTCTTCGATTTGCTCGCTTACGAACCATTGCAGGAAGTTCTCGGTCGCGTAGTCTTCCTCTTTGCGCGCTGCCGTAACAATGCGGTTGATCGACTGCGTTACCGCGATTTCGCTTTGAAGCGCTGTTTCAAACACGCTTTTGAAAGTAGGATATTCCTGTTTCACACCCGAAACCTCGGGAGAGATCGCCGTGCCGCCTACCGTCATCAGGTAGCTGAAAATTTTCAGCATGTGGCCGCGTTCTTCGTTGGATTGGTCGAGGAAATACTTGGCGCTGTGCTTGAAACCGTTGCGGTCACACCATGAAGCCATAGCCAGATACTTGGCGGAAGCCTCGGCTTCCATCTTCACCTGGTTGTTCAAAAGTATCTCTATCTCCTCTTTGAGGGAAGTACGTGCTCTTAATAAGTCTTTCATGATTTTGCTTGTTTATTCGTGTATTGACAAGTGCAAATATCATGCGAAAGTTCATGATTCCAAATCGTTTTAGAAATTTGGAAACGGTCTAATATAGTCTGAATGAGTAATTTAGACTAATTCTTGTTCCGAATAGAGCACCTGGTGCAGCATGGAGTTGAGCTCGATCGCGAAGTGTGTACCATTCACAAGCTCGCGCAGCTGGATCACTTCGCAGAGTGTCATTTTGTGACCGATATTGAGCTGGGGTGCCTCAACGAACTCATAGTCAGACTCGTCCGACAGATCGAAAATTTTGCTGTGGATATCGATGCTGTTGATAAACCGGCGGAAATTCAAAAAATCAAGGATCTTGAAAGGAGCTTTGATTTCGCCAAAGTGAAGGATAATACGGGAGGTTAAATCACACTGTACGCTGTAACCTTTCGCGGTACTGAATAATTCATTCTGGGTATTCACTGACGGCAAGGAATTTGAATCGTGGAAATTGTTACACAAAGATAGATTCAAACTTTTTGTCAAGCAAGTTTATTTGTAAGCAATCTAATTAAAAGGGCTGAATTACGCTGATTGCCGGTTGGGATCTTTCCAAAAATGAGTTATCGACGTCCGGTCAACCTTCTGCTCTGCATGCCACATGTCATAATTTGTTTGAAGATTCATCCAGAACTGGGAAGAATTGCCAAACGCTTCGGAAAGTTTTACAGCTATTTCCGCACTGATTCCCGATTGCTCATTTACAATCGCCGATAAGGTGCTGCGACTGATTCCCAGTCCTTTCGCTACCGCGGTGATTGTAAGGCCGCGCTCGATAATGTATTCTTCTTTCAATATTTCCCCCGGATGTACCGGCGACAGGTTTCTCTTGATCATAGTTTTAATGATAATCCAGGTAATCTACATCATGAACATCACCATCTTCGAACCGGAAAATGATCCGGAAATTGGGGGAGACCTTGATTGACCAGTATGCATCAAGGTCTCCTGTTAATTTATGAACGCCTGAGCCAAGTTGTGCAATATCGTCCGTGCAAGTGACCGCATCAAGCTGATCGAGGACCCGGTTGATCTTCTTCAAATATGCAGCCGGCAGTTTTGCGCCATTACCATCACGGTAAAAGGCCAGCAATGCTTTATGCCGGATGGAAACAATCATAATAGTGTGTATGCATAAATCTCCGTCGGTTTTAACCGACAGGAGACGGGATGTTGCTATCAGTTCAATTCGCGGCCTTCGCCCAGTTATCGCGCAGCGTCGATGTCCGGTTGAAAACCAGTTTCCCGGCTGTGCTGTCCGGATCTTTGGCGAAATAGCCTTTGCGGAGGAATTGGAACGATTCGCCTTCCTGCGCTTCCAGCAATGCGGGCTCGGCGTAGCCGGTGATGACGTGCAAGGAATCCGCATTGAGATAATCTTTGAAATCACCCTCCTCGGACGAAGGGTCTTCGACTGAGAAAAGGCGGTCGTAAAGCCGCACTTCAATTTCAGCCGCGTGGGCAGCGGAAACCCAGTGCAGGGTTCCCTTCACGTTAATGCCGGTGGTGTCTTGCCCGCTCTTACTGTTTTCAATGTAAGTGCAGCGAACTTCCGTGATTTCTCCGTTTTCATCCTTCACAAAATCATCGCATTGGATAATGTATGCACCTTTGAGACGAACCATTTTGCCGGGAGCGAGACGGAAGTATTTCTTAGAAGGTATTTCCATGAAATCCTCTTTTTCAATGAAGATTTCACGCGTGAATGGAATTTCGCGGTTGCCGGTCGAAATGTCTTCCGGGTTGTTTTCACTATGGCACATTTCTGTAACGCCATCCGGAAAGTTGGTAATGACCACTTTCAGCGGATCGAGCACGACCATCCGGCGCAATGCTTTTTTATTGAGGTCTTCGCGAACGCAGAATTCAAGCAATCCTACATCCACCATATTCTCACGTTTGGCAACGCCAATGCGATCACAGAAGTCGCGGATACTGAATGCCGTATAACCTCTCCGGCGCATTCCGCTGATCGTGGGCATACGGGGATCGTCCCAGCCGCTTACGTGGCCCTCCTGCACCAATTGGAGCAGTTTGCGCTTGCTGGTAATGGTGTAATTCAGGTTGCGACGGGCAAATTCGTACTGGTGCGACGTGTAAATACCCAGTTTCTCGATCAGCCAGTCGTACAGTTCGCGGTGCGGTGCGAATTCCAGCGTACAGATCGAATGCGTGACGGTTTCGATGGCGTCGCTTTGCCCGTGCGCGAAATCGTACATCGGGTAAATGCACCATTTGTTGCCCGTACGGTGGTGATGTGCATGCTTGATGCGGTACAGGATCGGGTCGCGCATGAGCATATTGATATGCGCCATGTCGATTTTCGCACGTAAAGTGCGGCTGCCATCGGGAAAATCGCCGTTTTTCATTTGTTCGAAAAGTGCAAGATTTTCCTCCACGCTCCGGTATCGGTACGGACTGTCCTTACCCGGCTCGGTAGGCGTTCCTTTAAGTGTTGCAATTTCCTCTGAAGTAGAATCGTCGACGTAGGCCAGGCCTTCATGGATGAGCTGGATCGCATAGCCGTAAAGCGTATCGAAATAGTCGGAAGCGTAGTGCTCATTCTCCCACTCGAAACCCAGCCAGCGGATGTCATTCTTGATATTTTCGACATATTCGGTGTCTTCGGTCACCGGATTGGTATCGTCAAATCGCAGATTGGTATAACCCGGAAATTTCTTGGTCAGCCCGAAATTCAGGCAAATGCTGGTAGCATGCCCAATGTGCAGGTAGCCATTGGGTTCGGGTGGAAAGCGTGTAATAATCTGGGTATATTTTCCTGATTGCAGGTCAGCGTCAATAATCTCCTCGATAAAATTCAGGCTTTTCTCTTCTTTTTTCTCTTCCGTAATCATACTAAAATGAAATTTTCCAATTTTCAAAGTTAACCTTCTTCCCGCAAATTCCGCAATCGGCTGGCTGAAATCGTAAATCCAGAGGTTTGGCTTAATTTTGCAAAATGCGCTATTTCCTAGAATTCAGTTATCGCGGTACGGCCTACAACGGCTGGCAGAAGCAGAACAACGCATTGGGCGTCCAGCAGGTGCTGGAAGAAGCCCTTGCTAAAATCCTGCGGATGCCCATCGAGCTTACCGGCAGCAGCCGCACAGACGCGGGTGTGCATGCAGAACAACAGTTTGCCCATTTTGATTTGCCCGAGGCAGTCGCGGATGCCGATCTGCTGGTTTATAAGCTGAATGCGCTGGTACCCAGAGACGTGGCTGTTCAGCGCATTATCCGGGTTGAAGATGACGTGCATTCAAGGTTTGCGGCGACACACCGCAAGTATGAATATCGCATTACCTATCAAAAAAATCCCTTCCTGGTTGATTTGGCTACTCAAATGCGGCGAAATCTGGATGTGTCGCTGATGAACGAAGCCGCGGCATTGCTGCTTGTCCACAATGATTTTGAAAGTTTCAGCAAGATCCACACGAATGTCAACAACTTCCGCTGTACTATTACGGAATCCCGTTGGGCCGAGTCGGGTGAAATGCTGGTGTTTCATGTCAAGGCAAATCGCTTTCTGAGAGGCATGGTGCGCGCGCTGGTAGGGACAATGCTGGAAGTAGGGCGTCGCAAGATCACAGTCGGCGATTTTGAGCAAATAATTCTTTCCCGCAACAGAAAAAATGCCGGAGCGCAGGCCCCGGCGGAAGGTTTGTTTCTGGTGGAAGTGGGCTACCCCGAATCGCTGTTCAGTGAATAGCCTCCCTGGTCGGCACATTGTCGACCAGCCTGAAAATGCCCAGTGGGTTGCTGTTTTTCAATTCGTCCGGCAAAAGTCCATCGGTCCAATTCTGGAAGGATTGCGGCCGGACAAACCGCAGGATTGAATGCCTCCCCACCGAAGTGAATTTGGAGTCCGCCGTAGCCGGGAACGGTCCGCCATGATGAATGGACGGGCACACCTCCACGCCCGTAGGCACGCCGTTCATGATGAAACGACCGGATATTCTGGCCAGTTGCCGCACGATTTTGTGATGATTTGCCACTTCCGCCTCTTCCGCCATCAACGTCGCCGTAAGCTGGCCTTTCAAATGCGAGATAGCTTCGTACAGTTCACCGGTATCTTCACAAACGATCAACAGCGAGAATGGTCCGAAAACTTCTTCGTGCAATTTTGGATTGGCAATGAAATTTTTGCCCGAAACCAATGCAATCGATGCTTCGGCCTGGTTATCGCCCTGCGAATGAATATCCGAAATAGCTAATGCCGAGACCTCCGGTTGTTCCAGTGCCTCCTCCCGCAGTTTATAGTAAGTTTTGCAAATGCCCGCCGTCAGCATCGTGGCCGAAGGTGTGCGCAGGATTTCGGTTCTGTAAGCGTCCTGAAATGCTTCCAGGCCCTCCGACTTTGTGATAAATACCAATCCCGGGTTGGTACAAAACTGCCCCGCGCCAAGGGTAACGGAACCTGCCAGCGTTTTCCCGAGCTGCACGGCGTTGTTTTTCAAATATTCAGGCAAAACAACAATCGGGTTGACGCTGCCCATTTCCGCGAACACGGGAATAGGCTCCTCACGCTGCTGCGCAAGCCGGTAAAGCGCCATTCCGCCTTTGTAGGAGCCCGTAAATCCTACCGCCTTGCTGGCCGGATGCTTCACCAATGCCGTCCCGACCTCGAATCCATCATCATATAGCATCGAAAATGTACCCTCAGGCATGCCGGTGCGCTCTGCCGCGCGTACGATGGCTTGTGCGGTGAGGTCGCTCACCCCCGGGTGCGCGGGGTGCGCTTTTACAATAACCGGATTGCCGGCAGCCAATGCGGGACCAGAATCCACGCCGGCCAC
Organism: Dyadobacter sp.; assembly: GCA_965227755.1. Taxonomy (GTDB): domain Bacteria; phylum Bacteroidota; class Bacteroidia; order Cytophagales; family Spirosomataceae; genus Dyadobacter. The sequence goes on from CBDDGG010000005.1 coordinate 5,846,315, forward strand.
CGAATACGCAAATGGAAAATTACTGGAACCAAATACGATCACAGGACCTATGGGGACCAACATTTTCCGGATATCGGGCTTTGGAGCCGGTTTGCGGTCGGGTAGGGCGGTATCGATCGAAGCTTCTACCCAGGAGCCTTCGCGCAAAAGTTCAGCGAATTGGGTCAGCTGATTAATGGTGCGGGCGCGCTCGCCTTGCAGCCTGGCAATAGTTAACCCCGTTTCCAGGTTCGCTCTTTCGAGCAATTCGTCGCCCAATGCGAGAATCTCCTCGGTAATGGCGATCAGAAAAGCGGCGCGTTGGGCGGCCGGGACTTGCGAATAGGCATCGAATGCCCGTTCGGCCAGGGCCATGGTTTTATTTACCTCCCCGATGGTCGCGCATTGGAAAGTTTCGGGGAGGTAACTGTCGGTTGCCGGCGCGTAAGCTTTGAACTGCTTTTCACCTTCGGACGACAGCGCATATCCTATGAAGTTTTTACCTTGAATGGTCGTCATTGTGATGGTGTGGAATAGTAGTTTGTTTAAAAAAAAAGTTTGTGCCATTCACGAACGACACAAACTTAGCCTATTGAAATATTAGATTCTTACTGATCCGAAAGCTGTCTCAAAGCAAGCGTCCGATAATGTCGTCCACTGAAATGCCTTCGGCCTCCGCCTTGAAGTTACGGATAATGCGATGGCGTAAAACCGGCAATGCAACCGCTTTTACGTCTTCAATATCAGGTGAATATTTGCCCGACAGCAATGCATTACATTTTGCGGAGAGGATTAATGCCTGAGAAGCCCGCGGGCCGGCACCCCATTCAAGATACTCGTCGGTATCCTTGATCGCGAGACTGCCCTTCGGACGTGTTTTATGAACGAGTTTCACAGCATACTCAATCACATGGTCGGTTACAGGCACGCGGCGCACGAGGTGTTGGAAATCCGTGATTTCTTCGGCGCTGATCACTTTTTTTACCTCATAGCGAACATCGGTGGTAGTGCTCTTTACAATATTGACCTCCTCAGCATACGAAGGATAATCGAGCTGGATCATGAACATGAAACGGTCGAGCTGTGCTTCGGGCAGGGGATAGGTACCTTCCTGTTCGATGGGGTTTTGGGTGGCCAGCACAAAAAACGGCCTGTCGAGCGGATGTTTTGCACCTGCAATGGTCACCGAATATTCCTGCATCGCTTCCAGCAAGGCCGATTGCGTTTTAGGCGGGGTCCGGTTGATTTCATCCGCGAGAATGATATTGGCGAAGATCGGGCCTTTGATGAATTTGAAATTCCGGTTCTGATCGAGCGTTTCCGAGCCGAGAATATCTGACGGCATTAAATCGGGCGTAAACTGGATCCGGTTGAAGTTCAGGTCGAGCGAGGAAGCGATGGTCTGGATCAGAAGCGTTTTGGCGAGCCCGGGAACGCCTACCAGCAGGCAGTGGCCCTGGCAAAAAATGGCGGTGAGCAGTCTTTTAACAACTTCATCCTGTCCGATTATCACTTTCCCGATCTCACTCCGGATTTTATCATAAGCTACTTTCATAGCTTCGGCAGCTTCTACGTCCGATGAATACTTCACGTTATGTTTGGTTAGATTCCTACTCGTTAAAAGCAATGATTACCGTCGTTTTACCGCTATAAATCGTCGGCGTTGGCGGCCAGCCCAAGTACTTTACAATTTCTGTATTCGGGTTCGATGCTGATATAAACGTCGCCCTGGGCCTTTTTGAACCACTCTTCCAATGCATTGTTCCGCTTGTTGCTCAGCACGATCTGTGACAGTTTCTCATAGTCGTCGCGCAGGTTGGCGGTATGTGGTTCCGATTTGCTTTTGTACCAAAGAATACGCATCGCGCTGCTGCCGTCTTCGAGGCGGTAAGAGACAGGCATGCTCAGATCGCCTACTTTCATGGTATCGATCGCGAAATACAAAGCGGGGTCCATGGAAGCGTCTAGCGTAAGCTTAGAAATTCCTGTACTTCTGTCCTGGATAAGGCCGCCGGATTCTGCGGTTTCCTTGTCGTCGGAGTTATTCAAAGCCGCTTTCGCGAATTTCAGTGTATCACTTTTAATGAGCGTACGGAGGCTGTCGAGTGCGCGGGTAGCCTGGGTCATATCCGTACCCTTGTTGTAATCCGGGCGAAGGAGAATGTGCCTTGCGTGGTATTCAGCACCTCTTGTTTCCAATAATTTGATCAGGTGATATCCGAATTGCGATTCGACGATTCCGGACATTTCTCCCGGTTTCAGTGCCAATGCAGCACCTTCGAATTCGGGTACCATTACACCGCGTTTCTGAAAGCCGAGGTCGCCGCCCACTTTGGCCGATCCCAAATCCTCCGAGTAGATTTGAGCGAGCATGGCAAAGTCTTCGCCTTTTTCAGCACGTGCTTTCAGGTCCAGCAACTGCTGCCGCAGCTTTTCTTTCTGCTCACGCGTCACCGTCCCTTTTTTGACAATATGGCCCACTTCCACTTCCGAAGGAATATAAGGCAAGCTGTCTTTGGGGATAGCGTTGAAAAATTTACGGACCTCTGCCGGTGTGATTTTCACATTGCCGGAAATCGTACGCTGCATTTTTTCTACGATTTTCTGCTCCTTAACCTGCTGGCGAAGCTCGCCTTTGAGGTTTTCGACGCTCTTACCATAGGCCTCCACGATATTCTTTTCCGAACCGAAGCGCTGAATCATGTAATTCATCTTAGCATTCAGTTCTCCGTCGACTTCCTTGTCATCTACGGTCACGGAGTCGATTTCCGCTTTTGCGAGCAGCATTTTGTTGATGATCAGGGATTCAAGCAACTGGCATTTTTCAGGTGCGCTCCGTCCTTCGGCTTTATACTGGTTGTACATGTCTTCCAGCTCCGAATTCAGGATGTAGTGATTATCCACCCTGGCGATGATCTTGTCCAGGCTCACTCCCTGCTGACCTTGTCCGTAGCTTATCACGCTGATCAGCAGCATGAAAGCGGCTATCAAATGAGCCCCGATCCATTTATTTACTTTCATATTTTTCCTTGTATGCTGATTTGGATTATTGCGGGTTTTATTGAATTAAACTCCTAAAAATGAAACAGATTCGATTTATAAATGCTAAAATACGGCTAACGCTTAATTTTTTCTAATTCCTGTGCATTGACTTTAACCGGGAATTTTCCCTGCAACCTGGCCAGCCACTGCTTTTCCAGCTCTTTCTGGTAATCGTTGATCACCGTTCCGCGCGCTTCCGGGAAAGTTTTCGGGCGGGGCGGGTCGATTTTCGCCACATTTGCCCACAAGAAACTTCCGCCGCCATTCGTCGTCTGCTCGCCGGTCTGCCATTTGAAGCCCGCGAACAACGGGTCGGTTTTCGGGAAATAGCCTTCGCGGATTGTCACCATACCGGGGCCATCCGTGTTATAAACCTTCTCTACATCGCTTTTCGACTGGCTGTAAAACTGGAAGGCTACCCGTCTGTTGCGCTCCGGCTCGGCCGACTGCCGGAAAGAGCCGTAGTCTTTTTCTATGATACGCAGAATCGGGATGTTTCGTGCATTTAAATATTTCACGACATTGCGGGCGCGGGTCGAAGAAATGATTTCCGGCTCATCGGCAGAGCGGTAACCGGCTATTTCGACCACATAATCCGCGTTTTTTTCCATGATAATATAGAGGTCGTTCAGCGCTTCCAGCTGCTGGTTGCCTATTTCAGCCGAGTTCAGAGGGAACAGCAGCTCTTTAGATTTTCTTTCCAGTTTGTAAGGACTCGTCGCCAGCGTTTTTTTTACGCTGTTCAAAGTTTGCGTATCCTTGGCCGCTACGATGGTGGCGAATGCGCGTTCCGGGTAGTTGTAGCGTTCCTTGTTTCTTTCATAAAAACTCCGCTGTCCGGTGGAATCCGATAGGGAACGTTGCCAAACCTGCTCTTCCATAATTTGCGACAGGAGGACCCCCTCACGGATTTCGTTCATCAGGCTGCGGAACTCCGGATTCGTTTCTTCCAAATGCTCTTTTTCATAATCCGTCAGCGCTTCGGTGATATAATCGTTGTAGAAACGTCTGAAAACGACTGCGGGCGACGCATCTTTCGGGCGTGGCTGCTGTTTTCGTTTGACGTAGTTCAGAAACGATAATGCGTCGTAAGGCCGCTCCCCGATACGGAACAGGGTAACTGTCGACCAATCGGCTGAAACGGCGCGCTGGTAATCCCACTTGCCCGTCCGCAAAGTACTATCGGCCAATGCGGCTACCTGCTGCCATTGATCGGGGGCTTCCTGCACGGCATATTTCTCGCGCAACCGCTTCGCGTTCGCTTGTTCTATGACTTTGCCGCGTGAATCGGTCACTACTTTTTTGCGAAGCGCCGGGGCCATATTAGCGAAAGTTTCGATGGGGCGTTTTTCGACAAGGCGGACAATGTGCCAGCCGTACATCGTCAGCACGGGTTTGGAATAAGATTGCACGCGGGACAATGCAAATGCGGCCTCTTCGATCTCGGGCACCATCTGGCCGGTACCGAACATCGGCAGCAAGCCGCCATTTTTCCTGGATTCGCGGTCGTCGGAATACTTGTCGGTTACCAGGTTCCAGTCGTCGCCATTCTGCAACTGCGCGTATGCCGCCTCGATCCGTGCTTTGGCCGATTCCTTTTGCGCCGCAGTCGCCGACGTATCGACCTTCACCATAATATGGGCGATGCGCACCATGCCCCTGTTAGTGCGGCGGTCGTTGACTTTGATGAGGTGGTAGCCTGCTTTTGTTCTGACCGGCTGCGACACTTTGCCCACAGGCAATGCGTAAGCGGCTGTTTCAATAGGATAGAGTGTCTGGAATGCCGTGAAATAGCCAAGGTCGCCATGGTTAGTCTTTGCGGCTGGATCTTTGGAGAAGCGCGCGGCCATATCGGCGAAATCGGTACCTTCTTCCAGGCGCCCGCGCAGGGCGATCGCCGCGCGGTAAGCTTCGAGCGTGTCCACAGGTGAGGCATCCTCCGAAACACCGATCAGGATATGCGACGCCCTGACCTCCTGTTTCAGGCGGTTGTAGGCTTCGTTGGTCAGTTTTTCGACCAGTTCCTTATCCACCAGGTGGTTTTTAGCCAACTGATCGCGGTAGGAAGAAATTTCTTCACGGTAGTCGAGTGTGGTATCTTTTCCTTCCGATTTTGCTTGAAGTACTTTGATTTTCAGGTCAGTATAGAGCGGAAGGTATTCTTCCGGGGTCAATGTTCTGGTCGAGTCGGATGCGAACTTGTTTTTATTGTAAGAATCCTGGTAATCATCGATGGAAAATTGCTCTTTTCCGATTTCGAGAAGCGGTTGTGTCTGGGCTACCGTTTGCTTCGGTGGGGCCGCGGTTTTACACGCACTGACAATTGAAATCGTAATGAGACCAATATGGAACTGGATTTTGGACATATTCAGAATTTGTATTAGGCTTTCGCTGCTGCTCAATAAAAACCGCGATAGCGCTCAAATATTGTAAAGCCAGCAAAGTTAGCCGCTTTCTTGTCAGGACAAAAAAATGCACGCAGGTATGTGGTTTGCTCAGTCCACATTTCCCCATCCGGCCGCGCACAGTTATGGCAAAATTTGCCCACAAAAAGTGCTGAAAATTGTGCCCGGTATTTCGGAAAAAGTTTATTAAGTGGTTTTTGTAACTTAAAGAGGAATTAGTATTTAGATACCATTAAGAGCACGTTCTTCCGTCGATTCAGGTACAATTTTTTAAGAACTTATTCTACAAGGCTTTAATTTTTACGGCATATGGAAGAGAGCAAAGGGAACGAGTTCATTCAGATGATCAGGGCGTTATGGAATGAGCAGAAGAAACGGGAGGTTCTGTATCTGGAGGCGTTGAAGAAGGACGGTATGGGGCCATTCCGCCGCGTGCTGAGTCAGGGGCATGTGAGCGCTGTGCTCTTCCAGAAAGAAATCCGTGCTGTATACGATTACTTCAAATGTTTTCTCAACGACAAGGAACTGGCGGATCAAAATCAGATCACTTCGCATGTTTCCCTGCAATTACTGGAAAATGCGAATGGTAAGGAGGAAGTGGCTTCCTGCCTCAAAAAAATTGAAGCTGCCACTTTACAACTCTATAAATCGCTTCGCCATTATCTCGACAGGGAGCCGGAGGCGCAGCGCCTCATGGACGAGCATCTTACGCGCACATCGGAGTTTTACGAAATGCTTTGCAAGCTCGAATCAGGCACTCACCGCAGCTATGGCCTCACCGCAGCAGCCTGATCGTTATCTGTCACTTAGATTTCATATAGTTCAATCGGCAGATCGTCCGGATCAGCGAAGAAGGTGAATTTCTTTCCTGTAAATTCATCGATCCTTACAGGCTCGGGGAAAATGCCTTTTTTGTTCAAAATCTCGATCGCATTCTCCACATTCTCAACTTTAAATGCGATATGCCTGAGCCCGCAAGCTTCCGGGCGCGATACGCGTGCAGGCGGGGCAGGGAAAGAAAATAGCTCGATGATGTATCGACCATTCAGGGAAAGATCGAGCTTGTACGAACCTCTTGCTTCCCGGAAAACTTCCCTGTCGATGTTAAATCCGAGAATCTCTGTATAAAACTGTTTCGACTTGGGATAGTCGGAGCAGATGATCGCTATGTGGTGTACGGCTTGAAGTTTCAGCATTTCAAAAATGGTTGAGAATAACCCCAAAGATAGGGGCGGGCGTCAGATCTTGATAAAAATCTTCTTTTTGTACATCCACCGCAGGATCAGCCATTCGACGAGCAGGATCAAGGTGCCACTCACCAGCGAGGCATAACCATCGCCGAAAACGGCGTCGTATTGCTGCCCCAAATGGATTTTGAACGACCCACGTATGAAGCTGCCAAACCCATCGGCTATGACATAAGCGGCAATCGAATTCGTTCCGATCACGATCAGCGGAAAGAACCAGGACCTCAGGTTTTTTACATCTACCACAAAATAGAATGCGGAAAGCAGCAAAAAAGCGCAGCCGCCGCTGAAAAGCGTCCAGGCCGGTGTCCATATGCGCTTCACGATCGGATTAAGGCCCGTGAAATGCAGCACTAAGGCAATCGCGAACAGTATAGCGGAGGTCGTGATCAACCGTTTCAGCAACCATGTGTTGGATGTCGCGGATTTCAGCCATTTCCCGGCAATCAAACCTAATATCATCGTCCCAAGCGTGGGGATAAAACTCAATGTACTGTAACCGCCGCCATTGAACTCGAATGGTTTTTCGCGCGGGAAGAGGTTCAGGAACCATCGGTCGAATGCCCACGCTGCATTGGTGTTCTTGTTCCAATGCGCTGCGAAGCCTTTCAGGTTATGCTCCCAGTCGGCGGTGGTGCCGGTTTGCGACCAGTCAAAATCGGGGCCGGGGAGCGGGTAGAGGGCAAAAGCGGCTGCGTAACCTATCAGAATGACACCCAGCGCGCCCCAGGCCAGGGCGTCCCGTTGTATCTTTTCGGAAGTAAATCCTAATGCGAATAGGATGGGGTAGCCGAGACCTATCTGTGTCAGGGTGTCCTCAAATGTAAAATTGGTTTGCTCCGAATGCATCGAGCGCAGGAAAATACCCAGCAATATCAGGATCAGCGACCGTCGGATCGTGTGCACCCACATCATCGAAACCGATTCGCTCCTGCTCGCGCGGCTGGCCATTGAATAGGGGAGCGCCACACCTACCAGGAAAGAGAATGAGGGCTGGATCAGATCGTGTAATGAACATCCTACCCAGGGAACATGGCTCTGGTGAAAATCCATGAATGCCCAGAAAGCGCTTTCCGGAAATGCTTCCGCCACGCTGCCGAACCGCAGCACTTCGGCCATCATCAGGAACATTACAAATCCACGGTAGGCGTCGACAGACGAAACACGTTGAGGCGGCAGGGTAGTGGTTTCTTTCAAAACAAGGCGGTTTAGGTGTTTGTAATGGAATACTGCCGATTGGCAAAAACGGGTTACCTCCGAAAAGAAAAAACCCCGCAGGATTTACCTGCGGGGTTTTTATGGCCATACGGATAAGGTTCCGTTATACATTCATTTTTTTGAGCTCCTTCACAGCGTGATCTGCTGCACGCGCGGTCATCGCCATGTAAGTCAGCGACGGGTTTACGCAGGAAGCCGAGGTCATGAACGAGCCATCAGTCACATATACGTTCTCTGCACCCCAAATCTGGTTGTGCTTGTTGAGAACGGATGTTTTAGGGTCGTTACCCATACGTGCCGTACCCATTTCGTGGATACCGATACCCGGGTGTTTCGACTCGTCGTTGTAGGGCGTCACATTTTTCAAACCGGCCGCTTCAAGCATTTCAGCAGCGTCGTTCATCATATCCTGACGCATTTTCTTTTCGTTCTCACCATAAGCCGCATCGAAAACGACAACAGGCAGCCCCCATTTGTCTTTTTTGGTCGGGTGCAAGGTGAAACGGTTTTTCTCGTCGGGGATCATTTCACCGAAACCGCCGATGTTCATAGTCCAACCGCCCGGCTGTGAAATTTCCTTTTTGAAATCGGCACCGAAACCGTCGGTTCCTACGCCACGGCCCCAGCTCTCGCGGCTTGCACCACCCTGGTAGCCAAATCCGCGTACGTAATCGCGTTTGTCGTTGCCCCAGTTGCGGTAGCGTGGAATGTAGATACCGTTCGCACGGCGTCCGAAATAGTATTTGTCTTCGAAACCATCGACATCGCCCCTTGCACCTACTGCCAGGTGGTGGTCCATAATGTTACGTCCCAGCTGGTCGCTGTCATTACCCAGCCCGTTCGGGAACCTCTTCGATTTCGAGTTCATCAGGATCGATGAAGAAGCGATCGCCGAAGCATTCAGGAAGATGATTTTGGCAAAATATTCCTTGGTTTCAAGGGTATTCTGGTTGATCACGCGCACGCCGGTTACCTTGTTCACCTTATCGTCGAAAATTACTTCCGAAACGATTGTGTCCGGCAACAATGTGAGGTTACCTGTTTTCTGTGCAGCGGGCAACGTGGCTGCCTGCGTGCTGAAATAGCCTCCGTACGGACAGCCGCGCATACACATGTTACGGAACTGGCACGCCGCGCGTCCGAGTTCGGTATGGAATGCCTGCGGCTGCGTCAGGTGCGCGGCGCGGCCCATGATGATGTGGCGACCCGCGAATTTCTTTTCAACTTCTCCCTTTACATGCTTTTCTACGCAGTTCATCTGCATTGGAGGCAGATAGTTACCATCCGGAAGCACGTCCAGGCCGTCTTTGGCGCCACTGATACCCGCGAATTTCTCCACGTAGTCGTACCACGGAGCGATGTCGGCATAGCGGATCGGCCAGTCTACGCCGATACCCTCCTTGCCGTTTGCTTCGAAGTCGGCGGCATTCAGACGGTAGCTCTGGCGGCCCCAAAGCAGGGAACGGCCACCTACGTGATATGCACGGATCCAGTCGAATTTCCGTGTTTCCTCGTATGGATTTTCCTTATCATTTTCGAAAAGGTAGCGGTGCTCTTCGTTGGCGGTATAGCCTGTGCGCATACCAGCCCAGTATTCTTCTTTTGCCACAGTGGTGACCCGGCCGCGGTGTTCGAGCTCCCAGGGAGCGAGGGTGGCAGTTTTGTAATCGACAATATGTTTGATGTCCCTGCCTCTTTCGAGCATCAGGACTTTCAAGCCCTTTTCTGTGAGTTCCTTTGCGGCCCATCCGCCGCTTATACCCGAACCAACCACTATCGCGTCATAAGTGGCTTGTTTTGTTGCTTTTATGTTCAGATTCATGATGAATATGCTTCAAAAATTTTAGAATATGGCCTTGGCGGCCCCTGCTTGAATGTCTTGGGATTACATTGCCCAGTTTTTCTGGCCTGGTTTCAGGTCGATGCAACCGTCGTAGCGGCCCGGAACGGCAACGTATTCGAGCGCCTGGGTAGCTCCCGGTTCGGATGTGAAGTAGCCCAGCAGCGTCAATTCCTTCATCAGACGGAAGAATGGCACACCGGCGTCGGTATATTCCTTGCCTGCTTCGGTATATTTCTTTTTCTCTTCACCTGCCTTGGCGAGCTCGTCTTTCGCGTTGGCTTCCATTTCTTTCAGGATCTTGGTTTGCTCTTCGGGTTTCGCTTTCAGGAAATCTTTCCCCTCCAACTCTGCCAAGCCCTTATTAAAGCTCTCCTGGTCTTTTGCCGCATAGCAGTCTTTCAGCATCATTTCGATAAACTCGCCCACTTTGGCATCTTTTGCGCCCGGCGTGTCGGTTTTGGGAATGATAATTTCAGCCACTTCCGAAACAAGTGCCTTGCGGTCCGCGGAGAACGGGAACGTCATCGCTGAGGAGCTTTCGGTAGAAGACTTGCAGCCTTCCAGAAAAGCCAGCATGGTGGGCGCGGAGAGTGTGCCACCCATTAATAGTGCCACACGACCAAGGGCATCACGTCTTTTCATCTGATATACTTAATATAGGTTAACAATCCAAAGTGTAATTCTGCATTTGATAAATGCAATTTTGAACAGCCTGCTAATTTAGGAAATATTCTGACTCGTTAGTTGGTTAGAATAATTCTATATAGGCGCCCGGGCTCTATCAGGCTATTTCAGAGGGTACTCGGAGGGATTAAATTTGTATTAAAATGTAACCGGTCGGTGATGCCGGGCCGGTCATTTCAACGATTCAGAGAACCATTAAATTGCAGCCACGGATATCCGAATTATCGAAACGGCCCATCACATAGAACGTACCGGGTTTTTCTCCGAATCTTCCCAGGTCCTGAGTTTCGATGAACGAGCAGGTATCGAGGTTGGCCAGGTCGATCACGTTGATGCCGCCGGTTTTGGACACGCCCAGGTTGTGATCGCTCACTGCAAACGGGTCGTTAATGTCCCGCAAGAGAATGCGCATCGAATGCCCCTGTGTAAAAAGTCCTCCCCCGTGTGAATACCCCTGTGAAAGCAGCTCCGTCATTCCGTATTCGGAGTGGATCGCCGGTACGCCAAAGCTGGCGGTGAGAATGTCGTGGACCTCTTCCCTCAGTAACTCCGTGCGGCGCCCCTTCATTCCGCCGGTGTCCATGACGGTCAGGTGTTCGATTTTTTGCAAAAAAGAAAGGTCGAAATTGCTCTCCGCCAGATCCAGCAGCGCGAACGTAACGCCCAGCAACAGAACGCCCTTGCCGTCGGGGTTCTCTGCAATGTGGTGCAGACAGTGTAGCATTTCAGCGGAGTTATTAAGGTAAAAACCCGAATATTCCGATTCGCTCTCCTCAATAAAATGTTGCATCATATATACCAATGAAGAGTTGTTTCGTTCAAGGTATGATGGTAGCAGGGCGAGAATATGAAAGCGGTTCAGGTCGCCGTAGTTATGCTGGAAAATACGGTAGGAAATGGCTTTATATAGCGGTTCGTCGTATAGATGGTGGTGACTGGTGGTTTGTCCGGTAGTTCCGCTGCTCTGAAACACCACAGGCGCGTCCGAAGAATGCCCCGTAGCGACGCGATGATTCTTAAAAAACTGGATTGGAAGGAAAGGGATTTTGTTCAGAGCCCTGATCCGCGCAGGATTGATGCCCAGGTGCCGGATGTATTCCCTGTAAATGGGGTTGTATTCGGCCTGGAAACGGAAAACACTGAGTGCAAGCTGCTCAAAATCGACCGGTTCGACGGTCACGATCTGTTCCCGCAAGCCCGCCCGTATTTCGGCAATAGTTTTATTGTTTTGAAGTTCCAATCCGCTTACTTTCGTAGATATTAAAAAAGCAAAGTTAAAAATAGAACTCATATGAAGCTGAAAGTTTCCTTGTTCATACTACTGGCAGTTGGATCGGCGGGCTGTGTTGACATTCCCGATTTCAGCGATACCCCAACAATATACTATAATGGCATCTCGCAGGAGACGAGGGTCGATACGATAAATGGTGCTCCACAGGGGGAAACAGAAGTTGTAACAATAACGGTTGATTTTGAAGACGGTGACGGCGACCTCGGCGCTACCAATGCGGAAGTACAGGACACTGTCGTTTTTACCAAACAATATGAGAACGCACCTGGCTGGAACCTGGAAGCAAACTATGAGTTGGTGACGATGATCAAGCGGAAAAACGGCTCATGGAGCGAAACGATCATGAGCGGCGATTCATTCAAGTTTTTTCCAAGGTTAAAGTTGGACGGGAAGGCTGGCCCGATCAAAGGGAAGCTAGATTTAAATGCCCGGTTTCGCAAATCGCGTAGCGCTGTTCCCACCACAGTGAAGTTCAAAGCCAGGATTATCGACCGCGCGTTCCGGTTCAGCCAGCAAATCACGACGGATACCGTTGTTGTTCCGCTATTGCCATAACTTTTTAAGATTCTTCTATAATATCGGCATTCAGGATAATCCTGAATGTCGTTCCTTTTCCGACCTCCGAGGTTTTTACAAACAGTTTGCCGGCGTGATAATTTTCGATAATCCGTTTTGCAAGCGTCAGGCCCAGGCCCCATCCGCGTTTTTTGGTGCTGAAACCGGGATTGAAGATTTTGCTGATCTGCGCTTTGGTCATACCTTTCCCTGTGTCCGCAATGTCGATCCATATCTCCTTCGCCCGCGGGGGCGCTTGTAGCGTGACGTGGATTTCGCCGATGCCGCCCATGGCATCCACCGCATTCTTGCAGATATTTTCTATCACCCATTCAAACAGGTTCTTGTTGAGCAGTGCGGTTTGTTCTTCGGCGAGCTGATTGTGAACTTCAAATTTTACCTTGGAAGAAACCCGTCTTTCGAGGTAACTGATGAAATTGGCTACAATGACCGCGATAGGCTCCTGTCGCAGCGTCGGAATAGACCCGATGTTGGAAAACCGCGTCGTGATCATTTCCAGCCGGATTACGTCCTTTTCGATTTCTTCGGCGATCGACGGGTCGATTGTCGGATCACTGCGAAAATACTCGACCCAGGCCATCAATGATGAAAGTGGTGTGCCCAGTTGGTGGGCCGTTTCTTTCGCCAGACCGACCCAAACACGGTTCTGCTCCGCCTTCCTGGCCGAGCTGAACGCGAGATAGGCCAGATAGCCGATCAGCAGCATGACCGAAAGTTGTAAAAAAGGGTAGTAGCGAAGCTGGGTAAGCAGAAAGGAGTTGCTGTAATAGATTTTGCCTGCGCGCCCTTTACCCAGTTCTACCGGGATAGGCGGGTGTTCGAGTTTCATTTCTTCCAGCCTTTCCTGGATAATGCGCTCGCGCTCCTGCCGGCTTATTTTGACCGGAAATTTGATGTTCTTGTTCGGGTTGGGAATATTGTTTTCATCGACATAAATGGCCGGTATCTGGTAGAAATTTACAGCATCTTCGATGACCTGATAAATCACGTTGAAATTCTCGTCCAGCGGGCTGTTCACGACGTAACGCAAACCTTCCGCATAGAGCTGAACTTCTCTTTCTTCCCTTTCTTCCAGCTCTTCCACCAGTTTATCGGTATAGAAAAGCGAACCGATACTCAGAATGAGCAGGATGATCCCGATCACGTATTTGTAAAAGCTTTTCTGGTCATAGGTGTCCATCAATGAACGACGCAGGCGTTGGCTGTTCAGGATGGCTACGGGGTGCAGCTTGAAACGTGGTTTTTCTTTTGGGGTTTCGCTGATCATTCCGGGTCGGGCACAATATGCCCGATGTTAATGTTATAGTCTACAAATAACGTAAATAATTTGACCTTAGTGGCTTCGCGACCGTTTTTCATCACCCTCTCCAATCAGCTCAGGATATGACTAAAGTCATGTTTTGAACGCCTTCGCAGTGTGAAATTTGTATGACTTATGGCAGTTTTATTTAAATGCTTTCTAAATAAGTGAACGGTCATAGTTCCACATTCATATTATGATTTTTGTGCAGTATTTTTGTGAATCGAATTAGACCAAGTGATGTATAACCAGTTCAAATCAGTCAGTTTATCACATCGGAATGCCCCTCTCGCTATCAGGGAACAGCTTGCATTGAATGAGGCGGAAGCAAAGGGCATTATGCTTCGTCTGAAAGATTTTTTCGATATCTCCGACGTTCTTGCCGTCTCTACCTGCAACCGTACCGAAATATATTACTCTGCCGCCAACGATCTTAACGAGGACATTATCAAGCTTTTGCTGATCGAAAAGGGGGTTGAGGATATAGAGAGTTTCAAAGCATATTTCGAACAATTTGCCGAAGGAAACGCGGCGGTTCATCACCTGTTCCACGTAGCCACAGGGTTGCAGTCGCAGGTGGTAGGAGATATGCAGATCCCTAATCAGATCAAACACGCATACCAGTGGTCGGCCGACCTGAATATGGCCGGGCCGTTTCTGCACCGTCTGCTTCACACGATATTTTTTGCAAACAAACGCGTAGCGCAGGAGACTTTCTTCCGCGATGGCGCCGCTTCCGTTTCTTATGCGGCCGTTGAGCTCCTTGAGGGGCTGATGCCGAACCCCAAAATCCTCGTTGTAGGCGTGGGTGAGATCGGAACGGATGTATGCCGCAACCTTTCCCAAAACACGAATGCGGAAGTAACCCTGGTGAACAGGACTCGCAGCAAGGCCGAAGCCCTCGGTGCGGAGCTGGGATTCCGCGTGGCGGATTTTGGCGATATTGAATCCGAAATTTCACGTGCCGACGTGATAGTATCCTCTATCCAGCGCGAAGAACCTTTCTTCACCAAGGAAATGATGGTGCGCCTCCGGGGCATGTCATTCAAATATTTCATCGACCTCTCTGTACCACGCAGCGTGTCACCGGAAGTGGAAGAAGTTCCGGGCGTAATGCTCTATACGATCGATTCGATCCGCTCCAAGGCGGATGAGGCATTGCAGCGCAGGCTGGATTCTGTGCCTCATGTGGAAGAGATTATCAACGAAGCGGTGGTCGAGTTCAACGACTGGTCACGCGAGATGATCGTTTCTCCGACAATTCAGAAACTGAAAGGGGCGCTGGAACAAATCCGCAAGGAAGAATTGACGCGTTTTACCAAAAACCTCACCGAATCGGAGCTCGAAAAAGTGGAACGCATTACCACAAGCATGATGCAGAAAATCCTTAAACTGCCTGTGCTTCAACTGAAAGCGGCATGTAAGAGAGGAGAGGCCGAAACGCTGATCGATGTATTGAACGACTTGTTCAATCTGGAAAAAGAGACAGAAAGCCATTAATATCACATAGACCTCTTCCGATATCGCGCTCCCTGGCCTTGCCTGGGAGTTTTTTGTGTAAAAAAAGAGCGGATGGCATTTGCCACCCGCTCTATGTATTACCTTACCCTCCACAATAATTAATTGTATCTTTAAATCCGGCCATCGCGTGGCGGCCAGGATTGATAGTTCTTCACGTTGCAATTACTTACGTTCGGGCGATCACTTCAGATCGCAACTCCCGAAAAAAAGCGAAATTTTTTCAATCCTGCTCGCGGCTCATGGTTTCCAGCATCTTTCCAAGGTTCAGGCTTCGGGCAGAAGCGTTGAAAATCTCCCTGTAAACGCCATTTTGCTCATACAAATCCTCATGTTTACCCGATTCGACAATCTGTCCTTTTTTCATGACATAAATCTGATCGGAATCGAGAATTTGTGCGAGGCTGTGTGAGATGATCACGACCGTCCGGTTCTTTTTAATCGCGTCGAGGCTATTTTTGATCTGCTCGGTGGCGATGGCATCCAGGCTGGCTGTCGGCTCATCGAGGAAGATAATGGGTGGGTTTTTGAGGAAAAGGCGCGCAATGGCAATGCGCTGTTGCTGGCCTCCGGAAAGTAGTTGCGCATCCGTCTCGTACCCGCCCGGCAGCTCCATGATCTGTTCGTGCAGGTAGGCGCTTCGCGACGCCCCCACGAGTTCTTCCCAGGTGGCGTCCGGTTTTCCATAACGGATATTCTCCGCAATAGAGCCTTTAAAAATGTGGTTCTTTTGAAGTACCATTCCGATGGCATTCCGCAGCGACGACAGGTCATATGATTTCAGCGGTTGCCCGTCGAGCATGATCTCCCCCGCATCCTGCGCGTAAAAGCCTACAAGCAGATTGATGAGCGTACTTTTGCCGGCACCCGATAGCCCGACCAACGCGGTCGTTTGCCCGGATTTGATTTCCATATCGATCCCGGAAAGCGCCTTGGTGCCATTGGGGTAAGCAAACGACAGATTCCGGAGGGTATAGTCACCGCGGAACTGCTCTGTGACCGTTTCCCCGCTGCGTTCAACCGATTCATTAGCATCCAGAATGTCGAAAAAACCTTCCGAGTAGGTGAGGGCATCGTTCATCTCGTCGTAAATGCGATGCAGCTGACGAATAGGCGCGGAGACATTGTTGAATAGCAGGATGTGGAACATGATGGCGCCGATCGACATTTGCTGGTCGAGTACCAGGTAGGCCGTGAGAATGATGATCAGTACCACGCCGATTTGTTCTATAAAACTCTTGATGCCGTCGTAGGTGAAGTTGGTCTTCCGCGTTTTGAGCTGTGAATCCATCAGGTCCATTTGCAGGCGGTACTGCTTTTCCCCTTCCAGTTTCTCGCGCACAAAGGATTTGATCACGATCACCGATTCGATCAGGTTGATCAGCCCGCTGCTTTTGTTCTCGCGTTGCCGTTTCAGCTTGCGGCGGACGCCCTGCAACTCGCCGGCTTGCTTGAAACTTATCCAGAAATAAACCGGCAGAATGGCCAGCGCAATGCAGCCGACATAGAAATTGGCCGAGAACATAATCCCCAATGCCACGACCGCATTGGCGAACAACGGCAGAATGTCGATGAAAAAGTTCTGTATGAGCTTTGTGAGGCTTTCTACGCCGCGGTCGATGCGGGTCTGAAGTTTACCTTTCTGATTTTCATTGTCGCTGAAAAACGCCAGATTGTAAGTCAGGATGCGGTTAACGGCATTTTGTGCGAGGTCGCTGGATACTTTGATCCGGATTTTCTCGCCAAAATACCGCTGCCCGAAAACAATGAACGTGTTGACGATCTCTTTGAGGAAGAGTATGGCGGTAATTTGAAGCAGCAGTTCTTTGCCTTGCAGGATGCCCTTATGCTGGTCGAGTAGCGATTGAACCGTGTCGACGGTGTAACGGAGCACCCAGGGGTTTACCTGTGCCGTGACGGCCCCCAATAAGGTAAGGAATAATGCAAATGCGATTTGCCGGTGGTACGGCTTGACGAAAGGCCGGAGCCTTTGAAAGATTTGCCAGATATTCATGCAGGATCAACAAGAAATCCCGCAAAATGATTTGAATATCTGGCATTTAACGATTACTTGCTCTTTTTCCCCGAGCGTTTGATTGGTCGTCCGTATTTGGCCATTTTTTCTTTCGCATGATCACGGCGGACATTAACCTTCTGATTTTTAGCCTTTTTCTCATGGAAAGCCGGGCCAATGTCTTCGCGTTTAGGGCGTTTAAGCTCTATGTTTTTCATGAAAACCTTTGGCTCTTCGTCGGGCATCAGCACTTCGGATATCTTCAAATCTTCGGGTAAGGGGAGGATAGGTATTTCGAAATCCATTAGTTCTTCGATCTCCTGCTGAAATGGCTTCTCACGTTCGGTAATGAAGGAAATCGCAATGCCTTTCTGGTCTGCTCGTCCCGTGCGCCCGATCCTGTGAATGTAGTTTTCAGGGACTTCGGGAATGTCGAAATTGAATACGTGCGAAACTTCGGCCACATCGAGTCCCCGGGCGATAATGTCGGTGGCGATCAGGATGCGGTAATTGCCCGCGTGAAATTGCCTGATGGTGTTGAACCGGTGGTTCTGGTCCTTATTGGAATGGATCACACCGATTTTGTTTATATAACCCAGTTCCAGTTGACCGTAAAGTTGATCGGCCAGCTTCTTGGTAGCTACAAAAATCAAAACCTTGTTCATTTCCTCGTGGCGGTCGAGCAGGAGATCGAGCAGGTTGACTTTTGTATAAAAATTGGGAACATAATAGGCTTGCTGTTCAATGTTTTCCAGGGGCGTTCCGACCGGAGCGGCCTCAACACGGACAGGGTCATTGAAATACGTCTTCATCAATGCTTCCACCTCCTGGGTAATAGTGGCCGAAAAGAGGAGGTTCTGGCGTCGCTGCGGCAATAAGTCCAGGATGTTTTTCAACTGCGGGCGAAAGCCGAGGTTCAGCATTTCGTCCACCTCGTCGATCACCAGCTTTTTGATTGATTTGGTTTTCAGCGAACCGTTCATCGCCAGGTCGAACAACCGGCCGGGTGTGGCTACTACGACGTCGGCGCCTTCATGGAGCTCGGCCATTTGTACCTTGATATTCCCGCCGCCATAAACACCCACCACTTCAAGTGTGGTGTAAGTAGCGAGTTTCCGCACTTCTTCGACTACCTGTACAACGAGCTCGCGCGTGGGTACGAGGATAAGGAGTTGTGGCAAGCGGTCCTTGGCATACTCGATCTGCCGGAGTGTGGGTAATAAATAAGCGAATGTTTTTCCGGTGCCGGTCTGCGCGATGCCACAGACATCTTTGCCGGACATCATTACCGAAAAAACCTTGTGCTGGATGGTAGTCGGCTTTGTATATCCCGCTTCTGAAAGTGCTTTTAGAAGCGGTTTGGTGAGATTTAAATCTTCAAAAGTCATAATGCATTTTGTAAAAGACTACAAAGGTACGGCTAATCCCTCTGAACGCATTATGCCAGCGGTTTTATTCTACATGAGCGAGGCCCTCCGGAATAGCAATGCCGATCGCGCAAATAATATTATAGTTTTATCAGGACTTTCGATTGTACGTAGGAGGCGCGGGTATTGGGGTCCAGGAAGCGAAAGTCGAGTATCCTGCGCGGGTATTCTTCGCAGCTTCCGAGGATTTTCAGGTCGGGGCGGATAGCCTTGAATTCTCCCAGAAGATTCTGATGGGTATACACCAGGCAGTTTTTCATCTCAACAAGCCTTCCAAAGTCGTCAACTTCCGTCACCTGAACGCCCGAATAGAAACGCAGGCTGTACGGCGTTCCCGCCTGATAACTGAAAAGCCTCTCACGTTCAGCGCCATTGGCCCTTGCGATAATGCCGAGTTTAGCGGCTGCCTGATATTCGTAGATGTTGGGATAAAAGTAAGTGGTTAATACCAGATTAGCCCCTATTGCAAAGACTACGCAGCCAACGATGAGCTTGTTACGGACGGGTGAAAAGAAGATCAGCCAGGTAAGGACGCTCAGAAGTGCCATGAAGTGAATCAATCCATAATAATTATCGGCGGGGAAAGTGAACCATACAAGGCAGAACAACAATGCGAGTGCTGCATATGCTGCCACGGCATGCACGTACGCGAGCAGCCCGGAAAAGGTTCCAGGGTCGCTTTCGAGACGGCGGATAATGTACACCGCCGTGACGACGGAGGCCACCGGGTAAGCCATATACACGTCAAAGGTTGCCCGGAATGGATTGAGGTAGCTGAAAATGAACGGTGCGATGATGGCGATCAGGCAAATCAGTTCATATTTCAGGATTTGGTCGTAATCGGGAAATAGGAGCCGGTGAACGAGGTTGATGAGCGCCAGGATCAGAAAAATCGTCCACGGGGAGAATGTGATCAGCAGCGTCAACAAGGGATCTGTCGGCCACTGGCTCGCATTCTCGGGAAATGTGTTTTTAACCAGTACGAGCCCGACCGTGCCCAGAAGGGATAATAACAGGCTCGCGATCTTTTTATTTTCGAGGTAACTGTTGATCTGCCACAACGTAAAAATGTAGCACGCCGCGAGGTAGCTCGCATCCCCCAGCTCGTTGTTGACAAGAAAAGTTGCCTGTGCGGTAGCCAGAATCAGCACCGAAAGAACAGCCGACTCCGTACCGGCGACGGCTTTGGTAAACCGATAGACGCAAAAAAGGCTGAAAATGATGGCCAGAAAGCCCGGAACGTGCAGGGAGAGCTGGTTGATCCCGAAAAGCCGCATGGCTCCTACTGAGAACGAAATGATGGGTAGGGATATGCCGGTTTGCTCAATCAAATGACCGTTTTTTACCGTTTCGGCTGAAATAGCGGCTATCTGGGCGGATAAATCTTCGGGAATCAGCATCAACCAGCCAATCATCCAGATCAGCACGGCGGTCGCCAGGCCCCATTTGGTAATTTTCGACAAATCCTTTTGAAGCATAGGCAGCGTGCGTTAAAACCTACCGGTAACAAAAGTAAAGAAGGGCACTCAAATTTGGATGCCCTTCTGTTCATAGATTATAGTGTGTCAGCGCGTACGTAGTCTTCCGGTATTTTTGTTATAAGTGCCCAGGGGGAAGCTCAGTCCCACATTGATACCCCAGTTATTGTTTTTGACATTTGAATTGTCGAGCCTGGTGACATCGAGCAAGCCGACACCGTACCGCGCATCGAAATTCAGCCATATTTTTTCCTGGAGGCGGTAATTCAGGCCGGCGCCGAATGTGAGCCCGAGATCGAACGGGTTATAAATGCGGTTGTTGGAATCTCCATTGATGTTGTTCCCGCTTTTGTCCCTCGCGCCAACCAGGAAGTTCAGGTTAGGGCCGAGGAAAATTTTGGGGCGCACGCGGTCGCCATAGCGTCCGAAGAAGAACGTGGCCAGCAACGGAGCCTGAATGTAGTTCAGGTTAATTTCATTGGTTTTGTTGTTGATTTGTGCGCCAAGCTGCGTGAAAAGCAACTGCCCGCTGAAACCGAAGCCCGATTCGGAGCTGTAATTGTAGAAGCCGCCGATCGTTAATCCTGGTTTCCAGTCCGTGTTCGACACATCTCCGCGCAAATTGGCAATCGATAATCCTACCAGCGGACCTATGGAAACGTTTTCCTGAGCTTGTGCCCGAGAGCTACAAAAGGCTACTGCGAGCAGCAAAAAAATACAATTTTTCATCTAAATATGAGTTTGGGTGCGTCAAGGCCATGGAGCATAAAATATATGCCAATCGTGCATATTGTGCGCGATTCCGCTTAATCTGCTTATCACTAGCATGGTGAGTCGCAGTATTTATATAATCATATTTAAATTCATGTTGAATATCGTGGAAAAACCTCTACGTATTGTACACGTTTCCCGCAGAAAACAGCGGCTTTGGGCTATTCATCGGAGTCGTCTTCTTGCTGATCGGGGATCTGGAAGGGTTTGAGATAGGCTTTGAGCTGCGAAGGGACGAGCCAGTGTTTGTATAATTTCTTAATATTCTTGATCTCCGCTTTCAGGTCATTAATATTGGTATTGAACTTCGCAATGACCGTCACCTGGGAATTGGCGTGCCGATAAGGCAGGCCGCAAACTGCCGATATCTCCTGCTGTATCGAAACCTTCTGCTGGTCCAGTTCCTCGACCTGCTGGCGCAGGATCTTGTTGTAATAGCTGAGCTGGTTCTTATTGAGGTTTTCAAGGCCGGAGCGGTCGATCTGTTCGAGCTCCATTTGAAGTTTCAGGAGGCCAAGCAGGTTATTGTCCTGATAGGCCTTGGTAATGCGCTGCATGGTCTCGGTTTTGCGCTGTTTTTCGGCCTCGTCGGTTTCCCGGTCGGGATGGAAGGTCTTCACGAGCTCCATATACACGCCGCGCACCGACTTGGTGGTCTTCGCCTGCTGGGCTTCGCGTGTACGCTGTTCCATCCGCTGCTCCCTTCTTTCGGCCTTGATGCGCTGCTGCTCTTCTTTCGGAAGTTCGTGGAAAGACACCTCCGGCCCGGTTTCGTAGACACTTTCCAGCAAAAATGCAGGCTCTTTGATCCGGGACATTTCCCTCTGACGTGCTTGTTCCAGCAATACGCCGATGTCCGTCGGGCTGTATTTGTTAAAGACGGGTTTCAGCTCCGAGCGGT
Organism: Dyadobacter sp.; assembly: GCA_965227755.1. Lineage (GTDB taxonomy): Bacteria > Bacteroidota > Bacteroidia > Cytophagales > Spirosomataceae > Dyadobacter. The sequence continues at coordinate 5,868,009 of CBDDGG010000005.1, forward strand.
CATGATTTTGAATCAGGTCAAATGCATTTTCTACGATCAGATAAGCGAGTTTGGTCTGATAAGCTTTCCGGAAATGCTCGGCTTCGTAAGCGCGGTCCCACAGGTTCACAATATCTGCCCTGTAACCCTGGTACTCACGTATGAGCGGGTCGAGGTCGGACGGTATCCGTCGCAGCATTTCGTCGTACGCATTTTGAAGGTCGGCGATCTGGCGGTCGAGCGCTTCGATCGTATTCGAAAGCGTATTGAACTCTTTTTGTTTCTTGTTGAGCGGTTTGTCTAGCTCGGGGATATGCAGGATGGCGGTGTCGGTCATGGTCAGTAAACAGTGCTCGCAGGATCACAGGTTCAGTTCCTGGTAGGAAATCAGTACAATGGCGGCTACGGCGAGCAGAAGTCCCCATTTATTCAATGTATTAAGGCGTTCCTTGTACAACACCCAAGCCGCAAGGGCGGAAACGAGCATTGTCAGGATATTATAGATCGGGAAAACATAAGCCGCGCTGTTTCCAAACGCTGCCAATGCGAGCAGGAGGAAGTAGAGCGACAAAAAATTGGGTACCCCGAGCAGCAACCCGCCGACGACGCTCCGGAGTTGCAGCCTGTGGCCGTGTGCAATGATCCGGTAAATGAGGATCGACGTGCCGATCAGCACAGCGCCAAAGCAGGCAATGATCATAAAAACGGTGATCTGTCCGGCAGGGTAATATTTGGAAGAAAGAAAATTGATCAGCGTATTATTCGTGCCGGTGGCGAAGAATGTGAGGACCGGTAAAATCCACAATGCTTGCTTCGCGGGAAGCCCTGTATTGCCCGCATTTGCCACGTCGGATGCCTTCGGCGAACGCTGGATTGCACCCAAAGCCAGCGCTGCGAGCGCAAGTACAAGCCCGAGGTAATTCAGCGCGGTGAAGTCTTTATTGTTATTCCTGAAAACAAAAAGCCCGAATAGTACCGGGATCACCAGCGACATATTACCAGCCAGCGACGTCGCCGTCACACTCACTTTTTGCGCGGTAAGCCCGATAAGCATGAACGCCGTAACGAACATCCCCCCGAGCGCCATGGTGAGCAGCGTCCCCTCGGAGGCCCACTCCGTTTGCCTGAATATACCCAGGTCGGGCGTGAGTACGAGGCCGGTCAGCACGCAGGAGTAATAGTTGAAAACCACCGCGTGGAACGAATCCACCTGATAGCGCGGGTAAGCCCGCATGATCAGGTAGAGCATGACCGTGAAAACAACCGCTAGCAGGAAGAACAGCATGACGTGATCTTACTGTCTGGTGAGTATTTCGTCGATCACACGTGGGTAGTGCGCGTATTCGAGCGCGTGCACCTTGCGTGCGACGTCCTCGGCTGTATCCGCGGGCGTAACGTCGCATTTGGCCTGGAAAATGATGTCGCCCTCGTCGTAATGCTCGTTCACGTAATGGATCGTAATGCCAGATTCGGTTTCACCTGCATTCACCACTGCTTCGTGTACAAAATGCCCGTACATGCCTTTCCCGCCATATTTCGGGAGCAACGCCGGATGGATGTTGATCATTTTATTCGGGAATGAATTGACCAGTACCGGTGGCACGAGCATCATAAAACCAGCCAGCACCACGAGATCTATGCCTTCGTTTTGAAGGATCTGGGGGATTTTTCCGGTATGGTAAAAGGTTTTCCGGTCGAAGAATACAACCGGTATCTGCAATTTGAGCGCCCTTTTGATTACTCCGGCCATGGGATTGTTGGTGAAAATCAGCGAGACATCCACGTCGTCGCGGTCTGCGAAATGCTCACAGATCTTTTCGGCATTGGACCCCGAACCAGAGGCAAAAATGGCAATTCTCTTCATTATTAAGCGTAGTTGATATATGATAGATAAGGAGTATTGTCAGGAAATACCCGGACAAAGCTATAAAAAGACGGCTTGCCGACGAACTGCAAGCCGTTCTTTATGGAAATGTTATATGGACTTGTGTGAAATCAATAGATTTTGGCCAGTTCACTATACCCCATCAGTTTTCCTTTGCGATACGTCTCGGTTTTCAGGTCCCAGACAATGCCGGGTGCGCGGTAGGAAACGCTTTGCATCTCCATTTTCACAGGAAAACCCATCACCATTTCCATATTCATATCCGAATTGATTTTGTAAACATCATAGCTTCCTGCCGGAATTGTAAGCTTTTCCTGCCCGGCCACTGTCCGGTTTTTGATAAACATATTGAAAACCACCGGCATTGGACCTGACTTCCCTTCACCTTTCACAGATGCGTCCTTCAACTGATCGCCTACCGCCAGTTTCGACGGGATTTCGATATTGTCGTAGGTGAATTTCATCTCCATGTTCTGAAACGATTTCAGCTGCTCCTGGCTTACGAGCGAAGCGGCATCCAGCGTCAGTACATTTCCATCGCATTTCATCTGGTAAGTGTTTTTTAGCTCGGATTTACCCTTGTTGTTAAAGGATTCCATGTCGATTGTCACCACCGTGTTGCCGCCATCGCTTATTACTTTGGCGATTTTGTAGGTAATCTTTCCGAGAGCCTTGCCTTTGCCGTCATAATTGTTCATTTCAAATCCACCTCCTTCTTTGAATGTAAAGCCGGCACATTCCTGGGCGTTGGCATCCAAGATGAGCATCAGCATGCAGGCGATGCTCCACAGAATAAGCTTTTTCATATCCGTAACAGTAATTTAGTTTTGGGGTGATCAAATATAACTTTTCACCCGGTTAATCAAGCGGAGTAAAGGGTTAAATTAATCAGCGCGTTATGCCCAGATCATGGTGATCAGTCCGAGTAGCATGATGATCTTGCAAAGACCGCTGATTTCTTTGAAATCACGGCGCGTATCGGCCTGAGAGAGGCGTATAACCAGCAATGCGATCGGGATCAGGAGGAGAAGGAACAGGAGCGTGAGCAGGTTGTTCTGTAAGGCACGGGCCATCACAAACAGGGTAAGTACGAAAACAACAATGACCGAGTACAGGAATGTTTTCGTGCGCCGGATGCCCCAAATGATGGGTAAGGTGCGGCAGCCGTGCGCCTCGTCGCCACGGATGTCCTCCATATCCTTCACCACTTCCCGTATAAGTGAAATGAAGAAAGAAAAGACCGCGTAAATGAACACCAGATGCCTGTTGGTCGGGTAATGTACGGTCAGTATGAGCAAGGTAAGGCCTGTGAGCAGCGAAACGATGAAGTTCCCGATGAACGGCAGCCGCTTGTACCGCTCGGAGTAGAACCAGAGCAGCGTGATCGAAAATACATTGATAATGAAGATGTACGGACTGACGATCAGCCCGAGCGCAGCTCCGACCACATTCAAAACCTGGTGTGCGCCCATCGCCCAGCGGCGTTTCAGGTAACGGCCCACGACGACGCGCTCCGGCTTGTTGACGATGTCGATCTTGACGTCGAAATAGTCGTTTATAATGTAACCGGCAGCGGCAATGCAAACCGTCGAAAGCGAGAGCACGAACAGGTCTATGTCGGTGACAATCGACTTCCATTCATGCCGAGGGCCGATGAGCAGGATGCGGGTAAGATATTGCGTCAGAGCCACAATGACCAGATTGGTCATGCGCACAAGCCGCGCACTCCCGGTGACATAATCCCACGTTGTGATCTTGGGTCTGGCCGACACATTCATGAAGTTTGACGCTGGAAAAAGAAGGTTTAGGCAATAAAATTATTCATTTTATCCCATTAACGACAATTCTTCACTTCTTTATCCATTTGTGGGATAAAAAACCTGCATTTGTTGTTAGCTATTTTAAACCGTTATCCGGAGGGTTGTTCATCCCGGACATTCAACTATTTGCTGACCTATTATGAAAATTGGTATCGTATGCTATCCTACCTTCGGAGGAAGCGGTGTGGTAGCTACCGAGCTTGGGAAAGCGCTTGCGAAAGCTGGCCACCAGGTTCATTTCATTACCTATTCCCAGCCTCAACGACTGGATTTTTTTAATGAGAACCTCTATTATCATGAAGTAAACATACCTGCCTACCCGTTGTTCCAATACCCGCCCTACGAGTCGGCGCTGTCGAGCGAAATGGTGCATGTAGTGGCCAATGCGGGGCTTGATTTACTTCACGTACATTACGCGATCCCGCACGCGTCGTCGGCGTACCTCGCGAAGCAGATTTTAGCCGCGCAAGGCATTCACATTCCGGTGATCACGACATTGCACGGTACGGACATTACGCTGGTGGGTAAAGACCCGTCTTACGAGCCGGTGGTTACATTCAGTATCAACCAATCGGATGGTATTACCGCGGTTTCCGATTCCCTTAAAAAGGATACTTACGATCATTTCAAGATTACCAAGGATATTGAGGTGATCCCCAATTTCATCGACCTCGACCGGTTCAACAGGCAGAAAAAAGACCATTTCAAACTGGCCATTTGCCCCAACAACGAAAAACTGATCGTCCATACTTCCAATTTCAGGAAAGTAAAAAGGATAGACGACGTGATCATGATCTTCGAAAAGCTCCGCAAACTGTTGCCCAGCAAGCTGCTCCTCGTAGGTGACGGTCCTGATCGGATGCGGATCGAGCGCCTATGCAGAGACCTGGATATGCTTTCGGACGTGCGTTTCCTGGGCAAACTCGATGCAATTGAGGAAGTACTATCCGTAGCCGACCTGTTCCTGATGCCGTCAGAATCTGAGAGCTTCGGACTCGCGGCCCTGGAAGCATTGGCTTGCGAAGTACCCATTATCACGTCCAATGCTGGTGGGCTGCCCGAATTGAATGTACACGGCGTAACCGGCTTCCTGAGCGACGTAGGCGATGTGGAAGATATGGTGAAGCACGCAGCCTATATTCTGGACGACGCCAACCTGCCTACTTTCAAAGCGAATGCATTAGCCCGTGCCCGTGAATTCGATGTAGCGAAAATCCTGCCGCATTACGAAGCCTATTACGAACGGGTGGTGGAGAATAGCAAAGCGGTTGATCTGGCTTAAAAGCCGCCCGTAATGCGAGCGAGCCGCTCAATGCCCGGTTTCGTCTTTCATGAGGTTTTACTTATATTCGTGTGCTATTTATGCTAGGTTTACGTTATTGATTGAGGTAAAAAATTGTTGAAAAATGAAACTGGTATTTAATATTTTATTCATATTCCTGCTCCTGATCGCATTCGTGCCGTTTTTCCGGCGCTTCCTTTTTCACTTGCTCGTGGGCAGGCAGCTGGTCAAGCAGCAGGAAAGGGCATTTCGCGCACAACGGCAACAGGAAAAGGCCCGTACCAAGCCGGGAGGCGTCCGGGTCGACAGCGCCCCTCAGAGCAACAGCGATTCGAGGTTTAAAGGCGGCGAATATGTGGATTATGAGGAAGTGAAATAGATTTCATATCGATATAATGCAAGAAGCCCGGAGCGATCCGGGCTTCTTTGTTTTTGGTATGGGTGAGTTCTTACTGTTTGATCACCTTGAATGTGGCTTTCTTGCCTTTGGCATCTATGTGAAGCAGGTAAATGCCGGGTGAAAGGTCGCGGATATCAAGTGTTTCCTCGCGCTTGCGGGTTTTGACGGTGCGTATTACATTCCCGTTTTGGCTCATGAGGCGGATGCTTTTCTCAGTACCGTCCTCCGACCTTACAACCAGAACATCCTGTGCCGGGTTGGGAGCTACCGTCGCCTGATAGAAGGAGACATGCGGTTCGGTGGCGGTGACAATCTCAACCTTCACGATGGAGGGCGAATCAATAATTCCATTGCCGCAGCTGTTCGAGACACGGAACAGGCGGTAGTATTGGCTTGGGGATGCCTGGAAGAGCTCGATGACATCCGTCGGTACGCTCGACTGCCGGTTTATGACGCTGGCATCCGTACCGAACTGGTAATACCACGGACCGCCGCCTGAGAGCAAAACGGTTACCTTGGGATTGTTCACGCCGTCGAAGATCACGGTCTCGGAGGCAAATTTGGCCCTGGCCTTCTGGCTTACATTCACGGGCGAGGCATAGGCACTGCTGGCGGTATTCGCATCGGACGCCACAACGCGGATTCGGTACAGGATACCCGCCACAAGGTCGGTTGGCATTACCGCCTTAATGGGGTTGCTGCCCGGGATGGTGGTGATGGCCCGGAAGTTCCGTCCGGTAGTGTCGGAAAGCTGAACGGTAAATGTGTTGCCGACCGAAAACGACCCGGCGGTTTTGTAGCCTATGGCTACGGTATCGCCGGTACAAAGGCCGTAGCCGCTGCTGGAATTGATCGTTGTGACGATTATGCTGCGTTCGGAAGGAGGATTGACTTCCACTGTCGCAGAGCCTGTGGCTGTGCCATTCCCGCAGCTATTCGTGACGGAAGAAATGGTATAAGTCGTGGTTTTTTGCGGGGAAACAGTTAACTGCGCGGTACCAGACGAGTAAACTTCACCTTTGCTTCCGTCGGACAATACAAATTTGTTCACATCGGGGGTATACTTGTTCGATCTGATTACCAGCGTTGTACTTTCACCGGTGTTGATGACCGTGTTACCGGAGAGCGTGACGCTGGGTTTGGTGGTCACGTAAACGGAGAGCGTCGACCGGATATTGTACTTTTCAACGGTACAGATGATCCTATAATAGCTGCCTGGTAGCGAATTCGGCATTGTTAAGTTTTTTGTTCCTTTGAGCGATCTCGTGGAATCGAGCATGATAACGTTTGAGCTGGTTTGATCCGAGATGCCAAACCGGATGTAGTCATTGGAAAGATCCACATCTCCGTTCAACTCGTAGCTCACCGCAACTGTGCCGCCTTCGCAAACACTGCCCGATGGCGAATACAATGACAGTTTCGGGTTGACGATGACATTGACAGTTCCCGAACCGGTCCCATAGCCGCACACATTGCTCACGGAGCGTATGGAGTATTCCTGGCTTTTTGCCGGATAAGTATACCAGCTCTGGTCCCCGGTGTAAAATTCCTGCCGGGTATTATCGCTGAAAACCGTCGCGATAGGCCCGGTGCCGGTGGTTTTGACTTGCAATGAAATACCTGATCCCGCATCGACACGGATAGGATTCGGCTGGGAGTTTCCAGGGGTTAATATGGCGGTCGGGGGCGTGGAGATCTGTACCCCGAGCGGATCCGAAATGGAACCTTCGGAAGATAGCAGGCGGATATTATAGTAGCCGGGCTCCATATCCTTTGGGACGGTAGTTTTGATAATACTGCCCTTTTCACCGGTGGTAATAGTTTGGTAGTCAGAACCGCCGCTTCGTGCTATTTGCAGCGTAAATGTAGCATTGCCAGATATCCCTTCCACAATTCCGAAAGGGATACTCAAAGGACCACCGGCGCAGTAATTCTGCGTATTGTATTGGGAAAACTGAATGCGGTAGGGCATTGGCTGAATGTAGGTCGCGAGATCGACAGGGTAAGTTCCGCAGGCATTGGTGGCTGACTTAACGATGTAAGTCGCGAGCTCACCGGTTTTGGGATTTGTCGGTATCGAAGAATTGTACTGGTCGAAAGAGGCAGTCCGTTCTATCCCGTTTTCCGTGTAAACGATGCTTTGAAACTGCGAGTTAGCCGAAAGCGAAACAACTTGCCCCCATCCCGGGCTCGGGCTGGCAACATACCGCCAGGGTTCTTCGACCTTGGCCTGTGGGTAAAGGTAAAACTGCGTGAGGGGCGATTGCAGACGAATATGTTCCTCATTACTGAAAAGAACGGGGTTTGTCGAGGCGATGCGAATATCGGTTTCGGCCGAGCCGAGCGCCTGTATAGAAAGTTTGACCTTGTATTTGCCTTCTTTTTCTACCACGCGCAATGCCTGGAAGTTACAGCAAGGGGCGTTAGTTTGAATGGAGAACCTGTTTCCCGCGGCAAACTGTCCTACCGTGCCGAAAGTAATTTCCAGGCTATCGTCGTTGCAAATCGCCGTTTTCAAAGGCTCCAGATAAAGGCCCGGTTCGGAAGATGGTGAGACAGTCAGGCGCACTCCCTTGGGGTTGGAGTTTTTAAAACAACCATTTGCAATGGATTTGATCTTATAATCCATGTTTTCACGGACAAAAAGCTGTACGACGTCATAGATGTTGCTATCATACGTTTTCATTGTCCCGTCCTGCTCTTCCACGGTAAAAGGCCCGCCTCCCTCAAATTGGTATCCGATCTGCACTTTTGTCGGTAGTTTGAATGCGAACGTGTTCTGACGGGACGCGTAGGTGAGGTTAGGCATCGTTTGCACATTCACAAAACTGGTTTGCGACTCCATGGAAGGGTTCGTAGTGACAATCTGGAGCGAATAGTATGATCCGCCCGCGCGCGAGGGCAACGCAAAATCCAGGTACTCGCCCGACCGTGTCGCATTGTAGGTCTCAGTTTGGTTGGTATAACCGTTGTAGGCGCGGATTGTAAATTTTGTGGCGTCGGTAATGGCGGCGCTTGTAACGAAACGCAGACGGGCGTTGGTGCCCGAGCACAAAGTCTGGGTGGTACTACCTTCATAGATACGGATTCCCTGCTTCACTTTGATACGGACTGTTTCAGGATTAGTCATTTCCACGGTGCCGCAACCGGAAGTGACCGACTTGATGCGGTACTCCTGATCATTGGTCGGGAAAATCGGTATATCGATAGTGCCATAGCTGCTTGTACTTTTCGTACCGTCCGTAAGCTCGACGGTCATGGGCGGAAGGCCAGTTGCATTAATGCCCAGGCTGGTAGGCCCGAACTGGGTCAAAGTCTGGCTCGGGGTATTGAAGGTCGCACCGGTTTTGGGCCATAGCGACACGTGCACTCCAGGCCCGGACGATACAGTGGCAGGGGTGTCGGTAATAATCCGGACCGTGAATTCCTTATTCGTTTTAATTTGAAGCTGCGTCGGAAATGTCGCTACCAGCACGCCGTCGTTCAATGTTGCGGGCGTTTCCACCGTGATCGGGACATTATTCGAATAGGATACTTCGGTGAAACGGAGCCGGTATCGGGTTTGCGCCGTAAAGGGCGTCCCTGCCGTTGAGAACGACACACGCACGTCGCTTCCCTCACAGATCGTACCCGGTGCCACGCCGGCTATCTTGATGGACGTAGCATTGATAACCGGCCGGTAAGTTCCGCTCACCTGCATCGCGCCGCAGTTGTTTTCTGCATGTGCAATGGTATATCCGGGGAAATTGTCGGGAATGGTAACCGTATGCTGGGCGGAAGACGGTGTTGAGTAGCTATATAAGTTGAGTCTGGTGCTATCGTCCAAGGTCACGCGGGCATCTCCGACACTGTTCCATCCGAAAAAGATTGTTGCATTGTCGAAGGCATTTAAGGTATCCGTTTTATTTTCCGGGTTGAGAATAATGCGACCCTTAGTGTACATCTGTATGCTGCCCGACCATACGCTTTCTGTTTTCGGAGATGAGGCGATGGCCCTGAACTGCACATAGCTTCCTGCATAGTTAGCGGAATCTTTCAAGGTAAATTCCAGCCTGCCATTGACCAGTACTGCCGGGACGTCGGTTACGGTCGACGAATACTCGCTTTTCCTGACCTGGACAGAAAACTTGTTGTCGGGGCCGAATGTGCCGGTCGTTGTGATACCTAGCCGGTAGGTGGAGTTTATGCAGATGTTCGGAGAACTATCGTAACTGAGACTAATGGTAGGCGTTTGTGCGAATGCGGCAAAATGAACGCAAAGCCACATTGCAAGAATGCAAGCGTAAAACTTAGACATGTAGGGGAGTGGTTACAATTTTTCCCGAAAATAGTACATAATGCAAGATATTTCGGAGAATGTGACCATAATTTTGTACTGGTTTACAAATCCATTGAATGCAAAAAGCCCCGGAGTGGTCCGGGGCTTGGTGTTACTTGAAATTGCTGTTATTACCGGCTCAGGTAAAGATTCCTTTCGCCGTAAATTTTCTGAAAAAACTCGTCTTCCAGATCCTTAATGAAGTAGATCGCTTCGCCGGTCGATTTCATTTCAGGGCCGAGTTCCTTGTTCACATTCGGGAATTTGTTGAATGAGAATACGGGGATCTTGATCGCCCAGCCGTTTTTCACCGGTTTGAAATTGAAATCCTTCACCTTCTTGTCGCCGAGCATCAGCTTGGTAGCGTAGTTCACGTAAGGCTCCTGGTAAGCTTTGCAAATGAACGGAACGGTACGCGATGCACGCGGATTGGCCTCGATTACGTACACGACACCGTTTTTCACCGCGAATTGTACGTTGATAAGCCCTTTCACATTCATAGCCAGCGCGATCTTGCGGGTATGCTCTTCGATCTGGCGGATTTCGTCGGCCGTGAGGTCGAATGGAGGCAATGCAGCATGTGAATCGCCGGAGTGGATACCAGCTGGTTCGATATGCTCCATGACGCCGATGATGTAAGCATCTTCGCCATCGCAGATCGCATCGGCTTCCGCTTCCAGTGCGCCTTCCAGGAAGTGGTCGAGTAGGATATTGTTGTCCGGAATGTCATGCAGGATTTTCACTACATGCTGTTCCAGTTCTTTCTCGTTGATCACGATCTTCATGCTTTGTCCACCCAACACGTAGCTCGGACGAACCAACAGCGGGAAGCCCAGCGTGCGGGAAAGTTCAACCGCGGCATCGGAAGTTCTTACGGTTCCGAATTTCGGGAATGGGATGCCCAACTCTTCCAGCAGCGACGAGAACCGCCCGCGGTCCTCGGCCCAGTCGAGTGAGTGGTAGCTGGTACCGATGATCTTCACACCATATTTTTCCAGTTTCTCAGCCATTTTCAGGGCCGTTTGGCCACCAAGCTGTACGATTACACCCTCAGGCTTTTCGTGCTGGATAATGTCGAAAACGTGCTCCCAGAAAACCGGTTCGAAGTACAGTTTGTCGGAAATATCCGGGTCGGTAGAAACAGTCTCGGGATTACAGTTGATCATGATCGTTTCATAACCCGCTTCTTTCGCCGCCAATACCCCGTGGACACAAGAGTAGTCGAATTCGATACCCTGGCCGATCCGGTTTGGACCGGAACCGAGCACCACTACCTTTTTGCGGTCGCTTACGATCGACTCGTTGTCAGGGAATTCCTGTGATGTATTGAAAGTAGAGTAGTAGTAAGGTGTTTTTGCTTCAAATTCGGCGGCGCAGGTATCAACGCATTTGTATACGCGATTGATCCCCAGCGATTTCCGATGATCGTACACCTTACTTTCTTTCGTACCCAGCAAATGCGCGATCTGACGGTCGGCATAGCCTTTTTGCTTCGCTGTCAAAAGGAGTTCTTTCGGCAGGTCTTCCAGGTCGAATTTCTCGATTTCGTGTTCCAGCTCGATCAGCTCTTCGATCTGGCGGAGGAACCACGCGTCTATTTTAGTCAGGTTCTGGATCGTTTTGAACGACAGACCTATTTTGAATGCATCATAAATATGGAACAGGCGGTCCCAGCTCGGGTGCGCAAGGCTGTGCTTGATCGCCTCCTGGTCGCGGAGCTCGCGGCCGTCGGCACCAAGGCCATTGCGGCGGATTTCCAGCGATTGACATGCTTTTTGCAACGCCTCCTGGAAGTTACGTCCGATACCCATCGCTTCACCAACGGATTTCATCTGAAGACCCAGTGAACGGTCGGCACCTTTGAATTTATCGAAGTTCCAGCGCGGAACTTTTACGATTACGTAGTCGATGGAAGGCTCGAAGAATGCAGACGTGCTGCCGGTGATCGGGTTGATCAATTCGTCGAGGTCGTAGCCAATCGCCATTTTCGCAGCGATTTTCGCGATAGGGTAACCGGTTGCTTTTGAAGCGAGTGCCGATGAGCGCGATACGCGCGGGTTGATCTCGATCGCGATGATCTTGTCGTCCGCAGGGTTCACCGAAAACTGTACGTTACAGCCACCCGCAAATTTGCCGATACCATTCATCATTTTGATGGAAAGGTCGCGCATTTGCTGGTACAACGTGTCAGGCAGTGTCATCGCTGGCGCAACCGTGATGCTATCGCCGGTGTGCACACCCATCGGGTCGAAGTTCTCGATTGAACAGATGATGATGAAGTTGCCTTTGCTGTCGCGGAGCAATTCGAGCTCATATTCTTTCCAGCCCATTACGCTTTGTTCAACCAATACCTCGTGTACAGGCGACGCGTGCAGGCCGTAGTTAAGCGCTTTGTCGAAATCTTCCTCTTTCTCCACGAATCCACCTCCCGTACCGCCAAGGGTAAATGAAGGACGGATTACCAGCGGGAAGCCGATCTCCTGGGCGATCTCTTTTCCTTCAAGGAAAGAGCGGGCAGTGCGGCCCTTGCATACGTTTACGCCCAGTTCGAGCATTTTCAGACGGAACTTCTCCCGGTCTTCGGTAGTTTCAATCGCTTTGATATCCACTCCGATAATATCCACGTCATACTTTTTCCAGACACCTGCCTTATCGCAATCGATTGCCAGGTTCAGCGCCGTTTGGCCTCCCATTGTAGGAAGCACCGCGTCGATGGGCCTGCCCATCTCCTTGTGTTTTTCCAGAATTTCAACGATGTACTTCTTTTCCAGCGGCAACAGGTAAACATGATCTGCACTGATGGGGTCAGTCATGATTGTTGCAGGATTGGAGTTGATCAGAACTACCTCAATCCCTTCTTCGCGCAGCGAACGGGCTGCCTGAGAGCCGGAATAGTCAAACTCGCACGCCTGACCGATAACGATGGGGCCTGAACCGATAATCAGAACGGATTTGATACTCGTATTTTTGGGCACAGTAAATGGTAATTTGTAGAAATGAAGGAAATACTTAAACAACTTTTGGCAGTTGCCTGACGATTTTGAGCAGGGGTACGTCCAAAAATTCCACAAAGTTAATCCTCATATCCGAAAATGGAGGGGTTGTGGGTTGAAATAACTGTAAATTTTTGAAAAATTGTGAATATCTATTTGTTAATCAGATGTTTATGGGGTGAATTTGTGAGCTACTGGAACGGTGCAATAGCCGGAGCGGAGATGTCGAAGTCGCGCAGGCGCAGTGGAACGTTGCCCGAAGCCGCGAAACGGGTGGGGGAGGAAAGTTCGGGTATGTTGGCGTAATATCCGAAGCGTATCTGCAGGGTATTGAAAGCCAGGTTTTCGTTCCGGAGCCGTAGGCCGAGGCCATAACCCTGGTAGAGCGGGCTTTTCCAAAGGTGCGGTACGCCGTTGACAAGCCCGATGTCCGCGAATACGAAATAGGCGATCCGGAAGCCCAACAAGCTTTTGTCGGAGAAAAATACGGTTTCGGTTCCGATCGTCAGCTTTTTTGTCCCGATGAGCCGGTCGTTATTAATGCCCCGTATGCCCTGGTCTCCACTGATATTGAGGTAATCGAGCGGGTCGCGATTGATGCCTTTGGCAAACCTTATATTGACAAACTGCCGGAAGAAGCTGTACCGGAACGGAATCAGATTGCTGATATAGTTAATCTCCGCGCTGATTACCCCCTGCTGTGCTCTTCCGTTTTTGGAATAGGAACCCAAGTTGGCCAGCGTGTACATATATCCAAGGTTATGCGGCAGATATTTGCCGGTTGCGAACTGAATACCGCCGTAACCACGCGCCCCGAACTCGGTGTTTTCGCGCCCAACCGTCAATGCGAAAAGGCTCCCGACCGGCACGTCCTCCGTCCGTCCGAAGCCATAGATCAAGACGTCCCGCTTGTAGTTCCTGTTCGAAAACCCGAGGCTGACGAGCGTTGCCGTACGGTTCCAGTAATTCTTGTTGAGGTTAGGTGCTACCTCCGGGCGCTCATCGTAATTGTACTTATTATGCCTGAATGCGGTCACGATCCGGGCGTTCTGGGCGAGTTTGCTGTTGGGAAATGGAAACTTGAACGACCGCCCGATCCAGAAATCGTAGTATTTGTAGTCGGTGCGTAAAAGCCGCAGCGAATCGGTGGTTTCGACCTCGCGTTTATACTGCCGCGTATTATAATGCCCGAATTCCAACGCACCTGCGTACTTGGTTTCTGTGGTAATGAAGCGGCGGTACATCCGCACCGATTGTTCTTTCAAATCCCGCTCGAAAATGAAGCTGGCCTGGGCGGTAATGAAGGTTTTACCAATGTAGGGTACCGTGTAAATGGCCCGGAACTGGAAAGTGGAATCCCATTTAATGGCCGTTCGCTGCGAGTGCGTAGTCCCGCGGACGTTGATGTTTTCGAGCCCTACCCTGAATTTTTTGAACGAACTGAAACTACCCGAAAAATTCAGTGACCAGGAATCCTGTATGAGCACCATGATATCGGCCATCCAGGTTACGTCCTTTCGCGGTATGACAATGATACGGGCATCGACAAACATCCGGTTCGCGCGCAGCAGACGCTCGGTGTCCTTCAATACATGTGCCTGAATGTCGTCGCCCTCCGAAAATAGCAGGAATGACTTTCGGATAATCCCCTCCCGGGTGTTGGTATGAACACTTTTACTCAAAAACCTTTCGAGCTGGTTTCCTTTCCTGGTCGTATCGTAGACCGATTCGCCGAGGATATTAAGCTGCCGGACGTAAATTTTCCGGATCACCATTCCCTCGTAGGGTGTAAAGGGGTTCGTCTCGATTTCCTTGACCTCGGTAACCTTCCCCTGGTTGTATACATCCCTGAACAAGAGGCGGTAAACGGCCCGCGAGAACTTGGTTTTGGACATCCGGGCTTTGAGGTTGGTGTAGCGGATGCTGTCGCGGCTGTGTGTTTCCAGGCTGTCGGGGTTTTGGGCCGACGCAGCGTAGGAAAGCATCAGAAACAACAGCAAATATCTACACATGGGCTATCCGGATTCCAAATCAACTGTTTCTTAACGCAAATGCACCAATGCGAGGTACAACTTATTGCCGGTCGACCTCAATTAATGCCTTGGCCGTTTTTTCCGTTTCGCTTGGCGCCGGGGCATTTTTAGTGGCAAACTTGCCGTTCGGCCTCACAATGGAAAACGTCGCGAAATCAAGTGGATTGAGCCTGAACAGTAAGTCCATCGCCTGGCTGTCGTTTATCGACATATGGATGCCTTTTAACCTGTGCCGAACAATGTATTGCCTGAGTATCGCATCCGAAACGGTGTAATTTTCGGTTGAAAAATGCACAAACAAAAAGACGATATCTTCCGGTACCCGGGCTTGCAATGCCGGTATGAAATCCAGTTCTTCCCGGCTCTTGTTATCCTCGATATTCCATTTGACAATGTATACAGTTTTCCCTTTCAAGCCATCGATAATGCCGTTGAACCACGAAGTCCCCCGGTCGTTTGAAGCGGCGAGGTAGTAGCCGGGTAATGCTTCTGCCGGTGCGGTACGAGCATTCTTAAACTCCACCAGCTTCCGGATATTCGCGCTGTCCTTCACTTCAAGCTGGATCAACTCGTCGAGCGATTGCCTGAACTGAGGAATCCCTGTCCTGGATTTAATGTGGTTGTTGAGCAGCAACTGTTGCGGGTAGGTGTACTTGTAGAGATTCCTGGCGAGGTAGCGCACTTTAAGGAATTCCGTAGCAGTGCTGTCGAAAAGATCTCCGTAAATGCGGCTCTCCCGTTCATAATTGAATAACAGGTTTAACACCAGTTCATTACGAGCAAATAGCTTGTTCATAAAATCGAGTTCGCCTTTTTCGGCCAGGCCATTTGCTGTGATCTGGTTCAGGTGCTGGCGGTCGTCTGCCGAAAGGTTTTTGGAATTGTCGCGGATAAGTGCGGCCATCAGTTTCACCGGCAGAGAGTTGGTCCGGCTGGGATTATCAAATTTTTTGCCTTCCACCATCTGATCCGCGTAATTACCAAACCGGTTCGCCCAAATCACCCGCTGTCCGGTCAGCGGGGCTTTGTCGAGCCGTTTGAGGCTATCGAGCAGCGCTTTGCTGATTTGATATTGATTTCCCAATGCGTGTTCATATAAAATCTGCAACTGCTCCTCGTCCGTAACCGATTTGATCCAGTTATATAGAACGGGCGACGCCACCGTGTTTTGTGTAGCCGCTTTCACCGATCCAAGCCGCAATTCACCGCGGCTCTCCGCGATAAAGCGTGCATCGGAGGGGCTTTTCTCCCAGAATGACTTGAAAAAATCCGTACCCAGCGTCTGGCTGCTATTTAACCGCTTGTTTTCGGCAGCCAGGTATAAAGGATATTGATTGTTGGCATCTGCATTGGCGCCGGCGAAATAGAACAGCTTTTTGGCCTTGCCGATAGAGTCGCCGTCGAAGGTGATTTCCACGGTCCCGGGTGATCCCAGAAACGTCGTAAATGCCTTCCCGGCATAATCCAGATAAATTTCTTCCTGTGGGAAGAGCATGGGAACCGACACGCGAAAAGTGCCGTCGGCCTGCAAATCGGCCTGTTTGCTCAGCTCCGACTGCGGTTGAAGGATGTTATTGCGGGAAAAAGTAATGAATGGGGCCTGGCGGTAGAGCCTGCCGTTGAGGTTATTGATCCGGCCCTTTATAACGAGGGAATCGGTGACTGCAAATGCGGAATGCAAAAAGCCGAGTAAGAGGGCGGTCAGTAGGATGAAGCGCATGCGGGTGATCATTAAAATTTGGTAACGAAAAATAATGAGGCTTTTTCATGCTACCAAATATGTGCCATTATTTGCCCGAATGCACGGAAACTATACCCTACACCCTGTCGGGGTCGGAGGACGGTTCCGGTACCTTGCCGTCTTCATATCGGACATAAATACCGTGGTACCTTTCCTGCGCATTGTAGTCCTTGCGGAGGGGATGGCCTTCCCAGTCTTCCGGGAGTAAAATCCGCCGCAGGTCGGGATGCCCTTCGAAGGCTATGCCCATCAGGTCGAATGCCTCGCGCTCGTGCCAATCAGCTGTGCGCCAGATGTGGCTCATCGTCGGGACGGAAGGTAAAGTGCTTTCAGCAGTATTTCTTGGGAAAACGATTTTCAGGGTCAGGTCCCGACCGTAGGGAATGGAGGTAAGATTGTAAATCAATTCCATGGTATCGGCAGCGGCGCCATTATCGATTGCCGTAATGCAGGCCAGGTAGTCGAAATAGAGCCTCTCATCTGCGTGTAAAAACCGGCAAATATCCGCAATGCCCTGCACAGGCACGATCAATGCGGGTTGCGGGTTTTTAGTATCCGGGGAAATAGTGTATTCCGGAAACTGACTGGTAACGATATCGGTGATTTCCTGAAAGGTCATAACAAGGATTAGGATAAAACAGCCTGCTGGCCTGTGGCTTCCATTTCAAGAAATAGTTCGGGGACAGCTTCCTGCCTGCCGCGGATTTTTTCCTGTAACTTCATGAAGCCGCCAATCAGCGCTTCGGGGCGGGGTGGGCACCCGGGTACATACACATCCACGGGAATAATGCGGTCGACGCCCTTCACCACATGGTAGCCATGCTCCCAGTACGGGCCACCGCAGTTGGAACAGCTGCCCATCGAGATCACATAGCGCGGTTCGGGCATTTGCTCGTACAGCCGACGGATGCGGTCGGCCATTTTGAAAGTAACAGTTCCAGCCACGATCATCACGTCCGACTGCCTGGGCGAAGGCCGCGGCATAATTCCGAAACGTTCGAGGTCGTAATTGGCCGCATAGGTAGCCATCATCTCAATCGCACAGCATGCCAAACCGAAGCCCATTGGCCATAACGACGACAAACGTGCCCAGTTCATCAGGTCTTCCGCATTGGTCAGGATAATGCCGCCGTCGCCGGTTTTGATTCTTTCGTTCATGAATATTTTAAAGATGCCGCATTTTGGTACGAATATTGCTCTAAAATGTATTGTCGGCCTGCAAAACTAACCATATTTGGCAAGAAACGGTTTCAGACGACGTTACAAAACAAACACAACGCTTCATTATATGAAACACAAATTACTCATCAGTTTCCTGTTTTCGGCCTTTTGTATTGGAACGGCGTCAGCTCAGTCCGATTCCACCGTCAGGATCTTCAAAACCGGCATGGCGGTTTATGTAGAATTGGGCATGCTTCCTAATAACAAAACCTTGCGAGAGCAGCTTTCGCGTCTCCAAGTAAAGCCGTTTACTTCTTTTATGGGCAACCTCGTGCTCGCACGTCGCACCGAATCGGAAAAGTGGTTCTCGGAGACCAGGATCATCGTTATGAACAGCACCAATTATACCTCCGACCGAGACACGCGAAAGGCATATCTGAACGGATTGGGCATTGGCACCGACGGCGGACCGAAACTTGTGAACAATGCCCGCTGGAACGTGACCATACCACTCGGCGCCGATTTTATGTTGTACAGGCTAAATATCAAGAGCAATGCCTCGGTATCGGCCCAACAATTGCTCAACAACCCGTCGGCCTACCAGGCGGTTAAACTTTACACCGCGAATATCAACCTGCACGGAGGTATCGGGGTCGACTATAAAATGGATTTCCTTCCTAAAATTCACGAAAAAGTGTACCTGAGCGGCAAACTTACCTACCATCAGCCGATTCTGGGAAGGCGCAAATGGAAGGGCGACAACGTGACGGTCGATGATTTGTCACGGTTGAAGGTTAGCCAGCTCTATGTCCAACTTGGTTTTGTGTTTTTCCCGCGGCCGCACATGAAAAAATGGAGCGGAATGCATTAGGTCAGGAGCCCTTCTTTTCGGCGAGCAACGTGCGTAGCTGGTTCTCGAGTATTTTAATATAGGTATCCTTGTCCATTTCACTCAGGGACTCAGGCGAAAAGTGCCCGACGGGAACGTCCTGTACGATTTGCCGGCCGGTGATCAGCTCAGGCACCGTGCTGTTGAGGATCTCGGAGAGTTGTCTGAGGGTATTGACGGATGGGTTGGTATGCCCGTTTTCCAGCTCGTTATATTGTTCTTCGCTGATCTGGAGCGACGCCGCCATTTGGGCCGCGGAAAAGCCTTTTCGTTCACGCTTGGCGCGTAAATTCCTTGTGAAAGCTTCCATATTATTTTGTTGATGATGACAGAATGGGTACCAAACCCGAAAAATCGGTAATTTTCAAGTAACTGTCAATATAATTCGATAAAACAACCGAGCCTTTCGATAATTTATGGGGTTGTTTATCAGAAAGTTATATATGTTACTTCTTGTACCTGTCATTAACCTTCGCGTACAAATCAGCTGGAACGGGAGACTTGATTTCCGGGATTTGGGGTTTGGGCAGGACCCAGTCGAGGTAGCCTTTTGCCCAGGCGTAGGCGAGGCCTAAGATGAGGATACCGATGAAAACGGTCATTTCTGCCATCGCAAACCAGCCCCATTGGCCGTTGGTTTGCTCGATGAGCTCTTCATTTCCGAATACCACCGCCCACGGGAAAAGAAACAGCAATTCAACTTCGAACAGCACAAAAATCAGCGCGACAACGTAAAACCGCACGTTGAACTGGATATTCGCATTGCCAAGTGGTTCCTCGCCGGATTCGTAGGTGGTTAGTTTCTCTTCGTTGGGCTTATGCGGACGTAAGAACTTCGCAATGGTCAGCATTAGACCGAGCAATATCAGTGCGGCAATGATGAAGAGCAGGATATAACCGAAATCGGTGAGCATGGTAATGTGCCTGTTTTGTGCAAAACTAGGCAAAATGCATTGGATATCGCGAAGAAGGCATTATTAAATGCTCAGCAGGATAGTCCGGATGCTCAGGCCGATCACCAGTACGCCAACGAGTAGCATCAACGGCTTACGTTTGATCTTACCCACGAGCATAGCGCCGAACGGAGCGGCCATAACGCCACCGACGATCAGTCCCAAAACGACTTTCCAGCTATCAACACCGGTAAAAAGCATAAAAGTAATACCGCTGGCGAAGGCCACGGCAAATTCAGCGGCATTGACGGACCCGATGGTATAACGCGGATCGCGGCCTTGTCCGAGCAAGGTAGAAGTGACGATCGGCCCCCAGCCGCCACCGCCAATCGAATCCAGGAAACCACCTGTTGCTGCGAGGATGCTGATGCGTTTGGTTTTGTTTTTAACAAAAGTCTTTTGCAGTGCCTTGCGGATGATGATCACGCCAAGTACCAGCATGTAAAACGCGATGAAAGGCTTAATGAGGTTTCCGTCGATCACGTCGGATAGTAGGTATGCGCCTGTTATAGAGCCTAATACGCCCGGTATCAGCAGGCTTTTAAAAAGCTTTTTGTTGATATTCTTAAAACGGAAATGCGAGATTGCCGAAGCTCCGGTTGTGAACATTTCTGCAAAATGGACGCTTGCACTGCTCACGGCAGGCGTAACGCCGAGGCTTAGCAAAAACGAGTTGGAAGTAACGCCATAGGCCATTCCCAATGCGCCGTCGACGAGCTGGGCCGCCAGACCTACCAGTACATACAATGCGAACTCGCCGGTAAGGAAGCCGGTAACCTCTTCGGTGCTGATGCTGATGACGCCGTTTGTCAAGAGCAGCCCGAACAACAAAAAGATGGCCGCAGCCGGAACGATATACCAGGTGGGTGACGAGGGCAGTTTAAGCGAGAGCACTTTGGCAAGCATTACCGTGAATTTTAGAATTTTGGAATATAGCGTTTACAAAAATAGTAAAACTATTTAATCTACGTAATTGATAGATTATTAAATTTTACTTAAAGTGCCTTGCGGTAACGCTGATCTATATTTCGCCCGTAACAAAATCGATGAAATTCTCCTGGTTGACCCAGTGCTTCGCGGCATCGGGATATGCTTCCTGAAATGCCTTTGGAAATTTCACCTTGGTGTCCTTCCATTTAAACTCATACGCGCTCAACTGATCGTCGGCAATTTCCAGCCAGTCGAGTTCCTGCTGGTCGTAAGTCCGCCAAAAGTGGGTAAGAGGCGTTTTTCGGGTGTAGGAATTGTATTTGAGCCTCTCTGCGACAAGGTAGTTTTCCCATAACGCGCCGGTATCGGTGCGCTGGTTCATCGGAAGGAAATTGTTGATCAAGGCATTTCGGATCCCGTTGTCGAGAAAATACCATTTGGACGACTTGGTTACCTCCTTCCGCAGATTTTTACTATATCCTCCGATACGTGTAATGATGAATACTTTTGAAAATAAATCAAGATACCGCTCCACAGTGTTCCTGTCGATTTGCAAGGTTTTGGAAAGCTCGTCGTAGGAAACTTCCTGTCCTGTCTGGTAAGCAACTAATTGCAGCAATTGCAGCATTTTATGCGAATAACGGACCTGCTCGAACATCAGAATGTCTTTCAGTAAATAGGCGCTGACCAATTCTTTCAGATAGTCTGTTTTGGCTTCGGCAGTTGCATTTTTCAAGACCTCGGGATAGCTGCCGTAAATAAGCCTTGTTTCTAATTGCTGCTTTGTTACGAGATAATTTTCCTCTTTCGACAGTTCCATTTGTGCGATAGGGAAGAGCTGGAAGCGTATCTGGCGCCCGACGAGCGGCTCGCCGGTTTTATTTGACAATTCAAATGCCGACGAACCACTTGCCAGGATGGTTAATTTTGGAAATGAGTCTATAAGCAGTTTTAACGACTTGCCGATTTCAGGTACAACCTGAGCTTCATCGATGATAAGGAGGTCGACATCATCGACCCAGCGACGGTATGCCGCGACGCGTCTGTCCGAGAGCAGGGTGACTGTATCCAGATCTTCTGCATTGAGGAACAATGACTTGCCAGTAAATTGATCCTCTACGGCCTTCATCAAATGCGTCTTTCCGACGCGCCGGGCACCGTAGACGATAAGTACCTTATTCGAGGTCGTTTTATCGATTATTTGTGCGAGAATGTGTCTGGAAAAATCCATTTTAGCTAATTGGTTGAACTGACTCAACGAATTTAGCTAAATTTATTTAATAAACTCAACGAATTTAGCTAAATTCATTGAATTGCTTCAACCAATTTACGTTTTATAACCAAATTACCCTTTGCTCAGAGACATGCCCCTGCCCTAGAATATCCCGGTAAAGTTCCGGTCTGCGGGCCTGAATGTACCGGTGGCCGCCTGCCTGTTGCAGTTTTTCGGGGGTGAGTGTGGCGATGGTGAAGTCGTTGTCGAGCTTCCGGCATTCGGCGATGATGTCGCCGAATGGGTCCAGGATCATGGAACAGCCGTTTTTGAGCTGGTCTTCATCCATGCCGATAGGGTTGGAGAATATCGCATAAACCGCATTGTCGTAGGCGCGGGCCGGGAGCCATTTCATGAGCCAGGCCCTGCCTTTCAGGCCGTCGAACTCCTGGCGGAGAGAGGTCGGGTCAGCTTCGCGATTGTGCCAGAGGGCTGGGTCGACAAATCCTGCTCCCGGGCGTGTGGAGGGCGTACACATGGTTACGTGAGGCATGAAAACAATGTCGGCACCCAGCAATTTCGTAGCCCTGACGTTCTCGATGATGTTATTGTCATAGCAAATGAGGATACTGCATTTCCATCCGAACAGATCAAAAATCACATATTCACTGCCCGGAGTGAGATGCGGATTGATAAATGGATGAAGTTTCCGGTATTTGGCAACGAGGCCACGGCGGTCCACACAAACGTAGGCCTTGTACATATGATCATTGACGTCTTTTTCGAACAGACCTGCGAGGACTACGATATTATGTTCCGCCGCAATGTCCTGCAAGGCGCCAATGCTAGGGCCGTCGGGAATAGGTTCGGAGACTTCGAGCATTTGCTCGCGCGACAGGTGCCGCGCAAATGTGTAGCCGGTGATCGAGCATTCATGGAATGCGATGACGTCCGCACCCGCTTTTGACGCGTCACCTGCTAGTTGGCGGATCACGCCAAGGTTGTACGCTTTGTCGCCGCTTTTGTTTTCAAACTGGGCCGTTGCGATTCTGATCGGTTTCATAGCTTAACTTTTTATCTCAAAAGTAAATGCACGGATCGCAGGTGTATTGTACAAACCCGACAAAGAGCAAAAAACTAATGACCGAGCCGGATCAAATTGGCCGCGAGGACATTCTGCGGGTTGAGGTATTGGCCGGGGGTAAGTCCCGACAGGTTTTTCATCTCGCGGATCAGGTGGGCCTGGTCGAAGAAGCCGGATTCGCAGGCTATACCTGCCAGTGATAAATCACTGGATTTTTTTCGAAGCATTCTCAGTGCGTATTGCATGCGGGTGATGCCCGCATAGCGTTTCGGTGAAATACCGATTTGTTCTTCAAATTTGCGTTGTAGCTGGCGCTCCGTCGTGCCGGTCAATGTGGCGAGCCGCGTAACGGGAACCAGTCCGTTTTGAGCATGGATAATGTCAATGGCTTGGGTTACCAGTGCATTACTGCTGCCGGAACCACCCAATTGGGATAACAAAAAATGCTCTGCCGCCCGGATTTTATCATGAATCGCTGGTGAAGAGGCAATTTCATCGTTCACCAATGCCGCATTGGTTCTGAAACAATCTTCACATCCAATAATCTGGTTTCTCAATTCCGAAGCTGGAATTTTAAACAATGCCGTCGCCCCGAACGGATAAAGTACGGCAATGAGCAGGCGGATGCCTCCTTGCGCCCAGACGTTCCGGTACGCATCGAGCTGGCCATATAAAAAGCTGCCAGGCAGGCTTGTGAGCCCGGATTGCATTTCGTTTTGATAGAAAAGTGTATCGCCGTAGTTGAACACCACTCCGGTATTTCCATCCGAAAATATCCTCATAGCCGACTGGTTGTCACTTTCTACGACCAGAAAATGCCGGACGATGCCGGAAAGAAGGGGTGTCGGTTTGATCTGCATTGCTTTGATTACCAGTGTTGTGCCCAGAAGCTCTGCCCTTCATAACCGCTTTGAACAAGCAATTTGGCTGCCTGTAAACTTCGCTTGCCGCTGTTGCAGTAGAAAACGATTTTCTTTCCGGCGGGGAAATGGGCGATACTTTCAGGGATTTCAGTTAGCGGGATATTCTCGCCCCCGAAATTGTCCGCTTCAAATTCGTAATATTCACGGACATCCACAAGTACTACCTGTTCGGGATCGGCCATTTGCAGCGCTTCGAATTCGTCATAAGACATCTCGCGCGTGTCGTCTCCGTCGGATGGCCCTGATGCCGGTGCTTCCGGGGATTTAGCAGGCATTGCCGTTTCCGACCTCGAAAACCGGAAGATTGTGTGACTGTTTGAAAGCGTATTGATGACCAGTAGCTTACCAGATAACGGCTCGCCGATCCCGACGAGGATCTTGATCGCCTCATTTGCCATGTAGGTGCCGATAATGCCCGGCAAAACACCCATTACCCCTGCTTCTGCGCAATTATCACCCTCTTCCGCGTCCGGGAAAAGGCAGCGGTAGGTGGGGCCACCCCGATAGTTGAATACCGAAACCTGGCCTTCGAAACGCAGGATAGAGCCAAAGACGAAGGGTTTATTCAATTCCACACAAAAATCATTGACCAGATAGCGTGTTTCAAAATTGTCGGAACCGTCGATGATCAGGTCGTAACCGTTGAGCAGGTCTGTTGCGTTTTCGGCATTGAGACGGTCGGGATAGGCGGTAAGGCGTACGAATGGATTGAGCGCAGAAAGCTTTTCAACTGCCGTAATGGCTTTATTTTTTCCCAAATCATCGGCAGAATACAGTATTTGCCGGTGCAGATTGGTCAGATCCACGGTGTCGTCATCAATAATGGCAATCTCGCCAACGCCCGCCGCCACCAGGTATTGCAGCACCGGGCAGCCAAGCCCTCCCGCACCCACGACGGCCACTTTGGCGGTAAGGAGCCTTTCCTGCCCGGCAAGGCCCATTTCCGGCATGATGATCTGCCTGGCGTATCGTTTGCGTTCGATGGGGGTCATGGGAATGAGTGAATAGGTTAATTTTGAATGATTGAATGAGTCGCCCTGAAATTGGAAATGATTGAATTTTGAATGACCGAATGATTGAATGAAGACTGAAATATTCACTCATTCAGTCATTCAGTCATTCAAAATTAACCCAGCGTCCCAGTCCTTCCAAACCGGTTCGTAGCCGGCGTTGCGGATCATTTGGGCGATCTCGGCGGGTGGCCTTTCGTCCGAAATCTCGAATTGTTCGAGGGATTCCGGCTCGACGGCATAACCGCCGGGGTTGGTTTTGGAACCGGCGCTGATGGATGTTACACCGAGTTGAATGCAATGGTTCCTGAACTTCTCTGATTCGCGTGTGGAAAGCGACAGTTCGACCTCCTCGTTGAAGATCCGGTAGGCGCAAATGAGTTGTACCAACTCCCGGTCGCTCATTTCAACTTTCGGCTCGAGTCCGCCGGAAAACGGCCTGAGCCTCGGGAATGAAAGGCTGTAACGCGTTTGCCAGTAAGTTTTTTCGAGGTAATGCAAATGCAGCGCGGTGAAAAAGCTGTCGGTGCGCCAGTCTTCCAGTCCTATCAACACGCCCAGGCCCATTTTGTGGATACCGGCTTGTCCAAGCCGGTCGGGGGTTTCGAGCCGGTAGTTGAAATTTGCTTTCTTCCCTTTCTGGTGATGTTTGCGGTAATCTTCCTGATGATAGGTTTCCTGATAAACCAGCACCGAATGCAGGCCAAGCGGGATCAGTTCTTCGTATTCATCGCGGTCGAGTGGCTGTACCTCCATCGATACCTGAGCGAAATGCGGGCGGATCAGGTTCAGGACCTTTTTGAAATACTCCACATGTACGGTCTGGTTCGCCTCGCCCGTAACCAGCAGCACATGTTCGTAACCCATGCTTTTGATCACCTCCACTTCCCGGAGTATCTCGTCGTTGGTCAGCGTGCGGCGACGTACTTTGTTATCAAGGCTGAACCCGCAGTAAGTGCAGATATTGGTACATTCATTGGACAAATACAGCGGCACGTACATTTGAATGGTGTTTCCAAAACGCTTGCGGGTCAATTGCCGGCTCAGCTTCGCCATCGGTTCCAGGTATGCGGCGGCGGCGGGCGAGATCAGTGCTTTGAAATCTTCCAATGTTCTTTTCGGCACGGTTAGTGCCCTTTCCACATCTGCTGCCGTTTTGGAATAAATACCGTCCTTAACGGTATCCCAGGAGTGCCGCGCAAATTCTTCTTTAAAGCTCATCCAGAAATGCGGTTAAAGGGCTGCTGGCCTCAGCCAGGTTACTTTTCGAACCTAATCTCGCTTCGTAAGCCATTCTTCCCGACAGGACTGCCAGTTTGAATGCCTCAGCCATCGCAATAGGGTCGCCGGCCACAGCAATAGCCGTATTCACCAGCACGGCGTCGGCCCCGATTTCCATTGCTTTGGCAGCATCCGAAGGCGCACCGATGCCCGCGTCGACGACCACCGGTACTTTGCTTTGCTCGATGATAATTTCAAGAAAATCAATGGTTTTTAACCCTTTATTACTGCCAATAGGTGATCCTAGCGGCATGACGGCCGATGCGCCGGCTGCTTCCAGCCGCTTACAAAGAACGGGATCGGCGTGGATGTAAGGCAGTATCACAAATCCGAGCTTGGCAAGCTCCTCGGTAGCCTTGAGTGTCTCGATCGGGTCGGGCAGGAGGTATTTCGGATCGGGATGGATTTCCAGTTTCAGCCAGTTGGTCTCCAATGCTTCCCGCGCGAGCTGGGCGGCGAAAACAGCTTCTTTCGCGGTGCGTACGCCCGACGTGTTGGGCAGCAAATGGATGTGGTTATGGGTTAAATGGCTCAGAATGTCGTCGTCCGCGTCGTGGACGTCGACGCGGCGCAAGGCGACTGTTACGAGCTCCGAGCCGGAAGCGAGCAGTGCCTCTTCCATTACCTTTGCCGAGCTGAATTTGCCCGTACCGGTGAAGAGCCTGGATTGAAATGTTTTATCTGCGATGGTCAGCATAATGCTTGTTGGATTTGGTAATATGTTTTACGCGGAT
This sequence comes from Dyadobacter sp., assembly GCA_965227755.1. Taxonomy (GTDB): domain Bacteria; phylum Bacteroidota; class Bacteroidia; order Cytophagales; family Spirosomataceae; genus Dyadobacter. Next base: position 5,894,638 of record CBDDGG010000005.1, read on the forward strand.
CAGCCGAGCCGATCAATGCCGCTGACATGGCCACACCGTGGACGCCTGCCGCACGAAGGCTGCCGATGTCGTCGGGTGTAATGCCGCCGATAGCGATAATGGGTGTGGAATGGCCTGCTTCCCGCATTTGGGTTATCAATGCCCGGTAGCCTCCGAGCCCGAGAATAGGACTGAGATTTTGCTTGGTATTGGTAAACCGGAACGGACCCAGGCCCACATAGTCGGCCCCTTCACCTACGCGCCTCTCGATATCTTCCCGGGTATTGGCCGTGCCGCCTATGATCATCTTCCCGCCCACAAGCGCGCGTGCCTCGGGCACAGGCATGTCCGTGAGGCCAAGGTGCAGGCCATGGGCGCCAACGGCCAGTGCAACCAGCGGGAAGTCGTTGATTATCAGCTTGGCGCCATGGCCGTCGCAAAGGTGCATAGCCTCCCATGCAACAGGCAATACTTCCTCCTCCGGCCGGTTTTTAACCCGCAACTGAATCCACCGGCAACCCGCTTCCAGCGCAAGGCGGATGCTGTCGATATGCGACATCGTGCCAGTCTCATTGGAGATAAAATGCATCCTATCTATCTCAACCCCAGGTTTTAACCTGGGGGCGGTGCCGATCCCCCCGTCGCCGGGTTTTAACCCGGAGCTTGCGACCAGGGCGGAGGCAAGTACCCGGAACTCCGCAACTGCATTCGCCGTCTCCCCCCATATTGCACCCAGTACCGCCACACCATCGAACCCGAGAGAAGCGGCAAGATCAAGTTTGGTACCATCTATTCCTCCCAATGCGATCAGCTTTCCGGGGAAGTTGAACCGTTCCAATTGGAAGCCATCCGTTAATACCGCCCCATAATTTTTCTTTGAAATACTATCAAAAACCGGCCCAAAAAACGCATAATCAAAGCAATGGGAGAGTTTTTCGACATCAGCAGGCTTATGAATGGAAGTGCTGATGATGAACCCATTGTTTTTCAATTCTTCCAATGTTTCCTCGCGCTGCGCCAGCCGGTTGGTTTCCGTAAAATGTAACCCTGTAATACCGAAATCACTTGCCAGTTGATGCTGCTGATGCAATGCAATGCGCCCGCCGAACTGCGGGTCGATCTGTTTGAGCAATGTGCGCAGCTCCGGCTCCGTCGACTCAGGCTTGCGCACATGCAGGCGCGCAAGCCCATGTGCGAAGAGCTGGTTAATAATGCCAGCTTCTCCCGGTAGCATTTCCGGATGTGTAATGACAATCAATTCCTTCATTACAGATAGATTTCGCTGCCTTTCTCGGCAAACTCCCGTGCCTTCCGCTGCATTCCTTCCATAACTGCTTCTTCCGTATCAAGCCCATTCTCTTCAGCGTAATCGCGCACGTCTTGTGTGATCTTCATCGAACAGAAATTGGGCCCGCACATCGAGCAGAAATGCGCAACTTTGGCGCCTTCGGCAGGTAATGTCTCATCATGGAACTCCCGGGCCGTGTCGGGATCGAGGGCGAGGTTGAACTGGTCTTCCCAGCGAAACTCGAAGCGCGCTTTGCTCAATGCGTTGTCCCGGTACTGCGCGCCCGGGTGCCCTTTGGCGAGGTCGGCGGCGTGCGCAGCGATCTTGTAGGTGATCACGCCGTCTTTCACATCCTTTTTATTAGGTAGTCCCAAATGCTCCTTGGGCGTTACGTAGCAGAGCATGGCCGTTCCGAACCAGCCGATCATGGCCGCGCCGATGGCCGAGGTAATGTGATCATAACCAGGGGCTATGTCGGTAGTCAACGGCCCGAGCGTATAAAATGGCGCTTCGTGACAGTGTTTCAACTGCTTCTCCATATTCTCCTTGATCAAATGCATCGGTACGTGGCCGGGGCCTTCGATGATGGTCTGTACATCGTGTTTCCAGGCAATTTTAGTCAGTTCGCCCAGCGTTTCGAGTTCCGAGAACTGCGCGGCATCGTTGGCATCGGCGATGCTGCCCGGGCGGAGGCCGTCGCCCAGCGAGAATGCGACGTCATAGGCCTTCATAATCTCGCAGATTTCCTCGAAATGCGTATACAGGAAGTTTTCTTTGTGATGCGCCAGGCACCATTTCGCCATAATGGACCCGCCGCGGGAGACGATACCGGTAATGCGTTTGGCGGTCAATGGAATGTAGCGCAGCAGCACGCCCGCGTGGATCGTGAAATAGTCAACGCCCTGTTCGGCTTGCTCTATCAATGTGTCGCGGAAGAGTTCCCAGGTCAGGTCTTCCGCCTTGCCATTCACTTTTTCCAGAGCCTGATAAATAGGTACGGTCCCGATCGGTACGGGCGTGTTGCGGATGATCCATTCGCGGGTTTCGTGGATATTCTTGCCGGTCGACAAGTCCATGATCGTATCCGCTCCCCAGCGGCATGCCCACACAGCCTTTTCTACTTCTTCCTCGATGCTCGACGATACGGCCGAGTTGCCGATATTGGCATTGATCTTTACCAGAAAGTTCCGGCCGATGATCATCGGCTCGCTTTCGGGGTGGTTGATATTGGAAGGTATCACGGCTCTCCCCGAAGCCACTTCTTCCCTCACAAATTCAGCGGTAATGTGGGTTTTCGGTGTGTTCGCGCCAAAGCTGTGGCCTGCGTGTTGGTGCGCCAATGCGCCCGCTTTGCCGTTCAGCGATTGGAAATGGGCGTCGATACGCTGGTTTTCGCGGATGGCGATGTATTCCATTTCAGGCGTGATAATGCCCTTTTTGGCATAATGCAGCTGGGAAACATTCTGCCCAGCTTTCGCTCGTAACGGCTTGGCGTTGTGTGCAAACCGCAAGTGATCCAGTTTGGTATCGGCCAGGCGCATGCGGCCATATTCGGAAGTAATCGTTTCCAGTTCTTCCACATCCCCGCGCTCACGTACCCACGCCGCACGCAATGCGGGTAGGCCTTTTTTTACATCTATTTCGATGTTGGGATCGGTGTAAGGGCCGCTGGTGTCGTAAACTGTCACCGGCTCGTTAGGTTCACTCGCGCCGGAGCGGCCCGCACGCGGGCCGCCATGTATCCGCGTGTCGTTTAGCGAGATTTCCCGCATGGCCACGGAAATGTCGTGGATTTGCCCTTTTACATATATTTTCTGCGAATTGGGAAATGGATCGCGGGTAATGGTTTCCGGCGTTCTTTCTGTTTTCATAATAATGTTTTCTGGTTAAAATGGTGGGATTTGGGCAATGCAGTACCTAACCGCCCTGTGTGGCGGTAATGAGCGTGATCTGGTCGTTGGGGGAGAGCTGGCGAATGGGCCAGTCGGACTTCGGGACTACGGATTGGTTGACGGCTACTGCGATACCTTTGCCAGACGGAAACAGCTCGGATACGAGTTGCCCCACCGTGTAATGGACGGCGATCTGCTTTGCCTGACCGTTAAGGATGATTTCCATTCCTGATTCAGTTTTAAATACAAAAACCTTAGGAATGGACCAATGGCGAAAGAATAGACGGAGCTACATGGATAGTAACTCCTGCTTTTCCCTTCGGCAGTACTAACTGCATCAGGTTCAAAGGGTATAATCTCAGTCCGCATGTCGGGACACCCCTAAAGTTGAAGCAAAGCTATTCGAAATTCATGATTTTCAAAAGAATTAGAAAAAAACGTAAGCCGGATAGAGAATCAGGCGTGAAATTTTTTAAAATAATAAGGTATTTTTGACCCTAATATTAAACCTGTATAACGACCTGCTTTATTTTGATGGATTTGATCATCAGAAGTGCTGCTCCTAAGGATCTGCCTTCGCTGTTGGAAATTATCAACCACGCTATTCTGAACACCACGGCTATTTATGATTACGAACCCAGGACCTTGGATCAGCAAAAGGCCTGGTTTGAGCAGATGTTCTATGATGGTATGCCGGTGATTGTGGCGGAATTGGAAGGCGAAGTGATCGGTTATGGGTCCTATAATATTTTCCGCCCGAAAATCGGGTACAAATTCAGTGTGGAGCATTCGATTTACCTCGATGAAAAGTCGCGCGGAATGGGTGTGGGCGGAAAGTTGCTGGGTAGCCTTATCCAGCGCGCAAAGGAATCGGGCCTGCATACGATGATCGGCTGTATCGACGCTTCGAACCGCGCTAGCATCGAATTTCACAAGAAATATGGTTTTGTAGAAAAAGGCTATTTGAAAGAAGTAGCTTATAAATTTGACCAGTGGCTGGATCTGGTTTATATGCAGCTTTTGTTGGAGGAGGATTAAGATAAGGAGGAAAGGGAGGGAAAATATGGCAAAGCTGGTGTAAATCTCTTGATTTGTACATAATATTTGAAGGCCTCCGGCCGGTCGTTACACTTGCAACGTTTTGCAGTATTGACCGGCCGGAGGCCTTCGAATATCAGGCACGAAGGAGACCTTCGCGCCATTCAGTGGAAGGAGACCTTCGCGCCATTTCATTTTAATGGGCCCTGCCCGTTTCTACATAAGTTTCTTCATCGCCGGTAGGCTTCCCTTGCCACCATGAGGCGAGAATGGAGCCGGTAATATTCATCAATGGCCCGAAAATGGCCGGTGCGAGACCGACGGTCGCCATTTTACCCATTTCTTTGGCAATACCGGAAGCTAATCCGCCATTTTGCATGCCTACTTCGATCGCAATCGTACGGCAATCGCGCTCGCTCATGCGGAACAGGCGCCCCGACCAGTAACCGAGCGTGTATCCCGACAGGTTGTGGATCAATACGAGTAATAGCAACGCGGGTCCGATAGACAAAAGGCTGTCGCGGCCCGCAGCGGTGATGATTACGATGATGAATGCGATCCCGCCCATGGATACCAGGGGCATGGCGGCATCAAGCCACTTCACTTTTCCGCTGAACAGCTTGTTGAAGACCAAGCCCGCGCCGATCGGAATGATCACCATTTTGATAATATCCCACATCATGTGCAGTGTGTCGATTTTTACGAACGCGCCGGCGAGCATGCTCATCAGGACCGGCGTTACAATTGGGGCCAGCATCGTGGAAATGGCTGTGATGGTAATGGACAAAGCAAGATTCGCTTTGGCCAGATAAGAGATCACATTGGAAGCCATGCCATTTGGTGAGCAGCCGATGAGGATGATACCCGCCGCGATTTCAGGCGGGAAGCCACTGATATTGGCGAGTGTATAACCGATGGTTGGCATAATAATAAAGTGGCTCACGACGCCGATCAGCACGCCTTTGGGCATTTTAACTACACCCACAAAATCGCCGAAGCTCATGGATGTGCCCATTCCAAACATGATGATCTGGATCAGTGGGGTAATGAGGGTCGAAAGTTTGAAATCACCCACTGTAAGGAAGTGCTGCGGATAGTACAATGCCGTGGTTACCGCCGCGAAAATGACGGTAGTGTAGGTAAAACCTTTCAGTTTTTCATAACCCCGGAAACTAATGGCGAGTGAGAGGAAGAAGGCAATAAAGAAGGGACCGGCCGAGGGGAGGCTTCCGGTGAAGGCGAGGTAGAGCGCTATCACCAGGCAAACCGCGGCAATGCCGGATGTGAGCTTGTAAATATTCATATAAATGTATTTAAAATGCAATTTTAAAAAAAGCGAAAGAAAAATCCTGTCTGTTTTACCAAACAGGAAATGCTGAAAACCAGGCCGGATTACTCGCTTACCAGGTTCTTTTTTTCATGTATTCGTCGAGTTCCGAGCGCTTCATGGGGATTTCGTTCGGATTCTTATCGAGCCATTTCAGGAAGTCGTTTTTCAGGGTGTCGGTCCATTGGCTGTCGATCTGGCCGGGGGTGTATTTGCCTTCTTTCAGCATTTGAATCCCGAATTTGTCGCGCAATGCGATGAACTCGGCGGTTTGTACCACTTTTTCGACCATGTGTGCGGGAATGAAGATCACCCCTTCTTTTTTGCCCAGTACCAGGTCGCCGGGAAGTACCACGGCGCGACCGATGCGGATAGGGGTATTGATGCCGGTTACTACCGCATCTTTCAGATAGGAAGGATCGAAATCGCGGACAAATGCATTGAAACCCGGGATTTTGGAAAGACCATCCAGGTCGCGTACCGATGCGTCGAATACGACACCATTGCCGGTTTTGGCAAAAATCGAGTTTGCGAGGTTGTCGCCGATCAATGTTCCTTCGACGATCTTACCCATGCCGTCGGCCACATATACGTCGCCTTTGCCGAGCATGTCGATCGGCCAGGAGTTGGTGTTGCCGATGCGCCCCTGTTTGGCACCGCGGTCTTTGATATTCTTTTCAATATCCGGGCGTGATGGCATGAACTGAGCCGTCAATGCGCGTCCGGCGATCACCACGTCGGGGTGCACGATCTTCCAGTTGCCTTCGAACTGGCAGTTATAGCCCTCGTTTTTGAGTACAACCCAAGCTTCTTCAATATTGATTTCCTTCGCGCGGCGGACAAGATCGTCGGAGACTTTCGGGCGACCGTCAGGGAAGCGTTCGCCTTTCCATTCGGAGGTCAGGAAAATCAGTTCTTCTTTCGGGATCGTCTGCGACTTTGCGGTTTGCAGGCTTCCGAAGGTAAGGGTCAGGATAGTCGTTAAAGAGAGAATCGGTAATTTCATGGGATAAGAAAAAAGAGTTCAGCTGAAATTGAGTGGATAAAATTAGGCAAAATATCCTAGGCAAAATATCAATGGAAGCCCTTTCAGATGCGGCCGGAAGGACTTCCATTACGACGGCTATCTTCGCGAAACGACGATGGGGTTGGTCAGACCGTTGAGGTCGTATACCACTTTGCCGGCGCGGATTGTCACTTCCGCTTCGAGTTTTTGCTTGCCTTGTACTTTGGACCCGGTGTAATCGAAGAAGCCGAATGTGCCGGTATCGTTCATCTGGAACTTGCCGTCGAGCACGCGCAGCACGGATACGTCCGCACGGGAGCCTGCCGAGAGGTTACCCAGTTCTTCCCGGTGAATGGCTTGCGCCGGGGCCCAGGTGCTGGCTTTGATCACCGCCGGCAGGTCCATGCCCATAGCGAGGAACTTGGACATGACATTGAGCATATCCTTCATCGCATTGTTCATGCTGCCGGTGTGGATGTCGGTGCTGATCGTAGTGGGATAAAAGCCGGTTTTAACAGCCGGAACCGCCTGCGAGAATGCGAAGCTGATACCACCATAACCTACGTCGAAAATGATGCCTTTTTTGCGTGCTTCATACACGAATGGCTTCACTTTCCCTGCTGCTATATCCACGATCGGCTCGCGGCTGCTCAATTGGCCGAAGCAGTGCGTGAAAATGTCGCCGGGGCGGAGGTGTTTCATGAAAAGCTCTTCGATAGGCAATACCGGCTGGCTGCCGCCGAAATCGATCATGACCGGGATGTTGGCCAGCTTGCCGGCTTCCACGGCACGGTCGGTAGGAGTCCAGTTGTATCCGTTGAAGTGGGCCAGTTTAATACCTACAATATATTCGGGATATTCCCTGGCTACTTTGGCGGTGGCGGCAGCGTCCATGTCTTCCACGTTCTGCTCATAGGTGCCGCCGCGCATGCCTTCGCCTACGATGTTCAGGAACGAGAGTACGCGCGTTTTGGAAATATCGATGGTTTGTTTCTTGAAATCGGGGAACGACTTCCAGCCTGCACAACCTGCGTCGACAACCGTGGTAACGCCGGTGCGGAATGTGAAACCGTCGGGTGGGAGGGCATTGGGGCCGTTGCTGTAAGTCTGGTCCATCTTGGTGCCGTAGAAGTTGTGCGAGTGGATGTCGATCAGGCCGGGCGTTACAAAAAGGCCTTTGGCATTCACCACCTGTATTCCTTCTTTGGCGTCGATGTTTTTGGCGACGAGCATTACGGTGTCGCCTTTCAGCGCGACGTCCATGATACTGTTGATGTTATTTTTCGGGTCAATTACGTGACCGCCTTTGATGACGATCGAATACTTCTGGGCATGCGCCATGCCCGCACAACAGAAAAGGGCGGCGGCAATTAATACTTTTTTGATCATGGGTTTTGGTTTAGGAAAAGCTGTTACAGATAAGACAAAAAATCAGTTAAAATTCCTCATTCACAGGTCGAAAATTTTTAAGTCGTAAAAAGCGATACGGATTGCCGATTTTGGTCAGCAATCCGTATCGGTCATTCACTTCATAAACAAGCAGCGCATAAACCCCGCTTATTTATCCCACCAGACTACACTCGAAAGCGTGTTCGTACCGCCCTGGCGCGTACGAGCCTCGTAAAAATTCACTTTGTTGTACAACTCCTCGGAATCAGGTATCACAAAACGGGTTGGTATCTTGCCGCCGGTAAGATTACCCGGATAATTGGTCGGCGTCAGCTTCGGATAGCCCGTGCGGCGCCAGTTCGAGAAGATCTCGTATTCGTCTTCCAGAAATAGCGCTAACCATTTCTGCGTACCGATCTGCTCCATTTTCTGCGCCATTGTTCCGGCTGCATTGAACGGGTTGCTTTTCAGGTAAGCCGCAATTTTCGCATCCGAAATCACTGCTGATGTTCCGAACAATGCCCATTGTTTCAAACCGGCTGTAACAGCCGTATTATAGGATGCTTCGGCGGTTGCACCGCTATACCAACCTCTCAGGTTCGCTTCCGCGAGCAACAGGTGCATTTCGGCAGGGGTGAGTACCAGCAAAGGCGCGCTATATTTCAGGATCGTTGCCGGGTTCGGTTCTGAAAAGGTATTGAAATCCGCAGGACGGCTATTGAAGGCTGCATTCGGCATACCTTTCTGCAACGCGGTCGTGGTGTCTGCGGTGAAGCTTTTGCCATCGGCGGAAGGAATCCAGACGATCGAAATCACATTCAGGCGTGGATCATTGGTAGTTTTCAAGTGGTCGATCAATGTCTTTGCAAACTTTCCACCTTCTACATTGTCGCCGCCGGGATTCACATAGTCGGTGCTCATCATGCCGGCCGAGATGAAGTTACGGCTGGCTGTGATGGAGCCATCCACGTAATCAATCTTGGCGAGTTCCGAATCGGCAGCAATTACTCCGCCTGCAATTGCTTTCTTTACCCATGTTTCAGCCATCGCGGGATCAACTTCCGTGAGACGCATCCCGAGACGGAGCATCAGCGAATAACCGAATTTTTTCCACATGGTAATCTGCTCGGCGGCTGAGCGGGACCCGTATACCAGGTCGGCGCTGCCAAAAGTAGCTTTCGAAGCATCGAATGCAGCGATCGATTCGTCGAGTTCCTTCAACAAGTCTGCGTAAATTGACGCCTGCGTGTCATACTTCGGCGTGAAGTTCTTGTCGGTGAGTGCTTTGCCTGCTTCCGTGTAAGGAATATCGCCGTAAAGATCGGTGAGGCGGTGATAGAGGTAAGCTTTCCATATCCGCGAAACCGACATTTTGTTCACATTGTCCGGCGACGTTTTCAGCGCATCGATTACCTGTGCAATGTCAATGACCGCACCTGCCGTAGCCGGGTCGCCTCCGAACAATGCCCAGTTGCCGTTGGAATATGTGTAATTGAAATACTTATCACCCGCCGCAGGCACTTCTTTGTAGGTTGCGAAATGCTGCATCGACTGTCCGATCGTCAGGTAGGCACCGCCGGTGAAGTTATTGCTCACGGTGCTCAGCTGCGCCCGGGTAAAGAGGAAGCCGGGCACGACATCCCTCGACGCATTCGGGTTCACATTCATTTCCTCGAAATTATTGTCGCAGGAGGAGACGAAGGCGGCCATCAAGGCCATATATGATAATTTTAAGAATTTATTCATCGTCACAAAAATTTTGAATGATTAAAACTTCACTGTCAGGTTCACGCCGATGTTTCTGGTACGAGGCACACCAAATGCTTCCAGGCCCTGCGCGTTACCGTTGGTATAGCTCGATTCGGGATCGAAGTATTTGTTGCGCTTGTCTTTGTAGAGCAAGGCAAGGTTACGTCCAACGATCGAGATGGAAGCCGATTGCAGCTTGGTGCCCAATACGGAGAATGCCGGCAGGTTGTAGCTCAGAATCACCTGGCGCAGTTTCACGAAATCGTTGTTGAATGTAAAAATGCCCGTGTAGTTCTTATCATTGTCATAGTAGGTATCAATGTCTTTCTTCTCCCACGTTTTGCTGAATGGAGCGCCTTCGGGCGTTACGCCGGTCACGGTCAGGCCGGTTTCGCGACCTGGCAGGGTCTCTTTGGGCAAACCAAAACGGTAGGCGTACTGGTACATGTTGGAGTAAACCACGCTTCCAAACTTGCCATCGATGAGGATATTCAGCGAGAAGTTTTTGTACTTGAAATTGTTGGTGATACCCATTGTCCATGGAGGTGTGCCATTGCCGAGTTTTTCCAGGTTGCCGCGTACTGCATAGTTGCTGGCAGTGTTGAATACAGTATTGCCGTTGGCATCTTTGAGTTTGTTGTAACCCCAAACCTCACCGTAAGTACCGCCAACTACGTTATTGATCAGACCGCCACCCACACCGGTTCCGATACTAAGGCTTGGCAGGTTATCGGCCAGTCTGATAATCTCACTTTTGTTGTAGGCCACATTGTAGCTGATATCCCAAAGGAAATTGGCGCGCTTCATCGCAGTTCCTGTCAGCAAGAGTTCGATACCCTTATTGCTCAGTTCACCCACGTTCAGCAAAGCGGAAGTATAACCCGACGTTGCTGCGATGTTGCTTTGTACAATGTCGTTTGTGGTCTTGCGGTTGTACAGCGTAAGATCGATTCCGAGACGGTTTTGAAGGAATTTGGCTTCAATACCCGCTTCATAAGTAGTTGAAGTAAGGGGTTTCAGGTCGGGGTTGGGGACTACCGCCGATGACAACTGCTGAACAGGCTTTCCATTGTGACCACCTACTGCCATTGCATAGCTTTGGTAGATCTGGTATGGAAGCACGTTTGCGCCACCCACCTGTGCCCATGAACCGCGCAGTTTCGCGAAGCTAACCGCAGCAGGCAATGTGAATGCTTCCGAAAGGATCAATGAACCACCGATTGCCGGGTAGAAAATGCTGTTGCTTTTGCTGTTCAAAACTGAGAACCAGTCCTGGCGACCCGACACAGTCAGGTAAGCAAAGCCTTTGTAACCCAAATCCGCAGAACCGAAAATGGAGTTGATAGCACTTTTGTTATAAGTTGGAACAACCGTAGAAGTGGCAAGGTTGGTAAAGCTGTAAAAGCCAGGAATTGTAAACTCCGTACCGTTGAATGCAGTCTGGTCGGTAATGCTTCTTTGCATGTTGCCACCCACCAATGCTGAGAAGTTGAGGTCTTCAGAGAAATCCTTCTGGTAGTTCAGCGTCAGCATTCCGTTGGTTTCCGACGAAGTCACTTTTTTCGATTCGTAGGTTCCCAGCGGCTGGTAGGCGTTGTTGGTTGGCACCACAAACTCGTAGCTGAAATCATAATAATCGCGACTCACGCTACCCTTGATGAACAGGTTGTCGAGAATGTCGTACTTAATATTTGCCTGGCCCAGGAAACGGTTTTTCTGATCTTCGTTCTTGAATTTGTTGATCACGAAATAAGGGTTCGGAGCGGCTGGTACCGGGTTCCATTCAACTTCCTTGCCGGTCGATGCGTCGTAGCCGGGGGAAAGACTTCTGATATCCACGGTATTGGCTACCAGGTAGGTTGCCCAGTGCGGGTTATAATCCGCGTAACCTACTTTCGGACGGTTGTGGCCGTTTTCGATGTTATACTGAACAACCGTTTCAATGCTCAGTTTTTTACCTAGAAATGCATTCAGGTTAAGGTTAGCAATTCTTCTCGTAAAAGAAGAGTTCGGTACGATGCTGTTCGAGCTGGTATTGTTCAGGCCGAAACGGAAGTTGACATGTTCGTTACCTCCTGTAAATGACAAGGAGTTAATATAGTTGGTACCAGTGCGGTAAAAGTTTTTCAGGTTGTTTTTCTGAGGGGAATAGGGGCGAGCGACGCCGTCGAACTGGACAACGGGCGTGCCGTCCATTTTCGCGCCATAAGACAAACGACCGGAGCTTTTAGCCTGGTCCTGCGTAGTTGGTTTTACGCCGTCCACACCTTGTCCGTACTCATACTGCCAGTCGGGAATGATCGACAGGTTATCCACCGAGAAATTGCCATTGTATTCCACGCCGATACCTTTTTGCGCGCGGCCTTTTTTGGTGGTAATCAAAATCACACCATTGGAAGCGCGTGCACCGTAAAGCGCCGCAGCCGGGCCACCTTTCAAAACGCTGATCGACTCGATGTCGTCGGGGTTGATACCTCCGATACCGTCGCCGCGGTCGGTGTTGTTGCCGTTACCGTCGGAAGCATTGCCTCCGCCCGGAACGCTGTTATCCATCGGCATACCGTTGATCACGTACAAAGGCTGATTGTTGCCGCTCAAAGAACCGTTACCACGGATGATAATGCGGCTCGAACCACCGGGGCCTGTCGACATACCGGTTGCGTTAACGCCCGCAATTTTGCCCGTCAATGCATTCGCCACGTTGTTTTCGCGGGCTTGTGTAAACTCGCTGCCTTTTACCTCGGTCACCGCATAAGCCAGCGCTTTTTTCTCTTTGGAAATACCCAAAGCCGTTACAACCACCTCATTCAGAGCTTTGGCCTCAGGTGCCAGCTGTACGTCCACGTTGGTTTGGCTTCCTACTGTCACTTCTTGCGTAGTATAACCTACAAAGCTGAAAACCAGAACGGCAGTTGCTACCTCGCCGTCAGGAATGTCCAGGAAAAATTTACCTTCCGCGTCACTGGAAGTTCCTCTTTGCGTGCCCTTTACGAGTACGCTCACCCCCGGCAACCCAGCACCGGTCTCATCTTTGACGTTTCCCGTAACATTGCGTTTAGGCGACGTTTTGATGGCATTTTCTTCAACAGGTGCCTGTTCGCGGCGCAGGATAATGCGGTCCTGCACCACTTCGTAAGTAACTTTATGCGGGGTCAGAATTTTACTGAGAACTTCGGATAACGATTCGTCCTGAAATTTATAGGATGCCTTCTGATTATTGAAAATCTGAGGGTTGTACATGAACTTAACCTTCGTTACATTCTCGATCTTCTCCAATGCCTTGTCGATCTCGGAATTGGCTAAACGCAAAGTCACTTTTTGTTCCAGCACGCGCTGTCCGCGCACGTCGCTCGCATGAACGAAAGTGCTGAACGCGATGGAGAGCAGGGCTTGATACAGAGTAATGCGCATGATTTTCTGTAAAGCATGGTGAAATTGTACTCTTTTTGACATAATTTTGATTTTTGTCGGGTTAAAATTCGGCATAATGGTTCCCACAGCAGCCTCGTTCAGATGCTGTTAAGCGTACACAAGCATGGGGATTTGAGTGGGTCGGTGGTGTTGCAGCATCATCGACCTTTTTGGTACTGGTAATTAGTAGTGGTTTCTGGTCATAGGCACGGGTGAATTTGTCATAAAGTATTGAGAGAAAGGTATTTTCATTGACATCCTTTGCTGGTGATGATGATGCTCGCATCGAGCTGCTCATACTGCGCGCCGATGGTCTTGCAAATCAGGTTGACCTTCTCGAAAAGCGGCTCGTCGGAGAGCGATGCGGTGAGGAAGCAGTTCTGCATCACTTCGGCATCGAACACGATCTTCACGCCATATGATTTTTCCAATGCCGCAAATACTTCCGTGATCGGCGTTCCCTTGAATTCAAATGACTGTCTTTGTATAGGTAATTCCAGCAGTTTCGGGTCGGGGATAAGGCTTCTGGTCAGGCGTAACTCGTTGGGAGCGAATGTGATTTGCTGGTTGGGCGTCAATACCATTCCACCCAGTTTATCATCGGCATGCTGGCTGGCAATAGCCTCCTTCGTCATCGGAAAAACAGACACTTTACCCGTTTTTACCACCACTTTCACCTCCTGCCCGTCGAATGCGCTCACTTTGAAGCTCGTACCCAGCACTTTTGTAGCCAGCGTATGTGCATACACGTAAAAAGGTTTGCCCGGATTTTTGGCCACTTCGAAAAACGCCTCCCCTTTGAGGAAGACCTCCCGCTTGCGTCCCTCGAACCGCCGCGGATAGGTAATGCGGCTGTCTGGTTGCAACAGCACCGAGCTGCCGTCTTCCAAAATTACCAGTTTCGCCTCGTTACCCGTGTTCACCGCCTCGATGAGCGGCTCGCGGATCTGGCTCAGGATCACTTTATATTGGTCCGACTGCTTTTGCGAAAGCGTCTGCTTGTTATACCACCATCCGGCGAACATGAGGATCAGCACAGAGGCCGCCATATGGTACCAGTTGGGCCTGAAACGCAGCCAAATCGACGATTTTTTGGCATTGTTTTCACCGATCGCATGCGAGAGCCGGTAAATTTCATTGGCCACCTCCTCATCCGAAATCTGATCGAAAGCCGCTTCGGTCGCCGTCAGAAAATTGCGGGCGCGCTCAACGAGATCCTGTTTGTCCGGATTATGTTCCAGCCATTCGGTCCATTCGGCTTCGTCGGCGGCGTTGTTGAACAACACCCAGCGTCTGAAAGATGGATCGGCGGCCAGTTCCTCCGGAAGAAAATTGCGGTAATCGAGCATATCGGGCAAATAATAATATGGCTAATTTTAATAAGGATGTGAAAACGTTGGGTTGATACTCTTTTTGGGGAAAATAATTTTTGGAAAGTTTTAAAAAGGGTGAATTATCTGCGGCTACCTTGGCCATTGCCGTTTATGCGACAGTTGGTATATCAGTAAGAGCCGGAGGGTCATTGTTTGGTTTTTGCGAGATCATGAATTTGATATTTTGAATATCAGTTGTAATGAACTGTACTTCCAGGATTCAGATGTCGTATTGGAAAAGAACAATTCGCAGCTCAATTTCGAAAACATTGTATCGATGCAGGAACTGGAATTTGCCTGATGTATGTCAAGCGTAACGAATTTATTAGGTATCTCGAAAACACGGATGTTTTCTCAGACGGCGTTGCGCAAAGCATGATTGTATGTTAATCACGATCAAACACTGCGCAGTACGCTTCCGCGGCACGCACGGTTAGGTAAATCACTTTGTGAGGCGATTTGCAAACAATTGGGTATCGATTAGTTCTAAATGAGAGGGATTGGCGTCCTCAAAGATATTGTTTAATAATTTTTGCCTTGCGGAATTGAATGGCCAGCCCCCAGCTCCCGAGAAGCGCAACTGATAATGTTACGAGAAACTTGAAAAATGCGGTCAAGGGCACGTCGAGTAGTAAATACTGCATCCAGATCACGAACGGATAATGTAGCAAATAGATCAGGTAGGCATGATCAGCCAGGGAGTCCCAGGCGGCGTTTGGCTTTTTTGCTACTGCGCGAAACGTTGTAAGGAAAGCAATACAGCTGAATGTGCAGGATAGCATGTAGATAGTGAAGTAAATCAGGTAACCTGTAATCTCGGATAATGTGCCCTCCTTGACGAGATCGGTCAGGACTGGCGGAACAATTGTAAGTAACGTATATACACCTGCGCACAGCGACAGCCACAGCGGCCAGCGACGTACAAGCAAGGAAGAAGGGGCAAAAAGAGATTCATTGAAGCGTGCCTTACCCAGCCAGGTGCCAAGCATGAAGTAACCAAAATACAATGCTGCCCGGCTGATCTGAAAATCGAACGGCCCGAAGCCGGTCCATGTGCCCGGCCCAAGCCAGAATGCGAACGGAACATACAATACGAATGTGAACAGGAACCAGCGTAACAGGATTATTACGGGTTTATGAGCATTTGTGATCGTGCTATCTTCGGAATCAGCAGGGAGCGGTTTGGGTGTAAGTAGCGATTTGTTGATCAAATAGATGAATGCGAATGCTACATTGAAAGCAAACAGTACCCAGATGAACCAAGGCGGGCCGACGGGCCATTGCTCGACCACAAAGAAATCTGTTACGTAGGCGCGCAGGCTCCCGCTTCCATGTGCGATCAGGTACGCGGGGTAATGCGCAAGCAGGTTAAGTAACGTGCCTCCGATCAGAAAGGGAATGAACAGCCGGTAGAACCGGTCACGAAGGAATGCGGTAACACCCTTGCGTTCAATGCTTTTGACGACAAATAATCCGGCGATCAGGAACATCAGCGACATAAAGAAAACATCGTTGAAGTTCTCGAAAATATCCATACCAACCCACCGGCGGCTATCGACAATCGGATGCGTGGAACGGATGTAAGCTACTTTATCAAAACTCGCGAAAGTGGTGTAAGCGAGGGAAGCGTGATGCGCAACTACCAGTACCGTCAGAAATGAACGTAGGTAATCAATCCAGAGGGTTCGGCTGGCCGCTTGTTGCATAAGTGATGTTATGTGAATGAAAGGATGTGCAAAGTTAACGGCCGGTTGCAGGTGACCGCGATTTTCAGGAAAGATTGATAAAGATTTCCGGGGTTTTCGGAGCCGGCGGCCGAAGACTAGAATCGCAGCGCGAAGCAAAGAAGCAGCAGGTTGCTGATCGGATGGATGTGCTGTTTGAGGGCGGTGATGGCTTTGAATAGCAGATTGGCCACCGACTGGCGGTTTACCTGCATGAGGTCGGCGATCTGCTCGTTGTCCATGCCTTCGAAGTATTTAAGGAAGACCGCCTCTTTTTGGCGGCGGGGCAGTCCTTCGATCGCGCACCGGACTTTGACCTGATTTTCGCTCAGCAACTCTTTGCGTTCAATTTCAGTTTCAACTGTTTGATAATCGGAAAGTTCGTTGGCCTCGTCGATGTCCAGCAAAGGGTGAGAGCCGTTGCTACGCCGGAATTCCTGCATAAGCTGGTTACGCAAAGCGCGCAGGAAATAAATGGTAACGAACTGGATCTGGATGTTCTGGCGCCTTTCCCAGATGTGGATCATCAGGTCCTGGATGGCATCCTTGATGAACTCCCGGTCCGATGTGAAATTGCATGCGTAGTTGAAAAGGGTTCGGTATTGCTTGTCGGCGAGCTGGCAAAATGCCAGACTGTCCCCTGCCTGGCTTTGGTGCCAGAGATTTAAGAGACCTTCATTCTCCTCAGCGATACGTTGTTTCTTGTTCAAATCTTATCGGGTAGGTTGAACAAATTAACTGTTTAATCGGCATAATCTAAAATATAAGTCCGACTTTATTTTTAGTGAGCGAATTAAATCTTGGGTAATTGTATTATTCCGAAATAAAAGTTTGTCAAAAATGGTGTAAGTCGCTGAGAGTGGAGGATTAGTTACTTTGGGAAGTAGGAGGAAAGGAGGAAAGGAGGAAGGAGGAAAGGGAGGATGGAGGAAGGGGAGGGGGGACTCCCTCTTTTCCCCTTCCTCCCTTTCCTCCCCTTCCTCCCTTTCTTCCCCATTAACTAGATATAAGCGATGCAATCGATTTCAACGAGCGAGTCGCCTGGGACGCCGCCGTATACTGCTACGGTGGTGCGACAAGGTGGTTTGCTGCCGAAACGTCCTTTGTAGGCTTCGTTCATGGCTTTGTAGTCGTTCAGGTCGTGAAGGAATACGGAGCATTTGAGTACTTTTTCCATTGAAGACCCTGCCTTGATAAGCTCTTTTTCCAGCTCGTCGAGCACATGCTTGGTATGAGCCGTAATATCGCCGTCGAAGTGTGCACCTTTACCTGCCACAAATACGAGGTTGTTGAACTTGGTATGGCCGGAGAAAAGGGGAACGTCCTGGTACATTTCCACATCACCCACTTCTTTTTGAGGTGCAGGTGCAGCTACTTCCGCCTGAACTTTGGATACAGCGCCAATGCCCGCGATCCCGGCAACGGAAGCAAACAGTTTTTTGATAAGAGATCTTCTTTCAGATTTCATAACAGATTGATTAAAGTTATATGTAGAACGAGATGTATTACGAGGTTTTCTTTTTGGCTTTTTTTGCCAGCTTTTCATTGGCAGGCAGGGTGATTTTCCAGAGGCTGCCACCTGCTTTGTTACCGCCTTGCTTGCCACCGTACTCAATGACGTACAGTGTGTTGCCAATAAGCAATGCATCCGTTGGAGCGGTGAAGTTGTTGATAATGCTCGTGGTTTTGGTTTTATAGTTGTCGGTCTTTTTATCGTACGTCATTTCCAGGTGAAGCAGGTCCTTTCCGTATCTGCGGAGTGGGTTAGGGTTTACGACGCCGTTACGCGGACCGCCGGTGTAGCGGATCACGAAGCCGTCGCCGGTGAATTCCTTCCCTAATGCATTGTGGGTATCGAAAAAAATGCCCAGCGGCGACGAGTGCGCATTGAAGGTGCCCACCGTTGCGCCGGTAGTGTCACCGTCCATTACCACGCCGGTTTGACGGTCACGATATTCATTGGCGTCCGGGCCGAGGTTTTGAACCGAAGGAGAGAACTTCACGCCGGCCGGCCGCTTTGGAAAGTCCGGATCGTTGTGAAAGTACTTCATCAGGAATGCGAATGCGAACTTGCTCAGGAACGGGTCTTTTTCCGGATCGGCCTGGAAGTCGGGGAATTGCTGAGGATTGTCGATTCCGCCCATTACCCAGGGAAAACCGTAGTGATGTCCCTTGCGTACCCAGAACATGTCCTCGGGATGGTCGTAGTCGCCGGAGTTGGAAACTGCAAAAAGATTGCCTTTTGCATCGAAGGCCATGTCATAGGCATTGCGGATACCTTCGGCAAAAATGTAGCCGTCGGCTTTCAGTTTGGCCAGATCCGTGGAAAGCAGGAGGTCTCTGGAATTGATCGGGAAGCGGAAGATGTTCGCTGTGAGCGCATTGTCGCGCGCATTCGGATATTCGCCCCCATTGTCCTGAACCTCGCCGTGATCGGTGCGCGCACCGGTGTTCACGTAAATATATTTGCCGTCCGGGCTGATTTCCAGTGCGTTCCAGCCGTGGTCGAACGTCGTTTTGTTCGCGCCATATTCAACGGTATTGAAAACAACCGCCATTTCCGGCGTGGCAACGCCGGGTTTCATTTCGTAGCGGACCATGCGGCCTTTGTTGCCTTTATTGTTGTTGACGCTTACGTTACCTGCCAGAAAGAGGGTATTGCCGTGAAAAGCCGCGCCTTGTAAGCGCGGAATGCCGTGGTCTTCCACCGACAGGAGTTTTTTGCTCACTGGCTTGCCGTTTTCGATAATGATTTTAACGACATCGCCGAAAAACGTGGTGTAGTAGATTTCGCCCGTAACCGGGTGCTGGATGAGGCGGACCGCCTCCGGTTCCACTTTCATATACTCTTCGATGGTAATGTCGTCGCGAAGTGCCTTGGGGACGGAAGTCGATACTTCCCGTTGTTGCCCGAAAACATGGAACGTCATGCCCAGGGCGAGCGCCGACGTGAGTCCGGACTTGATGATGCGGCTGTAATCTAACATAGTGTTTTAAGGGGTCTAGGATATTTCAAGGGTATTACTCGGTTTTGCCCAAATGCCGGATGTACGCCACGAGCTGCCAGCGTTGTTCGGCTGTAAATACGTCCTGGAACGGCGGCATATTCCCGCGGCCGTTCGACATTTTCCAGAACAGCGAGCCGTCACTCTGGGCTTTCACCAGCGTATCGTGGAAATTGGCGGGTTTCTGACCTAGCGCACCGCCGGCGGCGCCGTCGCCGTACCCGCCTTCGCCATGGCAGGAGGAGCAGTATAAAGTAAACAGCTCTTCGCCCTGGGCAAGGGTAAGCGGCTCCTCGTGGAACGGGCTTTTCAATGTATCAGCCCAAGCCGGTGCCTTCCATGGTTCCTGGTTGTTGTGTGTGTAAGTATGCTCCCCGGAAGAAAACCCCGCGAGACCGATCCCGGAAAGAATGATAAAGCTTGCGGCTACGATTTTATTTTTCAGCATGAATATACAGAAATGGTGAGTTAGTTACGCTTGCCATTCTTCCTCCAACCCCTTCAAAGGAACACTCAATTGCCGGAGAGTAATATCCGCTTAAACGAGGTTGGAAGATGAATGGCGTAATATCTTGCTATTTAAGCGACGCCCGCACTTTGGCTACTTCTTCCGTGGTGACCGGGCCTGCATTGTTTCCGAAATTACTCCTGATGTGGGTCAATACCTCTGAAATCTCTTCGTCTTTCAAAAAGCTGTGCTGCGGCATTACATTGTTGTACGCTTGTCCTTTTACCTCGATAGGGCCTTCCAAACCATTTAGTAAAACCTTGATCAGGCGCTCTTTATCACCGGTAACCCATTCTGCCCCTCCCAGCGGCGGGAAGCGCTGCGAGTCGCCCATACCGTTACGCTGGTGGCAGGCGGTGCAATACACGCTGTAAACCTTTCCGCCGGCAACGGGTTTGTCTTTATCCAGATTATCATTTACAAAATCGGGTGTGCGGATGTGCGTCATCGTCTTGCGCTGCTCCATTTTGGCGAGTGCCGGTTTGGCAAACTTCTTCTTGTTGCCTTTGTAGGTCACTTTCCAGATCTTCCCCTTCTCGGTTTCGGCGATATAAATAGCGCCGTCGGGACCCATAGCGATACCCATCGGACGGTATACTGCGTCGCTTACGTTCACGATCGGGTCGAGACCCGCGAAACCGTCGGCGAAAATCTCGTATTCACCAGCCACCTGTCCGTTTTTAAAAGGTACAAAACCAATGAAATAACTCGACTGCGGGTAAGGTGCGCGGTTCGTCGATCCGTGGAATGCGATGAAGGAACCGTTTTTGTAATGCTCCGGAAACTGATTGCCCTGGTAAAACAGGATATCATTAGGCGCCCAGTGGCCGGGAAAGCCGATCAGTGGTTTTTCGTATTGATCGCATTGGCCTACAATTTTACCATCACCACCATACTCGGGGTTCAGTACTTTTTTGGCCTGCATCTGGTCCCAATAGCAATAGGGCCAGCCTGCATGCGTACCTTCCTTAACTCTGAGAAACTCCTCGGATGGCAGCATCGCGCTTTGCCAGCCGTTGTAGAGCTGCGGCCAGAGGCGCAGAAGATCGTCGCGGCCGTGTTGCACGGCATACAGGTTATTATCTTGAAAATTCCAGTCCAGTGCGACTACGCTACGCAAGCCGGTTGCGAATTTGGTGCCGTCTTTCTGCAATTGGCCGGTCTTGTTGGCATCAAATTTCCAGATGCCGCCATGGTCTTCGAGAATAGGGCAAGGGTCCATTCCTTTGGAGCCGGGCGTACGGTTTTGTTCCTGGCAGGCATTGGAATTGGCACCAAAAGGCACGTACATGAAGCCTTTATCGTCGAATGTGATTGGCTTCGCGATGTGTTCGTGCATGCCGTGCGGGTGGTCGTCGGTGAGGATCACTTCTTCCGGGCTGTCCGGTACGAGTTTGCCAGGCGTCAGTTTGTAACGGTACACGACCAACTCGGAGCTGAAATACAGGTAGCCCTTGTAAATCCGCATGGCTGTACCGTAAGCGCGTTCTTTCGCCGCGCCGCCGAAGCGCTTGATAATATCGGCCCTTCCATCCTGATTGGTGTCGCGCAACGCGATTACCGACTCTCCTTTATCAGCAAACCGCGCCTTCACATAAATATCACCATTATCATTCACCGCAATATGCCTTGCGCGGCCCGGAAGGCTGTCTACCACAACAGTTGCCTCAAATCCATCCGGCAAAAACAGACCGCCATTTTTAGTATTAACAGCCGGTAACTCCCGGTCGGAGTGCTGCGTAAACCCCAAAGCCAGCAATGCTAGCAGGGAAGCAGACAGTTTTAAGCGTTTTTTTATCATGGTTAATTTAAGAGGGGTTTAGGGAATTTTGATGCTGTAAGCTGTAAGCTATAAGCTTTAAGCAATAGGCTTCAATTTACAGCTTACAGCCTACGGCCTATTGCCTATTGCCTACTTCAAATATATCGGCGTCGTAATGCCGTTCAAATCATAAACTATTTTTCCGCCCATGACGGTGAGTTCACATTCGAGTTTTTCTTTGCCTTCAACTTTGTAGCCGGTTTTATCATAAAATCCGAAGTTGCCTTTTCGCATCGAGAACACGGCCACATCGGCGATAGCCCCTTCGGAAATATGGCCCAGCTGCTCGCGGTGGATAACCTTCGCGGGCTCCCAGGTGCTGGCTTTGATCACCGAGGGCAGATCCATACCCATATTGTAAAACTTCGACATAATGCTCAGCATGTCCTTCATCGAGCCATTCATGCTGCCTGTGTGGAGGTCGGTGCTGATGGTATTAGGGTAGAAACCGGCTTTCATGGCCGGGATCGCCTGTGAATAGTTGAAGCTCGCGCCACCATAACCCACATCGAAAATGATGCCTTTTTTTCGGGCCTCGAGGGCGAACGGCTTCACTTTTTGCGTGGCTTCGTCCACGATGGTTTCCCGCACATTGCCTTCGAGCAATGTGTACGCGTGTGTGTAGATGTCGCCCGGGCGGAGGTGTTTCATAAACAGTTCTTCGAGCGGAAGGGGAGGGGTGCTGCCACCGAAATCGATCATGACCGGCATATTGGCCAGTTTTCCTGCTTTTACGGCATTGTCAACCGGTTTCCAGTCCTTACCCATGAAATGCGCGACTTTGAAACCGACCACATCATTGCGGTTCTTAATAGCAACGCCAGCGGCCAGGTTAGGATCCATATCCGCAGTGTCCTGCTCCCAGTTTCCGCCGCGCATGCCCTGGCCTACAATGTTCAGAAGGGATAGTACGCGGGTTTTGGAATTGAAAATCACATTGTTTTTAAACTCTGAAAACGAATCCCAGCCGGCACCGCCCGCGTCGACGATCGTCGTCACGCCTACGCGGAAGGTGAAACCGTCGGGTGGTAACGCCACCAAACCATTACTGAGGTAATGGTTTGGCTCGGTACCGAAAAACACGTGTCCATGAATATCGATCAATCCGGGTGTAACAAACATCCCTTTGGCATCCACCACCTGGCGGGCCTCCTTCGGATCGATATCCTTCGCCACTTTTTTGATTTTCCCTTCGAAAATACCGACATCCATCACCTGGTTGATATTGTTCTTAGGATCGATCACCGTGCCGCCTTTGATCAGGATGCTGTACGTCTGGGCATGGGAAGCCACGCCGAGCAGACATGCCAGAAAAGTGAAAAGGATAGACCTGTGTTGCATTTTTACTTCTTGAAAAGGGTTGGGTTTAGGAATATTAAATGGTACTGTACATATTTAAACAACTGCTTTAGACAGTTCTTCCTTCAATCTGGACGCTACGATTTTCTCCTCGCCCGCTTTGAGCATCCAGGTAGTAATGGTGAGCGAATTGTTTTCGCCAGGCATTACTTCAATAGATGGGTTGCCTTTGCGCAGACTTTCCTGTAAAGTCTTCACAGGCAGACTTATTTTGGCGGCATCCCACAATACTTTCAATGTGGGGGTATGGTTACCCAATTCAGGGACGGTCACTTCGGTAACGACACCTTTTACGCTTTTTACAGCATTCTCGATGGTTGCCACGCGATCTTCCCATATTTTCCACTCTTTCTTATGATCCATCTTCACGAAATTGTTGAGTGCGACGTACATGCCGAGGATCTCTTCCTTATTTACCTTCATACCGCGGCCGATGGTCGATCCGCGTGGTGGCATACTGAGACGCGCAGCGTCGATGTACTGCTTTTTGCCCATTAAAATACCTGCGCTTTGGGGGCCGCGCATCGCTTTCCCGCCTGACACGCACACGAGGTCGAAGCCCAGGTCGTTGAAACGCCAGAGGTTTTCAACCGGTGGTACGTCGGCAGCCATGTCGATCATGGTGGGGATGCCGTTCTTCCTGGCGATCTCGATCCATTGCTCATGTTTGATCTGCCCTTTGTCCGACTGGATATGCAGGAACCACATCAACGCCGTCTTCTCACTGATCGCCTTCTGCAACTCTTCCGCCGTTTCAACCAGGACGATTTTGCAGCCTGTATTGGTCAATGCATGCGAGTAGCCAATGTTGTGGCCTTTCTGGATGATCACCTCCGATTTCATACCGGTACCTTCCAAATGCGGCAGTGCTTCCACCTTCTTTTGATCCATGCCCGTGAGCACGCCCGCCAGCCCGAGCGTAAGCGCCGAGAAGCAGCCGGCAGTCACAACCGCCGATTCGGCATGTGTAATGGCGGCGATTTTCTCGCCAACCTTCGTCTGGACTTCATCGAGCATCATAAACTCTTTGGCCGCGCCCTGGATCGTGGCCACCACGTCGTCCTGCATGAGTGACCCGGTCATCATCGTATAGGTTCCTGCTGCATTAATAAAGGTACGGATGCCCAGTTCTTTGGCGAGGTTGCGGACCGGAGCCTTGGCCAGGAGGCCGGCAGCTTCGGCGGTGCCATTGCCCAGAAATCCGCCCAGGAGGGGAACTGTGGACAGATGCTTGATTAAATCTCTGCGGTTTATCATAATGGTTAAGGACTGAATAGATTGGTTAAAGGCTTTACAGAACGGTTTAGACATATGCAGAGGAAGGATGCGTTTTATGGGCCTCAATACTCTGTTTTGTGGGATTATTTTTTTGGTAATCAAAAAAATAAAAAATAAACTTTGGTCAATACCCGTTTCGGTACCTTTTTATTCCGATTGAGTGGTTTTTTGAAAGTGCCCTCCGGAATAATTTTCCGGAAGGCACTTCTTACTACTCGTCTACTTTAATCTACATCCCACCAGATTGGGGTCGCTGCACTGTCCTTCCCACCAAGGTGCGCTGTTACGGCTGCTTTGACGGCGTCACCGCTAGAATTGGTTACCGCCGAAGGATAAGTCAATCGTTTGATGAATGTACCGGCAGGCAGATCGGGGTTTTTGGTAACCGCCACAGGGTAAAGCTTCGGATAGCCAGTCCTCCTGAATTCTGACCAGGCCTCTGTACCTTCTGGATAGAGCGCTATCCACTTTTGAGTGATAATTTTTTCCAGCTTGGTTTCGAAATTGTCAGCATCGCTCCATTTTACGGTCACCTTGGTTTGAGCTGGAAGGTTGTTTGCGGTGTTTTTCGGATCGACGTAGGCTGTCTGGGTGCCGGTGCTTAGTAGATATTCCTCTGCCCCGCTTGCACCATTCGCCTTGAATGAAGCTTTGATGCCGTCTTCGTAGAATTTCTGCGCCGTGCCGCCCATATTCCATCCGCGCAATGCGCCTTCGGCTTTCAGGAAATAGCTTTCCGCAACGTCCACCTGCTTTACAGGGGATGTAGTGGTCACGTTAGGCAGAGAGTAAAACTGGTAGCGGCTTTTCTCCGGCCTTTCCGATCCGGCACGAATACCTTTGATTTTGCCACCTGCGTCCTTGTCGGTTGCCGGCACGGCGTAGAGCGAAAGGCGGGGGTCATTGAAACCAGTCAGGAACGTTTCGATGGTCGCCGATAAGCGGGTGTCGGACCAGGCGTTGGCCATGGTATAATATGGATTAGTAGCGGTAGGCGTTACCGAGAACCCGATATCACTGAGCAAGCCACCGCTTTCAGCAGCTACCGCTTTTTCACCTTCTGTTTTCGCTACATCAGGCTTTCTCTTTGAAATCCGGATTGCCAAACGGAGACGCAAGGTGTTCGCAAGCTTGATCCAGTTAGTATACTCACCGGCCAGGGAAGATTTGTCCCATTTGGCGAAACGAGTCTTATCGGCATTGGGATTAGCTGTTTCGGCGGCTTTAAGTGCCGTTACAGCCTTGTCGAGCTCGGCGAAAAATGCCGTATATGCCTCTTCCTCCGAATCGAAGGTAACCTGTGCGGCCGTACCATATTTGGTGTAAGGGTAAGGGCCAAACGTGTCCACGAGGCGGTGTGCCGCAGCTACTTTGATAATCAATGCAATTGCATACAAATCAGGATATTTGGTTTCATAACCCTTTTTCCACATTTGCAGCCACTGGTCCATCACGTTCTGGGTCGAAGTGTTCCAGGCGGTGTTGTTCCACCCGTCTACCATGAAATAGGTGGTAGTGTTTTCGTTGTTAAGGAACGGCGTGGGCGTTTCCAGGTACCCTGCGTACGACTCCGCTTGCAGGTTTTGCTGGGTTTGTACTGCTGTGGTAGTTGCAACTATACGGTTCATCATAAGGGGAAGTAAAATCCCCCCTTCATTGGCGTCCTGAACGAGTTGCTCATCTGTAATGAGCTTTTCATCCTGGTTCAGGGTCTGCATATAATCTGTACACGACGATACGGAAAGCAGGCATCCGAGGGCCAGTACGCTGTATTTATGTTTTTCTATAAAGAATTTCATGAGAACGATAGTTATTAGAAGGTTGCACGAACAGTTACACCATAGGAACGGGTAGCAGGAATGCTGAACCCTTCGATTCCCTGCATGGCGTTTGCGGTGGTAATGCTGACTTCGGGATCGAAGGGCGCATCTTTATAGAAGAAGAAAAGGTTTCTACTGATGAACGATACGCTGATATCCTTGATCGCTTTTGACACTTTGGGAAATGTGTAGCCGATTGCAAGTTCGCGCATACGCACGTTGGTGGCGCTGAACATGTATTCTTCCGCAGCAGCTGCCACATCGCCTTTACCGGAGATAAAGTTGTAGTAGGTTTCTGCGGGGATCGTTTTGCCGTTTACATTTACACCTCCTGCGTCACGTGCGTTGCCCGATCTTTTGGAAAGGCCTTTAAAGTCCAGCCATTGCTCGGTCATTGAAGCTATTTTGCCACCGAAACGACCGTCGACCAGGAACGAGAGTGTAGCATTTTTGTATTTGAACTGGTTATTGAAACCAAGCAGGAATTTCGGGTTTGCATTACCCAGGTATTGGTCGGTACCGGTTGAAAGCATTGGAAGCCCCGTTGTTTCGTTGTATTTGATATTGCCGTTTTCGTCGCGTTGATACGTCTTGCCGAAAAGGTCACCGTATGAACCATACTCACGTCCTCCGAGGTTCGCGATGCCTGGGCGTGTCAGGAACAATTGAAGCATCCTAGTACTTCCTCCGGCTTGCAATACGAACCAGTCGGCTTTCAGCAAACTGCTCAATTCCCTTATCTGGTTGACGTTCCGCGAGAAGTTCAATGCAGGCGTCCAGGTTAGTCCTCCTCCAAGGTCAGCCTTGTAGCTCAATGTTGATTCAAAGCCCTTGTTGCGGATTGTTCCCCCATTGATCCAGAAGTTGGAAGCGCCCGCGCCCGCCGGTGCCTGAATCTGAAACACCTGGTCGTAGGTGGTTGCATTGTAGTAGGTGAGATTGAAGCTCAGTTTATCCTTAAAGAAACGCAACTCGGTTCCGATTTCATAAGAACGGGTGCGCTCTGGTTTCAAGCTCGTGGTATCGGTTCCGCTGAAAAACGGAAGTGTGCCGCGGCCATTTACGTTTTCGTCGTTCGACAGTGAATAAGGTGGCGTCCAGTTAGCAACCCCGAAAGGCAATGCATTACCCACTTCCGCATATGAGGCACGCACTTTTGCAAATGAGAGAATATTGCTTGGCTTCAAATGTTCGGTAAGTACATACGACAGACCTACGGACGGGTAGAAGAATGACTGGTTTACGGTAGATGACCATTCCTTTCTGGCAGTGAGGTCAACAAAGAAAGTTTCCTTGTATCCGACCGTAGCGGTTCCGAACAGCGCTTGTGACAGTCTTTTTTGCAAACTTTCGGTCGCATTGAAGAAGCCCTGACCTGTGAGGCTTTGCAACGCATATACCGAGAAATAGTTGGGGTAAGACAATGTGTTGGTTGCTCCATTATTACCCACATTCATATCATAAAACGTATTCTGCGTGTTGCTGAAACCCAAAGTCGCGGAAAGGAACAGGTCTTTGCCGAATGTCTTGGTGCCACTCAGCAAAATGTCGGAATAGAGCTGGTCCGTATTGGTGAGGTTCTTGCGATAGCCGCCGTTGCTTCCTACCAGCGTTGGGTCAGACGATGCATACTGGCGCAGTTCGTAAGTGTCCTGAACTTTGTCATAAGTAGTGCGTCCTTGCAGGTTCAGCCAGTCGGTGATCGCCCATTTGGCTGAGAAAGCGTAAATTGTACGGTTGCGGAATTGGTCGGTTTGGTTGCGCTTGGCGAGCCAGTAAGGGTTTTGGTTCGAGCTGGCTTCATTCTTGATGTACGGCCAGTTTTGCACATTCATCAGGCGTGCGGGATCCCATTTCTCAAAGTTGTTGCCACTATATTTAGAAAAGTCGTCGCCGGTCGGGAACAGGTAAAGGCTGAAAATAGGGCTATAATAGAAACCGGATTGTGGACGGTTGTAGACCTTTTGTTCAATGTAATTTACTGATGCGTCGAGCGATAGTTTGTTATTGAACAGTTGCGTCGTACCGCGAAGGTTCACATTGTGGCGGTTGTAGTCGTTTTCAGGTACGATCCCGTTCGCTTTGGTATTTGCATATGACACATAAAACTGACCAATGTCGTTTCCATTCGTAATGGAAAGGCTGTTTACAAAGGTTTTACCGGTTTCGAAGAAATCTTTCAGGTGCTTATCGCTGCCGTTCGTGATTTTAGGTCCCCAGCTATCGTTTACAGCCGTATTTGCTACACCGCCATAACCTTGCCCATAAGAAGTTTGTACTTGCGGCAATGCAATCGGGTTTTCAAAATTGGCGGTGGAAGAAAAATTGATCGATGCATGACCTTTCCGGCCTCTTTTTGTTGTAACAAGGATAACTCCGTTTGCAGCCTGGCTGCCATACAATGCAGCAGCAGAGGCTCCTTTCAGGATCGAAATATTCTCAATATCCTCCGGGTTGAGGTTAGAAATCGCATCACCCGCGTCACGGGTATCGAACAGCGTGCTTCCCTGCGATCCATTCGCGTTGTTCATCGGGATACCATCTATCACATAAAGGGGTTGATTGTTGCCGGTAATCGATTTGTTACCACGAAGCAATACTTTGGAAGACGAACCTGGACCGCCCGTACCTTTTGTGATCACTACCCCAGCCGCTTTTCCCGCGAGCGAGTTCACCATGTTGGGGTCTTTCACACGCGTAAGCTCTTCACCACCGACATTCTGCTGAGCATATGTCATGCTTTTGGCGTCTTTTTCAATACCAAGGGCCGTTACAACTACTTCGCCCAGTTGCTTCACGTCATCCAACAATACGACGTCAATCACCGAGCGGGTACCGACGGTGATTTCCTGGCTGGAGTAACCAATAGAAGAGATGATAAGGACCGAGTTATCGTCGGCGACATTGATCGAAAACCTGCCATTTATATCGGTGGTTGTACCCGTAGTTGTTCCTTTGACCAAGATGTTGGTTCCCGGAATGCCTGTGCCTTTGGCGTCTTTAACTGTACCACTCACTTCCTTGGCGAGTGTCCTGGCAGCCGGGGCTGCGGCAGGTGCTTCGATGACGGTGGCGCGCGAAACCGGCTTGTCGTTGATTACAATATTGTTGTTGATCTGAGTATAACCGAGCCCTGTACCGGCTAGTATGGTTTCCAGAACTTCTTTAACCGTTTTACTTTCCAGTGAAACGGAAATGCGTTTCTTTTTGTCGATTCGCTCTATGCTCGTGACAAATTTAAAATCACTTTTTTTCTCAATGGCCAGAAATGCTTTTTGCAAAGTAACATCTTTAAGATAAAGCGAAATCTTCACTTCCTCGATGCTCTGCACGGAGCCTGGATTGATCGCGAAGGCGGGTCTGACTATCGCCAGGATCATGACCATCAGCACGAATAGCTTCCAATGCCTGTTGATGGCATGGTGTTGTTGTACTGGTAACAATTTGCTCATACGATTGGGTAGAAAAGGTTAAATTAGGAATTGAGGGATTATATAGAAATGGACATGGTAATGCTGATCGGTAAATTTGATGTTTACACGCGGAGACCGCTGGCTCTTGTTTTAATATGTCTTGTTTTGATTTATCTACAGGCCCCGCCGCGAATTGTAACGTCTGTACCTTCTATCTTGTAGCGGAACGAATTCGAAATGCTTAACAGTTTGAGCACGTCTTTCAAGGTGGCACCTTCGTTGAAGTTGGCCATAACACGACAGTCGTTCAAGTTCTCGTCCGTAAGGGTGATATTTACACCGTAATGTTCTTCAAGCCTCGTGATTACTTCACTGTATGTATTGTTTCGGAAAACGAGTTGATCCTTCCGCCAGGCGCCAATGTCGAATGTGCTAACGATATCTATATACGTTTCATCTTTTTCTGTATTAATCACGAGTTCCTGCTGCGGGGTGAGCTGCGTAATACGAATAGGGGAGCCTTTCTCAATTTCTTTACTGACCTCCACTTTACCCGTTGCCACAGACACTGATGCAGTCTCATCCCCTTTATAAGCACGCACATCAAACGACGTCCCCAAAACCCGTGTCGAAATCCGGTCGCTCTTTACGATAAACGGCTTCTCTGGGTTGGGTACCACTTCGAAAAACGCTTCTCCTTGCAGGTAAACCTGTCTTTCGTCCCCGTCGAACACTTTTGGGTATTCAATTTTACTGTTTTTGTTGAGCCAGACCTGCGTCCCGTCGGACAGTTCAATGCTGACAACCTCCTTTGAACTGCTGATCCGGGTTTCCATAGCAACGCGGGCGGTATTGCAGTCGTCATGCTGTCTGTTTACCAGCAAATAACCCAGTCCGGTTGCCAGCAATATGCCTGCTGCGGCCATCCAGGAGCTTATTTTAATGTATTTCGGTTTTGCGAACGTTTCTTCTTCCGGGACTTCCTGCTGTTCCGCCATCTTTGCATGCAGCTTCGAAAGCCCGTTTTCCGGATTGAATGCCGGATCGTTTTCCGGCTCCTGCTCCTGTTTCCATGCGGCTTCTATCTGCCGGAACAGCAGCAGGTTATCATATTCTTCAAGCCACCATTCCATAGCCAGTTTTTCTTCCGGGCTGCATTCGCCAGCCAAATACTTGGCGATAAGGGGCCATGGTGTGTGATCGGACATCAAATTCAGAGCTTTCTAAATGTTAGGACAAAGAAAAAATAGGCATACCCCCATCCTTTCAGAATATTTTTTAAACCTGATAAGTTTTTTGCAGAAGTTTCAGCTGCTTAATGGCCTTGCCCATTTGATTTTCTACTGTTTTGGCGGAAAGGGAGAGGATTTCGGCGATTTCGTTGTAGGTAAATCCTTCGAAGCGGTTGAGCTGGAAGATCGCCTTTCTTTTTTGCGGGAGATAATTGATGAGGTCGGTAATGCGGGTTTCCAGCTCGTGATACATCAGTTCCTCGTCCGGGCCGGGCGTTTCTTCGATCATATCGTCGCTGAGTTCCTCCATGATGTGTTTTTCCTGTTTCATGTAATTGATACAGGTGTGCCGCGTGGCGGTGAAGAGGTAGGAGCGGACGTTCTTTTCGACCGTCAGGCTGTCGCGCTTTTCCCAGATCCTGAAAAAAACGTCGGCAACGATCTCTTCGGCGAGGTCTTTACGGTTGTTGAGGTAGGTGGCAAAACGGCATAGCGAATAGTAGTATTTCCGGAAGAGGCAATCCAGCGCCCGGTTATCTCCTTGCTTGATCAGGGAAATAAGAAGCAAATCATCCTGGCCGTTCATCATAAACTGTGGCTAAATTGGGTATCAGGTAATTCCAAAACTTTATTTAGTGATCTTATCGGGCGCCCGGAGTGATCGGCCTATATCACTTATTTACAATCTGTGCAAGTCAATTTTTGTGCCAGAAATTAAAATAGTAATATTTTCTTTGGTGTATTTTAAATTATAACGAAGAATAGCATTAAGAATTCTAAAATTAAAAAAGTTGATGGAAATAAGCACAAACCGCTGAAAATATTCTTGAATATTGTTTTTTCAGCCATTGGTACCCATTTCCATCGAGGGTGTTCGGGAACAATAGTTAGTTGAGGAACAGTTGCTTCACGCACACGGGCGTAGGCGCGCTGATCTCTTTCCCGGTATAAGTCAATTGGCCGGTCGCGGCGTCGCGTTTGAAGAACACGGCATTGTCGTTATCACGGTTGGTCACGATAGCAAATTCGCCCTTTGCATCGATGAGGAAGTTTCGTGGGTGTTTGCCGTGCGTATCGGCATGCCCCGCGACGGTGAGCTTACCGGTTTTGGCGTCAACAGCGTAAATGGCAAGGCTTTCATGGCCGCGGTTGGAGGCATAGAGAAACTTGCCGTCCGGCGAGAAATGAATGTCCGCCGCGTAGCTTTTCCCGGTGAAATCAGATGGTAGCATGGTCACACGCTCGAATGGCACCAATGCACCGCTCCCTTTCACGATCTTGAAAGAATTGACGACCGAAGCCAGCTCGCAGGCCGAATAGCCGAAATTGCCATTGGGATGGATCGCAAAGTGGCGTGGGCCGTCGCCTGCCTTCACCTCCGCGTACGGAACGGAGCCGGGAGTTAGTTTACCAGTTTGAGGATCAACCGAATAAACCATGATCTTGTCGATTCCCAGATCGGAGGCGTAAATGTATTTGCCGTCCGCGGAAGGGATGATGGAGTGCATATGCGGCTTCTGGCCGGCGCGGCCTTTGTCCTGAATAGTATCGGCCAATGCGCCGATGCTGCCGTTCGGGTTCAGTTTGTATACTGCGAGATCGCCGCTTCCGTAATTCGATAAATAAATGAAACGGCCCTTCGGATCAACGCTGACATGGCAGGGACCGCTGCCTTGCGACGGCTGGGAATTCAATGCGGTAAGTTTGCCGCTTGCCTGATCGATTGCATAAGCTGAAACGGTGCTATTGCCCTCATTCGCGGCGTAGAGGTACTTTTTGTTGGGATGAAATTCAAGAAATGAGGGGCTGGTTTTGCTCGTGAGCACCTGTAACTCTTTGAAAGAGTAGTCGCTGCGGTCGAATTCGTAGACATAAATACCCTCTCCTTTTTGCGTATAGGTGCCGAGGTACAGTATTTCCTTTTTAGGTTTCTGCGCGAAAGCTGTCATAGCCGTCAATAAAAGGATGAATGAAAGAATGGTTCGTTTCATGATTCTTCAAATATTGAGATACATTATAATGCAGTTATTCGAACACTAGCGTGCCGAACTTATTGAATTCGTGGAAACTGCCGCCGGTTTTTTGCCAGGAATAATAGGCCGTTTCACCGTCGTAATCGATCCGGTAGAAATTGCCGCGCCATTTGTCGCCGGGCTTGGGAGCTGCGTTGGCAATGGGGTTCATCAGTGCGAATGGGATGAAAAATTCGGCTTTCCAGCCTTCCACGGCGGCCATGCTCTTCTTTTGCCCGCCCTGCGCACTGGTTTCGTGTTGTACACGGTTACGATCGGTGTAATGCCAGGGTTTCCAGCCTTGCGCACGGCCTTTGATGTTCGGGACAAGGATCGCGAGCTCGTAATTCAGCGGGGAAACTTCGTATTCGAGGTAAATAGGTACTGAGGTGTCCGGCCAGAGAAATACCTCTACCACGTCCTCCTTAAACAACGCGCCGAAGTCTTCCATAATGGTCGAGGTCAGTTTCTGATCAGTGCAGTCGAAGAGGAAATACATGCCCTTTTCGGAGTAAAGTATTTTGACCCTGGTTGGGAATTGCTTGCCTGGAGCCGGCTGGTTGGGGCCCTTCTGAACGGTGATGTTGAACCATTGTGCGGCCGACCAGTTGGGCGCGGTGCCTTCGCCGTTCACTTGGAAGTCTGTCGTTTTCCTGACGGTCAGGGAAGAGTCGGGAATGGCGTCAGCAGCGTGTCCCCGGTACATGAGGCCGCACGCGAGCAGTCCCATGAGAACAAATTTTTTCAACATTCATTAAAAAGGGTTAGGATTGGGAAAACAGGTTCAGGTATTGCCAAGTGTGTTCATTTGCAGTCAGATGTGCTGATCATTATCCGGCGATGCAGGCATTCCGGCGCAACAGGCGATGATTTTTTTTCTCTCCGGCAATTTCAAGAGGTTTTTACATTTTACCAAATCATTATTTTTGTAGTGTCAATTATTGATGAAATCTTTCGACAGGAAAGAAGATATGGTAGCGGAATATTTTAATAATTTAGGTCGTACGTTTTTAACATTGAAAACATTTAACACAAAACTGTCATGATACGCGAAAGTGGAGAACTGGCCTTTGCTGACATCAGCGAGGCGATTTTAGAACCAGCTGTTTTCCCTGACTACCAAGGGAGCACAAAAAAGACCCGTCCGGTAGCGCAAGATCCTTACGGAGATGATGACGAGGAAGATGAGGACTTGGATGAAGATATCGACGATGAAAAGGTCATCGACGAGTTTGATGAAGATATAGACGATCGCGAAATAGTTATCGAAGATGGTGACGAACTTCTTAGGAGACTCGACGATTTCGACGATGATGACGACGATTTTTGATAATCGTTTAAAAATTAAGAGCTGCCTCTGGATCATTTCCAGGGGCTTTTTTATACGCAGGTTATGAGTAATGAAATGCGGGTCGTGACTTATTCACCTAAATTGTTCAATTCCTCACCTTTCCTAAACCCATGCGTTCCACCGAATCCAATGTTACACAAAGCATTACGCAGGTAATCGCCGCTTCTTCCTTAGGTACATTAATTGAATGGTATGATTTCTACATTTTCGGCAGCCTTGCTGTCATTATCGGGCAGCAGCTCTTCCCGAGCGATGCCGGTGCTTCGGCGCTGATCAACACGCTGGCGATCTTTGCCGCCGGCTTCATCGTACGGCCCTTCGGCGCTTTGGTATTTGGCCGGTTGGGCGACCTTATCGGTCGGAAATACACATTTCTGCTGACTCTCGTGCTGATGGGTGGCTCCACATTCCTCATCGGCCTCATTCCTTCCTATTCCAGCATTGGCTATGCGGCACCCATTCTCGTGCTTATCCTCCGCCTCGTGCAGGGGCTTGCGCTCGGGGGAGAGTACGGCGGCGCGGCCACGTACGTAGCCGAGCACGCACCGGTGGGCAAGCGTGGCTTTTTTACCAGCTGGATCCAGACGACAGCCACATTGGGCTTGTTCCTTTCCCTGGGGGTAATCGTGTTGACCAAAAATGTCCTGGGCGCAAAGAATTTCGCCGACTGGGGCTGGCGCATTCCGTTCCTGGTGTCGATACTGCTCGTGGTGGTGTCGATTTACATCCGGATGAAGATGCATGAGTCGCCGGTTTTCTCGAAACTCAAAGCCGAAGGGAAAGTGTCCACTAACCCTTTGAAAGAAAGTTTTCAGAAGAAAGCGAATTTTAAAATGGTGCTTGTAGCATTATTTGGAGCCACAATGGGGCAGGGTGTAGTATGGTATACCGGGCAGTTTTATGCGCAGTCTTTTCTCGAAAATACCTGCAAGCTGGACTTCAACGAATCGCGGTACATTCTGCTGTGGGCAATCGTTTTCGCGACGCCGTTTTTTGTGATTTTTGGTTCATGGAGTGATAAGGTTGGGCGTAAATGGATCATGCTGACCGGCATGCTGCTGGGTGTGATTTGCTACCGGCCGATTTATCAGTACTTCCTTGACGCCACGAATGTGAGGGAAATGCAGAAAACCATGCTTCTGAACGAATCGGAGCCGGTGGTGGAGCGAGGGCTGGTTCCCGACAAGGCCGACTCGCTGATCACCACGACTGTCACGAAGACGCTGACAAACGGCATGACTTTCAAAGAATCGAAGGTCGAGATTATCACCGAAGACGTTCTGGCCGAAGTGCCTGCCGTGCAAACGGTGATCAAGGACGTGACGCTCTCTACGGAATCTTACATCATGGTCATAGCACTGGTATTCTTCCAGATACTGCTCGTAACGATGGTTTACGGCCCTATCGCGGCGTTTCTTGTAGAGCTCTTCCCGACGAAAATCCGCTATACCTCCATGTCGCTGCCTTACCACATCGGGAACGGCGTTTTCGGGGGATTGGTACCATTCATCGCTACGTTGATCGCCTCATTCCAGGGCTCCACACCACTTTCGGGGCTTTGGTACCCGATAGGCATAGCCGCGTTGTCGTTTGTGATCGGGGCAGTTTACATCGACAACCGCCGTGATGAGAATGTGATGGATTAAGTATTTTAAAGGCATTTGACATTTAAATAACCAATACAAAATGAGTGGTTTAAAGAAAATATTAGGGCTTCTCTGGATCGTGCTGGGGCCAGTCATTATCCTGTTCCTTTTCATGCAGGCGTCTGATAAAATCGCCGCCTCGGCGGAAGGTATTGCCCGCACGAATACGACCCTGCAATGGGCGATTATCATCCTTATTTTTATTCCAATCTGCACCGGGCTGGTGATTTTCGGCTTCTATGCCTGGAAAGGCGAGTATGACCACCTGCCGGAGAGCTCGGAGGAGTTGTGAATGAGTGAATGAGTGAATGAGTGAATTTTGAATGAGTGAATGAGTGAATGAGAGAATGAGAGAATTTTGAATGACTGAATGATTGAATGACCGAATAGTTTCTTTTGTTATTGTTAATATTGAGCCTTGAGTGGATAGTTAATCACTGGAAACATTAATCACTAATCATTCACTCATTCAGTCATTCACTCATTCAGTCATTCAAAATTCAAAACTCACTCATTCATCATGCAAACTGACGTTTTTATCCTTTCCGCTTCGCGTACGCCGATTGGCAGTTTCGGGGGGGCGCTTTCTTCCGTGCTTGCCCCAAAACTGGGTGCGACGGCCATTCAGGGAGCGCTTTCGAAATCCGGTATCGATCCCGCTTCGGTGGACGAGGTGCTGATGGGCAATGTCGTGTCCGCTAACCTTGGCCAGGCGCCGGCGCGGCAGGCCGCTATTTATGCCGGGTTGCCGGTTTCGGTTATTTGCACGACAGTGAATAAAGTTTGTGCTTCCGGAATGAAAGCGACGGCTTTGGGGGCGCAGGCGATTCAGCTGGGCGATGCGGAAATTGTAGTGGCCGGGGGGATGGAAAATATGTCCCAGATTCCCTACTATTTACCAAAAGCACGTAATGGCTATGGTTACGGCCATGGCGAGATTATCGACGGGCTGCTGAAAGACGGACTCACGGATGTTTACGACCAGATCGGTATGGGTGTTTGCGGGGATAAGACGGCATTGAAGTACAACATCTCGCGGGAAGCGCAGGACGCATACGCGATCCGTTCTTATCAGCGCTCGGCGGAGGCGACAGCGAATGGTTCGTTCGGTCGTGAAATAGTGCCTGTTGAAATTACATCAGCCAAGGGCGAGACGGTAGCCGTGCGCGAGGACGAAGAATACAAACGGGTCAAATTTGAGAAAATACCCGCATTAAAGCCTGTTTTCTCCAAAGACGGGACGGTAACCGCGGCCAATGCTTCGACGATCAATGATGGTGGGGCGGCGCTGGTGCTGGCTGCTGGCAACACGGTCTATGCCCGAAACCTGAAACCCATCGCGCGCATTGTCGCGTATGCGGACGCTGAGCAGGAGCCCGCATGGTTTACCACTACGCCTGTTCTGGCCACGGAAAAGGTTTTGAAAAAATCCGGTTTGAAAATCTCCGATATCGACTATTTCGAAGTGAATGAGGCATTTGCGGTAGTGGCATTAGCTTACATGCAGACCTTGAACCTCGATCCGGAGAAGGTCAATGTCTTTGGTGGCGCGGTGTCGCTCGGACATCCGCTGGGAGCGTCCGGAGCGCGCATTATCACGACATTGCTATCTGTTTTGGAGAATAATAATGGCAGATACGGGCTCGCAGCCATTTGCAACGGCGGTGGAGGGGCTTCTGCTATGATCGTGGAAAAATTGTAACGATCAGCGGATCAGGACTTTCAGGCGATTGTAAAAACCGGTGCTTTTGAAAGTGAAGGTTTTGTGCAGAATGTAATTGCTGATGAAGCTGAACCCCATCCCGATCACATAACAAACCATTTCGGTCACATTCACTTCTTTTTTGGCGAAGGAGAACTTCACTTTGTAGACCTCCATGCCCAGGTAATCGACGAGAAACGCGGACGATCCGATTGTGAACGCCCAGGTAATGAAGAGCGAAACCATCGAAACCATCAGGAATTTAACCATCTCGCGGCGCGTCTGGTTGCTGCGGCGCGCGTCGAATGCAAAAAGTTTGGTGAGCGTAAAACCCCAGAAAAAACCGATGATGTAGGAAGGGACGATCGAGTTCTTCCAGGAGATATTGAACCAATCCTGAATCAGACTGCTGGAAACTAACTGGATCAAAGCACCGGTACCCGCGACAAGAAAATAGGCTATGATATCTTTGGGATTGAAGATCTTGTTCTGCTTGATTTGGGTCACTGGTGTGTTAGTTTGATTGGAACGGCGAACCTGATTGAGGCCCCAATATTAGAAAGAAAATGGTCTGGAAACAAAACAGCAGCCCCGATTTTGAGTAAGTGGGGCTTTGAAGTGAGGGCAATGCGGCCTGAAATTCCTCCGTACAAAAGCCGTCCCATTTTGTATCGAAGGAGGCAGATATCTTGAATTTATCCCCAAATTCGTTTACTTTAATCCCAATCTCAGTATTGACCTGAGGCATCACTTTTAACAGGATTTTCAGTGAAAAAACTATACACATGGGTCGCCATCACCGCATTTGCGGCCTTTACAATGTCGTGCTCCGCAGCATTGCAGCGGCGTTATGACCAGCGCCACGGCGTGTCGTCATCCACCGAGCGCTCTTCGCGCGCTCCTGAGGGCACAAAGGATTATCAGACGAACGATGCTAACTACCGGAAGGATTACGACAAGGTTGTGGACGACAACGGTTCGATGGCAGCTACAACGACGGCCCAAAGCGGTAATGCAGGTTATGGCCAGCAATTGCTCAACCAGTATACGGAAATGGATAAGCTGGCGGAAGTGGTTCTGTATGAGTTGGATAATCTTGAAAACAGATATAATAACCTGCTTAACGAATACAAAAATGCAAAGTCCTCGTCGCGGCAGGCAATGGCTATGGAGCTCGACAAAATCAGCGATGATCGTTTAACGCTTTACAAAGCTTACACGAACATTTACCGTAACGGCAAAGCAGATTGGGGCAACGTGAAACGCGACGTAGATAATACGCTCCGTGAATACAGGAAGAAAAACTGATTACCAGCCTGCGCCTTTTGTATTGGTTTTAATGCGGCATACGTAACCGTCTACAGTCATATATAATGTAGAACCGTCGTTGCCCCAGGCGCAATTGGAGGTCAGTTCCTCCATTTCGATGCGGCCGAGCAACTTTCCGGCAGGACTGATAATGAGCATTCCACCCGGGCCGGATGACCATAGGTTGCCGTCCCGGTCAATTTTGAGGCCGTCGGGTAGCCCCGGAACGCCCCGTTTGCTCATCGCCGTGGCGTCGTAAACCAGTTTACCCTTTTCCGCATTGCCATTGGCGTCGAGCGGGTAAGCCATCCAGATCGATTTTTCGGGATCGGATTGGGCTACGTACAATGTTTTCCCGTCCGGCGAGAAAGCAAGGCCGTTCGGGCGGCTGAGGTCACCTACCTGCATGGTTATTTTGCCGTCTTGATGAATGCGGTACACCCCGAATTGCGGGATTTCGCGGGTCGGGTCTTCGTGTTTTTTGGCGAGGCCGTACGGTGGATCGGTGAAGTAATAATCGCCGTTGCGGTGTTGCACCACGTCGTTAGGGCTGTTGAAGCGCTTGCCCTCGAAGTTGTCGGCCAACGTAACTTTTCCACCAATATTTAAAGGCATGGCCGAAATGCGGCGGTCGCCGTGCTCGCAGGAAACGAGGCGGCCTTTTTGATCGATAATCAGACCATTGCTGCCCGGCTCGTCGCTGTAAACACCCCTGCCGGTATAGCCCGATGGTTCCAGAAACACCGAAAGCCCTTCTTTTTCATCCCATTTGTAAACCTTGTTCTTCGGTACGTCCGAAAACAGCAGATAGCCGCCATCCTTTACCCACACCGGCCCTTCGGACCATTCGAAGCCCGACGCCAATACTTCAATTTTAGCATCTTTGGACAACAGTTTTTCGAATGAAGGGTCTTCATAAACAATCTTGCCCATGGTAGGGTAGGACTTTTGCGCCATAGCAGTACAGGTCAGGAAGGCGATCAGACAGGTGGAAATAATACCGGATTTCATAGGAAATGCATTAGCGTTACCGACAACGGTTTAGCCAATAAAGAACCGGTGCAGTGCTTCCCTACTGCTTTTCGGTCTGGCGGGTATTCCGGGCCGGTGCCAGAATGAGGCTTGCATGCGGCGACAACCGGTTCGTCGTCAGCGTCGTTTCGTGCAATGGATCGGTGGAGAACAGCACTTCGGTAAAAAGCGATTTATCCTCCGGCATTGTTAATTCTCTTTCGGTATTTCCAAGATTATGAATGATCACAAGCGACCGGTCGACGTGCGGGCGAAAATAGGCGAGTAGCTGATCGTCCCCCAGGCGCAGTGGTTGCAGGTTGGGTGCCAATATCTGGTTCAGTGCGGGTTCTGTATTGCGGAGCTTTAAGATCTTTTTGTAATGATTGAAAACAGAATTAGCATCGCTAACCTGTGCCGAAAGGGGCGCCACTGTTTTCAAGGTCGTGAATTCGGGCTTGATCCAGCCGGTAAGTTGCGGATCGCCGGGGTCGGACGTCCACAGGAAGGGTTCGCGGATATAAGGGTCGGGCTTCGTACCCAGCATCCCTATTTCTTCGCCATAATATAAATAAGGCTGGCCCGGGAGTGTAAGCAGAATGCTGGCCGCAAGTTTGATTTTTTCGATGTCGCCACCAACCACGCTCCCGATGCGTTCCTGGTCGTGGTTGGTAAGCATGATCGCATTGACAAACAGTGGGTTGTATTTTTGGAACAGATTGAAACTCGCCTGCAATTTGTCGATAATCTGCTCGTCGCGCCCGGCCAGGAGCATGCGTTGCAAGGCAAAACTGAGGTCGAAATGGAAAGTTGCATTCAGGTTGCGGAGATAGGGGGCTACTTCTTCGGTTTCGGCCCATACCTCGCCTACGGTGAATGCTCCCGGCTTCACTTCTCCGATGATCTTTGAAAAGAACTCCCAAAAACTCATGCTCTGTTCCTTGTCCCACTCGGGATAAATGTGCCGGGCGGCGTCGAGGCGAAAGCCGTCCACGCCTACGTCGTTCAGCCAGAACCGGATAATTTGGGCGATTTCTTCCCGCAATGCCTCCGAATGATAATTGAGATCGGGCATGCCTTTGAAAAAAAGGCCGTAGTATTTCTCATCGTCGCCGGGGTTTTCATGCCATGGGCATACGACCTGCGAATCGTCAGATGTTTCCCGTTCCGAAATACCCAGGTGATCGATCTGATCTTCGGTCATCCACCAGTAAAAGTGCCGGTAGGGATTGTCCTTGCTCTTCCGCGCTTCTTTGAACCACGGGTGCAGCGTGCTGGTATGGTTCACGATCAAATCGAGGTAAATAGCGATCCCGCGTTGGTGCGCACCCGCGAGCAGGCGCTTAAAATCGTCCATCGTTCCATATTCGGGTTCGATGGCGTAGTAATCGGTGACGTCGTATTTGTGGTAGCTCGGTGAAGGGTGGATCGGCGTGAGCCAGATAGCCTCGATGCCCAGGTCCGCCAGGTAGTCCAGTTTGGAAATAATGCCGTTCAGGTCGCCGATGCCGTCGCCATTCGAATCGCAGAAAGAACGGACGAATATCTCATAACAAACCTTCGGGATACTGGCTGACCTGTCTGCAAACATAATGGGGCATTAGTGAAAATGCGGTTTCAACAATTGGTAAACGACCTGGACGGGCAAGCCCATGATCGTGTAGAACGACCCCTCGATTTTCTCTATCCCGATCATCCCGATCCATTCCTGAATGCCGTAGGAGCCGGCCTTGTCGAAGGGTTTGTATTGCTCAATATAATGGTTGATTTCCCAATCTTCCAATTTCCTGAAATAAACTTCCGCTATATCGGCTGCGGTTTGTATTTCGGCATCCGACAAAAGGCTCACCGCCGTCACAACCTTATGGCTTCTGCCGGAGAGCATTTGGATCATCCGGAATGCATCGGCGTGGTCGGTGGGCTTGCCGAGAATGTGGTGGTCGGCGATGACCACCGTGTCCGCTGTCAGTACGAGGGATCCGGGACGGTTGTTTCGGAACTGCTCGGCTTTTTCCCGGGAAATATAGCCTGCAATCTCTTCGGCTGGTAGCTCTGCGGGGTAGCTTTCGTCGGTTGGGAGCACTTCGACGGTAAATGCGAAGCCTGCATCGTGCAGTAATTGTTTTCTTCTGGGGGAGTTAGAGGCGAGGATCAGCGGTTTTTTAAGGTCGATCATGTCGGGTGGTTATCACTGGGGGTCGGGTAACGTCAAGGGTGGTTAGGTGTTGTCAGGTATTGTCGGGTGTTTGTTAAGGGTGGCTAGGTGTTGTTGATTGATAATCAAATAGTTACTGGCGGTTGTATTTGCTTTGATGAAAATTTTTGAAATATTTTTTACCTGGCTGAACTATTCCCTTACCAATAGATGTTACTACATTAAATGTATATACATCATTATTGCATTTAACTTGATTGGCTATGTCTATTGAAACTGATATAAAGCAAAAAAAATTTCGGAGCCCCTTCCAAAAGTTGGCGTTAAACCTGGTGTATACCACCAAGTGGCTCGAATATAAGCAGCTTGAATCTTTCAAGGAACATGACATTACGCCGCAGCAATATAATGTGCTCAGGATTCTAAGGGGCCAGCAAGGCAACCCGATCAAGGTGAGCGACATTACCGAGCGCATGCTCGACAAGAGCTCCAACACATCCCGGCTCGTAGATAAGTTGCTGGCGAAGAACCTGGCGAAACGGACCTCCTGCGAAAGTGACCGCCGTGCCGTGGACGTCGTGATTACCGGGGAAGGGCTCGACTTGCTGAAAGTACTGGATCCGTTTATCGAGGATTGGGAAAACCGGTTCAATATCATTTCCGAGGAAGAGGCCGAGCGGATCAGCGCATTGCTCGACAAGCTTCGGGAAAACGAAGATTAAGCTTAAAACACAATTAACACAAATCCATAATTCAATTTAATTTTTAATCAAAACTACAATGAAATCACTTAAATTTTTTGCCGCATCTCTTGCAGTAGCATTGTTTGTATCTTCTTCTGTTTCAGCAGACAATGGTAAAAAAGCTACCAACCTGAAAGTAAACGCCGCTAAAAGCGAACTGACCTGGCTGGGTAAAAAAGTTACCGGCGAGCACACTGGTAAAATCACTTTGAAAGAAGGAACGATCGTTCTCGATGGCGCTAAACTCACTGGCGGTAAATTCGTTGCCGACCTGAACAGCATCACTTGTACCGACCTTACCGACAAAGAATACAATGGTAAGCTGATCGGCCACCTGAAATCGGATGATTTCTTCGGCGTTGAAAAACACCCGACCGCAACTTTTGTGGTGACAAAAGCTACTCCAAAAGCAACCGGCGTTTACGATGTAACTGGTGATCTGACGATCAAAGGCATTACCAAACCTGTTACTTTCCCTGTAACTGTTAAAACTACTGCAGCCGGTGCAGAAGCTACTGGTAAACTGGTTGTTGACCGTTCGAAATACGACATTAAATACAACTCGAAGTCATTCTTCGATAACCTGGGCGACAAAATGATCAACGACGATTTCTCTATCGACGTGAAATTGGTTGCCGGAAAATAATTACCCGCAGGCGGTTGCCTGGTATCGGCCGTCTGCATTTGTATGACCTGAATGTTAAAAGAACCTG
Organism: Dyadobacter sp.; assembly: GCA_965227755.1. Taxonomy (GTDB): domain Bacteria; phylum Bacteroidota; class Bacteroidia; order Cytophagales; family Spirosomataceae; genus Dyadobacter. The sequence continues at coordinate 5,937,892 of CBDDGG010000005.1, forward strand.
TCCGTATCGGGCAGGTTTTTTTGTGGTCAATTATTGAAATCGCGGTATTTGGGGAAATCGTCCATGAAGTGGATCTGCCCGTTCACGGCCTGGAAACAGTAATGCGCCATTCCGTTGGTAACTGCCAGATATTGAGGTTGTAATGTGAAGTTATATCGGCTTATCTGTGCGAAAGTGGCATCCGTAACACCTACAAACGGCGCTTTGCATTCGACGAGCAGAAATGGCAATGCATTGTTGGAAAGCACCATGATGTCGGTGCGTTTGGCCAGCGTATTGTATTGTAAACCAGTCTCTACCGCGAAGAGCGATTTGGGGTAGCCGTAATGCGTGATGAGCAAATGGATGAAATGCTGGCGCACCCATTCTTCGGGCGTGAGCGTCACGAATTTCCTGCGGATAATGTCGAAAATATGCGGTTTCCCGTTTACCTGCTTAACTTTGTGGGCGAATCCGGGAAGGTTTAATGATTCCATGAACGAAGATAGTCAACCCCGGATGTCCTGCCAACAAACCTGCTGATTTCATGACCACCAAAGAACAGATCGTCGAAAACTGGCTCCCGCGCTATACGGGTACGCCTGTGGAAGAATTTGGGAGCTACATCCTGCTGACCAACTTCGGAAATTATGTAACCATGTTTGCCGAAAAGTTTGGGGTGGAAGTACGGGGACAGGGCCGCGCCATGCAAACTGCGACTGCGAAAGACATTACCATTATCAATTTCGGGATGGGTAGCCCCATGGCTGCTACTGTAATGGACTTGTTATCAGCCATTAATCCGAAGGCCGTCCTTTTTTTAGGTAAATGCGGCGGTTTGAAAAAAACGCAGGTGGGTGACCTGATCCTCCCTATTGCAGCTATCCGTGGAGAAGGAACGAGCGATGATTACATGCCATCCGAAATCCCTGCATTGCCTTCTTTCCGTTTGCAAAGCACCGTTTCGGCAGCCATTAAAAAGCAGAAACTCGATTACTGGACCGGTACCGTTTACACCACCAACCGCCGAATCTGGGAGCACGACGACAGCTTCAAGGAATACCTGCGGGAAATCCGTGCGATGGCCATCGACATGGAGACCGCTACCATATTCATCGTCGGTTTCGCAAACTCGATTCCGCACGGTGCATTGCTGCTTGTTTCGGACAATCCAATGGTGCCCGAAGGCGTAAAAACCGAAGAAAGCGACAAGAAAGTGACATCGAGCTACGTGAAGCAGCATCTTGAAATCGGTATCGAAGCATTGACCGAGCTCGCCCGCTCCGGGGAATCGGTGAAGCACATGCGTTTCGAGAACTGATAACTGTCATCATCGCCGCGGGAACCTGCGGCGGTAGCTTCGGAGTTGTAAAGTCGGCCGGCGATGAATCCGGCAGGTTATTTTATGGAACAACAGTCATTATACGAGCGCATTGGCGGTGACGCCGCGCTCCGGCAGCTCACCGATAAATTTTACGACCAGGTATTCGGGCATGAGCTCATATCCAGGCTTTTTAAAACCGACAAGGACCTCATCAAGGAAAAGCAGCGCCTTTTCCTGACCCAATTCCTCGGCGGCCCGCAACTTTACTCCGAGGCGTACGGCCACCCTATGATGCGCGCCCGCCACATGCCTCACACCATTACCGAAGACGATGCCGTGGCCTGGCTGCAGTGCATGGCCAGCGCCGTGGGTGAACTGCCGCTTAGTAAGGAGTTGAAGGATGAATTGTTCGACAGGTTTCCCCGCACGGCATTTTTTATGGTGAATAGCTAAAAACGTTATTCTACAACGCGTTACCTTTTTGATATTCTGGCGTCTAAATGGTGTTCCATATTTGGGAACATTGTACCTTTGTATGTCCATTTTTAGATGAAAAAAGTTTTATCGAAAGGAACGTTACGCGATTTTTGGGAGAAATACCCGGAAGCTGAGCGCCAACTTAAAGTTTGGTATGCAGATGTGTTAGCTGCGAAATGGCAGTCTCCGATGGATGTGAAGCGCCAATATGCAACAGCCAGTATTTTGAAGAATGGGCGGATCGTCTTTAACATTCGTGGTAATTCATTCAGGCTTGTCGCTCAATTTGACTTCGAAAGGCAGACGGTCTATATCCGTTTCGTTGGCTCACATAAAGAATATGATAAAATTGACGCTAATTCAATTTAACCATGCTGAAACTAATCAAGACAGAAGAAGAATATAGGGTTGCTTTGAAGAGACTGGGGGAAGTCTTCGGCGCGCCTGTGGGTACACCTGAGGGTGATGAATGCGATGTGCTTACATTATTAGTAGGCGCATATGAAGATGAACATTACCCAATCGAACCACCAGATCCCATCGACGCGATCAAGATCAGAATGGAACAAATGCAGCTCAGGCAAGTGGATTTGGTGGGTGTAATCGGTAGCAAAAGCAGGGTTTCGGAAGTGCTTGGCAGAAAGAGAAAGCTTAGTCTTGAAATGATCAGAAACCTTTCGGAACGCCTTAATTTGTCTACTAATACGCTTATCAACGATTATCAATTAGTACAGTAATCCTGGCTCGCTTCATGTCGAGCAAGAATTCTTTACCTTTGCGGCATGAATTTTAAAGAGCAATTGACACCATACCCCGTTCTGGAAAAAGTTGTATCGGCTGCGAAGGAGCTGGGTGTAGAAGCATACATAATCGGTGGGTTTGTCAGGGACCTGATACTCAAAAGGAATAGCAAAGATATCGACATTGTTTCCATCGGCAGCGGCATCGAGCTGGCTGAGATGGTGGCCAACAGGCTCGGGCCGGATGTTTTTGTGAGCGTTTTTAAAAATTTTGGCACTGCACAAATTCGCCAGGGAGACCTTGAAATAGAGTTTGTGGGAGCCAGGAAGGAGTCCTACCGTTCCGAATCCCGTAAGCCGGCGGTAGAGGACGGCACCCTCGCCGACGACCAGAACCGCCGCGATTTTACCATCAATGCAATGGGTATCAGTCTCAATGCAGGCACTTTTGGTGAAATGGTCGATCCGTTTGACGGCATGAGCGACCTTCGTAAAAAGATTATCCGCACCCCGCTCGATCCCGAAATTACTTTCTCGGATGACCCCCTGCGCATGATGCGTGCGATCCGGTTTGCGAGTCAGCTCAACTTCGATATCGAGCCCGATACATTCGATGCGATCGTGAAAATGAAGGAGCGTATCAGCATTGTGTCGATGGAAAGGATTTCCGACGAATTGAACAAAATCATTCTTTCCAAAACTCCTTCCTATGGTTTCAAACTGCTTTATCACGCAGGACTGCTGGCCATTATTTTCCCCGAATTGGTGGAACTGCAGGGCGTGGAGCACATCGAAGGCAAGGGGCATAAAGATAATTTCTACCACACTTTGCAGGTGCTGGACAATGTCTGCCAGGTTTCGGACGACCTCTGGCTGCGCTGGGCCGCTATCCTGCACGATATTGCGAAACCTGCCACCAAGAAGTTCGACAAACGCAATGGGTGGTCGTTTCATAACCACGAGGAGGTTGGCGCGCGGATGGTACCGGTGATTTTTCGCCGGATGAAACTGCCGTTAAACGAGAAAATGCGGTTTGTAAAAAAACTGGTCAGACTGCATTTGCGCCCTATTGTGCTCTCCAAAGACGCAATTACCGATTCGGCGATGCGACGCTTGCTTGTAGAAGCCGGAGAGGATATAGAGGCGCTGATGAACCTGTGCCGGGCCGATATTACCTCCAAAAACCCCGAGAAGGTGAAGCGTTTCATCAGTAATTTTAACCTGGTGGAACAAAAACTCAAAGATCTCGAAGAACGCGATAAGCTCCGCAATTTCCAGCCGGTCATCACCGGGGAGATGATAATGGAAGCGTTTGGTTTGAAGCCTGCGCGCGAAGTAGGGATTATCAAGGAGGCGGTACGCGAAGCGATCCTGGAAGGTATTGTTCCCAACGAATACGGACCAGCCTTTGCATTCATGATCGGAGAGGGTGAAAAAATGGGGCTCAAACGCGTCTAAGGCATATTTTTTGCAGTAACCACGCCAATGCCGGCGCATATTTGATATTTTTGCGAACTTTTTAATCTCCTCATAGACACTTTTCATGGAAAACGCTCAGTTCAAACGTTTTTTCGGCTCATTGCTCACGATTTTAGGTATTGCGGTATTGCTTTTCGCATGCGTCGCATTTTTGTCGGACAAACCCGTCCTGGGTCTTACGGTTTCAAAATGGGAGTCGATCGTACCATTCCTGGTGGGAACGGTATTTTTGCTGACGGGCGTCAATCTGGTGAAAGGCTAGGCACCCCTGACGAGCGCCGCGCCTACCATGCATTCCAGGCACTGTCTTGGCGTGCAATAGTTGTTGAACCATTCGATTAACGCCTGCGAGTCCGCCGCGGTTTTCACGCTCATGCCCAGCGACGCCCATTCGCGGGTAATGCGGTTGTCTTCGGCAGGAATCTCCGAAAGCCAATAAATGGCCTTGTCGAGCAGCTCGGGTTGTTGCCTTTGTTTTGAATAGGCAACAAGTAACGGCACCGCGGCATTGACGATCAGCAAATGGGCAGCGTCCGCACCTAATACCGGCACTAGCGCTCTTGCTTTCTTCCCAAATAAGTAATGCTCCCGCCAGTAGGCCGATTGCTCGATCCGGAACAGGCTATGTACTTCATCGAAGTGATCGGAAATGACAAATCTGTTCAGAAAGCCACCGGTATTGCATAGCAACCGGGCAAACTGCGCCAGCCTGACGGTAGGAAAGCCCGCAGGACGTAACCGGGCATATTTCCATTCGTGATGTTGCATTACGTCGTCGCCTAGCTTGTACTTGGCGCTCAGAAATCGGAACTCCTGTTGGAGCTGGCGTACATATACATCTTCCGATTCCCCGGAAATAAGTCCCGAGCAGCCAAACAGCAATGCTTCGACCTGAACGAGGCGGTCGGTGTGCTTGCGGATAATTTTCCAGGGAACAATGCCCGTGAGTCGCTGGAATGGTGTATCGTTAAGTTTAAACCCGAAATGCCGGCCAAGCCATTGGTAGGCCGTTTGCTCCCAATCCTGTTGGTTCGTTTCGTGCAAACGCTGAATTTCCAGTGCTTTGCGTTCGAGTCTTTCGAGCAGTACCCTGTCCAGCATCGCGTATTTGCGGATCTGCTCTACACCAGCAAACTGGCGGTTACAGGGAACGGTATCTTTTTCGTCGAGAAGGCTGCGGTACCTTTCGATAACTGACGCTTTTACCAGCCCGTTAAGCGATAATGTCGGGACAAGCGTACCATCCCGCCGCATGGCCGGGTGATCATTTTCCCAAACCACATGAAGGATCACGCCGTCATAGCCCCCGTTTTGCTGGTGTTCATGCAAGTACCAGTCGGATGCCTTTACGTGGATTTCGATACTGCCCACCCACAACACGCCGGCGATGGAAACACGAGCTTCGGAAAAATCCGGGCCGGCATCGGTATTCCGTTGGCCGGGGCGGATAATGGAGAGTGGCATATTCCCGTCGGTTTCCAATCCTTTCTTTTCAAAATACTGGAAGCGCCAGATAAAACTGAGTAAATCTTCATTCATATACAGCGTAATTAAAATTTTGGCGATTTAGGCGCATATTTCTTTGCCTAAACCTGATTAGTTTCTGTTCTTTGTACGCTGTTTTTGTTACTTGGTTTCTGTTTGTAGAAGTAAAAAAGTTTTATGCTCCGCCGTCTGCAATTTATTGCGCTCAAAATCTTCCTTGCTTTTTTCGTGATTTCAGTGGTTTGGGTGGTTGTTTTGCGGTTTTTGCCCATTTGGGTAACACCTTATATGATTTCCCGCAAGATCGACGCTTTCGTCGAAGATGAGGATACCGAGATTTTTCACGACTGGGAGCCATACGAAAACATTTCCAAAGAAGTGGCCCTGGCTGTGGTGGCATCCGAAGACCAGAATTTCCCTAACCACTGGGGGTTCGATTTCGACCAAATTTATGATGCAATGACCGAGGACCGGAAACGTGCGCGAGGTGCGAGCACCATTTCACAGCAGGTTGCCAAAAATGTATTTCTCTGGCACGGACGCAGTTACATCCGCAAAGGCCTGGAAGCCTATTTCACGGTGCTGATCGAAGTGCTGTGGAGCAAGGAGCGTATTCTGGAAGTGTATTTAAATGTAGCTGAAATGGGGAAAATGACTTTTGGCGTCGAGGCGGCCTCGCTGCGTTACTACAATAAGTCGGCCAAACGCCTTACTCGCTACGAAGCCGCACGCATTGCTGCGGTTCTGCCCAATCCCATCCGTTTTTCGATCAAAAATCCTTCTGCGTATGTGAACAAGCGTACCAACCAGATTGTCCGCCAGATGCGGTACCTGGGCGGTCAAAAGTATCTGGCAGATTTATAATATCAATCTTTGATTACCTCGCGGTTACGGCCGCTCCGCTTCTCTGGATGAACGTGGTGAACTTGGCTGCCGGCTAGGTGGCGCAGTTGCAGGGCGTGACGTTTCAGGACGGCTCGGTGTCGGCGTCGGCCGGGCGGAAGGCGTCTGGCGAGTAGGGCGTTCGATATTCGGCCGGGTTACCTCCGGGCGAGGCGACGGCGCAGGCCTTGTTACCTCAGGCCGGGGCGTTGGCGTAGGGCGCGTTACTTCCGGACGGGGCGTTGGTGTTGGTCTGGAAACGTCTGGCCTGCCTGGGCGAGTTGGACGCTCGATGTCCGGACGTGTTACTCCCGGTTTTGGGTCGACAGGCCGCGATGTGCCAGGGCGACCGCTATTGCCCGGCCTTTCGACAGAAGGCCGCGAGTTACTGCCACCGGTTTCCGGCCTTGTTGTACCCGGCCGACCGGTCGAGGGCCGCGTGATCACCGGGCGGCCCGTCTTATCAAAGCTGGGAAGCCTTTCCCGCGTGGTAGGAGCTTTGGGGTTTCTTTTTACAAACAATGCGGAGCCCTGCCGTGCCGACGAAGGTCGTGAATAGGTCGCACGGTAATCGCCTCGCGTGTAGCGCGTACGCACGACAACTGAGCGTGAACGGAAGTTACCTCCATAATAATGTGTATGCCAAACCGGGTTGCGATAGCTGGGCCAACGACGGAAATGCCCGTTGTAATAGTAATGCCAGTGGTAGTGGTAGCCATAATAGTAATGCCAGTAGCGCGGCCGCCAGGGGCGCCAGTATGACGGATAGTAGTGCCACCGCCAGGGTGAACGCCAGATGACATATCTCGGCACAAAAATGAATTGAATTACCGGCCAGTTCGATACGTAGGTGACATTCTGCTGTACCGCAGCCTGCTGAACCTCCCTGTTCCCGGTATAACCCGGGTTTGGTGTTTCACTGACCGTTCCCGATTGTGAGTTAGGCTCGATAATGTAATCCTTCCCATAAAGGTCTTCATCGCCAACGAGCTGTATCCATATTTCGCCATCGTCCTTCTTTTCGACATAAAATGCCGCTACATCCTGGTCCTCCGTTTCACTAACCGCAACTTTCAGGCTGATCGTGTGAAGATTGCCTTCTACATTATCCTCCACGCGGATGTAGTCTATCTGATTATCGCCATTCAGGTCAAGGTTATTGATCTCCGAATTTTCCTCATTCAGTTTCCGCTCAAAGCCTTCGAGTGTTTCCGACTCCTGGAAAAGCTTCAAAACTGCGTACAGGTTTAGATTATCGCCTGGAAGATCGAGTTTTTCTTCTTCGGCCTGAGCGATGGCCTGGTTACCTGTCCAAAGCATCAATGCGCTCAGGATCATCAGAAGGAGATTTTTCATAGTCGTGTTGTTTAAAAGCAATGTAGCGATTCCTACCTATTTAACCCAAACCCCATTCAACATAACCTTACTAACGTTCCGGGTAGCGGATATGTTCTTTAAAGGGTCGCCTTTGATCAGGATCAGATCGGCCTGTTTCCCTTTCTCAATACTTCCTAACCGGTCCGCGATGCGGAAGAAACGCGCATTTTGAAGCGTGGCGGCAGTAATTACCTCGGCGGGACTAAGCCCGCTGTCGATCAGCAGCTCCATTTCGCGCTGAAATGCCCAGCCCGTTTCGGCATAGGGGATCATCGAATGCGATCCGACTACTATTCTGGCACCGGCGCGGTGCAGCTTACCGGTGATCCTTTTCATTTTGCCAAAGCCTTCCAAACGGGCGGTATCCAGAGGCTGCCCAGCCGTCTCCTGATATTCGAATGCGCCGAGCGTCGGGCTTATGAACGTGCCTTTGTTGCGAAGGAAAACTCCGAGTGAATCGGTGACGGGGCTATCGGGGTTGATGCTTTTCCAAACCTGGTACCTTCCTTGTTTTCGCGCATTGTTGTCGGCCAGGACCATTTGGCGGTATTGCTCGGCTTCCCGTTGCGGAATGAGCGTCAGTCCGAAAGAGGTGATATGCTCGATCCCGTCCAACCCGGCGTCAATCGCCTCTCTGGCCTCGGTGGTTTCAAGATGCCCGGTGACAGGAATGCCCCGGGCGTGGGCGGCCTTGCATACTTCGCGGATGATTGCCGGGGGCACACGGAAGTAGACTTTGATCACCGACGCTCCCTGGTCGGCAAGGTGGTTTACTTCGCGCACGGCCTCGTCCGCGTCCCTGACCACGTACGCGTCACGCGGGTAGGCGGGAGGGAACATGTCGATATGCGGACCTGCGAGGAAAAGCCGTGGAACCGGCTTGCCACTCTTCCGTTCCGTATCATATGCTTCGATCCACGCCCCGGGGTCGCGCAGGGAGGTAACGCCGTTTTGCAGGAATTGCGCGGGGAGGCCGTGGACACCATCCAAATGGAAGTGTGAATCGATAAAGCCTGGCAACAAGGTGAGGCCCAGGGCGTTGATAACGTGCGCATTTGCGGGTATTTGAATATCCGCTTTTTTGCCAACGGCAGTGATAATACCATCCGTGACGATTACGCAGCCCTCCTCGATCGGTGCTCCGCCGGTTCCGTCGATAATGGTCGCACCAGTGATCGCGACGACTGCTTTTTTTGAAGTGATTTCGTTCTGATTGATTTCCCTGATTTGGACCGGCGTCCCGGTAGCGTTGTCGGAGTTTTCATTGCAACTACAAAAAGCTATAACCAGAGTAAGTTGGCAGATAACCAGGCGAAAGAGGTTTGCGTGCATTGTCTTTATGGGTTCTGGGAAAAAATCAAATCTACTTTAACCCCTCTCCGGAGTGTATTATGGATTTCGGCTACCTGATCGGTGTGCCGGACCAGTTCTTCAATATCTGCCTTCGAGGCATTTGATTTCACCTGTACCTCGTACCGGAAATTGCTTCCGGGCTCGCCCGGACCGCCAAAATCGGCAAAGCAGGTTACTTGCACGTTTTCCACCGCCATATTGCGCTGGGCCGCTTCACGGTAGATATCATTGCAATAGCAGGTGGCAAGGGCCAGGAGCAGCATTTCGCCCCCATTGACGGACGAACCATAACCCGTTTCTCGGGGCGCGATCTGCAATTGCTTTTCAGTGCCGTTGGTAGCCACTGTCGCGGAATGGCTGTTCAAACTGTTTTTGATGCTTGCGGAGATCTGCATTTGTCCTGAATATGGTTTGAGCGCAAACTTTTAACGATTAAATTGGAAGCTAATCAATTGATATAAAGAGAATAGTGATCCCTTTTTAATGTACGGAAATGTGGTCGACTGATACACTTTGGTTCGAGATTGCGGTTGTAAGCGCTATTTACGCGGCGGGCAACATGGTTTTCGGGCATTTTGAAGAGCAGACTCCCAAATGGCGTCGCCTTGGAAAGTATGCCCTGACATTGGTAATTGTGCTGGCCTTGTCTGTTTTTGTGGGAAGATGGGCCAGTATGTCGTTGCTGGGAGCGATGATCGTGCCCTTGCTGTACGTGCACGGCTATTATTTACCTAAAAAGAAGGGGATCAACGGGACGGGAGAACCGAAGCGGAAATACTATGCCTTTCGCGGCTGGGATACCGATGTTTTTGGTGAAGAGCATTAGCCCCGGTCATTTTTGTGGGCCGGATGGTGCGCTTTTCGCAATCCCGTTGTGTCTCTCTTTTAAAAGACGATAGTTCCTGTGATGCGCCAGCGAGCGGTCGAGCTTTTCGAACAGACTCCTGTTTTTGAGTGCAAACCAGTTGACTTTCAGCAAGTATAAACTGACATAGGATTTGGGGTGATTTGCGATGAAATCTGCCGTCTCATCCCAGAGCTTTTCACGTTCGGATGCCTGCCGGTTAACCCAATATCGCATGCTATCGGCTAAATTCCGCCTTTTTGAGCTCGCTTCGGCCAGTACGTATGCATTCAGGCGTTGGTCGGAAGGGTTTTGCACGAGCGTTTGATATTCCCGCCATTCTTCGTTGCTTCTGGAATGACTTACTGTTGATTTGGAGAGGTTGAAAGTGTCCAGGCGTATCTCCGTGCCCGGATCGAAGAAAAAAGTTAATGCCCCCTTCTTCTGCGAGACCTGGAATTGATAAAGATCCGGCAACAGATCCGAATCCATATTCAGATGCGTCGTATCAAAACCGAGCCTGATCGAATGGACCACCGCCGCAAACCCCTTTTCACGCGTCAATAAAAGCGCTTTTCTATCATTCCAGGCTTTTGGAGCAATGATCTTGATTTTGACGCTTTGCGTTGACACGAACGCAAAGCTCGCTAGCACACAAATAATCAGGCGGTTGATACCAATTACCACAGGCAGGGAAGTTGGAAATGATGGTTACAATTTAGTATTTAAATTTGCTTTCACATGCACTATGAGAAATATGAGATAACGCCCGGCGATACGGCCATGGTTTACAAGTTTGTGAGCCATGGACCGAAAGGGGACGTGACAAAAGTTGTAGTTTACAGCCCGAAAGGCGTAAGTAATCTGTTCAACCTTGGATTTGGAGATAAAAATGAACATACCGGTGAGCTGAATGATTGTGTAGTCACCAACAATGGGGACAGCGCAAAAGTGCTGGCGACGGTTGCTTCAACAGTCTACTTTTTTACCAACCTGTTTCCAAATGCATTGATTGTTGCTACGGGCAGTACCCCGGCCAGAACAAGGTTATACAGAGTTGTTATTTCAAACAATTTGGAAACTATTAAGGGTGACTTTGAGGTTTTTGGATTGTTAGATGGTGAATGGGAAGCGTTTTGCCAGGACACCGACTATCAGGCATTTTTAATCAAAAGAAAAAGCCAATCATAAAGATGGAAAAGAAACTTTCAGGTACATTCAAGCCTAAAATTAAAAAGGTGGACAAAAGTCTTGATCAATATCTTGAAACGGAGGCGTTTAAAGAAAAATTTGACAAGATGAACAAATTAATTGAAGCCTACGGCATCCCGGATTTCGATAAAAAATAACGGCAGCCAGCTCAGGCGATCGGGTAGTCTCCAAAATTGCCAAAAGCCAACTGCCGAAATCCGAAGTTTATCTTACTTGATCTCCACCTTCACCAACACCGGCTGGTGATCCGAAGGATAGCGCTGCTCCTTTGAATCGGTTAGCACACCGTATTTCAGTACATCCACATTTTTGCTTACGAAAATATAATCGATCCGGGTCTTCATTTCCGCGTCGAATTTGAAGCTGTTGAATGTGCCTTCCGGGCCGTAAGGAGCTTGTTTGGTAACATTATGGGTGTCGTTGAGCAAGCCGCTGATGGTTTTCATCTGCTCGGTATCCGGTGTTGAATTGAAATCGCCGGTGAGGATGGTAGTCGCGTTTCCTGCGATTTCCTTCATCTTTTTCACCATCAAGTGTCCCGATTGTCTGCGGGCTTCGACGCCCTGGTGGTCGAAATGCACGTTGAAGAAGAAGAATTTCTTCCTGGTATTCAAATCTTCAAACTGCGCCCATGAGCAAATGCGGTTGCAGCATTTAGCATCCCAGCCCAGGCCGGGCTTATCGGGTGTTTCGCTCAGCCAGAAGTCGCCTGATTTGAGTAGTTTGAAACGGTCTTTCTTGTAAAAGATGGCTGAATGCTCGCCGCCTTCCTTGCCATCGTCGCGCCCTTTGCCGTAGTATGTAAACTCCGGGAGCTCGGCTACGTCTTTAAGCTGACCTACCAAGGCTTCCTGCACGCCGAAAATGTCGAATTCATGGAAACGGATCAGGCCTTTTACATTCTCTTTACGGTTGGGCCAGGCATTTATGCCGTCGTTAGGGGTGTTGTAGCGTAGGTTGTAAGAACCTACATTAATAGTTGCGGTTTTCTGCGCATACGCCGCCGTTGCGAGCGAGACGAATGCCAAGAGGTAAAGGGCAATTTTTTTCATTGGGTATAGAGATGATTGATTACTATAAAACAAAAGACCCCGAAGGGTCTCCTGTTGCAATGCCAAAAATATGCGATTAATGTTAACTCATGATGAAAGTTGACATTTGACACAACATTACCATCCCGGCGTTTGCTTGTAGGCACCGTTGCTGCGCGAAATCTCATCCGGATTCATAGGCCAGGCCATGTGCTTGCCCGGGTCGAAGCTGCGTGCCGGCCATATCACCTGGATTTTGTAAGCCGAGTTCGGATCGGTTTTGTTCTCGTGAATGCGGCCGTGAAGCGGCATGTTGATCTTGTCGTAATCGCCCCAGCGTTTCAGATCGGCGAGGCGGTCGGTCCATTCGCAGGCAAGCTCCACGCGGCGCTCGTGTTTGAGGTCGGCCAATGTCGGCGCGGCAATCGGCGCGAGTCCCACGCGGGCGCGGATTTCGTTCAAGGGAGCAGCTGCTTCCGCATTTTTATTTTGCTTGATCAATGCTTCCGCTTTGAAGAGCAATATTTCGGCGTATCGCATTAACGGAAGGTTCAGACGAGTAGAAGGGCCGTCGCCGCTCTGATTGATCATCGTGTTGCTGCCCGCATTCTCGTTGCTTCCGTAGCTGTAAGGCTCCATGTATTTGCGGATCTGGAAGCCCGAGAGGCTGTTGGTAGAGAAATAGGAACGTTCCTTGCCGAAATAGGTGAACTTATCGCCGAATTTCAGGATCGTCACCTCGCGGCGCGGGTCTTTGGCTTCATATTCCTCATAGAGCTCTTCGGTAGGCTGGAAATAGCCCCAGCCATTGAAAATACCCCAACCTTTGTTTTCCAATGCCACACCCGGGAAGATAGAACCACCCTGGACACCGGAGTTCACCGACCAGATATATTCGCTCGTCCAGTTGTTCTCGATCGTGAACACGGCCTGGTAATTCGCAGCCGGTGTCTCTTTACCGGTAATGAGCGCACGTGCCCCTTCGTTCTTGATCTTGTCAGCCAGTTCGGGGATCAATGCCCATTTAGAAGCGTCATATTGTGCCCAGTAAGCATAGGCTTTCACCATATAGCCCCACGCGGCAGCCTTGTGGGCACGTCCCTGATCGGCTGCGCCGTATGTCTGGAACAATGGTAGCAGGTCGGCGGCTTTTTGCAAATCGCTGATGATCTGGGCGTAGTTGTCCGTTACAGAAGGGAGCTGCGGAGGAATGCGCTTGCCAAACTCCGTGTTCTCCGGCCCGTCGAAAGGAACACCGAGGTTCTTGTGCCCCCAGGAGTAAGCGATCCAGAAATGGGCAAACCCGCGGATAAAATACGCCTCGCCCAAAGCGCGGTTTTTCACCGCGTCGGACACGCCGGTGGCTGTCGGGACGCCCTGGATTACCTGGTTGGCCTTGTTCAACATCCAGTACACGTCGTTCCAGCAGTTAGCGATGGAGCCTTCGCGGCCGGTGATATTGAAGTTCTTGATATTGTCGCTTTCCGCACGCACACGGCCGGTTACGATGTCGTCGCTGGCGTTCTGCATCCAGAACAGGTTGCGGCCCCAGGTATTTTCATATCCCATAGGCGCGTACATGGCGGCCACGGCCTTGTTCACATCTTCATCGCTTTTCCAGAAGAATGCAGTGGTGGGGGAGCCGTTGGGTTTGGTATCTACCCAGCTTTCGGTACATGCGGAAGCACCAATGGCCATTACAATGGCAAGACCCGCATTTTTAATGATATGTTTCATGAGTCAAAGTCTTTGTTTGGTCTGATCTGGGTATTAGAATTTGAGCTTCACACCGGCTGAGTACACGCGTGCCACCGGATACTGGCCACCGTCAAGGCCCGGCGCGGTGTAGCGGCCATCGATATACTGGCTGCCGATCTCGGGGTCCATGCCTGAGTATTTCGTGAATGTCAGCAGGTTGTCGCCGCTCACGTACACGCGCAGACTAGGTTTGCCAGGCTTGCTTTTGAACGTATAGCCGATGATCAGGTTTTTCAGGCGCAGGTAGTTGCCGTTTTCGAGGTACCAGTCGGAGTTGGTCGAGAAGTTCTTGTTCGGATCGTTCGCCCTGATCTTCGGAATACCGGAGCCGGTATTGGTTTCCGACCACGCATCGAGAATCTTGTCCCAACGGTTGTAGCCTTGCTCAGCACCATTCAATGTCGATTGCTTGAATGCATTGAACAACTTTACACCCCCAACTCCCTGGAAGAAGATACTGAAATCGAAATTTTTCCAGTTGGCGTTGGCGGTAATGCCATAAGTGATTTTCGGGAAAGCATTGCCCATATACACGCGGTCGGAGTCATCGATCTTGCCGTCGCCATTCTCGTCTACGAATTTCAAGTCACCTGCCTTTGCATTAGGCTGGATACGGTCGCCGGTAGGGCCCACGTAGGCGGCAGCGGCTTCGTCGGTCTGGAAAATACCTGCATTTTTGATCAGCCAGTAGGAGAAATAGGGCTGGCCGACCGTAGAGCGGAAAGGCACCAGAATGCTTCTCCATGCATCGCCGTGGGTCCATACCGAGTTAGGGTTTTCGTCAATATAATCGACGCGGTTTTTGAGGGTAGCAAAGTTACCGCCGATTTCATAGCCAAACTCGCCGATCTGGTCGCGCCAGCTGGCTGCAAACTCGAAGCCGGTATTTCTGATCTTGCCCTGGTTAATAAAGGGCGCGCCATAACCGTTGGTGTTGGTCCATTCGGTATCCTGCTGCTTGATCAGGTCGAAGGTCAGCTTGTTAAAGTAATCAGCGGTAATGGTCAGTTTTTCTTTTAACAGGCTTATATCCAAACCGAAATCCGTCTGCTGCGAAGTCTCCCAGGAAAGCTCGGGGTTAAACCGTGAATTGACATACAAACCATTGCTGATAGGCGCTCCGTTGCCGATCTGGTAAGTGTTGTTGGGCGTAAGGTTCGGGTAGCCATAGTACCTTCCGATGGAACCGATGTTGCCGATGCGGCCCCAGCTTGCGCGTAGTTTCAGGAGATCGAGGCCTTTTACATTGAAAAATGGCTCCGAGCTAAGCTTCCAGGCCCCTGTGAAACCCGGGTAACCTTTGGCGCGGAAACCTTCCGCGAGGCGTCCGGCAATATCGTAGCGATAGCTGGCGGTTACGAAATAGCGGTCGGCCCAGCTGTACGACAGACGGCCCACATACGAGGCATTGCGGTCTTTCCATTCGTCGTCACCAGGCCGGTTTTGATCAAAAATCGATGCGTTGACGAAGAATTGTGCCCAATCGGCTTCATTTTCGAAACCCTTCGCGGCGATGCTGAAACTGCGGTTGCCGTTTTCCTGGGCCGTCATGGACGCCATTGCGCCTACATTGTGGCGACCGAACACGCGCGAGTAGTTGGCCGTATTTTCCCAAATCCAGTGATAGCCACGGTTGGTGGAGTAGGAGAGCGTATTCTGGTTGTTGGGCTTGCCCGGCTCCGTTCTTTTAGGTTCAAAATTCTTCCAGAGCGAGCTGTTCTGGCGATAGCTGAAACGGCTGACAAAGCTCAGGCCCGGGATGATCTCCGAAATGCCCAGTTCCGTAACAGACTGCATATCACTGCTTTTATTATAAGGGCGGTAGCGCATCAACGTACCCACCGGGCTGATAGCGTCACCGTGAATCCCCAGATATTTCGAATCGCGCGGCCCTACGCCGCCGAAACTGCCATCCTCATAGTAAGGAACAGCCGAACGCGGCATGTAAATGGCGGAGAGAATCGTGCCGCTGTAACCACTGGTCGTTTCAGTCCCGCGGTTGTCGTTGTTGTTATAAAAAAGCTCCTGGCGGAGTTTGATCTTATCGGTGAACTTGTACATCGCATTGAAACGGACGGACAAATTCTGCGCGTAGGTGTTGATGAGCGTCCCCTCGTCGCGCTCGTAGCGACCTTGCAAAAGGGTCGAAAACTTGTCGGTACCGGCGTTGAAGCTCAGGTTATGGCGCTGTATGAGGCCGGTGCGGAAGATTTCGTCGATCCAGTCGGTGCGGGTAACCTGTGCATAGGGGTTTTTGGTGGCATCCCAGCCGTCGAGCGGGGCAAGGCCTGCGTTGGTGTAGGCCAGATTGGAGACCCTGGCTTCGTCTGCCGCATTAAGCGACTGCGGCAGTTTCCAGGCTTGTTTCATCCCCATAAAACCGCTGTATTCGATGCTTGGCTTGCCCTGCGATGCCTGGCGTGTGGTGATGAGGATAACGCCGGCAGACCCGGAGAATGCACCGTAAATGGCCGCCGAAGCGGCATCTTTCAAAACCGTAATGGATTCGATATCGGCCGGGTTATAAGGGGCATTGGGTACGCCGTCGACCACGTACAGCACGCTCTCGCCCCCGCGTGAACCTGTTCCGCGAATGGTAATGTTGGGTGTCTGGTTGGGATGGCCACCATTGCTGATAGCCGTCACACCGGCTACTTTACCCTGGATCATACTGCCGACGTTCAGTACCGGCCGGTTTTTGATCTGGTCCATATCGGGAACGGTCGAAACCGAAGCGGATAAATCGGCCTTTTTGACAGTTCCGTAACCGATCACCACCACTTCCTGCAACGATTTAGTATCCGAAAGGAGCGTTACATCGAGCTCCGACTGGTTTCCGACATTCACTTCCTGCGCGAGGTAGCCTACAAAACTGAAAACAAGCTGGGCATCGCCATTGGGGACTTCTATTTCAAATGTACCGTTCGCTTCGGTGGAGGTGCCGTGCTGGGTGCCCTTTACCACGACGCTTACGCCCGGGAGCGCCTCCTTCGTGTCGGCGGCGATGACTTTCCCCCGTATTACCCGGTCGATGAGGCTCTCGTCGCCGGATACATCAAGCACGCTCGTGTCGTTCACGCCCGCAGCCTTGCTCGGCTTCTTGTTCAGGATAATGTAATCCTTGGATACCGAATAGCGGATATTCAGCGGTGCCAGCAGCTGGTCGAGGACGGTGGAAAGACGCTGGTTTTCAGCCGTAACCGTCACCTTCTGGTTACGTACGAGCGACGGCACGTACGAAAACCGGACGCCGGTAGACTTTTCGAGGGTCTTTAGCACCTGGCGCAGGTCCTGGCGTTCGGCTTTCAGGGTTACGTTGCGTTGCAGCAGTTCTTGCGCAAGCCCGTTACTGG
This sequence comes from Dyadobacter sp., assembly GCA_965227755.1. Classification (GTDB taxonomy): domain Bacteria; phylum Bacteroidota; class Bacteroidia; order Cytophagales; family Spirosomataceae; genus Dyadobacter. The sequence goes on from CBDDGG010000005.1 coordinate 5,955,186, forward strand.
CGAGCGACAAGCTGCTGAACAGCAGGGTCAATATGAATGGTATGCATGCAATTTTCATCACAGTCACCAGGTACGTTAGTGGTCGACTACTTTTTTTCATAAATTCGAATGGTTTTGATGAATTCTGGACAAAGCCCTCCCGTGCTCCGATTTTGGCGGAACTGTCCTTCTGTTGAAATGAACCGGGAGAATCAGGCCGGTAATGCTGCAATCATTGCCGGCTTTTTTAATGAATCTGGGTCAAGATTTTGCCATAAGGTAGAAGGGTGGTTTGGGTTGAAAGGAAAACTTGGTTTATTCGCAGCCTTGCCCCGTGATAACGACCTGTCCGTCGGTTACCCGGTAGCTTGCTTCGATGGTAGAGCAGATTATTCCTAACTTGTCAAAAAATGGCTCGTCGCGCAGCGCCACGCGCAGGGAGCAGTTTCCCAGCTGTACGGAGTCGTACAAAATGGGTATTCCATAGGTTTCCTGCATCAACCGGAACACTTCTCCAACCGGCTGATTGTCAAATGTAAAGTCCGGTTTTGCAACAGGGTGGGCGATGGCCACCGGGTTTTCGGTGATGCTCCGCGCCAGCACGGGCTGCCCGGTAGTAAATACCACTTGCTGATTGGGCGTAAGCATAACAATGCCCGGCGTTTCGACGCCAGGCGAGCCTCCTTCATTTCCGGCAAGGTCTTTCGCCTGCATTACCGCCACTTTCCCCGTACGAACGATCACTTCGACGCGCTCCGAAGAAGATTTAATAGTAAAACTCGTTCCTACAACCCGCGTGACGAGGTCGTTGGCATACACAAAGAAAGGATTCACCTTGTCTTTTCTGACTTCGAAAAACGCCTCTCCCGAAAGAAAGACCTCCCTTTTATGATTCTGAACAAAAACCGCCGCATAGCTGACCGCCGCACCGGGCATCAGCTGTATTTCACTGCCGTCGGGAAGGCTTACCTTCATCGGTTTTTTGCCTTTGTTTGAGATCTCTTTCAGTGGGACGGGAGATGCGGACACGTAGCGTTTATACGTGTACCCGCTTTTTTGAAATACACTATTACCGGAAATCAACCATCCCAGGCCTACCATAATGAGCACCGCCGCCGCCGCATACCACCAGCGCAGCTGAACAATGCCGGCCTTCCGGGCAGGTATTGTTCGTACCGATTCATTGAGTATCCGGTTCACCTCGTGGTCGAGCTCTTCGTGCGTGAGGTCGCTGGGTTGTTTTTCCCAGGTAAGGATCAGCTCGGCGGCCTGGTCCATCAGCAGCGCCTTTTCGGGATATTCCGAGCGGAGTTTGGCCCAGAAAAAGTCGTTTCGCGGCTGGCCGTTTTTTACCCACACCCGGAAATCGTCGTCGGTCAGAAAATCTTCCAGGTTGTAGTGGTAAAATGGATGCATTGGTTTGAGGTGAATGTGTTCTAATAGTATAATCCGCCGCGACCGCCAGGATCATGGAAGAATGAAGAAAAAATTTCAAAAATTTTGGATCAATGCCCTCCCGAAAGGAAAAGCAGGAGTAGCCCCACTACCAGAAGCCATTTTTCGCGGAACATTTTCAGGCTCTCGTACAGGAGGTTAGCCGTCGCCGGACGCGAAATGTTAAGGATTTCGGAAATGCGCTCATTGGAAAGGTCCTGGTAGAATTTCAAATGGATGATTTCCTGCTGCCGGGGCGTGAGCGACTGGATAATATGCTGAATGCGGGAAAGCTTCTCAGCGGCGAACTCCGTAAGGATAAGCTCGCTTTCGATGGAGTTGGCTGTTTCGTGAAAATCCTCGGGCGTGTGTTCGAGCGCCAGGAAAATTTCCGGTCGGGCTTCAAGCCGGTTACTATTCTTGAAAATGCGGTTGCGGAGGCTGGTAAGCAGGTAGGGCTTGATGTGATCGGTCTTACCGAGTGATTCCCTGCGTTCCCACAAATGAAGGAAAAGATCGTGGACGAGGTCTTTCAGCACGTCGCGGTCGCTCACGAACCGCCTTCCGTAATCGAACAATGGCCGGTAGTAGTTGCGCAAGAGATGCTCGAAGGCAAGCGGGTCGCCTTCCTTGAACTTTTGCCAAAGTACCGAATCCTGTTCCACGAAAAATGGGTTACGTCGGGAGCAAATGTACCATTTTTCTTTGTTGGCAAAAATCCGGTGCCCGTGGCGGTGATTATTTAATGTTGGGTTAATATTTTAAGTAACCGAATGGCTGAAAAACATACGGCAGCGGATCGGATAACCTGCTGCCGTTTGAAATTGTCATTTGTTCTTCTTCGCGATCAGAAACTTGCCTACGAGTTCGCCATCGTCGCGGATCATTTTCAGGTCCAGCTGTTTACGGGTAGCGTGAAGTTTGATAAGCGTCCGTTTGCCTTCGAGCGGACCGCCACCAATCACGATCGGCCAGTTATGGTCGGCGTCGGGCTCGTGCGTCATGTACCGGTGCGTGTGCCCGGAGATTTGCAGGTCGATTCTGGCCTTATTCAAAACAGGCCCGAACAATGCCCGGCAATGCAGCGTACCATGCCAGTCGCCTGAATGGTAGGGCGAGATGTGGATCAGGAGCACCCGGAAATCAGCCTTTTTGAACTCCGGTGACTCGATTTCCTTTTCCAGCCATTTTTTCTGCACCTCGCGGTAGCGGTCAAATGCCGACAAGCCGCCGTACTCAACGCTATCGTCGGTCTTGTCTTCCCCCGAGTCCAGTACTACAAACCGGACCGGCCCGCGGGTGAATGCGAAGTAATATTTATTATCGGGATAGGCATAATACTCCGGAATGTGCCGCGAGAAGCTGCCCCGGCATTCGTGGTTTCCCTGGGTGAGCAGGAAAGGGAACTCGGTTGCAAAAATATCGACGGACGGTTTGATCAAGTGATCGACCATCTGCTGCTCCTCTGTTACCCAGTCGAAGCAATCGCCGTTGAAAACCACGAAATCGTAATCTTTGGTATTACCTGTATAGCCGTGGCGGTACAAGAGCTGTGGAATAATCTGCGGGCGGTCGTGGATATCATTGAACACCACCATTTTGAACTCGTCCTCGTTCTGTCCCCAGGTTTTGAAACCGTACAACGGGCTGGCAATGGTTTCACCAAACTCCACTTTCGAGCCTTTGTAACCCAGTACTTCGGTGGACACAATCTTGTATTTGTGCTCGGTACCGGGCGCGAGGTTGGTCAATGTGATCTTGTTGATCCGGCTGTTTGCTTCAATGAGCCCATTGTTGTAGCCGAATTCGCGCTTGCTCGTGTAAGTGCCCGCGCCATATTCGACCCAACTAAAACAGTTTTTATGGGTGATCCACATGATTGTAACCTCGTCGGATCCCATGTTCTGTAAATAGGGGCCGGCGACGAAATGGTTTTTATCGTCAGCAACGGGTGACGCTTCGGCCGCATTGGCGGCCTGCGAACCGGCAGCCGGCGCTGCGGCAGCCGAAGCTGCGGCCAGGGGCAACAGGCTCAGTGCCCCGATCTGAGACATTTTTTCAAGAAACGACCTTCTGTCTGAAAGCATAAAAATTAAGGGTTAGGAACAGTCGGATAATGCATTACTCCCAGTTCGGGTTTTGCGTCAGGTTGGTGTTCAACAGGCGCTCCTGCTTGGGAATGGGGTAAAGGTAATCTCTGTTTTCGATGAATTTCTTGGTAATGTGGCCGTTCACGATGATGTTGCCGCCTTTCGCTCCATTTTCCAGTGACACGTCGCTGCCTAGTTTTAAAAGCTGCGCGCCTTTGATGTCGGGCTTGGTGCCTTCGTAGATCACGACGTCAATGCTTCCGCTCTTGTCGAGATCATACTGGCCGGGTCCGGGGAAATACATGCCTTTGTATTGTTTGGTCAAAGCCTGGCCTTCTTTCCAGCGGATAATATCGTCCCAGCGGAAAAAGTTTTCCATGACCAGCTCGATACGGCGTTCGCGGCGGATTTCCAGGATCACACCCAGGTTTTTGCCGCTGATCTGCGTGTACTGAGCCGCCTGGTAAGGATCGGGTTTGGCGTTGGCCTGGTCCATATTGATATTGGGCATGCCTACGCGGTCGCGGGTGAGTTTGGTCGAAATATCGAGGTCGGCCTGGGTTAATGTGCCTTTTTCGGCTTTGGCTTCGGCGTAATTCAACAATACCTCGGCGTAGCGGAAGACGGGCATGTCGGTAATGTCTTTCGAGAAAGTATCCCATTTGGGCGCCGACACGAACTTGATCAACTGGTAGCCCGTCACAGTGGCGCCAAACTCCGGTACCAGTTGGGCAGTTTCGCCAATCCGCGTATATCCCGGCGTGCGGATAGTTTGTGCAAGGCGCGGGTCGCGGTTTTGAACCTCATCATAGAACTGCATGGTTTCATAACCCTTCACATCGGTAAACCGTGAGCCGTCGGCCATCAGGTAGCTGTTCACCAGTCTTTTCTCCAAACCAGGGCGCCCGTAGGAAGCGGTCATCGTGTAGTAGTTCAGGTTATGGTAAACCTGCAATTCGTCGCTGAAATCACGGGCAAGGATCACTTCGTCGGGGATTGCGTTGTCGGACGAGAAGAGCTTCATGTACGCGGTCGCCGGTGTAGCCTTGTAAATGGAATAGCCGCTGTTTTTCATCAGATCTTCCGAAGCGGAAATACTTGCGTCGAGGAACTTGTCGGCATTGGGCAGGTTGTATTCCGGGTGGTACTTACGGAATGTACCTTCAAACAGGCCAATACGCGATTTTAATGCCAAGGCGGTGAATTTGGTAATGGTGGTCAGCTGGCGGCTGGCGTCGAGGTTGGCGATGGCGTAGTCGATGTCGGCCATTACCGAGTCCATCACGAGCGTGCGCGGGTCGCGGGCTTTGGTGAGCAATGCCTGATCTTCGAGCTCGATGGTGGTCGAGTACCAGGGCACATCGCCAAAGCGTTTAACCATTCCAAAATAGAAATATGCACGGAAGAAACGGGCGAGGCCATTGTATTTGGCTACGGCCTTTTTGTCGGGGCACTTGCCGGAGTTGGCTAGGAAATAGTTGATATTCCGCAAATTTCCCCAGCCCCAGCCGCCGCCGCTCGTAGGTACCACCCGGGTTCCCTGCAACTCGTCTCGCAAGCTGGTTTTGACGATGTTGTCGACGTCCTCATTGTAGACATCCTCTGCGCTGGGCAGTGCATTGTAAAATGAGTTGGTATAAAGCAGCAGGTCGTTTTCGGTATTGAAAAAAGTTTCCGGCGAGATCGCGTCCTGCGGGAGCTGATCCAGATCACAAGCCAACAGGCCCAGTGAAATGGCGATAATGCTAAGTATTTTTTTCATCGGTATGAATGCCTTTTAGAATGTGAGGTTGAGACCGGCTGAAATGGTTTTCGACAATGGATAAGTCCGTCCATTGGTTCCATCGCCGTCGAACTGCTCGGGATCGATGTATTTCGAGCGGAGCGGGGTATAGGTCAGCAGATTTTCGCCGCTGATGTAGATCCTCGCCCTTGGTATACGAACCAGCTTGCTGATGCGCTCGGGGACGGTATAGCCGATCACCACGTTTTTCAGGCGCAGGTAACCTACGTTCTGAATGTAGCGGTCGTTGGTAGAACGGAGGTCGCCGCCGTCGTTAAGTGCCGTGTAGCCGCGCAGCACCGGGAAATACGCGTTCGGGTTTTCAGGCGTCCAGATGTCGTTTCCGAAATCTTTCGGGATAAACGAGTAGTATGGACGTGAATACGGTCCCCAGAATTTGTCGGCATTGTTGCCGGGGTACCAGTTTCTGCGAAGGATACCCTGTGCCAATGCCGAAATGTCGAAGCCATTCCACGATGCGCCGAGGTTGACACCGTAGCGGAAACGCACGCGGTTGTTACCCACGATCTTCATATCGCCCGGGTCGGCAAGGGTGTTGGAGCCGTTGTTGATTTTGCCGTCACCATTCAAATCCACGAACCGCAGGTCACCGGCTTGCAGCTTGCTCCAGTCACCGGGAGCGCTCAGGCGTTGCTTGTTTACGAACGACTGATCGATCTTGAAAGCCTGCGCTTCTTCGTTGCTACGGAACATCCCGTCGATGGAATACCCCCACATTTCACCGATCGTCTGGCCTACGTAAGGGCTCGAAAGCACTTTGTTAGGGTTGTCGTATTTGGTGATTTTAGATTTTGAATCTGAAACAATGAAGGATACATTGTAAGTGAGCGCCTTACCCGCCACTTTGAACATATCCGCCCAGGCGATCGAGAGTTCAAAACCTTTGGTTTGCAAATCACCCGCATTCTGGGTAGGCACGGTAGCACCGTAAACCGAAGGAAGCACCTGTCCGGGAATAAGCATGTCGGTAGTATTCCTGATGTAGCCGTCGAATGAAAGGTTCAGCCGGTTTTTCAGCAACGTGGCATCGATACCGATGTTGGAAGTAGTGGCCGACTCCCAGGTGAGTCCGGAAGAAATAGGGGCCGGGCTGCTTACATATTGCAGTTTCTGGCCGTTGGTGATCCAGGTCGATTGCGCCGTCGGCATCATCGGCACATAGGGATAGAAGCTGGCCGAGCTCGGATTATCGTTGAAACGCGGAGGAAGCTGGTTACCCAACGTTCCGTAAGAAGCACGGATTTTCAGGTTATTCACCACATTACGGAGAGGTTCGAAGAAATTCTCTTCGCTCAAACGCCAGCCTGCCGACACCGAAGGAAAGAACCCGTACCGCTTGCCTTCGCCGAACCGTGAGGTCCCGTCATAGCGGCCATTCACTTCGAGCAGGTATTTGCCCTGGTAGTCATAATTCGCGCGGAAGAATGCACCGAAAAGCTCATACTGGTAAGCGCCGCCGCCCGAAAGCTGCTCGCCCGTACCGAGGTTCAGGTCGTTGAGACCTTCCGAAAGCAGGTTTTTACGCGACCCTGCCAGCACCTGGTGTTTGCGTGTTTCATAGTTGATACCCGCTGTCGCACTCACATAATGCTTGCCGAAAGTATGGTTATAAGCCGAGAACACGTTCACCACGTTCTGCGGATCAAACCAGAAGGTTTTCTTCAACTGGTCGGTGTTGTAGTTGGGGACCGTGGTGAGAATGCCTGGCTGAATAGAGTAAGTGGCGACTGCCGAGCGGTACCAGTCGTCGGTAATGTAAAATGAATAGGAGTGGTTGGCGGTGAGGTTCCAGTTCTTGGCCAGATTCATTTCAACCGTGTTAATGGTCGTCAGTTCGTGCACTTTCTGTTCGCCGCCCGCAACACCTTTCAAAAGATTGGCAAACAAACCGTCGCCGATCGAATAGTTGTTTTTCAACGTGTTGTAGGTCGGCGTGCCATCCGGGTTGCGCGGCGCGTAAATAGGTAATGCGTGCACGGTAATAGCCACAAAGTTCGCATTGGCACCACCTTCCAGACCCGGATATTTGTACTTCGAATCGAAATACTGGGTATTGTTGCTCACTTTCAGCCAGGGCGTTAGCTGCGCGTTGATTTTGCTGCGCAGTGTGTAGGAAGTAAATTTGTCGGTATTGATCCGCATGATCCCGTCCTTTTCGTACACCGAACCGGAGAGGAAATAATTGATCTTATCGGTCCCACCGGAAAGGTTCAGGTTATGCTGGCGCGATGGCTGGCTCATGTTGAAGATCGTATTCCACCAGTCGTAGTTACCATAATAATTGTAAATGTCTTTGCCATTCACATTCTTGGTAACCACCCACGGGCGGGCCGGATTTTCGGTTTTGTCGTAACGACGCGCTTCGATTTCCTTGTAGTCCTCTTCCGAGTAGCGGGTATAGCTGTTGCCGGTCGCGCGGATAAAGGCTTCATCATTAATTTTTACATAATCATAGCCATTGGTCATGAAATCGGTGTTGATCGTGGGTTTCGACCATCCGAAGTTGTTGCTGTAAGAAACGGTGGTTTTGCCGTTTTTCGCGGTTTTGGTAGTCACCAAAATTACCCCGAAAGCACCGCGGGCACCATAAATGGCCGAAGCGGCCGCATCTTTTAGTACAGAAACAGATTCGACGTCGCCGGGATTGATGCGGTTGATGTCGCCCGGGATACCGTCGATCAATACGAGCGGCGAGCCGCCATTTACCGAAGTCTCCCCACGCACGTTCAAAGAGCCTCCCTTACCCGGCTGCCCTGTGCTGAACGAAATGTTCAGGTTGGGTACCATGCCTTGGAGGATCTGCGACATGTTGTTCAAAGGTCTGTTTTCCAGGTCTTTGGATTGAACCTGCGACACCGCTCCGGTCAGGTTCACGCGCTTCTGCGTTCCGTAACCGACCACTACCAGTTCCGACAATGCCTTGTTGTCAGCCTGCAAAGTCACATTGATCTCGGTGCGATTACCCACCACGATCTCCTGCGAGACATAACCCACGAAACTGAAAACCAGGGCCGATTCCACATTCGGGACGGTGAGTTCGAACTTTCCGTTGCCGTCGGTGGTCGTACCCTGGGAGGTTCCCTTCACGACGATGCTCACGCCTGGTAACGTACCCTGTCCGTCGGACGAGGACACAGTTCCGCGCACCTGGATTTCGGTCGGTAATACATATTGATGCAGTTTTTCTTCCAGTTCGGGGATCACCGATTCCTCCCGGCTCACGCGCGTCTTCGCGAGCACGATCTGGTTGTTGATTACCTTATAATTAATACCACGAGGTGCCAGCAGCTGGTCCAGTACTTTGGACAACTTCTGGTTCTTCACATCAATGGTCACGTTTTCCTTCACGGAAACCCGGCTGCTGTACACAAAGCGGGTATTGGCCCGGGCCTGGATCTCATTCAGGGCCTGTTTGAGCGAAACATTGCGGAGTGTGAGCGTTACGTCTTTACTCAGCACAGACTGGGCCGCAGTTTCCTTCGCATAACTGCCGGCTGCGAGCGAGACGGCAAGAATCCATTGAAGCAGTCCAATGCGCATAATTTTTCGCCAGTCGACCGGCTTGTTACGTACTGTTTTTTGCATAATTTTGATTGTCTGATGGTTAGGCACTATTGGATAGAACATCCTTTTGAAACGGTGGTACGATGAAAAAGGATGGAATTTGGGGCCGGGTAGTGGTGGTACACTTCCGGCCTTTTTTACGGTGGTACGGACGGGTTCATAAGTTCATGGGTGGTATTAAGGATTATTCACATGGTTCTCCGCTGATGGTAATGTTATTGTCTGAAATGGTGTAGGTTACATCGAGTGAGGTGCACAGGATTTCGAGAATGCTCGGGAAAGTCTGTGACTCGAAATTGGCCGTCAGGCCGCATTTCGCGAGGCCGGGATTTGCGAGTGAAATCGATACATTGAAGCGTTTTTCAAGCTGTTCGATCACCTTTTTCAGTGGTGTTTCTTCAAATGCAATAGAAACCGGCTCGTATATTTCCTTTTTGGCTTGAAGCGGCGACGTTTTTGATATAAGGCGTTTTGAATCCAGTTCGAATAATGCCTGCTGCTGTGGTTTCAGGACCACCTCCTGTTTGTCGAATGACTTACCCTGTGCGGTCACCTGCACGCTGCCCGTGACGACATCCACCTGAAATTTTTTCTGACTTTCGATCGCTTTGACGTTGAAGCTGGTTCCCAGCACGCGGATGACCATATCCCCGCTTTTGATGTTAAATGGGCGGGTCTTGTCTTTTTTTACATCAAAAAAACCTTCTCCCGAAAACTCTACGAACCGCTTGTTGGTGGCAAATGCGGTATGATACATAATCGTGGCTTTCGGATGCATGGTAACCACACTGCCATCGGGAAGCTGGTGCCGGACTATCTGCTTGCCGGTGTTTTCGAAAGTCGTTAGGGGTAATGCCTTTGCCGGATCGGATTTTAGGGCTTTGACACGAACTGCGGGCAATTGCACTGGTTTCAGGTTTCCGGCGAGGAAAATGCCCATTGCAACGAGTACGGAGGCCGCTATTCCCGCCAGCCAATGCCACGGTAACCGGCGGACAGGGCGCTCGGTCGCCATATTCAGCTCCCGCCGGATATTCCCGAATGCCTCCTGCTGGATTTCGTCCTGTTCCGCATCGGGCAGATGGTCGAGATAACGCGGCTCGCCCGGCAGCGAAGCATACCACGCTTCGACGATTTCTTTTTCTGCGTCGGTGCATGCACCGGACAGGTATTTTTCGAGTAATGCGGGCGGAATACCGTTTGGCTTCATGAGATCGGGGATGTTATCAACCCAGAAGTCGCGCGCCGGAAGGGTAACCCTTAGCCGTTTTTGAATTTTTTTTTAAAAAGAGGAAAAAATAACCAGAGCGCAGATCATATGCTCTTTCAAATGCTCTTTCAGAATGCGTAATGCCTTGGTAATGTGCTGTTCGACGGTCTTTTCTGAAATATTGAGCGCTTCGCCGATCTGTTTGTTGGAAAGGCCTCTGCGGCTCATCGTGAACACCTCGTGGCACTTGGGTGAAAGCAAATGAAGGCCCTTTTCGTAGCGGTTTTGCAAATCGGAGGCCAGGGTAGGCTGGTCGGCGAAATCGGAAGCTTCGCTATGGTGGATTTCCCACTGGCCGTAATGGTGCTGGCGGGTGTATTCTTTCCGGTAGAAGGATATTATGAGCCGTTTAGCAATCGTAAACAGGAAGGACCGGCCGCATTGAACCTGGTTTTGTCGACGTTGCTGCCAGATATTTACAAAAAGCTCCTGGACAATTTCCTGCGCCGCGAACCTATCATTGACCTTCGAGTAAGCGTAATTGAACAGGGTTTTGAAATAGCGGTTATACAGCTCCGCGAAGGCCAGCTCATCGTCCTGCTCACCGATCAGCGCAAGGATATTTTCATCGGAACAGGTAGCGTAGAAGTTGTTCATCATGAAGATAGCCTTTTAATAATCTGATTATTCTCGCTGCGAAGCGGAACAAAATTCGTACTTAAATTTGTGACTTAACTCTTTAAACAGATTAAGTATTCTCGTTCTTTTTTTTACTTTCTTAACATAAATTTAACATTTTCCGGGACTCGCGCGGGAAATGTTTTGTAACTAGTAGTTGAGTCAGTGCACTGAATGACAATACCTCTACGCCACATTAAATGAATAACTATCCCCAGGCCTCACGGATCCTCGTGGCCATCGACTGCATTATTTTCGGATTTGATGGCAAGGATATCAAGCTGCTGTTGATTAAGAGGAATTTCGAGCCCGAAAAAGGTAAATGGTCGCTGATGGGCGGCTTCCTGAACGCCGATGAAGACCTGGCTGAGGGTGCCGTGCGTATTCTTTACAACCTGACGGGCCTCAAGGATATTTACGTGGAGCAGCTTGAGACTTTCGGCAAAGCGAACCGCGACCCGGGCGAGCGGACGGTTTCGGTCGTGTTTTTTGCCCTTATTAAGATCGACGACCATGATTCAGAAGCTGTCAAGAGCCACAATGCCTCCTGGATCACCCTTGATGCCCGTCCGAAACTCATTTTCGACCACGAACAAATGGTGTTGCGAGCCATTGAGCATCTCAAATACAATGCAGCCCTGCACCCGATCGGCTTTGAACTCCTGCCCGAACGTTTCACCATCCCGCAGCTGCAAAAACTTTACGAAGCCATTTACACCATTCCGATCGACCGTCGTAATTTCAGCCGGAAGCTTCTTTCAACCGGCCTGCTGATCGATACAGGTTATAAAAACAACAACAGTACCACCAAAAAAGCGACGCTCTACAAGCTCGATGCCGAGAAGTACAAGGCCAAGTTTCATTCGTTCTGGAATTTCATGCCCGATTCGATGAAGAGTCGTTGAGGGAGGAAAGGGAGGAAGGGGAGGATGGGGAGGAAGGAGGAAAGGGAGGCGCTGGTGCAAATCTCCTGATTTGCACATACTATTCGCATGCCTCCGGCCGGTCATTACCGCAAAAGCGACATCACGGTAATGACCGGCCGGAGGCATGCGAATATTGATTCACGAAGGTGAACCTTCGCGCCATAGCGCATTTCCACCAACGTTGTTGCCAATATTACATGCCTGACGGCATTTGTCTTCACAATTCCCTTTTTCCCATTTCCTCCTCCTCCTTCCTTTCCTCCTTCCTCCCCTTCTTAAAATTTAAATTGTGTCATTAATACACTAAAAACAAATTTATTTATATTTGTTAGGTGATAAGTTAAATAAATGCGTCAAATTGGTCTGAGAACATCCTAACCCGACATTTATGGAAGAGAATTACGTCATTGGTATCGACTTCGGTACCGACTCTGTGAGGGCATTGGTGGTGAATGCCAACACAGGCGAGCAGGCAGGGACGGCCGTACAGGAATACCCTCGCTGGAAGCAAGGTAAATATTGCGACGCGAGCGTTTCGCAATTCCGGCAGCATCCGCTAGATTATCTCGAAAGTCTGGAAAATGCCGTTCGTAATGCACTGGACCAGGCTTCGCCGTCTGTGCGGCAAAATGTACGGGGTATTTCGGTGGATACGACCGGTTCTACGCCCGTTGCTGTCGACAGGAACGGCACGCCGCTGGCATTGCTTCCGGAATTTGCCGAGAACCCCAATGGCATGTTTATCCTCTGGAAAGACCATACCGCGAATGCGGAAGCCGAGGAAATCAACCGGCTGGCGCATAGCTACGAAATCGATTTTACAAAGTATGTGGGCGGAATCTATTCTTCGGAATGGTTTTGGGCTAAAATCCTGCGCACGCTGCGGGTGGACGAGGCCGTGCGAGAGAAAGCATTCTCCTGGGTGGAGCATTGCGACTGGGTTTCCGCCGAGCTCACCGGCACGACCGATCCGCTGCTTCTGAAACGTTCCCGCTGTGCCGCAGGCCATAAGGCCCTCTGGCACCAGGATTTCGACGGACTCCCATCCAATACGTTTTTCAAGGAACTCGACCCGCTGCTCGATGGCCTGCGCGACCGGCTTTTCGCCGATACCGCCACTTCCGACCAGCCAATGGGCACTATCTCGAAAGAATGGGCCGAAAAGCTGGGTATTCCGGAGCAGGTGGTGATCGGCGTCGGCGCATTCGACGCGCATATGGGGGCGGTAGGGGCGCTCATCGAGCCGTATTCGCTGTGCAAAGTGATTGGAACTTCCACCTGCGATATGCTGGTAGCGCCGAATGAGGAGGTCGGGCATTTGCTGATCAAAGGGATTTGCGGGCAGGTCGATGGCTCTATTGTGCCGGGAATGCTCGGTATGGAGGCGGGGCAATCGGCGTTCGGAGATATTTATGCGTGGTTTTCCAAACTGATCATCGAACCCGTGAGGGCCTTGCTGGGAGAAGAAGAAGCGATCGGCCTTTCGCAGAAACTGATCCCGCACCTGGCAGAACAAGCGGCCAAACTGCCTGTGACGGAAAGAGACATTATCGCCATCGATTGGTTGAACGGCCGCCGTACACCCGATGCGAAGCATACGCTCAAAGGAGGGTTGTTAGGTTTAAACCTCGCCAGCGACAGCCCCCGCATTTTCAAAGCGCTCGTGGAGGCAACGGCCTATGGTTCCAAAGCGATCGTCGAACGTTTCCGGAATGAGGGTGTGCCTATCCATCAGGTAATCGCCATCGGAGGGGTAGCCAAAAAATCCGCATTCGTCATGCAAACGCTCGCCGATGTGCTCAATATGCCTATTAAAGTAGCGGCTTCCGAGCAGGCTTGCGCATTAGGCGCGGCGATGTTCGCTTCGGTAGCAGCCGGCGTACATCCCAATTTGCAAGAGGCGCAGGAGGCGATGAGCTCCGGTTTCGACGCAGTGTACGAGCCGCGCGAGGCGCAGTCGGCCGTTTATCAGCAGCTGTACCAGAAATACCTGGAAGCGGGAGCTTATATCGAAAATGAATTTTTACAAAAAGTACATTTACAACTTACCTGATGCTTGATTTAAAACAGTTCGAAGTCTGGTTTATCACCGGAAGTCAGCATTTGTATGGCGAGGAGACACTCCGCCAGGTCGATGAACATTCGCAGATCATTGCCCGCTACCTCGACCAGGCCCCGCAAGTTCCTGTGCGGGTGGTTTTCAAGCCGGTTGTCAAATCGCCGGATGAAATTTACAGCATCATTCAGGAGGCCAACAGCGCGCCTGGCTGCATTGGTATCGTGGCCTGGATGCACACTTTTTCTCCCGCTAAAATGTGGATCCGCGGCTTACAGATCCTGCAAAAGCCATTGTTGCATTTGCACACACAATACAACCGCGACATTCCGTGGGCGGAGATTGACATGGATTTTATGAACCTGAACCAGTCGGCTCACGGCGACCGCGAGTTCGGGTTTATGATGACGCGCATGCGCCTGAACCGGAAGGTGATCGTGGGGCATTGGCAGCAGGAGCATGTAGCCGAAGCGCTCGGCCAATGGGCGAGGGTAGCGGCCGCGCGCCACGACCTGAAAGGGGCCAGATTCGTTCGGTTCGGCGACAATATGCGTGAAGTGGCGGTTACCGACGGCGATAAGGTGGCTGCCGAAATGACTTTCGGCTTTTCGGTCAATACGTACGCGGTAGGCGATCTGGTAGCGGTGATCAACCAGGTTTCTGACGCCGATATTTCTGCACTGATCAGCGAATATACCGACGCTTACCAGCTCGCTTCCGGTCTGGAAAACGGGGGCGAGCGCCATCAGGCTTTGCGCGATGCAGCGAAAATCGAGCTGGGGTTGAAGTACTTTCTTAAAGACGGCAATTTCAAGGGTTATACTAACACCTTTGAGGACCTGCACGGTATGAAACAGTTGCCGGGAATCGGCTCGCAGCGGATGATGGCGGCGGGCTACGGCTATGCAGGGGAGGGCGACTGGAAAACATCGGCGATGGTACGCGCACTGAAGGTAATGGCCAGTGGCCTGCCCGGCGGTAACTCGTTTATGGAAGATTATACTTATCATTTCAACCCGTCCAATAACCTGGTACTCGGCTCGCATATGCTGGAAATATGCCCCAGCATTGCGAAAGGCAAACCTTCGGTTGAGGTCCATGCGCTGGGGATAGGAGGGAAGGATGACCCCGTGCGGCTCGTGTTCAATGCGTCTGCGGGGCCGGCATTGAATGTGTCGCTCGTGGATATGGGTAACCGTTTCCGTTTGCTGGTGAATGAGGTGGAGGCTGTCGAAGCAACTGAGCAATTGCCGAAACTGCCTGTTGCGCGCGTGCTGTGGAAACCGCAGCCGGACATGCAAACCGGGTGTGCCGCCTGGATTTACGCCGGTGGTGCGCACCATACCGCTTTTAGTCAGAATCTTACAACCGAACACATCGAAACCTTCGCCGAAATGGTGGGCGTAGAACTGGTGGTGATCGATAAAAACACCACCCTGCGACAACTGAAAAACGAGTTGCGGTGGAGCGAGGCTTATTACAGATAATCCGACATGTCGAAATATCAATATCTCAAAGAGCAGGTTTACGAAGCCAATATGGAAATCCCGCGGGAAGAGCTGGCGATCGTGACCTTTGGCAATGTCAGTGGCATCGACAGGGCCGCGGGTGTGGTGGCAATCAAGCCCAGCGGCGTTCCTTATCACCGCTTGAAAGCGGAAGACATCGTCATTGTGGACCTGGATAATGCACTGGTGGAAGGAAATATGCGTCCATCTTCGGATACCAAAACGCATACATTACTTTATAAGAGTTTTCCAACGATCGGAGGCGTGTGCCATACGCACTCCACGTACGCGGTGGCGTGGGCGCAGGCGATCCGGCCGATCCCGAACCTGGGAACCACGCATGCGGACCATCTTACGGCATCTGTTCCGGTGACGGAAGTGATGTCGGACGAGAGGATCCGGCGCGATTACGAGCTCGAAACCGGAAATCAGATCCTCGATTTGTTTGGAGACGGAAAGTTAAGCTATGAAGAGGTAGAAATGGTGCTGGTGGCTTGCCATGGCCCGTTTACCTGGGGGAAGGACCCCGCTAAGGCCATTTATAATTCAATTGTGCTCGAAGAGATCGCGAAAATGGCCTATCTGACATTGCAGATCAACCCTTCGGCAACGACCATCAAGCAGAGCCTGATCGACAAGCATTATTTCAGAAAACACGGGAAGGACGCCTATTACGGGCAGGGTTGTTGATCGGCGGATAATGAGTCCGCTCAGTTTTTTTTCGAAGAGCCAGTGCTCCCGGACTTGCGGCTGGCGATGTTGCGCATCTGCTGCAATGCTTCCTGGCGGGTCATCGCTTTTTCGTTAGACTTGGCCTCCTCGATGGCATTTTTGGAAAAACGGCCTTTCAGCAGGTTAAAAATCGTGAAAATCATATTGTTTGTGCTAGTCGGGGTGGGTAAACCCATTATCTACCCAAACTTAACAAAGAACGCGCTATAAAAAAAGAGCTGCCGGTGTTCCCATTCACCGGCAGCCTATGTTATTAAACGTTGAGTATAATGAGTGCTTTTACTAATCAGGACAATGCCTCTTTGCGTAACTTTTTTCCGGGGTGGAATTCGTCCTGGATCCAGCGTACAAAATTGTGGGAATTGGTTTTGTAAATTTCCATAGACAGGGGCTTAATGCCACTGAATTCAACCTCTCTAACGTACTGTGCGTGCAATTTCAAAATCTCGGCCAGGGTCTTGCTATCAGTTTTCATTAAACATTGTGTTAAGGTTTACACTGGTTGTTGGAAACTGTGCAATAAAGACGTACCCGGCCCTTCGTAAAATCTTTTAATATTTAAAAAATTATATTATTGATTTGAAACCTTATAGTGTGGTTTGGGAAACAGGTCTACTCCGGCACATTGTTTAGCACAATGGTCGTTCGGATTGTTACATTATAGGACAATTTGTGGAGGTGTAGCTGATTTCGTCACTCAGCTTATTGGCTTGACAATCAACGAATAGAGGTATAGTGTAATTCCTGATTCCTTAGAAATGTGCACAAAAGGCCTTTTCAGGTCACACGTGATAAATGCAAAGAACAGACCCACTTTCCGACTGCCCAGTTACTTCAATACACTAAAAAAATTGTACTACAAGCGCTCAGATCGCCAGCTTCTTTTTCAGGAAAGGAATTTCGAGCGGCTTGGGGAGGAGATCGATAATGTGCTGGCTGGCTTTGGCCTTCTCGATGTCCCGCGTGTCGATGGTCGAGGATAGCATGAATATCCTGACCTTCTGCCGGAGTGTTTCCGGTAGCTGGCCGAACTCGTCGATGAATTCGAAGCCATTCATGTCGGGCATCTGGAGGTCGAGCAGAATGATGATATCGGGGAGATTCTCGGCTTGGCCGATAAGGTGTTTGAGGGCGTCGCGCGCCGAATTGAAGGTTTTGACTGAACTCGTAATCCCGCTTTTGATCAATAACTTTTCGTAGATGAACAGGTCGAATGAGCTGTCATCTATCAAAAAGAAGTTAAGCAGTGGCTCCATGTCGGGTTATTTGTTAATAGAAGGAATGTTGATTTCAAAAATACTACCGTGGCCGATTTTTGATGTTACCCTGATTTCTCCTCCCAATTTCGCGATCGCTTCGTGTACGATGTAAAGTCCTATCCCTGAGCCGCTGTTGGTGGCGCCTGCCCGGTAAAACATTTTGAAAATTTTGTCCTGATCCGACTCCTTGATGCCTGTCCCGTTGTCTTCCACGATGATTCTGGCGTCGGAGGAGGTCGATTTAACCGTCAGATGAACAAACGGGTTTGGTTTTGACTTGTCCTGGAATTTGATCGCGTTGTTGATCAGATTATTGAAAATGATGCGCAGCTTCATCACGTCCGAATTAAATATACCGTCCTGCTGGATATCCGTGGTCATTTTCAGATTGCCGTATTCGGGCAGATATTGAATCGTGGCCTGCACTTCGGTAACCAGCTCCTCGAAGCTGATATCCGTCACGACGGGGACGCCACGCGCGTTTTTGTAATAATCTATAATGTTGATAATGAACGTATCCAGCTTTTTTACCGACTGCCGGATCAGTTCAAGGTATTCATTCTGGGATTTGACATCGTCTTCCAGCAATGCGAGGTTCACAATGCCGAGTACCGACATCAGTGGCGCGCGCAGGTCGTGCGAGGCGCTGTATACAAACTTGTCGAGCTCCTCGTTCGCCTTCTGCAGTTCAATATTCCGCTGTTTAAGGTCCTCGCGGGTTTTGTAAATATCGTATGCATTGGAGATCGCATTTTCGACATATTTATAATCCCAGGGTTTGTCGATGAACCTGAAAACCTCTCCTTTGTTAATCGCGTCGATCGCCGCGCCGATGTCCGTATGCCCGGTAATGAGGATACGTATCGGTTTCGGGAACTTGGTCCTGATTTTCTCAAAGAATTGTACGCCCGTCATGACCGGCATCCGCTGATCGGCCAGGATAATGCAGAAGTCATTATCGTCCAGCATTTGTTCCGCCTCTACCACAGAGGAAGTAATCGTGATATCGTACTGTTTGCGGAACGAAGCCTTGAACGAATGCAGATTGTGCTCCTCGTCGTCAATGTACAGAATGGAAATAGCTTTTTCGCTCATTGAAAATCAGGGATAGGGCGTGCTTTTCTTTTAACAGGGAGTGTGATCAAAAACTCTGTTCCTTCTCCTACCTCCGTGTTTACTTGAATGCTACCGCTGTGAACTTCGATAATTTTAAATACAATTGAAAGACCCAGACCTGTACCGTCCCCGACCTGTTTGGTAGTGAAGAATGGTTCGAAAATCTTGGCGCGGACCTCCTGCGTCATACCCGGGCCATTGTCGCGGATCGAGATCGCTACGGTTTCAGGGTCTTTCAGCCAGGATTTCACCCAGATAGTCGGGTTCTTGTTCTCTTGTTTCTCCTTTTGCAATGCGTAGATCGAGTTGGTCAGGATATTCATAAACACCTGATTGAGCTTGCCCGCATAGCATTCGATGCTCGGGATATTGCCCAGGTCTTTCACGAGCGTGATCGCATTCCCCATCTGATAATTGAGGATAATAAGTGTGGATTCGATTCCCTCGTTGACATTGACCAGGTTCAGATCTGTTTCGTCCACCCGTGAGAATATTTTCAAGCCTTTTACGATCTCGACGGTCCGGTGCGCGCCGTCCTCCATGCCTTTCAGCAATGTACCGAGTTCCGTTTTGAGGTAATCGAGGTCAAGGTCGACTTTCAGGCGCTCGATCTCCTTCACCTTGCCCTGCAGGCCTTCGATGGAATCGATCTCCCTGATCCCGTCGTAAGAGTCGAGGATTTCCAGGACATCGTCGATGTCTCTTCTCAGAGGCCTGATATTAGAGCTTACAAAGTTGATCGGGTTGTTGATCTCGTGCGCGATACCCGCGGTGAGCTGACCGAGTGAGGCCATTTTCTCGGAGTCGATGAGCTGGGTTTGAGCGTCTTTCAGCTTAGTGAGCGTCAGGTTGAGCTCCGTATTGGCAAACTGCAATTCGGCTGTTCGTTCGTTGACGCTCTTTTCGAGGAAGGCGTTCTGTTCGAGGATGATTTTCTCGTTTTCCATCGAGATCCGGAGTGCCTGTGCCTGGGATATTTCTTTCTCTTTTTTGAAAATGTTGATCTTGTCCGCGAGTGCAAACGACAGCAGGATTACCTCGATAGCCGTGCCGGCCTGCATGGTGTAGTTGGTGAAGCTGTTGTAGGGCAGGATGTTGAGGTTTCGGAGCGAGTACAACACGATCCCTATCAGGAACATCGACCATGCCACAAGGAAAAACTTGGCCGGACGGTAACCTTCGAGTGACAGCATCAGCGCGACAACCAGCGCGAAAAGTGCGGCGGAAGGCGCAAGCAGGTCGATGATGCGGTAGCTGACCATATTCAGCCCGGCCAGGTTGAAAATTACCGCCACACCGTAAGTGACGATAATCGCCGTAATGATGCGATAGGTAGCTGTGGACCTTTCGCGGATATGCAGGAAGTTCTGAAAGAACAGCAATGCAAAGGTCCCCGCCAGGGCCGGGAAAAGGATGATCGAGTATTCGTTGAAAGCCGGTATCCCGGGCCACAGGAATTTGAATGTGTACCCGGTAATCGTCGTTTGGGTGAGTCCGATGAACAGGATATACAAAACGTAATACAAATAGCTCTTTTCACGGATCGAGAAGTACACGAAGAAGTTGTAGAGCATCATCACCAGAAGCACGCCGATGTGGATACCGGATATGATTTCGTTGGTCAATGCAAACTGGAAAAGGCCCATCTCGCTGCGGACGATGAGCGGAACGACGATCTGTTCGCTGCCGTGGATCCGCATGTAATAAGTTTGGGTCGTCTGCCGGGGAATATTGAGTTTGAAAACTATATTCTGGTGTTTGACGTGCCGTTTATCGAAGGCGTCGTTCCAGGAAATGGTTTCCTCTTTTGCTTTGCCCCCTTCCGTGGAGTATAATGTAACCGATTCGATGCGGGGATAGGCCAGTTCGAGGAACAGATTATCCTCGGCGCTGTTATTCCTGATATTGAGCCGGACCCAGAACGCGGAGGCGCTTACCCCGAAGTTGGGCGTGTCCTCGAAGCTGGGAGTGAATTTTCCATGGTCCTTCACCTGATCGATCGTCAGTGCTGCGGAAGTGTCTTCGAGGATTTCAACCTGCCTGCCGATCGTCACATCAGTTCCTTTGAACACAACCTCGTCGGCATAAGCGCTGGTGACCAAGCTTATGAGCAACAGAAGGGTTCCAATAATCCCGCGGTAGAACTTTACATCCATTTATTGATATCGTAAATTATCGTTAGGTCTCCCCGACGTCCCGTCTCAACAACGGTTTGCGTTGGGTTTGCTCTCAGGCTGAGTATTTTTTCACGTTCCTCCTCGGTAGCAAAAGGCAGATTAATCAAGTCCCTGGCGATGAGCGACGTGGCGATCAAACCTTCTTTGGGATAATAAAAAGTCCCGTTGTTGCCCAGGTCGGTCAGCACTTCAAACCCTATCCGCTGGCTGATTACCAAAGTAATAGGGGAGCAAAGGCCCATCAGATACTTTATCCCGACCGTCGATGCGATAGCCATTGCCGTTCTTCCCAGGTATACACTTCCGATGCCATAACCGGCAACCTCCTTGGAGTTGAAAAGCCCGCAAAACTCCGCCACGTTGTGGTCGCCAATCTTGTCCACATAACCATAAATGCTCTTGTCGATTTTTGCGATCGCATCTTCCATAGGCATTTTCAGGTTCGCCGAACGGACTTGCACCCTCGTGCCGCCATAGATGGATTTCCCGTCTTCGGATTGCACGATGATCACATAAGTATTCGGGTCCTCCAACCAGTTGTGGGTGGCGGATGTGACCTGTTTCACCCCGTATGCTTCCAATACCTTGCGATGCCCTTCAACATATCTCAGGCTGGTTTCCACATCATCCGGTGCACGGTATGCTTTAATATGTGCTACCATGTACGCTTATGGGTTTACAATAAAAAGTGTTTCGCTCAACGGCAATCGGTAACTTTTGATCCCGGGCTTTTCTGCCTGCGCTATCTTAAATAAAAACACTTCTGCAACATCCTCTTCAAATGGGACCAATTCCATGAATTTCTTTCTTAACGTACGTAATCTGGATGCTTCGGGCTCGTCGAGGCCCGCATTTTTACCTTTGGTAATGCGCGGAAACAAATAAAACGGGGAAATTAATGGATGGATCGCAAAATGCAATTGTTCGGCGCGAAGCCAGACGCGTTGCATAGCCATTCCGCCTAGAAAAAAATCCTTGTAACTGTACTTCGGCATGGTAATCATCCCCAACGCCGAGGCCGTACTGACCGACCTGAGCGCGGCGTCCACCAATGCGCCGCCGCCCTGAACGCCTTTCAATGTTTGGGAAATTTCGCGGTCGCGGATAATCGAAAGCGCGGCTATCTGTGCGTTGTTGAGGCCCAGCGTACGTACGTCGATCCCATCCCTGGACAGTTCGGCTTCCGAAGGTGTCCATTTCATTTCGCGGTGGACGAAGTCGTAGTGGCCATCCGGGTTCAGCAGACGAACCCTGTCGCACTCACCGATGATCTCGCCGATGGCCATTATTTCCTCTTTGCCGGAAAAATAATGAAATGCAGCGCCGGCAATGCTTTGGGCTGCTTCTTTTAATTGTTGCAAAGCGCCTTCCGGAATGGGTACCGGAGTTGACGGGTTGCGATTGGTACACCGTTCATAAATGAAATGCACCGCCTCGGGAGCGTAAACGGATTCGGCGCCGGTGCCTTCGCTTTGAAAATCGATTGCGGCAATGAGGGGTGATTTTTCTCCGAGGGGGAAAATTTCGGAATTCACACCAAGGCCCGCCTCGTGTGCTTTCAATAATATGTTTTCGTAGGATGCGCCGAAGGAGATATTGGAGGCGATCTGGTCGAAATCACCGAAGGAG
Source organism: Dyadobacter sp. (assembly GCA_965227755.1). Classification (GTDB taxonomy): domain Bacteria; phylum Bacteroidota; class Bacteroidia; order Cytophagales; family Spirosomataceae; genus Dyadobacter. The sequence continues at coordinate 5,977,348 of CBDDGG010000005.1, forward strand.
AACGAGCGGAACCGGTCGTGAAAAAGGAATAATCTGCCATGGCGATAAAGCCATTTCCAGGGTTGGTCGTTCCCGGTCGACGGGGCCTGGCAGGCGGCATTCACAATGTCTGCCAGAATGCTTTCGGGGATCGTCGCGGTTTGTTTTTGCGGTAACGAGTCAGCTATACGAACGGCCTCCTCGAGGTCAAAAGGAGCGTGCGGGTTATGCCGCAGGGCTCCCTGAGGTTTCTCGGCCTTGTCGCCAACGAGTTCTTCCAGGTCGATATAATACCGGCCCGATTCGTGAAACTGGCCAAGGAGAATGCGCCGGCAGACGTCCGTCACCACGCCGCCGCCGAGCGTTACGGCACTTGCCAGCTGCGGCCAGGTACCAATGCTCTGCCCGATTTCGACAAGCGAGACTTTACCTCTTTTGGAGCCGTTGATCGCATTCACGATCCGGAGCACAAGGGGAAGCCTGTCTTCCTCGGAAATATGTTCGAATTTATCTAACGGTAGCCCCTGGAGATAGCCGTGGAATATTGGCCGTTCCGGCTCACTGTCAAATCTTTCGACATCAAGCATCCCGCGGTCGCTGGTTTCCATTACTACCGGAATGCCGAGTTGCGCGGCACGGATCCGCGCGCTTATTTTTAGGGCAATGTCGTCGCATTCGTCGACAAGGATATCAAGTTTTCCGCCTTCGAGGAGAAACCCGTCGAGGTTTTCTTTGGTGATGCCTTCCGGAAAGCATTCGATTTCCAGGAAAGGATCGATCTCGGCGATCTCGCGCGCCGTGACAATGCATTTGTTGACACCGATATTATGAAGTCCGGTGCGTATACGGTTGAGGTTACTAAGTTCAATCGTATCGAAATCAGCCAGTTTCAGCTTGCCGCAAGCCCGCTCAGTAGCAATGCTCAGCGCCACCGAATGACCGACCGACAAGCCGATGATGCCTATCGTCCGCCTGGACAGCTGTTCCTGTTCGGCAGGAGTGATTTTATACTGATTGCGGCTGGTACGGAGTTCGATGAATTCGTTTTGGTCGACCAGGTGCAGTAGCCGTTCCGACCACGGGTAATATACCCACACACCTTCTGTTTCGATTTCCCTGCCGTCCGCCCATTCGCGGTATCTCTGCTCGGTTTCCGCGGTGGTTAGCCTTTTTTTGGGATGTCGGATTCGGATGAGTTCCTGTTTCTGTGAAGCAAATAAATCCAGGATAGTCTTGCCGCGATAATCTTCAATGAAGGAGAGGAAATTTGCTTTATCTGCGTAGCGCTCTTTTGAGATGAAAACCGGTTTGTAGATATAGTTGATCTCTGTGTTATGGTACATTTTAGAATAATTGTGAAGCCTGTCCTTCAATGGGCCGTGGCCGGATTTAACAAATCACAAAATTGTGCCGATCTTCGTATAAAATTCACCGGACCGGCTATCGCATACCCTGAATCTCGTATATTCACGCATTTTTACTCGCTTCAATAATTACACAAATTGCTGAATTTATTTTTGTAAAACTAACCTCTGGTTCAATGGGGGGTAAAATATTTGGACGTTTGCCCGTAAAATTCCCTTATTAGCAGAAGCTTGTGCAAATGCATCGTGTAAAAAAAATGTCGAAAGTCCTGTGGCTGTTAATGCGAATATAGAATTAATATTATAATATTATCAATTAGTTCGGGGCCGGACGACGTTCCGGCCCCGCCAAGCACCAAGTATTCAGGATGGAAAAAGGAAAAATAAGCGTATTGTATGTGGATGACGAAATTAACAACCTCAACTCATTCAAGGCCGCTTTCAGAAGAGATTTCAATATTTTAATCGCGACGTCGGGACGCGAGGGGCTCGAACTCCTGAAACACAACGTCGTGCACGTGATCATCACCGACCAGCGCATGCCCGAAATGACCGGCGTGGATTTCCTGATCGAAGTTTTAAAGGACTACTCCGATCCCGTACGTATCCTGCTCACCGGTTATACGGACATTACCGCGGTGATCGACGCGGTGAACAAGGGGCATATCTACTATTATCTCAACAAACCCTGGGATGAGCAGCAGCTTCGGATCATCATCAAAAATGCCTACGAAATATTCCACCTCCGGGAAGAAAATAAGGAGCTGATCGAAAAGCTGATTGACGTAAATGGCCAGCTGGAATTCCTGCTGCGCCAAAATTTGCTCTCCTAGTAGTTAGCGTGACGTGTATTTCTTCCTGACAAGGTCCTTGATCCCGGCTAGCGATGGCCGGGAGCGACGGAACATGCAGGTCAAAATCGAGAACGCGGATGAAAATGCAACCGCCAGAAGCAGTATCGCCGCGAAAAGGAGGTTGCCGATTGCTTTGAGAAAGATGATGATATCCATGACTTTGTATAGTGGGTGACTGCGAACGCATTTGTAAAAATCGTACCAGCAGCGTTATAAAGCCGAGGTGTGTTTCTACGATCAGCCCGGGGAGCGGTGGGGCAGGGATTCGAGCGGTATCGGGAAAAATGTAAATAATTGATTAATCGCGCCGGGGTTGGCTACATGTAATGCGAAAACAGCGTAATTTTACATGAAAATAGCCCCGTACAGAATCAGGAAAGCCGGGGCCTCAACACCCGGCTTTCTTTTTTACCATGATCTGAAAGTCAGTACAAGTATTATTAACCCTAAGCATGTTGAAGCAACTTTACCGGGCATATGGCCTGGTTATTCTGATCGGGATGTTTGTCAGCTGCCGTTATCCGGCTCCGGTTCCGGATCCGATAAAAGGCGGCGGTACGGACACGACGGTGCCTAACAAGCCCGACACGGTGATCATCGACACGATCCCGGCCAAGAATCCAGACTCATCTCTCGCCAACACCGCCCGGTTTGGGAACAACAAGATTTTTGACGATGCCAAACTGAAAATCAGTGAAGGTATTTTCGCTAAAGCGGCCGACTACCGCGGGCGTGCCACAGATTTGAACTACAAGTTCGTCGCTCCCGGCGACGATACCCTGCAATTCCGCCCTTTTGTGTTGATGGTCCATGAAGGTGCATTCCTTTTCGGGGACTTAGACAACGAAATGGGGAAGGCCCGCGGGCTTGCACAACGCGGCTACGCGGCGGCGGCGATCAATTATCGGCTTGGGTTCAATGGCGGCAGCGAGCAATATGCCTGCGGAGGCAACACCCAGGAAGCCGTGCGGGCCGTATACCGGGCCGTGCAGGATACTTATGCGGCAATACACTATTTTGTCGACCGAGCGGAGGAATTTGGCATCGATACCCGGCAAATTATGCTGGCCGGAAGTAGTGCCGGGGCTATTACGGTCACTGCATTGGTATATATGAACGAAACAGATTTTGAAGCGCTCGCCCCAGGCATTACCAAAGCATTGGGGCGTCTCGATCCGAAGGCCGAAGACAGCCCTTTCCGTGTGCGGGCACTGCTTACCCAGATGGGTTACGGAATATTCAGAAACGAGTATATCAATGCGTCGAATGCAATGCCTACCGTCTTTTTCCAGCGGATAGGCGATAATGTGCTTCCCTATTATAAAGGTACTTTTCTTTCCTGCCCCACTTACCTGTCGATGGAAGGTGCGAAACTGGCTTCTGATCAGTTGAAGAAATTCAAAACGCCTTTTGAGCTAAACTACGAAAACCTGGAAGGCCATCACCTGAGCTATCCCGAGGAGTACGTGATTGGCCGCTATGCCGGTTTCATGAAAAGGCTCTGGTCGCAGAACCCGCGACAGATCACGAACGACGCCTACAAAACCGTTGAAGATGTGGAACTCAGGTAGTCTGGCGGCTGACAGGTTCTTCTAACGTGACTCTTTTGCGCGCATGAAGGAATTGGCTGAGGTAGGAGGTAAGCCGCACTTCGAGGTACTCGTAGGAAAGTCGCGAGGCGATGAGCGTCATGGCTACCGATAGGAAAAACATAGCCGTGCCTTCGCTATAAACCGGGAAACCCAGCTTGCGGAAAAGGAAGCCGAGCCCTACGACAATCGGGACGTGCAACAGGTAGATCGAAAACGACATATCTCCCATACCGACCAGCCAGGACGGGAATTTCTGAATTCTTTCCTGATAGTGAAATACGAAAACGGAAAAAACGGCCACAGAACCCAGTCCCCATTCAAACGGCCCGAAGCCACCCAGGAATCCTGAAAGAAATTGCCATAATGCCAGACAAAGGATCGCTGGCGCCACCATGTTCCGGGAAAGAAATGCACGGATCCGCCGGTCGAGCGCACGGTGATAATAGGCCAGGCCAAGCAATACCCCGCCCACAAAGTTCCAGATGATCGGATTCGTAACCATATTGAGGTATGGAGAGCCGAGATCTTTCATTTTATCAGCCTTTAATGTAAATACACCATAATAAGTTGGAATGCCCACCAGGGTGACGGTGATCATCAGGAAGAATGCGTACCAGCGCAGGCGCGAGAACAGCATAGAAAGCGCTATCAGGAAATAGAAATAGATTTCATAGTTCAGGCTCCATCCGACATTGAGCACTGCGTAGCCGTAAAAAGGAGGCGGGGTGGTAGATAAGGGCACAAACAGCAGGCTTTGCAAAAGCTCGGAAGGCCACTCGGGATTAGGCGTGAGCCGGCTGTGGAGCAGGCAATAGCCTAAGGTAATGACCGCGTAGGCAGGCCAGATGCGGATCAGCCGTTTGGCTATGAAGCGAAGAATGTTCCGCCCCGACATGATGGTATTGCGGGTGATGAATACCATAATAAAGCCGCTGATCACGAAAAAGAGGCTCACACCTGCCGGGCCCGACCCGAATATAAATTCGAATTCCTTCCGGAAAGGAGCGCCTTCGGGCATTACGTCTTTTAAATGGTAGATCGTGACGTACAGTGCAGCGATGCCCCGCAATACCTGAATGCTATTTAATTTCGATTCACGAGTGACGCGGCCCGGGCCATGCTCTTGTCCCATACCGATGAGAAGTTAATTATCCGTTACTTTATGTTTGACACAGAAACAGGTAAAACCGTGTCGGAGGGGGAAAGATAGCAAAAAGTGTTTTTCCTTCACAATAAGTAAATACGGGGATACCTAATGCGGCACAGTTTTTTGCCGGACTAAAAATGGAAAGCTAAATATCGTTTTATGGAACAGGAGCTTACAGTCGACAGAAAAATAATGATAGAAGCACCTGTGGCAAAGGTGTGGGAGGTGTTGATTGCTCCCAAGTATATCAGGCAGTGGGACGATCTTCCCCACGATTTCGAAGATTACTATCTCGAACGCGGGAAAGTGATCGATTGGTCGGGAATGACGCGGCTTACCGTTACCGGATACGAGCCCAATAAGCTGCTTGTTTTCTCGCTTTACGTCTCGAAATGGGAGCAGCCGCCTTCTCAGTACGATATTAATTACCGCTACCGTTTGACGGAGGTAGAGAACGGGACACTGCTGGAACTGGAAATAGGCGACTTTTCGGCACTGCCGGACGGGCGGGACTATTATGCTTCCTCCGAAGAATTTGCAGATACAGCGCTCGAAAAAATCAAAAGTTTGTCGGAAAACCGGGTTTAACAGCGGGCGCGATTATCTTTGTAATAACCGCTTCAAAGATATGGAACCCAATACCAAATTATATTACGATACGAACGAGGTTGCTGAAATGGTGGGCTGTGAGCCTTCTGCATTAAGATTCTGGGAGAAGAAATTTCCGCAGCTCAACCCCAAGCGCGACTCGCGCAACCGCCGGCGTTACACCGAACGCGACATTGAGATCATCCGAAAGATCATGCACCAGCGCGATAAGCAGGGGCGCACCATCAAGGGCACGCGCGAGCAGCTGCGCCGCAAGGAGGAAGCACAGTTGCTCATCCAGCGCCTGATGCGGGTCAGGAAGTTTTTGACGGATATTCAGGAGGTGCTATAATGAAGTACATTTTTTCAGCCATACTCGCATTCGCCTGCGCGTCTCAAATCTTCGGGCAACGGTTTCAAACCGCCCCGATCCGTAAGCATATCGAATTTCTGGCTTCCGACGACCTGGAAGGGCGCGGGACTGCCAGTCTTGGGGAAGTTCGGGCCGCTAATTATATCGCTGCGGTGTTCAGGGAAATAGGTTTGAAACCTGCGGGTACGAAGGGGTATTTTCAGCCGTTTGAAGTGTCTGTTGGTATCGACGGCGAAGCGCATGACCTGACAGGCCGGAACGTCGTTGGATTTCTCGACAATGGCGCCCCTAAAACCATTGTGATCGGCGCGCATTATGACCATCTGGGCAAGGGTTTCCAGGGAAGCTCGCTTTCGCCAGACAGTAAGAATAAAATACACAACGGGGCCGACGACAATGCTTCCGGAACAGCCGGCGTGCTGGAACTGGCTCGCTATTTTGCAGGGAATAATGTCAAAGAAAAGCATAACTACCTGTTTATCACATTTTCAGGGGAAGAGCTCGGACTCCTTGGTTCCAAGCATTATGTAGAAAGACCGACGCTCCCGCTAAACACGTTGTCGGCGATGATCAATATGGATATGATTGGTCGGCTCGATGTGCAAAAGGGCATTATTGTATCGGGTTGGGGCACGAGCAACGCCTGGGGCAAACTCATCCCGGACCTGGCGAAACTTCAAAAACTGAAATATACCGTCGACTCATCGGGCGTAGGAGCTTCGGACCACACTTCTTTTTATCTCAAAAACATCCCGGTAGTGCAGTTTTTTACGGGCGGCCACGGCGACTACCATAAAATATCCGACGATCCCGACAAGATCAATTACGATGGGGAAGTGCGCATTCTTACATTGATTTCTGAACTGCTGGAAGCGCTGGACAAAGAAACCGCCGAACCGGAGTTCCTCACAGCCGGTAACCCGCATTCGGGGGCCACTACCAGTAATTTCAAGGTCACGCTTGGCGTGATGCCCGATTACAGCTATACGGGCAAAGGTTTGAAGATCGACGGCGTGTCGAAAGCGCGGCCGGCCGAAAAGGCTGGAATACTAGCCGGAGACATTATTACGAAGCTCGGCGGGGAACCGATCGGGACCATTTACGATTACATGGAAATCCTCGGAAAGCACGAAAAAGGGCAGACCGTCGATGCGGAACTGCTGCGAGGCACGGAAACGAAGACGGTTAAAGTGACATTCTGAGTTTATGAGTTTAAGGTTTATGAGTTTAAGGTTATTAGTCTGTGAGTTCAAAGTTTATGACCTTATTGGTCCATGAGCTGTTGCTCAAACATTCCTGGACTTTAAACTCTAATCTTTAAACTCTGAACTTTAAACTCATCGACTCTCAAGCATCCCCCGCTTGCCCAGCTCAATAGCTTCCATCTGGCTGATCAGCCCTTCGTGGAGGTTGAAGCGGAGTAGGGTACGGAACTTGTGAAATCCTTCACGCCCCGCGGCCCCGGGGTTGATATACAACATATTATTCAAAGCCTTGTCGCGGATCACGCGAAGGATGTGCGAATGGCCACAGACGAAAATATCGGGTGTGTTCGACTTTAATGTAGGCATTACCTGCGGGTTGTAGCGCGGCGGTGCACCGCCTATATGCGTGATCCACACCCGGAAGCCTTCCACTTCAAAATGCAGGTTCTCATGTGTGAGCGCGCGCACCTGAGGGGTATCGATATTTCCAAAAACAATACGGGTTGGCTTGAACGCCTGTAACTGGCTCACAATCTCCGGCGATCCTATATCGCCTGCATGCCATATTTCGTCACAGTTGGCAAAATGATCGAAAACGCGTTCATCCAGGTAGCCGTGTGTGTCTGATATTACTCCGATACTTTTCATTTCAACACTAAAACAATAACAACTAAAGGGCAAATATGGTCAATGAAATCCAGCTGGGAATAATTTAACAAAAAATTTATCGAATTAAAGTAACTTATATATACCAAAACGAGTATTTTCACAGTTGATATTCTTAATAAAAGTTAAATAATTCTATTTTCTATATAAAAATCGGGTTTTAACTATATTTTTAGTTGTAAACTTGATTTCCATTCCATATAATTGCAAAAATGTAATACATCAGTTACAACCTCTACTCACATAATCACAGAACAACTAGCCTTGAAAAAAATCCTACTTCTGTTATGGTTATGCCTTCCCATGCTCGCTGCGCACGCGCAGACCGGAGGGCGATTTACATTAAAGGGGACTGTCGCCGATACTTCCGGTGCCATATTGCCCGAAGCGACAATTATGTTGCTGTTACCCAAAGATTCCTCCCTTGTCAATTTTGGACGGACCGGCAAAGACGGGTCGTTCGAAATGAAGAACCTCAAACGGATGACGTATATTTTCAAGGTGTCTTACGTAGGTTATGTGCCTTATCAGGAGATAATAGATCCTAAGAATCAGGATGTTGTGGATATCGGCAAGGCAAAAATGAAGGTCCTGCAAAAGGAACTGTACGAGGTTGTTATCAAAACGGCCCGGGCGCCGTTGAGCATACGGGGCGACACGGTCGAGTTTGATGCGAAAGCATTTAAAGTACCACCAGGCTCATCAGTAGAAGACCTGCTACGCAAGCTCCCCGGCGTGCAGGTAGATGGAGACGGCAACATCCGCGCGCAGGGTGAGGAGATCAAACGTGTAACGGTAGACGGTAAGCGCTTTTTCGGCGATGATCCGAAGATGGCCACCAAGAACCTGCCGGCCGAGGCGATCAACAAAGTGCAGGTTTTTAATGGTAAAACGGAGCAAGCCAAGGCTACGGGTGTGGACGATGGCAAGCGCGAAAAAACCATGAACCTCGAATTGAAGGACAGCCACAAAAAGGGTGGTTTCGGTAAAGCCGTGGCGGGAGTCGGAACGGATTCGCGCCTCGAAGGGAAGGTGAGTTACAACCGTTTCGACGACAAGCAGCAGTTTGCCGTGCTGGGTTTCGGAAACAATACCAACCAGTCGGGCATTGCGCGGAACGATTACCAGGATTTCAAAGGCAGCCAGTCGTTCAACTGGGGCGACGACGGTGATTTCGGTTTCAGCAGCGGACGTTACTATGGCGGCGACGACATTACGATCCAGCCAAACTGGGGCGGTCAGGGCTCGGAAGGCTTTACTAAAAACTGGGCCGGCGGAGCAAACTACAACTTCGATACCAAGAAAACGAAGCTGAGTACCAGCTATTTTTACAATTCGACACGCTCGATTACCGATGTACAAACCAGTTCGGAAAACTTCCTGACAAACAACGATTCCTATCTGACCGACGGCAAAAACAAAACGCTCGGATTCACAGGAAACCACCGCCCGGCATTCCGTTTCGAGCACAATATCGACTCGCTCAACACCCTCATTCTGATCAGCAACTCGCGGATCAATGCCGGAGACAATGAGTATTCGAGCGAAACGCGGTCTTACCGCAACGAAAACATGCTGACTAACCGGTCAGACGTCAACAACCTGAGCGATTACAACTCGTTTGCCATGGCCAACTTGTTGCTGTACCGTCACAAATTCAAGAAAAAGGGGCGGAACTTCGCGGCCAGCGTGGGTTACAACATCAATAATTCGGATGAAGACAGGCGTCAGAACTCGGTGAACCTGTTCTTGCAGGATTCTACCAAGAACAACGTCATCAACCAATTGCAGCAAACCGAAAGCACCCGCGGGAATTTCAAAGGCAGCTTGTCGTATATTGAGCCTTTTGCCAAGAAATTTTTCTGGGAAACGTTCTACAACTATAGTATGCGGAAAGACAAGGTCGACAGGGATGTTTTCGACGTGGAAGGAAATGTTGACAAAGTGAATCCGTTCCTGACGCGTTATTACACCAACGACTTTACCTTCAACCGCCTGGGGACCAGCGTGCGTTATTCGCATAAGGGGCTGAACCTGGCGCTGGGGCTTGCGGGTGTGCAATTTGACCTGAAAGGCAAGTTCGCCCTCGACGAGTCTCAGACGAACATGACCCGCGTCGACAGGACGTTCAAGAAGCTGGTTCCTAATGTTTCATTGAATTACAGCCTCAAAAACAACAAGTACCTTTACGCGGAATACGGCCTGAACGTGCGTGAGCCGTCGATTACCGACCTGCAACCGATCGTGGATAACAGCAACCCGCTCTACATTGTGGAAGGTAACCCCGACCTGATCCCGCAGACGACGCACAATGTGTACGGTGGGTTCCAGATGTTCAACCCGGCGAGCTTCACCAATTTGTACATCAATGCGTACTATAACTATAATGAAGATCAGATCGTGTACAACCGGACGATCAGCCAGGACCTGGTGACGACTACCAAGCCAATGAACATCAGCGGCGGGAATAATTACGGAAGCTACATCGGCTTCGGGTTTCCGTTGAAGAAGACAAAGGCGACATTTGGTGTGAATACAGGTATTAATTTCAGCAATAACCTGACTTATATTAACAATGTCAAAAACGAAACGAAAACGGATGGTTATAACTTCGGTGCGCGACTCGATTTGACGCCGAGCGAGGTGTTTACGCTTTATACCAATGCAAACTGGAATATCAGCGACACCAAGTATTCGATCAATACCAATCAGAACCAAAAGATCATCAACGCGAATTATAATGCCGAGATGAATATCAAGATGCCCAAAGAGATCTATTTCAACGGTCGCCTCAATTACCGGAGTTATAAAAACGATCAGTTCGGCTTTAACCAGCAGGTGCCGATCCTGAACCTCTCGGTTTATAAATTGATCCTGAAAAGCAAGAAGGGTGAAATCCGTCTTACGGCCAACGACGTGTTCAAGAGGAACCTCGGTATCAGCCAGAATGCCAACCAGAATTATTACTCGGAACGTCGTGTGGCGACATTGTCGCGGTATTTCATGCTGAGCTTTACCTACAATATGAGGGGTATGACGGCTTCCGTCAAACGCGGTAATGGATTCTTTTAAATACTTATAAACCAGGTTATGAGAACAATCAGAATATTAATATTGATGATGGCGATTTCCTCCGCGCCATTGTTTGCACAACAATTGGAAGGTGAGATTACGTACGAAAGGGTGTACCACTGGACCAAGATCAATTCCCGTTTGACATTCCTCAGCAATGAAGAAAAAGACCGGATGAAACAGACCTGGGGTAACGACGACGAGTACAAACAAAAAATGACCCTGTATTTCAATGAAAAACAGAGCGTGTATACCTACCCGAAAGTGGTCGAGAACGAACATGGCTGGTCATGGTCGGAGAAGGACTACCAGATTTACCGGAATTTCGAGAAAGAGACCAAAACGGATATTATTGGAATGCTGGGCAAGACTTACGTGATCGAGGATTCGCTGAAAGCGCCAAGCTGGAAAGTGATGAACAAGATCAAGGAAGTGGCGGGGCGTATGTGTATGATGGCCGTTACCGAGGATACCATCAAAGGCCAGAAGATCACCGCCTGGTTCGCGAATGACCTGCCGGTGTCGGGCGGGCCGGAACTTTATACCGGCTTGCCGGGGATGATCCTCGAACTGGATATCAATGACGGCGATATCGTCATCACCGCCCTTGATATTAAAATGAAACCGATTGCAGCAGAGGATATTAATCTTCCAAAGAAAGTGAAAGGACGCAAGATTAACGACAAACAATACAAGGAGTTGGTTGCGTCGCATATTCGCGACAGTATCAAGGCGCACAGGAATCCATTCTGGTCAATGCCTTATTAGGTAAAATACTATATTACATTGCGAAAAAGGGAAAGTGTCGGTACGACATTGTTCCCTTTTTTTGTACTTTCGCGTTTTGAAAGCACCCCGGGTGGCGACTTTTAAGTCTGTGGCTCGATTATTGATAGCGATCAGTGAGTACCAAATGTTTTACTTAACAGTGTTTATCTATTTTTAACAACCCTAAGACGATTATGAAACAAACGCTTTTAGCCGTTGCCATGCTCTTTGTACTGGGCTCATGTGCCAGCAAGAAAAAACTGCTTTCTGCACAGAAGCAAGCCAATGAGATCCAAATCCAACTGGACAAAGCAAGAGCCGACCTGAATGATTGTGACAGCAGAACTGCTAGCTTGAATAATGATTTGAAGGCAAAGAATGACGAACTGACCAGCAAAAATGCAAAAATGAAAGAGCTGGAAGATCAGGTTGAATTCCTTAAAAAGAACAACAACAACCTTCTTGACCGTATGTCGGATCTATCCGTGATCTCGAAAGAAGGTTCGGAAAGCATCAAGAAATCGCTCGCGATGATGGACCAGCAAGGTGCCCAGATCCGCGACCTGAACAAAAGCATCCAGCACAAAGATTCTTTGAATATGGCGCTGGTATTGAACCTGAAACGTTCATTGGCTGACGTAAGCGACGAAGACGTTCAGATCGAGGTGAAGAAAGGCGTAGTTTACGTTTCACTATCCGACAAAATGCTTTTCCGCTCGGGAAGCTCGGTGATCAACACAGCAGCTGAAACGGTACTTTCCAAAGTGGCGAAAATCCTGAACGACTACAAAGAGATCGAGATCCTGATCGAAGGTCACACGGATAATGTACCTATTTCGACAGACAAAGTGGCTGATAACTGGGATCTTTCAGTATTGCGCGCAACTTCTGTGGCACGTACGCTGCAAAAGAAATACGGTGTTGAGCCGGTTCGTATGATCGCTGGCGGCCGTGGAGAATATCTCCCCAAAGTGGCTAACGATTCAGCGCCTAACCGCAGCCTGAACCGTCGTACCGAGATCATCATTACACCGAAACTTGATCAGTTCTTCAACCTTTACACACCAAATGCTGGTAAATAAGGTTAACTGAGAAATTTTTCAGATCAGGGTCCGTCGGTAACAAGACGGACCCTTTTTCTTTTTATTGCAGGAACAATTTTCATAATATACAACCATATGACCGGAACTGTACCTACCAGAGCAACCATTGAGGCGGCCTACGCGCTCGTCAAACCTTACATCCATCACACGCCTGTTTTTACTTCACAATTCCTGAATGACCTGTCCGGGGCCGACTTGTATTTCAAATGCGAGAACCTGCAAAAGATCGGCGCGTTCAAGGCCAGGGGCGGGCTTAATGCGGTGCTCTCACTATCAGCAGAACAGCTGGCGAACGGCGTTATTACACATTCGTCGGGCAACCACGCCCAGGCGATCGCGTTTTCGGCGCAGAAAGTAGGTGCCAAATGCTACATCGTAATGCCCGAAAATTCACCGAAAGTGAAGGTAGCGGCGGTGGAAGGCTACGGGGCAACCATTACTTTTTGCAAAAATACACCGGAGGACCGGCAGCGTACGGTCGACGGGATCGTCGCGCGTACGGGCGCGACTTTTATACACCCATTCAACAATTACGAGGTGATCGCCGGGCAGGCTACCGCTGCCATGGAGCTAATGGAAGACGTGGGCTTACCCTTGGATGCGGTCATTGCGCCGGTAGGAGGGGGTGGCCTGCTGAGCGGCACGGCATTGTCGGCCAAGTATTTTTCCCCGGGCACGAAGGTGTACGCGGGTGAGCCGGAAGGAGCGGCAGATGCCGTCTTGTCGTTCAGAAGCGACAAGATCGAAAAGGCGCCTTACATTAATACCATTGCCGACGGACTGCTGACGCACCTGGGCGACAAGACATTTCCGATCATCCAATCCGAAGTGACCGATATTTTTACGGTTTCCGACGATGAGATCATTCAGGCAATGCGCTATTTGTGGGAACGCATGAAGATCGTAGTGGAGCCTTCCGGGGCGGTATCTACTGCCGCAGTGCTGAAAAACAAGGCGGTTTTTGAAGGTAAAAAGGTAGGTATCATTATTTCAGGCGGCAATGTCGATCTGGGACGTTTGCCGTTTTGAAATAGTTTGAAATGAATATATTACTGCCCCGATATGCGTATCCCGGGGCGGTGCCGTTATAGTAGGAAATTTGGGATGCGTCTTTATATTTGAAAATTGTTTACTCTTAAAATTGAAGTATGAAAAAGCTGATTTTTTGCTGTCTGGTACTACTAATGGGCGCTTGCAAGGACGACAAGAAAGACCCTGAGCCGGAAACGGATTATGCAACGAGCTTTGTAGGAGTTTATGAAACCACCACCGTCGAAGGCGGGATCACCACCAATTATAAATGGGACATTAGCACTGAAACGAAGAACCAGCTAAGCATTAAATACACCAAGCAAACCAAAGTCACTGTTTCGGGAACGATCATTACCCTGACGCAGGATTATCCGTTGGTCGCAGTGAAAACAACGGCACAGGATAGCTTCGAGGTGAATGAAAAGGTAAATGTAACCCAAAGCACAGGCGAGGCTTTGAATGTCCGGCTCAGTGGCATTGGCAGCAGGATCGTAAACAGCGGCGGTGTACAGCAGATCAACATTACGTTGAAAACATCGGAGGCGAGCACCGGTTTACCGAACGAGGAAGTATACCTCGAATTCAAAAAGAAATAACGGCATTTCAATGCAGCAAAAAGGCGGATGAGATCACTCACCCGCCTTTATTTTTAGAGAGGCATTTCGATTTGATATTATAGGGATACTTCTTTGAAAGGCATTTGAAACTTGTCGAACAAGACAATCACCGGGAATGCAATGCCCAGCACGAGGCAGGTTACAAGAAAGGCCATTAGCCAGACAATAAAGAGGGTCAACTTTGCTACAACGATCATACCGTAAACGATTTTTAGAAAAGATGGCTTTGTTTACGCAATGGTTGTAAGATGCCGCGGGTATTTTTCACGAATCAGATTACCGCCCGCAGATGCCGGTAAAATCGCAAAATTTGCAGGTAGTGAGGTCGTCTGTTTTGCGGAAGGGAACATCTGAATCGAGCATTACATTAAGGATATCGGTCAGGATCACTTCCGATTTTTCGATAAATTCATTCGGTGCCAGTTGCTCGGTCAGTTCCAGCGGGTTAGCGATGAGGTTTTTCGGGTCGCGGAAAGAGTAAAAGCCCGATTTGACTGCATAGTCGCCGAAATTGTAGGTACTCCCCCGCAAGGTCAGCCCTTTTTCTTCCTTCATGCGCCGGTACATCAGGTACTCGTAAATCCATAGCTGCCGCACATAGCCCATTTTTCGGTCGGGGTCGAAGCGGATCACTTCTTCGCGGGCCACCGGATCGGCCAGTTTTTGCTTCCCGGTGAGTTCAACGCTTCCTGTTTTGTAATCCATCACATATAATGTACCGTCTTCGCCAAGCTCGATGCGGTCGATCTTCCCGCCCAGGCGCACGGGTGTATACGTGCCTTGCAGCACAAGCTGGATGCGCGTATGCAACGGCTGTTCGGCCGCGAGGATTTTTCTGCGCGGTTGCTGCGCCATATGATGGCGGAGAAAGGTCAGTATCTGCTGTTCGCCGATCTGGTAGTAAATGCGGTTGAGGCCCAGGTCCGTCACATAACCTTTGAAAAGCCGGTCGAACTCCTCGCGAAGCACGGTCGTGATCTGTTCTTCGGAGGGGTCGTTATCGAGCAGGAAAAATTCGAGATCGAGGCGTTCCAGCGACGCGTGCAGCCAGGTACCGATTTTGTCCATGCCCAGTTCTTCTTCCACTTCCTCCTTTTCCTTTACGCCGGCAATATGTTTGAGGTAAAACTGCATGGAGCAGCGTATGAACTCGTTGAGGTGCGTGGGGTAAATACCTTTCCCGTCGAGGTAAGCACGAACGGCGGCTACGAGCGCTTCGTCTTTGTGCACCACTTCTTCCAGCTCCTGTTGTTGCCGTGTTTCAAAAACGACGGTCTTGTTTTCGATGTGGATCAGCGGATTATATTGAGCAAGCTCATATTCGATCTGCCGTACAAAACGGCTTTTCTCACCTCCGCCGGGCGCGTCGTTGGTATTGGTGTAAAGAATATGAACTTCGGAAGCGCGTTGAAGCAGGCGGTAAAAGTGGTATGACATCACAGCCTCCTGGTGCTGATGGGTCGGCAGCCCCACAGCCTGTGCCGCGTCGAAGGGAATCAGCGAATTTTGTCGCTTGGCTTGCGGGATAATACCTTCATTGACGGACAATATAATGATCCGCTCGAAATCCAGGGCCCGGGTTTCGAGCATCCCCATGATTTGCAGGTTGCTGACCGGCTCCCCGCTGAACGGAATGCGCGTCTGGCGGATCAGCTCGAACATAAACGATTTGAGCGTCCGCAGCGTGATCAGCTCCGCCCTTTCTTCGATCGTCTGTTCGAATTGTTTGAGTAGTGTATAAAAAAGATAGAGGTATTCGGTTTCCAGCGCATTCTTGTAATCCTTGTAAACTTCCCGTAACAGCTCGATCAGCTGGTAAAACGAGCGGATCGCCTGCTGCGCATTGTTTTTCTGCCAATGCGTGAAGAGGATCTGAAACAGCGGGTGCTGGTCGCCGATATCAAGTAACTCTTCTGAGCTGAGAAACACCCTGTTTTTGTCGGTGATTTCCCAGATAGCTCGTTGGATGATCGTACGCCCGTCTTCTAGCGGTGTAAGCGCCACATGTTCGTAATGCCGGATAAACGGGTGGTTAAGGATTTTATCGATGGATTTGTGCCCGAATTTCGGGATACGGATCATTTTGCCGCTTTTGCTCCGGAATTCGACCACATTTTGCTGTAATTCAAAAATGCCGTCCACCAATGTGTAAAGCAGGGAATTTCGCATGGAAAGGCCCATTGTGACGTTCAGGTCGCGGACTTCCTGGTCTAGCGAGTAGAGCATCGGGAGCAGCAGGTTCTCGTCAGCCAGTACAATGGCGGTGGGGACAGGCGAATCTTCGGGATCGAAGCGCTTCATCCGCTGGTAAAGCTCGCCCGCAACTTTCGTTTGAAGGGTCGCGTTAGGCACCCCGTAAATGGTAATGTGTTTTTCGGTTGAAAGCAGGTCGTCGCCCGTCCAGTTCCATTCCCCGAATTCCTTACTGCGCTGGTATTCGCGAAGGCTTTTCCCGGCTTCCACGACGGTATTTTCCGACATGTAATAGCTATCCGAATCCCACAGCACCTCGGCCTTTTTGGCTTTAATTAGTGCACTGACGATCGTCCGCTCCGAAGTGGTGAATGCATTGAAACCCACAAAATAGATCCGCTCACTTTCTGCCCATGCCGTCGTCAGGCCTGAAATATCCTCGGCCAGCTCCCGATAGGCCATTCCGCGGTAAGCTTTGCCTTTGGCGAGCAGCCGCTGCCTGAAAGACTGGTATACCTTGTTAATATTCTCAAAAAGAGAGAAATACTGTTTCGAACCGCCTTCTCCCTGGAGCGACTTGCCCTCTGGCAGGCTTTCCTGCCAGCGCGAGAGCGCGTGTGCCTCGGAGAGGTATTCAAAAAGGAAACCGGTTTTGACCAGGTACTGGTCAATTTTGTCGAGATCGCTCAGCAACACCGATGCCCAGCCCATAAAGCGGTCGAACTGTACATCCGGGTCGATTTCCCGGAATGTCTCGTACAAGTCGAAAAGCAGGTGTACCGGATCTTCGATTTCGAGACTGCAAATGCTTTCCACAAAATCGTCGATCGCCATGATACCCGGGCTCATCAGCGCCTCGGTAGTTTCGCCGGCCAGTTCCTGCATCAGAAAAAACGCCGCCCGCCGCGTCGGCACCACTATTTGCACGTGATCGAGCGAGGTATGATTGGCCAGAATGCGCTTGGCAACGAGGTTCAGGAATGATGGCATCGGGAATGCGGATGTAAATGCAGGATATGTCAATGAATGCGGTCGCCGCGTGGTGATAGCGATCGCATAATCTTGGCTTCGCTATGCAGGAGTTCTTTCCAGCGCGCCCTTACCCTCTCCGCAGGGAGGTAAGTTTCGGCCAGTTCAAGAAACGTGCGGTAATGCCCGGCTTCCGAAATCATCAGTTCGCGGTAGAACTTTTGCAATGATTCATCTTCCAGGTTTTCCGAAAGCAACTTGAAACGCTCACAGCTCCGTGCCTCGATCAACCCGCATATCAGCAGTCTGTCGAGAAACATTTTCTCGGTGTCGCCTTTGGTAACGAGTTGCATGAGCTGGTTCACGTACTCGTCCTTACGCTGCCGTCCCAGCGGGATATTTCTTTTCTTCAATTCCTTCAAAACCCGTTGAAAATGCCCCCATTCTTCGGCTACGATCGGTGTGAGGGTTTCTACGAGCAATGCTTTTTCAGGGTAGTGGACGATGAGCGAAATGCAGCTGGAAGCGGCTTTCTGCTCGCAATAGGCATGGTCAATCAATACATCGCCGATTTGCATGGCAGCAATGTCGGTCCAGCGGGGATCTGTCGGGAGTTCCAGCCCGAGTGTAGTGAGTGATGTAGCCATATTGATCAAAAATGTGGTCAGCTAGTCGAACAGCGGCCAATTGATCCCGAATGAAAATGACCTTGCAAGACCCAGGTAATCGGGTGTTACATAATAGCCTTTCGGGAAAAGGCCGAAGCTGCCGCCCTGGTTAAGATAAGACATTTTAAAGAATAACCTTACCCGTTTGATCCGCACATTGGCAAAGCCGTCGACGACCACATTCTCATCCAGTCTTGTATTGTTTTGTAAATGAAACTGTTGGGTAACCGGCATATAGGCATCGGCCAGGTACGACGACCGGTAACGGGCCGCCAGACCGAGCTGGATGAAAAGTACTTTGGCATACACAAAATCAAAGGTGACTTCGCCGCTCGCGAATACCGTCGGAATGCGCATCACGTCCTTGTTGTCGTTCAGTGTGAGGTACCCCATTGTCGTGAAGTTCCAGCGGTTCAGATGGATGTGGGAATTGAAACCCACCCGCAGCAATCTGAAACCGGCATTGAGCTGCCGCGGTACCGCAGCCGTGTCGTAATAAATGTAGTCGTTGATCTGGTGTATCTGCGCTTCCGGTACAAACTCGATCTTTTTCGTTTTCAGGACCAGCGACGCGAAGATCGTCTGGACCTTGGTAGGGTCGAAATTGGTACGCCAGTCGAAATGGTTGCTCAGGTAACGCTGCATCAGCAGGTCGGGGGCTGTCTGGATGCTCTGAAAACCGGCTTTTCCCCAGCGCGTATTCAACTCTGCTTTCAAGCGGTATTCGACATTTTTGCCCAGGTTCAAATCGGCCTCCGCAGTCAGGTATTGCACCGAATCTTTCAGGTAATAGCCTAGCCAGGCGCCTATGATATTGTCGAATTTCAGTCCTGTTCGGTAAGTCGCGTAAGGGTCGCCCGTCTCGTTGGCCGACTGGGCCCCGCCCCGCATGCCGTAAAAGCGCTGCCGGATATAGGCCCGGTAGTTGAAACCTTCGTAAAATCCCTTAATCCCGACCTTGTTGTCGAGCAGCTTGTAGTAAATATCCTGGCGGGTCTGGGTCGTATCAAATTTGGCAGCGGGGTAAATTCCCTTTTCAAGCCCACGCGCCAGTTGCAGGTCGGTATAATGATCGATCGTGCTCTGGAAATCGGCTTGCTGAAAGACCTGGAATCCGTTGAGGAGCCGGTACTGCTGGTACACATGGAAAACATGGCGCCGCTCCCAGGAGTTGGCATTATCGCTGATCCTGGCTGCGCCGTCGTAGGAATATTTATCGACCACACCCGCCTCATCGACATTAGGGATCACCCCGCCTTGCTCTTTTACCTTCATATTCATATGCCGGTAATGCGCGAGGATCAGGTACTTTTTGTTTTTTGAAAAGAAGCTGGTATGCGCCAGGAAGGTCCAGTTCTGGCCCAGCAATGCTGCCGCGTTGATGGAATTGGCAAAACCATAGATCTTGTTCGAGGTCAGACGGGTTGCCCGGATCCCGAAGTTGAATCGCGAATGCACGTTCTGGGTGTAGGCGAATGTGCCGAGCGAGGTCTTTTTGGGACCTGACATAAAGTCAAGTTCGGTGTGCTGCGATTTTGTGTCGACATAAGCGACTTCGTCCTGTTTGATCGCATAGGCGTCGTACGATCGGAGGCCTAGCTGCGTACCGATGTCTTCGCGCGGCTGGAAAAACAGGTTGCGCGACGCCGTAACATGGTTGCCCAGGTCGGCTAGCTTACCCCAGGCTTTGTCCATCGGCATCCAGCGGTGGAAGTTTGTCAAACTCGTATCCACCAGATACCGTACGGAATCTCGGTTGTTAAGGATGTCGTGCTCGTAGAAATGCAGGGTGGTCTGTGGGCCGTAAACGTTTTTGGTGCTATCGTCGAGAATAGCTTGCCCTCCGCCTCCGCGTGAACCTCCCCCTCCGCTGCCCCCCGGCATCCGGATGTTGCCTGGGAGCTTCACCTGGCCGCTGGCTGTCGGGATGGTTAGGATGAAGCTGCATAAAACACACAGGAAGCTATATAAAACAATTCTCATAAAGGGAAACTCGTTCTGCCGTTTTAGAACCGGTTGCCGGTCTGTAATGTGACCCATTGTGCGAAAGCCTGTTCTTCGTTCCCGAAATCCACGGAAACCGGAACGTACGCAAAGCGTGCTGCGCAGCCTTTCGAGACAACCAACGGTTTTAATTTGACCATATCCTTTTCAGTCGTGACCACAAAAGTATCGTTTTTTAGGTTCTTAATCAGGTCTTCGACGTCACTTGGCGTGTAATTGTGATGATCCGGAAAAACCTTCTGGTCTGTAACGCTGAACCGGGTGGTCAAATATGCGGCGAATGGTAACGGATTTGCGATTCCTGCCGCCATTTTAACATTCTTTAACTCAACGGGCACACCCTCGTACGAGCGTGCGACGTCGTAACGGGTGGTGGCGAAGAAAACCGCCACGTCCTCCCGGGTATAACGGCGAATATTTTCGCGGATATTGTCCTTTTCCAATGCGCTAAGCTCCGCCGGGCATTTGGTTACGATCACGGCGTCGGCCCGCCCGGCACCGTGGCGCCGCTCGCGCAGCCGGCCGGCAGGGAAGGGGTGGTCATTATAAAATGGTCTGTTGTAATCGTTCAGCAGGATGTTGATATCGCGGCGAATGGCGCGGTGCTGAAACGCGTCGTCGAGCAGTAGCAACGCTATTTCCGGATGTTTGTCATGGATTTTTAAAGCACCGGCCACGCGTTTTTCGCACACGGCAACAGTTGTTTCCTGACCGAATTTGCTATAAAACTGAAAAGGTTCGTCGCCGATCGTGGCCGCCGTGGCCGTGCTGCCGGCTTCAATAAAGCCTGCCGTCTGCCTGCCGTAGCCGCGACTGAGAATCGCGGTTGGTATTTGTTTTGAAAGTAAACGGGTTAGGTATTCTACAACGGGCGTTTTGCCTGTCCCGCCGACTGTGAGGTTGCCGACGACGATCACTTTTTGCGGTACTTTTTCGGAACGGAGGATGTGTTTATCGAAAAGAAAGTTACGAACATCGGTGATGGCACCGTAAATCCACGAGAGGGGCAGCAATGCATTTTTTATCCAGGGCAGCTCTTTCATCCTGGTGCATAATTACGTAAATTTTGTCTAATATTGTGCCCCTTTTAAAATCTGACACCGCAAAATCATGCCGTTAAAAATTGTGTATAAGCCGCATACGCTTCATTTTCGCAAGGAAGCGGGCACCTCTCGCGGGGTACTTACACAAAAAACATCCTGGATCGTCATCGTAACCGACTCGGAGAAGCCTGGTATCGCCGGTTACGGCGAATGCGGGCCGCTACCCGGTTTGAGCGTCGACGATGTCCCGGATTTCGAGGTGCGGCTGGCGGATGTGTGCAGCATTTTCAACGAGCTCGACCTGGATGTATTTCCATTCAACCTCGGCATTATCCTCGAACAACTGATCCCTGAAAATCTGCCATCTGTTCGTGCGGGCATTGAAATGGCCTTGCTCGATATCATGAACGGCGGCCAGCGGGTCCTTTTTAAAAATGGTTTTTCCAATAATGGGGAAGGCATTCTGATGAACGGGCTGATCTGGATGGGTTCTTACGAAAACATGCTGGCGCAGGTGGAAGAGAAACTCGCACAGGGTTTTACCACCCTCAAAATGAAAGTGGGGGCGATCGATTTCGAGCAGGAATGCAGGATTCTGGAAGCGGTGCGGAAAAGGTATGATAAAAACGCGATTACTTTGCGCGTCGATGCTAATGGTGCTTTTACAGCAGAAAATGCAAGGGAGAAACTCGCCCGCCTGAGCGCGTTCGACCTGCATTCCATTGAGCAACCGGTAAAAGCCGGGCAACACGAACTCATGGCGGATCTTTGTATATCCTCGCCAGTACCCGTGGCACTGGACGAAGAATTGATCGGCGTAGCCACCTATCGTGAGAAGTTTGCATTGCTCAAAAAGCTCATGCCGCCTTTCATTATTCTCAAACCTACATTGCTTGGCGGCTTCACGGCCACCAGCGAATGGATCGAGATCGCCAACAGGCTGCATATCGGCTGGTGGATCACTTCCGCATTGGAATCCAACATCGGATTGAATGCCATTGCACAGTATACGGCCAAATTCAACAACCCGCTGCCGCAGGGATTGGGTACGGGCCAGCTCTATACCAACAACTTCGATTCGCCGCTAACCGTTGAAAACGGGCATTTGTATTACAGGAAAGAGGTAGCCTGGGAATTACCAGGCCACGCCCTTGCGGAGCCAGCCTAAGGTTTCCGCTTCCGCCGAACCGGGCTCCGGTATAAAATTGTATTCCCAGTTGGCCTGGGGAGGCAAACTCATCAGGATCGATTCCGTACGGCCATTGGTTTCAAGCCCGAACTTCGTACCGCGGTCCCACACCAGATTGAACTCCACATAACGTCCCCGGCGCAGGTATTGCCATTGTTTTTGCTCTTCGGAGAACGGCTTACCCGCATATTTCTGCATCAATGCCGTGTAAACAGGGGCGAAATTCTCGCCTACTTCTTTTACAAATTCGAAAAGCTGCGTTTTGGAAAGCCCTTGTCCGTTGCCGGGTTCGTCGGGTTTGAGGTAATCGAAGAAAATACCTCCCACACCCCGGGTTTCATTGCGGTGCTGGATGAAAAAGTAGTCGTCCGCCCAGGTTTTGAATTTGGGATAAAAATCGGGATGATGTTTGTCGCAGGCGGTTTTCAATGTCTGATGAAATGCGCGGGCGTCTTCTTCCACCACATAATGCGGTGTGAGATCGATGCCGCCACCGAACCAGCAAGCCCCATTGTCGAGCTCGAAGTAGCGCACGTTCATGTGTATAATGGGTACGTGCGGGTTGCGTGGGTGCATCACGATGGACACGCCTGTGGCCGTAAACTGAGGGCTTTCGTTTTCGCTCAGGTTCATTTGCGCCCGTAGCCTTGGATGAACCTCCCCTTTAACGCTCGAAAAATTCACACCGCCCTTTTCGATCACCGCGCCATGCTGGATCAGCCGGGTACGACCGCCGCCGCCCGAATGGTGTTGCCAGAGATCTTCGTGAAACTTTGCCCCGCCGTCGGTGGCTTCGATAGCTGCGCAAATGCGGTCTTGTAAATCCTTGAAAAACGATTCTATATCTTCAACTTTCATAGTCGGGAGTCATGCTGCAAGCCGCAAAAGTACGATAAATAGCGCTGCCGGGACATAAAAAAGCAGGGCTACCCGCCCTGCTTTTTGAATTCAACATACATCTATCTAGTCATCAATGCGAAGAAATGTGCCTGCGAGGTTGAATACCAGCTCCTTGTTGTTTGACAGCCGGATTTCCTGGTCGGTTTTGTCTTTTTCCCAGTCCGTGATAAATGCGTCGGGATAATGCTCGTGCACATATTCGAGTACTTTCAGGGGGATCACCGTGTCGGGCAGCTTCTCGGTGCGGCGGCTTTCGATGCTGTAACAGTCGCCTTTTTTATCAAATTCCAGTTTTACCTGGTTATCCAGAATGACGTCGTAGCTGGTTTCGAGGTCGTCGCGGTCGCGTACGACCTGCGATATGCGCGCATTGGGAAAGTGTGCTTCTATAAAATCCTGTGCATTGACCGGCAGTTTGGTTTCATCTACTACTTTTTCGTCGTCACAGGCCGTCGCCGCAAATAGCAGAAAGGCCAGAAAGAAAGCCAGTTTTTTCATCATCGTTGTCAGTTAAATTTGAGTGTTCGTTTCGTTTCTGACAACTCAGCTTCCTGTTTCCCCTATTTGGTACAAGATTATTTAGCTTTTTTGGGAGCTTCTTTCGGTCTGAACCAATCTATTCGAGTGATAATCACTCTATTATTGACCCGTTCCTCGTAGGTCTTATCGAAATAATCGTTTGTCAGAATATCGAGCTGGTATTTGTAGCTCCTGCCTTTAAGTGCCGCTCCGTAAAGTTTGCTTAAATCATATTCGGCGATGTCTGAATGCTTATACTTGTCCAATGTCGAGTTGGGTACGTGCTTGCCATTCAGCCATATTCCAAAAATGTCCGGCCGTTTCCAGTTTTCAAACATTTCGGGTGTCGGGGCCTTTTTTACCGGAATAGCCATTTTGAATACCCCGATCTCTTTGGCTTTGACCTGCTCTTTTTGCGTGTCGTTCATTCGTTCGTAAATCGCGTAAAGCCGGTTTTCAACTTCGGGACTAGCATTGATGTGAAAGTCTGTACGACCTTTTCGATTCTTGATAACCCGCGTATTTCTTTCGATTGTTGCAAAGAAGTCCTGCATTTCGGCTTCGGAGACAGCCTCGTTGCCTGAAACGGTTGAGTTTTCAGTTTTCCTTTCCGGTGTCGGTACATTTTTGATAGCGGCTTGCTGCGAATAGGTCTTTTCTGCAAGAGCAAACACCAGTACCGGAAGCAGCAATGCAACAAATGCTTTTTTGGCAAACTGAATGCGCAGATTAATGTTCGTAGTCATCATGGCTAATCGTTTTTTAGTGACAGGATAATTGAAAGAACTAGCAAGCGTGGTCGTTCGACGTGCGAGAAGGGTATCCAGCAGAAGTAACTGATATTCCTTGACACCGGTCGAGCCACCTATGACCGCGTCGTCGGCGAGGTATTCGTGATTTAGCCGGATGGCGCGCCGGTAGAGCAGCAGCATCGGGTTGAACCAGCATAATGCAAGCAGTAGTTCGGTGAAAAGGATGTCCAGCGAATGCATTTGCTTCGAATGAGCGAGTTCGTGCGTCAGGATTTCTTTTGGAATGTCCTGATTATCAAATGCTTTCTGCGAGACAAAGATGAAATTGAAAAATGTGTAAGTAGGGGTATCGCCTGGCATCAGCACCAGCTTTGCCGTTTCAAAAGGTATGATCAGTTTTCCGGACGTCGACCGGATAACGGCCAGAATCTGAATGGCTAACCGTAGCAACAGAACTGCGGTTAGCAGCCCATAGACCAACCAGGGCAGATAACCCGGCGGGTGGGTGCTTTTTTGCGGCAAAACTGTCTGTGCCGCATTGTCCGGCACCTCGCTCATTTCTACCTGCGGGCT
This sequence comes from Dyadobacter sp., assembly GCA_965227755.1. Taxonomy (GTDB): domain Bacteria; phylum Bacteroidota; class Bacteroidia; order Cytophagales; family Spirosomataceae; genus Dyadobacter. Next base: position 6,002,518 of record CBDDGG010000005.1, read on the forward strand.
AACCCTATTGTCAGAAACGATCTCCTGGGCCGTTTCCGAGGGCATCTCGATCGTCGCAAGCGGCACGACCAGCGAGAAAGCCATTGCTGCCAACAGGTAAAACCGGTTGAAACGAAGCATTTTCTCCCGTTCGAGCAGGAAATGGTACACCGCCAGCAGAATACCCGAGCATAGGATGTATTTGATGAGGTAGCTAACCATTTTGTTTTCGTTTAATTTCTTCGTCGATGATGTTCCGTAATTCTTCCAGTTCGCTTGTGGTCATACTCGTGTCGCGGGCGAAGAAGGAGCCGAATTTCGTCGCCGAGTTGTTGAAGAAGTTTTTGATAATACCATTTACCTGCTTTGAAAAATAGTCGTTCTTCGCCACCAGCGGATAATACTCGCGTGAATTGCCGTACAGTTTGTAGGCTACAAATCCCTTGTCCTGCATTCTTTTAAGCAGCGTCGCAATGGTAGTAGTTGCCGGCTTCGGATCGGGAAAGCATTCGATCAGATCTTTCATAAATGCCTTCTCTTTTTGCCAGAGATATTCCATCAGTTGTTCTTCGGCTTTGGTGAGTGACATCGCGGGAGTTATTTGCTCTACAAGGATATATTGTACTCTACAAACGTAGAATTAAAATTGAGAAATAAAAATATTAGGTGCAACGATTCGGTCAGTTTTTGTAACTGATAGTTTTGAATGTCAATTACCCATATTATGATCCGTACACTTTTGCTCTTCCTTTTTTCCGCCGGTCTCAGTTATGCGCAGGAATTCACGTCCGTAGTACGTGGGAGCGTGAAAGATGCCGACTCAGGTTTGCCGTTGGCGCAGGCCACCGTGCAGCTCGACGGGAGAGGCGGCATTACCGACGAATCGGGCGCATTCCGCTTCGATCGCGTGCAAGTGGGCAGGCATGTACTGACGGTCTCATTGGTAGGTTACCAGACTTTGGTGATATCGGAAATACTGCTCGAATCGGGGAAGGAAAATGTACAGGAAGTGCGGCTCACGGCCAGCGGCAGGCAATTACGGGAAGCGACCGTGTCGGGCAGCAGGCCGCCGGCATTCAACAGCGTGCAAGCCATCACCGCCGAGCAGACCTTGCGGTATGCAGCCACATATCTCGATCCTGCGCGCGTAGCGACCTCCTTCGCGGGCGTAGCCGCGGCCAACGACCAGGCTAACGGGCTGGTCGTTCGCGGAAACTCGCCAAACAGCATGCAATGGCGGCTGGAAGGGGTGGAGATAGTGAATCCGAACCATCTGTCGAATGCAGGTACATTCAGCGACCGGCCTACTTCGACGGGCGGCGGGGTGAATATCCTGAGTACGCAGCTCATGGGGACATCCTATTTCATGAGCGGGCCGTTTCCGGCGCAGTATGGGAATGCCACATCGGCCATTTTGGACATGACGCTGCGGAAAGGAAATAACGAAAAGCGCGAATTTACGGCCCAGGCGGGATTGATCGGTCTGGATATTGCAGCGGAAGGTCCCTTGTCGAAAAGTAAAAAGGGGACATATATCGTCAATTACCGCTATTCATTTACGGGTTTGCTTGGTGCGATGGGTGTGAATTTCGGAGGTGAGGACATCCGGTTTCAGGACTTGTCTTTTAACCTGAATTTTCCAATGAAAAAGGGCGGTAATTTTACTGTTTTCGGCCTGGGAGGCATTAGCAGCAATACTTTCAAGGCAGAACCGGATTCAACCAAATGGGAGTTTTACAAAGATTCGCATAACATCATTTATAATAACAAAATGGGTGCGGCAGGTATCACGCATGCGCTTCCCGTGGGGAGTCGGGGTGTGTTGAAAACTGCATTTGTGATGTCGGGGCTTGAAACTTCACGGGCATTTTATAAAGGGGAAACCAATACTGCCGAGTTCTCGTATCCGATTGAAGACGATTCGCTCACCAAGCGCAAGATCACCGGTAATATGACCTTTAAATACCGGCTTGCCGGTGGGGGAGGTCTCAAAGTGGGCAGTTATGTCACCTTTCAGTACGACCGCCTTGCGCCGCTATACACCTATCACGAGATAAAATCACGGCTTTTCCAGCCTTTTGCAGAATGGACGGTGCCGATTGCCGCCGGGGTTATTGCCGAAATCGGGTTAAATGCAACCATCAGCAAGGTCGACCTCTGGCGTGCCCGTACGCATCGCACGCTCGAACCGCGGGCCGCATTGCGCTGGCAAGTGACCGACGATCAAAAGCTGAGTTTTTCCTACGGCCTTCATAGCCAGATGCCGCTTGCGCAGCTGTACGCAGCCAGTTACTCGACGACAGGATTTTCGGGTAATCCCAACCTGGGGCCTTCGAAAGTCCATCACTTTGTAGCCAGCTATCAGCGCGATTTTCGCAAAAACAACAGCCTGAAAGTAGAAGCTTACTGGCAGGAGCACTTCGATGTGCCAGTCGGCGGTATGGGTTTTTCGGCATTGAACGCGATCGAAACGAGGGCAGATGTCGGGTTGGTCAACAAAGGCAAAGGGCGCAATTATGGTTTGGAAGTCACTTATCAGAAACTCTTGACCCAGGATTTTTACATGATGATCTCCGGCTCACTGTACAGCGCGACCTACGTTACAGATAGCGGATTGCGCAAAAAAGGGCGCTTCGATGGTCGGCATACATTCAGTTTTACAGGAGGAAAGGAGTTCAAATCCGGCTCGCGGCTTTGGGGCATTAATACCAAAATACTCTGGCTCGGCGGCTTCCGCGAAACGCCGATCGACCTGGAAGCTTCCAGAGCGGCGCAGCAAACTATTTACAAGAACGGCGAGCCATTTGCGTTAAAATTAAAGGATTATTTTCGTCCGGACCTTCGCATTTACCTCAAAAAAAGCAGGACATCGTACAGCACGACATTTGCACTCGACCTGCAGAATGTTTCCGGCACGAAGAACGCGGCATTCAGCTATTATGATGCGTTTCAGCAAAAGATCGTCAGGCAAAAGCAGCTGGGGCTGATTCCGGTCTTGAGTTATCGGGTTGAATTTTAGTTTTGAATGATTGAATATTTTTGGATTTAAGGTGTTGCTGGTCAGGTGCTTGATTTTTTGTTTTCGGATTTTGTCTGGTTGTCTGAACTTTATGCTTCCGAAAAATGTAACTTTTGAGCAAAGAAACTTTGGCGCGGCCGTGTCGACGGCCTTTTTCCGAAGCCTTGTTATTAAATGGGGGTGACTGGAATTGACAGCGGGCTGAGGGCTTGTGTGTAAGCATGTCGGGAGTTGAGGGTACCTCCCGTAAATAATATTCTCAAACAATAACTGGCGAATCTACTTACGCCATGGCTGCTTAATCCGGAGGATTAACCAAATGCCATCATCTCTCCACCTCACGTGCTGCCGGGTGGGTCCAGAGGTGTCGAACCGCAGCGCTGGTTGGTATATTGATGCGTAAAACCAACGAGACCCTAGTATCTAAGGCTTTGACGCGGGTCCGCCGTGCACCTTGTCGAGCTCGAAAATCTAATCACGGATAAGCATGTAGAAGGCGCAGGTTTTCCCTGTTCTGGACCGGGGTTCGACTCCCCGCATCTCCACCGATTGAAAAATCAAATCTTACAAAAACCCGCAAAATCAATTTGCGGGTTTTTTTGTTGCCCAAAAATTTCGCAGTAAAACCGAAGGGTTGGACTAGGGGATAAGAAAATTGTTGGTCGTAAGTATTTGAAAATAAGTGGATTGTTGGCTTTGTTTCGTCCTTCCGTCCTTCACTCCAACAAGTTTCAAAGCTCGTAAATCAATGATTTGAGTTCCTACCTCTTTTTTACCCCACATTCCAAATTATTCAAAATCTAACAAAAGCAAAGGGACGAATTCGGGACCAGATTCTCAGAACAATTTTCGGTTCCTTTTTAGCCCCTCTAAGGTGTATAACTAGTTGTTTGACAAGAGTATGTATATCAAATGAACATCTTGAATTAATAGAAAGTGATTTTTAGATTTAAACAAAAATGATAGGATGGAAACAAGTATGACAATTCTGTTTTCGGTTAGGCAATCAAAGATCAACCGAAACAATCAATTGCCCTACTGTCTATATTCGAAGAACACAACGCGAAGGTTAAAGAGCTAATTAATCAGGAGTATGCTGACGCTGTAAGCTTCCCTGCAATTGTAGCCTTACCCACGCGCATACTAATCCTTTATCAAAGTCCATTTCAGATTAAAGACGATTGCTGGGTTGCAGGACATTTTGATGGTCTTTTTATCTTTAGAAACTGTCCCGGCAAGGGGAACGTCACCAATACCCATCCCGATTGAGATTGTTCCATTTATTCCATAAATGGAGTCACCCTCCATTTTCAACGTAGCTGTGACAGGAAATGAAAGGGATGTTGCTGCAAAGCCATTAAAAACATTGGGACTAAACACGCAAACCCCACTAATTTTTGAATCTTTCTCTACAAAATCGCCCTTACAGTTCCCGGAAACAAAGGTGGGAGAAACATACCCTGTGAAGGTGCCGGAATAGGAGCCAGTGGTAGTTGGTGATGGTTCTTCATGGTCGTCGGTGCATGAGGAAAACACCATAATGACAAGGAGGAATACTGATAAGACTTTCATGATCTAACGTTTAAAAGGTGAGTAGAGGCCAAGCGTGTGAAAATTGCCGGCTGAGTCAAACAAGACCGATATATCCAAGTGTTGGTTTCAGAAAGACATTTAAAAGCATTTTGGAAATATGGTTCCATTTCCTTTACATAGACATGATTTTGTTTTTTAATGCAAAGAATAATCTACCGTAAGTGCATTTATGACTCGAACTGCGAATGAACCTGAGTCTAAGAAGCTGATTTTGGTTAGAGTTGGGACCATATGAGTCGAGCTCTCGTTTGTCAGCTCTGTAAAAATATCTGCTTTAAAACTAGTTGTGGATGATGAGCGACATTTGGTAAAATGACTGTGATCATCTTTTAGCAGCACAGGGAAATCTGGTTATTATTAAATACGCCCGGGAGAGTAAATTATAAAAAGGATAGCAGAATGCCTCCGGTCTCTGCAAGGGAAGCTATTTAGAATTAGCACCAGCCACAGCGAGGGGAATTCTGGGGATTACAGGGTGTTCGATAGCGGCTCGCTCATCCGCCTACCGTCATCAGGTTAATGCGACTCCCGATACTTAGCAACTGCGCGCGTATTTTGAATTTCCGTTCATCGATTTGAAAAAATCATTTAATGAGCGCATTTGAAATTATGTAACTGGAAAGCTTTGATGAAAACATCTGAGCACCTTGCTCGCTCAGATGGCATACGTCACAAAACATGGTGGAGTCTTTTGGAAGTTCTTTTGACATATCAAAAAAATAGGTGCTCTGCTCGTGGGAAATTCTTTCCAAAAGATTGTTATGAATTTCAATTCCATTTTTCACATTCATTGGTTTTCCCCAAGTTGTAACTGGCGAGACAACGTGGCAAGGGGTAAAGTACTTTTCGTCAGCCGACTCACCCGTTAGCTCGGCGCTATCCGGAAAAAAATACGCATACTTTACCAATAGCAGGGGGTCTTTTTTTTGATGAGAATAATTCGCGATGGCCGTAACATTTCTGTAATAGGACTTTGCGGTCTTGATTTCTTTCCCCAATACAGCATATTCAGCTTTCACGGCATCATTACTAATGTACTCTCTGTTGGTTATTTTGTCCCATACTGTCTTTGATACGAGATGAATCACGTAAGGAATTACAGTTACATTTAGTTCCGGATGAGCGATCAATAAATTAAGCTCATCGTACCATTTGATGTGACTGTAGTCCTCGTGAAATTGTTCGGTAGGAACATTGTTGGCCCTGGTTTCATTGATAGCCTCATAAAATATCACCAAATCGAACTTTTGATTTTTTAGCAGCTTATATTTTATGAGGTTATCGAGGGAGTTGTGGCCCGGCATTGCTACATTGAAAAAGTTGAATTTTTTGACACCGGGATATGCATTTTGAAAAAGTGTATCGAGACGCTTATCCATTCTGGACCAATCCGTGTTAACAACAGAACCTCCAAGTATCAGAATGTTTCGCGTACCTTTCTCTTGAGAAACACTTAGCATGCCCTCAACGAAGGGGTAATATCTTTTTCGAAGATAATTTGCGGGGCACAATAGAGGATAGCCAAAAATAAGTAGGACTGTCCTCAACATTAGTTCAGTCACAATAATCAGTGATGTTATTGTGACTATCAGTATTGATATTTTCTTATTTGCCATATTGACTTGACTGCTAGTGACCAGAGGTTTATTAAAATAATAACCGACCGGCGTAACATGAATGCATTCCGGCAGGCTTTTAGCATCATCATTTTTGGACAGCGTGTGAGTGTGGACTGCGATTGAATTAAAAGCGCGAATTTGCAGGATTATGAGGTTTTTTGTTGGAATTCCTCTTTTGACTGAGATCAGATATTACAGTTGTGTAAAATTGCCTGATATGTTGGAAAACAATATGACGAGGAGTAACCCTTTGCATGACACTAGTCATCACAGGATATCTGGCAACGGCACTGGTAAGGGGAAGTTCACAGGTAATTCCATCTTTCCGGACCGGTCTGACTTTTCTGACCTCATTGACCGCCGTCGGCTTACCTGATCACACAGCGCAATAAGCAGACGCAGTCCCGCGCGGTGGAAATACTTCTTTATTTTAACCGCGAAATCCACCGTTCGGGGAAACTGATGAACATTTTGAAGACGCGGGTTTCTCGTTTTTGAAATAGACGACGCTATTCGTATTAAGCCTTCGCTTAAATGATTTTCGGGGAATTAGCCATGCTGCGCAGCATGTAACCGGCAGTATGGCTCTTCTTTGAAGATCATTTGACTTTGACCTTCAATAAATACCCCATTGCGATGCTAATCGCTGGTATTGACAAGTAGCTAATTCCGATAGATGTAAAATAGTCGCTGAAAGTCGTCTTCATCATTGGAAGCAAGATTACAGTATCAAAAATCAGATTGATGAGCAGCCAGCAGATGCCAACAATTATCCCGTTGACGAGGTAGCGTGCATCAATTAAACTGAAGTAGCGGAAAAGTAGATAGCTGCCTGAAATTGTGCCTACGATCATCATCAACGACTTAAACATTGCATAGGACACCGTGAGCTGACCACCCTTGTAAAAAAGCAGCGATACGGCAAAAGGAATCAGCCAGGACAATAAACCCAGCAGTAAATTTTTGGCGATTATTTTTCTTGAAGGAAACATTTTTTCTTTTTCACAAACATGGTCATATGCTGGTTTGTGCTCGATGATATTGGTCAGATATTAGCATGATATATGTTTGATATCGTTGTGCTTATCATGTGAATGTGTCTCAAAAACAGATGATGAGCTAAACTATTTCGTAGCATTGTCGGAAATAGAAAAGGCAGATTTGTTGCCGGTAAAAGACCACGAAGATGTCCGGTCAACCGGTAAAGTGAATGCGCGGTTTATCGTGGGTCAGCACGAAAATCCTGGGAATATTAGCCTAAACCCGTGCTATTGGATGCAACGGATGCACTGCCCCTAATCACCAGATCCATTCTTAACTGGCCGTACTTCAGTATGCATAGCTAAAAAACTTGGTTGTGAATTTTTTGTAGAAAAAGGAAACTGAATCGTCGAATAAACAGTCAGGCGTCCTCCGTACGTATAGCTCTTCCGTCACCTAGTTTATTTCTTCTTTTTCAAAAGCCTTTCTTAAATAGTTGCTAGCTGCAAAGTGATTGTTGTACATTGGTTGGTAACTATTTTATAATGAGATATTTATATTGAAAATACCTTGGTGATTACTATGTTTTAAAATAAATTATAGACATATTGTTCGATCATATTTTGATGCATCGACAGGCGGTTTTGATATAACTGAAATTAAACTGCCATGCATTTCCTGCCAATCATTTTCGAATCAACTTCCTTTCATTTTGTAACCCAATTTAACCCTCTTATGAGACACAAATTCCCGCGTATCCATTCCGCTGCATTTGGCTAAAAACCGGATGGGGTGCATTCATTTGCAGACCAGTGACCGGCAATAGTAGCCAGTTCAATTATCTGTACATGTTACGACTCCCGGCTGCCAGCCGACCTGGTTGTCAGTTTAGGATCAGCAAGAACTTCACCAAATGGCGAGGGCAGGAAAATTATGTCCTTTTGTTTTCTTCAAAATCAATACCTCATGCTACGAAAACTACATAACTCAATTTTTCTGGTAATTGCTTGTGCCTTCCTGATAGGAACGCTCTGCACACCAACCATGGCCCAGGTTAACGCCATCGTGACCGAGAACAACCTGCCGGGTAACAATTCGACAGAGTGGGATATCGAAGGCGCCGGCGACCTGACGATCCAGGGGTTCGCCACTGATATCAGCTACAACAAGGGAGAAGCCGCTGTCTTTAAAGTCAAGACCGATGCAGTTGCCTATACGGTCACAATCTACCGGCTGGGTTACTACGGCGGGAATGGCGCGCGTTTGAAGGGCACGGCAGTGGTTTCGGCGGCATCGCCCCAAACGCAGCCTGCCTGTATGACGGACCCTGCCACCGGTCTGGTCGACTGCGGAAATTGGGCGGAGTCAGCTTCCTGGGCCATTCCCGGCGACGCCGTTTCGGGCATTTACATTGCCAAACTTGTCCGGGAGGATAATCAGGGGGCTAGCCATATCACCTTCGTCGTGCGCGACGACGACAGCAACGCTGACCTGATGTTCCAGACCTCAGACGCCACCTGGCAAGCCTACAATGTGTATGGAGACGCCAACAACGGTAGAAGCCTGTACACGGGCGTAGAGGGAAAGGCGTCGAAGGTAAGCTACAACCGGCCGTTTCTTACGCGAAGTGGCGGTGGAGGCGGAGGAGCTTATGAGGATTTTCTATTCAATTCGGAGTACCCAATGATCCGGTTTCTGGAAAAAAATGGATTTGACGTAACCTATACGACCAATGTCGATACCGACAGAAGGGGAGGGCTCATCGCGAACCACCGCGTATTTATGTCGGTCGGGCACGATGAATATTGGTCCAAAGGCATGCGGCAGCATGTGACGACAGCCCGCAACAACGGCACGCACCTGGCTTTTTTCAGTGGTAATGAAGTTTACTGGAAAACGCGTTGGGAAAACAGCATTGGCTCGGATCAATCACCATACCGGACGCTGGTTTGCTACAAGGAAGGTAACGAGGGCGAAAATCAATGTAATGGAAAGTGCGACACGAGCACCGATGAATGGACCGGACTCTGGCGAAGCGGGTGCGAATTTCCGGGTTCCGATGGTTGTAATCCCGAAAATGAATTGAGCGGTCAGATCAGCTGGGAGGGCACCACAGGTACAATACAAGTTCCCAGCGATTACAAAAACCTGCGCTTCTGGCGAAACACTACTGTCGCCGCACTGGCCGACGGTAGTTCCGCCACACTTGCCGAAAATACATTGGGTTACGAATGGAATCCCGAGCAGGAAAGCTACCGCAGCTCGTACCCGGCAGGGCGGATTATCCTGTCGCGCTCTGTCGTGAACGGAAAGGTCCACCACCTGAGCCTCTACCGGCATTCGGGCGGTGCATTGGTATTCGGTGCGGGCACAGTACAGTGGTCCTGGGGTCTCGACGACCGGCACGACCGTGGTAGTGACCCTGTGAGTCTGGCCATGCAGCAGGCTACTATCAACCTGTTTGCGGATATGGGGGTGCAGCCGGAATCCATTCAAAATGAACTTGCTATTGCTTCCGCATCTACCGATACGCAGGCCCCGACTGTACAAATCACTGCCCCGGCGGAAGCGGGGAGCGTTGCGGCGGGCTCGGAGGTGATCATTACCGGCACGGCGGCGGATGCAAACACCTTGGCAGGCGTGGAGGTCTCTGTCAATGGAGGTACCACCTGGCAGCGCGCCACCGGCAATACCAGCTGGACATTCTCCTGGGTGCCCGCCAACCAGGGCGCAGCAACGATCCGGGCGCGTTCCTTTGACGATTCGGGTAATATCAGCACGATCGCCACCACCAACGTGAATGTTACGGATCCCGAGATACTTCCTTGCCCTTGTACGGTTTTCCGCCCTACCGATGCACCCGACGAAACACTTAACCAGGACGGAGGCCAGGCGATCCAGCTGGGGATGAAGTTCCGTTCTTCGGTCGATGGTTTTGTGACCGGTGCGCGGTTTTATAAACACCCGGGCAACATCGGCACGCACATCGGACAGCTTTACAGCAATGCGGGCGACCTGCTCGCCCAGGCCACTTTCATCAACGAGACTGCTTCCGGCTGGCAACAGGTGGCATTCAGTTCACCCGTGGCTGTTTCTGCGAACACCACTTATATTATTTCCTATCATAGCGGTTCTGCCTTCTATTCGGCTTCGAATCCCTATTTCGATGTAGCCAAAATAAATGGGCCGCTGAAAGCGCTGGCCAATGACGAGGACGGTAAAAATGGGGTGTACAAATATTCACCCACCCCTGCATTCCCGACAGACAACTATCAGTCCAGCAATTATTTCGTGGATGTGGTATTTGAAACCGAAAATGGCCCGGATGCTGCTCCGCCGACCGTAATAGCTACTGTCCCCGGGGCTAATGCTGCGGGTATCGGTATTAACAATAATATCACCGTCAAATTCAGCGAGGCCATTGATCCTGCGACCGTTTCAAATGCCAGTATTGTTTTTAGCAATGCGGGACAGGAAATTGCTGCCAGCATTACTTACGACGCAGCAAACCTGATGGTCACCGTCGATCCGGCTGCGACATTGGGCTATGCTACTACTTACAATGTGCTGGTGAAAGGCGGCGCTACGGACCCTCGTATCAAAGACCTCGCGGGCAATGCGCTGGAGGCTGACCTTTCTTTCTCATTCACCACGCAGTCGGCACCGGGTCCATCGCCGAATGACGGGCCTGGCGGGCCGATACTCGTTATCAGCTCGGGGGCAAATCCGTTTAGCCGTTACCCGGTTGAGATTCTGAGGGCCGAAGGATTAAATGAATTTGCTGCAAAGGATATTGCTGAAATCAGCGCTGATCCGGGCCTGTTGAACAGTTATGATGTGGTTGTTTTGGGAGAAATCGGATTATCCGGTGATAACATTACCGCCCTTACCAACTGGGTTACCGCTGGTGGAACGCTCATCGGGTTCAGACCTGCGGCGGGCCTTGCGCCCCTGTTCGGGATCACACCCGCGGGAGGTACCCTTAGCGACAAATATTTGAAAATAAACACCGCAACCGGACCGGGTGCAGGCATTGTGGACGAAAGCATTCAATTCCACGGAACCGCCGATTTGTACACGCTGAATGGTGCCACAAGTATTGCAACCCTGTTCTCGGATGCCGGAACCGCCACGTCCAACCCGGCGGTAACGCTGAATAGCGTTGGTGCAAACGGGGGCAAGGCAGTCGCATTTACCTATGATCTGGCACGTTCTGTCGTTTATACGCGGCAGGGTAACCCCGCATGGAGCGGGCAAAAGCGCGACGGGCAGGATGGGCCGATCCGTTCCGATGATCTGTTTTATCCGGATTGGATCGATTTCAATAAGGTAAGCATCCCGCAAGCGGACGAGCAGCAGCGCCTGCTGGCCAATATCATTTTGCAGGGTAATCTGCATAAAAAACCGCTGCCCCGTTTTTGGTATCTGCCCCGAGGATTGAAAGCCGCTGTGATCATGACCGGCGACGACCATGGTAATGGCGGTACAACGGGAAGATTCGAAGAATATATTACCAAAAGCCCGGCCAATGACCAGCAGGCAGTCGACAACTGGACTGCCGTGCGCGGAACTTCCTACATTTACCCGGGTACCCCGCTAACCGATGCCCAGGCAGCTGCATTCCAGGCGCAGGGTTTTGAAATAGGCCTCCATTTATCTACCGGCTGCAACAACTTCGACGAGAATTCCCTGAGAGGGTTTTTTAGTGATCAGCTGGCGCAGATGTCTTCGGCCTTCCCAGGCCTGTCGCCAACCATCACACACCGGACACATTGCATTGCTTGGAGTGACTGGGCTACCATGCCCAAGCTGGAACTGGAAAACGGGATACGACTGGATGTCAATTACTATTACTGGCCAGGCGAGTGGGTAGGCAACCGCCCCGGAATGTTCACGGGCTCGGGTATGCCCATGCGGTTTGCCGACCTCGATGGCTCGCTGATCGACGTGTATCAGGCCACAACGCAGCTGACCGACGAATCGGGCATAGATTATGCGACGCATATTGCCACTCTGCTCGATAATGCGATCGGAAGCAAAGGCTATTATGGGGTTTTTACAGCCAATATGCATACCGATGCCAGCAGCTCAGCGGGATCCGACGCGATCGTCACCGCTGCACAGGCCCGACAAATTCCTGTAATCGCCGCCCGGCAAATGCTTACATGGCTCGATGCAAGAAACAACTCTTCGTTCGGTGGGGTAAGCTGGACCTCCAATACACTGCAATTTGATATCGCTGTCGCGGCTGGCTCCAATAACATGCAGGCCATGGTGCCGTCCGCGGCTCAAAGCGGCCAGCTGACAGGCATTACCGCCAACGGCAATCCGGTAGCTTATACGACCCAGACGATCAAAGGCATTTCCTACGCCTTTTTTCCAGCTGGCAACGGTAACTACGTTGCCACTTACGAGTCCGTGGCCAACCAGGCACCGCAGATCACCAATGTGATTGTGACGCAGCCGGTAGCCGGTTCGGCGACCATTAGCTGGTCTACCGACGAGCCTGCCAGCTCGCTGGTGGATTACGGTACGGCGGCCGATCAGCTTACCCAGAACGCTGCCAGTGGGGATCTCGTGACGAGCCATTCGGTTACATTAACCGGCCTTGCTCCGGGGAGTACCTATTATTTCCGGGTGAGATCCGCTGATGCATTGTTGGCCAGTTCCACCTCGCCTGCCTCATCGGATGCGCCACTCAGCTTTGCTACTGCTGCCGAGCCGGAGCCAGCCTGTTTTGAAGATCTGACCTTCGAAAATTTCAATTCCGGAGAAGCCGGAAGCGGCACGGCCGTTACTAATGAGGGCGTTGCTTTGAAACCGGTACTGAGCGAAGAGTTTGCCAGCCTGCCTCCGACAGACCAATGGCAAAGCTTTCCGTGGAGCGGAGGCGGCAGCTCGGTGGTCACAAGCGGCGAGTTGGTGGTGAACGGCGCCCGCTTCAATACCCAGCCGGAAGGAACTACCCTGTCGCCCGGCACTTCCATCGAGTTTGTGGCCACTTTCGGCGCATCGTCATTCCAGCATATCGGGTTTGGCGCTGGCAATAATGTGGATATGTACAACAACACGGCTACCTGGATCATGTTTAGTACCGGCACTAGTACCAGTGTGCTGCAAGCCCGGGTGAACCTGAATGGAGCGGCTGAGAACGTAAATCTTCCTGGGAATTTTAACGGAACACCGCACCGTTACCGTATCGAATGGAATCCTGCCAATATCCTGTTTTACATTGACGGAACACTCGTCCATACCAGCAACACGGCATTGCCGACGCCGATGCGCGTCGGGATCAGTGATTTCTCCGAAGGTGCCCCGGCACTTGGCGTGGACTGGCTGCGCGTTACGCCCTATCAGCCGTCGGGAACATTTACGTCGAGGGTGTATGATGGTGGTGTGCCCAAAACCTGGCAGGCCGCTACATGGTCGTCGAGCGTGCCGGATGGTACAAGTCTGCAACTGTTTCAGCGACAAGGTAATGTAGCCATCCCGGATGCTTCCTGGACCGCCTTTGCACCCATTGCGGGCAGCGGCAGTGATGTTGGAGGCTCGTCGCGCTATATCCAATACCGCGCCGACCTCTCCACCTCGAACACTGCCGTAACCCCCGTGTTGCAGCGAATGGCGATCAACTGTGGCGAAGTGGTTATAACCTGCAATGCGGGGACCGACCAGGTAGTGCTTTCTGCGGCTGCGGCATCGAATGCGTGCCCGGTCACGACGATCAACCTGGGCGCTCTGGTAACCAGCGTCGCGCCAGCGGGGACGACGGTTGTGTTCTATACCACGGCCGATCACCAGGATGGCACGCAGGTTGCCGACCCGTCGGTTGCACAGGTTCCGGGCATGTACTACGCCTTCTATTTTGACAGCGCCAACTCCTGTTTCAACACCGACAATTCAACGGCGGTAGTTACCACGACTTCTGTCGACTGTTCCGGCCCGAGCGATCTTCGGCCTTATATGGTGATGGACAATGTGGAATTTACGGAAGGCGTGATCACGAACCCGCTGGTTGTCAGGGTCAGAAATACGAGGATCAATACCAACGCGACCGCCCGGATCTACTTGCAGATTTTTAAACCTACCAGCGTATCGGTGATTACACTGACCGGACAGGCTGCTACCGACTGGGTGCAATCGAGTGTGAACATAAGCTTCTACGAATTCTATACCGATGTGGACATACTATACACATCGACGGGAGGTTACCAGATCACTGCCACGCTCACCATTCCGGCAAGCCCAAGCAAAGGAGCTTACAATTTCCGGGCATTTATCAAGGACAATTCGGGAGGGGAGACCCCGGCGAGTTATACGAACAACAATGTAATTATCGGCGTCTCGAAACAATAGTACAGTTCAACGCTTTAAAAATCAGACTCATGAAAATCAAACATACCATTGCATTTTTATTCTGTATTGCCTTGCTGCCACTTTCCGGGAGCCGTGTTAATGCGCAGGAAGTGAATGCCGCGCTGGCAGAATTTACTCCCGAAGCGTTCGACGGGTATCCTCAGAAAGGCACATTTCTGGCGACATTCGGAAAGACGAGCGGAACGGTACCTGCCGGCACAGCGCAGGTGATATTTACAATGGTGCCGGAAGTCCCCTGGGACGGCAGGCTGATCATCACTCCCGTAGGCTGGACACTGGCATTGAATTCGACCCCGACCAACATCCGTTTTACATTGACCCAGGACTGGACAAATGATTCTGAACAGAATCCGGAGTGGATTATTCCCGTGACCTCAATTCTTGGTCGAAGCGACCAAAGCCTGGCCGTCACCAGCCAGATACAGCAACTGGACGGGGATTGGACGATCTCCGCACCGCTTACCAGGGTCTCGATCACGGTGGATGACGTAGCGCTTCCTGTTACGCTCACCAGTTTCACGGCTTCCCGGGAAGGAAGTTCCGCCTTGCTGAAATGGACGACGACGGAGGAAATCAACAGCGAAAAGTTTCAGATCGAGCATAGCTTCAATGGCTTAAACTGGAATGCCATCGGAAGTGTGCCATCGAACGGCGAAAGTGCCGTACTGCTACACTACTCTTTTGTCCATCCCGAGCCGGTCAACGGTGAAAACCTGTATCGTCTGAAAATGATCGATAAGGATCAAACTTTCGCTTACAGCAGAATACAAAGTGTAACTTTTGATGGAATTCCAGCTCAGAATATCGTATTCCCAAACCCGGCCTCCGAGCGGATCCACCTCGGGATTAAGGACATTGGAAAACTTGAAAGCGTCCGGATTTATGGCCTCGGCGGTAAAACAGTCTATTCCGCGAGCGGAAAAGGTATTTCAAAAACCATCGATATCAGGGCGCTCAGTAGTGGTTCATATGTGGTGGAGATTTTGAATAAATCCGGAAAGGTCAAAGCGGTAAAAATTGCAGTCATTCAATAGAAGCACGCGCCAACCTGAAAAATTATGCCAAGTTCTACGAGTTGGAAAATTATAGCCTGCATGTTAGCAGCGCTGTAAACCGGCGTTTGCCAACTTACCAATAATCTGACATTTCCATGTACCCACAAAAATCCTCATTCGATAAAAAAGCTCAGGATCGTGGCAGTACTATTACCCTGTGACTTTCCCTGCGCGTCAGGGTAAAATCAATCTCGGAGTAAGGCATTCCAAATGCTATTTGTAAGGACGGCTTGTCTGTTTGAGCTTCTCATTTTGCAAGAAATACCACTTAACTACAATTCTGTCTGGGTTCATCTTCATCGAACGTCGCGGCCTGTGTTGCTGACATAATTCGTTCGATCAGTTCATTTTTATGATCCAGGATGCATCAGATATGGCTTTTTGTGCTGTTAGAAGTCTTCGAATGGATACCCGGGCGCGTACCTTTCGCCGGGTCGATGATGACTGTTTGTCCGAGTCGAAAAAGAGCAATGGCCAGCAGTAATGTCGCGGGGAAAGCGGCATATAGGCCTAGTGGGGCGATGGATATGCAGAAAACAATGCCGGCCAGGCAACCCGTTTTGAGCAGTTGCCCCTTTCCGAGCATGGAAATCGCGATAAGCAACTGGCAAAATGCTATGGCCAACACCATTGGGGTGATAATAGGTTCGAATGCTCCCAGTATGAATTTCTTGTAGAGCGGAACGGCCGTATCAGCGTAGTCCTGATATGCCCAGGGAGCGTCGATTGCGATATACGTGTTGACCGCCGCGGCAGCGAGAAATATCAGCAGGACTATTATCCTGGTGAATTGAGGACGTTTTTTACTGGTCGCAATCAGGGTTGCGGCAACGGCATTGCTAAGCAAATAGGCAGTCCAGGAAAATGACGAAGATATTTCAAATGTTTCCATAGCTGTAAATGGCTTTGCGCCGTCAGAGATGAATGGTTTTGATCCGGTTATAAATGTCCTTATGGTAGCGCAGCCCGCTCTCCGGCGCGGCGCTGGCAGCGGAAAGGATTTGGAACTGATATTGTACTAGCGATCCTGTGTAAACATCTCAAGGCGGAAGTCCCGTCTTTGATTCTCCTCTACTACCAAAGTAAGCAGGACGAATCTGTAAAAATCTTGACAGGGGTTGGGTTTTAAGATGATCTATATCAGTTATTTAGGAATTGTGGTCCTGTCGGTGTGGGCCCTTTTGTAGCAGGGGTCTGATGGTGGATAACCGACGCGATAAGGATAAGTTTGAAATGCTGACAACTGTCATCTCATAGGATTGCTCCGCTCATCAGGCAGCCTGAATTCCAGATGTAATTTTGAGCATTAACGAATTTTGGAAACTCTAAACAATTAATCCCATGTCAACTACATCTTTAGTGAGGTCTACGGGGCTCCTTCCTTTTTCTTTTGACGATTTTTTCGGTCCCTTGGACGAATGGGCTGACAGGAATGGCTTCAACCGGCTGTTCCGTCAAAATTCAGTTCCGGCGGTAAACATATCGGAAAACAAAGATGATTTTGCCGTTACGATGGCGGCTCCCGGTTTGAAAAAGAGTGACTTTAAAATTGACGTGCGCGGGAATCTGCTGGTGATCAGCTCAGAAAAAGAACAGGATACCGAGCAACAAGAGGATGGTTACAAGCGCAGAGAATACAGCTATAACTCGTTCAGCAGAAGCTTTACCTTACCCGAACAGGTTGACAAAGACAAAATCGAAGCAAGTTATGAAGATGGCATCCTCAAATTACAGATCCCTAAAAAGGAAGAAGCCAAACAACAGGATTCTATTAAGCAAATCGCGGTCAATTGAGAACAGAGACAATAAACTAAAAGCTCACCAGCGAATTGCGGGTGAGCTTTTAGTTTATTGTATGCAATATTATATGGGGGCACTTCACACTGTAAAATGGCGAGGTTATAATTGAGAATGTGGGATTTCCGTTGTCACTTCGATTGACATCCCCGCATCTCCACGAAAAACTATAAAAAGTCTGTAAATCATTGATTTGCAGACTTTTTTCGTTTATGGGCCTCGTCAAAACTTTCAAAAAATCTCAAAGTTCTGGTGAGTATTTCGGTGAGCTGTTTTGAAGGTAGTATGGTGCTCACTGAATCTATCTTAACGGCCTGATTTAAAGCCTGTTTGCGTGTTGAATATTTTGATTTATATCAGAACGGCTCGAATTTTTTACAATCCCACCTCTCCATACCCTTCCAAAAACAAGGCGCGGGCAAATGCCTCGTGATCAATTTAGTTTTCGTAAAAACGTTTCCTTTTTACCGACTTTTGTATCCTAAGAGTCAGTCAGCTTATACGGAGATTTGCCTTGTATTTAACACAGTAGAAAGCAATGGCAAAAACAATTTTTATTACAGGAGCGTCCCGCGGATTGGGGCGCATTTGGGCAGAGGCATTTTTAAGTGAAGGTGATCAGGTAGTTGTAGCAGTGAGAAATACGGATTCATTGCAGCCGCTGGTTGAAAAGTATCCATCCAGTTTGCTTGTTTTAAAATTAGACGTAACTGATAAAAAAGCCGGGTTTGGAGCCATCTCAGCTGCAAAAGCCCATTTTGGAAAGATCGATGTGCTGATAAATAATGCCGGATACGGGCACGTTGGCGCAATTGAGGAGCTGAATGAGCAGGAGATCAGAGAGCAGTTTGAAACCAATGTATTTGGCTTGTTATGGCTCACTCAGGCAGTAATACCCATCATGCGGGAACAAAATTCAGGTCATATTATCCAGGTTTCAAGCGCATTGGGGGTGGTAGCGTTTCCGACACTTGGTATTTACAGCGCATCCAAGTTTGCGGTCGAGGCGATCAGTGACAGCCTTGCAAGTGAAGTGAGCGGCTTTGGAATAAAGGTAACCATTGTCGAGCCGAACGGTTATCTGACAGAATTCGCCACTTCCTCCGGAGTACAAAGCGAGCCAATAAGTTTGTACGACGGGGTGAGGACTGCATTGAATGAGACAAACAATCTTGAAGATTGGGGCGTGCCGGAAGCCACCGCGGAAGCCATGCTCAAACTTATTAATTCGGAAAACCCGCCTTTGAGACTGATATTGGGCAAGGCCGGTTTACAGTGGATCAAATACACTTATGCAGAGCGCATGAAAACGTGGGAAGATTGGCAGGATGTTTCCGTTGCAGCACACGGTAAGTAACACTTTAAATGGTAGCCCTTTGAATGGGGCTACTTTAACTCATCCCAAAAATGAACCATTTCGAAAGTATCAGCGCATTTAACCAGGCTACCGGGGTGAAACCGCCGGAGCACCCTATGTTCAGTATTTTGTCTGCCAATAAAGACGACTATTGGGCCGGTGACTTTGAGTTTATGGCCGATTTTTACATTATTGGTTTTAAAAAACTGGTTTCGGGAAGTGTGCTTTACGGGAAAACCAAATATGACCACGACCTTGGGACGATGTCATTCTTCAAGCCGCGTCAAAAAGTTACGTTTAGGGATGTACATTTGGAAGAAGCTTGTTTTCTTATCCTGGTTCATGAGGATTATCTGTCAGGTTCGGTGCTGCACAATGAAATAAAAAAATATCATTACTTCGATTATGATACTAATGAGGCGCTGCACCTTTCGCCAAGTGAGGAGGAGACGATCTGGACGCTGATGCAAAACATGAACAAGGAGCTTCATAACAATACGGATGCATTTAGTCAAACCATCATTCTGAGTCATTTGGGTACGCTCCTGAAATATGCAGAGCGTTTTTACAAAAGACAATTTATCAACCGGGCGGAGATTACGGGGGCAATTGCCACCCGGTTTAATGAAATGCTGGCAGCCTATTTTGCAGGAGATGAAGCTCATAAATCGGGCCTTCCGACCGTGAGCTCACTTGCTGAGAAGCTGCATTTGTCGCCAAGATACCTGAGTGATCTGCTCAGACAGGAGACGGGGAAAACGGCATTAGAACTGATTCACCTGTATTTAATAGCAGAAGCTAAAAATCTGCTGAAAGGAACGGGGCTGAACATCAATGAAATTTCTTCCGTGCTGGGTTTTGAAAATCCCAACTATTTCTCTCGTTTGTTCAAGCGAACGGTCGGGCTTACACCGCATGTTTTTCGGCAGCAAAGTTTGAATTAATTAGCGCCTATTTAACTACTACCCGCACCCGGTCCAGATTTTGGATGCGGGTATATGGGGTCCCGGCGTTTCCATCCCGCTGGGAGGCAACCCTGAGCGTTGGGAAATAGGTGCCGGGTTTTGAAAACTGATAGGTAGCCTCGACTATAACACGAGAACCGCTCCTGCCCGCTGGGATGATCTTACCTGCGACGGGGAATGCATCGGAGTTTTCAAAGCTCCATCCGGGCTTCCTTTCGACCTCTTTAGACAGACCTTCGAAATTCCAGGCGGCGGCAACTACCTTTCCCATATTTTCAGGGACTTCGACTTCCGCTTTAAATGTGACAGATTGCCCGGCATTGATCTCAGCCCGCTTGGCGCCATTGGCCAATAGCGTAACGACAGGCTGAATACCTTTACGTTCATTAGCAGTGGGTGGTACAATTACCTGGCCTGCGTCAATTTTATATTGTGTGGTCGCAGCGGGAGGAATGTTTTTTTCAACCCAGGCACTCAGGTCAAGTAGGGCCTGCTGCAATACACCCAGATAACCCAGCGTCCGGGTTGGATCGTCTTCAACAGGCACATCTCCATGAAGCGCGTGGTCGGTATACCATAGCCTGAAATTATCATTCAGTTTGTCACCGAGATTGGCCTGAACTTTTGAACGATACCAGTCTGCCTGCCATGGGAAGGCTTCCCGGTCCCAAAGTGACTCTAATAATATCATTTTACCTGTAAACTTGCCCGTTGGCAGCACGCCGGCAGCTCCGCGCGTAAACAGCGGCCCGAGAAGCATTGGTCGTTGTGGATAAAGCGGTTGGCCCTCTTTGTTAAGGAACTGGTCATAGACATAGTATTCTTTGCCAGGTACTTGATGACGGTGGTAAGTCTGAACAGCCAGGAAATTGGAATTGTCAACCTGAACCCGGTCGCCGGGCTTTACCTGGGCAAGCACTGCCGCTTCGGCCGGACCCAATACTACTTTGTCTCCTGCGATTTT
Source organism: Dyadobacter sp. (assembly GCA_965227755.1). Lineage (GTDB taxonomy): Bacteria > Bacteroidota > Bacteroidia > Cytophagales > Spirosomataceae > Dyadobacter. The sequence continues at coordinate 6,023,224 of CBDDGG010000005.1, forward strand.
GGTTATCTGTAAAGTTTTGCCGGCACCCGCGCCACTTAATATCAGCAAATCACCGCCCAGAAAATCAATATCGGGCAGCACATCCGTCAACTGAAAAGCAACTGGCATTCCCTTATCCACGCCGCCAATGGCTTTCCAGGCTGCATCTGCTGTTCCGCGCTCGGTTGGCGACATTGCCTGTGTTAGTCCCAGGCTTACCGCTTCATCAATCGTAATTCCTGTTTTAATCAGGCTAGGTTGCTGGATACGGGCTTTGGCTAACGAAGCGGGTGGGTTAGCCCCCAAATACCCGGGCGTATTCCAAAAGTCTTTTTCAAAATAGCCTTTATCGGCCCTGACCACGCCCTGGTACAGCACTAAAAAACCATGAATACCCATTTTTTGATAGCCAAACCAGGCTTTTGGCGGAAAACCCATTCTGGTTACTTCCAGAAGCGCATCCCTTTCTTCCGGATTCAATGTTGCATACATGTCGCCGCTTCCGCCTGGCTCCAAGGCATCAATAATTTGTGGAAACTTATTTTTGAGCACGCGCATGGCGTGCATGCGTACGGTGAAAACATTGGGTATGGCCATAGGTGAACCCAGCACATATGGGACTACGCCGTCCCAAACGCCGTTTGTATTTTCAATGCTGCCCACCGTGCGGTAGGCGCCCCCACTTCCTCCAAACGCGTAACCATACGGTCGCTTGCTACCGTATATTTGGGTGGCAATTACCCTGGAAAATTGCGCGGTAGCGGCGTTCACGCGAAAAGCGCCCAGGGTGGGATCTGCCGACTCGGGTTTAGCAAAGTCTACGCGCCCGCCACCATTTGTTTCGATGAAATAGGAGCCGTGTGTAATGGCAAAACCTATTTTATCTTCCTCGCCCAAAGCTCCCTGTGACAGATTTTCGTTATCGGGGAAAGGAGTGATATACTGGAAAAAGCGTCCCTGGTAACGCTCCTTTGGCGGAAAATACAGTGAGAAACGTGCTCCTGTGCCTTCGAAACCGCCATGCACATAGCGATGACGAACAGGTTTGTCCCGCCACTCATCAACGTCTATAAATGGCCGCGCAAACAAAGTGTCCTGGGTAGTAAACTTTTGAGCAAGTTTACTGCTCATCGGCAGTAAATTGGTTTGTGCATGCGTAATCATGGCATGGGTAAGCAAGAGATATACCCACAGGCTACGAAGAGTATTGGCTGGCATCTTTGTATGTTTAGAGTGTTAATCGGCAACGATCAGGTTTTCTCCCGACTTGGATAATGGAAGGGTTTGGATGTGCTTTTCCAGCGCTTTTAAGCCTTCTGGCGTACATAGGCCCCGGATGTAATTACCGGTTGTTTGCAGTAACAAATCCATGGTGGATAAGCCGAGTTTTGTGAAAGCTTCGCTTGCTACTGACGCGCGGTGCAGCGCAAACACGCTTCGTAAGGCAACTTCCGGCAGGATGTCGGATCGGAAAGCACCTTGCGCCACTGCCCGGTTTATGACGGACAAAAAATGCTGTTCGAACTTTGGGGCAATGACTTTCTCGACCTTCCTTGCTAGGTCCGGGTAATAATAGTGAAGATCCTTGTAAAACGATTGGTTGATCTGATATTCCATTTCAACGGCGATCTGCCAGATTTCTAAAAAATGGCACGCCGCATTTTGCTCATTTGAAAGATTTAAGAGCTTTTCATATTCTGTATTGTGATATAAATACAAGGCTTCTTCCAGCAGCCCTTCTTTACTCTGGAAGTACTTATAAATGGTTTTAGTAGAAATACCCAACCAGTCAACCAGCTTCTGATTGGACATTTCTCTAATACCGTGCTTCAAAAACAGGGTTAGCGATTTTTGTAATATCTCTTCCTTCATGGCATCTGTTTTATCCTGGAACCTGTTACAGGCTTCAACGTCATGTCGTTGGTAACCTGATTATTTCAGTCTTTTAGCCGTCGCCTCAAAGTCGTGCACTGTACCTTTTAAGTTATCCTGATCAACTTTTGCCAGATTCAGAATAGTTTCACCACCTTGTGAGGACTCAAAGTAGACCACCAGCTTTTCAGGACTTTCTTCGACTCTTAATATTTTGCGGCTACTGCTGCCAGGATCCGACTTTTCGATAAGCTCTCCGGTCAGTTTTCCATCCTTTCGGATCAATTCGGTCAGAAACGTAACATCGCCTTTGGGTGAGTTTAACACGGTAACTTCCCACTTTCCCGCAAAGAAATCCGAGGTCTGCGAAAAACATGCAATACTGGAACTTAGCAATAGGAAAAAAATGACACTTACAATTCGCATGATCTATTGTGTTTAAGGTTGAAGATAACCGGAGTTTGGTAAGCAGGTCCTATGAGTACCTCTGCTGGAAATTATTTTTACTGCAATAATTTCCAGTAAAGGTGTGGGAAATTAGTTTAATAAAAAAAATTTCCGTCAAAATGTTTTTCGGCGAGAGGCCGGACAATTTGAGATATCAGGTTTTACGGTGAAGTATCGAAGTATCTGGTCGGGATGGGGCTTTCCTTTCCCGAAAGCCGATGGCTTTTTTCTGGCAGTTGCGGACAGCGCGGTTACTATGCTATCTGGAAGGCGGAATGTTGTTTATTTTGCTCCATATCCACATCAGCAGCAGAAATGGTGAGAGTATGATGACCGAAAGCACTGCTGCAATGCCAAGTAGTCCGGCAAAGAGGATTCGTAGAAATTTTGAAATAAAATTGGTCATGAAATTAAAATGAGGGTTTGCAGGTCATATTCGCATAATTCAGCAATAAAAAATGCCCTAAATGCATACATTGATATCCGCCCATTATGCTTCCTTCCATTGTACTTTGTTGCTTTCCGAACAATCCATTGTACGACCCTCTATGAGTCTTGTTGTGTTTTTTATAAATCCGGAATGATTAATTAGAACTTCAATTGGTTATTAAACCGGATCCCATTCGCTAAGTAATATTTCAATTGATCGAAAAGAAATGTTAGCGTCATTTATTGTTTCCAAAGTTAGTAATTATTTACTAGTATTGGCATCTGTTTGCTTGTTTAAGCATAACGTTGAGTAAAATTTAGAAATCACCTCACGGCATCCGGGAGGTGATTCTTTTGTAATTATAGATATGGTATTAGAATTTTTATTCGAGTTCTGCGAATTACTACTAGTTGATATATTAATTATCGAATATATTCTATAAATAGCTGTGAGTATTTATTGTATATGTCTGTAAATGAATTAGTTGAATGTGTCTAGTGTTTAATGAAAATGGTATTTATATATATATGTTCCGGCTTTGGAAACTGTTATTTTGTAAAAAATGGCTACAAAATAGTAGAGTTTATAGTATTTTTGCATATGCATTTGTGTAATAAATTTGTCGATGTTTATAGATGTGTATATAAGTAAAGTAGCTGTTTTTGTCAATGCCTTTATTGGGTCTTTATTTTTATAGCTTAAATAATAGTACGTTCTGATTTATCTGTATTTTACCCTGATGGTCATTTGTTTTAGCATGCTGTCGGAAGTCTTGTAGGATTTACATCCTTGCTGATGTCAACGACTGTCTTTTATGTAAAAATCCAAAGATACTTCCTTCTGAAAAGCGGGTTTTGTCCTTTTGCCTCAAAACTATCCATCAGCTGTTAAAGAGCGTTTCCGTACCCCGCGGCGGAAAATTCGCCCCCGCCTCATTCCGTTGCAAATTGGCAACCAGCTACATTTATTGGTATTTCGGGTAACTTGCTGGTGGAGCGCGGGAGCGGCGAGACACTTTGGTGTAGCGTTACACCAAAGTGTGCGACAGAGGACTCTCTGCGGAACTTTCGGCCAACTTCGAGCGAATCGAAATCAGGGAAGCCGAAGCTGAGCCTGAACAGCAGGAGCATAAGGAGAGACAGGACCGGCGATATGAAGCCTTTCAAATGGTGTACACCCCGGCTGATCGTAACGGTTCCTTTGGAAAACATGGTGCATTTAACCCACAAGACAACGTCGCGTTTTGGGCTGGTTATCTTCGGCAGCTTACCCAGATTGCATTCATAACCGCTCTCGCCGTTTTCACAGGTAGTATTCCTTCATCAGGCTATTTCGTTCGCCTGATTCAAGGTTGATATAGTCGAATTTTTTGTATTGACAGAATGAGCCCATTTCCTTGTCACCGTTAATGAAAATGGCGCCCACCAGGATAACATACTTGCAGGGGTAATGGGTTTGTTTCACGAGCACCTCTATACGATCGTCTATGGCCTCGTACATGACCTGGGTCGCTTCGAATATCTGATTTTGAGCAGCCACTATCCTTTCTTTATGGTGTAGAAATATCTGCTCGATCGTATTCATCTGAAAGTCCAGCGAACTGATATTGCCTTCAATGATCTCGCCGCTCAAAAGTTTGCCAAGAGCCCCTTTGGCTGCCCCGCAGCAGGCAGAGTTTGCATGCTGGCCGATCCTGCTGATTTCACCGATCACACCCTGATTGGTGATGCCGATATGGGGTGCATAAAAAACGACTACGGCACCGTTCTCCGGGACGTGATGAGCAAAGGCATTCATGCCGGTCAGGCCCGCAAAAGGGTAGCCGTTGAGTCCACCCATTTTGAAAGGACCGAGCATCTGATAAGCTCTGGGAGGATATTGGATCGCGTTCACGTCGTCGCAGCACATACTGTCGGCATGCATGAGCTGCTCAGGCTTCAATCCCAGGTATTTTTCGATGGTATCCAGCAAGCGGTCAATGGTCTCGATGGATGTCAGGGCGTTGGGATACCATTGACGGACGGTATCCAGATGTTGATTGTTCATGGTTAACTTTTCTAAAATGTACTTTTTGTTCCAGTTTTGGTCCGCCTACATTAAAATATGATTGATTGCCGCCATAGGCCCGGGAAGGTCTTTTTCACCAAGCATCTCCCTGAGATCTATCTCTATATTGCGGCTGATCTGAGTGATGGGGATGTCGTTGGCGTTTCCCTCAAAGGGGTTCTCAGTTGACTCGCCAATCTGTTCCAATACGAGGAAAACCCAACCCAACAAGACGCTAAGCGGGATGGTGAGCCAGATCATGTTTCCCCCCAATTTTTCGGTGAGCTTTGAAAGTTCGCCCAGGAAACCCAAGGGCAGCAGCAGGCAAAGTGCGTTGGTAAAGTACAGATTGATGCTGGAAAACTGGCGAGGGTAGGGGAAATTTTTGATGCGCTCACATTTACCCTGCTGTTCATACAGTTCTTTGAGCAGGCCCTGCAAAGCGACATAATTGTAGTCTCTGATCAACCCATTTTCGTTGAGTGTTTTTAGCTGCGCCGATTGTGTAGCGATCAGTTGCGTGGCTCTGTTTTTGGTTCCCATGATGTAGTCATGTTCGCTTTCGTCCAAAAAGGCTTTCAGCTCCTGCTCGAGGCTGCTTTCCCATTCAGGAACTTTATAGTGTTTTAGATATTGCAGGTTATAGCTCCGGGTTTTGACGTTTTCCCAGCTTTTGATTTCCCGTAATTGAAAGCGCAGCGCGGTAAGCCAGGCGAAATGCCGGTAAAAGACCTGCCGGTGGACAGCCGCTTCCACTGTTTTATCCTGTGTTCTTACAAAGTCGCGGACCATGATCCCCAACGCCCTGCTACTGTTGATGATAGCTCCATATATCTGTCTTGCTTCCCAGGCCCGGTTGTAGGTCTGCGTGTTTTTGAACCCGGAAATAAATGCGGTAGCAGTGCCCAGCAGCGCCACCGGCACCCAGGGGAATGCCAGCCATTTCCAATCCAGAAAATAGAATAGCATGGTCGGAACACTGCTGATCAGGAACATTTTGTAAATTTTTGTTCGGGTCCAGGGGATGAAATGATGAAGTTTATAATGGCTCGCGGTATTCATCTGATTATTTATTGTCTGAGGAAAATTTGCTTATTAGAATGCCTACCAGTACCACGGTATAGAACTGCCCGGCGATACCGATGAAGGCGGTTACCAATTTCGTAACAGGCAGATTAGGTGTGATATCACCAAAACCGATGCTGGTAAAGGTAATCGAGCAGAAATACACCAAATCAATAAATGTATGCGCGGGTGAAGAGGTGTCAAGGCCTTTGAATGCCTGGCGGTTCTCGTATTCGAAATACTGTAATAAAAAGACGGAAATTTCAATGAGTAAGAAATATCCGCAGGCGGCTGCCGAGATAATATCGGTGTTGATATAGCCGGGTTTTACCAGGAAACGCAGCACCTCTACCAAAAGCAGGCAAAAAAACACCACATAGTTGATATTAAGCAGCGTGAAATACCAGGTAACATCCTTGAAAAGCGGAATGCCGATCGGGAGCAACAGGATAATAACGAAATGAATGTTTCGGAGCCAATGCTGCCAGCTGTGTTTGCCGATGAAAATAAAAACACTGCCCATGCCCAAAATCAGCATGTTGACCGGCCAGATTGTCTTGGTATAAAAATCAAAATCAGTAAGAAAGATACCAATAAATAGATGCTGCGCCAGTACCAGCAAAAGCACTTCATATTTTCGTTTTTCAAGCCTTTTTATGATGCCCATGGGTATTAGTTTGGTGAGTCGCTTTTCCGGTTTAAAAACTTGCCCCTTTCATCCGGTTACCGTTTTAGGGGATGCCCCAGGTACAGAATCACCAGGTTCAGTAACAGGAACGGCAGCTCGATAGCTACACCTTTCAGGTCCCGGTCGAGCAGATGAAAGCAGATGATCAACAGAATGCCTGCTGCCATCAGGAAATTCCCCCATAGAAAAGTCTTTGGATGCAAAATCAATAACGCAGCAATAATGGTGACCGCTCCGTTAATCATAGTTGCTGTTTTGTTGAATCCCCATTTGCTGAACATATCCAGCATTTGAGGCTTTCCGTCAAGCATGGCATAGCCTTGTTTTAACCCCATGTAAACGGCGCCAAGCATCAGCAGTACGTTAATTGTCTTTATGACCATCATATTTATGTTTTTAGCTGCAAACAACTGGTGTGTATTCTTACAACAATGCAAAGTGGAAAATGGCCATCACAAGGCAAACAGGGCTGAAAATCCATGAATCCGTGTATGCAAAGCGACTATTATAAAAGCGCTTGCTGAACCCCACATAAGAAAAATCTCCGATGGCTCGAAGCAACAGGAGCATGCCGATCGCGGCAATGCCGTATCGTGATATGGGTTCAACTGTCGACTCAACCAAAATACCGGTCCGCATCAGGTTTACCAATATAAACAGTAGAAACCCGGCGCACAAGACGGCTACCTTTGTCCCGTTGGGTTTATAAAGCAATCGGTTATTACCATCGGTAGGTATCAACAGATGGCTGCCGAAAGATCCACCCAGCAACCAATTCAGATGTATCAGGGCAAGTGCGGCGAAAAATAATGAATTTAAGATTGCCAGCGCCAGATATGCCATTTATTAAGGAGCGATTAAAATAGTAAACTAAGGGATTCGCCGCTATTTGAGCTTGGAGCGGTTTTCTAACGAATATAGCGCGGTCGAATTGACTTGCAAAGTAAGTCTTATCAGTCGCAGTTGATGGGCTAAAATCTTCGTTAAGATGGGTCAAAATCTACTGTTGGCCATTTTCTTTTCCCTGATAATCGTCGTTGCAAGTGGGAAGTGTAACTATTCGGGGGCTTGTCTGCATTCACGCGGAGGCGTTCCTGCAAGCATAGGAAACAATGCGTTACGGCCCCGGATGCGAGCCAGGGTTATCGCTAAGACCCGAAAAACTTCATTCAAGTGAAATTGCCGCATTTTTGATCAGATTTTGCCCCATCCGACTGACTGCATTGTTTCATCTTTGTCGAAGTATCCGTGACGATATCAGTTTCTGTCAAGTCTGGACCGGTATCCGCAGAGGTTGAGACAGAGAACAAGTCTTAGGGACTACGCAGTAGACGTTTGGTAACTTAAATCAGTCTCCCGGGTTTCCGGGAGATGTGACTTTTGCGGAGTGTCAATGGTTATTGTAGGAGATATTGGATATTGACTTGCAGGGTAGTGGAGATGAAAGGTGAGAGGGCAGAACCGGCAGGCATACGTTGAGTAAATGGATCAATCTCCCGGAATTTCCGGGAGAAGTGATTTTCGTGGGGTACCACTTCCCTGATTTCACTCTATAGCACGCTTAAATACTATATTTTACAATGAAGATTGCATTGGTTGACAAACACCCGTTGCTAAGAAGGGGACTTATCGCCGAGCTTGACGCGAATTTTACGGGTATCGACGTAACTGAATCGGACAAGCTTCTTGAGCTAAGGGACTTAGACCTTGGTTCCACTGCCGAAATTGTTATAGTTGGATTGGACCAGCTAACTCTTGACAGGCCTTCAGAGTTAATGCAACTAATCAGAAGGTTGTATCCCGTCGCGCCGGTGATAATCCTGGATTACATGCTAAATCCGGCAATGGCACATTTTTTCCTAAGTGAAGGAGTAATGGGGTATGTTGCGAAGGATGCCCCATTAACGGAGTTGATCGATTGTATCAGGCTTGTGATGAAGGGGAAACGGCATATCTCTCCGGATGCGCTGATCTGGATGCTCACCGAGTTGGAAACCAGGCCAAAAGGAAATCGGCCGGGCATGCTCTCTAAGGGGCTGTTAACACGCCAGGAGCTGGAAATTGCCATTTGCATTGCAAACGGTATGCCGTTGAAATGGATCGCCGACTTTTTTTGCAGAAAGCAGGTAAGCATCACTATGATGAAGTCGACTATTTTTCGAAAGCTCGGCGTTGGCTCGGTGGTTCAGCTGAAGAGAGTGTTGAGCTCGGGCGGCTGATTGGATTTCTTCCATTTTTAGCCTGCCCTCGCCAGATTTGCGGGAGCGATGGTTTTATGTCAGTGGCTGACTGCAGCGCAAAGGCCCTTTTTCTACCATGTAGGGAAAGGGCTTTTGTATTGTATTGTATTTAAACAAGAACAAGCCAGCCAGCAAAACGCTGGCTGGCTTGTTCTTGTCAGTTTGTCGCCGCTTTACTTTTGTATACTTATTTTGCGACTGTTGGTCATACCATCTTTGGACTTGGCCGTCAACAGGTAGATTCCCGAAGGGAGCCTGCTTACATCGATCTCCTGGGTCAATTTAGCATTCAGCTTCATGACGGTGCGCCCGCTCATGTCGTAAATGAAAATTCCGCTCAACTGACTTAAATCCACATCCTTAAGCCGGATGGTGGTCGATGCCGGATTAGGATAGGCCGCCATGGTACCAGCCCCTTCCAGTATTACGGACCGGATAGCGCTGTATGCGAACGTTTCGTCCTTATCGACCATCCTGAGACGGTAGTAGTTCAACCCACCCGAAGGTGTAGTGTGTGTATAGCTGTATTTTCTCAGGATAGTACTTTCTCCATTGGATTTGACCTCACCCAGAATCCTCCACGTCTTTGTATCGGTACTGTGTTGGACTTCGAAATAATCGCTATTGGTCTCTTCGGTGGTCGCCCATTGCAGGTTGGCGATGCTACCTTCTTTCGTGGCCTGGAAGTCGATCAGCGTTACGGGAAGATTAATATCTATCGCCCCAAAGGAGCTCGGATCGTCATTTCCCGTATTAGTCGTGTTGTATCCACCGGGATTTCCATTGGCCTGGTAGCCAACCACTGTTCCATTTGGTCCGGTTGCCGATCCGGATATCTTGAAGACAGTATACTCACCACCGGGAATGGCCTTGTCTTGCAGAAGCGAGATAGAATATACGCCACCGCCCAGATCTATAATCTCGGGTGCTGCAAAATAATTGACAAACCCCGGCTCGACAGACACTACGGGAATACCCATGCCCCGCACGGTAATATTTACCTGGAATTCGGATCCCCCCGGAGGCGGCCAATTCAAGGTCCCCACCGAACTTCCGGCGTCGATGGTGAAGGAAACGGCCTCTGATGGGGCAAAGGGCGAAGCCGTCAGATTATCTCCCACACCTGTTCCCTGGATGATCGTACCACCCACGTCGGGCTCCTGCGCGTAACTGAATGCCCATACCAAAACGGCTATAATTGTCAAGAATGTCTTTTTCATTTGGATTGCTGTTTAATGTTTAATCACTAAGGTTGATAGGATATCGATTCCTGGTCGGTGTTATTGGTGTCCGGTGATTCTCCTCCGGAACCTGTCGGAATGCTGACCGTGAAGACATACTTCCCATTAGCGCCCGATGGATTAAAAGTGGCCGGGACGTTGAATTGGGAATAGCTGTTGTCGAGCACTGTGGAAGACACAAATTGATGTTGAATGCCAACCAGGCCATTGTATGTCCATCCGTTAATGGTTGTGCCGGGTGTAATGCCTATCACCCAGTCGGCCGATCGTCTGACATTCAGCGTCAACACTCCTGAGGTAGGTTTGTTTTTCAGCTCGATTACCCGGATGCGCAGGATAATAGCTGTACTTCCGATGATACTGCTTGGAATAACCGTGATTGTTGGGGTCAGGTCCGGGGTACACACGATGGGGGTACTACCATCGCCCGGCTCAGGTGCCGCCTCGCGGGTATCCACATAAGCACCATATACATCCACATACTGCTGCAATGCGGTGGCCAGCGAACTTACTGTAATCCTTACTTCATTGAACGGCTTGGTGGTTTTGAAGCCAGGATTGTAGAAATCGGTGGGTGTTCCAAACCATTGAACTACAACGGTCAGATCTACCAATGCACCCGTCGGGTTGCTTTCCTGAAAGACGCCGTTCAGATAGGTTGAGATGGTGATATTAGGAAATATCGAACCCGAAACCGGGAAGGCGTTTTTCTTGATCGTGAACCCGGCAAAAGTCCCCTTGGGGTAGACCACAGCTGGGGTGGCAACCGCAAGGGAAACCGTGTTGGCTCCACTCGCAGCATTGTGTAGTGTAGCAAAATCAGTGGTACTGGCGCTGACCGCGTTCCAGGGGTTTTCAACACCATATCCGGCGGCGAGTGCGCCAGTTGTCCCCGTGCGCTCAAAGTTCACTACCGCTGAAACGTTTTTCCCGCCGGATATCGAGTTGGTAAGCACATACGTGCTTTGGCAGTCGATGAGCTCGGTGCATATCTGGGCTCCCGTTTCATCCAGGAATGGCTGAAAGACGGCCCCGTAAATTCTGATCACACCAAGATCCACAGCTGCACCATTGGCAAAGGTAATTTTCACCTCATCGAATGGAACGTGACCCACAACGCCGATCACCTGCCTTTGGTAGCCACCCGTAACCAGCGATGATGTGATACCCCCCAAAAGTGCTGTGGCCGCGCCATTCTGTACCACCACGCCATCATTGAGGAGCTGAATGCTCATCGATGAGAGTACTCCCGCATTAAATAGACTTGCGCTGCCAATGTCGAAACCCGCGTAGGTACTGGCCGGGTAAGTTTCAACGGCATTGGCGATGGCAAAGCTTGCGCTTGCTCCGAGTGTGGCGCCGAGGGTAATGCCAGTATAGGTATTGGCGTCGTTGTCGATCGCATATTCGGAGTTATTGATGGCGTTTCCGGCGGAAGCTACTCCAAAGAAGCCTGTTTCTTTTCCGTCGACGTATACCGGATAATCGGGATTAGTGACCGGCGTGAGCTGCCGGCAAACCAGCTCCTGGGCAACGCAAAACTTCTTGATGACCGCTGAATAAATTCGGATCTCGCCCAAACTCAGCCCCGGGCCCTGGGCGAATGAAATCCGAACCCCTGTGAATGGCTGGTTTACCACAAATCCGATAATCTGGCGCTGAGTGCCGCTCACCACCGAGGAGTTTAGTGAGAGCAGCCCGCCGCTGGCGTTTACGGTTTCGAGCACCGCACCCGTTTCATCGAGCGTGGAGACCGTTACACCCGCGAGCGAGTTCAAGCCAACGAGCTGGTTGTTAGAGATATCAAAACCCGCGAATGTTCCCGAGGGATACGTTGGCGTACCACCCGTCGTGATGGCTGCGCCGTCTTGTACGGCCAGCGTCGCGGTTACAGTTGCAGAGCCAACCAGGTTAATGGATGCGAAGTTGCTTGTAGAGGCGTCGGTAACATTGTCAGGGTTTTCGATGTAATTGTTCACCGATGAAAGATCGGTAACCCCGGTATGTCGCCCGTCGATAAATGCCGGGAAAGTGTCGCGAACAAGCGCGGTATTGGTGTTGCAGACCGGCGTGCCTGTCGAACAGAATTTCTCGAAAACCGCGCCGTATATTCTGGTGCCGTAAATACCGGCGCTGAACGCGGAATTGATCGTGAGTCTGATCTCATCGAATTGTTTCGTTGTTTTGAAGCCTACTACATGGCGTCCGGTGCTGACAAAAAACTTGGTCGCCGCAACACCCCCGCCGTCGCTGTAGGTTTCCTGAAGTGCCCCGTTCAAATAGGTGCTGATCGAATGTCCGATACCCGCTCCGCCGGATGCGAGATACACGTCCTGAATTTCAAGTCCTGCAAAGGTGCCGGCTGGATAGCCACCTGTCTGGTGTGATCTGACACCTACGTAGTAGCTTGAAACACCGGTAATCGCTTGTGACATATAAGCGTAATTGTTCGGATCGATATCGACGGCATTGTTAGGTGATTCGATGCTGCATTGCAGGCAGCCGATCGCGGAAAGGTTGGTCGTCACATAAACGGGGTGGTTGATGTTTGTTCCATCGCCCTCGATCATTTTGGTCGGCGTGTTGCAAGCAAGGTCACCGTCGCAGTAACTGGTAACGACTGGGTAGGAAACCTCGATCGTATTAATGACTCCAAACCCCGGGCTAAGCACGGTGTATTGGATTTCATTAAACTCGCCGGTTGAAACTGTGCCGACTGTCACCGATCCATCAGAGCTTAGCAAAGAGCCGGAAAGCAGCGAAGCGCCGGTAACGGTGGTAACCGGTGTACCGTCTTTAAGCAAGGTCAGCGTGGCCAGGTTGATCAGGTTGCCCGCAAATGCGGAAGCGGTAGTGAGCCTGATCCCGCCGTAGGAGCCGGCCGGAAATACCACTGCATCGTCACGCAATGTAATAGTGTAGGCACCGCTGATAAGCACTGTTGTGAAGTTGGCGTGGGTGAGGGGATCGTTATCTTCCAGATTTCCGGTCCCGGTCCATAGGCCAATCCCCGCGGTGGTGGCATTCAGTCCAGGTCCCACCAGAGGCGTGGGCGTGTTGCACGGCTGGCTTCGGGTATAACGGCGAAGTTCCACGTTCCAAACACGGATTTCGGGCGTTCCTCCGGCAAAGTTGCCTGAAAACGAAACCTGCACTTCATCGAAATCCAGATGCGCGTAAAAGCCGATGTTATCATCGTAGGCAAGGGACGGGGAGGTTTCCTGGATAACCCCGTCCAGATAGGTGGTAATAACGGCATTGAAAGAGCTGTTAAGTGCCGTCCACACCCCGGTTCTGCTCAGCTTGACGCCAACCCAGTAACCAGTGAAGGGAGTGGTGCTATACGCATTGGTCGCATCCAGGACGTTGATCGATCTGTTGGTAAAGGATGCTCCAAACGCGCTTCCTACGGAGGTGAATGCATAGTCGGACAGGGAGCTGTTAACGACATTTCCGGTGTTTGTCCACAAGCCATTGGAATTGCTTACCGAAACAGGAAATGTGTTTTGTACCCAGGCAGTGTTGGCTTGGGGGACTTGGTTAGCAGGGACGGCGCTGTCCTGCGCGAAAAGCGATGCGGAAAAAAGAATGACCGCCAGAAAGGCAGCGGTTATTCTGTCCAGGCCCATTCTTTTATTGCATATCCGACGGGCTGTGATAGTAGAGTTTTCTTTCATTTAAATAGAGATTTAAGTTCTTGTCGATTAAGTGTCACTTGTTTTGCTTTTCATTCTGCATAGGCTTCGCTGATTAGGTTTGAAATTGTCATTGGTTTTCTGTGTTGAATCGTGAAACTGGTATGGGAGGCATCGGTAAGCACTACCGATTCGAACAATATGTCTTTTGGGGCCTGTTGAGCGCTGCCTGGTAGCTTAGCTTTGTCGGCTGCGTGTTTACGCCAAGTTTAGTAATGTGAATGAACCTGCTGCCGGGCGTGGCTATGGAGTGAATTGAGGCAAATATGAACTAACTTGGCCAGGTAGGGGGGCGGCTAACTTTTCAATCTGTGGCAGATATCTTATTGGCCTTAAAGCGTGGGGGTGAAAGATGCTTTTCGGCCCGGTGATTCTGTCGTTTACGGGCAGGAGTTAGCCATGTTTGACCAGCCTGTTAAAGCACATTTATTATTGGAACCGCCCGTAATTCGACGACATTCTCCGTGATTATGGGGTGTTTTTTTATCAATTGCGGTATAAAATCTTATCTTGTAGTAGGTTTTCTACTGCATGCGTTTTGGCGAATTCCTAGCTTTGGTCTGTTCCCAATCGACTTATTACCCTTCATCGTGAAAAACTTCATTTTTGCCCTTCGACAAGGCGCAGACGCCAGGCTGTTATGGATACTCGTCTCCGTTTTTCTGCTTTCAGTTCCGGACAGTTCCGGACAGGTATTCCGGCGTTTTTCTGTCGCTGACGGAGCACCGGTGGCCACAGTACAAGGCATCGCGCAGGACTCGCTGGGATTTATGTGGTTTGCAACCGTTGAGGGATTGGTTCGCTACGATGGCCGCACATTTAAAAAGTATACCCCCAAGAAAGGGTTGGAAGGATCAATTGCCTCGCACACCGTCCAAAGCGTGATTTGCGATTCGAAGGGGAAAATTTGGGTTGCCACTTGGGGGGGGCTTAGCAGATACGAGCGGGAAACTGATACTTTTACCAATTTTCGAGTTGATTCGTCTGCGCATAACTCCTTGAGTAGTAATTTGGTGTTTGCTGTGATGGAGGATAAAAAGGAGGGATATTGGGTGGGGACCGCCGGTGGACTTAACCATCTTACTTTTTCGAAGGGCAAGCCAACATTTTCCAGATTTCGTCTTGAAGGGCCGTCGGGCTGGACCAACATGGTGCGCTGTATCGCCGAGGACGACAATGGCGTCTTGTGGTTAGGTACTTACGATGGATTAGTCCGGATTCAAAAAGATGGAAAAGGAAAGAAGGTCTTCAAGTTTGGAGCGGAAGGGGGGTATCCTTCTATCGATGAATTTATTGCAATTTACGCGGACAAAGATGGAAGTATCTGGTTGGGGTCCAACAGGGGAGGGCTTATCCGGTTCGATACAGGCACCGAGCGCTTTCATCCGATTGAAAAGTTCCGTCGCTCCGCCGATAAGTTGCCCAATGTTTCATCTATCATACCGGACGGCGAGGGAAAGTTTTGGGTTGGCACCTGGTCTGGTTTGTCAAAATTTGACCCGCAGACGCAAAAGTCCGAATGGTTTTATAACGATTCCCAAAACCCGCAAAGCCTTCCCGACGATATTTTGTATGCATTGTGCAGGGACAAGCAGGGAGGCATCTGGGCCGGTAGCTACTATGCAGGCATTAGCTATATGCATCCAGCCTCATGCAATTTCAGCTCAAAACCTACCGGCGACAGAACAAGTTTGTCCGCGAACTCGTTTGAAGCCGGATGGCTTGGCATTTTTAAAAATGAAGAGATCTGGGGAGTGAATCATAGCAGAAGCGCCATTACGTTTCTTGACCAAGCAACGGGAAGGTATTCAAGCACGAAATTGCGACTTCCTTTTGCAGTTAGTTACAACACCTTTCATGTTGATGACAGTAAAGTGCTTTGGTGCGGCGGAAATTCCGTGCTTAGCCGATATGACTTGAAAACACACGAGCGCATCGACTATCCGATCCCTGGCACTAGCCCGGGGGAATTCTTGGTTGGCCGTGTCAATTCCCTTCATCAGGATTATAAGGGGCGCCTTTGGGTTGGAGGTGTTTTTGGATTTAGTTTTTTCAATAAGCAGAAAGGGGCTTTTGAAGAACATTTTATTGGCCGGGATATGGGCGGACAGACGGTTTCAAACCGGAACATCCACTGTATCACCGAAGATTCTAAACATAACTTGTGGTTTGGGGGGGCTGGCGAAGTCTTTCTGTTGCGGGCGGGTGCGGCCAGATTTGAACGTATACAGTTTAAGGGGACACTCGAAGACGGGTCGACGGTGTGGCGGATAACCGAAGACAATTCCGGGAGAATCTGGTTTGCGATGGCGATGAGTGGTTTGTATGTTTACGACCCGAAAACCGGGCAGATCGTAAAGGCTTCGAGCCCGGTTGAGAATGTGTTGGATGTGCAGACGGACGCCGGTGGCTTTTTATGGATCAATAATGCGGCCAGGCTCGTTAGATATCACCCGGATAGACATACCGTTCAGTATTATGATGCCCAGGACGGGCTGCCAAACCAGGCGGTGTTGCGGGCGGCAACCTCGATTCGGGGTCCCGGAGGAGTATTGTTTTTTAGCACCAATAAGGAGGTGTTTTCTTTTGATCCGGGCAAAGTCAGCTTGAACCGATCACCTTCGCGCATCGTGATCACTGCTGTCAAGGTTTTCAGCCGTGAGATAACCGCTTTGAATGACCAGGGTATTTTGAACAAGGGCGAAGACCGCTACCAGAACCTGGTATTTGAATACGACCAGAATGTCTTTTCTCTGGATTTTGCGCTGCTTAGCTATTTCCGCTCCGACAGGAATCGATACGCCTACAAGCTGGAAGGCTTTGACAAACAATGGAATCAGGCCGATTATCCTTCGGCCACCTACACTAACCTCTCCCCCGGAACTTACACTTTTCTTGTAAAGGCCGCCGATGGCGACGGTTTTTGGTCTAACAAGCCTTTGCGGGTAAGGATAACCGTCTTGCCGCCCTGGTGGCAGACATGGTACGCGTATCTTGCTTATGTGCTCATCTCAACTGGTGTTTTGTATGGTATTGGCAGGTTTTTCTGGCTGCGTACACTGTTCAAGAAAGAAAATGAGCTGTATCAGGCCAAGCTCGACTTCTTTACCAATATTTCCCATGAAATACGCACGCACCTGACTTTGATAAGCAGTCCGTTGGAGAAAGCGCTTCGGTCTTTAAGGGCAGACTCGGTGATCAGGGGATTTCTTGATACTGCCAAAAATAACTCCGACCGGCTGATGACATTGGTCGAGGAACTGCTCGACTTTCGCAAAATACAAACCGGGAGCGCCAGATTTAGTTTTGCCGAACAGGACTTGGTGCACAATCTTCGCCATGTATTAACAGCCTTCGAACACGTAATGTCCGATAAGCAGATTAATGTGCAACTCAACTTTCCTGCTTTCCCTGTCCTGGTCTGGATCGACGCATTTCAGATGCAGAAGGTATTCTATAACCTGCTAAGCAATGCGGTCAAATATACTCCCGAGGGAGGAACGGTAACTATTTCTGTTTCCCAGGATGACGACAGAGTTACGGCCAGCTTCGCCGACAACGGGCCAGGCATAGCAGCCGAGTTTCTACCGCAATTGTTCACAAACTTCTTCCAGGTTTATGAAAATGGCACGCAATCGAATACCGGGTACGGCATAGGCCTGGCCCTGGCAAAAGGGATTGTCGACCGCCATTCCGGGGCGTTATCGGTAACCAGCCGGAAAGCCAGCGGGCTTAATACCGGTGAAACGACTTTTACAATGATTTTGCCCAAAGGCAGGAAACATCTGTCGTCAGAAGTTCTGGCAGACGCAGCACCGATTGAGCCTGCGTTGGCAGCTATACCACAAATAACAGTGGAGGGAGCCGATGTTCATGAGGAGGGGCAGCGCCCGGTGCTGCTTTTGATAGAGGACAATGATGAGCTTCGCGCATTCGAAAGGGAGACATTACGGGGGCAATACCAGATTCTGGAGGCTGATAATGGACTGGACGGACTCGCGATTGCCCGGGAGTATCTGCCGGACCTGATTGTCTGTGATGTGATGCTGCCCGGTTTAAACGGCCTGGAAGTATGCCGAAAACTTAAATCGGATATTCTCACAAGTCACATTCCTATTATTCACCTTTCTGCGAGAGCAACGGCTCCACAGATATTGGAAGGACTGCAGGCGGGCGCTGATGATTACCTGATTAAGCCATTCAACCTGAATGTGTTTGAAACCAAGATCCGGAATCTTATCAGTGCCAAGCAGGTGCTCAGGCACTGGTACAGCCAGTCAGTTCTCATGGAACCGGATCACGTTTTTGTCAGGAATTTTGACGGAGAATTCGTCATCAGGCTCAAAAACCTGATTTTGGAAAACATTTCAGATCCGGGTTTCGGTGTAAAGGAAATGGCGTTTGAAATAGGCACCAGCGTAGCGGTACTGTATCGAAAGCTCCGCGATCTGACCGGTTTGACTGTCAACGATTTTGTGAAGAAGATCCGGATGGCCCGCGCATTGCAGCTATTGGAGTCGGGCCAGTATAATGTAAGCGAGGTTGCGACAATTGTTGGCTATGAAAGCAGCAAATATTTCGGGCGGGAGTTCAAAAAGGTTTATGGCAAAACGCCCAACGAAGTGCGTAGGCATGGTACTGATAGCGACCTTCCGTGAGATATTGCCTGGAAAGTGAGGTTGGAGGTTTTTGCCCACATTCTGGTAAAAAAACAACCCATGTAATTCATCAGGGACCTCGATTTTTGCGGGAAGATGATTCTATCGCAAAATTCTAAATTGATTGTTTTATGAAGACGGCCGTTGTTGAAAAGCGCTCAAAGGCGAGAACCGATCTTATTAATGAATTAAATTTTCAGTTTGACCGGACAGTTGTATACGCGTACAGGGATTTGATAAACCTGTACGATGAATTTGCAAACTCGGCTCTTGACGTAATTCTTTTGAGTCTGGACGAAATGGATGTGCCTCAACAGATGGCCAACATTCAATTTGCGACCAAGTGCTGGCCTCTTGCCAAGGTCGTTGTTATGAGAGAAACCTTTAACCGCACGATAACTCCGAGGTATTTTAGGACCGGTGCCAGCGGTTACCTGCCTGCAAAGGGCATCTCAGAACAGCTTGGGGAATGCATGAAGGTGGTTAGTGCGGGTATGCGCTATATACCGACAGAGCTGCTGGTTAAATTGCTGTAACGTGATGACATAACAAAGAGGTTGCTGACCATATGCCTCGTGTCTCGTGCGGCAATGATATTAATACGGATTTCATTTGTTATCATAATTTACAAAAAATGGCAAAATCGGATTTGAAAGACAAAGTTGTGTTGATCGCAGGCGGCGGTAAGAACCTCGGCGGTCTTCTGGCAAGGAATTTGGCGAACAGAGGGGCGAGGCTGGCCATCCATTACAACACAGAGCAGAGCAAAGCAGATGCGGTTCAAACTCTGGCGGACGTCACAGATCTTGGTGCAAAGGCATTTCTATTTCAAGGGGATTTAACGCACATTGGCAACATTACCCGCCTTTTTGACGAAACGATTGAGCAATTTGGCAGAATAGATATTGCAATCAACACAGTTGGCAAGGTACTCAAGAAGCCCATTGTGGAAACCACAGAAGCGGAATATGACAGCATGAGCGATATCAATTCGAAGATCGCCTACTTTTTTATCCAGGAAGCCGGACGAAAATTAAGCGATAACGGTAAGATTTGCACAGTCGTTACTTCTTTGCTTGCCGCGTTTACCGGGCTATACTCGACTTATGAAGGCATGAAAGCTCCTGTCGAACACTTTACGCGCGCTGCCTCCAAGGAATTTGGATCACGAGGAATTTCAGTTACAGCGGTGGCTCCCGGCCCGATGGATACACCATTTTTTTATGGCCAGGAAACACCTGATGCGGTAGCCTACCATAAATCAGCCTCAGCACTGGGCGGGCTAACGAATATTGCCGACATCGCCCCTTTGATCGAGTTTCTTATCACAGACGGTTGGTGGATCACTGGACAGACGATTTTTGCCAACGGGGGGTACACAACCAGATAAGACTTTTCCGCAGGCGTTTATACCAAGAATCTGATGTTGTACATGGTTTGTTACACGGCCGCATCGATGATGTGGTATCAGGTAACGTATAGCTGTAACCGGTGGTTGTGGCCCTTGTAGTTTTGGGGCAAATTATCTACCGATGGGACGCCGGTAGTGCTATCCCGTATCCGATGGATTGTGCAGTCGGACGGTACCAACTGGTCTGTTGTCGGCAGGATGTAGCGCAAAGCCAGGTAATGTTGTTCCAAATCCCTCGCCATGATTTTAAAACTCTTTAAGCCATCTAAAAATGATCAAAATAAAAACGTTGCTAGCCACGGGGCTGCTTATCGGTAACATCATCTTTGTAGAGCCAGCTGCTGGACAGGCGCCCGGCAGCTCATCCGTGTACATGGGCCTGGCCGTCACAACGGGCGGAACCCAAGCGGATATAAGCGAATCACTATACCTGGGGCCAGGTACTTACCAGATCGACGGAACCTGGGAAATTTATGCTAAGTATGTTTATGTCAGTCCTGATGCTGTGATCAACGGCAATGGAACCATCCAGTTTTATAACCCCTCGGACGCGGGAGGAATAGCTTCGGCGACCTATATCGATGGTAATGATGCGCCGTTTCAGGTAAACCTTGAATTGCATAACGCCGATAACCTGGTGTTAGCCAACATACCTGACCCGGGCTTTGACGACGGCCCGTCCGTTGTCGACAATGCTTCGCTGAACGTTCACAAAGATTTTAATCTTGCCGTCGACAACGGCGATGTGATTATGGGGAGAGTGTTTGATGACGGGACAGCAGGAAACACTTCGGCAAGTATTACCGATTTTATCTTTGGCTCGGACAATGCTAGCATTACCAATTACGGAGCTGACCGTATGGTAGTTACCAGCAACAGCATTCAAGGCCATATGGTGAAGGTATTAAACGAGGGACCCAATATGAGTTTTACCTTCCCCGTGGGCATTGCGGAGGGCGATTATACCCCGGTAACCCTGGGGTACTCAGGCATTGTCACATATCATGTAAGCGTGACAGACTATGCAGCCAGTACTGCGCAGATCGACAGGCCTGAGGAAGGAATGGACCGGGCATGGCATATATATGGCGGTTTTGCGCAGAATATGGTTCTTCAGCACAACAACGCTACCGACGGTACTGACTACACTGATAGCGATGCCTTCATTACCCAGTATCAAGGTGGCGGCGCATGGAGCACTTCAACAGCCACCGATTATGTATCAGCCGGCATTCATGCGAACCAAGTTTTTGCTCAGTCAGACATAATAGGCGTAGGGATTCAACTCACAGCGACTGATTATGCCTGGTACACCAAGGCCAGCGACCCTGATACTCCATTGCCGGTGAGGTTTGTTAGTTTTGATGCCCACAGAGAGGGCAACGCGGTGAAGTTGGTTTGGATTACGGCAAGCGAGAGCAACAATAAAGGTTTTGATATTGAAAGAAGCCCAGAAGGGAGAAATTGGACGCACATCGGTTCGCTTAGCAGCAAGGCTGAAAACGGGAATACCAACTCGAAACAGGAATACAGCTTTTCGGATGAGGTCCCGCTGCCGGGCGTAAACTACTATCGTCTTAAGCAATCCGATTTCGACGGCAAATATCTATACAGCCGCATACGCGAAGTGAGGTTCAACACCCCAAACAATGTCTATCCCAATCCTGCATCGGAAACGGTGAACATTGCCGGGCTTTCGGGTACAGAAGAGATCAAGGTATTCAGCCTCGCAGGAAGGGTCGTATTGCAGACCACGGCCAGAGGCACAACAGAGCACATTTCTCTGGACAAGCTTGTCAATGGTATTTACCTTGTGCAGGTCACAACATCCCAAGGCATTGTAACTACCTACAAAGTAGTTAAGAATAACTAAACCGGTATGTTCTGGGCTTCGGCTTCCGTTTGGGTTGAATGACAAAGCATGATGTTGGGAAGGGATTTGCTGCCGCCATTCGAACGGACGGTAGTGTCGACCCGACTTGATGCCCGGAGAAATAAATCTTTCAATGGCATTATTTCGAAATAGCATCATCTGGCAAAGGCCGGAATCAGATTTTTAACCTGAATATTATCAAAACGGAGACTGTTCATCCCCGGAGGCGGGGTGTTAATGAGCGCATCCACCATTGACTAGACGCTTGCTATCGGATCAGGCCGTGACCAGGGTCATCTTTGGCAATGACCCGAATCAGGACATCAACCTGAGAGGTAAATTATCTTTGATCACCAGGAAATAAAACGATCAATGAAAATGAAAAATCTAACAATGATTACGATCGTGTTACTGATGCTGCTAGGTGCATCGGGAACCTACGCTCAAAACTACAAGCAACCCCTTCCGTCTATTGATGCAAACGGGAAAGTGATCGATGCCAAAGGAAAACACATTGGCTGGGTCACCAGTGACGGGATCATCAAAGATGCTGCCGGAGTCAAAATCGCCCACATCGATGATCAGGGTAGCGCAGTTGACGACGTAACAGGCAAAAAACTGGGCAAGGCATCAAAAAACGGCACCTATCTTTATCATGTCCAAAGCGGTGCCAGCGATAGTTTAACTGTAACTGTACCGATGAACGGGATTTGTGAAGTCAAAGATAAAAACGGGAAAACCCTGCTTCGGGTCCATGAAAATTACAAACAGTATGGGGCTTGCGCTATGCATTGCCTAATGATGAAAAACGAGCACAGGGATATGAAAATGAAATGAGAAGAGGCAAGATATTGCATTGCGCAACACGGTAGGCTTACAGGCACGCAGCCGCCTGGTTTTAGGACTATTCAGCTTGATCGACTAGCTCACGCAATTTGCATCCCGCATCTCCACGAAAAGCTTTTAAAAACTATCAAAAGCCTGTTCAGATCGCTGAACGGGCTTTTTGTGCTTTGTGGGGTATGCGAAATTATCATTTGGATCTTTTTACATCGAAAATTTACGAAACTATAAAGTGATTTTTTGAGCAGTAAAAAAGAGTACAGCCGAAGGTATTAAAAGGGAGTTATCGGGTATTGACGAAGATAAGGGGATGTTACCGGGCCGTATGGAACACACCCGCACTTTTGGCAGCCGGGCATCTTATAGGGCCGCTCCTCGCGGTACTGTGGGCGTTGATTCAGAAAAATCGCGTCAAGTTGATACTTTTGCTTTGGAATAATCACCGCTTTGGACTGGATCAGGAAGTTGGTATGCTTTGACCGGGCGCATTTGATACCGGCCGGTTCGAGACGATGCTGACACGCACTCTGTTGGAAAGCAGCAAATGATCTCTGGATGAATGACGATTTTGTTTTATGGAAGGATTTTAGGAACGGAGATGAAAAGGCTTTCGAGACCCTTTTGCATCTTTTTTACAAACCACTGTTTGAATACGGATACCGTTTTCAAAAGGACGAATCCAGGCTTCAGGATGCGCTTCACAACCTGATGATAAGTTTATGGGAAAGAAGGGAGCACCTCAATGATACGCAAAACCTAAGGTTGTATCTGTTCAAATCTTTCAGACATCAGATCTTTCGGGAAAAGCAGCAAAAAGCACCCCTCTCGATCGAACCAGAGGATCATTTTCTTCCCATCGAGTCTGCCCTGTCTATCGAATCGGTAGAAGGCGAGATCATCCGCGACGAGGCCAATTTTGAAAAAAGCTCTAAAATCCAAAAGGTCTTATCTAAACTTACCAGTCGCCAACAGGAAATCCTCCATTTAAAATATTACGAAAATCTTAGCAACGAAGAAATCGCAGAATTGCTTCAGATCGGTCGCCCTGCCGTTGCAAACCTGGTCTACCAGGCATCTAAACTCTTCCGGATCCATTGGTATTCCGAGCTTACTATGGTATTGTGGGGTCTTTGTGAGATGTTATAAGTGACTGTTATTCAGTTTATTGTATTTTTTTTGAAAAAATAAGTATAAATATTCGATTATTTTTTTGGCGTTTTTCTACCATTAGGGCAGTTGAGAACCAAAAGAATCATGACTGACTACAAATTAGAGGATTTTCTAGCCGACGAAAATTTTCAGCAATGGGCGCTCGCGGAACAGGCTCTGGAAGGGAGCCACTGGCAGAGGCTCAGTGAGTCTACCCCCGCAGCCGGCGCGCTGATCGAGGAAGCCCGTCAAATTCTCGTCGACTGGAAGCGGGAGTCTTCCAGCCTAACCGAGGAAAAAAAATTGCATGCAATTGAAAAAATACTCGATCAAGCGCGGCGGCCCGCAAGAACCCGGCTTGTATCCTGGGGTAAGTCTATCAGTTGGGCGGCTGCCGTTGTGTTATTGGGAGGCGTGATGGCCACATGGCTGATTTGGAAGCAAAAAAGTGAAAACCAATATCAGTACGAGACGCTCGTTAGCGCGGTCGAGCAAACCAGGGAAGTCAAAAACCAGGGTACAGAGGCCAGGATTGTAATCCTGCCCGATCAAAGTAAGGTACAACTGGCGCCCGGATCGCGAATTTCCTACTCGGATATGGATTCCGCCCACACTTTTCGTGACGTATGGCTTGACGGAGAAGCTTTTTTCGAGGTGGTACGAATGCCGTCGAGGCCATTCAGGGTTAGAGTAAATAAAATTCTGACCACTGTGCTGGGAACCAGCTTTTGGATCAGAAACAGGGACAACCAGGTTTCCGTAACGGTTGCTTCCGGAAAAGTATCGGTTCAGGAAAAGCTAAACGACCTGACCGAAAACACCGATGAGGTAATACTGCTCCCCAATGAGAAAGCCATTTATCATCTGACCGAAGGAAGACTGACGCGGTCGCTGGCGGATGCTCCGGAGGTGTTACAGGAAGTGCCCGACCTGGATTTTGAAGAAACCCCCTTACCCCAGATACTGGACAAACTTCAAAGGGTTTATGGGATCCAGTTCGAATATGACCGTGAGCAGTTCAGGAACTGCCTGATGACGATCCCTTTAAACGGATTGTCATTTTACGCAAAACTTGATCTGATTTGCAACACGACAAAGATCAGCTACAAAGTCGAGGGAAACAAAATTCTGATTACAGGTAACGGATGTAGCCAATAGCATTTTAATCGGCTCATTATTTCCAGCTCATTATCCACCTAAACTGCAATCCTATGAACAAAAAATAAGCTTTACTCTTACAAAGAAAGCCGACGATGTTGCCTCATCGTCGGCCCGTAAATCCCTGAAATAGCCAGATATGCGACTCCTTAACGAATTAAGGGACAGGGATGGTTTTGTCTAGAAAAATCTAAAACCGCTGTTAATTTATGAAAAACACGAGTACCCAACGACATCATTGTGTCAAATTTATCATGAAAATTAGCCTGCCTCTGATTTTGGCGTTTTGCCTTTGCCAGATGGTTTTTGCCAGGACTGGTTTCGGGCAGGAAGCTTTATCGAAGAAAATCACCATCAATGTAACCAACGGAGAGTTTAAGTCGGTCCTCCGTCTGATCTCACGGAAGGCCAATGTAAAGTTTTCCTATGTTTCATCAGTAATAGTCGACCGGAAAGTCTCGATTTCGGCGACGGATGAACCCCTATGGAAAATCCTGGAAAAAATTGCCCACCAGGCCGAGGTAAATTATACGGTTTCCGGCCAATATATCATCCTGAGCAAGGAGGCCAGACAGGAATTAAAGCCGGAGGAAGCGTCTGCTCCGCAGCCCCAGCCGGACGGAGCAGGCAGTGACGCAATATTGATAGATCAGGCCATTAAGGGAAAGGTTACCAGTCAAACCGGCGAGCCTCTGCCGGGTGTCACAGTCGCGGTCAAGGGAACCCAGATCGGGACCGTGAGCCAGGAAGATGGTAGCTACCAGATTATTCTGCCCGACCATATCACAAGGCTTTCATTTTCAATGGTAGGCTTCGTAGAACAGGAAGTTGAAATCCACGGTAGCAAACGGCTGGATGTAATTTTGAAAGACAAGGTGGATGATCTGGACGAAGTGGTGGTGGTGGGCTTTGGAACCCAGCGAAAGGCCAGTGTGGTGGGGGCCATCACATCGATCAGCCCGGGTAAACTAAAACTGGGGACCTCGCGCTCGGTCAGTAACAATCTTGCAGGCCAGCTCGCCGGTGTGATCGGTGTACAACGGTCGGGAGAACCGGGTTATGACAATTCCAGCTTCTGGATCCGGGGGATCAGCACCTTCGGAGGCAACAGGAGCCCTTTGATACTGGTCGACGGGGTTGAAAGGTCCCTGAATAATATTGACCCGGAGGAAATCGAATCATTTTCGATCCTGAAAGATGCCGCTGCCAGCGCCGTGTATGGGGTAAGGGGCGCCAACGGGGTTATTCTGGTTAACACTAAAAGAGGCAAAGTAGGAACACCCAAGGTATCGCTACGACATGAGCAGGCGATCACCCAACCGGTTAAGCTTCCAGCGTTTATCGGAGCGGCCCGATACCTGGAAATTATGAACGGGATCCGCGCCGAAAATGGGGAACCCGAGGTGTATTCGAAGGAAATTATCGACGCCTATCGGAATCAGACCGACCCGGACCTCTACCCGGATGTAAACTGGCTGGATGCCATCTCCCAAAAACACGCCTCCAACATGCGCACCAATATGACCGTATCCGGAGGCAGCAATATCCTGCGGTATGCGCTGGTAGCAAGCTATTACGGAGAGAGTGGAATCATTGCCAGGGACAAGACACAGACCTGGGATTCGTCGATTAAGCTAAAACGGTACAATATCCGCTCCAACGTGGATGTAGACTTATCGCCCACCACGCTTTTAAGGTTCAATATCGGCGGTTATTTGCAGGACCGGAATGTCCCTCCAACCTCCATCGACAATCTGTTTCAGCAAGCTTTTATCACGCCTCCTTTCGTGCATCCGATCCGGTTCAGCAGTGGCGAGATTCCCAAGGTACCTGAGCGCGAGAATCCGTGGGCCCTTGCAACCCAGCAGGGATATCAGAGACATAGCGAGAGCAAGATAGAATCCCTGGTTTCGCTTGAGCAGGATCTTGGCAAAATACTCAAAGGGCTAAAAGCCAGGGGTACTTTTTCATTTGACCGGTTTTCAAACACATCCGTTTCCCGCAGTAAGGAACCTGATTATTATAATCCTGCCACATCCCGTGACGTAAATGGTAACCTGGTGCTTTCCATTTACCGGTATGGGCAGCCATTCCTGGGATATTCCACCTCATCGGACTGGGGAAATAAAAGCCTCTATATAGAAGGTAATGTATTCTATCAGAATAATTTTGGAAAGAGCATTATCGAGGCCATGCTGCTCTATAATCAACGAAACTATGAAGACGGTTCGTCCCTGCCATTTCGCAACCAGGGCTCGGCGGGAAGATTTTCTTATTCTTATGATAACCGCTATGTGGCAGAAGTCAATTTTGGCTACAATGGTTCTGAGAATTTTGCCCGCGGAAAACGTTTCGGATTTTTTCCATCGGTAGCCCTTGGATGGCTGATCTCCGAAGAACCCTTTATGAAATCCATCAATCATATCGTTAATAAGCTGAAAATAAGGGGTTCTTATGGCCTTGTCGGGAATGATCGTCTGGACGGGCGGCGCTTTGCCTATATTACCACCGTAGGTACAACCGGCGGGTACAAATGGGGAGTAAACAACGACTATCAAAGGCAAGGCAGGCAGGAGGGGGAGCAGGGGAGTGCGGATTTGACCTGGGAAACTGTCAAAAAGCTCAACCTCGGACTGGAACTTAGTCTCTGGCAGGCGCTGGATATCCAGTTAGATGTTTTTCATGATAACCGCCAGAACATCTTTATGCAACGCAGAAGCGTGCCTGGTTCCGCCGGATTTATCAATTTGCCCTGGGCTAATTTCGGAAGGGTCAGCAATAAGGGAATAGATTTATCGATTGACTTCAGCAAGAGCATTACAAAGCAGTTAAGTGTCGCGCTAAGAGGAACATTTACCTATGCCGTCAACAAGATACTCGAGCAGGATGAAGCGCTCGCCGTCAAAGGGACTACCAGATCTTCCACCGGTAAACCCGTTGGCCAGCTCTTTGGACTAGTTGCCGAGCGGTTGCTGACCAATGAGGATTTTGCCGATATCGCCGCAGGGGTCCTCAGTGATGGCATACCTGCCCAAACTTTCGGCCCGGTCCGCCCCGGTGACATCAAGTACCAGGACCTGAATGGTGATGGCAAAATTAACTCACTCGACCAGACCGCGATCGGCGGAACTTACGACCCCCAGATCGTTTACGGTGTTGGTGCAAGTGTCCGCTATAAAGCGATCGATCTGGGGTTCTTCTTCCAGGGCAATGCACGCACACACCGGATCATCGGCGGGGCTAATTTCATTCCAGGCAGCGCCAATGGATCGATGGGCAATATCCTGACCAATGTCGATGACCGGTGGACGGTCGAAAACCCCCGCCAGGATGTGTTCTACCCGCGCCTTTCCAGTTATCAAAACGCCAACAACAATGAAAGTTCTACCTGGTGGCTACGGGATATGCGCATGCTTCGTATGAAAAATATCGAAATGGGCGTTACCGCGGGAAAATCGCTGTTGAGCAAGGTCAAGATCGAAGCGCTAAGATTGTTTGTAAGGGGCAACAACTTGCTGACGCTTTCACCATTTAAGCTTTGGGATCCGGAGGTGGACGCTGTGAACGGCTTGCGATATCCCATTATGAAGTCTTACTCGGCAGGTTTGGAAATTACATTTTAAGCTCGAACTGTTTAATTATGAAAAGATTATATATAAAAGTACTATGTGCGGCCCTGTTGCTGAACGGGATTGCTTCCTGCAATTACCTGGATAAGCAGCCGGAAGATCAGCTGACTATCGAGATGGTGTTCGGCGATAAGGTACGTACCGAAGAATGGCTTGCCGGGATATATTCCAACATACCCGACCCCTACTGGGGAAATATGCGTTCAATAGGTTACGATGCACTATCCGATGACGCGGCACCGTCTACTGGCTGGGAACAATTTGGGTGGAATATAGTTTCCAAGCAGATCGGAAACTGGAGTCCTGCCAGTTCATGGGATGCTAATTACTGGGTAACGCTTCCGCAACGGATCCGGTCCGCGTACATTTTCATTGATAATGTCAAGCCCAATCCAGCCCAGCAATTAAGCGAAGCCGACGTTCAGTTGATGAAATATGAAGCGCGTTTTTTGATCGCGTATTATCACACTTTGATGCTGGAAACTTACGGCAGCATCCCTTTGCAATCGGGACTGGTGTCGGCCGATGCATCTGCGGAGGAATTGATGGCAGGGCAAACCCGCTTTGATACCGTTGTGGACTGGATCGACAAGGAGTTGAAAGCGCTTTCGGGAGCTTTGCCTCCCAGCTACGCCGAAGCCCAAAAGTATGGCAGGGCCACCAGCGTAATGTGCCTGGCTGTCCGGGCCCGCCTTTTGATGCTGGCTGCCAGTCCCCTTACCAATGGTAATAAAGACTACCAGGGGTTCGTCAATAAAAAAGGAGAAGAAATATTCAACACCAATTATGATGCCGGAAAGTGGACACGGGCAGCCGATGCCTGCCGGGACTTGATTCAGTTGGCCGAAACCAACGGGCATAAACTATACTATGAATACAATCCCGACGGCTCCATCGATCCGTTTATGTCTTATCAGAACATGCTTTTTAAGAAGAGCACCGACGGCAATGCCGAAATTCTTTTCGCCAGGCCGGATTGTAACACCTGGGAGTATGACAAGCATTCCAATCCCAGGGGAGCGGCCGGAAATGGCGGCTTGGGCGTAACACAGTCGTTGGTTGATGCCTTTTTTATGAAAAACGGCTTGCCCATCAGCGATCCAAACTCAGGCTATTCCGAAAAGGGCTTTTCCACAAAGGCAGATATCCGCAATACCAAATGGGCGGAAGTTCAGGGAAACGGGCAGGTCGCACTGCCGGGGACATTTAACATGTACGTCAACAGGGAACCCCGTTTTTATATTTCAGTGCTTTATAACGGGGCATGGATCAGACGGGAAAAGCGATTGACCGAATTCTATTCCGGGGCCGTAGATGGAGGGCCTACCCATGACGCACCTCAAAACGGATACCTCCTGCGTAAAAAAGTGCATCCCGATCATGATCCGCGCAATAGCATCAATCCGTACCGTCCCGGTATATTGTACCGGTTGGGAGAAGCATATCTAAACTATGCGGAAGCGCTCAATGAAAGTAACCCGGGCCATGCCGATATCCTTAAATACATGAATCTGATCCGGGAAAGGGGCGGAATACCTGCCTTGAAAAGCGGATTGTCGCAAGACGCAATGCGCCAGGCGATCAGGCGCGAACGACGCGTGGAGCTGAACTGTGAGGGGACGCGCTATGCGGATATCCGCCGGTGGAAAATCGGGGAGGAAATATTGAATGGTAATTTCTGGGGTATGAATTTTTCTGGTACGGAAAAAGATGACGCGGCCACTAACCCCAAAGCTTACTTTAAAAGATCCGTCTATCAAAAGCGGGTATTTACAAAGAAGAACTACTGGTTCCCTATTCCCCAGGCGGAAATCGATAAGAATCCAAATCTGGTGCAGAATCCGTTTTGGTAGGAATTTAGCTGTCTGTTTAAATCGCCAGGACATTTGGGCGTCAAAGTTTGGCAAACAAATGTCCTGGCGATTTTGGGCAAACGCCCATTTCAAAATGCTTGGCCCTATCGGTCGTATATCGTATCCGCTATGTTAGACCGTTTTGTCGCCGACGTTTTGCCCGCCATGATATAGTCACTGCCTGCGAAATGACCTGGTCACTGAAAAATGGAATGGTTAACTATTTTCCTTGAACCAAGCTTTGAGCCCGAGATCCGAAATTAGTATTTGCTCAAAAGGATCTTCTGAAAGTTGAAGCAATGCCTCATAAAACTGACCGGTAGGCCGGTGACCGATCCAATTTTTCAATAGTTCGAGAACCATCACCTCTGCTTTATAGGTTCCTCCTTCCTTTTTAATTTTACGTTCATAAGACCTCAGCTCGTAAGCGAGAAGATCGCGATTGTCTAGTCCTTTATGGATCATGAAGTAAGTAAGTTGATATTTCACGAGTAGCTGCTTGTTCATCAGCAGGCTTGCCTTGTTCAATATTTGGTTGATAAACTGCAAAGCCTTTGACAGGTTGCCACTCAGATACCAGAACCTGGATATGGAAAACAGCAACTGGGCTTGATCATACAAGCTTAGTAGTTCGATAGACTTCTCAAATTTTTGGACTTGATTTTGGATCAGTTCCAAACAATCGTTGAACAAGCCAAGGTTTAGCCAGGCATGCAATTTGTGCTCCATCACCTGACTTTTGACACTCAGTCTCATGTTTTCAGAGTCGAGTTGTAACCCACTCAGCCGATCGATGAAAAAACTCATTTCCTCATATTTTTCCATCCGTCTGAGTGTATGCAGGATGCCGTTTAAAGTTTGAACATAATAAATGGGTGTTTTCGACCAGAGGTGCTCGTGCTGACGAAATAATTGATCGAGTTCGTAGAGTGTCTCCATACTGCCGATAGAGTCACCTGTCATTAACATGAAGGTGGATTGAAATAGTAAGTGGATTTGCCGGGCTTCGAAGGATTCCAGCGACTGGCTATTAAGGATGTAATGCTCTTCCAACAACAAGTCCCTCAGGCTGACCATCTTCTGTGATGTGTTTATGGATTTCCCTTTCCAATATCTCAAAAGCAATACTTCGTAAATGGAGAAATGCTGATGCGAGCTCACTTCGTGTTGTAAAAGTCTGGTGATCGCTTCCTGTTTTGCGATCAGGTCGGATTCGGAAATGCGGGAGTACTGGCTATGTGTCTCGAGCCGGAGCTCCTGTTGGGCGAGCAAAATGAAATGAATGAATTTTTCATTTTTAAAAGCTATCTCTTTCGCCCTGGCCAAAGTTTGAGCGCTTGCCTCTATAAATCCTCTGTCAAGAAGTATTTTGCTGTCTTGTAATAGGCTGGACAATTTGGCTTCTATGTTTTTGTCCAGCTCGAATTGCCTGAGCGCGCGCATAAGGACCCGGTATAGATGCTTACGGGCCGGTTCGATGGTGGAACCGGGAAACATAGACGGCAAACTTTCTAAACCGCTCCCCTCCCGACTGATTTCTGTTTCCAGCAGGTTATACAATTTCATAAAGCCGCGGTCGCCGGGCCGATCGGCGTTTTGCAGTCTGAAATATCGCTTCTCAGACTTAGTCATCGACTGTATTAAAGTATACAAAGAATTAATAGAGAGCATAGGATTAGCCAGAATTACCACATAAAATACTAACTATTTGCTAAAAAAAGCCAGTTTTGTACTATTTGTGAAAGGTTAGAAATGTCTAAATTAGCTCAAATCTGGTTTTTATATATGACGTATTGGAGATAATTTTGAATAAAACATCTCCAGCATGACTTTTCGTAATTCTATTTTCGTTATTGGCAGTTCCAATACAGACATGGTTGTGAAGACCAGCAGGCTGCCCGCGCCGGGCGAAACGGTAATCGGTGGGAGTTTTTTGATGAATCCGGGAGGAAAGGGGGCCAATCAGGCGGTGGCCGCTGCACGGCTCGGAGGGCAGGTCACATTTGTTGCCAAAATCGGAAACGATATGTTTGGCAAACAGGCTATCCGGCAGTTCCATCATGAAAAAATAGACTCTTGTTTCCTGGTGACTGATCCGGATCATCCATCAGGTGTGGCCCTGATCAATGTTGACAACGAAGGCGAGAACTCGATTGTCGTCGCACCGGGATCAAATGCTTCGCTTAAACACTCGGACGTTCAGCCTGCACTGGACAAGCTCAGTGATCGTGACATCCTGTTACTCCAGTTGGAAATCCCTCTTGAGACAGTTGAATATGCGATCACGCAAGCCTTTGAAAAAGGTTGCAGGATTATTCTGAATCCGGCTCCCGCTCAGAAGTTAAGCGCAGAGGTTTTGTCGAACTTGTACATCATTACGCCCAATGAAACCGAAGCGGAACTACTGACAGGCATTAAGGTACATAATGAACAAACTGCGAAGCAGGCGGCCGAAAAATTGTGTCAGGCCGGGGTCCGGAATGTAATTGTCACATTAGGCGCAAAGGGGGCTTATGTGCACAATGACACAATTTCGCAGCTCATATCTGCTCCGCCGGTTGCTGCCGTGGATACTACCGCCGCCGGCGACTGCTTCAACGGCGCTTTGGCCGTGGCGCTTTCCGAAAACGTCGATCTTCCCCAAGCGGTGGTCTTTGCCTGTAAGGCAGCTTCGGTCTCCGTGACGAGAATGGGAGCGCAGTCGTCCCTTCCGTACCGGAAGGAACTAGAGAGAGTTTGCCTTTAATGCAAAAATTAAACAGTTAAGCGATGTTTATTATCGAAGAATATTCAACGGCGGTGATCTTTTGCTTTGTCACCATGATATGTTGGGGATCATGGGCCAATACCCAAAAGATGGCTTCGGATAGCTGGCGTTTTGAGCTGTTCTACTGGGACTATGTTTTCGGTATATTGCTTGCTTCATTGCTCTTTGCCTTAACACTTGGAAGTGTAGGGTCAGGCGGGCGGTCTTTCATCGCAGATCTTGCACAATCCGAGGCCAGATTTGTCGGCTCGGCATTACTTGGAGGGGCCATATTTAACGCAGGTAATATATTGTTGGTGGCGGCTATTGCCCTGGCAGGCATGTCGGTCGCGTTTCCGGTGGGTATTGGCATAGCGCTGGTGTGGGGGGTAGTGCTTAACTACATGAATAATCCGGTCGGTGACGCGTTGCTACTATTTTCAGGGGTTACGCTGGTAGTCGCCGCTATCTTGCTCAACGCATATGCGTATAACCATAATAGTTCACAAAAAAAGGGCGTTTCCCTGCGCGGGCTTTTCCTATCTGTGGCCGCGGGTATTCTGATGGGCTATTTTTACAAATACGTGACGGCTTCCATGTTCACCGACTTCTCTACGCCCGAAGCCGGAAAACTTAGTCCCTATTCGGCTGTGTTTTTATTTTCATTGGGTGTATTGCTGAGCAATTTCATATTTAACACTATTTTGATGAGAAAGCCCATTCATGGTGAAGCTGTGAAGTTTCGGGATTATTTTAAAGGAGGCATTGTTGACCATTTGATGGGATTATTGGGCGGCGGGGTATGGTGCCTGGGAATGTCGCTCAATATTTTAGCTTCTGACAAAGCCGGGCCGGCCATTTCTTACGGATTGGGCCAGGGGGCAACTGTCATTGCTGCGGTCTGGGGTATATATGTATGGAAAGAGTTTCGGGGTGCGGACAGACGTACTCCTTTGATCCTGAACTGGATGCTTGTTTGTTATCTGGGCGGGCTTGCACTGCTGATTGCCGCCAGGTAGCCATGAAAAGTCGACCAGTACTTCGCCTGTGCTTAATGCAATGACCAAGCGAAAAGCAGTCATCTGAAACAAATGTTAAAATAGTCTAGGCATCGGCTCATTCCTTTCATTTTGTCCTGATTTGGTGGACTACCTTTGTGTCTTGAAGGGCTGATAACCATGTAAAATATCCTGGCAACGTCGCTTTGCATCTTTACGATCGGTGGCTGTTGCCAGATACTCTTCACATTTACCCAAATCTCTTTTTCAGAAGTTGGCCTGGTGTCGCTGACTATTTCGAATATAGTCCCGGTGATCTTTTTACCATGACGGGCCATACTAGACTCCCTGGGTTTCCACAGTAATTGCGGTCGGGTCATGGTGAACCGGGAAATTAACGGAGTTTGCAATAAAGCAAAGCTCGCTGGCTTTTCCGTGCAGCTCATTGGCTTTCGATACCATCGAAGCATCTGCGACTGTTACAACAGGATGCAGGGTTGCCTGGGAAAAATGTCCGCCGCCGTCGGGCGTCTCAACCATCGTTCCCGTAGCCTGATCAACATAGTCGGTTACTACGATGCCATGAACGGCGCACAAGTGAAGATAAGAGAGCATGTGGCAGGTCGATAATGCCGATAAGAGCATTTCCTCAGGATTGTGCCTGGTCTTATTACCACGAAATGCAGGATCTGAGGAACCTTCTATATCAGGTTTCCCTTCGATATGGATACTGTGACTGCGTTCGTATGAGCGGTAGGAAGATGTGCCGCTGCCGGTGTTACCCGTCCAGCGGACGGTAAGCTTGTAGTGATGTTCTGCTTTCATGCTGGGAGTTTTATAGCAAAGTTATCGAGGGTGCTCTGGTATTAGCTATCCAATTCTCAGAAAACAACGGTGCCAATTTCTCCCGGGATGTGAGCCGATGCGTCAGACATGTCTTTTCGTTTTGGTGGAAGTCTTTGAATGAATATCCCTGCACGGGCCTTCGCCGGATGTCCGGCGCGATAAAGATTAGTTTGAAAATACTGATATCTGTCACCTGACAGGATTGCGCCGCTCATCAGGCGGCCTGAATATCAGATGTAATTTTATCCATTAACAAATTTTCAAAGCGCCAAACAATTAATCCCATGTCAACTACATCCTTAATGAGGTCCGCTGGGCTCCTTCCTTTTTCTTTTGATGATCCTTCCGGGATTCAAATAATGATTGCTGTATGACCAGTCTTCCGAATCCACGCGTCGGTGCCGACCCCGAAGGTATTCATGCCGGGGAAAACTATGTGCCCGCATTACCTGCGACCATGAGGGCTATGGTTCTGGAAAAACAGGGGGCGCTACTTGTCAGTAAAAAACTTCCGATTCCGGTCCCTTCCGCACATCAGGTCCTTGTCAAAATCATTGCTTGCGGAATTTGCCGAACGGATTTGCATATCCTGGACAGTGAATTGCAGCATCCGAAATTGCCGTTGATCCCGGGGCATGAGATCATTGGGACCATCGTAAAGACAGGAGCTGAGGTGTCGATGCTAAAACCGGGCGATCCGGTTGGCATTCCGTGGTTGGGCTACACTTGCGGGCAATGCCGGTATTGTTTGAAAGACCAGGAAAACCTTTGTGAAAATGCGCTATTTACAGGTTACACGATGGATGGCGGATTTGCTGAATATACGGTGGCGTTCGAGCGTTTTTGTTTCAAAATCGATCCCGTGTATGCGGATCCGTCAGGAGCTCCGCTGATGTGCGCCGGATTGATTGGCTACCGGTCTTATAGCATGGCAGGAAAGCATGTGGAAAATATGGGGATTTACGGGTTCGGGGCAGCAGCCCACATTCTTGCACAGGTCGCCAGTTACGAAGGAAAGAAAATTTACGCATTTACGAGGGATGGTGATTTAAAAGCGCAATCATTTGCGATGGACCTTGGTGCTACGTGGGCTGGAAATTCCAGTGCAATTCTCCCAATCGCGCTCGATGCGGCCATCATTTTTGCCCCGGCGGGCGATCTGATACCGAAAGTGCTTCGGGATGTAGATAAGGGTGGGACCGTGGTTTGCGGCGGAATCCATATGAGTGATATTCCCGGATTCCCTTATGAAATCCTTTGGGGAGAAAAAACGCTGCGCTCGGTTGCCAATCTGACCCGCAACGATGCACGCGAATTTCTTTCGCTTGCCTTGAAGGCCAAGATCAAAACGAAAACAACGTTGTACGACTTAGAAAAGGCCAATGAGGCCGTGGCTGATCTTCGCAGTGGAAACATACAGGGAGCGGCAGTATTGGTAATGTAAATGGCTTGATTCGTATCATTTACATGAGCTTGTTTGTTTTTTTTCATCAGAAGGTTAGAGGAGAATGTGTCCGGAAATCGGGAAACCGGCACTTTTTAGAAGTACTAATCGGGGGTATCGGTTACTTCTACCCGGGCCAATAAGATAAATGGTTCAATAGTAGGACAAAGCACGATTTGTTAACACTTGCTTCGCTGGAAAACTTGTATATTTGAATGTAAAAATTGATAATCGTGGTCGATGACTGAATACCGTTGCCTTTCTGACGAAGCTCTGCTAGAATTGCTAAAAGACCAGGACCAGGCAGCGTTCACTGAACTATTTGATCGTCACTGGGAGCGGTTGTTCATGTACGTACTAAAGGCCACCAAATCGCACGATGACGCGCAAGACATTGTGCAGGAATTATTCACCTCCGTGTGGCGGCGCGGGGGGCAAATACAGTTAAAGAGTACCCTTACAGCCTATTTGCTGAAAGGAGCAAGAAATTTGTCGCTCAAGTTCATAGAGCAGAACATTCACAAAATCGAGCTTTCCGATGCGGCCTTGCACGAGTTTGGCCAGGTCGACGTTTCATCGGCAAGTTTTTTGGAGTTGCAGGAATTAGAAGAACGTGTCGACTCGGCCATTGCAAGACTTCCCCCTAAAATGCAACAGGTTTATTTGCTAAGCCGTCATGAAAACCTTTCCTATCAAGAAATTTCCATAAGGTTAGGTATCGCTGAAACCACTGTGAAAAAGCAAGTTAGCAATGCGTTGAAAAGCATCCGGACCGAGATCGGACTGTCGGCCTCTTCGTACGTGTACCTGACTTTTTTCGAATCTTAAATTTTTTTGCTTTTCGTCTACTACCAACGGGGCATTTTTGGAATATACATACAGACGGTGGAAAAATCATCTGTATCTATATGCTAAGGGATAAAGCACAAATGAAATTGCTTTTGATGCGCTTCCGATTGGGCCTCTGTACCCCCGAGGAGATTGCAGCGATCGAATCTTGGCTGGATGCAAGGGTAGATCAGGATCAAACCGAATTGACTATCCAGCAAAAGGCGGAGCTGCAAGCTTCGCTGAAAGCCAAAATCATGGATTCCATCAGCGACACGACCAGTCGGCAGCGGTTGGGCGCACCAAGGAATATTTTTACCTTTTTGCGTTATTTGGCAGCTTCCGTCATCTTATTCCTGATTAGTATTAGTATATACTATACCGTTCGGGATAAGACCGGCCATTCGCCCGAGGTGGGCTCTCTTAAGGTAGCCTCTGATGTGCCTCCGGGAGGGGATGGCGCCATTCTGACTTTGCAGGACGGAAAGCGAATTTTGCTCGACAGCGCCCATGCCGGCACACTGTCGAGTAGTCATGGGGTGACGATCAAGAATCTGAATGGCCTACTTACTTATATTTCCCAGGGGGCGCATGCGGCAACAGGGAAGTGGAATACGGTAACCACATCCAGGGGGCGTCAGTACAATCTGGTTTTACAGGACGGCACAAAGATTTGGCTTAACAGCAGCTCCTCGATATCTTTTCCTGTGGCCTTTGATGATTCCCAGCGACGGGTGCGCATCACCGGGGAAGTTTATTTCGAAGTAAAGCACCGCGATCGGGCTGGTAGCAGCCTGCCCTTCATTGTCGAAGTCAACGACGCTGAAATACAGGTGCTGGGGACCCATTTTAATATTAATGCTTATCAGGATGAATCTACGATGCGGACCACATTGCTGGAAGGGTCCGTCAAAGTAATCAGAGCGGGTCAGGATATTGTCCTGCGGCCCGGGGAACAGGCTATTGCTTATCGAAACGGCAGGGTAGACGTGGACCATAACGTGGCTGTCGAAACTGTGATGGCCTGGCATAACGGACTTTTCTCGTTCGAAAATGCCGACATCCAGACTGTTATGCGGCAGCTGGCCAGATGGTATGATATAGAGGTTGTCTTTGAGACAGACGTTACCGGGGCGACATTTTGGGGTGATTTACAAAGAGACGCCCATTTGTCCTCCGTCTTGAAAATACTCGAAAAATCTGGCGTTACAGTCAGTCTTGAAGGAAGAAAGGTGAGAGTGCTGCGTGTCGACCGCTAGCTGATTGCCTTGACTATTTCAAATTTTGGGAGTCACGATTGACTGGTAAAGAAGCTGCTTCGTGCTGGCACACGAAGCAACTGAAAGCCGGGTCAATTCCTTGAATCAATTGTACTACTGTTCTATTCATTAACCCAAAACAAAGTTATGCATTTAACTTTTAGAATTTTTTGTGCGCCTCCCGGATTTTTCAGGTGGCCAGCTAATCTTATTCGGATTATGAAAATTACCACAATCCTGGTACTGTTCTTTTGCCTTCATGCACATGCGCGGGGCTTTGGGCAAACGGTCACGTTTTCGGGAACAGATGTAACCCTGCAAAAATTCTTCACGGCGATCCGCAAGCAAACCGGCTATACGGTCTTCTGTAATTCGAGTGTGCTCCGGCGTGCGAGCCATGTGACGATCTCGGTGAAAGACGCGTCTTTGGGTGAGACACTCGACCATGTGCTGCACCGGCAGGGATTAACCTATACGATTGAGGACCGAATGATCGTGGTAACCCAAGCACCGGTCTCGGTTTCAGTGGTTCCTTCCCGGGCGGTTGTGGCGGTTGTCCAGATCCGCGGCAAAGTGATCGACGAGAAAGGAGAGGCCCTTCCCGGCGTGAGCATCCTTGTGAAGGGATCACAAAGAGGTACCACTACCCATTCTGACGGAACTTTCAGTTTGGATACACAACCGGGTGATACGCGCCTGATCTTTTCGTTTGTCGGCTATCAGTCACAGGAGGTTCTGATCGGCAATCGCACCGAGATAAAGGTGTCGATGAAGGTGGACAACAAGGCGTTTGACGAGGTGGTGGTGGTAGGGTATGGTAGTACCAAGAAAAAAGATCTGACCGGATCGGTATTGTCGATCAAGTCCGACGATCTGTTGAAATCTAATCCGGTTACGCTGGAGCAGGGAATCCAGGGGAAAGCCGCGGGTGTATTTGTAACACAGACTGACGGGGCCCCGGGTGCGGCGATGAGTATTCAGATCAGGGGCGCCAGCTCGTTTATGGGAGGTACAGAACCACTTTATGTGGTAGACGGTATTCCGTTGATGGACGACAATGCGAGTACGACTCCGCAATCAGGATCTTCCTACGATCAGCAGAAAACGAACATGCTCTCTTTCCTGAATACCGCCGATATCGAATCCATCGAGATCTTGAAAGATGCCTCCGCGACTGCCATTTATGGCTCCCGGGGAGCGAACGGGGTCGTTTTGATCACTACTAAAAAGGGGGCGAAGGGAAATGACCGGATCGAGCTGAATGTAGTAACGAGCCTGGCGCAGATCTCCAGAAAATACGATATGCTCGATGCAGAGCAATTTGCCCAGTATCAAAACGAGTCTTACATCAACTCGGACACTTATTTGGGGACAACCTATGGACGTGACAAAACCATACCTTACCCGGGGCGTTTCGACCTTGTGCAAAACCAATATCTGAAAGCCCCCAGGGATTTTCGGGGCAAGTCGACCGACTGGCAGGACGCGATCTATCAGGCAGCTCTCAAACAGGACTACACGCTGAACTTTTCAGGAGGAAACAACGGCACAAATTATCTTTTGGGCGGCAATTTTGTCGACCAGAGTGGCATTATCAGCAATTCGAAATTCAAACGTTACAGCCTTCGGGCCAATCTTACCAGACAGGTGAAGGATTGGCTGCAAGCCGGAACCTCGCTTAACTACTCGACGACTGTCAATAAGATGGTCTCCACAGGAGCGAGTGTTGTAGGGCCCGAGGGAGGTGTCGTAAAGTCTGTATTGACTTTCCATCCAACCATTCCTATGAGGGATACGCTTACCGACCAGTATTCCCAGCTTTATATCACTTCAAATCCTTATCAGTATGTTAAGGAAACCCTCAACCAGGTAACCGGTTCGAGGCTGACATCGTCGACATTTGCGGAAATTACGTTTGCCCCCGGACTCAGATTTAAGACCCTGTTTGGATGGAATAAGTCTTTTGACCGCAGAGATCAATATTTCCCCCAGTCGACCAACGAAGGCAAGTCCGCAAAAGGCAGGGCTTACGTTTCAGACAACGAATCCAACAATATCAGCTCGGAGAACTATTTTACATATGACCGTAAATGGGGCATACATGCGTTGAATGCAATGGCGGGAGCCTCTTACAGCAGTGGTATATGGCAGTATAAGTACATTGGTGTGAGCGGCTTTATGAACGATGCTTTGCTTAACAACAGCCTTGGGTCAGGCACGATTG
The DNA here is from genome assembly GCA_965227755.1 of Dyadobacter sp. Lineage (GTDB taxonomy): Bacteria > Bacteroidota > Bacteroidia > Cytophagales > Spirosomataceae > Dyadobacter. The sequence continues at coordinate 6,063,846 of CBDDGG010000005.1, forward strand.
TAGACCGACCGGCCTCGGCTAAATCCGAATGGACACTGCTTTCCTATTACGGGCGGGTCAACTACATCTACAACGACAAATACCTGGCCACGGCAACCTATCGTCGGGACGGGTCGAGTAAATTTGCAGCCAATAACAAATGGGCCGGATTCCTTTCAGGCGCTCTGGCGTGGCGTTTTTCCCAGGAGCAGTTTATCAAGCAGAACCGCTGGCTTAGCAATGGAAAGCTCCGCCTGAGCTACGGGCAATCGGGTAACCAGGGGATCAGCGCCTATGGATCGCTGTCTCACATCACGGCCAGCAACTACCCCTATGACGGTGTGTTGCAGAATGGATATATTGTGTCAAGCCTGGGGAACGACAACCTGAAATGGGAGACTACTTCGCAGATCGACGCAGGACTGGATCTTGGATTTTTCAATGAGCGGATCGCGCTTGTGGTGGACTACTATTACAAACGGACCAATGACCTTTTGCAGAATGTTACGTTGCCTTCCAGTACCGGTTACACCTCACAGGTCAGAAATGTTGGTGAGATCGAGAACCGCGGCTTTGAGGTGACTTTAAACGGCAAGCTGGTGGAAAGGCCGGAATTTACCTGGGGGGTAAGTGGTAACATATCCTTTAATCGTAACAAGATCCTGAGCCTTGGTGACATTCAGGAACAATGGGCCGCCCAGATTGGCACAGAGCCTATCAACTACAAGCCGTTCGTGCAGCGCGTGGGCCAGCCAATCGGCATCGTGGTTGGATATCAGGAAGACGGGATTTTTCAAAATGACCAGGAGGTTGAGGCCAGCGGTTTTTTTGCCAGCCAGCCTGCGCCGGTGCTCAAACGGATGCCCGGAGAAATCCGTTACAAGGATTTGAACGGGGATAAAGTTATCGACGACAAAGACAGGACCGTGATCGGTAACGTTAACCCTGATTTCTACTATGGTTTCTCCTCTAATTTGACCTATAAGAAGTTTGACCTTAGCGTGTTCTTCCAAGGCGTCCAAGGGGGACAGATCATCAACACGCTGCGCTATATAACAGACAACCTGGGAGGTTTCGGAAACACGACCAAAGACGCCTATGAACACAGATGGACGCCTGAGGCTACGAACGCGACTAATCCAAAGGCTATCCTGAATTCTTTCAGAGAGGTTAAATTCTCAGACCGGTTTATTGAGGACGGTTCCTACCTGCGCTTAAAGAATATCAATCTGGGCTACAATTTCTCCTTTAAAAGCAAAAAGGTCGTTCAGCAACTCCGGCTTTTTGGCAGCATCAACAATGTGTTCACCGTCACCCGCTATAGTGGCTATGATCCGGAGGTGAACGCCTATGGACAAGATCCGTCGCGGCGCGGGATCGACCTTGGAAACTATCCCAATTCGCGCACATTCAGCCTGGGAATCAATTGCACTTTCTAACCCACCTGACCATTCATTGATATTATGAAGATTCTTACTTTTCTGCTGCTGGCATTCGGAACAATGCTGGCAATCACATCCTGTCAGGACGTACTTGAAGAGCAGGTACACGATTTTTATTCACCCAACAACCTTTACAAGACAGAAGCCGATGCCGAGGCAGCTATATCAGGCATGTACGGCTACCTGCATTCATGGAATTTCTTCAAGGCTCCTTACCTGTTTGGCGAGGACACTGATCATGACCACATTGTCGGGCCGCAATGGAATATGGGCGACATGGGCGCGGGTAACTTTAAGAGCTATTGGGGTATTGACGCGCTTTGGACGGGTTGGTACAACCTGGTATCGCAGTCCAACATCGCCCTGGAAAAGATCCCGGAGATTCCGATGGCCTCCGATTCTGTTAAGAACCGCCTGATGGGCGAAGCTTACTTCTTCCGTGCATGGTCCTACTACAACCTGGTCCGTCTCTGGGGACCGGTCCCGCTTCGGCTGGAAAATGTTTCAAGTGGCGCGCCCATCGATAAAGCCCGGGCTTCGGTTGACCAGGTTTATGGCCAGGTGGTAGAAGACCTGCAAAAGGCCGAGCAATTGTTGCCGCTCAAATACAGCAGCTTTGCCGGAGCGAAGGGGAAGATCTCCCGGGGCGCAGCAAAGACGTTGCTCGCCAAAACCTATGCGACAATGGCCTCCGGGGCATTGAAAGGGGAGCAGTTGACCGTACGAGGGAAAGCGTATACCAAGGAGGTTGTAAGTGGTTACGAGAACTTTGACAGTCGGCAATTGTACACCAAAGCGCGCGATAAGGCCCTGGAGGTTATCAAGAGCAATGAATTTACGCTCGCACCAACGTTTATGGGTTTGTGGGGCCGTGCCAATAAGAATAATCCTGAGATGATCTGGGAATTGCAAACCCAGGACAATGATGCCTACGGTACACTTCTGCAATATTATTACTCGGCCCCATGGTATGGTGGTACATCCTTTTACTGGATGTCGGCAAAGCTGTATGACAGCTACGGGCCGACCGATACCAGGGCCCTGGACGGGGTCTTTCACCAGTATTATATGTACGGTGCGTGGATGCTGTATCCTGAACGGGATTCGGTTAAATACCGTTCGGTGCCAGGAGGCTACACGGCAAAGTTCTACAAGGACTACTCTCATCCGTTTCCCAAGAAGTACTGGATCGGAACTTCAACCGAAATCGGCGATGACGCCACTGTCAGAAGCGGTAACCGGGATTGTAATTTTCCAGTTCTGCGCTATGCGGACGTGCTGCTGATTTTTGCAGAAGCCGAAAACGAGATCAATGGACCGACAGCAGCCGCTTATGAATATTTAAACCGGATCCGGACCAGAAGCAAAGTACCGGCCGCATCCAATCTGAGCAAAGAAGCGCTTCGGTCACTGATCTTCGAGGAGCGGGGTAAGGAATTCTATCAGGAAGTTAATCGCCGTCACGATCTGATTCGCTGGGGTGTTTACCTGCAGGTGATGAACGGACTGGGTACCGACGAGAACGTGGTCAAGACACGGACTGTGAAAAACTTGCTTTTCCCGATCCCGCAGGATGAGATTAACTCGAATAAACTGATTGGCCCCAACAATTCCGGATGGTAGGTAATCTGATCCGCACAAGCATTCTAACTGCGTTAGGCTGTTTGGTGTTTTTGACCGGCGGCTGGGGCCAGGCGGCCGCGCCAGCCCATCCGATAGCGACCGGAACGTTCATTCAGAATTCACTGGCCTCCGGCTGGGACGACAATGCATGGCAACGTGAACTAGCCGCACTAAAGGATGTCGGAATGGAGTATCTGGTGATTGGTCCCGTGCTCGATGGCAGCAACGAGGATCCCAAGAGTTGGCGGATTGAGCTGGTGGAAGCTTGTCTTAGAAATGCCAAGAAACAGGGATTCAAGGTATTTGTGGGAATTAACTTTGACGAGCGTTGGTGGAAAGATTTCCCGCCAGAATGGCTTGTTGGTCAGATGCAATTGGGCAACAAAGTGGCTGAAACGGTCTACGAGCAGTTTGCAGAACGTTATAAGGGAACGCTGTTCGGATGGTATTGGGTATGGGAAATAGATAATCTCAGGTTCAACAGCCCGGCGCGCATGGACATGCTTGCTTCGGCCCTGAATGTGAATCTTGACTACCTGCACAAAATGGCGCCCGGAATGCCGTTGATGCTCTGCCCGTTTATGAATTACCGGGTGGGCCAGCCCGATACCTATCAGGCTTTTTGGGAGTATGTTTTTGCCAGGACAAACCTGGCGCCGGGTGACATATTTGCACCGCAGGATTGTATCGGTGCCGGTGGAGTTGAAATCGACCAGCTCGAGAATTGGTTTGTGGCTCTTCGAAAAGCAGTCAACACAAAGCCCGGCCTATTGTTTTGGTCTGATGCGGAGACATTCCAGCAGCGGTTCTGGACGAGCGCGCCCCTGAATCGGTTTGTTGAACAAATGCGAATTGTGCAGCCACATGTGAGCAATATCATCTCTTTTGCTTACAGCCATTATTACAGCCCGCAGACGGTTCACGAAGGTTTTCATAAGGCCTATCGCCGGTACGTAAAGACTGGTAAGCTGGATTCCCCCGGCCGGGTCAGGCCGCCCAAAACGCTGGCAGTGGAGCATGCCGGTGCCGGGAAGGGGTTGACGTTGCGGTGGCAGCCGGGCCCGGATAGCGCAAAGGTGGCTGGCTATTATCTATTCAGAAACCAGGTGCTGCTGATGGATATTCAGGGAAAGGTGAGGGGATTACCCGTGAGTTTTACAGATACCACCACCCGCAAGCCAGCGGCAGTCCATTATGAGCTTAAACCATACGATTTCGCCGGGAATGTCTATCCCGGAGTGAGTACAGTTACAAAATGAACTTAATCGAATTACACTTAATGAGCTTACATAGATTGCTTTTGAAGATTATGCCCGATACCGCAAAGGGGGCGGCAGTGCTGGGATGTGTTTTTACCTTTTTATTATCGGTACACCAACTCGTTGCGCAACCGGCTGCACCGCAGCAAACGACCTTTACGATTTCAAAGGAATCTCTTTTGGATAAAATCAAAGGGGGATGGGCAGGGCAGACAATCGGGGTGACTTTCGGATGGCCAACCGAGTTCGTATACCAGGGTACATTCATTCAGGATTACCAGCAGATCCGCTGGCATGCAGACTATGTCAACGAGGGCATGCGAACTTTCCCGGGCCTTTTTGATGACATCTATATGGATCTGACTTTTGTAGAGGTTTTCGAGCGTCTGGGCCTTTCAGCGTCCGCGGATTCGTTCGGGCAAGCCTACGCCCATCGCGGATATGAACTTTGGCATGCCAACCAGGCGGGACGCTACAATATTTTACAGGGAATACCCGCTTCACAAAGTGGGCACTGGCTGCAAAACCCGCACGCGGATGATATTGATTTTCAGATTGAGTCCGATTTTGCGGGCCTGATGAGCCCGGGTATGCCCAATGCGGCCTCGGCCATATGCGATAAAGTTGGCCATATCATGAATTATGGAGATGGCTGGTACGGGGGCGTGTTTGTGGCAAACATGTATGCGAATGCGTTCAAAACGGATAATGTGCGCAATGTTGTCACCCAGTCTATTAAGGCCATTCCGCCCCAGAGTCAGTTTTATCAATGCATTTCCGATGTGATCAAATGGCATAGTTTGTTTCCCGGAGACTGGAAACGGTGTTGGTTTGAAATCCAAAAGAAATGGGCTCAGGAAGTGGGCTGTCCCGATGGTGTGTTTACACCGCTTGACATAGACGCCAAATTGAACGCTGCTTACGTGGTTCTGGGACTGTTATATGGAGAAGGCGATTTCAGCAAGACAATGCAAATCGCTACCCGGGCCGGTCAGGACTCGGATTGTAACCCTTCCACAGCGGGAGGAATTCTGGGAACGATCCTTGGCTACGGTAAAATTCCGGCTTATTGGCTGGATCCGGTCAAAGCAGCCGAAGCAAACCCATTTAGCTTTACGAAACTGTCGCTACGCGATACCTACGAGCTTTCTTTCAAGCACGCATTGGCCCACGTGAAAAGCCGTGGCGGTGAGGTGGGGGATAAATTCGTCAAAATACCTGTCGAAACACCGCTTGCCGTAAAATTTGAGCAGAGCTTTGCCGGACACTATCCATCTGTCCGGACGGCATTGGCCCGCGAAACTCATACGGGCTTCTCATTTGAGGCCGCCGGGACTGGTTTTGTTCTGCGCGGCTACGCAAAGAAGGCCTCGCCGGATTTGCCGGACCATTCCATCAAAGTGGCGATGCTGATCGATGGCCAGAAGGTTGAAGAGTTTAACCTGCCGATAGCCACCTCCGAGCGACGCACTGAACTTGCCTGGCGCTATCAGTTGCCCCAAGGCGAACATCAGGTCGAAATCCGGGTCTTGAACCCGGATCCGGCTTATCGGCTGGTCTCGATAGATTGCCTGCATTACAGCGATAAACCGGCCAAAAGGCCCTATTAGGAAATCACATTCAATAATTGTTAATGCATTTATTCGATATCAGAAATGAAAAGAAAAAATAACTGCTGGATAGGATTGTTTTTGACCATCGCTTTGACGGCATGGAGTTGCAGCGAGGACAAGGATCCGGTGAAGACACCACTGGAAATTTCGACGAAGGTCATCGCTAACGGAGGAGCGTGGCTCAGAACCGGAGCTCCGCAGAATTCGGTCGCATCGCTGAAAGCGGCGATCCAAATGGGGGTCTACGGTAGTCTGGCTGACGTACAAATGTCGGCAGATTCAGTTTTGTTTGTCAGCAATGCCGATTCAGTAGGCTTGTTGGTTGCCGATACAACGGTCAAAAAGATCTTGATAGAGGCGGCGCCTTTCGATTCGCTGGCCAAGATAAAGCTTTCCAACGGAGAGTCTCTGCCAAGGATACAGGCTTACCTGAATGAAGCAAAATCACAGACAGCCACGAGGTTAATTTTGAAAATCAAGCCTTCGAAGGTTAGTAAATCACGGTCACTCCAATTGGCCAGAAAATCGGTTGAAGCTGTACGCCAGGCGGCCAGCCAGTCGGTAGTAGATTACGGAAGCAGCGACTACGATGTCTGTAAGCTGATCCGGCAATTAGAGCCTGGTGCGAAGGTTATTTATTTGGGGCTGGGCAAGACCCCGGAAGAGCTCGCCGCTGACCAGATCAGTGAGGCCGGTTTTGCAGTGGAGGTCTATGTGGGGGATATCTCCTTAATTCAAAAAGCACATGATAAGAAGCTGACGACCAGTACATGGCTTGTAAACAGCACAAATCTGATGGACTACCTCATTTGGAACAAGATAGATCTGATTGTGACCGACGAACCTGAAATCCTTAGAGCGAAAATAGACAAATATTCAGGTAAGCAGCTCTCCAAGTAATATCCGTGCTCAAATGTCAAAGTTAAATTTTCTGACCGGCCTTATGGTTGCCGGTGCGTTTTGCATGGCTTCTGTCACGCGGCAGAAGCAGGTTCTACGGGCAGATCCACCGGGTATTTCGTTGGAGCAACCCGACTCGGTTTCCCGACCGGATTCGAGCCGATTTACCCACACCAGACTGGTTTCCGGCCTTGACGAGCCAATGCAGATGGCAATTCTGCCGAATTTGGATTTGATTGTCGCCGAAAGAAAGGGAAGTGTCCGGTATTTTGACAATGCGACCAAAGAGTTGTCTACGATTGCGCAGTTTAATGTGTTTAGCGGTATTGAAGATGGTTTGTTGGGTGTAGCGCCTGACCCTGATTTTAAAGAAAACCATTGGATCTATTTTTACTATGGCGTGGGCGGCGAAAGAAGCGTAAGCCAGCTGGCGCGCTTTGAGCTGAAAGGCCGGTTTTTGGACCAGGCTTCCAAGAAAGTCTTGCTGGAAGTGCCCACTCAGCGTAAGTACTGCTGCCATTCGGCCGGTTACATAGCCTTCTCGGACGGCCTGCTTTATCTGTCGATTGGCGACAACACCAATGCCGAGGAGATAGAAGGGCACACCCCGATCGACGAGCGGCCCGGGCGCGAGCTTTCCGACGACCAGGCCGCAACGGCCAACAGCAATGATTTTCGAGGCAAAATTCTCCGCGTCAAGCCGCTGCCGGACGGCACTTACAGTATCCCTGACGGTAATTTATTCCCCAAAGATGGCTCGAAGGGAAAGCCCGAGATCTACGTGATGGGTGTGCGCAACCCATTCCGGATTTCGGTGGACCCGAAAACCAAGTACTTGTATTGGGGTGATGTAGGCCCGGATACGGAGGTGCCCGGTAGCGAAGGAAAGATGAGCTATGATGAGATCAACCAGGCGCGAAAGCCAGGCTTTTTCGGATATCCGTACTTTTTAGCAGACAACCAGGTCTTTCCCGACTACAATTTTGAGACCAAAAAGGAGGGGCCGGGTAAAGACCCGCAGAAGCCTTTCAACGATTCGCCGCACAATACCGGTATTCGGGAGCTGCCTGCCGCACAACCTGCCTTTATCTGGTATGGCAAAGGGCCATCCGCGAAATATCCGTTGGTGGGTAAAGGTGGTGCAAGCGCTATGGCAGGGCCCGTGTACCGCCGGGAGCTGTTTGCTAACAGTCCTTACAAATTGCCCGGTTATTATGATGGCAAGCTGTTTATTTTTGAATGGATCAGAAAGTGGATTATGGCCGTTACGCTCGATGGGAATGGTAACTACGCAGGCATGGAACCTTTTCTGCCCCAGTTGAATGTAGTGGCACCAATCGACATGCAATTCGCGCCTGACGGAGCTGTTTACCTGCTGGCTTACGGAACCAATTGGTTTGCCCGTAATACCGATTCGGGCATTATCCGGGTGGAATATGCTGAGGGAAACCGCAAACCGGTCGCTAGCTTATCGACCGGCGCCACAGTCGGTGCGGCGCCATTGACGGCAATGTTATCCGCCAAAGGTTCTATGGATTATGATGCGGCCGACCGGCTTTCCTATGAATGGAAGATCGGCTCAAAGAAGCTAACGGGCCCGAAAGTCCGGCACACTTTCACCAAACCCGGCGTTTATAATGTGGTGCTGACCGTTTCGGACCAGCACGGCGCAAAGAGTTCGGCCACTACCGTTTTCAGGGTGGGTAATACGCCTCCCCAAGTGCATATTCAGACTACGGCCAACCGAAGCTTCTACTGGGACAATGCCCTGTTTGACTACAACATCAAAATCACTGACAAGGAAGATCAAAAGATTGATCGTGCAAACATCAGCACCGGTTTCACCTATATGGCTTTCGGTAAAGATCTTGCAGGCGCGTTATCCGCGCCTGACGAGCATGTTGAGCATGCCTCGGTAAGAAAGCTGTACGCATCACTGGATTGCAAGGCTTGCCATACGACTGATACTAAATCGATTGGGCCTGCGCTGAACCAGATCTCAAAACGCTATGAATCCGCAGAGGGAGCCGTTGGGATGTTGGCAAAGAAGATCATTAGTGGTGGTAGCGGCAATTGGGGGACCTATGTGATGCCGCCGCACGGTGATCTGGCCGAAAAAGACGCCCAAGCAATTGCAGGCTACATCCTATCATTGGGAAAGCAGCAGGCCAGCTTGCCTTTGACCGGCCAGATCAAGCTTACGGAGCATATCGGGAAAGGCGATCAGGGGGCTTATATCCTGCGGGCTTCCTATACCGATAAGGGAGCAAACCGAATCGCTCCCTTAAAAACCTCCGATCACATCGTACTGCGCAATCCGCTGATCCAGATGGAAGATTATCAGGAGGGGGATGTGAATGTGGTCATTGCTACCCAGAGCACTGGTTTTAATTCCTATATCGCCAATATCACCGATGGCAAATACACCCGGTTCAATTCGATCGACCTTACCGATATTGGCAGTATCCGTTTTAGGGTTCAACGGCATGGCGCTGGAGGAACTATCGAGTTGCGGCAAGGAAGCCTTCGGGGGCCATTGCTGGGGCATCTGGATATTGCAGGCGGTAATTTGGACGATCTGAAGTCAGGCTGGGAAGAATTGCGATTGCCGGTCACTGCCCCAAAAAGCGTCAGTGATCTCTATCTGGTTTTCCGAAATCAGCAAAGTAACAGCTCGCTGTTTCACATCGACTGGATGTATTTTGAAAACGACTTAAAATTCTAATGCAACAATGAATCGCAGAGATTTTCTCCTAAAATCTACGGTATCGGCGGCTGGATTGCCTATGATATCTTCCCGGATAAGCTCATTCAAGCCCACTTTTGCCCCGGCAGGTAAAAGAATCGGGATCATCGGGCTTGATACCGGCCATAGTGAGGTTTTTACCCGGATGATTAATTCGGGCGGGGCCGAAATGAAAGCCTATAAGGTCGTGGCCGCGTACGCACAAGGTAGCAAGGACATAGAATCGGCCCTTAATCTGCGCAAGGAGGTGGTTCCCAAAGTGAAAGAAATGGGCATTGCCATTGTCGATTCGATCGAGTCCTTGTTGGCTGAGGTGGACTTCATTCTATTGGAGTCCAACGACGGCCGACCGCACCTTGAGCAGTTGATACCGGTCTTGAAAGCAGGGAAGCCCGTATTTATCGACAAGCCTATTGCGGCCAGTTTTGATGGTGCAAAGGCCATTTTCGCGGCCAGCCAACAATATTCCGTCCCTGTTTTCAGCTCGTCCGCACTGCGTTTTGACGTAAATGTTCAAAAGGTCGTCAATGGTTCTATTGGAGCCGTTACTGGCGCCGACGTGTATACACCGGCCGACATGGAGCCGCATCACAGCGACCTTGCCTGGTATGCAATTCACGGAGTAGAAATGCTCTTTACGGTGATGGGACCCGGCTGTAAATGGGTTACAAGGACCTACCAGGATGGAACCGATATGGTGGTCGGAGTTTGGCAGGATGGCAGGATCGGTACGCTTCGCGGCATTCGCAAGGGTGCTTCCAATATTGCCGGCACCGCTTTCGGTGAAAAAGGCATTGCTGGCTTGGGGCCATTTAGCTCCTACGAGCCCCTGGTAAAGCAGATTATTGATTTTTTCGACACCGGTAAACCTCCCGTCAGCGCTCGTGAAACGCTTGAAATTTTCAGCTTTATACAAGCCGCTGACGAAAGCCGGAGAAAGGGAGGAAAGAAAATAGCTCTGTCGTAGTAGCTAGGATATTGTAATTCTAAAGAGATACCGCTTTTCAGATCTGTAACTTATGAAAGAGCACTCGCTGACCACAAAAATTTTCAATCAGCTACAAGCGAAAATACGTTCGAACGAACTGGCACCGGGCACCCGGCTGAAAGTGTCTGCCTGGGCTCAGCAGCTGGACGTAAGCAGGGGCGTTGTCCGGGCGGCTTTGGTGCGGCTTGTCGGAGAGAACCTGGTGGTTTTAAAAGACAAGGCCCAGTTCTTTGTCAGTCCGGTTAATGTTGAGAACGTTTTGGAAACAAGCGAGCTGAGAAAAATCCTGGAACGCGGCTCGCTATGCCTGGCTTTTCAAATGGCCGACCAGGCTTGGATAGACGGCCTGGACGGGATTTGTTCTGACTTTTCCGGCGCGGTTCAGGCAGGACATTTTGATCAGGCGGCCAGGCTTGACCTGAGTTTTCATCAAGCGCTGGTGGCCGGTGCCAATAACAGCAGATTGAAACAGCTCTATGGCTCATGTAATATTGAGGCATTACACCAGAACGCAATTGGATTTTTGACGGGTATCGATGACTACCGCCGAATTGATTCGGAGCACAGGTCGATTCTGATCGCATTAAGAAATCGTAATATCGAGGAGGCGGAGATGTTGTTGCTCAAACATCTTGACGGCACTTCCGAGCTTGTCGTTCAATATGATAAATTGGACAGTTAATGGGTGTATTGTAAATAGCGTCCCGGTGATTTCCGGGATGCTATTTTTTTTGTAACTATCCTATTTTGAGTTAATTACCGCTTGTGTAGATTGATAAGACGGCTTTGAGATGAATATTCTGGACCGTCGGCAAAGCGGTCTGACAGCTGTTGAGCATACCAGGCTACTTTACAAGCGCAGCGTAGTGATCCGGGATGCTCAGGATTCCCCCGCTATGGGCATAATAATCTTGGTCCAAATCAAATACGCCGTTTTTTACAAATGTCCACGGCGAATTGTGAAACGGATGGTATTGTTTCATTTTTTCCCAGTTCACATAATTCATATCCCCGTTTGTCTCTAAGAGCCCCATCCCAAGGCCGGGGAAATGGGCCAGCCGTGCTGCAAAGTTCTTGTTCCAGTCCACCAGAATAGGGTTGACGGTAAGGTCTGCACAAATGCAGGGGATATTTTTGTCGTGAGCCACCTTGGCTATTTTCAGGGACGTGCTCAATGTTTTGGCAATTGCTTTGATTACCAATGTGTTATATCCCTGTTCGATTCTTCTTATCGCATCCTGTTCGGTATGAACGCTTTCGTCGGCCGCCATCCTCACTCCCAGGTCGCCTACATATTCGCTGTTGTCTTCGGCAAGCGGTTCCTCCACAAAGATAATCTGGTCGAATGCGCCGATTTTTCGGGCATGGTCCAGCAGCTGCCGCAGGGTTTGCTTGTTTTCATATCTGGCGTTTGAGTCCAGGGTATACAGTAGTTTGCCGTCGCTGGTTTGCTCCGATCGTCTGTCTTTTAACAGGGAATGGACCTGTGTCAGGCGCGCCTGGTCCTTTGCAAGCATTTCTGCCTGGCTGCCTGGTTGGCCGGTTTTGATCTTGAAAACGAAATAACCCGAGTCTGCGGCCTGCAAGATTTCCTGAGCGGGCATCGCATAGGGGATCTGATACATCACCGCCACCTTTTTGCTGCGGCTGCTTAGAGGACTTTGGTAGGGAGCGGGAAGCATTTGCTCAAACGAGCTGAATTTGTGGGTATTTGCATAGAGCGTCCAGGCGGCGTTGTCAATTGCTACCAGGGCATTAAAAACAAAATTGCTATTCAGTTCGCGCATGCCGGTAAGGCTTCGCCCTTGGTCCAGCAGCTCCGGCATAATCAGTTCCTGCAATTCGATCGGATCCTGAAATGATACGGTTTTAACCAAATCCAATGCCCTTTCGGTTAATGAATACATCAATGCATTGCCCCCGGCCTCAGAATACCTGGCAAATAAATTGGAATCACCGTAGAGGACGCTTTGTGTGGCAAGGCCCACACAGTGCGCATCGTCAGCAGAAAGCCTGACAACGGTTTGCCATAATTCGGTAAGATACCCGCCTTTGAATCCGAAAGGACGTTTGAGCATTTCACGCTCAAAATTTGAGCAGGTCGCAGTGACCCGTATTTTTTGAGGCTTTGGGGATTTCACAGGGTGTGTCAGGAGTTGTTTGTGAAGCGAAATGGCGGTTGCAGATAGTTGCGTCGTCTTTTTGACAAATGTTCGCCTGTTCATTGCATTCAATTGTTCAGTGTTGTCAATCTACCAATCGATGGTTTTCAAAGCCCGGTGCTATTTGGGTTCGCACGCTCCGGTCGCGACCGGCTTTATTTAAGATCTGAAAATCAATTCGAAAGCACCGACCTGATAGCGCTGAGCAGTACCTGTTCGACCTCGGGAGCACAGCCCGAGACATTGCCGCTTGTTTCATAGCCACCTTGTTCGTAGGAAATCCTGGTTCCGATGTAGCCCGGCCCGTACTCTTCGTAGGCTGCCGTGCAGACGTGGTTACGCGGGCCGAGCATCTTTTGTGCGGCCAGCTGATATTCCACAAAGGGTTCTCCCGGAAGGTTCAGCAGCCAGGTTTTCCCGATGCGAAGTGCCGAAATTCGTACGGGGTTACCTGCTATCGTTCGTTGGTACCAGGCCAGCTTTTCGGCGGCGCGGTATCTTATTGGAAGCGAAAGCTGTGCATTGCTCAGCTCATCCCGCATGCTGGATTCGGTGAGGTTCTTGCTTAATGGAAGTTGTGTTTTAACAAATTTCCATTCAACATCCTTGCCCGAGATCCTGCTCCTGACCGTAGATTCCCAGGCTGTTGTCATCGCTTTTTCAATTCTGCGGGTAAGTACCTGCCGGCTGGCCTGCGAGCCATCGTTGTATTTGCCGGCGGTTATATTACCGCTGGCTCCGTTGAAATGGATGTGCGGGACACCCAGCTGCCGCTCTCTCGCGTTGCGCGCCAATCCGATGAATTCGCAGGTGACATCACCTTGGCCATAGAAGCTTTGGGGGTGTGTTGTGTAGTATGAGAGCACCGCCAAAGGTTTTTTGCCGTTCCAAAGGCTAACTGATCTTAGCCAGGGATCGATCAGGCCCTGCGGAGCGGCGATCTGCACCGAATCGGTCGTCGCACTCCAGCGCGTGATAGCTACTTTTCCATTTTCACCTAAAATTCTGCGGTTGGAGGCCACGCTGTCGACGATAGCCTGACCAAAGCCCAGGTGAGTAACCGTTTGGGCGTTTCTAATCGATTCGGTAAGTGCGGCGGCCGAATTTGTTATCACTTTCATCACAAATGCATTGTCTATGCTTGTCCCTCCCAGGCCATACTGCTCCATAATCTGCTCCACAGTAAAATCGCACCTGGGCCCGTCGTGTTGGTGTAATGCATGGATGGATACCCTGTCCACAGAGGTTGAGGCGGCCTGGGCCAGTTTTTGCCGCCATACGTCTTGTCCCTCGTTGCCGATGCCGATCCAGTCGACGGTACATAAGACGATCGGCTGCTGCCGGGATAGTATCACTATTCCCCGGACGCTGAGCGGATCGGTCACCGATCGTGTTTTCGAATATGCTACCGGGCTGCCGATGGGCGGAGTGGCGTCGATTTGGAATACCGCCACGCGGATGTTCTCTGCTTTTGTCGTTGAGGGAAACAGGAGCAGGCTTAACCAGCAGACAATGCTGACCAACTGGTTAGATAATCCTGCCGGTTTTTGGGCAAATACTGATTTGATGCTGATAGTCATATTCTCTTTCAAATTTGTGGTGCCCAATACGTGCAATGCGCCTGCGCGGCTACCGGGCCGGCAAACAGCAGGCAACCCCCACAGTCGTTGCCCGGTTTGGGCGGCACGTAAAGTTTGCAGTTGTCGCATTGTTTGTCTTGAATCGGCGATTGACTGACATAGCCCAGCGCCTTTCTTTTGTCAAGTTCGACTTTTTCCACCCCATCGAGCTGCTCGCAAAGCCCATCCGAGGCTGTTGCCTGGCCGGGATTTCGCGTGTTTTTGGCAGGTCTGCATGCTTTGATCAGCACGGTTGGTATCGTAAGTGCAAGTGCTTTACCGAAAAAGTCCGACAGGAAATATCGCCGCGAACCCAGATGTGTTTTTTTCATGATCAGAATTTTGTCCCCATGGGGCATTAGTGAGCCGTCGGCTGGATGTTCGGTCTTTGAATGCTCAGTCCACTTGCAGCATCTTGCGAGCCGTATCAATGGCAGCAGAAAGATTGGCGGAACCCGTTTTTTCAAGCTTTGTGAGTGCCTTGGCCACCTCCTTACCCGTTGCAGGCCTGCCGCCGGACCTACGGATACCTTTTGTGAGCCCTGTCAGCGCTGAGGTTACGATAGCGTCGTGTTTACCGGTCAAAAACGTGAGCAGGGCAACCAGGTCATTCTTTTTGTTTCGTGCCCCGCATATGTAGCCGAAATCCTCGATGAATTTGGTCTTGCCCGGAGAGGTGGTATTAAAGAATGTGGCATTCGTTTGGGTGAGTATAGTAAGGAAATCGACGGAGCTGGCCGGCACCGAGCTGAGCACGCCTTGCCGGAAAGAACCGTTTTCGACATTCTTGATCAGCACGTCGGCAAGGGTCTGGATTGCTTTCTTCTCAGAAAACTGTCCCAGGCTAAGGCAAGCCTGGAAGGCAACCTGCGAGGATTCATCCGCGCAGAGGCTGATAATTTGATCCAAAAAGGAATGATCCGACTCTGCCAGCATGATTCCGTGCTCTCTAACCCCGGGATGAGCGTCTGTCAGGGCCCGTTTTATCAACGAGCCGTCGATTGCCCCGAGTCCTTCCAGGGTATACAGGGCATGGAGCCTGCCACGGGGGTCGCTGCCTTTTTCGAAATCGGTTTTCAGTATGGCAACCACAGATTTATCTTGTCGTTCGAGCAGCAAACGTTGGGCGGTCAACCGCCACCACTGGTTGGGATGGCTTAGCAGTGCGACCAGTTCTGCGGAGCTTTTTTGAGCCACCATCGGATATAGAACGGCCCTTTTCTGACCTTCGGCGGGGTATATTCGCCAGATCCTGCCTTTCTGCTCGCCATTGAGAAAGTCCATGTCTGTTTTCAGGTCTTCGGGAATCGATACGGGCGTCTCGATATGTTGGCGGTACATGTCGGTCATGTAAAGATAACCGTCCGGGCCCGTGTAGAAATTGGTCGGCCGGAACCATGTATCGGTGGATGCTAGGAATTCCTTGTCTTTTTCATGTGCACCTCGTGAGGCGACGTAGGCCGGCTGGCCAGGCCGGGTGGACAACACGTCGCGGTGGACCAGATTCCCGGCCACTTCTCCGGTAAATATCGAGCCATAATACGTGGAAGGAAGCCCGTCGCCACCATAAAATGTGCCGCCGGATGCACCGGTAAAATGATCTCTGGCCCATTCGGTATATCCGGTTTTAAGCGAGTCATATTTGGCTTGGCGGCGGTCGCTTCGTTGTTGACGCCAATAGGGCGTGGCCGATTTTTGAAACATCTCCAGTTCGTGATCAGAGATGTTCACATCGGCGCGATAGCTGGGCATGAATTCATGACGCCGTGCATACCTGTACGGCAGGGGCGCTTGCTGGATATGCAAGGTGTTTTGAGTATAGAAGCGATGGCCCCACTCGTCGATGGCCAGCCCAAATTGGCCTGTACCGGATTCAACTTCGAAAAGCTGTTTGTCAAGCCGAAAGCGGAAATCACCGCCTGCGACATTGACCGTCGTCCCGGGTTTCCCTGAAAAGCTTATCGTTCCGGCTTGTCCGTGATTGTTGGCATATATCCAATTGTCAACCCCAAAACGCAGGCAGGTGATCTGGGCCTCGGAGTTTTTGGCAAAGAACCCGGTAAAAAGCGTTTGCTTTTGATCCGCTTTGTGGTCACCATTAGTGTCCTTCAAATAAAGAATGTCTGGTGCGGCGCAGACGATCAAACCTGCTTTCCAGGGGAGAATACTTGTGGCACTTGGCAGGTTTTCTGCAAAAATGTATGATTTATCCGGCTTTCCGTCGCCATTGGTATCTTTCAGCAGCCGAATCCGTCCCTTGTAATTTCCCGGTTGCGCCTCATAGGGATAGTCTCCCATCTCCACCACATACACCTGTCCGAATTCATCGAAAGCCATGTCGACCGGGGAAAGAACATCTGGCTCAACCGCAAAGGGTTCAATCCTTAGCTGATCAGGCAGCTGGAATGTCTTCATCGATTGTTCTGCGGGCAGCCCGTCAGCATAGCGTTGCGCCAATGCCGGCAGCATCGAGAACCGGAAACAAAACAGGCAGGCTATAAAAAGTTTGGTATTCTTCATTTTGTGAGATTTTACTGGCAAAACATCGACAGAGCCCGGCAGGATGATTTAGGGGCTTTGCTTCTTTTTATCGAAAGGAGGGCTATGTTACCTGGTTTTGTGTCCGGAAGTCCAATCCTGAATCGCTTTGTTCATGGCAAGTTCGTACACATGCATCCAGTCACTGGAATTGGTGCCATTGGCTAACATTCTGTCATTGTTCTGGTCAAGAATGTAGCCTTCCGCATTGTGTAAAAAGCGGGTTTTCGAAAAGACCTCTTCGTAATCGGACCTTGTTTTCTGGAAGCTCTCCCGGATTTTTGTAATGTTTTCCAGCAGGGCCGGTTTTTGGTTTTGTGCGGCCACGTCAAACGCTTGCAAAGCGGTTATCAGCCTTGCAGGATAGATTTGCAGCTCATTCATCGCGTAAAGCAGATCCAATGCGAACCGGTTGCGGACCGTGTTCTGCTTGGTTGCCTGGATGCGGTTACGAATCAACTGATAGCGTTTCAGTTCGTTATGGGCCTGCCTGATTTTGCTTGCGTGGGATTCGGCCCATTTGCCCGCATTGGCAGGGTCCGGAAGCGAGATCAGTTCAATCTTGCCGGGATAGTGGGACCGGTCGCCGCCTGGTTGAATAAGGGCCGTGTCCCAGAAGCTGAGCGCGGTTTCCAGAGAGTCTTGAAACTCGAAAGAGTCGTTTGCGACTTCGGGTGCGTAGAACCGGTGCCTAAATTCCCGGTGGGCCTGTTCAGGTGAAATCGGACGATGATTCCAGCTCATGGACGCGAAATCGTAAAAGCCGCGCCAGTAGGTTTCAAAATGAGGCGATGAGTCATCCCAGGCGGTGGCCAGGATACCTTCAAGTTTTTGGGTGGTAGCGATCTCGCAGAAATCCCGGGTTGGGGCAAAGATTGAGTTCTTCCGTGGAAGCATCGCATTCATGTCCTGGGTGGCCGAGGCAGCCATGACTTTCAATCCGTTGGATTGCATCCATTCGATAGCCTTGAGATTGCCCGCAAGCTTAGGCTGTGCATAGTGCCAACGCATGTAGATGCAGTCTTTGGGGAAAAGGTGAATGTTCTTATCCAATTCGGGTTTCTTGATTTTCCACAGGGAGTCAATCTGCTGCACGCTCATTTTGGGGTCGTGCATGGTCATATATAGGCCGGCCAGAGAGAATGGCATATCGTCCCAGATGATGGGAATGCGGTTTTGCTTTCGGGCGTATTCGCAAACTTTGTTGAGCCAGTACAGCTGCAATTCGACTGTTGACATACCTGATTTTCTAGCCAGTTCCGACCTGCCCAGGTTATAGACCTCGTCTCCGCCGACGTGCAGGAAGCGGCTTTGCGGGGTTGCCTCCAAAGCGTCCGCGTAAAGCTTGAATTGTAGCTGATATACTTCCGGGTTGAGAGGGTCGAACACCCAGTCGGAGCCCGGGTCGTCCCTTAGGGGCTTGTAAGCGTCCTGTTTGAGGATAAATGAGGCATGGCCCAGCCCTTGCACCAAGGGGCTGATTTCGATAAAGCGCTCGCGCGCATACCTGGTCAGAGCGGCAAACTCTTCGATCGAGATCGCGTTGGCCGCCCCGACAA
This sequence comes from Dyadobacter sp., assembly GCA_965227755.1. Lineage (GTDB taxonomy): Bacteria > Bacteroidota > Bacteroidia > Cytophagales > Spirosomataceae > Dyadobacter. Next base: position 6,082,274 of record CBDDGG010000005.1, read on the forward strand.
TGGGTGCCTTGCGGTACTTTAACTTGTCTTCGAATTCGACTATTACTGCGTTTACTTTGATGGCAGCGAGCCGGTCGATCATTTGGTAGTAATATTGAAGGTTGTCCAAATGATATTTCAAGTCCCAATGCACGGCCCGATAGGGGATGCCCGGAAAGTCGCTGATCCGGCAGGCCGGAATGGGAATGTTCTGATCGCGCGCGTCTTCCAGGAGCTGCAATAGGGTCTGACACCCATAAAACAAGCCGGCCTGATCACGGGCACTGATATTCACCTGACCTTGGGAAACCTCTAAGACATAGCTCTCCGGTTTCGAAGGGATTGTGGGTTTGTCGGCCAGGTGGAGCGTAAGGGTCCCTGCGCCGGATCTGTCGGCAAGGGGCAACTCTTCTAACGGAGCGGATAACACCGGCCGTTTTTCGACACCTTTAAGTACCATTGCAACAATTGAATATGGGAGAATTCCCTTCCCTTTCAGAAGTTCAACTTTTTGAGGTTTAGGGAGCAGACTGAACTTTTGCTGAAAATCCCCGGGGCCGACTGCCATACTAGCCAAAGGCTGGCTGAGGCATAGGATCCAAAAAGCCGATATTTTTAAAAGAATACGAATCATGGTAATTTGGTTTGGGCCCATTCTTGGATTTTCTTGTTAAAAGCAAGTTCAAATACGTGCATCCAGTCGCTATTATTGGTGCCGTTGGCAAGCATCGGGTCGTTATTCTGATCCAGGATGTGGTCGATAGGGTTGTCCAGAAAGCGTGTTTTGAAAAAAGTGTTCTCATAGCGCTCCCTGAGCTGTTGAAAGCTGCCGGTATGCCTGAGTACTTCCGCCATGATTTTGTTTTTCGTTTCTGCCTGTTGGGCGAGATCATATTGGTTAAGCAGCAGCAAGAGGTTGGTCGGATAGCTTTGCAACTCGTTAATTGCCTGCATCAGCTCCAGTGCAAAGCGGTTGCGCCTTGCCAAAAACAGGTTTTGCTCAATTTTTAGCTTGATTGTCTGATAGCGCTCCTTTTCTGTTCTGGCTCCATTAATTTTTGAAGCGTATTTGGAACTCCAGGTTCCGGCCGAGGCCGGATCGGGCAAATCTATCAGATCTAGCTTGTAGGGGTAATGACGACGGTGCCCTTTGTTAATCAATGCGGTATCCCAAAAGTTCAGGGCAATTTCAAGGGTATCCTGAAACTCATACCGGTCGTCTGCCAAAGTTGGTGAGTAAAACCTGTGGCGATAAGTCTGGTGTGCCTGGGAAGGGCCGATGTCCTGATAGTTCCAGGTCAGGGCCGCAAAATCGTGGAAGCCTCGCCAGAAGGTTTCAAAGTGAGGGGACGAATCATCCCAGGCCGTGGTAAGCATCCCTTCTATTTTCTTGTCGGTGGCGATCTCACAGAACTCCTTGGTGGGCTGATAGATAGAGCTTTGTCTTGGCAGCATCGCCGACATGTCCTGTGCTGCGGGAGCTCCCCATACCTTCAAGCCATGGGACTGAAACCATTCGATCGCTTTGACATTGCCTCTCACCTTGGGGTAATCGTAGTTCCAGCGCATGTAAATGCAGTCCTTGGGGAAAAGTTGTATGAACTTCTCCAGTTTGGGCTGATTGGCCTGCCATATTTGCTCAACTTGTTCGGGCGTGATCTTGCCATCGTTTCGCATGGTTCCATACAGGCCTGTAGTTGAAAAAACCATGTCGTCCCAAAAAATCGGGATCCTGTTATGTTGCCGGGCGAATTCGCAGACCTTGTTGAGCCAGTACAGCTGCAACTCGATGGTGCTCATTCCGGATTGTTTTGCGCGTTCGGACATGCCCAGATTATACACTTCATCCCCACCCACATGCAGGTATTTGCCGTTCGGAGTTGCGGCCATGGCATCTTCGTAGAGCGCGAATTGCAACCGGTAGGTGTCCGGATTCATCGGATCTATGACCCAGTCAACCGCAGGATTGTCCCTTAGCCGCTTGTAGCGTTCTTGTTTCAATATAAATGAGACGTGTCCGAGCCCCTGGACCAGCGGGCTTATTTCGATGTGTCGCTCTTTGGCGTACCGGCTGATGGCGGCAAATTCCTGTATCGAAATCGCGTGACTTGCCGATACTTCGGGCTCTTTGATGTAACGAATCTTGTCTTCGAATTCTACAATGATCGCATTGACCTTGATCCTGGCCAGCCGGTCGATCATATCGTAATAGTAGCGATGCGTGTCCAGATGGTATTTCAAATCCCAGTGCACAGCCCGGTAGGCAACACCCGGATAGTCTGTTATCACGCAGGCCGGAACGGGAATTTGCTGGTCACTGGCGTCTTCCAGCAATTGCAGAAGGGTCTGGCACCCATAAAACAAGCCAGCCTCGCTGCGGGACGAAATGCTTACCTGCCCCTCGGAGATCTGCATGACGTATCCCTCGGGCGACTCGGGTAAATCCGGGCGATCATTGAGCGCCAGCGTGAGCACGCCCCGGCCTGAGACGCCTGAATGGCTCAGACGGTCCAGTACCCCGTACATAACCGGGCGGACGACGCTGTCTTTGAGGCATAACCTGGTCAGGCTTTCCGGTTTAAGGCCGCTGCCTTTCTTTATCAGGACCGCCTGGGGCTCAGGTAGCAATCGAAAGTGTTTTTTGAAGTCCTGGTCCGGGTCTGCCAGGCAAATCCTGGTAAAGGCGAATGCCAGAACTAACAAGAATGATTTAAGGCGCATTTTATCTGTATATAGATTTACTTATTTCATCTTGGGCCCCGCGACAGGGCCCATGCTTGATTTTGGGTCCGGCAATCCGATTGAGGGCGGCTATTGGCAGATGTCGGTGGTTTCAGGGCAGAGTTGCAAGATTCTTTCATTGAGCTCCCGGATGTAGCGTCTGGTTGACTCGTCGGGAATGTAGCGGGCCTTGCGGGTGTTGCTGTTTTCCAGGATGCCGCGCGCGACCAGCAGCTCTTTTTCGGCGTAATGGAACAGCTCCATATTTTGCAATGAGAAAAATATCTGCGGAAAGACCTTCTCGAACAGATCGAAAGCCTGGTGATCCGAGCCGTTTTTACGCAATGTGAAAATGCGCTGAAGAAAGTCGGAGACAGCCAGCCCGGGCATGACCCCGCAGATCCCGATAGGAATCAGTTCGAGCATATATAATCCTCCCCAGCCTTCCAGCAGGCCCACCGTTCCCTCGGTGGCATCGATGATCTGCTCGAATTTGGTTGAGCACAAAGGTTCTTCCAGTTTGAGGTATTTGAAGTTGGCGTTACTCAGCCTTAGCTCGTTGATCAGCGCCACGCTGATGGATGCGCCACCCGGGTTGAAATCCTGAACCAGCACGGGGGTGTCGGGTATGGCTTGCATGAATTCGGACAGGTATTCGGCGATCGAGGGTTCTGGCAAACCAAAAATCCTCGGCACAGCGATCGAGATGATGTCCGCGCCGGCCTCGACGTTTCGTTGGGCTAATTCTTTGGCGACTTTCAACGAAGCATGGTTGGATTGGGCTACCACAGGGATTCTGCCTGCGGCTTGGTCAACGGCCAGGCTGACTACCTGCAATTTTTCCTGGTCTGTAAGTTTGTAGAACTCGCTTGCATATGCGGGCAGGCAGATAGCGGAAACATCGCTTTTGATGGCAAAGTCGACAAGCCTGCGCAGTGCCTGTTCGTCTATTTCTTCCGATGCGGTAAATGGTGTTGGGATAATGGGAACAATCCCTTGCAGTGTCTTTGTGGTCTTCATGCTGAATACGTATATGTAGTTTTCTATGTCTTTGAGATCTGTTCAAAGTTATTGCCTCAGTCCACAAGCGCACAGGGTTTTCGGCGGTGCGCTTGAACGTTTTATGTCCTTTTTGCATGGATTCGAAAGCTCTTGAGCCGCGTCCTCAGGGTGGCGGTCTGCTGCGATCGGAGCTACTAGGGGCGGCAGACGGAACGAATGCCGCGATGCTGACGCTTGTCGGGTGGGCGTATAGGTTATATTTGCTTTTTATGTATACAAAAATAGTAAATAAATGTAAACAAATAAATTTTTGATACTATTTTTTATTTGTTAAGATTTACCATATATATGTTTGTTTTTGTATCACCTATATGGCCATTTAACAGTAATTGACATGATTATTCAGAATATGATGAAGATTTTGGGATTGAAAAATAATGTTTACGTTTTGTGCCTTTTGTTTTGGATTTCCGGTGCTGTTTGCGATGCTTGGGCCCATGATGGCCGTTCACGGCAGCCCACGGTGGTCTTTCTTATCAGCCAGGATCCGGACAACTACAAGGCCGACCAGACCATCCCTGTTTTTGCTGAATGGCTTGCGACCCAATCGGGCTGGAAGGTTACTGTCTTGCAATCTCAGGGGCCGCGCACACGGGCCGGGTTTGAGGACCTGGAACGGATTCAGGAGGCGGACCTGGTTGTGGTTTTTGCCCGCAGGCTCGCGCTGACACCCGGGCAGAATCAAGTGATACGGTCTTATCTGGCATCTGGCAGGCCAATCGTAGGAATAAGGACGGCCAATCACGCGTTTTCGGTTTTGGATCAGGATCTTAGCGATGGTTATGTGGCATGGTGGGAGTTTGCTTCTCAAGTAATGGGGTGCGTCAACAAGGGGTATGGTCCGGTAGGCCCGGGTACGGAGGTTTCTGTGGTAGCTGAAAGTGATTCGATTTTAAAGGGCGTACAGCCGCTGAACTGGCATAGCTCCGGTAATTTGTATTATGTTGAGTTGACTGATCGGGCTCAGTCGCGTGTTTTAATAGAGGGTAAAGTCGACGGGGTGCTCATGCCGGTGGCCTGGACAAGGACGGTCGGCCAAAGCCGCGTGTTCTATACTTCAATGGGGCATCCTGACGATTTCGAGCTTCCCCAGTTTAAAACCTTGTTGGTGAATGCGATGAGGTGGGCGATGAAGTTAAAGTAGATTGTCCGGGTTGTTGATTTGTGGATGCTTTTTGGGGTATTTTTGTATACATTTTTGTGATTTAAAGGGGCTTGCCGGATCAGATCGGATGTCCCCCATTCGAGTTTACCGCGGATACGCGGGGGACTTGAATGGGAGACATCCGGCTGGTCTTTATAGATTTTTGAGCTTGTCGCGGTTTTCGTAAACTTTCATGACTGCCGCTATGATCTCGTCCATATCCTGCTTGGTGCCCAAAAGTGGTCCCGACGCCCACAGGGAGACCATGCGTGCGCAGGCCAGGTCGCATTGGGGCAAGTGCATGTCCTGCTTGTATTTTCGGAGCCGATCCGCAGAATACATCTGCTTGTAGGAGCGAAGGTTTAGAATGTGGTCAACCCAGGGTTCGCGATGTAATCCGTTAGGGATGTAACCGCTGAATCCGATGCCTTCTGCCTGGATTGCTTTCAGAAACTGGTTGCGCTCGGCCCCATTGAAGTGCTCTTTGTGGTAGACAAGCGGGTAAATGTACAGGCCTGCACTTTCGGTGCCCTCATAGCGTTTTTGCGGCACCAGGCCGGCAAATCCCTTTAATTTGCTGTTCAGGTAATTGGCATTTTCATTGCGCAGTTCGAATCTTTCCTTCGCCGTCCCGAGTTGTCCCATCAGTATGGCACCCTCGAATTCGTTCATTCGGTACTTTGGCCCGATAGTTTCATGTTTGCCTTTCCTTGACGTGCCATGGTTTTGCACCGTATAGCATTGTTCCATCAGGGCCTGGTCGTTTCCTATGATTGCGCCGCCCTCGCCGCAAGAAATGGCTTTGCTGGCCTGGAAGCTGAAACAGCCCAGATCTCCGATTGTTCCCAGGGTTTTGCCTTTGTACCTGGCAAAATGAGCCTGGCATGCGTCTTCGATTACGCTGAGCTTGTGCTTCTTTGCGATGGCCATGATGCGGTCCATGTCGCAGGGTGCTCCGCCCAAATATACGGGTATGATGGCTTTGGTAGCGGGGGTGATTTTCTTCTCAATGTCGCTGGCGTCCAGCTGATAGGAGTCCGCATCAAGTTCTGCCAATACGGGTAAGGCGCGGCTGGTGATGATCGCTGAGATGGTTCCCATGTCTGTATACGGCGAGGTGATCACCTCGTCTCCCGGGCCAATCCCCAGCGCCTCAACGCAGGTGCTCAGGGACTGGGTGCCTGATCCCGTGGCCACGCAGTAGCTGGCGCCCAGTAGCCGGGCATATTCTTTTTCGAAGGTGACCACGTTTCCGTTGGCAATGTCAATTCTGCTCCATTTGCGGCTTTTTGTGGTGTTAACAATGGCTTCTATCATCTTGTCGTCCACATATGGCCACTCTGGCCACGTTTTCTGGCTCCTGATAGGTTGCCCTCCCAGTGCGGCCAGTGTTTTTATGTCTCCGTTGCTGATGTAGTGCCGTGCGGAAGCTTGCTTGGCAGTCAGCATGGCTAATGAGCCTGCCCCTAGTTTTCCGAGGAACTCTCGTCGTGTTGGGTTAGATGTTTTCATATTTTGAGCTATTTAGACTGGTCCACAGTCTGGGGTTATTTAAATTTTTTCGATAAAGTATAGTTTGGACCTGACCGCAAAGTAGATTGCCCCGGTCTGGGTGGTGGTGGCCATTTCGACCTGGCCGGGCAGGTTGCAGACTTTCTTTGTCTGGCCGGTTAAGATGTCGACTTTTACCAGCTCGCTACCGCAAAAGGCTGCTACCTGCCCATCGGCCAGTTTGGTCAGCCAGCCGCAGTTTTTGGTTGTGTTCAGCTCGATAATCCGTACGAATGTCATTTTTTGGGGGTCAAAGACCCGGATTTGCTTCCCTAATCCCATCGCGACCAGCCCCCTGGCTGTAACAATGGCGCGGTTTGCGACAGCGCCTTCTTCGAGTTGAACTTGATGGATCAGGCCTTTTTCTGTGTCCCATACGCAGAAATGGCAGTTCACTTTGTTGTAGGGAAGTCCGCTTGCGCCTCCATTGGTAGTGAAATAGAGAAAGTCCTTGTCGGCGGTAAGGCCTGCCAGTTGCTGGTTTTTGATGGGATCATACCATTTTTTTACTTCCAGCGTCAACGGGTCGACCCTGGATAGTCCGCCTCCGTAGGTGCCATATTTAGCAGACCATCCTGTCCACACGCCTCTGTCGGGTCCGAGTACGCTTCGTGCTTCCGGGCGGATCAGATCTGGTGCGACCGGGGCAAGTGTTTTCGGATTGATGTTTTGCATTTGATTCCAGGGCTGCTCGGGGTCGTATACGGTATGGTCGCCTCCCACATAGGAGGACATGAAAAGCTTACCCTGCACGAAGACCATTCCATAAACCTCGCCGCCGGCGTTGCAAACCGATGATGAGTTCCAGTATTTCTTGCTTGCGGGGTCAAAGGAAAAAATGGTTTGTCCGAAAGCACATGATCCCCAAACGACGCCTTGTTCGTCTGTGGTCAATGTGAATATCGAGGTGGGAGTGGCCTGTACGGGTATTCTTTCAATTTTGATTTCGGATTTGACCTGGACAGGATCGGGCGCTGCGGCCAATTCCGCGATAAAGTAATCCTGTCCTCTTACCGCGGCGATTCTGTTGTTTCTTAGTCGGGTGAATCCGATATGTTGACCATTCTGGATTTTTACCGTCTTTTCCGGAAGTGATTCTTTGAGCTTATCGTCTTCGATGACCGATAGGTCGGTGGCGTTATAGAAGGTGAGCTTACCCTGATTTTCGGTACAGACAAACCGGTCGTTTACCTCCCGAATAGTGTCTGCGGGTTGTCCGAAGTTGGAAAATGCGCCTTTTTTTATGTCATAAACGGTTATGCCGGTCGTGTCGAAGCCGTACCAGACAAACACATAGCCTGGTGCCTGGCAATACACCGGCCTGCTATACAGGTTTTTGGGATTGGGCGAGACTCTTCCCAGGTTTACAAATTCGCCGGTGTGCGGATTGAATCTGGTTAGGTTGCATCCGGGATAAGTGCCTCCGTAAACGCAATCGTCCGAACCTGTTCCCATTTGCCAGAAATAGGATTCACCCGCTGATTTGATTGGTTCAGCCCAGGTGCGGCTTGCCAGGTCGAACACATGCAGGTAGGCTTGTTCTGTGCAGGTACCGATGATCAGCTTTTTGTTATGCCAGTTGACCAGGCCCCATGCGCCTGCCCCGACGGGCAGCATGAAGTTGGTGCCTTCTGCGGAAAGCGTATCGATCATGACAATGCTTCCGGTTTCGCCTTCTGCAAAATTGGAAAGGATGAATTTTTCCCTTCCATCGAGCGGGTCGATTACCGAAGTCGTAGCCAGGATATTGAAGTTTCTGCAAGGTTGTCCCGCCAGCTGGTAGGGGGTGTCGGATTTTTGCAACTCAAAGCCCGAAATGCCTGAAATTGTTACAAGGGAAGAGCCGGTGGTGGCCAGGAAAGATCGTCTGTTCATTGGTCGGAATCGGTTGGAAGGATCGTCAGGAGAATTTTGTGCTGAAATCGGGCCTGTTGTGCTTGGGCAGGCGATCCAGGCAGGGTGCGATCACCTTCAGGGCGTTCCCGGCGAACACCTTCTTTTTGACATTTAACGGCAGGCGCGAGAAGCCAACCCAGCCAAGTTGTTGTCTGGGGTCGCGCATGGGTAGGTCTGATCCGTACATGATTCGGTCTTCGCCGGCTTTTTCTACAAGGTACTCCACTACGCCCAGAGGTACCGGAGTGAGTGTGATCTCTGCATAAATGTTGGGGTATTTCTTTATTGCGGCAATCGCCATGTCGGCCATTTTGTAACTGCTGCCGGCATGAGCGATTACCCAGCGGACGTTAGGGTATTTGGCGGCGAGCGTCTCTGCTTCGAGCAAATCGGACCTGGTGTTGTGCAGCAGGGCATATAAATGGTTTTCATTGCCGAATTTCCACCATACATCATATGCGGGGTCGTGGTATTGAACCCCGTAGTAGTGATAGGGTTTCATACCGATGAATCTTTTGTCTTCGTAGAGCTTGGGGATCATTTCTGCCAGTTGCTGCTGGGAGTAATGTGTTGGGTCGAAATTTGCCAGGCCCCAAAATCCCGTGGGCGCCTGGTCGAGTGCCGCCTTTGCCGCCAGGTTTCCCCCTGCCGCATCATGGCTCACAACGCCGTTCCAGCTCATAATTCCTCCTCCGTCGTATCCCAATCGCTTTAACAGTTTGAATACGCCTTGCGGTCCGCCGTTTTCCATCCTGTACCCCCATCCGGCGCCATTCAAGCCTTCATGGAGCATGTGCATATGCATGTCGATCAGTTTGACTGGCAGGGGGCGGCCCTGTTTGATTGCCTTCATGATTATATCATCGTTTGGATTGATATTTTGAGAAGGGGGTGTTAATCCGTGCAGAAGCCTTGTCAGGTTTCCTGCGGCTACCTGGGCTTGTGCTTGCCTGGGTATGTCCGCATAGTCGATATAGGTGCGGTGCGCTCCTGCCGACATGCTTGGGGCGTTGGAGGCGAAGACCAATTGATTTAGATGTCCTTTTTTGTAGAGGTATTCAATCCCTTCGTTGATTTGAAAATTATTGAAGCAGATATGAAGGTTTTTATGCTGGAAAACCATCGGAATAACCAATCGCTGTTCCGACCAGCTGGCGTCCGTCAGCAGTACGGGCAGTGACGGATAGGTCTGCAGGAACTCATTGAGCTGCGCCATGCCGCCCATTTCCGAAGCGGTAAGTATAGTCAGGATCTTCTTTTTGCTCAGCCACTTCAGCAGCGGACGGCTTTGGTGGTCTTTCCAGTTCCATGCGTTGGTGGTCGGGTATATGCTTACGGCCCTGACCTGATGTTCTTGCATTAGCTGGCCCAGCCGCTGCGGACTGGGGAATTCCCCGGTGTTGTCGGGCAGTACGTTCCAGATCGGGAAAAGCTGTTTGTGGGGTTTGAGCATTTCACTCAACTCGAGGTTGGAGTGCATTGCGTCGTAGTTTACCGACAGTGTGTAGGCTACCAGTGCTGCCGAGATGGAGCAGTGGTTCATTTCTTCGAGCAGGTCTTCAAGTTTCCAGCGTTCGGCAGGATGCTTGTATTTGTATGGTCCGATGCGCGTAAAACCGTCAAAGTACAGCAGTTCGCTGCTCTGATCGTCGATCTGGGGCATGTGGTGGGATGCCAGCGCAAGGCCAAGACCCGCAAGTGTGCTTTTTTTTAGGAACTGTCGTCGCGATTCTGGGTTGGTCTGGGTCCTCATTGCAAAGCTAAGGGTTGTTGAATGGGGTGAGCGGGGGATAGTCGGCCAGGGTCTGGCAGTTTATATGTAATAATCGTATACAAATATATATTTAAAAGGTTTACAAAAAAAGCGATATTAGTGTTGTTCTCTTTGAATTGCCGTGCTGTAATACAGGTAACAGGACTTTTTTGCGGTCTTTTGAGCGGCTTGCCGGTAGTGTGATTTTAGATCCTTTCGTCTAATAAATGGCCTTCTGCGGTATATGTGTCGGCTTTTTAGTGATAAGTCAGAATAAATTAAAGGCCATGTTCGGCTATCTTGGATTAATAGTTTGCTATTTCTTGATTTTGCAAAAAAAAGTTCGTGTAAAATTTTAGTATACAAAAAAAGTATATATTTGTAAACAGTATTGATCGAGAAGCCGTTGTGCCGAGCTTGTGGATTGTTGGGAGGAGGTGGTTTTGGAGGGAGTGTTTGCCGGACGTAAGGGGTTTACCAGCCCGTCGGCTGAAAGGTGTCAAGTAACGTATATTGTTTAGAGTTAGGGCTTTTTGTGCCCGAATCCTTTGTTTTTATTGCTCGCATAATGCTATGCCGTGTGCTGAGGGATTCAGTGCGGCAGGGGTATGGGATTGCTGCGGGCATCCGGTGGCATTTTAACTAATCAATTTTCAATAACTACTAAATCTATTTTATGAGACGGACAAATCTTTACCGTTTAGCACCCCTGTTGCTACTAACCATCCTGTTCGGCCTGGCTCCCGGTTCCGGGTTTGGGCAGACTGCCAAAGAAATCGTAGTAACCGTGGTCGACAGCGCCAGTAATTCCGGACTACCCGGGGTGAATGTGGCAGTGAAAGGGACCACCAGAGGTACTTCGACCGATGCGAATGGGAAAGCGGTCTTTCTGGCGGAACCTACGGACGTATTGGTGTTTTCCTACATCGGCTATCTCAGGTCGGAGGCTCCTGTTGGGAGCAGATCATCTATTAAAATTGCATTGCGGCCCAGCGAGGAGGCCTTAAGTGAGGTCGTCGTGGTCGGATATGGCACGCAAAAGAAGATGAACCTTACCGGCGCAGTGACGACGATCGACTCGAAGGCGATCGAAAACCGGCCGGTCAGTAACCTGGCTAACGCAATGCAGGGAACCACGCCCGGCTTGATAGTGACCCGTACCTCGGGGCAGCCCGGCAGCGAGAATATCACCATGCAGGTCCGGGGCGCTACCTCGGCAAATGGGAACATTAACCCGTTAGTCCTGTTGGATGGGGTGACGGTACCGATTTCCACCCTGCAGACGATGAACCCCAACGATGTTGAGTCCATCAGTGTTCTGAAAGATGCTGCGGTGGCGGCAATTTATGGCGCGCAGGCAGCCGGCGGGGTTATTCTGGTGACTACCAAAAAGGGCAAGTCGGGCAAAACGGTTTTTAATTATTCAGCGATGTATGGTAAAAGCTGGATGCAGGATGTTCCGCAAAGGATGAAGTTGGCCGATGAGGCAACCTACGCGAACCTTTCCAACAAAAATGCGGGTTTGGGCCCGGCTTTCAATGACTATGAACTGGGATTGATCCGGGATGGAGTAGAATATTATGTGAACCCGGCCGACACGAACAGCTATATTTACTTGAATCAAAAAAGCTTTGTGAAGCAGCTGATCCGTGATTTTACGACCATGCAAAGTCATAATTTCTCGGCAAGGGGCGGAAATGAACGAATCAACTATATGCTGTCCTTTGGTCTGATGGACCAAAACGGAGCTTTCCGGATCGGACCTGATAAGCTCAGACGTTATAACGGGCGCTTAAACCTGGGAGCGGAGCTGACCAAGCATCTTTCGATTGAGACGCGTCTCGCCTATACCAACCAACAGCAGGAAGCGGCTGCGCAAAGTGCGGCGACGCTGATGAATCAAACGCTTCGCTACCGTCAGCGTTGGCCAATATTCACCCCTGAGGGGCGGCTGAGCGGTGCAGGTACCAGTTCCGCCAACATGGCCTATGCGCACCTGAAGGAAGGCGGCTATAACAACTACGATAACAACAACCTGGATGGTGTGGTGACGTTGAAGCTTGCAAACATCGTTAAAGGTCTGCAGATGAGAGCCATCCTAGGGGGGCAATACGGGCGCGGAGACCGGGACCTTTTCAGAAGGACTATTACTACCTGGCAACGATATAATCCGGTATACTATCTGAACAATCCGAATTCTTATGAGGTGACAAATGAGACGAGCATCAACAAGAATGTTCAGTACCTGATCGACTACGATCTTTCTTTTGCAGGAAAGCACACATTGCATGCTCTGGCCGGCTACCAGTTTGAAGATTACAGGTACTCGTCCGTCTTCTCCTCGGCCCGGAGCCTGGCCAGCAACGATATTCCCGCATTAAACCTGGGCGACGACGCTACCAAAGTCAACACCCAGACGATAGCTACATACGCCAACCAATCGTTTTTCGGGAGAGTCAATTACAGCTACAATAACCGCTACCTGTTTGAGGCTACTCTGCGTGCAGATGAAACATCCCGCCTGGCGCCGGGAATGCGCATGAAAGTGTTCCCTTCGTTGTCTGCCGGTTGGAATATCAATCAAGAGCAATGGTTTCCAAAGCTGGACTTCATGTCAGCGCTCAAAGTACGCGGCTCCTGGGGGCAGTTGGGAAGTGCGCTTGGCAGCGTGATCGGCAACTACGATTACCTGAATATGCTCACCCGTGCCAATACACTCGTACTCGGTGGGGCCCGCAGCATGTATTTCTACCAGAGTGTGGTCCCTTCTTCCTCTCTTACCTGGGAAACGGTGGAGACTTCAAATGCAGGGATTGATCTGGGATTGTTTTCCAATCGTCTTAGCCTTTCGGCTGACTATTACGTCAAATACAACCGGAATATGCTAACGCCCCAGCTTTTGCCGTCAACTTTCGGGGTGAACACGCCGAGAAAGAACAACGGAGAACTCAAATCCTGGGGATGGGAGATCGAGCTGATCCATAAGAATACACTCGGAAAGGATTTTAGCTATAATATCGGATTCAACCTATCGGATAACCAAAACAAATTAATCAGCTACGCCGGCCAAAAGGTGATATCCGAAGGGGTTACCTCGATCCTGGAAGGCTACCCGCTGAATTCGATTTGGGGTTACAAGACCGACGGGTTTTTCCAGCAAAAACAGGAGGTTGTAGACTGGGCCTATCAGGACGCGATTACGAATGTGGGCGATGTGAAGTACCTGGACCTTGACAACGATGGCCGAATCAGTGTGGGTAGGGCTACTCCGGAGGATCATGGAGATCTGGTTTACCTGGGAGCCGATCAGCCACGCTATACTTTCGGTGTTACCGGCGGACTCAATTGGAAGGGATTGGATTTCTCTTTCTTTGTTCAAGGCGTAGGTTCACGGACGTTCTTCCCTAACACGGCATTTATCAACCCACAGGACGCCCAGTGGAACAACCCGATGAGCTTTCATATCGATTACTGGACCGAACAGAACCGGGATGCCTATTTTCCTCGTCCGTACGTCGGCGGAGGACATAACTACCGAAAATCCGACAAATGGATCGTTAATGGCCGGTATGCCCGTCTAAAAAATGTCCAGATCGGATACACGCTTCCGGTTGCCCTGACCCAGAAGGTTAAAATCTCCAATGCCAGGATATTCCTGACCGGTCAGGACCTGATCACAGTCTCTGGCCTGGGTATTTTCAAAGGATCGTTCAGTCCCGAGTTCGGCAACAATTCGGCCTATAACTACCCGATGTATTCCAACGTCTCAGTGGGTGTCAATGTGAACTTCTAGCCTTGGCCTTTACAGTGACAGGCGGATTTGGCTCCTGGCGTACAAGAAGCGTGTTTTTTGACACGATGCTGACCTGCCAGGCTGCTTTAAGAAATTGGATTTTAATCAGAAAATGAAAATAAATTGAAAGATGAAGGTATTTAGGATCAAATATTTGTTTGCGTTGCTTGCGTTTTTGTCAGCATGTGACATTGAACGGCTTCCGGAAAACGTGGTAAGCGACGAGTCGTTTTGGAAAAGTGAAACCGATCTGCGGGCGGCCTGTAATTATCTCTATACTTTTCTGCCGACCATGCCGTTGACCACCGACAATATGTCCGATGACGGCTTTGCCATGGTTGCCAACGAGATCAGCTCCGGCACGCAGCAGCCCCCGGCTACTTCTACCGATTTTAGCACGCCCTACCAGCTCATACGAGCGGCCAACAATATCATCGAGAAATCGGAGCTGGCCTATAATGCGGGAGTAGTGCCGGCCACAGTTGACATTTACGTGGCCGAGGCGCGCTTCTTTCGGGGTTGGGCCTATTTTCAGTTGCTTCAACGGTATGGAGAGGTGCCATTGCTATTGAAAACTGTTGGAGACCAGTCTGCCGAGCTGACGGCCGCGAAGGCATCAAGGGCGCAGATCGTGCAAGCGATTTATGCAGATCTGGATGCAGCAGCAGCCAAGCTGCCTACTCCTACGCTTCGTGGCTCGACGACCAACTATGGACGGATCACCAACACAGCGGCGCTTGCAGTGAAAGCCAGAGCGGCGCTCTTTGAGGGGACCTGGGCAAAATTTCACGCGGCCGGGGATGCAACCGCTCATTTGACACTGGCGGTCAAAGCGGCAAAGGAGGTCATCGACAGCAAGCAGCACGAGCTTTTCTCTAACTACTACGGATTGTTTCAGTATGCGGGCGAGGGACGTCAAAATCTGGAAAATATTTTGGTGCGTCAATACGGAAATTCGATGACCGATCAGATCATGAGCCACAACATTGGCGTGATCATCAACGGGTCGATCAATCCTACCAAGGCGTTGGTGGATGCTTATTTGATGAAGGACGGTTTGCCTATCGAAAAATCGCCGCTGTATGTGGCGCCCAAAAGTCACACCGAAGTGTTTGCCAACCGGGATCCCCGGATGACGGCCTCTGTAATGAAGGAGGGGGACCAGTACTTTCAAAATACCGCCTACACATTTCCACAGCTGGTTTATCATACGACAGGTTTTTGCTACCGCAAATTCGTGAATGCCGCCGATCAGCTGGCGCCGAACAACAACCAGTCATTTATCGATCTGCCGATCATTCGGTATGCGGAAGTGCTTCTAACATACGCCGAGGCGACCTATGAGCTATCCGACGCTATCACCGATGCCGATCTGGATCTGAGCCTGAATCTGGTCCGGGCCAGGGCAGGCATGCCATCGCTGACGAATGCGTTTGTGAGCAAAAATGGCCTGAAAATGCGCGATGAAATCCGTCGCGAACGCAGAATCGAATTTGCGATGGAAGGATTGCGGTATTGGGATATTCTCCGGTGGAAGCTGGCAGAGGAGGTTTTACCGAAAGCGGTGCTGGGCTGTTATGCTTTCCCGGGAGGTTTTGGAACGCAGAACCCGGTTGTGAATGCACAGAATTACATTCAGGTTCAAGACGCCTCAACGCGCCGTTTTGATCCGGGTAAAGATTATCTGTGGCCTTTTCCTGTCAATGAACTTGCCCTTAATCCAAATTTAAAACAGAACGTGGGCTGGTAATTCTGGTAGAGCTTGTGGAGTCTTGGTGGCTTTCGGCTTTGGGTTTGAGCCGGAGGCCCCGAGGTCTCCCGGAATTTAGTGCCGGAGTGAAGCGTGTTCTTTAACCAGTTTGAATAGATTTGAACATATTTGGCAATGAAACAAACCAGGAGGAAAATTTTGAAAGGAGTAACCAGCGTTGGTATAGGAACTATTTTTTCTTCATTCTCCGCCGAGGCGCCCACAACGACAGCCTTGAAAGGAATAATCGCTGCTGAAAATGAAAATGCCGGTACCACGGACTGGCAAATTTCCAGAGTTCGGCTAAATAAGGGGGAATACCGCTCGGAATGGATCGAAGGATATTGCTCCAAACAAAGTGTAGCCGCGGGTGAAGTAATTGATATTATGGTTTCGACCGCGCCCGCCTGCCGTTTTCAACTGGAAATATATCGCACCGGTTACTATGGCGGAACCGGCGGCCGACTGATGAAAAAGCTGGGGCCGTTGCAGGGCAGCCCGCAGGCCGTACCCCAACCAGGGGTGAAAAACCTTCATGAATGTGGCTGGAATGTGTCGGTATCCGTTTTGATACCCGAGGAATGGGTCAGCGGAGTTTATTTGGGCAAGCTAACCACGCTGCCCGACGATCAAGAGCGACCCTACTGGCAGAGCTACGTGATTTTTATCGTAAAGGATGAGCGGCCGGCGGACTTGCTGTTTCAATGCTCGGACAATACCTGGCAGGCTTACAACCGCTGGCCCGACAATTATTCGGTTTATACGGATCCGAAAGGCCAACAAGGCCCGTGGGCCCAGGTCAGTTTTGACCGGCCGTACGGGCGGCAGGCCCAATTTCAAGATATTGTCAACGATCCGCTTTCGGTTGGCTCGGGCGAATTCATTTCTTTTGAAAGGCCCTTGTCTTTTTTTCTCGAACAGCATGGCTACGATGTCAGTTACTGTTCGAATAGCGACATGCTTACTGCCGATAGGGCGTTACGTTGCAAGGGGTTTTTGAGTGTCGGCCACGACGAGTATTGGGATATCCGTCAGTTCAACAGCGTGCAAACGATCAGGGATGCCGGCGTTAGTCTGTTGTTTTTTTCAGGAAACGCTGTCTGCTGGGTCTCCCCGTTTAGCGAAAACGCAAAAGGAATGCCTAACCGGAGGATTTTTCGGGGCGGGCCTTACGGAGCCGATAACTGGTATGCCAACGACAGAGAAAAGGACCACGGACCTTTTCCGGAGCGAGGGCCGGATGAAGGAATGCTTATGGGCGTTCGAAATATAGAACCTATCAACGGGGGAGGGGATTGGACGATTGTGAAGCCCGAGCATTGGGTATTTGCCGGAACTGGCCTTAAAAAAGGGGATGGTATTGCCGGGCTGGTCGGATGGGAATATCAGGGAGAGCCTGCTGATATTGAAGGCCTGGAAATCATCGCGGCCGGAAAGGCTTGGGCTGGCGGGGAGGTAATGCAAAACTGGGCTTCGGTGATCTACCCAGGACCCAAGGGTAATTTTGTTTTTCACGCTTCCACCATTTTCTGGGCGCAGGGGCTGAGCGCGCCGCCCGGACACACATTGCCGTGGTCGCATTGGAGCAGGCCTCAGGGGCCCGATTCCCGCGTGCAGCGGATCACTCATAATTTACTGCAAAGGGCAATAGCCAGATAGAATAGGTTCGTACTGTTTTGGCTGCGGGCTACTCCCATTCAAACGAAGCGGCTTCTCCCCGGTTCAGATGGTTTGTCAGCGTTTGCTCGGCCTGTTTGAAATCCCCCTTTTTGATAGCCGCCAGAATCATACGATGCTCCGTATCGGTTTGTTCATAATCATTCATATGGGTCAGTATTTTGCCCAATTTGAAATGGAAAAGAGGGATATTGCTCGATAGATAAATTTCCTTCAACTTTTCATTATTCGCGCTGTCGATCAGTGTTTCATGGAATTTTATGTCCGCCTCGCAGGCACCGCTGAAATAGCCGCCTCTGACCATCACGGTAAAGTCCTCACAGATATGCTCGAGTTTTGAGATTTGCTCCTGGGTTATTGACAGGCAGGCTAGTCTGAGCGCTCCAATTTCGAGGACTTCCCGCAGCTGCCGGATTTCCTTGATGTCATCGGGTGTGATGGACTTGATAAAGAAGCCGCCTTTCTCGCCCAAGACCAGCATTTTTTCACCCATTAGCCTGGTAAGGGCTTCGCGGACGGCCATCCGGCTCACATTCATCTTTTTCGCCCAGGCATCCTCCTTTAAGCGGGTACCGGCAATTAGTTGATTAGATAGGATTTTTTTTCTTAGTTCGCCGTAAACCTTATGTGCAAGAGAGTCTTCTTTCATCGGTTTGCCAATGTTTGTATTCCTGATCGTTCCGGCGTTTTCAAGAAGATATCGGAATAGTTTTTTACTAAATGAGTGCTTATCCTGTATTTAACGAAAGGTTGCAAATATAAGGATAATGGCCAAATACTGTCAGAGGGCCCGGTAGACTTGCTTCGCCGTCCACTGATATATCAAAGTCGGTTGGCAAAAAGTGCTGGGCATTCATCCATGGAAAAGCGTACCTTAGAGATCTCAGGTACAGGTTCCGAAGGTATATCATATGTTTTTTTCAAAGGCGACAATATTACAATTCATTTTGGGCTTGTTACTTCTCAGGCTTATCGCGGGTTAGAATGAATTTCCTTAAATGTGAATAGTTACTCAGGTTTGAGAGGACGACGTTTTTGACTAAAAGTAAGTTTTCAGTCAGACCTTTTCTATTGCTCCCAGCTCGACGATTCTTTAATAAACGACTGAAATGAAAAGCATAAAAAGTGAAGATCGGGATGCTGCTTTCTGGTCACTGGACCTGGAGGCGGCTTTCAAGCAAGTCGATTCCAGGCGGACGGGCCTGGCGGAGAATGAAATAGATTCGCGCAGGGAGCAGTATGGTGCCAATACGATACAGTCTGCTGCCCGGCAAACTGCCTTTTTGCTTTTTCTCAACCAATTTAAGAGTCCGATCACTATTATCCTGCTGCTGGCGTCGGTGTTATCCTATTTTTTGCATGATCAAACCAATGCGATCATCATTTTTGTCATTGTGCTGGTCAGCAGCGTTCTTGGTTTTTGGCAGGAGCGGGCTGCGGGCAGTGCGGTGGCCCAGCTTTTAGCCATGGTGCGTATTACCGCGGCCGTTGTCCGGGATCAAACAGAAAAGGAGATCCCGGTGGAAGAAATTGTGCCGGGCGATGTGGTGGTGCTCGATGCCGGTGACATGGTTCCGGCTGACTGCCTGATCATTGAGTCCAACGAATTGTTTGTAGACGAAGCTGCATTTACCGGTGAAACTTTTCCGGTGGATAAAATTCCGGGTATTTTACCGGCGGAAACGGAACTGGCTAAACGTTCCAATTCGGTTTTCATGGGTTCTCATGTCGTGAGCGGCTCGGCCCGGGTTTTGGTGCTATTTACCGGAACGTCTACCGGCTTCGGCCATATCAGCCAGAGCCTGAAAGACAGGGTTCCACTGACCGAATTTGAGCTGGGAATTAAAAAGTTCGGCTATTTGCTCATGCAGATCACGATGGTTCTGGTGATTCTGATTTTTGCAATCAATGTTTTTCTTGATAAACCTGTTCTTGACTCATTTCTATTTACGCTGGCTATCGCCGTCGGACTAACACCTCAGCTGTTACCGGCGATCATTACAGTGAACCTCTCGCAGGGCGCTAGAAAAATGGCTCAGAAAAATGTCATTGTTAAAAAATTGAGTTCGATTGAGAATTTTGGGAGTATGGATGTTTTATGCTCTGACAAAACCGGAACGCTCACAGAAGGGAAGGTAAAAGTGTATCAGGCAACAGATTGTTTTGGAGTAGAGAGCCCGAAAATAATGTCGCTTGCCAGGGTAAATGCCTCTTTGCAGCAGGGATTTAAAAACCCGATTGACGAGGCCATTGCCGGTGTTGAAGTTCAGGGCTTTTTGCAGGCACAGCGGCTGGATGAAATTCCATATGATTTTGTCCGTAAACGGTTGACCTTGCTTGTTGCGATGGATGGCGGCGTTAAGATGGTCACAAAGGGCGCAGTAAACCAGGTGCTTTCTGCCTGCACCGAGGCTGAGAACGAACTTGGGGAAAAGGTGCCGCTCGCATCGGTTTTAGAAACAATACATAAGAACTACGCGGCTTTCAGTGCGCTGGGTTACCGGACCCTTGGCGTTTCCTATAAAGACCACAGTAACAACGGCCCAATCCATAAGCAGGATGAGAACAATATGGTTTTTGCGGGGTTTGTGACCTTGTTTGACCCGCCCAAACCGGGGATCCATGACACCATCACTCATCTTGCCACGCAGGGCATACAGCTGAAA
Organism: Dyadobacter sp.; assembly: GCA_965227755.1. Taxonomy (GTDB): domain Bacteria; phylum Bacteroidota; class Bacteroidia; order Cytophagales; family Spirosomataceae; genus Dyadobacter. Next base: position 6,102,266 of record CBDDGG010000005.1, read on the forward strand.
ATCATTACGGGGGATAATCTGCTGGTGGCCAAAAGCATGAGTGAGAAGATCGGCATGAAGCATGTGGTACTGCTTTCCGGGGACAATCTCAGGCATATGAGCGATGACGCGTTGAGGCATCAGGTACTGAAAACCGATATTTTTGCGGAAGTGGAGCCTAACCAGAAGGAGCGGATCATCCTCGCATTGAAAAAAGCCGGGAAAGTGGTCGGTTACATGGGCGATGGGATCAATGACGCTTCTGCGTTGCAAGCGGCTGATGTGGGTATTTCTGTTAATACGGCGGTGGATGTCGCCAAGCAGGCCGCGGATATCGTGCTTTTGGACCGGGATTTGAACGTGCTCATTGAAGGTGTGAAAGAAGGTCGGCGCACTTTTGCCAATACCCAAAAGTATATTTTCATGGCCACCAGCGCTAACTTCGGCAATATGTTTAGTATGGCCGGAGCGTCCCTGTTTTTGCCGTTTTTGCCGCTCCTGCCCAAACAAATCTTACTGACAAATCTGATGACCGATTTTCCGGGTATGACCATCGCTTCGGACGCCGTGGATGAGGATTGGATCAAAAAGCCAAGGAAATGGGATATTGCATTCATCAAGCGTTTTATGATCGTGTTTGGTCTGCTGAGCTCCGTTTTTGACTACCTGACTTTCGGGGTGCTTTTATATTATTTCAAAGCAGCGCAAACCGAATTTCAGACGGGCTGGTTTATCGAGTCGGTCGTATCGGCAACACTGATTGTACTGGTCATCCGAACTCGGAAGCCGTTTTTTAAGAGCAAAACCGGCAAATACCTGTTGATAACGACCGTCCTTGTAGCACTGTTCGCCCTTTTTATACCGTGGCTTCCGTTCGCGTCAGACCTAGGTTTTGCGCCGTTGCCTTTTAGGTTTTATAGTGTCTTGCTGGGCATTGTAATGCTGTATCTATTTTGCGCGGAAATACTGAAACATTGGTTTTACAAAAAGCTGGGAGAAGGGAAGGTGAATTGAATTGACCGACCTCCCCGGAAATGTACTTCGGCTTTTTTCCTGCTTTCGCGCCCTGTTTGCAGGATGCCTATGATCAGGGTCGTCGAGAAAATGGTCCTTGTTTTATGATTTCAAGTTTTTGGTTAAACAGGACTGTTCTCGATTTTACTGTCGCCAAAGTCAAACGAAAGTAGAAGCTTTCGCCGCGGCAATGCATGATCGTTGAACCTGGGAGGCCGGTACGGTATGCGATCGATCCGACCGGAATGGCCAAATGCAAAAGCGCCGGGTTTCGCCCGGCGCTTTTGCATTAATCGATTAGGGAATTGTGGCTTTTACTTCCTGATCGCCACTTTGTGTGACAATTCTGAACCGTCGGCGTGCTTTGTCACGAGGACGTACATGCCGGGAGCTATGCCTTTCAGATCGATTTCTGTCTGCGCTTTACCCGCGCTGTAAACCGCCGTCCCGCTGGCCGTTATCAATTTGATACCCGTAATCACGTTTTGCGAATTGGAATGGATGAACAGTCGCTCACTCGCGGGGTTTGGGTAAATAGAAACACTTTCTTCCGCATTTTCCGCTATTTCGGCAGACATGCGCAGGTTAGAAACCAATTCCTGCGGTGGCGGAGAAACGCTTTTCCCTGATACCAATGTAGAAGGGTAACGCCACGGGCCGTACATCTGGCCGGTGATTGCGAGTGCCGGATCGAATTTCACCCTGGCCCTTACTTTGGTGCCCCCCGAAAGTTTGGTTACCGGCACGATAAATTTCTTTTCTGACATACCCACGGGCCCCAGATCCTCATAGGCCGGCATTGATCCGGTATACTGCACGCTGTTGGCAATGGATGTGTTGCCAATCTTCGAAAAAGGCTGTGTAGGTATTTTGGTTTCCCAAACCACCTTGGCCTTGTTCCGTCCCAGAAAGGAGTGAAAGATAAGTTTCATATCGAAGGTCGTTTCTGTATCCTGACCGGGGAGAGCTGGCGCGTAGGGCGTAAGTGTGCCGGCATTGTAAAGGGTAAGGTTAGCCCGTCTCGCAATGAAATCTTCATTCTGCATGGAGAATTCTCCACCCCCGAAATAGGTGCGAATGCGTCCGGCATCCTGGGTGGCCGGCGCATCGTATCCGGGTATGCCGACAATAAAATCCGAAAACCCGTCGCCGTTCACATCTCCCGCGCCGGATACCGAAGCGCCCATTTGATCCATTGCAGCGTCGCCCATTTTTGCCCAACCGGTAACGGTGCCGGGGCCGTTAGCCCCGGGGTAATTACCCGGGATAATAGTAAAACGGCCCGTCGAGGAATGGAAGCCGGGCGAACCTATGATCAGGTCGCTGTAACCATCGCCGTTGAGATCCCCTGCGCCGGATACCGATGTTCCAAAACCCCTATCACCAAGTGAGCCGTAATGGAATTGCTTATACGTCTCTTGCAACCCGGCCGGTTGACCGAGGTACACCGCGATAGCACCCGATTTTGAAATTTCCCAGTCCGGGATACCCACCACGGCATCGAAAAAACCATCTCCGTTAACATCACCCGCAGCTGCCACTGATGCACCGAAATGAGTATAACCATAGTCAGTTTTAAGGAAGGTGGTAGAATTGTCTACGCCGTTGGCAGATCCGTAATAGACCCAGGCAGCACCAGCTTCCACTGCAGGAGTATTCGTTGTCGGTGCCCCAACGATCAGGTCGTCGAACCCATCGCCGTTGGTATCGCCCAGGCCGGCTACTGCGGCACCCATGCTGGCATTGATGCTTTTGCCAGGCAGGATTTTGGGGGTAGTGATCAATCCCGTTGGAGCGCCATAGTATACAAATGCGGCCCCTCGTACTTCATTACCTACTTTGTACTTCGGCGCGCCGATCACTATATCTGCATAATGGTCGCCGTTCAAATCTGTGGCACTGGAAACCGCAGCTCCAAATAATGAACCATTGGATGGTTCTGTCAGCGTAACGTAATTGATTGTATCGAGGCCGGTTGGGGAACCATAGTAAATCCTGGCTTCGCCTCCGTTTCCGGAGTTGGTGTAATTGGGATTGCCGATCATAATATCCGCATAGCCGTCGCCATTGATGTCGCCTGCGCCTGCAACGGTACGACCGAATAGAATGGTCATTTTTTCCGAAAACCAGTTCTCTCTAATGCCGTATGTGGAGCCGTAAACGACGCAGGTCCTGCCCGGGGCAGCGGGGTCCGTCCCCGGTGCGCTTATAAGTACGTCGTCGAATCCATCGCCATTGATATCGCCGGCGTCGGCCACTACCGACCCGAACCGCCTCGAAGCTATCGAATCGGACAGCCAGGTTCCCGAAGTCTCGTTGCCGGGTAAGCCACCTCCGTGATATATCAACGCAGTGCCTTCATCGGTTTGTCCGTTGTCGTAAGGATACGCACCGATGATCAGGTCGCTGTAACCGTCCCCGTTCACGTCACCTGCGGATGCCAGCGCAGAGCCCAGCCAGGCATCGGGTTGTTGGCCTGTGATCATTACATCGGACCAATTATACTCCTCGGAAATACCACCATAATAGACAAATGCCCCACCTTCGTTGGTTTTCTCATTGTCGTAATACCGCGCCCCAACCATAAAATCGGAGAAGCCGTCGCCGTTGACGTCGCCCGCTGCGGCAACTGCCCATCCAAATTGAGCTTCCCGCTGTTGCAGCGTGATCATCTTCTTGCCATATACCGGCTCTTGCGGGTTGGATGTCCCGAAATACAGGAATGCAGCACCCTGGTTCACTTGGGCGGCATCGTACATATATGCACCTACAATGACATCGGCAACTTGATCGCCGTTCACATCCCCTGCCGGCGCAATGGAGTGGCCGAACCGTGCATCGACCTGATCGGATTCGAGTCGGTAAGGATTATTTGTGACCAGCCCGGCAGCGCTTCCTCTGTAAATAAAAACGGCACCTTCATATGCCTGTCCATTCGAGTACAGCCGCGCGCCTACCATCACATCCGTATAACCATCCCCGGTCACATCGCCGGCGGAGGCTACCGAGTAGCCCATCATCGCACCCGCCTGATTAGCTTCCAGTGTCACCGCTGCTAAACTGACGCTTGCGGCACTGCCATAAAAAAGGAACGCTGCCCCTTCATTCAACTGGCCGTTGTCGTACTGATGCGCGCCAACCAGAATATCGCTGCGCCCGTCGCCGTTAACATCCCCGGCCATAGCCACGGAAATGCCAAAATTTGCGCCGCTCTGGTTGATTTCAAGCATTCTGGCAGGAGTAGTACTAATGCCCGCCGCGCTGCCTAGATATAAGAATACCCTGCCCTCGTCGGTTTGCCCGCCATCAAAATAAGGGGCGCCTACGAGCACGTCGCTGTAACCATCGCCGTTTACATCACCCGCACTCGATACCGATGTGCCCGATTGTGCATTCACCTGATTGCTTTGCAGGACCGTAGCTGAAAGGCTGATGCCTGCCGCACTGCCGGGAAACAAAAACGCTGCGCCCTCGTCGGTCTGGCCGTTGTCATATTTCGGCGCGCCTACGATCACATCACTGTACCCATCTCCATTCACATCGCCTGCGGTGGAAACGGCGTAACCCATCCAGGCATAATACTGGTGTATTTCAAGGGCTTTGTTCGCGCCAATGGGCCCGCTATTTGTCAGCGGGTCGATCGTTACAGGGAAGTTTGCATTTTCTACCGCTACTTTAATTGCAATGCGGTCGTTGGTGTAGGCGAGGGTTGCGTCGAGTATTTTACCGTCGGCATCCCAGCATTTTAATCCATTGTATACAAGCTCATTTGGCTGGCCATTATCCATAGCTCCCGTCAAAAAACGAAGCTCGTTTTGCCCCAAATCGCGTACGGTTGCGCCTGAAACAGCCAGTTTTACTTCCAGCGACTTCACACCTTCAGGAGCCTGCTCGATAATGAAGTTCTGGCGGATGCCTTCTTCGCTATTGATAAATTCTTCTGAAAAATGACCATGGTCGATCACCGCCTTGTTTTCTGAATGCGTGACGGCACTTTCCGGTGCCACGGCATAAAGCAGTTTGTCGTCGGCGAACACCCCTTGATTCAAAAGTTTTACCGTAAATCCTGAATGGGTCGAATCGACACGTTTCCGGATCGTCAGGGTGCCGGGCTCATAGGTTGCACGCAGGTTTTGTTTACGGTTAGGACTTTGGAAGCTACGCGTCTGATCGTCGTAGGTAATGTGGTATTCCCGACTTGCAATTACATTCCTGATGTTACGAATAGCCGCGCTGTCGGGGAGCAGGATATTATTTTTTGCAGTTGTTGTTTGAGAAGGTTTGTCTGATGTTTTACCGGAAGAAAAAGTTTTGTCATTTTTTTGAAGGACCCAAACGCAAAACGCGAATAGAGGAATGAAGAGGTACTTATAAAGGTTTTTCATTGGCAATTTTTAATGTACAATAAAGGATAGGCAATTATTAGAGGTAATAGGCAATCGATGCAACGAATATAATTAGCGTAATTAATTTATAGCTTATTATGGAAGGAAAAGAATTGACGGGATATTCGAAATGCGTAACCATCCGGGTGCCGGAATAAATGGACTGTATCCGGTGTCGTCTCAGCGAAAGCACTACCGTTCAGGAATTGCCCTAAGTTCTTGCATCACCAAATCTGTCAACGGTTTGCCATATATCAGCTTATGGGTCGCGTTGTTAATCGCCTCCGAGGATTTTACGGCGGTTGGTTCAAGGTATATACCCCCGTAGTCTTCGAAATTACATTTTTTACCTTCCAGCAGTTTTTGCAGCTCCCTGAGTGCGGGGTGGTCGGTCACAATGGCCTGTTCTTCATACTCATCGAGATACGGCGAAGCGCGGTCTGTGTTGACACAAATCATGTACAAGTTTGCAAAAAATTGCTCCCTGGCCGGGACTTCGATCATTACCCCGGTGACCAGCAAACCGTTCTGCACGTCCAGGCTTTCGGAAATAAACATCAGACCTGGCGGAAGTTTCACCTGAATGGGGGCGTTAGTCTCGTTGTACAGGTTCAGGCAAACCCATACCTGGCCACCGTGGCCATAAAGCCTCTTCTTTTTCTTGGCGTCATAAAAACACTCATCATATGTCTTTGGCTTGTCCAGTAACCGTACCCCGGCCGGCCAGAAGAAAGGGGTGCCCTCGGGCCGTTCTTTCGAACTGCCGAAGCCTTTTTCAAATTGAAACGATGGGTTCTTGTCCGAACTGCCGGTTTTACAGTCAGTCAGCAGGACAACCGCAGACAGAAGCATAATAAATAATAGTTTTCTCATGGCATATTTGATTAGTGCCGCAAGGTTAGGTATCTGTAAGCAAACCACGAGGCGCCGGGTCGTCATCAGCGACATAAAGCGTAGTTGGTCGACGAAATGCAGGGAGTTGACGGGGTGTCGATAAAACAGGTAATCTGTCGCTACTATTTATTTATCTGGTTCTAAATCAGGATTATTGCAAATATTTATTTACATGCTAACGCTATCCGATGCGACGCCCTATCATTTTTGTATTGACCATTTTCTGGGCTTGCTCTGATCCCACTCCGGACAAGGCAAATAAATTTGTCGGAACTTATATTTGCGAACAAGAAACGCCTGATAGATTTGTGACTACGGAATGGAAGATTTGGAAAGACCATTATAAAGACAGAATAAGAATAGACATAAGTATAACCGACGATTTTAAACAGGCAGGAATGCAGGATTCACTCCGTCATTTTTCGGTCGACTCTGTTTTGGTTGAATCAGAATCGGAATTATATTTCAATAACCCCTACGTTGGTGAAGGTGCAGGTACGAGAATTAAGGGTAGGGCGATCAAATCGGAACAGAAACTGGCTGCTGATATTGCAATTATCAATGCAAACGGGGCGAGCAGGAGTCAAAGGTTAGACTTTACAAAAAAGCCATTCAGCTAAACCGGCGATATTCCGCCTTTTGTCGATTTTCTGATCTTCTTTCGTAATTGGCAGGTGGCCGGGATTGTGCGGTACATATCAAATACTATATTTGCGGTTACACCACAATTGCGTCACTCCAAATCTATCTGCTATGGACCCGATCCCTGGTCGCCAGGAGCTAACAGTAACATCCTGGAAAGTTCAATTCTACGGGATTTTTGCGGCGGCCATTGCCTTCCTGATTTTGTCGCTTCCGTTCGAATACCTCTATGGCCGCCCAATTTTCCGGTTCGAAGAGCTTACCCGTTCCGGAATCATCGCGGCGATCCTGACCGCATTCGCCGGTATTGCCATCCACGAGTTGATTCACGGGCTCACCGCGATCTGGTATGCCCGCATCCCCGTGGGGGAGGCGAAATTCGGCTTTCAATGGAAATCGATGACGCCCTACTTTCACAGCAAAGTTCCGATCCCCGCAGGGAAGTATCGGATCGTTGTCCTAATGCCACTTATTTTGCTGGGTATTTTTCCCTATGCAGTGGGAATGCTCACGGCAAATGGCTGGATAACGGCATTCGGTGTGCTTTTCATCCTTGCAGCCGGCGGCGACCTGGTGATACTCTGGCTCATGCGCGGCTTGCTTCCGGATCGCCTCGTTCAGGATCATCCGGAGAAAGTGGGATTGATTGTTTCGTAAAAAGGCGTCCGGACTATCCCATTTTCCAAGCATCGTTTACGGCTATTCGTCATTGATTATTTCTGCAAAAACCTTCATGGGAACGGCCGGGTGGAAGTTCCTGACGTAATCCTGTGAACGGCAATGCCTTTGGAATGGACGGCTGTCAGCAACAGCTGCTGCTTTTTCGCATTGCGAAGCAGCACGCTGGAACGGGCATCGCCGCGCAAAAGTAGACCGCTTTCTTTCGGACTTTGAGGCCGAAAACCACCTTTGCCGTTTCCAAGCAATAGAAGTCCGGTCGACGCATCCTGCCTGCCCATATTTACTTCGTTCGGATAGAAATTGCCTGTCAGGATCACATCCGGGTTCTGGTCCGCATTCACATCCGCGACCACGATCCCGAATACAGGCGCCACCTGCGCTTCTACCGGCAATGGCGAGATTTTGAATTGGCCATTCCCCTGATTTTCGATGTAGGCGGTTTTTAAAAAGGTGGCCTGTGTTTGGTATGCCCCCTTTTTCTCATCGGCACTCAACAATTCGTCGAAACTGGTCTTCGCGTAATCGATGTAATGGGGGAATTTCCTGCGGAACTGGATCACCTGCTGGTTCAATGCATCACGCGGGACACTTGGGTAACTTGTGCCCTGGATAAAATAACCCATCAGCGGATCGAAGGTGCCGTCGTTGTTGAAGTCTTTCGCAACCATGGTCACTGGCTCTGTTGGTGAGGCGCGGTAGAAAGTGTTCACGCCTTCGTTGCCCGCTATCAGATCGATGTCGCCGTCGCGGTCAAAATCCGCTGCTGCGAGGCTGTTCCACCACCCGGAATAAGCACCTAGCGTAGCCCTGGCTCCCTCTGTTTCCTGAAACCTGGTTTTTTGATTTTTGAATATGCGCACGGGCATCCATTCCCCCGTAATGACCAGATCGTCGAGACCGTCATGGTCGGTATCCGCCCAAACGGCTGCGCATACCATTCCGGCAGACAGAAGTTCGGGGCAATAGGCTTTGGTGACGTCTGTAAAATTGATTTTGCCCCCGCGGGAATCGTTTCGCAGCAGATAGGTGCGGGCAGGCAACGGGTATTTGCCGGGAATCATCCTGCCGCCGATGAAAAGATCCTGGTCTCCATCCTTATCGAAATCGTTGGACAGGACACACGAACCGCTCACCGAAATAGCCGGCGACGCCCCGCCCGGTGATTTGGCGAAATTTCCCTTGCCGTCGTTCACATAAAGCTGCACTTCGTAGAACGCACGGTCGGTTTCCGGCATTTCATTGCCGCCATTGACTACCACCAAATCCTGATCCCGGTCTCCGTCGGCATCGAAGAAGGTGGCCGAAATGTTTTCATGCAGTGAATCCTGAGCGATTATCTGTTGGGTAAATGTCCCCGACGGCTGCTGGAAATAGATGCAAGGCTTCCCCTTTTTGTGGCTGGCGCCAGCGAAAAAGTCATCAAGTCCATCCTGGTTGGCATCGCCTACTGCAATGGCAAAGCCGCTTTTGGAGAGCATTTTGTGTAACGCAGCCGTCTGTTTGAAATCTATGAAATCCGATTTTTCATGCACATAATCGAGTTTCAGATCGCGGGTAATATCGGTGAAAAACGGGTCTGCGCCTGGTGCCTCCGGTCGGGGTACTGCTACGGCGTCTTTTTGCACGAGCTGCAATCGCTGGTTGGCGGCAATCTTATACAGTTTCTGTGCCTTCCCACCGGGCCAGGTTACCAGCAGGCTGTCGATTACCTTATCGGCTCCTAAGCCAAAATGCAGGCCTGCGTTCATCGATGAAAGAAAACCCCGCGCGGGGAACATTTCCGCAAACTGGGTTTGCTTCCCCTGCCAGATCGTCACGGAACCGCCGATGCCCGCCAGATTCCCTTTGTCGCCCTTCAAGGTCACGGAGAGAAAGTGTGTGCCGGCTTTTTCCCGGCTTTGGTTTTGATAAATAAATGGTTCCGAGTCAATATTGTTGACGACCAGATCCAGATCTCCGTCGCCATCCAGGTCGGCATAGGCGGCACCGTTGGAATACGACAGTTCGTCGAGGCCCCAGGCTTCCGATGCATTATCGAAGGCAAGGTTTCCCGTGTTTTTATACGCGTAATTCGGGATTTTCACCTCGGGTACTTTCGCGATGAGCTCCAGTGCATTCAGTTGTTTGAAATTATTGGTGCCAAAGTTTGAAAAGTCTTCCTTGAACTGGATGAAATCGCGGTCGGTCACGTCGCGGCGGTAGCCGTTGGTGATGAACAGGTCTTTCAGCCCGTCGTTGTCGTAATCGGCGATAAGCGGCGCCCAGCTCCAATCGGTTTTCGATATGCCGGCCAGCAACCCTATCTCGGAAAACAGCGGGGTATCGGGCTCGTTTTGGTTGTTTTTCTTAAAACTCCCGAGGTTCAGTTGCAGCATGTTCCGCATGTATTGCAGCTGGTAACCGTACTGCGGCGATATGCTCATTTCCTTTCGGTCGTAGTCCTGCCCCGCAAGCATTTTCTTTTGCCGCAGGTTGTCTTCCGGCAGCATATCGAGCTGAAAAATATCCGGGTAGGTGTCGTTGTTGATGTCGGCAATATCCACGCCCATTCCGAAAAGGCTGGTATGCGCGGTTGCCTCGCGGATCACATTGTTGAAGAAAGGCTTAGTCTTCGCTCCGGCATTCAGGTACAGCATATCGCTGCTAATGAAGTCGTTGGAACAATAAATATCGGGATAGCCGTCTTTATTCAGGTCGCTGATGGCCAGTCCCAGTCCCAGGCCCTCATATTTCACGCCGGCTTGTCGGGAAATGTCCGTATACCTGGGTACGCCTTTTGCGTCGGGTCCCTCGTTGAGGTAAAGCCTGCCGGTGCTGGGGTAGGAGCCGTCGTTGTAAGTCTGCCGGATGAAATTCGGGTTTTGCAGGTCCGGGGCGGTGTTCATCAGATAGGCATCCAGGTCGCCGTCCAGGTCGGCGTCGAAGAAGGCAGTCTGGGTGGTGAACGAGTTGTCGTTCAACCCGTATTCCCTGGCAAGTTCCCTGAACACCGGCACGCCGCCGGGGCCGTTGCCCTGGTTCACAAACAGCAGGTTTTCCGAGTCGGGCATCTTGATGTGCCTGGCAACGCTGATGTATATATCGAGGAGTCCGTCCTGGTTGATATCCACCATCGAAATGCCGCTGCACCAGCGCGTGGTGGACACGCCGGCTTTTTCAGTAATGTCTTCAAATGCCCATTCCCGGGACGCCGTATCGATTTTACTAAGGTATAATTTGCTGCTAACCTGATTGCCGCCAAAGAAAATATCAGGTTTCCCGTCCCCGTTCACATCCCCGATGCCTACACCGCCTCCGTTATAGAAGTTGGTGAAAGTGAAAGGATTAATGGAGTCGTTCGGTGTGAGGCGGTTGACGAAAGTAATATGCGTTTCCCCGGAAGTATGGCCGGTAAATAGCCTGTCGTTTTGCTTCTTGCACGACTCTAATGAGCAGGATGCGAATAGCGTAACGAAACAAAAGACACCGGTCATCGACCGGTGCCATTGTGCATTATGATTACTGCTTAAGGGGTTAGTAGCCCGGGTTCTGATCTTTGGCTTCAATTTTCGCATTGTTATCGACTTCCTGTTGCGGAATAGGCAATAGCTCATGTTTGTTGGTCTGGAAATATGTCAGCGGCTCGGCTTTCAGTTTGTTCAGTTTTCGCCATCTCAGAATGTCGCGGTTGCGGATCTGTTCGCCATTCAGCTCTACGCGGCGCTCGTGCATGATCGCCGTAAGGACCTGGTCTTTGGTGGTTACCGGGTATTTGGCGGTAGGGTAGGCAGGCATCGAAACGCTTTTCCTGGCCCTGATCATATTCAGGTATTTAACAGCCTGGGGGATGTTCCCAAGCTCGTTTTCCACTTCCGCCAGCGAAAGAATCGTTTCGGCAAAGCGCATGATGCGCTGGTTGATCCCGCCGGTCAGGAACGATTCGTTCATTTTGTACATCAGCGAATATTTCTGCCAGCTCACTTTTTGGGTTACACCGTCGACGACCGACGCATTGCCGTTCTGCTGTCCGTCCGTAAGCGTGGAGGCCCCATTGTTATACTTCTCCCCGGTGAAGTAAAAAGAATCGTCGTAGCGCGGATCCGTTTTTGCGTCGCCCTTGGTGGCTTTTTCAAACTCATTGAGCAATCCGTTCGACGGGATCACGTTGCGCCATCCTATGGCCGAATACTCCTGCGTGCGAACGGTTTCGGTACCGGCGGTGGCGCCGTTCCCGTCTCCATCCCAGTTATAAACTCCGCCGGAAGGGTAGAAATTGACCTCGAAAATCGATTCCTTATTGAATTCCGTTTCTTCCAGGAAATTGTCGTTGTAGTTATCGACCAGTGCATACACGTTGGAATCGTAAACCTTCATCAACTCGGTTTTGGCACTCTGGTAATTGCCTTGCTGCATGAAAACACGCGCGAGCAACATTTGCGCAGCGCCCTTGGTAGCCCTGCCCAGGTTGGCCGCGTTGTAGGTGGCCGGCAGTGCATTCTGGATTTCCTGCAATTCGGCAGTGAGGTAGGCGTACACTTCGGCCTCCGTCGATCTGGGCAGGCTGCCGTCCACGTCTTTTACATAGTTTTTATACAGTGGCACACCGCCCCACATGCTCACCAGCTCGTAGTAGGCATACGCACGCAGGAAACGGGCCTCCGCAAACAGCCTTGCCTTGTCGCCATCGGATAGGTCGGTTACCTTGTCGGAATTATCGACCACCGAATTGGCGCGGTGGATAAGCCGGTAATAAGCCAGCCATACCGTTCCCATGACCGAATTTCCGGTGTCATGCGTGCCTAGCAGCAGCTGGTTACGCGGCGTTTCGAGCTGTCCGCCCCCGGCAGACATGTCGTCGCTCCGTAAGTCGTGCAGGAAAAACCATTCGCGTGCTACCAGATTGTTGGCTTTCAGCATTGAATACACACTAGTAACGCCACTCGTAAGCTCCGAGCCATTTTTATAGTAGCCATCCACAGTTACCCCGTTCGGGTTGCTTTTGTCCAGCACATCTTCGTTGCAGGACAGTACCATACCCAGGAACAGCGAAGCGGCAATGATGATATTTCTTTTCATTTCAATTCTTTTAAATGCTGATTAGAAACCGAAACTTAATCCTACCTGCAATGTTCTCGGCTGAGGGTACATCCCATAGTCGATCCCGTTGATCAGCTGTGTACCGGTTGCCGTAGAGGAGCCGTTGACGCCGATTTCGGGGTCAAGACCGGAATATTTGGTCAGTGTCAGCAGGTTGGTGGCCGATACGTACACCCGCGCTTTGGTGATCGTGTTGCGTGTCAGCGCGGCAAGTCCCTTGGACGGAATCGTGTAGCCTATGCTGAAATTTTTGATCCGCATATAAGACCCATTTTCGATAAAACGGTCGCTGGTCCGGCTGTTGTTGTTGGGGTCGCCGCTGACGGCCCTTGGAACATCGGTATCGGTATTGGTCGGCGTCCAGGCATCGAGCACATCCGTACCCGCATTGAACAACCGCAGCATTCCCTGTTCTATCACCTTGGTACCATTGTAAATTTTGTTACCCTGTACACCTTGCAGGTAGAGCGAGAAATCGAACCCTTTGTAGCTGCCTCCGAAATTGGCCCCATAACTGAATTTGGGTATGAAACTTCCCAGGTACTGCCGGTCGTTGGCGTCGATGAGGCCATCGCCGTTCAGGTCCTTGAACCGGATGTCGCCCGGAGCAGCGGCAGGCTGGTATTTCGTCTGGTCGTTGCCGTCGATCGCGTTGTATTGCGCGATCTCTGCTGCGCTCTGGAAAATTCCGTCTATTTTCCAGCCGTAAAACGACTGGATCGGATGGCCGGCTTCGGTTTTGGTGATGTCGAAACCGCCGAAGTCGTCGTTTTTCCCGTTGAAAAGCGCCGCGCTTTCGGTCGCGAGGCTTACCACTTTGTTTCGGGTGATATCCATGTTCACCGAGGCATTCCAGGTGAAGTCGCCGTCCGTTTTGTTGTATCCAAGCTGGAACTCATAGCCCCAGTTTTTCATCTTTCCGATGTTCGATAGCGGCGAGGACGAATATCCCAGGGAGTTCGGGATCGGTACTTCGAGTAACAGTCCGTCGGTATTGCGGTTATAGCGTTCGGCCGTGAAAGTAATGCTGTTGTTGAAAAGGGCCAGGTCAATGCCCAGGTTGGTCATTTCGGTACTTTCCCATTTGAGCTGCGTGTTGCCCAGCGAGCTGAAATACGATCCCAGCAACTTGCTGCCGCCGAATACGTAGTTGGAATTATCTGCCTGCACCAGCGATTGCCATGCGTAGCTGCCAATTCCGTTAAAGCCCGTTTGCCCGTAACTGGCCCTGATTTTCAATTCGGATATGGCCGGAATGTTTTTCAGGAATTCCTCCTCGCTGATGCGCCATCCGAGCGACAACGAGGGGAATGTCCCCCATTTGTTGCCTGGTGCAAACCTCGACGAACCGTCGCGCCGCACGGAGGCGCTGAGCAGGTATTTTCCATCATATTCATAGTTCAAACGGCCTACGTACGAGATGAGTGCGCTTTCATCGAGTGAGCTGGTTGCATTCGGATTGGAAACACCCTGCATCTGGTCGATGTCGTTGTTCGGCCGGTAGCCCGAGCCGTTGAGGGTATTGGTCCGGAAAGTCTGCCTGTCCACGATCGCGGTGACGTTCAGCATATGTTTGCCGAAGGTTTTGTCAAATGTCAGCTGGTTGGTGATGACCGGCGAAAAATAGTTGGTTCGGCCATTCCGTATTTCAAACTGCGTGCGCGATTTGTACCCGTCGTTGTAGATCGGGAATTGTTCGTTGGATAATGCGCTCACCACATCGGCGCCAAAGCTGAAACGGTATCTCAGAAAGCTCGTCAGGTTCACTTCTGCGAACAAGGATGCCAGAACTTTAATGCGCTGATTACGGGATACGTCCATGGTGGCAATCCGAAGCGGGTTGTCGGGGTCGCTGCCGTCCGCGGCGGTAGGGGAACTGTATCCGCCGAGCTTGGTCGGGTCGGTTACAGGCCAGTAGGGGAGGTTGCGGATCGCCTGCATTACGAGCGTGCGGCCACCGCCGAAGCCCTGCTCACCACGCGTCTTGTCGTAGGAAAATGTCAGCGTCTGACCGATCTTCAAGAATTTGGCTACCTGATGATCCGAGTTGATCCTGAAATTGGCACGTTTGTAATTGGTTCCTACCAGAATACCTTCCTGATCGAAATAGCCCGCCGATGTAAAGAAACGGGACACGTTATTGCCTCCGCTCACCGAAAACTGGTGCTGCTGAACGGGCGAATTTCTGAAAAGAACATCCTGCCAGTCGGTATGGGTTTGCGCGAAAGTCTGCGTAGCGCCCTGGTAAACAGGCTGGTTGAGGTTGGATAGCCTGCCGGGCATCGCTATGCCCGCATTGCCCAGCAAAGCGGTTGCATACTGAATGTACTGGTCGGTATTGAGCAGGTCCAGCTTTTTCCACGCCGATTGTGTCCCGAAATAGGAGTCGACATTGGCATGCAGCTTCCCGTCTTTCGATCCTTTTTTTGTGCTGATGATAATGACGCCGTTGGAAGCCCTGGAACCGTAGATGGCCGCCGAACTTGCGTCTTTGAGGACTTCCAAAGATTCGATGTCTTTCGGGTCGAGGTTGTTGAGGTCGCCCGACGGGATGCCGTCGATCACATAAAGCGGCCCGGAAGCGTAGTTAATGGAACCGATCCCCCTTATACGTACGATAGGCGTTTGCCCGGGGCTGCCATTGTTCACCACGCGGACACCGGGTATGCGGCCCTGAAGCGCCTGTTCTGTACTGACAACCGGCAAGGCGGTCAATTCCTTGGGCGATACGGACGAAACGGCCCCGGTCAAAGAAGATTTCTTCTGTGAACCGTAACCTATCACCACCATTTCTTCCAATGCCTGGTTTTCCATCGACAGCTTTATCTCGATCCGCGTCTGGCTGCCAACGGTGACTTCCTGCTTTCCGTAGCCTATAAAGCTGAACACAAGCACGCTGCTTTCGGAAGGTACCGTGATGCTGAAATCCCCCTTGGTATCCGTGCTCGTGCCGATGCTGGATCCTTTCAGTGTGACGTTGACCCCAGGCAGGGGCTCGTCGTCTTCGGTCGTTACACGGCCGGTCACCTGCTTGTCCAAACGCATTTCCGCCGTCGCCTGGGTTGATGCGGCCCATGCCAGCAATAGCAACACCAGGGCAGACCGGAACCACATTGCAAAATTCCGTTGTAAAAGGTCTCTCATATGGTAATTAGATAAACGTTAAATAGACACTTATTAGCAATACGTTAAAATCTCTCCATGCAGAATACTGCATTGCAGGAATAAGCTCCATTGGGATCAGAAGGCCGCCATCAGGTAATCGAAAAGCAGACGGGCTCTGTTCGTGATGGATTTAAATGACAAATAATTGTACTCGTCAAAGGTTGGATAATTTCAGTCAAATGTCAATAGCACACTTAAAGGCATAGCCCCTCTCTCCGGTTTCTTGGGGTGGATTGAACATTTGTTCCTATTATTTGAACAAATGTACTCATGGTAGTTTGGGGGGCTGAGCTACTTTTGCCCACCTTCTGAGCCTGAATTAAGATTACCAAATTATGATTGGGCGATGTATTTCCGGAGTGGTAGTTGCGGGCATTTTTCCCGGCCATGCTGTTTGGGCCCAGACCACATTGATAAATCCGGCCTTGACGGGTTTTTGATAGTCATCGGGGAATGAAATGGATTCTTTATCACAATGTGTTGATGATACTTTTAGTCTGGATGCTCTTGAGAACTTCGTAGCTGTGGATACGTGCACCGGGGTCGTAGATATGGCTGGTAACCATCAGCTCGTCGAGCTGCGTACGTTGTTGAAAATAGGCCAGATCGTCGCTGATGGTCTTTCTGTCACCGATAAATGTATACTTCATCATTTGTCTCACTGCTGCTTCCTCGTATTCCCCCCAAAGTCCGTCCATGCTTTCCACGGGTGGCTGCAATGCCCGGCGTTTGCCTGTAATGATTCCCGTAGCCAACTGGAAGAAAGAAGTCGCAAGCCGCTCCGCTTCCTCGTTCGTGTCGGCGGCAATCACATTTACACAAGCCATTACATAAGGGTTCGCAAGATATTGCGACGGCCTGAAATTCCTGCGGTAAAGTTCTATTGCGCTCATAAAATGGGTGGGTGCGAAGTGGCTCGCAAACGCATAAGGTAATCCCAGATGGGCCGCGAGCCGCGCACTGTCGGTGCTCGAACCCAGGATCCAGATCGGTATGTCCAGCCCTTCCCCGGGGATTGCACGCACCTTGGAGCTTCTGTTTTCTGCCGAAAAATAGGTTTGCAATGCCATCACATCATCCGGAAAATCCTGGGCGGATTCCATGTAGTTACGCCTGAGCGCCCGTGCGGTAACCTGATCTGTCCCGGGGGCACGCCCCAGTCCCAGGTCAATGCGGCCTGGATAAAGTGATGCAAGGGTGCCGAACTGTTCGGCAACTACCAGCGGCGCGTGATTGGGTAACATAATGCCGCCGCTGCCGACACGGATTGTATTGGTGCCGCCGGCAATGTAGCCGATCAGTACCGACGTGGCGGAGCTGGCTACGCTTTCCATATTGTGGTGTTCGGCGAGCCAGTACCGTTTATAACCAAGCTCTTCGACACGCTGCGCGAGCCGGAGACTGTTCCTGAAAGTTGTAGCTGCGCTATTTCCCTCTGTGATCGGGGCGAGATCAAGAATGGAAAATGGTATATCTTGAATAAGTTTGTCTGCCATGTCGATTCATTAACGCTAAGAATGCTGCTAATGGAAAAACACTTAATCGGCTTCTGAGTTCCTTTGTTGAGTGAACAAACGGTTATTCGATAGACAAGGAAGCTGGTATGCCGGACGTTAACAGGAAAAGTCTGCTTAGCCGGAATATTTATGGGGAATTTTAAAAATGTTGCCTTATGTCTGCTAGCCATCATCTCTGGCTCGTGCGAAGATGAAGAGCCTTATGTATATCAATGCGAAGACGGGCCTGTGAAGTTCGAATTATTTAATGATGAACTAAATCCGGCTGCACGTTTTCAGGACGAAGGGAGTTTCGATATGGATTATGAAGTAATACAAAGCGAGCATGAACTATACCAAAAATTAGACATCGCTTACCTCAAAAAGAAAATTGATTTCAGAACTAAAAGTCTGGTCGCGATTAGTATCAAGATGCACACTTTTGGTTCTGTAATGAACCAAAGTGTAACAGCCGATTGTGCACATCAAAAACTTACGGTTAATGCTGAGCTTCGTTACGGGTCGCAACCAAGAGAAGGAGTCAACTATGTTTTCGCGATCGTGCCCAAAATTCAGTCCAATGTGTCTGTTATTTTTATTCCCAAATATTCATGGTAGGAGCTTCATGCATCGATGAAGTTTCGGGCCATAGCGCACGCTTGGCCATGACATCCGCTTGACTATCTGCCCAGGCTTATTTCAAATGCCTTTTGGAGCTGAGGGTCTCTTTCTGCAAGGATATCTGAAACAGATGCTGCAACCGGGTATTCGGGAATGATACCCCGTCCCTGCTCTTTACCAGGATTGACGGCATTGGAATACCTGACCGTCGGTACCGCGATTTGCAGGCCTGAATGCAGTAGACTGGTTCTTACTGTTCCTCCCGAGTTATTGCCTTCATAGCCGCCGCCGGTCTCTTCTCCGATGAAAATGCCCCGCGCATTGCTTCGGGTAATGGCGCAAAAGTCGGCAGCCGTAGAGAAAGTCCGTCCGTCGATCAGCACATATACCTTCTGCCGAAAGTTCGATCCGGCGGGTTGCTGGATAGCAAGGCCAGGGTGATCCTCGACCGTCATCACTGGTTTGGACCTGGATTGCAATGACGAGAAATAACGGAACGGGTTGTTGCTCAGGTAGGAGTACAGCAATGCGCCGTATACATCGTCGCCCCCGCCATTTGCCCGCAAATCGATTACCAGGTGTTTTATTTTTCTTTGTTGCAGCTGTTCGAATACGGATTCCAAAAAGGCCGGGAAATCCTGGCCGGCCGCCAGGATCCGTTGCTTGCTGAACGTGCGGATTGTCAAAAGGGCCCGGTAATCACTCAGAAAGCTGATTTCGAGTGGCTTTGCATTGCTTGCCGTCTTATTTGCGGGGCATTGGGTGTTTTCAAAGTGAGTCGCTTCCAAGGTAACCTCCCGCGTCTGACCGTCAGGCACGACCAGCCTGATTTTGTAATTCGCTTTCCGTCCATATACAAAATTGTAAAGGAACAGAAATGCATCGTTGTTCAAAGTCGCGTTTTTCTTGGTCTGGATTTTACCATCCGAAGGCAGGTACCGCATGAGCCTCTGGCGGATATTTCCGACGGGCTCGCTGTCGATCGCCAGAATTTCCGATCCTGCCGGCGCATTTTCATCCTTGCTGCATAGCACAAATGCACGGCCATTTACAAACCAGACTTTCAGCGGGAACATCGGCACCGCTGCTGCGTAGCTTTCCATGATTTCCCCCGGCAGGCTGCCACTGGTGTGCCCGCATTCAAGCGCGCTGACCGCAAACCGGATCAGGTTCCCGAATTCAATCAGGTTCATCGGGCCCTTAATGCTCGCCTGGCAACTATCCAGCAGCCCGTTTAATGACGCCTCGGGCCGATATCGGTATAGGTCCGGATGGTTTTCGGTCAAGGTCCGCCGAAAGGTTTGAAAATCCTCCCGAAGCTGCGATGTTTCCAATAGGCGGTCGAAAGCGGCCTCTGGCTTAACCTGGCCGGTTGCTCTTCCATTGGTAAGCAACAGCAGGGTAAGGGCAATAAGAATCCCTTCCCATCGAAGGGGTATTTGATGGTACTTCATGGTCGGTTGATTTAAAAAATCTTAGTGATCAGTTCTTTTCAGGAAAAGGTAATAGGCCAGAAAGCTGCCCGAAAGGCATAGCGATAGGACGCCCAATGCAGCCCAGGCCGCGGGATTTACAAAGGCAATGATGGCGAAGCCCAAAGTCAGGCCCAGGAAAATGGCAAGCCATTTGATGCAAGCCCGTAAACTCTCCTTGCGGTCCGGTTGCAATAAAAGTGCTGCGAGTTCTTCGCTGGCCCCCGATTCAAGGACTCTTTCTTTGAGGCGATGCTGGAAATACCGCTTGGTAATTTCCAGCAAGAAAACAAGTATTAACGCGACCAGCAGAACGGTTACGCCCAACGCAACCTGGTCGCGATCGACGTAGGTGCTTTTTGCCGTTTGCGCGCTCGCCACGGCGGGGAATAATGTAATCAATGAGATTAATATCGTCTTTTTCATGTTTAATAGCCGTTTCTTGATTAGACAGCTGCCCGCGGATATTGTTGCAATTTTCCCGGGGCATCGAGCCTATGGATTTTGATAATGTATTCCTGCCGCAGATTTACCGCCAGGAAACCAAAGAGCAAACCGCAGATCGTCACAAAGCAGTAAACGATCGTTCCGCGATTCCACAGCATTGCACTCACTGGCCCGGCATGCTGATAGCTAAGCAGGCCAACGCCAGCCAGTATGCCGATCAGCGATATGCACACAACGAATACCAGTTCGGTTGCCTGCCCGGACTTCCGTGCCGGAAGCTGTGCCAGTACCAATGTGGCAAGCTCGAAGTCAAAGGTTTCTCCCGGCATTTCGGATATGGAGCGGGTCATTTTTTGATAAAATTGCACCCTGCCTGCGCATTGCGCGCATTGCG
This sequence comes from Dyadobacter sp., assembly GCA_965227755.1. Taxonomy (GTDB): domain Bacteria; phylum Bacteroidota; class Bacteroidia; order Cytophagales; family Spirosomataceae; genus Dyadobacter. The sequence continues at coordinate 6,122,532 of CBDDGG010000005.1, forward strand.
CGATATGTCCCGCCAGGACTTGGTCAGTCCCTTTCCCGTCCAATGCATATTGCTGGATTTCAGTATTCGATAAATGATCCCCTGTTTTCATAATCCTTTATTGTAAATCTTTTGCAATCGCTCCTTTAACATTTTCCGCGCCCTGAAAAGATAGCTCTTGATCGTCCCTTCGGGCAGGGTCACAATCTGCGCGATCTCCGAATAGCTCAGTTCTTCGTGATGATAGAGGGTAATCAGCAGTTTGTATAAGGCCGGTAATTTTTCCAGCTCCGATTGAAGCAGGCTTGCGAACTCGGCCCCTATCAGATCTTCTTCGATGTCGTTCCGGTCAGGGTACTCGTGCGCCAGGTCGCCGTCGTCAACCGGCATTTCAAAGTAGGTTGCAGTGGACGAGATTTTGTTTTTTTCGAGTTGATTAATGCAGGTATTATAGGCGATCCGGGCGATCCACGTCGAGAGTTTGGACTGGAAACGGAAGCTATCCAGCTTTTGAAAAACTTTCAGATAAATGTCCTGGGCAATGTCCCGGCGCTCCTCCCGGTCGGAGATCATCTTGAACACAATCTGCGCGACGAGACCTTCGGTATGCTTGATGATGATACCGAAGGCCCTGGTGTTGCCACTCAGTACCCGTTCTACCAATGTACGGTCGGTCGGTTTGTGATGTTCTTTCTGATCCATTGCTACTCATTGGACAGCTATGGCGTTAAAAAGTTGCAGAAACCGGCAGGCAATTTTCACTTCACAGTAAGAATGCCCGCCATCACCCTCCAGTGGCCCGGGAAGGAACATATGAAAGGATAATCGCCGGCTTCGAGAGGTGCCTTGAATTCGAGCCTGAATGACTTGCCCGAGTTCACAAGGGGCGTTGCGAACAGCACATCGGGTGTCGACGGTACAAAATTCTTTTCAAAACCATCTTTCAGGCTCGCCATCGCATCTGCGGCTTCACCTACTTTTTCCGCTGTGCCCGGCCTGACAATCACAACATTATGTGGCATCAGATCGGGGTTTTCGAAAACCAATGTCACAGCTCTCCCGGCCGGAATAGTCAGCGTTTTTTTGTCGAAAGCCATTTTCGCTTCAATTGCCACGAGCTTTATTTCGATGGTTCCCATGCTTTCCAGCATGGACAGAACGTCTTTCCTGTCATTTTCGGGGACACTATTCACCATGTTTTTCATCGTAGTAATGGCTGCGGCAAATGCCCGGGAGTCCCGGATCGAATCGGGCGTGCTGCTTAATGCTGCTACCAGATCTTTGGTCGGCTGTGTTTTAGCCTCGTTTTCGATTGTCATCCTCATCAGCAGCGGATAGGCAATCGCCGGTGCCTTTGGCGCCAGGTCTTTTACTTTTTTATAAAATGAAGCTTTCAGATCGGTATTGGTCAACATGGAAATACCTGTCAAATAAGCCGCTGTTTTCTCTTGAATGGCTTTTTGCAAGGCTTGGTCCGATTGCCCGGCTGTGATTACGGCTGCAAAACCGGTTGCCTGCATGGCCTGGCTGGTGTCCCCATTGATCAGCCGTGTTAGTCCGGCCTCATTCTGTGCCAGTTCCGACGGCTCGGATGCGAGTAAAAGCCTGACAAGCTCCTTTTGCGCAGCATTTAGCTCCCCACCGGCCTTTTTGCTTTTTTGTTCATCGCGAATTGCATTTAACAGCACCTGAACCCTCCCTGCTTTCTGATCCTTAGCGAGCCTGTTTACGGCTTCCCGCTTCCTTTCCGCGTCAATATCGGGCCTGGCCAGCATTGCGGTCAGCACATGGGAGGTTTGCGGTAATGAGGCAAGTTCTTCGGCATTTGCCAGCTTCAACAGATAGCGACTGACTAGCTCCTGGTTTTCGCCAAGATCTTTCCCCTGTTTCATCCGCGACAACCAAATTGGTTTCAAAAAGCGGAATGTTTCACGGACTGCGTAATCCATATAATAGTCGGTTGGATATTTGAAAATATCCGTGGCTGCGGCTACTGCCTGTTCAGAGTTGAAGTAACTTAATGCCACAATGGCCTCGATCCTTACCCTCGCTGACTCGTCGTTCAATCTGGCGCGCATCAGTTCCAGCGAGCCGGGGATGCGGTCACGCCAGTAGAGGAGCAATTTCGTGGCTGCGGCGCGCGCCTGAGGCTCTTTTGCATTGAGTAACGTTTTAAGGATCGCTGGTTCAACTACATTAAAATCCTGATAAAGCCACAATCCTTCCAGCAGGTTATGTTCGTATTGCGGGTCGTTTTTGTCCAGTGCCGCCACCCATTTTTTTAATTCCGGCAACACGTGTGCCGCTTTCTTTTCCCGGATCTGTGCCCGGGAACGATAACGGAAACGGTCTTCATAGGCTTTCAGATTATCGAGTAATTCAGGAACCGTCTGCTTTGAAACATCGGTTACCCGCAGCACCGGCTTGCCTTTATAGGTGATTCGCCAGATCCGGCCATGCGATTTATCCCGCGCGGGATCGCGGGGTGGATTTTAACCGTGCGAAATCAGCGGATTATACCAGTCTACAATGTACAAGCCGCCGTCAGGGCCGAACTCAATGTCGATAGGGCGAAAATTCGGATCTTCGGATTGCAGGATCGCTTCCACTTCTTTGCTGCCGATGCCGGAGCCGCGCGGTACGATCCGATGTTGCTTGGTTCCCTGAAAACCGATGTTGTTATTGACCAGAAAATCACCCTGCACCTCGTCCGGAAATTGCGTGCTGGAAATGATCTCGATGCCCGCAGTGGGTCTCACACGTGTTTCGGTGAACATGTCAATGCGCGGGTGCTTGTCGGGATAACTGACATTTCCGGTCATAGGCGGGGCAAAATAGTTGGAGCCATCGGATGCGTCGCCGATCAAATGCATTCCCCATTTATCAAAAACACTTCCCCAGGGATTGTAATAAGGATACGAAATATAATGCGTCAGCTTCGCTGTACGCGGCTCATACCGGTAGGTTGCACCGGCATAGGAGCGGATGGGACCGTAAGGTGTTTCCACCTGTGAATTCAGGAATGTTCCTTCATTGAAATACAATGCACCATCCTGCCCGAATGTGAATGCGTGCGTTGCATGATGACTGTCTTCGGAGCCGAAACCGGTCAGTACCACCTCGCGAAGATCGGCTTTGTCGTCGCCGTCCGTGTCTTTCAAAAACACGATATCCGGCTCCTGGGAGACATAGACACCTCCGTCGCCAAATTCAAAACCCAGGGGAAGGTAAAGGTCATCCGCGAAAACGGTATGCTTGTCGGCCTTTCCGTCCGCATCGGTATCTTCGAGGATCACAATTTTGTCGTGGACCGGAATGCCGGGGAAATATTGCGGGTAAGTGGGCATTGTCGCCACCCAAAGCCTGCCGCGGGCGTCGAAATTCATGGCCACCGGTTTTTCAATGGGAAAGTCTTTTTCTGAGGCAAAAAGGTTGATCTGGTACCCGGCGGGCAGCTTGAACTTGTCGGTGGTTGCCGGCCACATTTTCTCGTGATGTGCGTGAGCAGCAGCTTTGGCGGCTTCTCCTTGTCTGCCGGTCATCGGAACGTCGGGCGTCAGCATAGGATCAACCGGTTTTCCGCGCCTGTCGACGATTTCAACGGCTTTTTTGTACGCTTCGGCACCATTACTTTTGCCCATTTCCCAGATCACCGAATCCAGCGACGCCGTCATTTGGTTGATCTTCCTGAGCTCCGGAGGAAAGGCGATCACCCCGAACGGCTCTCTTCTGCGGCCATAAATGTATTCGCCATTCACGGCGCGCCAGCGGTAAAAGAAATGATCGTCCTTCATTTTGATCACGGCCAAAAGCTTCTTGTTGTTCCCGGTGTTCAAGTCGGGCATTTTTCCGAAGCCCAGCGATCGGGCCATCCATTCGGCAGCGAGCTTGTAACCGGCGCCGGTAAGGTGAATGCCGTTGATGGTCAACTTTTCCTGTCCTCTTTGCTTCATTTTTGCAAGGGAAGGTGTAAAAAGGTCGACGAAATAGAGCCCTTTTGCAGAAGCCGTTTGCTGCATGGTTTTGGTATACAATTCGAGGTTTTTGTTGTGCTCCGCAGGATTGGGGAAATTCGCACCTAATTCTTCGTGCGCAATAGGGGAGATGAGCACCAGGGTAGGGGCCGAGCGGCCGTTGTATCGGTTCTTTTGCAGGTTTTGGATGAATGCATTCAGGTCCTTTTCGATTGTGGCAGACCTGCCGGACCTTTAAATGCTTCATTCATTCCAAAACAGAGGAAGATAATGTCGGCTTTCTGGTCATAAAGATCCTGGTTCAAGCCTTCGAAATTGAGTGCGACGGGCATCACAATGCGTTCTCCCTCATGCGTAAAACCCTGGAATTTCACCTCCTTCCGGCCCTCGGTCAGCCTTGTTGTTTTTTCTCCGAAGCCAGGAAAATTGAGCGGCCGGGGCTGTAAGCCCACTTCATCCGCACTCCATCCCATATTGCGCATGGTAAGTTGCTTTCCCGGGAAGTTTTTCTGGAGCAATGTTTCGAAGTAGCCGTAGTGGCGCATTCTATCAGCAAATGTGTTGCCTAGCAGAATGATACGGTCGCCATTTTTTGGGGCAAAACCGGGATTAGGTGCTTGCCCGCTGACCGGTTTTGCAAATGCGACAGACAGAAAAATGACGGCCAGCAGGAAACGGTTCCGAAGATCGCCCAGGTGTGGCTCTTCCTCGCGGACCGGTGTGGATTTACGCATCCGGGTATGGTTGAAATGTGATATTTTTACTTTCAATATTGCTATTGTTGTTGGCGCGCTTATCCTGTACTGTCCTGCATTGCTGGGCTCAAAAAGCGGATCGGCCCGCGCGTCAATATCACTTCGGAAAGCCATCCACTCGATCCGTCCGATCGTAAAGTATTAATCCCCAGGCCCGTTCATATCAAACGAAATGCATGGATTGGCGCCGGGGCGACCATTTTGCCTGTCGTAACTGTCGGAGAGAATGCGGTCGTAGCGGCGGGAGCGGTGGTAAGCCGGGACGTACCGCCTGGCAGCGTGGTCGCAGGTATACCGGCCAAAGTGGTGAAAGAGCGGATAGGATAATTTACGCGGCGTATTTTTGGGTACGGGACCCTATCGCAGTCAATGAATCGACCTTGTGGCTCTACGAATTCCGCATTCTGATCTATGAATCGGTTATTTTTTGCCTAAGTATCTTATTTTCTGTTGTTTACGGTTGTGTTTGGCCGGTCTGTCGTTGTTTGGTGCCTGTCTGTCGAATCTGTTTTGAGGGGAGAAGCGGGGTGTTTAACATTGTATCGGAAGTCGGGAACGGAGTTGTTCCCGGCAGGTCTTAAACAATCATATTTAAACATAAGCATCCATGAAAACGCTCATCGCATCCGTACTTTTAACAGCCTCTCTCGCTCTTTCTTCCGCCGGGCACGCACAATCCGGTAAACCAGTAACTTCCAACCCCATAGCGCAGGAGGTTGAAACCAGATTTTGGGTGGTAACCACGACCAATGGAAAAATTGAGGTTAACGTTATCAAAGCAGAAAAAGAAGTGTCGGTCAATGTGATCGATCAGTTCGGGCATACATTAGCATCTAAAACCATTGAAAAGGACGATGCTGCCACCCGTACAAGATTTGACCTTAGCCAGCTGCCCGATGGAGCTTACAAAGTTGTCCTGATTGACGGCAAGCACAAAGAAGTGAAAAACATCGAGTTGAATACCCGGTCGGTTGAGGCTCAGCGTATTGTTTCTTTGGGATAGTACACCGCCGTCCCCGACTTTGCAGGGCCGTGAAGGTGGTACCGACCGTGGCAGGATTAAACCCGAGTCTTTTAAACAAGCAGCGCGGCATGTTCGTCCGGTTCTTCCCCGCGCAGGATCCTGTCGATATTTTGCAACGTTATCTGCGCAATCTCAGTCAGTGCTTCTTCCGTAAAAAATGCCTGATGGGCCGTCACGAGTACATTTGGGAAGCTCATCAGGCGTTGTATGGTATCGTCTTCGATGATACTTTCCGAGAGGTCTTTAAAAAACAGCTTTTCTTCCTGCTCGTACACGTCGATGCCCAGGTTGGCCACGTGTTTGCTCTTCAAGGCGTCTATCGCATGAGTGGTGTTGATCAGCCCGCCGCGGCTGGTGTTGATCAATGTCACACCGGGCTTCATCAAAGCAAGTGTGGTTTCGTTGATCAGGTAATGCGTGCCGGGGTTCAGCGGGCAGTGGAGAGAAATGACATCGGAAGAGCGTAGCACCTCTTCCAATGTATTGTACTCGATACCCGCCGATTGCAGTTCATGGTTGGGGAACGGATCGTAGGCGAGAACCCGGCAGCCGAAGCCTTTCATTATTCTGCAAAATGCGCCCCCGATCTTGCCTGTGCCGATTACGCCAACGGTTCTGCCGTGTAAATTGAACCCGAGCAGGCCGTTCAATGAAAAGTTCTGTTCCCGCACCCGGTTGTATGCTTTGTGGGTTTTGCGTATTAACGTCAGCAACATCGCGACCGTGTGCTCCGCCACAGCCTCGGGCGAATATTCGGGAACCCGGCACACGCGTATTCCATGAAGCCGGGCAGCATCCAGATCCACATTGTTGAAGCCGGCGCACCTCAGCGCAATAACCTTGACGCCCTTCTCCGCCAATACGGAAATGACTTCGGCATTCACCTTGTCATTTACAAACACGCAAATAGCAGCCTGGCCGCTTACGGCATTCACGATGTGAGGCCCCAAATGCGTTTCCAGATATTCGATCTCAAAACCGTAAGAACGGTTATGTGCATCAAAAAACTGCTTGTCGTAGGGCTTTGCGGAGAAGAACAGAATTTTCATGATTAGTTGAAATAGAATTCGGATGGTCAGTTCGTTGCGGAGTGTCCGGCTTTCAGCGCATACATGTTTCCGCTGGCGTCGCCAAAATAGAGCGTACCATTATCCAACGTCGGTCCCGAGAGAATGGAGCCCAGTGACAGTATCTGCTTTTCAGCGTTGATATAGTTGTCCCCATACATGTCAAAATCCTTGCGGATATGGTCGGTCGCGTCATAAACCTGCGGGTAATTGCGTTTGCTTTGCTCGGTCTGAAAAGTACTTCTGACTTTCCCGGTCGCGGGGTCTGTGAAATAGATTTTTCCGTTGAAGCACCCGAAAATCAGCGAGTCGCCGGTAAGGAGCGCTGTTGCGTAAACACGCATATTTAACGGCAATACCCAGTTTACCTGACCTGTTTTGGCATCCAGCGAATAGAATTGATGCGTGTCCGAGGTCCCGACAAAAACACGCTCCGCATCGCATACGGGGGTGGCAATGACCCAGCTGCCCTTTTCTTTCATCTTCCAGATCACCTCGCCGCTTTTAGCGTCGAGCGCGTAAATGAAAAAATCGCGGCTGCCAAAAATCACTTTTTCCTGATCCACGTACGCCGCCCGCTGGATTTCACCCTTGGGAAACGAGGGGTCGCCGATTGTTTTGAACTTCCAGACAACCTTGCCGGTACTGGCGTCCAGGGTGTAAAAATGCCCGTCGTAACTTCCGATGAAAACCCTGCCATTTTGCACGACCGGTGCCGCATGTACGACGCCGCCAGTCCGAAAGCGCCATACCATTCTCCCCGACTCGGCATCAAGCGCATACACCGAGCTGTCGCCGCTTCCCAGATAGACCATGCCTTCATGTACGACCGGTGATGACAAGTAGTAGTCCCAAAGATCATAGGTCAGCTCTCCGCCGGTTTTAAAAGACCATTGCAGCTTTCCTTTTTCTTTATCAACAGCGTAAACGTTGCCATCTGCGCTGTTGATGAAGATTTTGCCACCTGCGACAGCCGGCGTTGACCGGATCGGGCCGCCTGTCGCAAAGTTCCAGATCTGCTTACCCGTCTTTTTGTTTACGGCATACAGGTTTTTGTCATCGCTTCCGAAATACACGGCCTGCTCTGTCACAGCCGGGGCGCCGTGAATGCCTGCGCCGACGGATAGCTTCCATTGCAGCTGCGCCCGGGTGGGCGTTGCCCAGGCCAGAAGAAATAGAAAGAGGAGAATTCGGTTGTTCATTCTGATAAGGGTTAGGTAGGCGCCCAATTTAGTGCAAAATGACCGATGAATAGGCAGGAATTTTCAAGTTCGTGGCGGTGACGACGGTTTTGCCGGAAGAAACAAACAATAGCCCTTTGTTGCTTGTCCCAGCCGGCAATTCGAGCGTCCTTTCCGTGTCGCTTACATTATGTATCACAAGCAGGTCGCCGCTTGCGTGCGGCCTGGTGAAAGCGACAATACCCTCCTGGGTAACGCCCGCATGAAGCAGGTTGGCTGGTGCCACCTGCCCCAACGCCGGGTAGTCGTGACGAAGCTTGATAAGCCTTTTGTAGTGATGGTACAACGAGGAAGAGTCTTGCATTTGCGCTTCCAGGCTGCGGACGCTGGCATCGGTAGAGTAGGAGGGTTTCATCCAGCGGGTACGCTGCTGATCCTGCGCTTGTTTTTTCCACAAAAAAGGTTCGCGGATGTACTCGTCGGGTTTGTTGCCCAGCATGCCTATTTCTTCCCCATAATATAAATACGGCTCCCCCGGGAGTGTCAGGAGCAGGCTGGCAGCCAGTTTCATCCTGTCGATATCCCCGTCGACCGTGGTTCCGATACGGACGTGGTCGTGATTGTTGTTGAAAACGGCATCTATAAAATCGGGATTTGCCGCCTTGTAGGCCCGATGGGTCTGCTGCAATTGCCCGATCAGATCGCCTGTCGACCCGGTTTTTAGCATTTGATGCGTCGCCAGGGCGGCCTCCACATTAAAATTGGCCGGTAGTCCCTTGAAGTACGGCGCAACCTTTTCGGGCGTCGACCATACTTCACCGACCAGATAGGCATCCGGTTTAATGCTCCGGATCTTCTCTTTGAACTCTACCCAGAATGCATGGCTTTTCTCGGCTTCCCAGTCAGGGTAAATGTGTTTGGCGGCATCGAGCCTGAATCCGTCCACGCCTACTTCTTTTAACCAAAAATCGGCTATCGAATATATTTCCCGGCGAACTTTCGGGTTATCGAAGTTCAGGTCCGGCATCCCGCTCCAGAAGAGGCCGTAGTATTTCTCGTCGCCTCCTTCTTTTAACGCATGCCAGGGATTAACCTCCCAGGAATCTCCGGATTTTTCACGTGTTGAGATGCCTAACGAGTCAATCGTCTTTTGATCCAGCCAGACGTAGTAATCGCGGTAGGGGTTCTGTTTGCCGCTGCGGGCCTGTTGAAACCACGGGTGGCGGTCGCTGGTATGGTTTACGACCAGGTCTTTGATGATACGGATCTTCCGCTTGTGGGCCTCCGATAGCAGCCTTTTGAAATCTTCCATCGTCCCCAATTCCGGATCGATCTGCCGGTAATCCATCACATCGTATTTGTGATAGGTCGGCGACTTGCAAACGGGTGTCAGCCAGAGTGCGTCCACGCCCAGCTCTTTCAGGTAATCCAGTTTTGAAGTGATGCCGTTGATATCGCCGATGCCGTCCCCGTTTGAATCGGCAAATGAACGAACGAATATCTCATAGCAGACACCGGGCGGGTTACTGGTTTGTGCCTGTGCGGTAGCCGCCATGAGAAGCGACAATACAGAAAGGCAGTATCCTTTTATTTTCGTAAAATCCATGAATTGATGCTAAGCTATTTTTTGACGATAGAATACGAATAGTTACCTGCATTGCTCAGATTGAGGCTGATCAGGTAAGTTCCGGCAGCCTCAATCCGGATATTTCCGTTATCGAGCGTATCCGGTATGCCGTCGGCGTTACCATCGCCGAATGCAATGGACCAGTCGTCATTTGCCCGGAACTTGATTTCTCCGGTGGTTAGGGCCAATTCTCCCTTCCAAGTGCCGTCTTTCGGATCGAAGGTGAGATCCTGGTCCTTATCCCAACCGCCTTTGGTAGCCGATCCAAGAACTCCCCACGCGGTTTTTAATGCCGACCAGGTACTTTTATTCAAATCCGCTTTAAGCAAGTAATAGCCCGAACCTTTCTGTACCAGATTACCGGTGGTTCCGAGTTTGCCCGGGCCGCCGCTGCCATAATCACCCTCATTCCAGTTGGGCGCATTGGTAAATTTGAATTCGGTGCTTTCGTCAGGGAAGTAGACATAGCCCTCGAAGGTTTTATCGTCTTTTACGGAAACCAGCCTGGGGGCTTTCTCGGGGGCCCAGCCCTGATGGCTACCCGGAACGTAGATCGCCGGATAGACGATGACCACAAAATAGGGAGTCACAGAGAGGTTTTTAATGTCTGAAACAGTATTCAGCCGTTTGGCATCTGCTCCGAGGGACGATACCACACGCGCTTCTACGTCCGCCTGCTGGCCGGCAACGAGTTTAAGTTTATTAATCATCAGCCCATTAATCTCCGAAGTAGTCAAAGCCTTTTTCAGGGAATTCCCCGCGTCAATTTCCACGGGCTTCTGGAAATTACTTCCTTTTTTATCAAATTGAATAGTGTAACTGACCACTCCGGCGAAGCCGTAATCCACAGGCGTCCACGAGAGTATAACTGCTTCTTTCGCCGAATTCTCGTTAGTCAATTCCAAAACCGGGTGGTTTACCGACAGCACAGGCACCGCACCGGGATTGGCAATGGTCTTGATTTCGTCTTTTTCGCATGAGAACAATGCTCCGAATGCGATCAGAGCCAGAAAAGCGGGTAATCTTCTATTTTTTTTCATGGGTTTTGTTTCAGATTAGGGTTTGCGATCAAATCGGTAGCAGGGATCGGGAACAGGTTGAAGCTTTCGGAGACACCCTTTCCTTCTTTGGCGCCGCCTTTCCATGGCCACAAATAGCCGCCGGAAGTCAGTAATCCATAGCGAACAAGGTCCGTCCTGCGGTGGGCCTCCCAGTATAGCTCGCGACTACGCTCGTCGAGGAGATCGGTGAGGCTAATGACCGTCACATTGCCGCTTGCGTTACCGTATGCACGCTCGCGCAACTTGTTGAAATAGGCAATCGCCGTTGACTCGCTACCACCCGTTCCGCCACGTTTGACAGCCTCAGCATAGGTCAGGTACATTTCAGCGAGCCGAAACAGCGGGAAATCGACCGATGAAAAGGAGTTGCCCGTAGAAGGTACAATGGCGCCGGAGCGGGTGATATTCCTGAATTTGGTAATAGCCAGGCCATCGGTGAATAGGGCAGGGTCATCCATTTCGATCTTCTGTCCAAAAAACATCGCACGCTTGTCCTTGTTACCGCTGTAATCGCCAAAGCGCAATGGCAGGTTTTTCGTGGCGCGGTTGCCTCCCCAGCCTCCGTTGGGAATGCCGAACGACGACGGATTCATCGCCGCATTGATTCCCGCGTTGATGATGAAGGTGGTACCGCCATTGTTCTGAGTTTTGATCCCGTCGTAATTGATCGATAGAAGCACTTCGGGATTGGCCGTATCATTATCGCCCAGAAACAGGTGTTTGTATTCCGGCATAAGCGAGTAGCCCGACTGTATTACTTTCTCCGAATAGGCAATCGCTTCGCTATACCTGCCCTGGCCTTTGCCCAGGTACACTTCCGCATTCAGGTAGAGCCGCGCCAGCAAAGCCCATGAAGCGGCCTTGTCCACTCGGCCATATTCATTTTTCCGGGGTTCGGCTAAAAGGGTCCCGGCGGCTTTCAGCTCAGATTCGATGTAAGCAAATAGCTCGGCACGCCTGATCTGGGGAGGAATATACTTGCCGATCGGGTCTTTTTCGGTGACAAACGGAGGGTTACCAAAAAGATCTATCAGAACCCAATACTGGAATGCTCTTAAAAACTGAGCCTCGGCCCGGTACCGTCTGATTTCTTCTGCCGCTTGCCCCTCTATGCCCCGGCTTGTTAATTTTTCGTCCGACGACTCGCGGATGAACTCGTTGCAGACCGTCACGTGGAAGAGACTCCTGTTATAAAGTGCGCTCAAAAGGACATTGCTGGCCGTCCAGTTAAGGTTATGGAAATCAGGAATACCCGGGTCGTTCCACACGCACACGGCTTCGTCGGTGGTTAGCTCCTGCGCGTTCCAGAAAAGTCTCAGAAAGTCGGCCTGACCCGGGTCGATACCTGCCAGGTCGGATGCATTAATGCCATTATTCCCCGCCAGCGCGAAGCTTCCGTACACCTTGGCAAGTACTTGCTTGTAGTCGGCAGGTGTTTTGTAGGCAATCTCGGCGGTTATGGAATTGGTTGGTGAAAGATTCAGGTCATTGGTGCAGGAGAATCCCGCACCCGCCAGAACGGCGGTTACTATCAATGTTTTATATAAGCGCTTCATAACTAATGCGTTTTTGAATTAAAAGTCCAGATTAAGGCCCAGCACGAAAGTTCTCGGTCTTGGATATAGGTTGTAGTCGATGCCGCCATTGATTTCCGGATCAAGGCCTTTGTATTTGGTTACCACAAACACATTCTGGCAACTGGCATTGATTTTCAGGTTCAAACGGTTTCCAAAAAAACGGCCCGCATTATAGCCGATGCCGACATTATCCATTCTCAGGAACGAAGCGTTTTGGACGTAATAATCCGATTGGTAGCGGTTGTTGAAAAAGTGGGTGTTGTAAATATCGGTTGTGCTGTTTCCCAGAATATTGTTGGGGTTCAGAATGTTGCGTCTCACGCCAAAGTTGGAGGCCACATTGTTGTAATTGTAGTTGCCGATATTTGCCCTGACAATTGTGCTCAGGCTCCATTTCTGATAGGTCAGCTGCGTATTGAAACCCAGCATAACCTTCGGGAACGGCGATTTGTAACGGTACTGGTCCTTCTGATCGATCGCCCCGTCGGCATTCAGATCTGCGTAAACACCTTCCAGCGGCTTGCCATCCTGATCATATACCTGTTTGAAAACAAAGTACGAGAAGGTATTATAGTTAACAGATTGTATCTGAATGCTCTGTCCGGTCCCTCCGGTGATCCCGCCGGTAAGGTTTCCGGCAAATTCCGGGTCGTTGACAGCCGTTAGGTTGGTGATCTTGTTATTGTTGTAGGTGAAATTGAACCCGATATTCCAGTTTAGCTGGTCGCTGACAACGGGTGAGCCGTTTACGGAAAACTCTATCCCCTTGTTTTCGATATTGCCGACGTTGGTCAGTATCTGGTTGCTGAAATTCGATCCGATAGGAATCGGAACGGTATTGAGCAGGTTTTTGGTCTTTTTGTAATAAACATCTACGCTCCCCGAAAGCCGGTTGTCAAAAAAGCCGAAATCCAAACCGGCGTTTGCCGTTGCCGTTTGCTCCCATTTGATGTTCTGATCATAGGCGGCCGGGGCTGTCATGTTGTAAAAGCTGTTCCCGAACTGGTACTGGGAAGCATTGGAACTTACCGAGTAGATACCCAGGTAAGAATAGTTGGCAATTCCATCCTGATTACCGGTAACACCGTAGCTCAAACGAAGTTTAAGATCGCTGAGCGCCTTGAAAGACTTGGTGAATTCCTCCTGGTTGAGCCTCCACGTGAGCGCCACGGAAGGGAATACTCCCCAGCGATTTTCAGGCGAAAAACGCGAAGAACCATCCGTGCGTATCGAACCGGCCAGAATGTACTTGTCGTTATAAGTGTAAATAAGCCGGCCGTAGTAGGAAATCAGCGTGTTTTCCGGAATATCGTATTCGAATTTGGGCTGAGAGCCTTCGATCACCTGCCCGTCGGCGCTGAAATTGGGATAGAAGTAATTTTTAGTGGCATTGTTGTAATAGCCATAGCCCGCCGTAGCACTCACGGAGCTTTTCAGGCCGCTGATATCCTTGGCATAAGCGAGGTAGAACTCGGCCACTTTATTGTCGACTTTTTGCAAATAGCGGTTGTTCTGGCCCCTGGTCGTAAAGTTTTGTGCTGCATATTCGGGGACAAACGTTGTGCCGTGTCCCTTTGAGACGTCGTAGCCCAGGTTGAGGTTGGCATGAAGATCGGGCAGGAAATGAAGCTTGTAGTCGAGTTGGGCGTTCCCGAAGCTACGGGTAACGGTTCCGTTATTGTCTTGCTGGCGGATCAGCGCAACCGGGTTCCTGGGCGCATTGGGATTGAGTGTGATTTTTCCGGCATCGTCCCTGGTGACCCATTCGAAGTAGCCGCCAAACGGACTTGATTCGTCCATGACAGCCTGGGTAGGATCGAACTGGACCGCATTAATGATGGCCCCCTGATTGGCGAAATGGGACCGGGTTTGAGCGCCTTTCAGGTTCAGGTCGACCCTGAGGTGCTTGTTAAACAACCTCGGACTTACATTAACCGAGGCCGACGGACGCTGTAACTTGTCGGTGATCAATATCCCGTTTTGCAGCATGTAGCCCAGCGAAACTCGGTAAGGGATATTTTTCAAAGCCCCTGAGACACTCAGATTGTTATCGGTACTGACCCCTGTCCGGTAGATCTCGTCTTGCCAATCGGTTTTTGCGGAACCCAGCAATGCTTTCTGGTCGTCTGTTCCATTCGCTTCAACATATGCCCTGAATTCGTCGGCATTGAGTGCTTCTACTTTTTTGATGATTTTGGAAACGGCTACCTGTGTACTGAAATTGATCACAGGCGTGCCGCTCTGTCCCTTTTTAGTAGTGATCAGGATAACCCCGTTGGATGCCCGGGACCCATAAATGGCGGTCGCAGATGCATCTTTCAGGACTGTGAAAGTCTCGATGTCGTTGGGATTGATGAGGCTCAGCGGATTAGGAGAGCCGCTCAGGCTGCTGCCGCTGAGCGGTACGCCGTCGACGACGATCAGCGGATCGTTGCTCGCATTCAATGAAGCCCCGCCGCGGATCCGGATGGTGCTGCCGGCACCGGGCTGACCGTTGTTCGAAGTGATGGAAACCCCGGCTACCTTGCCGACGATCAGCTGCTCGGGACTTTGGACGTTACCTTTTTGGAAATCCTTCGCCGAAATGCTGGTAATGGAGCCTGTGAGCTCCTGCTTTTTCTGGGTACCATAGCCAATCACCACCACCTCGGCCAATTCCCGGGAGTTATCGACCAGCGCGACATTAATGACCGACTGGTTTGCGAGATCTACCTCCCGGGTAAGCTTGCCCACAAAGCTGAAAACAAGCCTGGCCCCGGCCGGAACGCCGGATAGCGAGTACCTGCCTTTTTCATCGGTTTGGGTACCTAATGCGCTATTCTTGACAATGACGGTCACGCCGGGTAAAACCGAACGGTCGCGCTCGTCGGTGACTTCTCCGGTGACTGTACTCTGGGCCCTTAATGCAAAGTTCCCGAGCAGGAGCAAAAGGGCAAAACAGACTGTTTTCTGGTAAAGCTGTTTCATCGTAAAGGGATAAAATGTGGTTGATTGCTTTTCGATATCTGATAGGTTTAACCGGCTAAATCCAATTATTTATCAAAATATTTCTGGCAAAACTACCTGCTTTCCAAGCCCTTGTCGTCCCACTTCACCGATTCGGAGTTTTTTTAGGTATTGAGGGTATTGTACTTCATAATCCTTTATGAAACAGTTGTTTATGAATATTAAAATAGCGCCACTTTATAAAGCGGTACTTATTTTTCTGATAATTTTAAATGAAAAAGGTCAATTATTCCTCCGGACGGCTGGCGTTGTAGTAGTCTCTGGGCGTTTGTCCGGTGATCTTTTTGAATGACCGGTTGAATGCGGTCTTGGAGTTAAAACCCACCTCGTAAGCGATGCTCAGCAGCGTATAGTTTTTAAATTTGGGATTATCGACCCGCTTCTTAAAATCGTCTATCCGGTAGGAGTTGATGAAGTCGAAAAAGTTTTTTTCAAACCCGTCGTTGATCACCCTTGACAGCGTGTGCTGTGACATTTTCAGTTTGCCGGCCAGCTCGCTAAGGCTCAGCTTCGGATTGGTATAGGGTTTGTCCTTCGCCATGTACTCCTCGACCTGCCGTTTCAGCCCGGCAATGTCTTCTACCGGGTCAGCCTTCTTGCTGGCAAAGCCTTCCGGAACATCATCTTCGCCCACATTTGTTGCCGCCTCGAAAAGCGACTGGGACTGAGAGGACAATTTGAAAATTTCGGGCTGATGAATGGCAAAATAGCCTACAAAATAAGTGATCGTCGAGAATGCCAGCCAGATCGCGTCGACACTCCCCTCGACGATCTGGGTGACATCGAAGCCAAAACCATAGCCCAGCCCAAGCATTAAGAAGAGGAAATACCATAATCCAAGGCAGAGCCCCTGGATAAACATCACTGTGTTTAGGTAATGAAGGTTTTGTTCGTATGAAAAATGACTTTGGTATTGTTCCCTGTAAAACCGGAATGTCTTGCGGAAAAGGAACCAGAAATAGGTATTCCAACCCAGGGCAAGCAAGCCTGTGCCGAGAAAGACTCCGAAAAGCTTCGCGTCGCGCACCAGGAATTGCAAGTGCAGCTCCCTGTCACTGATCAAAAAGAACGGCAGGTAAACAAAGCATTGCAGCAAAACCGGCAAAAAGAGCACAAGCTGCCTGAACGGCTTTTCGGAATGGTTGAAAAGCAGCTTCTGCAGATAAATGTAAAAAGCAGGCATGTACAGGAAGAGAATGAAATCCGGCAGCAGCAGTATTTTACCGAACGCCTGGGAAGCTTCGCGATAGCCTCCTATTGTACGCAGCAGGATCATCAGCGAGGCCACGGCGATCGAGATTACCAGCCACCGGTTAGCCGCACGGTTGTAGTTCTGCATCGAAGGGATCGCGATGATCAGCAGAATCCCCTGAAAGACGGCAAAAAGCAGCAGGAGGTCATAAAGCGAATAGAAATGGAAGGAAGCGGAAAGATCTTCCCACCCGTCTATCTCTACATTGATGGACGTATGATCGACTTTCGAGTCGCGGTAGATCGTCCTGTTGGGGAGTGCTTTGCCGCTCTGCCGTCCTTCGATCGATTCCCAACTGCCGCGTGTAAACTTATACTCGACCGGGTCTTTATCGGTGTAAATCGTAGTCCTGTATGTGCCATCGATGTTTTTATAGACTTTGTAAAGCGGGTTGGCCGGCTCCCAGTCGTTAAAATTTCCCGAAATATAAATCTGCGCGTCATGCGGCGTATTTTTTGGGAGACTATTGATAATGAATGTGTAAACTATTTTTTTCTCCCACCCCCGGATATGAATGCGGACGAGGTGTTTGTCGGCCTCCCTGGATACATCATAAATGCGGTCCGCAACCGGGCTTCCTGCCGAATCACCCTCCACCATCGTCCAGTTTCCCTGCGTGATCTTGTAACCAAACTTCGGGGGAACAGCGGCAATGTCAAGATAGTATTTGCCCGTCGAGTCCTTCCTGAACTTATAATTGGGGTCACCGGGGCTCCAGTTGTTCAAATCCGAGGCCAAAAAGAGCGAGGAGCCGGGTGAAATAAGCGCCGGAGCTTCTACAACTTCGATCCTCAGTTGGGCAAAAACTACATGGGGGGCCAGCACCAGGGCAATGGCTAGTAGAACCTTATACATTCACAAATCATTTCAGTACCGCAATATACGTTGTAGCCGTTTATACGCGGGCCTGTTTCGTCACACTTTCCTGATGCATCCACTACTGCCCGGGCCTCGGCGCCCTATTCCATGCGTAAACTTTTCACGGGATCGAGCAGTGCCGTGCGAATAGCCTGATAGCTTACCGTAATGAATGTAATTGCCAGTGTCCCCAGGCCCGATATCATAAAAATCCACCAGGAAATTTGAGTATGATAGGCATATTTTTCGAGCCAGCGATCCATCACATACCAGGCAATGGGCGTTGCCAGCAGGCAAGAAACGGCTACCAGGATAACAAAATCGCCGGAAAGCAGCTGCCATAAGCTGGCGACCGATGCGCCCAGCACTTTACGGATCCCTATCTCTTTTGTCCGTTGTTCCGCCATGAAGGATGCCATCCCGAAAAGTCCGAGGCAACTTATGAAGATGGCCAAACCTGTAAATATGGCGGCCAGCCTGCTTATCCGTTCTTCGGCAGCGAATTTTAACGCATATTCCTGATCCGCGAACTGGAAATTGAACGGTGAATCGGGACTGTATTTTTTGAAAATAGTTTCAATGTTTTTCAAAGCCGTACTGGCATTGGCTCCGGGATTAAGCCGCGCTGTCATAAATCGGCCGCCTTTTGGAGGGATGAAAAATATCGACTTTTTGACGGGATCATAAGGTGATTCCATAACCATATTTTTGATCACACCAATGATCCTGAAACGCCTTCCATCCCAGGTTACGGTTTCTCCGATGGCATCGTTCAAATTCCGTTTCCCAAGCCCCATAAACTTCACCGCCGCTTCATTGACTACAAACCCGGCAGAGTCCGAGGACAAGCTCCTGTTAAAATCGCGTCCGGCGATAAACTCCCATCCGATTGTTTTTCCAAAACCATGCGAAACACCAATCGTCGCAAACTCGGAATGCAGGCCGGGATCTTTGCCTTTCCAGTCGAAACCTGCATTTGCCGAAAAAACCTCGGTGGGCGGGGCAGCCGACTCCGCCATCGACGTCACGGTCCCTGTTTTAACAAGGTCATCGAGCACAGCATCAAAATGGGCATGGATGTCCTTGTTATTAACCAGCATGCTCACAAGCCCTTGCCTGTTGTAGCCGATAGGGCGGTTTTTCGCATGAAGGATCTGCTTGTAAACAACCACTGTTCCGATCATGAGCATCACTGAAACCGTAAATTGAAGTACCACCAGAATTTTGCGTGGCAGGGTCGCGCGGAGTCCCGAAGGGCTCCATTTGCCTTTCAACGCCTTAATGGGTTGAAAGGAAGACAAATAGAAAGCGGGGTAGGAGCCCGCGATGAATCCCGTCAGAAGTGCGAACGCAGATACACTGGCCAGAAAGATCGGGTCGTGCCAGGGAATCTGCATTTGCTTGTCGGCTATTTCATTGAAGGCGGGCAAAGCCAGGCGGACCAGTACCAGCGAGACAACGAAGGCAAAGAATACAACGAGGAAAGATTCACTGAAAAACTGGCTGACCAACTGCCGTTGCAACGAGCCGATCGCCTTGCGGATCCCGACTTCCCTGGCGCGTTTTCCTGAGCGTGCTGTGCTGAGGTTCATGAAATTGATGCATGCCAGCAGCAATACAAATATGCCTATGGTGCCAAAGAGCCACACAAATTCAATGCGCCCGCCAACATTGCTTCCATTCACCCATTCGGAATGCAGGTGCCAGCGGCTCATGGGATGCAGCAAGATCTGAGGCTTGAATTTCAACTCGGCTTCACCGGCTTTTCTGAGTTTGATATCTCTGATTTTGTCGGAAACAGCATGTACATCCCCGTTTTCCGAAAGCTGCACCAGGATCTGAAAAGAGCTGTTTGCCCATTCGCTGTTTTCCACCGCTTCTTTGACCCATTCGGTGGAAGAAACGAACAGGTCAAATGGCGCAATGAACGCCAGTTCGTGAAATTCCGAGTTGTAAGGAATATCCTCGTAAACTCCGGCCACCCTCACATCCAGGTTTTTATTGATTTTTAGCATCTTATCCACCGGGTTCGAATCCCTGAAAATCGCTTTTGCGGTCGATTCGGAGAGCAGGATCGTGGCAGGATCTTTCAGCCCGGAAGCACTTCCACTGATCATTTTCAGCGAAAGCATTTCTGCCGCGCCTGCCGACATGAAGTTGCCTGGTTTTGTAAAACTCGATCCATTGTAGGCCAGCGCATGCCTTTGGAGCCAGGAGGTAATCACGATATGCTCGAAATCATCCCCGAAGTTGGTTTGCAGCTCCTTGAACAATGGTGCGGGAACATTGGCGCCAGTATTAACTTCCCCGTCGAGCGTTTGCTGTTGCATTACCCGCGCGATCCGCTTGTAGTTTTGATGGCATTCATTATAGGAGAACTCGTCGTAGATCCACAGCCCGATCAGCATGGCAACCATCATCCCCACTGCAAGCCCGCCGATATTGATGGCCGAGTAAGTTTTGTTCCCGGCAAGATTACGCCAGGCTATTTTGAAATAATTGCGAAACATACTGGTTCGGGTTGAAGTGTTTACAAAATATCACCTAAATGCTGGAATAACAACGCGCTCAATGTTCTTCCAGGTAATGCTGTGGGAGCCGTCGTTGTCCGTGGGATTGTGATGAAATGTAAGTACCACCAGGTCGAGATCCGGGACGATGTACAGCATTTGTCCGCCATAACCGGCCGCATATATGACCGGGAATGCGCTGGAACCGGTCCTGGCCGTTCCACGCCACCATTGGTAGCCATAGCCGAAGTCCTTATTACCTTCGCTTACCGGGAGGATGAATGCGGTGCTCTCCCTGATCCAGTCTTCCGAAACAATCTGCCGGCCGTTCCATCTCCCGCTGTCGAGTACCATCTGCCCGATTTTCAACAAATCTCTCGGCCTGAGGAAAAGTCCGCCGCCGGTGTGAATTTTACCGCCCATATTGGTCCATGCGAAATGGTCTATTCCCAGGGCTTTAAAAAGTGTTTCCCTGGCATAATTATCTGCCGGCTTTCCGGTGGTATGCAACAACACGCCCCCCAAAAGGATTGACAGGCCACTGTTGTATTCGAACCTGCTGCCGGGCTTGTCCACAGGGTCGGGTTTTTTGGATAAAACATATTTGTAGAGATCGCTGCTCTGGTTCATCCGCACGGCGTCATTCTCCGGGTTGGAATAGGGGATGTCCTCCTTCCAGTCCAGGGCCGCGGACATGGTAAGCGCATGCCGCAAGGTTGGGGATGAGGCGTTTGCCCGGGCAGAATCGGCATATTGCGGAAAATAGCTTTTCAACGGATCGTCCAGATTCTTGATCAGCCCCCGGTCGCGCGCGATGCCGAACAGGAGTGACGTTACACTTTTTGTTGCCGATTGAATGCTATGCAGCCGTTCCCGGGCACCCAGGTAAAAGTATTCTTCGAGGATCAGTTCACCATGCTGCGCTACCAGGAACGCGTCGAGGCCATGGAATTTACCTTGCAGAATGTGGTCGAACAGCTCATTCAATGGTCCCGAATCCACCACCGTTTTATGCAAAGGCCCTACCCGCCAGCCATCGCCGGTTGCTATTGGAGGCTGGTATTTCCAGCTTTTCACCGGCTGGCCGTTTTTGCCGGTCCGGGCAGGTACCTGCGCCGACCAGTGCAAAAATTTGGTAAAGGTCACATTTTCAGGCTTCTGTCCAGGGGCGCTCAGCAGCCCCTTGATAGTTTTTTTGTCATCTGAAAGCGCGCCTTTAAATGCCGCGCCGCCGCCCAGGTTCAGCTCGATCTTTGAATCCCGCACAATCACAGCTTGCAACTCGCTGGCGGCCATCAGTTCCGGTATCTCGAACCGCCCGCTCCATTTGCCCGTGATATCCTGGCTCAGTTGGATGTCCAGGGCGCTTCTTAATCCGGGCACTGTCTCCAATTCGGTGTGCCATATGCCAACCAGTTCCCCTCCGCCCGGTAAACAAGCGGTGGTAAGCAACAGGACCCAAATGAATTGGCAGTACTTGCTGATCGATTTCAACTGGCTGAGACGGTCGGTTAACGTGCAAAATGTAACCAATTAATACAAAATAAAATAATGCGGGTCTTCAATACCCCCCTGCAGCAGTAGCCCGGGCGCCTTGTCGCGATCATTTGATAGGTGCGTAGTTTAAATCACTACGTCAAAAAGTATTGGAACGAATATCTTCGATGCACTAAGCCGCGGGTTGACAAGCTAACCAGATATTATATGATACAGATCTTTCCTACAACCAAATATGCCTTCCCTGGGCGCCTCTTTCGGCTGGCCCTGATTTTCCTGGCACTGTTTGATAATACACCATTACGTGCGCAGGTTGCCCCTTCCGATTTCGTTATCATTTGCAGGACGAGTAACCCATTCGGGTTTCCCAACTCAGTGTTATTTGAGACAGAAGGCAGCCATACTGTTTATTACGAGAGCATTCCAGCCGGCGTTTCCGGAACATTTCCAGCCTTTTCTGGCGGCTTGACCTTACTGAATATGCCTGCCCCGGGTACCTATCGTATCGCTATCAGGCCCGTTGGCTCTACTCCGTTCCACAGAATTGCTGCTCATACACTTTTCCGAGACGTTTTAGCCATAGAACAATGGGGCACTGCCGTATGGTCAAGTTTCGAAAGAGCTTTCATTGACTGCGCGGAGTTATCCGCCGTCTCAGCAACAGACGCGCCCGTATTGACCAACGTTACGAGTATGGCTGCAATGTTTGCAGGCTGTACCACGCTTGCCAGCGCACCCAATATCAATAATTGGGATGTGAGCCATGTAACCAACATGAGGGAAATGTTTTATAATGCCCGGTTGTTCAACGAGCCGCTTGATAATTGGGACGTCAGCAATGTAGCTGATATGTCCTCCCTCTTTTTTGCCGCAACAGTTTTCAATCAACCACTCAATAGCTGGGATGTGGGTAATGTGACTAATTTCAGCGGGATGTTTTATTATACCAGCTTATTTGATCAACCGCTCGATAGCTGGAATGTGAGCAATGCTACTGATTTAAACAGCATGTTTACATTAGCCTTGGCTTTCAATCAGCCCCTCAACGGCTGGGAAGTAAGCAACGTAACTGCAACCCAATATATGTTCTACGGGGCGCCAGCCTTCAATCAAGCTCTTGACAACTGGGATATGAGCAAGGTGACCAACCTCGCCTTTATGTTCAATGGCGCGAGTGCATTTAACCAGAATTTAGGTAAATGGGCATTAAACAGCGCAGTAAATATCGACCAAATGCTTCCTGGCAGCGGTATCGATTGCGCGCATTACAGCAGCAGCCTTATTGGCTGGGGAACCAATGCTGCAACCCCGGCTGGCCTTACATTCACAGCAACCGGCTTAACCTATGGGTCGGATGCGTCAGCGGTGAGGGCGGCTCTTGTTACCGGTAAGAACTGGACGATCTCCGGCGACACATTCGACGTAACCTGCGTCAGTTTGCCTGTCACACTGGTTTCTTTCGATGCAACCAGACAGGAATCGTCGTCGCTGCTCACGTGGGCAACGACCGAAGAAACCAATAGCGACCGCTTTGAAATCCAGCGTAGCCGGGACGGCAAAGGGTGGTATCAGATCGGTTTGGTGGCTTCAAGCGGAGAAAGTACAGTGCGTAAGACCTATCATTTTGAAGATGAGAAGCCGGGGGAGGGGCTAAACTACTACCGGTTGAAAATGGTAGACCGCGCAACAGGCAGCAGGGATGGTTCGTTTGCATACAGCAGTATTCAGAGCATTTATTTTGACGAAACTGATCAGGTGCGTATCTATCCTAACCCCGCCAGCGGCAGGCTGTTTTTTGACCTACACAGCCATATCAAATCTGTGACTTTATATAACCTGTCGGGGAGCAAGCTCTTGGAAACCCAAAAGACGACCGCACAAGGTGTCGACATCAGTACCGCAGAACCCGGACTGCATACAATCAAACTGACTTTCGCTGACGGTTCAACAAAAACGAGCAAGGTGATCGTCACGAAATAGCGGGCCGGTCGGTTTGCTGCCTGCATTGTCCGCCAGGTTCCGGCCGATGTCCGAAATTGAACATAGCTATTCTTTTGTCAGGGGTTTAATTCGTTGATTTATAGGTATTTGTTTTTTCTGTGTGAAGCTGGAATGCGTTTTTGGTAGTAGTCACTTGGTACTTAACTTTCCTAACCCGGCCTGCCATGCTTCGAAACTACTTCAATATCGCCATCCGCAGCCTACTCAAAAACAAGCTGTTCTCATTCATCAACATTTTCGGCCTTGCGCTGGGCATGGCTTGCAGTCTGTTGATCTGGCTTTGGGTGAAAGATGAATTGTCCTTCAACCGCTTTTATCCGGAAATTTCGAATATCTACTATCTCCGCTCAGGTTACGACGAACGTGGTCAGACCAGCGTGAGCGACGTTACACCGGGTCCGTGGCAGGAAACCCTGGAAAAGAATGTGGCCGACATCCAGGCCATTACCAAGATCACCTTTGAACGCGAGCAACTGGTGCAGGTAGGGGAGAAGTCGATGAAGGAAACCGGTATCTATGCCACCGCCGGTTTCTTCCGGGTTTTTCAAACCCCGTTCATTGAAGGCTCGGCCAGCAAGGCGATCGAACAGCCGACTTCAATTGCGATCTCCCGCAAGATGGCGGAGAAATATTTCGGAAAGAGCAGTGCAGTCGGTAAAACACTGAAACTGAATAATGCTTCGAACATGATCGTCAGCGCGGTGTTCGAAGATATCCCCCGCAACTCGACAGTCCGCTTCAACTGGATTGTGAATTTCAAGGCACAGGAAGCCGACTGGATGAAATGGTGGGGCAATTCCAGCTTCAAAACCTACGCATTGCTGGCTCCGGATGCGGATCCGGTTAAAGTGGAGAAAGTATTGCGTCAGGTGATCAAAAAAGCAGCCCCGCCACAGATTACTTCTTTCCCATTACTGCAAAAGATGGCTGACACTTACCTGTACACGGAATACGCCAACCTGAAACCGTCGGGCGGCCGGATTGAATACGTGCGTGTCTTTTCTGTGGTGGCAGTCTTTATTTTGTTGATCGCCTGCGTGAATTTTATGAACCTCGCCACCGCCCGCTCGCTGAAACGCGCCCGGGAAGTGGGAGTCCGGAAAGTGGTGGGCGCCGAAAAGAAATTCCTTGTCATGCAATTCCTGGGCGAGTCGCTGATCGTGAGTGCGCTCGCTTCCGTAGCAGCGACGGTGCTGGTAGCGGCTGTGCTGCCGCTATTTAACGAGATCGTCCGGAAAAGCATTGAAATCAATTGGGCCGATCCGCTCCTGTGGGGCTCTGTTGTTGCGCTGACAGGCATTACCGGAATCGTAGCGGGAAGCTATCCCGCCCTTTATCTCTCGGGGATGCAGCCCGTAAGGATACTGAAAGGCAAACTTACTTTTTCAAACAGCAGCCTCTATCTGCGAAAAAGCCTGGTGGTGTTCCAGTTCGGGCTGTCCATTTTCCTGATCGTCGGCACGCTGGCGATCGGTAACCAGATGGACTACATTCAGAATAAAAGGCTTGGTCTCGACCGTGAAAATGTACTGTATATTCCACTGGAAGGTGAATTGGGGAATCGCCTGGAAGTATTTCGCCAGGAAATCCTGTCATCGCCAGCCATTACGGCTGCCACTACCACCGGTGAAATACCGACCACTATCTACGGCAATTCGGGCGATCTCGACTGGCCCGGACGTAACCCGCTTATGGACAATACCGTATATGCGACGTTTGTCGGTTATGATTTTGCTAAAACCATGAATATCGACATGGCCGAAGGACGGGATTTCTCCAAAGAATTCGCCGCCGACACTACCAACTACATCATCAACGAGGCGGCCGCACGGATGATGAAGATGAAAGATCCCGTAGGAAAACAGGTGAAGTTCTGGATGGGTAACGGCACGATTGTCGGGGTGATGAAAGACTTCCATACCGCCTCCTTCCACAGTGCGATCAAGCCGTTGATCCTCGTCCACTACAAAGGACTCAATACCGAATACATGATGATCCGCGCCAAGGCGGGCCAGACCGCGCAGGCACTCGCGCATATGGAAAAAACCACCCGTTCATTTAACCCAAATTATCCTTTCACCTACCACTTCCTGGACGAGGCATTTGAAAAGATGTACCGTTCGGAGCTGATCGTAAGCAAGCTCATCCGCTATTTCGGGATCCTGGCTATTGTAATATCCTGCCTTGGGCTGCTGGGGCTTGCAGCGTTCACCGCCGAACAGCGCACGAAAGAGATCGGCATTAGGAAGGTCCTGGGGGCAAACGTCGCGAGCGTGGTAAAGCTTTTGTCGCTGGATTTCATAAAACTGGTATTGATCGCCCTCGTGCTGGCGTCGCCGGCCGCCTGGTATGTAATGAACCGCTGGCTGGACGATTTCGCCTATCGAGCCGAACTTTCCTGGCAGGTATTCCTGTTGGCGGGCGTCATCGCTACCGGAATTGCATTGTTGACGGTGAGCTTTCAAAGCATCAAGGCAGCGCTGACAAACCCGGTGAAATCGCTTAAAACGGAATAGGGACTTCCCCCGGACGTACTCTGCGAAAAGCTTCAAAATTCGGGGCTAATACCCTTCATTCTGAACCAGATTCCTGTTTTCCACGATCTCCGCCTCCGGAATAGGCCCGATCCGGCTGGAACTGGTAAATGGGATGACCGCCTTAAATTGGCCGTCCATTCGCCGGATTTCTCTTTTTAACCTGTTGAGGTCATGAAAACGGTCGCCTTCGAATGCCAGTTCTTTCCGCCGCTCGGTGATAATGTGCTCTAACAGCGCCGGTCCGGAGCCGGTATATCGAAGGGAAGGAGAGCGTTCGCCGACGAGATGGTTCAGGTATGTCAGCGCGTCCTGCATATTACCTGACCGGAATGCGGATTCGGCTGCTATCAGATAAAGCTCGGATAGCCTGAGGATTTTTTTGTCGTCCCAGTCGCCACTCCCGGCGGCAAACTTGTTGACGATCCAGGCCGGGTTTTCGGCTGATTCCCTTTTTCCTGAAAAGACTAGTTTTCTGCGGATGTCATCCGGACCGTAGAGTTCTGCCAGGGAAGCGCCCGCGAGCAGATCCCCGTATGCCGTTTGCTGGTACATATACGCCAGCTCATCCGAGGCCGCGTTGAGCGATGCGTCGGATGATACTTCAAACAGTGTTTCGAGCCTTGGGCCGGGTTTCTGGGAGGCGGGGGACGACCAGTACTGGGTAAATGTCGAATAGGGCAGTAAAGCACAGCCGCTTTGCCCGATTACCTGACGGGCCAACGCCAGCGCTTGCGGGTAATCGCCCATGTACAGCCTTGTTTTCGCATGAAGGGCAATCGCCGCATATCTCGAAAAACGGGCCGAGCCGCGATCGGCTGTCATCATCCGAGAGGCCGAATCAAGGTCGGCGGTAATCGCATTGTAAACTTGTTCAACGGTATTGCGGGACGGGCGCAGGGTAGGGTCATCATGCATTACCAGCGGAACGCCGGGCATTGCGGGTGAGTCGGTATAAGGTCTGGCGAAGGTTCTGACCAGCGTAAAGTACATCAGCGCCCGCAGCGCGTAAGCTTCCCCTTTCAGCTGCGACACCGTGGAGTCTACTGGCAATGTGCTGTCGATCAATTTGTTGGTACGAAGGATCGTGGTGTAGGATTCGAGCCAGATGGTTTTGTACTGGGCATTATCGGAGGTGATCGCAGATTGTTCGAATGCCAGGTACTTGCCCGAATTACGGGTGGAGATATACACATTGTCTGCGGCCAGGTCGCCAATAACGGGAAGCGTGCGCCCGAAGAGCCCCGGGCTTCGAAGCTGGGCGTAACATCCGTTCAGGGCTGCTTCAAGGTCTGCGGTTGTCCGTATAGCCGTGGTGGACGGTACTTCCGTATACGGGGAGAGTTCGAGAAATCCCTCGCCACAGGAAAGTACCAGCGGCAGCAGGGCAAGTAGCGACAGGCGTATATTTGATTTCATAAAAGTCCTTTAGAAGTCGGCCTGCAAGCCGGCGGTGAAAGTTTTCGGGATGAAAACATCGAAGTTTGCTGTGCTGTTGACGTTTGTTTCGGGGTCGTAGGGGAGATTTTTGTCCGATACCCTCGTAAACAGATTTGTTCCCCGGACAAAAAACTTAATCCCGGAAAATGCGAAGGCAGGTAATGCATGGCGCGGTATCGCATAGCTGAACGTTACATAGCGCAAGCGCAGGTAATCTCCGCGATAGAGAAACCTGCTCGACATGGCATTGGAAGCATTGGCACCGCCATATACATACCTCGGTACCGCCGTCTGGTCCCCCGGCTTTTGCCAACGGTCGAGTTCGGCTGCCACGACATTGAAATTGACGTTGGCCCCGTCGCTCCGGGTGTATCCGGCCCATGCGTCGCGAACCATGTTCCCCCGGTTGAAGTAAAACAGGAAATCCGTGCAAAAGCCCTTGTAGCTGAGCATTGAACCTACGCTCCCAAATACCTTCGAAGCAGCCGACCCTGTGATCGCCGCGGATGCCGCATTGTAGGATTCCGTGGTTTCCTTCCGGGTAGCATCGGTATACCATCGCGGAGCCCCGGTCTCGGGGTTGACACCCGCCCACTGTTTCAGATAAAATGACTGTACATTTTCCCCCGGGCGGAGAATGGATGTCCCGGAGACCATATCACGGTCGCCGGGCAGTGAAAGGATGTCGTTTCGGTTCCGGGAGGCATTTACATAGATATTCCATTGGAGACTTTTTGTATTGAGAACCCGCAGGGACAAAGAAATTTCGAGGCCGCGGTTACGAAGAGAGCCCGCATTGTTTTTATAGCTGCCGAAACCCGATGTTCCGGGAAGAGGCTGGTTGACGAGCAGGTTGGAAGTAATACGGCTGTACCAATCCAATACCAATGTCACTCGATTATGCAGGAAAGCCAGATCAATACCCAGATCCAATGGCTTGTTGAATTCCCATGTAAGGTCGTTGTTGCCTGGTGAGAGGGGAGCAACCCCCGTCTCGCCCAGGTAATTATAGGATTTGCCAAAGGCATAGGTACCCTGCCAGTCGTAGTTTCCAATGGCCGCATTACCGTTGAAACCGTAGGAAGCCCTCAATTTCAATTGATCTATGAACCGGAGGGATTTCAGGAAATCTTCCTGATCGAGGTGCCAGGCTATTCCTGCCGACCAGAAGACTCCCGAACGGCGGGCAGAACCGAACCTCGACGAGCCATCATGCCGGACACTTCCCGAGAGCATCCATTTATGTTTATAGGAAAAATCCATGAGCGCGAGCTTGGACAGGAAAGCATAATCGCTGTTGTTACCATCCGCAGATTGCACACCGGAGCCCGCCGATGGCACTTGTATCGCAAGATGAGCGGGCAGGCCATAGGCGGATGCCTGATTGAAGTAATACATCGATTTCTGAGCTTCATAACCCGCCGTAAGCCGCAAGGTGTAGTCGGTTGAAGCGTGGTGATAGGTTGCGAGAT
Source organism: Dyadobacter sp. (assembly GCA_965227755.1). GTDB lineage: Bacteria > Bacteroidota > Bacteroidia > Cytophagales > Spirosomataceae > Dyadobacter. Next base: position 6,151,347 of record CBDDGG010000005.1, read on the forward strand.
TGCTCCATATCCAGTTGAAATACCTCGAATAGGCCCTTGTAGCTTTGCCCTGATCATTGACCTCGTCTCCATAAAACGGGTTGTTGTACTGATCTTCTTCAAGTGTATTGTAATCAATGCCGATCCTCGATGTAAGTTTAAGATTGCGGAAAAGTTGGTAATCCGCTGAGAAGGAGGTAATGGCTTTGAGATTACGGGTGGTACGGTTGTCCATATCCGCAATGGCGAGCGGGTTATAGAGGCCGCCGGTTGGGAAATCGGGCGGCGAGGTGTTGATCTCACCGGATGGCGTCCGGGGAGCGAGGGAGGGACGCAGGAAATAGGCTGCCAGCACAGGATTGGAAAAAGCCCCTCCGTTGTCGGGCCCGTGCTGGCGCGTATGGCTGGCGAGCAGGGAGGCGCCGAATGTCAGTCTCTTGCCTGCGGTGTGTACAAGGGATATGTCGCCCGTGACGCGGCTAAGGCCGGTAGCAATGACATTGCCGGTCTGGGAAAGGTAGCCGCTGCTGATGTAAAAGCGGGTATGATCATTTCCGCCCGTGGCCGACAAGTGGTATTGCCAGCTCTTTCCGGTCTGGGTCACTGTTTTTAGCCAATCGGTATCAACGGAAGGATTTACACCGAGTGTTTCGTCGACGTATTTCAGGGCGCTTGCGGCGTCGGGGTACCGGTCGGGGAAACGGTTGCGGACGCCCTCTGCCGTGAGGTTGCGCCATTCGGCGGTATTGAGCGGGCGGTTGGCCGGGTTGGCGTAAGCCCGGGTGGCCAGCCCCGCTTCGGTGCTGAGCCGGAAGGAAGTTTTCCCGGATTTTCCCTGTTTCAACGTAATCACGATAACGCCGTTGGCTGCCCGGGAGCCGTAGGCCGAGGCAGCGACCGCGTCTTTCAGAATGGTAATTTGTTCGATATCGTTGACATCGATTCCGGCGAGTGTATTGGCATTAGGACTGACGCGCGCGAGCACGCCTGTGTTGACCGGAATCCCGTTGACGACATACAGAGGTTCAGAGCCGGCGTTGATAGAGCCTGTTCCCCGGATCCTGATATGCTGGATCGACCCCGGTTGCCCGGACCCTCCGATGGACTGAAGGCCCGCTACCTGCCCCTGCAGGGCTTTGTCGACCGACAGGAGCGGAGTGTTCATAATCCTGGCCATTTTTACGGTTGCATACGCGCCGGTCGTCTCGTTCCGGGGCAGTTCGGAATAGCCGGTAACTACCAGTTCCTTTAATTCCGTCACATCCGTTTTGAGCCGGATGTCCAGTTTGGAATCGGAGGATGAGGATATTTCCTGCGGTTCCATGCCCACGGCCTGGAAAATAAGCGATGCACCGACTTCATGAACGGCGATCCGGTAATAGCCGGAAGAATCCGAGACGATACCGCTAGGCGTACCCTTCACGCGCACGCTCGCGCCCGCGACCGGCGAACCGGTTTCGGCCGCAGTGACCCGACCGGAAATGAAAATTCCCTGTGCCTGCGATAGGGTAGCCCAAAGCATTGTTCCCGCCAGGAGGATCCATTGAGTCATTGTCCGGAAAATAATCGGTGGAAAAATCAGGCAAGCAGCTGTTTCAGTTTCTCGACGCCCTGCATGCGGTATCGGGGATCGAGAATGCCATTGAAGAACATGAAATCGTGCAAATCGAAGAACGACCTGTACTGCTGGATGAAGTCATAAAAGGACTCGACATCGCCGTAAGGCAGTTTCTCCCCGTCATTTTGTGCGCGGGCGATCTGCGATGCTTTCCGCCGGGAAGGATGGCAGATACCGATCACTACCGACCGGATTTGCGGATAGCGCCCGTGCAGTTCGAAAAAACGTTCACGGAAAGCATCCAGTCTATCTCTTTGTTCGGGTTTGAACTCCCGGCTCGTCCAGACACACAGATTGGTACCCAGGGTTAATGCACGACGGAAGCTGTTTTCCGAGCTTCCGAGTGTCCATAGTTCGGGCAGCAGGCCTTTGTAGGGTGGCAGTACCACGCCCTCGTTTTTGAAATACTCCTCTTCATTCCGCAAAAGCGACACGGTCTCGTTCACTTTTTGCTCGAATTCATGATAGGCCTCTTCGTTCTTCTTTCCTGTCGAATGCATTGAAATGGCCTGATAGGGCATGCCATTGGCAAAACCCAGCTCGATGCGGTTCGGAAAAACGCTGTTATAGAACTTGTAGGACGACGCGACATGGTACGGATTGTGAATGCAGATCAGCGTCCCGGCTGTGCCGATACTCATTTTTTTCGTGTAGCCGGCCAGGATCGGGACAAGATTGGTGGGGTTATTGTAAGTCAGGGCCGGCTTGGGCATATGGTGTTCGCCCAGCCAGAACTTGTCGAAACCCATTTCTTCTCCTGCCACCGCGTAGTCGATCATGTTTTGCAATTTCAGCATGCTGTTCAGATGGGGCGAGCGCTGTCCGAAGTCTATCAGTCCAATTCGTATCGGTTTCATGGTGAGTCCGTTGTTGAAGGTTATGCGGCCATTCCGAGGGCCTTGCTGATGAGTCGCATGGCCAGGTTGCGTTCCCGGGAATCGACGCTGTAATTGTACAGGATGAATTCATCCACTCCGTATTCTTCCTGGTATTCCGCCAGCTTTTCCTGAAAGTAGGTAGGACATCCGACGAGGTTCAGGCAGGGGCCCGCGGACTTGAATTTTTCCGCGGTGCTCTGCGCTTTTTTCATTGTCCTGTCGCAGATGAAACCCACCACCAGATTGGTTTTTGGATAAAAGCCGTTCGCTGCGTAATAGTCCTCTTTCAACTGGGTCAGGCGGTCCTTGGCAAAGCCTTGCTCCGCATATTCATGGCAAATAGATCTCGAAAGGTTGATTTTCAGGTTGATGACCCGCTCGTTGGAACGGTAGGCCGAACTGGAAAGCGACCACACATCCGGGACATGGCCTTTGTAGGGCGGAACTACAAGGCCCGCGCCATCCTGGTACAGGTCGTCCTCGTCGCGCAGGTAGTGGAGCAATGCCGCAAATTTGTCCTCAAAGGCAGAACTTTTGTCGAGGGCGTCCTGTCCGGTAGCGTACTTGATAGCCTGCGTGCTGGGTTTGCCGTTTGCGATGCCGAGGTCGATCCGGTTGCCGTAAATGTTGTTGAGCATTTTGAAAAATGTCGCGATATGATACGGCGAGTATAGATTCAGCAGAACCCCGGCTACACCCACCCTGATCTTTTTCGTCGATGCGGCCAGGATAGGCAATACTGCCTGCGGGTTCGACCAGGCGAGCGATTTTTGTGAGAAATGGTGTTCGCTGATCCAATATCTGGAAAATCCAAGCTGTTCGGCCATTTCTGCCGAATGGATCACATCGTCCAGTTTAAGAAGGCTGTTCAGTCCGTTTTCACGGAAGCCAAAGTCCAGGATGCCACAATTGGGCTTTTTCATAGCACATTACATTAAGATAATAACCATATTTTTTCCCAGTACCCGGGCTCGCCCAGCATTGCGTTCATGATCACCAGCCCCGACCCGACAGCCCCTTCGAGAAAATAGCCTGAGATGTCGGGGTACAGATTCTGTTCTTCTTCTCTCTGAAATTCTCCCACAGCAACCTGCATCCAATAGTCGAAGCCGGAGAGGTATTCGGGCAAGCCGGAAATACGGTGCAGGTAATCGTAGTAATGTGCGATGCCGGTGGCGCCATGGCAAAACAGGGACCCATGGCAGCGGGCATGGCCGATATCCCGGATAGCGAGCGTCGCGAGGCCGGTTTCGGCGGCCTTTTCAGCCCATAACGGTTCATCGAGAACCGCAGCGGCTTTGTGCAGCAGATGCGCCACATTCAGGTCGCCGTAACACCAGCGCAGGCCTCCCTGGTAGCTGGTTTCGCCTGCCGGGCCGAAATGCCCGTCCCGCAAGGCAACGGTGTTGGGATACAATGCATGCCTGCCTTTTTCGTAAACATCGTCGTTACGGTGGGCGAGTATAAAGCGGATGTATTTGCGGATCATCGACTCGGCCAGCGGCCGCTCGATATCCGATTCATAGAGATTGAGCAACACCAGAACGCTCGACGCCATGCCGTGCGACAAGCCCAGATTGACCTCGCCCGGCTGCGACAGCCCACGAACGTAAATGTTATTGATATAGGCGCCCGTACCGTATGAGTGCGTTACATTCGCCAGCGCACGCACATACTCGTGCAGGTAGGCGTGCACATCCGGATTTCTGCCGAGCCGATAGTACAGATAATGAAAGCCACCGGTGCCGCCATGCAGGAAATCCGTATCCTCCTTTTCGATCTTCTTCAGTGCATTATCGAATACCGACTGGTCCAGGCGAAATAGAAAATCATCATATTCATCTTCGATAAAACCTTCATTGATCAGTACTTCCAATGCCATGCCCAGGCCTGCCAGGCCACCGGCGAGGGTTGGGTTCATGAGGTCGGCGGCATTTCCGGCGGTAAGGGAGCGGAGCAGGTTTTCGAGTCGGCGGTAAGCCTCGCGGGCATGCGCCTCCTCGCCCAGCACGCGGGAGAGATAAAAATAGTAGAGTATCACCCCCAATTCCCCGCGTGACACGTTGTTTTGCGAAACCGGGTTGCCGGCAATGAGGTTTGTCAGCCTGGGCAACCTGGCTATGAGCTTGGGCGGGCAAGTGTTTTCCTTAATCTCAAACATAGAAGATCAGATAAGAGTATGTTAAAGCAACCAGATCAGTTCGTCGAAATTGACCTTGCCCGAATGCAGGCCCTTGATCAGCCCGCAGCCAATCCCGATCACCCCTTCACTGAATGCGAGGTTGGTATGCGCGTGCCATTGATTGTAGGCAGCCCTGTATCCTGCGTAGCCTTCCTCGGAGCGGTCGTACCGGAGGATTTCCTTGTACCAGAAGCCGGCCGCCTCATCCATCGCGGGATCGTTCGTAATCCGGGCGATGCGGTCGAACATCAGCGCCAGCCCCGTTGCACCGAAAAGTACACTGGCGTCCTGCACGCCCGTAACATTCTCTTCGCGGCGGGCGGCGCAGCTTTTCAGGATCGCGCGTCCTTCCTGCGTCCATGCAGGGTTGCTGAATGCCGAGCCGGCACGCAGCAGCGTGTAGCCGATGCCCATATCGCCGTAGCAAAGTGCCAGCCTGCTGTTATGCGGGTCCTGAACGATGTCGATAAACTGGTAATAGTCGTTCGGCACGCGGTGCGCCTGGATGTACGCGATCGTTTCGCAGGCGATCTCCTGCAAGCGGCTGGCCGGATATAGGCCCATTTCCACCGCCCTGGCCAGAAAAAGGAGCACTGCGGCCGAGCCGTGTGGTACCGACAGGTAAGTATTTTCTTTTTTCGGGTTTAATTTCGATGTCCAGAAACATCCCTGGCTCGTACGGACGGCAGCCTTTATAATGCCGCGGATCAGTTCGCCTACGATAGGTTCCGCATTTTCGCGGTCGTAGCGGCTGCGCTGCAGAAAATACAGCCCGTATCCCAGCGCTCCGTTCACGAACCCGCCGATGTTCTTGTTGCTCACCTCGAAGCGCATTTTCTTTAACAAGATCGTATCCACATCCCCGAGGAATGTGTTGGGGTCGAGGTCGAGGACGCCTGCCTGGTGGAGGTATTGTGAAACCGCGCCCAGCTCCGCGAAATCCTGCGGATAACTCTTCTGGAGATCGCCCTCGATCATGTCGCAAGCCTGATCGAACGTCTGCCGGGCCTCGTCCATGAATTCCTCCCTGCCCGAATGCAGCCCGTACAGATAACTGAATACAGATACGCCCAGAAACCCGCGGGAAAAGCCAAAACTGGTCAGCTGGTGCCGGTGTGTGTTCACGGCTTCATAGATTTCATCGATTTTGCCTGCGGCAATTCTGGCCGAAAGCCCCGAGGTCCCTGATATCGTCATTATCGTACGCATTTTGTTTCGTGCACAAATGTGTACAGCAGCGGTTACTGAGGGAGAAGTTTTTAGACAAAATCCGCCATTATTTCGACGAAAGAAAAAATGACCGGCGGGAAGGCATATTTACTGTTTTACGACGCCATTTTTCACGGAATGAAACCTCTGTCGATGATTAGCGATAATTCGTATAAATAATTTAGGTACCGCAGAGCCCGGTGCCAAGTTTGTATCGATTTCGTTCGGGCCCAATTAAGAACGTTACAATTCATTTCTAATCATCAATCAATTTTATCATGAAAAAGAAAACAGAAACCTCTAAGCTTTCATTGGACAAAGAAACCATTGCTCGTCTGAACGAAGAACAACTTTCTACGGAACAAACACAGGAAGTGGAAGGCGGCGCAACAGCATTTACTGCCGGCTCGTCCTGCTGCGGAATCGGTAACGGCGGAACCTACACTTCCTGCTCATAGTACCAACAAATGTCAGCAGGGGTGCAACGCCTTTGCTGACATTATTTTCCAAAGTTTGTCATTCGCCAAATCAACTGACTATGAAAAAGAAATCGACTGAAAACCGGCTTTCGCTGGACAAGGAAACCATCGCTCATTTGAATTTCGAACAGCTTTCCCCGGATCAGGCCAACGAAATACAGGGCGGCGCCACCAAGTTCACAGCCGGGGCTTCCTGCTGCGCAGAAGATAGTACCTACACCTCTTGCAGCTATTAACACGATCTCTCACTCTTTCAATTCCATTCCAAATGAAAAAGAAATCAACTGACAGCCGCCTTTCACTTGATAAGGAAACCATTGCGCATCTGAATTTCGAACAGCTTTCGGTTGAGCAGGCCAACGAAGTACAAGGCGGAGCTACCGGCTTTACGGCCGGCGCGTCCTGTTGCGCTGAAAGCACCTACACTTCATGCAGCAAATAACGCAACCAGCGAATATCCAGACTTGTAATTTATCCTTGAAAATTAAACCATTCATCAAAGGATAGATTACAAGTTATTCCCTTTTTCTAAATACGGTTACTTTTTAATCCTGTTGCTCTAAATCTCTCCGTGTTATGGCTATTCTTTCCCAGGGTTTCTTTTTGTTAAGACGTCCTCAACTCCCATTGGATGTCTTTTATGAATTTAATGAGCGGGTCAACAACCAGCCGGAGCTTTTCGAACAGGAAATCATTCGCTTTTTTTCGCAACCTGCCATTCTGGAAGCCATTTATGTGGCATCACCCGAGCTTTACGATTCGTTTACGGGCCTGCTGGAAGGCAGGGTTAAAACGGGGGTCGATAAGCTGCTCAATACTCTATACAAATATCTGGTAAGGATGACATCCCGCAGCACGCCTTACGGATTGTTCGCCGGTTGTGCGCCGGGCGAGCTCGGGGAACGTACCAGTATCGAATTCGACGAGAACGCACCAAGCTATACGCACGCCAGGCTCGATATGAACTATGTGGCCGAAATGGCCGCGGGCCTGATCAAAAAAACTGCCATACGGCACCAGTTGAAATTTTCTGTGAATACCAGCCTTTACCGCATCGGGGATACTTACCGGTATGTGGAGAGTTTTCTTAAAAATAAAAAACGCATGTACGTGCTCGCTTCCGTGGAAGCCAGTATTTATCTCGACCGCGTGCTGGCTACCGCGCAACAGGGCGCTACCATCGGTGAGCTGGCGGGCAGTATCGTGTCCGGCGACATTAGCCGGGAAGAAGCCGTAGAATATGTCGATACCATTATCGATGCCCAGATCCTGGTTTCCGAACTGGAAGCTACGGTAACCGGCGACGAGTTTTTTCACACCATTATGGAGAAACTGGAAAGGCTGGAAGGGACGGAAGCGGATTTGCTCCCGATGAAAAAGATAGCCGGCCTGTTGCAATCCGCCGAACCCGGTGTAGGCAAATACAAGGACGTGGAATCGGTGATCGCATCTAATTTCGTGACGACAGGCAGCAAGGACCTCATCCAGACCGATCTGTTCTACCAAACCCGGTCGTGTACCTTGAACGAACAGGTGATCGCGCAGATCACCAGGGAATATAAAAACATCGAAATCCTCGGTTATCGGAACCCGCAGCCCGAAATGGACCAATTCCGGAAGAGTTTCTTCGAAAGGTACGAGCAACGCGAAATGCCGCTCCTCGAAGTGCTGGACAATGAAACGGGTATCGGGTACGGCAAAGTGACCGGCAGCAAAGCCGACAACCTGCCACTGCTCGACGAAATGCAGCTGCCCGGCACTTCCAGGCCGCAATCGACGGAGTGGTCGGCGCTGGTAAAGTTCCGAGAGAAACTCTATCACCAGGCCAAGGCCGCGGGCTCAAACGCCATTAGCCTGACTGACGCGATGCTGAACGATCTCAGGAAGGAAGTTGCCACCACTAATACCGCGCCGGAGAGCTTCTATTTCTTCGGCAACCTCATTGCGGCGTCGCAGGCCGATGTTGATAATGGTAATTTTAAATTCGCGTTTCACGCAATGGGCGGGCCTTCCGGGGTGAAACTCATCGGCAGGTTCTGTCACGGCAATACCCGGCTTACGGAATGGGTGAAAAAAGCTGCGACTCAGGAAGAAAGCCTTGCCAATGACGTGATTTACGCCGAAATAGCGCATTTGCCAGAAGCCCGCGTGGGGAACGTGCTCATGCGCCCGCATTTCCGCGAATACGAGATACCCTACCTCGCCGGCTCCTCATTGCCCGAGCAGAACCAGCTCCGGCCCGACGATCTGATGGTGTCGGTATCGGGCTCGGGGGAGGTGATATTGCGGTCGAAAAGACTCAATAAACGCGTGATACCGAGGCTCACCAACGCGCACAACTTCGCGGGAGGATTGCCGGTATACCGCTTCCTGTGCGAGCTGGCCTACCAGAATGACTACCAGTATTTCGGCTGGAACTGGAATTACCTTTCCACGAATACTTTCCTGCCGAGGGTCGAGTACAAGCACTGGATCCTGAGCCGCGCTACCTGGAACCTCGAAAAAGAGGCATTTGCACGGCTGCTGGGCAAAGACCCCGCCTATGCAGCGGAATGGAAGGCACTCAGGGAAACCCATCGCATTCCCCGGTTTGTACAGCTGCGCCAGGGTGACAGCGAATTCCTGATCGACGGCGATTCCGATTTCTCCGTGCGGGTGTTGTGCGATTCCATGCGAAAGTATGGCAAGGTTACCCTCACGGAGTTTCCGGAAGGCGATGGAAATGCAGTCCTCGGCGAGCCGGACAAGCGCTATGTGAATGAAATACTGGTGCCGCTGCTGAACCAGAAAGACGCCGTTGCGGCCGTGCAACCGGTTGCGGCGCGGCCTGCATTGCAGGAAAACCTCAAACGTCATTTTATGGCCGGAAGCGAATGGCTGTATGTGAAGATTTATGCCGGTACTAAAACCGCGGACCGCCTGCTGACGTCGGTGATCAAGCCGTTCGCCGAGCGGCTGATGGCTGAGGGGACTATTGAAAAATGGTTTTTCATCCGTTTCGGCGACCCCGACGACCATATCAGGCTACGGTTTTACAATGGAAGCAGCCCGTCGTTCTGGCATACGGTACTCACGGCCCTCAATGCGGAAATGGATCCGCTCATTCATAGCGGAACCGTCCAGAAAGTGCAGATAGACACCTACAAGAGGGAACTGGAACGCTACGGGCATCACGCTTTTGAAGAAATAGAGTCTATCTTTTTCGCCGACAGCGTCGCGACGGTCGGATTCCTGGACATGCTGGCCGGCGACGAAGGAGAGCGTTATCGCTGGCTGGTGGGGTTGAGGGGCGTCGACATGCTGCTCGACGACCTGGATTATGGATTGGAAGACAAAAAGAAGCTGATGGACAGTTTGCAGGAGCATTTCTTCCACGAATTCCATGGCAATACCCAGCTGACGGTGCAGCTCAACAACAAATACAGGACGCATTGCAAGGAAATCGAAAGCTTCCTCGATTCCGGCCATGACGCTGCGAACGAAATAGAAGAAGTTATCGGGCTTTTCGGGGAGCGCTCTGCTCGTATCAGGCAGGCGATGAATGCATTACTGCCGCAAATGGAAATTCCCATGCGCAATTTTTCCAGCAGCCTCATCCACATGTTCCTCAACCGGTTGTTTGTTTCACGGCAACGCGTACATGAGCTGGTCATTTATCACTACCTTAAAAAGTATTACGAATCGAAGCTTGCAAGAAAGGGGAAGAGTCTTGTCAAAGACATTTTACAAGAACAGTAATTAGTAATAAATTAAATGATAATGCTCATATTTGTTGGCCGGATGTAACCGAATAGGTTGTTTCCGGCTTTTTTAAGGATAAAATTTGATTCAACGACCCCATCACGTTTAAAAGACCACAGTCCGGAATGAGCGCTAATACCACTGGAAAAATAAGTTGTCTCATCGTCGATGATGAGGAACCGGCTCATGAAGTTCTTAAATTCCTGATTGCAAAACTCCCCTGGCTATCCTGCGCCGGAAGCTGCTATAATGCCGTGGAAGCGCTGGAACTGATCCCGGAGTTGAAGCCCGATATTATTTTCCTCGATGTGAACATGCCGGAGCTTTCGGGCCTCGACCTGCTGAGCATCGTGAAGGCACCTGATTCGCACGTGATCATGACCACCGCCTATCCCGAATATGCCGTGGATGGTTTCACATTCGACGTTACCTCTTTCCTGCTGAAACCGATCGGCTTCGACCGGTTCCTGAAAGCGGTGACGAAGGTGCGGCGGCTCATCGGTGAAAGTAGGTTTTCGGATGAAAAGCGCCGCACGGAAAGCGAAGCGCCTGCCGCCGAGACAGCCCAGCAGGATGCATTGAACCTGTCCATAGGCCAGGCACCGCCGGAGCGCGGCAATGAGGCGGGCCAGGAGGAATATATGTGGATCCGGGCCGACCGGAAAATGTATTGTGTCTGGTTTAAAGACATTTATTTTATTGAGGGGCTGAAAGATTACGTGAAAGTATACCATACCAACGGCGTGCTCGTGACGCTGGCCTCAATGGCAGCCATGATGAACCGCCTGCCCTCCCCGACGTTCGTCAGAACGCACCGGTCCTATATCGTCAACCGCAATAGTATAAAAATGATCGAAGGAAACATGGTTACCATGGCGAACGGCATGAAAGTTTCGATCGCCGTCTCACCGACGCGCGACGAGGTTTTCAGACAGTTGACGGAAAAATAAAAGCCAGGGGTGGATGAATAGCATCAACAGGAGTGACTCATTGGTAGAAAGACTGCTGTTTCCGCGCACGCAGGGGCTGAGGGTATTCTACCACATCTGTTTTTGGTTCCTTTTTACATTGCTTCACTATGCGTATGCATTGCCTACGCTGGCCCAGAAGGCGGGAGACCCGAGCGTTACACTCGCAGGTTTCGCCTATTTTATGAAAACCATACCGGAGTACTATCTCTGTGTAGGGATTTACAATGTTCTCCGGAAATACATCAGCGGTTTTTTCCTGTTTTTTACAATACTGTTATCGGCGATCCTGCTTAATCACATTGTCTCGATTCTCCTGTTTTTGTGGGTCGACTATGCATTCGGGCTCGAAAATATGCCGCAGCGGTTCAGGATGTTTGCAGGGATGTATCTTGCTCCTTTCAACTTTCGCGATTTCAATTCGTGGCTGGTGTTCACCGTCGACCTGTCCGAAGCGCAGTTCTTTATCTTGCCGGTTGCATTGAAAATGGCCAAGTACGCTGCCGGGGAGAATATCATGCGTCAAAAACTTCAGAACGAGGCTTTGGGAATGGAGTTGAAAGTCCTGAAATCGCAGATCAACCCGCATTTCGTGTTCAATGTCCTGAATGCGGCTTATGCTAAAATTCTGCCCATCTCGGAGGACGCTGCCGAATACCTGGAAAAGGCCTCCGAAATCCTCCGTTTTTCACTTTATGAGACCAACGACGAGTTTATCAAGCTGGGAAAGGAGCTTTCTTATCTCAACCGATATGTCGAGCTGGAAACCATACGTAGCCAGCGGCGCTGCAAGATCAGTCTGAGGCAAGAGGGCGACATCCGCGAAGAGCACAGCATTCCCACGCTGCTGCTGATCACCCTCGTCGAGAATGCATTCAAACACGGGGTGCATGCCACCCGCCACAATTCATATGTGGATATTCGTATTTACATCCTGCCCGACTCACTCGAGTTCGTCATCGAGAACAGCAAACCCCAGCAGCCTGTGATGCGAAGTAAAAAGAACGACCGGAGTGGCGGGATTGGGCTGGTAAACCTGGCAAAAAGGATGGAGATCTATTATCCCGGCAACCACAAATTTGAAAAGATCGAGACCGGCGGTGAGTTTAAAGTTATGTTGAAATTACCACTCGAATAGGCCCCGTGCGAAGGTATTGCCACTTTGGTCGAAGGGTTGTGAATATTGGTATAAAAAGGTGAATTAATAGGCTTTTGCTGGTTTAATTCGTGTCATCATTCAACCACAAATCACAAACCTTCTGATGAAAAAGCAATCTACAACCCCCGTCAAACTTCAATTAACCAAGTTCACTGTTGCACGCCTTAATGGCTTCTCTTCTACCAGTAGCGAAAGCAATTTTACCGATTCGGATACGACCAGCTCGATGTTATGTAAAACCATCATGATCTGAGAACACATACTTACCGCACCCATCGAATGCCCTTGTCCGGAAGCCCGTATACATTGTACCGGCGACGATACAGGGGCATTTTTATTGATTAAGTAGTGCTTGATCGATTTTTCCGGAATAGTCGAATAATCCCCGCGATTCGTCGATAAAGCTGTGAATGCCCCCTCTGATCTGGCACATTTGCACATCAGGTTTTACCCAAAACACTACTACTATGAGAAAAAGCTTTGACCAGTTCTGGATGGAGTTGCTGGATGGAACAGAATCCGTTCAGTACTCGGGAGCGGAGATACTGAGCCATGACAGCTCCGAAGAAGTGCGGGGCGGCGACAGACCATATATGCCGGTGATCTACGAAACCGAGACGGGCAAAACAAGCCTCCGTTCGGCTACATTACTTGAAAATCTTGGACTAAACATTCATCAAAAATAACAGCTGACCATGAAAGAGAAAGGACGGTTTTCGATCAGCAAACGGGATAAAAAGAGCACCCGGAAATCATTGGACGAGCTGCGGGAAGACGGCAGCGATCCGATCGACGGCGACAATGTAGAGGGCGGCTGGTTGCAGTTCGGCGGTGGCAAAATCACCGGCGACGAAAAGGACAAGCAGCAGGATTGAAATAATGCAGGTTGGTAAACGGATGAATTATGATATCGCAGGATGGTTTAAGCGGGTTGGTCGTCAAGGTGGCAAGTAGGTGCAATATCAATTGCACCTACTGCTATATGTTCAACCTGGGTGACGAGAGTTACCGCCTTTTACCAAAAGTGATGACGGACGATACCGTGGATCAACTGATCGCGAAGTCGATCGGGCATTGCAGGACGTGCAACCTCAGCGAGTTTGAGTTTATCCTGCATGGCGGCGAGCCGCTATTGGCGGGAAAGGCGTTTTTCGAAAGATTTGCGGAAAAAGCCCGGCGACTTTCGAAAGCGCAGGGTATCGCTGTGAGGATCGGCGTTCAGACCAACGGCCTCCTGCTCGATACCGACTGGTGCAGATTATTAAACACTTTATCAATAAACATTGGGATCAGTATCGACGGGCCCGCAGGGTGGCATGACAGGTACCGGAGGGACCATCAGCTGAAAGGTACCCATGCCAAAACCCTCGTGGGCCTGCGTACTGCTCAACGGGAGGGGTGCAGGATCGGTGTATTGTCCGTCATGGACCCGGTTACGGACCCGGTTGAAATGTATGACTATTTCAAAAGGCTGGACATCGGCGATCTGGATTTTCTCTGGCCCGACCATCATTATGAAAAGCTGCCCGAACTCTACCGCGGGAGGGCTTCTTCGCCTTCGTATACACCATTCGGTGACTGGTGGATGGCATTGTTCGATCGCTGGTTTGACGACAGCCAGCCCAAGCCAAGGATCAGGTTTCTGAACCAGGTAATATTGATGATCCTGGGTATGGATGCAGGCTTCGAAAGCATAGGCGGGGAGGAAAACCGCTACCTGATCGTCGAAACCGACGGTGGGATCGAAGCTTCCGACTACCTGAAGGCTTGCGGCGACGGGTTTACGAAGGAAGGGCTCAACCTGTCGACGCACGAGCTCTCGGATGCGTTGAATGCGCCGTTGATGAATATGCACCGCCGAAGCCATCAAATGCTTACGGATACCTGCAGGCAGTGCGGCATCATGGAGGTGTGCGGAGGTGGGCATATCGCGCACCGGTACGGGAACGACAGAGGGTTCAATAACCCGTCTGTCTATTGTTTTGATCTGATGAAGCTGCTGACCCACATTCAGAACAGGCTTCTTGATCGTTTGTCGGCTGAGACCATCCGTGAGGCACAACTTAGCCGGATGTCTTATGCCGACGCATTGGATAGTATTAATGTATCAAATACAGAAGGTTATGGCTGGAAATAAATACAAATTCTTCGCGCAGCTCGACTTCATGGATTGCGGCCCTACCTGCCTGAAAATGGTGACGGCCTATTTTGGAAAGGATTACTCGATCGACTACCTGAGAGCTAACGCGTTTGTTTCCCGGTCCGGGGTCAGCCTGGCTAATCTGAGCCTTGCCGCAGAAAAAATAGGATTTAAAACCCTGATGGTCCGGATCAATTGCGGCAAGCTCAGCAACGAGGCGCCGTTTCCGTGCATCCTGCATTGGAACCAGGAACATTATGTGGTGCTCTACGATGTGAAGCGGCAATTTTCACTCGCCAAAAGGAAGTTTGAAGATCGCTATATCGTTGCCGACCCGGGACACGGACTGGTTTCCCTGGATAAGGACGTGTTTTTGCGATGCTGGGCAGGCGGGGATTCAAAAGAAGTAGGGGTGGCATTGCTATTGGAGCCCACACCCGAATTTACGCAGATGGAGATCGAAGGGGACCAGAAACCGAGCGCAGGCTTCGGCTTTTTGTTCCAATACTTATCGCCCTACCGCAAGTACCTCTTTCAGGTTTGCCTGGGGATGGTGTTCGGAAGTCTGGTAAGCCTTATTTTCCCGTTTCTGACGCAGAGTTTGGTCGATTACGGGATACACCAGCACAATATGAACCTGATACACCTGGTGCTGGTGGCACAACTCATGCTCTTTTTGGGCGGCATTGGCGTCGACATGATCCGTAACTGGATTCTCCTGCATGTCAATACCCGGATCAGCCTCAGCATCATCTCCCATTTCCTGATCAAGCTTATGAAGCTGCCGATCAGTTTTTTCGAGAGCAAGAACATCGGCGATATCACCCAGCGGATCAGCGACCACCACAGGATCGAGACATTCTTGACGAGTACGACCATCAATACGCTTTTCTCTGTCCTGAACATCGTCATATTCTCCGTCGTACTCGGCATTTACAGCACGCAGCTGCTGCTGGTTTTCATTATCGGGAGCATACTTTCCTTCGCTTGGGTTTTTCTTTTTCTCAAACAGCGCCGCGATCTTGATTACAAGCGTTTTCAGAGCATGCGGGAGAACCAGAGCGGGATTTTCGAGCTGATCACCGGAATGCAGGAGATCAAGCTGAACAACTGTGAACGGGCACGGAGATGGGAGTGGGAGCGCATTCAGGCAAAATTATTCAAGGTAAATGTCAAGAGCCTGAGCCTGGAACAATACCAGGAGATCGGATCGTCGTTTTTCACCCAATTGAAAAATATCATCGTGACGTACATTTCGGCCACGCAGGTGATTAACAACGAGATTTCGCTCGGGGTAATGCTGAGTATTTCCTACATCATCGGCCAGCTGAACGGCCCGTTGAGCCAGATCATCGAATTTATCAAAAGTATTCAGGATTCTAAAATGAGCCTCGACAGGCTCAGCGAAATTCACAACAAACCCGACGAGGAGCTGAACGAGGAATATGTGTTCGGGAAACGCAGTGCCATTGCGACCTACGATGAAAAGGAACTCAAAGATGCGGTCAACGACATTCGTTTCAACAGCCTGCTCAGTGGTTTCAATGAAGGGATCACGATCCAGAACCTGTCGTTCCGGTACGGAAGCCCGCATGTGCCGTGGGTTTTGAAAAACATCAATCTGCATATTCCGAAGGGGAAGGTCACGGCGATCGTCGGGGCCAGCGGGAGCGGGAAGTCCACGCTTCTGAAACTGCTGCTGAAATTTTATCCGCCGCAGGAAGGTGAAATCATGGTCGACGGTATTGAAATGAGCGATATGCAGGCCAGCACATGGCGCAGCATGTGCGGGACGGTCATGCAGGACGGTTTCATTTTTTCGGACACGCTTGCCAAGAACATTGCCGTGGACGGCCAGAGGGTGAACGAAAGCCGGTTACTCAATGCGGTTGTCACGGCGAATATCCAGGACTATGTGAGAAAACTGCCGCTGGGGTTTTCGACAAAAATAGGCAGCGCGGGCTCCGGCCTGAGCGGCGGGCAGCGGCAGCGGCTTTTCATCGCACGATCGGTGTACAAGGATCCCAGCTACATTTTTTTCGACGAAGCCACCAGTGCGCTTGACGCGAATAACGAGAAGATCATCATGCAAAACCTGGAAAACTTTTTTAGGGGCAGGACGGTGGTCGTCATCGCACACCGTTTGAGCACGGTCAAGAATGCGGATCAGATCATCGTACTCGATAGCGGAGAGGTGAAGGAGATCGGCAACCACAAACAACTCTGCGAACGCAGAGGGTATTATTATGAATTGGTCAAAAACCAGCTGGAACTGGATGCGGCATAACCGAACACCAAGATGGCAGAACTCATGGAATATCACCAGCCCAACGACGAGATCCAGGAAATCATCGGACAGGTCCCCAGCCGGGTAGTGCGATGGGGCATCACTTTTTCATTGCTTCTTTTGCTGACGGTCCTCTGGGTATCGCGGTACCTGTACCTGCCGGTGTCTATCAAAGCCACGGCGACCCTCAATGCAAAGGAGCAGTATTTCAGGGTAGTATGGATGAAAACCGATCCTGCGATCGATTACGTCGTCCGGGTGGCGGAGCACGCATCGGTGCAGAAGAACGATACATTACTGATGGAGGTGAATACCCAAACGGGTAAGAAGAAATTTTACACCTCGCCGACCGACGGGAAAGTTGCGTTGTTCAAGGGTACCGAAGAAATGCCGCGGGCATCGGTACTGATGGTCGTTCCCGAATTTTCGGACTACATCGTTGAGCTGAAAGTACCGGTGAGCGGCGCGGGCCAGCTGCGCGAGGGACAGAAGGTGATATTGCGCCTCGACGAGTTTCCCGAGAGCAAGTACGGATTTCTCATCGGCAAAGTGGCCGCCACCACGCTGGTGCCAATCGACAAGTTTTACCGGATCAAGGTGACACTCAACAACGGGCTGACAACGAATATCAACCAGCGTATCCCCATGCAGGCGAGCGTGAGCGGCACTGCCGAGATCATTACAGAGAACTCATCCATTTTTAACAAGATATTCAAGGATCTTATTTAACCAAGTGCATAACAAACCGTGAAAAGCCGCCTGGTCAGAAACCGGCGGCTTTTTCATGTGCTATGGCATTGGCCATTTCCGCGAGCGGCACATAGGCCAGCAGCCCGAGGAATACCAGCTCCTTGATTTTAAGATCTATCCGGCGCAGCAAGCGGGTATTTTCGGCTTCGCCGACCGCCTTGCTGCTTTTTGCGGAAACCAGCCCCGCAATGGAACCCACGCTGACCGGCTCCGAAGCTGAAAGCAATATAAAGACAGCCAGATCGTCGAGCGCGCGGTGGGCGATGTGCTGGTACCCGAAGGAGAAATCATATGCTGTGGCCAGGTAGTAGGGCGTTGTTTTGGAAGGATAGGTGAAGCGCATCAGCGGAATGCTTTCCTCCGAACAGATCAGGTCGCCGAGCCTTTCATGCACCGGTTGCTGTAATAATTCGTCGAGTTGCGAAAGCCTTTCGTGCTGGTGCTCGTCCATTCGTTTCGCATTGCGGACCAAGTGCAGGAACAGCTGGTGTTTGTCGCTTTCAAAACCGATTATTTTTGAAAAACCAGCATCGTCTCCGCCAGCGAAACGCTCACCGACAGCCTCGCAGTTGGCCATCGTCACGGTGAGGCCCGGCTCGATGTGGCTGGCTGCCACATTGCTTTCCGTGAAAGGATCGGTTTGGGGAAAATTGAATATACTCCTGCTTTTTTTGGAAAATCCGTCCACCACGCCCGCTACCTTGCGGAATACCTTCGGGAATCGCCTTCTCAGTTGAAATTCAACCTGTTTGCAAAAATAAATATCCTTCTTGTTGGTGCCGATCAAATGCGTAAGCCCGTAGCTATCGTCCATGCAATTGGCCAGCGAGCCGTAGCCCTGGGCGAAGCTGGTACCAATCCAGTCGGTTACCGGCCGGCCCCGGTATTCGGCATAATGCCGGAAAAAGCACTCTTCGAGCAGTGTGTTCAAAAAACCGCTGGTGCCGGGCGCGAAGGTGCGGCCGGAGAGGTGCCGGTCGTAATAGGCTTTTGTTTCGTGGACATATTCTTTGAAAAACGCGTCGTCCGTCCCGCCCGTTACCCCCATGTTCACTGCTTCGTAATGCCCGGGCTCGTCGCCCATGAAGGGTGGTAACGGAATGCCCGCTTCTTGCAGCTGCCCTGCGGCGATCCGGTAACATTGGAAACCGTTCTGGCTGTTTTGTGCGATCACCGGTTTGTTCCGTACGTGGTCGGGCAGGCCCCGCCACAGGAAGGCGTCGCCGTCGACGTGTACAAAAGGGCCTTCCGCATGCGCATATGAGCAGATTTTTCGCATTACCCACCAATCTTTGGGATACAACGAGCCCAATCCCTCCTGGGTGAGGTGTACCTCGTCGTAGGGCAGTTCCAGGCGGTCGATGAGCATGTTACGGCCCGCCAGATCGGTGTGCAGGACCGTATGGCCGAAATGTTCGTTCAACAGCGACGCGCTGAGAGCCCAGCTCATGAGGTGAAACCGCGGGTCGAGCCATCCGCCGTGCGTTTGCTCCGCAGGTGTTCCGGGCGTGGCCCAGAAAGTCTGTATGGCATTCATTTGCTTGTATTTATTTAGAAGATTAATACTAATCGGGCATCTCCGGAATAGCGAGTTTCTTAGACGAAACCGGCCTGGTTATCGACGAAATGCGGAGCAACATCCGGTCGGGTTTTTCCTGGGGTTGGTATAAGAATATTTCAAAACGATCAATATTAAGGCTCTTTTGTGCTACCGGATAAAGGAATGCTGTCATTAAAATTCAGTAGCAATGAAAAGAAACTCAACTTTGTTAATCGTCCTGATGAGTTTGACCACATCGGCAATGGCCCAGTTTCAGGTAAGAGGGAAAATCTCCGAAAAGGGCAATCAGGGGGCGGCGTATGCGACTATCGCACTGGTAGCGGCAAAAGATTCCAGCGTTCAGAAAGGCGCAATTTCGGATGAGTCGGGTGCTTTTGAAATCGGCGACATACCTGGTGGTGACTATCTGGTCAATATCCAGTATGTAGGGTTCAAGAAAACCTGGTCGCCCCGGTTTACACTCGGCGATTCCGCCAGGAGCGTGGACCTGGGTAACCTGGTACTGGAAGAAAATATCGAAAATCTTTCGGAAGTAACGATCAAAGGCCAGCGTAGCCTGGTAGAGCAAAAAAATGACCGGATCATCCTGAATGTCGAAAAAAGCGTCATCGCGAAAGGCAACAAGGTCAATGACCTTCTCAAATATGCCCCGCTCGTAAGGGTATCGAACGACGGGATCAAGGTTGCAAACAAGGGTAATGTATTGATCCTCGTCGATGGTCGTCAGACAGGCCAGGGGGCATTGTCCAGCTTTCTGCAGAATTTTTCGGCCGAGGACATTCTCCGGATTGAAGTCCTGACGAACCCGCCCGCCAAATACGATGCCAGCTTCGGTGCGGTGATCGATATTATCACTAAAAAGAGCCTGGAAATCGGCATGAACGGAAGGATCGCCATGAACTATTCCCAGGGTGAGTACGGCAGGTTCACGCCTGACGGCTCGCTGAATTTTCGTACACGCAAATGGAATTTCTTTACCAGTGCCAGCGCAGTGCGGAGCGACTACTACAACGACCAGTTTCTGGAACGCCAGTTCCCGGGCAGTTCGCTGGGGAACAACGTCAACAGCCTCGACCGTAACAAAGGTATTTCATCGTTCAACGGCATTGATTTCGCACCCAATGCGAATCACTCGCTGGGCCTGAGACTCAACGGTTCATGGTCCCGAAAAAATGGCGATATCCAAACCGAGACCAGTTTCAAAGGGGCTGCTTCGGCGCTGGATTCGTTGCTGCACGTGTCGAACCTCGGGAAGGAAAACGGACAAACCTACGATCTTAACTTCTACTACAACGGTAAGCTGGACAGCACCGGAAAAGAGTTGTCGGTGAATGTCACGCAGAGCTTTTTTGACAAATCTTCGGTACAAAACCTCACCTACCAACGTCAGGACGCAAGTGCGGCGCCAATCGGCAGCCCTTCCCGGCTGCGCATCACGAATCCGAACGACCAGAATAGTCTGATCGCCCAGACGGACCTCACGTTGCCGTCGAAAATGGGGCGCTGGGCTTTGGGGGTGAAATATATTGCGATAGGTAATAACAACGAATTGCGCCAGGAGAGCGAATCGGAAGGCTTGTACCGTTTGGATACGGCGTTCAGCAATGCGGGTGTTTACCGGGAGCATACTTACGCGGGGTACGGAAGTTATAGCAACTCTTTCAAAAACGGCTGGTCGCTGCAAGCCGGATTGCGGCTGGAACAAACCCGGCAGGAACTGGAAAGTTCGGGTTTGAGCAGGAAGTATACCGGCCTTTTCCCCAGTATGGGATTGAGTAAAGGGTTTGCGAACAAGTCGAATTTCAGCATTTCTTATAGCCGCAAAATATCCCGCCCAAGCTTGTACAGCCTGGTGCCGTTCAGAACGATCGTCGACCCGTACTCGATTGTGGAAGGTAACCCGTTGTTGAAGCCTTCTTTCGCCAATACGGTGGATGTTTACTATTCTTTCGGGAACATATCTCTTTACGCGAATTACACGCATACCAAAGACCTGATCTCGGACGTGCTTTTCGCAGACGAAGAAAGCAAGGTGTACGTGCAAACCATGGGTAACCTGAACAGCGTGAACGACGCATATGCGGGTATCAGCTGGTCGCAGGATATTGCCAAATGGTGGCAAACCAACAGCAGCTTTACCATTTCGGGGACACAGACGCGCTCCCGCATTGCGGATGTGCCCGGCGTAAAGCTCAATGGCTACGGTGTCGTGCTCAACAGTACCAATATTTTCTCTCTGGGCAAAGGATTCAAGGCAGAGCTTTTCCTGAACTACAATTCCCCCAACCGATACACGATCTGGAAAACCCGTTCGCTCTACTGGGCTTCGCTGAGCCTGAACAAGGAGGTGCTTAAATACGGCAATGTCCGGGTGGGTTTCGAGGATATTTTCCGGACGCAGGTCAACCGCATTCACGTAGCCTACGGGCCTGTCGATATAAGAAGCCGGTTTTATGCCGATTCGCAACGGCTGAGGGTTTCCTTCTCCTACAATTTCGGAAAAAGGAGCGTGAAAGGAGCCAAATACAGAAGCCTGGGTAACGAAGCCGAAAAAGGCCGGATGGGCGGGCGGTAAGCGAGGGATCAAACCAGCTATTTTATGAAGGAACAAGCGGATCTGACAGTAATCCTGACCGTCTGGAAGCGTGATCACCTCCGGGAGCAGATAGAGGCACTGCTGGCCCAGACAACGCTGCCGGAAAACATCTGGGTGATCCAATGCCTGCGGCACGTTTCCGTCGAAGATACTTTGAAAAGTTATCCGAACGTGAAATACTTCCAGTCCGACGAGGACCTGAAATACTTTTCGCGATTCAGTATCGGCATTCATGTGCGTACGGAATTTACCTGGGTACTCGACGACGATATCATACCTTCGGCGAACTGGATCGAGAAATGCATCCGTACTTCGAGAGAGCACAATTCGATCGTGTCCAGCAACGGAAGGATCATTCCCAAAGACGATTTTTACCCGGAAAGAATAAAAGGCCCGGGCTACATCGACCGCTTTTTCATCGGCGACAGCAAGTCCCGTGAATCGGTGAATCTTTGCGAGGCCGATACGCTCATTGATTTTCCTTGCAGCAGTTTTTTTTTCAAAACTGAATGGCTCAGGCATTTCTGGGGCATTTGGCCGGTAACGCTTGAAACCGCGGAGGACATTCACTTTGCCGCGAGCTGCAAAATCCGGGGTAACATTCACACGGTAGTGCCACGGCAAACCTCGCGGGAGGATACCGGAAACCTTCGGCCGTCATACAGTCTCGACGAGCACGCATCCTGGAAAAGGGGCGGTTTTTCGGAGGTCAGGTCCAATGTGATCCGGTATTTTGTCGAGTCCGAGGGATGGAAACCCCTGTTGTGGTAACTACCAAGCTTTTTGTGAGATGAAAAGAAGCCAGATTACACTCATTATTCCATTTTTTGGCCCTGTGCCGGCCTGGATGCCCTTTTTTTTGAAGAGCTGCTACGCCAACGACGAAGTATCGTTTCTGATTTTCGCGGATCGTATCCAGCCGGGCGTCAGAGGTAATGTGAGGGTTGTGAAGACCAGCCTGGAAGCGCTGCGTTCCCTTGCCATGCGGAAGCTGCAAATGCCTGTGGCACTTGAAAGCGCGTATAAAATCTGCGACCTGCGACCCGCATTCGGGCTGATTTTTGAAGATTACCTGGAAGGCTCATCATTCTGGGGCACATGCGATACGGATATTGTTTTCGGCGACATCCGTAGAATCGTGACAGACGAGGTTCTCTCTCAATACGATGTCGTCACAGCCAAACGAGAATACCTGGTAGGGCATTTTACATTGTACCGTAATGCCTGCGACACGAACAGGCTGTTTCTTGAAAGCGCGGATTACCGCGAGGTTTTTCAAAATCCCCGTTCCTATGCTTTCGACGAGTGTAACTTTCTCTGGTGGAAGTTGCTGGCCGGGGAGGATATCCTCCATACCCCGTCGCGGGTCGAGAGCATGTCGCATGTTGTAAAAAAGCTTGAAGCCCGGGGGCAGATACGTGCCTATTTTGAATCGCATGTGATAGAGCAGGACAGGCTGATGGCGGACGGCTCACTTGAAGAGCTATCCAACCGGCTGTCCTGGAAACATGGCGTGCTGTACGACGAAGATGACCAAAGAGAATACCTCTCGTTCCATTTCCACTTTTTAAAAAAAGATCCGGCGTTCATCATCCCGTCGTGGAAGAAAATTCCGGACCGGTTCGGTATATCCCGCACCGGATTCTCCTTCGCGAACCAAAATTCGACTGAAAAGATATGTACCTCAATTATCTGATACTAGCCCACAAAAACCTGGCGCAGGTAGACAGGCTCATAGATAACCTCATGGGCGATGACACTTACATCTATATCCATATTGACAAACGGGTCCCGGCCGAACAGATCAGGAAATACCGGTTTGCTTCGCAAAGCCGTGTGAAAGTGATCCGAAACCGCGTGGCAGTGTACTGGGGCGGATTCAGTATGGTTAAGGCTACGCTGAACCTCATGAAAGCAGCCAGTGCGGGAGGACGCCCCGGGTACTATACCTTGCTAAGCGGTCAGGATTTTCCGTTGCAGTCCAACGAAAGCATCCGTTCTTTCTTTCAGGAAAATGAGGGAAAGGAATTTATGAATTACTGGCGGATGCCGTACAAGGGCTGGGTCAATGGAGGGCTCGACCGGATCAAATACTATTGGTTTGTCGACAAGATCGGCATGTATAATAGTGACCTGTTTTGCCGGTTTCAGCGGGAAAACAATATGGAACGTGCCTATTTTAAAGATTATCCGCCTTATGGCGGATCGCAATGGTGGTGCCTCAGCCTGGATTGCGTACGGTATATGCTCGATTTCATAGAGCGGCACCCGTCCGTACCCGAATTTTTTGAGATGACATTGATTCCCGACGAGTCGTTTTTCAGCACGATATTGCTCAACTCCCCATTCAGCGAAAACGTTGTCAATGACAATCTCCGGTATATTGTTTTTGAAGGCGGAAAGCCGCACCCCAATCTGCTAGGGGTAAATGATTTTTCCCGGCTCATGGAATCCGGAAAGCTTTGGGCCCGCAAATTTGACGAAGGCCACGACCACACGATCCTGGACCGGATCGAGGAGTGCATTTCCAGGTTGCAGGAGTCGTAGTTACGAACGCAAGCCATTTCCCCCGCGAAGCGAAAAAAGCTGCATGGATCACCGTGCAGCTTTTTTCGCTTTCAACATTGGGCCGGGGGAATAGCCGCCGGTCGATGTTTTGTATATTTTCAATATTTTTTGCAACGAAATAAAGTAGGTTGCTGTGAAATCCTTTTCTTTGCTAAAAAACTTCACATCATTTATCCAACGGAGATCGACCGGGATGTCTACTTTTACGAGAGCTGAATCAGATTTGAGTGGTGAACTGCATATCTGGCATCGTTTCAGGCAAGGGGATATGCAGGCTTTTCAGTCGCTATATCAACGCCATGTCAAAAGCCTGACCAGCTACGGCCACCGGCTGACGCCCGACAGGCATTTGCTCGAAGATGCCATACACGACCTTTTCATTGACCTTTGGCGGAGAAAAGAGCATCTCAACGATGCGGATAATATCCGGTTTTACCTCTTCCGGGCATTGCGTAACCGGCTTTCTCGCAACGGCAGAAACAATGTTTTTGAGCAAGCCGAGGATATCGACGGATTCCTCGACTACCTGGTCGCGCTGTCGAGTGAGCAGCAGCATATCGATTCCGAGGGTGCCCATGCCCGCACGCAGCGCGTGCGCCACGCGGTCGAAAGCCTCTCGGATAGGCAAAAAGAGGTCATTAACCTTCGTTTTTACCACGGAATGAGCCTCGACGAAATTTCAGAGCTGATGGGTTTGTCCAAACAAGGTGTGAGCAATCTGCTCTACAAAGCCTATGCCGTGCTCCGTACCAGGCTCGGCGAATTGACGATCCTCTCGCTGCTGGTGCCGATGGGTGAAATGCACGCGTGGACCTTGTGAAATGAATTTGAGAAAATTGACGGAAGATAGGTTAGTTTTCAACCATTGTTGTACCTGTTAGTTGTGCGCGTACCATTTATCCCTGACCATGAATGATGAAAGTTTAAATATCGAGGATCTTTTAGGCAATGATTCTTTCATAAGCTGGGTGCTGCAAGACGCAGATGCATTGTTGTGGGAAGAGTTTCTCCGGTCTAACCCCGGTAAAAAAGAGCTGGTGGAAAGGGCTTCGAAAATCGTGCTGGACCTGCACCGGGCCGAGCAGGAAGCGGTGCCCGCCATAGATGAGCAGAAACTCTGGGCACGGATAGAATCGACGGCAGAGAGCCGCGAAGAAACGCTCTTACTTGTCAAACCGGAGCGGAAAATGTTCAAAATGCTGCTGGTCGCAGCCGGTGTGGTGCTCATCGGTGCATTGGGTGTTTTTCAAACCATGCGGACCGACCGGAAACGCGTAACCTACAAGGAGCTGCTTACCCATGCAAAAGTGGAAAATCAGCTCATTGAAAAGCAGAACCAGGGCAACGCGGCCATGGAGTTACGGCTGGAAGACGGCACGGTCATTACTTTGGGTAAAAATAGCAAGCTGAGCTATCCGGCGCATTTCCAAAAACGAAAACGCGAGGTTTTCCTGAGCGGAGAGGCATTTTTTAACGTGACCAAGGACCCTTCACGGCCATTCCTGGTCTATGCCAATGAGACCGTGACGAAGGTACTGGGAACGAGCTTCGAGATCAGGGCATTTGAAAATAGCCAGGATGTGACCGTGCACGTCAGGACCGGGCGGGTGTCGGTGTACAAGCAGAGCCGTATCCAGACGGACGACCCTGAAACGACCGGGTTGGTATTGTTACCTAACCAAAAAGGGACATTTAACCGCGACAGTGAAGTGCTGGTCAAAAATCTGGTTGAAGAACCGCTGCCGATCGCTCCGATTACCGAGACTAAAAAGACCAGGTTCGACGAAGTACCGGCCACGGAGGTTTTTGCCGAAATCGAAAAGATATACGGGGTACAGATCCTCTGCGACCATGAGTTGCTGTCTAAATGCATTGTCTCGACCTCTATCCGCAACGAATCGCTGTACGATAACCTGGACGTGATCTGCCGGACGATAGGCGGCACCTACAAGGAAATCGACGCACAGATCGTGATCGATTCAAAAGGTTGTTTCTGATGACAGGCGAGCCTGTTAATAGTGTCAGGCGGCGGCTTTTTCCGGATAATTGATAAAAAAACGAAAAATAATTTTATCTCAAGGGTTAGTTTTTTTCAGGACCTGTACCTGTATAAATAGAGTGGCCGGGTGTTTTCGGCGCTGCCCATATTGCAAACCATGTTCCATTGCCTGCACTGGTGATCCGGTACCGGATAGCTGTGTCATTTTTTTTCGCAATGATCTCGTTGTGATCGTCACCTAACTTAATTCAAATATGGAAAACAGACTGGCTACCTGAAGAGAAATGCGCCATCGATGACGGTTTGCCGAACCAGGCGGACCCGGATGTTTATTCAAAAAATGAAAATCAAAACAGGTATGGGCATTTTTACGAATGAAAAAAAAGTTTTTCAGTTCCTGTGCACGACGATGAAACAACTGTTCATTGCAGGGTTCGCAATCGCGTTCGCAGCCGGGCTAAGCTACGCGTCTCCGACGTACTCGCAGGAGTTGCTCAAACAACGTATATCTATTAGCGTTAAGAATGCTTCCCTGAAAACGGTACTGAGAAATATCGAGGAGCAGGGCGACCTTTCCTTCTCGTATCAGAAGCAGGTGATTGCCTCCGACGAGAAGATCAGCCTGGAAGCAAAGAATGAATTGCTGGAAGACCTCCTGAAACGTGTGCTTTTGCCGAGGAACATCAATTACCAGGTGGTGAAAAGCAACCAGATCATCCTTTCCAAGACACCCGATGAAGGAAAAGGGCCAACCGGCATGTTACCCGGCAGTCTGGCGGAGCCGTTAATGGAAAAGCAGATCGCCGGAAAGATCACCGATGAAAAAGGAGAAGGATTGCCGGGCGTAAGCGTGGTACTGAAAGGAACGCAGAAAGGAACGACCTCGGAAGCCGATGGTACTTACCGCCTCGCGATTCCGGACAACAATGCGGTGCTGATCTTTTCCTTCGTGGGCTACATTTCCGAAGAGCGGCAGGCAGGCGCTCAATCGATTATGAATGTGGTACTGAAAGTCGATAACAAGGCGCTGGAAGAGGTGGTGGTGACGGCGTACGGACAGAAACAGCGCAAGGAAGCGGTGGTGGGCGCGGTGACGACGATACGCCCGGGCGAACTCAAAATCCCTTCCAGCAACCTCACGACCGCCATCGCCGGCCGCCTTTCGGGTGTGATCGGTTACCAGCGGAGCGGCGAGCCGGGCGTCGACAATGCTACATTTTTTATCCGGGGTATCACCACATTCGGGTACAACAATTCGCCCCTGATACTGGTCGACAACGTAGAACTCACCGTGACCGACCTGGCCCGGCTCCAACCCGACGATATTGAAAGCTTTTCGATCCTGAAAGATGCCAGTGCTACGGCCCTGTACGGTGCGCGCGGTGCGAACGGGGTCGTTTATGTGACCACCAAGCAGGGTAAGGCTGGGAAGGCGAAGATCAACTTCCGGATGGAAAATTCGGTGTCCATGCCGACGCGGAATGTGGAACTGGCCGACCCGATCACCTACATGAAATTGTATAATGAGGCCCAGCTCACGCGCGATCCGCTTGCGGCGATTAAGTATTCCCAAAACCAGATCGAAAACACCGGTAAGGGCAACAATCCATACATCTATCCTTCGACTGACTGGCGTGACGTGCTTTTTAAAAAATACACCCAGAACCGCCGCGCGAACCTGAGCGTGTCGGGTGGGGGAGAAGTGGCCCAGTATTATGTGGCGACCTCGTTCAGCAACGACAACGGGATGCTGAAAGTGGATAAGATGAATAATTTTAACAACAACGTGAAGCTTAACAGCTATTCGGTCCGCTCCAATGTCAATATCAATCTGAGCCCGCAAACGCAGCTGATCGTGAGATTGTACGGTAATTTTGATGATTACAACGGGCCTATCGACGGCGGATCGGGCATTTACCAGAAAGCGCTTAAAACCAGCCCCACATCCTATCCCGCCTATTATGCCCCCGACAAAGCCAACGAGGCCACGGACCATATTCTGTTCGGGAATTTCGATCTTGGACAATACCTGAACCCTTACGCGGATATGGTGAAAGGGTACAAACAATATTCAAGGTCCAAAATGCTGACGCAGCTGGAACTGGCCCAGAAGCTTGACTTTGTCACTAAAGGACTTAGCGTAAGAGGAATGGCGAATATCAACCGGTCGTCGTATTTCGATGTAACCAGGGCCTATAATCCCTATTTCTACCACGCCGGGTCGTACGACAAGCAAACGGATACTTACACGCTCAACTGGCTTAATCAGCAAGCCAGCAACGATTTTTTCAGTGAACCCGCTACGGAATACCTGAACTACAACCCGGGTGCCAAAAACCTGGAAAGCTTCCTTTACTTACAGGGGACACTGGATTATTCAAGGGTTTTCCGCGAGGTACATTCCCTGAACGCGACGATTGTAACGACATTGCAGCAGAGCCTTAAAGACAATTCGAGCGTCGGGCAGGTACAATCTTTGCAACAATCGCTTCCCAGCAGGAACACGGGCATTTCGGGGCGGTTGTCCTATTCGTTCGATAACCGGTACTTCGCCGAGTTCAATTTCGGTTATAATGGGTCGGAGCGGTTTCACAAGAGTAAGCAGTTCGGCTTTTTTCCAACCATCGGCGGGGCCTGGGTGATATCGAACGAGGGTTTCTGGAAACCGATGGAGCACATTGTCAACAAACTGAAAATCCGCAGTTCATACGGACTCGTGGGCAACGACGCCATTGGAAGGCCGGATCAGCGCTTCTTTTTCCTTTCGGAGGTTAACCTGAACAATTCTTCAAGAGGGGCGTCTTTCGGGTACAATTCAAGCTATACCCGTAACGGCGTGTCGATCAGCCGGTATGAAAACAAGGATATTACCTGGGAAACATCCTATCAGACCAATCTCGGACTGGAATTTTCGATTCTTCAGAAACTGAATGTGATCGCCGAGATCTACAAGCAGCGACGTGCCAATATCCTGATGGAAAGGGCGTCGATCCCTACCACAATGGGGCTTGCGGTCACGCCTTCGGCCAATGTGGGGGAGGCAAAATCAAAAGGGTTTGACCTGGCGGTGGATTTTAACCAGAATTTCAAAAATGGCGCCTGGCTGGTGGCAAGGGGAAACCTGACGATGGCGAGGACTGTGTTCTCCATTTTTGAAGAGCCGGACTATAAGGATCGTTACCTGTCGAGGGTAGGACAGTCCATCAGCCAGCCCAGGGGATTGATCGCCGAGCGGCTTTTTATCGATGAAAACGATGTGAAAAACTCTCCCCGCCAGAACTTCGGGGTATATGGCGCCGGGGATATCAAATACCGGGATATTAACCGGGACGGGCAGATTACCAACGCGGATTTTGTCGCGATAGGCCATCCGGAAACACCGGAAATTACTTATGGATTCGGCTTGTCGGCCGGCCGCGGGCAGTTTGACCTTTCACTTTTCTTCCAGGGCCTTGGCAGGGAATCGTTCTTCATCAACCCGGTTGCTTCCGCTCCTTTTATCAATTATAACAAAGATAATAACGGGGATAACAACCTGTTCCCGGTGAACCTGATCGGGGAGAATGCATTGCTGAAAGCATTTGCGGACAGCCACTGGTCGGAAGAGAACGGCGACATTTATGCGGTCTGGCCCCGGATGTCGACAGTCGCGAACCAGAACAATTCGCAGCGCAGCACGTGGTTCATGCGTGACGGGTCATTTATCCGCCTGAAAACGCTGGAAGCAGGGTATACCGTCAAGGGCCGTTTCCTGGAAAAACTGAAAATGACCAATTTTCGGATCTATTTCAATGGGACCAATTTGCTGACTTTCAGCAAGTTTAAGTTGTGGGACCCCGAAATGGGCGGGAATGGCCTGGGCTACCCGGTCCAGAAGGTTTTCAATATCGGTTTGAATATGAATTTCTAAGCAACCTACTATGAAATTACTGTACACCAGTTTTTGCCTTACCGCCTTGCTTGTGCTCACCACCGCGGGCTGCCGGAAATACCTCGATATTGTCCCGGACAACGTGGCGACCATCGATAATGCATTCAAAATGCGTGCGGATGCGGAAAAGTACCTTTTTACCTGCTACAATAACCTGCCGCAGTTCGGCAATGAAGGCGCCGATCCCGGTTTTATGACGGGCGACGAATTCGCGACCGTGTACCCGGTGCTGGGGAATATCAATGGTAACCTCTACCGGATCGCAAGGGGTGAGCAGAACATCGTTTCGCCCATCGCCAACTATTGGGACAGCAAGTATTTCCAGGCGCTTCGCGAATGCAATATATTTCTGGAAAACATCGACAAGGTCCGCGACCTCACCGAATTTGAAAAGAAAAGATGGGTGGCCGAGGTGAAGTTCCTGAAAGCCTATTACCATTATTACCTGGCCCGGATGTACGGCCCGATCCCGATCATCAAAAAGAACCTCCCAATTTCAGCATCGGTCGAAGAGGTAAAAGTGAAAAGGCAGCATGTCGATTCGGTCTTCAACTATACGGTGAACCTGATCGACGAGGCCGCGCAGGACCTTCCCGTGATTTTACCCAATGAATTTTCGGAGCTGGGCCGGATTACCAAGCCTATTGCGCTGGCTATCAAGGCAGAGATACTGACTACCGCGGCCAGCCCGCTTTATAATGGCAACCAGAACTATGCCAATTTCAGGAACAAGGACAATGAACCGTTGTTCAGCAATACCGCCAGTCCCGAAAAATGGCAGCGGGCCGCACAGGCTTGTCGGGAGGCGATCACCGCCTGCGAAGCAAACGGTCACAGGCTTTATGAATTCGTACCCCGGTCGGTAACCACGAAGGTTTCGGATTCTACCCAGCGCCTGATGTCGATCCGGGCGGCTGTAACCGACAAATGGAACGTGGAGCTCATCTGGGGCGCTTCCAATTCTACCGGCGGCGGCGGCCGGGGTTTTCAGTCATTGTCACAAGCCCGCCTGAGCCCGTTTACCGGCACCATTCCCAATGAAAGCATTGGCTCCATGCTCGCCCCGCCGATCCACATCGCCGAGATGTTTTACAGCAACAACGGCGTGCCGATAGAGGAGGACAAGAGCTATAAATACGGTACCCGTTTTACAGCATTGCGAAAAGCATTGAAAAGCGAACGCTACTATATCCGCGAAGGCTACACCACGGTGCAGCTCAATTTCGATCGGGAACCCCGGTTTTATGCGGACCTGGGTTTCGACGGGGGAATCTGGTTCGGGCAAGGGAAAAACGACGACGATAATACCTGGGTACTGGAAGGGAAACTCGGACAAACCGGTGGCAGACAGGGTGCTTCGTTATATTCTGTAACGGGGTACTGGCCCAAAAAACTGGCCAATTATAACAATACTATCAACGACCCTGCGCAGCAATACAACGTGGAAGGCTACCCTTTCCCGATCATGCGCCTCGCGGACCTATACCTGCTGTACGCGGAAGCCCTGAACGAATCGCAGGGGCCATCCGCCGAAATATATGGCTGGATCGACAAGGTCCGGGCCCGGGCTGGGTTGAAAGGAGTAGTGGAATCGTGGACGAAATATTCCAATAAGTCTTCCAAATTCAGCAGTAAGGAAGGCCTGCGCGAAATTATCCAGCGCGAGCGGCTGATCGAGCTGGTTTTCGAAGGAAAAAGGTTCTGGGACCTGCGCAGATGGAAAGTTGCCGAAAATTATCTGCAAAGGTCGGTGAATGGCTGGGATATTGCCCAGCGCGAGGCGGTTAACTATTACCGTGTCAAGCCGATTTATATGAGCAGTTTCAGCCTTAAAGACTATTTCTGGCCCATCTCCGAGAACTCACTGATTGTCAATCCGAACCTCGTTCAAAACCCAGGCTGGTAAACACTGCTGTCTATGAAAAAGATAACGATATTATTATCAATCGTGTGGCCGCTCGCATTGCTTTGCTCCTGTGCGGACACCGACGACATCCGCAGACCCCTGGGCGCGGATAACGCGAAGCCCGGCGTGGTGACGAATACCTCGGTGGTCAATTTCGCCGGCGGGGCTACCATTACCTATTCGCTGCCGAAAGACGAAGACCTGCAATATGTGGTAGCCGAGTATGCGATCAATAAAACCACCGGTAAATTGAGCGAAGCGAAGGCATCTCACTACACCAATAAACTGACGGTGGAAGGGTTCTCTGATGGCGGAGATTATGAGGTAACCCTGTATTCGGTCGATAAAAGCGACAATAAATCGGAGCCCGTCACGGTAAAGATCGCGCCCCAGGCCCCGCCCGTCCAGACGGTGTTCAACTCTTTGCAGTTGGGTGTCGACTTCGGCGGGCTGAACGTTGCCTTCAATAATCCGTCCGAAGCGAAGCTGGCGATCGTGGTGATTACGGCGGACAACAATGGGGATTACGTTCCGGTCGAAACGCTCTACACGCAAATCAAAGGAGGCTCATTTGCCGCCCGGGGGTTTGACACCCTCAGCAGGAAGTTCGGGGTGTATGTGCGCGACCGCTGGAACAACTACTCCGATACGGTTTACAAGGAGGTGAAACCATTCTTTGAAAAGAAACTGGATAAGACCCGCTTCCGCGAATATGTACTGCCGACCGACGAAGAGAGCGGTTACGGCTGGCGGATCCCGTTCCTGTGGGACGACCTTATGACAGAACCAGGCTTCCATACCATCCCGCTTTCCGACCGCGACATGCCGATCCACTTCACTTTCGACCTGGGAACGGCGGCAAAACTGAGCCGGTTCAGGCTGTGGCAACGGCAGGGCGACTGGTTTTATAAACACGGTAACCCCCGTAAATGGACGATGTGGGGCAGCGAAAAAGCCCCCAATCCGGATGGCAGCTTCAATGGCTGGACCAAGCTTATGGACTGCGAGTCGATCAAGCCGTCGGGGAGCCCTTATGGCGTGAATACCGGTGATGATATTGCCTATATGTCGGCCGGGGAGGAGTTTGTGTTTCCGCTTTCGGCACCCAAAGTGCGCTATATCCGAATGCAGATCCATCAGAACTGGTCCGATACCAAGTTTGTCCA
The DNA here is from genome assembly GCA_965227755.1 of Dyadobacter sp. Classification (GTDB taxonomy): domain Bacteria; phylum Bacteroidota; class Bacteroidia; order Cytophagales; family Spirosomataceae; genus Dyadobacter. The sequence goes on from CBDDGG010000005.1 coordinate 6,184,464, forward strand.
TTTTACCGAACTCACCTTCTGGGGCGATACCAAATAATTTAAAACTGAGATATGATGGTTATCAAACATAAAATCACCGGATTACTGATGCTTCTTTTCGCGCTGGTATCCTGTACGGACTGGGATGATTTCAAAAAGTACCAGGCAGGCGGGGAGATCGTCTACCCCGGGCGGGGCGATACGGTATTGGTGGCGTCGGGGAGAAACAGGACGCAATTGCTGTGGGTGCTCAGCGCCGATCCGCGGGTGACCGGTTATAAGCTCTATTGGAACAACAAGGCCGATTCGATGGAAGCAGCCGTTCCCTCGGACCTCATCGGCGATACTGTCAGGATCATGATCGATCCGTTGCAGGAAGGATCGTACAATTTTGAAATGTACTCGCTGGATGCGAAAGGTAACCGGTCGGTGCCGCTGCGTTTCAATGGCAGGACATTCGGTGCAAATTATGAAAATGGCCTCCTCAACCGTACCATCAGCACCGCCTCCTACGATTCCACGCTGAAGATGTTGCAGGTCAGCTGGAATACACCCGACACCGTGAACATCAACACCGAGCTGAAATACATCGCGACCGACTCGAAGACGAAATCCATACTGGTCGGGCCCAATGTGCAGGAAAGTAAAATACCCGACTGGAAACCCGGGACAATCCTGAACTACCGGTCTTCCTTCAAACCGGATAGCAAAGCCATCGATATTTTCACGGTTACCCGCTACGACACCATGTCGGTGCGGAAGCCGGAATGACCGGGGCAATCGTCGCATGACGGGAAGTATCGAAAAGGGGGATGCAAGCCGGCATCCCCCTTTTTTGGTAACATAAGCTCCTACTTAATCCATTCCCTGTGTTATCGTCCAGGTGTTATCCGCATTAAGTGTAGCATTCATTGAAAAAATACCATAGGGAAAATCAATTTTCACCGGACTGTTGATCTCCGACGGGTCCAGTACCTGGCCTTGTTTAAGATCTCCGAATGTAATCCAGTACTCAAAGCGCGGAGTGAATACGAAATTCATATTGGGTTGCGCCTGCACAGCGAGCGTAGGTACGCCGGACATCCCAATACCTACGCTGGCCTGACGGATCGCAGTGGTATTTGCGGAAATAATGCAAAGAGACCCCTGCTGGTGCCAATCCTGTTGATTAGCAAATTTGTAATCACGTTCTTCTTTGATGAGTGTTATTTGATTTCTACCGGTCAGATCGGTGGGAGCATTTTCTCCCGGATAAAAAATGACACCCGGCCTTAGCTCGCCGGTTTTGGCCCAGAAGAAATAGAGGTCGGTATTCCAAGATATGGCCAATTGCGTATGCGGGGCCGCATATTCCACGCGCCATGCCAAAGGGAAAACATCAGGATTTGGACTGTTGTGATTTTGCTGGAAGACGCAAAAACTACCTGATGAACTGGAATTGTTAACAAAATTGATTGTGAAGGTTGCCATAATTGATAGATTCTAGGTTAAAAAAATGTGTTTCCTCTTACCTAGAATTTGTAACCCAATTTTAGAAAGCATTTCATTTGTCAATCTACTTCTATTTCTTATTAATAGTAGTTTGATAGAAAAATGCCTGTAAAGTTGCCCCCGGGGACGGTGCTAAGATGCGGGATAAGGAAACGGGCTGCCTGGAGTTAAGTCCCCGGGCAGCCCGTTTTAAGGTAATCCAGACGTTTGCCGGTTAATTCCAGGCATTCGCTATGTCTTTGGCAACATTTGGATTGTAGTTCTTTTCGACGTCAGGTATCGGGAAAAGAACGTTTTTGTCCTGGAAAGGTTGCTTGCCGTCTCCCGGTTCGGCCGCGCGCTGCGCATTGATCGTCTGTTTGGCAATTCCCCAGCGGATCAGGTCGAAATACCGGCTTTGTTCGCCGCAAAGTTCCACCTGGCGTTCGCGCATGAGGATTTTCAGCGCGTCGGCCTGTGCACCCAACGTAGTGTAAGCAACAGCGCCCGAGCGTTTCCGTACCTGGTTGATCAGCGCCAGCGGATCGGCACCGGTTTTTCCCTGCTGGATCTGCGCTTCGGCCAGCATCAACAGCACGTCGGCAAAGCGGATCACCTGCCCGTTAATGGAGCTCTGCGGTCCGCCGTAAGAAGCGACTTCATTATAATACTGGTATTTTTTCCAAACATAATATCCCTGCGGATCGTCGGCTTTGAACGGGAAATCGATCGGTCCGCCTGCGCATTTCTGGCAATACTGGGTGTCGCCGCCGCTTTCCTTGCTGCCATAAAATGTAAACTTCGCACGCGGGTCCACGTAATTGGCGCCGGTAGCCGGGTTGGCATATTGAAACGATTTGACGGTAGTAGTCGGAATGTAAACATTAAACCAGTCTTTAAAACCATATTCCTGCGCACGATCTGAATGCGTTGCCTTTCCGCCCCATGTTTCCTGTCCGCCGAAAACGTAGTATTGGTTGCCAATCCCCCAGTCGGTCCATTTGGCATTCATGATCTGGAAAATGTTTTCGGGACTGCTCTGGTTCGTCGAGCTGAACAAGTTCTCGTACGATGGGTCCAGTGAATATGTGAAAGGCGTGGCGGTCAGTTGTGCCAGGGTCGTTTCCGCCTGTGCCCACTTTTTCTGGTACAAATAGGACTTTCCGAGCAATGCCACTGCCGCACCCCTGGTTGCCCTGCCGAGCCCGGTTGCCGCGTCGTATGACACGGGCAGGTCGGCTGCTGCCAGTTTCAGGTCGCTTTCGATCGTAGCCCAGATCGCGTCCGCAGAAGCGCGCGAAGGATAATTGTTCGCCACAGTGCTGTCGTAAGCGGTGATCAACGGAGCTTTGCCCCACAGGTTGACGATGTTGAAATAGGCATACGACCGCAAAAACCGTGCTTCGGCAATGTATTGCTTCGCGGCCTGCTGGTCCGCTGCTGCCGTCGGATTCCATACGCCCGCCCGGTCGATCACCACGTTTGACCGGAGGATCAGCCGGTAGAGGCTGTTCCAAAGCTGGCCGATCTGCGCCTGGCTGGTACCGAACGAGTAGTCGGCGAGCTGCGCCATATCGCCCTGCAGGTTGGTCGTTTTCTTGGCTTCGTATCCGAGCATATCGAAAATAAAGTAATACTCGCGTGCCCAGAGTCCGTTGTGCAGCAACGTAGCGTAAGTCGCGATCACCGCCTGGTTGAGTCCTTCGGATGATTTAAAATAGGTATTGTAATCGTAGGCACTCTGGCTTTCTAGCTCCAGTTTGGATTCATCACATCCGGCCAGCTGGAAAGCAGCGATTAGTCCTGTCAGAAAATATATGATCTTTTTCATGTTCACTTCAAGTAAGTTTTCTCCTAACCATTAAAACCCAAGCTGCAAGCCACAAAGCAAAGTTCTGGGCTGCGGCAGTTGCTGGCGGTCGTCGATACCGCGCGAGAAGATGTAGCTGCCGCCGTTCTGGGTGCTTACCTCGGGGTCGTAACCTTTGTATTTGGTGAAAGTCAGAAGGTTCTGCGCTGCCGCATACAAGCGGATGCTCTTGAACACCTTGCCGCCGCCAATACCTTCTATCACGTTCCGGGGCAGGGTATAGCCCAGCGTTACGTTGCGAAGACGCAGATAGGAGCCGTTTTCGAGCCACCAGTCGGAGGGGCGCAGGTTGCCGTCGCCCGTTGCGCTCTGTCCCGCACGCGGGAGCTCGGCCACATCGCCGGGCTTGCGCCATCTTTTCAGGATTTCGGTAGAAGCATTATGCCCTGTCGATTCATTTTCTGTTACGAATTTGAAGGCATTCAATATCTTCAGACCCGAAACACCCGAAACGACCACATTCAGATCGAAGCCTTTGTAGCTCGCACCCGCATTGAAACCGTAGACGATTTTCGGGATAGGGTTACCCAGGATCTTCTGATCCGTGGAGGTTACTTTGCCGTCTCCGTCGAGGTCTTTGAAAATAAAATCCCCCGGCAGCAAACCTGCCTGGTACTTGGTAGTAGCGTCGCCTGCCTGTTCCGCCGCTTTCGCATTCAAAGCATCGATTTCGGCCTGGTCTTTGGCTACGTGAGACAGTTCATAACCGAAAAACGACCCGATCGCCGACCCTGCGGCCGTGTAGGTGAATGTAGGCAGGTTACTGAATGCCCCTGCCTGAATAGGAGCGGCAAATTCGCTTCCGAGTGAGTTGACGATGTTTTTGTTATAAGCCAGATTCGCGCTCACATTGTACTGGAAACCTCCCCGTACCTGGTCGCGGTAGCCAACCGAAAACTCTACGCCCTTGTTTTGCGCGCTGGCCGCATTGGCATACTTGCTGGGTTGCCCGCCGCTCGCCGATGCTCCCGTACTTCCGGAAACCGGTACGCTCACGAGCAAGCCGGAACTTTTGCGGTTATACCAATCCACGGTAATGCTCAGCCTGTTGCTGAGAAACCCGAGGTCGAGGCCAATGTCGGTCTGGTCGGTCGATTCCCAGCGGATATTGGGGTTGGACAATGTGTTGATGGTAGTACCCGGGCTAAATCCTTCATTGGTACCGAGCGAATACACCAGGTTACCATTAGGACTGCCGCTGTAAGTCAGTACGGACGTCACGCCTGTGGTCGGGATGGTGTTGTTACCCGTCCGGCCAAGCCCGAGGCGCAATTTTCCGTCGCTGAGGAAGTTCAGGTTGTTTTTAATGAAATCTTCATCGATAAAGCGCCACGCAACGCCCAGTCCGTAGAAATTTCCAAAACGGTTGTTGGCACCGAAGTTCGAAGCGCCGTCGCGGCGGAAACTTCCCGTGAGAATGTATTTGTCGTCGAAAGTGTAGCCTAACCGCGCAAAATACGAGATAACCGACGAACGCGCATAGCCATAATTAGAGCCAGTGACGGCCTGCGACTGAGCTACGCTGATGTTCTGAATGGCGTCGTTCGGGATTTTGGTACCGGTCGCATTCAGGCCGGATGAATTTCCCGGGTCGAGATAGCTGTTACCGAGTGTAGCAGAGACACTGTGTTTTCCAAATACCTTGTTATAGGAAAAGTAGTTTTCAAGCGTATAAAAAGAGTAGTTGCTGAATCCCAGTGTAGCCTGTTGCGGATTGGTCAGGTTGTTGCCCCCGGTGTAGCCGTATTGGTAGCTCCGGTTCTTGCCTCCACCGATCTCGGCGGAAAGCTGGGTGCGGAACCGCAATCCGCCAATGATATCCACTTCGGCAAAAACCTGCGGGAAGAACACGAAACCGGTGTTGACGGGGTGGTTCAGGTTAATGGCCGCGAGCGGGTTGTTACCGTTGCTGAAATCGTCGACGTTGGTGGTGTTGGAATAACCACCGGGGATCGTGGGGTCGAAAATAGGCTTGTAGGGCGCATAGTACACCGCGTCGGAAATGCTCGCGAGCTGTCCGTCGTCTTTGGTGTAGCGGATATTCAGGCTTTGCCCCAAATGGAAACGGCCCAGGGTTTCGTCCAGCGCAAACCGGGCATTCAACCGGCTGTTGGTGAAGTTTTTGACGATGGCCTGTTGTTTGATATAACCCAATGAAAAGTTATAAGCCACCTTCTCGCTTCCGCCGCTGATGTTCAGATCGTTTTGCGAGACAAGTCCTGATCTGAATATTTCTTTCTGCCAGTCGGTACGATCTGTCGTAACCTCCGAGGTATTGAATTTCGCTGGCAGGGCCGAATTGGTTGTCGCCGCGAAGTCTTTCAGGAGATCGATGTACTGCGATGCATTGAGCAAATCCAGCGTTTTCCAGGCCTTGGCAACGCCCCATTGGGTATTGAAATTGATGCGCGGAGCGCCCGATTTTCCTCTTTTGGTCGTGATAATAACCACGCCGTTGGCCGCTGCCGAACCGTAAATGGCGGTGGATGAGGCGTCTTTGAGGATCGTTATGTTTTCGATATCCTGGGTAGCCAGTGTATTGAACATCGTTTTGCTGCCCTGGATACCATCGATTACATACAGCGGATCGACGCCGGTAAACGAGCCGGTGCCGCGGATGAGGATCTGGGCGTCGGAGCCCGGCGTGCCGTTCGACTGCAAAACCTGTACGCCTGCCGATTTCCCGATCAGCAGCTGTGAAGGATTGGTGGCTGTGGTAGCACCGGCATCTTTCGACGAAACAATATCCACTGAGCCGACTACGTCCTGTTTCCGCGAGCTTCCGTAGCCGATCACGACCACTTCGTTGAGTGATTTGTCGTCGGGAGCCATCGATACATTGATTACCGCCCGGTCGCCCGCCGCTATTTCCTGTGTTTTATAGCCTACAAAACTGAATACCAGCACTGCTTCCACATTGCTGACTTCAAATTCGAAGTTGCCGGCAGCGTCCGTCAGCGTGCCGAGTTGGGTACCTTTCAGGCGCACACTCACGCCCGGAAGGCCTTCGCCGTTCTCGTCGCTCACCTTGCCTTTTAGCAGCTGTGCCAGCATGTCCCTCATTTGAATGGTGAGCTTTCCCGCACTTTTGGTTTGCAGTTCCTTGCTGGCTTTGAGCAGGATACGCCCCGATGGCGTAACCTGATAGGAAATTTGCAGAGGGGCAAGCAACGTTTGCAATGCAGCCGACAGTTTCTGGTTGACGACGTGGATCGCGACCGAACGCTCGGCGCGGATTGCCTTATTGCTGTAAACAAATTTTACGTTCGCTTTCTGCTCTAGCTGGTCGAGCACCGTCGCCAGTTCCACCTTGTCGGCGTGGAGCGTCACGTTCCGTTCCAGTACCTCCTGCGCCTTGCTGACGTGCGCCGCGTAGGTGAGGCTGGAAAAAATGATTGAAAAGATAAGCTGGGCCAAAGAAATTCTCATGAGCAAGCAAAGCGATGCCCGGTTTTTTCGGTATCGGTTTTTTTTCATAGTTTAGAAAGGTTTTTTATAACTAATGAATATCCCGCTGCCGCATCTTGGCGGATTCCCGGCAGCAGGAAAGTACTGACCGGCAGGGTAGTTTTCTGCCGGTTTCTTTTTTGACTCGGGTCAGTTTTATCGCATAGGGTCGTATTTAGGTTAAACAAATTTTATTTGCAGCCGGCGGCAGATATCAGGATGCGCGTCCCCTGGACCTGGTATGAGCCGTCGTTGGACTGGCAAATGAGGTCAAGCTGGTCGAACAGCGACATGTTTGTAAGATCGCCGGTAAACGTACATTCATTCACGGCCTCCCCCGAAACCACGATATCTACCCCGTATGCATCTTCGAGGCCTTGAAAAATGTCGGGTAATGGAATGTTTTTATAGATCGCGGCAGGCAGCTCGGCATGGGCGGTCAGCAGCACCGGCTTGTCGACGAGGCTGGTCATCAGGTGCCCGCTCTCTTCGAAATAGGTCACACGCTGGTTTGGCGTCAGGATCACGCCTTTGTTGAACTGATGCTTACTTTGCGAAGAAGGTTCGTCGGCGCGAATGCTTTCGTTTTCAAAAACAGAAACCTTCCCGCATACTACTTCAACCTGCATCTGATGCTCTTCGCCGCCTTCTTTTACCCAGAAACTGGTACCCAGCACTCTCGTCACCAACTTTCCGCTGTACACGAAAAACGGGCGGCGGCTGTCCTTGGTAATATTAAAAAATGCATCGCCCCGGAGCTCAACTTCCCGTTTGCCGGAAGAAAACTTACGTGGGTAGGTAAGCCCCGCACCGGGAGCAAGGGTTACCTCGCTGCTGTCGTTCAACTTGATGTGTATGGGTTGGGCAGTATTGTTATTGGTAAAAACCAGGCCTTCACGACTCGCTTCCAGCAACAACGCACCGCGCACGGACTTGCCCGGAGAGGATTTGCCCGAATAAAAATAAAACAGCGATAGCGACACGATCAGTGCCGCGGCGATAGAAGAAAACATGCGCACCGTGGTTCGGGAAAAGTGCGGTAAAAACGGTGTTCTCATCCCCGGTGCTTTCCGGTCGTGTTGAATGGCGGTCCACATCCGGGCTTTCAGGAGCGATTTTTCGGTATCCGAAAGCTCGGTTTGCGGCACATCGCTTTGCACCTGTTCATACCATTGATGGATGCGGTCCTTTTCCGCGGGGGTACATTTCCCCTGCCGGTATTTCAAAAGCAGGTTTTCGATTTCGTTGTAGTTCACAGGTTCAGGGGTTGATTGACACAGACCATTTGTCTGCTTCAACCTCTAAACCGTATTGGCGCCCGGTTGTCCCTGAATGTTTTTAAAATAACTTGGAAAGTTTATGCTGAATGTGGGATTTGACCTCAAATTTCTTCTAAAAATGCAACACGCGTGCCACGCGAGTGCAAGGGCATCTGAGATATGGATCAGGAGAAGATACTGAGCAGCAGCAGGAGCAAGGTTTCGTTCAGATACTCGCGGACGGCCCGGGAGGCCTTGCCCAGATGGTACTCGACTGTCTTGTCGGATATGTTCATAAATTCCGCGATCTGTGCGACCGTCCAGCTGTCTATCCGGCTGAGTTTGAATATTTCCCGGGTCCTGGCAGGGAAGGGTTTTAGGCCCTCATCGATGTTGTGCAGCAGTTCGTTGTAAGCAACCTCATCTTCGGTACAATGCTCATGCTGGCTTACAAAAGCCTGATAGTAGGCAAGATACCGGCTTCTTGGCCCGGCTTTCCGGATGTAGTCGATGACCTCGAAGCGAACGGCCGAAAAAAGGTAGTAATTCAATGCGGTAGTCCGCAGGTTGCGTCGCTCGTTCCAAAGGCGTGTGAAAATGTCCTGTACGATCTCTTCGGCAATGTGTCTCTGGCCGAGTTTATGAAATGCCGCCCGGTACAGCGGATACCAATACTGGTCATAAACAGCTGTAAACGCCCATTCATGCCCGGAGCACAAAGCTTCCAGCAACTGCTGGTCAGAAACTGGTTGGCTATCCTGCATTAGGATGAATAGGTGTCAAGTTTACATTTTTGCCAAAGTTATATTTTTTAGGTTAATATTTACATTCACACCCCGCACATAGTCGCAGCTATTTTTTCATGAGCCCGTGTTTAAACTGAAAGCTTGCTGCCTGGTACCAGGCAACGGCCTCGTCAATCAAATGCCTGTTCGGTAAAGTCTGGCGGGCTGAGCCGTCTTTAAAATCAGGGATGAACGTCGCTGTAACCTTTTGGGGCTTTAATATGATCAGGGAGTCATTTTTGACATAGCCGAGACTTTGGTAAGTGCTTACGAACGCTCGCTCCCGGCCCGTTTCGAGCTTGAAAATATCGTATCCGAAGAACTTGCTGCGGTAAGAGAAATTAAGCAACCCCAAAATCGTAGGCCCGATATCGATCTGGCTCATGAGCCTTGGCATGGTCCCCGCCTGGATAAAGCCGGGCGCGTAAATCAGCAAAGGTATCTTGTACCGGTTGACAGGCAGGTCGGTCTTGCCGGCGCTGGATGCGCAATGATCGGCTACAATGACGAACAATGTGTTGTTGAACCAGGGCTTGCTGCGTGCGAGGCGGATAAACTGACCGATGGCAAAATCCGTGTATTTGACAGCGCCTTCCCGCCCGGTGTGCGACGGAATATCGATCCTTCCTTCCGGATAGGTATAGGGACGGTGGTTCGAAGTCGTCATGATATGAGCGAAAACGGGTTTGCCCGTCCGCGTCGCCGCGCTGATTTCCCGACTTGCCAGCTCAAAAAGATTTTCATCGGCAACTCCCCATATGTTTTCGTAGTCGATCTCTTTTTTCGAAAGGGCTGTCCGGTCAACAACGCCGTAGCTGTTATGGCCAAAGAAATACCCCATGTTGTCAAAGTACCCATACCCGCCGTAGATGAAGCGCGCCTGATATCCTTTGCCCTGCAAGACGCTGCCCATAGAGAATAGGTCCTCGTTATGCGGTCGGCGCACAATGGACTGGCCGGGTGTGGGTGGGGTGCATATCGATAATGCCTCCAAACCGCGGACTGTGCGGGTACCCGTGGCGTAGAGGTTGGTGAAAAGAAGGCTCTGGCCGGCGAGGGAATCAAGGAAAGGAGTGATTCCTTGCGTATTTCCGAAGCTGCCGAGGAACTCGGCACTAAGGCTTTCGACACTGATCAACACGATATTTTTGCGCAGTTCGGGCCCGGTATTGATAATGTCCCTTTCAATTGAGGAGCGCTTACCGTCAACAAAGCGGCTTTCCGGTGTCTTCACCAGCGAGCGTATCAGGGAGGATACCTCTTTCTCATCCAGCTTGGCGTAAAACTGGTTATAATCCAGCTCGTTGTTACGGTAGGCAGCAAACAGTTCGTACATCCCGTTGCCGGCAAGCTCGTTGACGTAGATATTGCTGCTAAACTGCCTGAACTTGTTGTCCACCATCACAAAAGCCGCTGCCACTGCAAGGAAATACGCGCCCAGAACCAGCGAACGCCTGCCAAACCGCATCGGACGAAAAGCCCACCGGGTGGCGATCCACCGGGTGGCCACCCGCGTTATCAGCAAGGTTAGTAACGCCGTAAGCACCAGCAGCACACCGACGATCGCCTCTATCGGGTACGACTGGCGGATATTGCCCACTACTTCCTGCGTATAAACCAGGTAGTCGACGGCAATGAAATTGAACCGGGAGCCAAATTCATCCCAGAAAACCCACTCGGAAACAGCATTCAGCAACAGCAGGAACACCAGGATGAACAGCAAAACGAAAGAAATTATCCTGAATCCCATTTTGCCTGCAAACCTGCTGGGTACTACCCAGCCGAGCAACATTACCGGGAGAATGAAATACAGGGAATTGACCAGGTCGTAGAACAGGCCGATACCGAAAATGCCGAGCATATTGGTGGCATTGTAATCCACGCCATTGCCGGCTTTCAGCATGAGGGTAATGCGGGTCAGGGTTGATATCCCGGTAAGCAATGCGGCTAACAGGATAGCACGCGTCAAAAAAGCTGATTGTGAACTGGATGTGCCTGTTGTAACTCCCTGCGGGGCAGTATTCATTTCTTGCAGAATTGGGTGGTGTCAGTTGGGTCTAATACTCGATTTGTGCGTGAACCTACCCTTGAATTCTGAATTCTTTTTGAATTTACGAAGCAAACCTGCGATGAATGCCGTAAAAGTGGACAGTTTAGAAACCCTTTGTGCGGTTGAAATTAGGAAAGAAAACCTGGTGATTTCCCAAAATGGATTTCCATTTGCTGCTGGCATGACCACAGCTAGCATGCATGACTCTCAATATATTCCTTTCCTAAAACACGACCATTTGCTTGAATATGAGCTGCTTGCCGATCGTGGATACATTTCTGCTGGCCAGCAACTACTTAAACGCAATTATAATTTAAGATCGAGTAAGATAAATCGTTATGAGGCTGGGAATGTTCAACGACTTGTTTGTAACTTTCGATTACATTTTGCTACACATTATAAACACCAGTCAAATGAAACACTATTCCCTGTTAAAGCTGACGGCACTTTTGGCCATTTTTATAATTGCAATGGCATTTTCATGTCAGGATCATAACATTCCAGATCCTGTTTCCAATTGCAATCGAATAGATGGCACTCCGCGTGCGGTAAATTGTGAATTTGAATTTGTAAAAGCAGATTTCTTTCGGGTCGACAACTTTTCAGGAACGCTGGATACGGTGCGTTACGGAACAGTAACGCCGGGACAACCGGATCTGAAAATTTTGGAGCCGCAATATGGAAGCTGGGTTATAAGTTACATTAGCCAGTTCTTCTATATAGGTCTTCAAGGAAAGGTGACTATCAAACGAATTGCTCCGCCACCCGCCGGTTCTACCAAATATATATTAAGAAAGAATCTGGTGTCTGAATCGGGAGGAAGGCCTATTGGTGAATATGATAGCCGGTCAGGTTTTTTCGAACTTGAAAAGGATGAGGATCTACCGCAAGTCACTATAGATATCCCGGTAGGCGGCACATACACCTATGATGTCACCTACGATATCTCTGGTCGGTTTAATTACAATGGTGATTACCTTGACTATCCGCTATTTTCCAATTATTATCTGTTGGTGCAAAATGTAAAAACTTCACAAATGCTGCGGGAAGCGCCTTATAATTATCAATGGTACAGAGACATTGCGGAAGCCAGGATGTCCTTTAACCCGAAAGTTGTGCCGCACGTCTGCGTTCCGTGCCGCCAATCCCAATAGATTTAGCATTACTTTTTAGTCAAAAGTTAATCGACTCTTAGACGGTCGCCGCACGATTGTGCATTGTCAATACAGTTTGGCTCCTTTGTTACCTCGCTGAATTTCTGGATAATGCACAATCTTTCTTATTCAAATCTCAACTGCACAACAGGTTTTAGAAATGTTCTTAATTAATCCGTGTTTTTGCTCCAAAGTATTATCCCCAACCTTAATCCAACGGACAGATGTCCGGTAATTCTCTTCCCGGCAGTATAATTTTCCCCTTCAAAGAACGGATCCGACTTGCCGAATGTCCTTTTTTGATAATTAGTGTAACGCGAATTGGTTTTGGATAATCCCAGTCCCGTAAAAAAATCCAGCGTCATACGTTGGCCGATAATCATCCGTCCGCCAAGTTTTCCGATCGCCCCGATTTTGGTTTTGGTGTAATCTGCCTGCTCAAAATTGACTTGCAGCGTGTCATTGCCATTCATAAAATGGTAGCCTTTTCCGGACGCGCCTTTCATGGTTGAAATCAAACCCTCGGCTGCAATATACCAGCCCGAACGCTCGCGTTTAAACCAATAGAATTTAACTTCCGGTCTTGCTTCAAAAAGCCTGTATTCGCCTTTTTTCCACTTTGGGCCGCTAAATGCGAATCCGGCGCTGCCGTTAACAGGAACCCCCACGCCCAGATTCAGGCCGGCCGACCAACGGTTGCCCAGCATCATTTCAGATCCAAACCTTAATGAAGGATCGGGAAAGCCCAAAGGTGCAAGATCCAAATGTAAGTCAATGTTTTTCTGAAAAAGATCGTCAACCCGCTGCGCATTAGTAGAAATCGCGCTAAAAAAAGCTAGTAGTGTAAAACAAATGTATTTCATAAACATGGCTATTGATTGCAAATTAAAATGGCTCTATTTACAAATATTGGTTATTTATTTTATTGAAACAAACTAATGTATTGACTGATTTTTTATTAAAAAAAGAAATATTTTTTGACGCTTAAAACATAATTAATGCTTCTGAGGCTGTTCGCCACGACGCTGGTAACGGACTATTTATTCGTGCTGATAATCAATATTCCATTGGCGCCCCTTGCCCCGAATGCTGCGGAATTTCCGTACCTGACTGCAGATATGGATTTGATGTCGCGGACGGTCATTGAATTGAGTATCGGGATAACGGTGTCGGCACCGCTGTAAAAGACATTATCCAGCATTAGTGCCACCGTGTTATCAAAGCCGGCATTCGCATTGAGGTTCGTGTTGTTCTCCACAAAATGAACCTTGTAGCTATTGGATGCCGCATCGAAAGTGACACGCAGTCCGGGAATTCTTTTCAATAGATCGAAAACGGAACCCGAATTGTCACTTTCGCTGATCGGCACAACATAGTCGGGTTTGACTAACCCGTCGTCTTGTTTTGCCGCACTTTGTATGAGCCCCTCCTTATTTAAATGCGTTTGCTGGCTTTCAATAGCTGGTAATTTCAAATCTGTGGTGATCGTTTCTTTGGCCGGGTTCGCATTTTGAATGAGGGTAACCGGCGCGCGGGGCATCGTGTCGTCGGGGAGGGGATGGTCAATCGGGAGCATTTCGGCGAAGCCTTCTCTGGCCCAGGCGTCGTGAATGGTGATCCCGTTCGGCGCTATCAACCATCCGTTGTCCGTAAATGTGCAGTATAGATTGGGCAGGACTATCTGGGAATATTTGAATGGATAGTCCGAAAAAGCCGAAGCACTATTGTAGAGTCTTCGTTGGAACACCAGCAACGGATACCTGGAATGTAAAACATAGTAGCCCTTGGTTTTATCAAACATGCAGACTGAGTCGGCAGTAACAGGATTGAAATTACCGCTGGTCACCTCCTTTTCCAGAGGGATTTTCGTCAGGTAGAACTCCCTCGTCGTTTTCATGGTGAATATTTCAATGCCATTGGCTTCCAGTGTATTTTTCGAAAGCGATACGAGAAAATTGCGGAAAGAATCCCTGAAGGCTATCTGCCGGTTGCGTATCTGCTTCCGCTGTTTTTCAGGATCGCCGGCGGGCCAGGGTTCGAAGAATTTGTATCCGGAAAGGAATGTCCTCCTTCCATCCGACTCAAATTTGTTCATGTGAAATGCTACCTTATATCCCAGCGCCGGGTTTTCAATCACTACGGGCTCGCTGCTTACTGCCGTCACAAGCCCGGTCGCTTCGTCGAAGCCGAGCGTAATCGATTCGGGGTTCAGGATTCTGCATTGCCTGGCAAAGGGTGAATCGCCCAGCAGACCGTTTTGGAAGATCCTCCATTTCCGGCGCCAATGCTTGTCGTGCTTTCCTTTGATGACGACTTCCCGTATCGTATTGTTCAGATCAAGCTTGAACACCACATTCGCCGCGCGGCCCGGGGTTGGTTCCAACTGTTTTACTTCCGGTTTATAGCCTACGAATGAAGCGACCAACTCCGCTTTTTTGTACCGCGCCGGAACATTCATGCGGAACTGGCCGGCGTTGTCGGTCGAGGTGCCGATGGAAGTATTATTGATATAAACTGATACTAACGGCAATGCCTTTCCAGCCTCGTCGTAAACGGTGCCCGCAATCTGCCACGTCTGGTCCTGGGAAAGGCAAGGGCTGGTCAGAAAGAGCAAAAGCACGCAAAAGCAGCACAATAGCCTGCCGTAAGCGCCGGCTGCCGATGCACAATAAGATTGACGAAGTTGGCTATAAAACATAGTTCACTGTTTCAGGCATGCTATTCAGTGGTAAAATAATAAACTTGGGTTACAACTGATAATGGATCGGGAGCGTCTACCTGATAAAATTCATCGTCATGAAAACACTTTCACTTTTTATCTTAGCCCTGTTCGTATTCGTGCAATGCAAGAAGGAAAACCGCGATCCGGCACCTGAAATTACATCGATTGTTGGCAAATGGCGCATAGTGGAATACAGGCAAACTAGCGGAGACTCCATCGTTACGCGTCCGGTGCTGAGGGCAAATTCTTATATCTATGAATTCCGGTACGATGGGGTACTTTTGAATGGAAACGGATATGTGCCATGCTGCCTTCCATCGGAATATTCATTAAACGGAACTGCTTTCGTGCCGAAGCCCACCGCGCCGGTTGAGTTAGATCCCATTTGCGCGACTTCCTTGTGTGGGATTTGCCCTGATATAAAACTGACGCAAACTGCCCCGGATAGCCTGGTCATGGAAGCGTGCGGAGGAGCTTTGGGCGTCTTCGTCCGTGAAAAGTGACCCGGTGAATTCGATGAGGTGCCTGGACTGACCGATCGCTTTTGGTCATAACCGGAAATGCCTTGTAATTTCACCTTTTGAAATAATCAATCGGCAAGGCCATGGATTTAACCAGCATTTTACAGCAGATCGAGTTTATCAAGGAAATCGACAAGCTCAAATACATTCAAAGAAAAACCAGGCTTTTCAATAGCGACAGGAACGAAAACGACGCCGAACACAGCTGGCACCTGGCGGTGATGGCCATTGTCCTGGCCGGGCATTCCAATGTACCGGTCGATGTGCTCAAAGTCGTTAAAATGGTGCTGATACACGACATTGTCGAGATCGACGCAGGCGATACCTTCATTTACGATACACAGAAGAACCACACGAACACCGACGATGAGCGTCTTGCAGCAAACAGGATTTTCGGAATGTTGCCCCCGGAGCAGGCCAGCGATCTGATCGCCGTCTGGGAGGAATTTGAAGCGGGAGAAACCGCCGAAGCCCGGTTCGCGCGGGCAATGGACCGCCTGGAACCACTTCTGCAAAACAGCTCCAATGGTGGCGGTACCTGGAAAGAGTTCGGGGTGAAGTATGAAAAGGTATACGAGAAAAAGAAGGTGATCAGGGAAGGATCGGACTCGCTTTGGGCCTACGCAGAAATGCTGATCAACGAAAGCGTCGAGAAGGGGATTTTGGAAAAGTAGCAGGGTACTCCTCCTGGCCCAATAGCACCTCGCCTTTGGTCTACATTATCGGCGGTTGGTCTACTATATTTTTCATGAACGGGATATTTGTCTTCCTTTACACATCTCGTTCAAGATTAAATATTGTGCTATGAAAACTTACAGGAACTTATTCATTGCCATCTTTTTAGTGGCGGCATTGGCATGCTTCACCCGTGAGCGCGGACTGGCGCCTCTGAAAAACATATATGCATGGAAACAGGTGCTGCCCTCGGGTAACGGATCGCATGCCTATGAATGGAAACCCGGCACATTCCCGATGGGGGTCATCCCGCATGCCGCATTCGGCGGGAAGCTCTGGATGACGGGCCAGAAGGCATCCTGGTCTTCGCCGGACGGCATTACCTGGACGCGCCACGAGAAAAAGGACTGGGGTGAACGCATTTATCTATCGGGCGTTTACTTCGCCCGTAAGCTCTGGATGTATGGCGGAATGCGCTACCAGGAGCGGCAGTTAATCAACGAAATATGGCATTCCAAAGACGGCTCCGACTGGCAGCAGGCGGGCAATGCTGCCTGGGCGCCGCGGAAAGGACATGCTCTCGTTGTTTTCAAAAACAAACTGTGGCTTTTCGGTGGTACTTCCAAAATATCGCGGGATTTCGAATCACTGGAAATGAAAAATGACGTCTGGTCGTCGTCCGATGGGCTGACCTGGGCCCGGGAAGTGCAGCAGGCGCCCTGGGCTCCCCGGGATTCGCCGCAGGTGGTGGTACTGCGGGATGCACTTTATCTGATAGGCGGCCAGGGAATGGCCGACGTCTGGCGTTCGACGGACGGGAAAAACTGGACGGAAATCACGCCGGAAGCCGGCTGGAAGAAACGCTTCGACATGGGCGTACAGGCGTACGACGGCATGCTGTGGCTATTTGGCGGCAGGGATACGAACCCCGACCACCATAAGGGCGCCCTGAACGACGTATGGTTTTCGTCGAACGGGGCCGATTGGAGCCGTTACGCCGAACATGCCCCGTGGAGTGTCCGCAGCGGGGGCAACAGTGTGGTATTTCAGAACCAGCTGTGGATTTACAGCGGTAAACACACCGGCGCCGATCCGGTTTGGAAGGGGGATGTATGGGCGCTGCAAAAAGTCGGAAAGCACTGACGACGGAATCCCATACCCGAGCAATTGTCTACGTATGGTGATATAGGAAAAATTAAATTAAAAACTTTAATCATAATAAATGACTAAGAATTAGCGAAGTCTGTCTTTTAGTTTCCGAGGGGCATATTCCCGGGGAAATCCATGAGGTCGCTAATGAAGAAGCTTGCTTTTGGGAACGGTGGAAAAATGGCAGTTGCGGCATTCTCGTGCCTGTTGCTGCTGCTGGGGTGCGGCGTTGAAAAGCCGAAAGAGGTGGAGCTGGCATTGAAAGAAATATCCGGCGAGCTGGATTTCAATTACGATGTCAAACCGATTCTTTCTGACAAATGCTTTGCCTGCCACGGCCCCGACGCCAAAAAGCAAAAAGCCGGGCTGCGGCTGGATACCGAGGAAGGCGCGTACAAAGCATTGAAAAATGTGAAAGGTCGGCAGGCGGCCCTGTGGCAAGGACGCATGTCGCATGCGATCGTGCCCGGTGACCTGGCTGCCAGTGAAGTTTATGCCCGGCTCATTTCAAAGGACCCGGATGTAAAAATGCCGCCGCCGGCCTCCAATCTCACATTATCGTTTAAAGAAATAGCGGTACTCACGCGCTGGATCGAGCAGGGCGCGAAATACAAGCCGCACTGGTCGTTCATCAAACCCGAAAAACCTGAGCTGCCCCAACCGGAACAGGCGGGATGGGCACGTATGCCGATCGACAATTTTATTCTCGAAAGACTGGAAAAGCAAAAGCTGTCGCCCTCCCCGGAAGCCAGCCGTGAAGACCTGATCCGCCGCGCCAGTTTCGACCTTACGGGCTTGCCGCCCACGCTCGCTGAAATCGACGCGTTCGTGGCCGATCAGTCGCCTGATGCTTACGCGAAACTGATCGACCGCCTCTTGCAATCGCCGGCCTATGGTGAAAGGATGGCCAGCGAATGGATGGACGTTTCTCGGTACGCCGACAGCGATGGTTACCTCGACGATAAACACCGCGACTTTTCGCCCTGGCGCGATTGGGTCATCAGTGCGTTCAACCGCAACCTGCCCTACAACCGTTTCGTGACGATGCAGCTCGCAGGCGATCTTTTGCCCGTTAAAACCAAGGAAACCATTCTGGCCACCGCATTTAACCGGCTTCACAAGAAGAGCTCGGAAGCCGGGATCGTTTTTGAAGAATACCGGGTAGAATACAATGCGGATCGCGTGCAGACACTGGGGCAGGGGATTTTGGGCCTCTCGGTACAATGTGCCCGATGCCACGATCACAAATACGACCCCATCAGCCAGGAGGCATATTATAAGATGTTCGGGCTTTTCAACAGTACCAACGAAACCGGAAGCCCTGTTTACGGCCCGGATCAGACACCGGGCCCCGCATTGCTGCTTACCACCAGGGAAAATGAGGAGATGCTCCGGTTTTTCGACCGGAAAATCACCGGATTGGCTAACCAGCTCGTCAATAGCAAGGACAAATCGGGAGACGATCTAAGAAAATGGCTGAACACCGGAGCGCTGTCTGAAAAGCTGCTCGATCAAAAGATCCGCGAAGGCCTGGTGGCCTATTACCCTTTTGAAAAAGCGGTCAAAACGGCCGATGGTAAGACAGTTATGCCCAACGCGATCAACCCCAAGCAGCTCGCCGAATGCAACGAGATCATTTTGAAACCCGGCGTGAAGGGTAACGCCTATTTTGTATCGGATTACAATTCCATCAAACTCGGTAATAATATCGGCTGGCATGAACGGACGGAGCCCTTTTCGGTTGAATTATGGATCAATCCGAAGACCGTCTATCGCGATGCGGGCATATTTTACCATTGTGAAGACCTGCGCCTCGGCTATAAAGGATATTCATTGCGCCTGTCGGACAATAAGTTACAATTTATCATCGCGCATTCTTATCCTCAGAACGCCATTCAGGTAAGTACCCTCGCCGCAGTGCCTGCGAAGGAATGGACGAAAGTTACCGTTACTTACGACGGTTCCAGCAAAGCAGCCGGAGCGAAAATCTACGTCAATGGAAAACCGGCGAAAATGGCGGTCGACGTTGATAACCTCTACAAAGGTATTTTGTATGAAAAGGATATTCATACTTATGGTTTTCAGGGATTTATGGTCGGCCAGCGGAACCTGCTCATTCCCTTTAAGGACGGTGGGATCGATGAATTGAAAATCTACGACAAAGCGCTGACGGACCTCGAAGTGATGTATAATCACAGCCCGGCAAAGGCCGCTGAAATACTGAAAGCGCAGTCTTCGCCTGAACGGCAGGCGATGCTGGGGGATTTCTATAATGCCCATTTCAATGCAAAGGCCAGGTCGCTGCGCGATAGCCTGAAAGCCCGGATGGACGAGCAGAACAAACTGATCAACAGTATCCCGGAACTGATGGTCATGGGCGACCTACCCAAACCCCGCCCGACTTACCTGCTCGCGCGTGGCGCGTATAATGCGCCGGGCAAGCGGGTAACACCAGGTGCGCTGGATGCGGTAATGCCCTTTGAAGGGAAATTTCCGCCAAACAGGCTGGGCCTCGCGCGCTGGCTTTTCGACAAAAACAACCCGCTGACGGCACGGGTGTACGTCAACCGTATCTGGCAAATGCATTTCGGAAACGGCATTGTGCGCTCTTCCGCCGACTTCGGTAACCAGGGTAACCTGCCGTCGCATCCCGGACTCCTCGATTGGCTGGCCGTCGATTTTATGGAGTCCGGTTGGAATATCAAAAGGCTGCATAAGCTCATTATGCTTTCGGCAACCTACCGGCAGACGTCCAGGACAACGCCGGACCAGCTTGAAAAAGACCCCGATAATATACTGCTGGCAAGAGGCGCGCGGTTTCGTTTTACAGCGGAAATGATACGGGATAATTCATTAGCTGTCAGTGGTTTGTTGATTAATAGAATTGGAGGGAAAAGTGTTTATCCCTATCAGCCTGCCGGCCTTTGGGACGAGTTGAGCGACAAGGTGTGGCGTTACAAATACCAGCAGGAACCCGGCGAGGGGCTGTACCGCAGAAGCCTGTACACGATTTGGAAACGGACTTCGCCACCGCCGTCGATGCTGATCTTCGATGCGCCCGAACGGGGCGAATGCGTGGCGAAGCGCCGCTCGACCAGCACGCCTTTGCAGGCATTGGTGCTGCTCAACGACCCGCAATATGTGGAAGCTGCCAGGGCATTGGCGGAGAAGGTTTTGCATGCTTGCAAAACCGGCGCGCCGGATGCGACGGCCCTTGCATTCCGGCTGATAACCGGGCGGAGACCCGACCAGAAAGAGCAAAAAATACTCGCTGATTTTTACGGGGACGAACTCAAACGCTTCCGCGCCCAGCCCGCACGGGCGCTCGAATACCTGCGCACCGGCGAGTGGAAATGGGATGTGACGTTACCACCGGAGGAAATCGCTGCACTGGCGACTGTCTCCAATTCGATCATGAATACCGACGAGGGGCATACCCGCAAATGATATTGTTATGGAAGATTTGAAAAAGGTATTAACGCAGCTTAACCGGCGGGACTTTCTCACGAAGGCGGGACTTGGGTTCGGCTCCATCGCGCTATCGAGCATTTTACAGGCCGGTACCTCGCCCGGCGCGCGCAGGCAGGAGGAGGGAGGCAATACCCAATCGCCGTTTATCCGTGGGCCGCATTTTTCACCGAAAGCCAAGCGGATCATATACCTGTTTCAGAGCGGCGGGCCCTCGCAACTGGAAACATTCGATTATAAGCCTGCATTGGCCAAATGGCATGGCAGGGAAATCCCGGATTCCATTAAATCGACACAGCGGAACTCGGGAATGGTGGCGGGCCAGTCGACATTCCCGTTGGTCAAATCGATCTACGATTTCAAACAATATGGGCAATCGGGCGCGTGGGTGAGCGAGCTTTTGCCTTATACAGCCGGCATTGCGGATGAGCTGTGCATTGTTAAGTCGGTATTCACGGAGGCGATCAATCACGAACCTGCGGTGATGTTCGTCCAGACCGGTTCGCAGCAGAGCGGTCGGCCGTCGATGGGTTCATGGCTTAGTTACGGACTAGGCTCCGATAACCAGAACCTGCCGCATTTCATGGTGCTGATTTCCAAGGGTGTAAGCGGCGACCAGCCGTTGAGTACAGCTGCCTGGGCGAACGGCTTTCTGGCATCGCACCACCAGGGCGTGCAGCTCAGGGCGGGGAAGGATCCCGTGCTTTACCTGCAAAACCCGTATGGTGTGCATAAGGAAGACAGGCGGCGCGCATTGGACCGCATTAAGGAGTTGAACGAGCACCAGTACACGCTTTGGGGTGATCCGGAAATACAGTCGAAGATCAGCCAGTACGAAATGGCGTATAAAATGCAGACCTCGGTACCCGACGCGGTGGATACCTCCGGCGAGCCCGATTATATCTACAAAATGTATGGGGAAGACGCGCGCAAGCCAGGAACTTTCGCCGCAAATTGCCTCCTCGCCAGGCGTATGGCCGAGCGTGACGTGAAGTTCATACAGCTTTATCACATGGGCTGGGACCAGCACGGCGACTTGCCCGAAAATATCGCCAAACAGGCCAGGGACGTCGATCAGGCATCGGCGGCACTGGTGAAGGACCTGAAACAGCGGGGCTTGCTGGAAGACACGCTGGTAGTTTGGGGCGGAGAGTTTGGACGCACTAGCTTTTCGCAGGGTAAACTTACTGCCGACAATTACGGGCGCGACCATCACCCCGGCTGCTTTTCGATGTGGATGACCGGTGGAGGCATCAAAACCGGCCAGGTTTACGGCGAAACGGACGAGTTCAGCTACAATGTGGTGAAAGACGGTGTGCATGTACATGATTTCCAGGCCACATTGCT
Source organism: Dyadobacter sp. (assembly GCA_965227755.1). Taxonomy (GTDB): domain Bacteria; phylum Bacteroidota; class Bacteroidia; order Cytophagales; family Spirosomataceae; genus Dyadobacter. The sequence continues at coordinate 6,206,360 of CBDDGG010000005.1, forward strand.
GCACCTCTTCGGGCTCGATCATGAGAAACTGGTATTCAAGCATCAGGGGCGGCGGTACCGCCTTACCGACGTGCACGGTAAAGTCATCAAGGGATTGATCGCCTAACCCGCCCATCCCTGACCCCTCCTGACCGTCATTTAGTTCCGGTAAACCAGTCTTCCGCGGTGTACGAGTGCCTTCACAGGCGAAATACGCGCAACAGCCTCGGCTGAGCAACTCGCTTCCACCAACACCACGCTCACTTCGTCACCGACCTTCGGCCATTGCTGTTTTCCTTTATCGTCGAGCGGCAGAATATCGCCGGTAGCCAGTTTCAGGCAACGCGAAAGGTCCAGCTCCGTCGACTGGCCGTAAAGCTGCGCCATCAGGTTCGACTTCTGCAACACGCTTCCGGACCCGAATGTATTCCAATGATCCACAATGCTGTCGTTTCCCGTCATGACGGTCACGCCGTAGCGGTAGAGCGTTGGTATAGGCATGATGGTATTGCCGAACGGAACGGTCGAAATTACCCCCACGCGTGCGTGTGCGAGTTTTTCGGCGGTTTCTTCCAGTTTCGGTTTTTCGAGCCGTGCGAGCACGAAACAGTGGCTGAGGAATGTCTTGCCCGCCAGCGCCGGGTTTTCGACTACTTTCTGGGTGAGGTATTCAACCGTCCGCAAGCCCGGCTCGCCGCCTTCGTGCAGGTGAATATCGATGCCTTTCCCGTGATCGAGCGCGAGCTGCACGATGAAATCAATCTGTTTTTCGACACTTCCGTCGATTGCATTCGGATCGAGACCGCCGATAAAGTCGATATCCATCGCGGCGGCATCCTTCATCAATTGTTCGGAATGCGAATAGAAAATCCCGTGCTGGGGAAAAGCGACGAGTTCGGTCCCGAATGTATCTTTCTTATTTTCAATTGCCTTTTGAAGGTTTTTTAGCGAATCAAGCTTCGAAGTCGGTTCAATATTGACATGGCTTCTGGCAAAGTTCGTCCCTTTCGATTGCAGCAGTTCGATGATCTTCTCGGCGCGGTAGGTTGAGGTTTTCAGTAGTTCGGGCAGTGTTTTCTGCTCAAATGCGATCATATCCTTCACCGACCGGTTTTTCGCGAGCCGCGCTTTCCACGGGCCGCCGTAAAAAGTTTTGTCCAGGTGAATATGCATATCCCTGAACGCTGGCAGCATCAGTTGCCCCTTGGCGTCGGTAGCGTCCGCTTTCGGGTCGTTCGGAAGCACGGCCTTGATCTTCCCGTCTTCAATCTCAACCCGGAAAAGACCTGTCTCGGTAGCGATTACTTCCCCATCTTCATACACGAAACCCGTTTCGAGCCGCACATTTTTTAGCATCCATTTCTTTGTGGGCTTGGCGCCCGGTTCTGCCTGTTGCGCCGTGCCGGCAGCGAATGCGTCCGGTTTTTTGGCGAGTATTTCGCCTGCCAGCAACAGGCCGGAACTTTGAATAAACGTTTTGCGGGAAATGGATTCCATGTACCTGGGATTAAGGTTTATGCAAAATTAACCCCGATAGCGCTTTGAAACGATGCGCTATTTATGCCAAAACTTGTAAAATTTATAACGCATTACGAAATGCACGGGGCGACAGGCCCGTCTGCGCCTTGAAGAAGTTGGAAAAATGAGGAAGATCACTAAACCCGAGCTCAAAAGCGATCTCCTTTGCCGATTGTCCCGAAACCAGCAGTAGACGCTTCGCTTCCAGCCCGACGCGGTTGTGGATCAGAAACGTGGCCGCTACATGCAAATGCCTTTTGCAGAGGATGTTAAGGTAGTTGGGTGAAATGTTGAGCTGATCGGCATAGAATGCCACGGTTTTGTGGCTCTTGAAATGCGTATCCACGAGCGCATGGTATTTGAAAAGGATCGGATTGGCGCGGTAAGTGCCGATATCCTCATAAATGCGCTCGGCCTCGCGGCTCACCAGCTGCAAAGCAACCCGACTGCGCAGTTGTACCATATCCCAGTCCACGGCAGCAGCGCCCAGTTCCCCTTCGAGGGCTTCCAGCTCATAGCATAATGCCTGGAAGACAGCTTGCGGCAAATCGATGACCTGGTGGTTCCGGTAGGATATAAACGACAGCCGCAGGAAGTTGGAAGAAGTCTCAAAAGCCCGCCGCCCGACCATCAGCTGAAACCCCGTGGTGTCCTCGTCGAGCTCCCAGCGATGCACCTGGCCGGGAAACAGCAGATGTACCTGGCCACCGGCAACCGTATATTCGACAAAGTCGATCGAATGCATGCCCCCACCTTTCTTCACGACAAAAAGCATAAAGAAATCGTGCTTATGCGGCTTCTCGATCCGGCTTTTTCCATCCACTTCATGGCGCAAAAGCTTGTATCCCGACTCCGCGGAAGAGTCGAAAGCATCGATGCCAAGTGTCGGAAACGCCGTTTTTGTATTCATAAGTTGAAATTACGAAAAATGCCGCAAGGGGCTTCCCGGTTCTTATTGTAAGGTCAAAGGACACTTTTTGCAGGAAAGGAATGCCAGGCAGTTGTTTTAGGAGAAAATATTTCGAAATATTAAACTATTAAATTGGTAGATTAAATAGTTTAACTAATTTTGTGCACCAGCCGCCACCATTTTACGATTTCTCATCCGCCGACTAGCGATCTGCGGAGGGGATGTTATGTATCACTTAATTAACGACTGAATATGAAAAAGTATGTTTATCATCTGCTGGGGCTGAGTGCGGCGTGGCTGCTGAGTGCATTAGCGACTGCCGACAATACTTACGAAGAGCAGATCCGCGACTGGCACCAGAAACGCGTCGAGAGCCTGAAAGCGGAATCGGGTTGGCTGAACCTGGCCGGGCTGTTCTGGTTGAAGGAGGGTAAAAACACATTCGGCAGTGCGGAAGAGAACGATATTCTTTTCCCCGAAGGCAAAAGCAATCCCTTTCTGGGGGAAATAGTGCTTCAAAACGACAAAATCACGCTCAAAGTAAAGCCAGAAGCGCAAATCTTTAATGGCGACCAGCCGGTGACCGAGCTGGACATTTTCCCGGATGGCAAGCCGGTAACCCTGAAACACGGTCCGCTCCGATGGTTTGTAATCAAACGTGGCGAGAAGTACGCGATCCGCCTGCGCGACCTGGAAGGCGAATACCTGAAAGGATTTGCAGGGATCGACAGATACCCTGTCCAGGAAAAATGGCGGGTTAAAGCACGCTTTGTGCCTACCCAGGGCCGGACAGTGTCCATTACCGACATCACCGGCCGCACAGACGAGCAGGTGTCGCCCGGCAAGCTGGTATTCATTGTCGATGGGCGGGAGTACCAGCTCGATGCCGTAGGTAAGCCCGAAAACCTGTTCATCATCTTCGCCGATCAGACCAACAAGCACGAAACTTACGGCTCGGGCCGCTTCCTGTACTCCTCCGTCGAGGCCGACGGCATCGCGTGGCTGGATTTCAACAAAGCCATCAACCCGCCCTGTGCATTCTCGCCTTATGCCACCTGTCCGCTTCCACCAAAGCAGAACAAGCTGACACTGGCTGTTTCTGCGGGGGAGAAGCGTTACGGGGATCACTGATCCGCGACCCTTCCGGACTTCTTTTAACTTACTGCCCTTAGTCTTAAGCCCTTACCTTCACTGGTCGCCCTGCTTTGCGCGGCGACCAGGTGGGTGCTACTGCCTTTTCATGTCCTTTTTTCACTTCCCAAGCACATTAATACTTAGTTGAACATGATAAAACCTTACTTTACGAATTTACGTATAGATTACTACGGTAGTGTCGGCAGGGTTGCCATGGCGGCGCTGATGCTTGGGCTGGCGATGCCGGAACAGGCCAATGCTTCCCGGCCATTGGTGTCGACCTTCGTGCTGACGGACAAGCCGATACCCGCCAGCTCAGCGAGCTTGTGGTGGTGATATTCTGCGCAACCTTGCACCATTCCCAGCCAAATCCGGGAACGGATTAGTGGCGCCCGAGGTGGCGCCCTCACAAGCGAACTACGTGTTTCCATTGCCCAATACGGAGATCGTGACAAACTGGCTTTTGCTCGACTAAACCACCCTTGACAGCCCCGGCCGGTGGTACATTCCCGGATCTTTCAGGATTTGTGCCCGGCCGGGACATTTACGTGGGTATATTTGTATATTAAATCTATAAAATTAATAGATTAATATCCGAAAACGACTAAACGGAAGCTGCATGAAGACCTATCAACTCAAACTCACATACCCCGAAACGTTGAGCGTGCATCACATTACTTCGCTGGTGGAATCTGTGAAGGGCGTCAGGATACAGCGGTTGAATATCATCGGGCGCGGGCGCGAGTTCGTCGGCGTGCTGGTGGTCGAGGCGGCGGGTTTGCTGCATTATGATTCGCTCGTGGAGCGTCTGCGTTCGCGGCAGGAGGTTTTGCTCGACGAGCCGGAGGTTGCCCCGTTGTAACGGCTGCATTCGCCGAGCAGCCGATGCCAGACATGTACGAACTGCATTCACCAGACGATAAGCGAAAAGCCATTAGAAGGGCCTGATTCTTATATTATTAAGTCCATGCACGCCGCCGCGGCATCGTCCGCCGACCGCCCGAAGGTCATCATTATCATGGCCGACGACCTCGATAGGCGGCAACTGAGCTGCTATGGCGGGCAAAACCTGAAAACGACGCATATCTAAAAAACAGGAAGCGAAATGAGAAATTTTTAAATAGTTACATATGATTAAAAAAGCCGTTTTAACTGCGCTGCTCTTTGTTCCCGGACTGTGGCAGGCCCACGCTCAAAAAAAGAAAGCCACCCAACCACCCAACATTGTCCTCATCGTCTCCGACGACCATAGCGCGCCATTTCTGAGCAGTTATGGTTATCCGCAGATCAAAACGCCGAATATTGACCGTCTGGCGCAGGAAGGCATCCGCTTCACGCGCGCCTACACGACTGCGCCCCAATGCGTGCTCTCGCGGGCGGCGATCATGACCGGGCGCAATACGCTCGATGTGCAGATGACCCGGTTTTCGGCCCCGCTCGACGCCTCGGTAACGGCCTATCCCGAACTGTTGCGCAAGGGTGGTTACCATACGGGCATTCTCGGAAGGAATTTTCACCTCGACGGCAACCGGCGGGTACCCGAAACAGTGACCGTTTTGGAAAAATACGGCCTGGAAACCTTCAAAAACCGCGTCGATTACCTGAATGCGACCGGCAACCGCGACAGTATTTTCCAGCAATACACCGAGTTCCTCGACCAGGCGCCTAAGAACAAGCCGTTCTTCGTGCAGGTAGGGTACAGTGACCCGCACCGGATTTTCAATGCCAAAACGTTCGAGCCGGATCCACAGACGCTCACATTACCGGGGCATTGGCCGGATACCAAAGGCGTGCGGGCTGACTTCGCCTCCTACCTCGGCGAAATCCAGCGACTGGACGGCGACGTTGGCCGGGTTTTGGAGGATCTGAAAAAGCGCGGACTCGAAGAAAATACGCTCGTAGTATTCATCGGCGATAATGGCGGTGCGTTGTTGCGCGGAAAAGGCACATTGTATGATCTTGGTATTCACGTTCCGCTGATCATCCGGCATCCGAAGCTGATCAAAGGCGGGCAAGTGAGCGATGCACTAGTTTCGGGCATCGACATTGCCCCCACATTTCTCACCGTTGCGGGCGTACCCGTGCCGAAGGAAATCACTGGCAAAAGCCTCACGCCCGCATTTAGCGATCCGCAGCACGCAGGCCACGAGTACATCTTTGCCGTTCGAGGCGCGCATGGGCAGGGATTACCTACCAATTCTTCCAATTTCGATTTGGGCAGGACGATTCTTAATAGAAAATACAAGCTGATCTACAATGCGATCTGGCAGATTCCCTATCATCCCGTCGATTTTGCTGGACAAGCATTCTGGCTGGATTTGAAACAACAACACGCCGAAGGTAAGCTGGATGAAAAATACGACAAACTGCTTTTCGCCGACCGCCGTAAGATGTTCGAAATCTATGATTTACAGGCTGACCCGGATGAAACGAACAACCTGTCGGGGAAAGCGGAAGTTGCTGCGGTCGAGCATGATCTGAAAGCCCGCTTGCAGGAATGGATGATTTTGAACCGTGACTATTTACCACTACCTATTGCCCCCGAGAACTGATGAAGACATCGAAGAAAAAGGCCAAAGATTGGCCGCCGTCGCTCAGCCTAACATAATTTACGAGATCCGCTTAACATTCGTAGCCTCTACCCATTCACAAACGTCGCATTCTGCGCAGTTAAGGAGCTTTCTGCCGCTTTTACCACGTTGCACGCTGCCGCATTTGGCGCAGGCGATGTAGTTGCAGTTTTCGTCGTCGTTGAGTTTGTATTTCAATTCGTCGGGGAAAATAGGCAGGCCGTATTTCACTTCGGTATCGGCGTAGAAAAGTACGCTGAACTCGCCGGAGGTTTCGATGAGCACAGTCCTTACCTGGCCGAGGTGCTCCACATTGTTCAGGCGGAGGGCGGCGAAGAATTCGTCCTGCGACAGTCCCGAATCGAGGAATGCGTCCAGGAGCAACCTGCCGTTGCGAATCACGTAAAGCGGCTCGCCTTCCAGTATTTTTTCAACTTTTATGAAACGGTCGGAAAGCCGGGTGACGGCTATGTAAAGCGTGATTACTACTAGGAAAACCACCAGGGCCGGCAATATGCCCACATCTTCATAAAACATCGGATCACCCGCCGCAGAGCCCAATCCGATGATAAGTACGAGCTCGAAAACAGACAGCTGTTTGATCCCCCGCTTGCCGGACGCCCGGAGCGCGACGAGAATGATCACAAACATAATGATGGTCCTGACCACCACTTCCAGCAGGAACGTGAAGGGGTGGTCGTGCATCAGGATTTTTCTCCAATCGGCGAATTCGGGCATGGCGAGGCATTGTTTGCCAATATATGTGCAAAATGCGTGCCGCGGGGCGGATGTGCTTCGACTTCAGGGTGACATGAGCACCCACACCAGTACATTCACCACATAGCCGAATTTAGCCCGGAGTACCCGCAGGCATTTGCTGATGTGGAACTCGACGGTTTTTTCGGAAAGGTCGAGCATTTGTGCGATCTCTTTGTTGGGAACACCATTACGGCTCATTTCGAAAACGTGCCTGCTCTTTTCCGGCAGGTTCGAGAGCTCGCGGGAGTAGATTTCCTGTACTTCTTTCAGCGACAGCCATTCCTGCACCAGATTGGCGGACTGCGACGAGAGCGTTTCAAGGTTGATGTCGTTCAGCGACACCGTTTGCTGTACGATCTGCTTGCGCAAATAGGAGATAATGCGGTTTTTGAGGGCGGAGAAAAGGTAGAGATTAAAGGCTTTTTCAATGTTGATACCACCACGTTGCAGCCATAAATGCACAAAAAGATCCTGGACAAGATCTTCGGATACCTCGATGTTGCCAGTCTTCCTCACTGCGAGCGCGTAAAGCCGGGGCGAATACCTGCGGTGGAGCTCAGCAAAGGCCAGCGAATCGTCCGAAACCTTTGCAAGCTGCCATAATCCGAGGTCGTCGTTATCGCGGTAAGCGTTACTCATTGGGTGCATTCTTCAACTTCGTTCAAAAGTAATAAGGTTTCAAATAGTATTTGTTATAAAATTTCTTCAAAACACACTAGGGATGCGTGCGTGCCGTGCGTCCTGTTTATAGGGAACTGAAATAAAAGGTCATTACTCATATTTTATGAATAAAAAGAACGGTTCGCCGCGCGACGGTTCGCCACGCGATATCTCGTCCGAGCTGTTGAAGCGCTATGCCGACGGGCAATGCACGCCGGAAGAAGTGTTTTTGGTCGACGAATGGTACGCGTCGCTATCGGAGGAAACCGGTACCGAAGCGGCGTTCGATCAGCCCCGGCATTTGGCCAGGGTACAGGACGAAATCCGCAGGCAGTCATCGCCAGGAGATGCGCAGGTGCTGCCGTTACGGCTTCGCCGCCTTCGGGTGTTCATGAATTATGCGGCTGCGATCGTGTTACTGATCGGTGGCATTGCTACCTGGTATGTTTTATCCCAAAATAAGTCCGCATTTAAATTCGGCTCGAATACGATCGCTATTGTGAACAAAACACGCCAGGTGCGCAAGCACGTTTTCCCCGACAGCAGCGAGGCTTGGCTGAACCCCGGCACCCGCATTACCTACGCCAAAGACGATTTCAAGGAAGATTCCCGCGAGGTTTCGCTGGAAGGCGAGGCGTTTTTTGAGGTAACCCATGATCCAACGCGGCCGTTTTTTGTGCACGGCGAGTCGGTGCAGGTGAAGGTGCTTGGTACCAGTTTCAATGTAAGGGCCAATAAGGGCGAGGCGGAATATGAAGTTTCTGTGGTGACCGGCAAGGTGTCCGTGACGGCCGACAAAGGCGGGGAAGTAATGCTGCTCCCTCACCAGCAGGCGGTTTTCAAAGTTGGGTCCGGCGAACTGATCAGTGAAGATGTGCCCGAGGTAGCCGAAAAAGCGCCTTTATGGCAACCCGTTTCGCTTACTTTCACCGACGCGAAATTGGGAGAAGTGGTGAGAAAGCTTGAAGACAAGTTCGACGTAAAGATCCGTCTCGAAGATCCTGATCTTCAAAACTGCCGCGTCAAAGCCACTTTCGACCACAACAGACTTTCTGAAATACTCGAAATGACGATGCAGATCGTGGATGCAAGCTACCAGATGCAAAATGGGGAGATCGTGATCCGCGGCGAGGGTTGTGCCGCATCGGAATAAGACACTGTTAATTCAGGACCTAATAAAACAGACACCAAACTATCCGCCCTATGACGAAATTCGACCAGCCGAAATAATACCCGCTTCAAAAAGAAAATCAGGAGTGATGGAAGCACCCCTGATCCTGAACGAAGACCTTGATTGAACATCACTGGCCGGTGATGCAAGGCTTCCTATTGTTCATATTAACCATTTCAAACTTATGTATTTTTTCCTTAAAAGCAAGACGGCATACCATATTATGCGGTTATCCATTTTACAGCTTTTCCTGATCGGAATGATTGCGGCGGGCGGTTACGCGAGGAATATCAGCGCGCAGGACCTGCTCGCAAAAAACGTGAGCATCCAGGCGGAAAATATTCCGCTCGGCACCGCTTTGGACCGTCTGGAGAACCTCGCAGGCGTACGTTTCGCATACAGCCGCAGCATTATCCCCGTGCGTACCCTTGTGAGCCTGAGTGCCAGCAACGAGAAACTTTCGACCGTGCTCGACAAGCTCCTGATCCCTTTGCAGATCGAATACCAGCCCGGTGATGGCCAGATCATCCTCAAACGCAGCCGCAAAGTGTCGTTTTTGCAAGATCCGTCGGCACGTGGCGAGGCCGGTATCATCGGCGTGGCGAGCGCTGCCGACATCCGGCTCACCGGTACCGTCACCGACGACAAAGGCGACAAGCTCCCCGGCGTGAGCGTGGTACTGAGAGGCACGCAGCGCGGCACGGTAACCAATGAGGAAGGTGCCTACGCGCTTGATATCCCGGATGATAAATCCCAGGCACCCGTGCTGATATTTTCGTTTGTCGGTTACCTGTCGCAGGAGGTTGCGGTAGGGGCGCAGGCCGTTGTGGACGTGACTTTGAAGGTGGATTCGAAGTCGCTGGAAGAAGTGGTAGTGGTGGGGTATGGCACGCAGTCTAAAAAGAATATTACCGGTTCGGTAGCGACCGTGCAGGGTTCCGAAATTACCCGCAGCCCGCAGGCGAACGTTTCGAATTCATTCGCGGGCCGTCTGCCGGGCCTGATCGCCAACAACCGCTCGGGCGAGCCGGGTTCGGATGGTTCGAGCATATTGATCCGCGGCCGCGCTACGACCGGAAACAGTGATCCGCTGATCGTCATCGACGGCATCGCCAATGCGATAGGGGGGCTCGACCGCCTCAATCCGAACGATATTGAAAGCATTTCGGTGCTGAAAGACGCTTCCGCGGCCATTTATGGGGCACAGGCTGCGAACGGTGTTATTTTGATCACTACCAAAAAGGGTATTGCGGGAAAGCCGCGGTTCGATTATTCCTTCAACCAGGGCTTTGTGCAGCCCACACGCCTGCCCAGGTTCGTGGACGCGCCTACGTACGCGGGAATCCTGAATACCATCGATTATTACCGCAATCCGTCGGGCGGGATGAACCAGCGGTACAGCGCCGACGAGATCGAGAAATTCCGCAATGGTTCCGATCCCGTTAATTACGCTAATACCAACTGGGTGAAGGAATTGATGAAACCAGTGGCGCGACAAAACCAGCATAACCTCTCTGTTTCGGGGGGGACCGAAAAAATTAACTACTTCGTGTCGGCCGGGACTTTGTACCAGGACGGCCTTTACCGCGACGGCGTGAACAAATACCGCCAATACAGCGTACGTTCGAATGTGAATATCCATGTAAACGAGAAGCTGAGCTTCGGCATCCAGCTGGCAACGCGGCGCGAGAACCGCAGTTACATTGCGGGTTTCGGTGCGAGCAATGTGTTTGAGTTTTTATACAGAACCTACCCAACTTTGCCGGCCCGCTATCCCGACGGGAAATTGGGCGCGGGCGTCGAACAAGGCAAGAACCCGATCGCGATGGCGACGCTGGCCGGTACCAACAACAGCCCTACCACGGTTTCGAACGGTATTCTGAGAGCAAGTTATCAGTTACCTGTCGACGGCCTGTCGCTCGATGGCTTTTTCTCCGCCGACCAGAGTTTTGCATTCACCAAGGAAATGAAAACCAACTGGATCGTTTATCAATACAACAAAACTACCCAGCAATACAGCACCGTGCTCGGAGGCCCTGCGCAGGCGCAGATGTACGAAAGCCAGACCAACCGTGCATTGCTGACGGGGAATATCAAGCTGAATTATGTAAAAAACTTCGGCGATCACGGATTGTCGTCGTTTATCGCCTATGAGCAGAGCCGCGAGACGCAGGAATTTTTCAGCGCGTCACGCAACAACTTTATCACCACCCAGCTGCCCGATCTCAGCCAGGGCGGCGCGCAGCCGGTGGATTTCGGCAACAGCGGAAGCAGCTACCGCAAGTCGCGCCGGAATGTGTTCGGGCGGTTGAACTACAACTACCTGGGCCGCTACCTGGCTGAAATTCAGTTGCGGTACGACGGATCTTCGGTGTTTCCTCCGGGAAACCGTTACGGGTTCTTTCCTGGTATTTCATTGGGTTGGCGCGTGTCGCAGGAACCTTGGTTTCAGACAGGGAATATCATCAATGATCTCAAAATCAGGGCTTCATATGGTGAGCTGGGTAACGACCGCGTGAACCCCAATCAGTTCCGCGACAATTTCCAGGTGCGTAACGGCGCATTCTCGACCGGCAACAATGCCAACAATGTGCCGCTCATTCAGTATTCATTGCTTGCTAACCCGAATATTACCTGGGAAGTGGCCAAGAAATACAATGTGGGGCTCAATTCGACGCTCTTTAAAAGGCTGACTTTCGATCTCGACCTGTTTTTCGAGAACCGGACCAATATCCTAGCCAGCCGCAATGTGAGCATTCCGGCGCTGACGGGCATCAGCAGCGCGCAAATCCCGAAAGAGAACATTGCCGAGGTGCATAACCGCGGTCTGGAAACGCAGATACAATATGCGGGCAGCCATAACAATTTCACTTACAACATCGGCGGTAACTTCGCATTTGCCAAAAGCGAGGTGATTTTCATCGACGAAGCCCCCAACACGCTCGATTACCAGCGCGCCACCGGCATGCCACTCGGCTCCGATCTCGGTAATCCGCATGCCGACCTGATGTACCGCGCCACAGGCGTGTTCAAGACCCAGCAGGAACTCGACGCTTACCCGCACGTTTCGGGCGCTGGTATGGGCGATCTCAGATACGAGGATTACAATGGTGACGGCAAGATCGACGCGGCCGACCGTATCCGCTCGGAATTCAGCAATGTGCCGCAGGTCACGTATGGCGTGAATCTGGGTGGAGGCTGGAAGAACCTCAGTTTGAATATCCTTCTGCAGGGCCAGGCCCGGGTGGCGCAATATGTGGTGGTGGAAGCGGGCGAGTTCAGCAGTGTGATGCAGTCGCGCGCCGAAGATGCTTGGAGCCCTTCCAATCCGAACGGCAACTCGCCGCGCATCGACTCGCGCACGGGTACGGGTGTGAATGGCAGCTATAAAAACACTTTCTGGTTCCAGAATACCGCTTTCCTGCGGCTGAAAAACGTGGAGCTGGCCTATAATGTGCCTGCCAAAATCATTTCGAGGATCGGGTTAGGTGGCCTGCGGATCTATACCAACGGATTTAACCTGCTCACATTCACGAAAGTGAAAGATTTCGATCCGGAAGGGGACAATGGCAACGCGTTTTTTTATCCCCAGCAGAAGATCTACAATGTGGGCGTGAACGTGACATTCTAAAACTGACAAAGACATGAGATTGAATAAACTGATACTAAGCTTGCTGACCGGCGTCGCAGCGTGCCTTACCGCCTGTGACGACGCGTTCCTGGATACCAAACCGACCGACATTATCTCCGACCAGGCTATCTTCGCCGACTCCGCGCTCGCCGATGCGTATGTAGTAGGCCGTTACGTAGGCACACAACTCGCGACCGAAAGCGATAAGCCGGGTTTTGGACGTGGTTTTGAAGATGCCTGGATGAGCTCCGTCACCGACGAGTCGATCTGTAATTTTGATAACGACACCTATTTCGTGCAACAGGGCAATGCCGCTCCCGATCGCACCGGCTGGATTTCCAACACCTGGACGCGCAGCTACCGAAGCATCCGCGAATGTAATTACGGCCTCGCGAACCTGGATAAAGTGCCTATGAGTGAATCGGGGAAGCGCAGGCTGAAAGCGGAATTACGTTTCATCCGCGCCTACCGCTACCATGACCTGATCCGCAACTTCGGTGGTATTCCCATCATCGGCGACAAAGTTTACTCCCTGGAAGACCGCGATTATGCCGAACTCTACCAGCGCAAAAGCATCGGGGAAAGCCTTACCTACGCGATTACCGAGCTGGACGCAGCCGCTGCAGGCCTGGCCGGCTCTGCGGTAATCCCGGGTCGTGGTTCCGAAAATGCGGCATTGGCGTTGAAGGCGCGGTTGCTGCTTTACGCGGCGAGCCCTTTGTACAGCAGTGACCAGAACGACCTGGCGAAATGGCAAAAAGCCGCCGACGCTGCGAAAGTGGTGATGGACAAGCATGCGTTTTCGCTGTATAATGATTATCGCAAGCTTTTTATCACGAACAATACGTCGGAAGACATTTTCATACGATTGTATTCCCCTACCAACGAGCACACCAACCTCGAACTTGTGAACGGGCCGAATGGCTACGGCGGCTGGGCCGGTAATACGCCGTTGCAGAACCTGGTGGATGATTATGAGATGATGGACGGCACGAAAATCACTGATCCTAAATCGGGCTACAATCCGAAAGAGCCTTACAAAAACCGCGATCCGCGCTTGACAATGACTGTTTTGTACAACGGTGCGGCGTATCGCGAACGGAAAGTTGAGACATTCGTGCCGGGCGGCCAGGACAGCAAGGACGGCAATGAAAACTGGAACACGACCAAGACAGGATACTATGTTTACAAGTTCATCAATGACCAAAACCCGATCCGCAATGCGAACCAGACTGCTACTCAGCCCTGGAAATACATCCGCTACGGCGAAATCCTGCTGAACTATGCCGAAGCGCGTAACGAAGCCGCCGGCCCGGACGCGACGGTTTACAGCGCCATTAACCAGCTACGCAAACGCGTGGGAATGCCCGACTTACCGCCTGGCCTCACACAGGCGGCCATGCGCGAGCGCATCCGTAACGAGCGCCGCGTGGAGCTGGCATTCGAAGAGCACCGGTTCTTCGACGTCCGGCGCTGGAAGATCGCCAATGTGACCGAAAACGTGCCTGCTTATGGCGTAAGGCCCGAAAAGAAGACTGACGGTTCCATTGAATATATAAAGATCATCGCATTGGAAGGGCGCAAGTTCCAGGACAAAAACTACTGGCAGCCGATCCCGCAAAGCGAGATCCAGGCATCGGGCGGGGCATTGAAGCAGAACCCCGGGTATTGATGCCTTCCTTTTAAATCAAACATTAACCTGAAAATCACTTGATATGAGTAATATATTATCAGTGCGGCATATGCGTCGCAGGTTGGCAACGCTTTGTCGGACAATGCTTTTTATGGGCGCACTTACGCTCGCGCAGACCAATGCGTGGGCGCAGAGTTTCGAGGCCGAAAGCGGCATACTTTCCAACGGTGCCGACATCCAGAGCTGCGGAAGCTGCTCGGGTGGAAGCCAGGTAGGTAACCTTGGCAACGGGGCGGTGGTGATCCCGGTGAATGTGGCCGCCGTAGGAACTTACAATCTGACGGTAACATACAGCACGGGCGATCCGCGCACCATTAATGCGACGGCGAACGGCGGTACGCCGGTTGCCATTTCGTGCCCGGCATCGGGCGGGTGGTCTACACCGGCGGCTATTACCGTCAGCATTGTATTGAATGCGGGCAGCAACAGCATCCGGCTCGATAACCCGGACAGTTACGGCCCGAATATCGACAGGATCGCATTCGCTCCGGTCAATACGCCAAGTATCCAGAGCATTGCATTCGGGACAAACAACCGGATCGATTACGACCTGGCCAATGGGCACTATTCGGTTTATTTTAACAATGTGAAGGTGATCGGCGAGGCCACTTCCAGTGCCAATTCGGACCAGGTGCACCAGAGCACGGGATTTACCAGCCGTACTTACTCCTCATCGCCGGTAAGCGATGCATTCGGCAGCGGTACGAAACACGTGATCACCATGACAAAAAGCGGTGCGATTGGCATGCAGCAGGTATTTTACACCTACCCGGGGAAAGAGCATTTCTTTACCGAACTGGTACTGACCGGCAACGGCTCGAACTGTTACAAAATGACGCCGCTGGTGTCTAATTATGTAGATATTCAATCCAATACCAACCGCCGCGCTTTGTTCGTGCCGTTCGATAACGATGCCTGGGTGCGTTACGATGCCAAGGAAGTGCGGTATGCCAATTTTTTTAGCTCGGAAGCGGGCGCGATTTATGATAATGCCAACCGCAAGGGCCTGGTAATCGGTTCGGTGGAGCATTCGGTTTGGAAAACGGGTGTGAACCTCGTGGGCGAGGGTAGGGGTACGACCAATTATGTGGCGGTGGTGGCCGGCTGGACGCAGGAGAGCATTACCCGCGACAAACGCGGGCACGGCTGGGTGTCGGTAGGACAAACCGCCTGCCGTTCGCCGCGGATACTTGTAAGCTACGGGGCCGACTGGCGTGCTGGTTTCGATATTTTCGGGCAGGCCAATGCATTGGCCGAGCCCCGATATATTTTCAACTGGACAGCCGGGACGCCCTTTGGCTGGAATAGCTGGGGCGCCATTCAGTCGTCGGTTAATCTGCCCAAAGCGAAAGCGGTCGTGGATTTCTTCTCCACCGGCGTGCCCGATTTCCGCAACAGCGATAATACCCTTTACATCGATCTGGATTCGTACTGGGATAACATGTCGGGCGGTGGCCTGAACGGGAATTTCGCCGAGCTGACCGAGTTTGCCAACTATTGCAAAAGCAAGGGCTTCAAGCCGGGCATCTACTGGGCGCCATTTGTGGATTGGGGAAAGTTTGCGAGGCAAATGGAGGGTAGTACCTACAATTATCAGGACGCCTGGACCAAAGTAAATGGCAGTCCTGTGGAACTGGATGGCGCCTATGCATTGGACCCAACGCACCCCGGCACCAAAGCCCGTCTGCAAATGGTGATCGGCAAGTTCATCGCCTGTGGTTTTGAAATGATTAAAATCGATTTCCTCGGTCATGCGGCGCTCGAAGCAGACAGCTATTCCGACAATACCATCCACACCGGAATGGAAGCGTACCGCAAGGGAATGGAGTACCTCACCGACCAGCTCGACGGCAAAATGCTCGTGTACGCCGCCATTTCGCCTAACCTCGCGACCGGGCGCTACGCACATATGCGCAGGATCGCGTGCGATGCGTACAAGGATATTAACGAAACCGCCTACACATTGAACAGCACGACCTATGGCTGGTGGCAGAAGCATATTTACAACTACCTCGACGCCGATCACCTCGTGTTCGGGACGCAAACCGACGGCGAAAACCGCGCCCGCCTCGCATCCGGCATCGTGACAGGCACGCTCATCACCGGCGACGATTTCTCGGCCACCGGCGCATGGACCACCAAGGCGCAGACGCTTTTGCAAAACGAAGATCTGCTCAGCCTTGCGGCCAGTGGCGCTGCATTTACACCCGTGGAAGGGAATACGGGCAATCAGGCCAACGAGTTATTTGTAAAAAATGCGGGTAACAAATCCTACCTCGCCATCTTTAACTACGGTGCAACGGCCAAAACTTTTGATATTGATCTGCAACGGGCAGGCATGAGCGGCTCCGATCATTACACAACCCGTGAGCTGTTCAGTGGCGTCCAGAACGCCCGCCAGACGGCAACCCATGTGCAGGGCACGTTTTCAATTACCATACCTGCTGCAGATGCCGCTATTGTAGCGTTTAACAATACGACGCTGCCTGTGACGCTCATCAGTTTTACTGCTGAAAAGTCGAATACCGGCACATTACTGCAATGGAAAACTTCCGATGAGACCAACAACAAGGAGTTTGTGATCGAACGCAGTACCGACGGCAAGGTTTTCAAGGCGATCGGCAAAGTGGCTGGCGCCGGTGATTCTTCCCATGAGCAACCCTATGCGTACCACGACGTCGCTCCGGTTGCGGGCGCCATAAACTATTACCGCTTGAAACAGGTCGATTTCGATGGCCAGAGCGAGCGGTCGGCGATCAGGATGGTGAATTACCGGGACCCGGACGACGCCCAATCCCGCATCAATATCTACCCGAATCCCGGTGCGGATGAACTGAATATCAAACTCGGCGAGTCGCTGGAAGGAAAAGTGATGGTGAGGTTGGTGGATATGAATGGCAAATGCATGCTTTCGAGAAGCTATACCAATCCCGCGGAAGTGATTTCGGTGCCGGGTATCAGGCCGCTGCGCGCAGGGATCTATGTGGTGGAAGTAGAGTCCGCCGACGGCGTGGTACAGAACACCCGATTCAACAAAAATTAATTGGCATTAGGTTAAATGAGTAATATCAAAAGGTCTGTAACCAATTTTACAGACCTTTCTTTTTATTTCCTCAGGAAGAACCGGCTCGTAGCTTCGGAACCGTTCTTGCGGGTTACTTTTAGCAGATAGGTACCGCCGGGTACACCTTTGATATCCAGCTCACCGTTAGTAGCCACGCTCACGGGCTTGTGGAGGCGGCCCGAAAGGTCCGTCAGCGTGACGTGGGTGACGTCCGCCGGATTGCTGACGTACACGGGCCCGCTGGCAGGGTTGGGAAATACCCATTGCCCGGCGCCGTGCCATTCCACGAGCCTGATGCGGCTGTATGCATGTGTGTCATCGCGGTCGATCATATTGAGGCGATAGAAGTTACGTCCACCGGATGGCCATGCATCGATAAAGTTGTATTCTTTGCGTACAACGCTTTCACCCATTGCTTTCACGGTTCCCACCGAAGCCCAGGCCTTGCCATCGATGCTGCGCTCGATCTCGAAACGGTCGCTGTTGGTTTCCTCGGTGGTAACCCACGTCAGTAATGCCGTTTGGCCCTCGGGCTTTGCATCGAAAGAGGCCAGTGTAACCGGCAGCGGCGTAACGCGCGAGGCGAGTGTATACGCTGTGTAGGTGTCGGGGGCGAATGGGCTGAGGGTCGTGATAGATCCCGCCGTCAGACTGCTGGCCCCGCCGATAACCGAAGTTACATCCACTTTGGAGGTGATCGGAACCCATTGTGAACCATTCCATCCCGCGATTGTCAGCTTGTCGAGTTGCGCACCTGTAAGACCGGAAATGTTGCTGCCGGCATCCCAGGTGAGCGTGATCGCTGTGACGTTTGTACCGTTGATATCCCAATACTCAATCGTGCTGACGGCTTGCAATGCACCGTCAAATGTCGCCGATGGGAAGGGGCCGCCAGCTGGAAGTACCGGATAGTTGCCGCCTCCGAGGTCGTCGGTGATGGCCGAGGTGGGGTCCGAATGATAGTAAGCGCCATTGGTGGCGTCAGCGGCCGCAGCAAAGGGGCCGTAGAAGCCATTGTCGCCCACGGGAAATACAAACTGGGAGGTCCCGTATTTCCGGACGTAACCATCCACATGCGCTGCATCGGACGCACCGGTATGCGAAGTGGCCGCCGCGAAATTGAGGACGCCGTTGGGATCGGACCGCACCGTGCCGATGATGCCGGGCAACGCGCCGCTGCTTCCATTCACAAAGTCGTGGGCCCCGAAGAAGGTCATCTGGGCACCTCCAAAAATATAGGTATTGCCCGAGCCGCCCTGCTGGGCGTGCGCCGTTCCCGACAAGGCGATTAGGGCAAGGAATGCACCTCGATGCACCCATGATCCTGAGTAAGTTGCTCTTTTCATGTTACGGGATCGGGTTATTTACCAATGGCTGAACCGGAAACACTGTCGTTTGGAGCACTTTTCAGCAGGCTGCGGAGCGACGCTACTTCTTCCCGCGAGAGGGTTTTTTCGGAAAGTCCTGCGGTCAGCGACGCATTTTTCGCTTTCAGTTCATTCACTTGTGCCTGCAACTGCTCGATCAGCGCCTGTTGCTCCTGAACCGCCTTTACAATCAACGGGGTTACCTTTCCATAATCCACCAGCCATGGTTCTGTTTTAGGGTCCTTACCGCCGATAGTCACCGCATTGGGGAATATTTTGTAAAGATCCTGGGCTAGGAAGCCGGTATGCCGGTTTTTCTTCTCATCGATTTTGTAGTTGTAATCCGTTACCCGGATTTTCATCAGGTCGGCCAGGCCGTATTTTGTCTTACCGATGTTTTCTTTCAGGCGAATGTCGGAAGTTGTATTGTACTGCACGGAGTTCACGTTGTTTGCCGGGCTGCTGATGGAGCCGATGGTATTGCCCGAACGGTTGAAGATCTGCCAGTTCAATGCCTCGCCACCGCCGATTGTTTTCGTCAGATATAGGTTTGCGCCCACCGATGAGCGCTGGACGGCGAGTGTGCCGGCCGGATTGAGCTCAACGCCGTCCTCGCTGGAAGTACCGAGGATCATCGCGCCGGTAAACGCTCCTGCGGGCATAACACGGGTGACGCCCGCAACCTGCAAGCGTGAATTGGGGGCGGTAACACCCGTTCCAATTCCGACCAAACCGGCCTGCGTAACTGCCATACGAACGCCGCTATGGTCCTGAATTGTAAAGGCGAGATCTTCCAGCGAAGCATCGCTGCGCATGGCGATACGCATGGGGTAGCTATCGCTGCTGGTGTTGGTGAAGTCGATATAGCCATTAGTAATACCCGCATTCGCAGATGGGTCGCGGAAGAGTTTGATCCCGCCATCCGGTGTTATTCTCGTGCTTTTCAGGTTGTCGGCGGTGCGTGCTTCCACATTCCCGTTCCGGTAAATCCAGGCGCTTTTGGTACCGCCGGCATCGTTGGTAGTTCCCCGGAGATACCACGCGGTACGATTGGGTGAAACGTAGCTTGTCCAGCTGCCACCGTTACAGATGAATTGCTGCCCGAAGGTCGGACTGGTTTCCAGGGTGTCCGTATACAGTTCGCCGTCGGTACAGCCTCCGCTTGGCTGGCCTCCGCCAAAAGTATATGTATAGTTCGATTCTCCGGCAGTTGCAACCCATTTTGTACCGTCATTGTAATAAAAACCTGGGGTAACGTCGTTGGACGTGGCCGTATTGTAGATTGTCATACCGGCCACGTGTGCGTTGAGTGGTGAAGCATTTGTGGTTTGTGTAAGCGGAAGGCGGGGCAATAGCAACCCCTTGCTGGTACTCTCGATTTCGAGCATGGAATTGGCGTTGATGGTAGTCGGGTTATCGCCGATCTTGACTTGGGCAAACAACGACGATGCACAAAGGCTCAGCCCTAATATTACCGCGGCGACACGTATTCTCTGGATTTGTAATAGTTTGATTTTCATAATAATGCGATTTGTTTAGGTGATGAAATTCTAAGGTGCGCACTGCATGGCGAACGTTGCCGGGACTGGCTGCCGAAATATTTCCTAACCGAAAGGTCGGGACTGGGAGAGGAATTTGTTGTACCTGAAGAAGGTGGTTTTAATAGAAAAATTTCTACAAAATCTATTGTGTTATTTGTTGCTGTGGGTCATTGGGGGTTATTTTCACTGCAGACGAATATCCGGGACCGATGTAGTACTTATAGGACAGAAAGTAGTAATTGTCAGGAAAACGCATATTTTAGTAATTTCACCAGTAAACAGCTCCCGACTCACAATATTTGAACTATGAGAATTCTCCTGACTGCGTTGATTTCTCTCATCCTGTATGGCTTCCCGACGGCAGCGCAGCCGGACCGTTTTATTGTTTTCCAGTACAATACCGACAATGGCCTGCCCCAGAACAGTGTAAAGGACGTTGCATTCGACGAATGGGGTTATTGCTGGCTCGCCACGGAAATGGGATTGGTGCGGTATGACGGACAGCGTTTTGTCACCTACGGAACCTCCGAAGTGCCGGGTTTGAAGTCGGCGCGCGTGGAGGGGCTTGCGAACGATGCGCGCGGCACGCTGTATGCAAGGCAGTACGGGGGGCAGATCATCAAAGTAGCGGTTGCGGGGAGCCATGCAGCACCCGGGCCCGTACTGCTGCCTGCGTGGTCGCTGCATGTGGGGAAGGAAGGTGTGGCGGTGGACGATAAGGCGATGTTTCGTAAGCTGGCCTATTTCTATGGACATCTGGGGGAGAAGCCGTTCCTCTTTTCTTCGAGTATTTCAAATAATGAAGTTTACCTTCGAAACGAGAATAGCCTGCTCTATTTGTCGGCGGGCCTGAGCACACCGTTGAAAATCAGGGACTACACGGGTAGGAAGCCGGAATATGCCCTATTCGCCGGGCAATTTTTCGCTTGTATTTTACCAGGAAACCGGGTCGAAGCGTGGAAAAATGGCAAGCTGATGCGGGCCTATACCTCAATTGGCGGGCCGCTGGCCTCCGACACCCGTTTTCTTTCCGGCGATTTTCTCAGCTTTCCAAGTCCCGACGGGTTTTACGCGTACGCGGGCGATGTGCTTTACAAAGTCACGCTCCGTAATGGCCGCCTCGATTCCGAAATCGAGCTGGCAGGTATTCATGTCCCCTTTTTAAGTTGTGTTCGCTTTGTACCCGGGCAGCAGACATATTACCTCGGTTCAACTACCGACGGGCTGTTTGTGGTACAAAAAAAGCAGTTTGCCGCCCCGTCATTTTCATCGCCTGCCCTGGATGCAAGCCTATATGCGCAGGCAAAGGTGGGCGAGGACCGGCTGATTGTGAAGAATATGCTGGTTTCGATGGATCAGCCGCCGCGGCAGTTGCCGATCGATTCCGGTATTGCTTCCTGGTTTTTTGCCCCGGGTAACGGACAGCTGTACTACGAGCAGAATTACAAGCTCCGTAAGCTGGACCTTGCGAGCCGCCGCAGCCAGATCGTAGCGTCGGAACATGGGATTATTCATATGAGCAAGGCGGGAGAGGGGCAATATTTTTTCGCATCGGCCAAGGGGATTGGTAAGCTCGTGAATGACAAGGCCGTCGGGTACAAGGAATTTCCACAAAAAGCAAATATCCTGTACGCGAAACAGGTCCGCCCGGGCTATTTCCTGGTTTGCACTGAAAAAGGCCTGAAATGGTATGATTACGGGCGTAACCGCATCGACAAATCAGTGCTGGAATCCATGCCGATACGAACCGTACATATGGAGTCGGCAAGCAGGATATGGATTTCGACCTATGGAAAGGGCTTCTATTTCATGCAGAACAAGAAGCTGCACCGCATGCCCGCAGGTCCGCGCCAGGCGCTTACAACTGTTCATTCGTTTATAGAAGACGGTCACGGCTTTTTCTGGTTGCCAACTAACAATGGTCTTTTTAAAGTACGGAAAAGTGAATTGCAGGCATATGCCGAACGGCGGCAGGATAAGGTCAATTTCTTTCGCTTCGACCGCTCCGACGGCCTTCCCACCAACGAGTTCAACGGGGGGTGTGATCCATCCTATCTGTGGTTGAAAGACAGCCTTTTGTCGCTTCCTTCGATGAAGGGCCTGGTTTGGTTTTATCCTCATAAACTCAAACCCTATTATCCCGATCGCGGCATTTTTGCGGATAGTCTGACGGTAAAAGGGCATCCGGTTACACTCAATGCGAAGGGTATTACGCTTTCCCCCGATTTCAAACGGCTGGCGGTGCAGGTTTCGTCGCCGTATTTCGGCAATCCCGAAAACCTCGATCTCGAATACCAGGTTGAGGGGCTGGACCCCGACTGGCATAAAGTCGAGAAAAATGGTCAGATTACGATCACCAGTCTTCCGCCCGGGGATTACCAGCTTTTGGTGAGGCGGAACAGCGCGCACATTCGTGATAGTGCGACGGGGTTTGTGCTGGCTATCGACGTGCAGCCCTGGTTCTATACCACGTGGTGGTTTTACCTGTTTTGCATTTGCTTATCGGTCGGGATCGGTTATCTGCTGTTTAAACGACGACTCACCAAGCTGCAAAAGGAAGCCCAGGAACTCGAAAATATCATCTCCGCCCGGACGCGCGATCTAAAAAATGCGGTGGACGAGCTGGCCACGTCGGAAATGGCTTTGCTGGAAAGTAACCGGTTCAAGGATCATGTGATTACGATGGTGCTCCACGATATGCGGTCGCCGCTCCGGTTTATCTCCCTGATCACCGGCAAACTTTTAAAAAACCATACGCATCTTACGCCTTCCGACCTCGACGCCTACCTGGGCGACCTGCATATGGGCACGCAAAACCTGCTGGGCTTTACCGAGCAGTTTTTTATGTGGATCAGCACGCAGCAGCAAGGTTTTAAAATCAATCAGAACCTGTTTTCGGTAAATGCCTTGTTTGAAGAGATCGCTTCGCTTTATAAGGAGCTTTTTAAGATCAACCATAACAGGCTTACCATTGTCCATACCAACCTGGAATGTGTTTCGGATTATCAGATACTTTCGGTCGTGATCCGGAACCTGATCGATAATGCGAACAAAAACACCTATAATGGCGAAATCAGGCTTTCATGCCGGGAGGAAAACGGCCGGCTCCTGATCTCGATCAGCGACACGGGCCTTGGACTGAACGAGGAGCAGATCGCCCTGTTCATGAGCCGCGACAGGCAGGCCGGTAACCGGGGTACCGGCAGTCTGCTGATCCACACAATGCTCGATTATATCCAGGGGAGCATTTCGATAGCCAGCGAGCCCGGAAGGGGGAGCACTTTCACGATTCTCCTTCAAAGTCTGCATCAATTTGATACATCTGCGCAAGATGGTTCAGTTCTAGCAGGTTCTTGATTTCCAGCTTGTCGAAAACACGGCAGCGAAAGCTGCTGGCTGTGGAGGCGCTGATCGATAGTGTATTGGCAACTTCCAGGGCACCATAGCCTTTGAGCAGGAGGAGTGCCACTTCGAATTCCCGTTTCGAAAGCTTGTCGAAGGGTGTGTTGGCCACATTGCCTATCAGCGCGTTGGAAAAAATCTCGTTCTGGGATCTGGTAATATACCTGCGGCCCTGGCTTACCGTATGGATCGCCTCGGCCAGTACTTCGTCCGGTTCGGTTTTGTTTACGTACCCGAACGCGCCTTCGCGTAAGAAGCGAGCAGCAAAAACCTTGTCGGGCTTCATCGTCACGACCAGTATCTTAAGCTTCGGCCGAATGCGTAAAATATCCGGAATCAGCGCAAGCTCGTTGGTTTCGGGCATATTCAGGTCGGTGATCAGCAGGTCGAATTCCTGCCCGGTAATTTTCCCGATCACTTCCCGCCCGTTTTCGGCAAATTCGACGATCACGCTGAAACCCAGGACTTCTTTAACGACCATCTGGAGTCCCTTTCGGACAAGCTGGTGATCGTCGGCTATGAGTATGGAAAGTGGCATATTGAAACGGCCTTTCAGGATTACAGTTTAATCGTAATGACTGAAATTAACGCTTTTTACACTGAATTGCAAAACGGCGGCAGGGCATTAAATCGACAATACCGAGGCCAGTTCGATAATGTTTATGACATTTTTCTTCAACATGACCGTCCGTTTGATCGTGCTTATGGTGCTATGCCTGACACTTAAAGCCGTCGCTATTTCCGAAGTTTTCATGCCGCTGACTAGCAGGTTCGCCACTTGCTGCTCGCGGGGAGAAAGCTTGTTGGGTTTTCTTTGTAGATTGTATTTGAGGAAATTGCGTATCTGCGCCTGGTTGCCCGGGTCGAACAGGAATTCGTAGCCAAACTTATTCAGGGTGCTTTCACAAATATACCGCCGCGATTCCAGTACTTCCCGGAGGCAAGTCTCCATTTCCCGGTCGGAGCTTCCTTTGGAAATGCATGCACTGGCACCCGAAAGTACAAGCGATAGTGCTTTTTTGTAGAGATTGTCGTTGTACATAATCACCCAGGGGATGGTATTATGCCGCTGGATCAGCCTGTTGTCGATGCCTGTTTTTTCATTGACACCGGCCACTACCAGGTCAATTTTATGATGCGAAAGATGTTTTGAAAGGCCGCTGACGGTGTGGGTTTCAAAGAATGTAAACTCGTTCCCGAGGTTTTTGAAAAACTCCTTCAGGCCCGTCAGGATAATGGGATGAGAGTCGTATAAAATAACGTGAAGCATAATGATGACGCGTAGCTGCGAAGGGGTTTGCCGTTGGTCCGGCGTTTGGTATACGTTAGTCTAGTGTCTGGATCGCCTGCGCGAGATTGGTTACCGAAAGCTTGCGGAATGCACGCGCTTTCAGGGTGCTCACGGTGCTGGTCTGGATCTGGAGGCGGTCTGCAATCTCACCGGTTTTCAATCCGGTTTTCAGCAGCGAGGCTACTTCCGATTCCCTGGTGGTGAGTTGACGTACCCGCGGGCGGTAGCTGTCGGCGCCGTTGCGGATAGCCCTGAACCGCCAGTATTCGGCATTCACATGTGCCTGGGTTGTGGCGCATACGTGCCGCCGCCGTTGAAGCACGGCTGAAATCCCCTCCCTTAACGCAGTGTCGGTGCATTTTTTCGATATGCAGGCTCCCGCGCCGACGGCCATCAGGTCCATGGCGTTTTCCGCTCCTTCTTCGGTATAGAGCACGGCGGTTTTGGGGAGTATGGCGGAGATTGGCTGGTTGTCGAAACGCTCCACGTCATTGACACTCAGGATCACGAGGTCGAAGTGCTGGGAAGTCGCGTACTTGTAAAACTGACGTGTGCGGCCTGCTTCTGTCACTTTCATCCGCAAGTCCATGGTGTCCAGCAAAAGCCGGATTCCTTTTCGGGAAATGGGATGTAAATCGAATACTAATACTTTAAGGGTGCTTTCTGTTTTCATTTTCACGGGGCTGTCTGTAATTCACGGTGCAAAGATTCACCTCCTGCCGATGATTTGCAGTGGCTATCCGCTGGGCCGTTTGTGGCTTTGCAGCCACAGACGGCCAGCGCCCCGTGCCATTATTACCTGGCCGTCGTATCCTCGTTTCGGAACCGGTACAGAAACGGCGCCTTGTTGGCAGCCCCGGTAAACTTCTTTTCCAACCTTTCGAGCACGTCCAGGTCGAGGATTTTTTTCTGAAAATTGTTCCGCGCTAATGCCCGGTCGAAAATGGACTCGTAAAGCTCCTGCAACTCGCGCATCGTGAAAGTTTCGGGCAGAAGATTGAATGCGATGAGCTTCTGGTCGAGGTTGAGCTGCAAGGTTTCAAGCGCGGAGCTCACCATTTCGGCATGGTCCATGATCATCGGCGGTAAATCCCGCACAGGGTACCAGTCGATGGATTCATCGAGCTCGGTTTTTCGCGGCACTACTTTGTTGATATCCACCAACGCATAATATCCTATGGAGACAAACCGCCGGGTAATCCAGTCGAATTCCTTCCGGTCGAACCGCTTGTCGCCCAGTGTATCGCCATTCAGCTCGATAAGCCGTTCGAGGAACCGGATGTTCGAGCGCGGCGAGTCGCCAAACACCCTGAATTGTTCAAGATATATGTCCTTAATGCCCGTGCGGTCTTCGAGGATGCGGCGTGCGGCCTGGTCGATTCCCTCGTTCTGGTAAATAAAACCACTCGGCAGGGCCCAGAAATCGCCGCGGAAGTTGAGTTTCGGCACCAGTACGCTAAGTTGCGAATCCCGGTAGCCAAAAATGACGCAGTCGATGGAAAGCTGCTGAATATAACCCTGTTCGCTCGGTGATTGTATGTCCTTCATGTAGTAATCTTCCAATTTTAACTCGACAATATCGCAGATACGGCTTTCCCGCCCAAAGCGGAGGGCGGAAACATTTTATGAACCTGTTTGAGACCAATACGCGCATTGGCGTCAATAGGGCCATTTATTGCATTGTTAAGATAATTTATAGTATAAAATTTATTGTCTTAAAGGTAGACAATAATCCTTTTTACTGTACATTTGAGGGTCACTAATTCAAACGATTAACCAGATGAAGAGAAAATTACAGGGAGTGCTGCTTTGCTGTGCATGGCTCCTCGTAGGCCAGGTTATGGCGCAGGCGCCCAAAATGCAGGTGCTGGTTTTCAGCAAGACGGCGGCGTTCAGGCATCAGTCGATCGGTGCCGGGAAAAAGGCACTGAGCAAAATGGCGACGGAGAAAGGCTTTGGCGTCAGTTTTACGGAGGATGCCTCCCAGTTTAAGGAAAGCAATCTGAAAAAATACAACGCCGTAGTATTTCTGAATACGACCGGAGATATTCTCGACGCGGATCAGCAAAGTGCATTCGAACGCTATATTCAGGCCGGTGGCGGCTATGTGGGCATTCACGCGGCCAGCGATACGGAATACGAATGGCCGTGGTACGGCGCGCTGGCGGGAGCCTGGTTTCTCGATCACCCCATGCCCGATAATGTGCAGAAAGGGAAGTTTATCGTAACCCAGAAAAACCATTGGGCCACACAGGGAATGCCCGACGAGTTTGAGCGGAGCGATGAATTTTACAGCTTCAAGAATATTTCTCCCAAAATCAATGTCGTCCTGAAAATCGACGAAAAAAGCTATAAAGGCGGTAAAAACCCGGATTTCCACCCGATGAGCTGGTACCAGGAGTTCGATGGAGGCCGGTCGTTCTACACCGCCATGGGGCATACCGACGAAACGTTCGAAGAGCCGCTTTTCCTGAACCACCTCTGGGCAGGCATACGCTACACCACGGGCGGGGACACGCCCAAGCCGGTCGATTTCGCTAAGGCGCGTCCCGAGGAAAACCGTTTTTCAAAGGTGATCCTGGCCGAAAAACTGGACGAACCGATGGAACTGAGCGTGCTGGGCGATGGCCGCATCCTGTTTATCCAGCGTAAAGGCGAAGTGCTCCTTTATCATACCAAAACCAAAGAACTGAAAACCATCGCCAAACTACCGGTGAGCACGAAATATGTGAGCAAGGAAGGTAAGGAATCGATGGGAGAGGACGGTTTGCTGGGGTTGAACAAGGACCCGAATTTTGCACAAAATCACTGGATCTACCTCTATTATTCCGACCCGAACGAATCGAAGAACGTGCTCGCGCGTTTTGAACTGAAAGGCGACGAGCTGGATCTGGCTTCGCGTAAAATATTACTTGATGTGCCAACGCAGCGCGAGGAATGCTGCCACACCGCGGGCTCCATTGCCTGGGACAAGGATGGTAATTTGTACCTCTCCACCGGCGATAATACCAACCCCCACGGCTCGAACGGGTACAGCCCGAGCGACGAGCGCGCCGGTCGTGAGGCCTGGGATGCGCAGAAATCGTCGGCCAATACCAATGATTTGCGCGGCAAGATCATCCGCATCAAACCGCAAGCCGACGCCGCGGCTGGGGCAGCCCCGTATACCATTCCGGAAGGCAACCTTTTCCCGAAAGGAACACCGCAAACACGCCCTGAAATTTACACAATGGGCCACCGTAACCCCTTCCGGATTTCAGTAGACCAACGAACCGGCTTCGTATACTGGGGAGAGGTGGGGCCCGATGCTGCGAAACCCGATGCCAACCGCGGTCCGGCCGGTCACGACGAGGTAGGGCAGGCCAGGAAACCCGGCAATTTCGGCTGGCCGCATTTTGTGGGTGATAACAAGGCGTACAACAAATATGATTTCACGGCGAACCAGTCGGGAGAGAAGTGGGATGCAGCCGCACCGACCAACAACTCGCCCAGCAATACGGGCCTGAAAGTGCTGCCACCGGCACAGAAAGCGTTTATCTGGTATCCGTACGACGCTTCGCCCGAGTTCCCGCTCGTAGGTGCGGGTGGGCGCAATGCGATGGCCGGTCCCGTATTTTATTCGGACGATTTCAAGAATGCGCCCAATGCCTTTCCTTCCTACTACGACGGCAAGCTGCTTGCTTATGAATGGATGCGGGGCTGGATTATGGCCGTAACGATGGATAAGGAGGGTAATTATGCGTCTATGGAACGCTTCATGCCCAGCTACAAGTTTTCGAACCCGATGGACATGGAATTTGCACAAAACGGGGATCTGTATATGCTCGAATACGGCTCGGGCTGGTTCTCGGCCAACGACGACGCCCGCTTGATCCGTATCGAATACAATGGAGGGAACCGTAAGCCGAAGATCGAAATGGCTGCCAGCAAACAAGGTGGCTCGGCGCCGCTGGCATTGAAGCTCACAGCAGCCGGCACCGACGATGCCGACGGGGATGCATTGACCTATTCATGGAAAATCACTTCCAAAAACGGTTTTGCCAAAACCATTAACACCCAGGATGCACAGCTGACACTCGCCAAAACAGGGCTTTACAAAGCTACATTGACCGTAAATGATGGCAAAGGCGGCATTTCGACGCAGTCGCTCGATGTTACGGTCGGTAACGAAGCGCCGGTGCTGAGCCTGGATATGCCGGGCGCCAACAAGTCGTTTTTTGTGCCGGGCAAGCCGTTCGCGTACGATGTGAAAGTGAAAGATAAGGAAGACGGAACGCTGGGAAGCGGCATCGATGCCGACGCCGTGGCCGTGAATATCGATTACCTGCCCGAAGGCTTCGATAAAGTGGCTATTGCGCAGGGACACCGCTCTGCCGATGCGGCTGCGGCCGGCGGACCGGCTCAGTTTGCAACGGGTAAGAAGCTGATCGAAGCGAGCGATTGCAAGGCCTGCCACAGCATCAGCAAGAAATCGATAGGACCCGCATATACCGACGTCGCACGCAAATACAAAGGCAGTAGTTCCGCGGTGGAAACGCTGACGAAGAAGGTGATCAATGGCGGGGGTGGAGTTTGGGGCGAAACGGCCATGGCCGCGCACCCGCAGCTTTCAGCGACCGACGCTTCGGAGATGGTCAAATACATTCTAAGCCTTTCCGGCGATGCGGCTGCAAAGGCCTCGCTGCCTGTGAAAGGAAGCTACACGGCTGCATTACCGAGTGGCGACAAGGGCAGGGGCGTTTTCGTGGTGCGCGCCGCGTATCAGGATAAAGGCGCGAAAGGCTTGCCCGCCCTTCGTTCGGAGCAGACATTCGTGCTCCGGAATTCGGTTCTGGACGTGCATGGTTTCGATGTGTATGATGATGTAAATAAAATGTCGTATGGCGGCAATAACCTCGCCATTCCTGCGAAATCAGGCGCTTATATGGGCTTGAAACAGGTCGATCTGAATGGCGTATCGGCTTTCCGGATCATGGCTATGGCCCCCAAACCGCAGCTGAACGCTTCCGGCGGCAAGGTGGAGCTGCGGCTCGACAGCCCGACGGGCAAAGTGATAGGCGAATCGGCCTTCCTCGAACCGACAGACAAGATGGACTTCAAGCCATCGACCCTGGACATCCCGGTGAAACTTCCGGCTGCCGACGGCAAACCGCACGATGTATATATGATTTTTGTAAACCCCTCGAAATCATCCGGTAGCCTGATGGTTGTAATGGGCGCACAGGCAGTGCTGGCCACAGCGGCGCAATAGCGGCGCAGCTTGTGCATATGCTTTTTTTATGGCGGCCCGGCGTAAGTCGGGCCGCCATTGTTTTACGGGTGTTTTGTATATTGTGGGGGTTGCCGGGTGCGCCGCGGAAATAGCCGGGGAGCATACCATACTTTTTCAGGCACACCTTCAAATAGCTATGACGAAGAAAACCGCCCTGCTTCTGGCATTTATCGCCCTCAAATTCCTGTTACAATATTTCCTTATCATTCCCGGTTACGATCTGCACCGCGACGAGTACCTCCACCTCGACCAGGGCGATCACCTGGCCTGGGGCTTTATGTCGGTACCGCCGGTTACCTCCTGGGTTGCCTGGCTTATCGGCGTTTTGGGTAATGGGATATGGACGGTCCGTTTCTTTCCGGCACTGTTCGGGGCGATGACGATGGCTTTGGTCTGGAAAACGGTCGAGCGGCTAGGGGGTAATTTATTTGCCTGTGCGCTTGCCGGGTCCTGCACATTGTTTTCGGTTTTGCTGAGGTTAAATCAGTTATTTCAACCTAATTCCCTCGATGTCCTGTGCTGGACGACGCTTTATTACTGTCTGATCAGTTTCATTCAGTCGAGCGACCGTCGCTGGCTTTACGGCTTTGCGACCGTGTTCGCGCTCGGTGTTTTAAATAAATACAATATTGCATTCGCCGTCGTGGGCCTGCTTCCGGCCCTACTGCTCACGCGGCAGCGCAACCTGCTGCTGAACAAACACATTTACCTTGCATTGTTGCTGGCATTGCTATTGATTTCGCCCAACCTTATCTGGCAGTACCAGCACAATTTTCCCGTTTTCCACCACATGAAATTGCTGGCCGAAACCCAGCTCGTGAATGTAAAACGCGCCGATTTTTTGAAAGAGCAGCTGTTGTTTTTCATAGGGTCATTATTTGTAATTGCGGCAGGGCTTTATGGTTTGTTAAGTTACAAGCCCTTTGCGGCATACCGCCTGTTCTTTTTCTCCATCATCATTACCCTCGCAGCCTTCACCTACCTGCGCGCGAAAGGCTATTATGCCATTGGTATTTACCCGGTTTACATTGCCTTCGGCGCTGTATACATTGGCGCAAAGGTAAATGCGGCCTGGCTGCGCAGCGTGTTCGTTCTGATCCCCGTTGTTCTTTTTATACCGTTGTTCAATGTAGCATTCCCAAACAAAACACCCGAGCAGATCGTCGCCAATCCCGGGCCTTACCAAAAGCTGGGCCTCCTGCGTTGGGAAGATGGCAAGGACCACCAGTTGCCCCAGGATTTCGCGGATATGCTTGGCTGGCACGAACTGGCCGCCAAAGTAGATGCCGCCTATGCCTCCATGCCCGACCGCGAGTCGACTCTCGTGCTTTGCGACAACTACGGACAGGCCGGGGCCATTAACTATTACACCAAACAGGGCGTCCGGGCGGTAACTTTTAACGCAGATTATGTGGATTGGTTTGACCTTACCAAAAAATACAGGCATCTGATCCGCGTCAAAAACCGATGGGAACGCGAGGCTGAATTAAAAGAAACGGGGCCGCTTTTCGCGACTGGTTTCGCGGCAGATTCCGTGACTAATCGTTATGCGAGGGAACTCGGTACGACGGTATTCGTTTTTCGCGATGCGCGGATCGATATCAATGCGAGAATCGAAAAGGAGATCGCGGAGGAACGCTGGTAAGGGCATAAAATATGTTTTTTTAAAGGCAAAATAAGGGAGTTTTAAAATAGGATTATTGAAAGGAAATATATAGATTGATATAGGTTTTTAGTTTCATACACACACAGTTACAGTTGGTTAAGATTTTAATCATATTAAACTTAACTTATATGAAACCTCCTCTACAATCCCTACTGAAAATGGTCCTTTTTTATATCATTTTCCTGGCCAGCGCTGCTAATACTTTTGCTCAAAGTTGGAATCAGATTGTCAAAGTTACAGCACAAAACAATGACGGTTCGTCGGCAAGAAGTGCCAGCGACGAGTATGGGCTTTCTGTGTCAATATCAGGAGATTATGCGATCGTGGGTGCCTATCGTGAGGCTGAGGACGCAAATGGATTAAACACTGTCGAGCTTACGGGAGCCGCTTACATCCTTTACAACGACGCCGGAAACTGGGTCCAGGTGAAAAAGATCACAGCGCCTGTTCGTGAATTCGCCGACAATTTTGGAAATTCTGTCTCAATAAGCGGAGACTATGCCATTGTAGGTGCCCATCAGGAGGATGAAGACATGCTGGAGGCCAATACCTTATTCGATGCCGGCTCGGCCTATATTTTCAAAAAGGACCAGGGGGGTACCGGCAACTGGGGGCTGCTGAAAAAAATCACGGCTTCCACACGTGATGTACAGGACAGATTTGGTTATTCGGTATCGATCAATGGAAATTACGCCATTGTAAGTGCTTATTTGGAAGACGACGATGTAAATGAAACCAATACTCTGGAGAATTCGGGCTCTGCATATATTTTCCAAATGGACCAGGGAGGTACGGATAACTGGGGCCAGGTGAAGAAGATAACGGCCTCTGCCCGTGGTATTGTAGATTGGTTCGGGTTTTCTGTGTCAATCAGTGGTGATTATGCCGTTGTGGGAGCCAATTTTGAAGATGAGGATACCCTGGAAACCAATAGTCTGGACGCATCGGGATCTGCCTATATTTTTAAGAAAGATCAGGGAGGGGCTAATAACTGGGGGCAGCTGAAGAAGATAACGGCCTCCGTCCGGACTGACGGAGCGAATTTTGGCCGGTCTGTATCCATCGACGGCGATTATGCCATTGTGGCCGCTTACCAGAAGCCGGCTTACATTTTTAAGAAAGATCAGGGAGGTGCCGATAATTGGGGGCTGGTAAAGCAAACGGCCTCCGGGGCCTTTTCGGTTGCTCTGAGCGGCGGTTATGCCATTGTAGGCGAATCGGGATCGGCTTATTTTTTTAAGGAAGATCAGGGTGGTGCCGATAACTGGGGACAAACGCAAAAAGTCACCGGCAGCGGTAATTTTGGTTTTGCAGTATCGATCAGCGGAGAGTTTAGCATTGTGGGCGCTTACTCGGATGACGGATCCGGCTCTGCTTATTTTTTCAAACTGGGGCCGCCGCTACCCGTTACACTCGTCACCTTTGAAGCAGTCAAGGAAGAAAACCGGGCACTGCTGAGCTGGGCGACAACCGTGGAAAGTAATTCGGATTACTTTGACATTCAAAAAAGTGGCGATGGGCGTAGCTGGAAGACTTTGGGACGTGTATCCGCAGCCGTTAATAGTGACGAGCCCCGGTCGTACACTTTTGTGGATAATCG
Organism: Dyadobacter sp.; assembly: GCA_965227755.1. Taxonomy (GTDB): domain Bacteria; phylum Bacteroidota; class Bacteroidia; order Cytophagales; family Spirosomataceae; genus Dyadobacter. The sequence continues at coordinate 6,239,588 of CBDDGG010000005.1, forward strand.
TCCGTTGGATGAAGGTGCCCTGGGCTACTACATTCTGTACCGCCTTAAAATGGTCGATATGGATGGGAGTTTTACTTACAGCAGGATGATTAGCCTGTCATTTAGCATGGACCGGCGAACGATGCTTTACCCCAACCCCGTATCAGACAGACTATACTGTTCTCCGGCAGATGCGGCGAAAATAGAATCCATTACGATGATCAACAGCGTCGGGCAGATTATGTTAAGGTCGTTTGAAGATGCTGAGGCGGGTGTTTCCGTGGATCATCTGACGCCCGGGATTTATCTGGTTCAAATCAGGAAAAAGGCCGGAACTGTCCAGCTTCAAAAGGTGATCGTGGCACGATGAATCGCTGGTTTTCCACCTTTCAAGAGGTCAATCGCCCGTGTCCAATATCATTTTTGCCGCGTTTGCGGCAGTTGTAGTATGGGGGAGGCAGCAGTCGGCAGCCTCCCTTTGCTAAGCTAGTTCACCGACAGCGATAATGGTCCGAACTCTTCAAAATGGATATTTGATTTTCCGATGCCTTTTTCAACAAGGTAGCGGTAGTGCTGGCGGATGAATGGCCCGGGGCCGCAGATGTAATACTCGGCTTCGGGATGTAACGCGTCGGCGGGAAGTTTGTCCAGGGCCACCCAACCCTGGTATTCATTTTCAGAAAGTTTTTCGGCAGAATCGTAGAAAAAATGCTTTTCTACGTTTGCTATCTCTTCGGAAATAGCGTGCAAATCGGCCTTGAATGCGTTTACCTGCGCATTCTTGCACCCGTGTACCCATGTGATAGGCGCGGTCGCGTCTGTGCGTACGAGGGTTTCGAGCATCGACATGAGCGGGGTTTGCCCCACGCCGCCGCTGATGAACACCTGCGGCTTGCCCTCCTGCGCCTGCAATGTGAAGTTGCCCGATGGGGAGGAGAGGTCGACCACATCGCCGGGTTCGACGAAATCGTGCAAATGATTGCTGATCATGCCGTCGGGATGCAGGCTGCCTGTTTCGCGCTTCACCGAAATGCGGTAGTATTCGCCATTCGGCGCGCTGGAAAGGCTGTATTGCCGCGGCTGTTGCAGGTTGATTTCGGGCAGGAAGAGGCGGATGCTGATATATTGGCCGGGCTTGAAATCGGCTACGGCGCCGCCGTCGGCAGGGTAGAGGTAAAAGGAAGTGATCTCTTCGGACTCTTTTACCTTTTTTCGTACCACAAACGGTCGCCAACCCGACCATCCGCCCGGCAGGCTCACTTTTTCGTCGTAAAGTTTTTGCTCGTGACCGCTCATTAATGCTGCCAACTGGTTGTAGGCGACGGTCCAGGCGTCGAGGAGGTCGGGCGTCGCCGCCTCGCCGAGGACTTCCGTAATGGAGGCGATGAGGTGCCTGCCGACGATCGCGTAATGCTCCGGATGGATGTGCAGGCTCGCATGCTTGTGCCCGATCGTGTCGACCACCGGCAGTAGTACCGAAGGGTCTTCGATATGCTCCGCGTAGGCCAAAACTGCCGTTGCAAGGGCAGTTTGTTGCCGTTTGTTCTGCTGGTTACCCATATTGAAAATATGCTTCAACTCGGGGTTATGCGTGAACATGCGGTTGTAAAAGTGGGTCGTCAGCAACACGCCGTGCTCTTTCAGGACTGGCACAGTGGCTTTTACGAGTTCTTTTTGTTGTGGGGACATGATTTTGAGATTTGAAATAAAAGACATTTTTATCCTTTATTTGGGTAAAAAAACTTATTTGTTCAGGGTAAGCTGCCCGCGAATAAGCCCCTCATTGAACTTGCCGATGGAGGTGTTTTGCAACATCACCACGATCTGCCCCCTGATTTTTTTGAAATCATCGTGCAATGGGCAGGGGTTGGTTTCCGAGCAATAGCTGAGGCCCATCCCGCAGCCGGTAAAAATGCTGTCGCCTTCAATGGCCTGGACAATATCGGCCAGGGGGCGTTGCAAACCGCCGGAATCGACATAAAACCCGCCGTTAGGACCTTTGGAAGACAGGATGAGCCCGCCTTTGCTGAGCTTTTGAAGTATCTTGGCCAGGAACGGTTCGGGCGAATTGATATGCAGGGCGATTTCCCGGATGCCGACCTTTTGGCCTTCCTCCGACTTTTGAGCAATGTAAAACACCGCCCGCATCGCATACTCACACGTTTTTGAAAATACTCCCATAGGCTGATTCAGGTGCATTTACCGCTTACCGGGGGCAAAGATAGCAGGTGGTTTTTAATAAAAGAGTTTTGTGTCCTTTATTATTTAAAAAAATAAAATGCGCTGAGCGCGTCTGAGAGGCGTTTTATACTAAATCTGAAAAATTTTTTAAATTTTTTTTCAAGTTCTGTCCAGATCCCGGAAGTGGGTTGTCATTAGGTTTTTTAACTCAAAAATTTCTCAGAAAATGGAAACCAGACTTAATTTCTTCGAAAAAGGACAAAATGCCGTGAAGCCGCTTTTCAATCTCAACGGTTATATTAGGAAATCGACGCTCGGCCGTCAGTTGGTGGAGCTGATCGACTTCCGCATATCTCAGCTCAACGGATGCGCATACTGCCTTGATATGCATTCCAAAGAGCTGCGTGCGATGGGTGAAACCGAGCAGCGCCTGTACGGCCTGAGCGCGTGGCGTGAGGCTCCCTACTATACCGACCGTGAACGTGCCGCGTTTGCGTGGGCCGAAGCCGTTAATTCCCTGCACGTGACCGACGAGGCGTACAAAGAAGTATCCGCACAGTTTTCAGAAGAGGAAATCGTGGACCTGACGATGGTCGTTTCGGCGATCAACAGCTGGAACCGCATTAACATCGCGTTTCCGGCCGGGATCGGAACTTACCGGGTAGGCCAGTTCGGTTGATTTGCCCAAAACTGATTAGATTTCGCATTCAAACAGATTAGCCACTTTTAAAACGGTACCGTATCATGGACGAGTTCTTATTGGTCTTCCGGCGCGATTTCCAGAACAGGGAAATCCAGCCATCCCCCGAACAATTGCAGGAGCATTTCCAGAAATGGCATGCCTGGTATGATAAAATGGCCGCCGAAGACCGGATCGTGCTACGGAGGCGATGGGATGGGGAAGGCCTGGTCGTAAATGCTCAAAAGACAGTGCTCAACGGACCCTATGCAGAGATCAAAGAGACGATCGGCGGGGCGGTGATCATCCGGGCGGCGGACTACGAGGAGGCCGCCGAGTTTGCCAAAGCTGTGCCCATTCTGGAATTCGGCGGGACTGTGGAAATCCGGAAAGCACTCTGATTGCAGTTTGCTGACCCTTTTTTGATACTTTTGCGGGGCCGGCGCGCCAGGTCTGACCGTCGGGCTGGCCCCGTAAAGCATCATGGAGGAAAAAGAACTGCTGCCACACCTTTTCAGGACCGAATACCGCAAGCTGGTTGGCGTGCTCTGCTACCTTTTCGGTATCGAGCACGTAGAAATCGCCGAAGACATTGCGAGCGATACATTTTTGGCTGCCGCCGAAACCTGGGCTATCAAAGGGGTGCCCGAAAACCCGGCTGCCTGGCTGTACACCGTTGCGAAAAACCGGACGAAGAATCATTTGAAGCGTAATTCGGTATTCGAGCAGAAAGTAGCATCGGAGATCCGCTATTCGTCGGATAAGGAAGCGGAGATAGAGATCGATATGTCGCCAAAGAACATCACGGACAGCCAGTTGGCGATGATTTTCGCGGTCTGCAGCCCACTGATCCCGGCGGATTCGCAAGTGGCCCTTGCACTGAACCTGCTTTGCGGTTTTGGCGTCCAGGAAATCGCAGATGCCTTTTTGCTGAATAAGGAAGTCGTCTACAAGCGCATCCAGCGCGCGAAGGAGAAGCTGAAAGAGGGACAGATCAGCATTGCCCAGCCGAGCGTGCCTGAGATCGCCGAGCGGTTGGAAACCGTACTGACCACCATTTATTTACTCTATTCCGAAGGTTATTACTCAATTTCCCAAAATACTACCTTGCGTAAGGAGCTCTGTGCGGAGGCAATGCGGCTCAACTTTCTTTTAGCAGAGAATGAGCTGACCGACCGCCCGGAAGTGAGCGCATTGTTGTCGCTGATGTGCTTCCATTCGTCGCGGTTCGAAGCGCGTACCAATCAGAACGGCGAAATGGTGCTTTACGAAGACCAGGACGAGTCGCTATGGAACCGGGAGCTCATCGAGCGCGGCACGTATTACCTGAGCCGTGCTTCCACGGGTGACAAACTGAGCCGCTATCATCTCGAAGCCGGTATTGCCTATTGGCATACCCATAAGGAAGATTCGCACGAAAAGTGGGTGAATATCCTGGACCTGTACAACCATTTGCTGGCCATCGAGTACTCGCCCATTGCCGCATTGAACCGGATTTATGCCCTCGCCAAAGTGAATGGCAAAGAAGCCGCGATCAGGGAGGCGCAGCATTTGAACCTTACCAATAACCATTTTTACTACTCGCTGCTCGGCAATCTGTACGCAGGCATCGATGGTGTACAGGCCATTGCGCATTACGAGACTGCCATCAAGCTCGCGCATTCGGATTCCGACAAGGCGATCCTTTTCAGGAATATCGCACGTTTGCAGGATAATGCGGGTTGATATTTTATATTAGCCCAATCTAATCTTGTCAATATGTCAAAGCTATTTTCGCCTGTTACTATTAAAAGTATCCAGTTCAAGAACAGGATCGTCGTTTCACCCATGTGCCAGTATTCGTCCGTCGACGGGTTCGCTACCGACTGGCACCTTGTCCATCTGGGCAGCCGCGCCGTGGGCGGAGCGGGCCTGATTATCACAGAAGCCACCGGCGTGTCGCCCGAAGGCCGCATTTCGCCCGAGGACCTGGGTATCTGGAAGGACGAACACATCGAGAAACTCTCTCAAATCACCGCGTTCATCAGCGCGCAGGGATGCGTGCCGGGCGTGCAGCTCGCTCACGCGGGCAGGAAGGCCAGTACCGCCGTCCCCTGGAAAGGCCGTGCCGAAGTACCACAAAGCGAGGGCGGATGGCAAACGTTTTCAGCCTCCGCGATCCCATTCTCGGATACATACCCCAAACCGATAGCGTTAGACGCCGCAGGTATCGATAAGGTCGTCTCCGACTTTACCGCCGCTGCTCAAAGGGCATTGCAAGCCGGATTTAAAGTGATTGAAATCCACGCCGCGCATGGTTACCTCGTACACCAGTTCCTGTCGCCCCTCAGCAACCAACGGACCGACGAGTACGGCGGAAGTTTCGAAAACCGGATCCGCCTATTATTACGCATAATCGACGGAGTCCGGACCGTCTGGCCGGCCGATCTGCCTGTGTTTACACGCATTTCCGCCACCGACTGGGCCGAGGGCGGCTGGGATGCGGACGAATCCGTACGACTTGCGCATGTTCTCAAAGACAAGGGAATCGACCTGATCGATGTGTCGTCTGGCGGCCTTGCGGCACACCAACAGATACCGGTAGGCCCGGCCTATCAGCTGCCATTCGCTTCGCGCATCAAGCGGGAAACGGGTATTCTGACGGGTACTGTGGGTATGATCACCAGTTCTACACAGGCTGAGACGATTCTTGTGAATGGCGATGCGGATATGGTCATTATGGCCAGGGAAATTTTGCGGAACCCCTACTTCCCGCTGGAAGCGGCCCGGGATTTAAAGGAAGGGATTGCGTGGCCGGTGCAGTATGAAAGGGCTAAGTGGTGATTAATATCTTTGCCGCCTTGCGCACTTTCCGGCCACTGCCTGCTCACGCGTAAGCCAGTCCGTTCAGAATAGGCGAATTATCGATAATGGGTTTCATGTGCAGATCGGAAGTGATTTCGATGTAGGAGATTACACGGATATCTTTGTAATCCGGATTGAATTCCTGAAAATCCCTGATCAGCATGTCTTCGGAGAAATGTAATTTTGCTTCAAAATCGTACGAATTGGTTAAAATTACCCCATCTTTCCGGGACGACATGGTAAGCATATATTTTGGCATAAGGCTATTGTTATGAGTGGTTTATCTGAAAAAGGTGGTCTGTAACCTGAAAGGACTATCCCTTTCGTATACCCTATGCAAAAACCTTGCCGAGGAGTTGGTTTGGGTTACGGATAAAACAAAAGAACAGTCAAAGAATAAATAGAATGGGTCCCTACCTTAAAATTGTTGGAGGAGCGATTTTGATTACTATGGGCGTGTATTGGCTAGTGAAAAAAAATCAATATGCCGATTATAAAGACACTCCAATTAGTACTCCCAAAATTGTTTTTACGGCTATTCTTAGTATAGTGCTTGGTCTGATGTTAATTTGGGAGGCATTCTCAGAATAGCAGAAGTGATAGCTGGATGAGGAAAAAGCTTCTTTAAACGATGTCGTCGCCATGGACTGGTATAATTTATTGATGGGTATGCTACTGATGATCAGCGGGGCAATAATGATAGGTTATCGTGTGACACGAAAGGATTTCCAAATGACCTATGGAGATGGTCAATACATATCTGCAGGGATAATCTTAGTTCTGATTGGATTTGCAATGGTAATCAAGTCATTTTGAAAGAATTAAGCCAGATATTAGTTCCGCTACTTCGAATAAAGTTCCAAGCCGAAGCCATACACTAGTTCAATAGGGATGAACAATGTATTGAAATGGAATTAGTAGGATGCTTCTCGAATTAAGAATAACCAAAATAAGCGCGAGGTGAAGAAAACGTCGTTCTTTGCGGCAAACATGCATTTCGCAATGTATCAACTACCAATGAAAGACCTCAAAAACGAAAAAACATTAGCCGCGAAAGAAGCGGTCAAATACCTCTCCAACGGCCAGATCGTAGGCCTCGGCTCCGGCAGCTCGGCTTACATTGCGATTACCGAAATCGGAGAACTGGTGAAGAACGGGCTGGATATCAAAGGTGTCCCGACGTCCGAAAAGACGCGCGAACTGGCCGAGTCGCTCAATATCCCGTTGCTCAAAATTGAAGACGTAGACGCCATCGACATTACGATCGACGGGGCCGATGAGTTTACCGAGGATTTGCAGTTGATCAAAGGCGGCGGGAGTTTTCTGCTGAAAGAGAAAGTCGTGGCTTCACTTTCAAAGCAGGAAATTATTATCACGGATTCCACTAAGAAGGTCGAATTCCTGGGCAAGTTTACGGTGCCCATTGAAGTGATACCCTATGCGCAGAACTATGTTTTGGCGCAAATTAAGAAACTGAACGGTACCGGGAAAATCCGCCTGGTTGAAGGCAAGCCATTAATTACAGAACAAGGTAACCTGCTGATTGATGGGGATTTCGGGCTAATACAGGATCCGGCATGGCTGGCGGATCAACTGATCCGCATTGTCGGGGTCGTGGAGCATGGCCTGTTTATTAATATTGCGACTACGGTGATAATGGGTGTGGATGGTGGTACCAAAACATTTACCAAAGCCTGAGCAGTGTTTTGAAATAAAATACAAAAGCCGTCGGATCGAGTCTGACGGCTTTTTGTGCTTACTACACTTAACAAAGACGCTAACTATAGTGTATGTAGGTCTGAGTGGAATCTATTTCCAGCCGCCACCGAGGCTGCGGTAGAGGTCTACGCGCGCTACGAGCGACTGGCTGCGGATGAATGCGAGGTTGAGTTCGGCCTGTAATGCATTGCCTTGGGCCGTGATCACTTCCAGGTAGTTGGCCATGTCGCTCTGGTAAAGCAGCTGCGCATTGGAAATGGCTTGCTGCAAAATATTTACCTGGTTGCTCGCGATGGCTTCCTGCTCTTTCAGTTTTTTGGTTTGAACCAGTGAGTTCGAGACTTCTCCCACCGCATTGAGCACCGACTGCCGGAATTCCAGTACCGATTGCTCGCGCTCGATTTTGGCAACTTCCAGGTTGGTTTTCAACTGCCTTCTGGCAAAAATCGGACGGGCAATGGTACCAGCTGCAATGCCGAACAGGGATCCGGGAATGTTGAACCAATTGCTCGATTTGAACGATTCGATACCACCGCTGGCTGAAATAATAAGCGACGGGTACATGCTCGCCTGCGCTATGCCCAGTTCGGCATTTGCGATCAGGACCGACATTTCTGCGGCGCGGACATCGGGCCGACGGCTTACGAGCGCTGCCGGAACACCGGTAGCGAGGCTGTCGTTCGCTTTGAAATCGGCCAGTTTCACTTTGCGGTCGATCGCATTCGGCATTTGGCCGGTCAGCACCTGCAACGCATTTTCCTGAATGGTAATGTCCTGTTCGAGCTGCGGTATGAGCAATGCGATGGCTTCGCGCTGCGCTTCCGATTGCTGTACGGAAAGCGAAGTTACTTCGCCGGCATCTTTTAGCAGGTTTGTGAGTTTCAATGTGTTATTACTCAGTTCGAGGTTGTGTTTGGCAACTTCGAGCTGTTTATCGAGCATGAGCAGGTTGAAAAAACCTCTTGCAATATCGGCCACGAGGCGGGTTTGGACCGCTTTGGTAGCCTCATAAGTTTGCAGGTACTGGCCCATTGTCGCTTGCTGCTGGCGGCGGATTTTGCCCCAGATATCGGCCTCCCACGTCAGATCCACAGCGGTAATGTAATTTTCGATGTGGCTGGATTTCAGGAAACTGCTGGCGCTGATCCCGTTCAAACTGTTGCTTGAAGGCCGGTTGTACGTGCCTGCGAGGCGGAGGTCGAGACGTGGTAATTGCAGCATTCTGGCCTGTTTCACTTGCTGCTGTGCGATATCGATGCGTTTCAGCGCGATTTGCAGGTCATAATTGTAAGTAATGCCGCGCTCGATGAGCCGTTGCAGCGTCGTATCGGGGAAGAATTCCTTCCAGCCCATATCCGCGATGGTGGCGGTGTCGCCATAAGGCACATTGCGGTATTCCGTTGGCAGTGCCAGTTCCGGGCGCTGGTAATCCTTGCTCACCTTGCAAGAGGCGAGCAGGGTAACCAGCAGGATCAGAACGGGTATTTGCGTTAATCTAAATGTATTTTTCATGATGTTATTCTAATAATGGACTAGTGCGCTTCTGCCTCGGCCAGTTCAGGCTGTACCGGTTTTTTGACGACTTTTTCCTGCAAATACTGGAAGATCACGTACAGAACGGGGATCGCGAATATCCCGAAAATCACTCCCGTAAGCATGCCGCCTACCGCACCGGTACCGATCGAACGGTTACCGAGGGCCGAGCCACCGGTTGCGCGCATCAGTGGCAACAGACCAACGATGAATGCGAACGAGGTCATCAGGATCGGGCGCAAACGCAGGCGGGATGCTTCCAGTGCCGATTCGACAATGCTCATACCCGCATTGCGACGCTGCACAGCGTACTCGATGATCAAAATCGCGTTTTTCGCGAGCAGACCAATGAGCATGATCAGTCCGACCTGTACATAGATATTGTTTTCGATACCCATCCAGTTGATGAACAGCATTGACCCGAATACGCCGAGCGGGATCGTCAGGATCACGGCAAACGGCAGGATGTAGCTTTCATATTGTGCCGCTAGCAGGAAGTATACGAATACCAGACTCAAAACGAAGATCAGGATGATCTGCGAGCCGGAGTTGATCTCTTCACGTGTCATACCGGTCCATTCGGTTTTGTAGTTGTTTGGCAAAACTTTCTCGGCAGTTTCCTGCACGGCGCGGATGGCGTCACCGGTACTGTAACCGGGCTTCGGTGTTCCGTTGATCATGACCGCGTTGTACAGGTTGTTGCGGGTCACGGTTTCAGGGCCGAACACACGTTTCAGCTTCACCAGCTGGTTGGCCGGTACCATTTCGCCTTCCGTGTTTTTAACATAAATACCATCCAGTGACGATGGATCTTTGCGGTATGACGGATCGGCCTGCGCCATGACGCGGTAGTATTTTCCAAAACGGTTGAAATCCGACACAAAGCTGGAACCGTAGTATATTTGCAACGTTTGCAGCAACTCGTTCACAGGCACATTCAGCTGTTTGGCTTTGTTATTGTCGACTTCCAGCATAAACTGCGGGTTACCCGTCGCAAATGTGGTAAATGCGTAAGCGATCTCCGGACGTTGCATTAATGCGCCGATGAACGTATTGGTAGTTGTGCTCAGTTTTTCCAGCGATCCGTTTCCACGGTCTTGGAGCATAAACTCGAAACCACTGACGTTACCGAAACCATCCACGGTAGGGAAGGTGAAGAAGAACGCATTCGCGTCGTTCACCGCCCGCACCTGCTGCGACATCATGCCCACGATCTGGTTGAAATCCTGTACTTCGCCGCGCTCTTCCTTCGGTTTCATGCGGATAAATCCGACACCGTAAGGCGATGCATTGGAGTTGGAAATAATGTTCATCCCTTCCACAATGTAGCGCTGGTCGGCGATAGGGGACTTTTTAACGATGCTGTCCACCTGTGCCATGGCCTTCGCGGTACGGTCGAGCGAACTGCCCGGAGGCGTGTTGAGCGCGTACAGGAGGAAGCCCTGGTCTTCGGTAGGGATGAAACCGGTCGGCGTGATTTTGGTCAGCCAAAGCGTGGTTCCCGAAATTACCAGCAAACCGATGATGGTCACCCATTTGCGGCGGATCAGGAATTGCAGGCTTTTTACGTAACGGCCTGTCATCGACTCGAACCCAGCATTGAATGCGGCGAAGAAACGGGCGGAGAAGCCTTTACGGCCGGTTCCGTGACCATCTTCCCCATGCGGGTTTTTCAGGAACAATGCACAAAGCGCAGGGCTGAGCGTCAACGCATTCAATGCGGAAATCAAAATCGCTATGGCTAATGTAAATGCAAACTGTCGATAGAATACCCCGGCAGGGCCCTGCATGAATCCGACCGGTACGAATACCGCCGCCATCACGAGGGTGATCGAAATGATCGCACCGGAAATCTCATTCATGGATTCAATCGTGGCGCTCTTGGCAGCCAGGCGCGTTCGCTCCATCTTCGAGTGTACCGCCTCGACGACCACAATGGCATCGTCCACCACAATACCGATCGCGAGTACCAACGCGAAGAGCGTCAGGAAGTTGATCGTGAACCCGAAAAGCTGCATAAAGAAAAACGTACCGATAATCGCCACCGGAACGGCAATGGCCGGGATCAATGTCGAGCGGAAGTCCTGCAAGAAGATAAACACGACGATAAACACGAGGATGAATGCTTCCAAAAGCGTCGAACGTACCTGGTTGATCGACTCGTCGAGGAAGTCCTTCGAATTGTACATAATGGTCGTTTTCACGCCCTTGGGTAGTGTTTTAGAAAAATCGTCGATCAGTTTTTCAGCCTGGATCAGAATGTCGTTCGCATTGGTACCGGCGGTCTGGAACACAGCCACACCGGAAGACGCATGGCCATTCAGCTTGCCGTTGGAAGAGTAGGTGTAAGAACCGAATTCAACCCGCGCCACATCTTTGAGGCGGATCACCGAGCCATCGCTATTGGCTTTGATGATAATGTCCTCATATTCTTTGTTTTGCGTGAGCTTTCCTTTGTATTTCAAAACATACTCGAAAACCTCTTTGCTGGCTTCCCCCAGACGGCCCGGAGCCGCTTCAAGGCTTTGCTCACGAATGGCGCCTGTTACTTCCTGGGGAGAAAGTCCGTAGGCCGCAAGACGATCCGGTTTGAGCCAGATACGCATCGAATAATCGCGCGTACCGAACGGCTGAGCCTGACCGACCCCCGGTATACGTTGTAGCTGAGGAACCAGGTTAATCTTAATGTAGTTCAAAAGGAACGTCTCGTCGTAAGTGCTGTCCTCGCTTGAAAGCGCGACGAACATGATAATCGAGTTCTGTTGCTTCTGCGTGGAAATACCGGCTTGCACAACTTCCTGCGGAATCTGGCTTACTGCTTTGGAAACGCGGTTCTGCACGTTCACCGCGGCGATATCGGGGTCAGTACCTTGCTTGAAATACACGTTCAGGGCCATGGTACCGTCGTTGTTGGACGACGATGTCATATAAGTCATGTTCTCAACCCCGTTCACGGCTTCTTCGATGGGTGTTGCCACTGCGCGGGCAACTACTTCGGCGTTCGCTCCGGGATATACGGCGGTCACCTGTACCGTCGGCGGCGCGATGTCGGGAAATTTCGTTATCGGCAGCGTAGTGAGCGATATGATTCCCAGGAGTAATATCAGGATGGATATTACCGTCGAAAGGACGGGCCTTTCTATAAATTTCTGAAACATATTGTTTGAATTTGTCCCCGTTCACGGGGCTCATGATCGAGTGTTTTGGCAAAGCGGGAGCGGTCCATCGCATTGGTTAATGCGATGGTGCTCTGCTAGTTGGTGTGGAATTCGTAAACCTTTTACACCCCGACTGTTTAAATCGGATTGGCGTGCAGCAGACTGTCCATCGACATTTTCTGCGGAGCAATGGCCATGCCGTCGCGCAACCTGTCAAGTCCGGCGTATACGATCTTCTCTCCTGGCTTCAATCCTTTGGAAATCAGGTAGTAGCGTCCGCTGCGATCGGCGACCGTCACAGGGCGGCCTTCCACTTTATTGCTATCGAGCACGGTGTACACAAACACCTTGTCCTGCAATTCAAATGTGGCTTCCTGCGGGATCAGTACCGACTTCGTAAGCTGGCGCGGGATACGGATCCTGCCCGTGTTACCCGAGCGCAGCAACCCGTTTCCGTTCGGGAACGTCGCGCGGAAGTTGATCGCACCCATGGTTTTATCGAACTGTCCTTCAACGACTTCTACTTTTCCTTTTTGCGGATAGGTGCTGTTGTCGGCCAGTACGAGGTCAACCGGCGGGATGTTTTTGATCTTCTGTTCGATCGTATTGCCTTCAAATTCCTGCTTGAAGTCGAGGAAGTCGAGCTCGCTCATCGAGAAGTACACGTGGATCTCTTTTGTTTCCGAGAGGACGGTCAGTGCTTCCACGGTGTTCTTGCCCACGAGGCTACCCGTTTTGAAAGGAATGGTGCCGATATAGCCGTCAGCTGGCGCTGTCACCGAAGTGTAGCCTACGTTGATCTTCGCTGCGTCCACGGCTGCCTGCGCTTGCGCCACGTTGGCCTTGGCTGCATCATAAGCCGCTTTCGCGGTTTTAAGCTGAACGTCCGATACTACTTTGTTGGCTACCAGCGGAGTAAGCTTCTCGATATTGATCGAAGCGCTTTCCAAAGCGGCCTTCGCCGATTGAAGACTGGCTTTTGCGGTATTGAGCTGCTCGGCGTATGGGCGGGCGTCGATGTGGAACAGGACCTGCCCCTTGCGTACGTACGCGCCCTCGTCAACGGAAATACGGTCGAGGTAGCCATCCACCTGAGGGCGGATCTCGATATCGCGGCTACCCTCGATGGAGGCGGTGAATTCACGGTGGGCGGTCACTTCGTGATCGCTAACGGTGATAACCGGCAGAGCCTGTGCTGGCGGTGCCGAAGCGGGTGCGTTTGCGGTGGATGAACCACAGCTATATATGGCTGCGGAGCCCGCGGCTAGTAACAGGAATGCGGCTAGCCCTTTTGCTGTTTTTAGTTGAACGGTTTTCATGGATGTGGACATTTTTGCGGTGATAATCAGTTATTTGCGAATAGGTAGTGAAGTTATTATTACTAACGGTGTTAACCTAAAAGAAAAAAAATTACAGGTTTTTGATGAAAGCGTTAACAGAGTCGTCCATTACTTTTTTGTTCATTTGAGAGTCGTCGATATCCGAGCAGCGCATCATTACGATTGAAATCAGACCGTGGAGTACTGACCAGAACGCATGAATTTTAAAGCAAGTTTCCTCATCGGAAGATTTTTTATCGGTAACGATTCCTTCGATAGCTTCTCCTATGTGGTCGCGGAAGCTGTTGAACTCTGGTTTTGCCTTGCCCGGGCTTGAACAGGGCATTCCCAAACCGTACATGAGCTGATAGTATTCGGGATTTTTAAAAGCAAAGTTCCAGTAAGTTTCGGCGTGGGCCCTTAGCCGTTCTTCCGGATCCGCATATTTGCGCTTGTCTTTTTCCAGCAATCTATCGAGTAACCGGAAACCGTCCATAGAAAGTTCAAAGAGGATCGCTTCTTTATTTTCGAAGTGATCGTAGATTACCGGTACGCTGTATTCGATGGCATCGGCTATCTTCCTGATAGACAGGGATTGCCAGCCTTCTTCTTTGACCAATTGCAAGGCTACCGCCAGGATATTGGTCCGCATATTTTCTTTCTGCCGTATTTTTCGTTCGAGGATTCCCATGGTAATGCAATATTTACCTAACGATGTTAGCAAAGGTACGGCGGCTTTCCCAGAATATCAATGGCCGGCCGGTATCGTACAGGTTACCTTCGCCTAGCTATTCAGGGATTAAAATCGTGCCTGCCGCGGGTGTGTCAGCGAGCGGTCGCCTGGGCGAGGGGCATTTCGGTATTGCCAAATAGCCTTTCCTCCATCTTGCGGTCGTGCCCGTATACATCCTTGCGGAACTGCAAATTGCCATGCTGATCGACCCAGGACGTGAAATAGCCGATAAAAACCGGCACCTCGTTCTTGCCGCGGAGCCGCACATATTTTTCTTTTCCCGCATTCATGGCCGCGGTGATTTTCTCGTTCGTCCAGGTGCTGTCGCGGCGCAGGAGCCATTCCGCCATTTTCTTAGGCTCAGCAAGCCGGATGCAGCCGTGGCTGAATGCCCGCTGGCTTTCCTTGAACAGGTTTTTGCTCGGCGTATCGTGGAAATAAATACTGTAACTGTTCGGAAAGAGGAATTTGACCAGTCCGAGTGAGTTGGATTTTCCCGGTTTCTGCCGCACGGAGCCGCCGTTCCATTCCATGTTGTGGCGTGCCAGATAGTTTGGGTTTTTCTTGATTCCCGGCAAAACTTCCTTTTTGAGAATTCCGGCAGGCACGTTCCAGTAAGGGCTAAATACTATCTGATTTAAAGTACCTGAAAAAATGACAGTATTATTGGCCTCGGAACCAACAACTACCGCCATATCGAATGACAATTTGCCATCCTCGTAGGCATGTAAAGTGAATTCGGGGATGTTCACGAGAATGTAATCGGTAGGCGGGGCCGCCGGCATCCAGCGAATGCGCTCCATATTAATAAGCATCTGGCGGATTCGGCTGGCTACGGGCACATTCAGTTCTCTGAAAAACGCGGGGCCGGTGACGCCCGTTTGTTTTTGTCCGACGCGCTGCTGGAAATGCTTAACGGCGTTAGTAAGCGTGGTGTCGAATACCGGCGTGCTATCCGGCTCAGGCAGGTCGCCCAGCAAATGCAGCCGCGCTTTCAATACGCTCACGAGCGTATCGCGATCGCCCTCTCGGAGTTTCTTCGAGGTAGCAACGGTATCCGGTTCGCCGTTTTTGGTCAATGCATAATACTGTAATACCTTTTCTTTCAGTAGATTATAATGCCGGTTGACGGGTTCGTACGCGGCAACGTTTTGTCCCTTATTTTTCAAAAGAGAATCCAGAAAGACCTCCGGGTTCAGCTTCCGACGGGGAATAAACCAGTTGAGTTCGTGCGTATTGATTTGGTGGTCGCCGGAATAGGCCAGATCGGTATAGCGGAAAAACTGCTCTGTCAATGCAAGTTCGGCTTCGACCGCCAGCGCATTATCCGGACTGATCTTTTTTAATTGCGAAAGTGAATCGATGGCCTTGTCGAGCGACGGATTGTACAATGTGCTGTCGCCCGAGTAATGGATATAGTCGTTCCGCAAGCTCTGGAAAATGGGCACAAATTCGGCCACGCCATCGGGGAAAAACCAGGCGAACTGGTAATTCCTGTGATTGTAAAAGTTGCGCAGCTTGGCATTCAGGCTATCGCCGGGCGAATGAGCGGTGATGTAGGAAGCGAGGGCCGTCGTATCGATAAATAGCTCTGTAAAAGAGTTTTCCATTGTAATGGTAGTATCGCGGACAGCGACCTCTGTTTTCTTTCCAGAGGTCTGGCGGCAGGCGGCGCCAACAAGCGCCAGGGCAATAAACAATGCGATTTTCTTCATATTGGTACAAGGTCGCGGATCGCACCAATATAATGCCTTTGCCGTTAGAAATCCCATTTTAGCCGCAGGATTATCAAAATTGGAGGCCTCGCTGCGCACATATAGTTTCGCCCGAAGATTTGGTTTTCTGTTGTTGATTTCGACCCGGACGCTGAGGTGCTGATACTTGGCTCCGGGTTTTATTTTTTGATAGCTAATCCACGGCATTTACCCCAATACCCCCATCCGCAGTGCCGCTTTTGTCAATCCCACCACATTCCTCACCTGTAACTTCTGGAAAAGGTTACGCCGGTGCGTTTCCACTGTTTTGATGCTGATAAACAACTCGGAGGCAATGCGGGATGTGGAGTACTCGCGGGCGACGAGTGCGAGAATCTCCTTCTCGCGGATACTTAATGTACGTGCTGTTTCAGCGACTTGCACGGAAGTCGGTCGGCTGTTGGGCAATCCCGCCAGGTTTTGCATCGTGTGCTGGTCGAAAAATACCTGTCCTTTTGCGACAGCGCGGATGGCGCTGTACCATTCTTCGGTATCCGAGGCTGCGTCGAGCAAGGCGTTTACACCCGCGCAAATCAGGTCGCGGGGGTCGGAAACCGACCGGTCGGCACGGAATACCATGAACCGCAGATTAGGAGATGTTTTCCTGAGGCATATGATTCTCGAAGGCAGATTGGCCATGCCGTGGTCGAATACAATCACCAGATCGTTTTTTTCGAATGCCGGACAGTATTGTTCAGGTAGTTCACGCAGTTCGCCGATGATTTCGATCGCCGACTGCTGCCTGAACCAGGCGCTCAAAGCTTCCAGCTCAATCGGGTGGGGATGGATGAGGCAGGTATTAAAGGATGTTTTTTGCATCGGTGAAGCAGGCTCTCTATGTTTTTTCAAACATAAACCGCGGGCTTACGACGGGCAAAGGCTAATCGACGACCGGCGTTTTAAATCGATGAAGGCACGCGGAATTAGATTTTTATTATAATCACACAAACCCCTTACACGAGCGCCGGATTCGCATTTAATTTGTCATGATTTTCCGGTACACCAATTCAACGAACTCATGACACTTCTCAGTTTTGCACTTCGGATCAAGGAAGTCAGGGACTTACAGAATTCCTATGCAGCCACGCGCGATATCGATGTTCTTGCCCGCCTGAAAGACATGGAAAGAGAGCTAGATAGATTGATACACAGCATTGTAACTACTCCGCGTAACCCCTTCTGATACCGCTTGCCGGCGGCGTGAATCCATAACGCTTGACGTCGCCGGCGTTCCTTGCCCGCACGATGGGTAATATCGGATAAATGGTAACTTTTAAAAGGCAACCAACCTGATCCGAACTATGACCCATTCACGACGCGACTTTCTAAACACCGCTTCGGCATTAGCCGCCGGGGCCGGCCTTTCAGCGATCATCCCTTCTTCCGTTTCCGCGTTCGCACCGGTTTCCCCTGCCGATAAAATCCGCATCGGGGCTATTGGTGTCAACGGAATGGGTTGGGCCGATCTGAATGCGATCCTCAAAAATCCGGGGACGGAATGTGTGGCACTTTGCGACGTCGATAAAAATGTGCTCGACAAGCGGGCTGCGGAACTGGCAAAAGGGGGCGCGAAAGTTAAGACTTACGGGGATTACCGACAGCTCCTCGCCGACAAAGAGGTCGACGCGGTGGTGATTGGCTCGCCCGACCACTGGCATTGCCTGATGATGGTCGAGGCCTGCCAGGCAGGAAAGGATATTTATGTTGAAAAACCAATAGGAAACTCCATTGCCGAATGCCGCGCTATGGTTGCCGCTCAGCAGCGTTACAACCGTGTGGTGCAGGTAGGGCAGTGGCAGCGTAGCCAGAAACACTTTCGCGATGCCATCGATTTTGTGCATTCCGGCAAGCTCGGGAAAATTAGGCTGGTGAAAGTATGGGGCTATTTTGCGTGGGTCAACCCGATCAGCAAGCTGCCGGATGGAGACCCGCCCGCTGGTGTGGATTATCAAATGTGGCTTGGCCCGGCTCAAAACAGACCATTCAACCCCAATCGCTTTCATTTCAACTTCAGGTGGTTTTGGGATTATGCAGGTGGGCTCATGACCGACTGGGGCGTGCATTTGCTCGATTATGCCCTGCTGGGTATGAAAGCCGCGAACCCCAACAGTATCATGGCCGCAGGAGGCAAATTTGCCAATCAGGACTCCGGTGCGGAAACCCCCGATACGCTCACGACCGTATTCGAATTCGACGACTTTAATATTCAATGGGAGCACGCTATGGGCATCGACGGAGGCCCGTACGGCCGCCAGCACGGCATCGCCTACATCGGCAACAATGGTACGCTGGTACTGAGCCGCGATGGCTGGGAGGTAATTCCCGAAGGCAAGCGAATGGAAGCCGTACCATTCCGGAAATCAATGGATAACGGCCTCGACCTGCATGCGAGGAATTTCATTGAGGTGATAAAATCAAGAAAAATGACCGACCTGAATGCGCCTATTCAGGTCGGTTCGGACATTGCTGTGTTCTCTCAAATGGGTAATATCGCTTATCGTACAGGGAAGAAGATCTATTGGGATAAGGAAAAAGGGAAGTTTACGGATGACGAAGCCAACAAGCTGATTGCCAAGGAATATCATAATGGCTACAAGCTGCCTTCTGTTTCATAAACTTTGTTATTAAATATAAAAAAGGACCTGTTTCTGGTTGATTTTCATTCAAATAGCCTTCGCCCACGAGGGTATAGCGCAGCAGGCACAGAAATATGGCTTTGCGACGGCCACAATATGCGGATGCACGTTTTCAGCGGAAAGCAGCCCTACCAGCAACTGACGACGATTCCCGTGCATGGCATGCCCGGGCGGGTCACATTCAGTCTGGATGGCCGGTACGCGTACCCGTCGGGCCTTAGAGAGTGTTCACAAAAAGTTAACACCCTCCCCGGAACTTGCTTTCCTTCAAAGGTCTTTCTAACTTATTAAGGGTGATCGCGTGGTATCCTGCTTTTACCCGGCTTTATGAATGAGAGACAAAAACGGCTCAGGGAGCGGCGGCTGATTAAGCTTTCGATCATTACCGGTTCGGCATTTACGATCTGGGCCATTGTGGTCGGTATCGCCGGCGATTCCAAATCCATTATTTTCGACGCCCTTTTCTCGATGGTCGGGATCAGCCTGTCGGGCGTGTCGTTGCTGGTGAACAATTTCGTCCGTAAGCCCGACGACGACGACCTGCCGTTTGGCCGTGCGCAGTTCGAGCCGTTTTCGATGACGCTGCAATCGGCGGTGATCATTTTCCTCTGCTTGTATTCGCTGGCGACTTCGGTGATGGATATTATCAGCGGCGGCAAGCTCGTTGAGCTCGATATTGCCCTGCCTTATCTGATCGCCTCCATTATCGGCTGTTTTTTACTATGGCTGTATTTCAGACGCATGGCGCTGCAAATCCGCTCGGAGTACGTGCGCATCGAAGCCACCGAATGGCAGCTCGACGCGCTCCTGAGTACGGGCGTGCTCGTGGTGTTGTCGCTGGGGTACTTTTTGAGAGGAACATCGCTGGCCTACCTCATCCCATACCTCGATCCCGGAATGGTCATTATCATTTCCATTCTTTTTCTGCGCATTCCGGTCGGGACGTTTTGGAAAAATATCAGGGAATTGCTCCAATTCGCGCCCGACGACGAGGTGGAAGATAAAATACACGAGGAGGCCGAGGCGATTTCAAAGCATTACGGCTTTATCGACGAATATGTGCGCGTGATCAAAACGGGCAGCAGCTACACCATCGAAATTGATTTTTTGTTACCTGACGAGCTCGCGCACACGCAGGTGAAGCAACTCGACGCGATCAGGCAGGAACTCTATGAACGGATTCGGGGCGACTACAAGATGTGGCTCAATATTTCATTCACTACCGAGCGCAAATGGATGATCTGAGCAAACCTAACCCTGCCGTCCGAGTTGCATTTGCTTGGGTGTAATGCCAAATTTTCTTTTAAATGCCTGGATGAAGTTGCTGCTGGTAGAGTAACCCACAACCTCGGCGACTTCGTCGACCGTCAAACCGGAGTCGAGCAGCAGCTGGCGTGCATAGAGCATCCGTTTTTCATGAACCAGCTCGTACACGCTCGTATTGTATTTCAGTTTGAAACCTTCTCGGATCTGGTGTTCTGAAAGGCGTGAGTTTGCTGCAATATCTTCCAGAGAGTGCGTGGTCAGAAAATGGGTGTTGAGGTATTCGTAGATTTCGGCAAGCTGTTGGCCGAAGCCTGCATATACATGGGCCGCGTTGCGTTGTTCCCGATACTGCTGTAATTGCAGGGCGAGTAATTCGAGGATTTTACCATTCAGGTACATTTCCGAAAGATCGTCCGCGACCGGCGCATGCAGTATGCGGTGAAGTACCGAATGCATTTCCGGATCAACCGGCGCCGCTTTTCCAAAAAGTGCCAGCGGCTGTCCGTTTTCCAGCGCTTTTTCGAGTTGCTTTACGGGGCTGCCATTTTGCTGCAGAAATTGCAGTAAGTGCTCTTTTTTAAGAATTAATGCCAGGTATTCAAAGCCTTTCTGGCGATTGTAAAAGATATCCGAATCAAAATTTTCGGAATAATAAATATTGTATTCGGCCGGGCGCAGCGGATGGTCGCCCGGAATATCGCGGAAATGCGCATTGGAATGGCCGGTCAACTGGAAATGCAGGCTGATATGCGGGTCGCTTTTCATGCCGCGGATTTGCATATCCTGTAAAAAATCGGCCTGGAAACGGATTATGCCAAAATTACGGGCATAGATATTCTTCACGCGATGGTTCACGAAAGGTATCCGCGGCACGTCATGTTCGAAGGTATCCACCGAAGGCTGCGAAAGAAACTTTCTGCCCGCGATCTCCCTGTACGATTCATTATCAATGATATAGGCCATGCACAAATTTCAATGTTTTTATTGGCTATCCCAATATTTTTCAAAACCCGAGGCTCATACCTTTGCCGGAAAATTGATTCAAAACAGTTATGGGTATTCTGGTAACAGGCAGTGCGGGGCATTTGGGCGAGGCGCTCATGCGCACGCTCCGGGCGCAGGCGGGCACACGGGTAACCGGGTTGGATATCAAGCATTCGGCCTACACCGATCTGGTGGGTGATCTCGCGGACAGGGATTTTGTCAAAACAGCAATGCGGGGTATCCGCACCGTCATTCATACCGCTACTTTGCACAAGCCGCATGTGGCAACGCACAGCAAGCAGGATTTTGTCGATACCAATATAACAGGCACACTTAACCTGCTCGAAGAGGCTGTGCTGCATGGGGTTTCGAGTTTTATTTTTACCAGTACCACCAGCACATTCGGTGCGGCGATGAACCCCGGGAAAGGGGAGCCGGCCGCCTGGATTACCGAAGATGTGGTGCCTCAACCGAAAAATATTTACAGCGTCACCAAGCTTGCCGCCGAAAGTCTGTGCGAGCTTTTTCATCGCAAAAGCGGGTTGCCGGTACAGATTCTCAGGACGTCGCGCTTCTTCCCGGAAGACGACGACAATGCAGAAACCCGCCAGCTTTACGAAACACCCAACGTGCAGGCATTGGAGCTGCTTTACCGCCGCGTCGACATTGCCGATGCGGTTACCGCGCATTTATCAGCCATGAAAAAAGCGGAAACGATTGGTTTCGGCAAATACATTGTTTCAGCCACCACGCCGTTTTTGCCCGCACATTTGAAAGATCTACATACTAATGCGGCGGAAGTGGTCCGCACACTTTACCCGGAAAGTGAAAGGCTTTTCGATGCAGCAGGCTGGAAGCTATTTTCAGAAATCGATCGCGTATATGTGAACGAGCGTGCGCGGCGCGAGCTGGGCTGGGAGCCAGTGTATGACTTTGCGTATGTGTTACAATGCCTGCGAGAGGGAGCGGATTTTCGCAGCGGACTGGCGCGGGAGGTTGGGAGTAAGGGGTATCACGAAGAGGAGTTTGAGGACGGGCCGTTTCCGGTAGAGTGAGTTGGGCGAAGCTCCTGCTTCGCGCACGCTATTCGGAGGCCTCTGGCCGACTTTTGCTGTACGGACTGGCCGGAGGCCTGCGAATAGTCGGCACGAAGCCAGAGCTTCGCGCCATTATTTAAGCTTCGCGCCATTATTTATCGCTCGCTGCAATCACCGGCAGTACAAACTGCCAGGCCGCATTAGCAGGTTCCTGATGCTCTTTTTTGACAATTTCATCCAGTTTCTTCAAAATATCCGGGTGCTTCTCTGCAAGGTCGGTAGTTTCGCTGCGGTCGGTTTTGAGGTTGAAAAGCTGCCACGGGTTGCCGGGATTCTTACGGAGGTCGGTTTTGACGGCCTTCCAGTCGCCCATGCGGATACCGATCTGGCCGCCTTTTTCAGGGTATTCAAAATAGAGGTAAGGGTGCTTTTTCTGCTGGATGCTTTGTCCTAAAAGTTCGGGTAAAAAGGAAATGCCGTCGTTGGGAGGGGCTGGCTGGCCGGTCAGTTCTGCTAAGGTGGCCAGAAGGTCGAACTGGGCGGAAATGTGGTGGCTTACGCGGCCTGGTTTGATTTTTCCCGGCCAGCGCGCTATGAAAGGTTCCCGGATACCTCCCTCGTAAAGGTCCATTTTCAGGCCGCGCAATCCGGCCACACTGTTAAAGAACTGCGGGTTCACACCGCCATTGAAAGTGGCGCCATTATCGCTGCTGAACATCACGATTGTGTTCCCGTCCAGCCCCGAATCTTTGAGTTTGTCCAGGATAATGCCAACCTGATCGTCCAGAAACGTGATCATGGCCGCATACGTTGACAGCGGATATTTGGTGGAGGCGTAACCCTTTTCACCATAGTAGGGCTTTTCGTCGAACAGTCCAATGTATTTTTCGATGTATTCATCCGGCGCTTGCAACGATACGTGCGGCAAGGAGTAGGGCATGTAAAGGAAAAACGGCTTGCCTTTGCTTCGTTCGATAAATGCCAGTGCCTTTTCGGTCATTTTTACCGGCGCGTATTCTTTGCCTTTGAAGGAATCGAAGTCGGCATCGCTGGCTGTAACGGGATCCAGCTTGCGGTGCACGTCCTGCCAGGGCTGTGCGAGGGTGTCCCAGCGGTCGTTTTCCCACAAATGCGAAGGGTAGAGGTTATGGGCCTGTTTCTGATCGAGGTAGCCGTAATAGTAATCAAAGCCTTGCCTGGCGGGCGTGCCTTCGGTGTTGTTCATCCCCATGCCCCATTTGCCTGTGAGGGCGGTTGCGTAGCCTTTTTGTTTGAGTAGTTCGGCCACGGTGAACTCGTTTGCCGGAAGCGGCATTTGCCCCCGTTCTTCGTCGTCGCGGAAAGTGCCGAGCTCGAAGTTCCCGCGGATGGCTGAGTGCCCCGCGTGTTTGCCTGTCATGAGCATAGCGCGCGCAGGCGCACACACGGGCGTACCTGTGTAATGCTGCGTGAAGCGGACACCTTCCCGGGCAAGGCGGTCGAGGTTGGGTGTTTTGATCTTTTGCTGGCCGTAGCAGCCCAGTTCACCGTAGCCGAGGTCGTCGGCGTAGATGTAGATAATGTTGGGTAGCGGGTCCGGCGATGGTTTGGCATTTTGGGCGCTTGCGGTGATCGATAACGTTAGTAAAAGCAGGCTCAGGAATTTCATTAAGATGCGGTTTGGATTTAGACAAGCGGGAATTTAACCAAAATTTAACCACACTACCGGGCAGTGATTCGAAAATATACCTTGCTATATTTGCCGCACGATTTAATCTAAACCCATATGTCTGAAAAAGCTAACCCCGGAAAGCCCAACCAGCCGGGCATATTCAGCTTACTGGCTCCATACAAGGGGTTGATCATCCTGCTCCTGCTGTTTGCGTTGCTGAGCAACGGTATCAACCTCTGGCTGCCCAGGCTGGTGGCCGACGGGATCGATGATTACACCCGGCAGCATTTCGACCTGAATGCGATCCTGACCGAGTTCACCGCCGCGGTGATCTTCATATTCGTGTTTGCATACCTGCAAAGCATTATCCAGACTTATGCGTCCGAAAAAGTAGCCCGTGACCTGCGGACGAGGCTTGCAGACAAGATATCAAAACAAAGTCACGCATTTATCGAACAAACCAGCGCGGCAAAACTGCTGACCAATCTTACAGCCGATATTGACTCGATCAAAATGTTTGTCTCCCAAGCCATTGTAGCGATCGTATCGTCGATATTCCTCATTATTGGCGCTAGCGTATTGTTGCTGAGTATCAACTGGAAACTGGCATTGACGGTCCTGGCGATCATTCCGATTATCGGAGGAATGTTTGCCATTACATTGAAGAAAGTACGCACGCTGTTTGTACAAAGCCGTGAGGTGATCGACTGGCTCAACAAGATCATTAACGAGAGTATTCTGGGCTCGGCGCTGATACGGGTCGTGAATTCACAGCAGCTGGAATATGCAAAATTCCTGGAAGCGAATACCAAAGCGAAGGGCTTCGGGCTAGCCATTCTGAGCCTTTTTGCAGGGCTTATACCGGTCGTGACGTTTACGGCCAACGTGTCGATGCTGACGATCCTGGTGCTTGGCGGGCATTTCGTGATCGAGGGGAATATGACTTTGGGTAGTTTCGCGGCATTCAACAGTTACCTGGGCATTCTTATTTTCCCGATCCTCGTCATCGGTTTTATGAGTAACGTGATTGCGCAGGCGACGGCTTCGTATCAGCGGATTTCGACTGTTTTGAACGTTGCGGATCCGGTAGAGCCGGGTGCTTCCACGGCGTCGCTGCTCGGAAATATCGCCTTGGAACAGGTAACAGTCCGTTACGGCGAAAAACCGGCATTGAAGGACATTAACCTGTCGGTCAATGCCGGTTCGCGCATTGCGGTGATCGGCCCTACTGCGGCCGGGAAAACGCAGTTGTTGTATCTTCTGACCGGGCTTATACAGCCGCAGGAAGGCAGCGTTACCTTCGACGGCCATCCGATCGATTATTACGACAGCGAGTCGTTTCACCGCCAGGTTGGCTTTGTTTTTCAGGACAGCATCATTTTTAATATGAGTATCCGTGAAAACATCGCGTTCAGTACGACGGTGACGGACGAATCTTTACAGAAGGCCATCGATACCGCGGAGCTGACGGCATTCATCGAAACCCTGCCCGACGGCCTCAATACCATTGTTTCCGAGCGTGGCGCGAGCCTTTCCGGCGGGCAGAAGCAACGGATCATGCTGGCCCGGGCACTGGCTGTTAACCCCAAAATCCTATTGCTCGACGATTTCACGGCGAGGGTGGATAGTACTACCGAAAAGAAGATCCTGGCGAATGTGGAGCGGAACTACCCGGGCATCACATTGATTTCAGTGACGCAGAAAATCGCAGCTATCGAGCATTATGACCAGATCGTAGTGCTGATGGAAGGCGAGCTGATCGGCTGCGGTACGCACGACGATCTGATGCTGACAAGCCCCGAGTATGTGCAGATTTTCAATTCGCAACAAAGTACCAGCAACTATGAACTACGATCTTAACAAACTTTCGGAGCAACAGCAGAAAACCTCCACACTGAAGGCGCTCAGGAAGTTGCTGAAACTGATCGCCCATGAGCGGGGCAACCTGGCGCTGGCGCTGGGGGCGATTACGTTGAATACCGCCGTCAACCTGGTTGGTCCCTACCTGATCGGCCGGGCGATCGACCGGTACGTGGTGACGAAGCAGTTTCACGGGCTGCTCGTTTTCGGAGGCATTCTGCTGGCGATGTACCTGCTGGGGCTTGTCACTGCCTATACCCAGACCAAACTCATGGGCGGGGTGGGGCAACGGCTGTTATTTACGCTTAGAAATGCCATTTTCAACAAGTTGCAGCAGCTTCCTGTCGCGTTTTTCAATCAGAACAAGGCGGGTGACCTCATTTCGCGCGTCAATAACGATACCGATAAGCTGAACCAGTTCTTTTCGCAATCGCTGATGCAGTTTGTAGGGAGTATTTTTACGATGCTCGGTGCGGGGATTTTTCTAATGGTTATTAATGTAAAACTGGGTTCGGCGGCATTGGCACCTGCCTTGGTGATCCTGATTTTTACGATCGTACTTTCGCCTTGGGTGAAGGCTACCAATGCCAGGAACCTCAAAAGTACCGGCGCGCTGAGCGCCGAAATACAGGAAAGTCTGAACAATTTCAAAGTAGTGATCGCATTCAACCGCCGCGATTATTTCAGGCAACGTTTTCAGCTGGCCAACCTGGAAAACTACCGCACGGCCATTCGCGCCGGCTTAGCCAACAATGTTTTCCTGCCGACCTATTCCTTGTTTTCCAATATCGCGCAGCTCGTCGTGCTGACTTACGGGATCCACCTGATCAGCGTGGGCGAGTTCAGTGTAGGCTTGCTGGTGAGTTACCTGGCTTATGCGACTAATTTTTACAATCCGTTGCGGCAGTTGGCGGCGTTATGGGCCAGTTTTCAGGTAGCTATGGCGGGTTGGGACCGTGTTTCGCAAATCCTGGCATTGGAAACCGACCTGCTGCCGGTAGCGGGAACTGCCGTTGAAACCGACGGCGCATTGCTGGAATTCCGGGACGTTCGTTTCGGTTACGACAGTCGTGAAATCCTGCATCAGGTCAATTTCAAACTCGAACGCGGCAAAACCTACGCGTTGATCGGCCCGACCGGCGGGGGTAAGACTACCACGGCTTCGCTCATCGCGCGCCTGTACGACCCGCGCGAAGGCATTGTGTTGCTCGATGGCCGCGACATCCGTACCTATACACCCGAAGAGCGGAGCCGGAAGATCGGCTTCATTTTGCAGGAACCGTTCCTCTTCTCCGGAACCATCCGTGAGAATATCCTCTACGGCAACGGCCAGTTGAAGGAGTATTCCAACGACAAGCTGGAACAAGTGATCCGAAGCGCCAATTTGGGTGAAATACTCGCATTGTTTGAAGACGGGCTGGAAACCAAAGTCTCCGCAACAGGAGACAGTACGAGTTTGGGGCAGAAACAGCTCATCGCATTCATGCGCGCCGTCTTGCGCAGCCCCGAGCTGCTGATTCTCGACGAAGCTACCGCGAACATCGATACCGTTACCGAAAAGCTCCTCGGCGATATCCTGAAACAGCTCCCTGAATCGACCACGCAAGTCATCATTGCCCACCGCCTCAACACCATCGAAAATGCCGACGAGATCTTCTTCGTCAACTCCGGCGAAGTGAACCGCGCAGGGTCGTTGGGCGATGCAATGGGAATGTTGTTGAAGGGGAATAGGGCCAGCTAGGAATTTTCAATTTTCCTGATGTGCTGAATGAGCGGCATCAGGTCAAAATACATGGTTCTGAAACCGTCGGCAGGAGGTAGTAACTCGTCAGGATTTGCAAATCTGAAACCCAGTTTCACATAGAACCCGGACGCATCATATTGCTTTTCTGGCAAATCGGCATCGAATAGTGCGTCCACAGTCATAAAGCGGACTCCCAGCCTTGGAACCAGTTCCAGTACGACATATTCCATTGCCCAATCCATAAGCCTCCGACCCGAACCTCTGGCTCTGGGGTCAGCTGCCAGCCAGCCGATTTTTACAGCAGGAAAAGTGGTATAGCGAACATCTTCATCTATGAGAATCGGTGTTCCCATGGTTAGTTTGTCCGCCAGCAATGTAATATAGGCCGCAAGGCCTTCCTTGCAGCTCACAAGCCAGCATTTGCTTGTAAAGGTTTTCAATTCATTACGAATTTTCTCGCCTTTGATATAGGATACAAATTCACCGCGACCACAACGAAAACCAATTCCAACATCCGTTTGGTTTGGATTGAATTCGACGACATCGTGTTGTGAAAAATCTATCCCTGAGAATTTGGGATAGGGCATTAATTCTGCGCGTTTGATTTTTGTTTCTTGATCCGCTCGCTGATCCTGTGAATGGTGGCCCAGGCTTGTTCATTGGCTAGGTAGCCGCCTGTTTTGATTGCTTCTGACAACACTTCTGCTTCACGTCCTACGACCGGTTTGGAAATGGTATCGCCTGAATATTTCATTTTGTGTGATGTTTAAATGAATGAATTTCAGCGGGCGGTTATCTGTCTGGATAATTTGAATCAGAGCCGCATTGGAACGTAAGCATCAACAAAATTACATATTAACGCGGATAATGAAAGCGATTTATTATACCTGTTGCGTAGCAGGGGTATGGGTATTTTCACAAAGCCCCCACATCGCCTCGCGGCAAATCTTTTCGGCGTCGATCATGGGGAGGAAACTTTCGTGGGAGCAGAATGAGAAATCCATTTTTCCTGCGAACGTGCTTACTACCAGGGTGTTTGGGTTGCGCCAGGGGAACCCCACGGACGGGCTATGAATGGCGCGGACGCGGAAGTTGTTGTAGTTTACAGGAATGTCCAGAATACCCATATTGGAAATGGTAATGTCGTGGCTGCCTTTTGTGGAGCGCATATGCCTGAGCAGCTCGCCGGTGGAGCCGTGGAAATACTCGGTAATGAATATCATCTCGGCCGCATCGACGTTTTCGGCTTTTTCAACGAGCGTCTGTTTCATGCGCCGGGTTTCCTGCCAGAAGTCGTTTTGTGGACCTTTCCGGCTTAGCGAAAGCTCCACAATAGGGGCGAATGCAAACAAATGATCCCGGCCGATGCCTGGCAGGTAGCGCCTGATGTCGACGGGGCTGATGACCTTATTGCGCGATGCTTTTCCCATTACAGACTGGTGTGCGAGCAAGAATGACGTGCATAATGCCGCCTGGACGGTCGTTTTTTCTGCCTTGCATTTTTTGACGAGGGCAGCTGTTGTTTCTTTGTCGAGGGTATGCGTGAGTAGGTAATAGCTGCCTTCGCGAGGTGTTGGTTTGGGGTTCAGAACAGCGAAAAGGCCTTTTGCCAGCGTCGAAAACAGCTTACCTTTCCAATGGATCATCCGGCTGTCGCGGATCGAAGCCGGAACCAGGGAGTTGACCGATTGAAAACCTTGATAGGGTTCCAGGGGCATGTCGGGGTTCTCGAGCAGGAGAAGCAGCTCACGCATGAGCGTTACGAAACCAGAACCGTCGCACACGCAATGCGGGCATACAAGCAGCAGATCGGAAACCGTTTCGGATTTGAGCCATACCAGCCGCACCGGCGGCTCTTTCGTCAGATCGAACTGCCTTTCCCATTCCAGCAGACTTACTTCTTCCCATTGAATGTCGGATGTCCGCTCAATCATGTCAAGCGGGATTGGAGAAACCTTCGGATTGGTAACAAATACGGGGACATTTGTCCGGTTCCGCTCCACATTCACGCGCAGTAACGGATGCCGGTTTTGAATTTTAGCAAGCGCGCTGGTGATCTGCTGACCCGACAACCTTCCTTCAACGGTAGCCACAAAGACGCAGTTGACGGGCGCAAGCCCATCTGCGTACATAATGCGCTCTCCGACAATCATTTGTCTGTTCATTTCAATCCTGGATAGTAACGGGTTCAGTGTCTAGTAGGTGCTTTTTCAGCAAGGCCATGGCAGTTCCGGCGATGAATTCGCCATTTTGCCTGGTAATATATTGTTCTTCGGAGTGAAATGCGAAATCCATGCGGCCGCCGAATGTCGATACCGACACCTTCGAGGGGTTACCCATCGGGAACCTTGAAAGCGGGGAGTGTACTTCGGTGACCTTAATTGACCCGTAAGTTTCGTTCAGTGGAATGCGTCCAATGTTGGCGAATGCGAAGTCGTGGGCACCTTTCCCGGCTTTGGCATATCGGATGCTGCGCGGGTAGAGCGGTATCAGGTATTCGCTGAAAAGCAGCAGCCTGGCGGCATCGGTTTGGTCGATTTGTTTGTGTAAACGAGCCTTCAAAGCATTGGCCTGCTCGCGGAACCCGGTTTTGTCCTTCGGCGTGTCGAGACCGACCATGGAGGGGAAGGGGAACAGATGGTCTTTTTGTATTTCAGGTAAAAACCTGCGCATATCCACGGATGCGAACATTTTGCCGCTCGTGCGCACGTTGCCTGCACGCTCGAATGCGCGCATGAATACGAGGATCAGCGCGGTGTTGAGGTGAATGTCTTTTCTTTTGCAAACCGATAGCAAAGTAGCCGTTTCGTCTTCGCTCAGCTTCCAGCGGATGGTGTAGAAGCGGTCTTTTAAAACCTCTTTCATGCCCGATACAGCCAAAAGGAAGAGTCGGGTAATGCCGGCAATTGTCCTGGCTGCCAGTCTGTTGACAATGCTCTTCCTAACGGGCGCCGGTACCAGCCCTTCGGGTGAAAAGGGCGGGTAAGGGTGTAATTCGGTGGTCGGGTCACCCAGGCATTCGAGCAGTTCGCGCATGATGGTCATGGCCGAAGTGGCGTCGCCTATGCAATGGTGGCAAACTACCAGCAGCTCCGAAATACGTTCGGCCCGCACCCAGGTAACGCGTGCCAGGGGGAAGTTCGCCTGGTTAAATGGCCTGCTCCATTCTGTTTCCGCTTCTTCGATCCAGGTTTCTTCCGAAAGCCTGTCGGTGATCTTCAGTGGAATAGGTAAAATCAGCTCGGGGGTTGCGTAGCAGGGAATCCCATTGGCATCAGTCTCTATGGTGACGTTCAGGAAAGGGTGTTTTTGCTGGATCTTCCGCAATGCGTTTATCAAAGCGGCTTCCTCAATTTCTCCCTCAACTTTTACCGGAAACACGACATTCACAGGCGTATCCGCGCCTGCGTACATGGAGGCTTCCAGAAAACCCATCCTTCTTTTCATAGCCGCACGGAATCTGGGATGACTACGGTTTCAAAAAGGATTTCCATGGCTTTTTCCCGGATTTGCATGGCAGTGGCCCATGGCATAAAATCCTGGTTTGACACGAACGAGAAGTCCATCTGTCCATTGAAGGTGGTGGTAATGATGGTATTAGGGTTCGCAAACGGTCCTATTACCGTTGGGCTGTAAACCGTATCGACTGTGAAATTCCGGTATTGTACGGGAATATCGAGTTTCCCCATATTGGAAAACATAAAATCGTTGCCCACTTTGGCATGGGTCAGAAAGCGGCGCAGCTTATGGACCGAACGATGCGAAGCCTCCATGATCATCGTAAATTCATAGGGATTCAGGTTGTTCATCTGTTTGGAAACATGTGCCTGCAGTGTTTTGGCTTTTTCCCAAAACCGGGTTCCAACAGATTTTCCGAGGCTGATATTCAAAGCTAACCCGTAGGAAAAGAGCATATCGCGCTTCACCTCGGGCATATAGCGCCGGATATCCACCGGGCAGGTAGCTTTGCCGTGCGCTCCCGTGCCATTTATTGCTTTGAAAGCTTCCAGCAATGCCAACCCGATGGCCGTATTGACCGTGACGCCTTCTTGTTTGCAATAGGTGAAGAGCGCCTTCGATTGTTCGGCCCCCAGCTTCCAGTTGATCAGGTAATCTCCGGTTCGCCGGCCGCCGGACCGCATGCCGCCCGTACGCGGGCCGACCGACCGTGGGGCCGGCTTGTTTTTGGTTGAAATAAATAGTGAAGCCAGCGATAGCCCGGCATGTACCAGCGCAGCCGAAAGTTTTGCTTTGAAGCGGTTGCGGCGGTTATGCAATATGTCGGAAGGGATCAGGTCGCTGATGCTTTGAAACACCGGTGCTTTGCCGATCTCGGCCTGGGGATCATCGAGTAACACCAGAAGGTCGTTGAGTAACGCTACACCCGAACCACCGTCGCACATGCAGTGGTGGAAGGCCATTATGAGGTCGGAAACATCGGCCGAGCGGATCCAGGTAACACGCAGCAGCGGGCCATTTTGTATATTAAAGGAAGTCCCCAGCTCGCGGACCGTTTCGCGGTTCCAGTCGTCGTCACCGCCTCGTTCCACGACCCTGAGCGGGATATCCGGCCGGGAAGGCGGTGTATGAAAATAGGGTACTCCGGTAGTACCGACACCGATGGCCGTCCGCAGCATTGCATACTTTTCCTGCAAGCGGGCAAGCGCTGTGCCGAGTTGTGCATGGTTTAGCTGTCCATTGATCTTCAATGCGTAAACCCCATGGAAAGGCTCGCTGCCATCACCAAAAAGTACCCTCTCGAGGAAAAGCAGGTTTCGTTTCATCGGTTATGCGTTTTCGGTTACACGGTTCGCAAGCGCGAAATCTTCGAGGAGTGCCACGGCCTTCGCATTACCGCCGGCAGCATTGAAAGTGTCGTGGATATGCCTGGCCGCGTTTCGGTATTTCGGGTTTTCGAGCAATTCCCGCATGGCGTTCTTTACATCAGCCACGCGAAGGCGTTTGTATCGTACTTTGATCCCGCAACCGGCATTTTCGATCAACGCCGCCGTGTGGAAATGGTCGTAGGCAATAGGGGTAATGAGAATCGGCAGGCCGTTCATGAGGGCGTCGTTCACGGTATTGAAGCCGCCGTGGCAGATCACCGCATCCATTTTAGGGATAATATCGGCCTGTGGTACAAACCCCTGCACAATGAAGTTCTCCGGCCATTCATCGATCACAGACGGGTCGGTTGCGGCTACAATCGTGACCGGCTCGTCGCCGAATGCTTCGATGAGTTTCAGGAAAAATTCTTTTCTGATATCAACCAGCAATGTACCCAGCGACACAAATACTTTGGGCGTAGTGGCTTTGTCAAGCCTTTCCCAATCGAAGGGCGTCGCATTCGGGCGGCCTTTAACGGGGCCTACAAACTTCATATGCTGATCGGGCTCGGGAAATCCGGCAAATTCCTTGGACGTGAACACGATATTCATCTGGTGCGAATGGATCACAAAATCGTTGGTGTAAATGCCGAGCTCGTGTTGCAGCCCTTTGACCAGGTTCTGCTGCCATTCGAAGATTTTGGGTGCCGAATTGGCCGTGTCGCCCATTACATCCGGTGGTACGGGCGTAGTAGTAACGCACGGAATGCCTTTGAGATGGGCCACCAATGCACCGGCGAAGGCAATGCAGTCATTCACAATGACGTCCGGTTGGAAATCGTCGGCAACACGGGATACGCCGGGCACCATGATCCTCGCGAAAGGAATATAAGTTTCTTCCAATGCGAGTTTCATTACCTCGGGTCCGGAAAGAGAAGGGCCATCGTCCTGGCGTTTCAGGATGCGTTCGATCTCATCCTGATACGGTGCGAGTTCCGCTTCGGGCAGGATATAGCGCCCGCCCTCGGGAATATGCTTGTGAGCAAGGGGAATGAGCCCCGTCCAGACTACTTCGTGGCCATTGGCAAGCAAGCTCGCGCCCACACTTAGGGTAGGGCTGATATGTCCGAAAAACGGAGGTACTACAAATAGAAATTTAGCCATTCTGGAAGATTTTGACTGGTATCTGATCGAGCCACTGTGCTGCGGTGCGGGTGCCGCCCGCCTGCCCGAACGAGTTTTGGATGCGCTGCGCCGCAAGCCGGTAACCCGGATCGTTTAATATATCTTTGACCGCGTTTTTGAGGTGCGGAGCTTTAAACCGGTTGAAATTGAGCCTCACACCGCACCCGTTTGCCACCACGCGCCCGGCTACATGCGACTGGTCGTACGCGATCGGGATCACGACCAGCGGGAGACCATTTGACAGGGCTTCCGAAACGGTATTGTGGCCCGCATGGCATACGACGCCGTCCAGGTGCGGCAGGAGTTCGAGCTGCGGCACGCGTTGTTGTACCAAAAAATTGGAAGGCCAGGTTTCGAACAAAGCCTCATCCGAAACCACAACCACAGCGATTTCCTCTTCGCCAAATGCGTCGATGACTTTCGAAAAGAAATCTTTTTTGAACTGATGGTCGAACGTCGTGCCGATGGAAATCAGGATTTTTGGGACGGTCCGGCTGTTTAGTTTTTCCCAATCAAAGGGAATATCGGCAACACGGTTGGCAATCACAGGCCCTGGAAAGCGGTAGTGATCCGGCAACTGCATTTCTCCAAAAAATTCCCTTGAAGTAAAAACGAGCGTCAGCAGCTCGGAGGTCGCCAGCGATTTTTCTCCTTCGATACCGAGTTCCTGTTGCAGGCCGATGATCTGTTTGACTTCCCATTCGTGGATTTTGGGCAAATCCTCCATCATTTTCACGGCTGCCGGAGCTGTTACCGATGTGGCGTAGGGAATATCGAGCAAATGCGCGGCCATACCTCCCGCAAAAACCTGGTGGTCGTTGATGACGATGTCGGGCTGCCAGCTTTGCAAGAGCTGCATCATGCCGTCGAACATGTATCTGTTCAGGGGTACGAGTACTTCTTCATACAGGAACTTGATGCTCTCGATGCCGTACACGTTCTTTTTGGTGATGATGTCGAGGTATTCGGCGTTGGCCTGCTTTTCGGAGTCGTCCTGGTCGTAGCGGATGACCAGCAACTGGCCACCGGTGGGCAGTTTTGTATGCAACTGCTCGTCGAGGCTGATCCACGCCACCCCATGGCCCATCGCCAAGAGCTCCGCGCCGACACTGAGCGTCGGGTTGATATGGCCTGTTAGCGGCGGGACGATAAAAGCGAATTTTGGCATCCTGTGTATCTGTCTATCTATAATGTCCCTAGGCTGAAGCCTAGGGCTGTGGTATCGATCTGTGTCGGGCTGTGCCGTCGTTGGGCTGTGCATCCCTGTCTCTGTCTATCCCAAGGCTGAAGCCTAGGGCTGTGTGGTATCGATCTGCCTCGGGCTGTGCTGCCACTGCGTTGTGCATCCCTGTCTGTGTCTGTCCCAAGGCTGAAGCCTGGGGTTGTGTGATATCGATCTGTGTCGGGCTGTGCCGTCGTGGCGCTGTGCATCCCTGTCTGTGTCTGTCCCCAGGCTGAAGCCTGGGGTTGTGGTATCGATCTGTGTCGGGCTGTGCTGTCACGGCGTTGTGCATCACTATCTGTGTCTGTCCCAAGGCTGAAGCCTGGGGTTGTGTGGTATCGATCTGCCTCGGGCTGTGCTGCCACTGCGTTGTGCATCCCTGTCTATGTCTATCCCAAGGCTGAAGCCTGGGGTTGTGTGGTATCGATTGGTGTCCGTGTGTGCCGTCATAGCGCTGTGCATCCCTGTCTGTGTCTGTCCGAAGGCTGAAGCCTGGGGTTGTGGTATCGATCAGTCTCGGGCTGTGCCGTCACTGCGTTGTGCATCACTTCTGTGTCTGTCCCAAGGCTGAAGCCTAGGGTTGTGGTATCGATCAGTCTCGGGCTGTGCCGTCACGGCGTTGTGCATCACTATCTGTGTCTGTCCCAAGGCTGAAGCCTTGGGTTGTGTGGTATCGATCTGTCTCCGGCTGTGCCATACCCCTATCCCTGTCTGTGTCTATCCCAAGGCTGAAGCCTTGGGTTGTGGTATCGATCTGTGTCGGGCTGTGCTGTCACGGCGCTGTGCGTCGCCATCTCTGTCCCAACCCTAGGCTTCAGCCTAGGGACACTCGTGCAGCACACGCCCCGTGGCTTCAGCCACAGCCGGCCAGGGCGTCAGTCACGTACATCTCGTCATACCTCACAAAGAATTCTGTTAGCTCCTTGCCTATCACTTCCGGTTGCTGCACGGGCACGTTGTGATCGCCGGGGGCCAGTACCAGCCTCGAATTCGGTATTCTCGAAGCCAGCGTACGGCCAGAGGGCACGCAATTGGATTCTTCGCCGTAGATCAGCAGCGTCTCATGCGAAATCGCGGCCACTGCCGGATCATTGAAAAAGCCTTTTTCAGCCTCCATATCCGACCGGATGGACGTTTCATTGAACAGGAACTCGTACATCCGGTGGTTCTTCTCCAATTGCCTTTTTCCCGCAAGCAAACGGGTGGTATCGGCGAAGTTTTCGATGTAGTGGATCAGGAACTCCCTGCTGTAAGTGTCGATGATCGCCAGTGTTTCCTGCTCGCTCGGGTCGGGGCCTTCGATGATGGCCAGCTTGCCGACGCGCTCTGGAAAGCGGGCCGCCATTTTCAATGCTACCAGTCCGCCGTAGCTGTAACCGGCCAGGTGCGCCTTCTCGATGCCGAGCTCGTCCATCAGGTAGCGCAGGTCGTTGGTCATCGAAGTGAGGTCATAGCCGGTTTGCACTTTTTCGCTCATGCCATGACCTTTCATATCGAACAGCACTACGCGGAAATGCTTCGCGAGCATGGGCGCGATATTGAAGTAGTACACAGCCAGGTTGCTGAACATCCCGTGGACCATGATAATCGTTTCCTGGCCTTCGGGATTCAGTTCCTGTACGTGCAGGCGCACATTCGGCAGGTCGATTACTGGCATTCCTGAATGTAGTTGATGATATTTTCAAGTTTCAGCTGGATGATCTCATCGAGGTCCATGTTCGACAGCCAGCCCGTGAAATCGATGTTCGAGCCAAAATGGTTTTTGACTTTTTCCGAGAATGCGACGATCTCGATGCTGTCCATTTCAAGGTCTTTGGTAAATGAGCTGGCGGGCGTAATATCCATTTCCTCCACAAACTCCTCGCCGATCACCTCGGTGATGAATTGGTTCAGGGTTTCAAAAATCTCCTCTTTGCTCAGTTTGTTTTCCTGTATCAGTTGGTCCATCCGATGATGTAATTAAAATGTTTGATAGTATTGATCCATGTGTCCTGAATGCGCAGCGCGTCCTCGTTAATCTCTTCGATCCGGTAGGCCCGGGGATTGCCCATAAGCCCTTTGCCGAGCATTTTGCCAAATGCTTCTTTCGCAACCCAGCAACGCGTCATCCATTCGTCCTGGTCGCGGCCTTCGAGCAGTTTCATTTCGGAAGGCGTGAAAACGATCTCGGTAAAGCCTGCGCTGCGGGGCTGTATTTCTTCAATATCGATCCCTACCGGGCCTTTTTCGCTGGCAATGGCAACGGCTTCGAGGTTCTTGTGCGCCAGCGAAATGTGGATTCCGCCCGTCATCGGGCCATCCAGGAAGGGCTTGCCTACTTCATCCGACCGGATTTCAAATTCGATCGGGAAGTACGCTTCCTTGCGTGCGCGGAGTAGGAGCATGCGCGTGGCGTCCTTGGCGGCTACCCGGCTGATCATCCATTCCTTCTTTTTAGTGGGCATTAATCCCCGCTGGTGCCGTTTTTCGGGTTGATTGAAATACCTTTTTAAAATAAAATCCCATGAAACGACGCGCTGGTAAGCATTGCGAAAAAGAAACACCCCGGGTGCCACTTCTTCCGACAGGACATTCTGTAACGGGGCCATGGAGACATTCCAGAGCTTATCGTCTATTTCCAGACGGCGGTTTTGCCAGCCACGGATGATAGACCATACTTTGCCGTCGCGTTTGAGTATAAAATCGGCGGTAGCGAATTCGTCGGTGAGCTCGGTCAGACGGCAGGTACATTCAAAAATGCCTGCCTGATCTTCCATATCGCCGTAAAACTCCACTTCGTTGATCTTTACCGGAAATGCGATCCGGTCTTTGGTCAAGGTCAGTTGAAGCCAAAGACCGAAAAGCTGGCCTGCATTATCCAGTAGCGAGCCCTTCCCCGTGCCCCCGGCAATGAGGCCGGTAATCCCGTTTGTAGAAACACTTTTCACTTCCCGGATTCCCTGGTAAGCAGGCCCGTGGAACATATTTTCGCGGTAAATCTGCTCGGGCGTAATGGTGATTCCGAGTGGATCCCCGATGTCGTAGCCATTCGTTTCGGGCACGCCTTTCGTTTCCGAAAGCTGTACTTCCGCATTGGCATATCTATCCAGATCGAGGTAGACGTGGTTTGGACTTTTCCACTCGCCGGCAACGGTTTCGCGGAACGGTTCCACCACGTTCATCCATTGGAATACCTTGATACCCATGATCTTCTGCACACGCAGCCCGGCTGCCTGCTCGCGGGCGATGTCGCCGAAAACTTCAAAGATCATCGTCATCGGGATCACCGGGTCCATATCCTCCACACAATGCCAGCCGGGCTTTTGTTTAAGAAGCGAGTGGTCGATGAGCCACGGACTGTTTTGCAATGAAATATCGAGCTGCTTTTTAAAAGGAACACGTTGAACGGGCGATTGAACAGCCGTTGGCGAACTAGCTGGCCGGGGAATGGGTATGGCCGCGGACCTGTTGCGGAATAGCCCGGCGAGTTCCGACTGCACATACGCGATCTCGTCCAGGTTCGCCGAGAATGCCTTCATGAGCGGGTGCGCCAGGTCATCCAGCGCGAGTTCTTTTTTGGGCTGATTGAATGTGATTTTCTTCAATGAATCCAGCTGCGTTACAAATGGAGAACCCAGTTGCAGTTTGACAGGCTTGCGCTGTGCGGGCTGTTTTGCTTCGATACCCATGAAGGCGAGGTTGATGCTCTTACCTTCGACAAACAATGCGGCCATTACCCGCTGCAATTGCTGCATACCGCCGCGGATCGGTACGTTCGAGGCGATGGCGCTGTATGGCCGGCCTTTTAGCGTATCGTCCACAAAGCCGACAAGCCCACCCGAACCGACCTGCACGAACATGCGTACGCCCTGGCAATAAAGTTTATCGATCAACTCGCGGAAGCGCACAGGCTTTACCAGATGCTCCACGCTCAGCGAGCGGATTTCGTCGAACGATGCGGGGTAAATATCCAGTGTGGTGGCCGACCAAAGCGGAATGGCCGTCGGCTGAAACTCCATGGTTTCCAGCCCGTCCAGGATCCGGTCCAGCTTGTCCTTAACGAAGGGCGAGTGGAAGCCGGACTGGAAGGGTAGCTGCTGATGGAAGATCTGATGGGTGCGTAAAATGGCGGAAAAATCCTCGACCGCCTCGATGGTACCGCAAAGAATGACCTGCTGCGGACAGTTGTCGATGGATAGGTAAATATCTTGCTTGCCTTCCAGCCACGGTTTTAGCTGGTCGTACCCGCAGCCAACGGCGAGGAATTTCGTGTTTTTTACTTCAAAAAGTTCGGGATTCAGGCGGGTCAGGAGTTGCAGAACCGACGCCTCGGAAGCCAGCCCCGAAGAGCGCCCCGCGAGCCATTCGCCGAGGCTATGGCCGGCATTCATATCAGGTTGCACACCCAGTTTTTTAATGGCGGAATCGAGTATCCTGCTCTTTTCAAGCAGTTTCATGGCGGTATTGAAAACCGATTGCTCGTCGCTGGTTTCGCTGGCTTCATAGCGTGGCAGTTGGAAATAGTCGGCCACGCTGTCGATTTCTCCGCCTGCCAGGCCGTCGAGGCCGGGAAAGAGGAATGCGGTTTTGCCGCCGTTTAACAGCAAAGGTTCATGGGTATACCAGATATCCTGCTTGTTTCGCCAGATGTTGTTTTTGGTAACTATTTTAACGGCCTTGGCAATGCGCTCGGGCGTAGGGTCGAAGATTGCGACACGATAGTTGCCCGAGCCGCTTTCTTTTTCGCCGGTTTCCAATGCATGGAGCAGTGCCTCGTGCGTGGGGCGCGCGAGAAGTAAAACTTCGTCGCGAAGATGGACATTTGACTTGCCATTGACCGCATTAGTTATAATATTTTGAGGACTTTTGTCCCAGCCTTCCAGCACCACATGCGCATTGATCCCGCCAAATCCGAATGCATTCACGCCCGCATAACGGGGCAACCCCGACTGCTGCCAGTCGGTGAGTTGTTTTACGGGTTCAAAACGCGTATCGGCCAGTGCTTCCACGGGCTCTTCGCAATGCAGGGTAGGAGGTAGCTGGCCGTGGTACAATGCCAATACCGTTTTAATAATCCCCGCAATACCCGCTGCTGGCATCGCATGCCCGATCATCGATTTTACGGAACCAATACCGGCCTTCGCGCCACTTTGCCCGAATACGGCTGCAAGTGTCTCCAGTTCAGTTTTGTCACCGAGCGGGGTCCCGGTCCCGTGTGCTTCGAGATAGCCGATCTGGTCGGTGCCGATGCCGGCCATTTCCCATGCCTGGCGGATTGCTTTCACCTGCCCATGCACGGTGGGGCTCATCACGCTCGCGCCCGCGCCGTCGCTCGATACGCCCACGCCCTGTACCACAGCATAAATGCGGTCGCCGTTGGCGATGGCGTCGGAAAGTCTTTTTAATACGACAAAACCACAACCCTCGCCGATGAGCAGGCCGTCGGCACGCTGGTCGAAAGGCCTGATCTGCTGATTTCTGGACAATGCGCCCAACTGATGGAATATGCTCCAAAACGGTGCATTCTGGGAGGCATGCACGCCGCCTGCGATCATCATATCGGCCCTGCCGGAATTGAGTTCCTGCACCGCGTGGTCGATTGCGAGCAATGAACTCGCGCAAGCCGCGTCCAGGGTGTAAGCGGTGCCGCCCAGGTCCAGGCGGTTGGCTACCAGCGATGCGGTCAGGTTTGGAATAAGGCCCATGGCCGTATCGGCAGAAAAGCGACCTTTTTTCTGCTGGAATTCACTTTTAATCTTTTCCAGGTCTTCGCTTTTGAGATCGGGCAGAATGCTCTGCAGTATCTCCACGATCTGCTGCCCCGTGCGCACAATCTCGATCGCTCGGGTAGCGCCCGGACCGGTGTAGTTGCCTTTGCCGATGATAATGCCGGTTTTAGCAAAATTGGCGCCATTGCTGAACGCGTGGGCATCTACCAGTGCTTTGTGTGCCAGGCTTAGTGTAAGCAGTTGCTCGGGCTCGGTGCCTTCCACAGCCAGGGGCAAAATACCGAACTGGATCGGATCGAATTCGGCATAATTGTCTATAAAACCGCCCCGGCGGCAATAAAACCGGTCTACTGCATGCGTGGCTGTCGCATTTTCTTCGAAGAAAAGGCTGCCCATCCGGCTTTCCGGTACGGTTTCAATGGCGTCCACGCCGGTGCGGATATTTTCCCAGAAAGCGTTCAGATCGCCCGCCCCGGGGAAAATACCCGACATACCGATAATGGCTATATCTGCATTTCTTTTCATGATGCTCACAAGTTGTTCAATGCGTCGTGCTCGCTATTCGGCCATGATCAATACCTGGCTTTCGGTACCGTATTTCAGTTCATTGACAAACGTTTCCATGCCGTCGCCGAGGGGGATCAGCGGGATCCCGCGGCGTTCATATTCCCTTTCGAGCGAAGGTGATACCATGCCGGTACCCTTCCACGGGCCCCAGTTGATGGCCGTTACCTTGCCCTTGATTTTCTTTTGAAGCTCACGGGCATACTTGTCCAGCACGCTGTTGGCGGCGGCATAATCGGTTTGCCCGCGGCTGCCGTATACCGAGGCTACGCTCGAAAACAGGGTCACAAATTGTACATCATCCCTCAAATGCTCGGCCAAAACGCGCAACGGTGTTACTTTGGTAGACATTACGCGCTCGAACGATTCCGGTGTTTTCTGGTGGAACAGCTTGTCTTCCAGCAAGCCCGCGCCGTGGATCACGCCGTCGATGCGACCGTATTGGTTGTAAAGACCTTCTACCATTGCGATCAACGCTTTTTCGTCCCGGAGATCGAGGGAGTGATAGCTTACCGTCGAGCCGTTGGCTTCGAGGGCCGAAATGGTGCCGAGGATCTGGTTCGCCTTATGAACCTCTTCTGTTTTCTTCTCGATCTCCGCCGGGGTTTTAAATGCACCGGAGGAAATGATGCGCTTGCGGATTTCTTCCTTGTTTTTTGTGCCTGCAAACGACTGGTCGGCCAGTGTGCGCGGGTCGGCGGAACGGCCTACGAGCACATAATTGCACGGGTAGTCTTTCGAGAAACGTACGGTCAGTTCGGCTGTAATACCTTGTGCCCCACCGAGTGCGAGTATGACCGATTTGCTGTTCAGGTGAATATCCGGAGCCCCGCCCGTCACGATTTCGGAGGGGATCAGTTCCACAGTCTGGCGCTGATTGCCTTTGTAAACCACCTCGCAGGGCTCGTCGGTGTGCAGGATTTCGTTGAATGTGATACCCGCAATTTTATCAGCCGGAAGCTGTGAGGTAATGCTCACGAGCCGGCATTTGGTTT
Source organism: Dyadobacter sp. (assembly GCA_965227755.1). Lineage (GTDB taxonomy): Bacteria > Bacteroidota > Bacteroidia > Cytophagales > Spirosomataceae > Dyadobacter. The sequence goes on from CBDDGG010000005.1 coordinate 6,281,165, forward strand.
GGTCGTATTCCTTATCAAGGCTTTTCAAAAGACCGGCATAGCCCTGGAAGTGCCGGAGCAGCTTTACGTCGGTATCCTTTTCGAGCGCGCTCTGCGTGTCCGAAATCGTGTAGATCCATTTCACCTTGCTGAAATCCAGCTTTTTGATCAGTGTGAACGACTCGATGATCGTCGGTTTCAGGCGGGAAGTGAAAATGTTGAGGATGATCAGTCCATCGAAGCCCTGCAGGGATTCTTCGGTTGAAATAATGCTCACATCCGCGCCATTCTGTTCGAATAGGGCCTTGATGGACCTTGCCACATCACCGGCATCGTCGGTTACCGCGAAACGTTTACCCTTCAATGCGGCGGGGTTCAGGACCGGGATTAGTGAGGGCGTCAGGCCGAAGCGCAGGCGTGAAAGTTTTTCGTTCAATACCGTCTTGGGCGTCGATGCGACGTTCAGGCTTTCCGCTTTTTGAATCGAATCCTGTGCGCCCGACAGTGCTTCGGACAGCCAGTCGATCAATCCGTTCAGCGTTTTGATCGACGCCAGTTTTTCAACCAGCTCTTCTCCGCGTTCCTGGTAGATATGGATCAGTCCGTCGATATTGTTTTTCAGCTCGCCGATGATCTCCATACGCTTGATGGAGTCGATACTCAGGTCGGCTTCCAGGTCCATATCCATGCCCAGCATTTCCTGCGGGTAGCCCGTTTTGGCACTCACCGCTTCCAGCAGCACCGATTTAATGCGGCTTTCAGACCATTCTTCGATAATACCATCCTGTGTTACCGACAATTTGCTCAATGGGACGTTCTCGGTAGCGGAGGTAGTCGCTTGCTGCTGATGTTCGGTAATCCAGCTGACCAGTAAATTCAGTGTTTTAATGGCTGCCAGCTGTTCGATCAACGTCTCTTCACTTAGCTGCCCGGCTTCGAAGCCGCCCAGTTGCTTGCGCAACTCACCGATGATCTCCATGCGTTTGATGGAATCGATGCTCAGATCGGCTTCGAGGTCCATATCCATGCCCAGCATTTCCTGCGGATAGCCCGTTTTATCACTAATCACCTGCATGACCAGCGCTTTTACATCGACGACGATCTTAGTAGCCGTTACGTAGGCCGCAGCCGTATGGGCTTCCTGCGTGGCTTTCTCAATCAGGATCGGGACCGGGGCCGGTGTATTGGCAACCAGCCCACCCAATGCGGGTTCGTAGACTTCGGTATGCCTCGAAGGCGACTGGCCAAGGTAACCCAGTACCACGTCGCGCTGTGCCTGAATGAGGTATTTAACACTGTTGAGGTATTCATGAACCACCCGCTCAGCTTCGGTACCGGCCGCCTTATCGGCGCCCACCGGCGCTGCCGCCTGCTGCTGGAATGCTGCCAGTTTCAATGGCGTAGTTACCGGCAATGCGCCGTGTTCCGGAAGTTTGCCGTTCAGTGGAAGTGCCATTTGGCCGTCTACGAGCCAGGTTGTAACGCTCTTACGGTATTGTTCCGGCTTGTCGAGGTCTAGTACGCGGGTATCGCGGTCTTCGAACAGTTTGTTAAAATCAATATTTCTGCCTGTGGCGACACAGCCAGCCAGGGTGTGCAGTAACTGCACGATGCCCGGCTGGTCTTTGTCTTCGGTGTGGAGGCAGATTTCTTCTTTACCTAAAATCGATTTCGTAAGGCCTGTAAGCACTTTGCCCGGGCCTACTTCCACAAAAATGCGGGCACCATCCTCATACATCCGCGCCACTTCTTCCGAGAAACGCACCGGTCTCACGAGGTGATCGGCCAGGCGTTCCTTAATGGCTTCGGGCGAAACGGGGTAGGGGGCGGCGGTGGTATTTGACCAGACGGTCAACGCTGGTTCGCTGAACTCGACATCGCGCAAAACCTCTGAATAAAGCCCCTTTGAACCTGCGAGAAGCGGGCTGTGGAATGCACAGGCGACTTCCAGCTGGCGGAAAGATATTTTCAGGTCCGTCAGTTTAGCAGTGAGTTCGGCGACGGCCGGCGTAGTACCTGCCAGCACCCATTGGCGCGGCGAGTTGTGGTTAACCGGGTAAATATGGTTGATCTCCGACACAATGCGGGTCAGCTCGTCTTCCGGGCAGTTGACAGCCACCATGGCTCCTTTGTCGTCGCCGATGGCGTCGAGGATCGATTTGGCCCGTTTTTCACTCAGGGGAACGAGTTGGTTCGCTTCGAACACCCCCGCGAAGCAAAGCGCCGGTAGCTCGCCGTAGCTGTGGCCTGCTACCATATCGGGTTGTATGCCAAAATCTTTCAGCAGTTCTGCAATCGCCAGATCGACCACTCCAAGCAACGGTTGCGCCAGGCGCGTATCCTTGATCTTTTCCTTCTGAGCCTTCGCTGATTGTTCGTTAAAAACAGCGTCCGGGAAGATAATCTGCTGATAGGCAGGATGTTTTTTCAACAACTTCCGCATCGCCGGGAATGCCACGAACAAATCGCGCGCCATATCCACGCGCTGACTCCCCTGGCCGGGGAACATGAATGCGACTTTGCCAGCGGTGTTTTGAGTGTAATAGATGCCCTTACCGGCTGGCGCGACGGTCTCCTTCGTGCCAGCCGATGCCGCCGCGCTCTGCCTGGCGTGAGACAATGCCAGATTCAGCTTCGCACGTGCATCCGCATGATTTTCAACCACAATACTGAGTTGTACGGGCTTTTCGCTATACAGATTCAGGCTGTTGGCAACATCCCGCAGCGAAATCGATTCATTTTCAAGGATATCATGCGCAGCTTTCAAAAGGTTCTGCGTTTCCGCAAGCGTTTCTCCACGGAATACCAGCATTTCAGCCGGCCACACCTTCACCGATTTGCGCGGCTTTCGGGCCGAAGCGCTTTCGATCACGGCGTGGAAGTTTGTTCCCCCGAAACCGAATGCGCTGATGCCCGCAACCCTGCGGTTGTCCGTCCAAAGGGCCGGTTTGGCCTGGAATGCAAACGGGCTGGTTTCCGGATTATAGTAAGTGTTTGGCGTTTTCAGGTTAATGGTCGGCGGCTTGATCCCGTGATAAACCGCCAATGCAGCCTTAATGAGGCCCGCAAGCCCCGCTGCGCATTTGGTATGGCCGATCTGCGTTTTGACGGAGCCTAAATGCGTCTGGCTGGTCAGTGCGCCGGAGGTCAGCATCATTTCGGTCAATGCGCTGAGTTCGGTTTTGTCGCCTACTACCGTCCCGGTACCATGTGCTTCCACCAGGCCCAGTTCGGCCGGAGAGATCCCCGCCTGATCGTAGGCGCGTTCCAGTGCTTTTACCTGTCCCGATTTTCGCGGCGCGGTAAGGCCCAGGCTCTTGCCGTCGCTGGAACCGCCCACGCCTTTGATGACCGCGTAGATGGTGTCGCCATCGCGCAATGCGTCTTCTTCGCGTTTCAGTACCACCATTGCCACACCTTCACCCAATGCGATACCGTCCGCTTCCGAGTCGAAAGTAGCGCAGCGACCCTTGCGGGAGAGCGCGTGGGTGCTGGAAAACATCAGGTAGTCGTTGATACCGTTGTGCAGGTCGGCACCACCGGCGAGGACCATTTCGGAGCGGCCCAGCACCAGTTCCTGACAAGCCAGGTCGATAGCCGCCAGGGACGAAGCACAGGCTGCATCCACGGTATAGTTACGGCCGCCCAGGTTCAGGCGGTTGGTAATACGGCCGGAGATCACGTTCGCGAGCACGCCCGGGAACGAATCTTCCGTCAGCCTGGGTAATGCATCATCGAGTTCTTTGGGGATTTCCCCGAAAAATTGTGTGTATAGCGAGCGGAATCCGTAGTTGTTGGCCAGGTCGTTACCGCCTTCCGCGCCGATGATCACCGACACGTTTTCACGGTTGACGTCTTCGCCGTAACCGGCATTTTCAAGGGCCTGTCTCGCTACCAGCAGGCTCAGCAGCTGGGTAGGATCGATAGCGGCCAGCGATTGCGGGGGAATGCCGAATGCTACCGGGTCAAAATCTATTTTCGGAATGAAACCACCCCATTTCGAATGCGACTTGCTGCCGTCTGCCACGGTGGGGTCGTAATAAAGCTCCTTGTTCCAGCGGGCGTCGGGGACCTCGGTCACCCAATCGCTACCGGCCAGGATATTGCCCCAGAACTCTTCGATATTGCGGGCGCCGGGATAAATACAAGCCATTCCGACGATGGCGACGTTCAATGCCTTTTTCTTTCTTCTCGGCGGTCTCGGTAAACTGGCCTGGCCGATATATGCGTAATTGCCGGTTGCGACGTCTTCGTGCAACTCGTTCATTGTCATGATTTTGTCGAGCATGGCGGCCGCTTGGCCGATCATATACATGCCACGGGACAGCTGCTCTTTCTCACCGATTTCCACAAGGCTGTCGGCTTGTCGTTCAATTCCCTTCGCGGCAATGCGGAGCCGGCCAACATTGAGCTTTTCGAGCTCCGCCCAAATCGCCTTTTTATCCAGGCCCGCCTGCTCCATTCTTTCTTTTTCCGCATTGAAATCAGCGGCGAAAGGCGATTCCAGACAACGCGTTTCGTGGCCCGGCGCGGTTTCGAGCAGCACGGTTTCGGTATGCTCCAAAGCCTGCGCCTGGAAGCCGGGCAGAATCGCGCCGGTAGCGACGGCCTCCTGCGTGTACAGGTAAGCGGTGCCCATCAGAACGCCGACTTTGACGCCGCGCGCTACCAGTGGGGCGGTCATCACGGCGATCATTGCAGACGAAAATGCATCATGGATTCCCCCCGCGAAGAATACTTCGAGTTGATCTGTTTGTTCTTCCTGTAAAAGGCGGTTGATCTGTTTTTCCCAAAGCACAAAACTCGAAAGCGGCCCCACGTGGCCACCGCATTCGCGGCCTTCGAAAATAAACCTCCGGGCACCTTCTTTCAGGAACATGTCGAGCAATGGGGCCGATGGAACGTGCAGGAATGTCTTGATACCCAGTTTTTCCAATGGTTTCGCCTGCGACGGACGCCCCCCTGCGATGAGCACCACCGGCGGCTTCTCTTCGGTAATGTAAGCAAGCTGTTCTTCGCGGAGCTCAGCGTCTGCAAAACCGAGGATCCCGACGCCCCAGGGCTTATTGCCGGCGAGCTCGCGCGTTTCCCGGATCAGGTTACGGGCTTTTTCGCCTTTCAGGAGCGATAATGCTACAAAAGGCAATGCCCCGGCATCGGCAACTGCAGCAGCAAATGCGGGCACATCGCTGACGCGCGTCATCGGGCCTTGTGCGATAGGGTATTGCGTGCCGATAGCCTGCGCGAGCGCGTTGTGTGCTGCCAGTGGATTGAGGTGTTTGGCCTGTCGCAAATGGCCGTGCAAAGCCTCCTTGAAGGCAAAAACGAGCCGGGGAAGCTTTTTATATTGCTTGAAAAGGTCGGTTCCGATGGCAATGTCCTGTCCCATGGGAATATAACCCTGGTCGAGGTGGAGTGTATTCAGGAACGGTTGCAGGTCTCCTCGTGTGGGCTGAGCGGGTAATACGGGCGAGTTGGGGCGTACGAGCACGCGGAAGCCGTCAATTACTCGCGTTTCGTTGCCGTTTAGCTTCTCGCTGATGGTTTTAAGCGAGGCCGGGGCCGTGCATTCGGGGAAAGGGAGCAGCTGGCTGTCGAGAACGATACCGCGACCGCCGAGAGCGGAAACCGCCGCCGCATTATGGACGCCGATCCCGCCTTGCACCCATACGGGAATGCCGCTAACCTCCTTCATTATACGTTGAAACAGAATGAAAGACGAATCATTGCTAACCGGGCCTGCGCCTTCATTGCCTTTGGCGATGATGCCCATTGCGCCCGCCATTTTCGCCTGTTTTGCTTCGGCTACGCTTCGGACCTGATAGATGATTTGAACAGAATATGCAGGGTTAGGAAAAGTCAGGCCATATGGTAGAATTGCTAAGGTAGCTTGTTCAGGTAAAGGGATTGTCAGCGGTGTGTTTTCGGCGTAGCAAACGCCAAAGGGCTTTTTACTTTTGGCAGCCATTTTCTCCAACGCATTCGTAGCGATTTGTTGATCTCGTCCGAGGTGGATTACCGGGAAAGCTCCGGCTTCCAACAGCGCCAGCGCCAGGGCCACATCCGGTCGCTCCATCGGGCCAATACCGATCATTTCCAGGTTTTTCATAACGTAGTTATTTTTAGTAAGTCTCTATAAGTCAGCTCATTTTGAGAATTGCGGCTGGTGGGGTCAGGAGAGTTACGGATGGTCTTAACTGATATCGTCCGGTTCATGGCGAAAGATACATATTTTATAATTCGAGAAATTACTTCTAACCTCAAATTGAAATCTTACTACAAGGAATAGTCATATGTGTGGTATTTATTTGTGAAATAATTTTAACATTCCGACGATACTGATTTACAGCGGCATAATACCGGAAGCCACCACCCTCCCGGAACGGGAAATGATGGCGGCTTCATGACCTAGATTTCGAAATGTTGTGACTTAATTACTCCGGCAGCCCGTCGCAATAGGTAAGCAGTCGCGTTAAATCCTGCTCCTTACCGAAATCTACAGGATTTGCCCTCAGGTATTGATCGATTGTCTTTTTATGTGCGGGATAGAGCTTTCTTACGCTTCCGGCGGTGGGAATGTAGAAGCGGTTATTGTTGTCGATCAGGTAATAGGCTTTGCGGTAGGAGAATACGCCTTCCGCATTGGCATTGAGTTTCCTGGTCGTTGCTGCCTGGTCGCTGGAATAGGAGCGGTAGGTCGTAACGGACGATGCAGTATAGGAAATGCCGTAGGGGCCCCCTTTTTCGGTGCCGATCCTGGCCAGCACTTCGCGTTTGCCCAGGCTGGCGCGTTTGAAGGTACCGACCACCTCGCAGTATCCGAAACGCTTGTCGAACCGGTAGGATTTATCGCCGATCGCAATGTTTTTCAGGATCGCCTTATCGGTGATTTCCAGGGTATCCCGCTTTGCATCTACAAACAGGATATGCCCGCCGATATAATTGTAATTGAAACGCGCGTCGGACGAACGGCCATCGATAAATTCGGCTTTGCCGGACGTAAATTGGGGAAACTGGTAGCGGTCGGCGTAAGGGATCACCCTGTCGGGATATTCCCCCGCTTTTATCTTGAATATTTTAGGTTGTTGGGAATGAGCCAAATACGGGTATGTGGCTAACATTGTCAACAGGATACGGGCTGTCAGGGTTTTCATAGAATAGCTTTGAAGTGCTATCTCAAAAAGCAAGACTGGGGGTAATCTACGCATCGTGGCGTTTTTAATATTTCACTCAGGTAAAACTGATGAACGCCAGGTAGGCAATGATGATCACCGGAAACCCGCTCACTGTGAGTGCCCAGCCCGGATGCCCAGCCCCGAGCAGGAAATACGCACCTGCCGCGCATGCGATGAGCAAGAGGATCGGAAGGAATATCATACCCTTCCCTGCCGAATCCTGCCCGCTGCTAAAAAGTGAAAAAAAGAGAAACAGCGCAGCGGCTGCGTCGATAAGCATGCATGCGTAAATGATTGTTTTCATACGTCGATATGTTTAATCTTTCAGTTCGATCCATACCGGAGCATGATCGCTGGTCTTCTCCCAGCCGCGCACCTGTTTGTCCACGCCTGCGGTCGTGAGCCTTGGTGCCAGTTGCGGGCTCAGCAGGAAATGGTCGATGCGCAGGCCGGCATTGCGTGAGAATGCATTGCGGAAGTAGTCCCAGAAAGTGTAGATCTTTTCATTGGGATACAAAGTCCGGATGGCATCGGTCCAGCCCTGGGCGATCAGTTTCGCGAATGCGGCACGGGTTTCGGGCCGGAAAAGTGCGTCGTCGACCCAGCTTTCGGGTTTGTACACATCGAGTTCGGTAGGCATCACGTTGAAGTCGCCGGTGAGCAGCACAGGTTTGCCGGTTGCGAGGAGTCCCTCCGCGTGTGTGATGAGGCGGTCGAACCAGCGAAGTTTATATTCAAACTTGGGCCCGGGGGCCGGATTGCCATTCGGAAGGTATAATCCACCGATGGTCAAACCGCCGATTTCGGCTTCTATGTAGCGGCTGTGGGCGTCTTCCGGGTCTCCTGGCAGAACGCGACGGACTTCGCGGGGAAGGTCTTCGCGCGAAAGGATGGCGACGCCATTCCAGCTCTTCTGCCCGTGCCATATGGCCTTATAGCCTGCATCCAGGATAGCCTGCTCGGGAAACTTCTCCTGAGGTGCCTTCAATTCCTGTAAACAAACAATATCCGGCGCCGTTTCATCCAGCCAGCGAAGCAGCACAGGCAGACGGCCGTTCACACCATTGACGTTATAAGTCGCTATTTTCATTTTTTCTCGGGTAGTTAGCGGGATATCGGAAGGGTGATCACAAATGTCGTACCCATTCCCGGACTGGCTTCCGCCTTGATAATGCCCTTGTGGTTGCGTACGATTTTACGGCAATAGGCAAGCCCCACGCCTTCCCCCGGTTGGAAAGAGCCGGTTGGGAGGCGGGCAAATATGTCGAACACTTTTTCGAGCTGGGAATCCCCGATCCCAATGCCGTTGTCTTCCACCCTGATCTCGGCATAGGCCATTTGAAGCGGTTCGGGCAGCAGATCGTCTATTTCGTGCAATGCCAGCTCGCGGCTGGAAATCCGAATGCGGGGCGGTTCCCCGTGCCCGCAAAACTTGACGGCGTTGTCCATCAGTTGAAAAAACAACTGCTCCATTTGATCAGGTATGGCTATGATCGATGGAAGACGGTCGGTTTCTACGGTAATATTCCGGCGTTCGATCTGCGGCATCAACTGCGTGGTTACGTCGGCCAGGACATCGCCCAGGTGTACATTGGTAAATGCGCCGCCGTTGTTCAGCCCGGAAAAGTCGGACAAGTCCTTGATCATCATCGAAAACTGCTGGGCGCTGCTGCGGATCCTGACGGCCAGTTCTTTCGCCTTTTCGACCTCGTAACGGTCGGTAGCATTCACCAGCATATCGCTGAAAACCCGCAGCTTGCGGAGTGGTTCCTGCAAATTATGGCTCGAAATGTGACGGTACTGCCTGTTTTCGTCGTCCGAAACAAGCAGCTGGGTGGCCAGGTCGTGCATGGCTGTGCGCGTGCGTTCCATGAGTGAGAGGCTGTCGAGGTGAAAGGCCAGCAACTCGGCAAAAAGGTGAAACATCCCGATCACCCGAGGGTTCTGCAGTTGGTTGGGCCTGGGATCGATAGCGCATAGCGTCCCGAAAAATTCGCCGCTTTTTAACAAGATAGGCAGGGATATGTAGCTCTTGAAGCCATAGATCCTGGGCGTGGGGTGCCCGCTGTAAAATTCATTTTCATCCACATGGTCGATCACGACGGCCCGCCCGCTGTCACGGATTTCGTTGCAGATCGTCGTACCGATCTCCAGTTCCTCGCCGGGTTTCAGGCCGAACTCGATTTCGTCCTGCACGCTGCAGGCGATCCAGCGGTCTTCCGTAACGCGCGCCACAGCCGCGAAGCCCATACCCGTCGAGCGGCAGATTACCTCTAACACGGTTTGGACAATAGGTATTTGTTTTACCTTTTCAACGTCGGCAAATAAAAAGTCGTCCGGTTGTACCATATTTTGAGTGCGGAATAGCAGGTGGATTAGTAAATTTAGGTGCCGGGTTCCGGATAACCTAGACTTCCTCTGCATGAAAATCTTCTTTCTATCCCTGCTCATCGCCGTCGCGGCTTATCTGATAGCGGCTGTGGGAGGGTATTTTTTGATTACAAAATTATCTTCCAACTCGCACGACAAGTCGATGGAGGCAAGTATGACGGCCGCTTTTGTTTTGGGCCCTATTGCCGCCATTATTGCATTCATTGCGGCGTATCTGACGCTACGGTCAAATTGAGGCGCTTTGCGAGTTTAAACAGATCGTCGTGTGGTGTCTTGCCCCATGAATGGTGATTTTTGATTTGGTATTCCACCGAACTGGCGATGGTTGAGCCACCCGGGGTTTGATAATGAATATCGGCCCCGGCGTCGATGAGCATATTGCAGATCATCCATAATTCCAGATCTGCCGCCGTCAGCAGGATCGACGATTCCAGCGTCAGTTCGTCCGCTTTTGGGATCTTCGCATTCGGATCGGCCCCGTGTTCCAGGAGCATCCGCACCCGTTCGGCCTTTTGCGGCCTGGCTGGTTCCGAGTTTTCACCGCACACGACATCGAACAAAATAGGTATCCCTTTGTCGGCCGTGCGTGCATTGGCGTCGGCACCGTTCTCGAGGAACCATTTCAGCAGGACGGGGGAGTAGCCGCGTACCAGGAAATGGGTAGGCGTATGTGCGGGGTCGCCATTATCGATTTTAGCGCCATGCTTTAAAAGCAATTCCAAGCAGGCGATCAGGCGTGCGGTGTCGGCTTCCAGACCCTGTTTTGCCGCAAAGTCCAGCAACGTGACCCGCTCGCGGGCCGTCTGGTTGAGTGTGGGTATCGGTTGTTTCAGGTCCTCGGCGAGCTGTTCCGCGTCCAGCGCCACGATGGACATCGCCAGTTTTCTGCGTTGTTCGTCTTTGAAATAATAGGAACCATCGGCTAATTCGGCGCTCTCGCGTGCCCAGGTAGCGCTTTTCCATTTTCCGATGATGGGCGAGGCGATCAGCATAAACAACGCTGTTACGGGCGGGGTAACGCATAGGATCAGAACTGCAATGCGGGTGAATTGAAATGGAAGAAGGTTGATGGCCGCCAGGATACCCAGCGGAATAAAAAGCAGGACGATATAGGCGGTGGCCAGTCGGTCGTCTGTCGAGCCGGAGCGGCTAAACAAAAGGAGCCCGATGAGAAAGGCGGTGTAGAGGCCCAGAAGGCACCAGCTCGCGAGTGTGATTGTTTTCATGTCGCGAAATTAGTCACGCCAGGTCGCTCGTAGTGATTTGTAAATCAGCTATTTATTTAGTGGTAAGGTCCCGAACTGCGCGTCCCGAACCGGGTGTGCCCTCAATGCGAAGTGATAAATTCGTCGAGCAATGCCTTTACGGGGTGGTAGTAGATTTCGGCGCGACGGCTCGGGCGGATGTCCCAGCCGCGGTCGTAATTGACGATACAGGCCCCGATGAAGTTGTTCGTGGCTTTTCTTACCGCCGGGTCCCAGATTGAGAGTTTCGAGATGCGCCCCTTTTCCATGGCCGTTTTGGCAGGTGTTTTAAGGATCAATGCAGAAAACTCGTACTGGTTCACGGTTCCTGAAACCCACACCGCGCCTTCGATCTGCGGATCGTTGCTTTGGTCTTTCACCTTCGTGCGGATCTGGGCCTGGCTCTTGGCAGGCATCTCCGTTTTTTTGCTTTTCAGGTAGGCGTCGATGGCGCGCATTGCATGCTCGGCCGGATCGACTCCGTCGAACTCGCTGAGCTCGTACAGTCTTTTGATTTGAAAGTCAGTAAGTTGTATGTGTTTCCGATAAACTTTTTGCTTCACCATGTCCCCTTCTAAATAGCGCACATTCAAACATACACAGCTTCCGGAGCGAATTCAATGGCTTGTGTGCTTTTTGTGCCTTGGGGATAGAAATTTGGATTTATACCGATTCTTGATAAGCTGCCGGCCTGCCGGAACCCGCTTCGGGCCGGTTTCAAACGTTTACGAAAACAAGGTTTGGTAATTGGATAACGTATTTGAATAGTGCAATATATACTTCGATTGTTTTGTAATTTTTGCGTAAAAGTAAATAATCGAAAATGTGTCGATATTACACTAACGCATTATCAGGTCGAACTTTTGCTACCCACTGCAAACGTTCCCGGTATCGTGTGCAGAAATAAATCTTGCAAAATGTTTGGGGGAATCAGAGGGCTGGAATAGACTTGATCGTGGTTTCAATTGGACTTTATCAATGAAAACCGACGATTGTCTTGAAATAGTTATATTCTAAATGACTCAATTACATGAGAAAACCACTTCTACTCATCTTCACCATGCTGCTGGCGGCTTTGGCCGTGCAGGCGCAGAACCGCGTACTGAAAGGGGTTGTGATCGATGGCGTTTCGAAGGAACCGATGCCAGGGGTTTCGATCCTGATTTCGGGTACCAATTCGGGAACTGCTACCGATGTCGAGGGGAAATTTACATTGAATGTGCCGGAAAGCGGCGCTAACGTGATTATCAGTTACGTCGGGTTTGTGAAGCAGACGATCGACGTTGCCAATCGTGGTTCGCTCACGGTAGTGCTCGAACCGGATGTGAAAGCACTCGAAGATGTGGTGGTGGTAGGTTATGGCGAACAGAAACGCTCGCACCTCACCGGCGCCGTCGCGACGGTCAAAATGAAGGAGCTGGACGAATTGCCCGTTGGGGACATTTCCTCCGCATTGGCGGGTAAGCTGCCGGGGGTCAACATTTCGGGGGGCACAGCCCGCCCGGGTACACCTGCGTCTATCGTGATCCGTAACCCCACGAAAGCCTCCAAAGACGGCGGCAGCAACTCCCCGCTTTACATTATCGACGATGTAATCCGTTCGGAAGCGGATTTCCAGCTGCTCGATGCTTCCGAGATCGAAAACCTGTCGATCCTGAAAGATGGCGCGGCGGCGGTGTACGGTGCGCGTGCGGCACTGGGCGTGGTGGTAGTGCGCACGAAGCGCGGGAAAGCCGGTAAACCGACGGTAAGTTACACCGCCACCGTGGGCGTTTCTGATGCTTCCTACAAATCCAGAATGATGAGCGGGGTTCAGCACGCAACCTATCTGAACGATTTCAACCGTACCCGGGGACTGGCTGCTGCCGATCCTGAATACTATTCGCCGGATGAGCTCGAATATTTCAGAAAAAACAATAATAACTGGTTCGATATGGCCTGGAAACCCTCGCTGAACACGCGTCACGCGGTGAATATCAGCGGTGGTACCGAGCGGGCGACTTTCTTCGCGGGGGCTACCTATTTCGCTCAGAATGGGAATGTTGATAATATCAGCTACAAGAAATGGAATTTCCGCGCGAGCACGGATGTGCATGTGACCAGGCATATTAAAGTAGGGCTTGGCGTAAGCGGTAACCTGTCCGATAACAAGCTGTTTTACCTTAAACAAGGTGGCGAAAACGTGGAAAAAGACGTGACCAACCTGCTCAACACGCCGCAATTCATCCCGCCTTACGTGGACGGCCTGCCGGTATTGCTGCCGGGCGGCTCGGGTGCAACAGGTTTCCATTTCTTTGAGGCACAAAAACTGAATAACTACACCCGCGCCCGGAATGTGGTGCTCAACGTGAATGCATACCTGGAGTACAACGTACCATTTATCCGTGGCCTGAAATTCCGCACGGTTTACAACAAAAATCTGGGCAACGACTGGGGAAAGCAGTTCGGTACCTATTATAAGGTGTACGGTTTCTCGATGTTGGGTGAAAACAAGCACATTTACGGCGGCACGCCCAATGCGCCAACCCGCCTCAACAACGGCGACCGCCTGCGCTTCAACCCCGGCTATACCGACGGCTACCAGTTGAACTTCAACCTTAGCTACGCCCGCGATTTCGGAAGGCATTCGGTGAGCGCCCTTGCATTGGTCGAGCAATCCGAGATTTACACCGAGAGCATTGCCACGATGAAGGAAGGGATTTTCGAGGGGGGAAACGATTACTTGATGTCGGCATTCGGCGCCAAAGATATTGGCCCGAATGCGGCCAATGAGAGCGGTATCCTTTCTTATGTGGGCCGTTTGAATTATTCCTTCGCCGACCGCTACCTGTTCGAAGTTTCCTTCCGCCGCGATGCATCCACGAAGTTCGCGCCGGAATACCGCTGGGGAACATTCCCGCAGCTTTCGGCGGGCTGGGTGATGTCCGAAGAACGCTTTTTCCGTGAAAAATTACCTTTCGTCAACAACCTGAAACTGCGTGCCTCGATCGGCTTCCTGGGCGGCGACCGCACCGCCGCCTGGCAATGGCTGCAACGTTACACGCCGCAGGCCTCCAATGGCGCCGTGTTCGGCGGCAACGGCGATCGCACGGTGGGTATCAAACTTGAAAAGCTGCCGAATTACTATGGCCGCTGGGATGATGTTACCAAAAAGAATGTCGGTATCGACGCGTCGTTCCTGAACAACCGCCTCTCGACGACCATCGATGCGTACCACGACCACGGCTACAATCTATTGACGACACTCACATCATCCGTGCCGCTCACGATCGGTTCGGTGATGCCGGCCGAGAACTATGAAACCGTGAATTCGTTCGGCCTGGAATTTGCGACCGGTTGGAGCGACCGCATCGGCAAGAATATCGATTACAATATCGGCGCATTCCTCGCGTGGAGCGATAATAAGAATATCCTTGTGGACGTGGCCACCACCAATCGCGGCAGCTGGCAGGACCCTACGGGCCGGTCGAGCGACCGCGGCTTGCAGGGATACCGCTACCTGGGCATGTTCCGCTCGCAGGAAGACGTGGACCGTTACCTGGAAAAGAACCCCGACTACACCATTATGGGTTACGTACCGAAGCCGGGTATGCTCTATTACCAGGATATCCGCGGTCCGCGCCAGACCGACGGCAGTTACGCCGCCCCGGACGGCAAGATCACCGAGGACGACCAGGAGTACCTGACCAAAAAGGAGAACAACCACTACACTTTCGGCCTGTCGTTCGGTTTCGGGTTTAAAGGATTTAAAGTGGATGTCGTAACGGCCGGTTCCTTTGGCGGACAAGGCCTTGTAGATGGCGACGCGCGCAAGAAAGCGGCCAGGGATGTGTCCCGCCCCGTTTTCTGGGCCGACCATTACACGCCGGAAAATCCGAATGCCAAATATCCGGATCCTTACTGGGAAGAGACCTATTCGATGGTGTCGTCATTTTGGTTCCGAAATGCATTTGCATTCGATATGCGCAGCCTTAATGTGTCGTACCAGCTGAGCCAGAATGTTGCGAAAAGGCTGGGGATCAGTTCGGCGAAAATCATTGGTGTGGGGATGAATCCTATCACTTTCTTCAATCCGTATGATTACAAGGCTGCCTCGGGCTCCTATAACGTGTACCCGCAGATGCGCACGTGGTCATTGGGATTAAACCTTACACTCTAAAATTCGGTACAGCGATGAAAAAGCATTGGATAATAGCGGCACTTCTCGGCCTTGCATTGACGGGCTGTGAAAATATACTCGACAAAACAGACCTTTCCGCCTTCAACGAAGAGCAGGTTTTTAACGATACCCTGCTGGCAAAAGGTTATGTGGATTATGTTTACGATCAAAACCTGCCTACCTGGCCCAGCGGCGATTTCCTGAAATGTACCGACGAAATCGGCGGCGAAACCCGGTTCTTCGAAGGCACCGTGCAGGTGAATACCGTGCAGGAGTTCGGGATAGGCGTGAATGCGACCAATAATTATGGTAAACTCCGGTCGATCAACCAGTTTCTGGCCAAGTTGCCCAACGGCGGTTTGAGTGAGGATGCCAAAAAACGCCTGATGGCGCAGGTAACGTTCTTCCGCGCATTCCGCTACTGGGACCTTGTGCAGCTTTACGGCGGTGTTCCGATGGTGCTCGAACCACTCGAAGCCGTGGGCGAGCAGGCCAAGGAAGAAGCGGCTATCCCGCGCAGCAGCACTTCCGAAAGCGTTGCGCTCATTGTGAAAGACCTCGATTACAGCATTGCCAACCTGCCAGGCCGTTGGAGCAACACCAACGACTGGGGCCGCATTACGAGCGGTGCCGCGGCAGGGTTTAAGGGGCGCATTCTCCTGCATTATGCGAGCCCGCAACATAACCCGGGCGACCTGACCGAACGCTGGCAGGCGGCCTATGATGCCAATAAAAAGGCGATCGAGCTGCTTTCGGCGAATGGGTTCAAACTGCACGGAAGTTTCAGCGATTTGTGGTTCCAGGAGGTGAATAACCCCGAGGCGGTTTGGGTGACTTGCTATAATAACAAGATAGGCGACCAGATCAACAAGAACATGACCTGGGACAATGGTACGCGCCCGTCGTACCTCGGTACCGGAGGCGGTTCCAACCAGCCTACGTGGGAGGTTGCACAGGCATTCCCGATGAAGAATGGTAAGTATATCGAAGAAAAGGGCTCGGGCTACGACGCACAGCTTTTCTATAAAAACCGTGATCCGCGTTTCAACCAGACCATCGCATTCAACGGCGCTACCTGGGCGATCAATGGCAATACGAACTACCGTTTGTGGACCTATTTTGTAAACAACAAAACCGTGGAGCAGAAAGCGACTTCCACAGGCTTCTATTGCCGCAAGGCCATCGATCCGAACCTGCCGGCAGGCTCTGTTGCCAATGCCGGCACCGACTGGATCGAAATGCGTTATGCCGAGGTGATGCTGAACTACGCCGAAGCTGCTTGTGGCGTGAACAAACTGGACGAGGCCTATACCCAACTGACCGAACTTCGTAAACGAGCGGGTATTGAGCCGGGTGCGGACGGTTATTACGGTTTGAACCCTAAAATGTCCCGTGCCGAAATGTTCGAAGCTATATTACGCGAAAGGCAGGTGGAGCTGGCATTCGAAGGGAAGCGTTTCTATGACCTTCGCCGCTGGAAGAAGTTTGAAACAGTATTGAACGGTAAGAGCCGCAGCGGGGTGACTATCAATCTGAAAACCAACGGCATTAGCCCCGAAGAGTTCGCAGCACGTCGTGACGGCATGAGCCTCGATTCTGTTTACAAAAACTACCTCGAAATAGTGCCTAAAAAGCTGGATACCAAATACCTCGTCAACTGGAAGCCGGAATATTACTTCTTCGCGATCCCGCAACAGGCGTTGACCAACAACCCGAGGCTCGAACAGAATATTGGCTGGCCATCGGGGACGTTTGATCCGTTGAAATGATGTTTGGCACGATATCCGCAAACATCACGGTGCTACTACTACAAATATTACGGTGCGCTGCACCTCACCATAAAGGTGCAGCGCACCGCAATATTTGTAGATATCGAATGCCATGATATTTTGGGTGTTTGTAATGTTTTAACAATCAATTATTTGAAACAGAATAAGCATAAAAATAACGTATTGACAAATATGAATCCTATCCCCAAACATTCACTCCGAGTAGCATTAGCAGGTCTGCTTCTGAGCGGTGGCGCCCTCGCGCAATACCCCAAAATCCCTGCTGCAGCGAAGAAAACAAGCGATTCACTCCTCGCGGAGGCTGAGCGCAAGTCTGAAATTGCGTGGCAAAAGGCATTGCCGGTCATCGAAGCCGAAGCCAAAAAAGGCAAACCCTATATTCCCTGGGCGGCCCGTCCGGTGGATCTGCCGCAGTCCGACATTCCCGCGTTTCCGGGTGCCGAGGGTGGTGGTGCATTCAGTTTCGGCGGTCGCGGAGGGCAGGTTTATGTGGTAAAAAGCCTTGCCGACAGCGGTCCCGGGACGCTGCGTGATGCTTGCGAGCAGGGCGGTGCGCGCATTATCGTGTTCAATGTAGCGGGTATTATCCGTTTGAAGACGCCGCTCATTATCCGCGCGCCTTACATTACGATTGCGGGGCAGACGGCTCCGGGCGACGGTGTTTGCGTGGCGGGCGAGAGCGTGTGGATCAATACGCATGACGTCGTGATCCGGCATATGCGCTTCCGCCGCGGCGAGACGTTCGTAGGCCGCCGGGACGATTCCATTGGCGGTAACCCGGTCGGCAACATCATGATCGACCACGTGTCGGCGAGCTGGGGATTGGACGAAAACATGTCGATGTACCGGCATATGTACAACGACAGTACCGGCGCGCAGGAGCAGAAACTCCCGACCGTCAACATCACCATTCAGAATTCGATTTTCTCTGAAACGCTCGACACCTGGAACCACTCGTTCGGCAGCACGCTGGGCGGTGAGAACTGTACATTCATGCGCAATTTGTGGGCCAACAATGCAGGCCGTAACCCGTCAATCGGCTGGTTCGGGATATTCAATTTTGTAAACAATGTCGTGTTCAACTGGGTACACCGCTCTATCGACGGTGGTGATTACCGGGCGATGTATAATATCGTGAACAACTATTTCAAACCAGGTCCTGAAACGCCGAAGGATTCGCCGATCGGCTACCGGATACTGAAACCGGAAGCGGGGCGCAGCAAACTGAAATACCAGGTTTATGGCAGGGCTTACGTGAATGGCAACATCATGGAAGGATACGACAAGGTAACCCAAAACAACTGGAACGGCGGCGTGCAGGTGGAAGACCAGCCGAATGCAGGGCAATACGCCGACAATATCAAATGGCACGAGCCGCTTCCGATGCCGCAATTCCCGATCATGACGGCAAAAGAATCGTTCGATTACGTGATTGCGAATGCCGGCGCCACGCTCCCGCGCCGCGATCCTGTGGACGTACGTGTGACCACACAGGTACGTACAGGAAAGATCAATCCGCTGGATAATGTAAAATTGCCGGAGAAGCAGTTCGAGCACCGCCGCCTGCCGATCGATTCGTACAAAAACGGCATTATCACCGATATTTCGCAGGTAGGAGGCTATCCTGAATACAAAGGAA
Organism: Dyadobacter sp.; assembly: GCA_965227755.1. Lineage (GTDB taxonomy): Bacteria > Bacteroidota > Bacteroidia > Cytophagales > Spirosomataceae > Dyadobacter. Next base: position 6,299,542 of record CBDDGG010000005.1, read on the forward strand.
CGCCTTACCCTGATTCCGACGACGATGGTATGCCGAATGACTGGGAGGTCAAATACGGCTTGAACCCGAAAGACCCTTCTGATGCCCGGAAAGACATGAGCGGGGATGGTTATTCCAATATCGAGAAGTTCATCAACGGGATCGATCCGAAGAAGAAAATGGATTGGAAAAACCCAAAAAACAACCATGATACCCTGGCTTCGCTGAAAAGTGCGCCGGGCCAAAAATAGTATTCCATTGGAAAGACTGAGAAACTTGGTTAAGGTGATGAAATTCGATACGATCCTGTCGCTGACAGGATTGTATTTTCTTTTGGCCCCCATTGCTTTTGGGCAAAAGAAACCTGAAAAGGCATCACCTGTTGCCCTGGCGGAAAATGGCCGCCTGGTATACGCGCCGGATTCGCTGGGAAACTACATCGTAGATTTCTCGTACGCGGGCTACATGGCCGGCGCGCAGGCGATCCCGGATGCGCCCATACGCGTAACCGTGCCCGCCCGTGAGGGCGACGCCACAGCGCGCATTCAGGCGGCGATCGACTACGTGGGTAATCTGCCATTGGATGCGAACGGCGTGCGGGGCGCGGTGTTGCTCGGCAGCGGCGTGCATAAGGTTTTATCGGGTATTGTCATTAAGAAGTCAGGTGTGGTTATTCGTGGGGTAGGGATGGGAGATAAAGGAACAGTCCTGCTGGGCGACGGGCGTACACGGGAGACTGTGATTCGTGTTTTGGGTGAGAGTAATGTGGTATTGAAGCCTAAAATGCGCATTATCGATGCTTATGTGCCGGTAAATGCGATGCGTTTTGAAGTTGAAAATACGGGGTCTTTGAAAGTGGGCGACCGTGTGCGTATTGTGCGGCCCTCTACCGCCGAATGGATTAAAAGCCTGAGGATGGAAGAATTCGGCGGCGAAACCGGCTGGCTGGGCTGGAAACCGGGGCAGCGTGACATTACCTGGGACCGGACGGTAACTGCCGTTTCCGGTAACAGCATTACCATCGATGCGCCCATTACGACCGCGTTGGACGCCCGGTTTGGCGGCGGGTTTGTGGTGCCGTATCAATGGGCCGGCAGGATCAGTGGTGTCGGTATTGAAAACCTGCGCATTGAATCCACATTTGATCTGAAAAACCTGAAAGATGAGGACCATCGCTGGATGGGCATTACTTTCGAAAATACCGAGAATGGGTGGGTAAGGCAGGTTACGTTCCTGCATTTGGCCGGTTCGGCGGTGGCGGTTTACGAATCGGGTTCGAAAGTTACCGTGGAGGATTGCAAATCGCTGGAACCGGTTTCCGAGATTGCGGGGCAGCGGCGCAATACCTTTTTTACGCAGGGCGGGCAGACGCTTTTCCAGCGCTGCTATGCCGAAAATGGGTTGCATGATTTCGCGGCCGGCTATGTTGCGCCCGGTCCGAATGCATTTGTGCAATGCGAATCCCGGTTGCCGAACAGTTTCAGCGGGACGATCGATAGCTGGGCATCGGGGGTATTGTTCGATATCGTAAATGTCGACGGCGGTGCATTGAGTTTTAAAAACCAGGGCCAGGACGGGCAGGGCGCGGGGTGGACGGCTGCTAATTCGGTGTTCTGGCAATGCTCGGCGTCGCGGATCGAGAATTTTGCGCCGCCGGGAACGCAGAACTTTGCATTCGGAGCGTGGGCGGCTTTCGCGGGCGATGGTTTTTGGGAGAATGTGAATGAGCATATCCAGCCGCGAAGCCTCTATTACGCACAACTGGCCGAGCGCAACGGTAAGCAGGTTTCGGCCCGGTCATTTTTAATACCCAAGGAAACGGAAGCATCCAGCAGCCCCAGCCTCGAACAGGCCGCCGCATTGGTAGCAGGTTCGCATCGGCCTGCTGTGCTGTTAACAGACTGGATCGATCAGGCTGCGCAGCGCAACCCCATTACAGTGGCGATCCCCGCGTTGGTCTCCTCCGCGGTTCCCACCGTTAAGTCCATTGATGAAATGGGTTTTAATCAAACAAAAATCACTAACACACTACCTGCATTGGCGATCCGTAACGGGTGGCTGGTCCGTGGAAACGAGCTGGTAACCGGCGCTCGCCACGAAGTGCCCTGGTGGCGTGGAAGCATACGTCCGCACGACTTAAATGCGGCCAGGCCCCACGTTACCCGCTATGTACCCGGCCGGGTGGGCAAAGGTTTGACGGATGACCTGGCTGAAATGACCGATTCGCTGCGAGCGCAGCATATTACCGTCGTAGACCACAACTATGGCCTCTGGTACGACCGCCGCCGCGACGACCACGAGCGCATTCGCCGCATCGACAGCGAAACCTGGCCGCCGTTTTACGAGCAGCCATTTGCGAGAAGTGGCAAGGACGCCGCCTGGGACGATCTCAGTAAATACGATTTGAGGTATTATAATGAATGGTACTGGAACCGCCTCCGCGAATTCGTGTCGCTGGCCGACCAGAAGGGCTTGCTGCTTTATCACCAGCATTATTTCCAGCATAATATCCTCGAAGCCGGCGCGCATTATGCCGATTTCCCGTGGCGGACTGCCAACAATATCAACCAAACAGGTTTTCCCGAACCTCCGCCTTACGCAGGCGACAAACGCATTTTCATCGCCGATCAGTTTTATGACATTAGTAACCCGGAGAGAAAGGCATTACACCGGGCTTATATCCGGCAATGTCTCGACAATTTCGTGGATCAGAGCGGCGTCATTCAGTTCACCAGCGCCGAATATACCGGACCGCTGCATTTTGTGCATTTCTGGCTGGATGTGATCGGTGAATGGGAGCGCGAGAAGGGCAAAAATGCTTTTGTGGCATTGAGTACGACAAAGGACGTGCAGGATGCTATTCTGGGAGATCCGAAATATGCCGCATTGGTCGATATAATCGACATCCGCTACTGGCACCGTCGCGAGAATGGTACCGATTATGCGCCGGAAGGTGGCAAAAACCTGGCCCCGCGTCAGCATGCGCGCATTCAGAAAGCAGGTAAAGTGTCGTTTGGTTCGGTATACAATGCTGTTTTAGAATATAAAAGGAAATACCCTGAAAAGGCGGTGCTTTACAATGCCAACGGCGCTGAGCAAAATGCCTGGGCGGTGTTGTTTGCCGGTGGCTCCGTGAGCGCGGTACCGGTATTGCCTAAGGCGTTTCTGGACGCGGCTTCGGCTATGCAGCCTTCCGGGTCGCAAGGGAAATATGTTTTGTCCAAAGCAGGTGAGGGATTGGTAGTTTATCACGAAGGAAATGCGGATTTCGAGGCTGATTTGACGCATTTTAACGGCACTTATAATTTGCGGCGCATCCATGCGGGCACGGGTGCTGTTTTGGGTAAACCTGAAAAAGTAAAGGGAGGAAAAGTGGTTTCACTGTCCTCGAAAGAGGCAGGGCCGGTGATTTATTGGTTTTCGAAGAAATAATGGGGTACTTAAAAACAGGATTGGGGGTAATATGCATCGCTTTGGCGGGCCTGACGGGCTGCGCGCGAAAAACGGCCGGGCCAACCGTCTTGAAAGCAGAGAACTACCGGCACCATGTGGCGTATTTCAACCGGATGGAGGACGAGAACAAGGTGAATGCGATCCCCAATGCACAGTCGTGGGAGTGGATGAAGGTCAATATCCCGCTGTTCGACTGTCCGCAGGATAATTTCCGGGAGATCTACTATTACCGCTGGTGGACATACCGGAAGCACATTCACGACACGCCGCAGGGTTTTGTGATCACCGAGTTTTTGGTCGACCGGAATTATGCAGATAAATATAACATGATCAGTTGCGCCCTTGGCCATCATATTTACGAAGGGCGTTGGCTGCACGATCAGCGTTACCTGAACGACAATGTGCATGTATGGTTCCGTGGTAACGATGGTGCACGCATGAAAAAGCTGCTCAATTTCAGCAGCTGGACGGCAGATGCGCTCTATAACCGCTATAAAGTGACGCAGGACAAGGCATTCCTGCTTGATATGCTCGCAGACCTTGATTCGGAATACAAGGCCTGGGAAAAAGAGCGCCGAACCGAAAGCGGCCTATTCTGGCAAACAGATGTGAAAGACGGGATGGAGGAGTCGCTGAGCGGGGGGCGCCGGGAACAGAATGCCCGTCCGACGATCAACAGTTATATGTATGGGAATGCCAAAGCGCTTTCGGCTATCGCCGCGTTAAAGGGTGACCAGGCGCTGGCAGGGCTTTATGAAAGCAAGGCCGATACATTGAAGCGATTGATCAATAGTAAGTTATGGAATCCGGATAGTGCCTTCTTTGAAACAGTAAAGAAGCGCGGCAAAGGTACTTTTGCGGGAGTGCGCGAGGCGATCGGTTTTGTTCCGTGGTATTTCAATTTGCCCGATGAAAAATACGACGCGGCCTGGAAGCAGGTATCCGATCCAGCGGGTTTCAATGCGCCATTCGGCCTTACCACCGCCGAGCGCAGGCACCCGGAGTTCCGTACGCACGGCTGCTGCCAATGCGAATGGGACGGCGCGGTGTGGCCTTTTGCAACGGCGCAAACGCTGACCGGCCTTGCCAACCGCCTCAATGCGCCGAAGCCGGAAGTGGTGGCAGATACTACCTATTTCGGTTTGCTGGAAAAATATGTGGAGTCGCAGTATTACCGTGGGAAACCTTATATCGGGGAATACCTGGACGAAAAAACGGGTTACTGGCTCAAAGGCGACCAGGAGCGCAGCCGCTACTATAACCATTCGACATTTAATGATTTGATTATTACAGGATTGATAGGCCTGCGCCCGCGTGCGGACGAGGTGATCGAGGTGAACCCGCTGATTCCGGAAGGTAAATGGGACTGGTTTTGCCTCGACGACGTCCATTACCACGGCAAGCGACTCACTATTCTCTGGGACCGCGACGGCAGCCATTACAAGAAGGGGAGCGGCTTGCAGGTTTTTGTCAATGGCAAAAAGGCGGGCTCTTCCGAAACGATTTCGAGGATTTTAATTAACCAATAATGCAAAGAACCAAACCCATGCGAAAAACACTGCAAAAATGGCTTTTCTGCGCTGCCGTAGGCCTGCTCGCGTTCCCGGCGAATGCTCAGAACTTTAAAGACGGCATCCTTGTCGACGAAAATATTTTTGAAACCGCCCCATTCCCCGAAAGTCACGCTTCGACCATTGCCGAAACACCTGCGGGGCTCGTCGCGGCATGGTTTGGTGGCACGAAAGAGCGAAATCCCGATGTAGGCATCTGGGTTAGCAGGATCGAGAAGGGCAAATGGACACCGCCGGTGGAGGTTGCGAATGGCATTGTGAACGAAAAATTGCGGTATGCCTGCTGGAACCCGGTTTTATACCAAATACCGAAGGGCGAACTGATGCTTTTTTACAAAGTAGGGCCGAATGTGGCGGGCTGGAAGGGCTTTCTGATCACTTCCAAAGACAACGGCAAAACGTGGTCGAAGCCGGCGGAATTGCAGGAAGGTTTTTTAGGGCCTGTGAAAAATAAGCCGGTGCTGCTGGCGAACGGCGAGCTGTGGTGCCCATCAAGCACGGAAGGTGAGCATGGCTGGCGCTTGCATTTCGAGGTAACGCCCGATTTTGGTAAAACCTGGCGGAAGGTAGGCCCGCTGAATGATGGCAAGACGATCAAAGCGATTCAACCGAGCCTGCTTACTTACGCAAACGGCGATATGCAGATCCTGTGTCGCAGCCAAAGCCGCTCGATCGTCGAATCGTGGTCGAAAGATGGCGGGAAGACGTGGTCGGAAGTGGCGCCTTCTTCTTTGCCCAACAATAACTCGGGTACCGATGCTGTGACTTTGAAAGATGGTCGGCAGCTACTGGTTTATAACCACGTAAAACCGCCTGTCGGCCAGCCGAAAGGGCCGCGTACGCCATTGAATGTCGCCGTTTCGAAAGACGGCAGGAATTGGGAGGCAGTGCTGGTTTTGGAAGATTCGCCGATCAGCCAGTATTCGTATCCGTCGGTGATCCAGGCTGCCGACGGGATGGTGCATATTGTATACACCTGGCGTCGCCAACGTATCAAGCATGTGAAAATCGACCCGTCGAAGCTGAAAGGCAAGCCAATCGTAGAGGAGCAGTGGCCCATTTGATTTGAGACAATGAAAAGAAGAAATTTCCTGAATACATGTGCTGCCGGATTAGCGGTGCTGCCGTTCGCGTCGCGGGCGGCCGAAATGCCCGGTATGTCGAAAAGAGCACGCTATAAAATCGCCGTGATCGATTTGATGATCCTGAAACGGCAGAAATTGAGCGCATTACCCCTCGCCGGCGAAATCGGCGCAGACGGCCTGGAAGTAGACATGGGCGGCCTGGGCGACCGGCCAACTTTCGATAACAAACTTGCCGACCCGGCTGTGCGCCAGCAATATCTCGACAAGGCAAAGGAGTTGAACCTCGAAATCTGCTCGCTGGCCATGACCGGTTTTTATGCGCAGTCGTTTGCGAAGCGCGACGGTGCCGAGAAGACGGTGGGCGATTGCATTGAAACCATGAAGCTGATGAACATCAAGACGGCTTTTTTACCGCTGGGCATTCAGGGTGATCTTGTCAAAAATCCGGAACTGCGGCCGGCGATTGTAGAACGACTCAAAATCGTTGGCAAAATCGCCGAAAAGGCAGGTGTTGTAATTGGTATTGAAACCGCGTTGGATGCCAAAGGAGAGGTGGAGCTGTTGCAAGAGATCGGTTCGAAGTCCATTCAGATCTATTTCAATTTTTCGAACCCGCTCAAAGCTGGTCGTGACTTGTGTGCAGAGCTACGCATTTTAGGTAAAAACCGTATTTGCCAGATCCACTGCACTGATGAGGACGGGGTTTGGCTTCAAAACAACACCCGGCTGGATATGAGGAAAGTCAAAGCTACGCTCGATAAAATGGGCTGGAAAGGCTGGCTCGTGATCGAGCGCTCGCGCGACGCGGGCAAGCCGCGCGACGTGAAAGGTAATTTCAGCGCCAATACGGCTTATATGAAAACCGTTTTTCAGTCCTGATCTTTCCAATCGCCTTATTTCATGCCGCTTCGCTTCTGTTGGCCCATTCTGGTTTTATTTATCGGTCTGGATAGTCTTCCGGCTGTTGCGCAAGGTTTTTTGGCAGAACAGTACAATTTGCAATGGACGAGCCAGAGCCGGAATTCAGGGGAATCGATGCCCTGCGGTGGGGCTGATGTTGGGTTGAATGTGTGGATGGAGAATGGTGACTTGCTGTTCTATATTTCGCGCAGCGGCATTTTCGATGAAAATAACGTCTTTCCTAAGCTCGGGCGCGTACGTGTGAGGCTTTCACCGAACCCGTTTAATGCGGGCGACAGTTTTAAGCAGGAGTTGAAGTTGAATGAGGGGTATGTTGAGATTTCGGGTAAAAAAGGAAAGCTGAGCGCCGTCGTAAAGGTCTGGGTGGACGTTTTTAAGCCAGTAATTCACGTCGACATACAAGGAAGCAGCGCCGTAGCGGCACAGGCATGGTATGAAAGCTGGCGGACGGTGCCCGGCGAGCTGAAAGGTACTGCAAGAAGTGCCAGTTCCTACAAATGGGCAAAACCCGCCGTCGCCGTTTATCCCGACAGCGTCCGGTACGAGAACGACGGCGTGCTATTTTATCACCGCAACCGCGATTCGACGGTTTTTGACGCGATTGTCGGCCAGCAAAAACTGGAAGACGTCAAATCAAAGCTTTGGAATCCGCTGAAAAACCTGACTTACGGAGGCTGGATGACGGGCTCCGGTATGATCGCCGATCATGGCATATCGGTTGGCAATTACGCGGATACGCCGTTCAGGGGATTTGGTTTGAAAAGCAAATCTCCCTCTCGCCGTATTCAATTGCGTGTTTACCTGCATACCGACCAGCAAAATGACATTTCCGTCTGGAAAAAGGGACTTTCGGGAATTATCGCGCAGGCAAAGCGGGCAGAGGAAACGGCGTGGGCGGAAACGCTCGAATGGTGGAAGCAGTACTGGCACCGGAGCTATATTCGATTGAACGTCAGCAAAAAAGACAGTACATCGCCGGTATGGCAGGTAGGGCGCAATTACCAGCTCTTCCGGTATATGCTCGGATGTAATGCATTCGGTACTTATCCGACGAAATTCAACGGCGGGCTCTTTACTTACGACCCGGTTTTTGTCGATACCGCTTATCATTTCACTGCCGATCACCGCAATTGGGGAGGAGGTATTTTTACCGCGCAAAACCAGCGGCTTGTTTACTGGCCGATGCTGAAAAGCGGTGATTTTGACATGATGAAACCGCAGTTTGAATTCTATCAAAGGATATTAGGCAACGCGGAAGTCCGCACACAACACTATTGGGGCCATAAAGGAGCGTCTTTTACCGAGCAAATCGAGCATTTCGGCTTGCCCAACTATGCTGAATATGGTTCAAAGCGACCCGCTGGTTACGATCCCGGGTTGGAATACAACAAATGGCTGGAATACCTCTGGGATACCTCGCTGGAATTTTGCCTGATGATCCTCGACCAGCAGCATTTCACCGGCTCGGACATTTCAGCCTATTTGCCGCTGATCGAAAGTTGCGTGGTCTTTTTCGACGAGCATTACCAGTACCTGGCCTCCAAACGAAGCGCTGCGAAGCTCGATCAGAACGGGCACCTCGTGCTTTTCCCGGGCAGCGCTGCCGAAACGTATAAAATGGCTTACAATTCCGTAACCACCGTGGCGGGGTTGACGACTGTGCTGGAAAGAATGCTTGCATTACCTGCGCAATATGGCGGTGAGGCGCAACGCAAGTACTGGATGGACATTTTGAACAGGGTCCCTCCGCTGAGCTTTCGCGAAATGCAGGGCCACCGCACGATAGCCCCCGCGCAGGTGTGGGAGCGCATCCAGAATACCGAAATCCCGCAGCTGTACCCTGTTTTTCCCTACGGCATGTATGGCATCGGCAAGCCCGACCTGGAAACGGCCGTTAATACCTGGAAATATGATACCGAAGCCATTAAGAACCGCAACCATACCAGCTGGCATCAGGATAATATCTTCTGCGCACGACTGGGCCTGACCGACGAAGCCGCAGCACTGACCATCAAAAAAATGCAGGATTCCGGCCGCCGCTTCCCGGCATTCTGGGGCCCCGGCCACGACTGGGTACCCGATCACAACTGGGGCGGCTCCGGCATGGTAGGCTTGCAGGAAATGCTGATGCAGACTCATGGAAATTCTATCTATCTGTTGCCTGCCTGGCCCGACGATTGGGATGTTCAATTCAAGCTGCATGCACCGCTGAATACGACCGTGGAAGGGGAGTGGAAAGGGGGTAAAATGGTGCACCTGAAAGTGACGCCGGAGAGCCGTAGGAAAGACGTAAATTGCTCTAAATGTGGGGTTACTATTCTTAATTGATATTTAAACGTTTACAATTGGATCATCCTTGCCGTGTTACGAAAATGTTATTAGATTTGACATTAAGTAAGCAAAATCTTCTGTCAAACTTAAAACCACGCACTTGAATTATGAATACGAACACAGAAAACAAAAACGAGTTAGCAACACCAATATCTTTTGGAACTAGCTTAGGTGTGGCATTAGGCGTATTTTTTGGCCCTGCCGGGGCAGTCGTGGGCTTTGTGATTGGCGCGGCGCTGGGTTTTTGGTTTGACAAAAAAGAAAGTAACTCAATGAAGTCTTCCGGTGAAGCCAACGTCGAAAGCCGGTCTGAAAAACAATCTGTTATTAATTGCAATCATTGACAGTAATAATGATTGTATGGAAAAGTATTTCAACCCGTATGCCATTACATTGGCTGTTAGCCTATTGGCCTGTCTGATCTATGCTGTTATCGCAACGGTCAGGCACGGATTTCAGAATGTACAGGAAAAGGAGATTGTGGTTGTTTTTGCTGATTGTTTAGCAATTTGTTCCGCGCTGAAAATTATTTATCTGTCATTTGACAGGACTATCTGCGGACCTGAATCGCGAATCGACCTGATGTTTCTTGGCGTCGGAGGTCTGGTGATGCTGTTGGTTTGCAGTAAAAATATCGCGTCAAAATTTAAACAGCTGAATTGACACTGTAAAATTGCACCCTAGTCAATATATCACATAAATAAATCAATATTTTTTAGCTTTATTTTCGATTGTTTTTCTTTTCTTTGTTTTAATAAATAGGGAATTGTTTAACAGGTTCAAAACAAGGCTTCCGGAATGTTGAAGGGCCCATTTGTTCTGGCGATTGATCAGGGCACGAGCAGTACTAAAACAGTCATTTTTAACGAGAAAGGAGAGGTTGTGGCGCGGAGCGGTGAACCGTTGCGCACGATGTACCTCGATGGCGGCCTGGTGGAGCAGGACCCTCAGGAGATTTATGAGAATGTTTTGGCATCTGTGGCTAAATGCATTGCCGATTTCACTTCGAAGGAAGGACGTATACAGGATATCCGTTCGTGCGGCATCTCTAATCAGCGTGAGACGTTCGTGCTGTGGGATAGCGACGGAAAGCCGCTGCATAATGCGGTGGTCTGGCAATGTAAGCGTTCGACGGCTGTTTGCGGGCAATTGCGGGAAGCAGGTTTGGAAGAAACGATCAGGCAAAAAACCGGTTTGCTCGCTGATCCTTACTTTTCCGGATCCAAGGTGATCTGGCTGAATCTCCATCATGAAAACATCAGGAATGCGATTAAGCAGGGTAATGCGTTTTTTGGAACGGTGGATACCTGGCTTCTGTACAAACTGACTAATGGAGGAGCCTACCTCACCGATCATACCAATGCGTCGCGGACATTGTTCTTTAACCTCAAAACACTGTCATGGGATGATGAACTGATCCGGTCGTTTGGATTGGACGGCTTGCATTTGCCTGATATCCAGTCGTCTTCCTCGCATTTTGGCGAAACTGACTTTGGTGGCTTGCTGCCCGGGACCATACCGGTCACGGCGATGATCGGCGACTCGCACGCGGCCGCATTCGGGGAAGGCTGCTTTGGCCCGGGTGTCGCGAAAGCCACATTGGGAACCGGCTCTTCGATTTTAATGACTATCGGCGCCCAGCCGAAACCTTCGCAACAAGGTATGGTCACAACGATCGGCTGGAGTGCGGGAGATAGGGTCGAGTATGCGCTGGAAGGCGTGATTGTGACCTGCGGGGCGACGATCGAGTGGCTTAAAACTCATCTCGGACTGTTCAGCGACATCCGGGAAACAGAGTCGATGGCACGCTCGGTGAAGGATAGCGGCGGGGTTTACCTCGTCCCGGCATTCAGCGGTCTCGGCGCGCCGCATTGGGATATGAACCGCAAGGCGTCGATTACGGGTCTGACATTTAATTCAAACAAGAATCATATCGTACGCGCGGCGCTTGAATCCATTCCATTTCAGATCAAAGACGTGATCGTGGCAATGGAGAACGATACGGGCATTGCATTGCAGGAATTGAAAATCGACGGAGGGTTAACTTCCAATAATTTCGTCGTACAAATGCTGGCAGACCTGCTCGAAAAACCGGTGGTTAACCTCGGCTTTCCGGAAGTGTCGGCACTGGGTGCTGCATATCTTTCCGGTTTATATTCAGGTGTTTATCCCGACATTGATTATTTGAAGAAATTAAATGCGGGACATTCGTCGGTCTTACCACATGCTGCCAATGGGGTAGCAAAAGCGGGTTATCGCGGTTGGCAGGAAGCCGTGGGGGCGGTACCGCAGGTTTATATAACACATGGATTATGAAGTTTTGTTATTTGTTTGTCACGCTTTTTTTTGGTGCTTTTTCGGTGTTCGGGCAGGAGCGTGCGGAGCGCCGCGTGGAGCGTTGGGAGCGGTTTGAGGTTACACTGGCAGGGCCGCGAGCCGGTAATCCGTTCACCGACGTGGACTTGTCCGCCGAATTTTCAAATGGTACAGAAAAGGTAAAGGTTGCCGGCTTTTATGATGGTAATGGTCAGTACAAAGTGCGGTTCATGCCTCAAAGGACAGGTGATTGGACGTATCAGACGATCAGTAATAGCAAATCGCTGCATGGTAAAAAGGGGGCGTTCTCCTGTGTAGAGCCGGGTAAGGATAATCATGGGCCGGTTCAAGTAGCTGATACTTATCATTTTAAATACGCCGACGGCAAACGCTACTATCCGTTCGGGACAACGCTCTACGCCTGGACGCACCAGCCCGAGGGATTGGAAGAAATTACCCTGAAAACGCTGGCGAATGCACCCTTCAACAAGGTCAGGATGTGCGTTTTCCCGAAGTACTACTCGCATGTCGAGAATGAGCCTCCATACTACCCTTATGTGAAAAAGTCGGAGACTAAGGATGCGGAGGGCAGGCCGAAATTTCAGTGGGACTACTCGCGTTTCGAGCCGGCTTTTTTTCAGCACCTCGAAAAGCGGATCGATGACCTGAAAAAGCTGGGTATCGAGGCCGATGTGATTGTTTTTCACCCTTACGATAAGGGTCACTGGGGATTCGACAGTCTTGGTAAAGAGAACGACCTCAAATATATCCGATACCTGACGGCCCGTTTGGCGTCATTCAGGAACGTATGGTGGTCGATGGCCAATGAATTTGATTATGTCAAAACCAAACCGCGGGCTGACTGGGACATTTATACGAAAGCAGTAAGGAATGCCGATCCATACGGGCACCTTTGCTCGATCCATAACGGTAGCGTTTACTACGACAACTGGAAGCCGGAATTTACGCATGTCAGCATTCAAAATGGCTCGACAGTGGAGGATTTTGGCCGGGCGGTCCTTTTGAGGGATGTGTTTTTCAAGCCGATGGTTTATGACGAAGTGTGTTATGAAGGCGATTTGCAGCAGCGTTGGGGCCATTTGAGCGGTGAGGAAATGACAGAGGCATTCTGGCAGGGCGTGATCGCGGGTACATATGTGACGCACGGGGAAACGTACAAGAACGACGGCGATACCATTTTCTGGGCCAAGGGCGGCCGCCTGATCGGCCGCAGTCCGGCAAGGATCGGGTTTTTGAGGAAAATTCTGGAAGAAGCTCCCGGGCCGCTGGAACTGTCCGACCCGTGGAAAGACCATCATACGTCGCGCGCCGATAGCAGCTATTATCTGGTGTATTTAGGTAAAAACATGCAGCCTGAATGGCAATTCAGCCTGCCTCGTAAGGGCGGGCCGAAAGCGGGCAGGAAGTTTAAGGTAGAGGTAATCGATACCTGGAATATGACGATCGACGAGCGGCCCGAAGTTTTCGAAATCGCCGAAGCTTCCGATTACCGTATCTATGACACGAAGCGAACTTCGATCCGCTTGCCCTTAACGCCATATCTGGCCCTGAGGATCAAAGAATACCGGGAATGACAAAGATTTTGATTGGTTAACATAGATAGTAAAGGATTAAAAAGACCGGATGATGTCCGGTCTTTTTTTTGTGTTTTATATAGAAATATTATTCATTTTGATTGAATATTGAAGCAGTTAAAATGTAAACGAGAGGATTGCTCGTTTCGCCCTCCTCAAAAGTTCACGATTGACTTTTCAGAAACTCATTCTTGATACCAGTGGCATCGGGACTGATTCACGCCTCGGCTACGCTTGTGACGATCTTTTAGCAATTATGCAGCGAATGCCTGCCGGACGTAATCCCGGGCCGTTATTCTCTCCATTTGCTTTCTGATGACCTATTTATGTTTACGAATATAGTCTTTTTTGATTCGATTTAGAGGGGACTATAAGCGTCATCTACGCACATAAATGGGATGGAAACTGGTTTTTAACAATTATTTATAAAAATAAGACAGAAAAATATTGCAAATATTTTTTTAAAATGAAATTGTTTATATTTTTCGTAAAAATTAGAATATAAAAGAAAGAAAAAGAAAATCACTACTTCCCTAAATCGTTTGAATGTTTATGAAACAACTCTTACGCATCATCCTGGCGTGTCTTCTGGTAATCCCGGTGGTTCATGCGCAGACGCTGTCCGTGAAGGGCAGGGTGACGGGTGTAAGCGACGCCGACCCGCTGCCGGGTGTGAGTGTCGTCATCAAGGGCACGCAGCGCGGAACGACCACCAATTCGGATGGAGCGTTCCAGATCGACGTGCCCGATCAGGCTACTGTGCTGGTATTCAGTTTTGTGGGTTACAAATCTGTGGAGGAAGCTGTCGGTGCACGCGCCGACATTGGCGTAAGGCTTGTCCCTGAAAACAAATCACTCGAAGAAGTGGTGGTGGTGGGTTACGGAACGCAGAGCAAGCGCGCCGTGACGGGTGCAGTGATTTCCGTTAATTATGACAAGTTCAAGGACCGTTCGTTCAGTAATGTTACCCAGTCGCTTGCCGGGACGCTGCCGGGGGTAAATATTTCGCAATCACAAGGCGCGCCGGGCGCTTCGCCGGTGATCAAGATCCGCGGGATCAGCTCGATTACCGCCGGTACCAACCCGCTGATCGTAGTGGATGGGGTGCCTTTGGAGAACTTCAACCTTAACCTGATCAATCCGCAGGACATCGAGTCGATCGAGGTGCTGAAAGATGCTTCTTCGGCTGCCATTTACGGCTCGCGCGGGTCGAGCGGGGTGATTATCGTTACAACGAAAACCGGTAAGCCCGGTAAAGTGAACGTAAGCGCGAACGTCGAATATGGTTCGCAGAAAGTGACGCGCCGCGTCAAAATGATGGATGCGCAGCAGTTTATCGAGACTTATATCGATGCCAAAAATAATGCATGGACTGCCCAGGGCGGTAACGCGGGCGATCCCAACAGTGCCCGTCCGACTACGTTGCGCATTCCGGAGGATTTTACGACCAATCCGCAACAGTTTGGCAAAGGTACCGACTGGCAGGACGTGATGTTCCGCACCGCGCCTTCCTATAACGCGCAAGTGACGATTACGGGCGGTACCGAAAAGACGCAATACATGTTTTCGGGGGCCTACCTGGATCAGACGGCTGTTCTGGATGCAAACTACTACAAGCGGCTGGCAGTACGTTCAAATGTTAAAACGCAGATCACAAAGCGGCTTAGCGCAGGTCTGAACATTGGCATAACCTCCATTTTCGACCGCACCGAAGGTACGCAGGGCAAAAGCGACGTGATTAGCCTCGGCCTGCAAAGTGACCCGATTTTTCCGGTCTACAATGAAAACGGCAACCTCGGTTTCCGCGACCCGAATTCGACCTGGTTCCGCTTTACTTCCTATGCCGATATGAACCTCTGGCACCCGTACTCGCTTACACGCGAGGTCGACAAGGGGCGGAAGTCGTTCAATACGCTGGCGACGGGCTACCTGGAATACGAACTTATCGACGGGCTGCGGTTCCGTACCAGCCTGAGCGGCAACCTTTATAATACCCGCAGTAATTTTTATTGGAATGATAAACAGAAATACGGCTACTCGGCTGTGCTGGCTGCGCAAGGCAATGCAAGTGATGCTTATATGTTCAACTGGTTGAGCGAGAATACATTGTCGTATGACAAGAAATTTGGCGAGCATGCATTTACGGGACTGCTTGGCTACACCAGCCAGAAGCAGCGCGATGAAACGATGTATGTGGCCGCCAATAATTTCCCTAACGACCTCGTGCATACGCTCAATGCGGGCACGGTGACTGCGGGCAACACGACGGCCAGCGAATGGTCGCTGCTTTCGTACCTTGCTAGGGTTCAGTACAATTTCAAAAACCGGTATTTCCTCACCGGTGCGCTGCGCCGCGATGGCATGTCGCGCTTTGGCGAGAACAACAAATGGGGGTATTTCCCTTCTGTTTCGGCGGGCTGGCTGCTTTCGGATGAGGCATTCATGTCGGGTGCGACGGCGGTGAACAACCTGAAACTCCGCGCGAGCTATGGCGTGACAGGTAACAACCAGATTCCCAACTACGGTTCGATCAGCCTGCTGGCCGCAGCACAATATGTGAATGGTGCAAATCTGGCGAATGGTTTGAAAGTGAGCAGCCTGGCGAATCCCAACTTAAAATGGGAGAAGACAAATCAGTTCAATGTGGGCTTGGACCTAGGTGTTTTCAATAACCGTATCAACCTTTCCGCCGAGTTTTATAATTCGGTCACCCGCGATATGCTGCTTTTCGTGCCCGTGCCTGACATTACCGGTTTTTCGACCCAGTTGACGAATATCGGCAAAATGCGCAACCGGGGCGTGGAATTGAATATTTCTACCAAAAACCTGACGGGCGCATTTACCTGGACAACGGATTTCAACACTTCCAGAAACCGTAACAAAGTGCTGCAACTCGGCCCGGGCAATGCGCCGATCCAGTATGTCGATAACGTCGTGACCGTGCGTACGGAAGTGGGCCAGCCGGTTTCGAACTTCTATGGCTACATTTTCGATGGCGTTTTCAAAAACCAGGCGGAAATCGATGCCTATCCGCACCATACCAGCACCACGCCGGGCGATCCGAAAGTGCGTGACATGAATGGCGACGGCAAGATCAGTGATGCCGACCGGACTATTCTCGGAAATTATCAGCCGAATTTCACGGCAGGTATCACCAACACGATGGGCTACAAAGGATTTGAATTGTCCTTCCTCTTCCAGGGTTCATTCGGGGGTGAGATTGCCAATAACAATGTGCGTTACCTGGGTACATGGGACAATGGAAGGAACTTCTTCGCAAGCATGTATAACTACTGGCGTTCGGAAAGTGAGCCCGGCGACGGAAAGCATTTCAAGCCATCGGTGAACTACCTCGGTTTGCAAAAGCAGTTTTCTTCTTACTGGGTTGAGGACGCCACGTTCGTGCGCCTGCGGAATGTGCGCGTTTCGTATGCGTTGCCTGCGAAATGGGCTTCGAAGCTGAAAGTGAGCAGCGCACGGGTGTATGTGAATGCGGAGAATGTGCATTTGTGGAGCAAATACACCGGATATGATCCGGAGAATACGACTTACGGAACTACTTCCTATTCGAGCAGCATGGAAACTGCCGGCTCGTACAGCAGCGGCAATGCGCCTGTACCCGGCGCGTTTCAGGGCGTGGATTATGGGTCTTATCCGCTGCCAAGGGTGATTACTGTTGGGATCAAGGCTGATTTTTAAAAAACGAAAAATGAAAAGATATATCAAATCCATAGCCCTCGCGGCATTGATCGCCACGCAATGGAGCTGCAAGGACTCATTCCTCGAACTGGCGCCGGTGTCGAACCCGAGTGCGGAGAATTTTTATAAAACAAAATCAGATTTCGACCTGGCGGCTAACGCGGCGTATAATACGCTTTACACCGTTTACCACCCGCAGGGCCCGGTTTCGTACGCCGGCGAGCTGATGTCCGACAATGTCACGATCTACAACATTTCCGGCAACCAGGCCGATAAATGGCAGTTCCGCGACTATACGCTTGCGCCTGCGAATACGATGGTGTACCAGTTCTGGCAGGATTTCTACCGCTCGATCTACAACATCAACATCATTTTAGACAAGATCCAGAATGCGGACCTCGATGCCACCTACAAGGCTCAAACACAAGGGGAGATGCTCTTTCTGCGGTCGCTGTACTACTTTAATATGGTTCAGCTCTGGGGTGACGTGCCGCTCGTAACCCGCCCTGTTAGTGCGGCGGAGGCCTACGATATCCTGCGTACGCCGACTACTGAAATCTACGCCCAGATCACAAAAGACCTGGCAGAAGCAAAATCCAAACTTCCGGCAACATCGGTGATAGCCGGTCGAGCAACCAAAGGCGCTGCGCAAACTTTACTAGGAAAGGTGTACCTGGCCGTTGGCGATAAAGCGAATGGGGTGAAGGAGCTCAAAGAGGTTTACGACAGCAAACAATACGATTTGCTCCCTGCCTACGCGTCGCTTTGGGATTCCAAAACCAAGAATACCAAGGAATCGATCTTCGAAATTCAGTTCCTGGGAGGGTCGGCGACATCGCCGTACAGCAACTATTACCTCGAATTTTTCCCTAATTCCAATGCATTGGGCTTCTATGGTGCGGGTATGAACCAGGTTGTGGATGATATCTGGAATGAATACGAAAAAGGAGACGGTCGCCGCGAGGCTTCGATCGATACTGGTTTTACCGATGCAAAAGGGAATTTTACCAAAACCAAATTTCCTAGAAAGTGGCAGGACAAAACCGCGCCGCTGATCAACCAGAACATAGCAGCGAATAATAATTTCATGGTGTTGCGCTATGCCGACGTGTTGCTCTTGCTTTCCGAAGCGACCGGCGAGGCCACTTACCTGAACCAGGTCCGCAAACGTGCCGGTCTGCCATTGTACAGAGAGGCCGGTTACCCCGCAAAATACAACACGGTAGCATTGGCCGTCGAGCACGAACGCCGTGTGGAACTCGCATTCGAATTTCATCGCTGGTTTGACTTAAAACGTACCAACCGCATGGTAGACGTCCTGACGGGGAAAGGAAAGCCTGTGACGCAGAACAAACTCGTTTTCCCGATTCCGAACATTGTCAGGGACCAGAATGCCAGGATCACGCAAAATGCAGGGTATTAGAGTTTATGAGTTTAGAGTTTATGAGTCAAAAGTAAATGCGCTTGCTCATAGAAATTGAGCTAGTAAACTTTAAACTCCTGAACTCCTAAACTCTAAACTCCTGAACTCCGCAGATGACACCGGGAGTGGCCGTGATATGAAGGTCAATATGGGTAAAATCGGCGGTACGAAGTTGAATACAAGCTGGTACGATCCGCGGACAGGCAAAACCAAAGTTTTAGGAAAAACTAAAAACAAAGGAATCAAAACATTTAACCCGCCCGGCGAGGTTAGAAACGGGAACGATTGGGTTTTGGTGTTGGAAAAATAGCGTTATGCAGAGAGAATTAACAGGAATGCTCGCCCTTTTTCTGGTCACGGGCATCGTGAATGCGCAGGATACGATCCGCTACACAGGCAAAACGCTCGTGAATGTTGACTATCACCATGGCCAGCTCAGTCCGGCCATTGGCGTGCACTCGTACCAGACCTTGCGGGCCAATCGCGCCGATCCGGGCGGGGATTCAGCCATTACCTGGACCTACAACCACGCGCCGATGCTGGCATACTGGAATGGCGTGTTTTATTTGAATTACCTCAGTAATCCTGCCGGAGAGCACATTCCGCCGGGACAGACCCTTTTGCAAACCTCGAAAGATGGGAAGGCCTGGACAAAACCGGTCGCCATTTTTCCGCCTTACAAAATACCGGATGGGACTCGAAAGGAAGGCCATCCCGGCATAGCGAAAGACTTGTACGCGGTAATGCACCAGCGGATGGGCTTTTATATTTCAAAGAGCAACCGCCTGCTCACGCTGGCCTATTTCGGGATGGTACTCGATGCCAAAGACGACCCGAACGACGGCCACGGCATCGGCAGGGTAGTGCGGGAAATCAAAAAGGATGGTACTTACGGCCCGATCTATTTTATCAGGCATAATGCATCGTGGAAGCAGCCTTCCGATTATCCGATGTATACCGAAAGTCGTGACAAAGGCTTTGTCGAAGCCTGCGACGAACTGCTGGCCAGTAAGTTGGTAACCCAGCAATGGGTGGAAGAGGCCGATCGCGACGATCCGTTGATCAGTTTGAAAGGGGAATACAAGGCATTTAGTTACTATCATTTACCGGATGGCCGGGTGGTGGGCCTATGGAAAAACGCATTGACGAGCATTAGCAGAAACGAAGGCAAAACGTGGCTGTACAATCCCAAACGTGCCCCGGGTTTTGTGAATAGTAATGCAAAAATTTGGGGACAAAAAACGTCGGATGGTAAATATGCGACGGTCTACAACCCCTCCGAGTTTCGTTGGCCGCTGGCGATTTCGGTCAGTGATGATGGTTTGAACTACAAAAACCTGCTGCTCGTGAATGGGGAGATCACCCCGATGCGCTATGGCGGCAACTACAAATCCTACGGCCCGCAATATGTTCGCGGGATTACAGAAGGCGACGGCACACCACCCGACGGCAACCTTTGGGTGATTTACAGCATGAACAAGGAAGATATCTGGGTGTCGGAAATCCCTGTTCCCGTGCGTAGCAAGGCCGAAAAGCACGCTTCCGACCGGTTCGCGCAAATGCCTCAGGGCAAGGAACTCGCGGAATGGAATATTTACAGCCCATTGCAAGCGCCGGCAGCTATGGGTATAGGTGTTAACGGCAAAGTATTGGTTATCAGAGATTCCGATCATTTCGACTATTCTCGTGCAGAGCGTGTTATCCCGGCGACAAGGAAGCTGATAGCTGAATTTTCGGTAACACCGGCCCAAGACAATACGGGTTTGCTCGACATTGAATTTCTCGATGAAAAGGGTACGCCGGGTATTCGTTTGTCTTTTGATTCAACCGGCATATTCCGGTTGAAGGCCGGCTATCGCAATAAAACGCTTTTGGGCTACAAGAAAGGCCAACGCTACGACATTAAGGTACAGGCTAATACCGAAACGCGTCTTTACACTGTCGTTGTGAACGGCAAACAGGTTGGTACCGGCGTACTTTTCGCCCCGCTGGAAGCTGTAAGCCGCATTGCATTCCGCACCGGGGATACCCGGCGATTTCCCGATGCCGATACGCCGACGGACCAGATGTATGATTTGCCCAATAGCGGCATTCAGGACCCGGAAGCCGTTTTTGAAATTGATTATTTGATTACCAAGTCATTTTAGATGAAAACTACGAAAACCATTATAGCGATCTCTCTGGGGCTGGGACTGAGTGCATTTGCACAGGAAAAGGCGCTCGTGAATACCTCGCAGAGTAAATTTGTAAAGCTACGTGGGGTCGACATGGCGGCCGTTCAGTGGACGCAGGGTTTTTGGGCCGACCGTTTCAAGGTATGCCGCGAAACCATGGTGCCGCAACTCTGGAAAACCTACACCGACCCGAACCTGAGCCATTCCTTTCGCAATTTCGAGATCGCTGCGGGCCTGGAATCGGGTAATTTCAAAGGGCCGTCCTTTCACGACGGGGATTTTTACAAAACATTCGAAGCCGTAGCAAGCTTGTACGCTGCCACGAAAGATCCGGCACTGGATGAACTTATGGACAAAACCATCGCGGTGATCGCCAAGGCGCAGCGGGCGGACGGCTATATTTACACGAAGGCGATCATCGAGCAAAAGCAGCAGGGCGAAGGCAAAATGTTTGCCGACCGGCTGAGTTTCGAGGCTTATAACTTTGGCCATTTGATGACCGCGGCCTGTGTGCATTACCGTGCCACGGGGAAAACCACCATGCTGGATGTTGCCAAAAAGGCAGCCGATTTTCTCATAACCTTCTATCATGCAGCCACTCCTGAGCAGTCGCGCAACGCCATTTGCCCGGCGCATTACATGGGCCTTTCGGAGTTGTACCGCACCACACACGACGAAAAATACCTGACGCTCGTTAAGCACCTGATCGCCATCAAAGGCGCCACAGAAGGTACCGACGACAACCAGGACCGCATTCCATTTTTGAAACAAACCAAGGTAATGGGTCACGCTGTCCGCGCCAACTACCTGTACGCGGGCGTAGCAGACGTGTACGCGGAAACGGGTGATGAAGCCCTTCTCGCGCAGTTGCACGCCATGTGGGACGACGTTACCCAGCACAAAATGTACGTCACCGGGGGCTGCGGCTCGCTTTACGACGGCGTATCGCCCGACGGCACATCCTACAAACCCGACGAAGTCCAGAAAATCCATCAGGCCTACGGTCGCGACTACCAGCTCCCCAACTTCACCGCGCACAACGAAACCTGCGCCAACATTGGCAACGTCCTCTGGAACTGGCGCATGCTCCAGATCACTGGCGATGCCAAATATGCTGACATCGTGGAGCTTGCATTGTACAACAGTGTGCTATCCGGTATTAATCTCAAAGGTGACAAGTTCCTTTATACCAATCCATTGGCCTATTCCGACGCCTTGCCGTTCAAGCAGCGTTGGGAAAAGGACCGGCAGGCCTATATTTCCAAATCCAACTGCTGCCCGCCGAATACGGTGCGCACGGTTGCGGAAGTGAGCCAGTATGCATACAGCCTTTCCGACGCGGGTGTTTTCTTTAATTTGTATGGAGGAAATAAATTTCAAACCGCTATGAAAGGCGGTCAGCTCCGGCTCACGCAAACCACTGATTACCCCTGGAATGGAAAGGTCGTGGTGGGTCTCGAGGAAGTGCCGAAGGAAGCATTGTCGCTGTTTTTCCGCATTCCCGGCTGGTGCGGCAAAGCGACTTTGAGTGTTAACGGCAAAAATGAGTCCGTAAAACTCGCATCGGGTGCTTATGCCGAAGTGAAGCGCGCCTGGAAATCAGGCGACAAAATCGAGTTGGTGTTTGATATGCCCGTCAAACTGATAGAGTCTAATCCATTGGTTGAGGAAACGCGTAACCAGGTAGCCGTCAAGCGCGGTCCGGTCGTGTATTGTGTAGAGTCCATTGATTTACCCAAAGGCAAAACCATTTTCGATGTCGCTATCGCTGCCAGGAATAACTTCAAGCCCGCCTTGTTAACCATTGAAAATAGCCCTGTCATGAGCTTGCAAGGCGATGCTGTACTGGTTGATAATTCGGATTGGAGCAAAAAGCTGTACCGCGAAGTGTCAACCGAAGTGCCAAAAACGATTCCTGTGCGGCTCGTGCCGTATTATGCCTGGGGAAATAGGGGGCACGGGGATATGTCGGTTTGGTTGCCGTTGGTGCGGTGATAGATTATGCGTTATCTAGCAAAACTCCCGGATCAATGCCTAACTTATGATAAACTGCCTTCAAGAACAGTTCATCTGGCTCGCGTCTGCCACTCAAAATCTGGACGAGTTTCGTCTTTCCCAACCCCAACATGTCTGCGAGGCCTGCTTGCGTCAAATTGAGTTCGAAACGTTTCCGTTCGACCATTTCAGGGATAGTCTCGGGCGGTGGGAAGGGGAAATGCTTGTCCTCGTACGCTTCGGCTGCGACTGCCATTTCTCGAACTTTATCTTTTTCAGCCTCTGTGAGATTAGACTCCCCTCTATTCATGAGCTCATAGATTTCGTCCATTGCAGCTTCGTATTCTGCTTCCGTGTTGTAAGTGAGTTGTTCGGCTTTCATAGCTTCTTTTTATGGTTAACCGTTGAAGCGTTAATTTTGTTGTACTCAGAATGCGTACCTAAAAATACGACGTAAATCGTTCGTCTGTCAAAATGAACCATAGCAATTAAGCGATGTTCATTTCCATTAATATTGAATACATATCGATCGTTCCCGACATAGTCAGCTGAATTGAACGAATTTTTTAAGTCTGAATGGCACGACCAGTCGGAGTCTTTTGTAGTCCGATACCACTGATCCAACGATTGTCGGGTGCGTGGATGTAAACGAATGTAACGATTAAGGGTAGATTTTGATACTATTGCGGTCATTAGAGTCAGCTGGTCGTCGAAGCCGAATATCAAGATCATGGCTTCAATACCTGAAATCTGTTACTCAAAGAACCTGGCTCAATGATCAAACGGATTTTATCCTACAACTCCCTCACCCAAATATTCCTATAACTCACCCGGCTGCCATGCTCTTGCAACTGCAATGGCAGTTTGGCCTCATGGTGCTTATACTTCGGATAGCCCTGATAAACCATCGGCCCTTTCAGTTCCACATGGTTTAAAATCAATACGTTATTATGAAAAACCGTCATGTAGGCCGGTTTTTCGAGGGTTTTATCCGCCCGGAAAACCGGCGCTTCGAAGATGACGTCGTACGTTTGCCAGGTTTGCGGTTTCCGGGCCGCGTTCATGAGGGGGGTATGTTGCTTGTAGACGCTGCCCGCCTGGCCGTTGTAGTAGATCCCGGTGCTATAATTATAGGATTCATAAATCTGCAATTCATAAAGGCCCATGATGAGCACGCCGCTGTTGCCGCGGTTGAAATCCTTGTCTTCGGAAGGGTCGGGCGTGCGCCATTCCAGGTGGAGCTGCATGTTGCCGAACTTTTGCTTCGTGCGGATGTCGGTGGTCTTGGGTACGATCGTGACGGCGTCGCCATCGGTTTCCCATTTGACAGGTGAGCCGTCGGCGTGTTCCCATTTGGTAAGGTCGGTTTGGCCGCTGTATAAAATGACAGCGTCCGACGGTGGCTGTGCGTAGGTTTCGCCAGGCACCACGAGCGGAGGTTTGAACGACCAGTCTTCGGTCGCGGAAGGTGGCGGTAATTTGTCTTCTTTTTCAGATTGGGCGGTTGCCAGTGTGCTGGTGCCCAGCAGAAATGTTCCGATGAACAGGGCTCTTACGGTGTATTGCTGTCGCATAGCCCGAATTTCAAAATCAAGCATAAATCAGGAAGTTGTGGTTATACAAAGAAATAATAGCACAATAACTCACTATTATTTTCAATTTTCTGTTTTTATTTTCTTTTATTTACGTAAATTTGCTTTTGATAAGTTTAGGTATTCTATTTGAGCTGTAAATAGGTTTATTTTTTGTCGGTATGTGACGAATTGTTTCATTTCCATCTATTTTTAGGTAAAAAACAAAAGTTAATACAATGCTGGCAAATCAGAGAAGGGAGAAAATACTTGAACTGTTAAAAGAAGACGGCTCGGCGAAGGTGGTCGACCTTGCGCGGCTTTTTAAAGTAACCGAGGTGACGATCCGGCAGGATCTGGACAAACTCGAAAAGGATGGCCTGGTGATCAAGGAGCACGGCGGGGCGTTTTTGAAGAACGTCGAAGACCAGGTCCGCAATTTTTCGCTGGCCAACCAGGAGAATCTCGATAAAAAGGAGTTGATAGCGGCTAAGTGCCTGGAATTCATTTCTAATGGCGATACGATCATCCTCGATTCGGGGTCGACGACGACCGAGATCGCGAAGAAGCTGCGGGGGAGTAACAAGCACCTGACGGTGATTACCAATGCGCTGAACATCGCATTGATCCTCGGGGCCGAAACGGGTATCGAGGTGATCATGACTGGGGGCGAGTTCAAGCCGCCTACCTTGTCGCTGACGGGCCAGAAAGCCGCCGACTTTTTCAAAGGTCTGAATGTGCAGAAATTGTTCCTTGCCACAGCGGGCTTGTCACTCAAAGCCGGATTGACTTACCCGAGCATCGCCGACCTCGTCGTGAAAAAAGCGATGATCGACGCGGCGGATACGACTTACCTCGTGGCCGATTCGACCAAAGTAGGAAAAAGCGCATTTGCGAGCCTAGGAGCACTGTCGCTGATCGATTATATCATTACCGACGCTGGGATCGAAGAGAAGCATCAGCAGTTGTTTCACGATAACGAAATAGAGCTGATCATTGCGGAATAGGGCGTCGGAGAGTCAGGGGTTGGGGAGAAAGTCAGGTAATGGTCAGTTGTTGTCAGGAATTTAATGGAGTGCTCGATGACAACACATGGCTATCAATGACAGCACATGACTATCGATGACAACACTTGACCACACCTGACCACAATAGCCCAAACGCCGGCGTGCCGATGGCCGAACAAAGTAACATACCATGAACATGAAAAGTATCGGAGTCATTATTGGTAACAGAGATTTCTTTCCGGACCGGCTGGTGGCCGAAGCGCGGGTGGAGATTGTTGATTTGCTTAAAAAACTGAATATTAATGGGATTATGCTCGATACCGAGGCTACCAAGCTGGGGGGCGTCGAGACGTTCCAGGATGCGCAGAAGTGTGCGGCTTTGTTCCGGGCACACCGGGATGAGATCATCGGGGTGCTGGTGGTTTTGCCCAATTTCGGCGATGAACGCGGTATTGCCGAGACGTTGAAACTGGCCGACTTGAATGTGCCTGTGCTGGTGCAGGGTTACCCCGACGATCTGGATAAGCTGGATGTGGCCCGCCGCCGCGATTCTTGGTGCGGGAAGATTTCGGCTTGCAATAACCTGTACCAATTCGGCATCAAATACACGCTCACGACCAAGCATGTTGTACATCCGACCGATCCTTCATTTATCAAAGACCTCAACGATTTCGTAGCGGTTTGCCGGGTGACCAAAGGCCTGCGGAATGTCCGTATCGGGGCGATAGGCGCTCGTCCGGGCGGTTTCAACACGGTGCGTTACAGCGAAAAGATATTGCAGCGCAACGGTATTTCGGTCGTGACCGTGGATCTGTCGGAGATTCTGGGCAATGCCAACAAGCTCACGGCCCAGGATTCGAAAGTGAAGGAAAGACTGGATAAAATCACTTCCTATGCCTCCCGCGGGCGTACGCCTGACGATGCATTGATCCAGATGGCGAAGCTGGATGTGGTTTTGGGAGACTTTATAGAAGCAAATGCACTGGATGCAACGGCCATTCAATGTTGGACGTCGGTGCAGCAGAACTATGGTTGTAATGTATGTACCAGCATGAGCATGATGAGCGAAAACATGATGCCGAGTGGATGCGAGGTGGATGTGACGGGTACATTAAGTATGTATGCATTGCAACTCGCTTCGGGTTCGCCGAGCGCGCTGGTGGATTGGAATAACAATTACGCCAGCGACGATAATAAATGCGTACTCTTCCACTGCGGTAACTGGGCGAAGTCGTTTTTGCCGGATATCGAGATCGCGACGGCGCCTATCCTCGGCACGTCGGTGGGAGAGGAGAATACCTGGGGTGCGTTGGCCGGTCGCACGCCCGCGATGCCGCTCACGTACGGGCGCATCAGCACGGACGACCCGCGCGGGGTCATGAAGGCGTACATAGGCGAGGGGCGTCTGACGGACGACTCGCTGAAAACCTTCGGTAACCGAGCCGTAGCCGAGATCCCGAACCTGCAAAATCTGATGCAATACATCTGCCGCAACGGTTTCGAGCACCATGTAGTAATGAATGCGTCGAAAACGGCGGGCATTCTGAAAGAAGCTTTGGGCAATTATATGGGCTGGGAAGTGCAGATTTTCGACGAACCAGCGCAGCAACCTTACGCCACCCGCGTGCCCGAGCGCGAACTCGTTTCGCAAAACTGAACCCTGAACTATCGGAAAATTACAAATACCGGCCGCAATGCCGGACTAATGCTAAAAGTCATGTCGGAAAAGGAGCTGACGCAGAAATCGGTGGAGTACCGCAAAAAAATACTCAAATATATCTACCAGGCCAAAGCAGGCCATACCGGCGGCAGCCTGTCGTGTATCGATATTTTGAATGTGCTCTACAATTATACGATGAACGTCGATGCTGACCATTTCGACTCGCCGGATCGTGACCGGTATATCCAGAGCAAAGGGCACACGGTGGAGGCACTATATGTAGTATTGGCCTCGCGGGGTTTCTTTCCGGAGTCCGATCTGGAAACACTTTGTAAATACCAGTCGCATTACATCGGTCACCCCACGCGCAAGGTTCATGGCGTAGAGCAGAACACCGGTGCGTTGGGCCACGGCCTTTCGCTGAGCGTAGGTACCGCCATCGCCGGCAAGCTCGATAAGCGCGATTACCGCGTGTTCACCGTCCTCGGCGATGGAGAGTTGCCCGAAGGCTCCAACTGGGAGGCAGCATTGTCGGCCTCGCATTACAAGCTGGATAATCTCTGCGCCATTCTGGATAAAAACAACCTGCAAATCTCCGGCCCCACCAGTGCCGTATGCAATACCGACCCTGTGGACGGGAAATTCGAAGCGTTTGGCTGGGCGGTGCGGCATGTCGACGGGCATAATATCGGCGAGCTCATGGCGGCATTGGATGCATTGCCATTCGAACAGGGTAAGCCGAGCCTCATTATAGCCCACACTGTGAAAGGGAAGGGGGTGAGTTATATGGAAAATCAATTGAAGTGGCACCACGGCGTTCCCGATCCCGAACAGTATGCCGATGCGATACAGGAACTGGACCTTCTGGAAGAAACACTTTCCTGAGCCATTCCGCGATAATCAATTTAAATGCAAGAAATAGTGGATGCGACGATCGAGAACATTGCTGTGAGCCAGCGCGCCAACCTGGAAGTTTTTTCGGCCACAGTGCAGCACCTCGCCCAGACCGACAGGGCCATTATCGTGGTAACGAGCGATTCGCGCGGCTCCGGGAAACTGGTACCGTTCGGGCAGAAGTTCCCCGAGCAGATCATCGAGGTAGGCATTGCCGAGCAGAACCTGGTCGGGGTTGCGGCTGGTCTGGCTTCGACCGGCAAGAAGGTCTTTGCCGTATCTCCGGCCTGCTTCCTGACGGCCCGTGCGTTGGAACAGATCAAAAATGACGTGGCCTATTCCAACAACCCGGTCAAGCTGATCGGTATAAGTGCAGGCGTGAGCTACGGCGCATTGGGTTCTACACACCACAGTTTGCATGATTTTGCGGTTTTACGTACGATTAATAACATGATTGTCGTCGCCCCGGCTGATAACTTCGAAACGGAACAGGCTATTTTGCTTGCCGCGGAAAGCGATATTCCCGTGTACATCCGCTTTGGCAAGAAACAAATGCCATTGCTTTCGGAGGACGAGAAGAGCTTCGAATTCGGAAAAGGGCGCGTTGTACGCGAGGGGAGCGATGTTACGATAATCGGCACAGGCGAAACGGTTGCGCCGGCCTTGCGGGCCGCGGAAAAGCTCGAACGCGAGCACAATATCTCGGCCTCGGTGGTAAGCATGCACACGATCAAACCACTGGATTACGATCTTTTGAGAAATATCGCAGCTACCGGGCAGCCGATTATTACGGTAGAAGAGCATAGCGTTTACGGCGGTCTGGGCGAGGCTTGCGCTTCGTTTCTGATCCAGCACGATTTCCATAACCGGTTCAAAATCATCGGTATTCCCGACGAATACACGGTCACCGGTTCTCAAACAGAGATTTTCAATCATTACGGTATTTCGGAGGGCGGCATTGCTGCCGTGGCACTCGGCCTTGCCAGGTAAGCGATCGCTTTTGTAGGTGTATAGGGTCGGTTAATGAGTCGTTGTAGAGTCAGGTCTTTTTCAAATAGGGTTATTTGGTCAAAATTTATGAAACTGATAAGACAAATGTTCTGTGGTGCCGCGCTGCTTTTTGGCGGCGTCACGTATGCGCAGGAAACGAAACACCGCGTGCTGGTGCTGACAGACATTGAAAACGAGCCGGACGACACCCAGTCGATGATCCGGTTTCTGACCTATTCCAATCAATGGGACATCGAAGGCCTCGTAGCCACGACTTCCATTCACCAGCAGAAGCGTGTTGCGCCCGAAAAGATCAGGCAGCTCATAGAAGCCTACCGGAAAGTCCGTCCGAACCTGCTTTTGCACGAAAAAGGCTATCCCGAAGCAGATTACCTGGTGAGCGTTACCAAAAGTGCCTATCCCGATTTCGGCCTGAATGCGGTAGGTAAGGGTAAAGATTCGGAAGGGTCTGAATGGATTATCAGGGTGGTTGACAAAAAGGACGACCGACCGGTCTGGATACCGGTTTGGGGCGGCGCTAACTGCCTGGCCCAGGCGCTTTGGAAAGTAAAAATGACCCGCTCGCCGGAGGATGTGAAGAAATTTGTATCCAAAATAAGAATGTACACTATTTCGGACCAGGACGATACCGGTCCGTGGATCCGCAAAAATTTTCCCGAAGTTTTTTACGTAGGTAGCCCGGGCTACCACGCGGCGGGCGCTTACCATTACGCGACCTGGTCGGGTATCAGCGGCGACAAGTTTCACGGCCGGTTCCCAGGCGCCAACTTTGAAATCGTGGACAACCCCTGGCTCGACGAGCACGTGCGCAGCCACGGCCCGATGGGCAAAGAATATCCCTTCACCAAATTCCTGATGGAAGGCGACACTCCTTCGTTTTTGGGATTGATCAATAATGGCCTCAACGACCCCGAGCATCCCGAGTACGGCGGCTGGGGCGGACGATATGAGCTCTACACGCCGCGCACACTCAAGTACTTCTACGAACCCGAAACCCGTCCGATCTACACCGACGCGATGGACGAGGTGAAGGGCATTGACGGCGCTTACCATACCAGCAACAAAGCCACATTATGGCGCTGGCGTGAGGCATTTCAGTACGATTTCGCGGCGCGGATGGACTGGACGATCAAACCTTACAAAGAAGCCAATCACCCTCCTAAGGCAGTCGTGAAAGGTGGTACGCGTATCGATGCGAAAGCAGGTGAAACCGTGGAGCTTAGCGCGGAAGGGTCGCAGGACCCCGACGGCAATGCATTGGCCTATGAATGGATCTATTACCCTGAGCCGGGCAGCTACAACATCAAGGAATCTATCGGAATCAAGGATATAAAGGCTGCGCGGACGTCTTTTGCGGCTCCAAAGGTGGAAAAACCGGAGACCATTCACGTGGTACTGGCCGTTACCGACAATGGCACACCCGCGCTGACGCGTTACCAGCGCGTGATCGTGACCGTGTACCCCTAGCCGGGCGCCCCTAGCCGGATGCCCCTAGCCGGGCACCCGACCCGTAAGCGCGGCCACCTAAACCCATTGAAACATGAAAATCAACATTCATTACCGGATAGCGTTTTTTTGCACCCTTTTCGGGCTTGGATTAATCGGTTGTAAAACAAAACAATCCGGGGACGAGCCCAAAAAAATCGCGATCGTGGTGTCGACGCTTAATAACCCGTGGTTCGTTTTCCTCGCGCAAAAAGCCGAGGCGAAAGCGAAACAGCTGGGCTACGAATCCAAGATTTTCGATTCACAGAATAATACCGCACAGGAAACCGACCATTTCGACAACGCGATCGCATCGGGTTATGATGCCATTTTGTTCAATCCGACCGATGCCGATGGCTCTATCGTGAATGTGAAGAATGCCGTGGCGGCGGGCGTGCCCGTGTTTTGTATGGACCGGGAAGTGAATGCGAATGGCGCTGCAACTTCGCAAATCCTGTCGGATAGCTATTCCGGCTGCGTGGCGATCGGCAAATACTTTGTCGAGACATTGAACAAGAAAGGCAAATACGTCGAAATCCTGGGGATGGTGGGCGATAACAACACCTGGAACCGTTCGAAGGGCTTTCATAGCGTGGTCGATTTCTATCCTGGTTTGAAAATGGTCGCCCGGCAGAGTGCAGATTTCGACCGCAACAAGGCAATGGAAGTCATGGAATCCATCCTGCAAGCACATCCGGATATCGATGGCGTGTTTTGCGGAAACGATGCCATGGCAATGGGCGCTCACCAGGCACTGGTGGCGGCGGGTAAGGCCGATCGCGTGAAAGTATTTGGTTTCGACGGCGCTGAGGATGTCGTGAAGTCCATTCAGGACGGGAAAATCCTGGCAACAGGAATGCAGTTTCCCGAAGTAATGGCGCAGACCGCAGCCACATTTGCCGATGAGTATTTCAAAGGCAAACGTGATTTTCCCAAGAAAATGCCGGTGGCTGTGGAACTGGTGAAGAAGGATAATGTCGAAAATTATGCCGCTTACGGCGAAAAGGAATAGCTATGCCCAAACCGATCCGATACCTGCTTTACGCATCAGTGATTGCATTGCTGGCTTATAATTCGGTGTATTTC
Organism: Dyadobacter sp.; assembly: GCA_965227755.1. GTDB lineage: Bacteria > Bacteroidota > Bacteroidia > Cytophagales > Spirosomataceae > Dyadobacter. Next base: position 6,330,798 of record CBDDGG010000005.1, read on the forward strand.
AAAAAGCTGGATGAAGTGAAGGCCGGTACTGTAGCATTCGATGCCGCCGGTTATGCCAAAGATTTCTGGGAAAAAAAGCTGACGCCCGGCCTTTCCAAAGCCGTGGATCTGAACGCATTGACCACGCTTTTGAAAACCGACAAGGAAAAAGCATTTAGAGAGCATTCACATGCGCTGGGCATTGGTAACATCCGCTATTTTTTGGTAAAAGGGAATGGTATTGTGAGTGATGTGGACGAGAATGAAGTGAAGCTGGAAATGGAAGAGCGGGAAGTGCGTATCGCTATCGAATATATTTTCGGTAATGCGGTCCGCGACGCTTCGGGCGCGATTGATATCAACGCATTCACCAATTCCATGGATTTCAATAATGTATCGGCGGAGATCAACAAGCTGATCCGCGAAAAGGTGGTACCGCCTTTCAAATCCAGCGTGAAAAAAGGCGACCGCGTGGCATTTCACGGCGCCATCGAACTGAACCGCGAGCATTTACAGGTGAACGACATTGAAATCATCCCGGTAAGTCTCCAAATCGAAAAACCATGACGGACACAGCGCCATTGTTGGAAGTGAAGAAGGTTACCAAGCGGTTTCCGGGCGTGATTGCGCTGGACGATGTTTCGCTGTCGATCGAAGCGGGTAAGGTTACGGCGTTGATCGGCGAAAATGGGGCCGGGAAGTCGACACTGATGAAGATCTTGTCGGGCGTTTACCCCGATTTTGAAGGAGAATTCCATTACAAAGGGGAGCCCACGCGGTTTTCGGACCCGAAAGACGCGCAGCAGCACGGTGTCGCGATCATCCACCAGGAACTGAACCTGATTCCCTATTTAACTATTACTGAAAACATTTTTCTCGGCCGCGAGCTCGTGACCCAATACGGCACGATGGACAAAAGTCGCATGAGGAAGCGCACGCAGGAACTGCTCGACCGGTTGAACCTGAAAGTCAATCCCGATTCGCAGGTTTTTAAGCTCAAAGTAGGGCAGCAACAGATTGTCGAAATCGCCAAGGCGCTGCTGACCGATGCCGAGTTGATTATCATGGATGAACCGACTTCGGCCATCACCGGCGCGGAGGTAGAGGTGCTTTTCGACATTATAGCCGATCTGAAAGTCAGGAACAAAGCCATCGTTTACGTTTCGCACAAGCTCGACGAGCTCTTCCGCATTGCCGATCACTATGTGGTGCTTCGCGATGGCAAAAGCGTAGAATCCGGTGAAATGGCAGGTATGACACAGGATCAGTTGATCAGTAAAATGGTAGGCCGGAAAATCGACGTGATGCGCAAAACTACTGGCAGAGGCGTATTCGAACCGTTGCTGGAAGTGAAAAACCTGAGCCTGAAAAACCGGTTGAAAGGCGGTAATGTGCTCCATAACATTTCCTTTCATGTAGGTAAAGGCGAGATCGTCGGCGTTTTCGGATTGATGGGAGCGGGACGGACAGAGCTGCTGGAATCGATCTTCGGGCTGTATCCCGCGCATTCGAGCGGGCAGGTGATGATCGGTGGTCAATCCATTTGCTGCGATTCCCCTGCGCGTGCCATCGCCGCCGGGCTCGCACTCGTACCCGAGGACCGGAAGAAGGACGGCCTCGTGCTCGGGCTTGGTGTGAAGAACAATATAAGCCTTACCACATTGCAGGAAATGGAGCAGCTGGGTACGCTTAGCGATACGAGGGAATGCCAACTCGCCGATCACTACATCAGCGAGTTGCGGATTAAAACCCCATCGAAAGAACAAAAAGCCAAAAACCTGAGCGGAGGTAACCAGCAGAAGATCGTGCTCGCCAAGTGGCTGGCCACGCGACCGAAAGTACTCCTGCTCGACGAACCGACGCGCGGCATCGACATCAATGCCAAAACCGAGATTTATAAACTTATTATCCGATTGGCGAACGAAGGTCTGGGCATTCTCGTAGTTTCATCCGAATTACCCGAAATCCTCGCCATCTCCGACCGCGTCCTCGTAATGGCCGAAGGCCGGCTCACCGCCGAGTTTCTGGCCAGCGAAGCGACAGAAGACGGAATTTTGAAAAAAGCTATTTAATCATTCAAAAAGCATAAAGCCTAATGCCTATCGCATACAGCCCCAGAAACCTTGCCCGCTTCCAGTCCCTCATCGCCTTGTTCCTGCTATGCCTTGCATTGAGCATGCTGTCGGACAAGTTTCTGACGTTCTCGAACCTTTGGAATGTGATGCGTCAGATTTCGGTCAATATCTGCATTTCGGTAGGTATGACGCTGATTGTGCTTACGGCCGGGATCGATTTGTCGGTTGGCTCGGTACTGGCGTTATGCGGCGCGATTACGGCGGGTTTGCTCAAAAATGGCATTGAAATACCTTCCCAAAACCTGTATATCGGCTTCACCGTCCTGGGCGCGATCCTCGCCGGCGGTTTGACGGGCTCGGCATTGGGCGCATTTAATGGTTGGGCTATTACACGGTTCAATGTGCCGCCGTTTGTGGCCACACTGGCGATGCTGACGGTCGCAAGGGGCCTTACCATGCTCTGGACGGGCGGTTTCCCGATCAGCGGGCTGGGGGATACCTTCCTGTTTATCGGTACCGGTTGGTTTCTGGGCATTCCGGTGCCGGTATGGATTTCGATCATCATCGTGGCACTGGCAGTGTTCCTGACAGACAAGACGCGGATCGGGCGCTACATTTATGCCATCGGAGGTAACGAAAGTGCCTCGCGGTTGTCGGGGATCCATGTCAATAAGGTTAAAATCATAGTTTATACCATTGCCGGGGCGCTCGCAGCGGTGGGTGGAATTATGGTCACATCGCGCCTCGACTCCGCTCAACCCAACGCGGGCATCAGCTATGAACTGGATTCCATTGCCGCCGTTGTGATAGGCGGCACCTCGCTCTCGGGCGGTCGCGGGAGCATCCTCGGTACCGTGCAGGGCGCGATCATCATCGGAGTGCTCAATAATGGTCTGGTATTATTGAATGTATCGCCGTTCTGGCAGCAAGTCGTGAAGGGTCTGGTGATTTTGCTGGCGGTGATTATTGATAAGTCTAATGGGAAGAATGAGTAGGGGAGAACCTAAAAAAGTGTTTTCTTAGTGAGAAGCTACCAGAATCTGGCACCGACCCTGTCAGATACGTTTAAGGCTACATACTCCATTGCCCATTTGACTACAGAATGCTGAAAAGGTTGTGGCAAAAGGCTTCCCGCAATCCGAATTGACCCGAGAGAATGTCGGGAACTGAAACAAATCGCCAAATAGCGCCGGAATTCATGCGGTTGTTCTGATTATCTGTAAATTATCGCATTCACTCAAAATTTGCGCAATGCGAGATCATGAACCACTTATCGACGAGCTCCTGGGGCGTTTCGGGCAGGAAATCGGTACCGACCTTGAAAAGTATTCCAACCATGTTCACCGGGTTTTCGAGACCTGTGTCATGCGCGACGCCGATCCCGCAAACCGGCACAAATATGCCATAGCGGCTGTGTTTCACGATATCGGGATCTGGACGGCCCGCACGATCGACTACCTACCGCCCTCCATCCTGCAAGCCGAGCATTACCTGAATGCCACGCAGAATGGGTCGCTGATCCCCGAGATTAGCGCCATGATCTACTGGCATCACAAGGTCCGGCCGTACGATGGTGCAATGGGAATCACGGTCGAAACTTTCCGAAAGGCGGACTGGACGGACGTCTCACTGGGCCTGCTCGCGTTCGGTGCCAACCGGCAAATGCTCCGTCGGTTGCGCCGGAGATTCCCGAATGCCGGATTTCATTTGTTCCTGCTGAGAAAGATCGGGGCCAATTTTTTGCGCCACCCCCTGAATCCGCTGCCCATGTTTAAATCGTGATGGTTGATGAGCGCGTATAGGCTTGGCGTTAGTTCTGTAAGTATAATTGTTTGGTGATTAAATAAGATGATAGATAGTAAGAAAGCCGCCCCGCCTGCTTTTCGTTTTCCAACGTGACTAAAATTCATCCGTTTTCATGAAGGCCTTAACCCGTCCGGACCTGTATTTCGAGGAAGAGCAGAAACTGTGGCGGGAAATGCTGGCGGGGGATGTCACCGCTTATGAACACCTCATTGACCGTACCTACGATCTGCTGTTTCATTACGGAACAAAGTTTAACGGCGATCGCGAGCTGATCAAGGATTGCATTCAGGATGTTTTTCTGGGAGTTTGGGAAAAGCGAAATGCATTGAATCCCGAAATTCCCCCCAAACCTTACCTGCTCGCCTCCCTGCGCCGCCGCCTGCACCGCCTCGCCTCGCGCCTGCGGATGGATTGCATGGATTATTACAACGAATCGGACATTGTTTTCGACCTCGAATTCAGCGCCGAGTACCAATTGATCGAATCAGAAAACGACCGGTTGCTGGCCTCCCGCATGACCGAAATGCTCAACGAACTCCCGAAACGGCAAAAAGAAGCCGTTTTTCTCCGTTTTTATAATGATATGGAACGCGAAGAAATCGCGATGGTGATGGACATTCAGCCGCAATCGGTTTCCAATCTGCTCCAAGAAGCATTCAAGTTTATCAAATCGCATTGGAAAGCCATTGTTTCGCTGATTTTGGTTTCGCCATTTTGAATTTGAGATACCTCATTTAAAAAATTTCAAAAAAAGCCGGAAAAATGCAGTATCCCGCCACGGGGATGGTCTAATGGTGTTTGAAAAGCAAAATTTTGAACATGGACCGTTACCGCGATTTCAGTTTGGGGGAGTTTGTCTGGGATAAATCGTTCCGTAACTGGGTGCTCAACCCCACGCGCGAGGACGATGAGACATGGCAAAACTGGCTTGTCGCCCATCCCGAAAAACGTGAAATGGTAGAGCGCGCCCGGCAGTTGGTAGTATCGATCCGGCCTACAAATTCCTCATTATCAAATCCTGAAAAAAGGAAGGCGGTAGAGCGGATCGTGGAAAGACTGGAAACGACAACTCCGGAAAATATCGAAAGGGTGCACTTGCCCTGGCATGCCGGCCGCTGGGTGCGCATTGCTGCTATGCTGGTGCTGCTGGCCGGACTTGGCTGGACATTCTGGCTGCGCCATCAGCCTAAAACTATCGGCTACGATCAACTCGTTGCCGCTGCGAAAGCTGAAATGCGAGAAACGGTTAATACTTCTTCAAATCCGCTGACGATCCGTCTCGACGACGGTAGCCGCGTTACCCTCGATCCCGGGAGTAAAATGAGTTACCCGGCGCATTTCGGGCGCGCCCGCCGCGGCAGCGACCGCCGCGGCAGCGACCGCCGGGAAGTTTTTCTTTCGGGAAAAGCCTTTTTCGATATAGCCAAAGATCCTTCTAAGCCCTTTTTTGTGTATTCTAATGAATTGGTGACCAAGGTGTTGGGTACCAGTTTTACGGTGAGATCCTATGCCAACGAGCAGGAGGTTTCGGTGGCGGTAAAAACGGGTAAAGTGGCGGTGTTTTCCAGGGAGGACCCGGAAATGGCCGAGAAGCAAAGTTCCCGTGAGCTTACGGGCGTGGTCATCGAGCCCAATCAGCAGGTGGTTTTTGTACGAAAAACCGTAAAAATCACGAAAAGTCTCGTCCCCGAGCCGGAAGTCGTTGCGAACACCGGTACAGCCCCGCATTTTGAGTTTGACGAAACGCCTGTGTCGGCCGTGTTCAGTGCATTGCAGAGCGCTTACGGCATCGATATTATTTACGACAAAAACATGATGGACGAGTGCCCCATCACCGCCACGCTCACCGAAATGTCGCTTTACGAGAAGCTGGACCTGATCTGCAAGGCCGTAGACGCCAGCTACAAGAGTATCGACGGGCGGATTGTGGTGGAAGGGAAAGGTTGCAGAAATAACTAAATAAAGAAGCCGGCCCATGCGCCAACATGGCCGGCTCTAATATCCTCAGTGGTTAGCAGACCGTCACATCTCACGCAAATGGGATGAGGAGGAAGATTTTGCCAAGTTTCAATTAACAAAACCGTTCAAATTTATGAAAATACCGGTACAGTTCCATCGTAAATGGTTAGTTCTTATGCGGATAAGCGTAGCGCAATTGATAATGTCGGTTTGGCTGGTCGGGAATGCGCTCGCGGCGGACGTGCGTGCGCAGGAACTGCTCAACAAGCGCATCAGCCTGCAAGCGCAGGACCTGGAAGTGAAGAAAGTCTTGCACCAGATCGAAAAGCAGGCCGGGGTCCGGTTTATATTCAGTTCCAAAATGATCCAATCGGGACGGAAGGTGACGATCCAGCAGTCGAACCAGGAGCTTTCGAAGATATTGGAGGAGTTTCTGGTGCCGCTGGGGCTAACTTATGAAGTTTCGGGGAAGAATATCGTGATCCGCCCGTCGGAAACACCGAAATGGAGCTCCGGGGAACCTGAGGCTTCCGTGAAAAGCGGTTGGCAGGCCGGTACCGAGATTACCATTAAAGGCCGCGTAACGGACTCGGAAAGCAAGGAACCGCTACCGGGTGTGAATATCCTTGTGAAGGGTACACAAACGGGCACGTCCACGGACGCAGGCGGAAACTATACCTTGTCGGTCGAAAATGCCAATACGGTGCTCATTTTCAGCTTTGTAGGTTACGAGCCGCAAGAGGTGCAGGCTGGCAGCCGGACGGAAATCAATATCACCCTGAAAACCGACCAGAAATCCCTCGAAGAAGTGCTTGTGGTAGGTTACGGAACTGTGAAGAAGAGTGATGTGACCGGCTCGGTGGCGTCCGTCAAATCACAGGAACTAACCGCCTATCCCGCGCTCGGGACTGTGCAGGCATTGCAAGGCCGCGCTGCCGGGGTGCAGATCCAGGCCAATAACGGAGAGCCGGGCTCGTCATTCAAGGTGCGGATCCGCGGCGGGACCTCCATTAATGCAAGCAGCGACCCTATTTATGTGGTCGACGGCTTTGTAGGTGGTACATTGCCCCCGCCCGAGGATATCGAATCGATTGAAATCCTGAAAGATGCTTCGGCAACTGCTATCTACGGGTCACGCGGCGCCAACGGCGTGATCATGGTGACGACCAAAAAAGGGACGTCGGGTAAACCGCGTATCGATTTCAATACCTCGTTTTCCAGCCAGAAGGAAATTAACCGCCTCGATTTGCTCAATGCTGCCCAGTTCCTCGATTATGTAAAGGAAGCGCGTCCCACGATCGTTTCTCAAGGCGCCGATACCGACTGGCAGGACGAGATCTTCCGTCGTGGCGGCATTCAGAACCACCAACTTTCGGTAGCAGGCGGCAGCGAGGCAGTGAAATATTATGTGTCTGGTGCCTATTACGATCAAAAAGGCATTATCCTGAATTCCGGGTACAAGCGGTATTCGGTGACGAGCAATATCGATATCAATGCTACCAAGAGACTAAAACTGGGGCTGAACCTGTTTGCGCAACGCGTCTCGCGCCAGCAGTCGAAAACGCAGGAAGGCTCGGGAGGACTTACTCCGGGCGTGATTGCGTCGGCATTCAAGTTCGAACCCGACCAGCCGATACGCGATGCCAATGGCCGGTTTACCGTGGGGCGGCTGAGCGATCCGATCGATAACCCGTATGCCATTGCTACCCAGCTGGAAAACGAGTCGCTGGCCGATCGTATCCAGGGTAACCTTTATGCCGAGTACAATATTCTCAAAGACCTGAAATTCAGGGTGACGCTGGGTGCAACCACCAACAGTGGCCGCACCGGCACATTTACGCCGACGACCTTGAACGACGGCCGGAACGTGGGCGGATCGGCGACCGTGAATGGTTCGAAAAGCACGTTGCTGCTGAATGAGAACTATTTGACCTACAACAAAAAGATCGGCAGCGCGCACGATCTGTCGGTGATGGCGGGGTATTCCTATCAGAAATCGTCGAGCGAAACCTGGGGCGGCTCGGGGCAATCGTTCATTACCGATGCGGTTTCTTACTGGAATCTGGGCGGCTCGTCGGTATGGCAAAGCCCGAATTCCGGGCTCACCGAATGGGTACTGGCTTCCTACTATGCCCGGTTGACGTACGCTTTGGCCGACAAATACCTTTTCACCGCCAATATTCGCCAGGACGGTTCTTCAAATTTCAGTAAAAACCACAAATGGGCCACATTCCCTTCGGGTGCATTTGCCTGGAAAATGTCGAGCGAGCCGTTTATGCAGCACATTGCGGCGATCAGCCAGTGGAAGTGGCGCGTGAGTTACGGGCTGACGGGCAACCAGGCCATCGAGCCCTACCAGACGATGGCCCGTTTTTCGAATGTGTATACGATCATCAACGGCACTCCGGTGAATGCCGTTCGCCCGACGACCGTCGCAAACGACGATCTTACCTGGGAAACCACGCACCAGTTTGACCTCGGTGCAGACGTGAGTTTGTTCAACAACCGCATTAACCTCGTGGCCGATTACTATCGGCGTGTGACCAAGGACCTGCTTTTCAGCGTGCAGCTGCCTCAGTATTCGGGTTATACCAACCAGTTGCAGAATATCGGCGAGGTTGAAAACAAGGGCTTTGAATTTACACTCAATACCCGCAATCTCGTGGGCGCTTTCAAATGGAGCACGGACATTAACTTCTCTTTGAACCGCAATAAAATCCTGAAACTGCCCGCAGGAACCGACATTCTTTATGGCTCCGCACCCGGGCATATGGTAGGGATGGGGCAAACCCAGGTCTTGCGTGAAGGTTACCCGGTAGGTAGTTTTTATGGCTGGATCTACGACGGCGTGTACCAGGAAGGCGACAGTTTTGTTCCCGGCGGTGGCTTTGAAGTGGTCGCAGGCGGGGAGAAATTCAGGGATATTAATGGTAAAAAGGATGCGAATGGCCAGCTTACCGGTGTTCCCGACGGCATGCTGAACAGCGACGACCGCACCATCATCGGTAATCCGCACCCGAAATTCACCTGGGGTATGAACAATGATTTCAGCTGGAAAGGATTTGACCTGAATGTATTCTTCCAGGCTTCGAAGGGCAACGACTTGCTGAGCTATACGTTAATGGAGCTCAACCTGCTTTCGGCGATCAACAATGCGACCACCGAAGCATTGAACCGCTGGACACCCACGAATACCAATACGAATGTACCCAAAGCCACGGTTGGCAGGACGCGCAGGGTATCTACGCGGTGGATCAAGGACGGGAGCTTTGTCAGGATGAAGAACCTCGCGGTAGGTTATAATTTTCCAAAACCCGTGCTCGAAAAGCTCAGGATCAGCAAGCTGCGCATTTACGCCAGCGCCCAGAATATCCTGACTTTTACCAAATACAAAGGTTACGATCCTGAGGTGAACTATTCATCGGACGGTAATACCGACAGCAACCGTAACCTCGGGCTCGATTACGGCAGCTACCCGAATGCCAAATCCTACACGATAGGCCTGAACCTGGGTTTTTAAAGCATTAAACGGACATGAAAATGAAGCATTTATTCAATAGATCAATATTCCTGACCGCGACGGTTTCGTTGCTGCTGGGCTGTGCGGACCTGGACGAAAAGCCCGTAGGGTTGCTGGCGCCGGAAGCGTTATTCAGGACTTCCAAAGATGTGGAAACGGCGATTATGGGTGCATACGGCTGGATGGCCACCGAGCGGCTCTATGGCCGTCAGTTTGTGTCGGCACTCATGCTCCGGAGCGATATGGAGGACATCGGTGACCGCGGCACGCCTGCCGAACGCCAGCAGGTCAACGATTTCAATATGGACGATAACAACAACATGGTTAACCAATTCTGGCCGATGTGGTACCAGGTGATCAGCTCGACGAATGCGGCCATTTTTGGCGCGCAGGGGCTGAATTTACCTGAGGCTACGGGTAATCCGCTCGTCGCGGAAGCCCGGTTCATCCGTGCATTCGCTTATTTCCACCTCGTGCAGGTATTCGGCGACATTCCTTACATTGATTATTTTATCAGTAACCCGGAGTCCGTCAAATCGATTTCCAAGACGCCCGCGGCAACGGTTTACGCCAGTATCATCGCCGATCTGGAATTTGCCAAACAATGGCTGCCCGACAAGCAGCCGTCGGAGGTGCGCAGCCGGGCCACCAAGGGAACGGCCGCTTCCTATCTGGCCTCTGTTCATCTCACGATGGGGCAATACCAGAAGGCCTATACGGAAGCGAAATGGGTGATCGATAATAAAGACAAGTTTGGCTATGCGCTCGAAGCGGACTTTCAAACGCTGTTCAAAGCGCCGCAGGCCCCGAATATGAAAGAGCATATTTTGGATATCGATTTCCTCGGTTTGAAATCGGGTGACGGTGGGGCCAACGACGACATTATGGCGCCGATGACAGGCATCCGTGGAGGCGACGCGCCGCGCAGCGGATGGAGCGTGATAGTGCCTTCGCTGAAAGTGTACAGTACCTGGGATAACCGTGATTATCGCAAAGAAGTCAGCTTTGAAGACTCGCTGCTGATCGGCGGGAAGCTCGTTCCCTACACCGAATTCCCGAACACGAAACGTCCTCATATCGCCAAGTATGCCCGTTTTGCAGGTAATTCGAACTCGGAAGGCCGTTACTCCGATCACAATTATGCCGCCATGCGTTACGCGGAGCTATTGCTGATCGCCGCCGAAGCATCGGTGGAAGTGAACGGTCCGAATGCGGAGGCATTGGGTTACATCAACCAGATCCGGGCGAGGGCCAGAAACTGGGCAGGCAGGCAGACGAGTTTTCCCGAGGATGTGAAGGCTGGTTCCACCAAAGACGCGATGATTGACCTGATTCTGGACGAACGCCGTCTCGAACTCGCATTCGAATACAAGCGCTGGTACGACATCAAACGCCGAAACCTGGGCGAAAAGGTTTTCAAAGGATCAAACGCGTTGGAACCGCACGAGAATTTCAGTGCGAACAGGGATTACCTCATGCCGCTGCCACGCGTGGAATTGCAGGTAAACCCGAATCTAGCACCACAGAACCCGGGGTATTAACTTTGAATGATCCGCCGTGGGACGGGGAATGACCTAGTAAATCGCGTAGCGATGTAATATTGGTAGCAATCGAGCGGATCAAAAAAGCGAATAAATCCCGCCAGGGATGTAACGACAATGCTGTGGCAATGCGCCTGCGACGCATTGTTGTTACATGCCCAAGGGCATTTCGGTAGATATTTATGTTTTGGGTTGGTACCGATGTTACATGCCTGACGGCATTGTCGTGGTGTTGGTCTGTTCGAAAACTTTTCGGATTTCGTCACTTTCTTGCATTGTTAAAAAAAATGCCCGCGCTGTAACCTGATCTGTAACTACATTATCTGCGAGTAGTAATCTTGTTTGAATTAGTCGAGGTTGCAGCCAGCCCTTTTCTCCGCCTTTCAGTTCAGCAGGAACAAGCAGCTCGCTAAAATCGTAGGCGGCCCGTTTGAACTGGAATACCAAAACCGGAGTGCCTTCTTCCCACCTTAAATGGCATTCGACGTTTTCTGAGAGCAGGTCGTCGGGAAAGTGCGTGTTTTTGAGGATAATGTCGAGCGTATCCGTGCCTGGGAGTACACGTATGTAGGGGGAGCGTTCGGGGATTGGCATAGTTTTCAAAATTTCTTTGCATAATGAACAAAACCCGCTCTGGAATGATTCAGGGCGGGTTTTTTGTGCCATGTGACCAAGTTTTAATAATTGTGACGTTTTTGTGACGTCGTTTTTTAGTCTTTCGGTGACATAGGATGCTTTATTTGTCCGTCAATCCCAAACCACCTTTATTGTCAAATTATATGGAAGAATCTTACATTGGTGAAATCAGATTATTTGCCGGAAACTTTGCTCCTCGTGGATGGCTCTTTTGCGATGGTAGCCTTTTATTGATTAAAGACTACGAAGTTCTTTTTGTTCTCCTCGGGACCGCCTACGGCGGAGACGGAGTGACCAACTTTGCATTGCCGGATTTACGCTCGCGCGTTGCACTTGGGCAGAGCGAGCTCTTTCCTATCGGGCAAAAAGCCGGTATGGAAACAATCCAGTTGGCGCTGGATGAATTGCCGAGGCACTCGCATACGCCGGCATGCAGCACTTCGGGTATTGCGAACACGAAAGACGCTACAAATGCTTTCTGGTCGGCTGCGCCGGCAGGAGGGCGCCGGTATGGCGCAGCAGGAGGAACTAGTAGTGCACAATTAAACTTCGACAGCGTGGAGAAGGCGGGTAGCAGCGTCCCGCATGAAAACAGGATGCCGATTCTTGCGATGTCCTATATCATCGCAATTGTGGGAGTGTTTCCGAGTAAATCCTGACTATTACTAACCTTTAACCAAGATTCCAATGGATAATTATCTTTCCGAGATCAGGCCATTTGCCTTTCCATTTGTCCCAAAAGGCTGGCTTCCCTGTGACGGCAGGTCCTTGCCTACTGCCACTAATCTTGCGCTCTACCACTTGATCGGTAACACCTACGGTGGTGATGGAAATACTTTTAAACTACCAGACCTTCGTGAACGTGTGACGATTGGCAATGGCCCGGCTTATCCCTATTTCGCCCAGGGGGGCGAGGAGAGGCACCCCCTTACTTTTGATGAAATGCCAAAGCACACGCACCAGGCTGTTGCGAGTACTATTAACCGGGATAGTGCCGAGCCTCAGGGACATTATTGGCCTGCCGATTCAGGGTATACCAAGGAAAGTAATGCAAGCATGAGCACGCTGGCCCTCGCGGAGGTCGGTTGGGGCAAGGGGCACAATAACATGTCGCCCTACCAGGTTATCAACTATGCTATCGCTATTGAGGGAATCTATCCGGGAGAGAAGTTCAGTGGTGGATACCTTGGAAGCATCGCGCTGTTTCCCGGAAAACTGGCATCGGAATCTTGCGTTCCCTGTGATGGCCGTCTGTTGCCCATTGCAAATAATACGGCGCTATTTTCTCTCCTTGGCTCATCCTACGGCGGTGATGGTAAAACAACTTTCGCACTGCCCGATTTGCGGGGAAGAGCGCCGGTATGTTTCACAACGCGCAGAGGCGATTTCGGACTGACGGAATACCAGCTTGGTCAGGCTGCGGGCGTAACGACGGTAACGCTGACACCCGACGAAATGCCATTTCACTATCACCCGGCCGTGGCCAGTACCAAAGGCAATGTGCAAAGTCCCGAAGGGCAGGTATGGGCCAACGACGATAATCGCCCGCCGGTCAAATGCTTTGCCAGCCAAAAGGGCGCGGGCGCACCCATGAACCGAACTGCCCTGGGGGAAGCCGGCGGCGATCAGCCACATAACAACATGATGCCCTTTCAGGCAATTCAATATCTGATCGCGCTCAATGGCATTTACCCTCCGCACTCCTGATTCTTTTTAACCACATTATCTATGATGAAAACTTCTACCGGCCTTCACCTGTTCAGGATCTTGGCTATTGCATTGCTGGTGTCCGGCATAATGCCCGGTGTGTATGCAAATACCTTCAATGTAACCCAAACGAGCGATGGCAACGCCACCTCGCAATTGCGGGGCGCGATCCTGGCGGCGGATGCGCTCGGTGGTGGGCCGCATACGATTAATGTGCCCGCAGGAACTTACAATCTCACGCTGGGGCCGATCAAAATTGGGACCAAAGCCCAGAATATTTCGATCGTAGGGGCCGGGGCGGCTTCTACGATCGTAAATATGACCGCCACGATGCAGAACCGTATCCTTTTGATCAACGAGTTCGCCGATGTGTCGGGTGTGACGACTGCTATTTCCGGCATCAAGTTCACGGGTGGGAAAAGTCCGGGTAACTATGGAGGCGGGGCCATTCTCTGCGGCGGGCCTGACAATGTTGTCAGTATCACCAATTGTGCGTTCGAGGACAATGTGTCCACAGGCCGTGGCGGAGGCGCGCTGTCGATAGGGGGCGGTGGCGTGATCACTGTCGACAACTGCATATTTACCAATAATCAAGCCAATGTTACAGACAGCGACAACGCCAGCGGCGGGGCGATACTGATCAGCTACATAAGTTCGACCATCACAGTCACTGGCAGCATGAGTATTACGAATTCTACCTTTACCGGCAACTTCGTATCGTCCACGCATTTTACCTACGGCGGGGCAATTCACGTGCTTGCGGAGCAGTCGCCGCAGAGTCCTTCTTTTTACACCAAAATAGAAAAGAACAAATTTATCAATAACAATACCGCACTGACTACCGACAGTGAAGGCGGCGCTATATCCATTCTCAGTGATTTTGCAGTGGATGTCAACTATAATGTCTTTGCCGGTAATACGCTGGGCGGCTCGGTAAAACAGGCATTGTCGGCGCGTAAATCGGGTGATGGCGCGGTGAACGCGACCAACAACTGGTGGAGCTGCAATACCGACCCGCAGGCGGCGGGTACATGCAGCGAATCGGCGCAGACGATCGGTGTGCTGGGTACCGGCACCCTGACGACCACGCCATGGCTCGTGTTGAAACCTACTGTCGGCAGCCCGTCGCTTTGCGTGCCAGCTGCTAACCAGACTACCGTCGCGGCCAGCTTCTTGACCAACTCATCCGGTACGCCCGTACCGCTATCCAATTTGAGCCAGCTGATCGGCCTGCCGGTCAGTTTTAGCGCCGTGAATGGTAGTATTTCCGGTGCTCAGGCCAGCATTCAGGCAGATGGCAAGGCCAGCGCCACCTACACCGCCAGCAGTGCCGGAAATGGAAGTGCGAATGTCATGGTCGGGCATTTGACGGATACTGATCCGGCGGGTCGCGTGCCGATCAATACGGGTGCTGCACCGGCTATCACATCGGCTCCGGTGAACGCCATAAGCTGTACCGGAACCTCGTCCGCTGTTTTCGCGGTGACTGCCAGCAGCGCTACCACGATGTCCTACCAGTGGTATCTTGGAAATTCGCCCTTATCCAATGACGGTAAATACAGTGGCGTCAACACGGCCATGCTGACGGTCAACAACATCGGTGCCGGTGATAACGGCGGTCAATTCAAGGTCAAAATCAGCAACAGCTGTGGCGACGCTTTCTCGAACAGCGCGCTGTTGACTCTCGTTGCAAACCGTTTGTATGTCGCGGAAGGAGCGTCCGGAGGAGGTTCGGGTTGGGAAGATGCCCTGGGCGACCTGAGTACGGCGCTGAATGCGGCCTACGGCTGCACGGGTATCACCGAAATATGGGTGAAAGCAGGTACCTACAAGCCTTCCGGATTTCCCTATAATGCAAGTCTGACGGGCTCGCGGAACAACGCTTTTTACCTGATTGACAACGTTGCCATCTACGGAGGTTTCGAAGGGGACGAGACAACGCTCGGTCAGCGGGATGCGGGCGCGAACCAGACGATCCTTTCCGGCGACATCGGTGTGCCTTCCAATGCCTCGGATAACACCTATCATACTCTTGTTTCGGTGCTCAATAGCGCTACGGCCCGGCTCGACGGCTTTATCGTCCGGGATGGTAACTCTGACGGCGCAGGTATTGAGCAAAATATCTTGGGCTTAAATGTGATTGCTTTCGGAGGAGGGGGGCTTGTGCTGTATACCGCATCGCCGGTAGTCGCGAACTGCGTTTTTACAGAAAATGCCGGTTTCGACGGAGCGGGTATTTATGTGTTCGGAGTATCGGCTGACCCGTTGATCACCAATTGTATCATTGCCGGTAATTCTGCCGCGAACGGCGGTGGCGGTATTTTCAATGGCTATAACAGCGGTGCTACCATTCAGAACTGTACCATTGCGGGGAATTCGGGGGCGATCCAGGGCGCGGGAATGCATAACTATCTGCTGGCGCACCCGACTGTTTCCAACACGCTGATCTGGGGAAATGGCGGTCCGGCACCGGCCGGCATCTACGACGACTCGGCTACGCCCAATGTATTGTTCTCTCTTGTGCAGGACGGTCATGTCGGAACTTCTATTCTGAACCAGGACCCATTTTTTGCAAACCAGTCGGCTCCCGCCGGTGCCGATGGGAAATGGATGACAGCCGACGACGGATTAAAACCGCTTCCTTGCAGCCCGGCCATCAATAAGGGGGTGAATGTTTTTGTGACTGCTCCGTCGGATATTCTACGGCAGGTGAGAATTTTTGATACAATGGTCGATATCGGTGCTTTCGAGCTCCAATCTTACCGTGACGGGACCAGTTTGTCACAGGACGGTGATGTGGCGACAAACAATGTCATTGGTGGTACGACCTCTGGTTTTTTAGCCACCGGATGCCGTGTTCTGGCACAGGTAACGCCTATGGGCGCGGCGCCCGTCATCGGGAGCGTGCAGGCGAAGACGTTCGTAGAGGGAGGTGTCATTAGCGGCGGAGCGGTGAATTTTGTACAAAGACATTACCAAATCCTCCCGGCGGCTAATGCAGAAAATGCGACCGCCCGGATCAAACTGTTTTTTCTTCAGTCCGAATTCGATGCATTCAATGTGGGCGAAGGTGCCGCAAAACTTCCGGCGTCTCCTTCGGACGGCGCGGGTAAGGCCCATCTGCTTGTGGTTCAATATCACGGCACGTCGGCCACAGGGCAACCCGGCTCGTACAGCGGCGACACAACCACTATTGATCCCGATGATAGCGATATCGTCTGGAACGGGGATCTCAACCGGTGGGAGATCAGTTTTAATGTGACCGGTTTCAGCGGGTTCTTTGTCAGCAATGCCGATCCGCTGCCTTTGAAACTCGTCAGTTTTACGGCCAAAGTGGTTGAAGAAAGCACATTGCTCGAATGGCTCACAGCCGAGGAGGTTAATACCAGCCATTTTGAAATACACCGCAGCACCGACGCACGGCAATGGGAGGTATTGCCCGAGCAACCTGCCGCTTTTGGCAGCGGGGGGCATCGTTACTCGGCACGCGACGTCGAGCCTCTGGCCGGATTGAATTATTACCGCTTAAAAATGACAGATTTAGACGGATCATTTGCATATAGTCAGATTGTCACGGCAGAGCACCGGAATACATTTCAAATGCAGGTATTCCCTAACCCGGCAACGACATTGCTGCAACTGGAATTGACAGCGGGAGGTACGGTTTCGGGGAACGTCGAGCTGCTCGATACCAAAGGTGTAGCGGTGATGCGTAACGAGCTGAAAAACGGGAACGTGACATTGTCGGTAGGTAATTTGCCCAAAGGCATTTACCTGCTGCGCGTACGAAACGGCGCGGTGGTACAGACGCGGAAAGTGGTGATCGAATAAGTCAGATTTGCATCACGACTTCTTCCAGGCTCTGGTCGTCGGGTACATCGATTTTTTTCAGCAGCCGGTATTTGGTCGTACGCACGGCATGGCTGCTGATGCCTAATGTGACCGACATTTCCTGGTAGCCCAGGCCCAGTTTGGCGAGGGCAATGAACCGGATTTCCGCCTGCGTGAGATCGGGGAATTTCTCGCGGAGGCGATGGAGATAGTCGCCATGCGCCTTGCCGAAGAGCTTTTTAAAATAATCCCAATCCTCCTGCGTGAGGATGGTACTTTCACGCAATTGCATCAGTGCCTCGGCATCGGGGCTCTGTTTGCTTTCCAATGCTTCGATCTGCTTGCTTTTTTCGGAAATATTGCGGGCAAACTCGTTCAATTGCAAGGTCGCGTTTTCCAGTTCCTGTTCCTTTTGCCCGATTTTGAGCTCCTTTAAAAGCTGGGCCTGCTGGTGCCGCTTGCGTTGGGTTCGATAAACGTAGATGGCCACGGCCGCAACGAGCAGCACGAGGATTAATGAGAGATTGCGCTCAGTTACTTTCAGTTTCTGGTCGGATTCTGCCTTTTCCATCTTGCCGCGGAGTTCTTGTAACTCCATTTTCTGATGTGCCCGCAGCATCAGTTTTTCATTGTATTTGCGGTTCATGCTGTCTTTGGCGAACATCGCGGAGTCCAGATATGCCTCCGCCAGTTTCGGGTTGCCCCGCGCGGCAGACAACTTTACCAGAACGGTGTACACGTCCTGGAAATGCCTGTATCGTTCGGGATGCGTAACATCCAGATAATGCCGGGCCGTATTGATAAGTTGCCCGGCCTTGTCGAAAGCATTATTTTTTAAATGGATATCCGACTGAGTGATCAGCGACTGGGCAGCCAAACCATAATCTTTTTGTAGAATGGCTTCATCGATATTGGCTTGCAGCAAAGGCATCGCTTCGGCATAATTGCCTCGCAAATAGGCATTTTCGCCAAGTCCGCCTTTTGCAATGGCCGCCCAAACCTTGTAGTTCCCCGGAGATTCTTTGCGAAGCACCCTTCGAAAATAATGATCGGACGAATCGAGGTTGCTGAGTTTCCGGTAAATAACGGCGGTTGTAACGAGCGCCGAGTTATGTCCGGCATACATATCCGGGTTGAATTTTAAAGTCAGGATCTGCCCGAATAGGGATAATGCCTTTTTATAATCCGAAAAATTGTAGTAGGCGTGGGCAATATTGCTCAGTGCATAGCTTTTGTCCGGAAATTCATCTGTACTTGACTCATTCAGAATGCTTTCCATTTGAATGAAGGTTTCAAATGCCAATTCGTAATTTCTGCCATCGGACCAATAATAATCCCCGAGCACTTTAAGCGACCGTGCGTTAAGCTGTTTGTTGTGTTGCTCGGCACTTTTTGTCACGAGCTGATTGAGCATCGCGGCAATGCGAGGGGTCTGGCTTCTATGCCAAATGGTGAGGTAATAGGCTTTCAATAGGTCCGATTCCAGTTCCAGATCGTTGTCGTGGCGGGCTTTTGCCCAATCCTTCATGGAGGCGATCTCACGAAATACCGATGTCGAATCGCCGTTGTCTATGAGCCGGGTGTAGATTTTGCCCAGATCTTTACAGCGCTGAGAATAAGTTTTGTGTAGTAAATGCTCCCATTGGGCATGGGCCTTGCCTGCATTCAATGCGAACAAGATGAACAGAAAAGTGACGAGGGAACGGTTCATGAGTTAGCGAGGCAAGGTTGGACCTGTCACTAAAAGGGTTTACCAGAGATAAAAGTAATGCTATAAGGAGGTGGTTAACAGTAGTTGGGGATGTAATTACTTTACGGTTAGCGTTTAGATTTGCAGGAGTAAATCCAATATTCCGTAAAACTGTATTTTTTATTGATTCATTTAAATGAAATGAATAATTACTACAAGGAATAATGCGGCATTCTTGTAGATTTAAGGCATATATCTGCTTTCATGAGAACTGCCGCCTGCCTCGGTTTGCTTGTATTGCTGCTTTCCCATTCGCTGGGATGGTCGGTGGCTGTGCTTTTTACAGGAAAAGCAGGGCCGGTGCCTGAAAGGGAAGAAGCTTTACAATCGCACGCATCGGCCTGGCACAACTTTGCCGAATTGTCGGAGCGAATGCAGGAAATGCAGCTCGCCAAAATGCCGCCCACGCCGTTGGGAAGCGTTTTGAAAGTGCTGGGTGATCTGGCGAAGATCTATTTGCCCACAGCAATCTCAAAGGGTGATTGGGAAGGAGATTGCTCCGTGCCACGTGAATCTGTTCGTTTTGCCGAGCCGTTTCACGTCGTCGTAGCCGGTATATTCAACCGCGCCACCCCACCTCCGGAAATGATCGGGTAACTTATTTCTGAAAATGCATTGCAACTGCCGGCCACTGGCGCGGGCGGGTGCATGTACGGTACCCATTCATTTACTCGTATCATTTCCAAAATATGGCAACTATACCTACCGAGCCGATCGGAAGCATTCCACGGCCCGCATACCTGCAACAAGCGATGCAGGCCTATACCCAGGACGAAATTTCCTCCGACGACCTCGCCAGATTGTTTTCTCAGGCAACCCGCGAGACGATCATATCCCTTGAAAGCACCGGCTCACCGGTAATTTCGGACGGCGAGCAGAGTAAGCCCAGCTTTGCGACGTACCCTATCCACGGCGCATTGAACTTCGGCGGCGGGGGAGTAGTGATCCCGTTCGAGGATGGGCATACGCGGCAGTTACCTGTGTTGACCTCGGGCCCATTTCGTTACCGCAATTTTGCAGTGGATTACCTCCGCGAGGCGCGCAAGCATACCGCATTGCCGGTAAAGCAAGCCGTTATTTCGGCATCGGCTATGAGCCTGCTATACCCGGCAGCCGGCATCGACGGTTACCCGCAAAGCCAGTTTATCGCCGACCTGCTCGATCAGGCGGAAGCCGATATCCGGAAATGCCTGAACGAGCAGGCATACAATGTTCAGATCGATTTCACAGAAGCCAGGCTGGCTTTGAAATTAGATCCTGGTAAAGGGCTCTTGCAGCAATTTATAGAGCTTAACAACCAGGTCCTCGACCGGTTCACGACCGAGGAGCGCAGCCGGATCGGCATCCACACCTGCCCTGGTGGCGACCACGATTCGACCCACAGTGCCGACGTGCCGTATTCGGACCTTTTGCCCCTGTTTTTTCAACTGCATGCAGGTAATTTTTATCTCGAATATGCGGGAGAAAAAGATAAAGTATCGGTGCTCGAATCGATCCGCGAACATATCAGGCCGGGGCAGCGGGTGTTTCTGGGCGTAACCGACGTCCTGAACCCGAGGATCGAAACGCCCGGCGAAATCCGCGACCTGCTCGTGCAAGCCGCCGAATACATTCCGCTCAACCAGCTAGGCTCCACTGACGATTGCGGCTTCTCGCCCTTCGCCGACGATGTTTCCACGGCCCGGGAGATTGCATTTGAGAAGATAAGAGCGAGGGTAGTTGGGACGAAGCTGGCGAGCGCAAAGCTTTAATCATTCACTCATTAACTTTGTACAAATGCCACACATCCAATTCGAAGCCGGTTTCCCGGGCATCCTCGGCCCGATGCGATTCAGCCCTCAGACTGCCGGACCGATGAATGCATTGGCGAACGCGTTGATGTGTTCCGACGAAGGCCTGAGCCGCGGTGAACGCGAGCTCATCGGAACTTATGTTTCATCCCAAAACGACTGCTTTTTTTGCCAGACTATTCACGGTGCTATTGCGAGCGCTTACCTGGAAGATGAAGACTGGTCGTTCGTGAAGAGCGTCAAGGAGAATTTCGCCGAAACCGACCTGTCCGAGAAAATGAAAGCGCTTCTATCCATTGCGGGCAGCGTCCAGCGCGGCGGGAAGTACGTAACCCCCGAGCAAATCGCCCGCGCCCGCGAACACGGTGCCGACGACCGCCAGATTCACGACACCGTCCTCATCGCCGCGGCGTTTTGCATGTTCAACCGCTACGTCGACGGCCTTGCAACCACCGCGCCGACCGATCCGGACGTGTACCGGGCCAGGGCTGTGAATGTGATTGCGAATGGCTATTCCGCGGTAAGGGGGTATGAGTGATTGGGTCGAAGTATGTATCTTACGCGATCCAAGAACCCAGCCATTTCAAACAGTTATGAAAACACATTTTCCCGCATTGCTTCTCGCCGTATCGATCCTGACATCCTGTGGCCGCCCGGAAACGGGACAAAACGCCGAAAAAGCGCCGCCATCGGAACTCGTCGGGACGTGGAAGCTCCTAAACGGGACATTAATTGAGAAAGGCGACACCACGGTGACTGATTACACAAAGAACGTTTCCTTCATTAAAATCATCAACGACAACCACTTCGCCTTCTTACAGCACGATCTCAACAAAGGAAAGGATTCCACAGCGAGTTTCTCTGCCGGTGGAGGGGCCTATACCTTGAAAGATAGTGCCTATACCGAGAAACTGGAATATTGCACGGCCCGGGAATGGGAAGGAAATGAATTTCATTTCACAATATCCATTCGAAACGATACGCTCGTTCAGCGTGGCGTGGAGAAGGTGGAGGCCGCAGGTGTGGAGCGATTGAATATCGAGAAGTACGTGCGGGTGAAGTGATATTCAAATAAAAAGCCGGAGGTGAGATCCTCCGGCTTTTGAATGATTTGCCTGGCGCTTATTTCGCAGGCTCTTTGGTGGCCGTGATCGGGAATTCCCCGTCTTGAGAAACGATCGTGCCGCTGAGTTTTTCGCCGTCCTGGGTCATGGTCACTGTAAGGATGCCGCCCTGGAAATCCAGCTTGAAGGTCACTTTGCCCTGGTCTACGGTCAGTTCTTTCATTTCCATGCGCTCCTGCTGGCCGAGGTAGCCGGTAGTCTTGTCGTCTTTTTGCTCGAACGTCATGAAGCCGGTCTCGTACTCGGGTGGCACGTTGGAAACGGTATATTTCCAGGTTCCTACAAGGTCGTTGGCCGTTTTAATGTTTTTAGCGGTTACTGCGAAGATGGCAACAGCCAGGATCATGGTTAGCAAATACTTTACTTTCATTGTCTTAATGGTTTTTGCTTGAAAGATTGATTAATGAATGGCATTGTGTCCAAATTTAGAAAAAAGCGGAGAGGTTGCGATCCCGGCAATGTTATATTTTCAGTAACTAAATTACCATCGGTGTTAACGACTGATTAACGGTATTGCGCCGTCCACTTACGGGGATATCCTCTCGGCCATTCGGTCGGATCGCGGGGCATTTGGATTATGTGACGGGGGGAGTCGGGGAGGAGCGCCGCTGATCAGGCTTTGATGCCCTTTACGAGCATCTGTACAGTAGCCAGTACGTGGTCCATATTGGCGTAATCGTTGGTCACTTTTGAAAACATAACGCCGCCTTCGATCAACGCGATAATGGAAACAGCCATTTCTTGCGCATTGACCCCTTTCCGGAATTCACCAGCCTCGGTCCCCTTTTCGATGATGCTTACCAGGCTTTTTTTCCAGCTGAACAATGCCTTGGCCGCGCTCAGTTGCAGTGCGACGTTTGTGTCGTCGGCTTCTACCGCGGTATTCAGGATAGGACAGCCGCCGCGGTTGCCCACGCTCGCGATCACATCTTTGTAAACCCGGCCGTAAACCATCAGTTTTTCGAAATATGATCCCGCTTTTTCAAGCTGAGCCTGCACGGTGTTGAATACGAGGGAGCGGTTGTATTCAAAGACCGCCAGGGCCACCTCTTCCTTATTCTCAAAATTTCCGTAAATGCTGCCTTTCGTAAGGCCGGTGGCCTCGGTGATGTCGGACATGGACGTACCCGCGTACCCTTTCCGGTTGAAAATCTCGGCGGTTTTCTCGATAATGAAATTTCTGGTGCGCTCGGCTTTGGTCGTTCCTAAGTTCATAATACAAATATACCAATTGGTATTTATTATTGCAAATGCTTGAAGTGGGATGTTTATTTCAAAGCATTGAGCATAGGAATAAAATTACGGCAGCGCGGGAAGGACTTTTCCACGCAGTTCGCCGAAGCCGATGCGGGTAAGGTCATTTTGCCCGAAACCGCGCATGATCACTTCGTCATAATCTTCCAAAAAGAGCCTCTCGATGCCCTCGCACAGCTTTACGGGCCGTGTTCCATTCAGGGTAGCTTCGAGCAGGCAACCTTTTTGGGAAATGTCTTTACCGCTGATGGTCCCGGTGGCAAGCAAGTCGCCAGTTTGCAGATTACAGCCTGTGACGGTGTGATGGGCGATTTGCTGCGCCGCGGTCCAGTAAATACCGCCTGCATTGTTTTGGCATATTGAAAATTCCTCTCCGCTACCTGGGTTGATACTGACAGAAAGCGAAAGGTCGAAATTCTGACGCGGGTGGTGTACCAGGTAAGGGAGCGGTTCGGGATGCTGTTCCGGCGCGGGTACGCGGAAAGGCTGCAACGCTTCCCAGGTCACGATCCACGGGGAGACGCCGGAAGCAAAGTTCTTGCTCGTGAAAGGTCCCAGTGGCTGATACTCCCACCGCTGAATGTCCCGTGCCGACCAGTCGTTAAAAAGCAGCAACCCGAAAATGTAATCCTCCGCATCCGCGATAGAAACAGGCTGTCCGACAGACGAATCCTTGCCGATAACCCATGCAAGTTCCAGCTCATAATCCAGCGCATTGGTCGGCTTGAAGGCCGGAATACCATTTGCCCGACCGATCTGCCCTCGAGGTCTTTGTACCGGCGTGCCGGAAACGACGATCGAGGACGCCCGGCCGTGGTAGGCGACGGGCAGGTGCTTCCAGTTGGGGAAAAGCGGATTCTCGGGCCGGAAAATCTGTCCGACGCTGAATGCATGCTCCTCACTCGAATAGAAATCCGTGTAGTTACCGACTTTTAGAGGCATATGCATTCGTACGCTTTTTTGGGGAATCAGCAGGTGGTCGGAATATTGGTTTAAAACCGACTCACGGTCGCACAAAGCCGTTTGGATAATTTTGCGCACATATTCGGAAAACCCCCGGCCGAGTGCTACCAGCTCATTCAATACCGGCTTCCTGAACGCGCTCCCTGCCTCCGGATAATGCGGGAACATATTCAATCCGTAGGCCGTCGCCAGATCCACGATCCAATCGCCGATGGCCACGCCCGCCCGCGGGGGGCGATCGTCGCTGAATATCCCGAAAGGCAGGTTATGGATAGAGAAATCGGAATCGGGCGGGACCGTAAGCCAGGGGTGCAACATAGTGCTCGGGGTTTTTAAGCTTGTTGGGCCAGATAAGCTTCCAGCAACGGCTCAATGCCCGTTACCGACTCGTAAAGCTGGTCGTAGGATTGGATCACAAAATAATGGTCCTGGTAGCGGTCGATATGGTATGGCGTATCGAGCACGAGGGCCAGGTCGAAATCGATTTTCGGCACGTCGCGGGAGAGGCAATACCGGCTTTCGCCCGAAGAGGAAATGATGCCGCCGCCGTAAATTTTCAGCTCCCCTTTTTCACGGATCAGCCCGAATTCGACGGTGTACCAATACAATCGTGAAATGCGTTGCAGAATTTCTTCCTGGTCAATGTACTTCAATGCGACCTCGCTCAAATGGGCCATAAAATCGCAGAATGCCTGGTTACTGAGCAGCGGCACATGCCCGAATGTATCATGGAACATATCGGGTTCTTCCAGGTAGTCGATCTGCTCGGGCTTTCGCAGCCAGCTCGATGCCGGGAATTGCCTGTTGTACAAATGCGTGTAAAATTCGCGGTGGGGGATCAGGCCGGGTACCACATACACTTCCCAGCCGGTCAAAGCACGAAGCGCAGGATTGGTTTCCCGTTCAAATTCGGGGATATGGTCTGCTACGAACCCTACCTTCCCGACGCCATCGAGATAAGCCTGGCTGGCAATGAGGGGAAGCTGTTGCATTTGCCGTTCGAAAAGCTGTTTCCACATCCGGTGGTCAGCTTCGGTGTATTGTTCATAATCCTGGTTCATGGTTGAAAAGGGTTTGCATTAAAGTGTGCCTCGCAGCATCTGCTCACGCTCGATCGCTTCGAACAATGCCTTGAAATTGCCTTTTCCAAAAGACTGGGCTCCTTTTCTCTGGATAATCTCAAAAAACAGGGTGGGACGGGGCATGACCGGCTTAGTAAAAATCTGCAAGAGGTAGCCTTCATCGTCCCGGTCGACAAGGATACCGAGTTCGCGCAGGCTGGCAATGTCTTCATCGATATGCCCTACGCGGCGGAGCAGGTTGTCGTAGTAGGCGGTGGGTACGCGCAGGAATTCCACGCCACGGTCACGCAAGGCGCGCACAGTATCGACAATATGGTCCGTCGCCACGGCAATATGTTGCACGCCCGGGCCACCATAAAAGTCAAGATATTCCTCGATCTGCGATTTTCTTTTGCCTTCTGCCGGTTCGTTGATCGGAAACTTGATCCGCCCGTTGCCATTGCTCATGACCTTGCTCATCAGCGCCGAGTATTCGGTTGAAATATCCTTATCATCAAAGGAAACCATCATTTTAAACCCCATCACATCCTCGTAAAACTTCACCCACCGGTTCATCTCGTTCCAGCCTACATTGCCCACCATATGATCGATGTAACGTAGTCCGACCGACTCCGGAGAATGCTCCGGCTGCCATGAGACAAAACCCGGAAGAAAAACACCGTCGTAGTGCTTTCTTTCCACAAAAACATGCACGGTATCACCATAAGTACAAATGCCGGATCTGACGGTCTGGCCATTGTGGTCCTTCTCCGTAACCGGTTCCAAAAACGGCCGCGCACCCCGGTTGACGGTCTCCCTGTAAGCTGTTTTAGCATCATCGACCCACAGTGCAATGGCTTTTACGCCATCGCCATGGCGGTCAATATGTGCGCCGATGGCTGTGCCGCCATGCAGTGGAGAGGTGAAAACGAGCCGGATCTTGTCCTGTACTACCACGTAGGATTCGCGGTCGGTAAGGCCCGTTTCGAGCCCGGCCATCGCCAATGGCTGAAAACCAAACGCATTCCGGAAATAATGCGCCGATTGCAAAGCATTGCCGACGTAGAGTTCCACATAATCCGTCCCGTTGATGGGCAGGAAGTCGGTCGTTACGGAGTGGACGGGAGGTGCTGTTAGTGTGGACATGGGTTAATGATTGAATGATTGAATGATTGAATGGTTGAATGAGTGAATGGGCTGCCGTGGAACGGGGAATGTGTGAATTTTGATCGGGTCGCCGGAGTGATGATTGTTGTTACATCCCTTACGGGATTTGTCATACACTTCGAACCTTTTTCCTACCAATATTACATCGCGACGCGATTTGATATTTTGATTTTTGCAGCGGAATCCTCTTCCACCTCGGCTCATTCAAAATTACTTCCCCAGCTGCCGAAATACTTCCCGTCGTCAATCGCCATCGCTTGCTCGGTGAGCATCAGCGGGCGGAAGGTGTCGACCATGACGGCTAGTTCCTGGGTTTCTTTTTTTCCGATGCTCCGCTCGTATGCGCCTGGGTGCGGGCCATGCGGGATACCGCCCGGGTGTAGCGTAATGTGCCCCTGTGCGATGTCGTTGCGGCTCATGAAATCGCCGTCGACGTAATAAAGGACCTCATCGGAATCGATATTGCTGTGGTTATAGGGCGCTGGAATGGCCAGCGGGTGGTAGTCGTAAAGTCTGGGGCAAAACGAGCATACCACGAATGCGTCGGTCTGGAATGTCTGGTGCACCGGTGGCGGCTGGTGGATGCGGCCGGTAATGGGTTCGAAATTGTGGATCGAAAACGCCCAGGGGTAATTATAACCGTCCCAGCCGATGACGTCGAACGGATGTGTTTCATAGGTTAACGGATGAATATGGCTTTGCTTTTTGATCCTGACCAGGAAATCGCCGTGCTCATCATGGGTTTCGAGGGCGCGCGGGAGAATGTAGTCACGCTCGCAGTACGGCGAATGCTCTGTGAGCTGGCCGAAATGGTTGCGGTACCGTTTGGGTGTGTAAATGGGCGAATGCGATTCGAGGTAGAGTAGACGGTTATCGGGCCCGTCGAATTCGATCTGGTAAATGGTCCCCCGGGGAATCAAAACATAATCGCCATCAGTGAACGGCACCTGCCCGAACGGCGTGCGCAACCTGCCTGATCCCCGATGGATAAAAAGCAACTCGTCGGCATCGGCATTTTTGTAAAAATAGGACATTGGCGCCCCGGTAGGAGCGGCCAGGCCCAGAATGAGGTCGCGGTTTACCAGCAGGGGCGTGCGGCTGTCGAGGTAGTCCGGGGCGGGTTTTACATCGAAGCCGATCAGCTTCCGCATGGTCATATTGTTCGTCACGGCAATGCGGGGGGCCACATTGGTAGGCTCGCCAAGCGATTTTACCTGCGTGGGCCGCCAGGTGTGATAGAGGAGGGAAGACATGCCTTCGAAACCGATCGTCCCGAAGAGTTCTTCATAATAAAGCCCGCCGTCGGTTTTGCGAAACTGCGTGTGCCGCTTGGGAGGGATGGTTCCTAGTTGTTGATAGATCGGCATGTCCTTCTCGATTGTAAGTTAGCCAATAGTTGTCTATGCAATTATAAGAAAAACAAATCAATATTTAAATAAATTTTTGTATTATTTTAAAAATAGAAAAAGCGTGTCCGGTTAATAAATTCTACGAGGTATACTTATTTGTTCTCTAAAATATTAGGAATAAATTTGAATGCATTTCAGGCCTTCCAGTCCGGAACGACCTGAAAACGAATCCCATCCTATCTGAAAAAGGCATTTGCCGGCTCTGTTGTCGATTCTTGACACAGGATTTCCATTCAACTCAAACCATGTAGCCATGAGGAAGCATTACCGCCACTTGCCCGGGAAGGGCATTCTTACATTATTGTTAGGACTGATGCTGTCGGTGCCGGGATTGGCGCAGATTAGCCAGTTCATTCACGTCGATCAGTTCGGCTACGCGCCAGCCGCCGAGAAAGTAGCGGTACTCAGCAATCCGATCGTCGGATACAACGCTGCATTGAGCTACACACCGCCGGCGACCATGGAAGTGCGCAACAGTGTTACCAATGCCGTTGCGTTCACCGGCCCGGTCGCCGTTTGGGATAATGGCAATACCCAGGCCAACTCGGGTGACCAGGGCTGGTGGTTCGATTTCTCGGCACTGACGGCGGCAGGAACCTATTATGTATTAGATCCGGTCGGTAACCAGCGCTCGGCGGTGTTCGAGATCACGTCCAATCCCTATGGCAATGTGATGCTGGCGGCGGTGAAAATGTTCTATTATAACCGCTGCAACATGGCGAAATCGGCTCCGTACGCGCAAAGCAAATGGACCGACGGAAACAATTTCATGAATGCATTGCAGGATCAGCAATGCCGGTATGTGTACGATCAGACCAATGCCTCGCTGGAAAAGAACCTGACCGGTGGCTGGTTCGACGCCGGGGATTATAATAAATATGTATCCTTCACACACAGTCCGCTGCACGACTTGTTGTACGCCTACGAGGAGAATCCGGCGGTTTTTACAGATAATTTCAATATTCCCGAAAGCAAAAACGGCATTCCCGACCTGCTCGACGAGGTGAAATGGGAGCTCGACTGGCTCTTCAAAATGACCAACGCCGACGGCAGCACGCACAACAAGATGGGCAGCCGGAATTACAACGAAAACATATCCTCACCCCCGAGCGTGAATGTGGATGGCCGCTATTATGGTCCTGTCTGTACTTCGGCGTCGGCTACCATCGCATCGGTATTCTCGCATGCAGCTCTCGTGTATGCGGGTATGCCCGCGCTCGCTGCCTATGCGGGACAGCTTGAAGCAAAGGCGGCGAGCTGCTTCAATTATGTACTGCCGTTTTTTAACGCAAATACCCTGCAAACCAATTGCGACGACGGTAGCATTGTGTCGGGCGACGCCGATGTGTCGGTTGGGGCGCAGCGGAATATGATGGTGATCGCGGCGATTTACCTTTTTGAGCGGACCGGCAATGCCGTTTACAATCAGTTTGTGGTCAATCATTACGCGGGTACCGATGTCATGAGCTCGGGGTACTGGGGCGTGGATGCTACCGAATTGCAGGATGCATTGCTGCGTTACGCAAAGCTTCCGGCTGCTAATCCGGCAGTCGCTACGACGATCCTGAACTCTGCCGGCACGGCTGTAAACGGCAACTGGAACGACTTCTTTGGCTGGACGACCGCCGATCTTTACCGTGCATTCATGCCCGACTGGTCGTACCACTGGGGTAGCAACATGCCCAAGGCCGACTATGCCAATGTGAACCGTACGATGCTCAAAGCCGGGCTTGGCAATGCGGCCAGCCTGCAACGCAAGGCAACCGAGCAGATCCATTATTTCCATGGGGTTAATCCGCAGGGAATGGTGTATTTGTCGAATATGTACGCGGTAGGCGGCGACCGCTGCGCCAACGAGATTTATCATGCGTGGTTCAACGATGGGACTATATACGACAATGCGCTGACTTCGCCGAACGGCCCCGCACCGGGTTACGTGGTGGGCGGGCCCAATGCCGATTATACGATCAACAGTCAATCGCCTCCATACGGCCAGCCGCGCCAGAAGAGCTACCTCGATTTCAATACCGGCTGGCCTACCAACAGCTGGGAGATCACCGAGCCCGCGATTTATTATCAGGCCGCCTACATTCGCTTACTCGCGCATTCGACATTGCCCGTGGAGGACCCGCTGCCTGTGGAATTAGCCGGTTTTTATTTGAAGGAACTCGATAACCGGCAGGTGCAATTGTACTGGAAAACTGTTTCGGAAACCGACAACGACCGTTTCGAAATAGAGCGTTCTGCCGACGGCGTCGATTTTCACCTGATAGGGGAAGTAATGGGGCACAGCACCACCTCTGTGGCGCAGCATTATACTTTTATCGACACCGAAGTGCCTGCCGCTACTACTTATTACCGGTTGAAACAGCTGGATATTGACGGGCAATTCGAGTACTCCAAAATCATCGCATTATATCGAAATGGCGACGTCGCCTTCCGCATCGGGCCCAACCCGCTCAGTGATTATGTGGAACTGCAAATGCCTCCGCAAACCGGTAACGTGACTGTGAAGCTCATTAATGTGGCGGGCGTCGAAGTAATGCGCCGTGAAATGGATGGCAGTGGCCGGATGTCTGTTCCGAATGTTGCCAGAGGCACCTATCTGCTGAGTGTGGAGAAGGGCATTGAAAGGCTTTTTACACAAAGGATCTTTAAAAACTGAGTCGGTAACGGGCAGCTACAAACGAATGTGTGGCTGCCCGTTATACGTTCGAAGCCTACTGTTGTCCGGGTGCGGGGTTTCTTTTCGGCATGATCAGGCTGTCGGCCGGGTATTTCGCTTTAAGGGTGTCCATTTGCGCCTTTGCCCACTGGATAAGGCGCTCGCGTTGAGCCGTGGTGAGCTTTGCCTCCGCGTGCATACCCAATGCGGTATATGATTTGAGCGGCATGGCGTCGTCTTCCACCATTTCCACGGTTTCTTCGAGTTTATGGTTCTGCCGTGCGATCGACAGGCCCGTGAATGTCGAGAAGTTCAGGTGCCGCTTGCCGTCTTCGACGTGCTCGTTCATCCACCATGCCACAGGCTGGATATTATAGTACCATGGATAAACGGTTTTGTTACTGTGACAATCGTTACAGG
Source organism: Dyadobacter sp. (assembly GCA_965227755.1). Taxonomy (GTDB): domain Bacteria; phylum Bacteroidota; class Bacteroidia; order Cytophagales; family Spirosomataceae; genus Dyadobacter. The sequence continues at coordinate 6,361,455 of CBDDGG010000005.1, forward strand.
CCACTTCCAGGATGTTCTTCACATCGGCCGGGACGTCATACTTCGTCGCGATGTTCATCGACTGGTCATCGGAGAGGTTTTTCTCGGGGCGGATAAACTGAATGATAATGAAAGCGGCCAGAAGGGCGAGTGAAATTTTTCTGAACATGTCCTATGGTGATTAGATTGGGCCTTAATATGCTTAATAATTCCGGCAACGGTCATTTTTACTGCCGTTCTATCCCCTTATTTTTTCGATAGAGCGCGGGCGACAGGCCCATTTGCTGTTTGAAAAGCCTCGAAAAATAGAACGGATCGTCGATCCCGATGGTGGAAGCCACTTCATTTATCCGCCATGTACTGAAATGAAGCAGCTGGCAAGCCTTCTGAATGCGGAGATAATTGAAATATTCGATCGGTGCGTAGCCGGTGTCCTTTTTGAATTTTCTGGAAAAAAATGAAACGGATAAATTTACCGAACGGGCAATATTATCCAGTGTAAGGGAATTAGAGAGGTTCTCCTGCATGTAAAGAATCGCCTTTTCGGTGGGGCTCGCAACCGATGCGGACAGCTTCTGGGAGCCAAAATGCTCGGGAGCGATGAACGACGAAATATAATGCGGCAACATCAGATTGGCGTGCAGCAAATTGGAAGCACTGTATCCTTTCAGTAAAGTCCTGGCAATGTGCGTAAAAAGTGCGTTGCGCTCGTCGGAAAACCCTACTTGAACGGCTCTTGCAGGTTCGCCGTCACGTTCCATAACCGCAGCTGCGACTGCATCGCAATGGCCGCCGGTGAGGTGAAGCCAGTAAATGCTCCATGGATTTACTTTGTCGGCGCCGTACGAATGCGGTACGTCGGTTGGTAGGATAACGACTTCGCCCGCGTGTACCTGAGCAATATTCCCGCCTAGTTCGATCCAGCCCTGTCCGTCGCTGCAATACAGCAGGATAGCCTGTGAAATGCCGTTTGGCCGCTGATAATAATGGTGTAATGCTTTGGGGTAGTAACCCATTCTTGCGATGAACAACTGGCTGATCAGCGGCAGTTGCTCGCAATGGGACGTTGCTACTTTGGGTATTTCGATGATCAGCTCGCCGTCGAAGCCTCTGCTTTTGCGCATAATGTGTGTTTTATGGAGAAGGTAATGAATAGGATAAAGGTAAAATAATCCATGTTTTAGACAAAATAGTTCATTCGTTTATTTCCTGGAATAGCTGAGTTTTGTGATGTTTAAGTACTATTCCTATTCCCACTATCATGACAAAGCAACTTTTGACCCAGGTTCAAATTCAGCAGTACGATAAGGACGGCTACCTGATCGTCCGCGGATTTTATGACAAGCAGGAGGTGTCGCGGCTCTACCGCATTGCGATTGACGACGCCACGATCAGCAAGCATGCCATCAATGTCAACGACAGCACCGGTAAACGGAGCAAGCTTTCGCTGTGGTACAAACCCGGTGATGATGTGTACGGCCTGCTGACGAGGGGTCAGACGCTCGTGGGGGCGGTAGACCAGCTGATGGGCCGCCAGTCGGAGGATGAAGCGCATTCGGTTTGCCATTACCATTCCAAGCTCATGCAAAAGGAGCCGCGCGTGGGGGGAGCGTGGGAATGGCATCAGGATTACGGTTATTGGTATAAAAATGAATTTCTATATCCCGAACAGATGATGTCGGTCATGATCGCCATCACGGATGCGAATGTTGAAAACGGCTGCCTGCAAGTCATCAAAGGCTCTCACAAGATGGGTCGGGTGGAGCACGGATTCTCGGGCGAGCAGGTAGGCGCGTCGCAACGCTATGTGGATCTGGCGCTGAGGACAATGGAGCATGTTTTCGTAGAGCTGAATGCGGGTGATGCGCTGTTTTTCCACAGCAATATCCTGCACCGGTCGGAAGCCAATCTGTCGGATCGCCCGCGATGGTCGCTGATTTCATGCTATAACCGTTCCACGAATGTCGGCTATAATGAATCCTCCTCGTCGGCGGCCAGCATTACGCCTATCGACATCGTCCCGGACGAAGCACTGCTTACCTGGGATACGACCGGACTGACCGAGTCGGAAGCTGATTTTCTGAGCAAAGAGGCGGATGTATCACTAAAATAAAACACACTATGGCACACGTCGCCGGTACGTTTTCCGGGTTGGAGACCGGGCCTATCCAGTCGGGGCCTGTCCGGATCAACAAAGGGTATGTTTACCTGCTCAGCGCCATCGCGGCTTTGGGCGGGATATTATTCGGGTTCGATCTGGTCATCATTTCGGGGACTGTCGGTTTTTTTCAGGCGCATTTCGGCCTGAACGAACTGGAAACGGGCTGGGCCGTAGGTTGCATTAACCTCGGCGCTGCGATGGGCGCCATCATGGGCGGATGGCTTTGCGAACGGCTGGGGCGCAAGAAGCTTCTGATGATCTGTGCCATACTCTTTGCGGTTACCGGGGGAGGTACCGGTTGGGCGGAAAATTTTACGATGTTCATCGGCTTTCGTATGCTCAGCGGTGTAGCCGTAGGGGCCGCGGCGCTCGTTTGCCCGATCTACCTGGCCGAAATTTCGCCCGCACCTATGCGAGGCACCACGGTGTCGTTTTACCAGCTTTCCATTGTGGTAGGCATATTGCTCGCCTATTTTTCAAACTATCTATTGCTGGATATCGAGGACAACTGGAGGTGGATGTTTTCGTCCCAGTCGATTCCGGCACTACTCTTCTATTTCAGTCTTTTTTTGGCTTCGGAAAGTCCGAGATGGCTGATTCGCGCCGGCCGGGAATTTGAAGCGCATATCGTACTCGAACGTGTGGGCGGACTGGATTATGCACTGGCCGAGCAGGAACAGATCGAACAGAGTTTTGCCGATAAAACCGAATACAGGCTCGCCGACCTGTTCCGTAAGGACGTCTGGCATATTGTGTTTATCGGGATCATGATTGCCATATTTTCGCAGATCGTCGGGCAGAACTCGATCTTCTCTTATGCGCCTGAACTCTTTAAAAAGGCTGGTGTTGCGCAAAATTCTGCCTTTTTGCAGTCGATCATCATCGGACTTACCAACTTTGTATTCACATTTATCGCCATTGGCACGATCGACAAAGCGGGTCGTAAAAAACTACTTTTGTACGGGTCATTTCTTCTGTTTCTTGATGCGGTCGCTTTGTCGGCAGCATTTTATTTTCAATGGTCGGGGCTATGGGTTCTGATCTTCGTGCTGGCATTTGTAGGCATTTATTCAGCCACGCTCGGGCCGGTAACATGGGTGACGCTTTCTGAAATCTTTCCCAACCGCATCCGCGGGAACGCGATGGCAGTGGCGACGCTCGCGTTATGGATCGCCAATTTCTTTACAACCGCACTGTTCCCGGTCATGAACCAGTATTTCGGCGTGCCGGTCACCTTTTTGATCCATGCGGCGATATGCCTGGTTTACTTCTTCTTTATCCGTACCAGCATTCCAGAAACCAAAGGCCGGACTTTGGAAGAAATTGAAAAACTATTACAGAAAAGCTGATTACCAATCGAATGACTGTCCAATTTTACGCGCCGGAGTGGGGGAATACTCTTCCGTTCGATATTTTTTGCAAAAATGTAAAAGCCGTTGGCTATGATGGTGTAGAAATGGCCCTGCCGTTCGATCAGGATGAAAAACGGACCATTCTCGACACGCTGGCTGCATATGACCTCCGGCTGATCGGCCAATACTGGCAGTCGTTCGAGAAAAATATCGACGAGCACGCCGCAAACTATGAAAAATACCTCCGCAACCTGATCGAAGCCCAGCCGATACTGATCAATTGTCAGACAGGCAAGGACTATTTCAATGCAGCGCAGAACCAAAGGCTTTTCGCGCTGGCAGCAAAGCTCTCCGCAGAATCGGGTATTCCCATTATCCACGAAACACACCGGGGCAAAAGCCTTTTCGCAGCCCATGTTACGATGGGTTACCTGCAATCCGACCCCGGTCTCCGCATCGCGCTCGATATTTCGCATTGGTGTAGCGTACACGAGTCGCTTTTGGCGGACCTTCCCGACGAGGTATCCCTCGCCATTTCCCGTACCGATCACATTCACAGCCGGGTAGGCCATCCGGAAGGCCCACAGGTAAACGACCCGCGCGCACCCGAATGGGAAGAAGTGCTTCACGCACACCTCGGCTGGTGGGACCGCATTGTACAACTTCACGCCCAAAACGGCACAACGCTCACCATCACCACCGAGTTTGGCCCTGCGCCTTACATGCCGGCTATGCCCTATACGCAAATGCCCCTCGTGAGCCAGTGGGACGTAAATGTGCATATGATGCACCTGCTGAAAGGTCGCTATCAGTCGATTTAGAAAACTGCTCCAATTATTTTTTAACATTTTATTTGACAAACATTTTACCGTTAAATAAAATGTTTGTCATTAAAATACTGACAATGAGTTGGTTTTAGCTACACGGCTGCGAAATGTGATACCTTTGGGAATTTGTACAGGGCCTTTGGTTGTTTGGCGCAGCTCCGGATTTTGTTCCGGTTAATGAGTTAATTCATAAATTTGCTTTGTAGTAACCCCTCCATCGATCTAATAACTATGAGCATCCTTTATGTTGACCATGAAATTAATAATCTGAATTCCTTTAAAGCCACTTTCCGGAGAGATGCCCAGATTTATCTGGCCAATTCAACCGAAGAAGGGTTTAAAATCCTCGACGAACACAAGATTGACGTCATTTTCGCTGACCACCAGATGCCGGAAATGACAGGGCTTGAATTCCTCAAACTGGCTTCCGATCAATATCCTTCCAGCATGCGCGTGCTGCTTACAGGCAATGCCTACACGGACGAATTTCGTTGGGCGGCGGGAAAAGGATATTTTCACAGCTATGTCAATAAGCCCTGGGATGAACAGCAGCTTCGGACCTTGATGATCTCACGTTTATATTAGGTATCGATTACCCCTATGCGAAGAGCGCCGGAGGCCATGCGGGTTCCGGCGCTTTTTGTTTGTGCGCATGTTTACGGCAAACGGTTTGCGACAAACGGTTTGCCGTAAATCGTTTGTCACAAACCGTTTGTCGTAAAAAAAATTGCCACACGAATATTTGTTGAGGATATATTGACTACATTGGAGTGTCAACATCCGACATTCTTCATCTATTGCCGGAAGGCTAAACCTTAACCAATGAAAAGAAGACACTTCATGCAGATGTCGGGCTTTGGCTTGGGCGCTATGATGCTCTCCGAGGTCCCCGTCATCGGGAATCCTGTGGCCGAAGAGCGGCTGCTCAATCCATGGCTCGATTCCGCAGCCAAGAAAAAGCTCGCCGAAACAGCGTTGAATGCCGCCCGGGACAAGGGAGCTACGTACACCGATGTCCGTATCGGCCGCTATTTACAGCAATACCTGTTTACCCGTGAGAAACAGGTCCAGAATATCGTTAACGGCGAGTCTTACGGCATCGGTATCCGCGTGATCGCCAACGGGACCTGGGGTTTTTCGGCCACGAGCGATGTTACGCCCGAAGGTATCGCCAAGTGTGCCGCAACGGCCGTCGCGATCGCCAAAGCGAACTCTAAGTTCCAGAAAGAGCCCGTGGTGCTTGCTGCGCAGAAAGGCGTAGGCGACAAGGCCTGGAAAACGCCGCTTACCAAAAATGCGTTCGAAATCCCGGTCAGGGAAAAGATAGACCTGCTGATGAAGGTAAACGGTGCCGCCATGGACAATGGAGCCAACTTCGTAACTTCCAACCTGTTTTTTGTCAACGAGCAGAAATATTTTGCTTCAACCGATGGGTCCTTCATCGATCAGGATGTCCACAGGATCTGGCCTACATTCACGGTGACTGTGACGGATAAGGCTTCGGGTAAGTTTAAAACCCGGGATGCGATCAGCTCGCCGATGGGCATGGGCTACGAATACCTCGACGGCCTGGCAAGTGAAAAAATCGCCGGCCCGAACGGCCTGGTAGGTTATCGCAACGCTTACGACATGGTCGAAGACGCAATCATGGCCGCTAAGCAGGCGAAGGAGAAAGTGACGGCCAAATCGGTTGTGCCGGGTAAGTACGACCTTGTTTTAGACCCCAATCACCTCGGGCTCACCATTCATGAGTCGGTAGGGCACCCTACGGAACTCGACCGTGTGCTGGGTTATGAGGCCAATTATGCAGGTACCAGCTTTGCAACGCTGGACAAATGGAAGACAAAAAACTTTAACTACGGCAGCAAGCTGGTCAATATCGTCGCCGACAAAACGCAGGCGCATACGCTTGGCGCGGTGGGCTACGACGATGAGGGCGTCCCCTGCAAGGAATGGGATATTATCAAGGATGGCATTCTGGTCAATTACCAGGCTATCCGCGACCAGGTACAGATATTGGGAGAAAAAGAGTCGCACGGTTGCTGCTATGCCGACGATTGGAGCTCCGTTCAATTTCAGCGCATGCCGAATATCAGCCTCAAACCTGGTACTGAGAAACGCAGCGTACTCGATATGATCAAGGGTGTTGAAAAAGGTATTTACATTGTCGGGAGAGGTTCTTATTCTATCGATCAGCAGCGCTATAACTTCCAGTTTGGCGGTCAGGTTTTTTACGAGATCAAAAACGGCGAAATCGCTGGAATGCTTGATGATGTGGCGTACCAATCCAACACGCAGGAGTTCTGGAATTCGTGCGTGCAGCTTTGTGATAAGGACGATTATCGGACATTCGGCTCGTTTTTCGACGGCAAAGGCCAGCCCGCGCAGATCAGCGCCGTGTCGCACGGAAGTGCGACCACTAGGTTTAACGGGGTGAATGTTATTAATACCGGGAGGAAAATTTAGTGACTGAATGATTGAATGAATCTTACTCAATCATTCAGTCATTCAATCATTCGAAATTCCTTCTCCCATCGATCACAAAAAAGCATCACGAAAATGGCAATCCTTTCAAAAGAAGAAGCTAAAAAAATCATAGATAAAGTCCTGGCGTTTTCAAAGGCTGACGAGATCAGCGCATCGCTTTCGGGCAACCGGACAGGGAATATCCGCTATGCGCGTAATTCAGTGTCGACGAGCGGCGAAACAACCGACCTGTCGCTTTCCGTCACCGCTGTTTATGGCAAAAAATCGGGAACCGCTACGATTAACGAATTTGACGATGCGTCGCTGGAAAAAACCGTGCGCCGGGCCGAGGAAATCGCGAAGCTAGCGCCTGATAATCCGGAATATATGCCGATGCTCGGGCCGCAGCAATATGTGGATACCCATGCATTCGCAGACAGCACAGCCGGTATCGACCCTGAATACCGTGCCAAGGCGGCTTTCGGTAGCATTGAACCTTGTTCCCAAAAGAACTTGACCGCAGCCGGTTATATGGAAGACGCGAGCGGGTTCACGGCGCTGGGAAATAATAAAGGCCTTTTTGGCTATAACAAATCCACGTCAGTGGACTTTTCGGTGACAGTCAGGACGGCGGATGGCACCGGCTCGGGCTTCGTGCAGCGCGATTACAACGACGCGTCCAAATTGAACACCCGGACAGCCACGGAAATTGCGATGCAGAAGGCCCTGGCATCGGTGAATGCCAAAGCGCTGGAACCAGGCAAGTATACCGTCATCCTCGAACCGACTGCCGCGCACGACCTCATTCTGAACATGATGCGGAATATGGACGGACGCAGCGCCGACGAAGGCAGGAGCTTTCTGGGTAAAAAAGGCGGGCAGACCCGACTGGGCGAAAAGCTCCTCGACGAACGCGTTACCATCTATTCCGACCCCACGAATACCGAAGTGCCGGGCTCGCCGTTCGCGAACGACGGCCGGCCGCAGGAGAAAGTGACCTGGTTTGAAAATGGTGTAGTAAAAAACATGTACTACTCGCGATTCTGGGCGGAGAAAAAGGGTGTAAAGGCCATCCCATCGCCGGACGGTATCATTTTCCCCGGTGGCAACGACTCGCTCGCCGACCTGATCAAGGGCACGGAAAAAGGCATTCTCGTCACACGTTTCTGGTACATCCGTACCGTCGATCCGCAAACGTTGCTCTACACGGGCCTGACGCGCGACGGTACTTTTTACATAGAAAACGGCCAGATCAAATATCCCGTGAAGAACTTCCGGTTCAACGAAAGTCCGGTGATCATGCTCAATAATGTGGAAGCGATGGGGAAATCCGTGCGCACCAACGGAAGCCTGATACCCCCGCTTAAAATTCGTGATTTTACGTTTACGAGCCTCTCGGACGCTGTTTAACGGGTTACGGTATTCCATTTAAACCGCTATCCTGCCATCCATAACAGGTGAGTTGAAACAAGTACAGCCATTCATTAACTTATGAATTGCACTTTTTTGACTCACCCAATCATTTCTATTAGCTAAACATCTACACTTTGAAACGACGAGATTTTATCCAAATGGCCGGGCTGGGAACGGGAGCGTTCATGTTGCCGGGCTTTGCAACGGGCCGTCCGGTGTCGCCTGAGACGCTGCTGATGCCCGGCGAAGACGTTGCCGTTAAAAAGCGGCTCGCCGACGCGGCCCTGAACGCGGCCAAATCCAAAGGCGCTTCCTATGCCGATGTGCGCATTGGCCGCTATCTCAACCAATATGTCACCACCCGCGAGGACAAGGTCGAGAACATCGTCAATACCGAATCATACGGGGTAGGCGTGAGAGTAATTGCCAATGGCTGCTGGGGGTTCGCCGCGGTGGTGGATGTCAAAAGTGAAATGCAGATGGCGAAAGCGGCGGAAGAGGCTGTCGCGATTGCGAAAGCCAATGCGAAGCTCATGAAAGAGCCGGTACAGCTCGCCCCGCAAAAAGGTTTTGGAGAAGTAAGCTGGAAAGCGCCTATTAAAAAGAATGCTTTTGAAGTACCTATCAAAGAAAAGGTGGATTTGCTGCTCTCGGTAAACGACGCCGCTTTGAAAAACGGTGCTAACTATGTGAATTCGATTCTGTTCCAGGTGAACGAACAGAAATATTTTGCGTCTACCGACGGCTCCTATATCGATCAGGATATTCATCGTATCTGGCCGCTCTTTAACGTGACAACCATTGATCCCCAATCCGGCAAGTTTGAAACACGCAGATCGCTGAGTGCGCCGATGGGCATGGGCTACGACTATTTACAGTCGAACCCGGCAGACAAGGTTACCGGTGTCACAACGCGGTACAACAAAGGGTACGACATGCTCGAAGATGCGACCGCCGCGGCCAGGCAGGCCAAGGAAAAGCTGACGGCGAAGTCGGTGGAAGCGGGCAAATACGATCTGATCCTCGATCCTTCGCATTTGTGGCTTACAATCCACGAATCGGTAGGCCACCCGCTGGAACTCGACCGCGTGCTGGGATATGAGGCCAATTTCGCGGGAACTTCGTTTGCCACGCTCGACAAATGGCAATCCAAAAACTTCCAGTACGGCAGCAAGCAGGTGAACCTGGTGGCCGATAAGTTGCAGGTAGGCTCGCTCGGTGCCGTAGGGTGGGATGATGAAGGGGTTAATACCAAACAATGGGACCTCGTGAAAGACGGTGTGCTGGTGAACTACCAGGCGATCCGCGACCAGGCGCACATCATTGGTGCCAAAGAATCGCACGGATGCTGCTATGCCGACAGTTGGAGTTCGGTACAGTTCCAGCGGATGCCGAATGTGTCACTCGCGGCGGGTAAAACACCATTGTCGGTGGATGACATGATCAAGGATGTCAAGAAAGGCATTTATATTATAGGTGATGGCTCATTCTCGATCGATCAGCAGCGCTATAACTTCCAGTTTGGGGGCCAGTTATACTATGAAATCAAAGACGGCAAGATCGCCGGTATGCTGAAAGACGTGGCTTACCAATCCAACACGCAGGAATTCTGGAACTCGTGCGTGCAAGTGTGCGACGAGCGCGACTACCGTTTGGGTGGTTCGTTCTTTGATGGCAAAGGACAGCCAATGCAATCCAGCGCCGTATCGCACGGCAGCTCGACGGCAAGGTTTAACGGCGTTAATGTTATCAATACTGCTAGGAAGATTTAAAAGGGAGAATGGAGGAAAGGGAGGAAGGAGGAAAGTGAGAATGAGTGAATTTTGAATGACTGAATGACCGAATGATTGAATAGTTAAAGGCTCTGCCTTGATAAGAATGCCTATTCGCTCATGAAGACGTTCACTCATCGCTCCGGCGACCCGGTCACTCATTCAAAATTCGATCATTCATCGCTCCGGCGACCCGGTCACACATTCAATCATTCAGTCATTCAAAATTTGACCAACATGGCCATCATACTAACTGAATCAGAAGCGAAAGCACTGTTGCAAAAAGTGCTGAGCTATTCCAAGGCCGACGAATGCGAGGCCAATATACTGGGCGAGGAGCGGGGGAACCTGCGTTATGCCCGGAACGAAGTGTCGACGAGCGGATCGCTGATCAACCAGAATTTGCAGGTACAATCCGCATTCGGGAAAAAGGTAGGCGTCGCGACAATCGATGAGTTCAGCGATGAATCGATTGAAAAGGTAGTCAGGAGGTCGGAAGAACTGGCGAGGCTGGCACCCGAAAACCCCGAATACGTAGGCCCGCTGGAACCGCAGACCTATTTGAAATCCAACGGTTTCTTCGAATCCACCGCAGGCATTAACCCTGGTTACCGAGCCGACGCTGTCGCTAAAAGCCTCGACCTGACCCGCACGCAGAATATGACGGCGGCCGGTTTTCTGGAAAATCAGAAAGGCTACTCGGCCATGATGAACTCCAAAGGCCTTTTTGCCTATTACCCCAGCACCAGTGTCAATTTCTCGCTCACCGTACGCACGCCCGATGGCAAAGGCTCTGGCTACGTTGCCAAAGGTTATAGTGACGTAAATAAGCTGGATACGGCCGCTGCGACCAAAATCGCCATACAGAAATCCAAGGGGTCGGTGGATGCGAAGGCGCTGGAACCAGGCAAATACACGGTAATCCTCGAACCGACGGCGGCGGCAGTACTACTGGAAAATATATTCTTCAACCTCGATGCGAGAAGCGCCGACGAAGGGCGGTCGTTCCTTAGCAAAGCCGGTGGCAAGAGCAAGTTGAACGAGAAAATCGTCGACGAGCGCGTTAATATCTACTCGGATCCGACCCATCCGGATTTGCCTGCGTCGCCCTGGTCGGGTGACGGGCAGGCGGCCAATAAGGTCAACTGGATAGAGAATGGAGTAGTCAAAAACCTCGTCTACTCGCGATATTGGGCACAAAAGAACAATGTAAAGCCTGTACCATTCCCGACGAACGTGATCATGGCAGGCGGCACGGCGAGTATGGAGGAACTGATCAAATCGACACAGCGCGGGATTCTCGTCACCAAATTGTGGTATATCCGGGAAGTGGACCCGCAAACGCTCCTGCTCACGGGCCTCACGCGCGACGGTACCTTCTATATCGAAAACGGCGTGATCAAGCATCCGATCAAAAACTTCCGTTTTAACGAAAGTCCGGTGATCATGCTCAACAACCTCGAAACGCTCGGCAAACCCGAACGCGTAGTGAGCACCGAAAGCAACAGCAATTACCTGATCCCGCCGATGAAAATCCGGGAGTTCACATTCTCATCGTTATCAGACGCAGTTTAGTATTGAAACCTTTTTTCTTCACGAGAATCCAATACACGTCCGGTAACTGGGATACCGACCAGCGAATGCCGTCCAATTTATTGCATTCGCTGGTCGAGTACACCACGATCCCGGTCGACGAGAAGGAAAAAGTGGTTCAGCTGAGCAGTAACGAAATATTCAAAAGCCCGTTCTGTTATCTGAGCGGGCACAAGCTGGTGGAATTTTCCTCCCAGGAGCGCGACCATTTCAAACGGTATGTGCTAAACGGGGGCTTCGTGTTCGTCGATGATTGCAACCACGACATCGACGGCCTTTTTGCCAAATCGTTCGAGCAGGAAATGGCCCGCACATTTGGCCCGAAAGCCTTGCAGAAGATCCCTAACGACCATCCTCTCTATCACAGTTTTTTCAAGTTCGACGACGGCCCGCCGACCACCTCCTTTGAGTTGAACGGTTGGGGGGACGACCTCGTGCACGACTATCTCAAAGCCATTACCATCAACGGAAAGATCGGTGTCCTGTACAGCAATAAGGATTACGGTTGCGAATGGGATTATGATTTTCGGAACAAAAGGTTCCTGGCGGTCGACAATACGCGGTTTGGGGTTAACATTGTCGTGTACGCGTTGATGGGGTAGGAAGGAGTAGAGGGAGGAAGGGGAGGAAGGAGGAAAGGGATTTTGTTCGGGCTAGTCTTAATGTTATAGAATCACTATTAATTATCGAAACTTGGAAACCTCAACGGCCACATCACACTACCGCTCGCTGGTAGCCAAACTGCCACTCCTGAAAGCCGAAATTGCGAAAGTAATCGTTGGCCAGCAGGAAGCGATTGATGAAATTCTGATCGCATTGCTGGCGTCGGGGCATTGCCTTTTGGAGGGCGTGCCCGGTTTGGCGAAGACATTGATGGTCAAAACAATGTCCGAAGCATTGCATATGAGTTTCCGGCGTATCCAGTTTACGCCCGATCTGATGCCCGGCGATATTGTCGGCACGGAGATTTTGGAAGAGGACCACGAAACGGGTAAGAAGTTCTTCAAGTTCAACCGGGGGCCGATATTTGCCAATGTGGTACTGGCCGACGAGATCAACCGTACGCCGCCCAAAACGCAGGCCGCACTGCTCGAAGCGATGCAGGAGAAGAGCGTGACCTACGGCGGCGAAAATTATGCATTGCCAAACCCATTTCTGATCATCGCCACTCAGAACCCCATTGAGCAGGCCGGTACTTATCCGCTGCCCGAGGCCCAGCTCGACCGGTTTTTGTTGTATATCAAACTGAGCTATCCCAGCGAGGAAGAGGAATTGGATGTGTTGCGCACCACCACCGGGACCGCTCGGCCGGAAATCGGGCGGATACTGTCGGACGTGGAAATGGCCGATTTGCAAAAGCTGACGCGCCAGGTGCACATTGCCGATGAATTATTAATGCGGATTAACCAGCTGGTACGCTCCACGCGGCCTGAAACAACCCAGTCGGAGTTTGTGCGCGAGTGGTGCGACTGGGGCGCGGGTCCGCGCGCGGGGCAGGCGCTCGTGTTATGCGCGAAGGCGCGGGCGGTGTTGCATGAGCGGTTTTCGGTGGTGCCGGAAGACATCCGCACATTGGCCTACCCGGTGTTGCGGCATCGCATTGCCATGAATTTCCGGGCCGAGGCCGAAGGCATTACCAGCGATCAAGCCATTCAGGAGTTGTTGAACGAGTTGTAAGCAGAGAGCCCGAATCGTTGTTACATCCCTGACGGGATTTCGGAGCAAGTTATGATCGCCTTTGCTACCAATATTACATCGGTAACCCGACTTTTCGGGACGAGGTTCGATGGTGTTATGAGCTGGTTTGAGGTGCCGCCCCAATGCCGTCGCGCATGCAACAACGAAACATTTGGCGCCGCTCCCCGATACGCCACAATTATTAAGAACAATGCAAAAAACAACCGGATTACTGGCGTCCAGCCTTATCAAGCTCAAAAACCTGCAACTGACCGGAAAACTGGTGAGCGAGGAGCTGATGCTGGGGATTCATTCCAGTAAACGGTCGGGGATCGGTATCGAATTTGAACAATACCGGCATTACGAACCCGGCGACGATCCGAAACGCATCGACTGGAAATTGTTTGCGCGGACGAACAAACATCTGGTCCGCGAATCGTCGACCGAAAGCGACCGGCAGATCCGGTTTGTACTGGATTTGTCGGGATCTATGAATTATGCCGAAAACGGCGTCAGCCGGCTGCAATATGCGCAAATCCTGCTTGCGTCGCTCGCGTACCTGTGCTATATCCAGAACGATCAGATGAGTTTGTATGGATTGACGGAGGGGCGGGTGGAAACGATTAGCGGCACAGGCTCGGCTTCGTCGGCGAGGCAGGCATTTCAGAAAATACTCGTAGGGCTGGAAAAAGCGACGGCCGGCGGCCCATGGGGAACATCCGGGCCGCCGGCAGTGGAGTTTCAGTCGAGGAAGAAGGAACAACTCATCTTTGTAAGCGACCTGTTGCAAACCGGTGACGAATGGCTGTCATGGATACGCTCTTTGGCCGGGCCTCACAGGGAAATCGTGATCTTCCAGATATTGGGCGACCAGGAGGAGGAATTTGACTTGAAAGGATTTTACAGGTTTAAGGACCTGGAAAGCGGACAGGAGATCGAGCTCGATGCGGAAACCGCGGGTCCGCATTTCAGAACGTCCATGCAGGCCTATCTGGCCGATTTGAAAGCGGCATTGCAAATCCCGCATGTGCGCCTCGTGCAGGCACGCATGAGCGAGCCTGTGGGAATGGTATTGAAGGCATTTTTAACCAGAAGAAAAGGCTGATGGCATTCCTGCAACCATATATGCTTTGGGGTATGCTGGCCGCCGCGGTGCCGGTCGCGATCCATTTCTGGTATCAGAAAAAGGGCAAAACGATCGAATGGGCGGCCATGCGCTGGCTGGGCGAACAAACCACGCTGCAACATCGGGGCCTAAGGCTCCATGAAGTGCTGCTGATGACCCTGCGATGCCTGGTGGTTTTGCTGCTTGCTTTGGTATTGAGCAAACCGGTCGTCGGTTGGTTTAAAAATGTGGGCCGGCCGGAAATAATCCATTTGGTGCAGTCCGACCGGCTCGTTACCGATACTTATCGTTTTGAACTCGAAAAGGCAAGACGTAACGGCGAGCAGATTTATTGGCTCGGTACCGCCCCGCAAAAGGCCTTTGACTTTACCAAAATGGCGGATCTTGGTTCGCAGCCAATCTATTTTCAACAGAATATCAATGCACTATCGGACGGTAACCCGAAAGATTTCAGATTGTATTTCCGGAACGACAGTGATTTGAAAGGCCGGGTGTATGTTCCCGGTGAATACCAGCTTTTTCCGGCCACCGATTCCTCGCATAGGAATCAGGTTGATATTTTAAAAAACAAACCGGCTCTCGAAAGGACAATCCGGGTTTTGCTGGATTATGGGGATGCGCAGGAACGGCAAACTGTCCGCGCAGCACTTGCGGCGCTGACGGAGGTGTACGGTTTCAGATTTGAAATAGAACAAGAAAAAAGCACGGGAAGCCGCTACGAATGGGTTTTTACCGACAAGCCGGTGAACAGTCCGCAGCCCGGGACTTTTTATGTCGTATCAGGAAATACTCCGCAATGGAATGCGCCGGTGAATGTCATTCAGTTGCGCGATACTTTGCGAATGGCAGATTCGGAGTTGGTCGAAAGCGGCAGGCTGCCTGAATGGCTGGGCGATCTGCTCGTAAAAGAGCTGGGTCTGAACATGGCTCATCCTCCATTGAGCAGAAGCCAGCTGAATGCATTGTTTGAAAAAGTACCTGCTCCGGGTGCACAGGAAGAGGCGGCATTGCGGCCCTGGCTGTTGCTGGTTTTGATATTGTTAATGGCTGCGGAACGCTGGCTGGCGTTGCGCAAAACGGTAAGGAACTATGGCTGATCTGAAAAAACTTGTCAAGTCGGTTAACACGCACTTACAATGGCTTGCCATTATTAAAAGTTCGTTGCTGGGCATCGCAGCGCAGCTGGTTGCCAATACCTTTTTGCCCTTTAATCCTTGGCTGAGCCCTTTGGCCGGCTCTTTCGCCTCGTTGCTCGGTTGGTGGATAAACAAAGTAGGCAGGGACAAGAAAGATGTCGCCATTTCGCTGATACACAACCATAATCCGGATGCGGAATACAGCCTCGACCTCCTGGATAGGGATGATCTGAACATCGCTGAGCAAATGCAGCTCGAACGGGTCAGCGGGCGGAATATTACCTTCTCCCGCCGCATATTGTACCGGGGCATCTGGGTCTATCTTGCTGCGTTGTTACTCGCAACTGCCATTAATCACGGGTGGCCCGCTATCCGCAACCGGAATACACAGCAGACAAAGGTAAAAACGGCACCGACAGCCGGAAGGAAGGATCCGGCAAGGATTATTCCGAAGTTTGAGTCGGTCGGAGTGAAAATAATGCCGCCCGCTTATACGGGTTTGCCACAGCGAAAATCGGGTGACCTGAATATCAGCGGGATCGTCGGGTCGCAGATTGAATGGTCTGTCTGGTTCGATCACCCCGGGCAATTGTCAGTGCGGATCGCCAACAGCCGGGGCGAAGAGGTTAATTTGCGTGAAATAAATGGGGTATTCGTGCATCAGGACCGCCTTTCCGGGTCGGGTTTGTATTCCATCAAGGGGTACTGGAAGGATTCGCTCGTTTATCAATCCGATTTTTACAAGCTCGAAGCACTGCCTGACCTTGCGCCGCGTATAGAACCCGCGTCGAAGGAACTATACCAATATCATTTTTTGAAAGACCGGAAAAGCATCCGGGTTTCTGCTAAAATATCGGATGATTTCAGGGTCAGCCAGGCATTTATCGTTGCTACCGTGGCACGCGGTTCGGGCGAGAATGTGAAGTTCAGGGAAATGCAGCTGCCACTTGCCCCGGCCGACTTCCGGGAAGCCGACATTCAGAAAACCATCGACCTTAATGCATTGAATTTCGCGCCGGGGGACGAGCTCTACTATTACTGGGCGGCGATAGACAATCGTCGGCCGGAAGCGAATTTTAGTAAGTCGGATACGTATTTTGTTGTGTATAAGGATACTGCGAAAGTCGAAGAAGCCGAACTTGGGACTATGGCCGTGAACATTATGCCGGAGTATTTCCGGAGCCAGCGGCAGATCATCATCGACACGGAGAAGCTCATCGCCAAACGGAAAAAGCTAAAAAAGCCCGAATTCAATTCCACGTCCAATGAAATCGGCTTTGACCAGAAAGTGCTCCGCCTGCGCTACGGGCAGTACTTGGGTGAGGAGTTTGAGACGAATATCGGCGGTAGCGACAATCCTGCGACCGATAACGGCAATATCATCGATGCATTCACGCACCATTCGGATGGTCAGGGAGAAGGCGCGGAGTCGCGCACGGGCGAACCTCGCATGGGCGAACCCGCACACGCGGACGAGCATGCGCACGAGCACAAGCAGGAGCCTGCGGGAGAAAAAGATCCGCTTGCCGCACTGATGGAGCAATACACCCACTCGCACGACGATGCGGAAACGAATACTTTTTACGAGCAATCCACCCGTAGTCTTTTGAAAATGGCTTTGGAACAAATGTGGCAATCGGAGTTGCATCTGCGGACCTATGAGCCCGAAAAAGCGCTGCCATTCGAGCATAAGGCATTGGAATACCTCAAAACAGCCCAGCAAAAAGCGAGAACGTATGTGAAGAAAAGCGGTTACGACCCGCCGCCGATCAAGGAAAAGGAGAAGCGATTGACCGGCGAACTCAAAGACCTGACAACAAAGTGGGAGTTTGAAATGGAGTTTAATCAAAAACAAACCGCAGCGCTGGCCGCCGCTTTGCTTGGTTACCTGGAAAAGGGGAAGGTGACCGGGACCGATCAGGCGAAACTGGGCGCATTAGGCTCGGAAATGGTTCAGCGGCTAACGGACAGCGGGCCGTTCAACGGAGGCTTGCAGAACTGGAATATGATGGCAGCACTGCAAAAACTCGCGGCGGGAAGGACATTGAAAGACACCGAGATTGTTGGTTTGAAGCGGGATTTGTATAAACTAACCGATGCCGTATTGCAAAGCCGGGCGTCGTGGCTGGGCGGGAAAAAGTTGGAAGCCGCATTCCGGAAAGCGTTGCGTTAGACCATTTTAGAAGAATTTAGCAAGAATTAATTACCGAATGATCCATACCGATTTCGACTGGACCGGGCCTTTGAATTTACTGTTGCTTGTGGCGGCCTTGGCATTGCTGGCGCTGCAATGCGTATTGCTATATATGCGGCACCGCCATTCCGGTCGGCTGGGCATCCGGTTGATTTTGAATGTATTGTTATGGTTGAGCATGATAGCCTGGATATTGGACCCCTATTTTAAATCAAAAACCGGGTCGAAAGTGGGGCTGCTAATAGCCGGAAATGTGCCTTCCGAGGTTGCCGGCCGCATTCGCGACAGCCTGGCAGGGGCGGAGGTGGTCGGGGCGGATGAAGTCGCAAACCGGCAGGTGGACACGCTGGTGATAATAGGGCAGGAGTTCGACGACAAGATTTTTGCATCGGTCCGGCAATTGAAAAACCTGCCCGATTTGCATTGGAAACCCTACTTTTCGCCGGGCGGGCTACGCGACCTTCATTGGAAAGGGATCTTGCGAAAAGGCGAAATGCAGCGTATTGAAGGCAAAGTTCAAACTTCGGCCCCAAAGACATTGCATGTGCGCTACGCGGGCCGCACGCTCGACAGCGTAGCGCTAAATGTGGGCGACAACAATTTCAGGCTTACATTTCCCGCATTCAGCGAGGGCCGTACCGTTACAACCCTCGATCTCGGCGGCCAAACCATCGATACGCTCCGCTTTTTCACACAACCCGCCCGGAAGCTGAACATCCGGTTTCTGCTGGATAACCCTGATTTTGAGACGCGTAACCTGGCTACCTGGCTCGGAAAGCAGGGCCATTCGGTGCTATATGACGCCACGTTATCAAGAAATATCGATAGCAAGCTGAATATCAACCGGGCAGCTGAACCGGAACTGATCGTAACGAGCGCTTCGAATGCCGGTGATCCGACCGTCAGGAAGGCTGTCAATGCCGGCAAGAGCGTGCTTTTTCTGCAACCGGGAGATCCGGTGGCCGAACTCCGCTCGATCAACAACGCGATGGGTACGCGCTTTCAAACGGTGAAAATTTCCAATGATGAATCGGTGCCCGTGTCATCTTCTTTAACGGCACAGCCTTTCCGTTTCGAGCCAAATGGTTTTCAAACACGGACTCTGCATTACCCTGTGGCAACCGAAAAGACGACCGGGAAAATCACGGTGAGTTTGCTGAACGAGACGTTTCCGCTCCAATTGTCGGGGGATAGCATTGCTTATGGAAAAGTCTGGAACGAAATCCTCGCATACGCTCGCCCCTCGCAGGCATCTGTGATCGAATGGGATGCACCGGTCTTTCAAAGTGTGCCGGTGACGATTCATTTGAACAATTTTCAGGCAATTCCGCGATTTCTGACGCCGGGCCGGGATACTATTTCAACCATTGTCTCTGCATTGAATGACCGTTCGGCCACCACTAATTTCTTACCGGTGCAAAATGGTTGGCTACCTCTTCACGATTCACTGGACACAGAACTTTACGTGCAGGATTACTCGTCGCTGCGATATGCTTCGCGTATGCAGCATTTTATTCGATCAACACAAAAGCCAAGCGAAATGACTGGCGGAAAAGACGATTCGCTTTCTTCCAGAAAACTTCCCGGCTGGGCCTGGTTCGCCTGGCTGATGCTCTGCCTGGCCGTGCTTTGGATCGAGCCGAAGGTGTGAGGATCATATACCCTAACATCACTCCGATTTCAGCGATTGCGTCGGGTTGGCCAGAGCAGCACGGACCGACTGGAAACTGATGGTGGCAAGGGTGATGACGATCGTGACCAGCCCCGCCCCGACGAATATCCCCGTTCCTATTGTGACATGATAGGCAAAATTATCCAGCCATCGCTGTGTGAGCCACCACGCCAGCGGACAGCCGATGGCAATGGAAACCGCAACGAGCACGAGAAATTCCCGCGACAGCATCGCGACCACGCTGCCCGTAGTGGCGCCCAGAACTTTTCGCACGCCGATTTCCTTACGGCGGCGCTCGGCCGTGAATGCGGCCAGGCCGAAAAGGCCGAGGCTGGATATCAATATTGCTAAAAAGGCAAAATACCTGGCCAGTTGTGCCACGAGCTTCTCGGAGGCGTACTGAACCTGATAATCACGGTCCAGGAAGTCGTAGTCGAATGCATAGCCGGGATTGAAACTGTTGTAAAATGCTTGTATCCGTGCAATGGTAGCGGGTACCTGGCCATCCTGGATTTTGACGATCGCCAGCATGGTTTCCTGGGGTGATAGTCTGAAAATGAACGGTTTGATGGCCTCGTGCATGGAGTTGAAGTGAAAATCCTGCGCTACGCCGACGATTTGGCTTTTTCCGCCGTCGACCATGATTTCTTTACCGATCGGGTTGGTAATACCCATTTGCCGGATGGCTGTCTCATTCAATACCACAGCAGCCGTGTCCGACCCGAAATCTTTTGAAAAGCTTCTCCCGGCGACCATCGGAATGCCCAGCGTTTCGGTGAGGCCATAGTTGACGGGCATTTTATAGAAGCGGATTTCGTCTTTCTGGTTTTTCCCGTCCCAGCGCACGCCCGCCGACGGCAGGGTTGCGGGCAGGATGATTTTTTGCTGGATACTCGACGCACTCACGACACCCGGAACAGTTTTGAGCCTTTCCAGGAATGCCCTGGTCTGGGTGGCGGCACGTCCCTCCATTTCAAAATAAACAATACCATCTTTTTGGTAGCCAGGGCTTTTACTTTGCACATAATCGATCTGTTTGTAAACTACGACTACCGAAATAATGAAGATCACCGAAACAGCGAACTGGAACACGACGAGCCCTTTGCGTACCCAGAGTTCACTTATGCCGTGCGACAGTTTGCCTTTTAATGTGAGAGCGGGATTAAACCTGGAAAGGTACAATGCGGGATAGCTGCCGGAGAGCAGGCCGGTCAAGAGCAGGATGGTAGCCAGTGCCGCTGTGAACTGTGGGCTGAAATGCAAAGTCAGCTGCTTGTTTGTGATTGTATTAAAATAAGGTAAAGTGAGCCAAACGACGCCCAGCGCAATGACCAGTGTTACAAAACTCATCAGGATCGATTCCCCGAGGAACTGAAAGACGAGCGTCGGCCTTCCCGCGCCTAATGCTTTCTTGACACCCACTTCCTTGACCCTTACCGCCGCCTTGGCCGTAGAAAGGTTCATGAAATTGATGCAGGCAATGAGGAGGATAAATACCGCAATGGCGCTGAACAGCCTCACATACTCGATCCGCCCGCCGGATTGCACGCCGTTTTCATATTTGCCGTACAGGTATCCGTCGGAATATTTCCGGATGAATAATGTGGCATTGGGGTCGTTGAAATGCTTTTTCGCATAGCCCGCCAGTTTTGTTTCCAACAAATGCGCGTCGGCACCGGGCCTTAGCACGAGGTAGTTATGAAACGGGCCGGTAGCGGTATTGGGCATGCTACCCTGGGGCAGGATGTCATCCCAGGCGCTCAGCGGTATCAGCAGTTCCGATTGCTCGCTCGAATTGTGGGGCTGATCCCGGAATACGCCGGATACCTGGCATTTGCGGGAAAATGCCTGCCATTTCCATTCCACCAACTGGTTCATAGCCTTTTCGGGTGACCCGAAAAGCCGGATGGCCATTTGCTCGGAAATCGCAACCGTGTTTTTGTCGGTGAGGACCGACCCCGCATTGCCTTGTATCAAAGGAAAAGAAAATGCCTTGAAATAATCGGAGCTTACGAAATTTCCCGCAGCGCTTACCGTCCGTCCGCCGCGTGAGAGACTGAATTTCTGAAACCAGACAGGGGGCGTGGTCGAGACCGCCATCTCGACTTCGGGCATATCCCGGGGCAGAAATACCCTCAAAATGCCACCGGTACCTTCCGAGGTAATCAGCTTGTCGCCGCCTTTCTCATGGACCATTACCTGGTATAGGCGGGCATCTTTGTCGTGAAACTTGTCGAAACCTAGCTCATCGGCGACCCACAGGTAAATGAGCAGCGTGCAAATGAGGCCGGTAGCCAGTCCGACTACATTCAGGACTGTAAACTGCCGGTTTTTGGCAAAATGCCGCCAGGCATAGGTGAAGTAATGGTTTAGCATTGCAGGGCTCAGGTTGGAAACGGTTGGATATTGTTCAGGACTTTTCCTGGTAAAATATGGGGTGAGATGTCGCACGGCGGCCCACGCATACTCGCGCCTCGCCCGCCTGGCGCCCGCCTCGCGTACGCGTCGCGCGAAGATCTCATCCAGGTTTCCCTGGATGTCTTCCAGGAAGCGCGGGTTTACAAATTTTTCGAGCAGGTAATCTGCCCAGCGGGGCGGACGATGTTCTGGCATTTCGATGCGTTTTTGAAATGATCCGATGATAGGTGCCGGTAATGCGGCCTCATTCCGACCTCAGGCTGCGGATAGGGTTCATGGTTGCGGCTTTAATGGCCTGGAAGCTCACCGTCAGTAAGGTAATCAGCAGCGTACCGAAGCCGGTTAATGCGAATATCCACCAGGTGATCGTCGTACGGTACTCGTATTTCTGCAACCAGCTATCCAGGAAGTAGTAAGCGCCGGGCGTGGCGATGAGAAATGCAATGCAAACCAGTAGCACAAAATCGCGGGACAGGAGGCCCCAAACGCTGATAACCGTCGCGCCAAGCACTTTTCTCACGCCAATTTCCTTGGTACGCTGCTCGGCGATGAACGATGCCACACCGAAAAGGCCAAGACAGCTGATCAGCACGGCCAGGATCGAGAAGAAAGTGGTCAGTTTACCGATGCGTACTTCGTCGGAGAATTTCCGGGCATATCTTTCATCGACAAATTCGTATTCGAACGGCGAGCCCGGATCATATTTGCCAAAAACCAATTTGATCTTTTCGATAGAAGCGGACGAGCTGGCCGCGGGGTTGAGACGGATGTTGATCACATTACCCTGGCCTGCTGAAATGCAGAAAAATTGCGGCCTGGCCGGTGCATAGGGAGAGTTCACTACAATATCTTTGATTACGCCGACGATTTTGTAAGGCTTTTTGAACCAGGTCATTGGCTCATCGACAGGATTTTGTAAACCCATGAATTTCACCGCCGTTTCGTTTACAACCAATGCAACCGAATCTGTTGCAAACTCCCGCGAGAAATCGCGACCTTGCACGAATTGCCAGCCAACGGTTTTGCCGTAGTCGTAGGAAACCTCGTCGAACCAGAAATCGACCGATTGTTCCGGGTCTTTGCCTTTCCATTCAAAACCGCTGGTAGACGACCACGTTTCGGTGGTAGGGCTGCCCGACTCCGCCATTTCCGCAATAGCCCCATTGCTTTTCAGGTCTTGTCGGACCGCGTCGAAATGCTTGTGAATTTCCGGTGTCGAAGTGAAAATGGAGATGAGCCCGTTGCGGCTGTAACCTACCGGACGGTCTTTGGCAAACTGGATCTGGCGGAATACCACGGCGGTTCCGATAATCAGGAAGATCGAAACCGCAAACTGCACCACCACCAGTACTTTCCGCGGCACAGCAGCAAAACGACCTGCGCGGAAAGTGCCTTTCAGTACTTTCACCGGTTGGAATGAAGACAGATACAGCGCGGGATAGCTGCCCGCGATAACGGCCGTTACAATGCTGAAACCAATGCCTGCAAGCCAGAACCCGGGCATGGACCATGGCATGGAAATCTTCTTGTCGGCCACCTCGTTGAAAAGCGGCAAGCATACTATTACCAGCACGATCGCAAGCACAAATGCAAAGCCGACCACGAGAAATGACTCGGAGAAAAACTGCATGATCAACTGGTTGCGCACTGATCCGACCGCCTTGCGAATGCCTACTTCCTTAGCCCGCTTTTCGGAGCGTGCCGTGCTGAGGTTCATGAAATTGATGCAAGCAAGCAGCAACACGAACACGCCGATCGTACCGAAGAGCCAAACGAATTCGATGCGCCCGCCCACACGGTGCCCTTCCTTGAATTCCGAGTAGAGGTGCCATTCGCTCATCGGATTCAGGAAGACGTCGGGTTTATATTTCAGTTGCTCCTTGTTGATATTCCTCTTCTTAATGTCTTTGATGCGTGCCGATGCCTGGTCGATATCCGCCTTGTCGATCAGCTGCACAAACGTCTGGTAGGCATTTGGCCGCCAGGGGTCTTCCATGGTTTTGAGCCAGGGATTGGCAATGACCATCAGTTGCCAGGGCATCATGAACGACATTTCGCGGAAAGTGGTGTTGTTAGGGAAATCTTCATAAACCCCTGTGATCCTCACATTCAGGTTGTTGTCGATCTTCATGGTCTTGTCGATGGGATCGGCATCGCCAAAAAATGCCTTTGCGATGGATTCCGAAAGCATAATGGAATAGGGGTCTTTCAAACCTGCGCGCGTCCCGCGCAGCATGCGCAGGCTGAACATTTCGGGCGCATCCGGCTCGATGTACGACCCGCTTTTGTTGAATTTCTTGTCGCCACTGGCCAGGATATGCCAGTTGTTCCAGGAAGCCATGACGACGTGTTTGAAGTCAGCCCCATAGTTTCGCCTGATCTCGTCGCCGATCGGGAACGGCAAGGAAGTTTGCGTGCCGATCTGGCCGTTGAACGTCTGGTGTTGCCACACCTGGGCAATGCGATCGTGGTTTTGGAAGTACTTGTCGAATGATAGTTCATCGTAAATCCACAGGCCTATCAGGATAGCGACAGCCATTCCCATGGCCAGGCCGGAGATATTGATGAAGCTGTAAGCCTTGTTTTTACCCAGCGTGCGGAGCGAGATTTTGAGGTAGTTTTTGATCATGGCAGGACTGAAAATATAGGTGGGCGAATAGGTGCGGGGTTTACGTTTCATGAAATATGGGCGTATGTAGCGCGCGGAAGCGAGCAGGTAACGCAGGCGCGCCGTGCGGGAACTCCCCTGCCGCGCCTGCTGCGCATATACCTCGTGCAGGTCGCCCAGGATGTCTTCCAGGAAATGCGGGGCGATGACGATCGTCAGCAGCTTGTCGACCCAGCGGGGCGGGCTTTTATATTGCGGTTGCTTTTCCATATCATGAAAAGCTGAGTTTGGGTTGCAGCTTTTCGGCCGGAATGGCCTGCCAGAGTTGCTTGCGGATTTCATTGATTTCCTGCAATGCGCGGTTGCCGTAGTTGGTAATGCTGAAAAAACGCTTCCGTCGGCCGCCGCGTTCGGCTGTGGCACCGCCCATTTCGGAGGTGAGAAAGCCCTTCTCTTCCAGCCGGTATAAGGTAGCGTGCACCGCGCTCAACGAAATGGAACGGCCCGTGTGCTCCTGGACACGCTCCCAGATCGTCACCCCGTAGGCTTCTTCGCTGCAGCCAGCCACTACCAGCAGGACGATCTCTTCAAATTCCCCCAGAAAAGTTCTTTTCATATCCGGATAACCTATTAGTTATAATAATGCAAAACAAATACTTTGCCAAAATGCAAAAATGCTGTTTGCAGGCCAAGGAGGCCTTTTTCGATTCTGTATGCTTGTCCGAAACCGAACAGTTTTGTTCGGGGCTGGACGCGGATGAAAATTTTTTCGTAAATCCTGTAACGTTTCCGGTCGCCGGTCGTCTATGCCATTGAACATGGATTTACAAGCCTTCAACAAACGCATTCTTCCCGTTCAGGGTCGCCTGTTCCGACTGGCGCAAATGTTTCTTCGCAACCGCGAGGAGGCCGAGGATGCCATTCAGGATGTGTTCCTGAGGCTTTGGACCAACCGGCAACAGCTGGAAAGCTACCAGAGCGTGGAAGCGTTGGCGGTGCAGATGACCAAAAACCTTTGTCTGGACCGGCTTAAATCCCATCATAAACAGAAGACGAGTCACGAAACGGATATGGGAGCCTTGCAGGCAGCGGATGTATCGCCTTACCGGCAGGTGGAGAACAGCGACAGCGCTGGCCTGATGCACCGGCTCATCGGCGAGTTGCCCGAGCAGCAGAAACTGGTATTGCACCTGCGCGATGTGGAGGAGTATACTTTGGAGGAGATCGAAGAGGTGACCGGGTTGAGCAATGCGAATATCCGTACGATCCTCTCGCGGGCAAGGCAGAGGTTGCGTGAGAATTATTTAAAAGCAGAGAATTATGGCACTGGATATTGAAAAGCTATTAGAAAAATATTACGACGGTGAAACGTCGCTGGAAGAGGAGCGTGCATTGAAGCAGTTTTTCCAAAGTGGGCAGGTGCCGGAACATTTGCAAAGCCACGCGGCACAGTTCGGGTATTTTGCCCAGGCGAGGAAAGAGCAGCCGTCATTGAATTTCAATCATGAGCTGGCATTAATGCTTGATCCGCCGGAGCAGGGACCGGTGAACAGGCTGGGGACATGGTTGTTGCGCATTGCGGCTGGCCTGGCGCTGCTGATCATCGGTTTTGGTGCGGGGTGGTTGTTTCAATCCAAATCCGAAAACGGCGCTGTATTAGCGGTTTTAAGCGGAGAAAAGACCGGGGAAGTTGCGGAAATGAAAAAGGTGCTTGCATTCGAACAAATGAACAGTACGTCCGCAAGCGAGCGCATACAGGCTGTGAACCACAGTTATGAGATCCCGGACGCCGATCGCGATATTACGCAGCTGCTGATCAACACCCTCAACTTCGATCCGAATGTGAATGTAAGGCTTGCGGCTTGCCAGGCATTGACGCACTTTGCCGGTGAAGCCGAAGTGAAGGAAGCGCTGATCCAGTCGCTGGCAATCCAGACGGACCCTAATATCCAGATTTCGCTCATTGAAGCATTGGTAGCGATCAAGGAAAAACGGGCGGTGGAACAGTTCCAGCAACTCGCCCGCAATCAGGAGGTACTTGACGTTGTGCGCCTTAAAGCAACCGAAGGAATGAACCGCCTTCAACCGGGGGTTTAAACCCCCGGACTGGACATGGAACGGGCCTCTGGCCCTATACCCAGGGGTTTCAACCCCTGGCCTGGACATGGAACTGGCCTCTGGCCCTTGGGCACAGACCCTATAACCAGGGGTTTCAACCCCTGGCCTGAGAGCAAACAATTAAATTTTATATAAAAACCATGAAAAAAGTACTGTTAGTCAGTGCGGGCTTCCTTTGGGGCCTGAGCATTGCGTGCGCCCAAACTCCCGAGTACAAGACCAAACTGGCCAATTCGAAAGATAAAAAAGTGGTATTCGAACTTTCCGCCAGCACGGTCAAAATCGAAGGTTATAATGGCGACGAAGTGATCATCCAGGCGTCTTCCGGTTTCGAGGCACCGCCGGACCGGGCGAAGGGGCTGAAACCGTTGTATTACACGGCGGTAGATAACTCGGGGATCGGCCTGTCGGTAACACCCGACGCTTCGGGATTGAGAATTGAGAAGGCGACCCGAAAGGCGATCAAATACACGATCAAACTGCCGCGACAGGTAGCTGTGAAGTTCGTTGAAACCAACTGGCAGGGAGGCTCGGGACTTTCGATTTCCAATATGGACGGCGATCTGGAAATCAAAACGAACAACACGAATATTGTCCTCAACAACATTACCGGGCCCGTGGTAGCCAACACGACCAGCGGCGAGGTTACCGTCACCTTCTCGAACCTCGCCCAAGGTAAGCCGACGGCCATTTCGTCGATCAGCGGGGATGTCGACATTACCTTGCCCGCTACGGCGAAATCCAACCTTAAACTGCGGTCCATCAACGGGGAAATGTACACAGATTTCGATCTCGGCGTGAAAAGCACCAAAGATGGAATGTCCAAAGTGGGCGGTATGGCCAATGTCGACGGGGCGATTAACGGCGGCGGCGTCGAGATGACGCTCAACACGATCAGCAGCAACATTTACATCCGTAAGCAGAAATAACACCTAAAACCTGCATCTATTGCCATGAAAAAGATATTGTTTTCGGCCATCATCTGCGCCGTATGCGGGCCTGTATTTGCCCAAAAGATCATCGACAAAAAGCTGCCGTACGAATCCGGAAAGACCGTGAACCTCAACCTGCGTTTCGGCGATAGCATTCAGGTGCGGTACTGGGACAAGCCGGAAGTTTCCGTACGCATGTCCGTGAAAATCAACCAGAACAAGCTGAATGACGCGTTCCTGGTAACCGCCAGCACTACTTCCGACGAAATTATTCTCAAAACCGATTTCGATAAGGAGAAAATAAAGGAAGGGAAAGGGGAGGACTGCCCGGGACAGAAATCATCGTGGAGTAGCGACGACAGCGGCAAGAACCGCTACTACGTGTGCAGTGAGATCAACTACCAGGTCACCCTGCCCCGCCAGGCCAAGCTGAAACTCGAAACTATCAACGGGAATATCGATATCAAGGGCGCTACCGCCGGCGTGGCAGCGAAAACGATTAGCGGCTATGTGGACATGACCTGGCCCAAATCCAAAGGTGCCAACGTGGCCGTGAAAACCATTACGGGCGAGGTGTACTCGGATCTCGACATCGATTTCGGCAACAAAAAAGAGAAGAATCCGATCGTAGGCTACTTGCTCGAAGGGAAGATCAATGGCGGAGGGCCGGAAGTAAAACTGGAATCGATCAGCAACAACGTGTATTTGCGTAAAAAGGAGTAGCCGGTAGGGATAGTTATTGCCCGGGGGGCGCGGTCTGGATCTGGCCGTGCTCTCCGTTTTTCGTATATGCTCTCCCGGACAGACTTGTGAGGTATGACAACTGGCCTTTTATCTTCCCGGTAAGTCCTGGCGTGTAACGGTAGAAGCATTCTTTGCTAACCCATCATAAATCTGATACTCAATGAGTAGCGCACTTTATATAGTGCTTTGTAGTAAAAATTTAGTGGCCACTGAAGGGATTTGATAGCACGAATTCCTCCCCCCATCGAGGGCTTATTACACCCTCAAATTCAGTGTTCTCACCCCAAAAGCGGAAACTGATCGTCAGGAAAGAACTATACTTGTGGTGTGGTACGGAAATCCCGCACTTGATTGAGTATCAGAATAGTTCTTTCTTTGTAAAAACACAAAATCCTCTCATGAAGACGCAAAGCAAATATTTGGAAGAGATCAACAGGCTTCTGGCTGATTATCTTCTTGAAATCGAAAAATCAGACTTGAAACCTCTGTCAGCCCAGGTTTATCAGGTACAGTCAAAGAATTTTGTAAGGTGGATCAACGGGGAGTTTACGCCGGGCGAAGTGAAGAAGGCAAAAAAGCAAGCGCAGGACAAACCGGGGAAATAGCCAGGTACACACACGACGCCAAACCGTTATTTACTACGTTCCTCTTTTCATCACAACTCAGGCCAGCGGCCAGCCAGATTATCCATCAAAGCATTTAAAAACAAAACACCTTCTCGGTAGAACCGGAAGGTGTAAGTTATACTCAACGTTTATTAACGTACTTCATACGTTCAAATCCAGGCTCCTGCTTTCTTCCCTCCAGTCCTTCACTTGCAGGAATTTACAAATTTAGCATCAGGTCCAGAAAGGCATTGTAGTTTGCCATTGTTTTGTTTGTGGCAATTTCGCTACATTATCTGTTGCGTTTTTTAGGTAGATTTGGCTCTTATCGCGTCGTCGGACCCCGGTGACGAAGAGCGATTTAGAAAACGTGAATACATGATTCGATCGATTCTGGAATGGCCTGTCCGAAAACAGCTAGAGGGTGAAACGAATATCCTCAATCGGGCTCGTATCAAAGTACTTTCTTACGCGCTTAACCTCAAAATTCTTACAACGACGCTCCTGCTGATCTTCTATCAGTTGGAGAACTATCGCGTTCAGATGGTCAGATCGGCCGTTTTACTGGCCATCGTGGTGATCTATTACATCGCTGTTTCGAGCGGTTTTCCATGGCGCAGGGCTGCCCACGCAGCCATGGTGATCTTTATGGTCATCATCTGGAGCAACCTCTATATTTTTCAGAAAGGGTTCGATCTGGTGACGCTGCAATATATTGTCGTCGTCAGTGTAGCCGCTTTTTACGGCCTCGGCAATCGCTGGGGGATTGTCTATTCGACCATCGCATTGGTGCCGTTCATTGTGTTTGTGCTGCTGGGGCGCCATCTTGGAAGCTACATTTCCTGGGGGCCGCACGGATCGGGGCGAATAACGATCGCGATCCTGCTGTTTCAGAATTTCACGCTGATCGTACTGATCAACTACTTCTTTTTCAGTTCGTTCTACGAGACGATCAACGACCTTGATGCACGCCGGGACGAATTGCGGGTAAGCCTCGACAGCCTGGAAGAATCGCAGAGAAAGCTTGAAAAGGAATACATCCACCAAAAGCACCTGATCGCCAGCATTTCCCACGATATTAAAAGCCCGTTGCGTTTTCTGATGACCACCACCGGGCGCCTCGCGCGTAACCATCCCGACCTGGCGACGGTGAGAGCGATCAGCCAGTCGAGCTACCGGCTTTATCACTTCATGAAAAACCTGCTGGAATACACCGAGTTCCGTTACAAGAATTCCAATGTCCAGTTCACGTACCTCGACCTGAACGAAATGGTGGAACAGAAGTTCGCCATTTTTATGCAAGACGCGGAAGTGAATGCCAACCGGTTTGTGAATGGGGTCTCGCCCGGTGTAATCATCAAAAATAACCCGCAGCTGGTCAGCATTGTCCTGCACAACCTGATCGACAACGCCAACAAGGCCACCAACGGCGGTACCATCAGTGTTACCCATCAGGATTTTCGCGAGGAGCTTCACCTGATCGTCAACGACACCGGGCCAGGGATGGAAAGCGCTGTGAGCGAATGGATCAACAGCGAGGCTAAGCAGCTTCCGTCGAATGAAAGCGTATCCCAGAACTTTGGAATGGGGCTATTGATCGTGAAGGAGATCAGCTCGCTTATACGGGCCAGGCTGCTCGCGAAGCCCAATCAGCCCATCGGTACTTCGGTTCATATTATTTTTTCAAAATAAATTGGATGTAGTCAATTTTCTACACAAAATTTCATTTATATTAAATTACTTTTAAAACTGATTTGAAGTAACGGTATCATTAATGAAGACAGTTTTGCTGGTAGAAGACCATTCCATTGTGAGAATGGGCGTGAAATTATTAATTGAAGATTTTTTACCCTCGGTAACGGTCATCGAGGCCGCGACTTTTAGTGAAACCCTCAAACTACTCCAATCCAGATTTTTTGATCTTGTCATTCTGGATATCAAAATTCCGGGCGGCGAAGCTTTTAATATGATCGGCAAGATCCGCGATATTCAGAGCAAAGTGAAAATCCTGATTTTTTCTTCGCAGGATGAAGAACTATATGCCATTCACTACGTGAAGGCCGGCGCAAATGGCTATTTGCCCAAAGATACCACCAATGAAGAGCTGGAAAAAGCGATCACTTCCGTCATGGCCGGCGGTACCTACATCAGCAGCGTGATCCAGGATCAGCTCGTAAACAACACCCTGCTTGAACGGGAAAGCAAGGAAAGCCCGCTGGAAATCCTGTCGAACCGAGAGCTCGAAATCATGGACATGCTGCTTACCGGAAAGTGGACGAAAGATATTGCCCTTAATCTCAATATCAAGGAAAGTACGGTGTCGACATACAAGGCGCGGATCTTCGAAAAGCTGGAAGTAACCAACATTCTGGAATTGTTCAAGAAGGTCGAAATTTACAAGCGGCGGAAGGCCGGATCCTAGCTGGAAAAAGGGAGGGTTGAAGTTGTACTATATTTGTGTAGAACTCCTACGAGTAAGTATCGATATATTAGGAAACTGCAAATAAAGTCGGGCTACTTCATATTTCAATTCTAATATTTACTTTTGCTGATGGAACTGTAACGGCCTTGTCGCGGTCCTTATACCTCTATCGTAAAGTGTTATTAAGAATGGAAAGATCAGTCAAACTTTCAAAGGCAGCAGAACTGCCATTTCTGGGTGGCGTAATTATTACAGTGACGGCGGGTGCCGTGCTCTGGAGTTCTCTCATATATTGTATTTTCCTGCTTTTCTGATCCTTGTACCTCATTGGGGGCGGCATGTGCGTGTTGTGTTAAATTAAGTTAAAGCCTCGCTATCAGCGGTTTTCGTTAACTTTTTTTAAGATCGCCGGTTTGACGCCAAGGTGTCGTGTTGAATAGTTTTGGTGCTTCATCCAAAACACCTTCAAACATGATATCCTTAAAGAAATGGAACGATCTGGCGGGTTGGGCCGTATTGGCCATCAGCCTGATCACCTACGTTATCACCATGGAGCGGACTGCCAGCTTCTGGGATTGCGGGGAATTTATCGCCTGTGCCTTCAAATTGCAGGTTCCGCACCCGCCCGGTGCACCGCTTTTTCTGCTCATCGGACGGCTGTTTTCATTATTGGCCCTTGGCGACGTTATGAAAGTGGCATACTGGGTCAATATGGTTTCGGTGCTGAGCAGCGCATTCACCATCTTTTTTCTCTTTAAAACGATCGGTTTGCTTGCATGGAAACTGATTGGAAAGAAATCCGGGGAAGGTAATGTCGCCGATACTGTACTGGTGAATGGCGCTGCGGTCGTGGGCGCGCTCGCGTATGCGTGGTCGGACTCGTTCTGGTTCTCGGCAGTCGAGGCGGAAGTTTACGGGCTGTCGTCTTTTTTTACCGCCATCGTGATCTGGGCGGTTTTTAAATGGGAGGCTATCGAAGACCCGGCTACCGGCAACCGTTGGCTGATACTGACGGCCTATCTGGTGGGTCTTTCTATCGGTGTCCATTTGCTGAACCTCGTCACAATTCCTGCATTGGCACTGGTATATTATTTCAAAAAGTACCCAAAACCCGGTATCCTGGGCGCTTCGATAGCATTTCTGACCGGGCTTCTGATTCTGGGTATTATCAACGCGGGGATTATCCCCGGTTTGCCCGAACTCGCCGGAAAATTCGAGATCTTCTTTGTCAACTCGCTGGGGCTGCCTTACAATACGGGCATCGCATTCTTTACGATCCTGTTTTTGGGTGGGCTTGTCTGGGGGATCCGGTACTCGCACCGGACCGGTCGTCCTCTGCTGAATACCGGCCTGCTCTCCCTCGCGTTTATCCTCATAGGTTATGCTTCATTTGCGCTGGTGCTGGTGCGGTCGGGCTACAATACGCCTATCAATGAGAACAACCCCAGCGACGTTCTCCGGTTTGTGTACTATCTGAAAAGGGAACAATACGAAAGCCGACCGCTGCTTTATGGCCCGTCGTTCGTTTCAAGGCCCGTGAGCCAGAAGCGGGGAGCGCCGGTATATGCCAAAAAGGATGGTAAATACGTGTTGATCGACTACAAGCCGATATATGAATATGAACCGGGCAGTAATATGCTCTTGCCAAGGATGTACAGTTCCCAGCCGGGGCATCCTCAGCTGTACCAGCAAATGACCGGTGTGGCCGAGGGCAGCAAGCCAACGATGCGGCACAACCTGTCTTATCTGTTCTCGCATCAGTTGGGGCATATGTACTGGCGCTATTTCCTGTGGAATTTTGTAGGACGTGAGAGTGACAAGGAGGGGGCGGGTACCCTCTTGCCCTGGCAGGCCGGTCAGTCGTTTCCTGAAAGCATTGGCCGGAACCGAGGGCATAACAACTTCCTTATGCTGCCGTTTCTGCTCGGTATCGCAGGGATTATCTATATGTACTATCACCGGCGGAAAGACCTCCTGATACTGGGCTTCTTGTTTATCCTGACGGGCGTCGCCCTGGTGATTTACCTCAACTCGCCGCCATCGGAACCACGCGAGCGCGATTACATTTACGTAGGGTCATTCTATATTTTTTGTATCTGGATTGGCTTTGGTGTGATGGCGGTGGCGAAATTCCTGGAAAAGGTCATTCACAGGCCTGCATTGCGGGCGGGAGTTGCCGGTCTGGCCTGTTTTTCGGTGCCGACGATTATGGTAGCTAAAGGTTGGGACGACCACGACAGGGCGGATCGTTACCACTCCGTGGATTTCGCACGAAACATACTCAATTCCTGTGCGCCCAATGCAATTCTTTTTACCGGTGGCGATAACGACACTTTTCCGCTTTGGTACGTGCAGGAAGTGGAAGGGTTCCGGACCGACGTACGCGTGTGCGTGCAGACCTTTCTCGGCACGGATTGGTATATCGGGCAATTGAAACGGAAGATCAACGAGTCGGACGCGCTTCCGCTGTCGCTGGATTCGGGGAACTATCAGTTGGGTAAAAATGAATATCTGCCATTTTATGAAATTGCTTCTGTAAAAGGAGGTATCAACCTGAAAGAATATTTGGAACTGATTCGGCAGGATAATAAGGCCATCCAGGTTCCGCTCACGAGTGGCGATATGACCTCCATACTGCCGTCGTCGACGCTGTTCTTGCCCGTCGATACACGGGAGGTGAGCAAAATGAACATTATCAAAAGCGACCTGATGCCCTATCTGGCCGATTCGATGAGCTGGAAAATTGGTGAAACCGACTTGCTGAAAGGCGATCTGGTAATGCTGGACATCATTTCGAGCAATAACTGGAAAAGGCCGGTGTATTTCTCGACAACCATGGGCTCGTCGCACAATCTGGGCTTGCAGGAATATCTTCAACTGGAAGGCTATGCCTATCGCCTGCTGCCCGTGCGTGTACCCGGGGCTTCGGATGGCTATGTAAACTCGGACATTATGTACAACAATATGATGAACAAGATGTACTGGCGCGAAACGAACAACCCGAAAGTGTATTACGACGATACCTACCGCGGATCGCCGGTGGTCACGGCGAGACTCTCGTTCCTGCGCCTCGCGCAGCAGCTGATCGCTGAGAACAGGATCGACAAGGCAAGGAAAGTAGTCGACAAGGCAATGGCGGTAATGCCCGACGACACCATTCCCTACGACCAGGTATCTGCGGGATTTATCGGGGCATTGTTTGATGTTGGCGAAAACGAAAAGGCGCTCGATTCTGCCCGCGCAATGGCAGTCCGTTCGGACGAAAACCTGTCGTGGATCAAGGAGAAGAAGGGCGGGCGTAACCGCGACGTGAATACGGACCTTTTTATCCTGCAGAGCATCGTGCGCGAATGCAGGCGGGCAAAGCAGGACAAGGAAGCCGATCGCTTTGAAGCAATCTTTCAAAAACACTTGCTGGCCTTCAACGTATATGGTGGCTAGGCTTCTTCGCGCAAGTTTTTTGGTCCGTATTCATTGAGATTTATTCTACGGAACCGACGACACATGGCATAACGGACCCTTCGGAAGTGAGAGCTTCCGAAGGGTTGATAAACGGCCGGAATTGCCACTTAGTAGAAACATATATTATTTGAATATGAAGAAATTGTTAACTTTTTATATTTATCTTTTAATAAATTATATAAGTTAATCAACGCTTCGTTTATGGCTCAAATTCTACATTTTCGCCGGAAAGGTTACGTCGGCCTTTTCATGTTGCTGCTCTGCAGTTTCTCCGGCTATGCCCAAACCTCTATTACATCTAACTTGCCCATCGTCGTGATTAATACGAACGGTGGTGTTATTGAGAACAACGACAAGATTCCAGCTACATTCAAGATCACGGCACCGAACGGGAGCGGGATTCATTCGTTCGATATCAACTCGGGATCGAATGTGTTTCAGTTTGAAAGTAACATCGGCATCGAGATCCGTGGGAATACGTCAATTTTCTGGGACAAAAAGTCTTACAGCGTCGAGATCAGGGATATCGGTGGTAACGGTGTGGATGCCTCCCTATTGGGTATGCCTGCCGAGTCGGATTGGGTATTGAATGCCTGCTATGGCGATAAATCGTTCATTCGCGATGTGTTCGCGCATGAAATGTACACGCGTACGGGCCGTTACTCGCCGCGCACGCGTTACGTGGAGGTTTTCAAGAACGAGATCGGCGGAATGTCTTACCATGGGGTATATATCCTGATGGAAAAGGTCAAACGAAACTCGAACCGTATCAACATTAAGAAACTCTCCGAAACCGACACAGATCCTGCGAAGATCACGGGGGGCTATTTGTTGCAGGTAGCGGAGGATGAAGACCTGAAATGGACATCGGCTTATCCGGGAAACGATGCACCTGCGCAGCCCAAACCATTTTTCCATGTTGAATATCCCAAACTGCACAACTACACGAACATCCCAAACCGTGATTTGCAGTTTAATTACATCAAAAACCACATCGATAATTTCGAACAGGTGCTGGCGGGGCCGGATTATAAAAATACCACAAGCGGCTACCGGCCGCTCCTCGATGAAGATGCAATGATCGATTACCTGCTGTTGCAGGAAATTACCAAGAACTCGGATAACTGGCGGGCGAGTACGTTTTTGTACAAACAACGGGATGATGAGGGGGGCCAGATCGTGATGGGCGCTCCGTGGGACTTCGATAAATCGATGGGCAACCAGCAATGGTGTTATGAGCTGTCGGTGCTGCCTACCGGATCGTGGGCCTGGCAATTCAATATTTTCTGCCCGGATCGCCCACCTATGACCGTTTTCTGGCCGTCACGCCTGCTTACCGACTGTTATTTTAAGAACAAACTGATCGTACGCTATCTGCAACTCAGGCAGACCCTATGGAGCGATGCGTCCATTTCTACTTTTATCGACCAGCGACAAACAGAACTGACGGCGCAAAGCGCTATGCAACGCAATTTTACCAAGTGGAATATCCTCGAAACAGCCGTTATGTTCAACGAGCATTACACATTGCCCGGCAACACCTATGCGAAGGAAGTGCAATACCTGAAAACCTGGCTGCTCGCTCACTTGGCCTGGATGGATGCCAATATTGCTTCCATTTCGTCGGAAGATTGCGGACCACTGCCTGTTACATTCAAGGAAATCGAGGTGAAAGAGGTAGAGCAATCGTCGGTGCGCGTAAGCTGGACTACTTCGGAGGAGGTACGTAACGACTATTTCGAAGTGGAGCGCAGTGCCGACGCGCGCCGTTTTCAGGTATTGGGTAAAGTGAAAGGAAAGGGTGACACCTCCGTCGAGCAGCATTACGATTTTCTGGACACCACACCATTGCCAGGAACAGCCTATTACCGGCTCCGGCAGGTAGATACCGACGGTACTGTGAGCTTTTCGGCCATGAAACCGATAACGAGAGCAGGAAACGAGGCCGCCGTGGTGTTTCCTAATCCAGCCCAGGAGCGGGTAGTGCTTAGAAACGTGCAGCCGGGTGCGATCGTATTGATACGCGATAACAGCGGGCGCATCGTAAAGCGCACAACGGCCACGGGGAAGCAGGTGGAAGTGGCGACAAGTACACTCCGGCCCGGCAGTTATGTGCTCACGGTCACTGCCGCCGACGGGAAGGTCGAAATACAAAAGCACCTGACCGTGGACCGGTAGGCTACTTGCCCGGGGGGGCAATGGCTATGATATCGCCGAGTTGGGATACTATTATTTCCGCCTGATTTGAATATGGCTAGAAAGTCCGGTTACGATCAATAACCGGATTTTGTATTTTATTCAAAAACACACTAATTGTCTTATGTTCCAGCCGCTATAAAACCGAACCTATGAACACTACGGATATCATCCCGCTCACATCCGATCCGACAGCCGAACATTACGAAAAACAAGCCGCCGCATTGGTGGATACCTGCCGGTCGATCCATCACGATTCTGTCAAACACGTAAGAAAATACCATCCGGAACCTGAGAGGCTTACACAGCTCAATCGCCCGGATACCAACTTCGGGACCGACGATGCCCGGCTTGTGGTGGCGCGGGAGCACGGTTTTGTCGACTGGCCGGCCTTTCTGCGGCACATCGCCGATTTGAAAGAACCCGGCTCTCCGGTAGCCAAGTTTGAACGGACGGTAGATGCAGTCGTGAAGGGCGATCTGTCGGAATTGCAGGCGATGCTGCAAGATAATCCCGCCATCGTGCACGAGCGCTCGTCGCGGGGGCACAGGGCCACGTTACTGCACTATATAGCTGCCAACGGAACCGAGAATTTCCGGCAGGTTACCCCGCCGAATGCGCCCTATATTGCTGAAACCCTACTGGCCGCCGGGGCTGAGCCCGACGCGCTGGCGGATACTTACGGCACAAAATGGGCCACTACGCTGGAATTGCTCGTGTCTAGCTCGCATCCGTATGAAGCCGGGCTTCAAACGGTTCTGGCGGAAAAGCTGCTCGATTATGGAGCGGCTGTGAACGGCGTCCGCAACGACAGTGCCCCGTTGGTAACGGCTATTTACTTCCATTATCCGCAAAGCGCGGAAGTATTGGTGGGAAGAGGCGCCCGGATCGATAATGTAGTTACCGCCGGAGCAATGGGTAAAACCGGGCAACTGGCCGACTGTATTGACGAAACCGGTAAGCTGAAAGACGGTTCGCCGCTGGTAGACGTGGAATGGCTGAAAATAGCCCCGACGCCCGAGGCAAACCTCGCTCTGGCGTTTGTGTGGGCGGCGATGCTCAATCGGGTGGAAACCGTTCGCTTCCTGCTCGAAAAAGGTGTAAGCCCTGCCTCGAAAGATCATCGCGACTGGACCGCGCTGCATTGGGCTGGATATTTCGCCTATCCCGAGATTGTTGATCTGCTGCTTGCCCGCAAGGCCCCGTTGGAGGCACGAAACGAGTTTGGTGGCACAGTGCTTGATCAGACGCTCTGGGCCACTGCCCACGAGGGCATACGTGAACAGCATCTGGAGGTGGTTCAGCAACTCGTCGACGCGGGTGCCAAAATCCATACGTGGTGGCTGTTCAGCGACCTGCACCCGCCATTGCAGGAGAGCGTCGCGCGGATTTTGCGAGAGAAAGTGATGTGAAATCTGCGACGCTTGATAACGCATCGATGCTGTTCGGACATCCGCACCGAAATCCAACTGATTTGAAAGAAATATCCATTTAATTCGCATGCATTCCGGTCGGGTATTCTTCCGGCCGCAGACCTACTCCGTTCCTGCCGTGGCAACCACGGGCTCTTATCGATAATTTTTTATCAGGAACTAAAACAGGTATGCTTATGGGTTTTCTGCGAATTAGTGACCATTTATCTTCTCCTTCCATTACTAAAATCTGGCTTGTTTGTGTAGTCGTTACCGTCGCTACATTAGCGCGTGCCAGTGCTCAGGAAGCACCACGAGACCTTCTTTTACCGGACCAACCGGATTATGCGAGCCTTTCTGAGAACGGCAGACAGCTGTTCGACGGGCTGACGAACAATCGCCGCTCGCCGATCGAAACGATCATCGTGCGAATGCGGCCCATTGAGGAAGCATTGGCGAACAACCGCTTGTCCATCACCATCCCCGGCCGTGCAGAGCATTATGATGTGCGGGTCAA
The DNA here is from genome assembly GCA_965227755.1 of Dyadobacter sp. Taxonomy (GTDB): domain Bacteria; phylum Bacteroidota; class Bacteroidia; order Cytophagales; family Spirosomataceae; genus Dyadobacter. The sequence goes on from CBDDGG010000005.1 coordinate 6,400,257, forward strand.
AACCATTGAATATTCCGATGATCGGAATTACAAGGTTTACGGGACCGTAGGGAAAGTTTGCTTTCCGTATTGCTTACTTCCCGCAATGGAATGAAAGGCGGGATAATCCAGGGGCCGGAGCGGTCTTACGAAATCTGCGATTTGGGGGAAGACGGGGAGCTTTTGCTGGCTCACGAAAACGATTCCGGGAAGGCAAACTTTTGCGCGTCGGGCATCGGAGCGGCCATTCAAGCTCAGCCACGATCCGAGCCAAACGAAAAGGGCAGAATGCCGGGCGACAACGCAAAGATCGAGCCTTGCACAAGTGGTATCCGTGTACTTTTCCTGTATGGAAATAACGTGAGCCCGGTTTCAGCGGCTAATCATGCGTATAATACCATTGATGTTTTCAATCAGACAGTAACAAACAGTGGGGTAACCGGTACCGCGTATGTAGAATTGGCTGGGGTGGTGCAGACGACATTTACAAAGAAGGATCATAACATCAAGATTGATGCGTTGGCTTTGAGTAACACGGCTTCTGTACAAAATCTGTGTAATCAGCACAAAGCAGACCTGGTACTGTGGTTTTCCTGGGACGACCACGACGCAGCAGGTGGAGTTCCGGATCCACCTATCTACAAGCATCCTAATAGTAGCCGAAGTTTTGCGATCGTAGATTTATATTATCCCAGCACTCCGGTAGTGGGCGCACATGAGCTAAGCCATCTTTTCGGATGTAACCACGAGAACGAAAACTTCGGATTACCGTACGCGCAAGGATACATATTTTCCGGTGTCAATACACTCGTAGCGAACGGGAATGCGCCGGGTAGCAAGATTTTCTATTATTCCAATCCAAACAAGACCTTCGCGGGCTCGCCAATGGGCGACGCCACCCACAACAACGCGAAGGTAATGAACGATAAAGCTGCGATTGTGAAGGCGTTCAGGCCGGAACCGAATGTTTTGAATGGCTGGGTATATGGGCCGTCCAGCGGATATGCGTATCAGGTTTATACTTACGAGGCTATCGCAAGGTGCGGGAAGCCGCCCTATGCTTATCAGTGGAAGGAATCTACCGATGGTATTAACTATTCCGGGAATGGCACTGGGGAGTTTCACAATGTAGCTCTTTATCACAATGGCAACCATTTGTTTTACCTGAAATTGAAGATTACATCTTCGGATGGGCAGATGGTTGAGAACTGGATGCAAATTTGGGTTGACGACGACCCAAATGGCTATCGAAAGGGACAAACGGAGAATGACACACTTCAAATCGAAAGCGGTGAAGCGGTATTGAAACCTAATCCGACCTTCGGTCAGGTAGATCTTATTCTCAATGCGGAGAAGGCCGGGGGAGTTGAAGTAGGTCTCCTTGACTTGAATGGTCGGATGTATATGAATAGCCGGTTTTTCCAATGTGCTGAGGGACGCAATGTGATTACCCTCGATCTGGAAGGAAAGGGGCTGGCACCAGGCATGTACATCATAATGGTCTCCGCGGGGCGCCAGGTAATTCGAAAAAAGATCTTTTACCAACCCGCATTAAAACCATGAAACGATACAGCTATATTCTAATTCTGCTCCTCCCCGGCGCGCTGTCCTGTGAAAAGCAGCCACCTATGAGCCCGCGGATGGTAAAAGAACTGATCACCGGCGAAGTGAATGGGATGCCTTTTAAAACCACGATGATCGTTGAACGCGGCGCGAGTTTGAAAAAGGATGTGTGTAATAAGGACGTGATGTGGATGAGTTTGGTCAGAAAAATTGAAGAAAAGGAGTACCAGATTATCCATCTGAATTTTTTTCATACTGCTGTCGGCAATTATATCCTAACCGACAGCACAGTTAGTCATAGCCAAAATGCCATGTGTGCCCTGGACTCCATCAGTACGCATGCCACTTTTGAGAGTTATCCCGGAAATGATGAGTCGATGGACACTTACCGGCTCCTCGAAGGCCCATGGAATTACTTCAAGGTATTGTACTATGACCCTGAGAAGAATGAGATTCAGGGACAATTTGCGGCAAGATTTGTGCGGATCAATAAGCGTCAGCATGGAATAGAAGCGGTAGATACCATTAGGTATACCAATGGCAAATTCTTGCTCTCAAACATTTACGTTCAGGAAGTCTTCACAGAGCCACGGTAGCGTCCCTTAAAGCAAAACCAGCCGCCCGGCTTGACCCGGACGGCTGGTTTTAATATGCTCGTAATACTTACAATCCAAACCCAACCGCAAGCCCTCTTACCGGCCCGCTGAACGGGAATTTATGCGTAGTGGCCCCGGTTGCCAGATTGAGCGTGTAGAAACTGGTGTCGCCTCCCACGGTGAAAATGGCATAACCTTTGCCGGAAATATTGCCGATGTCGAATCCAATGCCTGGATTTACGTCGATGCCAAGCGATTTCGGGTCGGCCATTACGCCGTTGTTAGGCGGAGCTTGTGTGTAAAGTGTATTGGATTGGCTGTCAATGTCAAATAGCGTTGTCGCAGTTGTGCCGGGATAGCTGTTGGTATATGCGACAGCCGTAATGAAGGGCGTGGGGCCCGCCATACCAATTTTAAGCGGTTGATCTACGATAGTCACACCGTCGTTAACATTAATGCGCAGGTTCTGTCCATTATCGCTCACGACGCGCAGGCGGTCGGCCACCGGGTTGAAATCAACGCCGAAATGGGTTCCGCTAAGCATCACGGGTGTGTTGTCGGACAGTTTCAGACTTGCCAGCTCGGTGGCAGCCCCGCTGCCTAGATCGATGCCGTAAATTTTGCTGTTATTACCCATTGCGTACAGCCTGCCGTTGGCCGGGCGGATGTCGATTCCCTGCAATGTTACACCTGGAATGGCCGGAATTGTTTTGGTGCCGTACTCCATGCCGTTTTCAGGATTGAAGATTTTGAGCATTCCGCCGTCGGTGAGGGCGTAGGCGACGGGTAGTGGTGGAATGGCGATGCCGATCACGTTCACGTTCGCAGGGAAATCACCGAGCTTCTGGAGTTTTCCGGAAGTAAGATCCACAAAATCAAGCTCCCATTTATCACCGAATTTTACGGAGGCAATGGGGTAAACGTCAGAAGGGGTTACGTCGGGTGAAATATCGAACCCGCCCACTTCCTGGATGTTCAGTCCCAGCGGACCAACGGGTACCAGTCCGCCGGGATTGGGCGGGTTTTGTATGTATAGCATGTCGGTAGAAGCGTCGATGTCGTAAAGTGTAGTACCAGCGCCCGAGGGAGCGGCTGTTACACCTGCGCGGCTGTTGGTATAGGCCACCGCACCGATCATCGGGTTGGCGTAACCATTCAAAGGAGAGTCACCCGGAACGATGGCGCCGGTTTCGGGATGTAGACGCAGGTTTTGGGCTGAGGTGGTTACCACTCGGATGCGGTCGACGGTGGGATTGAAGTCGAAACCGACATGGCCGCTCAGCGTGGCCGCAATGGGTGCCGTGCCGATACGGGTCGCTTTTCCTTCCTGGTCACCGGCTTTGACATTCACCTGGTAAAGGTTATTCATCGAGCCGATTGCATATAACTGCCCGGTTGCGGGACGAAAATCGATTCCTTTAAGCATATCGCCCTGTTCGAGACCGGTTACCGCAAATGAACGCAACGGAGCACTGGTGTTCTTGATGTTGATCTCATGCAGCTGGTTGTTGTCCGACAATGCGTAGAAAATCCTGTCGGGAAGCGACGGCCCGGTGGGAGGCACGCGGTGATCGTCGCAAGAGTACATCGAGAGGGAGATCATGAAGGCAAGGGCAGCAACTACCGGCCTCAGGTGAAAGTCGAGTAATTTCATAGGAACGTTATTGAGTTATGTAGTTTGATAAACCACATACGTCGGCAGCGCGCCTTTGGATGTCCCCGTTACGTTAAATTTTAATTTAGTTTTGATTCTAATTTAATCTTAATGAATCGTTGAAAACGAAGTCTTGCCGGGCGCGGACATTCTCTTAATTGGAATGCCTTAAAAAAAGCGATACCGGCCTTTAACTTTCCCCGGAGAAAGAAAAATAATCGTAGCGTTACATTTAATTAATAATCAAATACTTAGTTTGAATTGGTACAACGATTAGCTCCCGGATGGTAGGATGCAATGATTAACTTGAACTATCCTGCTAAAATGACGACTGCAAGCACCGGACCCTGGATACCTTCAACCATAAAGTATATATTGCCAACAGTTTTTCTCAACGACTCATTACTTTCACACATGCTAACATTCTCATTATCATCGCTCAGGGCGGTATTTACGTATATCGTTATCGCCGCTTCCGCAAGCAAGTCCCTCGCTCAGGGCGCGAACGTTCTGAACACCTACGAACTGGTCCAGGACGGTGTCAATAACAGTTACCAGCAGCAGGTACCGAAGGGGCCTACCTCCATCCCTCAAACCCTGACTTTCTTCTTCAATAAAAACGGAAGTACCGATGAGGGGATCTATTTCCAGAAACTGAAATCGGAACTGTCCGTGACTTTCAGTTTTGACGACCAGCCATACAATAATGTACCCCAGCATGTTACGGGGATGACTTTTGGCGCGGCATCGGGAGCCAGTAGTACGCACGTGCGGGCGGTGCCGGTGATCAATACCAACTATTATTTCGAAGATACGGCCCGCAAAATCTTCACATCGCACCCGCAGGGGCCGGTGGGTAAGGGGGTGAACCTGTTTATGAATGCCGGCTTGCAGGTATTTCTTTCGGCTAAGCCGTTGCTGGCCGCCAATGCACCTAAAACCGATACGAGCCGGTATTATTACGGAAAGTTGCGACTACAATTCAACAAGCCGGTCAACGACCCGGTGATTTCGTTCATCGGCCTCGGAGCGACTACCAATTTTGGAGATAAGCGGCTTGGTTTCGCCACGGAGCTCGAATTGCAAACGCCGTCGCTGGTATTGACAAAGCTCTCTGGCAGTGAAGAAATGCAAATCGACCAGAGCAAAACGAAGGTGCTGCATTCCAAAACACCGATTACCGGCAACTGTGATAACGGCGCCGCCTGTGGAAGTGTGCTGGTCAAAGGTTCGCAAATCAGCACGCTGGTATTCAACGTTTACCTCCGGTCCGATGGCGGCCCGGGCGTTTGGGGAACCGAGAAGGTCAGCAATTCGGGTGACATGTGGCACATTACAGTATCTCTGCCAGAGCAATAGCCTCTTTTTTTTCCGGTTTTTCCGCGTGCATGATTGTCTCGCGATGCATTTCACCCCAGGCAATGAGCGATTCTATCACGGGCGACAAGGTGTCGCTGTAAGGCGTAAGCTCATATTCGATCGAAACAGGGAAGTCGTTGTAGACGTTTCGTGTTACGAACCCGTTGATTTCCAGTTCTTTCAATTCGTTGGAAAGGACTCTTGCCGATATGCCGTGAATGGCCCTCTGAATATCGTTGAACCTTTTATGTCCTTCGGAAAGCGCGATGATGATCCGCAGCCTCCATTTGCCGCCGATTACATACAATGCGTCTCCCGCAGCATTCAGCTTGTGATAGCATTGCGCGGGGCTGGGCCTGGGGCCATTGTGATGAGTAAATGCCATTTTGATGTTTGCTAACCAAAAGATTGTTACTAACCTTTTGTGTATTACTATCATTTGTATAGTAAAGATAGCCGGTTTTGAGAAAAAATCAAAGCAGACATGAAATCTAAGAAAATCGCCGCGATCGCCGCATTCATTCGCGACCCGTCGATTTCTCTGTCTGAGGAAACTACAGTGGCTAATTGACCCCGGCGCTTTGCAATGCGAGATTCTTTTTGCCGAGGATATGCAGGTAGTTGAAGGACAGCTTCTGATTAAAAATCCATTTTTGCAAAGCCCTGGGCTATACGCTTTCAAGGCAACCTGAATGCCATCACAGAGCCCGATGGATTTTCCCTGGTGCCGCCTACCGACAGCGCCACATATTGCTTGCCGCCGCTCAGATAGGTGCATGCGGTCGCGTTGGCGATGCCTGGAAGCGTAGTTTGCCAGATGAGCCTGCCCGTTTTTTTGTCGAATGCGCGGAACTTGCGGTCCTGGGTGCCGCTGATGAAAATGAGGCCGCCGGCAGTGACTATCGGGCCCGCAGAACCTTCCTGGCCGGTTTCGGGAGCCCCGTTTTCCTGGTGTTTTTCATCGTTGCCGAGTGTTATCTGCCATTCGTACTCTCCGCTGCTGAGGTTGATCGCATTGAGCGTTCCCCATGGCGGGCGTAATGCGGGGTTGCCTTGCGGGTCACGGAAATGGCCATAGGCAGTGAGATTAAGGTATTTATCGGCGCCTTTCAGGGTTTGACCGGTTTCTTGCCTGGTCACTTTCGCGGAGTTTTGCGGGCGGTCGAAAAGGAATGCGATGATGCCCTTTTCTTTTCCTTTGATCGCCGAAGCAAAGGCGGGCATTTTACCGCCGCCTTTTTTGATCTTGTCGAGTGCAGCTTCGCGCGTCATGCGATTGCGCAGGCCGATGAGTGACGGATAATTCGGTTCGTCGCCGTTTTTGTCCTTGCCATGGCATGCCACACAATAAGTCATATATAGCGTTTTCCCCTGATCAAAAACCGTCTGATCTTTGGCTTCCTGCTCCGGATCGACCTTTTTCATCGACTGGATTTCTGGCGAATCATTGGATTTTACGAAAAGTACCGTGGAGGCCGGGTCGTAAGCCGCGCCGCCCCATTCAGCGCCGCCGCGTGTGCCGGGAAGCATCAGCGTGCCTTTGAGGTCCGGCGGGGTGAACAGGCCTTCATACCGAATAGAGCGGAATTTTTTGACGATCGAATCGTGCCCGGCGTCGGAATAATGGGTCAGATCGGCCTCAGTCATCCATTGCCGCGCGAAGGGCTTCGGCTTCAACGGGAATGGCTGCGTCGGCGATGCTTCCTCTCCCGGAATGCGCGATGCCGGTACCTTTCGTTCCTCGATAGGGAACAACGGCTCGCCGGTTTCACGGTTGAAAACAAATACAAATCCATGCTTGGTAACCTGTGCCACCGCGTCGATTTCGTTTCCGCCGCGCCTGACGGTCACCAGATTGGGGGGAGCGGGGAGGTCGTAATCCCAAAGGTCGTGGTGGACGAGCTGGTAATGCCAGATGTATTTGCCCGTTGCGGCATCCAGCGCTACCACGCTGTTTCCATAAAGGTTGGTGCCTTTCCGGTCGGCGCCATAAAAGTCGTAGGAGGGGGAGCCCAGCGCCAGAAAGACGATACCGCGTCGGATGTCAAGGCTCATTCCGGCCCAGTCATTCACACCCCCCGCGTATTTGTAGGCATCTTTGGGCCAGGTTTCGTAGCCAGGTTCGCCTGGCAGCGGAATTGTGTGGAATGTCCATTCCAATTTGCCGGTGTAGCAGTTGTAAGCGCGAATATAGCCGGGCTGCGCGCCGTACAGTTCAGAAACTTCCGCCCCCATAATCAGCAAATCCTTATAAACAATGCCCGGCGAGGTCGGGATCACGGAAATGGTCGAAGGATCGTCGCGAAGGCCGACATTCATGCTCACCTGGCCGTTCTCGCCAAAACCGGGAACAGGCTTCCCCGTACGCGCGTCGAGTGCAAAGAGGTTATCGCCACCGGTGAAGAAGATACGTTTGTCCGGCCGGCCTCCACGATCGTTTCCCTCCCAGTAGGTAACCCCACGGCTCACGCCACCACCCTCGGCGCCATCAAACGGATCGAACGACCAGATCTGCTTGCCGGTTTCGGCATCGAGTGCGTAGGCCCAATGCTTTGCGGACGTTGTGTAGATGACGCCGTCGACAATAATCGGATTGCATTCGCTACTTCCTGCCCGGCTGCCCTCCTTCATGTCCTGATAGGAGTGCGTCCAGGCGAGTTGCAACCGGTCTGCGTTAGCGATGTTGATCTGGTCGAGGCTGGAATAGCTGGTACTCTCCGCATCGGCCTTGTAAACGCTCCACGAACGGTCAGTTTGCGCCGGGTTTTGATAGGCTACCAGTCCGGCGAATGCGGCAATAGCGGAAAGTGCAAGCAGGGTTTTTCTGAAATTCGGCTTTTGAAATTGGTTAATTCCAAGCATAAAAACGGAAGCAATGCTTCTTCGTAAGGTTTAGGGAACGCGATATCGTTGATACTCATGCTGTAAAGGCATTTGGCGCCGCGTTTTACTATTGGGAAAGGGAGAAAGGGGAGGAAAGGGAGGATGGAGGCGCTCCTGGTTATTTCAGGAGCGCTTCTAAAATTCTGACCATTACGTATCGCAAAAGAAGCGGGAGGCTGCTGCTAATGGCTGCAACACCCCGAATCGCCCTTGAAATCTTCATACTTGTCGTGGTGGCGCATCCAGTCCATGATACCGTCCTCGTTTCTTCCTTTTGGAGTGAGATCGAAGTAGTTATGCGCGCCGATGAGAATGTCGCCGCCCCTGGAATAGCTGGAATAAGTGTGGAAAATGTTACCTGTCCGGTCTTTGTAGAACACACTTGTTCCCGGCGATTCGGAACCCTCGTCGTGTTTGGAATATTCAAAATTGTAATAAATGGTGCCGTTTTTCAGTTGCTCGTTGGTGAAAGATACATGGTAGTCATAGTTGAAATCGCTGCCGTTGGACGAAACCCAGTTGAATTTCCAGCCCATCCGTTTTTTGAAAGCAAGAAGCTTTTCCAATGGCGCCCTGGAAACGACGACCACCGAAACGTCGTGGTGTTGCAAATGGAGGTTGGCGCCATCGATGTGGTCGGCCAGGAACGAGCAGCCCGGGCAACCTTCTTCCCATTCCGGGGCAAACATGAAATGGTAGACGATGAGTTGACTTTTGCCATAAAAAAGATCTTGAAGCCACAATTTTCCCTCAGTACCCTCGAAAATGTAAGCTTTGTCGACCTTTACCCAAGGTAACTCCCGCCGCTGACGGCTGAGTTCGTCGTTGAGCCGGGTGAGCTCTTTTTCTTTTTTAAGAAGTTCCTTTCGCGCCCTCGTCCATTCTTCCTGGGATACCACCCTGTGCGTTGCGAGGCTTTCTTCAAGGCGGTCGGCCATGGTGTCCAATTGCTTTTCCATTGGTTTCTGGATTTAGTTTAATACAAAACTCGCGAATAAATCGGGCAAACAACGAGTGTAAAAACGTCTATTTGAGGGGGTGTTTGAGACAAATTGAAATGGGCTGGCTTGGCGGGGGCGTATACCGGAAATTTAACAAGGGATACTCGCTTCTGGTATGATTCTTTACGCCCTCAGACCACACAAATAAAAATGTTCATCAACTAAATATAAATCGTCATGAGATCTTTGAAGTTGAATATCATCGCGTTAACCCTATTGGGCGGGGCCGCCTGTGGGGCAAGCACAGCCATCGCGCAGACGACCACTCCGGCAGCAACGCCATCGAGCACGCAGCCCGCAACCATACCCGGTACCACACAGCCGTCGACCTACCCAGGCAATGCCACACAGCCTAAAACTGTCCCCGGAACTACGGTGCAGCCATCAGACCTGCCCGGGGCGGTAAAACCGGGCGTGGCGACGCAGCCTTCGCCGACTACGGTGCCAAGTAGCACCACACAGCCATCGACTTTGCCTTCAGGCACCGTGCCGAGTATCGCCACCACGCCGGCCACCACAACCAGCCCGTCGTCCACCGTTCCCGTAACCCCGACCGACCCGAACGCGGTTCCAAGGACAACCATCCCGGGTAACTTGCAGCAAGGCTCAAACCCGAATAATGGCAACGTGCCGAGAAGCACCATTCCGGGGACGACCACAGAACCATCGCCGGTGCCTCAAAGCACTACCATTCCTTCGTCGACTTTGCCAGGGAGTACTACAACGCCCCGCAAACCGTGAGGAACGGGCGTAAGTGTGATTTTGAAAGATAAGTAGTTACGAAATCCGGCCGGAACAGCCGGGCAGCTCTAGGGTTTGTCTTTGAGCCCCGATTCGATCTGCTCTTTTCCAAGGCTCATCGCCTCGAATTCTTTCGCCGGATCGAACCAGTTGTTACCGGTGACGTCGGCGATCGCCGCGACCTTGCCGTGATGTATTTCCACGAGGACTTTGGAGCTTTTCAGTTCGTCCCAGTTATCGACCCGGCACACCTGCATGCATCTGAAAAGGAACCTTCCCAGATACGGAGGGTCCGCTGAGTCGCCTCCATTGATGCCGGACGAAAATACTTCGTGCCCACCAAACGTATATTTCACTCCTTTCAGATTCAGTTCCAGCTCGGCGGTAACATAAAGTCGTCGGTGGGTATAGATATGTACCGCTTTGATTGTTCCGATTTCCATCATGAATTGCGTTGATGTAGAAGACGTCAGGCACCAAAACCATGCCGATATGCCCCTCTTTATGAATTAACAACGTTGCCCGGCGGTATTGAACCGTTTGAACGGCAATATATACGTTTTAAGTAGAATTTGTAGTATTATTATTACGAATTATTTAGGACTATACCGGTATTTTTCAAAATATATTGTAGAGAAATTCTTCAAAATGTTTCAGGTCGGACCGGAACAGGCTTTTGTTGTTAAATATTTGCAGAAATTCAGGAAAATACAAGAGTATGGCAATGAGGTGTTAACATCTTTATTACAAAGGTTGTAACATAAATGATTTCCTGAAATCCTATGAAAACACTGCTGCTTGCCTCTCTTTTTCTTCATCAGACTTCGTATATGAACGTGCTCCCGCACATCCCCTGCAGCATGGCCAATATACAGGCAGAACAGCAGGATGCCTACCTGTTCCCCGGGTTCGTAAAAGGGACAGTTTTTTTCCGGAATGGGACAAAGCGCTCAGCGCTGCTGAATTACCATCGCATGGGCGGCCAGATGCAGTTTCTGAATCCGCAGACTGACACGCTGCTCTTTACCGGCAAGTACCTGATCGACTACGTTGAAATAGGGGAACGCAGGTTTCTCCTCACCGAGAAGCACTCGGATATGGAGGTGATCGGAGGAGCGGGACGCATTATTCTGGCGGCAAGGATCCAGCCCGGGCAGGCAGGAAATAAACTTAGCCATTCGGGACAGCATTTTTCGGCTTCGGAGGGTAATGCTGCGCATGCATTGATGGTAAGCAACAATGGCGGAAATTTTCAATGGGAAAACAATGCCTCCGGTCACCGCTGGCAGGTGAAAACCTCCTATTTCCTGATCGATCAGAACAGGATCGTACACCCTGCATCGCGGCGCGCTTTCATGGCCGTGTATGCGCGCGACAGACGTCAGATCGCGCGCTACCTGCGTGAGAACCGCATCGACTTCGGTAACGCGGAAGACCTGCAAAGGCTGCTCGGCTATTGTAATAGCATCGCCTCCCTTTAACTGAAACCTGCCGCTTGCACATTTGAAAAGGAATCGGAAGGGAATTGTCTGCAAATGATTAAGTTAGCGTATTGACAGTGATGTTTTTACAGAAAACTGTGCGCTATGAAACTACCTTTCCTACTGCTTCTTATACTTCTCGTCGTAAAGACCTTTGCACAGGAATCCGGTCCGGATTTCTCCACTTTCGACATTGCCGTGCTCGAAAGCAGGAGCGCGGGGTTGCGGATTAACGCGGGTGCGCTGCGCGTGATGGCTTCCAACAATTTCGATGTGAAGTACTACCGCTGCGAATGGGAGGTCGACCCGGCGATAAACTATATCAAAGGCATTGTGACGCCCCATTTCGTCATGAGCACCGCCGGTAATAGTATTACCCTGGACCTGTCCGGTGCTTTGACGGTCTCGGCGGTCCAGCAGCGGGGCAGCAATGTCGCATTTGTACATGCCGGCGACGCGCTGACCATCACATTGCAAAATCCACTTGCCGTGGGGACGAAGGATTCGGTCACGATCAGTTATGAGGGGACGCCGCCGGCAACCAATGCCGCTTTTGTGGTAACCACGCACGGCCCGTCGGTGACGCCCGTTCTCTGGACATTGAGCGAGCCCTACGGCAGCCGGGACTGGTGGCCGTGCAAAAACGGCCTCGACGACAAGGCCGATTCGCTGGATGTTTATATCACGCATCCCGCAACTTACAAAGCTGCCTCGAACGGCCTCCTGAAAAGTGAAACCGCGTTGGCAGGTTCTAAAATCCGGACGCATTGGAAACATCGCTACGCGATCGCGAGCTATCTGGTAGCGATTGCGGTGACGGATTATAATGTGCTGGACAACAGCGTCCTGATTGGAAGTACTAACGTTCCTTTCAAGACCTACTGTTATCCGGAGAGCCAGGTTACCTTCCAGAATGGCGCGCAGAATGCCCTTAATGCAATGGTGCAGTTCAGTAATCTTTTCGGAGAGTACCCCTTCAAAAATGAAAAATATGGTCATGTGCAATTTGGCTGGGGAGGAGGAATGGAGCATCAGACCTGCTCGTTCATGGTGAATATGGGTGAAACACTCATTGCCCATGAGCTCGGGCATCAGTGGTTCGGCGACAAGGTCACGTGTGCAAGCTGGCAGGACATCTGGCTGAATGAAGGCTTTGCGACGCACCTTGCAAGCATTTACACGGAGACGAAATATCCGGCCAATACCAAAACGACCCGTGCCAATGAAATTAACACGGTCACTTCGCAACCCGGCGGCTCGGTATGGGTCGATAATGTGAATGATGTAAACCGGATTTTCAGCAGCCGCCTGAGTTATCTGAAAGGCTCGCATTTGCTCTACATGCTCCGTTGGATCCTGGGGGACGCTACGTTCTTTGCGGCTGTAAACAACTACATCAACGACCCGGCGCTTGCTTACGGCTATGCGACGACGGCCAACCTGAAAACCCATCTGGAAACGGCCAGCGGGAAAGATCTGACCTATTTTTTCGACCAATGGTTTACGGGTCAGGGGTATCCGTCGTACCAGGTGGAGTGGTATCCGAAAGGCAATTCGGTGCAGGTCAAACTGAACCAGACACAATCGCATGCGTCGGTAAGCTTCTTTAACCTGCCGGTGCCGCTGCTTTTTCGCAATTCGGGTACCAATCAGCAGAAGCTGGTAGTTTTCGATAATACTACAAACGGACAGTTTTTTGTAGATAATCTTGGTTTTGAGGCCACAGAGGTTGTTTTTGACCCGGACGTTTGGCTGATCACGCGGAATAATGCACTCACTAAAACCTCGGGACCACTGCCTGTGGTGTTTAGTCAATTCAATGCGGAATGCCGGGGGAGCAATGCGCGGCTCAGCTGGGCTACGACGGAGGAGGTGAACGCGGATTACTTTGAAATACTCGGAAGTAACGACGCCCGGAATTGGAAAGCGATCGGGCAGGTACAGGCTGTTGGTAACTCGAAAGTAACGAATGAATATTTTTTTGATGTAGAGGCCGCATTAAACTTGGGTTATTATCGAATTAGAGAATATGACACAGACGGAAGTACACAGGAAACACGGGTGGTGACTGCGCAATGCGATGCGATCGGGAAAGATATTGCAGTTGCGCCCAATCCGGTTCGATCGGTTGTACAAATCACAGGTTTGAAGGGTAATGCTGATGTCAGATCTCTTTTTATTATCAGTGTTTCAGGTAAAAAATATTCATTAAACAACCAGGATGTTACCGCTTCCGGAAATGTAATCGACGTATCGTTTTTGCCTTCCGGTTTGTATATGCTGGTTGTTCAGAATTTGGCTAAAAGCGAATTGAAATATCTTAAATTTTTAAAAGAATAATCGCAATCTCCACAGAAGTAATTTTATTAGCGTAATGGGTTTAAACAAAGAGTCTTCAACCAAATTTCGAAACCGATGCGCTATTCTATCTACTGCTATCTCCTTCTTATTGTATTTGGTTTTCAGTTAGTCGGTTGCACACAGGAGAAAAAAAATTTAGTTAGAATATCAATAAACTATCCCAAAGCGGCTGGTGATACTGTCATAGTTGGAAGAACTAATATGATAAGCCTGGCCGGTATCGAGCTAGGGAAGACCCGGTTGGATAGGGCCGGGAACGGTACAATAGAGGTCGAGGTGAGTGACCCCGTTTTTGCCTATATCAATGGTAAACATATCGCAGCGGGCCTTTTGATTGTTCCAGGCGACGAGATTCAGATCTTGCCGTCTTCGAAAGGTGCGAAACTGGCGATGCAGTTTGAGGGCGACGGGGCAATTGTCAATCAAATTTATAATGAATCAACGCAGCTTGGAAACGATTTTAATGAATGGAAAGGTACTTACGCTTTCCGGCTCGGTCCAGACGAATTCTTAGAAGTAAAAGACTCGTTGCAAAGAAGTTACGATCAATTATTGACTAAACTAAAATCGGATAAGCAAGTGTCTGTGGACAGGGTAGATATGCTGACCAGGCAAACAGCTATGCATATTATTTTTTACCAATATAATTTCGCTGCGGGAAAAGACTCGTCGGAAATCCCGCCGTCGGTCCGGAAAGTTGTTCAGAAATTTCCGGTTGATACCATCGCGTTAAAAACAGGTATATACGATTATGCATTGATAGCCTCAAATTTTTATAGGGACGAAATCAGTAATGTCATTTATGACGAGAACGAAAAAATGGATGGCGATACTTTGGAGTCTATTTTCGCATTTTTAGTTGAAAAGAAAATAAAGGTCAGTCGGTATCCGAAACCAATTGAAGATTTTCTGCGCGTGAAAAGTGCCAGTATTCAAATCGGATTGAATGGCCTCACACCCAGTCTGCATGAGCTAGCGAAGACGTTGGAAAAAGAAATTCCACTCGAGGATTTTAAAAGCGTGATTCGGGAAGATGTGGCCCGATGGGAAAAGATAGGTCCGGGTAAGCCCGCGCCCGATTTTTCGGGTATGACCCCTGATGGAAAGCAATTAGCGTTGTCAGATTTGCGGGGAAAAGTCGTGTATGTAGACATTTGGGCAACCTGGTGCGGCCCGTGCGTGGAAGAGTTCCCGCATTCCAAAAAAGTCCAGGCCGAATTTAAGGGCAGCGATAACGTCGCCTTTATGTATGTGTCTGTGGACAGTGATACTTTGGCTTGGAAGAAAATGGTCGCAGGGGGAGAATTGCCTAAGGGGCTACATGTGATCAGCGGGACGGATACGCCAGAATCCATCTGGAATCTCTACCACGTATGGGGTATCCCGCGCTATTTGCTGATCGACGCGCAGGGGCGGATGGTAACCACGCATGCCGTACGACCGTCGTCCGGAAACGTCCCGGCAGAATTGCGTAAACTACTGGCTGACAATCCGGTTGCTTCGAGGTAATTGTTCCTGACTAGCAAGCCGTAGCCAACCCGAACTCCGCCAGCGCCCGTGGGAAATTCCTCCCTTCATGCCCTGAGCGGCTGAGTTTTACTAATGCAAACCGTTCGAGCAAGTCGAGTTGCATCCATTGGCTGGCGGAAATGACGGGACATTTCCATTCCTGCACCTTCTCGCGTACCTCCGCGGGTACGTGCGTATGTACCCATGCGGGATCGAGGTTTTTGAGCAGGCTGGGCACTGTGCTGGTGTATTTCCAGACCAACCCGTTCACATATTCAGCATATGCGCCGACTTCCTCCGGCGAATGGCAGGGGAGTTCGGCCAGCTGGTCTTTTTCCTGGTAATTGAATTTGGCCCAGTCGGAAAGTTGGAGCTTCACGCGGCAGGTGTCGAGCTTGTAGCGTACGATCATCGGAATGCAGCGCAGGCTGTCGACAAAATCGCTTTCGAATGCAAAGAAACGGGTTTCGATGGCAGGTACGGATGTCATGATCAGGCGGGTTCGAGGTGTGATGACCGGATTAATTCAACAGGCAGGAAAATAGCCTTCCCGTTGTCGCAGGTGGGGCAGCAGTAGCCGGCCGGAAGGTCATTGAAGGCGGTCCCGGGTGGGATATCGCCGAGAATGTCGCCATACTCGGGATCATAAATCGTCAGGCAATCGGGGCATTGGTGCACCATCTTCGCCGTTTTGACGGCCATTTTGGCTTCGTCTGGCTCGGACAGCATAGTTTTCAGAGTATCCCTCGATCGCTGATTGTTAAACCGCCTGCAAAGACGTTCCAGCTGGGCAGGCAAATGTATTTTAAATAAACCCTTCTCGAAAAGCACTTGCGTGCGGCTGTTGGGGTTGAAATTCTCGGTATAGTAAAGGTCGTAAACGCTGAATAGCGGTAGTTGTCCGATCCGCAGCAATGGGCGTTTCCGGATAAGGACCGAGCCGAAAACTTCGGATTTCGGGCGGGTCTGGATCCCGAAGCAAAGCCCGAAAGTGCGGGTGTCGTTTTTTGAAAAATACCGGATCAGTTCGTTTTTAAGCGCGGCCCCGTCGCCGTTGTGGTCTTCGGTTTGCCAGGCGAGCTCATTGGCCGCATGGCGGACATTGATATTGTGTTTTCCAAGAATATTGCTCCAAGCCTCGCGGTGCTGGTCTTCTATCCCTTTAATAACCAGTGATTTCCAGGGTGTGGAGCAGATCTCGCCGACCCGCGTTTTGAGGCACAATGCACATACATCGAGCAGTAATTCGATTGGGAACTCCTCATCGCGCCGGTAAAGGCCAAGCCACGTGCGCGATTCGTAGCGGTTAAAACCTTCGTAGTATGGCAGGGAAAAAGAAGGCAATTCCAGCTCTTGCTGTGACTGTTGAAAGACGTAGCGAATGCGTTCATTAACAGCCGCTTTTAATGCGTTTTCTTCATTGATACCTTCATCCAGCATGCATTCTTCCACCACCTTCGACAGGCGTCCGATCTCATTGGTATAAATCAGCCCGTCCCATTTGAAAACCGTGTTGGTTTGCTTCAAACGCACATACAAGTACCAGAAATGCGGCTCGGGTGACGAGATAAAATTGAGGTTGCCTGTAAAAAAAGGGGTAAAGCTCTGGTTCGAATCGGAAATATTGATTTTCAGGCCCGGCCGGAGGCTCGGCTCGAGACCAGGTTCGGAATCAAAACTATCGAGTACGGAATGGTACTCGCTCGCATTGAGCCATTGCCCGGTCCGGAAAACCTCTTCGCCACAGTAAGAACTCACGATATTCGGCCGGCGGTCTGTATTGACTTCGTAAAAAATACCCAGCTTTTTAAAATCACGTTCCAAAAACCGCATATCCTCGTAATGCGCGGTCATGAGCAACTGCTGCCGCGATCCGAACCGGACCTTGCGGACATTCGCATTCCACGCCGCCCAAAGAATATCTTTCAGGTACCCCGGCGAAGCAATCCCGCCCGGCAGGTTGATTTTGATGTGATAATAGTCGCGCATCGTTTTACGGTTTTGTGGTCAGGTGTTGTTAAGTGGTTGTCAGGTGTTGTTAGGATTACTTATTACTACAAATGACCACCCGTGACCACTCTTGACCATTCCTGACCACTTTGACCACACCTGACTATTTGTAACCCTTCCTGATAAAATTTCAACTCGTTACCAAACTAGCTTCAAGCGCCTTTTCAAGTATCGACCTTACCTCGGGCCGGCAAGAGCCGCAGCCGGTTCCGGCGCCGGTGGTCTGGCAAAGTTTCTGGAAATCGCCGCAGCCGCCTGCGATTGCGTTTTCCAGGTTTCCCTGGCCCACATTGTTGCAGGAGCATACGAGTTTGCCGATCATCGGCTCAGCCTGCTGGCTTGCGCGCAGGAGTTGCAGGCGCTTTTCTGAAAGCTCCAAACCGTTGGCGATCAAATCACGGAATTCGAGGAACTCGTTTTTGTCGCCAATCAGGATCGCACCCACGAGCTTGTCGCGGTGCACGATGCATTTTTTGTAATAACGCTTTGATTTATCGATAAATACGATCTGTTCGTAAGCCGGGTCGTTGGCAGGGACGTCGGTAATGCCGATGCTGCTGAGCTGCAAGCCTTCCATTTTCAGGATGTTCATCGATGTGCTGCCTTTGTAAGGTTGCGAAATGTCTCCCGCAAGGTAATTGGCGATCACTTCCGCCTGTTGCTCCGCGGCCAGGGTAATGCCCCACATTTGCCCGTTCCATTCCGCGATTTCCCCGGCTGAATAAATATCCGGGTCGGAAGTTTGCATGTAATCGTTCACTACCACGCCTCGCTTGCAGTCCAGGCCGGCAGTCTGGGCCAGTTCAATGGTCGGAACGGTGCCGATCGCCAGTACAACCACCTGACAATCAATCTTCCGTCCCGATCTTAGCCTGATTCCTTCAACGGCATCCGAACCCGAGAAGGTAGCCACCTCATCATTGAAATAACATTCTATTCCCCGGTCGAGCAACTCCTGGTAGAGTAATTCGCTGGCGAGCGGGTCGAGCTGGCGCTCCATAAACCGGCCGCTGCGCTGGATTACCGTCACTTTTACATCCATCTCGCGGAACGAAGCCGCCAGTTCCAGTCCCAAAATGCCGCCTCCGACGATCACTGCGTGCGGGTCGGGCTGTTTCAGGAACGGCAGCAATGAATCCGCGTCGAGCCGCGAGCGCATATTGAATATGCCGGGCAGGTTGGGCACGCCCTTCGGCATGAATGCCTTGCTGCCCATACCTAGAATGAGCTTGTCGTAATGGTGTTCCGCGCCATTGCTGTCGATCACGGTTTTGTGTTTCCGGTCGATATGCACGATGCTCACGCCCTTATGCACTGTAATGCGGTTTTCGGCGAACTGATCCTCGCGCAGCTTTACGAGTTGCTCCCAGGTTTGTGAGCCGCTGATGTAGTCGGGCAGCATTACCCGGTTATAAAACGGATATATTTCTTTGGAAAAAACATGGATCTCATCATCCGCGTTGAGCTGGCGGTAACTATTGATAAAACCCAGTCCCGCCGATCCGGCACCAATGATGATGATTTTTTCAACCGGTTTTTGATATACACTGACTTGTATGGCGGAAAACTTGAAATCAGGTTCTTTGGATTTGGGATCAACCAGCGAACTGGTAAGGTTATTGGCCCGGACCAGGTTGCTACCTAGTATTTTGCCCCAATGCATCGGCAGGAAGCAAAGTCCTTTCCGTACGTCTTCCGTTATCTGCGCTTTCACGCGTACCTCCCCGCGACGGCCATTTACCGTCACCAGGCTGCCTTCTGCAATGCCCCGCTCGCGTGCGTCCTCGGGATGGATTTGCAGGAAAGGCTGGGGGATGTGTTTGTTCAGTTTCGCAACGCGCCCGGTTTTGGTCATCGTGTGCCACTGGTCACGGATCCTGCCGCTGGTTAAAACCAGTGGAAATTGATCGTCTGTGGGTTCGGAATGGTTTTCGTCGGGTACGGCGTGGATTTTTGCTCTTTTGTTGGCTGTATAAAATTGGTGGTCTGTAAACAGGCGTTTGGTGCCCGGGTGGCGGACATCTGCCGACCGTTCCGCATCCATTCGGGTTAGCGGCCATTGAACGCTGCGTTTTTCCTGCAGCAATTTATGGTTGACACCGGTCACGTCGATGGTCGTTCCCTTGGTTACCTTCACATATTCGTCGTAAACCTCGGAAGTGGTTTTGTAGTTAAATGATTTTTCAAAACCCATCTTCTGTGCGAAACGCCACAGGATCTCGGAATCGGGTAATGCCTCTCCCGGAGCGTCGACCACTTTGGGGAGGTAGGTAATGCGGCGTTCGGCGTTGGTCATGCTGCCGTCTTTTTCCAGCCAGGCCGCCGCTGGTAGTACCACATCGGCGAAATGCACCGTGTCGGCGCGGTTGGAAACGTCCTGCACTACGACAAAACGCGACTTTTTCAATGCGCTTTCGACTGCGTTCATGTCCGGCATACTTACCAACGGATTGGTATTGATGATCCAGATCGCCTTCAAACGATCGTCGGCCAGCGCCTCGAACATTTCGGTGGCGGTAAGTCCGGGCTTGTCGGCAATGCCGACAGGTGTTTTCCAGAATTGCTCCATTTCCCGGCGGTGTTCGGCATTCATCACTTCACGATGGCCCGGAAGGATATTGGCAAGGCCACCCGTTTCCCGACCGCCCATGGCATTCGGCTGGCCGGTGAGCGAGAATGGGCCATTGCCAGGTCTCCCTATTTTACCGGTTATTAAATGCAGATTGATGAGCGAAAGGTTTTTGTTTACACCGATTACCGACTGATTCAGGCCCATCGTCCAAAAGGAGAGAAAACCTTTCGAACGCCCGATCCATTCAGCTGCCAAGGCAATGTTGGCGGAAGGGATACCGCAAATGTCGGCCGCTTCCGCCAAGGTGCGCTGCATTACTTGTAGCCGGAATAAATCAAAACCATCGGTGTGGTCAGCAATAAACCGCTCATCGAGATAGTCATTTTCGATCAGCAAACGGCCAATCGCATTGTTAAGGACAATGTCGGTGCCCGGGCGGATCTGCAAATGCAGGTCGGCCGAGCGGGCGGTGTCGGTTACGCGCGGGTCCACGCAGATAATTTTCGTATCAGGGTTTGCCGTTTTGTGTGCCTCCACACGCCGCCAGATAATAGGATGGCACCAGGCGGGGTTAGCGCCGGTTACGTACATGACATCGGCCGCCTCGATGTCGTCGTAGCAAACGGGAACGCTATCCTCGCCCAGTGACAACTTGTAACCTACCACCGCCGAGCTCATGCACAGGCGGGAGTTGGTGTCGATATTGTTGGACCCGATGAAACCTTTGATCAGCTTGTTTACAAGGTAGTACTCCTCTGTGAGGCATTGGCCGGAGACATAGAACGCTACCGAATCGGGTCCAAATTTTTTGATTAATGCTTTAAAAACCGCTGCCGTTCGTTCCAAAGCCTCATCCCACGTCGCCCGCTGCAAGGGCATCGAGCGGTTCAGGCGTACCTGCGGGTAGAGGAGCCTGTCGGATTGGTCCATGACCGTGTAGTGCAGGTTCATGCCTTTGGAACACAGCATTCCCTTGTTCGAAGGATGGTCTTTATCCCCTTCGAGGGTCAGCTGGCCATTACTTTCTTTCGTCACCACGACCCCGCAGCCTACGCCGCAGTAACAGCAGGTGGATTTGTAGGAATTTGGGGTGGGTTTCATTTTAGTGACTGAATGAATGAGTGAATAAATAAAGGGGTGGGCTATGCGTTTACTTCGGCTGGTTCCAATTGGCCGGTTTCTGCTGTAATGCTTTGTGTTTTTTCAAAATTGATCAATGCGACGATTGCTGCAATGCAGGCGATGGCTACGCCGATGTACATAAATGCCTGCGAGTAGCTGATCTCGCTTGATTTGAACAGGAAGCCCGCGAGTACCGCGCCTACGTTGCCGCCCGCACCCACGATACCACTCACGGAGCCAATTGCCTTTTGATTGATAAAAGGAACAATCGCGTAAGTAGCGCCGTTGGCCATTTTCAGGAACATTGCAAAGCAAAGCATGGTGATCACCGCGCCTACAATGCTGCCGCTCTGAGCGAACAAGGCAATGCCGATACCTTCCAGAACGAGCAGTAGTGCCAGCAAGCGTCCTTTACCAAGCATTCCCCATTTGTTACCAACTTTATCAGCCACGATGCCTCCCACGGCGCGGGCGAAAATGTTCATAAAACCGAAAGTACCAGCCAGGATACCCGCCGTTGCCAGTGAAGTATTGAAGTTTTCAAAGAAATACAGTGCTGCTACATTGTCGAACGTGATTTCAATTCCAAAACATGCTCCATAGGCAAGGAATAGCGCCCAGGTGCGGGGATCGCGTATGGCGATACCCAATGTGCCTTTCGCTTTTGCGGCTTTCGGGTTGGCAACGGCCAGGTCTTCGAAGTTGCCGGCAGGCGTATCTTTGGTGTAGAAGTAGTAAACAAATGCGAAGATCAGCAATGCAGCACCGGGAATGACCATCGCGATTCTCCATGCCGACTCGGGCAGGTAACCCGCGCCCACGAATGCTGCGAAGATCAGTGGCATAACCATATTCGTAATGCCGCCGCCCAGGTTACCCCAGCCGCCAGCTACCGCGTTGGCCGTTCCGACGATCTTCTTGTCGAACATCACGGACGTGTGGTATTGTGTGACGACAAATGACGCGCCGATCACACCGATAGCCAGGCGGAACAGGAGAAAGCCTTCGTAGGAATCCACCAGACCGACAGTCATAACCGGAATAGAGCCGAGGCCCAGCAATGCAGTGTAAGTCTTGCGCGGTCCCCAGGAGTCACAAAGTTTCCCGATCGCGATGCGGGCGATGACCGTAGCCGCGACGGAAGCGATGATAATGTTGCCGATCTGCGGTTTGGTCAATCCCAGGTCGGTTTTGATGACCGTCATCAGCGGGGCCAGTCCGAACCATCCGAAAAAGCAAAGGAAGAACGCCATCCAGGTCAGATGGAAGGTACGCATTTGTACACCCTTGAAGCTGAAAATATTGAGTTTTTCAAGCGGCTTATTGGTCGTTTCCATAGTAATAAGAGTTTTGAAATTGATGGTTATGACAGACTTATTTCAGGAATTCAGGTTTGATATTGATCATCAGGTAAGCCCAGTTGGACATTTTCTGCGGGTTCTTCACACCCTTCACCTGCGCGAGGCTGTTGGTTGAAAAGAATGTGCAGTAGCCACCCTGGAAGCTGATGCTCTTCGTCAGGTTGTAATTGGCGATGATATCGAGTTCTTCGCCGAAGCTGGACGAAAGTTTCCGGTTATCAGCCACACGTACCTGCGCTGCGCTGGCGAAATGGTGCAGGTCGGTATTGATGGAAAACTTTTCGGAAGCCTTGATCGTGGTATTGATGTAAAGATCCGAAAGCCCGCCCTTGCCGAAGCCGTTGGCTGCGTAGAAGTAGTCCATTTGGCCCCAGAACTTGTGCGGCGTGCCGTAAAGCGGGTCAAATGTGTGGTTCTTGGCCGAGCCGGTAGCTGTGCCGGAGGTGTAGTCAAAGCCGGGACCAATGGAAAATGCACGGCTCATCGCATACAACCCCCGGACAGAATACATATATGCGCTCAGCGTCGCACCATCTTTGTCTTTGCCGGTTTGATAAAAAGCATTGGCAGTCAGCGTCCAGTTCTTGCCGATCTTGGTTTGCAGGTATGGACCTATCGTAACGCGGCTCCGAACACCGTTGGCCAGCTTTTTAACACCCGCTGTATCCAATGTGTATTTCTGAAAATCGTCCTTCACAATGAGAAACGACGCATTTCCCTGCTTTAATTTTTTACCCAGATAGAGAAACTGCAACGACTTGTACATCGTCCCGATCCCGTTCGTTCCGGCCGCATAGCCTACGGGTACACCGTCGTACAAGGTGCCGGTTTTGAGCTCACGGTTTTGGTTATACGCAACACCCAGGTGCGCGGTAAAACCATTGAAACCGTACTTGATCAAAGCCGCATCGTGGCGCCGCGCTTGTTGCAGCCAGTCGAGATTACCCAGCACGCGGCTGTCGTCGTAGAGGAATTCCTGCCGTCCGATCTTTAATGCAAACTCCTTACCGAGCTTGGTCTGATTGGTATCGAGCAGGCTGATCTCTCCCCAGGCTTCGTGCAGCATGAGCCCGTTCATGGCCGAGTTGGTAATGCGGTTGTTGGTCGAGGCGTCCTGCCCCCAAACACGCACGTCCTGCACGGCTACGAAAAACTGTGTCCGGTAACCCTTGTAACCCGCATTCAGACGGGTACGCTGGGAAGTGAAAAAGGCCGGCTTTTCGCCTTTGGAAAGCATCGTGCCTTGTCCGTCAAGCAACTCTGTCCGGGTCCGTAATTGTCCCGAAAGGCTGAACTGCGCCATTGTCCGCGTCGGGGCCAGCAAGCCGGTCCCGGTAATACCCAGCAAAAGGAGGTAAACAGCTTTTCTCATTGTAATTTATGTTTAGGTTGGAGTGAAAGCAGGTCAAAACGCCATCTGCATATTTTGCAGGTATTCCAATGCGTAAGCGGGGCTTAGGGCCACTACTTCGCCCATCACCATGATTGCCGGCGTGCCGATCCCGTTCTCGCGTACCAGCCTGGGCATTTCCCAAACTTGTCCCACCACGCTCTTCTCGTCCGGCCGGGTACCGTTCTGGATCACTGCCATCGGCAAATGGCCGCGTCCGAAATGTTTGTATAATGCGCAAATCTCTTCCAGTTTATTCAAGCCCATCAACACGATCACCGTCGCACGTGATTGCGCCGCCAGCCGGAGATCGTCCGATAGCTCGCCGTTCTGCGTGGTACCCGTGATCACCCAGAAGCTCTCGCTCACGCCCCGGCGTGTTACCGGGATGTCGAGCGAAGCGGGAACTGCGATGCTGCTGGAAATGCCCGGGACCATTTCGCATGGGATGTCATGGTCCTGTGCGTATTCAATCTCCTCGTGGCCCCGGCCGAACACGAACGGGTCGCCGCCTTTGAGCCTCACTACATGGCCGCGCTTGCGGGCCAGGCGGACGATCAGGCCGTTGATCTCGTCCTGTGAAAAGGAAGGGTTCCCCACTTTCTTGCCTACATACATCTTCAACGCGTGGGCTGGTGCAAATTCCAGGAAAGCCGCGTTGGCGAGTTCGTCGTACAGCACCACATCCGCGGTTTGTAATGCGCGCATTCCTTTCAGTGTGATCAGTTCGCTGTCGCCAGGGCCGGCTCCTACCAGTGTCAGTTTCGCTTCCATCTCTTATATATAATAGGGTGAATATTAGAAATGTACTATATATAGTATTTTGTAACTATATCAATTATTGGTTCAAATTTACTATTGAAATTTTATAAAACAATCATTTTGCCAAAATTTATGTTTGTTTTTAATCATATTCACGAATATAAAGTTAGGAAATTCAGAAAACACGATTTACTTTTGACTTACCGAAAAAATTATAACACACACATAATATTAAAATAGTACAACAAAATAATTATGTTTTCACAAATAAATAGTTATTAATTACTATGAAAGCTGTTTCAAACACCCGGATCGTCGTAGTAGGCAATGGTATGGTGGGCTACAAATTCTGTGAAAAGCTCCTCTCGAGAAAAAAAGACGGACAGGATTTTGCCATCACCGTATTTGGCGAAGAGCCTCGTGCGGCCTATGACAGAGTACATTTGAGCGAGTTTTTTGCAGGCAAGACGGCAGATGACCTTTCCATGGCCGGTGTCGACTGGTATACCGAGAATGGCATACGGTTGTTTTTGTCCGATCCGGTGGTGGATATCGACAGGGAAGAGAAACTGGTGCGTTCACATCATGGGCATATAGTATATTATGACTACCTGGTTATGGCAACCGGCTCCGGGGCATTCGTTCCGTCGATTCCGGGCGTCGAAAAGGACGGGGTGTTTGTGTACCGCACGATCGAAGACCTGGAACTGATCCAGTCGTACGCTAAAAAAGCCAGAAAGGGTGCGGTGCTCGGCGGTGGTTTGCTGGGGCTGGAAGCGGCGAAAGCATTGCTCGACCTGGGACTGGAAGAGGCGCACGTGGTAGAATTCGCCCCGCGGCTCATGCCAAGGCAGATCGACGATGCCGGTTCGCGCATGCTGCAAAGCCAGCTCGAGTCGCTTGGTTTGCAGATACACCTTTCCAAAAGTACACAGGAGATCAAAGGCGACGATCGCATCGAAGGAATGCAGTTCGCTGATAATAGCTTCCTCGACGTGGATATGCTCGTGATTTCGGCGGGTATCCGCCCGCGCGACGAGGTGGCCAAAATCGCGGGCCTCGAAACGCACCCACGCGGTGGTATTGTGGTAAATAACCAGCTGCAAACCTCCGACCCCTCGATTTTCGCGATCGGGGAATGCGCATTGGCCCATCATATGATCTATGGCCTCATCGCGCCGGGCTATGAAATGGCCGATGTCGTTGCGACCATGCTGACCGGTGGAGAGAAGGAATTTCTTCCCTATGACATGTCGACCAAGCTGAAATTGATCGGTACTGATGTAGCGAGCTTCGGCGACCCGTTCGTGGAAGAGCCCGCTTGCCGGACCATCCGCTACGAAAACAAAGCCAAGGGCATTTACAAACGCATTAATGTAAGCACCGACGGCAAAACCTTGCTTGGGGGGATTCTCGTGGGAGAAGCGGAGCAGTACAACATGCTCCTGCAAACCTGCAAAAGCAAAACCATTCTGCCACCTGATTCAGAGGACCTGATCCTGGGCTCACGCGGGGGCGAGGAAGCGGGCGCAGGCGTAATGAGCCTGCCCGACGACGCGCTCATATGCTCGTGTGAGGCCGTTACCAAGGGCATGATTTGTCATGAAGTAGGTGAAAATGGCCATCATTCCGTGGATGCATTGAAAAAATGCTGCAAAGCCGGAACCGGCTGTGGCGGTTGTATCCCGATGGTGAAAGACCTGATCGCGGGCGTGATGAAGGAAAAAGGCGTTTACGTACGCAATGTGATCTGCGAGCATTTTGATTACTCGCGTCAGGAGCTGCTGGATCTGGTGAAAATGAATGGTTTGAAAACATACGGCGCTGTCCTTGATCATCACGGCAAGGGCGATGGTTGCGAAGTCTGCAAGCCGCTCGTAGCCTCGGTACTGGCCAGCCTTTGGAATGAAAATATCCTCGAAAAGGACCGCGCGGTGGTGCAGGATTCGAACGACCGCTACCTGGCCAATATCCAGAAAGGTGGTACCTATTCGGTCGTTCCGCGGATTCCGGGCGGAGAAATTACACCGGAGAAACTGATCGTGATCGGTCAGGTGGCGCAGAAATATGGTTTATACACCAAAATAACCGGTGGCCAGCGCATCGACCTGTTCGGCGCTCACCTGGGCGACTTGCCGGATATATGGGAAGAACTGATCAATGCGGGCTTTGAAAGCGGCCACGCTTACGGAAAATCGTTGAGGACGGTGAAAAGTTGTGTAGGGTCTACCTGGTGCCGTTTCGGGGTGCAGGATTCGGTTTCTTTTGCTATTGAGGTCGAAGACCGTTACAAAGGATTGCGCTCACCACATAAGTTGAAATCGGCGGTATCGGGCTGCGTCCGGGAATGCGCCGAGGCGCAAAGCAAGGACTTTGGCATTATCGCTACCGACAAGGGCTGGAACCTGTTTGTATGCGGCAATGGCGGTGCGAAACCGCAGCATGCCCAACTTCTGGCCAGCGATGTAGACAAAGAAACCTGCCTCCGCCTGATCGACCGCTTCCTGATGTTCTACATTAAAACAGCTGACCCTTTGACGCGTACCGCTACCTGGCTCAACAAAATGGAAGGTGGTATGAACTACCTGAAAGCCGTGGTTGTGGACGACGTGCTGGGTATTGCCGGGGAGCTTGAACGCGATATGCAAAACCTCATCGACGTATACAAATGCGAGTGGCGCGAAGTGGTGGAAAGCCCGGAATTGCGTAAACGTTTCACGCATTTCGTGAACACACCGATGAAGGACCCGAGCATCACATTTGCAGAGATGCGCGAGCAGAAGCGAGCAACCGAGTGGGCATGATGCTGTATTGCGTGTCAGTACCGCCGTCCCGCGCCGCCGCGCCGCGCGCCGTCCCGCCCCAGGGTTGAAACCCTGGGTTATATACCTTGTATTATTTCAACCCCGGGTTTCATCCCTGGGAGGCACAACGATCAACCTTACAGACAAATGGAAACGATCACCGACACAATGAACCAAGTAACCTGGCACATGGCATGCTATGTCGAGGATATCCCCGAAGACGGCGGAGGCTGCGCGTTTATCAGCGGCAGGCAAATTGCCATTTACAATTTCGCAAGAAGAGGAGAGTGGTATGCGACCGACAACCAGTGTCCGCACCGCCAGCAAATGGCACTTTCCCGCGGAATGATCGGCAGCCACGCAGAAGAACCGAAAGTAGCTTGCCCTTTTCATAAAAAAACCTTTTCATTGCAAACCGGACAGTGCCTGAACGACGAGGAATACCGGATCAAAACCTTCCCGGTGATGGTCAAAGAGAACCGCGTTTACATCGGCTTGTAGTCGAGCCGTCCGGTCGCAGACCGATCACTAACCCGGGGTTTCAGCCCCGGGGCTCAAAAAATGGAAAGACTTGACAAGCGCGTAGCGGGCAGCCTCACGCGGTTTTATGTAGTGGCATTGTGTGTGGTAGCTTTGCTTACCGTGAGTGGCTTGTTTCTGATCAGACGCACGATCAGAAACCTCAATCACGATAGCCGCGTGGTGAATGTAGCTGGCCGGCAACGGATGCTCAGCCAGCGGCTTACCAAGCTGGCCATATTGAAGATCAACGGCATTGCGCACAGCGATTCGGTAAATTTCGGCTCGCTGCTCACATTGTGGAAAGACAGCCACGAAGATCTCGTATCGAGAAAACTTCCCGTCGAAGAGGGTTTTGTTACCTGGAAAAGCCAGCCGTTGGACACCATGTTCCACGAGCTGGCTCCCGTGTTTGACCGTATTTATCAAAATTTAGCGATCATAGGCCACGACAGCTCCGACCTAACCACGAAACAGCGGGCATTGGCGCAAGTGCTTGCCAACGAGCCGGGGTTTTTGGCTCAGATGGACCGCATTGTATTCCAATTCGATAAAGAGAGTTTTGAAAGGCTCGAAAACCTGGAACGCATTGAGTGGATATTGGATTTAATGACAATCCTCGTGCTCGTGGCGGAGGGCTTGCTGATTTTCAGGCCCGTAGTGAACACCACGCGCCGTGTCGTGCGGATGCTGACGGAGTCGGAGGATGCCTTGCAGCTTTCCAACCAGAAATTAAAGGAGTCCAATATCCAGCTTGTGGAAACGCAAAAGGAGCTGCTGCGCCTGGAAGAAGAGAAATATGAGTTACAACTCGCCGAAGACCGTGTTAGGGCGGGTGCCTTGATCGAGGGTCAAGAGGAAGAACGAAAACGTTTTGCATTGGAATTGCACGACGGAATCGGCCAGATGCTGACTGGCCTCAAATTGCATGCTGAAAAATTGAAGGCCGTGCAGTTTCACGACGAAAAACACCAGAAGCGTTTCCAACAGCTCGTGGTGCTTATTCAGGATATTATTCAGACAACCAGGCAGGTATCGTTTAACCTGATGCCTTCGGTACTCAGCGATTTCGGGTTGGCATCGGCACTGAAACTGCTTTGCCAGCAGGCAGCGGATTTGTCGGGGGTCAAAGTTTTGTTCGAAGGAGAGACCGGCGAGCGGATTACGATGACCCGTCCGATGGAGATCGGGCTGTACCGCATTGCCCAGGAGGCGTTGAACAATGCCGTGAAACATGCGAATGCGGATCAGATCAAGATAAAATTGGAACAAAATAAGAATCACATTGTTTTGGAAATCGCGGATGACGGAAAAGGATTTTTAATTAGTAATTTAAAGTCAGAAGGACAGTTCCTGACCCGCAACGGGATGGAGAATATCCGTACGCGCACCCAGCTTCTGAATGGTGAAATCGAGATCATTTCAAAGGTGGATAGCGGTACGAAATTAGTCGTTCGGGTTGATTTATAGTGACTTATTACTGATTAGCTGACCACGTATGCCTATTCGGATTTTAGTTGTAGACGATCATTCGGTAGTGAGGCAGGGCATTATTACCCTGCTGGAAGATGAGGAAGACCTGGTCATCGCCGGCGAGGCCTCGGATGGTGACGAGGTGTGGGATATGGTCGAGAAAGTGAAGCCCGACGTAATCTTGCTTGACCTGACGATGCCGCGTATGCCGGGCCTGGACGTGATCAAACAGGTCGTACCGGCATTCCCGTCCGCGAAAATCCTTGTGTTCAGCATGCACAACAACACCGATTACATGCTTTCGTCCGCATTGAATGGCGCATCCGGCTACCTGGAAAAGGACACCGGCCGCGATGAAATGCTCAAAGCGATCCGCGCGATTGCCAAAGGAGAGCTTTATTTTCCTCCGTATGCGTCGTCGGTAATCATCAAAAATCTCCTCAAACAGCTTTCGCGCTCGTTCGATCCGCGACCCTTGCAGGAAGAGATTCAGGAGAAATCAATCTGGAAAATTATAACCCCGCGCGAGCAGCAGATTCTCAGGTGCCTCACCGAGGGTATGAGCAGTAAGGATATCGCCGAAAAATTTGATATCAGCTCTAATACGGTTGCCAATCAGCGCGCCAGTATCATGAAAAAGGCCAATGTGAAAAACACTGCCGAGCTGATCAGCCTTGCGATGAAGTAAACTATGGCGTGATTTTTATGCTGTTCAAACCCGGTCACCGGTTTCGAAAACGGGCCGTCAATAAAACTGGGAAATAATGAACAGGATATGCGCCTTATTATTCAGCCTCATGGTGCTATGCACGATGGCAAATGCACAGCTTCATTCTGCTGCCAAAGCGGCTGTACCAAAGAAAAAAATCGTTTTTATAGCCGGTCCCGACAGTCATGGCAAAGGCGAGCACGAACATAACGGCGGCTGCACATTATTGGCCAAAGCCCTGAACGACAGCCTTCCGGGTACGGAAGCCGTGGTGGTGCATAATGGCTGGCCACAGGACGAGTCCGTGCTGGACAATGCGGCTGCGATCGTTTTTTATCTCGATGGGGGCGGTAGCGACCATTTGGAGTTGGTCCATGCTTCCAAAATGGAAAAGCTTATCGCGAATGGCACGGGTATCGTTAATCTGCATTTTTCCCTCGAAGTATCCGCGGATGCCGGCGGCGACCGCTTTTTGAAGTGGATAGGAGGGTATTTTGAGATTAACTGGTCGGTAAACCCTGTCTGGGAAGCCAGTTTTGCCAGTTTTCCCGATCATCCCGTCGCGCGCGGCGTCAAACCTTTCACTATTCTCGACGAGTGGTACTATCATATGCGGTTCCCGGTGGATATGAAGGGCGTTACGCCGATTTTGCAGGCATTACCGCCCGAATCAACCCTGAAACAGCCCGACGGCACGCATTCCAACAACCCGGCCGTTCGCGAGTCAGTTATTGCCAGAAAGGAAATGCAAACACTCGCCTGGGCCTTCGAACGGTCCGACGGAGGCCGGGGATTTGGCTTCACCGGCGGGCACATGCACAAGAACTGGCGGAACGACAACTTTCGGAAACTCGTGCTGAACGCCATCGCCTGGACCGCCAAAATCGAGATCCCGACCGACGGTGTCCCTTCTGCTACCCCTACTGAAAATGAGTTGAATGCCCTTACCAAGCGTGTAAACTAAGCTCTTGAGATTAAATTTTTTTAATCCGTAAATTTCTTTCGCCGGTTTTGCGTTAATGATTTCAATATCCCCGGTGGTCCTGACAAAGACAAAAGACGAAGCAGGCCGCAGCCGTTTGTTTTGATGTCCAGATGAAATACGGTTTCCACGAACCGCGCAAGCGCCCTAACAAGATTCCCATTTTACTGCTGACCCTGCTTATTGCAGGACAAGGGGCTGTGCGTGCCCAGACCGATTCCACAGCCGGTACACAAAAGGCAATTGTTGCAAGAGACACCGCCGCGCCACAAAGCACCGTTGCCGCACAAAATAAGGTCAAGCTATTCTTCAATTTTGATGCGCGCGGGACATTTATCCAGCATAAGCATATTAATGTGTTCGGGGTTAATGCGGGTATAACCTTTGGCGAAAAGCGCAATCGTGTCACAGCCGGCTATTACTGGCTGGGCTACAATGCTGCCCGTCGGCTCGTCAATTGGCGGAAAATACTCCCCAATCCCCTGAACCTTTCCTATTACACGGCTACCGACGTCCGCTTTGCCAATTTCGCTTACTGGCATACCGCGATCCGCAACAAGCGCTGGGTACTGTCCACGCCCCTGGAAATAGGCATCGGTAACGAAAGCACCCGCTTCCGCGACCTGTTCGACGGCGTAACTTCCGGCTCGCGAAAAGATTACTTCATTCCGCTGCAGGTAGGCGTTTACGGCGAATACCGTGCATTTCGCTGGGTTGGGTTTAATTCCCAGATCGGCTATCGCAATGCATTATCCTCGGGCGAGTTCCGCAAAAGGTTTCGGGGGTTTTATTATAGTTATGGGGTGAACCTCTATCCGGAAGCGATCTGGCAGGATTTCAAGAAGTGGAGCAGGCGAAAGGGAAAGTCTCAGGCGGTTGATAATGCAATGGTGCCGGTTGGGAATTGAGGGGTATTTCGGCTTTGTATTCAATCCAGCGGTTTGTAAATTGGGTAAAAAACGATATAAGATGAAAGCTGTACGCCCCCAATCGGCTTCTAAGCCAAAGAAAACAATGCCTTCAAATAGAGAACTTGAGCAGTCTCAAAAACGTCCCGGCATGGTGGAAGAACCCGGTAGGCGCAAGCTGGGGCTTTATGATGGAATGCCCGGTTACTTTATGAGCGATGATTTTTGCGTAACCACAAAGGAAGAATTTGATATTTGATATATGAAATACCTTTTGGACACGCACACTTTACTCTGGACGATACTTGAAAGCTCTAAATTATCTCTTAAAGCCGCTGACGCAATTTCGGACAAGAAGAATCAAATCTACGTCAGCTCAATTACTTTTTGGGAAATCTGTATAAAAATGGGCTGTGGCAAGTTGGTTTTAGGCAGTTTGAAGTCGGAGAACCTTCCTAAGATCTGCACAAATTGGGGGTTTCAACTATTGGCGTTGACGCCCGATCAGGCCAGTACCTTTCAACAAATAACGGCTAAACATCATAAAGATCCTTTCGACAGAATGTTGATCTGGCAATCGATCTGTCATGATCTGATCTTTATCACCGACGACAAAAATATCGGTAAATATAAATCCGACGGCCTGCAAGTCGTCTGGTAATCTCCCTTTTAAGCCATTTTTCAACGAATTTCAATCCGACCCCTTGCGTTTTTAATTTCTTTAAACTTACTTTGTCTATCAAATTAGTAGATTTTATCTGTTAGCCACCAGCAGACGAGATCAATACCACAATCTTTTTCAAACATGAAATCGATGGATCGTTATTCTTCGCGCAACATTTGTATGCCTATGGTGGGCCCTTCCGGTTATTCCTTCGCGTTTGCATCCTGTTGCTGTTGCTGAGTTGCCTCTGACGACGGCATGTATCACCGCAATCTGATTTTCACCCTATTATATTCCATTTATTAGGCTGTGGGTCGGCTGGCCCCGCTTGTAACCGCTTTTACATCATGAAAAACTTTAAGACGATCTTTCTCGCAGCAGGTCTGGCGCTCGCTGCTTTTCCCAATGCATTTGCTCAGGAATCCAATGAAAATAAAGTGATCATCACCGGCGTGCGTTTTGCGTATCCGCTGGTCGACAAATGGATCAAGGAATATACCGCAGCTAACCCTAAGGCACAGATCGTGATCGAGACGCGGACTATCACCGACCCGGCGAAATACGACTTGCTGATCGAAGCTTATGATCAGGAAAAGGAAGTGAGGGATACCCGCGAGTATATTTCAATCGGTCGATATGCGTTGCTGCCGGTGGCGAATACAAAATCGGCCTTTGCGAAAGAATATGCTGATAAAGGACTGAATGAGAAGACGTACAAACAAATTTTCTTCCACGATATTTATGCAGAAAAAGACAAGTCGCTGACGACCCAGTACACGGTCTACACCCGTCTGCAAAAAGCCGGAGCGCCGCTCACTTTCGCCAAATATTTCGGTTATGAGCAGCAGAATATCAAAGGTAAGGCCATAGCCGGTGCCGACGAGCATTTGATCAAGGCGCTTCTGAAAGACGAAACGGGCATTACCTACACCACGCCGGGCCTCGCGTACGACCTGCAAAGCCGCAAGCCGGTGGAAGGGCTGACGGTCATCCCTGTCGACCTGGATGGCAATGGCCGTGTTTCGAAAGAAGAAAAAGCACTGGAAAATCTGGATCAGGTGATTGCGACGCTGGAAGCCGGAAAAGTAAAAAATGTGCCGGTTGAAAACATTCATTTTTCAATCGCTAAAAATAATTCGAACCCCGAAGCCAAAAAGTTCCTGCTTTGGGTAGCGGCGAATGCCGATAAAGACCTTCACCCGTTCGGTTATCTCAAAGCCGATGCCAAACGTCTGGCCGACGAAAAAGAGAAACTTGAAAGATTTCAGGCCGTAAAGTAAGGTTTGCATCTTTTATGAAAAATTTACTATCCGCCCTTACCAGGCAGCGGCTGGCCATATTTTTGTTCAGCGCCGCCGTTTTGGGCCACGCAGTATTATGAGCTGCACGGCGGTCGGGCTATTTACAAGGAAGGGTGGAAAGCAAGTGTTTGCCACCGGCGGAACACATTTGGCGAGCAGACAACATTAAACGAAGGCAGGAACACGATCCGCGTGCAGTTTTCGGCTGATAAAAAGTTACCTTGTTGGTTAATGGCGAGAATGTAGCCGAGCGGAAGGATATGAATGCCGCCAAATATCTTGCATCGGCTTCTTCCGAAGGGTTCAGTGTCGGGAAAGACCTGAATTCGCCCGTGACCAGGAATTACCCGGGCACCTTTGCTTTTACCGGTGCCGTCAAGCAGCTGGTGATCGAGCAGCGCGAGCAGGATCAGGAGAAAGTAGGTTTGTTAAAAAAGTAGAATCAGGACTAAAAAGCATTCGATGAGAAAACTTATGACGGGCGTGGCAATGCTGCTGGTCGCCTGGACGGTGCAGGCCCAGACGCCTCGCAAGCCAAATATCGTCGTCATCCTCGCCGATGACCTGGGGTATGGCGACATCGGTACATTCGGCGCGACGGACGTCCGCACACCGAACATCGACGGGCTGGCAACGAATGGTATTAAGCTGACGTCGTTCTATTCGGCGTCGCCCGTGTGCAGCCCTACGCGCGCCGCGCTCATTACGGGCCGGTACCCGCGCAGGCTGGGAATCGATCATGTGTTTTTTCCAGAGAGTTTTACCGGTATCCCTTCCGAAGAGGTTACCATTGCCGAGGCTTTGAAAGGCAACGGCTATCGCACCGCTATCTTCGGGAAATGGCACCTGGGCCATCACAGGCAGTTTTTGCCTTTGCAAAATGGATTCGATGAGTATTATGGCATTCCCTATTCGAACGACATGATGGGGGTGGTGTACCTGCGCGGAAACGATGTGGACAGTATTAAAGTCAACCAGAAATACATTACGCAGACGTACACCAAAGAAGCCGTACGCTTTATCGATCAGAACAAGGATAAGCCGTTTTTCCTGTACATTACCCACAATATGCCGCATGTGCCGATCTACGCTTCGCCGAAATTCGAGGGTAAGTCCAAGAGAGGGTTATATGGTGATGTGATCGAAGAGCTCGATTGGAGCGTGGGAGAGGTGGTAAAGGCATTGAAAAAGAATGGTCTGGAAGAAAATACGCTGGTGGTATTCACGAGCGACAATGGTCCCTGGCTGATCTTCGATGTAGAAGGCGGCTCGGCCGGGCCTTTGCGGCAGGGTAAGGGCACTACGTTCGAAGGCGGTCAGCGTGTGCCGACCGTCGCTTACTGGCCGGGTAAGATCAAGCCGGGAACTGTGTATGACGACCTGGCGACGCACCTGGACCTTTATCCGACCATTATCAGCCTCACAGGCAGCCAGAAAACGCAGACCAAAAAGCCGCTCGACGGAGAAGATATCAGCCCGGTGCTTTTCGGTACCGCGAAACGGAAGGGCGATGAGTTTGCCTATTATTCCAACGGCATTATCGAAGCGTACCGCAAGGGTGACTGGAAGATCAGGCTGCCGCAAAAAGATGTGAAGATCGGCAATGCGGTAATCGTCCCTGCGGCGGATACGTTGCTTTTCAATCTCAAAACCGATATCGGTGAGCAGAATAACCTTCTGAGGTCCAATCCGGCAAAAGCGAAAGAGCTATTGGCCTCATTGGAAACCTACAAAAAGAAGATAGGCGATACCCCGCCACCTCTCGTGCAGCGGATGCCTTCCGACGACAGCCACATCAAAAAAAGAGCCGAACGGGCTGCTGGAAAAAGTACTGGTAGATAAGTAGTTTTGGAATGGTTATGCATTTGATAACCATTCCATTTTTACTTTAAAACGAGCCATGAAAAAAATCACAACCACCGCCCTTGGGCTTTCATTCGCCCTGTCTTTTTTGGTCACTTCTGCCAAAGCACAGGACATCTCGCTTAAACCTGCTCTGCTCACGCCGTATCAGGTGACCGTCGCCGCTACGGATTACAAAGGAAAGCAGGCCATCGCCCTGGAAATGCCCGGAATGCCAAACAATGAAAAGACCGTGGCCGTATTGAAAGACATTGATTTCCACAACGGTACGATCGAAGCCACCATTTCAGGCCAGCCTAAGGCGAATTCCGGAGAAGGCGCCCGCGGGTTTGTAGGCATCGCATTCAGGGTGGCCGCGGACACTTCTAAAATGGAGCTTTTCTATATCCGCCCGACCAACGGCCGCGCCAACGACCAGGTGCGCCGGAACCACTCGACTCAATATGTGTCGATGCCCGGGTTCCCCTGGGAAAAGCTGCGCAAGGAAACACCGGAAAAATACGAAGCTTACGCCGATATGGTTTCGGCTGAATGGACGAAAGTGAAAATTGAAGTAAAGGACGAAACTGCGAAATTCTACGTGAATGGCGCTTCGCAACCGACGTTGATCGTCAACGACCTCAAACAGGGAAAAGACCTGCGCGGAAGCGTAGGCTTGTGGATCGGGCCGGGTTCGCTCGGGCATTTCACAGATCTGAAAGTAACCAAATTGGACTAATTGTTTCTTACTGTAAACCATCAGCTTAAAATATCCCAATAATACAAGGCTATCCTTGCATTATTGGGGTACATAAATTTACTTTACCTACTAAATTTATAGAGTAAGTGTTTTGTTGGAATCCTGTCGACCGGAAATAGCCACCATTTCCAAACGGTACGTCTGCAAATGCCTGTAATGCTTTAAATACAGGGTCAGGAGTTCGTGCATGCATTTCTTTGCGTATATTAATTAGCGTTATTTTGGTCGGGAGGTCTGCCGGATGGTGATCTTGGATTGTTACTTGCATGCTGATTTGCCGGCCATTTGCTCGGCTACGCACCAGCGGCATCCCGAACTTTGGAAGGACGTGACCAAGCTCGAGTTTTTGAAATATCACGTAATATATATGTACAAAAAACGAATTGGCTGGCTACTGCTCGCCATTACGCTCGCCGCGCAGACTGTTTTACGGCTATGACGGGCAAAATGGAACGTGGGTCACCAGCATGGCGTGAACCCGTCGTGGAAACTGCCGCTGTAATCTACTGTCTCGATAATAGTATCGGATGAAGCACCGAGAGTAACTGTCCCCTCATGACATTCATTATGATCCCGAAAAAATATCTGCCACTGCTTAAAATCAATCACATGATCACAAAATATAGACGCGCGGCATCGCTGCTGATACTGGCGGTTTTACTAGGGCAGCAGTTACTTGCCCAAAGCACGAAATACAATGTCCTGTTTATAGCGGTCGACGATCTCAATAACGACCTGGGGACCTACGGTAATACGTTTGTCAAATCCCCGAACATCGATCGGCTGGCCAGGCGGGGTGTCCGGTTCGATAAGGCTTATACGCAGTTTCCGCTTTGCAGCCCGAGCCGCTCGTCGCTGCTCACCGGCCAGCGGCCCGACGTAACGAAAATCTATGAGCTGCAAACGCATTTCCGCAAAAACCTTCCGGACATAGTTACATTGCCGCAGCTTTTTAAAAATAACGACTATTACAGTGCGCGTGTGGGAAAGATTTACCATTACGGCGTGCCGGGGCAGATCGGTACCGACGGGCTGGACGACCCGGATTCGTGGCATTATCGCGTGAATCCCAAAGGCCGTGACAAAGCCGAGGAGGCGTTGATCAAAAACCTCACTCCGGACCGCGGGCTTGGCAGTGCGTTGGCGTGGCGCGCTACCGAAGGCACCGACGAGGAGCAGACCGACGGCATGATCGCCAGCGAGGCCATCAAGATCATGACGGAGAAAAAGAACGAGCCTTTTTTCCTTGCCGTCGGCTTTTTTAGGCCGCATACCCCGTATGTAGCACCTCAGAAATACTTTGATATGTACCCCGTAGATAAAGTGCCCCTTCCCAAAGAGATCCCGAACGACCTGGACGACGTTCCCGACGCCGCCTTGTTTACCAAACCGCCGCACTGGGGACTCGACGAGGCCAGGCGCCGGGAGGCATTGCGGGCTTATTATGCTACGATCACATTCATGGATGCGCAGGTCGGCAAGTTGATCGACGCCGTCGATAAATTGAAGCTGGCCGAAAAGACCATTATTGTCCTATGGAGCGATCATGGCTATAACGTCGGCCAACACGGGCAATGGATGAAGCAAAGTCTCTTTGAAAACTCCGCACGCGTACCGCTGATCATTTCGGTTCCGGGCGGTACGAAGGGAAAAGCATGCGGTCGTACGGTGGAGCTGGTAGATATTTATCCTACCCTTGCAGCGCTTTGCGGCCTCGATCCCAAGCAGAATTTGCAAGGCAAAAGCCTCACTCCGTTGCTCAAAAATCCCGCTGCCATTTGGAACAAACCTGCCTATACCCAGGTCAGGAGAGGCCAGATCTTCGGACGCAGCGTGCGCACGGAACGTTTCCGCTACACCGAGTGGGATGGCGGCAAGGCCGGTACGGAACTGTACGATCACCAAAAGGACCCGGGTGAGTTTACGAATCTTGCGAAGGACAACACCTTCGTGATTACGGTTAATGAACTGGCAGTATTATTGAAAAAGGGCTATCCGGAAGCAGGGCAGCAGGAGGGCAAATGAAGTTAGTATATCAAAACGTGATCCGGTTGCTGGTTGCAGGACTTGTGCTTGCCCTGGCAACCGGTTTTGCCTGGAAACTTGGCGCAAAGGACCTGGGAAGCCCACGCTTGCCAATTCCTGATATTTTTTAGTTTACAGATGAATATGTTGGCTGCAAATTAGGCTTCGTCCCAACCGGAAAGCGAATCAAATGAGCAAAATCACGCTCTGGGTGTATAGGTGGTTTTGAATAAACATCAATTTTTTTTCGCTATCTACAGTGTAACCCCTTGCATTCTTAAATTCTTTTATCAATCTTTGTCTATCGAATTTATAGATTTATTGAGAACGAAGGGAGAGGTTAGGCTCTGTGATCTTCTGGCAACCTGTGACTCGTCAAGGTGCCCCAACCTAATTCTATTGATAAATCTGAGAATCCAACCACAGTAATGAATCTGGCATTGCGTAGTAATCCGGGCTGTTGCAGGCCGTGGGGTTCCTGTGCACTGCCGCCGAACAACTTTGATCAACAACAAACCAGAGGCACATGGAAATTTACCTGGATAATGCGGCCACGACCGCGCTGGACCCGGAAGTGATTGAGGCGATCCTGCCATTTCTTACCACACATTATGCTAATCCTTCGTCGGCCCACGGTGCCGGGCGGAGGGTTAAAGAGGCCGTCGATCGGGGGCGCCGTACGGTAGCACAGCTGTTGGGTGCTTCGCCGGACGAGATTTACTTTACAGCCGGTGCTACTGAAGGGATCAACCTCGCATTGTCAGGCGCGATCCAGGCCTATGACCTCAACCACGTCATTACAAGCCGTATCGAACATAAGGCGGTTTTGCAAACGCTGAAACGCCACGAAAAAGACGGCGATATCGAAACCAGTTTCGTGAAACTCGATGAGCGTGGCAATGTGGACCTGTACCATCTCGAAAACCTTTTACGGGCGAACCCGCGTACGCTCATCGCGCTCATGCACGGGAACAACGAGATCGGGAACGTGACGGACATTCAGGCGATCGGTGTGCTGGCGCGGCGGTACAATGCCGTGTTTTTTACCGACACAACGCAGACGATGGGCAAGGTACGGTTCGATTTGCAGGAGGCGGATATCGATTTCCTGGTAGGTTCCGCCCATAAGTTTCATGGCCCGAAAGGTGTAGGGTTTGTCTATATCAATAAAAAGCACCGGCTGAAACCGCTGATCTACGGCGGAGGGCAGGAGCGCGGCCAACGTGGAGGGACCGAAAACGTGGTCGGAATAGTAGGATTGGCGAAGGCGCTGGAAGTGTCCTACCGCAACCTGGAAGCGAGCCGGAACAAGGTCTGTAAACTCAAACAATACCTGGTATCGAAACTGGCGATCAGCGGGATCGGGGGGATTTGTTACAATGGCGAGAGTAAATCCGTTGAAAACAGCGTTGCCAATGTGCTTAATGTGTCGTTTCCGTGTTTGAGCACAGGAAGCGTTGTTGCGAAGCTGGACCAGATAGGTATTCAGGTTTCCGGCGGTAGCGCCTGTTCGGGCGGGGGCGCGTCACACGTGATTCAGGCGTTGGCGTGCGAGGCCGACAAGGAGAATGTGCGGTTCTCGTTCAGCAAATTCAACACTTTTGAAGAGCTGGATTATGTGGTGGACGCCATTGTGAGGATCTATGAATCGGATCCTGCAGTTGCTACCGGCAAAGCCGGGAAAAAGATCGCAAGCTGGGCGTAAGCCGACAGAAAGTGATGCTCAGGTATTGCATTTCGGATCGTTGTATTACATTTGTATATTAAATCTATAAAATAAGTAGAGTAAATCTTTCAATTCACATCATGAGAAGAAATTTAGTATTGATTTTCCTCCTGTTCAGTGTCGCCTCGCTGCAACCCGCGCAGGCACAAACGATCCAGGTTACCGGTAAGGTAACCTCCACAAAAGGCGAAACGCTGCCCGGCGTGACCGTCCTCATCAAGGGAACTTCCAAGGGTACATCCACCAACGGCGACGGCAGCTATGCGATCGGGGCCGACGCCGGGTCGGTATTGAAATTTTCGTTTATCGGTTTAAAATCCATTGAATTAGCTGTGCCGCAGGACGGTAAGCTCGACGTACAGCTCGAAAGCGACGAAACCATTTTGCAGGAGGTCGTGGTCACTGCGCTCGGCATTGCAAAAGAGAAAAAATCGCTCGGTTATGCGGTGCAGGAGTTGCAGACGAAAGACGTGGCCGAGGCGCGCGAGGGTAACCTGGTGAATGCATTGTCGGGCAAGATCGCGGGTGTGAATATTACCAACACGCAAGGCGGAATGGGCTCGTCGCGGATCGTGATCCGGGGTGAGACGTCCATCGCGGGCAATAACCAGCCGCTTTTCGTGGTGGACGGTATCCCGGTCGACAACTCGCAGCTGGGTGCCGGCGCCAACGGCTCTCGCGATTTTGCGAATGCGATTGCGGATATCAATCCGAACGACATTGAGTCGATCAGCGTGCTGAAAGGCCCCAATGCGGCTGCATTGTACGGATCGCGCGCTTCCAATGGGGTGATTCTCATTAAAACCAAAAGCGGCAAAGGCGCGCAACGCGGCCTGGGTGTGAATCTGAACTTTGGCTATTCTTCCGAAAAGCTACTGGTACTGCCTGAATATCAGAATGTTTTTGGCCAGGGTACGGGCGGTGCATTCTCCTATGTCAACGGAAAAGGCGGCGGGATCAACGACGCTACCGACGAAAGCTGGGGGCCAAGAATGGACGGTCGACTGATCCCGCAGTTCTTCTCGAATGGCGAGGCGGTACCGTTTGTGGCGCATCCCGACAATGTAAAAAACTTCTTCGTGACCGGTCACACGCGCACCACCGGCGTGTCGGTTGCCGGCTCGAACGACAAGCTCGATTACCGCTTTTCATTCAACAACAGCAAGCAAACCGGAGTGATCCCGAATACGGATATCTCCAAAAATTCATTCGGCGTGAATACGACTTACCGTTTGAACGACAAACTGACGTTGTCGACGAGTGCGAATTTTGCCCGTAGCGGCTCTGATAACCTCCCCGGCACGTCCGGTCGCGGAAGCAGCGTAATGCTTCAATTCCTATGGTTTGGCCGCCAGGTAGATACCGAATTGTTGAAGGATTACAACAAAGGCGGTTTCGATTATAACTGGAACCACAGCTATTACAGCAATCCCTACCTGTTGCAATACGAAAACACCGCCCAGCAGCGCCGCGACCGCTTTTTTGGCAATGTGAATTTGTCCTACAAAATTACCGGCTGGCTCACTGCCAACGTGCGCACCGGAAACGATTATTATAACGACAAACGCAAGTTCAAGGTCGCTTACGGTACCAACGGAACGCCTTACGGCTCCTACACGGAGGATAGCTATGTCGTGAACGAGAACAATACCGATTTCAACTTCAACTTCCACAAGAATGTAAGCCCGGATTTCGAACTCGACTGGCTTGTGGGCGGTAACCTCCGCAGCAACTTCAACGAGCAGAACTACCAACAAGCGCCACGTCTCGCCGTGGCCGATCTGTACACGCTCAATAACTCCCGCGATCCGCTGGTTTCGTACAATGTGCTGCGGAAGCAAAAGGTTTACAGTGCATTCAGCTCGGCGCAACTGGGTTTCCGCAACTATGCGTTCCTGAACCTGACTGCCCGTAACGACTGGTCGTCGACATTGCCAGCCGGTAACAACTCGTACTTCTACCCGTCGGTGAATGCGAGCCTTGTGCTGACGGATGCATTCGATATTAAAAGCAATGTGCTGACTTACGCCAAACTTCGCGGCGGCTGGGCCGAGGTGGGGAAAGACACCGATCCCTACCAGTTAGTGAATACCTATCCGTTCAACCAGCCATTCGGCAGCGCGCCGTTACTGACGGTTTCGGATGTGTTGCTGAGTGAAAATCTGAAACCTGAAATCACGCAATCGACCGAGATAGGCGCGGATGTGGCATTGTTCCGTAACCGGGTTCGGCTGGATGTAAGTTATTATAATACAGATAGCTATAATCAGATCCTGCGTGCCGACGTGAGCCCCTCAACGGGTTACAAACAGAAGCTGCTTAACGCGGGCCACATTAATAACCGCGGTATAGAAGCCATGCTGAATGTGAAGACGATTGAAACGGAATCAGGTTTTAAATGGGATATCGGGATCAACTTTTCGAGAAACCGCAGCAAAGTGGTGGAACTCGACGACGAGGGCTTCCTGAACGATTACAAACTCGGTACCAACGGCGTGACCGTCTACGCGAGCAAGGGTCTTGGTTACGGTGCTATTTTCGGTTCGGCATTTGCGCGGAACGAAGCAGGCGAACAGATTATCGGCGCGAACGGACTACCCACGAAGAACCCGAGTTTGCAGGTACTGGGCCACTATACGCCGAAATGGATGGGGGGTGTCAGCAACGCATTCTCTTTCAAGGGATTTAATCTGAGCGTGCTCATCGATACCAAGCAGGGCGGTTCTATTTACTCGGCCACCAATGCAACCGGCCGCTACACCGGCGTGCTGAAATCGACTTTGCAGGGACGGGATGCGGATCATGGCGGTTTGACCTACTATTATCCGGGAAATAACAAATCCGGCGTAGCCGTGCAGGTAGCCAACGCCGCTGCGGCCCCTACGGGTGCGATCGTGTACGAAGACGGTATCATTGCCCAAGGCGCGACCGCCGATGGAAAGCCTAACACGGTGATCGTGCCGGCGGAACGTTATTACAAAGGCGTTTACAGCAACAGTGCGGGTATCAACGAAGCGAGCGTGTTCGATGCGTCTTTCATCAAATTACGCGAGGTGAAGCTCGGCTACACTGTTCCTCAGGCATTTATTTCAAAATTCAAACTGCAAAGCCTCGTGTTTTCGCTGTACGGGCGCAACCTGGCGTTCCTGCAAAAGAAAGCGGAAAATATCGATCCTGAAACCGCATTCAATACCGGTAATACCGGTCAGGGACTCGAATCGTTGCAGTTGCCGACGACCGCTTCTTACGGTTTCAATATTTCACTAGGCTTCTAAATTGACCCATATTCATGCTTAACAATCATAT
Organism: Dyadobacter sp.; assembly: GCA_965227755.1. Lineage (GTDB taxonomy): Bacteria > Bacteroidota > Bacteroidia > Cytophagales > Spirosomataceae > Dyadobacter. Next base: position 6,443,620 of record CBDDGG010000005.1, read on the forward strand.
TACCAAAGGATTTGTGATCGCTGCCGCCGGCCTGTTTTTTACGGCTTGCCAGGATCAACTGGAAGAAACCAATACGAACCCGAACGAGGCGATCAAAGCGCAGCCGGAGTACCTGCTTGCGAATGCGATCAAATCTAATGCGGACCTGACGCTCGGCTCGGATGCCTCGATGGAAACCAGTACGCTGTTTATACAGCATTGGGCCAAAATCCAGTACACCGATCCGGATAAATACACCGTGAGCATCGCCAATGTGCAGAACGTCTGGACAAACCTCTATTCGCAGGGGCTGACCGATTTTGCCGCTATCATCAAAATCGGGGAGGAGACGGGCAATACCAATTACCAGGCTGTTGGTTTGATCCTGAAATCATGGTCGTTTCAACTGCTGACCGATCTGTACGGCAATATTCCTTACAGCCAGGCGCTGAAACTGGAAGAGACGCTGACGCCGAAGTACGATTCGCAAAAGGACGTTTACTTGGGGCTTTTGAATGACCTGAAAAAGGCGACCGAACTGATCAACACCACCGGCGCGCCGATCGGCGGCGACCTGGTTTACAATGGTAACCTCGCCAAATGGAAGAAGTTTGCCAATTCCCTGCGCCTGCGTATCGCGTTGCGCATTGCCGACAAGGAGCCGGAAGCCGCCAAAGCGGTAGTTGCGGAACTGGCCAAAGATAAAACCGCGCTCATCGCTTCGAATGACGAGATCGCGCAGCTTATTTACCTCGCTTCACCGAATCAGAACCCTGTCTCCCGCGACCGTGAAACCCGGGACGATTACCGCGTCAGTAAATCGATCATCGATAAATTGCAGGAGCTGAAAGATCCGCGTCTGGCTGTTTTCGCCAACAAAACGGTCGACGCTACGCCGACAGGCTACATTGGCGTAACGAATGGCCTGCCTGCCGACTCGGCTGCGAAGCTGGGTTTTACCAAAACATCGAAACTGGGCGATTACTTCACCGCAGCGGCCTCTCCGGCGGTTTTCGTGAGCTATGCGGAGGTTTTGTTCAACCTTGCCGAAGCTGCGCAGCGCGGTTTTATTTCCGAGAATGCGGCTGATTTGTACAAAGCGGCGGTGACGGCCTCGTTGCAGCAGTTTAAAATAGGTAATGCGGATATCGCGGCCTACCTCGCGCAGCCATCGGTAGCTTATCATGCGGCAAACTATAAGAAGTCTATCGGAGAACAGAAATGGCTGGCCCTATTCAGCCAGGGACTGGAAGCCTTCGCCGAATGGCGCAGGCTCGATTACCCGCAGCTGAAACCGGCCTACGCAGGCGTTCTGAACGGGAAATTGCCCTTGCGTCTCACATACCCGACAGGCGAGCAGGCATTGAACGCAGCCAATTATAAAGCAGCCGTAGCTACTCAGGGCGAAGACCGCCTGACGACGAAGCTGTGGTTCGACGCATTCTAATTTTAACAAAATTTAATGTGCCCTGCTGGCACCAAACGGGGCTGGCAGGCGTAAAGGTAATAGGGACCGTCGACGTTCGGCCGTCGGCGGTCAAAACCAACATTCTCAACAAACCATATAAACATCAACACCAATGAGCAAAACGTTTTTTCTCCGGGTCATTTACCGGAATGCCGCCAACTTGCACAAAATAACTTCCAGTGTGGAGTCTGTAAAGGGAGTGAAGATCAGGCATTTGAATTTTATCAGCAAAGGCAAAAGCTTCGTGGGCGTAATCGCGTTCGAGGCCTCCCAACTGATCGACTTCGAAAAAATCATGACCCTGATCCGCCGTAACCGCGACATTTCAGAAGTTGAACGGATCATGGATAGCTCGTTGTGTTGTTGATCGTGATCAGAAATGCAAAAGACCAGGGACGTTCACCGTCCCTGGTCTTTTGCATGAAAAGTAAATATCTAGCAAGCGGGGGCTACTTGTTTGGGCTTTCTGTATTTATGCAGGTTAATCAGAAGAACGCTTCCCAAAATCACGATCAGTCCGGAAATCTGCAATGGCGTGATCGATTCGTGGGCGAAGAAAATGCCCAGCAATACGGCTACGACGGGGTTAACATACGCATAAGTACTCACTTTGGTAGCGGGTTGCACCTTCAAAAGCCACACATATGCACTGAAACCGGCGATCGAACCGATGAGGATCAGATAAGTCGTAGCCAGCCAGGCATTCATCGGGATTGCAGAGATGTCAATGGTAGCCCATTCGCCTGATATAAAGGTGCCGGGGATGAATGCAATACCCGCAGCCAGCATTTGCCAGGTCGAGTTGACGGTGGCCGAGTTGGAAACCGAGTTGTATTTGGAGTATAACGAACCACCTGCCCAGGCCATTGAACTAAACACAACGAGTACCATCGCAAAAAGATCGCGGCTGCTGTTCAGCGATGACATGGTGGCCATGATTTTTTCGTAAAACAGCAATATCACACCCGCAAAACCGATTACCAGGCCGACGATCGTCGATTTGTTGCTCAAATTCTCCGACCATTTCGGCTTATCCAGCAATACAAACCAAAGCGGGGCGGACGATACCATGATCGCGACCATTGCGCTCGGCAGGAATTGTTCTACCCAGATAATCACCCCGTTAGCGACAAACAGCAGAAGCAGACCCGTTACAATGGCGGGCTTCATGACTTTCCAGGAAAATACCTCTTCCCCTTGTATTAGGCTCCAGCCGAGCATCAGCAAGCCGGCGATGATGAAGCGGAAAGCGCCTAAAAAGAATGGCGGAAACCCTTCCAATGCCCTCTGGATGAAGAAATAGGTGGATCCCCAAACGATGTAAACGGTGGCGAATGCCAGTACCACCATTAAAGTTGACGGAGTTTTTGTTGACGTTTGCATGGCGATTTCATTTTTCTGGTATAACTAATTGTTGCTCTTCCTTGACCGTTTCGAGCACGATCGTAGTGCGTGTGGATGTGATATTCTGTATTTTACTGAATTTATTGCGCATCAGGTCCATGAGCGACGCCGAGTCGGCCGTGCGGACTTTCACCATATAGCAATCCTCGCCCGCAATGTGGTGAACCTCTTGTACTTCCGGTATTTTGGCCAGCTCCTTAGCGGTGTTGTTGCTGCCCATTCCCTCCGACGATTTCATGGCGATGAATGCCAGCAAAGACTGTCCCAAAGCGACCGGATTAATCCGCGTCGTGTATTTGACGATGACCTGCTTCTGTTCCAGCTTTTTGACCCTTTCGAGCACCGCCGAGGGCGCCATTTCCAGCTCGCGGGCAAGGTCGGCATTCGTCATGCGCGCGTTCTCCTGCATGAGGCGTAGGATGCTGAGGTCGGTTTTATCAAGAACGATATCTGTTCCGTTCATTATTCTGTGAGATTGGGTTCGAATAGAATAATATTCAAAAATTTGACTTATATTTTGAATATAGTTCAGCTATTACAACGATCGCTTTATAATAGTTCGTCGCAATGCCGATATTTTCGAATTTTCTTCGAAATAATCGTAAAATAAGTGGCGATCGTGCGGAATGCGATATTTCCCCATCTTTGCATTATCTCAAATCCTGAACCGATACACGCATGAAGGGACTAATAATGAGTCTGTTAGCTATTTTTCTCTGTGCAGCCTCAGTCACGGCTCAAATCGATGCCAAAGCGACGCCGGAAACCGCCGCGCTTTACCGCAACCTCAAAAGGCTTTCTGAAAATAACGTACTTTTCGGCCATCAGCATGCTACCGAGTACGGGCACGGCTGGTCGGGTGACGCTGAGCGGTCGGATGTGAAATCGGTGACCGGCTCGCATCCGGCGGTGATTGGTATCGATTTTATGGGGCTCTCGGGACTGCCCGCTGACGAAATCGCGAAAACAGCCGAGGCATTGCGGAAAAATGTGGTGGCAACCTACAACCGCGGCGGCATTACCACAGTGGCCTGGCATTTCTCCAATCCGGCATCGGAGGGCGGTTTTTATTGGAAAGATGATGTTTCAAAGCCTGCCATGGCGCTGATCAAACCGGGTGGCTCGCATCACGAACAATATAAGCTGATCCTCAAAACGATTGCCGATTTTGCGCATTCGGTCAAAGGCAAGGACGGCACGTTGGCGCCTATGATTTTTCGTCCATACCACGAATTCGACGGTGATTGGTTCTGGTGGGGCAAACGTCATACCTCGCGCGAGGATTTTATCGCCGTCTGGCGCTTCACGGTCTCGTACCTGCGCGATCAGTTAGGCGTTCATAACTTCATCTACGCATTTTCACCGGACAATAAATTCACCTCCGAATACGAATTCCTCGAACGCTACCCCGGCAACGAATGGGTGGATATGGTAGGCATGGACAACTACGGCGATTTCGGTCGCGATGGTAAATACAACCTGGAAGCGGGTTTGAAAAAGCTCAAAATCGTTTCAGAGTATGCCCAGAAAGCCGGTAAACTGGCCGCATTCACCGAAACCGGCCTGGAAAGCATTCCTAATCCCGCATGGTGGACGGAAACCTTGCTTAAAACGCTGAAAGGGGAGAAGTTGCAGCTGGCCTACGTACTCGTCTGGCGCAACGATACGAAAAGCCCCACGCATTACTACGCCCCATTCCCCGGCCAGGTCAGTGAGGCCGATTTTGTGAAGTTTTACCATGATCCTTACACTTTGTTCGAGAAGGATTTGAAGGAGGTGTACAAATAAATGCGTTTTAAGAGTTAAGATTTATATCAAATTGCTAAAAAAACATGCTGGCTTTCACCTACAAGCTTACTAATCGTAAAAACCTTTTATTCCTGACTGGCTTGCTAACCCTATTCGTTGCCGCCTGCGCTCCGAAGTACAATCCCACCCCCGCGCCGGACAGGTTGCTTCCGGAAATAGAGACTCGTACGGCCACCTTTTCGTCAGGCGCGGTGATAGAAAACTTCTACCTCAATTTCGTAAGCCTTGGAAACGTGCCGATCGAAGAGTACGGCATTGTATACGCGTTTTTGCCTGATACTACTGCGGTGAACCTCGTTATCGGCAGTTCTTACCCCACGGCAAAGTTCAAGAATGCCCCGAGAATGGGAGCCAATACGGAAACTTTCAACATCGCTCTTCCTACCGGCATGCATGCATTATCCTATCGTGCCTACGCAAAAGTGGTCGGCGGTGAAGTGCGTTACGCTTCTAACCAGCTTAACAAAACTTACTAGTCCTCCATAAGCCGTTTGATAAAGATGCGATTGCCGCTTGGTGGATGGGCCGGGAAACTGGTGATAAACGATACTATAATTGTGAAAAAAACGACGCGATTATGGTTATCCATCAAAAACACATCAGCTGTAAACATCAGTTTTCATGGTTGACTATTCTGTTAGCCTCTATCATCACGCTGTCGTGTACCAATCATTCACATAAGAACGATGTCAAGCCTGAAGAGAAAATCTTCCCGGAAATTCACACTGGCCCGGCCACCTTTCACCCGCTTGGCGGCGTGATCGAGACTTTTGAAGTCAATTTCGATAAGCCGGGAAACATACCGGTCGAGGAGTATGGCGTAGTGTATGCATTTCTTCCTGAAACCACTGCCGTGGACCTGAAAGCCGATGGTGCTTACCCTGTTGCAAAATTCAAAGAAACGGCCAAACCAGGCTCCAATACCGAAAGTTTTAAAATCGGTTTTCCCACCGGTATGCACGCGTTGTCTTATCGTGCCTACGTAAAATTGAAAGGCGGTGAAGTGCGGTATGCCGAGAACAGTTTTAATAAGAGTTATTAATCATGCACCGCCCGCTCCTGAAACTTCCTGCTGACCAGATGGTAATTGAATAGCTCCACGAGATCGATTAATACGGTATTCGGATCGTTGGTATTCAGGTAGGTGCGTACTTTCCGGATGAAATCGTAAAGCGGCTCGTAGTATTTGTGGCCGGTTTCTTCCTGGAAATCCTGGATCGTGAATGTGTTGCCCTTTTTCAGGATCATATATACCGCGATAAAAAAGTAGGAGATAGGAAGCTTGCTGCCTTCGAGGACGGTGCCGCTTTGCAAGGTGGTGCGGAACCGGCATTGCTTGCATTGGAACTGCTGCTTCGGCGCGAGCCAGTAATGATGGGTACCGCCGCATTTCTTGCAGACGATCCCCCGCCGTAACCTGAAATCCTTGAATGCCTCCGTCGCGATGGTTTCGTTCTTGTAAATATCGATCAGATTGCCCGCTTGCATAGTGAAAATGATAGATTGAGAAGTCCAAATCTAAGAAAAAAGATAATATAATATAAAGTCTATCGAATTTATATAGAATATTTTTAGTGGTACGCTGTCAAATGGATCAATCCATCAATTCTATTAAAACGATAGGAAAGTGTGCCAAATTTTAATCGGTATAGGGGCCTTATTGGCGAATTTTATTTCTGGTATTTGATAAATGAAAACGTTATATTGGTACAATCTACGGGTGCCGGCTGGTTTGGGAAATGGGCTTGTAAAGGGCTGGTGGCAGGTTCTGTGGTTCTTTAAATGCCTGATTTATAGTTCACGTATGTTTGTGATCGTTAATCCGGCAGCGTCCTGGCAACGCCTGGCGACGCAATGCAGCTCGTTTCTCATTAATAACCAAATACAGAATGGCCAAGTTAAACCAAAATCAAACTGCACTAGGTGACGTGGCAGCACGGCAGTTGGCGATCGCAACCCGTACGGTGCCTCAATTCGAGGCGATCACGCCGCGCTGGCTTACGCATTTGCTGAACTGGATCCCCGTGGAGTCCGGCGTGTACCGTCTGAACAAGGTGAAAGAAGGTAGTACTGCGGAAGTGGATTGTTCACGTCGCGACGAGCGCGAGCTGCCGCATACCTTTATCGATTACGTCGAAAATCCACGCGAATACAACCTGACGGCTGTCAATACGGTACTCGATGTGCATACCCGGGTTTCGGATTTGTACAGCAAGCCTTATAACCAGATCAGCGAGCAGCTGCGTCTGACCATCGAAAGTATTAAGGAGCGCCAGGAAAGCGAGCTGATCAATAACGGCGAGTATGGCCTGCTTTCCAGCATCGCCGACAAGCAGAAGATCTCAACCCGCCTCGGCCCGCCGACGCCGGACGATCTGGACGAGCTTCTGACCAAAGTCTGGAAAGAACCCGGGTTTTTCCTCCTGCATCCGAAAGCCATCGCCGCGTTCGGTCGCGAGTGCACGCGTAAAGGCGTTCCACCTCCGACGATCTCGCTTTTCGGTTCTCAATTCATTACATGGCGAGGCATTCCACTGATTCCCTCCGATAAAGTGCCCATTGAAGACGGCAAAACGAAAATCCTCTTGCTTCGTACAGGCGAAAGCCGTCAGGGGGTAGTGGGGTTGTACCAACCGGGTCTGCCGGGCGAGCAGTCGCCGGGGCTGTCTGTCCGCTTTATGGGCATCAACGACAAGGCGATTGCCTCATACCTGGTGTCGCTCTACTGCTCACTGGCCGTGCTGGTCGACGATGCGATTGCAGTATTGGAGAATGTAGAAATCGGTAACTACCATGAGTACAGATATTGACGGACTGCCGGGCGGCTTGCCAGATAGCTTTCCAGGCGGCAGTCCGGGAGGGCTGCCTGACGCCGGTGCTTTGGAGCGGCTCGCCAACGAGCTTTTCAAGGCATTGCCGGGCGAAATGCCTTCCCCCATATTCTCGCCGCACCTCGAAGACCATCCGAGGGCACAAAAGATGCTGGGGATTATTCAGCAGGAGTTCGGTCGCGGGCCTTCGCAATCGCACCCGCAGCAGGACTTTGACCTGAACGAGCCGCAAACGAGCCTGCCCGATCCGCATTTTACCGACGGCCACGTGCCGCCGTCGGCTGCCGGGGTAGGCGTGTCTCCGGCAAATATCAAGCCGGCTGGTCAAACAAATCCTGCATTGCCTTACCAATTTGATACCCAGCATGACCTGACGGAGGTATTTAACCGCATTCCGAACTTTGGGAGCGCACCGCAATCGCCTTATACGAATGCGGGTGCGGGACACCCGTCATTCTATTTTCTGGGCGAGAACCTTTCGGAGCGCCAGCATATTCCGGGTGTTTCGGGCTTCATACCGAGGAGTTTTGCGCCGTTTTCGGCTGATAATATCCACGTCGGCAATGACCGCGACCAGTTGGGTCGTGTCGTGCAAAGTCCTATCGGCAGAATACCGTTCGATGTGAACCGTGTCCGTAACGATTTTCCGGTCTTCAAAGAGCGCGTAAATGGAAAGCCGTTGATCTGGTTCGACAATGCCGCCACGACGCAGAAGCCGCAGCAGGTGATCGACCGGATCAGCTATTTCTATGAGCACGAAAATTCCAATATCCACCGCGCCGCGCATGAGCTCGCAGCTCGCGCTACGGATGCCTACGAGGGGGCGCGGGAGAAGGTAAGGGCATTCGTGAATGCAAGTTCGGTGAATGAAATAGTTTTCGTTCGCGGTACCACGGAGGCTATTAACCTGGTGGCCAAAACCTGGGGAGACCAGAACCTGAATGCGGGCGACGAAATCATCGTAAGCCACCTCGAACACCATGCCAATATCGTTCCCTGGAAGCAGCTGGCCGATAAAAAGGGCCTCGTGCTGCGTGTAATCCCGGTCGATGACGATGGTCAGATATTGCTCGACGCCTATGCAGGTTTACTGAACCCAAAGACCAAACTCGTTTCCTTCACACAAGTTTCGAATGCATTGGGGACGGTAACCCCGGCTAAGCAGATCATTGAAATGGGCCACGCCGTTGGCGCAAAAGTGCTGCTCGACGGGGCGCAATCCGTCTCGCACCTGCGCACGGACGTCACCGCGCTCAATTGCGACTGGTTTGTCTTCTCAGGCCACAAAGTTTTCGGCCCGACGGGCATTGGTGCTTTGTACGGAAAAGAGGACATTCTGAATGCGACACAGCCCTGGCAGGGTGGAGGCAATATGATAGTGGATGTGACATTCGAGCATATTCAATACCATAATGCGCCGTCGCGGTTTGAAGCGGGCACTGGCAATATTGCCGATGCAGTCGGTTTGGGAGCGGCATTGGATTACGTGAACCAGCTCGGTATGGAGAATATTCATATGTACGAGCATTTCCTGCTGGAATACGCGACCGGCCTCATGAAGAATGTGCCCGGGCTTCGCCTGATCGGTACCGCCAGGGAAAAAGCATCCGTCCTATCATTTGTTTTGGATGGTTACAAAACCGAGGAAGTAGGAGCGGCGCTCAACAAGGAAGGTATTGCCGTGCGCTCGGGCCACCACTGCGCACAGCCTATTCTCAGAAGGTTCGGTCTCGAAACAACCGTGCGTCCCTCGCTGGCATTCTACAACACCTGTGAGGAGATAGACGTGCTGGTGGCGACGCTGCATCGGCTCGCAGGCCGCGGCGCAGGCCGCAGGGCATAGATTTCGCAACACCGAATGTCATCACTCATCGATCTTCTTAAAAAAACGCATCATGCCGAGTGGGAGGCGACTCCCTCCTGGCATGATGCCACAGCCTGGCTCGACGACCTGATCCGTTTTCTTTTCCCAAGCAATAATTTGCCGAAAAAGACCTCCTATGAGGGTATTTTGAAGAAAAATCAGATCGATCTTGAAAATATCCTGCTCAGTTACCTCGATCCGAAAAAGATCGCGATCGAACAAAAGGTCGCCTCTTTTTACGACGAGCTGGAAACGATCTACAAGAACCTGCGCCTCGACGCCAGCAAAATTCATGAATATGATCCGGCGGCAACGAGCGTGAACGAAGTGATCGTTTCACACCTGACCACACCTACCCCTCGCCTCCAACCCGCGACCGGCGGTCATATCGCTTTTTTACCTAAATTGGGGCATGGCATTCCCCATCGACCGCAATACCATTAAACTCCTGAGAATTCCGTTCTCGTTTTTTCTTGCGCCGCTGTTTCTTTTTGCTTACAGCCAGGCCGGGACGGTGGTGCACCGGCAGGCATTGTGGAGTTTTCTGATCATTCATTTCCTCGTTTATCCGGCCAGCAATGGCTATAACAGCTACGTCGACCGCGACGAGGATAGTATTGGTGGGCTGGAGAAACCGCCGCTTCCTACCCGTGAACTCTTTTACCTCACGATTTTTTTGGATGTCGCCGCAACCGTTCTGGCGCTCGTTTTCGTAAATACGTTGTTCGCGTTTTGTCTCGTGCTTTACATCGGGGCGTCGAGGGCGTATAGTTCGCGGCAGATCAGGCTGAAAAAATATCCGGTGATCGGCTTTCTCACTGTTGTCATTTTTCAGGGGGCGTTTACCTATTACATGTCGATTGCCGGTATTTCGGGCGGGGCATTGCAGTTAGATACAGCCAATATCTTCGTTTTGCTGGGTTGCTCATTCCAGATCGCGGGCGCGTATCCGCTCACACAGGTGTACCAGCACGAACAGGACCTGCGCGACGGCGTTGTCACATTGAGCTACAAACTGGGCTATATCGGCACTTTTGCCTTCACCGCGGCCATGTTTGTGCTCTGCAATGTGTTTTATTATTTGTATTTTACGACCAAGGATCTTGGAATGATTTTTTACATTATCCAGGTGTTCTTTGTCCCCATCGTGATCTGGTTCGGGATATGGTTTTCGCTGGTTTGGAAAGACCGTCGGCAAGCCAGTTTTCGTAATACCATGCGCATGAACTGGGTTGCGGCGATTTGCATGAATAGTTGTTTCATCGTTTTAATTATTATCAACAGAATTCCATTGAGTTATCTATCCTCTATTGAAACAGCCGTTCCCGAATATGGTTATGCACAGGAAACGCTCACCGATTTCTACCTGCGTTCTACCGACGACCTGAAGACCCGCCGAAAGATCAAAATCGTCGCCGGCAAAACGGGGATAGAAAAGCGCTACTCCGTAATCCCCGATTTCGACAAAACACCAGAAGAATTCGAGTTCTTCAACCGGAATGCCACGTTGCTGCCCGAGCCGACGCTTTCCGAGCGAATGCAGCTTTATCAAAAGCACGCGACTTCGCTTTCGAGAAAGGCGATTGGTCAAATTTCTGGTTTTGAAAATATCAAAAAGGATATTACCCATTTGATCACCGTCACTTGCACTGGGCTATTTGCGCCGGGGCTTGATGTGGAGCTTATGCGCGAGCTGAAATTGAACCCGGCCATTGAGCGAAGCAGCGTCAATTTCATGGGTTGCAATGCCGCGATTCTGGCATTGAAGAATGCGGACGCCATTTGTAAAAGCAATCCCAATGCCAAAGTGCTGGTGGTCTGCACGGAGCTTTGCTCGATCCATTTCCAGAAGCGGTATAATGACGATTACCTGCTGTCTAATATGCTTTTCGGTGATGGCGCGGCTGCTCTGGTGGTGTCGTCGCAGCCGGACGACGGCTACGTGCATTCGGTGAAGATCGACGGTTTCAACTCCATGGTGCTCCATAATGGGTATTCGGATATGGCGTGGCAGCTTTCCGAGACGGGTTTTATCATGAACCTGTCGTCGTATGTGCCCGATCTTATCCGGCAAAATATAGGCCCGATGCTCAAAGCAGTGGGTCTTAAACCGGAAGATTACCGGCATTGGGCCGTTCATCCCGGTGGCAAACGCATTGTGGATGATTTTGCCGCGGCGTTGGAGTTGGACAAATGTCTGCTCGGGCCTACCTACAATGTGCTCAAAAATTACGGAAATATGTCGTCACCTACGGTGCTATTTGTCCTGAAAGAAGTGCTGGAACAGGCTAAGCCTGAGCATTTGGGCAACCGTATTTTTGCCGCCGCCTTCGGCCCGGGGCTGAGTATTGAAACCATGCAATTGCGTTATGTTCAGGCATAGGAGCTTGCAAACGGAGCTGCTGGACCGGGACGATATTCCACCGCCAGACCTTTTTCAAAACCTCCGGGAGCTGGATTTTATTAACCACTGGCTCGGCGGTTACGACATTTCGTTCGCGGCTTTAAAACGCGTGTTGCAAAAAGGCAAACGCTATACGCTCGTCGACATCGGTTGCGGGGGCGGGGATACGCTGAAACGCATTGTCGCGTGGAATCAGAAGGCTGGTTTCGACCTCGACTTATACGGCGTCGACCTCAAAGCCGATTGCATTGCCTATGCGGGAGAAAACCTCGCAAGCGGCGATGTAAAACTCATTTGCGACGATTACCGCAATACTTACCAGCATTTGGCAAAAGTCGATATCATCCACGCCTGCCTTTTCTGCCATCACCTTACCAACCAAGACCTCAAAGAACTCGTGCAGTTTGCGTTGCGTAACAGGGCAATTCTGGTTATCAATGACTTGGAGAGAAACCCGATAGCGCATTATTCGATCAAATTGCTCACAGGTCTTTTTTCAAAGTCATACCTTGTCAAAAACGACGCGCCACTGTCTGTTTTAAGAGGTTTTAAAAAGAAAGAATGGCTTGAAATACTGAAACAGTCGGGTGCCACCAGGTTTTCTGTGCGTAACAAATGGGCATTTCGGCATGAAGTAATCGTTTATGGAAACGCAGACTGAACATTTCGAATGCGCGATCATTGGCGGCGGGCTTGCGGGGCTTTGCCTGGCCATTCAACTGGCTGACAGGGACATTTCTGTGGTGGTGTTCGAGAAAGGCAAATATCCTTTTCACAAGGTTTGCGGTGAATATATTTCGATGGAAAGCTGGCCATTTCTGGAAAGTCTGGGGTTACCGCTTTCCGAGCTGGAATTACCAGGGATCAACAGTTTGGGGATCAGTTCCGATCGTGGGTTTATGCTGGATCACCGACTCGCAATGGGCGGTTTTGGCATTAGCCGGTACAGCCTCGATCACTACCTGTTTGAAATAGCCTCGCGTAAGGGCGTGCGTGTGGCGCAAGAGTGCCGCGTTACGGATGTCTTCGGGAACGCCGCGGATGGTTTTCAAATCCGCACCGCCGCGGGGGATTTTACTTCAAAAGTCGTTTGTGGAAGTTATGGAAAATACGCGCCCCAATTTATTCACCACCAAGCAACAGCTGCTTTAAATACCGATAACCAGAATTATATCGGCGTTAAATATCATATCAAAACCGATTTTCCTCCCAATCGCATTGAATTGCACAATTTCAGCGACGGCTATTGCGGCATTTCGAAAGTGGACCGTGAATGGTATTGCCTCTGCTACCTGACCACCGCCCGGAATCTTTTGGAAAACGGAAAGGATGTGAAGCGAATGGAAGAGCGGGTGTTATATCAAAACCCGTTCCTGAAAAATTACTTCACAAACTCGGAATTTGTGAATGTGCAGCCGCTGATCATCAGTAATGTGCAATTCAGTAAAAAACAGACCGATTCGAATGGTATTTTCCTGCTGGGCGACGCGGCAGGCTCCATTACACCGCTTTGTGGTAATGGAATGAGCATGGGTATAAGGGCTTCCAAATTGCTTGCGGAGCAGTTAGTTCTTCATTTTAATGGAAAACAAACGCACGGGCAGGCTTTGCAAAATTACCATCGTGCATGGAATGGGGCATTCGGAACGAGAATCAGGGCTGGCTACCATCTGCAAAAACTTTTCGGGAAAAGCCGTACCACTGATCTGGCATTAAAATTACTCGATAAGTCGCCCTGGCTCACTTCAAAGCTGGTTTCCCTTACGCACGGTTCCGTGTTCTAGGATTTGCGCCTTTTTCTCCGATTTTTGGAGGAAATACTCAAACAAAAACGCATTTAGCAGGAGCAGCAACATTCCATAGAAAACATCCTCAATCGGAATGGTCAGAATACGTACACCGAGATTTTCTGCATTATTATACCATACAACCGGCTTGTCGGGGCCGGTACCTGTGAGAATGCCGTTGACAATGATGAACGGAACAAGCAGGAATTGATGTGAATAGTAGAATAAACCAAGCCATTTCGGTTTGGCCTGCCATTTCAAATAGATCAGAAAAATAGCCAGCCAGCTCATGGTGGAGGATGTGTAATAGCGACCCGCGCCCAGCAGGCCCAGTATCAGGCAAAGGCCGATGAATACCCAGGTGACAGCCTGCTCTGCTTTCAAATGCAGCTGCCCTTTCCAGAGCCTGAAACAGAAGTAGGTAAACATGCAGGCATAGGGAATGCAGATGAAAAACAGGATTTCTTCAATAGGCAAGCCGAATAGCCCGATGCCGGTAAGGTACTCCGGTGTAAAGCCCCAGACGCCGATGTTGGTAAAGTAACTGTCCCAGATGATAAACGGAGCCGCCGAGAGCAGGATCGCCGGCCACAATGATTTCCACTGCTTGTGCAGCTGAATTTTAGGATGGAAAGAGGCAAGCAGCGGCACCGAAATAGCGCCCAGGTCAACCAGCAGGTAAAGCAGTTTCATTTGGCGGTCGCTTTTTGGGCTTCGCGGAAGTATCTGATCGGTACCCATAGCATCCCGAAGCACTCACCGCCATGCTTGCCGAGGTGCTTGTGATGCATTTTATGGGCCCGGCGGATGGCTTTCAGGTAAATGGAATCGGTATTTCTGAAAACCCTGAACCGCTGGTGAATGAACACATCGTGGACGAGGAAGTAGGTAAAACCGTAAATGGTAATGCCCAGCCCGATCCAGAACAGGTAGTTGAAACCCGCATCGAGCCCGAGCCAGAGGCAGGTAATGCCGGGCGTCGCGAAGATGGCGAAGAAGTAATCGTTCTTCTCAAAAAAATCACCGTCATCGCGCTGGTGGTGGTCGTGGTGTAACGACCATAATAGCCCATGCATCAGGTATTTATGCGCCATCCAGGCCACACATTCCATGGTTACGAATGCGGCCAGGGTAATCAGAACGTTGGGTATCCACTGTGGCATCATGCTGTTTTTGAAGTGTTCCGTTGGATCAGCTTGCGATTTTGAGCGCGATCACCGGCATGCATATCTTGAACCACTCGGTGTAAGCATGCGGGTTTTGCTTTATATCGGCTTGAATTTCGGGTATTGTCAGGTATTTAAAATCGCAGGCCTCGGCCGGGTCGATTTCAGGTACGGCATCGGTAACACCGTAAAACACGTGGTCCAGCTCGTTCTCCGTCAGGCCATTTTCCAGGTCCGCGCGGTATTGGAAGGTGTACAAAAATTCAAGGTCTGTTTCGATGCCCATTTCCTCGCGCAGGCGCCGCACTGCCCCGTCGTGTACGGGCTCGCCCGGGAGCGGGTGGCTGCAACAGGTATTGGACCATAACCCCTCCGAGTGGTATTTGCCGAATGCCCGCCTTTGCAGCAACATTTCGTCTTTTGAATTAAAAATAAACACCGAGAATGCACGGTGCAGCACACCTTTCTCGTGCGCTTCCAGCTTGGGCATCAGGCCAATGGCTTCGTCGTTTTCCGTTACCAGCACAACTTGGTCGTTCATAGGATGGTGGGTTTCAGGTTTTGTATTGCGGATTGATTCTCTCCCTACAACACAAAAACGTCATAAAAGGTCAAACTGGTGCCTCAGCAATGACCGAAACATCAGCCCGAACTTATCGATATCCGGAATCCGTATCCGTGCATTCATAACTTTCTCCGGCGGCGTTTCCTTGATACGGAGGAACAGCTTTTTGTAATAATAATAGGCCAGATACACCCCTCTGCGCGAGCTCGCGGGCAGCCGACGGATACCGGTGAGCGCGTCTTCAAAATCCGCCTCGATTTCCTGCTGGATCCGGGCCTTATCGGCATAGGAAAAGTGGTTGAAGTTTACACCCGGAAAATAAGTCCGGCCTAGCGTTTGATAATCGGCTTTCAGGTCGCGCAGGAAGTTTACTTTCTGGAAAGCGGCGCCAAGTTTCATGGCATAGGGTTTCAGCGAATCGTATAAAACCGTATCGTTTTCAGAAAAAACACGCAGGCACATCAGGCCCACCACCTCCGCCGAGCCGAGCACATATTCCTGATAAGAGTCCTGCGTGTGTTCCTTTTTGAGTAAATCCATCTCCATGCTCTTTAAAAACGTGTCGATGAGCTCCCATTCGATCCCGTAGGTATGCACCACGTGCTGGAAGCTGTTCAATATGGGGTTAATGCTGATCCGCTCGCGGATGGCGTCGTACGTCTCCTTACGGATGCGCATCATCATTACCTCCTGGTCGTAGCCGTGAAAACTGTCCACGATCTCGTCGGCTAGCCGCACAAATCCGTAAATTCCGTAAATGGCCCTATGCAATGCGGGTTTCAGAAAGTAAATGCCCAGCGAAAACGAGGTGCTGTACAACTGCGTGGTCCTCTTGCTGCACGACGCCGATAATTCATCGAAAAGGCTCTTCATAAGTTAGCTGTTTAGGTATTTAAGAACTTCCTTGGCTGCGATAGTGCCGGAAATGATCGCGGGAGGCACGCCAGGGCCTGGAACTGTCAGCTGCCCTGCAAAAAACAGGTTGCTAACGCACGGGCTCCTCAGTTTGGGTTTGAAAATCGCGGTTTGACGAAGCGTGTTGGCCAGTCCGTAGGCATTGCCGCCGTACGCGTTGTAATCGTTTTTGAAATCGGAAACACAATAGCTCTTTTTCAGAACGACATGGCCGCGGATCGTTTCACCGGCGAATTTTTCGAGGCGGTCCATCAACAACTGGTAATAATGCTCGCGGATCGGCTCCGGATCGGAAAGGCCGGTGGCGATCGGCATCAGTACGAACAGGTTTTCATGGCCTTCCGGGGCTACCGATGGATCGGTGACCGACGGGCAGCAAACGTAAAAGAGCGGCGCAGTCGGCCATTTCTTTTCCTTGTATATCTCCTCGGCATGCAGCCCGAAATCCTGGTCAAAGAACAGGTTGTGATGTCTTAGCCTGGCAATGCGCTTGTCGACCCCGAGGTAAAACAGCAGGCAGGAAGGCGCAAATGTCCGCTTTGCCCAATAGCTATCTTTGTAATGCCGGTCTTCCGGGGATAGCAATGCATGCTCGATATGCTGGTAATCGGCGCTGCCGACGATCGCGTGAGTCGGCACGGAATGGCTGGCAGTATGAATATACCTCACGCGGCCGCCCGACGTTTCGAGTCGCTCAACCGTCTCGGCGGTACGGAACTGCACGCCGGCTTGTCTGGCCATAGTCTGAAAGGCGCCGGCAACTTTCCCGAACCCTCCCATAGGGTAAAAGGTACCTTGTTTGAGTCCCGAGTAGTTCATCAGACTATACAATGCGGGCGTGTCTCTGGGCATTGCACCCAGGAACAGCACCGGAAATTCAATCAGCGCGAGCAGTCTCGGGTCCTTGAAAAACCGCCGCGCATGCTTGCTGAAAGAGCTGAAAAGCTGCAACCGCAATGCCTGACCGAAAATTCGCAGGCTGATGAATTCGGTAATGGAATGGCCGGGTTTGTAAACCATATCCTCCATTCCGACGCGGTATTTGAACTCCCCGTCGGCGATGAACCGGCGGAGTTTGTCGGCGGCGCCCGCTTCTATTTGTTCGAACATCCCGCATAGCTGCTCGAAATCGGCGGGAACGTCCATCACTTCGTTATCGGGAAAAGCGACCGCAAACCCTGGGTCGAGCTGTTTCAGTTGGTACAAATCCGCAACGCTGTAACCGAACCGTTCAAAAAAGCGCTCGTACACATCCGGCATCCAGTACCAGCTGGGTCCCATGTCGAAGGTGAAGCCCTGTTCCGAAAACGTACGCGCCCGGCCGCCGATGGTGTCGTTCTTTTCAAAAATCGTAACATCGTGGCCGCTCTCGGCCAGGATCGCGCCGGCTGCCATGCCTGCAAAGCCTGCACCGATTACACCGACCGACTTCCCGCCCGCCAGATTATGAGTTGGTGTGTGCCGCATCCGTTCCGATCGTTTCAAACAATTGTTCTATGGATTCAATTTGACTGATCCGGGATTCATCCACCGGGCTTTCGACACCGCCGGAAAAGCAGATCCGGCAGTTTGGAAAGTCCTGCACAAGCTGGCCCAGCAGTTTGGGAGCCTGGTTTTGCGGTTGGTTGCTCACGAAAAAGGTATAAATGTGGGTCGGAGCAATGTCGCGGGCCACGGCTTGGAGATCGGGATAGGGTACGCGGGCGCCTAGGTACACTGCGCTTTTGCCCGTGCGCAGAAGCAGGTAATAGGCGAAAAGAAGCCCGATTTCATGCTCTTCGCCTTCATGTAGAAAAAGCAGCCATTTCTGGTCGCTCGTTTCAGGTACCGGCAGCGAGTCGATCGCCGTGAACAGCTTTTGGCGAATCAGATTGGATAAAAAATGCTCCTGGGTGGGCAAGAGTGCGTCTTTCGTCCACATCAGGCCCGTTCTGACGAGCAGCGGGTAAAGGATCTTTTCGTAGGTGGCGATCAATCCCAACCGCTGGACGGCGTCGGCGAACAATTTGTGAAACCTCGGCGCATCGTATGCGGCAATAGCGATCACCGCCTGGTTGATCCAGGCCTCCACATGTTGGTCGGTCTGTTGCAATTCGGAAATAATCCGGTCAATCTCGCTGGTAATCTGCGCATTGCTGAGCTGGCTGATATGAGAAATCTTCATGCCCCGGTTCAGCAGCGTGCACACATTCAGGAGTTTTTTTACGTGGTCGTCGTTGTAGTACCGGATGTTGGTATCGGTCCGTTCCGGTTCGAGCAGGCCGTAGCGCTGCTCCCAGATGCGGATTGTGTGCGCCCTGGTGCTGGTAATGCGTTCGAGGTCCCGGATCGAATAGGTGGACATGATTTTTTGTTTAAGGTTTTTCAAAAATAGTTAAACAAAATTATTTGTCCACTTTTTTGTAGGAAAAATAAAAAATGCTGCTACTTTTGGTATTGATAATATCTTATGTCTGATTTTAAAAATATCAACTCATGGGTGCGCAGGAAATTTTCTGGTCTGTCAATATCAAGTACCTCCGTTTGCGTCAGAAACTTAGTCAGGAGGCACTGGCGGAAAAGCTCGGGATCAGCAGGGTGAAGCTCAATGCGATCGAAAGCGGCCGGACGGCCAATCCGACGGTCGATGATCTGATCAACTTTTCGGAGTATTTCCGGATGAGCATTGACAGCCTTCTGAAAATCGAATTGAGCAAGCTCTCTGACCAGAAATTGAAAGACCTTGAAGAGGGTAGTGAGTTGTTTATGAAAGGCAGCCAGATCCGGGTCCTGGCTATCACGGTTGATAAAGAGGAGAAGGAAAATATCGAATACGTGCCGGTGCAGGCGCGGGCGGGCTACCGCTCGGGCTACGCCGATCCGGAGTTTCTTGCCACATTGCCGCGTTTCAACCTGCCTACGGTACCCAAAAACGGCACGTTCCGGATGTTCCCGACCGTCGGCGATTCGATGCTGCCTGTACCCGAAGGTGCCGATATTATCACAAGGTATATTCAGGATTGGACAACCGTCAAGCCCGAAACGCCCTGTATCGTTATTTTGAAGGGGGATCAGGATTTTGTGTTCAAGCAGGTCACCATCAACCAGACGAGCGGAACGATGCTGTTGCAATCGTTCAACAAGCAGTACTTCGCCTACACGGTCCCGATTGGCGAGGTGATCGAGCTGTGGGAGTATTACAGCTTCCACAGTAAGGCGCTTCCGGAGCCGCAGACGGATATGCAGCAGCTCATGCGGATGTTGCAGGAGATGCAGAACGAATTGAGGGAATTGAAAAAGCGATCAAACTATAAATAGGGAAGGTAATTTGCCTACAAATAATTGGACAAGCCGGGGTTAGTACTCCGGTTTTTTTGTGCGGGGTAATAGGGGTGTATTGGAATTGTTATAGTTGTTAAAATGGGGTTAATAAGCCTGAATCAAATATTTTACCGCTGGTTATTGATGAAATTCTAGAAATATTGGCGGTTTTTGAGGTATTATTGTAGAATAAATATGGATGTAGCCGCGCCAATATTGTTGTCAATGAACTAATACTACTTTGTTAGTGGGTGTGTATTATCTTCGATTAGTGCAATTTAATCGAAACTTGTCACCCCTGAAAACACTGATATCACCCCAAAGTACCCTGTAATGGACACAAAAAGGATAACCGATCGGGACAGACGGTCTAATTTCGTTGAGTCAAGAAATCAAAACCACTCAACTACATGTTCGTCAAACCTTTATTCACTAGTTTTTTAGCGCTCCTCTTACTAAACGCATATCAGGTATCTGCCCAGAGCCCTACTTCCGCCGCACAACGGTTCAATATATTCGTCAAAGGTGACGCCACATTGCAATCCAACGAAACCGAAGGCCCTATTGCCGTAGGTGGAAATGTGACCACCAATCAATACCAAATCAGCTTCAATAAGCAACACGGCGTGTTGTTCGTAAACGGCGCATCGATCGGCCTGGCAGTGCGCGGAGCGGTAAAGCTCAACAGCGGAAGTCTCACTGTAAACGGCGACAACTATGTTAAAATCGGAAATTGCAGCCCTTCCGATGCTTCGGGTACAAATCTGAAAGTTTGGTACAAGGACAACAACAATGCCGCCTCGACCATCCGCATTACCGAAGACAACAAGCAATACTGGGAAACACCCAATATTACGATCAATGCGAACATCAATACATGGTCTCCGAGCGTAAGCGAAACCGTTAACCCGGTATGCGAGAACGTTTTCGGAACCGGTGCTAACCAGATCGACATAGAGGGGGCCTTTACGAGTTTCATCAAAAGGTCGAATCAATTGAAAGAAATGGCGGATAACCTGCCCATTCGCGACCAGAACGGTAACATTATGGCATCTGCCCCCATGGGACCGTATCTCGATCCCAACGTGATAGGTAATAACCCCAAAATTATTGTTGATCCCAATAAGATCAACGTGTTGACTATCTCGGCCGCTGTTTGGAATAAAATCGGAAATTCAAATATCGAAGGGATTCCACAAGGTCCTCAATTGGGACAAACTTCGCCCAATACCAGCTTCGGTCTGATCATCAACATTGTAGACTTTCCTACTTTCTGTGGGGTGACCGGCAGCAACAAGATTAACTTCCCCGGCTTCGGCGGCTTGTCCGATCCGCAAGGCAGCTACGTGATCTACAATTTTCCGGATGCAACCAAAGGCATTACATTGGGCGGCAATGCGCAGATCAGCGGAACGATTTTCGCGCCACAGGCCGATGTAGTGAAGGAGAACAATGGAAATATCAATGGACAAATCATTGCCAAAAGCTTCGTTCATAAAAGCGACGAAGTTCACTTCTGGCCATTCCTGCCGTCGATCCCTGAACCGGTTGATAAGAAAATCGATGCAACCGCTTCTTCGAAATGCGTGAAAAATGCGTCGTGGCTTGATTACACGGTAACTCCGAACTACGATGCCACTGGCCAGACGGCGAAGATTGAATGGATCAATTCGGAAGGAAAAGTGATCCAGGAAGATAACGATCTGCCGTTGACAGGCAGCATTCTGTTCCCCGGTGTTGCGTTGGATATCAATGGAAACGGTATTTCTTGGCCTGGATACAAGCAGGAAAACAACAAATGGGTGGAGGCTCCGGATGATCGCTACGGCTCACTACGCCACGACGGCGCGACGATCCGCGTGACCGTTACTCCCTCGACAGTTGTGAACATTACCTTTCCGGCATCAACCACAACTTGCTTCACAAGTCCGCCTCCTGCAACAGCTTTACCAGTAACATTAGGATTTTTTACCGCACAAAATGTAAATTGCAATGCGGAACTGGAATGGAAAGTAACCGAAGCCAAAAATTTCTCACATTTCGAAGTCGAACGCTCGTCAGATGCCAGGACTTACAATGTTGTTGCCCGGATCGATTACGACGCCAAAAAGACCACATATAGTTTCAACGACACACCATTTTCATCGGAGTCTGTACCTGCAAAGAGTTACTATTATCGTCTTAAGCAGGTAGACATTGACGAGACATTCGAATACAGCGCGATCCGTAACGTACAAGCCGGAACCTGTGACGCCCGGTTGGCAGTGGATTTCTTCCCGAACCCAACCCAGGACGAAATGAATGTCAGGAGTTTCTCCCCGGTGAAAAAAATCGAAATATTCACACTAGGAGGAAAGCAGGTTTACCAGGCAATGCCGGTGACCGCTCAGACTGAAATTAAAGTTAACGTTCAGGCTTTTGCGCAGGGAATGTATATTGTGAACGTGGTAAATGCGGAAGGGAAGTATTCTTCGAAAGTGCTTAAAAAGTAGAATGAAATGATCTTATATAGCGTTATGTGAAACTTAAAGCTGCCGGCATTTTGCCGGCAGCTTTTTTATGTGCCTGCCTAGGAAAGTTTTCTGCCTTTCCATTCATACTGGCCCTGCTGCGCGGCCAGCCCGAAAAAGCAAACGTATAAGGGGTAGAACACTTGCGTCAGCGGTATGAATGCGAGTGATTTCGGTTTTTCCAGGAAACTCAAAACCGACCCCAGAAAAAGCCACTCCGGAATACATTTCAAAGCCAGCATCCCCAGGAAAGCGGGAGCTGAGACAGACCCCGCCAACGCAAGCCCTCCTGCAAGCAACAGGGCGAAATTGCTCGCAAAGATGTAAACAGCCAGTACCAGGGGTGTTTTGCTTTGATAATGTTTCCATTTGCTGGCCCAACGCTTCCGCTGTCGGTAAAAGCTGGCCCAGGTACGGTGCGGTGCGGTGCGGATGATGGCATCGCGGTGCCGGAGGAAACGGACCGAGCCGGGATGCCAGGCGGCTATCTTGTGCATCAGGAACTCGTCGTCGCCCGATGCGATATGACGGACGCCGTCGTAGCCACCTACCTCCAAAAAAATCTCTTTTTCGTAAGCAAGGTTCGCGCCGTTGCACATGGATGGGTAACCTGCCGACATCGATGCCGCACCGCTGCCGATCAGACTGGCGAATTCTACCGTTTGTAAGTGGTCGGTGAGGCTGGTTTCGCTCGTGAACGTGACGGGCGAACTGATCAGCTTCGCGCCCGTGCGCATGTAGCATTCCGCGATCGCCAGTAACCAGCCCGCCTGCGCCCGGCAGTCGCCGTCGGTGGTTACGATCAGTTTTCCCCTGGCATGCGAAATGGCCGTTTCGATCGCCCGTTTTTTCGGCGCCGAGGTGCGTTCATCGGGCAGGGGGATGAGTTTGATACGCGCCTGGGAGTGTTCCGCGAATGCACGCACGATGGCGGCCGTATTGTCGGTGGAACTGTCGTCCATTACCAGAACCTCGAATTGGGTTGCGGGCATGGTCTGCCGTTCGAGGTCTTCCAGCAGGGAAACGATGTTTTCAGCCTCGTTCCGCACGGGGATGATCACGGTGATAAAAAGATCGTCCGGAAGGTATGCCGGGGTCGCAGGCTTACGGATTCTGGCCCAGAGAAAGGCCAGTGCCAGTGTGAAAGCCGCATAGCTGCCCAGCAGTACCCAAAGGACAGGCGTGACCCAGGAGGTGAATGCAATGCCGCTCATCTCGCTTTCTTCCATTTGTATTTCCAGATCAGGAATATGCCCACCACGATCGGGCCGAGGACATTCAGTATCCAGATCAGGAAAGTAGCGGCTATAATTTGCTCGGCAGGCAGTTTGAACGGAGCGAATACGACGAGAGCGGTAAATTCGCGTAAACCCAGGTCGCCCAGTACGTTGATCGCGGGTATCAGTGTTTTAGCTAAAAAAATCAATGTAACGCACGACACCAGCTGCCAGACGCCGACCTGAAAATGGAACAGTGACAGTGCAAGTACAAACTGGGACAAGAACACCAGGTAGCGCAGCAGCCCATAACCTGTGCCGGTTGCCAGTTCGGCGGGCGTGTAGCGGCCTATTACATTTAAATACTCCTTTATTTTTACAAAAATCCTGCGTGAAGGCTTCCAGTTGTCGATCTGCTTTCTGAACGACATTAATGCCGGGCCCAGGAAAATAATGGCGAACAAAATACTGTTCACTGCCAACAGCGCTGTGCTGGGGATATCGAGCAGGTCCTTTAAATAAACCCAGCCCAATGCGCCTGCGAGCACCGAAACGTAAAACTGGATGCCATTTGAAATGAGCGCCGCGCCGATCGCTTCCAGCCGGCGGTCCGATCTCAATGCCGCTACGCGCCCGAGCGTATCGCCCAGTTGTGCGGGCACGGCTACGCCCACCGCGAGGCCGGTCAACGTGCCGCGCATAGCGTCACGGAATGAAATGGGCATGATGCGCGAAATAAGTTTCTGCCATTTAAGGCTTTCCAGTGCCCAGTTAACAGGTACGAGCGTAAGCATGAGTACCAATACCGGCGCGTTTTGCACCGACCAGATTTCTCCGAATACATTGCCGATATCACCTATGCCTTTTTGCTCATTCCAGAACGTGCGGTAGATGTAGCTCAGTACCAGGGCCGTCACTACAAGTTTGATCATCCAGAGCAGGTTTGCCCGGTTGCTTTTTGGCTTTGGAGGGGAGAGTTCCTTATCTTGCACCATGTTAAAAACGCAGCAAACGGAGGTTTCGGAAAAGGTTATTATCGGGGTCGACCCCGGCACACAAGTGATGGGTTACGGGGTCATATCGGTCAAGGGGCAGCAGATTTCGCTGGTTCAATACGGGGTGATTCATTTGAGCAAATATAGTACGCATGAGTTGAAGTTGAAGAAAATCTTTGAGCGCCTGACCCAGCTGATCGAGGATTACCTGCCCGATGAAATGGCCATTGAAGATCCTTTTTATGGTAAAAATGCGCAATCCATGCTCAAACTCGGACGCGCGCAGGGCGTGGCAATGGCTGCGGCATTGGCCCGCAACATCCCTATCGTAGAGTATTCCCCTAAAAAAGTAAAACAGTCCGTTACCGGCAGCGGCAATGCTTCGAAGGAGCAGGTGGCCTACATGCTCGAAAAGATCCTGAAAATGGAACTCAGCCGCGAATTTATGGATGCCACCGACGGCATCGCCATCGCTATCTGCCATCAGTACCATGCCAATTCTCCGGCTGCGGTGGCTAGCAGCGGCTCCAAAAAAGCGAAAAAAGGCGGCTGGGGCGCGTTTGTGAGCGAGAACCCGGACCGGGTCAAATAATATCACCAGTATTTTTCGTGTAGTACTATTCCAATCGGCTCAATGCGGCCCCGGCGGGAGAGTTATGCCCTTATGCGGCCATTTGCGGTATTAATGACTTTTTAATTTTACCATTAATAAACTTTAATGGTATTAAACCAATATTCGGTTTTACTAATCAAACGTTTGTTTAATAAATTCAAACGATCGTTTGAATTTTATTTTCAAGCCGTTTACCTTTGTATTGTCATTAGCAAAAAAGAAGAAAAGAATCCCTGCTGATGACCTACTTAATGGACTATAACGCGAAACAATTACAGATAATAGAAGTGGCGGAGCGGCTGTTTTCACAGAAAGGTTTTGCCGGTACTTCGGTCAGGGATATCGCCCAGGAAGCAGATGTAAACGTCTCGATGATATCCTACTATTTCGGTTCGAAGGAAAAGCTGATCGAGGCGCTTTTCCAGTTTCGTATGACGGAATCGAGCTCCCGGCTCGAAACGCTGGTGATGGCCAGTGAACTGTCCGCCCTCCAGAAGTTCAATGTTTTTATCGATAGCGTGATCGACCGCCTGATGGGCAACCAATGCTTTCACAATATTATGTTGCGCGAACAGCTATCGTCGGAACGGACGCCGATCATCACCGAATATATCCGTGGATTGAAAATGCGGAACCTGGAATTGATCAAAAGGATGATCCGCGAAGGGCAAGAGGCAGGCGAGTTCCGGAAGGATATTAACGTGAGCCTGATGACTACGACGCTTTATGGCACGGTCAACTACGCCATCGCTTCCAAGGATTTTTACAAGAAATTAAATGAGCTGGACCATCTGAGCGACGAGGAATTTCAGCAGCACCTGCGGGGTGAGCTAAGCCAACATCTTAAGAACCTATTTAAATCAACAATAACCAATGAACACCACATCCAGAATTAAAAGAATGGTCAGTCTGGCAGCCGGGATTGCCTGGATTGCCGTGACCAGCCATTCGTACGCCCAAAGCGCACGCACGATCAAGCTGGAAGAGGCTATTACGATGAGTCTGCAAAACAGCAAGCAATTAAAACTAAGTCAGAGTAATATCGACCTTGCGGGGCTGGGTATCCGCCAGGTAAAGGAAAACCAGTTGCCCAGCCTGAGCGTTTCGGGTTCGTATCTGCGGGTGAACTCGCCGAATGTGAACCTGAAAATCAAGCAGGAAGGCAGCGACAGCACAGGCAACTCGGGTGGGATGCCGAACGTACACCAGGCGATGTACGGAATGGCAAGCGCATCGCTGCCGTTGTTTTCGGGTTTTCGTTTCAAATACGGCCTCGAATCGGCCAAATATGTGGAACAAGCCGCGAAACTTGATGCGGATAATGACCGCGAAGCCGTGATCCAGAACACCGTCGCCGCTTACGGTAACCTTTATAAAGCCAAAAAGGCGGTGGACCTCGTGACCGAAAACCTGCTGAGCGAGCATGAACGGGTGCAGGAATTCACCAACCGCGAAAAGAACGGAATACTCGCCCGTAACGACCTGATGAAGGCGAAATTACAGGAATCGAATGTGGAACTGGCATTGCTGAATGCACAGAATGATTTGAAAATCACCACAATCAACATGAACCTGCTGCTCGGCTTGCCGGAAGAAACCGTGCTGGAAGCCGATTCCAACAGCTTTGCAGCGCTCAAAGAAGAAGGCAATGCGGCGGAGTGGGAGCAAACAGCGCTGGCACACCGCAAAGATTTCGCTGCGAATGGGATCCGTCAGAAGGCTGCCGATAGCGATATCAAAGTGGCCAAAGCCGATTTGTACCCTAGCGTGGCGCTTTCCGCCGGTTATGTAGCGCTGAATATCCCGGGTGTTGTTACTGTTCCAAATGCGGTGAATGCGGGTATCGGGTTTAAATATGATGTAGCATCGCTCTGGAAATCAGGTGCGAAGATCGCCCAGGCCCGCACGAAGGCTTACCAGCTGAAAACCAACGAACAGATCATTCTTGACAAGATCCACCTCGAAGTAAACACGGCCTATTACAATTACGTGCTGAGCAAAAGGAAGATCGATGTGTATGCCAAAGCGGTTGAACAAGCCAACGAAAACTATCGCATTACTAAAAATAAATACGACAACAGCCTCGTAACCACCACCGAGCTGCTTGATGCCGACGTAGCGCAGGTGCAATCGCGTATCGATTACGAAGCCGCAAAGGCGGACGCCGTGGTCGCTTACAAGAAACTCGAACAAACGGCGGGAGTCATTAATTAGGATTAAGGGATGAAACGGAGAATGTAGGAAAGGGAGTAGGGCTTCATATTCAAAAACAGAATTACTTCCGAATGACTTCTTCCCTTTCCTCCTTCCTCCCAACATTCACTCATTCACTCATTCAATCATTCAAAATTGATAATGGAAACTAAAAACACCACCGAAGGAGCGCCTAAAAAGAAAAATTCGCGCTTCCTCATCATTCTGGCCGCGCTTATCATCGGCGGCGGCTCTTGGGGCTTTACCAAATATAACCACGGTTTGCACCATGAAGAAACCGACGACGCTCAGATCGATTCGGATATTAGTCCCGTAATCCCCAGAATTTCAGGTTATGTTACCGAGATTCGCGTAAAGGATAACCAGACCGTAAAAAAGGGCGATACGCTGATCGTTCTCGATAACCGCGACCAGATCATCAAGCTGGAACAAGCCAGGGCAGGGCTGTTAGGCTCGGAAGGCAGCCTGACGGCAGCGCATGAAACGACCAATGCATCGGCAGCCAGCGGCATTACTTATGAAGCGAACATTGCGGTAGTGGCAGCCCAGATTGAAGAGGCGAAAGTGAATTTGTGGAGAGCGAACCAGGACTACGCCCGCTACGAAAACCTGATCAAGGACCATTCGATCACCCAGCAGGAGTTCGAACAGGCGCAAGCGACCAAACAAAAAGCAGAACGCGCGCTGGCAGTTTTGGAAGCACAGAAAGGTGCTGCCGAACGCCAGGCGAAAGCGGCAGGTCGCCAAACCAAAGCTACTTCGGTTCAATCGGCCGTGGCGAATGCGAATATCAAAGTGCGCCAGGCGGAGATCGCAAACGCGGAGCTGAACCTGTCGTACACTGTGATTACCGCGCCGACCGATGGCCGGGTATCCAAGGTGAATGCGCAACTGGGCCAGTACCTGCAAGCCGGACAGTCGCTTTTCAGCATTATTTCGACCCATAAACCATGGGTTACCGCCAACTTCAAGGAAACCCAGCTGACCAAAATGAAACTGGGCCAAAAAGTGAAAATTCACGTGGATGCGTATCCGGAGCACGAATTCGAAGCAGAGGTGGCATCATTTTCGCCAGCCACAGGCGCCCGCTTCGCACTGCTGCCGCCTGATAATGCGAGCGGTAACTTCGTGAAAGTGGTACAACGCCTGCCGGTTCGCATTGAGTTTACCAAAGCGGATGACGAAAAGATCGCGCAGCTGCGCCCGGGCATGAACGTGTTCGTGGATGTGGAGCTCAACTAAAAACCAATAATCAATGGAATTACAGGAATCACTCGTCGAATACGGCTACCGCAGGGTAATTATTACCATCACTGCCGTATTGTGCGCGCTGCTGGAAATCGTGGATACGACGATCGTGAACGTGGCGCTCAACGACATGCGCGGAAACCTGGGCGGCACATTGTCGGAGGTGAGCTGGGTGATTACCGCCTACGCCATCGGTAACGTTATCATTGTGCCGATGACCAGCTGGCTATCGCAGCAGTTCGGCCGCCGCAACTACTTCGCTGCTTCGATCATCATATTTACGGTCGCCTCATTCCTTTGCGGCAATGCCGATAATATCTGGGAACTGGTGTTTTTCAGACTGATACAAGGTTTTGGTGGCGGTGCATTGCTCGTAACCGCACAAACGCTGATCACGGAAAGCTACCCGCCCGAAAAACGTGGGATCGCGCAGGCTATTTATGGTCTGGGGGTAATCGTTGGCCCCACATTGGGCCCGCCGCTGGGAGGGTATATTGTAGATAATTACAGCTGGCCCTACATTTTTTATATCAACATCCCGCTCGGTATCATTGCGGCGATGCTTACCATGGAGTTTGTGAGAAGTCCGAAGTTCGCCAACAAAAAAGCTGCCAACGAAATCGACTGGTGGGGCATTATCCTCCTGGCAACCGCCGTAGGCTCATTGCAATATGTGTTGGAAAAAGGGCAGGAAGAAGACTGGTTCAATGACGAGATCATCACGATCCTTTCAGTAACCACTGTATTCTCATTCTTCTTCTTCATTTGGAGAGAATGGACTTACAAAAATCCGATCGTGAACCTGCGCGTGTTGGCCAATGGCAACCTGAGAGTCGGAACGGTACTGTCGTTCATCCTCGGTTTCGGCTTGTATGGCTCGACATTCATCATTCCGCTTTACACCCAGGCTACATTGGGGTGGACGGCCACGCAATCGGGTATGCTGATGGTTCCCGCCGCGATTGTGACGGCCATGATGATGCCCGTGGTAGGCCAGCTTCTGCAACGCGGTGTGAAACAGCAATACCTCGTGGCAATCGGGATGATATTCTTCTTTGTATATAGCTACTGGGGCTACCTGATATTGACGCCCGACACTGGCAAGGACGCGTTTTTCAGTATGCTTATCGTTCGCGGTATAGGCTTGGGGCTGTTGTTTGTTCCCATTACTACCCTCGCATTATCGACCCTCAAAGGCCGCGAAATTGGTGAGGGAGCCGCATTTACCGGTATGATGCGGCAATTGGGCGGCTCGTTCGGTGTGGCGGTGATCACGACATTCATTGCACGCCAGAATATGTCGCACCGCAACGATCTTGTAAGTAAGCTGGATGTTAATAACCCGATTGTGCAACAGCGTGTGGAGGGCTTGCAGCATAGCTTTATGGCGAAAGGAATGACGCCGGACGTGGCATTGAACAGCGGCTATAAAATACTGGACTACACCGTGTCCAAACAAGCACAGGTAATGTCGTACATGGATGTGTTCCTGTACCTGGGTGTGATGTTTTTGATTTGTGTTCCCTTTGTGTTGTGGACCCGGAGCGGTAAAACGAAAGTCGACGCTTCGTCCGTGCACTAGTGTTTTTAAGTGTAGTAGTATTGCAGAAGAAGCTCTCCGGAATCGGGGGGCTTCTCTTGTTTTTGGAAAGGGAGGAAGGAGGAAAGGGAGGGTTCACACCCCGTGAAAAACTCTCCATCGGCAGGCGTTAATGACCAAGTGATTCGGAATAAACGCTGGGGACTTTCCTCCTTCCTCCATTCCTCCTACATTTGCCCGAATACAATCCATAATATAAGTGCACCAGAATTACCATTTCATCAAACAACTTGCCCCGCGGCTGCATTCAGAGCTGGGCGGAAAGCTTTTCGTAGAAGCATTCAGTCAGCAAAAGGACGAGCTGATTATCGTTTTCGCAGAGGAGGAGGAGCAGGACGAGTTGGTGAAACCATTCTTCATCAAAGCAACTTTAACAAACAATTTTTCCTGCCTCAGCTTCCCGGAACGCTTCGACCGGGCGCGACGGAATAGTGTGAACCTTTTTAATGATTTTGCCGGCGACAAGGTAGAGTTCGTCAAGGTCTGCAACAATGAGCGTGCTATTCAGGTACGTTTCGAGAGTGGCAGGGACTTGATATTCAAACTCTTCGGAAACCGCTCTAACTTCATTGCGTTCAATGTCGAAGGGGAGGTTACCCAGCTTTTTAATAATAAACTTGCCACGGACCGCGGCCTGACGGTAGCGTCGCTGAACCGCGATATCGATCAGTCGTGGGAGGCGTTTGTGGCGAATGGGGGGCGTTTTGAACCCCTTTTTCCGACGTTTGGAAAGGTCGCAAATAAATATCTCTCCGCTAAGTTGGAAGGTAAGGAGGATCTGACGGAGCGTTGGGCGACTGTGCAGGCGGTATTGAAGGAATTTGAATCATCGGTTTTTTACATTACCAGAATTGAGAGCATTCCCGCGCTTACACTTTTTGAAACGGGTGAAGTTGTGCAGGTCTTGCACGATCCGATCGAGGCGTTGAATGCATTCTACCTGGCCTATATCCGGTTGAGCGGGTTGGATAAGGAGAAGGCCGATATTGTGAGATTGTTGAAAAAACGCATTCAGCAGACGGATAACTACCTTGAAAATACCTTCCAGAAACTGGTCGATCTGGAAAATGCTACCAAAAATGACGAGCTCGCCAACATTATCATGGCTAACCTGCATATCATTCCCGAGCGGGCGGAGAAAGTGGAACTCTATGATTTTTATCGCGATCAACCCATTACCATTAAACTTAAAAAAGACCTTTCCGCGCAGCGAAATGCGGAAGGCTACTACCGCAAGGCCAAAAACGAAAAGATTGAAATCGATCGGCTGAACGATAGCCTTGCCGCACGTGATGCGGACCGGAAACGGTTGCAGGAGCATTTGGAGCACATCGAAAATGTCGAATTGCTGCGGGATTTGCGGACTTATATCAAAGCCAACAAGCTGGAACAGGGCAATGCGGGCCCGGCCATCGATGATCTTTTCAAACGCTTCGACTACATGGGCTACACGATCCTGATCGGGCGCAATGCGAAGAACAGCGATTTGCTCACCAAGCAGGCACATAAGGAAGATCTCTGGCTGCACGCCAAGGATGTGACCGGCTCGCATGTGGTGGTCAAGAACCAGCCCGGGAAGAAATTCCCGTCGCCGGTGATCGAGCGGGCTGCGGAACTGGCCGCCTTTTTCTCGAAGCGCAAAAACGATTCGCTGTGCCCCGTGATCGTGACGCCGAAAAAATTCGTGCGCAAGCCGAAAGGCCTGCCCGATGGCCTGGTACTGATAGACAAGGAGGATATCGTGATGGTAGTCGCGAAAGGCGAGTAGGAGATGATAAGTGTCCTAAAAATGAAGTTTTTATTACTCATTAACAGAAATCCCCCTTTGAATAATCTTTTGCTATTGCGAACTTCGTGAGAAATTTGAGAACCGGAATATTAGTGCAGAATGCTCGAAAGTCGTCGATTTGTTATCATTGGATTTTTTGCTTTAGTAGGTGTTATATACTTATTACGACTTTTCTACCTCCAGGTGCTCGATGAGAGTTATTCCATCGAGTCTTCCAGCAATTCCATTAAACGTGTTACCGAAATCCCTTTCCGCGGGCAGATCTACGATCGCTACGGGAAACTGATCGTATACAATACACCTGTTTATGACCTGCTTGTGACGCCCTACAAGGTGAGAATGGACGATACGCTCCGTTTTTGTCAGGTTTTGGGCATACAAAGGCGTGACTTCGACAGCCTCATGAATGCCGCGAGCGCATATAGCCGGGTGAAGCCGTCGCTGTTCCTGCGGCAACTTTCGAAGGAGGATTTTGCGTCGATCCAGGACATTATGGTCGATTATTCCGGCTTTGAGTTTGCCAAAAGCTCCCTGCGTACATACACCGCACCTACGCTCGCGAATACGCTCGGGTATGTGAGCGAGATCACCAGGGGGCAGCTCGAAAAGCAGGAAGAGCCTTACTACCGGCAGGGCGATTATATTGGGCAGAGCGGTGTGGAGCGCATTTATGAAAACGAGCTGAGAGGAAAAAGGGGGACGAAGTTTGTCATGCAAAACGTGGCCGGCGTGTACAAAGGCCCCTGGAAAAACGGGGAGCTGGATACGATGGCGGTGGCGGGTGAAAACCTGTACACGGGCCTTGACCTGGAAGTGCAGCAATATGCGGATAGCCTTATGCTCAACAAGGTGGGCAGCGTGGTGGCTATTGAGCCGAAAACCGGCCAGATTATTTCGATGGTTTCTGCCCCGACCTACGACCCGAATAGCCTGGCAAGCCGTTATTTCTCCAAAAACTTTGCGGCGCTGGCGCGTAACCCGTACAAACCGTTGTTCAACCGGCCCGTAATGGCGAGCTATCGTCCTGGTTCTACTTTCAAGTTGATCCAGGCGCTGATTGGCCTGCAAGAAGGGGTAATTACGCCCGGAAGCGGTTTTACACATGCCAACTGTCCGGTAGGGTGCCACAATCACCCCGCGACGAGTACAGTGGCGCTCGGGGTGACGCATTCGTGCAACCCCTATTTTTATAATGTATTCAGAAGACTGATCTACAAAAATAATATCAAAAACACCTTCAAGGCGTCGGCTGTGGGCCTTGACGCGTGGCACGACGACATCGCCAAGTTCGGGATCGGGCAGCGGCTCGGGATCGATTTGCCGAGCGAATACAAAGGGAATTTGCCCAATAAAAAATACTACGACCGCTTCTACGGCGAATACCGCTGGAAGTTCTCCAATATTTACTCGCTCAGCATCGGTGAGGGCGAGCTGCTGATCACGCCTTTGAAAATGGCAAACGTAGCGGCCATTATTGCCAACAGGGGCTATTTCTACACGCCGCACGTGATCCACGGGATCGGCGACAAGAAGAGCGTCAAGCCGGAATTTCTTGAAAGGCATGAAACCGGCGTAGAACCTCACAATTTCGAGCCGGTGATCGAAGGGATGATCGGGGCGGTGGAGGCCGGTACGGCGCGGCGCTCCCGTGTGGAAGGCATTTCCATTGCGGGTAAAACAGGGACTTCGCAGAACAAGCGCGGGGACGACCACTCGATTTTTATCGCGTTCGCACCCGTGGATGATCCCAAGATCGCGATCGCCGTGTTTGTGGAGAATGCGGGTGCGGGTGGTTCGGCGGCAGCGCCTATTGCCAACCTGATCATTGAAAAATACCTGTCGCGCAAGGTCACCAACAAGGCACTGGAAGAGCGGATGATGAAACTCGACCTGATGAGCAAGGTCGTGTTGCCGACGACGAAAAAGGCGGGCGAAACGGAAACGAAGAAGAAAACGGAGGAAGTGAAACAGCCGACGGGCGACCCGAACGACCCGGCCAATCGCAGACCGGGCGCCCCACACCCGGCTAATCCGGCCGCTATGAGAAAGCCGGTGACGGCGACCCTGCCCAGACAAAGCCAGCAAAAAGCACTTTAGGAACTTACAAACTAATATTGAAATGGCTGAAAGCAAGCCGATTACAAAGAACGTGGACTGGATGGTGGTGCTGATTTACATCGCTTGCCTGATCATTGGCTGGTTGAATATCTACGCCGCTGTTTACAATCCCGAAACACAAACCAGCATGTTCGACCTGTCGAACAATGCGGGAAAGCAGCTGATGTGGATCGGAACGGCCGCATTGCTGATCGTTTGCATCCTCGTGATCGACTACAAGTTTTACGAAACGTTCTCTTTCGTTATATATGCCGTGGTCATATTCCTGCTGGTAGTGGTGCTATTTGCAGGATCAAACATCAACGGATCGCGTTCCTGGATCAAACTAGGCGGTTTTTCATTGCAGCCGGCCGAGTTCTCGAAGCTGGCGGTGAGCCTGGCGATTTCTAAATACCTGAGCGACCCGGCGATCAGCCTTAACCGGAAATTGAAGGATTACTACCCGATTATGGGGATACTTGCATTGCCCGCGTTCCTGATCCTGCTGTCGAACGAAACGGGTTCTATGCTGGTTTTCGCTTCTTTCGCGATCGTGCTTTATCGTGAAGGCATGCCCGGTTTCATCCCCGCCATCGGGATAATCGGCGCGGCTTTGCTGATCATTACGCTGCTTTTTGTGAAATGGTACATTGCCGGGGCCATTATCGTGATCGCCGGGCTGGTGATCTGGCTGATGCCGGTCATGACGCGCCGCCGCGGCGGTCTCTGGGCCACGATCATCGTTGCGTTTGCGATGATAGGGATCGTCTTCGGAGTGGATTTCTTTATGAACAATGTACTTCAGAAGCACCAGAGAGGGCGCATTATGGTGCTCCTGGACCCCGATTCCGACCCGCGCGGCATCGGCTGGAACGTGATCCAGTCGAAGATCGCCATCGGATCCGGCGGTATTACCGGTAAGGGTTTTTTACAGGGGACTCAAACCAAATTTGACTTCGTACCCGAGCAGAGTACCGACTTTATTTTCTGTACGGTGGGAGAGGAGCACGGTTTTCTGGGTACGGCTGTTGTGGTTTTTCTTTTTATTGCACTGATCACCAGACTCGTAATACTCGCAGAACGACAGCGTAGCCGGTTCGCCAGGGTATATGGCTACTGTGTGGCGGGTATCATTTTCTTCCACTTTATGGTCAACATCGGGATGACCATCGGGTTAATGCCCGTTATCGGTATCCCACTGCCATTTTTTAGCTATGGCGGGTCGTCGTTGTGGTCATTTTCCGTACTTCTTTTCATCTTCCTGAAAATCGACGCACAACGTCCGTTTACGTTATCGAGGGGCTAGTGGGTGAATGATAGAATGATTCCCCGTTCCACGGCGGATCATTCTATCATTCACTCATTCAAATCTTCCCCGCCGCCACAATCAGCAACACCCAGCCGGCGATCAGCGCCAGGCCGCCAATGGGTGCCGTTGCGCCGAATTTGGTAATACCCGTGAAGCATATCGCATACAGCGAGCCTGAAAAGATGATCACGCCCACTGCGAACGCATTGCCGGACCAGCCCAGCAACTTCACCGCATCCTCGCCCGCGCGTTGCATGAGTATGCCCACGAGCACCATCGCGAGCGCGTGATAGAACTGGTATTTGACAGCCGTTTCAAAGGTGTCGGTGCGGCCGGAAGCTTCCAGCATTCCCTTCAATGCATGTGCGCCGAATGCGCCCAAGGCCACGGCTAGCGCGCCGAGTATACCACCTGCCTGTATCATGAATTTCATATCGTAAACCGGTATTAAGTATGGGTTAAATTGTAATGAGGAAGACTTACCGTTCACTGGAATCCGGGCAAATCAGCACGGTAAAGTTAGGTGCGGGCGCAGGCGCGACCAACTCTTTATGGCAATTTTATTAACTTGCGCGCTTTGGAATGGCATTTCGGAATGCCGCTCATCGTGGAAAAGACTCGACCAATGAACATAGAACGCTTCATTCAGCTGTGGACGCACCGCTATCATAAATATACACACATTGCCAAGGCGCATTTGAAAGGGCGCCAGGCCAGGGCGCATTTCCGGGGCGTGAAAAGAGGGTTGAAAAAAGGTCAGGAACTGATAGCCATCATTCGTACCGAGCATTTCGGGGATATCGTGGCAGCCGAGCCGATCTCGCGCTATGTGCGCGAGCAACATCCGGACGCGTACATTGTCTGGTTTGTAAAACCTGCTTTTGCCGAGCTTGTCAACTACAATCCTCATGTGGATGAGGTTTTTAAAGAGTTCTGCGTGACCGGGCGGCGCGTGCTGATGGAAGGCAATGTGTTTGACAGAGTTTTTGAGCTGCAATTCAAGAATAATAACCATTGCCCTAAATGCCAGGTGTTTATCGAAAACCCGGTTGCATTGAAAAGAGACATTAATGTTCTCAACTATTTCGATTACGGTAACCTGCTGGAAGTTTTCGCTCAGACGGGCGACCTGATCGCGCCCAAAACTGCCTTCCCGGCCGATGATGAGCCAAGATTGTATTTACAGCCTGCTCACAAAGCGAAAGTAGACGGACTGGGTTTGCCCGATAAATACATTGTCATGCATTGCCGCTCGAATTACGAGCCCAAAGACTGGCCCGCCGATCGTTGGAACCAGCTTGTGCATTGGCTGTCGGAAGAATATGATTACCAGTTGGTTGAAATCGGTTTGGAGAGCAATCTGAATATAGAAACACCCGCGTACCGCAACCTGTGCGGTCGGCTGAGCATTCTTGAAACCGGGGAGGTGATCCGTCGCGCCTCGTTCTTCATCGGGCTCGACAGTGGGCCTTCGCATTTGGGCAATGCCACCGGGACGTTCGGAATTATACTGATGGGTGCGCTGAATAACTTCCTGAATTACAATCCCTACTCAGGCAAATATGGTCGGCAGGAGAATGCATTGCTGGTAAGGCAGGCAGGCTTGCCCTGTGCGCAGCTTCCGTTTGAGTTCGTTCAGGAGCAGGTGAAATCGGTGCTTGAAAAGAGTGCGGATAATGCGAGAAAAGTACTATCGTGAGCCAAAGATCGCACTTCCTACGCGTACGAGCGTGCTGCCTTCCTCCTGAGCGATGAGGTAATCACCGCTCATACCCATTGAGAGCTCGCGCATCGTGACCTGGGCATTTTCGTGGCTTTTGAACGATTCGAAGGTGTTTTTCAATCCGCGGAATTCTGCCCTTACCACATTCCGATCATCGGTATTCGAAGCCATCCCCATTAACCCGACGATCCTCACGTTGGTCAATGCGGCGAGTTCGGCAGAAGTAATGATCTCCAATGCTTCCTCTTCCGAAAGGCCGAATTTGGTTTCCTCGCGGGCAATGTAGATTTGCAAAAGGCAATCGATAACGCGGCCGCTTTTTTTAGCTTCCTTATGGATTTCTTTCAGTAGCTTAAAACTGTCGACCGAATGCACCAGGCTTACAAACGGCGCCATGTATTTGACCTTGTTGGTCTGCAAATGCCCGATCATGTGCCATTCGATATCCTTGGGTAGCTCTTCGTACTTCGCCACCATTTCCTGAACCTTATTCTCGCCGAACAGCCTTGCGCCTGCCTGGTAAGCTTCGGTGAGCAAGCTGGTTGGTTTGGTTTTTGTAACCGCGACCAGCCGTGTTCCTTTACGTAATCCTTGTTCTATCTGGGCCAGATTGTCGGCTATGGAAGGCATGTGAGGTGACTAAAAAATTGATAATTAAGCCGTTAATTCAATAATTTATTGACCGGACGCTATAAATCGCGGTTTGCGTGTTTCAAAATTGAAAAAAACATACTTCTTTTACCAACTAAATTCAAAATTTAACCTTCTGTATGGACTATAACCAGGAACAAAAGCAAGACAGAAAAACTCTCCTATGGGCCGCATTGGCCGTTTTGCTGTTGCTTAATTTGGTGCTTGTGTACTTTATATATCACGAAAAGCAGGAAAACCTCGCGAAGGACGAGATCATTACCGCCAAAACCGAGGAAGTTCTTTCTATTAAAACCAAACTGGACTCCATTTCCACAGAGCTCGACATTAAAATTGCGGAAATCCAGAAACTGGGCGGAAGCGTAGACTCGCTCGTGGCGTTGAAGGCGCAACTTGAAAAGGATAAAAAGGAACTCCGGAACGCCAATACCTATTCGGCAGCGAATTATAACCAGAAGATCAAAAACTACGAATCGGTATTGTCCGAAAAAGACGGCGAAATTGCCCGCCTCAGACAGGAACTGGGCATTGCTACTACCAAAAACGAGGAATTGAACCAGAAAGTGACCGGTCTGGAATCGGAAAAACAACTGCTGGCGGATTCGGTAACCACCTATTCGGCCCAAAACAAGGAGCTTGCCGAAAAAGTAACGCTGGCTTCCGCGCTGCATGCCGAGAATGTCAGTGTCAATGCGGTTTCTTCAAAGGGTAAGGAGCGCGAGGGCGGTAAATACAGGGCCAAGCGTATCGATAAGCTGAGAGTGAACTTCAAACTGGCTGAAAATGCCGTTGCGAAGCAGAACGAGAAAGAAATTTACCTGCGTGTGCTTGATCCGGACGGCGCTGTGCTCTCGGACATGGCAACGGGTTCAGGTTCGTTTATTTTCAATGGCAGGGAATTGATTTACAGCTCCAAACAAACGGTGAGCTTTACGAATACAGGCCAGTCGGTGGACATTTTCTACGGTCGTGGCGGTATCCCGATGAAAGATGGCAAATACGCGATCGAGCTTTATAGCGAAGGCTTCAAGATCGGCCAGGGCGATTTCACGGTGAAATAATAAGCCGCAACTTTCAGTTAAGTCATTGCGGGGCTTGGAATTTTAAATTTCAAGCCCTATTTTTGCACCCTCATTTTGATGATTCCGTCAGAATGAGGTTTTTAATTTATCATACAATAACCAATTACCGTATGTCTAAGCAATATGAAACGGTGTTCATTCTAACTCCCATTTTGTCTGAGGCCCAGGCAAAGGACGCCGTTGAAAAATTCACGACAATCATCACCTCAAACGGTGCTAAGATTGTACATGAAGAAAACTGGGGATTGCGTAAGCTGGCCTACCCCATCCAAAAGAAAAACTCTGGTTTCTATCACGTAGTAGAATATACTGCGAACGAAGGAAACGTGGTGGATGTTTTGGAAACCGAGTTCCGTCGTGACGAGCGCGTTTTGCGTTTTATGACTATCGCCCTGGATAAGCATTCAATTGCTTACAACGAGAAAAAACGTAAGGGTCTGGTAGGCAGAAAAAAAGAAGAAGCAACTGAGTCAAAAACCGAAAACGCATAAGCTATGTCACTCGTAAACGAGCCGGTTGAAAAAAACATTAACCGCAAAAAATACTGCCGTTTCAAAAAAGCGGGCATCAAATATATCGATTACAAGAATCCTGATTTCCTTTTGAAACTTGTAAACGAGCAAGGTAAGATCCTTCCACGCCGCCTGACCGGTACCAGCCTGAAATATCAGCGCAAAGTGTCGCAAGCGATCAAAAGAGCACGTCACCTGGCACTGTTGCCGTTTGTTGCCGACCAATTGAAATAATACAGTAAAGAGCTACAAAAATGGAAATCATACTTTTAACAGATATAGCAGGGGTAGGTTACAAGAACGATATCGTGACTGTGAAAGCAGGTTACGGTCGTAACTACCTGATCCCTCAGGGTTTTGCGTTGCTGGCAAATGCCTCCAACCGCAAAATCGTTACTGAAAACGTACGTCAGGCTGCGCACAAAGCTGAGAAGCTGAAAAAGGACGCAGAGGACATCGCAACTGCGATCGGCGACCTGACAATCGATATCAAAACTGTGGTAGGTGAAAGCGGCCGTATCTTCGGACGTGTTACCAACACACAGGTTTCAGACATCCTGAAAGCGAAAGGCTTTGAAATCGATCGTAAGAAAATCACTGTTGATGACGTGAAATCAATCGGTTCTTACTCCGCATTGATCGACCTTCACAAAGAAGTGAAACACAAAGTTACCCTGAACGTCGTTGCAGCGGAAGACTAGTAGTTTCAAAAAGCATAAAAAAAGGCAACCCGAAAGGTTGCCTTTTTTTATGCTTTTTTGAAAACTTCGGCTGTCGGCTATCGGCTGTCAAACTAAAAAAAGCCGACAGCTGATGGCCGATAGCCGAAGTCATTTAATTGCCGGAATCCGCAACACCTGGCCGGGATAAATCAGGTCAGGGTCCTTCAACATGGGCTTGTTGGCTTCGAAGATGACCGGGTATTTCATCATATCTCCGTAGACGGTCTGGGCGATTTTGGAGAGTGTGTCGCCTTTGACGACGGTGTGGTAAGTCGCTTCCGGCTCCGGAGTGGCCACTTGCAGGCGGTTATCTACTACGCCCACGCCCTCCACGTTACCAACTGCCAATGCGATTTTCTCGGCGTCCTCCTGTTTGGCCACTTCGCCCTCGATGGTTACGGTATCGCCCGATGTTTTCACGGTCAGGCTATTGTAGGAAAGCCCCAGCGACTTCACATGCGCGAGCAATGCGCTGGCACGTAATGGTTCGGCTTCGGGGGTAGGGGCTGCTGCAGGGGTATCCTTGCCGAATACTTTTTCTCCAACGCCTTTAATAAACGAGATTAAGCCCATGTTTTTTTGGTTTTGGTTAGATAATAGATTTGAGTTTGTGAATGAAAGGTAGCGGTAATGTTAACTTTCTTGCAGGTAAGATGCAATTATTATGCCAAATTTGCCAACGGATATTGATTTGATAATATGGGTTTTTCCGGGCGCAACTTTGTACTTTTGCAGCTGGTCACAACTACGCTGAATCTGCATTAAGTCTCAATGAACCGCACCACATCGCTTGCCAGGTTACAAAATGAATTGTTCGATATCTGTATCATAGGCGCAGGTGCCAGCGGGGCCGGATGTGCCCTGGATGCGGTTTTGAGAGGATATAAGGTAGCCCTGATCGACAAAAAGGACTTCGCTTCAGAAACGTCCTCCCGTTCCACGAAGCTCATACACGGTGGTGTCCGCTATCTGGAACAGGCATTTAAAAAACTGGATTTCGCCCAGCTCAAACAGGTTCGTCACGGCCTGGAAGAACGACACATTGTGTTGAAAAATGCGCCGCACCTCGCGCGCCCGCTTGCGCTCATGACGCCCGTGAACTCGTGGTTCGAGGGTTTGTATTTCAAAATCGGATTGTCGCTTTACGACACGTTCGCTATGAATGATACATTGCCCAAAAGCAAATGGCTCAATAAGAATGAAGTGCTCAAAAAAATCCCGACGCTAGACCGGAAAAAGCTGCATAGCGGCGTGTTGTACTACGACGGCCAGCTCGACGATGCGCGGTATTGCCTCGCATTGGCGCAATCGGCTTCGGAGAATGGCGCAGCAGTAGCCAATTACGTGGAAGTGAATGGTTTTGAAAAAGACGCGGGTGGCAGTCTGAGTGCAGTGCAAGCTACCGATGCGCTCACCGGGAATGCGCTGACGATCCGTGCCAGGCTGATCATCAATTGCACGGGCCCGTTTTCAGATCATATCAGGCTGATGGCCAACAGTACGCTGAGCGAGCGTATCCGCCCGAGCAAGGGGGTACACCTGGCATTGCCACATAATACACTGAACAGCGAATACGCAATGCTGATCCCGAAAACCTCCGACGGCCGCGTAGTTTTCGCGATCCCGTTCGAAGGCTCGACGATGATCGGAACGACGGACACCGAATGCGACGAAATCGACGCCGAGCCGACGCTTAACCGGCAGGAGCGGGAATACCTGGCCGCGACATTAAACCCTTACCTGGCAAAACCCATTGACCCAAGTGAACTCCGGGCCGGTTTCGGGGGATTACGGCCGTTGCTGGCCGCTGACCCGTCCAAATCGACGAAGAGCCTTGTGCGCGATCATGAGGTGGAGCTCGACCAAGCTTCCGGGTTGGTCAGCCTGCTCGGCGGGAAATGGACGACCTATCGCCTTATGGCCAAAGACGCGATCGACGAGGCCGACAAGATCCTTGGTGACGCCCGTGCATGTAAAACAGCTGATTATGTATTGGCCGGCGGTGAAAATTACAAACCCAAAAGCTGGCAGGACATTCAGGCGCAGTATGCTTTGCCGGAAGATATTTCGCGACATCTCGTGCGCAAATACGGCTCACGTGCGCACCTGGTAGCGTCGCTCGCGCGGGAGGATGCCCAGCTGAAAGAAAGGCTTTGTAGCGAATATCCGTATATCCGTGCCGAGGTGGTGTATACCGTTCGGAATGAAATGGTTGTCACGCCCCGCGACTTCCTGGCCCGGCGTATCCGCCTCGAAATTACCGACTGGGATGAAACCTTAAACTCCCTGCCGGTTGTTGCTGATTTAATGGCGCGCGAATTAGGCTGGACAGAGGAGGAAAAAGCAAGGTATGCCGACGCGTACGCCACTGAAATCGGGAAGTTTATCTCCGATGCCCGATAGCCGCATCCGATAGCCGCACTCGATAGCCGGAACCACCAGAGCGTTATTTTTTAAGAATGTATATTACCGATTCAGCCTGCATATCGCCCCAGCGTACTTTTGACAATGCTTTTTTCGAAGGCGACATCAAAGTGCATGAGGGCGACAGGTATCTGGCGATAGAACCCGCCTATGGCCAGCTTATCCCCGCCGGATTGCTCCGCAGAATGGGCAAGGCGGTGCGAATGGGAGTAGGGGCAGGCCTTCCGCTCATTCAGAATGAACAAATTGAAGGCATTATCCTGGGTACGGCTAATGGCGGTCTCGAAGATTGTCTCAAATTCCTCAACCAGATCGTCGACTACAATGAGGGCACGCTCACCCCGACCAATTTCGTGCAAAGTACGCCCAACGCGGTGGCAGGTAACCTTGCGTTGATGAGCAAAACGACCGGCTACAATACCACTCACGTGCACAAAGGCCTTGCATTTGAGGCCGCATTGCTCGATACCATGCTGCTATTGGAAGAAAAACGCGGTAAAACGTTCCTGGTAGGCAGTATCGAGGAGATTTCAGACTATAATCATAATATCGATTTGCTGGCGGGCTCTTTCAAAACCGGCCATTTCACTTCGGAGAATTTACTAACGCTCGATTCTCCGGGCTCTGCCAATGGCGAGGGGGCGGCGATGTTCGTGGTGAATGCGGAACGTTCGGAAGGCAGCATGGCGCGGGTAATGGATGTATTTCAAAGCAACAACCTCGCCGAAAATGAGCTGGCGCCCGTTGTAGATGCATTTTTGCGGCGTAACAAGTTACAGTCGGCGGATATCGATGCGGTAATCCTTGGTATCAGTGGCGATAACCGTTCCGATCACTGGTATTTCAGTCTTCAAAAAGCACTGTTCGAAGAAAGTAATTGCTATACCTACAAAAACATGGTCGGCGATTATCCTACGGGCTCAGCATTTGCGACGTGGATGGGCACGCAGGTAATCGCGGGCAAGCGCGTGCCCGATGCATGCATGTGGGAGCAAAAACACACCCGCACCCCGAAGCATGTGCTGATCTACAATCATTACAAGGCTTCGCAGCACGGGTTTATATTATTGGGTTCCTGATAAGCGTCAGGAGCCTGCCTCTTCGGCATTTTCCTTCATTTTAATCACTTTCGCGAGCGTAGGCAGGATCGTGTCGTGCTTTTTGACAAACGGGTTGGTCTGGTCCCAGACATACCCGGCCAGTACCGAGCAAATTTGCCGCTTGATGTCCTCGTCGATGTGTTTGGCAAATACGATGGTCTGAAAATCACCGGTGTACCAGCCTGAAACGTAGCTGCGGAACACGTCTATGCCCTTCTGGATCACTTCCTCATAGTCCTTTTTCCAGTCCACAGTTTCTCCTTGCAAATGCTTGTGCGTCATTTTTGCGGAAAGAAGGCCTGAGGCGGTCGCGAATGTTACACCCGACGAGAAGATAGGGTCTAGGAACTCGGTACTGTTGCCCGAAAGCACAAAACCTTCACCCGCCATTTTCGTAACGCCGATCGAATAGCCTAAAATAGCCCGCGGTTCGAACTTGAACCGGGAGTCCGCGAAGCGGCCATTCAGGTCCTCGAAATTTTTGATAAACTCCTTATATTTTTCGCCATTGTTTTCGGCGAGTCCTTCGATCTTCTCCCTGTCGCCGACAATACCGACCGACGTCGAGCCATCGGAGAACGGGATCGCCCATATCCATGACTTGTTGTTATCGAACGAATGCACAAATATGTTGTTACTCGCGGTTTCCGAGCGGTTTTTATCTTCCAAATGCGAGAAAACGGCCCCGCGCGGCGTGAATGACGAGGGTTTGCTCAAATCGAAAAGCCGTGGCAGCACCCGTCCGTAGCCGCTCGAATCGATGATAAATTTAGCCTCGATGCAATGCTGCTTGCCTTCGGCATCCTTATAATCCACGACTTGTTTTTCAGGGCCGCAGGTTACGGCGGTTACTTCGCATTCGAAGTTTACATCCACGCCTTTGTCGCGGGTCGCTTCGGCCAGCTTGCTGTCGAAATCAGCCCGCTTTACCTGCCAGGTCCAGGTCCAGCCTTTGGTGAACTGGTCTTCAAACAGGAACTCGCAGCGTTTTTCGCCACGCATAAAGGCTGCTCCGGTTTTTTTCTGGAAATTCAATGGTTCTATCGCCTCGCGCAGCCCGGCTTCTGTGAGATGCTCCATGCAGCACGGCAGGAGACTTTCCCCGATCTGAAAGCGGGGGAATTTTTCTTTTTCCAGGATCGTGACATCGTAACCCTGGTTTTTCAGGTAAGAAGCCGCGACAGTTCCGGCAGGGCCGGCCCCAATCACCAGCACATCGACAGTTTGCATATTCAGGCGTTTTTTACTTTTTGAATGAGTTTTTCTTTATCTACAAATGAGAAGCATGTTACAAATGCGCTGACGGTCACTCCCAAAATTCCGTGCAAGGATACATTCTGGCCGGTCAGGTGCAGGTTGGGTATTTTGGTGCGGGTATTGATCCGCGTCTTCATCGGTGAAGCGGAATCTTTGATAATGCCGTACATTGTGCCGTTGCCATTGCCGATATA
The DNA here is from genome assembly GCA_965227755.1 of Dyadobacter sp. Lineage (GTDB taxonomy): Bacteria > Bacteroidota > Bacteroidia > Cytophagales > Spirosomataceae > Dyadobacter. Next base: position 6,488,369 of record CBDDGG010000005.1, read on the forward strand.
ATCCCGGAATGTGAGCGGCGAAGCACTGTGTACCGCTTTTATTTTGGCCGAAATGCCCGGGAAAACCGTTTCCAGCCGCGCAATCACCTGCGCTTCCTTGTCCTTTTTAAACTGTGCATACTCCGCGTCCCGTTTCCCCGGCTCGGCAACGGTACTGTAAGTGTCAGCCCATTCAGCCGTTTCGGAGGCATCCATATAGCACATGATCGACATCGAATCGGCATACTCCCCTTTTTTTGAAATGTACGGCGTACAAATGAAATAGGTCTGTGGCCAGGTAGCTTTGTCGTACTCAATACCTTCCCAAACGTCGTCGCTATGGTGCTGGTAAATGTTATAATTCAGGTACTCAAAACTGTTTTCCTGAAATGAAATATGCACCAGGAATGTGGAAATGCTGTTTTCAAGGGACAGTACGCGATTTTTATAAACACTCAAAAAGCGCTCCTGGCCGAAAATGTCGATCGTAACAGCCGGATGGACATTGGAGATGAACTCCTTCCCGCGGAAAGTCTCGCCATTCTCACAAACAACTTCCGTGACGCGGCCCTTTTCATCATAATTGGCCCCTATTACCTTTTTGTGTTTGAAAATCTCCCCGCCATGCTGTCGCACCGCCCGGCTGAGCTGAATGGCGATTTGCGAACCGCCATCCACGAACTTATATGCACCCGTGAGGTAGCTTTTCAAGATCAGCGCGTGGACGTAGAAAGGCGTTTTTCCCTTTACACCTGCATATAAGAGGTTATTGCCCGCGAGTACATTTTGCAACCGGGTATTGTCCGTAAGCGACGCGATGTAGTCATGTGCATTGAGGCCCAATATGTTTTCGTCCGCAAGATAGCCCTCGCCGGAAGTTTCAAGGTTGTAAAGCGGGAATTTCGAACAGGTTTCGACCACCTTTTCGCAATAGGCCCGGATCGCTTTCTCTTCGTCGGGAAAATAGGAGATCAGTTTCTGCTCAAAATGATCCAGCCCCTGTGCGTATGCGTATTCGCAGCCGTCGTCGAAGCGGATTAGGTCGAACTGATCTTCGTCGAGCCGTTTGATTTTCAGCTTGTCGAGAATGCCGAAATATTTAAAGAACTGATAGAGATTTTCGCCTTCGTCCAACCCGCCGACATAATGCACGCCGGTGTCGAAAATGCTCTTGTCGCGGCTGTAAACCTGCAAATGCCCGCCGATCTGGTGGTTTTTTTCCAGCACGACCACCCTGTAACCTTCCATTGCCAGAATGGTGGCACAAGCCAGACCGCCCAGTCCGCTTCCAACAATCACAAAATCGTATTCCTTTTGCACAGCGGAAGTTTGCATTTAAATAGCTAATGGGAAAATCCTAGTTAGTAATCGGCGTAGTAACAGGCTGCTGAGTGAAAGGTTTGCGTAACACAAAAAGCACATTAGATGTGTTCGCCGAATGCTCCTGCATTTCATAACCAAAACCGTACCGCACCGCAAAGTCGCGGATATCTTGCGATGAAAAGAAATGGAAATCATCCGTTTTCCGGTTGAATGCGAAAAGGCCTGTCGACAATGCTTCTGTTTTTTGCGTATTCTGGTGTTTAGCGGTCAGATCGGTAATGCCGTCGCGGATAAAAAGCAACCCGTCCGGAGCCAGGGCCGCCGCACACCGATCGAGCAAAATACGCTGTTTTTCTTTGGATAAATAATGCAGCACATCATTTAAGAATATGACATCCCGGGTGCCCAGCTCAGCCGCCATAATATCCTGGGATACAAACCGCAGGTTGCCGCTTTTGTTGTAGCTGTTTTCCGCGATTTCGATCTTTTCTTCGTCGTAATCAATGCCCGTGATCACCCGCTCTTCATTTTTATAATGCAGGAAAAACGACAGGTAGCCATACCCGCAACCAATGTCCAGGATCCGTTTCCGGTCGCCGATCAGTTGATTGTAATACGTGAAATTCTTGCTTTCCAGCCTCCATTTTACTTTGAAATACCATTCTAAAACCGGCCCTTTGAACACATAGTTGGTGAAAACCTTGTGTTTGAGATAGCCGGTATCTTCCATTTCATCCTTGAAAGCGGCAAATTCGTGTTTGAAGAATGCGGAGATCTGTTTCGTCTTGTCGCGCAGCGTCGTTCCCCAGCGCGCGTCGGCATACGTAATGCGCGGAAGTACGCGCACGTTGAGCGCGCCCGGACGTATGAGGAAGTCGTTTTTGGGAAGGACGTCGTGTGCGCCGTGGAGTAATATCGGCTGGATATCGAGGTTCAATTGTTCGGCCAGGTAGAATGCGCCTTTGTGAAAACGGGCGATGTTACCGTCTTCCGACCGTGTGCCTTCAGGAAAAATGAGAACGGAATACCCCTCGGCCACCAATGCTCTCACCTTCGCGATATTCTCCTCGGGGCCATCCTCGCTGTACACATAGCCTGCATACCGGATAATAGGCCCGAAAAACGGCGATTTATACACCCAGCCTTTTACCATAAGCACGATTTTCGGGTGCAGCATAATGCCGAGCAGAATGTCGAGGAATGAAGTATGGTTGGCAATGAAGACTACCGGCTTGTTCATATCGAGGTTTTCCCGGCCGGAGATGTTCTTTTGCACATGCGGGCCGGAGTAGATCACGGTTTTGGCGTAAAAAGACAGCGAATTGTTGATCGCAGCCTTCTTTTTCTTCTTCGACATCGGTAACAAAAGGATCGTCACCAGTTTGGAATGCAAAAACAGACAGCCCGAAAGAAAGTAGGTAAAGCTCGAAATGCTGATCACAAACGGCAGCATCGTAACCGGCGCTTTCTTTTTGGCAATCCGTTTTTGGACAAAAAGATCGAAGAAAACCGGCTGGAACACAAAGGATATGAACAGGATACAGACAATGCCGAGCACGCTCACGAGCGAAATCGAATGAATGGCCGGGTGCTTGGCAAAAATCAATACGCCCGTGCCGATCAGGGTCGTAGTCGCTGATAATGCAATGGCGGCCTGGTAGGAGCGCAGGGTGTCTTTGCCTGATTTGTATTTGCTCAAAAGACCGTCGGTGACGAAAATGCTGAAATCGTCGCCCAGGCCGAAGATGAATGTGGTCACGATCACATTCACGAAATTGAATTTAATGCCCAGGATCGCGGCAATGCCCAAAATCCATATCCAGCTGATCACCATCGGCAGGAACGAGAGCAGCGTGAGCTCGATGCGCCCGTAAACGACCAGCAAGGTGAAAAATACTATGGATGCCGAAATCAATAAAAGGTAATTGAAATCGTCCTTCACCATCGTCAGCAGCTCACCGGCCAGTTCGCCCCGGTCGAACAGCTCGACGCCGTTGATCGCCCGCAGCTCTTTTTTAACATCCGTCAACTTGGCCTGGTCGACCACCACCGTGGAAATGAAAGTCGTGCCCGAGGCTTTGATATCGATCAGGTTGTCGACACCCAGCTCATTGAAAAGCGTATCCAGCGAGACATTGGATGTGCCCCGCCCGGCAATCCAGCCTTTGAAATCATTGAATGCATAGGCATTGAAACCGTTTTTGGCCGCAGCCTGGTTGAGGACGCGGAACGTGGAATCGGTACGGCCGGGCGTCCAGAATTCCTGCCAGCGGCGCATCCGCTCGCGTTTGAGGTCTTGCGGGATCAGCAGCGAACCGGAAGATACGAAACTGACAACACGGCCATCGCTGCGTAATTCGGCCAGTTTTTGATAAGCGTCGTGATTGACCTGTTCGGCCACGGCGCGCCGCGGGTTGGAGGCGAAAACGTAAACGCGCTTCTGTTTACGGGGATTAATGCCCGTAAGAGCTTCCTCGCGACCGCTCAGCTCGGGGTCCTGGATGCTGAGGTTTTCGAAGCCGGCGTCGAACTCGGTCCCTGTCGAAAAATAGAGGAATATGGCTGTCAGTACCGCGATCGCGGCCAATGTAGCACCCCGCCATTTGTCGGGGACGGTGGGAATGCGGAACGAGCTGTGTTCGCCGGGGATTTTTTGGATGTCAAAGCGGGTGGACGAGAGGATTACCGGCAATGCCGTAAGGGTGAAAACCGCCGCGCCGAAAAGCGCCAGCGAGGAAAACAGCCCGAAATCCTGCAAGACTGTCGAATTGGCGAAATGTAATGCGCTAAACGCCATTACCGTCGTGAAACTGCCGGTTAGCAGCGGCCCGCTTACCTCCCTGATCGCGACGGGAATGGAATGGGTATGCCGCAGGTGTGTGAAGAAATGGAATGCGTAATCGAGCAGGATGCCGAAGATCACCGCGCCGGTAGCGAGGGAAATGCCGGAAATCTCCGGGCGGACGTAGCCGACGACGCCCAAGGCGAACAATGCGCCGAAAATCCCGGGCATTGTAATATATATAGGTATAAGCAGCTTGCGGTAGTAGGCGATCAGCAGTGCCAGAATGCCCGCCAGTGCGAGAAACGACGTGAAATAGGAGTCCTGCTTCACCTGTATCGCGTTCCGTGCCGCGATCTCGAACGTACCGAAATAGGAGAACTTATTATACCGGTGCTGGCGGTTCCATTTGGTTTTGAATGCCTCCATAAGCTCGAATAGCGCCACATTCTTATCCGAACTGCCCGAGTCGAAGCTGGTCGACGCGAAAATGAGTATGTTTTTGCGGTCGGCGGTGAACATAATGCCATCGTCCATCACCATGGCATTGCTGTTGTTGGCAGCATTGAGCTCCCGGAAATACCGGCCGGTAATGCCGAGCGGGTCGTTCAGTACAAATTGTTTGAGGAACGAGCCGCCTGGGGTAAGTAGCTGGTTAAAGGTGGACGCGACCGATGCGCGGATCGAGTCGGGGGCAATCCGTGATCGGATGTGGTCGTAATAGGGCGGTTCGATGAGTACCGGAAAGTGGCTGTACACATATTGATATACATCTTCCTGCACATTGGGGCGCTCTGTCTGGATGTTGCGGACATAGCCATTGGTATAGCGCCCCAGGGAATCGGTAAAGTTTCCGGCCATTTCGCGCGCCGCGTCGGCATCCGTTTCCGGGGATATTTCCAGCGAGAATACGATCTGGTTGATGATATTTTTACTTTCTACCAACCGGTTGAACTCCTCAAAGCTTTTGCCTTTCGGCAAAGTCGCAAAAATACTTTCGGTTACTTTTAGCCGTGCGATGCCGGCCAGGAGAATACTGACAATGACGAGCAGGCTAACAAAAAACGCGGATTTGTGACTTGAAAGGAATTTGTTTAGCCTTAATAGTAAATCTCCTAGCATTGACAGGGGAAACGTGAATGTGCGACAAATTTAATGAATTGTATCACTCGGGCAACTTCCGTGCCCGTTGCCGCTTACCGGTTCGTGTTTGCCAAAACGGCGAAAAAAGATTTATTTTACACCATATTTAATTATGCCAGCACTAAATGAATCGTATTTCATTAGCTCAGATCGAGCAGTATGCTTTTGAAAAGAAGGAATTTATCTTAGCCGAAGACGCCCTCCATCAAGTATCCCAATCATTTGCTTTTTTAACGAATTTCTCCAAAGACAAAATCATATACGGTATCAATACCGGTTTTGGCCCTATGGCGCAATACCGTATCGAAACCGACCAGCTCAATAATCTGCAATATAACCTCATCCGGAGCCATTCGAGCGGGGTAGGCAAGCCGCTGAACGAGATATATGCGCGCGCTGTGATGCTCGCACGCCTGAATTCTTTTTTACAGGCCAACTCGGGCGTGAGTACAGCGGTGATCAGGCAATTGGTGACGTTTTTGAATAACGGGGTGGTCCCCGAAATTTTCGAACACGGCAGCGTAGGTGCGAGCGGCGACCTGGTGCAACTCTCGCATTTGGGTTTGAACCTCATCGGCGAAGGGCATGTGTATGACCATGGCGTACGTCGCAAAACGGCCGAAGTGTTGGCAGAAAAGGGCATTAAACCCCTCAAAATGGAGCTCCGCGATGGCCTCGGGCTGATCAACGGGACATCCTGTATGACCGGTATGGCGGCTGTCAACCTGGTTTATGCAAAAAGGCTGGTACAATGGGCCATTACCGCGTCGTCGATGATCAATGAAGCCATTGAATCCTTCGACGACTCTTTCTCGAAGCAATTGAATGCCGTAAAACACCATAAAGGTCAGCAGGTAGTGGCGCAGCACATGCGCGATTTCGTGGCCGGGAGCGGTCTGATCCGCAGCCGTGAGGAGCTTTTCCGCGACGATACGGCCATGCAGAAGACTGAATTTGAGCGAAAAATACAGGAATACTACTCGATCCGCTGCGTGCCGCAAATCCTCGGCCCGGTGCTGGATACGATCCAATATGCGCAGGAAGTGGTTGAAAATGAATTGAATTCAACCAATGATAACCCGATCGTGCGGCCGGAAGACGATAATGTTTTCCACGGCGGCAATTTCCACGGTGACTACATTTCGCTGGAAATGGACAAGTTGAAACTGGTTTTGACCAAGCTGACAATGCTCATGGAACGCCAGCTCAACTTTTTGATGAATAGTAAGTTGAACGGTAAATTCCCACCGTTCCTCAATGCGGGAACGTGGGGCCTGAACTTCGGTTTCCAGGGCGTACAGTTTACAGCCACGTCCACAACAGCCGAAAGCCAGGCATTGTCGACGTCGGTTTACGTTCACAGCATTCCGAACAACAACGACAACCAGGACATCGTCAGCATGGGTACCAACAGCGCGGTGATCGCGAAGCAAGTCCTCGAAAACGCGTTCCAGGTGATGTCGATCCATATTATGGCGATATGCCAGGCGATCGATCTGCTGCACCCGGAGGAGAAAGAGAAGCTCTCTCCCAATGCGAAATCGGTTTACGCCCAGATCCGCCGGCACGCCAGTTTCGTGACGGACGACGTGCCGCAGTTCGAAAGCATTGCCGCCGTTTTTGAATATATTAAAGAAACCCCATTTCACTTATGAATTGCGCATTGGTAACCGGTGCATCCAGAGGACTTGGCAGGGCCATCGCGGTCCAGCTTGCCAAAGACCATGGTTTGCATATATTGGTCAATTACGCCTCTAACCAGGCGGCGGCGGAAGAAACGCTGGCAGAAATCCAGGCCGATGGAGGCAGTGGAGAGTTGCTGCATTTCAATGTGCAGCACAAAGCTGAGGTGGATGAAGCACTGAACGGTTGGCGCGAAAAGAACGAAGACAAGTTCATCGGTGTTCTGGTGAATAATGCCGGCATTACCCGCGACGGGCTGTTTATGTGGATGCCCGAGAAGGATTGGGACGACGTTTTGAATATTTCCGTAAAAGGTCTTTATAATGTAACCCAGAATGCCATCCAGCAAATGCTCCGGAAGCGCTCAGGGCGGATTGTGAACATCGCATCGGTGTCGGGTATGAAAGGTGTGGCGGGGCAAACGAACTATTCGGCGGCGAAGGGCGCGATCATCGCAGCTTCGAAGTCCCTCGCGCAGGAGGTTGCCAAACGGAAAATCACCGTGAATGCCGTGGCGCCGGGTTTTATCACGAGCGACATGACCAAAGATCTCAACGAAGACGAGCTGAAACAAATGATACCGATGAACCGTTTTGGCAAAGCGGAGGAGGTGGCGCACCTGGTGAGCTTCCTGGTTTCCGATAAGGCTGCCTACATTACGGGAGAGGTAATTAATATCAACGGAGGAATTTATTCATAATCCATGGGCCATAGGGTTGTTATCACTGGTATCGGCATTTATTCCTGCCTGGGCAAAAACCTGGGCGAGGTCACGCAGTCGTTGTATGCCGGTAAAAGTGGTATCGTGTTCGACCAGGTCCGGAAGGACTTCGGTTTTCGCTCGGCGCTTACAGGCATGGTGCAGGAGCCCGACCTGAAAAACTACCTCTCGCGCCGCCAGCGCGTGGGTATGCACCAGCCTGCGGTGTATGCGTATATGGCTACGCACGAGGCGCTTGCATTGTCGGGCCTCGATATCGATTTCCTTGAAACGACCGAAACCGGCATTATCTACGGCAACGACAGTACGGCGGCATCGGTGGTCGAGGCTGTCGACAAAGTCCGGGAAAAGCACGATACGACGCTGATCGGCAGCGGGGCCATTTTCCAGAATATGAATAGCACCGTAAACATGAACCTTTCGACGATCTTCAAGCTGAAAGGCATCAACTTTACCCTGAGCGCGGCTTGTGCGTCGGGCTCACATTCGATCGGAATGGGTTACCTGATGATCAGTCAGGGCTTGCAGGAGCGGGTGATATGCGGAGGCGCGCAGGAGATCAATTCATCGGCAATGGCGAGTTTCGATGGGCTGGGCACTTTCTCCGTTCGCGAATCGGAGCCGGAAAAGGCATCCCGGCCATTCGACCGCGACCGCGACGGACTGATCCCCAGCGGTGGCGCGGCCACGGTTATCCTTGAATCTTACGAAGCCGCTGTGAAACGCGGCGCGCCAATACTGGCCGAGCTTATTGGTTACGGCTTCTCTTCCAATGGCGACCATATTTCCAACCCGAGTATCGACGGCCAGACGCGCTCCCTGCAAATGGCATTGAAACAGGCAGGCATCACTACCGGCGAGATCGATTACATTAATGCACATGCCACATCTACGCCCGTAGGTGACGGCAGCGAGGCGCGGGCTATCTTTGAGGTGTTCGGCGGCGATGTGCCTGTGAGCTCCACCAAGTCGATGACGGGGCACGAATGCTGGATGGCTGGGGCAAGCGAGATCGTTTATTCGCTGCTCATGATGCAGAATTCGTTCATTGCACCCAATATCAACTTCGAAAACCCGGACGAGGATTCTGCCAAAATCAATATCATTCCCGAAACCAAAGAGCAGCAGATCAATTGTTTCCTTTCCAATTCGTTTGGCTTCGGCGGGACCAATTCGACGCTGATCGTCAGGAAAATCTGAACGCTACCGGGTCTCCGACTGGGTCACATTACTACTACAACTTCGTGAACGGCGGTGTGCCGCCATGCGAAATTTCGTATTTTTGTTAACCTCCGATATTCCATCTGCCAACTGCAATGATTTCCAGTGGAATTTATTGTATAGAGGGTGCCTTTTATTTGAAAATTTGGGAATATTTTTAAACTATCAGGAAGAATAAACTAATTTTGCAGCTATGTATGCTAACGATGTTAAAATGAGTTGGGAAGAAGTTATTGAAGAGACCAGAGATTTTTTGTCTGAGGAATTTGAGGTGGACCGGGATTTGATTCTTCCTGAAAACAGTTTGAAAGACACGCTGGATCTGGACAGTCTTGACTACGTGGACCTGGTTGTGCTCATAGACGAAAACCTCAATATCAAGCTCACTGGTGAAGATTTCAAGGAGATTGTGACCTTCGGTGATTTCTATCAGCTTGTCCGCAAGAAACTCGCATTGTAAGAATGAGCCGTTGGGACGGTAAGACCAAAGGATCGTTAACGGGTTACAAAATTTTCCTGTTTTTTATCAATACCCTGGGGCTGGGCTTCGCCTACGGGCTCCTGCGGGTGGTTACTTACTATTACTACGTTTTTGCGGCAAAGCCCAGGAAGGCCTTGCTGGATTTTTATCAGAATACCCTTCATATCACGGGTTCCGACGCCAGAAAAATGGCACGAAGGAATTTCTATATTTTCGGGCAAACGCTCGTTGACCGCGCCGCGTTCCTACTGGGGAAAGACCGGCAATTCTCCCACGTTTTTGAAAACGAACAATACCTGATCGACATTCGCGATGCAGGAAAGGGCGGCATTTTGCTGAGCGCGCACGTGGGCAACTGGGAAACGGCCGGTAACCTGCTGAAAGGCCGCATTACCCCGACGATCAATATCGTCATGCTGGATGCCGAGGTTGAGAATATCAAGAAGTACATGGACCTGTCCACCGGCGGCTCGCGGTTCAAGGTGATCGCGATCAAGGACGACCTTTCACATATTATTGCTATCCGCAATGCATTGGTCAACAACGAATTCGTAGCTATTCACGCGGACCGTTACCTGGAAGGTGCCAAGTACATCGAAATGGATTTTCTGGGACGCAAAGCCAAATTTCCCTACGGCCCGTTCGTGATCGCATCGAAGTTCAATGCGCCGGTTACCTTCGTATTCGCAGCCAAAGACGGCAAGTTCAGCTACCATTTAAGCTCGACGAAGCCCATCGAAGCGAAAATGAAACCTGAGGAAATCGCGCGGCTGTACGTAGACGAGCTGGAACGGAAGGTGAGAGCATTCCCGGAGCAGTGGTTTAATTATTTTAATTTCTTTCAATAATGATCGTCGCAAAAGAAGCTATCACCGGTTATATCCCGCACCGTCCGCCATTTGTGATGGTCGGTAACCTTGTTAGCGCCACGCGCGAGCGGTTTGAATCGGATTACGACATTGACGGCGACAATGTACTGGTCCGGGACGGTTTTTTTCAGGAAACGGGGCTGATCGAGCATATCGCACAGACCTGCGCGGCGTCGTTCGGCTACCTGGATCAGCAAGAGGGCGGAGAGCCGAAAATCGGTTTTATCGGTGCCGTAAGCAAAGTGCTTGTGACTGAGTTACCTCCGGTTGGCGCGACGATCCGGACCGTTGTAACACCCCTGCACCAGTTGGGAAATATTTACCTTGTGAAGGGCGAAAGTTTCCTGGATGGGCGTATATTGCTGGGATGTGAACTAAAAATTGTAGTAAGCGAGTAACCCCTAATGAATGATTGCATGATTTCTTCCGAAATAGATATAGATATCCGATTCAGCGAAACCGATGCCATGGGCGTGGTATGGCACGGCAACTATCTGAAATTTTTTGAGGACGGCAGGGAGGCTTTCGGGAGGAAATACGGATTGGAATACCTTGATATTCACGCCAAAGGTTTTGTGACGCCTATCGTCAAATCGGAGATCGATCATAAGGCGCCTGTTTACTACGGGCAGGCTATTAAAGTCATTACCAGATATATCCCCACCAAATCGGCGAAGATCCAGTTCGAATACGAGGTGCTCAACGTTACCACCGGGCAGGTTTGTGCGACGGGCAAAACGATGCAGGTATTCCTAGACCGCGATTCACGCGAGCTGGAACTGATCACGCCGGATTTTTACAGGGAATGGAAAGCGCAGTACGACCTATGATTTACATTGGTGCGGAGGTCATCGTAAGTCCCCTGGGCGATAATGCGGAGGCTAACTGGCAGGCGCTCAGTGAGAACCGCACTGGTATCGCGCTTGTACCCGGGATCGGGTTTGGCGGAGAGGATATTTATTTATCAAAAATTCCCGGCCTCAACGGGCCGTTGCGTTTTCAGCAGCTGATTGGCAAGGCATTGTCGGCACTCAGCCGGCAGATCGATACATCGATACTGTCGTCCGGTAAAACTATCGTTCTGATCAGTTCCACCAAAGGGGCGCTGGATGATAGCCTGCATGACCAGTTCGGCGAAACCTGTGCTGCTATCATGCGTCAGTTCAAACTGGCACATTTACCGATCGTAATTTCAAATGCCTGCATCTCCGGCGTTCTTACGCTGAACGTGGCAGGTAATATGGTACAAGCCGGCCAGTATGAGCATGTAATCGTGATCGGCTGCGATGTCGCTTCCGATTTTGTGCTTTATGGTTTTCAATCCCTTTTTGCGGTAAGTGATAAGCCGTGCGCACCGTTTGACGCGGCGCGGAACGGCATTACATTGGGAGAAGGCTGCGGCGCGGCATTGATTTCTTCCGCAAAGTCGGTTTTCCAAAACGCGCCCCTGGAACTCCTCACAGGCACGAGCGCGAACGATGCGAACCATATTTCCGGGCCGTCGCGGACCGGTGAGGGGCTGGTAAGAAGCGTGAGCCGCACGATGCGGAAGTATGGAACCGGTACGGAAGAGATCGATTTCATCTGCGCGCACGGAACGGGTACGGTTTTTAATGATGAAATGGAAGCTATCGCTTTCGATCGCCTTTCGCTGTCGGATAAGCCATTGAACAGCCTGAAAGGGTATTTCGGGCATACGCTCGGGGCGGCAGGCGTGATAGAAACGGCGGTTTGTATGCAGATGATCAGGAATGGTATGCTCATTAAAAGCGAAGGATACCGCAATGCGGGCACTTCCAGGCCTTTGAATATTATTCTTGAAAACGAACCGAAAAGGCTGCGGGCAATTCTCAAAACCGCATCGGGCTTCGGCGGGGGAAATGCTTCATTGATGATCAGGGATTTATGAAAGTGATTACAGCATATTGTAACCTCCGGGCCGACGAATGCCTCGTGAACGGCGAAGTAGTTGCGCGGCGCGATGCAGGTTCCGAAGATTCCTGGTTCAAGCAGATTTACCGGCAGCAGGAATTGGGATACCCCAAATTTTATAAGATGGATGTGCTGTCCCAGGCCGGTTACCTGGCTTCGGAGCTTATAAAAAGGGCCGATCCGCACATTTCAGTCGCCTATGCGGATGATGAGATCGCGCTCGTATTTGCGAATGCATCGTCGAGCGCCGAGACCGACCGCCGCTTTATGCAAACTTATGAAGCCGGCGGATCGCCGAGTCCGTCGCTTTTCGTATATACACTGCCCAATATTGTACTGGGAGAAATCGCGATCGTGAACAAATGGTACGGTGAAAATATGTTTGCTGTTTTGCCTAAATTCGCTCCCGGTTTTTACCTGGATTATGGGCAGATCCTGCTGGCTTCCGGGAGCCGGGCGCTGCTTTGCGGATGGCTGGAAGTAACGGCCAACAGCACGGATGTATTCCTTTTCATGGTGGAGGAGAGAGAAAGCGGAACGGAATTCAATAGCGAAAACCTTCTTCACCTGTCGCAGGCCACTTCGGTCGGCACATTTTAACGGACGTTCAATTAATCAGAAGTATGGATAGCTTAAAACAAGATCTAAAAAAACAGATTATCGAACAGCTCAACCTGGAAGACCTTTCGGTGGAGGACATCGCGGACGACGCGCTGCTTTTCAACGACCAGGGCCTCGGGCTGGATTCGATCGACGCGCTCGAACTGATCGTGCTACTCGAAAAATACCACGGTATCCAGCTTACCAACCCTGAGGAGGGTAAGGAGGCATTCAAATCCATCAACACGATGGCGGAGTATATCAATAAAAGGAAAGCAGCTTAACCACCACACCGAATGGGCGTTTGCATTACCGGTATCGGCGTCGTGTCGGCCATTGGCATGTCGGTGGGGGAGAACCTGAACGCTTTGCGAGAGGGAAAGACGGGCATTGCGCCATTGCGCTATTTGCCGGGCACGAAGGCATCGCTGGCCGGAGAAGTGAAGGCCTCCAACGCCGACCTCCGCAAGGCATTGAACGTGGGCACCGAATATGTTTCCAGGACTTCCCTGCTTGGGTTGCAAGCCGCGCGCGAAGCCTGGGGGGACAACAAGCGCTCCGGCGTGATCCGTACCGGCATTATTTCGGCGACGTCCGTGGGGGGCATGGACCGCAGCGAAGTTTTTTACAAAGATTATTTAGCCCAAAACAACCCCGATTACATGCTGCTGACCACGCACGACAGCGGCAGCACCACCGAACGCATTGCGAAGGAGCTGGGCATTACGGGCTACATTAATACGCTTTCAACAGCATGTTCTTCCGGCGTGAACGCCATTATGCTGGGTGCGAGAATGATCCTCCAAGGTGCGCTCGACCGCGTGCTGGTAGGCGGGTCCGATGCGCTGAGCGGCTTTACGATCGATGGTTTCCGGTCGCTGATGATCTACGACGACCAATGGTGCAGGCCATTTGATGACTCGCGGGCCGGCCTGAACCTGGGCGAAGGGGCAGGCTTTCTCTTGTTGGAAGGTGAAAAGAGCCTCGGATTGACTGGTAACGTCCCCATTTGTAATGTAAGCGGCTGGGCGAATGCTGCCGACGCGTACCATCAAACGGCTTCGTCGCCGGATGGCAAGGGTGCGACGCTGGCTATCAGGCATGCGATCCGGCGCGCTGGAATAGGGCTGGATCAAATCTCGTACGTGAATGCGCACGGGACCGGCACGAAGAACAACGACCACTCCGAATCGGTGGCATTGCGAAACGTTTTTGGCGACCGCATTCCGCCATTCAGTTCTACCAAAGCATTTACAGGCCATACGCTGGCGGCCGCGGGTGCGATCGAAGCGGTATTTTCCGCGCTGGCCATTCAAAATAACCTGATTTTCCCTAACCTGAATTACGGAATTCCGATCGCGGAGACGGGCCTCGTACCGGCAACGCAGCTGGAAACGGGTGTGGAAGTGAATGCGGTGCTCTCCAATTCGTTTGGTTTCGGAGGGAATAATTCATCATTGGTTTTGACGAAATATGAGTAAACCGGCATTGTACATAGCGGCGGCGTCCACAATTTCTCACCAGCCAACTTTCTGCAACCCGGGTTTTTCGGTGGCGCTGGGGCCGGTTGAAGCGGATTCTGTATTGATCAGCCCTGATTATAAGGCATATATCGAAGCCGGTTTGCTGCGCCGGATGAGCAAGATTTTGCGGATGTCGGTGGCCTGTGCCAAAGACTGCATTGCACAGGCCGGTATCGAACAGCCCGATGCGATCGTGGTGGGGACCGGGTTGGGATGCTTGCAGGACACCGAAAAGTTCCTGAATACTTCGCTCACTGTTGAGGGATTGCTTCCACCGACCTCGTTTATCCAATCCACGCACAATACAATGGCCGGGCAGATCTCGCTGAGCATCGGTAACCACGGCTATAATATGACGCACACGCAGAATACACTTTCATTTGAACACGCTTTGCTCGATGCCGCCATGCTCCTGCGCGAGGGCGACCGCAATGTACTCGTGGGCGCGGCTGATGAGCATATTGATATTCTGAATGATATAGCGGCCCGGCTGGAAGCACAGTTGTCATTTGAGGTAACTACTCCGCTTACTTCCGGCGCTTCTTTTTTTGTACTTTCAGCTGAAAATCGGGGCGATGCAAAAGTGGCCCTGACGGATGTCTACACCAGCGGTGGAACGGAAAATACGCGGGAAGAAATCGACGCATTTCTGGATCGGAACAGCATGCAGGCGGGCGACATCGATCTCGCGCTATACGCAGGTACGCCCGTACGCGGTGCCGGACGTAACATGGATTACCTGTCGCTGGCGGGTATTTATCCAACAGCTTCCGCATTTGCATTGCATTATGCGGTGGATGTGCTCGGAGCAAACAGTGAGGTCAGGCAGGTGCTAATTTGTAATTCATTGAGAAAGAGTAATCTGGGATTAACCCTTCTGAAAGCCGTTGAAGCATAATCTTCTCATATTCTTCTGCATCACGGCGGCGGCACTCAGTTCCATTATTTTTTGGGAAACAGATTATTTGTGGCTGGTGTTGGCGGGTATTGCATTGCTTTTTATCGGCGTGACCGCCTACGGCTCGGCGCAGATTCAGGCTAATTACTTTGTAAAATCAATCAATAAAGGCAGTCGGCACCCCGGTCGTGCAAAAGCGATCTCGCTCACCTTCGATGACGGGCCGGATCCCGATTCGACGCCCCGCATTCTGGACACATTGCTCGAAAACGACCTGAAAGCGACGTTTTTTGTGATCGGGAAAAAGGCTGTGAACCATCCCGACCTGTTGCGACGGATCGTGGACGAAGGCCATACCGTCGCCAACCACTCGTATAGCCATCATTACCTGATCGCCCTGTTTTCCACCCAGAAGCTCCGCACGGACATTCAGCGGTGCAATGAGGCGATACGCGACATTACCGGCCATATGCCGTTGTTTTTCAGGCCGCCATTCGGTGTAACCAACCCGCGCTACGCATCAGTGTTGAAGGATTTGCAAATGCAGTCCATCGGCTGGTCGCTCCGGAGCATGGACACCCGGGCGAAGAACAAGTACCAGCTCATTCACAAAATCATTTCAAAATTAAAGCCCAAAGACATCGTTCTGCTTCATGACCATTTGCCGCTGACTGCCGAGACATTACCGGACGTTATCGGGCATTGCCGTGAAATGGGCATTAAAATAGAACCGCTCCCGCGATTGATCGGAAAGGAACCTTATGAAAAGCATTAGAATATTCATGACGGTGGCCGTTTTAATGGCGGCCAGCTTTGCGCAGGCTCAGTCATTCAAACCGGTGGCTAACCCGGAGAAGGTGCTTGCAGAGCTTCGGAAAACCTCACAGGCGACGTCGTCCATTCAGGCTTCGTTTACCGAAGAGAAGTATCTGGCGGTGCTGAAAGAGCCAGAAAAGTCGTCCGGCCAGTTCTATTACCAGCAAAAGGACAAAATGCGCTGGGAGCAGCGGACACCCTCGAAATACATTATCCTCATCAACGGCGATAAGTTGCGTATCCAGGAAGGGAGCAAGGAAAAGAATGTAGGGCAGGCGGGACGTATGGCGGCGCAGGTCAAGGAGCTGATGATCGGGCTTGTCAATGGGGATTTTCAGCAGAACAAGGGGTTTTCATCCGCAGTACTCGAAGACGGCGACCACTATCAGATCGTGCTGACGCCGGTAAACCGCCGTTTGAAGAATATTTATTCCAAAATTGCGATGAACTTCTCCAAAAGTTCGCTGCGTTTGAAAGAGCTGTCGTTTTTCGAGAAAGGCGGCGATAAAAGCCTCATGAAGTTTCAGCAGGAGAAATTCAATCAGCCCATTGCTGAAAACCTTTTCAAAGACCTTTGACAACCATGCCTTTGAGCAATCTTTATACGATTACAGCCCTGGACCATGCTCCGGGCCAGATCACTTCCACGCTGCAAATCGATGCCGCACATCCTGTGTTCGAGGGGCATTTTCCCGGCTCACCGGTGCTTCCGGGCGTTGTTCAGCTGGAAATGGTGAAGGCGGTCTTGTCAAAAGCGTTGGGAAGGACGTTCGCATTGGCTGAAATGAGCACATGCAAGTTCCTGGAAGTGCTGAATCCCGCCGAAACACGGGAACTGACAATCCAACTTCGGTACAAGGGCGAAGAGTTGCTGGATGTAAGTGCCTCGGGTACGCAAAGTGAAAAGACGTATTTCAAAGTCAGGGCGAATTTCCGTTCGATCATTTAACCCTAATATTTAAAAGTAACAATGACCCTCTCGGACATTCAATGCTGTGTGATCATTCCCACTTACAACAACCGCAACACATTGCGGCGGGTGATCGACGGCGTTTTACAATATGCGACCGGGCAGGAGGTGATTGTAGTGAATGATGGCTCTACGGACGACACCATGGCGATCCTCGCGGGCTATGGCGCGAGAATCCGTGTGCTGGACAATATAGTGAACAGAGGAAAGGGGTTTTCGCTGCGAAAGGCATTTGCCGAGGCGATAAGGCTGGGTTTTGAAAATGCCATTACCATCGATTCCGACGGCCAGCATTTGCCTTCCGACATCGCGCTTTTCATAGAAACCGCTACCCAAAAGCCGGGCGCATTGCTCATGGGCTCGCGGAATATGGAGCAGGAAGGGGTGCCGGGCAAGAGCTCGTTCGGAAACAAATTCTCGAATTTCTGGTTCAAGGTCGAGACAGGGCTTACCTTACCCGACACGCAGACAGGGTTTCGCTTGTATCCGCTCGCGCCGCTCAAAAGAATGTCGCTTTTCACGACCAAATTCGAGACGGAGATCGAAGTGATCGTCAAAATGGCCTGGAAAGATGTGCCTATTGTCCCGATCAATATCCAGGTAATCTACGACAAAGACGAGCGGGTGACGCATTTCCGTCCGTTCCGCGATTTTACGCGCATCAGCGTCCTCAATACCTGGCTGGTGACGCTCACGCTGGTGTACTACCTCCCGAAGCGGCTGTTTCGCTACATTCAAAAAAAAGGCCTCTGGAAAATTATTCGTGAAGAGGCGGTAAAGCCCGACGAAACCAATTTCAGTAAGGCCAAGTCGGTTGGTTTTGGCTTTTTTATGGGCATCGTGCCGATCTGGGGCTTCCAGCTGATGGTGGGTATTCCGCTATCGATCGTTTTCCGGATGAACAAGGTACTCTTTCTTACGGCAGCGCATATCAGCATTCCTCCGGCGATTCCCTTCATCATTTACGCGAGCTACAAATTCGGCGGGCTGTTTTACCGCAACGGCGTGCAGATCACTTCGCTGGAAAACCTGACGTTGGAATCCATTCATGTCAACTTTGTACAATATTTTTTAGGTGGCACGCTCCTTGCTGCAGCGGTTGCAGCGGTGGGTTTTGTAGTCACTTTCCTGCTGCTCACATTGCTTCGCCCGAAGCGCTGAACCTGACATTGTGTAGTCAATTTTCATTGATTATGCCAAATTAATCATTTTATAATGCTATGAATTTGCCTCGCGGTTACGATAAGAGGTGTTTCTTGTTATTCCTTGAGAGCCAGTTTGTTATCTGAATGTTGCTCCGAAAATGGCTCAAAATCTCTCAGAAAGTTTATAAAATCTATACGAATTGATCAAAAATAAGGGTTTTGTGATTTTGTAATGAGGTGCCTTTCTCTATATTTACGAGAATTATAAACCATATAACCAAATCGTACATCATAGCATGAGTAACATTACCTATTTAGTGCCGGCGTTAGGCCTTGTTGGCTTGCTGGTTATGTTCTTCAAAAGAGGCTGGGTTGTCCGGCAGGATGCGGGAAGTCCTGAAATGAAAACCATAGCGGACGCAATTGCAGATGGTGCCCTTGCCTTCCTGAAAGCCGAATGGCGTGTACTCATTGTTTTTGGTTTGATTGTGAGTGTGATACTGGGGTATTCCGGTACATTGGTTGAAAATTCCAGCGTATTTATTGGCGTATCGTTCCTGGTAGGAGCCTTTATTTCTGCGTTTGCGGGCTATATCGGCATGAACATCGCCACCAAGTCGAACGTGCGTACCACGCAGGCGGCGCGTACCAGCCTTACCAAGGCGCTGGAAGTGTCGTTTACGGGCGGTTCCGTGATGGGCATCGGCGTAGCGAGCCTTGCGGTACTGGGCCTGGGTAGCCTGTTTATCATTCTATATTCCACTTTTATTGGCGATAGTACCGACGTCAACGGTCTTCCCATGGAGCGCGTGCTGGAAGTCCTTGCCGGGTTCTCGCTCGGTGCCGAATCGATCGCGCTCTTCGCGCGTGTAGGCGGCGGTATCTACACCAAGGCAGCCGACGTCGGGGCCGACCTTGTGGGTAAAGTGGAAGCGGGTATCCCGGAAGACGACCCTCGTAACCCCGCCACCATTGCCGATAACGTGGGTGACAATGTAGGCGACGTGGCTGGTATGGGTGCCGACCTTTTCGGTTCTTATGTTGCGACAATCCTTGCTACAATGGTATTGGGCCGTGAGATCATAGCGCAGGGCACCGATCATTTCGGTGGTATCGCGCCGATCCTCCTGCCGATGGTGATTGCCGGCGTGGGACTTATTTCTTCTATTCTAAGTATGTCCCTCGTGCGCGTAAGCGACGATCACGGCAATGTGCAAGCCGCATTGAACCGGGGTAACTGGGGCTCGATTATATTGGTTTTGATAGTAAGTTATCCGTTGACAATGTGGATGTTGCCGGAAGGTAACCTGAATATCCGCGGTGTTGACTTTACGGCAATGGACGTTTTCTGGGCGATTCTCTTAGGCTCGATCGTAGGGGCTATCATGTCGATGGTTACGGAATACTATACCGCAATGGGTAAGCGTCCAGTTCAATCTATTGTAAATCAGTCATCTACGGGGCATGCTACCAATATTATCGGCGGTCTTTCGGTAGGTATGGAATCTACGGTGATTCCCACTTTGGTATTGGCAGCGGGTATTTTCCTGAGCTATGAAATGGCCGGATTGTATGGTGTTGCCATCGCTGCGGCGGGTATGATGGCAACAACTGCGATGCAACTCGCTATCGACGCGTTCGGCCCTATTGCCGATAATGCCGGCGGTATCGCCGAAATGGCGCATTTACCGGAAGAAGTACGCGGTCGTACCGACATTCTGGACGCAGTGGGTAACACTACGGCGGCAACCGGCAAAGGCTTCGCGATCGCTTCTGCGGCATTGACTTCCCTGGCACTGTTTGCGGCATTCTGCGGCGTGGCAGGCATTAATTCCATCGATATCTACAAGGCCAATGTGCTCTCCGGTTTGTTCGTCGGGGCGATGATACCGTTTATTTTCTCCTCGCTCGCCATCGCGGCGGTGGGGCGTGCTGCCATGAAAATGGTGGAAGAAGTACGCCGCCAGTTCCGCGAGCTGCCGGGCATTATGGAAGGTACCACCAAACCGGAATACGACAAATGCGTAGCGATCTCGACACAAGCTTCTATTAAGGAAATGATCGCTCCCGGTCTTATCGCATTGCTGGTTCCGGTGATCGTCGGCTTTCTTTTCGGGCCGGAAGTACTTGGAGGGACGCTGGCGGGTGTTACCGTTTCGGGTGTTTTGATGGGTATTTTCCAAAACAACGCGGGCGGTGCCTGGGACAATGCTAAAAAGTCTTTCGAGAAAGGTGCGGTGATCAATGGAGAAACATTCTATAAAAAATCGGAGCCGCACAAAGCCGCTGTAACCGGTGACACGGTTGGCGATCCGTTCAAAGATACTTCCGGGCCTTCGATGAACATCCTGATCAAACTGATGTCGATCGTTTCGCTTGTGATAGCCCCGCATATCGGGACAGGGTTACACGAAACGGGCAGCGTGAAGGTCGACGACAAGGCACAGGTCGTGACAGTTGCGGCCGATACGGATGAAAAAGCAGAGACAGCCGCGCCGGTGTTGCGCCTTGAAAAGAAAGGGGAGTAGTATTCCTCGTCCCATATTGCAAAGCCCGGCGATGAGCCGGGCTTTGTTGTGTTACAGTCTTCAAAAATGCCGCTAGGCATGTAACATTGGTAGCCAATTATGACCATGAACCATAACAAATGCCCTTTGGGCATGCAACAACATTAACATCTTTGCCACGTCATCTATTTTGTTGTTACATCCCTGACAGGATTTTGCCGATGAACTGTTATTGAATCTTTGCTACCAATATTACATCGCTACGCGATTTATTCCGATCACACTGCGGATTGTCGACTCTCGCACGCCAGACCTCAAAATCATCCCAGCTTCTTTTTCAAGTACTCCAAAGATAACTTATAAGCATCAGCAGCCGCGTTGGCGTCGTATTTCGGGTTACTGGGATTGGCGAAGGCGTGGACGGCGTCATACATCTTTATGGTCACTTTTTTGCCGGCGGCTTTCATGTCTTCTTCAAACTTAGCGACAGTGGCAGGGGGAATGCCTTGGTCCTGGCTGCCGAAAATGCCGAGCACGTCTGTATTGAGCTTTTTCAGTTTTTCAACATCGCTTTCGGGACGTCCGTAATACATGACGCAACCGACGACCTGATTGCCTCCGGCGATCGCGTTCTGCAATGAAAGCATGCCGCCGAAGCACCAACCGATGCTGGCGATCCTCGCATTAGTGCCCGCATATTGGATGCCGCCCTTGGTGATGGCCGCAAGGCGCTCTGCCGGAGCCCCCTGAATAAGTTTACCCGCCTCTTCGCGTGTCGTTCCCACCTTGCCGTCGTACATATCCAACGCGAGCACGTTCACGTCGCCGAGGTCTTTGTGCAGTTTGGCGGCCTCCTGTTTGACATAGTCGTTCAATCCCCACCATTCCTGGTACACAAAAAGCCACTTGTCGGACTTTTTGGGAGATTTAAGCAGAAAGCCGGATGCGGTTTTGCCATCGGAAGTCGGAAAAGTGACGGTTTCGCCTGCGCCCTCATACGTGAACGCGAGCGGCGTCTCGTGCAGCATCTGAAAAGCCGGGTTGCCGGCCAGCTCCGACATTGCATTCGCAGGCGTGTGGCAGAGCGGGATGGTGGTAGACGAAACCTCCGGGGCAGGCAGGTTCATCTTCAAAAGGAAGATGGTCACCAGGATAAAAATAGCTTTCATAAGGATAGATCAGAAGTGGATAGTTAGGAATGGAATATTAAATATATACAAAATACGGGCAAAAGGTAACACCGGTTGCGCGGGTCTTTTTATTGCGGATTAATGAAAATATTGCACTTAAAGCAATACAGGAACTTAATGTGCTTGGATACCCGTTAACTTTGCATTCAGTGAATGTAAGTCCATGAGCCGTAAGCAATACTTCTTTATCATCCTGATCCTCGGATCGCTGGCGACTGTCAGTCCTTTCTCCATCGACATGTATCTGCCCGGCTTCCCGCGGATCGCGTCGGATCTCAAAACCACTATCGACAAAGTACAACTTTCGCTGACCAGCTATCTCATTGGTATCTGCATCGGCCAGATACTGTACGGCCCGCTGCTTGACCGCTTTGGTCGTAAGAAACCGCTGTACGTGGGGTTGATATTGTATGTAATCGCGTCGTTTGGCTGTGCTATGACCTCGTCCGTGGATGCGCTCATCGCCATGCGCTTTTTCCAGGCAATGGGTGGTTGTGTAGGACTTGTAGCCTCGCAAGCGCTTGTAAGCGACCTTTTTCCCGCCGATAAGCGCGCGGAAGTGTTTTCACTCATTACATTGGTCATTGCCGTGTCGCCGATGATCGCTCCTACTGTGGGCGGCTACGTGACGGCTTCCATCGCCTGGTACTGGATTTTCGTGATCCTGGCCGGTATCGTCAGCCTCATTATCCTGGCTATCTATTTCTTTCTTCCGACAGGCCGGAGTGCCGATACCAGCGTTTCGCTTCGTCCCGAGGCGGTATTGGGGGGATACATGACGGTGGTTTCGCAGCCTCAGTTTTTGATTTATACGCTGGCTGGCGGCTTGGCGACAGCCGCGCCATTTGCCTATATTTCAGGCTCTTCGGATGTTTTTATGAATATCTATAAAGTTTCCGAACAGCAATATGGCTGGATTTTCGCCTTTCTGGCTGTGGCTATGATCGGTTCTACACAGCTAAACCACTTTCTCCTAAAGAAATACAGCAGCGAACAAATCATTCGCTTCACGCTCGTTTATCAGAGCCTGGTCGGTCTGTTCCTGATCGTCGGTGTGTATAACAACTGGTTCGGGCTCTTTTCGCTCATTGGGACGATGTTCGTCTTCCTCACGGGGCAGGGGCTTACCGGGCCCAATGCCTCGGCGCTTTCGCTGGCACCTTTCCGCAAGCATACGGGTAGCGCATCTGCGCTGATGGGGAGCTGGCGGATGGGCGCGGGAGCCGTTATTTCGGCGATTGTGAGCTTTCTGCATAACAATACCGCCATGCCCATGGTAGGGATGATGGCTTTCTGCGCTTTCGGCGGGCTGGTTATTCTTCACGCTGGCAACGCGGTAGTACGCCACCGCGCGGCCCGGCGCGATGTAGAGGATGAAGTTTCCGTGCTTCTCTAAGGCAATGCTTTAATGGCGTTGAAGAGCATATCCATGAACGCGCCCCGGTCGATGTCGTAAGCCACTGTGGCATTCGGCTCCTTTTGGAGCGTGTTATAGAAATCCACGACCGTCGTGCCACGGGTAAGCTCGCCCCTTGTTTCCACATCCACATAGCAGGATTTGGTGGTAAAAATCCCGGGGTTCATCAGCCAGGCAATCGCGCATGGGTCGTGTAATGCGGCCCCACCGTCGAGTTCCGCGCGGTTTTCATTGTAGAAGACGGAATAAAAGTCCATCAGGTCGGCTGCTGCTTTGCCCGTGCGGTTTCCCAGTGCCCGCAAAAGTCCAATATCCTTCTTAAATACGAGCGCTTTGTGCGTAACGTCGAGCCCGCACATAGTAATAGGTACGCCGGCTCTGAATACGATCGCCGCCGCTTCCGGATCCGCGTAAATGTTGGCTTCGGCAAGCGGTGTCATGTTACCGCGGAATATCCCACCGCCCATCAGCGAAATGCGTTGGATTTTGCTTTTCAGATGCGGGTAGGCGAGTAGGAATGTGGCAATGTTGGTTAACGGGCCGGTGGGGACGATCGTCACCGGTATTTCCGAAGCCGAAAGTACCCTGGCAATGCCTTCCACCGCGCTGACCGCCTGCGCCTGCATTTCGGGTACCGGGAGCGACGGGCCGTCCAGACCGGTTTCACCATGAACGTAATCGGCAATAACCAGGTCCCCGAACAGGGGTTTTTCCGCACCACGGTACACCGGGATGTGAGTAGCGCCGATGAGCGTCAATATCTTCAACGCATTCTGCAAAGTTTTCGCCTGCGTTTGATTGCCGGCTGAAACGGTTACCGCTTTAATGTCGAACCGTCCGCTTCCGTAAGCGAGCATGAGCATCAACGCATCGTCGTGGCCGGGATCGCAATCTATAATAACCGGTATTGTATACATGTTCCTGAAATGAATCTAGTTCGTGTTAGTAGGAAGCGGAGCTCTGGTTACGAAGCGTACATCCGCGCCAAGTCTTGCCGCTGCCACGGCCTGGTTGGCCCCCTTGCCGCCCGGGTTCATCAGAAATGTCCCGCCAAGTACCGTTTCGCCCGGTTTGGGGAAATATTCGGTTTTGACCACCATGTCGGCATTGGAGCTGCCGATAATCAGCACTTTCTGCTTCATTTCCGTTTCGCGATTGATTTTGTATCGACCAGGATGCCGAGCCCGTAATGGTAGGGGTAGTTATATAGCTGCTGACCAGTCGCTCTTGTAATATCTTTCACAGCCTTCCGGACCTCGGGAAAGCTCTCCGTATCATGGAAAATCACGCAGTCGCTGTGCCGTGCAGCCCATATTCCGCATTCGAAAGTTTCCTTGTAACTGTGGACGATGTCGACGTGGGCGAGGTTATAACGCTGATTATCGCGGACGATCCAGTCACGGTAGTCGGACTTCACGAGGTGGATGTTCCCATATGGTTTCAGCCTTTCCCTCGTCTGCTGAAAATGTTCCAGTTTGTTCTCCGTGTGAATATCGCCTTCGAACGTATCAACGCCGGTTACCCTCTCGAAGAAATTGGAAAAAACGACGGATGAGTAGCCAAATTCGACCCCGAACTCAATGCATTTTTCCCTGTCGATCCCGAAGCGTGTGATAATGTCGCCGATGATCATTTCCAGCCCCTTCCAGGCGGATACGACGTCGAGCAGTTTTTCAGGTTCACTCAAATGGGCCGGTTTGTATGGCCGGATGTCTTCCAGAAAATTTTCCCTGATGTAAGTTCTCAATCCCATGGCTTGGCAGAATGTTGTCTGCGCAAATTAATGTGCCTCCACTTGTATTCATAGTGGGTAATGAAATAAAAACGAGCGAATAGTTTCGGGGCTATCCATAATTTCTTAATGTAGTTGTAGAAGAATTTTAGTTTTTTTTACGACTTGAAAAAGGCATTTGTAGCATCTCCTAAGGCTATTTGCCTGATAACTACCATACTTTTGCCGGTAGCTAAGTAATTTGTAGTAATAATTGGTGTGTTTTTGTAACACATTATGTGACCGAATTATTTTATATTTGATGTAGAATTGAATAATCTTATATGCATGTCTAGAATTTGTTCTATAACTCTACTCGCGTTGTTTTTCTTGGGAAGTAACTACCTGGTGAGCGCGCAGGACAATAGCGCGATTTTTACGAAGCGGGATCTGCCCATCGGCGTCGTAAGCTTCGGGGCAGCAGTTACTTCCGGGGTGCTTGGCGAAGCAACCTTTATAGATGGATACGTCAAAAAGGCGGGCACCGATTCCTTTATTTTTCCGGTGGGGGACAATGGCGCATTCCGCCCGTTCTCGGTCAGCTCCGACCAGGCGCTTGGAGCATATTACGGCGTAAATCCCGCTGTGGCCGTAACGAGTAACCCGGCCGGGGGAGACTATGGCGTATTGCCTGCCGGAGGCCCTTTCAGTACCGCCAGTCTCGGCGACGGGCTGGCTGCCGTGAGTACCAGCGAATACTGGGATATCAACGGCACTTCTCCGAGTAAGATCACCCTTTCATGGAACGACAACAGCGCCGTGAATACCCTGGTTACCAACCGGGGGCTTTCCAAACTGACCATTGCGGGCTGGGACGGAAACAAGTGGGTGAACCTGCCAGCTACGGTGGATGCCACCTCACTTTTCGGGCAAGCAAGCACGGCATCGTCCGGGTCGCTGACCACCCTTCTCGACGTAGTGCCCGATACTTATAATGTGTACACGCTCGGTGCATTGCGCGATGGTGCTTTGCCGGTGGTATTGGTGAGTTTCACGGCCATTGCGCGCGAGCGGACGACCTATCTCGAATGGTTTACATCCGAAGAAGTTAATAGCAGCCATTTTGAAGTCGAGCGGAGCGATGACGCGAAGTCTTGGAGACAGATAGGCAATGTCACGGCACGGGGCGAGGGCGTAGCTACGGTGTCGGCATCAATGCAATATGGTTTTACCGACGAAAGCCCATTGGGCGGTACTAATTTCTACCGGCTGAAAATGGTGGACCGCTCGGTGGACGACAAGGACGAAACCTTTGCTTACAGCCGCATTGTAAAAGTGGATATGGATGGCCAGCCCGACTGGGCCGTTTACCCCAATCCGGTTGCGGAAAAACTTTTCTTTTCCCAGAATATCAAACAAAACCTGGCTTCTGCACGGCTTACGGATGCGGGCGGTCGGACCGTGTATGCATCCCGCGAGGCTTCGGGCGAAGGCATCGATGTGAGCCGGATGCCGGCCGGCCTTTATCTGCTTAAATTCTCCTTTACCGATGGGTTGTCGAAATCATATAAAGTGCTGATCAACAGATGATCGGGTGCTCAACCGAACGGAAAATATTAATTCAATGACTTATGGCTTATCTTGATCCTTATACCGTACCCCTTACGGCCAACAAGGCGGCACACCTGCTCAGGCGGGCTACTATGGGCCCTACACGCTCGGAAATTACCGCATTTACCGGTCTTAACCCGGGCACGGCGGTAGACCAGCTGTTCGCAAATGTCAGCTACACCGCATCCCCGCCGCCACCGATCGACCTCACGCCCACGAGCCCCAATTACCGGCAACCATTGATGAGCTATCCGTTCATTTCTGCCAAAAGCGGGGAACACAGCGTGCATTTGCGCTATTGGTGGGTGGGGCTGATGATGCTCCAGAACGGCAAGCCGTCGGTACTCGAAAAGCTGACTGCTTTCTGGCAAAACCATTTCGTGGTTTCGCAGAACGTGATGGCCGACTACCGCTATATGTACCGTTACCTCAAATTCCTGCGCGACAACAGCCTTGGGAATTTCAAGACGATGACGATCGGGATTACCAAAGATCCGGCCATGCTCATCTTCCAGAACGGCCACGGCAATAATAAGGACCATCCCAACGAAAACTACGGACGGGAGTTGCAGGAGCTTTTCACAGTGGGGCAGCAGGACTTTGCCGGTAATCTCAACTATACCGAAGAGGACGTGAAGGCGGCCGCAAAAGTGCTGACGGGCTGGATGGTCACCAACTACTATGCTAACGGGACCAGCGATTTTACCTCGAATTTCCACAGAAACTACCACGACTCGTCCAATAAAACCTTTTCGGCCAAATACGGCGGCATTACCATCCAGGGCCGCACCGACGATACCGCTGGCGACGTTGAGATGAACGAGCTAATCGATATGCTGCTGAGGCACCCCGAGACGCCCAAGCACATTTGCAGGAAACTTTACCGCTGGTACGTCAACCAGAATGTGACGCAGGATATTGAAAACAATGTAATTGTGCCGCTGGCAGCATTTTTTGCGAGCACGGAAAACAATTACAATATCAAACCGGTGCTGGAAAAGCTGCTCAAGAGCCAGATATTTTTCAGCGATGAAAACGTGGGGGCGATCATCAAATCTCCCATGGAATACCTCATCGGCATGGGCCGCTATTTCGAACTGCCGTGCCCCGATATGATGACCGACACCGCCGCCTATGTGAACTATATCCGGTTTTTCCTCTGGGGAATGGGCGGTATGAACCTCGAAATCCTTACGCAGCCATTGGTATTCGGGTATCCGCCTTATTATCAGGTGGGTTATTCCAAAAACTGGATCAACGGCTCGACGATCACCGCACGCCGCGGCAATAGCGACACGATTATTTTCCCGACCCTCGTGGTCAAGCCGGGCTATACGCTGGGGATCGATTTCCTGAATTGGATCCAGCAAATCCAGCCCAATTTTGCCAACAGCTCGGCCACTCCGGCCATTACGCCGGACGAGGTGCTGGCCGCTTTCTCCAAAAATTTGTTTGCGATCGACCTTTCGGACACACAGAAAAACTACCTCATCGATGTGGTCTTTATGAATAACCTGCCGCGAATCGAGTGGCGTTACGAATTGAATGCGTACCGGAACGCCCCGAC
This sequence comes from Dyadobacter sp., assembly GCA_965227755.1. Taxonomy (GTDB): domain Bacteria; phylum Bacteroidota; class Bacteroidia; order Cytophagales; family Spirosomataceae; genus Dyadobacter. The sequence continues at coordinate 6,516,458 of CBDDGG010000005.1, forward strand.
GAATGTCAATGCGCAGAACGCCGTGAAAAACAGATGCAGCACGCTGATGCGGTATATGATCAGAATGGCAGAGTATGAGGTGTTTTAACTAGAAATTGTATGAAAAGAAGAGACTTTCTGGCATCAGCCTCAGCCATAACGTTACCTGTGATGGTGAACGGATTTGGCATAACCAGCCTTAGCAACCGTTCATCCCTCGTGCAAGCGCTCATGGGAACAGCCGCGGCTGCCACCGATCGCGTCCTGGTGGTCATTTACCTGAATGGGGGCAACGACGGACTCAATACCGTCATACCGCTTCAATACTATTCTAAATATCAGAGCATCAGAAGCAATATCGCCATCCCGCAGAACAAGGTACTTGCACTTTCGGGTATGGCAGAGGCGGGTTTGCACCCGTCGATGACCGGAATGCGGGATATGTACAACCAGGGACAGCTCGCGATCGTCAACTCGGTGTCTTATCCAAATCCTAACCAGTCGCACCACCGGTCGTCGGATATCTGGATGACGGGTACGGATGCTAACCAGTATGCCGACAGCGGATGGGCGGGCCGTTATCTCAATTACCGTTTTCCGGGTTATCCGCAAAACTACCCGAATGATCAGATGAAGGACCCACTGGCCTTGCAGATCGGCGTGCTTAACTCGACGAGCCTTCTGGGACCGCAAAGCCCGATGAATATCTCGGTTGAAAACGTGAACAACTTTTACGCGCTTATGAATGGCGGCCAGGGAATGTCGTCGAGCGATTTGCCCTGCTGCGAGGTCGGGGAGATGATCAAGCACGTTCGGCAGCAGCAGTTGCTGTCTACCGGCTATTCGGGGCAGATCAAAAAGGCTTACGATCTCGGTAAAACCCTGGCCACCTATCCGGCGGCCGGGACAACCACCGAGCTTTCCGAACAGCTCAAAATTGTAGCGAAACTGATCCACGGAGGTTTGCAGACCAAGATATACTTCGTGGAATTGGGTGGATTTGACACGCATGGCGACCAGGTTTCGGCGAGCGACACAACCGTGGGGAGCCACGCCAATCTTCTTAAACGACTTTCGGATGCCGTGTCCTCTTTCCAGAGCGACCTGGTTCTTCAGGGAACTGCCGACCGCGTGGTGGGTATGACATTCTCGGATTTCGGCCGGCGTGCCAATTCTAATGCATCGAGAGGTACCGACCATGGGGTAGCGGCGCCGATGTTTGTCTTTGGCAAGGGTATCAAACGGCAAATGGTAGGCGTGGTGCCCGATCTGAACAATGATCTCGAACCACCGACCACTTCGCCTACGAATGAGAACCAGGAGGTTAAAATGCAGGTGGATTTCCGGAGGGTGTATTCGGATATCCTTCGGGACTGGTTCGGGGCCGAAGGTTCAGCCACCGACTCATTGCTGTTCAGGAATTTCAAAACAACATCCCTGTTCTCGAATGTGATCGAAACTACGGCATCGGGCGCATGGATCGACCGTGCTATCTGGTCGGCGGGACGTGCTCCGGGCGCAGCCGACTACGTGCGGGTGAACCCGGGCCATGTGGTGACGATCGGGCAGAATATTACCGTCCGGAATATTCAGGTCGAGGGCAGCGGAGAGCTGAATATCCTCGGGAACTTTACAATTAACACCACGGGATAAGCTAAGGATTTATTGAATACCTTCCCTAAAGTGCCGGAGAACATTGATTTCTTCCGGCACTTTTTGTTTACTTTACGATGCTCAAAACACGATCATTTATGAAAAAACTGGTTTATTACGCATTTGCCGCTACGGTCCTGCTCGTTCAGGCCTGTCAGAAAAAATCAGAAAAAGCAGACGTTGCTATGCCGCCGATTAGTGAAGTATTTGCCCGCTATTATGAAGAAAGGCTTCCCCTTTACCCGCTGGAAGCGACTATGAACGGCGATAACCGCTACAACGACAAGATGTCCGACGACCTCTCGCAAGCCGGAAAATCCCGGATGACCGCTTTTTACAGGAAATACCAGGACGAACTCGCGAAATACGACCGTGGGAAGCTTACCGATGAGGAAAAGGTGAGCTGGGATCTTATTGAATGGGAATGCAGCATCAATCTGGAAGGTTTGAAGTATCCGGTTGAACTGATGCCGGTCAACCAGATTTTCTCGACACACCTGATGATTGGACAGATGGCAAGCGGAAGCAGTTTGCAGCCTTTCAAAACTGTAAAGGATTACGACAACTGGCTGAAAAGAGTGGATGGCTTCGTGGTGTGGTGCGATACGGCAGTCGTGAATATGCGGAAAGGGATCAAGCTGGGCTATGTTTTACCGGCCCCGTTGATCAAAAAGGTGATCCCGCAGCTGGCGGATATGGATCACGGCCCTGTGAAAGACCACCTTTTTTATTCGCCTGTTAAAAATTTCCCCAAAGAATTTTCCGACGAAGATAAAGCGCGGCTTGAAAAGGAATATGCAACGATGGTGGAATCGAAGATCATTCCGACGTTCCAGAAGCTGCATGTGTTCATGGAAAAAGAATATCAGCCGGCTGGCCGTACGACGGATGGTTTCGCCGCGCTTCCGAATGGCAAGGCTTTGTATAACTATTACATTAAGTATTATACAACAACCGAACTGACTGCTGAGGAGATCCACGAGATCGGATTGAAGGAAGTGGCCCGGATCTCGGCTGAAATGGAGAAGGTGAAGGTGCAGGTGGGTTACAAGGGCGACCTGAAATCCTTTTTCAATGCCGTAAGGACCAATAAGCAACTGATGCCTTTTACGAAAGCCGGGCAGGTGATCGCGCATTTCAATGAGATCCACGAGCGCATGAAGCCGAACCTCTCCAAGCTTTTCGAGCTGGCCCCCAAAACGCCGTTCGAAGTGCGCCGGACCGAGGCATTCAGGGAGGCTTCTGCTTCTGCCGAGTACAATCCGGGGCTTCCCGACGGCTCTCGTCCGGGCATATTCTACGTGCCTGTTCCTGATGCCAAAGAATACAACATCGTTTCGGATGAAAGCCTTTTCCTTCATGAAGCTATTCCCGGGCACCATTACCAGATTTCGCTGCAACAGGAAAACACCGCGTTGCCCGAGTTCCGGAAGAATTTGTGGTACAGTGCTTACGGCGAAGGCTGGGCGTTATACACCGAGTCGCTGGGCAAAGAGCTGGGGCTTTATACCGATCCTTACCAGTACTTTGGCATGCTGAGTGCCGAAATGCACCGCGCTATCCGCCTCGTAGTGGACACGGGGCTGCATTCGAAAGGCTGGACACGGAACCAGGCCATTAAATACTCGCTGGATCACGAAGCGGAATCGGAGGAGAGCATCACGGCGGAAGTGGAGCGCTATATGGCGGGTGCCGGGCAGGCATTGTCATACAAGATCGGCCAGTTGAAAATCCGGGAGCTGCGTTCGAAGGCTGAAAAGGAAATGGGCGCGAAGTTCGATATCCGTGCATTTCATAAGCTGGTGCTGGAATCAGGTTGTGTGCCGCTCAAATTGCTTGAAGAGAAAGCCAATGCCTGGATACAGGCTGGTAAATAGATAGTAACCGGATGCAGGAACGGTTAAAGAGCAATGTCGGAGCGGCATTGCTCTTTTTTGTTTGGGATTAATGCAAAATAATTCAGCATGAGCAGTATAGAACAGGACAGTTCTTACTTATGAATTGGCATTATTGCTTGAATAAATGTGCATTTTTTTGGCTAAATTTAGATATGGGCTAAAAAATGTCGCAGAACCTGAACCCAAGATCATGAATTTGAATACCAGTTTTTTGCTGCTGACCGGGGCGGTGGTCACTGCTTTGAGCTTCCAGTCTTGCAATAATAAGCCCGGAAGCCCTGCTGAGGAGAAACTGCCCGAGCAGGTGAGCTATAATTTCGATATCAGGCCTATTCTCTCTGATAAATGCCTGGCCTGCCATGGCCCCGATGCGAATAAACGGGAAGCCGGCTTGCGCCTCGACGACCCCGTGAGCGCTTTCGCGGCATTGAAGGACAATCCCAAAGCACATGCCCTGGTGGCCGGTAAGCCTGATCGCTCGGCGGTTTACCTGCGCATTACTACGGAGGATACGACCCTGCGGATGCCGCCACCTGCGTCCAACCTCAAACTATCCCAGCGGGAAGTCGAACTGATCGGCAAGTGGATCAGACAAGGTGCGAAGTATGAAAAGCACTGGGCATTTGTGGCGCCGAAAAAGCCGAAAGTGCCGGACGTAGATCACAAGGATTGGGCCAAAAACGAAATCGACTATTTTATTCTAGAAAAACAGGAACAGAAAGGACTCGAACCCAGCGCCGAAGCGGACAAGGAACGTTTGCTGAAACGCCTGAGCCTCGACCTGAACGGCCTGCCGCCGAGCTTGCAGCTGATGGACGAGTTCCTGGCCGACAATAGCCCGAATGCGTACGAGAAGGTGGTCGACAAATTGCTCGCCAACCCCACTTATGGTGAAAAAATGGCGATCCACTGGCTCGATCTCGCCCGCTATGCCGACTCGCATGGCTACCAGGACGATGGTTACCGCACGCAATGGCCGTGGCGCGACTGGGTGATCCACGCCTTCAACAAAAACATGCATTATAATGATTTTGTCACGTGGCAACTGGCCGGCGACCTGCTTCCCAATTCTACGAAAGAGCAACTCCTGGCCACGGGCTTCAACCGGAACCACAAAATTACCGAAGAGGGCGGGGTGATCCCGGAAGAATACCGCAGTATGTACGTTACGGACCGTAACGACCTCTTTGGCAAGGGTTTGCTGGGTGTTACGCTTGAATGCGCGCATTGCCACGACCACAAGTACGATCCGTTCTCGCAAAAGGAATATTACCAGATGTTCGCATTCTTTAACAATGTGAATGAAGTCGGTATCGAATCGGTGATCGGCGGACCGGAGACTTATGCCAAGAAACCGCTGATGGAGATCAGTAACGACGAGGTAAAGAACATCCTGACGTTCATTAACAAGCCCGATACCAACCGGCTCATTGTTTCGGTTATGGGTGATCTGGATACGCTGCGTAAAACCCACGTGCTCAAACGCGGTGCTTATGACGCACCGGGTGAGGAAGTACAGGCCGGAACACCTGCGGCCATTCTGCCATTTGATAAAAAATACCCCAAAAACAGGCTGGGGCTCTCACAATGGCTGTTCGATAAACGCAATCCGCTGACAGCGAGGGTGTACGTTAATATTCTCTGGCAGGAGTTTTTTGGAAAAGGCATTGTCAAAACCTCGGGTGATTTCGGTATGCAAGGCGAGCTGCCTACGCATCCGGCCTTGCTCGACTGGCTGGCTGTGGATTTCATGGAGCATAACTGGGATATCAAACGGTTTGTAAAGCAAATGGTGATGTCGGCTACTTACCGCCAGTCGGCAGTGGTCACAAAGGAACACCTGGCGCATGACCCCGATAATATATACCTCGCGCGTGGGTCGCGCTACCGCATCCACGCGGAGTTTGTGAAAGATCTCGTGCTGGCCAGCAGCGGGTTGCTCAACCACACCATCGGAGGGCCGAGTGTGAAGCCCTACCAGCCTGCGGGCTTGTGGGAAGGTGCTACCTCGGGACGGGGGCTGCTTTCGGTTTACAACCAGGACCATGGGGCGAGCCTTTACCGCCGCGGGATGTATACGCTCATCAAACGTACAGTTCCGCCGCCTACCATGGCGATCTTCGACGCCAGTAACCGGGATTTGTGCGAGGTGAGGCGCCTGAAAACGAATACCCCGTTGCAGGCACTGGTGATGATGAACGACCCTACGGTGCTCGAAGCGTCGCGGGTGCTGGCGGCGAAACTATTGCAGGAAAAAACCGGCACGGAAGAAAAGATCAAGAAGGCATTCAGGCAGATCGTTTGCCGCACGCCGAGCCCGAAAGAGTTGGAAGTCCTTACCGGCTATTATGCGAAGGAGCTGAAAGAAATTCAGCCCGAAAAAGCCGCGAAAATGGTCACGGTAGGGGAGTATCCCCTCACCAAAAACGTCGACAAAAAAGCGCTGGCGTCGCTGATGCGTGTCATTTCGACGATTTACAATCTGGAAGAAACCATCACGAAATCATAAACCAAAGCCGGCATTAGCGGCGACGGATGACAATGGAAAAGGAAATCATTGAACACGGATTTAGTTTCAACAGAAGGCGTTTTCTGTCCACGATGAGCCTCGGGATCGGAAGCGTGGCTTTGGGTTCGCTCCTCATGCCCGACTTGCTGAAAGGGGGAGGGTTGGAAGAGGAGGGCCTCGCACCGGGCATCCCGCATTTCGCGCCCAAGGCGAAACGCGTCATCTATCTGTTCCAAAACGGAGCGCCTTCGCAGCAGGAGCTTTTTGATTACAAACCGAAGCTTCGCGAGATGTTCGGGCAGGAAATACCACCTTCCGTGCGCGGGACACAGCGGCTTACCGGCATGACGGCCAATCAGGCGTCGTTCCCGCTTGTCGGGTCTTTTGTGGATTTCAAACAATATGGCCAGTCGCAGGCGTGGGTAAGTAATCTGATGCCCTACACCTCCAAAATCGTGGACGACCTGTGCTTTATCCGCTCGATGTATACCGAGGCGATCAACCACGACCCCGCATTGACATTCCTTCAAACCGGCTCGCAGCAGGGTAACCGGCCGAGTATGGGCTCCTGGCTGAGTTACGGCCTTGGTAACGAGAATAAAAACCTGCCGAATTTCACCGTTTTGCTTTCACGTGGCGTGGGTAACGGGCAGGGTGTGTATTCCAAATTGTGGTCCAACGGCTTCCTCGACTCGGTGCATCAGGGTGTGCAGTTCAGCAAGGGCGAGGATCCGGTGCTTTACCTGCGCGATCCCGACGGGATGGACCGGAAAGAACGCCGCGATATGCTCGACAAGCTTTCGGAACTGAATGAACTGTCGTACCAGGAATTCGGCGATCCAGAGATTTCCGCCAAGATCAAGCAATATGAAATGGCTTACCGTATGCAAACAGCGGTGCCGGAGGTAATGGATTTGTCGAAAGAGTCGGATGATATTATCAAATTGTACGGTCCCGAATGCCTTGTTCCGGGTACGTACGCGGCCAACTGTCTGCTCGCGCGCAAGCTGTCCGAAAACGGCGTACGGTTCGTGCAGCTCTATCACCAGGGCTGGGACCAGCACGGCAACCTGCCATTCGAAATAACCAAACAGGCTATGGACGTTGATCAGGCATCGGCAGCTTTGGTTACCGATTTGAAACAGCGGGGATTGCTGGACGAAACGCTCGTGATCTGGGGCGGCGAATTCGGCCGCACGAGCTATACCCAGGGCAAGCTGACCCCCGAAAACTACGGACGCGACCACCATCCGCGTTGCTTCACGGTATGGATGGCCGGTGGCGGGATCAAACCCGGCATCGTGTACGGCGAAACCGATGAACTTGGCTATAACATTGCCAAAGACCCGGTGCATGTGCATGATTTTCAGGCTACCATATTGCATCAGCTAGGCCTGAACCACGAGAAGCTCATATTCAAACACCTGGGCCGCCGTTACCGGCTCACCGATGTTTCGGGCAAGGTAGTCCGGGACATCATCAGCTGATTTTATTTGAAGTTGTTATCATTGATCAATTTTTGGTGGAATTTTAAATGCATTTGAAACTCAGGGTTTTCGCGGAACAGTTACTAGTCGCTTCCAATATCTTTATACTGTTTTTGCTGCTCTTCGAAAGCAAACTCGTTATCCCGGCCTGGCTGCAAACCATCGGCCGGATGCACCCGCTTATTCTGCATTTTCCGATCGTGATCCTGCTGCTCGCAATGCTGCTGGAATTCTTCCGTTTCAAACCGGAATATGCGGGCAACGCATTTTACCGCAACTTTTTGCAGGGCCTCTTGCTCATAGGCGCGCTCTTCGCGGCTGTGACGGTGATAATGGGGCTGTTTCTGTCGCGCGAGGAAGGGTATGAAGGCGCTACGCTGACCTATCACAAATGGACGGGCGCAGGCATCTTCTTTTTTGCATCTGTGATCTACTGCGTGAGGAATGCCGGGTGGTACAAATCCGTCACGGCAAAGGCAGGCGCATTGTTAACGGTGGTGGCGCTTGTGCTTACCGGGCATTATGGCGCCGCGCTGACGCACGGCAGCAATTTCATATGGGAGCCTGTTTCTAAAAAAAGGGAAATAGCCCAGGTTCCGTTGGATCAGGCCGTTGTTTATACCAATGTGATCCGCCCTATTCTCGACCAAAAATGTACAAGCTGCCATAATCCCGACAAACTGAAAGGTCAGCTGATCCTGACCGACCCGCAATCAATGATGAAAGGTGGCAAATCGGGCAAGCTCATAGTCCCCGGTAATCCCCAAATAAGCCTCTTGCTGCAACGGGTGCATTTGCCGATGGAAGAGAAAAAGCACATGCCGCCGTCGGGAAAGGCACAGCTTACCTTGCAGGAGATCTCGTTACTTACCCTGTGGGTGAAGCAAAAGGCGGATTTCAGCAAGAAACTAGCCGATTTACCCGAATCCGATTCGCTGCGCATGCTGGCTACCGCATTTTTGCAACCGCATACGCAGGAAGAAGAATACGATTTCCCGGCTGCCGACGAGGACAAAGTCAAAGCATTAAATACCGACTACCGTACGATCCTGCCCCTGGCGCGCGAATCGCCGGCCCTGGCGGTGAACATTTACAATGCTTCGGCATATACCGTGAGCCAGCTCGACGAACTGGGCGACATCCGGAAGCAGGTTATTTCATTGAATTTGAACAAAATGCCTGTTAAAGACGCGGACTTGAAAAGCATAGCGAAGTTTGAAAACCTCCGCAAGCTCGATCTCAATTTTACGGACATCAGCGCAGCGGGATTAAAGGAGCTTGCGGGGTTGAAACATCTGCAAAACCTCACATTATCTGGCACAAAGCTGGATCTGAATGATTTGAAAGGTTTGCTGCCGCAATTGAAGAGTGTCAAAACGGTTGCCGTCTGGGATACCAAACTATCGGCGGCGGACGTGAAGCAATTGCAGCAGGCCAATAGGGCTGTGAATATCATCGGAGGTTTCAAGGACGACGGCAAGAGCCCTTTGAAGCTCAATCCGCCTCAAATGAGGAACCCATCGCCGATTTTTGCGCAGACGTTGGTTGTGGATATTCAGCATCCGATCAAAGGCGTAGATGTGCGTTTCAGTATGGACGGCTCGGAGCCCGACAGTATCAAGTCGCCACTGCTCGATCACAAAACGGTCATCAACAGCAACACCACTATTCGCGCCAAAGCCTATAAAAATGGTTGGTATGGCAGCGATATGATCATTTTCGATTACTACAAAAGTGCCTACCAGCCCGACAGCGGCACATTGCTCGCCCCATTGAACCGCGTGCACCAGGCCGAGGGCGTGAAGACATTCTTTGATCATAAACTGGGTGTTATCGGAGCTAACAATCCCGCTTGGGCCAACAATTGGGCGGGGGTCAGGGATAACGACATGGCTTTTGTGTCGGAATTTAAAAAGCCGGTGATGCTGTCGTCGCTGGGCGTGCGCTACATGGTGGAGGAAGATACGGGTATTTTCCCGCCCGAACTGGTCGAAATATGGGGCGGTACTTCGCGCGAGAATATGAAACTGCTGACAAAATTCAAGGCGCCGATGCCTGTGAAAGGGGAAAAGGCTTCGCTGCGGAGTGTCTCGGGAGCGTTTAAGCCGCAGCAGGTTTCCTATATCAAAATAGTCGCCAAACCGCTCAGTAAAATACCGGAATGGCACCGCAGCAAGGGGAAACCGGCGCTATTGCTCGTCGACGAAATGTTCCTGAATTGATGTGTGATACCTACGCCTTGCCGATCCTGCGCCACATTTCCGCGCAGGCGCGTGCATTGTGGTAAGGGCATTTCCAGAAGTTGATCTTATCACCCTTTACCGGCGTGCCGTCCACTTTTACAGTTCCAAACCATTCGCCTCTTTCATGGTCGACGAACTTGTTGACGATGTAGTCCCAGCTTCTTTCTGCCTTCGCTTTGAACTGGGGATCTTTCGTGAGCTGGTAGGCATTGTAAAAACCGACGAGCTGCTCCGCCGCGACCCACCAGCTGCGGTCTGTTTGGGTATGCTTCGTTTCAGGGTCGTATTCATAGTTGAGCGCGCCGTCCGGCCCAAGCCCTTTGGAAGCCGCTGTCGCCATGGCGATGGACTTCTTTTTCATGCGGGCGATCAGCTTTTCATCGTGCAGGACCTCCGCTGTTTCGAAAAGCAGCCAGGATGCTTCGATATCATGCCCGAACGAAACAATATGGTCTTTCGCTTTCCATTTTTCATCGAAAAACAGCTGCATCGTTTCAGTCTTCGGATTGACAATATGCGTAATGATCGCATCGAGCATTCCGGCAGTCTGTTTTTTGAGCTTCGCATCAGGCCACACACTGTACAGATTTGTATAGGCTTCTACCAAATGTAAATGGGTGTTCATGCTTTTGTTCCACGGACTCTTACTGAGAATATAATCATCCGTTGCCGACCAGTCACGGGCAAATGCCTCGCGGTAACCGCCATTTACCGGATCGAAAGCATGTTTTTCAATCACTTCGAAGAGCGATTGCGCTTTCTCCAATGCCGGTTTGAAATGGGTAACACGGTAGTATTCCGCCAGCCCGTACATCGCGAATGCATTACCGTAGATCTGTTTTTTGGTTTCGAGAGGCGAACCATCCGCATTCACCGACCAATACACGCCGCCGTGTTCGGCATCAAAGAAGCTTTTGACGAGTTGCTGATATGCGCGGTCGGCCAGAGTGAGGTATTTGGCCTCTTTCAACAACCGGTGTGCGAGCGAGAACGTCCACAAAATCCGCCCGGTAAGCACCACTGATCTTGCCGAATCTTTCACTGGCTCATTTTCGTAGCTCACCCGCCCGTAAAATCCTCCCTTCTCAGGGTCAGGCCCATATTTTTCCCAATAATCGAGGATAGCGACAAACTCTTTCTTAAATGCTTCGGGCGTAAATGCGGCCATGGTTCCGGGTTGTTTTTCAAAAAAGCAACCCGGAAGTGGTTCATACTGTCTTGTTACTGCGCATCGACTTTTACCATTTTCTCTGGTAAGTTCCAGCCCTCCACCGAAACAACCGGCGTCGTACCCCTTTGCTCCCTATATTCAAGTAAAACAGTCTTGCTCTCACCAGGTAGTACCGACACGTAGTTGTCATCATAGAACACCGGCAGAATGCGTTTTTTGGTGTTCGGATCGATCAAAGCTATGCGGTTGAAGAATGCCAACGGGGCATTTGCGGGGTTTTTGAGGGTAACTTCCACTTTGCCGTTGGAAAGGGCGCGGGCGGTTGTGGTCGCTTGTGACTCGGGTATGGTTTGCAGCCCGCTGTAACGGCCCGTGCCGTCGGGCAGCCAGTACAGGTTGTCGCTGACGGGCTTCTTGTCGAGGTTCAGGAGGCGCAGGGAGAGGAACATGCCTTCTTTTCGGGCCATTTCCCTGATCTCCCGATTGATATCGATGATCTTGCGGGTTGTGGATGGCCCTATTTCCACGAAAACCTGGGTGAGATTTTTAACGTTACCCTTCATATCGATGGCGTCGATGACGAGCATGAGGTCGTACTGGTGACTGAAGGTATTGTTGACGATCGCGACGGCGGTATCGGCCGGGTTGTACATCACGTGCAAAGGCTCGCTGCCGGAATGCAAACCGTAAAGACACGCATTGGGGTCTAGGTAGTAGTCATACATCTGGCCGCGGAGGGATGTCCATGGATTTTGGGTTTTCCAGATGATCACTCCCGTGTACCAGTCCCACATGTGCGCGCTGAAACCTTCCATCAATGCGCGGTATTGATCGAAGTTGACGAGTTGGGCTTTCCGGCCGAAATCGCGCATGCTTGTGGCTTTGCCGTAAGGCTCGATGTATCCGTCATAGCCAATGTACTTATGGTATTGCCAAATTGAATCTACCTTTTCGCGGTGCGTGTCTGCCGAATATTCGGGTGCGACGCGGTTGGCTTCGGGCAAGAATCTTTCGAGCGAATGATGGTCGCCGACGCCTACGGAACCGATTTCAGAATTGAAAGGCCAGGTACGATAGTTCCAGAAGCGGGTCAGCGGCTGGATGCCGTAAGGCCCGTCTCCATTCCCGCCCAGCGCATTGAAAGACATGTCGTCGGAATTGGAATAGTCTACAAACCAGCGGGTTCCATCGAGTGCGGGCAAGATCGAATCACGCAGCGGCGTCATGATGTCGACGGGCAGGGTAATTTCGTTGCCACCGCACCAAATGGCGAGCGACGGAAAATTGCGGATCATTTTGATCTGGTCGGCAGCCGATTCGAGGAACAGATTGTGATCGTCGGGGTACTTGCGGCGAGTCCATTGATCGTCGGCTTTGGCCGGGTCGATCCAGCGACCGTTGCAGTCGCCTGACCCCCAGAAATCCTGCATGACCAGGATTCCGTAGCGGTCGCATGCTTCGTAAAATTCGGGACGTTCGGTCAATGCACCGCCCCAGATCCGCAGCAGGTTCAGGTTCATGTCGCGGTGGAAGCGCACCTCGGCATTGTAGCGCTCATCCGAAAAACGGAGCATAGCGTCGGAAATGATCCAGTTGCCGCCTTTAATAAACACTTTCTGGCCATTGACCGATATTTGTTTGCTGCGTGTGGTGGTGTTCCATTCGGTCTGTATTTCCCGTACGCCTACCTTTAAATTTTCAGTGTCGGATACTTTGCCCGCTTGCGTGAATTGCATTTTCAGGTCATACAAATCCTGTGCGCCGTATCCGTTGGGCCACCATAGTTTCGGATTTTTCAAATTCAGGTGCGGCAATTTTACCTCCAGCGTCGAATGGGGCCGGATGGTAACTTCCATAGAAACCTTGTTGCCGTCCAGAATATATTGCAAAATGCCTGTTTGCGGCGCCGATCCGGCATTTTCCAGTTCGGCGGTTACCTTAATAGTCGCCGGTTGCTGGGCGCCGCCGGGCATTCTCTTACCCGGCACGAGGGTGATCACATGCGGGTTTTTGATGTTGACCTTACCTGTCTTTTCAATGGTTACCTTGTCCCAGATACCGGTATTACGGTCGCGGACGGGCTGGATCCAGTCCCAACCGGCCACATACTGGTGCGCCACATTCCGGGCTATCGTGCCATCGCCGCCCTGGCCGCCGTTCGGATTACCTACCGGGTCCGGCGGGTAGACGATCACAGCAAGCCGGTTTTTGCCTTGTTTGCGGATCTGGCCGGTGATATTGTAGGTCTGCCGCAGGAACATGCCCGAATGCACTTTGGCATTGAGTTTCTTCCCATTTAAAAACACATCGCAGCTGTAATTTACACCGCGCAAATGCAGCCATATTTCTTGCCCAGCCTCTGCTTTTTCCTCAAAATCTTTGACAAACCAGTAGGTATAGTAATCTCTCCCGGTGTTGAAAATGTCCGGGATCTGCTTGTTGTTCATGCCAAAAAACGGGTCGGGAACCTGCTTGTTTTCCAGCATGGTGGTCAGCACGGTACCTGGTACCACAGCAGGCTGCCAGCCATTCAGCGCAAAATCGGGTGAAGAGATAGCGGTGCCCGGATCTTTCATTTTCGAGATGGGGATGCATTTCCAATCATCGCGAAGCTCGTAGCGCTGCTGGGCGTTGGCGGTGACCGTCCAGAAGCAGATGACGGATAGGAGAAGGGTTCGCAGGTTAGTCATAAGGAATAGAAATTTGTCGTTATCGGCGATATGGCAAATATATCTGATCCAAAGCCCTTCAAACAAGGAAGGATATTGCATTAATTAAAATATTAACGAACATTCCTCTTATTTTTAAATTAAAATAAAAAATACGTTTGCTTCGCTTTTGAAATGGAAAAGCCCGATGCGCGAAGCATCAGGCTTTCCGGGTTGGCTATAACGGGTCGTTTAATCGCCCTGGTTTTCTTCCTGGCTCTCGTGGTTGTCGCCTCCGAGGCTGTAATAATTGTTCTCCTCGTCTTCCCGACCAATCTCTTCGTCTTCATCGTCATATTCCGAGCCCGGGACGTCGAGGTCGGCGCCTGTCAGGTCGTCCTCAAACGACTTTTCGTTCCAATCATCGGAATCTATTTCCAGTGCGCGCTTGGTGCGGGAAATATCTTCCGGGTCTATATCCGGGTCGATCAGGCCCTGGCGGAAAATGTCTTCGTCCGCCGGATAATTTCCGGGAAGGTCATCATCATATAATTCTTCGTCCTTGTCATTTGGGTCCATAGCGGTAATGGTTAAGTGTACTAAATCAAATAGCCGGTTTTCTGTTTTTCGGGTATTGGTTAAAAAAGCATTCCCGGACGCTTTTATCTAAAATAAATGTTTTCACCCAATTTTTCGATTGCATGCAAAGAAAATTAATCCGGTACCCTGGTGCCCTGGCGGTATTGACCGCCGCCACCGTGGCGACGGCCACCGCATTGTTCGGCTACCGAAACGAAACCCTGACCCGTTACGACAGATCACCCCTCTACACGCCCGTTGACGCAAAAGAATTGAAATTGCCCGCAGGCTTTTCGGCTACGGTCCTTGCTACCGACCTTGGAGCTACCCGGCATATGGTGGTGGGTAAAAACGGCGACATGTATGTAAAGCTTTCCAAACTCAAAGACGGAAAAGGTATCTATCTCCTCCGCGATGCGAATGGCGACGGTGCTATCGATGAAAAGAAACTTTTCGGCGACTATCCCGGCACGGGCATTGCGATCAAGGATGGTTTTCTGTACAGTTCGTCCAACAAAGGAGTTTTCAGGTATAAACTGAATGAGAAAGACGAAATCATCGATTTCGACAAACCTGAAAATATTATAAGCGGACTAACCGACCATGGCCGCGACAATGCGAAGCCTATTGCCCTGGACAATAAGGGGAATATCTACGTCACGGTAGGTTCGTACAACGACAACTGCCGCGCGGCGGGTTCGGCCAAAGGCATGTCGCCCTGTACGATCCTTGATTCGGCCGGCGGGATCTGGCGGTTCAGGGCAGGCCAGCTCAACCAGCAGTTTTCCGACGGCGCGCGCTACGCTACCGGCGTGAAAAATGCAGTTGGGATCGATTGGGACAATAAAACGAATGCATTATATGCCACCTCGCACGGTCGCGGGAAGTTTGACGATATGTATCCGCAATATTATACGCCCAAACATAGCGCCGAGCTTCCATCCGAAACGCTTTACCGCCTCAAAGAGGGCGATGACGCGGGCTGGCCATATATTTATTACGACCATTTCCAGAATAAAAAAATGCTTGCGCCCGAATATGGGGGAGATGGCAAAAAAACGGGCGGAGAAAAGGCCGTCGATCCGCTGGTAGCTTTTCCGGCGCATTTGGGGCCTAATGCATTGATGTTTTATACGGGCAATATGTTCCCGGCGCGGTACCGCAACGGCGCGTTTATTGCCTTTCACAGCCAGTCGGCCGAGTTGAAGAAGGGCTACCTGGTGGCGTTTGTGCCGTTCGTGAACGGAAAGCCCGGCAAATGGGAGATTTTTGCCGACAATTTTGCGGGTACAGACCTCGCTAAACCTACCGGCCCCATTCAGCACCGCCCGTGCGGGCTCGCGCAGGGACCCGACGGCGCCCTCTACGTGACCGACGATCTGAATGGCACTATTTTCAAGATTGCCTACAAAAAGAAATAGCAGGAATTGACCGATATTTTGATGATGACGGGATTGGATGATTGCAATTTCACCAATCCCGTATCATAGATGTTGTATGCGGCAGCTATGCTTTCGGCAAAGTGGCGAACGCTCTCACCGGGAATGTGCCCACTCCCTTGAACTTCGGCGGTACCGCGCTGAACAGGTAGCCGGACGCCGGTAGTTTATCCAGGTTGCAAAGGTGTTCGACGATCAGAATTTCGGCTCCCAGGAGAAAAGTATGCACCGGGCGGCTGGTACCGCGGGTATCGTCGATATTGTGGCTGTCGATCCCCACCAGTTTTACGCCGCAGTCGCGCAGGTATTCGGCTGCCTCACCGGTGACGAATGGATGGTTTTCGAAATAGGCTTCGGTATTCCAGTTTTTCGACCAGCCTGTGCGGATCATGACCGCTTTATTACGGATTTCGAGATTCCGGAAAAATTCAATACCCACTTCCAATACTCCCGTCGCGTCGATCGTGACGGCGTCGAGGTTTGCAAATGCTTCCAGCTGTACCTCCGAAAGGTCTTTTCCATGCGCGTACCGATGAAACGGACAGTCGATGTAAGTGCCCGTGTTGCTAATCATTTCGATTTTGCCGATCTGGAACTCGGTACCTTCTTCGTATTTGCCTTTGGAATCCTCACGACTGAGAAAGTCGCAGATAACCGGTGCCGGAAGGCCTTTGTAAGTGATCAGGCCGTCGAAAATGGTATGGCTCAAATCTACAAGGAGTTCCGGTGACGGCTGGTCGGCCGACTGGCGTTTGTGTTTTTCCTGAATGTAAAACTTATTGAGGATTTTAACCTGCCCTACCATTAACAGCCGGAGGTCTTTTATGATGTAATCGGCCAGTTCTTCATCGGCAATCGTTTCGCCGGCAATGTCGAGCCGGAAATCCTGTCCCTGAATGCCCCCGCCGTTTGTGAATTCAATATCAAAATCAAAAACTACCCTGTGATCCATGTGTTACTATAATGTATTTCAAAAATTGGTGTCCGCCTTGTCCAGCTCCATTTCCTTGATCCAGATATTGCGGTAGTACACATCGTGCCCTTCCGACTGCAGTTTCAGGCCGCCAGGCGTGTCGGTGATGCCCTTTCCGCCGTCGTTGCCGCCATCGATACCCGAGTTCTTTCCTCCCCAAACCTGGCTGATCTTCTGGTTGGTATGCACTTTTTTGCCATTGAAATATAGCGTTACCATGGGCTGCTCTACCAGTTTTCCATCTTTAAAACGCGCTGCACGGAAGAGAATATCGTACGAATTCCACTTTCCGATGCCATTATAGGCATAATAAGGGGATTTGGATTCATTGATCACCGCCGCCATTCCGTGCGAGGTAGTGTCGCCGTCCAGCACCTGGATTTCGTATCGGTTTTGAAGGTAAACACCGCTGTTTCCACCCGGCTTGGTGATCAGAAACTCCACATGCGCGCGAAAATCCTTAAACTGTTTTTTGGTAACGATATCCGCCGAGCCGTACAAGCCGCCCGCGGACGCCGGATCGTTACAATTGATTACCGTGCCCTTGTCGACCGGGTCGTTGACTACTGTCCATTTGATTGGCGGCTTGGCTGCAAACCGCGGGCCTTCCCAGTAAATCCATTTTTCGTCGAGCATCTTGCGGCTGCCGTCGAGGTACACTTCCGCGCCTTTGGGGGCTTTTACACCCACACCTACCTGTGCGCAGGCAAGGCCGGTGAAAGCGATGGCGAGCGCCTGGCCGAGGAAAATGCTTTTCAGTTTCGAGAAATTCCGGTTCATATTGTTGTCGTTTTGCTGGGATATAAGGGTTTGAAGTTTCAGAATTTACTAACGCTCCGCTATAACTTCTCTTCAAAGAGTTTCAAGATGCGTTTGTACTCATCCGTCCAGGAAGATGCTTCCACAAAGCCGTGATCTTCCATGGGGTAGGAGGCCAGCTCCCAGTTGTTTTTGCCCAGCTCGATGAGCCGCTGCGATAAGCGGACCACGTCTTGATAATGCACATTCACATCCACCATTCCGTGACAGATCAGCAAGTTGTTTTTCAAGCCCGCAGCGTGGTAAATAGGCGAGCTTTTGCGGTATGCGAGGCTATCGGCTTGTGGTTCGTTAAGGATATTGGCCGTGTACGACTGGTTATAGGCGGCCCAGTCGGTAACAGGGCGCAATGCGGCACCGGCCATAAATACGTCCGGTGTGGTGAACAAGGCCATCAGTGTAATGAACCCGCCATAGGAGCCGCCGTAAATGCCGATCTTTTTAGGGTCGACGCCGTAGGTTTTCACGAGCCACTGTGCGCCGTCGGTATGGTCGGTGAGGTCTTTCCCGCCCATGAAGCGGTAAATGCCCGTGCGCCAGTCGCGGCCGTAGCCCGAGCTGGCCCGGTAATCCATATCCAGCACGGTGTATCCTTTGTCGGTGAGCAGGTTATGGAACATATATTCGCGGAAATACTGGCTCCACCACTTGTGGGCATTTTGGAGATACCCCGCACCATGGACAAATATCACCGCCTTTCCATTCGACTGCTTCGGTTCATAAACCCGCGCATAAATATGCTGGCCGTCGCCGGCTTTGATCGTCACAACTTTCGCCTCGCGCCAGGGGTAGGAGAGAAATTCCGGTGAAACGGACCGCGTAACCTGAACCGGTTGCGCATTTTTCGCTGCCGAATTATCGAGCAAATAGAGTTCCCATGGCGCATTGCTTTTGGAGAACCGAATGGCCAGGTTTTTCTCGTCGGGCGAAAGCGTCATCTCGTGTGCGCCCGGCGTGTACGTAAGGCGGGTGCGGACGCCGCCAGTCACAGGCATCCGGTAAACATGCTGTTCGCCGGGATGTACTTCGTTGGTAATGAGGTAGAAGTTCTTCTTGTCCTTCGAAAGCACAACATTTTGTACTTCGAACCGGCCGGAAGTCAATGCTGTTTTTTTGCCGGTAGTAATGTTAACCGAATACAAATGCGAATAACCGGTGGCTTCGCTCTGGAAATAGAATGTCTGGTCGTCGAGCCAGCCTGTTTCTCCGGCACTTTGCGGGTAGCCGCCCACACCCGGCCCGCCGATCCACGCTTCGTCGCGCTGGCGGTCGAGGAGTTTTAGCGACAGCGTCGCAGGATCGAGCGACATGATCCAGCGGTCCTTGCTATCCAGCGAGCGGATTACCACCACGGCATTTTGCCCGTTGTCCGACCAGAATGGCCCGTGGAAAATGACTTTCCGCTCCTTTTTCTTCCAGGCGGTATCTTGTTTGGGATAATCTTTGAGATAGTCGGGCTTGTCGTAGATGCCCGGTATTGCCTCTGTCGCCACTTTCCGAGCGGTGTCTTTTCTGACGTCATACACCCAAAACTCGCTTTCCGACTCCGGGGCGCCCACTTTTGTACGTGCGGGAATGTCCTCGGTAAAGCCGCTTTCCGTCACATAGTTCGGCACAATGGTTGGTTTGGCGCTTTTGTCCGCCTGGGTAAGCCGGTAAGTAACATACCGGCCGTCGGGGCTCAGCCGCTGGTTCGAGACGTTTTTATCACCGAGGTAAATCTCTTTCGGCCTGACAGGCTTATCGGCCTCGGTTATTTTCTTGCCTGCGTCCTTTTTGTCCTTTCGTTCTTTCAGGACCTCGAACATTGCGAGTTGGTCCGCTTTCAGGAATTTTTCCTGCCCGCCGGTTTTGTCTTCCTTTTTTGGGGTTCCTGTTTTAAAATCGGTCAACTGGCTGATAAGCCCGGATGTCAGTGCAATGCTGAACAGATTGTTGCCACGCTCAAAAATGACGGCACCTTCGTTCTGGTTGAATGCCGGATTGGCCTCCCTTTCGGTGGTATTTGTGATTTGCCGGATAGCGAAATCCTTATAATTCACGATAAAAATATCTCCGTTCTTTTCATAAAGGCGCAAGGAATGGGCGCGGTTGTAAATACCGTTTTTACCAGGCATTCGTCGCCGGTCGGCAGGAGCAACTTTCGTGATCTTTTTGCTGGCCGTTGAATAGGCATACAGCGAATCGGAAGGGTTTTTGTCGGGGTTCCAATTGAAATACACTGTTTTGGAATCATCGCCCCAGGTAATGTCGCTCGGCGAGGTCCCGATCCACATTTTCGGGTCACGCATGATTTTCTCGACGGTGAGCGGGGCGATGGATTGGGCGTGGAGGCTGTTAGCAAAAATAAATGAGGTAAGAAAAGTGAATTTGTGAAAATGCTTCATGTTTTAAGGTTGGGAAATACAATATAACTAGTTGCTGTGAGCAACCTTTTTGTCCTGATAGGGAATAGCTTTAATCAAGCGAATATTGTTATACTCTTCGATGACAACCGTATCCTCCGCAGGAATGACCCCGCGCTTGATCCAGTTGCTGACAGTTTGTGTATTGGAAATGTTGAATCTTCTGCAATATTCGGCAACAGTGATCCAGTCGTGCAGCTCGTATATTTTGCCGTCTTTCGACAGGTAGTTTTGGGCTTTCGCCAAAGTTTCTCTCGCGGCTTGAAGCAGTTCGTTGAGTTGCTCAGGCCTTGTTTCAGTGATCGTTTTCATATATTCAGTGAATGAAATCCATGCTATTCTCTCTTTTCCAGTTCAGCAAGCACCTGCATTAGTTTTGATATAGCGTCCAGGACCTCGTCGATGTGCTCCGGCGCCATTTCGTGTTGAAAATCTCTCAAATACTGGCGTAGCGCAGCAATCCGCATCCGGACCTCCATTACGTTCATAGTGTGCTTTTTTTGTTCCAATATACAAAATGTTACGCTTCGTAACGGAATCGGTGGAGAGATTTCATTTCTATTGAGCTTGAAAATGCTATTTTTGAGCGTATCCTTAATCCGATGACTTCAATTCGCTACCTGATTTTTGCAACGGCCATACTACTGGCCTCCCTCGCCTGCACCCGTCCGCAAGGCCCCGTACCTGAAAAAGGCGTTTCATTCGCCCTGAACCAGTATCGAAAGCAACATATCGACAGTATCCGCTATGCGATCGAGCTGGATATTCCGGCGGGGAAAGCGGCTAAGATTCTGGGAAGGGAGACGGTCTCTTTTCACCTGGACGCGGTCGATTCGGCGCTTGTGCTGGATTTCAATGCGGATGCCAGCCATTTGCAGGAAGTGCGCGTGGGAGGTGAAAAGGTGCCGTATCGGTTTGTCAATGAGCATATTGTCATCGATTCGAAGTATTTGAATCAAGGGAGGAATGAAGTCGGTATCGACTTTATCGCCGGCGATCAGTCGCTGAACAGGAGCGAGGATTATCTGTACACGCTTTTCGTGCCCGATCGTGCTTCGACCTGTTTTCCGCTCTTTGACCAGCCGAACCTCAAAGCTACATACCAGCTGAGCTTGAAAACACCTGCGGGGTGGGAGGCTGTTTCGAACGGGAAACTAGACGCGAAGACGGCGGAGAGTGGCAAGCAGATTTACCGGTTCAGCGAAACGAAACCCATTAGCTCCTATCTGTTCGCATTTGCCGCCGGGAAATTTTTCAAAGAGACAAAAGTGCTGGATGGCCGGGAGATGACCATGTATTACCGGGAGACGGACACTTCGAAAGTTAACCGGAACAGCGACGAGGTATTTCAACTGCACGCCAAATCCCTCGCCTGGCTCGAAAAATATACGGCCATCGGCTATCCTTTCGGGAAGTTCGATTTTGTACTGCTGCCGTCTTTCCAGTATGGCGGTATGGAGCATCCCGGTGCCGTTTTCTATAACGAACCGGCATTATTTCTCGACGAGAATGCCTCGGTGAACCGTAAAATGGCCCGCGCGAGCGTGATCGCGCACGAGTCGGCGCACATGTGGTTCGGCGACCTGGTGACGATGGACTGGTTCAACGATGTGTGGCTCAAAGAGGTGTTTGCGAATTTTATGGCCGCCAAGATCGTCCACCCGAGCTTTCCGGAGATCAATCACGAGCTGAGGTTTCTTTTGGCGCATTATCCCAATGCTTACGAGGTAGACAGGACAGCCGGAACGAACCCGGTTTTGCAGCAACTGGGTAATTTGAAGAATGCCGGAACGCTGTACGGGGCGATCATTTACATGAAAGCGCCGATCGTGATGCGGCAACTGGAGCGAAGGATCGGGGAGGAAATGATGCAGGAAAGCCTGCGCGAGTACCTGAAAACCTATTCCTTCGCCAACGCCCGCTGGGACGATCTGATCGGGATTATCGATAAACGAACGCCGGAAGATATTGCCGGGTGGAGTAATGTTTGGGTGAAAACGCCGGGAATGCCGGAGTACGGTATTGAAGCGGGCAAACTGGCACAGGTTAAGGACTCTGTCTCAGGCCGTATCTGGGAACAGCCACTGGTTTTAAAGGCGGTGCAGAATGGCCCGCAAAACCTTGTCTTTCCCAATAGCGATGGGACGGGTTATGGTTATTTCAAAATGGATTCCGTAGCCAAAGCATGGTTTTTCGAACATTATGGCAACGCCATTTCGTCCGATCCGGTGTTCAGGGGCGGTATGCTGGTGAATATATGGGAAGGGTTGCTGCGGGGGGATGGCCCTGCACCGGAGCAGTTGGTAAGCTACGTGCTGGATGCATTGCCCAGGGAACAAAACCCGCTTTTGGTAGATTACCTGCTGGGTAATATGCAAACCACCTGGTGGGTATTTTTAAATGCAAACCGGCGGGCCGGGTACCAGGAACGGGCTGAGCAGGTGATTTGGCAGCTGTTAAATACGACGAAAGACAAAGGCATTCAGACGTCCTACTTCCGGGCTTTCAAATCGCTTGCGCTGACTGATGACGGCTGGCAGAAGATGCACGGGCTCTGGACCGGAAAACTCGCAGTTAACGGCCTTGTGCTGTCGGAAGAAGACAAGATTTCGCTCGCCTACGAGCTGGCATTGAAAGGAAAAGGGGAGGGCAAGGCTATCCTGAAAGAGCAGCTGAATGCGACCAAAAACCCGGACAGGAAGGCAAGGATGCAGTTTGTCATACCCGCATTGAGTGCCGTTGAAGCGGAGCGCGACGCATTTTTTGAATCCCTGAAAAAAGAAGAAAACCGCGAAAAAGAGGCTTGGGTGTTAGACGCATTGACCTACCTGCATCATCCATTGCGGGCACAAAGCGCACTGAAGTACCTGCGCCCTTCGCTCGAACTATTACAGGAAATACAGCTCACAGGCGATATTTTCTTCCCAACCCGCTGGTTGCACAGTACTTTCGCGGGACATTCGTCGCCGGAAGCGGCCGGAATCGCTAAAACCTTTTTTGAAGAACACCCTGATTATCCCTACTTCTTGAAAAACAAAATACTGCAAGCGACCGACCTGCTCGACCGCTCGGTGAAACTATCTGGTACCTATGCCCAAAAAGAGCATTCCCCTGAATTATCTCAGCAATGAGTCGGGCCTGGGCATTTCCCTGCACCGGATCGACCGGATGAACCAAATGAATATGCCGCAGATGGATGCCCATCGCGATGATTACGGTAATTTCTTTTTCCAGGAAGATGGTCGCGCGCGCCTGATGGTCGATTTCCGGGAGTTGGAGCTCAAAGGCTGCGGGGCTTTTTGCGTGCTTCCGGGCCAGGTGCATTATCCATTGGAAACGGAGGGTTCCTATGGCTGGTTTCTGGGTGTGGACATGAGCCTGCTCGACGAACATCATCGCGTGGTGGTGGATGAATACGCATTGCATGGGTTCCCGATCGCGATCAATGCCGAGCAGGCCGGGTTGCTTTCCCGGAGCCTTGACTTGTTGCAGGAGTTCCACGAATCACGGGATCGGTACGGGATTGCTGTCGTGCAGTCGATGCTCAAAACCTGCCTGGGACTTTTTACTTCGCTTTTTGAAAAGGAAATTTTAGAGCGGACTGTCCAAACGCGCCCGTCGGCGATTACCTCACAATTTCGTAAACTTTTATCGCAGCATTTTAAAACTGTGAAAAGTCCTTCCGAATACGCGGGAATGCTAAGCATCACATCGTCCTATCTGAATGAGGTTGTCAAGGAAACATCCGGACAGCCGGTGAGCCACTGGATACAGAATGAAGTGATGATGGAGGCTAAAAGGCTCTTGTATTACACCGATTTGAGCGTTAAGGAGATTGCGTTTGGACTGGGCTATGAAGACCATACCTATTTTTCACGGCTGTTCCGTAAGGTGTCGGGGAGGTCGGCGGGGCAGTTCCGAGACGAATTTCGAAAATAGAAGTTGTGGTAAAAACCGCGATTTGTCCAATTATTACCCCTCTTTCTGCCTTTATTCTGTGCGCAAACGCTTGTTGTTTTGTAAAGTAAAAATTCGGCTGGATCGTCAGCCCTGGAACAACACCGATCGCACGAACAATGAACATCATCAAACAGAAAGCGCTATACCTGCTTGAAAATGCCTTTGGAAAGACAGGAACCGTGCTGGCTATCCGGGCCTGGGAGCCTGCCACTTTTTTTGAAGTCGACGTCCATTTTCCCGATATGGACATGAGCGGCTGGAAACGCGTCCAGCACATTAAGGTGCGCGTCGGAGAGGGTATTTACCGTGACTACACACCTGCCGGCTGGGACGAGGACATCCGTACCTGCACGTTGTACATCAATGCCGAACAGGACGGCCCGGGTGCGCAATGGATACGCTCACTGCGCGCGGGCGACCGCATTACCTACGTGGGCGTGGGCGCGACCATGCACAGGCCCACTTACGGAGGAGAAATGATTGTTTTGGGCGATATGAGCAGTATCGGGCATTACCTTGCATTACAGCAACTGGCCGGAAAGCGCAAAATCAGCGGCGCCATTACCATTGCCCATGAAAATCACCGTGAGGAGTTCAAAGAGTATTTCAACTGGAACATCCAGCCGGTGAAGAAGAATGGCGACGGCGGGCTGCATTCGATGCTCAAATGGACCAGCGACAGGCCGCTGGCCAATTCGAACGTCTATATTTCCGGGCATATTCCTACCTGTATCCGTTTGCGGAAGGAGCTCAAAAGGCGTGAAGACTCGCCACTTGGGATCCAGGTACAGGGATTCTGGTCGTAATTAATCGAAAATGCCGTTCATTGCCGTGAGGATCACGGGTTTGCCGTCGGTGACGATGATCGTGTGCTCGTGCTGCGCCACATAGCCGCCGCGCGAGCCTACGAGCGTCCAGCCGTCGCGTTCGGTTGAAGCGCTTGTAGAGGCTGTCGAAATAAACGTTTCGATGGCCACCACACTATTTTTGCGGAAGCGGGTCGTATTATAGCGATCGTAGTAGTTGGCGATTTCGTGCGGCTCCTCGTGCAGGCTGCGGCCTACACCGTGGCCTGCGAGGTTTTTGATGACCTTGTAGCCTGATTTCTTAGCCTCGGTTTCAATCAACCGTCCGATATCGGCAATCCTTACGCCGCCTTTGATCTGGCTGAGTGCTTTGCTCAGAATCCGTTTGGAGGCATTCACCAGTTTGTTGTGTCCGTGAATGTCTTCGCCAAGCACAAAAGAACCACCATTGTCCGACCAAAACCCATTCAGTTCCGCAGAAACGTCGATGTTTACCAGATCGCCTTCCTGTAAAACCTTTGTTTCTGAGGGTATACCGTGCGCGACCTCGTTGTTGACGCTAATGCAAGTCCAACCGGGAAAGCCGTAAGTTAGCTTTGGTGCCGATTTTGCGCCGAGGCTGCTCAATATTTCCCCTCCGAAATCATCGAGTTCCCTGGCTGTCATGCCCGGTTTCGCATGTTCACGCATCGCGCGTAATGTAGTGGCTACCGCGCGGCTTGCCTCCTGCATGCCGGTTAGTTCCGATTCTTTTGAAATAGACATTGTTACGTATTCGTATTATTTTACAGTATTTTCAGCCCCACTTCCTCGTATACACCATCCCATAACGCGATGCGCCGTTCGAGGGAGGCGATGGTCGCTTTTTCGGCTTCCTGCCAGAATATTTCATTGTCACCGCAAAGTTTGGCTGTCATTTGCAGGGCCAGATGGCTGTGGTGGTCGCCGTCGACCTCGATGTGCCGTTCAAGGTAGTATTTAAAAACTGAAATACTGTCGGGGAAATGACGGTGGATGTCTTCGATGATCGACATGAACATACCCGGAATAAGGTCTTCACGCCCGAAAGTAAAAGTAGCGGCTTGCAGGTAATCTTTGCGGGTACCGATGGTTTCGAATGTGAAACGAACAAATTCACGGGCTTTCTCAGGTGTACCTGCTGCTTTGAATGCTTTTTCGAGGTCGCCCGTTTCGCGTAGTACGGTTATAAACCGGCCAATTTCTGTGGTATCGGCACCGCATTGTGCCATGGCGTCGAGGTAGAGTTCAAAATGACTTTTGAAATTCCCATCCATATCGACATCCGACTCTTCACCGGCCACGATTTCGTTGATGAGGTGGCGCGTTTCGCCGTCGCCGGTCGGGAACCAGGGCACAGCCGTGCAGGTCAGGCCGTTTTGAAGCGATTTTAGCAGCGACATAAAATCCCAGACCGCGTACACATGGTATTTCATGAATACTTTGAGGTCTTCGATGTCATTGATAACCGAATAAACTTTGTGCTGGATGATCTGTTGCCGTAATGGCTCGATGTTCTGCTGGATTCTGGTGATGTAATCGTTCATTATTTGCTTATTTCTTTTTTCTAAACCGTTGTTTTGGAAGGTTTGTTCTGGTTTTCGCAAATAAAAACAATCGGGAGGTGAGGTTTGCAATGATTTATTCAGAGTATCATGCGGGCGAATAACAGGAACCCGCATGACTTTTAACCGGCTATTTCCCCTGCTGCGGCAAATACCTGACCAGGTCGATACCGATACCGTTTGGATCGGAAATGGCGAAGTGCCGGTCCCCCCACGGCTCGTCGCGGAGATCGATCTCAATTTGTACCCCTTTGTTTTTCAATTCCTTATAGAGCTTGTCGACGTCCTCGACCTCGATAGTCAGGTACATGCCCTGTCCCTGAAACGCCTTATGGAACAATGGCTGTTGCGAGGGATGGTCCGGAAGCAGGAAACTGATCTCCGAACCGCCGCCAGGGGTGTGCAACAGGAGGTAGAATTCGTTTTCGAAAGTGACGCCGAAACCAAGCGTCCGGGTGTAGAAAGCTTTCGTTTCAGCGAGTTTGGAGGTGATAATGCCTGCGTTCAGTTTCATTGTGCGTTTGGTTTGGGTTGATGAATTGCTTTGGGATAGTGCATTTGTACACATGCACGCTAATGCGAATAATGTGATGAGCTTTTTCATAATGCTGTCCGTTTTTTGTCATGTTGATGGTGCAAAGTTGGGTTCGGCCAGCGAAGCAGGATAGTAAAAAACGGACAAAATCACCTCCCGAACGCTTTTCCGGGCGTCACGCCGTAAAGGTTTTTGAATTCTTTGATGAAATGGGCCTGATCGTAATAGCCGTTATCGTAGAACAGCTTGTTTTCGCGGAGGCTTTGTTGCGAAGGTTTGGCTCGGAGGATATTCTGGAAACGCACCACCTGGCTGAATGTTTTGGCCGAGTCGCCGATGTAGTATTCGAAAAGCCTTCGGAGCTGCCTCGGGCTGAGGCCGGTATCCAGGTCTTTTTCGACATTCAAAACACCGGAGTTTTGGAGGATAATGGATAATGCGTCGTAAAAACGGGGGTCGTGGTTAAAATCGTTGCCAGCTGCAAAATGCAGGAAGTAATCATCGAACCTGCGCTTTATCTCCGCAGCAGATAGCCCCGCTTCGAACCCCGCGGCGATGAACCGTGCGGTACCGGGTAGCACAACTTCCAGATTTTCAAAGCGATTGCTCAGTTCCGCCGCATTGATTTTGAAGAGCTGGGGAAACATGGTGGGTAAAAACCGTACACCCACATAGTCAAAACTGTTTTCCAGCGGGAACTCGGTATACTTTTTACAAAAACCCATTACAAAATTTTCGGCGGGGTTATTCAGCTCGAAAAAGATATCGATGCAGCCATCGGCGACGACGCGATAGATGAAAGGCTCGTCGAGCGGAACCGTGGTACGCAACTGCCAGTAACAGTAAATAATGCCCTGCAAGGCCTCATCGGGAAGAAATTCCTGGTACGTCACCCGCTCCGCCGACTGCTTGACCGTCGGTTGAACGGGTACGTAAAGCCCCCGGATATCTGGTGTTTTATACATCCTGCTTAGTCCGTTTGAAAAGTTTCGCTGTACGCTAACTCGCTTATCTGGAATAGGTTTTGAAAGTTGTCAAATATATTCGTATTTGTAAATTAATATTCTTTCTCATTTGACTGCAGTTTGCTGCAATTCGGCCTGATAGCAGGTTATTCGCAAGCTTTGCGGTTGGCCCCGAACCGTTCAATTTAACATATCTATGAGCAAAACACTCGATAATCTCCGTTTATACGCAGGCGTTGTAAAAAGGGTGGGATACACCCTTACGGCTGGTATGCTGACCTCCGGTTCAAGGGAGGAACTGCTGAAATTATACAATAGTTACAATGGTCATCAAGAACCCGCGGATAGCACGCCAGTCGATCCATTCATTATCCCTAAAACCGACGTTTTCGAGCTTTTTGGGAATGATAATGCCGCGTACGAAGGCGTTTACGAATGCGGCTTCGGGCACACTACGGAGTTTGAGCTTAAAGTCATCAGTAACCTCGTTAAAAAATGGAATCCCCGGCGGATCTTTGAAATAGGAACGTTTCAGGGGCGTACCACCTTGAATATGGCATTGAACAGCGGTATTGATACCGAGATTGTTACACTCGATCTTCCTGCCGGGGAACTGGCTTCGACAAAGATGGAAATTGAGGAAGGAGAGGTGCGGTATGTTAAAAAAGAGGTATCCGGTGAACGGTTTATCGGCCATCCGGCAGCAGCGAAAATCCGGCAGGTGTTCGGAGATTCAGCTTCGTTTGATTTTAAAGCATACAATGACTCGGTCGACGTCGCATTTATCGACGGGTCGCACGCTTACGAGTATGTGCTGAACGACAGCGAAAAAGTTTTTACAATCATGCGTAAAGGCGGCCTGATCATCTGGCACGATTACACCAACTGGCCGGGCGTATGGACGGCGCTGAACGAACTTTACGAGAAGGACGCGCGGTTCCGGGGGATCCGGCATATCGGCGGCACCAGCATAGCAATCCTGACGCTTTGATACGCCATTCGGAACAATATCAATAGCGGCGAATCGCGACGTATATAAGCTAGCGGTTCGCCAGCCGATCTCGTGTTTCCATCAATGCAAACCCGAGCAGATTGAGGCCCTCCCATTGCGCCGGATTATGTGCACGCGGGTCGTCGGCCGCCAGTCCGATTCCCCAAACGGGATCGACGGGGCTCGCTTCCACCAGGATTCTGTCCGAGGTATTCAAAAGGTATAAACCGAGCCCGGGGTTTTGAGTGAATTTTTGAGTGCTACCCGTCAGAACGATGGATTGGCGGCGCATTACCCAGGTTTGTTCGTCAAAATTTTCAACCATCCTGCCCAGTGCCTTTGCTTCGCCGGGCGATGAACAGGCTATAATCCGTTCCCTCAGGACGTCGTTACCAAACAGCCTTGCCTTTTCGGCCATCATCCAATGCTCGGCGGTGCGGTTTACCACATCGCCGATGGTCATGGCCGACGGCCACCACTGGCTCAGGCACGATTGGGTGACATGGCTGTTTCGAGCGGGCTGATGCCCCCAGAAATGGAGGAATTTAATTTTGGGCTGCACTTCCCATTCCTTCAAGAGCCAGTCGACGTCGTACTTCATCTTGCAAAATAAAAAAGATCCTTGGTTATGGCGGGTTTCGGCGTGCGAACGAAGGCATTATTTTTTAGGGTTTCCCTGAAAAAACGAACAATGCTATGAGCAACAGGACCTTAGTCGATGCCTACATCAAAGAACTGGAAGCGGAGTATACTTCGACCCGCAACTGTCTGGAGCGCATTCCGGTTACATTACTCGGTTACAAACCGCATCCTACGTCGATGGAGCTGGGTTATCTCATTCTTTTAGTGGCGGAAATTCCCCTTTGGATAACTTTTATGGTGGAGAAAGGAGAAGTTGATTTTGCTACTTACAAACGTTTCGAGTTCAGCACCAGCGAGGAATTGCTTGACCATTTTGAGGAAGTTTTTAATGGAGCCAAAAAGTCTCTCGCGGGTATTACCGACGACGAGCTGGATGCTCCTTTCTATCTGAAACGCGAGGGCCAGGTACTATTTACCCAGCCCAAACGCGAGGGTGTCGGCTCGACGATCAATCATTGGGTGCACCACCGCGGCCAGCTAACCGTATACATGCGGCTGAACGAGATTGCCGTTCCTTCGATTTACGGGCCTTCCGCCGACGACCGCACATTCTGATCAGCGCGGAGGGCCGAAACGGTCGAACTGTTCTTTTTTGAGCTCTTCGAGGATTTCCTTCGTCGATTCGAAGCTCGTATGCTGATAGGCACGCAGGCCGAGTGTCTTGGCCATATTGGCAAACATAATGCGGTCGTCGAAGTACACGCACTGGCTGGGTGTTGCCTGGGCGATACCCATCGCCAGTTCGAAGATCCGTGGGTCGGGCTTGCGCATTTTCACCTCGCACGACGAAATAAATGCGTCGAAACAGGTATGCAGCTTAAACTTCTGGACCCGGTAGTCATTCAGCTCCTTTCCTTCATTGTTGATTGAAATAATGCGGAAACCGCAATCTTTTTTCCACTCTTTGAGCCAGGCCAGCATTCCCGGCAACTCAACGGACTGCGAATACATAAATTCCTTGAAATCTTCCCGGACGAAATCGCGCGGGTGATTGAATATCACCGTGTCGAGGTACTGGTCGAGATTCACGCTCCCGATTTCGTACACATTGAAAATGAAATTATGGAGCTGGTCCATTTCCTTATAGTTGATGCCAAACTTCTCGGCGGCCAGGATGCGGGACTCGTGGCCCCATCCGTTGCTGAGAAGGACGCCGCCAATGTCGAAAAAGAGGATTTTGAGATCGCTGATCTGCATAATTATTGCTGTGTATATTGTTGAAAAGGATGGCCGCTAAGTTAGTTATTATCGCACAATAGTTCGAACGTGTACGTTCGGACTCGCTATTCGCAGGCCTCCGGCCGGTCGGAAACGTTTAGATGTACTCACCGGCCGGAGGCCTGCGAATAGTCAGTTTGAAGGCGGGACCTTCAAACTGGCGGTAACATTTAGATGTATTGCCCGGCCGGAGGCCTGCGAATAGTCAGTTTGAAGGCGGGGCCTTCAAACTGGCGGAAACGTTTAGATGTATTGACCGGCCAGAGGCCTGCGAATAGTCAGTTTGAAGGTGGGACCTTCAAACCAGCGGCTAGCTTAATTTTAGCTCAGTATCCGGATTGGCGCTACTATAAATATAGTGTTGCGGTTCTGACACAATCCCTGCTTTGACGGGGTTGTTCAATATGTAATTTGCTTTCTGCCGGATAAATCGATTCGATTCTAAACTGATAGGGTGGTTCCGATGCTGCCAAAACTGAAATTCGCATTTGGGGCTCGTCCCGTTTGCGAAATACCGGAACATATACAGCAACCATTCTCTTCTGCTTTCAGCCTTATTCTCCTGTATGAGTCTGATGATCTCTTTCGCCGTAAAACTTTTGAAATCTTTGACGATTTTCGAGACGTCCCCGTCCCTGGCTGAGCAGATCATGTGAATATGATTGGTCATGATCACAAACTCATAAACTTGCAGACCTTTATGCTCGATGCAATAGTTCAGGTTTTTGATAATCTCGTCGGCGTATGCTTTTCGGCTGAAAACATCAATCCAGCCAACGACCGTCATGGTTACAAAGAATAGGCCTCCCTTAAAGAATCTGTATTTTTCAGACATAGCTTTTTTCGTATTGATACGAAGAAAACTGAAAAGGTAACACGATGCCGAGGTGCTGGCCGGTGCGAACGTGTACGTTCGTACTGACTATTCGCAGGCCTCTGGCCGGTCAATGCAACCTTGCGGTACTGACCCGGCCAGAGGCCTGCGAATAATTTGTTTCAAGGTGGGACCTTCAAACCAGCGTTAAGAATTATCGTCGTCCGCCGCGAAAGCCACCTCCGCTAAACCCGCCACGGCTGAACCCGCCGCCTCCACCATTAAATGTACGTCCTCCAAAGGAACCATAAGATCGCGAAGGTGCACTGAATGAATTGCTTCGTGTCATCGGGCGGTAGCTTTGCGAAGAGCGTGGAACCGAACGCATTGCCTGGCCTCTGTCGAACAGGTAGGAGCGGGTGCCGGCGGCAGGGCTAAAATGTCTTGCAGCGGAGCCGATGAATGCGGTTCTCGGTGAATATCCGTAATGGCGTGGGGCGATGGTGCGGTAATAGTGGTCGTACTGGCGGTACAGGTGTGGATAGTACCGGTAAGCGCCCCCGAAAAACCATCTCGAAAAGCCGAGCGAAGGCATCGCATACACCATGGGGTAGCCACCCATGCCGAAATAGAAGCCCGAACCGTATCCGTACAAGCCGGGGTACCACATCGGAGAACCGTACCAGTAGGGATAACCAAACCAGTAAGAATAGGGGCTACCGTAGTTGACCACCTTATCACCGGTTGGCGCAGGATAACTGTAACCGCCGTGGGAAGCGTATTCCTGCGAAGCCTGGCTAAGCTCCTGCATTGCCTGCGGATTTTGTTTCAGCTCGTCCTGGTAGGCCGCAAGTTGCTCTTTGTTTTGGGCTTCGATCTGGTCGTGGATATTTCCGAGGTCATTGCGGACGTCCGCCGGGTTGTCTTTGAAACGTTCACCGAGCCGGGCGACAAGATAGGCATGGTCGTTCAGGAGCGACAGTACGTCGGGCATTTCTTCCAGGGTTTTGAAAGCCTCCTGCGCATCGGGATTCAGCAGCGCGATCATGCCTTGGAAAGCGTCGCTGGCTTCCTCATTCAGGTTGTCGACTTTCACCAGGTCGTTATGGTGATTGTTGTACAACTTCCAAGCCGCTTCTTTCAGCTCGGGAGTAGGGTTGACATTCGCCAGCATGCCGTCTATCGCTTCGCGGGAGGTCTTACGGGGAAGCGTCGCCAATTTATGCATCAGCTCGGGGTAGCGGCTCACTTCGTAAAACCAGCCCTGTTTCTTTTGGGCATAATTTTGAATGATTTGTTGAAACCCAGTGCTGCTTTTCTCCCGGATCTGCGCCAGTTTGACCAGCACATCGGGGTATTGGGTAGCTACGAGAATATCATTGCGGACGCCGTCATCGTATGACGCGATGGCTTTAAGCAGGCTTTGGTCAGTGACAATATTTTGTTGCGCGTTACTAACCATTTGATCATCCTGACCGTAGCCTGTGAGGCTGGCGGCGGAGAGCAGAATAGTGGCAAACAAATGAAGCGGTTTCATGGTATTAAACTGTTAAAATTGAATAGCTTCTTGACTTTTGATGATACCAAGGTACCCTGCGATTCTGTTGGAATATTGAAGTTTTGGCTGTTTTGAAAAACATTTTCACCCTCGGGCGGGGAAGCTTTTCATGAGTTTCTTTACACCTTTATTGATCTGTTTTTCAAGCCGGTTCGGGTTGCTCACATCACCGGAAATCGCTTTTTGCCAGATGATATCGCCGGTTTTGGTATCCACCACATCGAGGATAAGCGTACCGTCGGTGCCGGTGCTGGAATAGGGGTAACCTCCGTATCCGCCGAAGCCGCCATAGTAGGGATATCCCCAGCCGAAACGGCCCCAGCCCATCATCGGGTAGGCCCCGAATGGATAGGCCCCACCGCCGTAGTAGTTCTTGCGCACGCGTTGCGTGTACGTATGGAATTGCAGGAGAAGGTCGGGGTGCTGGGTATTTCGCGTCAGGCCCTTACTTTCCAATGCCTTGTCGAAGGCATTCTGAATGCGGTGACGCGAAAACGAGCTGGCGTACATCGGGTTCTGGTTGGTTTTCATATCAGGGACAATCCAGTTGTAAGTCAATGCCTTGCCGGAATTCGGCTGTTGGGGACTTTGCGCGAGCACCACACTGCCCAGCACAGCCAGCATTCCCAACAAAATCAGGTTCTTTTTCATCCTAATGGGTCATTTAAAAGGCTTTCCGAGGTCCGGCTTTCCGAGGTTGTGCACCCGGAAAACCGGGGTTACTCATAAGCCAATTGCGAAATATTGGATTTCGTCGTTACCGGGATAAAGCCCTTCGATCATCACCCCACCTTTTTTGCCTTGCAGCATTTTTACCGCTTCACGGGCATTGGTAACCGGTGTTTTATCGATTTTGGTAATCACAAAGCCTTCTTCCATATCCGTGTTCTGACGAATCTTGCCGGCATTGATAGACGTTACCTGCGCGCCGGAACCGATTCCATACTCTTTTTTCTGCTGGTTGGTAAGATCTTTGAGCTCAATACCCAATTGTTCCATCACGGCTGACGAGGAGCGGTCGGCGACGGAAGGTTCTGAAATGCCCTTCAATGTCACGGAAACTACCTTTTCAACGCCGTCGCGGTTTACATTCACGGTCACTTTGTCGGAGGGTTTGTGCTGGGCGATGGCTTCCTGCAGTTGCGGTACGCTGGTAATGCCGTGCCCGTCGATTTTCGTGATCACGTCGCCGATTTTGATGCCGGCTTCCTTCGCAGCACTTTCATCCGCAAAACTCTCGACGCGCACGCCCTCATCCACTTTCAGGTCAAACGATTTCACTTTCGCAGCGTCCACTTCGCTGATTCCAACACCCAGGTAGCCGCGCTGTACGGAGCCGAATTTGGAAATATCCTCAACTACCTTATGCGCAATGCTCGAAGGGACCGCGAACGAATAGCCCGCAAACGAACCTGTCTGGCTGGCAATGGCAGTATTGATACCGATGAGGTTACCATTCAAATCCACTAATGCGCCGCCGGAGTTGCCCGGGTTCACAGCCGCATCGGTCTGAATGAACGATTCGATAGGAGCCTTGGCATTTTCGCCGAGGATGTTAATGCTGCGTCCCTTGGCACTTACGATGCCCGCTGTGACGGTCGATGTCAGGTTATAAGGATTACCCACCGCCAGTACCCATTGACCAACTTCTACATTTTCAGAATTGCCGAATGACAATGCGGGCAGATTCTTCGCGTCAATTTTGATCAATGCAATGTCCGTATTCGGGTCGCTGCCGATAACCTTGGCTTTGTAAGTATGCTTGTCGGCCAGGGTCACTTCCAAGGTTTCGGCTCCCTGGATCACGTGGTTGTTAGTCACAATATAGCCGTCGGGATTGATGATCACGCCTGAGCCGGTGGCTTGTGGTTTCTCCATTTTACCTTCGGGAGCCTGCTGTCCGAACGGGCTGCGGCCGCCGAAGAAATCCCTGAACTCTTCGGGTATTTGCATCTGGCTCACGGTGCGTTCGGGTTTCAGTGTCGATTTAATGTGCACTACGGCTGCGGTAGCCTTTTTGGAGGCAAATGAAAAGTCGGCCGGGATCATGGCTGCCGGGCCGCCGGCCGCCGGGGCTCCGGCTGTCGGAGCGCCGGGTTTGGCTTCCAGCCGGGCTTTGACGAACGGGGTCGCATTATTTACCCAGGTTGAAATAGTATCTGGTTTGCCAAAATGTTCGTAAGTAGCGTAGGAGGTGCCGCCCAATAATGCGGATGCGAGGGCTACTGTTGCAATTTTTCTGAAATTCCGTGTTGTTGTCATCGCTATTAAATTGATTAAGTGTATTCAAATTTCAGTAGCGATCCTGTGGCAATTCTGTGGGGATTCTGAAGACATTTTGTAGTTGAACATTTTTTTGAAATACATAAAAAAGGAGGATCAGAAACCCTCCCTTTATTCACTACTAGCCATGAAAAATCTTGAATATCGTTACCAGGTCACGGTGAGAATGTGCCAGGGGCCGTCTGTTTCGTAAGTGAGCGTCTGCCCGTTCACCTCGCAGATCGTCTTGGCCAATGCAAGTCCCAACCCGAGCGACGCCGAATGTGAGCCTTCTTTTCGGAACCGTTCGAACATCAGTTCCGGGTCGATATGGATAGGCGCGCCGGTATTGCGTACGACCAGTCTGCCTGCGTTCAGCGTAATTTCAATCGTTCCGCCATTCATATTGTAACGTATGGCATTGGTCAGCAAATTATTGACCAATACTTCGGCCAGCACCGGGTGCATCACCGGCCCGGTCGGCTCGATGGCCGTTTTGACGGTAATCTCCCGCTGCTCGATCAAATCTTCCAGATCGCGGAGTTTCCGGTTGATGATCGGCGCCAGGCTGATCGGTTCCGTTCCCGCCAGAAACTGACGGTTTTCGATTTTGGTAAGCAATAATAATGCCTGATTCAGTTTCGCCAGCCTGTTGGCCGCTTCGCTGATCTCCGAAAGCGCCACGAGTTGCGATTCTTTCAAGCTCTCATCCTGAAACAGACTTTCAATTTTGGACAAAATCACGGCCAGGGGGGTCTGGATTTCATGCGAGGCATTCTCGGTAAACTCTTTCAGGTTCTGATAAGTGGCGGCAAGGCGGTCCGTAAATTGCGTCACCGACTGGTTCAACTGCTCAAATTCGACGGTATGCTGTTTGGGAAAGGTAAGCACCTCATGTTTTTCGACCTGGTAGGAATCCAATGCACGCAATGTCTTGTAAAACGGTCGCCAGAGTCGGCGCGAAAGCCAGCTGTTGAGCAGCAGAAGCGACACCAGCAGTAAAGCCACGATGAATGTGACGGTCATTACCACCGCTTCCAGTAACTGCTGCCGCTGTGCCAGTAACTTGCTGATAGTCACCCGGTACCAAGCGCTCTCGACTCGTTCGTAGAATATCAGCTGCCGGTAGGGCTGGTATTCGTTTTCAAACTCGTTGAACAATTTCCGCTCTACAAGGGCAATTTGCCCGGGATAACGTACCGGCTCGAGTTGCAGGCTGTCGCCCAGTTGCAGGATGTATACGGGCAGTTCGTCGATATGCCGCAGCTGCCAGCTTACCTTCGCCTTGCTGCGCATCAGTTCCTTATTTACTTCCCTGTCAATCAGATAGTCGACTGAAAAATAGAACAATACCGCTCCCAATGTGAGCACGCACAGCGAGGTAATGATCTGGTATTTGAGGATGCGTTCCAGCAGTTTCATTGCTCGCTGAATTTATAGCCCACGCCGTAAATGGATTTCAGGTAATCGGGGCAGCCCTTGTCCATCAGTTTTTTTCGCAGGTTTTTAATATGTGTGTATATAAAGTCAAAATTGTCCATTAAATCGGCATCGTCGCCCCAGAGGTGCTCGGCGATGGATTCCTTGGTGAGTACGCGGTTTTTGTTGGCAATCAGGTACACGAGCAGGTCGTATTCCTTACGGGTAAGCACGATTTCCTGCTGGTCGACCAAAACAAGATGTTCCTGCGGATCGATCTGGATTTTGCCGAAGCGTATTTGCTGGCTACCCTGGAAACTCCGCCTGCGTATCACTGCCTGCACGCGCGCATTGAGTTCCGAAAGGTGGAATGGCTTGGTAAGGTAATCGTCCGAGCCGAGGTTCAGGCCGGTAATGCGGTCGTCGAGTGAGTTTTTGGCAGAAATGATGATGATACCCGTTTCCGGGAAGCTCCGTTTGAGCTCGCGGACAGCGTCGAGGCCGTCGCCATCGGGCAGCATCAGGTCTACGAGCACACAGTCGTAGCGGTAAATATTGATCTTGTCCACTGCCGTCCGGTAATCTGCCGCCCATTCGCAAATGAAGTTTTCGCGCTGAAAATAGTTCTGTATGCTGGTGGCCAGCGCTTTTTCGTCTTCAATGAGCAGCAGTTTCATAGCATTGTTGTTTGTGCAAATGAAACTACAAATTTTGGAGGAAATCTGAAGTCGATATTCCATGCCGCATGGAATGCCGCATGGAATGCGGAGTTACTTCACGGTCCGTTTGGCCCAGTTGAAAATGGTGGAGTAGACCTCTTCGCGGACGGGTTGTTTGGAAAGGATAAGGTCATGCATGCCACCCTGAACGGCCTGAATGCTGTATTGACCCACAATATTCTGAGCCTGGCGCGCAATATCGTCGACAATCAGTACCGCGTCGCCGTTGAAGAAAATATCGCTCCATTTCTTCTCGTCTATGGATTTGGCCGAATGCAGTACCAGCACAGGTTTGTTGATGATAATGCCTTGTGCAAGCCGCTCCTGCGCGTTATGCACCGCGCGTATCCATCCGAGATTGACCGGCGGTGCGACAAATGGCTTCAGACCGAGGCTGTACGACCATTCGCCATGTGCGGTCACGTGTAAACTCTCGCCGTAAAGCGGGTTGATGCCCAGGTCAAAGTTCATTTCGGGGTGTTTTTCGGCCCTTTTCAGTAGTAGCGGCAACGCCGTTTTTTTCAGACCGGATTTGATATTCAATGCAAACATCGGGCTGTTGAGCAGTACCGCATCGAATTTTTCCTGGCCCGCCCGCTCTCCCGCATAAAGCGATATGACCAGTCCGCCCAGCGAATGTCCGCTCAGAAGTACCTTTTCATTACCCTCGCCTTTGATGACCGCCAGCGCGGTATCAATATCGGCATAGTACTCCGACAGGTCGCGGACATTATTGAACTTCTGATGGCTAAGCCACGACCGCCCGTATTTCCGGAGATCGACGGCGTAGAAATTGAAGCCTTCTCTGATGTACCGCTCCGCCATTTCCTCCTGGAAGAAATAGTCGTTGAAACCGTGCACGTAAAGTACCGCTTTGGTGCTTTTGTCGGGTGTTGTTTTCTTAATGATCGTGCAGGTAACGCTGCCTTCGTAGTCCGAAGGCTGGACGATCGTCGACTGTTTGAAGCCTTTGCCCATCAAATCCGCAAAATAGGTGACCTGGGCATTGGCCGCGCTGGCGGAAAGCGTAACGAGGAGCGTGAACAGAAGGCGGTGTTTCATGGAGATATGTACTTATCAGGCGTAAATATAAATGCTGTGACACCTCGCCGCAATTCCATTGGGGCAATTCCATTGCGGCAATTCCATTGGGGCAACGAAGTCGGGGTTATTCGATCTTTTTCAGTTCGGCGCCTCGATCGGGTTGAAGGTTTACTTTTCCAAATTCCGCATTGGTATTGTTTTCGATCGTAAAGCCCTTGGCCATGTCTACTTCAATAGTGAGGGAGTCGGCTGTGAAATTGAAGATGTGCCCGCCCGATTTGTGATCATCCGCCAGGTAATGCAAATGGAACCCCGGCACATTGGTACGGGCCAGATAGGGAGGAAGCAGAAAGCCGGCGCAAATGCCCTTCGTGTTTTTCAATTCAAAAACGACCTGATTTTGTTTCAAATGCTCGGGGAGCGAGGTATATGGTTTGACTGCCGGCTTCTCTGCCCTCGTAGTCATGGTAGGGAACGTGGCCGAAATTCTCAGTGCGTAGATGCCGTTCGGGTTCAACAGATGTTTGATTTGTTCCTGTACTTTTTCGTAGGTGAGCCCCCGGCCATTTAAATGGATCACGGTGTCGGCTTTGAAGAACTTGACGAATGCAGCGGAGGTGCTGTCGGAATCCGGGACTTCCTTTACGGAGCCGTCGTAGCCGATCTTGTAAACATGCCCTTTGTCGATCAGCAATTCACCGTCGACCCTGTTGAAAGTGCCAACACCAAAATCGCCTTTCTTTTTCAGTTGCCCGAGGGTCAGGTCACCGTCGAAAACGCCTGCCATGAGCGCGTCGATGATCGAGTACTGGTACATAAAATCTCGCTCCGAAGCGGCGGTACGGCGGTTTTTGGCCGATTGTGCAAATGTATTAGTTGTAATAAAGACGGGTAGCAGAAGGGCTATCACCAGAGGACTGAATAGGCTTTTGCCAAATGCTGAAAGACGAACCATGCATCGAAGGGGTTTGGGAATGTTTACAAATGACGGCATATGGCCGAAGCTTTGCAAAGCGGGCGGTGACATTCTATTCAAAGGCATTATAGCACCTGGCGGGGGATATTTTGGAGAATAGGAGGGAAAGCGGCGCGGCAGTTGATAATCCCGGAAAAAAAGGTCAACTTAAAAACACTTAATATTCCTTTACCAATCACCAATTAATCCTGAAAATGAAAAGGTTTTTACTCCTGTTATTCGTTCCCGCGTTTGCGCATGCGCAACTCGCCCCGCCTGTGATGTCCGACAAGGCAAAGAAGATCCACGCCGCGGCATTGACCATCGACACCCACGCCGATGTTCCTATTAATATGATGAAACCCGGCTTCGACGTGGCCGTTGAGCATGACTTTGAAAAAGAGCGTTCGCAGATCGATTTCCCCCGGATGATCCGGGGCGGAATGGACGGGATGTTTTTTGCCGTGTACCTCGGGCAGGGCAAGCGTACCGAGGCCGCCAATGCCGAAGCGAAAAAGAAAGCATTGGCGATTTTTGACAAAATCCACGAGGCGGTTAAAGCCAATCCGCAGACCGCCGGGCTGGCTACGACTTCCAAAGACGCCTACCGTTTGCAAAAAGAAGGCAAACGGGCTGTCTTCATCGGTATGGAAAATGGCTGGCCGGTAGGCAAGGATCTGGCAAACCTGAAACTTTATTACGACCTGGGCCTGCGCTACATTACCCTGTCGCATTCACTGAACAACGACATTTGCGACTCTTCGACGGACGGCGACGGCCCGGAATTCAACGGATTGAGCGCATTTGGTGAAGAAGTGGTAAAGGAAATGAACCGTTTGGGCATTATGGTCGACATTTCGCACGTTTCTGATTCCACTTTTTACGATGTGATCAAACTCACAAAAGCACCCGTGATCGCCTCGCATTCCTCGTGCCGCGCATTGTGCGATGTGCCGCGGAATATGACCGACGATATGATCAAAACGCTGGCCAAAAATGGCGGCGTGATCCAGATCAACTTTGTTCCCGGTTTTGTTAAAAAGCCTTCCGAGCCACATGAAATGTCCCTGAAAGCACTACGCCTGAAAATTCGTCAGACCGACCTTTCGGAAGCGGACCGCAAGGCTTTACGCGATGAAATGAAGGCTATCAGCGAGAAATACAAGTCGGATATGCCCACGGTGCAGGACGCGGTGAACCATATCGAGCATGTGATCAAACTCACCAGCGTCGACCACGTCGGTATTGGCATGGATATGGATGGGGGAGGCGAGGTCATCGGCTTGCAGGACGTGAGCCAGATCGGCGCGATCACCGAGGAATTGGTCAAAAGAGGCTATTCGGCAAAGGATATCGAAAAAATATGGGGCGGCAACATCATGCGCGTTCTGGATCAGGCAGAAAAGGCCGCAGGCAATATCTGATTTGCCTTCAAGCGGCGCCCCTGGTGGAGCACCGGGCAGAGCCGGGGACGGTACAAGAGGACTAAAAAATATATACATTTTAATAAATAGTTTAATAAAATTGTAAATCTTACGTCCCCGAACAGATTACACATTTTAATTGAAGCGTAACAAATGGCTAAGTCAACCGGAAAGAAAAAAACAAACGCAACCATCGACCCTGCCGAGGATGTCGGCACGCCCATCACGGCACAATCGTTGAATGCGGTGGAAACCATTAGCCGTTTTACAGATTTCGACATACACTTGTTCCGTCAGGGCAAGCATTACAAGCTTTACGAGAAGCTGGGTTCGCATGTGATGGAGGTCAACGGCGTGGTAGGGACGTATTTCGCGGTGTGGGCACCCAATGCAACTTACCTGTCGGTGATCGGGAATTTCAACGGCTGGAACCACGGAGGCCACTCGCTGGCGCCCCGCTGGGATAGCTCCGGGATCTGGGAAGGCTGGATTCCAAACGTCGGGGCAGGAGAAGTTTACAAATACTACATTATTTCCCAAAACGGGCAGCACCTTGAAAAGTCGGACCCGTTTGCACTTTGGTGCGAGGTAGCGCCACGTACGGCATCGATTGTCTGGGATACCTGGTACGAGTGGAATGACGCCGAGTGGATGAAGATACGCAAGGAGAAAAACAAGCTGAATGCGCCGACTTCGGTGTATGAAGTGCATTTGGGTTCCTGGAAACGCGATCCGTCCGATCCTGAACGACATCTTACCTATAAAGAAATCGCGGAAAGCCTCGTGCCCTATGTAAAGGAAATGGGTTTCACGCACGTGGAATTGATGCCGATTATGGAGCATCCGTACGCCCCGTCGTGGGGGTACCAGATCACCGGCTATTTCTCCTGCTCTTCGCGCATGGGTACGCCGCAGGAACTGATGTACCTCATCGACCAGCTTCACCAGGCGGGTATCGGCGTGTATATGGACTGGGTGCCTTCACACTTCCCAGGCGATGCTCATGGCCTTTTCCGCTTCGACGGCACCTCGCTTTACGAGCACGAAGACCCGCGCAAAGGCTACCATCCCGACTGGAAGAGCTACATCTTTAATTATGGAAGAAATGAAGTCAGGTCGTTTCTGATCAGCAACGCGATTTTCTGGCTCGACCGCTATCACACGGACGGTTTGCGCGTGGATGCCGTGGCGTCCATGCTGTACCTCGATTATTCGCGCAAACACGGCGAATGGATTCCGAACGAATTTGGCGGTCGTGAGAACCTCGAAGCGATCTCGTTGCTGCGGGAAATGAATGTGGCCGTTTATACCGAATTCCCGGACGTTCAGACCATCGCCGAGGAATCAACCGCTTTCCCGGGCGTTTCGCGTCCTGTTTTTGTAGGTGGGCTGGGCTTTGGTATGAAATGGATGATGGGCTGGATGAACGATACACTGAAGTATTTCGAAAAAGATTCGGCTTTCAGGAAATGGCACCAGGACCAGCTTACTTTCAGTTTGGTGTATGCGTTTTCCGAGAACTTCATGCTGCCGTTCTCGCACGACGAAGTCGTTTACGGGAAGAAATCGCTCATTAACAAAATGCCGGGCGACGAATGGCAGAAATTTGCGAACCTGCGGCTGATGTTCACGTACATGTTCACCCACCCGGGCACGAAGCTCATGTTCATGGGCGGGGAATTCGGCCAGACTTCGGAATGGAACTTCCAGCAAAGCCTCGACTGGCACTTGCTTGAGCATGCACCGCATAAAGGCATCCGTGAATGCGTGATCGCGTTGAACAAACTTTACAGGGAAGAGCCGGCATTGTTCGATTATTCTTTCTCGCACGACGGTTTCGAATGGATCGATACGCAGGACCGTGAAAATTCCGTGCTCGTATACGCCCGCAAATCCATCGATCCGGCGCGTAACGTCATTATCGCCCTCAACCTGACGCCCGTTCCCCGGAAAAGCTACCGGGTAGGTGTGATCTCGGAAGGAAGCTGGCAGGAGATATTTAACTCGGATGCCACGCAATTTGGCGGCAGCGGAATCATTAATTATGATCCTGTTATTGCGGAAAACCACCAATGGCACGGGAAAGCCAACTCGCTGATCCTCGACCTGCCTCCGTTGGGTGCCGTTGTTCTTAAAAAGGTAGTTGCAAAACGAAAATAGTTGCAAAGAGAGGCAACGGTGAAGCAACTAATGGGTGTCTACCGTTTACTTAATTCATAGACGATCTTGAGGCAGAGGCTGGGGTCTCTGCCTTATTTTTTTACCTTTGACGATCAAAACATCACGAATCAGATGAAGCGCATTCGATTAATAGTACTTTTTGTTTTTTTAGGTTCAATACAAGCTTTTTCTCAGGATATATCCCGCGTTACTTCCGGCATCGACCTTGGTTTGGGGTACCAGGACAAGGTTTGGGTGCCTTCCGCTACATACCACCAGGAATTGAGCCTTACTAACTTTCCCTGGTTCCGGATAGGCTGGGGCGTGCGGGGCTGGGGCTATTACGCGGGCCGTACCGATATGCTTCCCAAGACCAGCGCCCTCAATGCGGATACTCTTAAATTCGGGAAAATCTCCGCGAATGGCGTAAGCTTCCTGCTTGGCGCTAATGTCAGGCTGTGGAAATTCGACATTGGCGCAAATACAGACCTTTTTGGCCTCGCATTTGGTCTGAAACGCAGTGCATTGTATGCCAGTGGCGGACTTTATGGGGAAGGTGGTGCGCATTACAACTCCTATCTTAAGAGTGCTCCGGCCACGCTGAATGCATTACCGCTTTTCATGG
The DNA here is from genome assembly GCA_965227755.1 of Dyadobacter sp. Classification (GTDB taxonomy): domain Bacteria; phylum Bacteroidota; class Bacteroidia; order Cytophagales; family Spirosomataceae; genus Dyadobacter. The sequence goes on from CBDDGG010000005.1 coordinate 6,559,941, forward strand.
ACAAACAGAACGGGCAGTCCGAAGCTTACATCCGCTTTTGGATAACCGACCAGATCGGCCTGAAAGTCGCTTACGTGCACGGTCGCGTAACCTATGCCGCACCGGAAAAGCTGATCAACGGACAGACCCGCTATTCAACGACTTACGGCGTTCCCTACGTAGCATTGTCTTTCCCATTGTACAATTAAATTAACCGGCACACTCGCTCATGGCAGAGAATCTGACGGATTCCCATAAATATAATCTCTGGAAAAACCGGCTGATCACGAACGGCCTGGATATCCATCGTGTAGACGAACTTTACACCCGTCGCAACGGTCACGGCGAAGTATTGTTTTCGCTCCTGTACACGGACGCTACTACGCCGGAGGGAAATAAAATCCCGCCCATCTGCTTTCTGAAAGGCGAAGTCGTCAGCGTGCTTGTTTGTTTTATTGATATCGTATCGAGGGAGAAATACCTGCTGCTCGTGCAGCAACGCCGCATTTGCGACGGCTCCATGACCTACGAACATCCTGCGGGCATGCTCGATAGCGAAAGCGATGCCGCGTCCGTAGCCGCACGCGAAGTTTTCGAAGAAACCGGCATTGCTGTCGATAAATCGCAACTGATCAGTGTCAACAGCGAGCCATTCTACCCCTCCACCGGCACCAGCGACGAAGCAATGTATATGTTCTACTGCGAACTGGAACTTACTTCGGAGGCCATCCAATCGTACCACGATACCGTGCAGGGCCTGCTCTCCGACCACGAATACATCAAGACCTTCGTCGTACCATTCGAAGAAGGGCACAAGCTTATCACGAATGTAAACGGCGTGTTGCTGGATTACCTTTATCTGAAAAGCGTGGGCGACTGGGAGTTGCTGAAAAAGTTGTGATTTCCGTCCGGAAATTTGAAAACAAATCCGGGGTGATTTGCTCAAAATTCAAAATAGGAGCTATATTTGCACCCCGTTACCGGCCGAAAGCCAACGAATGCTCCCGTAGTTCAATGGATAGAATAATGGTTTCCGGTACCATCGATAGGGGTTCGAATCCCTTCGGGAGCACCCTAAGGGACAAGTCGTTTTTAAACGCACTTGTCCCTTTTTTTTGTGTTCTTAACTTGCTCGTTATCTGATAGATAAGATCAATGCCTTCGTTCAGCCGAGCGGTTCGATGTTCCATTCCGTCAAAAGTCAAATTTTCGGGGAAGATCGAACCAATTATCTGTCGTTTTTCTTCTAAAGTGCCTGATTTATAGAGCTTTGAGAGGTGTTCGAGTCCCGTGAGGATATGCTTTAAATAGGCGCCTATTTCTGCTTGATCGTCGGAGAAGCTGTTCAGCTTGATTTCAAGTTCTTCAATTCGTTTTGTGCATAGGGATTTTACATGTTCAAAGTCTTCCGCTGCCAGAAGGCCATCGACCAATTTGATTCGTGCGTTTCGCAATCTTTCATTAATCTTGTCGAGTTCTTCGACTAAATCTCTTCGCTCTTTTTCCCGAATTTTGGTCTGTTCTTTGTAGCTATTTAGCACCAGATCAGAATAGATCTTCATCCGGCCTGGTCGCGGTACCAGCATATTGAGTTGGCGTTCAAATTTTTCATTTACCTCGTCCGCTTTAAATCGAACACCACATGACGAAGAACAGTGATAATAATAATAGTAATTGCTCCTTCCTTTCGATGCACTGCCCGAAAGCATTCTGTCGCATTTCGTACAACGCAAAAATCCCCTCAGCGGTAGATTGTCGTCAGAGACTATTTTAGGCCTTTGGTACGGATTCCTTTTCCGCCCGGAAATGATATCTTGTACTAAGTTGAATGTTGCTGGCGTGACAATTGGCTCGTGCAATCCTTTTACGCGATGTGCCTTTTCCCCGTCGAATTCGGGAATAAATATCTGTCCGCAGTACACCGGATTCCGAATTGCGAGCCAAAAATTGTTTTTACTGCATTTGAGTCCCTTTCTTACCGCTTGTTTCCAGACTTGCTCGGTGTTAAACCTGCCCAATGCAAGTTCCTCAAATACCCACTTTATGATAGGTGCCTTGGACAGGTCGGGCTCAATTATTTTTTTACCATCTAATGAGCGGGAATTTCGATATCCTATTGGAGCGGTGGCAACCCAACGCCCTTCTTTCTTGGCACGCCGCATGCCATGGAAGACATTTAATGCGCGGCGATCATTCTCAACCTCAGGCGCCGCTAAATAGAAGGCAAGCATGATCTTGTTCTCCGGAATACGGATGTCAAGTGGTTGTTCGATAGCTTGTGGTTCAATGCCAGCTTTTCGAAGTATGCTGATCATCTGATATGCATCACCTGCATTACGACTGAACCGATCCCATTTGGTAAATAAAATTTGATCTACCCGAAGTCGTTTATTCTCCTTTAATCTGGTAAGTAGCATTTGCCACTTTGGTCGCAAGAATGTTTTTGCCGAATGGTCTTCAAGGATCACTTCGACAACTTCCACGGAATTGTATTTGCACCAATTTCGTAACCTTTCTTCTTGATCTCGCTGAGAATAGCCTTTTTCTGCCTGTTCATCAGTGCTAACCCTGACATATAGAATAGCTCTGGACATCGGACTAAATATTTGTTGATGAATGAAGTTTTGAATCTGGAACGTTACGAAAATACTGATTTATAGCCAATGTAACCAGTTGCTTCATTGAATCTAACATTAATTCTGCTTGCTCGATCGTTATATCTTCGCCGATATCCTTTAGGTGTTTGACGACACTCAATACCTGCTCATTGTTCAGTTCGCTTTGTTTTCCCATCCCTTCGTTCTTTTCTCACAGCCATAATATAGACCTGAGAAGACGGGGATCAAACACCCTTTCGATTTTCGAATGGGTCAATGGTAGATGGAAAATCCGAAACAAAGCTTTCGACATTTGCCCTCTTAATCTCAAGGGCACAGGGAAGAATAGCATTCTACCCGCAGCGGAACTAATGTCGAACCAGACTCTGCTTGATTTAATTAAAATTTCAGATTTAAGTATTTGATTTTAAGAGGAATAAGTATTTGGTATGGAGGCCGCATTTGATATAAATGTTTGTAAACCAATTGGAAGCTGAAACAATCTATCGGCTGAGAATTAGCATATTTGCTAATCTCCTTGTGTAGGCTTCCCCAAAAATAGATTGGTGATGAGTTAGACAAATTTTCTAATTTTAATCTGCTATGAAGGGAAAAACATTCACTGAAACTCAGATCGTCAAAATCCTCAAAGATCTGGATTCTGGCAAGCAAGCGACCGACGTTGCTCGGGAAAATGGTGTCTCCAAAGCCACATTATACAATTGGCGCAAAAAATTCAGCGGCATGGGAGCATCTGAGCTAGCGGAGTTAAAGGCGTTGAAAGAAGAGAACCGTCGGCTGAAACATATGTACGCAGAACTGGCTCTGGATCACAGACTTGCAAAAGAGATCATCGAAAAAAAGCTTTAAAGCCTGCTCAGAAGCGGCTAATCGTTTCCGATATTTCTCAGGAAACTGGATTTAGTATTGAGCGGGCATGCAGAGTTTTGCGGTTAAGTACGGGTGTCTTTTATTACAAAACCATCAAGAATGACCTGCCTGTCATAGATATGCTTAATGAGTTGGCAGATGAACATCCGACGAGAGGTTTTGATTGGTATTACGGCAATTTAAGGAACAAGGGCCTACCGTGGAATCGCAAACGCGTACTTCGAATCTATCGAAGTATGGATCTTAAATTAAGGCGTAAGCGAAAAAGACGCATTCTGAAAAGGCCCAAACAGCCTTTAGTTGAGGCAAAGACTTTGAATGAAACTTGGAGTATGGATTTTGTGAGCGATGCTCTCAGCTCTGGCAGACGTGTGCGAACATTGATAGTCATGGATGATGCTAGTAGAGAAGCACTTGCAGCACATGCAGATTATTCCATCTGTGCTGGTAAAGTAATACAAATTTTGCAGCAGTTAGAGTTGGAACGAGGGCTGCCATTATCGATAAGAACTGACAATGGCCCGGAATTCATCAGCAAGAAATTGGCCAATTGGTGCGAAGAAAAGCAGATCGAGCAGAAATTTATCCAACCAGGAAAGCCAATGCAGAACGGGTACAACGAGAGACTAAACAGGACTTATCGAGAAGATGTCCTAGATGCTCACTTTTTCGACTCTTTGGAACAGTTGCGGATTTTGTCGGACAAATGGCTCGACAATTACAACAGTAAGCATCCGCACAGATCAATGAAAGGACTAACTCCAAATCAAAAGCACATTCTGCTGAAACAAGGTGCCATGAAAAAGGAAGACTTAACCATTACAATTAACAACCAAGTCTAAATCACAGCCCCTCTAAAAATGGGAAGCCTACAATTAACTGTACAATATCCGTATTATTCTGGTGCAATTTCCAAATCGCTTGCTAACCAAGAAATAGATGGATAATCGGATTTGATGTAATTGTGTCAGATGTCGGTTTTCTGACTTTCTGTGTGATTCACTTAATACTGCCTTCTTGTCAGTAACAACCTTTCCCTGGTCATGCAAGAGTATAATGTGGTTTCAAGATGGTTAAGGATTAAATGATCCCAAAAGACCTGAAAGTTACCTGTAATGGAAATTGACATTAATTACCATGTTAGATCTAACCTTCAAGATTTCCCTTTTTGGCAACTTTGCATGATAGAATACCTTTGAACCTATATCAAACCCGAGCACCATGAAAGAAATCGCAATTAACAGATTCGCCGGATCGGCCATGCTGCACTTTTAAACATCCGTTTATCATGAACTATTCACAGCTCGCTTTCACCGATCAAATCAAGGCTATTCAGGAAAGAATGGGCAGCCGTAATGCCTATGAACGGCACGAAAAGCAAAGTTTCGTCGACGGACTGACCAGAATCGAAGAGGGCTTCATTAGCGAAATGGACAGCATTTTCATGGCGTCTTACGGTGAAAACGGCTTCCCGTATATTCAGCATCGCGGTGGCCCGAAGGGATTCCTTAAAGTGATTGACAATCACACGATCGGGTTTATAGATTTCAGTGGTAACAGGCAATACATTTCCACGGGAAATATCACTCATAATCCGAACGCGTCATTAATTTTACTTTCCTACACACTCCGGGCGCGGCTGAAAATTTACGCGGAGGCTGAAATCGTAGGGTTCAACTCAAATCCAGATCTGTTCGAGCAACTTAAACCAGATAACTACAGGTTCAAGCCGGAGCGGATGATATTACTTCACGTCAAAGCGTATGACTGGAACTGCCCGCAGCATATCAACCCGAAATATACCCTGGAAGAGATTGAGCAGCATTTTAGAAAGGACGATTATGTACGGGAGCTCGAAAATCGGATCGCCGTTTTGGAATCAAGGATCAGGCAATTAACCACCTAACTGCAATCACTTGTTCACACGCACTGTGAGCTTCCAGGCAAGGTTTGCTTGCCTCAGCTTAATTTTTACCGACCCCCGAATGTTCAAGGAGCGAGGAGGCGGAGTGCGGTAGCGACACTTGATCAAAGTCGATTTGCAAATTTGTTCCGGATTCACTCCGGATTTTCAATTGACCATTCAGATCAGCGGTAAGACCCTTGATAAGTTGAAAGCCGAACGTCGGACTGTTGGCGATATCGAAATCCGCCGGAAGCCCGATTCCATTGTCAGAAACACTGAGCGATAATCTTTCGCGGTCGACTCGCAGGAGAGAAACCTGAATATGGCCTTTTCGATCACCAGGAAAAGCATATTTCAATGAATTGGTGATAGCTTCATTCAATATCAACCCCACCGGCACCGTCTGGGACAAGTCCAGGATCATATCTTCTACCTCTATCGAGAATTTGATCCGGTCGATGGTATCGAAGCATTCTTCGAGATTGTAGATCATCTCGCTGACGTAGCTTTTCAGCACAACCCCAACCATGTTGCCAGACTGATAAATCCGTTGATGCAGCATGGAAATAGCTTCAATCCGGTTGCGGCTATCATCAATGGCTTTCACGGCGCCCTGGTCCCTGAGGTGGAACGACTGCGAAGTGAGCAGACTGGTAACTGTTTGCAGGTTATTTTTGACCCGATGATGGACTTCCTTCATCAGTAACTCCTTCTCGTCGATCAGTTTAAGGAGCGCCACGTTCTTTTTATTAATGATGTCCTGCTGCGCTTCCAATTGCCGGTTCTTGTTTTGCTTCGTGCGAAAACTATTGTAAGTGAGGCCCAAAAGGCAAAACAATGTAAAAATTCCCGCGTAGGTAAGCTTTTCCTTCTGCGCCGATAATTGGAGTTGACGCTCTCTGAGTAATGCCTCGTTTTTTAGCAGCTGAATGTCTTTTTCGCGCTGAGCCGATTTGAAATTGGCTTTCAGCAATTCCAGTTGTTCGTCCTTGGTAACGCGGTCAATGGAATCATTCAGGAAGACATACCGCTGGAAATTAGCGGTCGATACCGGCAAAATTCCGGCAATGGAATCATTGCGATAGCGCATGTATCTTGATTCCCTTTCCATGTCGGGCGTGAGGTTGCCAGATCGTAATGCAGCGGCCAAGTACCGGTTGGATTTATCGTAGTGTTGCTGGCGGGCGTAAAATCTGGCCACTGCCAGGTAGGCCTCCGCCCCCGCCACATTGGTAAAGGTATACCAATGGAAATTTGGCGTTAACTGGATTAGGTCATTCAGTCGGGCGACTTCTGCATAATAGCGCTCTGCGGAAGCCATTTTGCCCATTCCGGCGTAGCTGTCGGCTATCATCAGCGCAAAAAGCTGTTTATCGGCATTTGTTTGAGGTGCGCCCCTCCATTTAACCAACCATTGAATGGATGCCAATGCTTCCGCCGGCCGGTTCATCCCGATTTGCACCTGTGTCATTCTTCTCAGGAGGTTATGCGCCAGGTCCGGCGACTGAGTGATGGTCGACAACGCTAGTTTGTAATACCGGACACTTTCCGCGGGATTACCAATCGTGCGTTGCAGGTCCCCGATCAGCTCGTAGGTTTTCATCAGCTGGGTGCTGTCTTTCAGTGCCTTCACGCTTTCCATCCCCAGCAGCGCATATTCCAAAGCCCTGTCGTGATCTTTCTTTTTCAGCATGGTTTTAGATAGCCGTTGATAGCAGGAGGGTAACTTTTGATCAAGACCGGCTGATTTCAAAACATTCAATTCCTCGATACCGGCCCTTTCGGCGAGGTCGAGCCTTCCGTGGGCCACATGGAGGTATGCCTCATTATCCAGGCACTCCGCCTGCCCTCTGGAATTTCCGAGTTGTTTGTAAAGGGCGCGCGCGCGCTGCAAGCTGTTGATTTCTATGGCATAGGTACTGTCGGTATCGGGAATGTACCGGCCCAGCTCCTGCCACCAATGCGCTTCGCCCGCCTTGTCGTGAATTTGTTTGTAATAGCTGATCACATCGTAAAAGCGGTTCCTCCCTAGCGTCATCTGTCCCGTGCGGAAATGGTATTTGGCCATCACGATCGCGCTTTCCGTCATCCAGTGCCTGGATTTCAGGTTGGTACTCATCCGGTTTGCCAGTGTCCCATAGCGTACAGCCTTTTGCATTTTATCGGAGCCCGGGCTGCCTTTGTCCATACAATATTCGCTGAGCGCCAGCAGGAGCTTCACGTAAAGCTCTCCGTTCGCCTCATTCAGCATACGCTCCGCAGCAGGGAGGTTGTCCTTGCGAAGGTATGATTTGCATATCAGGAAAATCGCCTCGCAGTAGCCGTCGGTATAGCGGAGTCGTTTGCTGAGTACGGCGGCCTGCCGCGCGAACATGATGGCGCTGTCGGGCGATGTCAGCGTTTGCTTCCGATGGCAGATACTGCTGATCTCCAAAAGCAAATTGACCCTCGCAGTGTCCTCCCCCGTTTTTTGAAGGCGAAGGTAGCGCGCATTCAAACCCGATGACTGATACTTTTTGATCGAGAGGCTGCTCGTGGTAGGCTGGCAGATTCCCAAGCCCACGATGGTCAATAGAAGGTCTGCCGTGAAAATTATCCTGCTTATCATCCTGTTATTAGGGGTGCTTCTTATTCTATCGGTTTTGTGAAGATAATGTTAGTGGAAAAATGGCAGATAAAAAACACTCCGCCAGGGCATTTGATGTATCCATTATCGCAAGTGATGTACTGTTGCCAACCGGGTCGGGTAATGCGCATGAAAGGACCGGTTTTACTTGATAGATTTACGCCAAATCAATCAATGTCGACTGATAGCTAAAAGCAATCCATGTATTATGCTACTCATTTACAGCACCTTTGCCTCTGGATTTCTGTAAAAAGATTTCGTGGCTCTGCATGGCTGTGCGTTTTTCTGCTTACCATCTGCGCGCAGGCCACCGCCCAGGATCGCACGGGTTACGACGATCTCCCAAGGCAACGCCTGCTGGTCCGCATTACCGCGCAATATATCCATACGATCAGTCAGGGGCAAATCGATATGGACTCCGCGATCCGCATTCCCTGCAATGTGTACGGCCTGAGCTACCTGCTGCCTTACAACGAGGGCTATCACGAGGGCCGGGAGCATGCAGGCACCCGGCTGGTCAATACCGGGAATATCAAGGACGCCAGGGCACTTCTCACAACGCTCCGGGGAGCGGAACGGCTCCGGCTGCTCACCGAACTGGGCAGTTATTTCATCTTCAAACCAGGTACCGAACCGGCCGACCTGAATGCAGCACGTTTGTATATCGACGAAGCCATGCGCCTGAGTGAGAAGGCCCCCGGACCATGGAAATTCGAAAATATCCTGCTCAAAGCACATTTAGCCGACCAATACGGGTACCATGACGAAAGCCGGAAACTGTTCGGCATAGCGGAAGCATTGGCCGAACGATCCGGGAATGCATTGGCGCACGCGAGGGCGCTGATGAGCGCGGGAGAAGTACTGCATTACGGTGATCCCGAGCGGCTTGCCCGGTTCGAAAAGGCGCTTTCCATTTATAAGTCCAATAAAAAAGTCGATAGAGAAATTGACGCGCTGTCGCTGATCAATATCGAGAATTTCGTAGCCAGGCGATACGACGCCGCGGAAGTGCTCCTCCGCGAAATCGTGAAGCTGCAAGCCGAGCTGAATTTTCACCACCAGCAGTATCCCTTCGACGCGCTATCCTGGCTGAACTACCGGAAAGGCGCGCTTACCAATGCATTGTTTTACTCCAACAAAAGCTTCGCCTGCCTTGCATCCAAGTCCGACTCCACCTTCATTCCCTTCTTCTACACGCGCCGGGGAATGATTTACGAACGCTTGTACAGATACAACGAGGCAATGCGCTGGTACGACAAGGCCCTCTCCGAACTCACGTCGGACACCCGGCTATTCTGGTACCGGTCGGTGATCGGGAAGGTGGGCATGCTCAATCGTACCGGCAAAGCCAGAGAGGCCCTGGAAATGCTGGGCGAAACATACCGCACCTACCCGCCTTCATCGTATTTCGAGCAAATGCATTTCGCGCTGCTGCTGGGAATGAGCTATGAAAATGTAAGAGACTTTGAAAAGGCGAAATCGGAATACCAGACGTTTCTGGCCATGGCCGACAAGTTTCCCACCGAGCATATTTATGACGAGTTTCCCGCCGCATTTCTCGGCATTTCAAAGTTTTACCGGACCATCGGCAAAACGGAAAAGGCGCGACGCCTGCTTTCGAAAGGGAATGATTTCGCCTCCACATTTGATGTGTACACCAAAGAAAATTACTACTATAATTTATACAAGATCGATTCGATGGAAGGGCGGTACCTGGATGCGATCCGGAACCAGACCCTGAGCTACGAGTCGATGGATTCGATATTTGGCTACGAACAGCGAAAAAGGGCCGAGGAACTGCTGGTGAAGTACGAACTGGAAAAAAAGGACAAAAGCATTAAGCTCCTGAACAGTCAGAACCAGCTTGAACGCATTAAAACCGAACAGGCGCACCGGGCGCGGAACATCACGATCGCCGGTTTGCTGCTGACCACCATTATATTGCTGCTTTTGTTGAACCGTTATCTGATGAAGCGGCGGGCCAATCACCAGCTGGAAGCGAACCAGCGCGAACTAGACCAGAAAAATACATTTCTGGAAACACTCAACCACGCGCAGGATAAGCTGCTCAAAGAAAAGGAATGGCTGATCACCGAGCTGCACGACCGCGTGAAGAATAACCTGCATACGGTGATCAGCTTGCTGCATTCGCAGTCGGTATACTTGCAGGACGATTCCGCCCGGCTGGCATTGAAGGATAGTCTCAGGCGGGTACACGCGATGTCGCTCCTGCACCAGAAGCTGTATCGCGATGAAACCTCATCCATGGTCGGCATGACCGAGTATATCAACGACCTGATCGCGTACCTGCGCGAGAGTTTTGACGACAGGAAGCGGATCATGCTCGAACAGCACCTTGAAACAATAGACCTGGATGTTTCGCAGGCTGTTCCATTGGGTTTGATTTTAACGGAAAGTGTCGTCAATGCATTTAAGTACGCATTCGTGAACGGGAAAAAAGGGACGATCAGCATTGCATTTAAACACGACGGCCCCGAGCACCTGCTGCTCGAAGTCTCCGATAACGGTGTGGGATTGCCGCCCGGAATGGATATAAACCGGCAGAACTCGCTCGGCCTGCAACTGATAGCGGGGCTCACCAAGCAGCTCAACGGTGTTTTCAATATAGGGAACAAAAGTGGCGTCCACGTGACGGTCAGGTTCCTGAATGGCGGTAAATGACATCGTGAACGGCACTTTTGCAATGCTGACGGCTTGCTCGAAACCGGATAGCCCCTATTTCAGCGAACCTTTCAGCAGATCGAAGAATTGAGTCGCCGCGGCTTCGCTTTCCAGCCAGGGCAGGTGCCCGCAGTTTTCAATGAATAATATTTCCGTTTGCGGGATAATGCTTTGGGTTTCGTAAACGGTGGATTCGCCCACCGGGTCCTGACGTCCCTGAATGATGTACACCGGCCGGGTAAACTTCCGCAGGCTTGCAACGCGCATGCTTTCCGTCTTTTTGTAATCGCTCAGTGCCAGCGAGTTGACCTTTGCCGACTGGTAATTGGCCAGGTTGGTATCGACCAGCGCCTTCGTAGCCAGCGCTTTATCGCGGTTGTAGAAGTAACCCGGCCAGATGGCTTTCAGGCTGAGCGCGAAATTATGGGCCGCTTTCGATTCGGCCACGTCCTCCTCGTGCAGGCGCACCCGGATATTGCTTTTGAAATATTGGAAAAATTTTTGCGTAATGCCGCCCGGCCCCAACAGCACCAGCCTGTCGACGTTGCTCGGGTACCTGGCCGCGTAAGCCAGCGCGAGCATACCGCCCCAGGAATGCCCGGCCAGGATGAGCTTGTCGATATGCAATTGTTTTCGCATCAGTTCGAGGTCTTCCACGTACCGGTTTACATTAATCACACTCGAATCTAATTTTCCAACGATGGACGAGCCGGTTCCCCGCTGGTCGGGAACGACGAACCGGTACTGCGGCAATGCTTTCCAGATGGGTTCAAGGTAAGCGGCATTAAATCCAGGGCCGCCAGCGAGCAGTATGACGGGCTTGCCCTGGCCGTATTCGCGAACATGCATCGGAATGCCGTCCGCTGCTCGGATTACATGCACCTGCTGTGCGTAGAGGGGTGAGAACAGAAGGGGTAAAACCCAGATAATTTTCAAGCTTTTTCGGATGTACTTCATAACGGACTTAATCTTTTTTGCGCGAAGATCGGGGCCGTGGTTTTGGCAAGCATTCACATAGGGTAATTTCTGCGGAACCTCTCAAAATGCATTGAACCCGCCATCCCATACAACGTATACATCACCTTCCGGGATTGGAACATTGAAAATGGCGGGCGACAGCGGGATTTTTGTCCCAAGCAATTTTTCAAACACTTATTATCGAAACAATGAAAAAACAGATCGCCTTTTTGTTTGCATTCACCGCGGGTATCTGCTTCAACACGTTTGCGCAAAAGCCGGCAGCGTCACTGCTTACCCCGGATGACCATGCGCTGGTACTGGTCGACCACGAGAGCCAAATGGCCTTTCCCGTCAAAAACATTACCATCGAACAATTGAGGACCAACGTTGCGCTCATTGCGGGCGGTTCTAAAATTTTTAAGGTACCCACCGTAATCACCACCGTTGCCGAGAAAAGTTTTAGCGGTCCCGTTTTTCCAGAGCTGCTGGCGGCTTATCCTCCGGCATCATCCGGCTACCTCGACCGGACGACCATGAATCCGTGGGAAGATGCCCCTACCTACAAGGCCATTGTGGCAAAGGGTAAAAAGAAAATCGTTTTTGCCGGGCTCTGGACGAGTGTTTGTATCGTAGGGCCGGTGCTTTCGGCTATCCAGGACGGTTACCAGGTGTACGTGATCACCGATGCCTGCGGTGACGCGAGCGACGAAGCACACCAGATGGCCGTTCACCGCATGATCAAGGCAGGCGCCACGACCATGACCTCCATGCAATACGTACTCGAACTGCAACGCGACTGGGGCCGGAGCGCTACCTACAATGCGGTGACCGACCTGTTCCGCGATTACGGCGGTGCTTACGGCATCGGAATCCAGTATTCGAGGGAGATGATCAAGCATTGATCGGGATGTGGTCTTTCAGAATCATCGCCATTTGCCTCCTAGGATCCACTACGTGCAGCTTCGGGCAAAACCGGGCAGACCTGATCGTCGTCAATGCAAAGGTATACACGATGGCGGCCGACGGGCAAACGGCCCAGTCGGTGGCCATTGCTTCGGGGAAAAGGGCGGCTGGAACGAGTACCAGTTTGCGGAAAAGCGACTGCCGACCCTGGCTGAAATCAACGACGCGACCGGTAAAGTTCCGACCTTTATTTTGTACCTCTACGGAAAGGCATGGCTCAATAAAGCCGCACTAGCGGCCCTGGACATCGGCGCGGAGACGCCCAATCCGCAGGCCGGCCTGATTGAAAAGGACG